>CAWHVD010000004.1:0-10531 GCA_963832835.1 uncultured Chlamydiales bacterium | reverse complement strand
TTTTCAGGATTATTCACAAACCGTAAGGTGGAATACCTCAATAGTTACAGATAGCCCTAGCTATTTTTAAAGAAAATCAATAAGCTACTTCTGCAAATCCTTGAGGTACATATGATTCCTTCGAATATTCCCCAAACTCCGTGGCGTGTGAGCCCTGAGATTTCCGGGCGTCTACAAGCGGTGAACCCTCGCTTTAAAGCTGCTGTCCTTGAGCCTAGTGATCCTGCATCTCAATTTGTTTTAGCTCAGTTTATGGCCGATAAGCCTCCTGGTTTTAGCATTACTAAGATCACCTATGTTTATAACAGCTCTTTGCAGATGGGCTTTTTAGCACACCTGAGCAATATAGAACATGAGGCCAAACAGTTTTTGCCAGCATCTCTATCTGCAGAACGCAAAGAGGTGGTTGAGAACTGGAAAGATCTCACCTCTGTATATTCTCCCTTACAAGTGATGGTAGACCAGGAAGAGCAAATCCTCCATCATGCCAAAGTTCTTCCTCTTTGGCATGGCACCTCTTTACCAAAATCCCAATCGATTTGCGCATCCGGCTTTACCTACTTTGGCAAACAGACATACTTTTCTGGCCATGGCTCAGGTAGTACCGACATTGGCTATTTTGGAAGTGGGATCTATTTTACCGAGAGTGCTCAATACGCCTCGATGTATAGCAAGGGAGCTCTTCTTCTTTCCTGGGTCTCGATGGGAAAGCCCTATCCTGTTGTCAGCGATAAACCCTACCCCGGCAAATGTACTGATATGCAGATGCTAGAGTGTAAGGGCGCCTATCAAAACTACGATACCCACTTCATACCCGTCGCTTCTATTCTTCCAGATAATCCCCACTGCATGGTCTATTACCCCTGTGTTCACAAACAGCCACCGGCATGGCATGAGATTGTCGTATTCCAAAAGGCTCAAGCCCTTCCTAGCTTTATCGTAGAGATTGGCGTAGACCTTCTTCCCTCCCTTAGCCTCAACTACACCTTTGACGGTCTGTATGCCTCCTGCCAAGCCGGAGATCTACCCCAAGTCAAGAGCTGGATTCTGGAAGATAAAATGCGTCTTTTAGAAGAGGATGCTCAAGGGGAAAACTGTTTCTTTGCAGCGATCTTAGGAGGCCAGCTTCCTGTTTTAAAATGGCTTTTAGCTCAAGAGTCTACTCTGCTTAAAAAAGAGAGAAAAGATGGCTGGACTCCCCTGCATGTGGCCGCCATGCAAGGTAGCGCCCCTATCGTCTCTTGGCTCCACAGGCAAGATCCCGCAATGATTCATAGCGGTAAACCCACCCCTTTGCAGTGTGCTGCCTTTTCTGAACAAATCCCTGTGCTCAAACTCTTCTTAGAAGAAGTTAAAAAAGATACTGTTCTGATCGAAGAGATTCTGAAAAGACCGTGTCCTCTCACCCTGCAGTTTTTGCTAGAAAATGGTCTTGATCCTGATCAGGCCAACCGGTTTAAGCAAACGCTTCTACACCTAGCTGCACAAGCTGGGCAGGTGGACCATATCGAACTGCTACTCGATACAGGAGCTAAAATCAATGCCCAAGACTTGTCCAAAAAAACACCCCTTTACTTAGCTGTAGCACAAGGTCACATTTCTGCTGTTAAATGCCTGCTCGCTAACCAAGCAGATCCTAGCATTGTCGGCATAGAGGGAGACACCCTCCTCCATGTTGCAGCCTTCTACGGATACACGCCCATTGTAGCCATACTTCTCAAATACCCCCTTCTTCACTGCGCCGATGAAGATGGGAAACAACCCATCCATAAAGCCGTTTGGTGTCATGATAAACCGGATGTGGTAGAGCTTCTGTTAGCAGCCGGAGCTGATCCTAATGCCTCGAATGCTTTTGGATTCACCCCCCTGCATTGGGCTGCTAAGCATGGGCATATTGCCAGCGCCCAGCTACTGCTTCAAAAAGGAGCCTTGCCAGATATTGCCAATCAGAAACTCGATCTCCCCTTTGATCTGGCAGTCCGTTGGGGACAAGATGCGTTTGTACAGTTTTTTTTAGGAGTCAAACCTAAAGAGCCAGATCAGCTACCCAAAGATGTCGAGAGCTATTACTACACCCAACTTCTACAGGCCAAGAAAGAAAGTAATTACCAAGAGCAAATCTTTTATCTAGAAAAGCTCAGTGACCTCTACATCCAAAAAAGGCAGTGGGCACAAGCCGCTAAAATCCTCAATGGAGCTTTTGCCATCCTGGAGAAAGATGGGGATAATCTTCTTCTGAAACAATACCTGTTAGCAAAACTTGAGCGGATCGAAGCTCTGTTTTTAGACAGCAGAGGGTTAAAAGTTCCTCATTACCATAAAGGGAGTGTGCTCAATTACAGAGAATGGTTGAAAAATGTCCGGAGCCTCTACTTCAAAGAGTTTGAAGAGAAAAAGCCCATTGAAGACATCCTCCCCTTTCTCACAGCTTCCTACAAAAAGCTTTTAGGCTCCCTTATCCTAGATGCTCAAGGGCTCATAGGAGATGCTCCCGTGCAATGGTCTTGTGTGGGGATGGGCTCTATGGCTCGCAATGAGATGTGTCCTTATTCCGATCTGAACTTTGCCTTTCTGATCGGGAAAAAGACCGAAAAAAATCTCGGCTATTTCCGCACTCTCGCAGAACTTGTCGAGCTCAAAATCATCAATTTAGGAGAGACATTCTTTCCCCTCTTTGGCACACTCCTTAATGAAGAATCACCTGAAGCTAGCCCTACATCCGCTGGCTTTTCGATGGACTCAGGAGGCAATACCCCGCTCGGTAAACCAGGACGTTATGAGCTCATCGACACCCCGGAAGGATTAGCCAAGTATCAGAGCGTCCCTTGGATGGAAGCCGATATCAATGTCACCAATGCCCTCTCTTCTGTGTGCCATGTGGCCGGTGACAAAAGACTCTTTGTGAAATATTACCAAGCTAAGCAAGATCAGCATAGCAGGGCAGATGGCTCCTTTTCTTTTACGCGAACCCCTTTCTGCCAAAAACTTGCCATGAAACTACTCGAGGGAAAAGGGGGGGATGTAGAGGAACTTAAGCTCAATCTAGCCAGAGAAAATGAGAAGAACAACCATTTCGGCATCAAAAAAGAGCTCTATCGCCCCTTTCAATCCATTTTAGGTAGTCTTACCCTGTTCTGTGGACTTCCCACGTGTTCTACCTTTGGGATGATTCAGCAGCTCCTCCAAAAGGGATTACTCTGCTCTGAAGGAGCCAAAAACCTCACTCAGGCCCTCTCGCAGCTCCTCAGACTACGCTTTGAAGCGCACACCTTTTACCACAATGGAGGGGAGTTTCACCTGCATATCGAGGAAGAACAAGCTCAAGATCCCCAATACATCTATAAGGTGCTGATCCCCTTCCACTCGTGTGCTGAGCAGTTTTTGCGTACAAAGAATCCCCAGTCATTTAGCAAATCCCTGTTCTACGATAAAGGTCCTCAAATCCACGGAGCTGTTTTTGAGCAGGACCTCCAATATGACAAAGTACAAGAAGCCCTCCAGCAGGCTGTATCTCCGAATCCCAATGATCTCGATGCGCATCTGCGGCTCGGAGACATAAAAACGAAAATGGTACAGTATCAAGAATTGCTTAAGCGCCAATTGAAGGCCCTTGCATTCGCTCAGCACAAGCATGGTGAGAATCATCTCGATGTGGCCGCATGCTACAATAATATCGGCAGTATCTACGACAACCTCGGAGAGTTGACACAAGCCCTCAAGTTTTTCCACAAGGCTTTGAAGATTTGGTTACAAATCCTCGGCGAAAACCATCCCTCTGTGGCCGCAAGCTACAGCAATATCAGCAGAGTCTATGAAAACCTTGGGAAGTTGACACAGGCCCTCGAGTTCTTACAAAAAGCTTTGAAGATGGAACTACAGTTCCTAGGTGAAAACCATCTCTCCGTGGCCACAAGCTACAGTCATATCGGCAGAGTCTATGAAAACCTTGGGGAGTTGACACAGGCCCTCGAGTTTTACCAAAAGGCTCTGGGGATTTTCCTTCTCTCATATGGTAAAGGTCACCCTTATATTGAAGCAGTATTGGAAAGCTTGATTACCTGCGCAGGAAAAGCACCACCATCACAAATCAAAGCTTTAGAGGAGGTTTCTATCCTTTGCGCCAAAGTTTTGGGGCATCAGAACCCGCAGACTCAACAGTTGATTCAATTGATTGCCAGAAAATAGGGTTTATACCATTTATCAGAAATAATTTTTACAAGAGCGCAGTGTATTTTACCGAGCACCAAAGCCTGGAGCGAGAAGCAAACTTGGATAAGTTGGTTCGAGTGAAGGCGAAGGCGCGCAGGGGAAAGACACCCGCAATTGTGAAAATTATTTCTGATAAATGTATTAACCCAAGAGAGTATCTAGAAGATGTCATGCGTAGAATCATGAGCCATAATGCAAGCAAGCTTTATGAGTTGCTGCCAGATGAGTGGCTCAAAGCTCACAATTCAAAACCCCCATCCCCACTTTAATTCCTTGTAAACCTGTCTAGATTAGTCGCTTACGCTCAGGAGAGGGGGTCTCTCTAGGTTTTTCCGGCGATCAATCGAATCAGCTGTTGAGTCTTCGGGTGCTGATTCCCCAAAATCTTGGTGCATAGGACAGAAACCTCCTCTAAAGCTTTGACTTGGGAAGGCGGCACCTTAGACGCACAGGCAATCAAGCTTTCCAATGCCATTTCAATATGAGGGTGATTGTTTCCATGTGCCAGAATTAAAATCTTCAAAGCCCTGTGGAAAGAATCGAGGGCTTTGCCATTCTCCCCAAGGTTTTGATAGACAAGGCCGATATTGTTGTAGCTTGTGGCCACATCGGGATGGTTTTCGCCTAGGACATGTAGCTCAATCTCCAAAGCCTTTTGGATAAACTTGAGGGCTTTGCCGTTCTCCCCAAGGTTTTTATAGACCATGCCGATATTGTTGTAGCTTGTGGCCACATCAGGATGGTTTTCACCCAGGACCTTTAGCCAAATATTAAAAGCTTGCTGGTAAAACTCGAGAGCTTTGTTATTCTCCCCGAGGTTATCATGGATACTACCGATATTGTTGTAGCTTCCTGCCACATCGGGATGCTTTTCACCGAGGATCTTTATCCTAATCTCCAAAGCTTTTTGGTGAGCCTCAAGGGCTTTGTTATTCTCCCCGAGGTTGCCATAGACACTGCCGATATTGTTGTAGCTTGAGGCTACATCGGGATGGTTTTCGCCTAGGACCTGTAGCCAAATCTTCAAAGCCTTTTGGTGAAACTCGAGGGCTTTGCCGTTCTCCCCAAGGTGGTCATAGATGCTGCCGAGATTGTTGTAGCTTCTGGCCACATCAGGATGGTTTTCGCCTAGGACCTGTAGCCTAATCTTCAAAGCTTTTTGGTGAAAATCGTAGGCTTTGTTATTGTTCCCAAGGTTTTGACAGATACAACCGATGTTGTTGTGGCTTGAGGCCACATCGGGATGGTTTTTACCCAGGACCTGTAGCCTAATCTTCAAAGCCTTGTGGTAAAACTCGAGGGCTTTGTCATTCTCCCCAAGGTTTTGATAGATACAACCGATGTTGTTGTAGCTTATGGCCACATCGGGATGGTTTTTACCCTGGACCTGTAGTCTAATCTTCAAAGCCTTGTGGTAAAACTCGAGGGCTTTGCCGTTCTCCCCAAGGAGGTCATAGATGCTGCCGATATTGTTGTAGCTAATGGCCACATCAGGGTGGTTTTCGCCGAGGACTCGTAACTTAATATTCAAAGCCTTTTTGTAAAACTCGAGGGCTTTGCTACTCTCCCCAAGGAGGTCATAGACACCACCGATATTGTTGTAGCTTTTAGCCACATCGGGATGGTTTTCGCCGTGTTTCTCCTGAGCTAATGCAAGGGCTTTTAAGTGGCGCTTAAGCGCTTGTTGATACTGCGCCATTTTCTGTTCTATGTAGCCAAGCTGCGACTGCGCATCGAGATCATTGGGATTGAGAGAAACAGCCTGTTGATGGGCTTCTTGAGCTTTGCCATATTGGAGGTTTTTCGTAAAAGCCTCTCCTTGGATTTGAGGGCTTTTATCGTAGAAGGGCGATTTGCTAAAGGACTTGGGATTCTTAGTACGAAAAAACTGCTCGGTGCAGTTGTGAAGCGGAATTAGCACCTTGTAGATCTCGTGAAGGGAGGCAAGGCGTCTTTCATCGAGATAGAGGTAATGGGGGTCTTGGGGCTGCCCTTGTTCGATATGCAAAAGGAACTCCTCTTCATTTTGGTAAAAGATGTGCGCCTCAAAGCGGAGGTTGAGGACCTGAGAGAGGGTTTGGGTGAGGTTTTGGGCTCCTTTAGAGGAGAGGAGTTTCTTTTTAGCAAGCTGATCGATCATCTCAAAAGTAGATTGGGGCTTAAGTCCACAGAAAAGGGTGAGGCTTGCTAGCAGTGATTGTAGGGGGCGGTAGAGCTCTTTTTTGATGCCAAAGGCATTGGTTTCTTGTTTTTCAAAAGAGAGGTTGGGTTTAAATTCGTTTAGGTGTCCTTCGACAAGTTGCAGCGCAAGCTTTTCACAAAATGGAGCCCCTTTCGAGAGAAATTTACCCTCTTGGGCTTTGTGCTGGGAGGTTTTTGCTTTGTGGTAGGCTTTCACAAGAGCGTTATCTCCCGAAACATAGCACACAGAGGAGAGGGCGTTGGTGACAATGATATCGGCATCCATCCATCTGCTACATTGAAATTGGGAGAGGTTAATCGGGGTATCTATAAGCTCAAAAAAGCCCGGTTTGCCTAAGGGGGTATTACCCCCTATGTCCATGGAAAACCCATCGGGCGTGAGACTGGCTTTCGATGAGCTCTCTCCAAACAATTTGCCAAAGATAGGAAAGCGTGTCTCCCCAAAATTGATGATTTTCAGCTCTAGAAATTGAGTGAGAGTCCGGAAGTAGCGCAGATTTTCATCGCTCTTTTTTTCGATGAGAAAGGCAAATTCCAGATCGGAATAGGGACACATCTCATCGCGTGCCATCGATCCCATCCCTATGCACGCCCACTTAACCGGTGGAGGGCCTAAGAGGTGTTGGCAATCTAAGATGAGGGTATTTAAGATGCTTTTGTAGCCAGCGGTGAGAGTTTTTACGATGTCACGTATAGACTTCTTTCCTTGGAGGTCTTTAATGGATACGGCGCGCAGATTCCACAGACGCTTTCTATAATTTTCTACGACCCCTCTATGCGCAGAGGGTATTTTGATTTTATGACTCTCTAAAAACAGAGCTTCAAGACGCTCTAGTTTGGCCAGAAGGTAGGCTCTAACGTGAGGATGGGGATGTTTGTCAAGGATTGCCAACGCTCCATTGAGGATTTTAGCGGCTTGTACCCAGTTCTGTTTTTCCAAGTAGAGCTCACTGAGCTTTTCTAGATAAAAGATCTGCTCTTGGTGATTGTCATCTTTTTTAGCTTGCAGAAGTTGGGTGTAGTAATACCCCTCGGTATCTTTGGGTAGCTGATCTGGCTCCTTAGGTTTACCTCCTAAAAAGGAGCGGACAAAGGCATCTTGTCCCCAACGCACCGCAAGATCAAAAGGAAGATCGTGATTCTGATTAGCCAAGTCAGGCAAGGCTCCTGCTTTTAACAACAATTGGGCGCTTGCAACATGACCATGTTTAGCAGCCCAATGCAAGGGGGTGAATCCAAAAGCATTCAAGGCATTAGGATCAGCTCCTGCGCTGAGCAGAAGCTCTACCACATCCGGTTTGTCATGGCCCCATACAGCCTTATGGATAGGTTGTTTTCCATCTTCATCGGCACGGTGGATAAGAGGGTATTTGAGAAGCATAGCTACAATGGGCGTGTATCCGTAGAAGGCTGCGACATGGAGGAGGGTGTCTCCCTCTATGCCGACAATGCTAGGATCTGCTTGGTTAGCAAGCAGGCATTTAACAGCAGAAATGTGACCTTGCGCAACAGCTAAGTAAAGGGGCGTTTTTTTGGACAAGTCTTGCGCATTGATTTTAGCTCCTGTATCGAGTAGCAGTTCGATATGGTCCATCTGCCCAGCTTGTGCAGCTAGGTGTAGAAGCGTTTGCTTAAACCGGTTGGCCTGATCAGGATCAAGACCATTTTCTAGCAAAAACTGCAGGGTGAGAGGACACGGTCTTTTCAGCATCTCTTCGATCAGAACAGTATCTTTTTTAACTTCTTCTAAGAAAAGTTTGAGCATAGGGATTTGTTCGGAAAAGGCAGCACACTGCAAAGGTGTGGGTTTACCGCTATGAATCATTGTGGGATCTTGCCTGTGGAGCCAAGAGACAGTAGGGGCATCTCCTTGCATGGCCGCCACATGCATGGGAGTCCAGCCATCTTTTCTCTCTTTTTTAAGCACTGTAGAGTCTTGAGCTAAAAGCCATTTTAAAACAGGAAGCTGGCCACCTAAGATCGCTGCAAAGAAACAGTTTTCCCCTTGAGCATCCTCTTCTAAAAGACGCATTTTACCTTCCAGAATCCAGCTCTTTACTTGGAACAGATCTCCTGCTTGGCAAGAGGCATAAAGACCCTCAAACGTATAGCTGGGGCTAAGGGCTCGTAAAGAAATCACTTCCGTATTTGGACTGGCTACGACTTCGCCCAATCGATCCTCCTCGTCGCTCTTCCCGATTTGGGAATGGTGCTCCTCGCTCGGATACGAGCTACGCTCGCTTCGATTGGGCTTTGTCTCGCAGAGTCCAAATGCGGAAGTTATTTCTTTATGAGCCCTAAGAGAGGGAAGAAGGTCTACGCCAATCTCTATGATAAAGCTGGGAAGAGTTTGAGCCTTTTGGAATACGACAAGCTCATGCCATGCCGGCGGCTGTTTGTGAACACAAGGGTAATAGACCATGCAATTGGGATCATCGGGGAGGATAGAGGCGACGGGTATGAAGTGGGCATCGTAGTTTTGAAAGGCGCCCTTACCCTCTAGCATCTGCATATCACTACATTTTTGGGGGTATGCTTTATCGCTGATCACAGGATAGGGCTCTCGCATCGAGACCCAGGAAAGGAGAAGAGCTCCCTTGCTGTACATCGAGGCGTATTGAGCACTCTCTGTAAAGTAGATCCCGCTTCCAAAATAGCCAATGTCTGTACTACCCGATCCATGACCGGAAAAATAAGTATGTTTGCCAAAGTAGGTAAAGCCAGACGTGCAAATCGATTGGGATTTTTGCAAAGAGGAGCCATGCCAAAGAGGAAGAGCTTTGGCATGATGGAGGATTTGCTCTTCCTGGTCTACCATCACTTGTAAGGGAGAATATACAGAGGTAAGATCTTTCCAGTTCTCAACCACCTCTTTGCGTTCTGCAGATAGGGATGCGGGCAAAAACTGTTTGGCCTCATGTTCTATATTGCTCAGGTGTGCTAAAAAGCCCATCTGCAAAGAGCTGTTATAAACATAGGTGATCTTGGTAATGCTAAAACCGGGAGGCTTGTCAGCCATAAATTGAGCTAAAACAAATTGAGATTCAGGGTCTGTAGGCAGCAGGACAGCGGCTTTAAAGCGTGGGCTCACAACTTGTAGACGCGCGGAAACCTCAGGGCTCACACGCCACGGAGTTTGGGGGGTATTCGATGGAATCATAGGTACCTTAACGATTTGCTGAGTACTTTATTAAACTTCCTTAAAAGGAGCTAGGGATATCTTGGGGATATCTTGGGTGAGATTAAACAAACGACACTAAAGTCCTATAGGAATTTTCGGAATCCCTTCTGACACTTGCGTCTCATGCCATTTCATTCCCCTCTACCGACTTCCCAATTTTAGACCTATTCCAAGCCAAAACTTTTGGGAAGCGTCAAGCCTATCGAATCGACCATTCGCTCATCCGAAAAATCGAATTCCCCATGCAGATTGAAATGCTTCCATGTCGCTGCAGAGCCATTACGAATTGCCTCGATCAATCAATCAATAGTCTACAAAAGTCAATCGACAGTTACAATACTTTTTTAAGGCCTGCCGATTAATGCCTTACTGAGAGAACACAATATCAAATCCATGCTCAATTCAGCAAATTAACACTCTTAACCGGGTTATCTGCTCTATGGCTCCCAAAACCCTGGGCAAAAAGCTTCATTGGACAAAAATTTTCTTGTTCAACCCCATTCATTCACAATAGACAAGTTCACAATAGACAAGTCCCATAGTTAATCTAAAGGCCCACTTATTTTGCGCATGAAAACGTCTATTTCATCTTGAATCTTTGAATCCCTATTTGGAAAATTAAAGAGCCTCGAGCAAGATCAAAGCAAGGGGGGCTTTACATCGCTTGTCCTTGGAGCCGCTGCATGTGTTGGCAAAGTGGACGTTGATATAGTCAGTGCAGCGATGAGACAGGTGAGGATAGCAGACCTCGAAAGGTGGACAAAAGAGCAGGTGGGACCAACATTGCTCTCCAGGAGAAGAAAAACCCTCGGATCGTGGAGAAAAAAATATCGCAATAAAAATGTTATACAAGAACAGGCTGGAATTCTATTGATGGATGCTGTGGGGTTTTAGTAAGTTTGTCACACCCCAGTATTAGCCTCGAAAAACTGTCTACAC
>CAWHVD010000003.1:0-10566 GCA_963832835.1 uncultured Chlamydiales bacterium | reverse complement strand
CCTCTTCATAAATTAGTGTACTTATGGATTCGATGCAAGATAAGTTAAATTAAGATGTTAATCTTTTGCTGGGCAGCTATTATTTTAATTCGTTGTTTTTCTTTACTCGAAAAAGGGTTAGACCTGAAAAAAGAGTTAGCCCTGAGCTCTAAAGTAAACCCAGGTCCAAGCACGTAGATGAGTTCTTCGACTGCTTGAGCAGTGATGCTTTTATTTCTAGATAAGCATAGCTTTTGAAGAGAGGTGTTTGACTTCAGGGCTTCGCGTAACAGCGCGATTCCCTTATCGGTGACTTCACTATTAAACTCGAGTTGGAGTGATGTGAGTGTGGTATTTGTAATTAAACATGTGGCGATCTGAGCAACAGCTTGGTCGTTGAGATGACATCCATATAACTGGAGTGTTTGAATCTGCTTATTCTCATTGATCAGCCCTCCGAAAAAGTCCCCTCGATCTTCCATAGTGTGGGATATACGGCTATCTGAAAAAAGAAAACTCTTTTCGGCTCTTAAAAATTCAACAATTTTATTTTGATAAGCTTTCGAATGCGAACGAAACTTGTCTGAATCTAAAATCTTGGCAATATTTTCACGCCGAGTTGCTTCATCTGGTCTTTGTGCAATGTGTAATAAGTTCCCGTAGCCGCTCTCATAAACGGGATTAAGCGGATTAGCTTTGATTGCTCGAGAATAATAGCGCTCACTATTATCTAGGTTATTGTTTTTATCCTCTTCTGTGCTAGAAATTTGTGCTAGCATTCTGTAGCAGACTGCAAGATTGTTGCAGATGGGTGCACGTTTCGCTTCTGATAACGCTGGGAGATGTTGCTCGTATTTTTCAATAGATTGCTCTAGATAGTGGCGCTTTTTAGCATCATCTTGGGCACACAAGGATATTGAATAGTAGTAATGCGCATAGTAAAATAGATAGTCTCCTGAAGACTTAACAGATTCCATTTTCAGAATCTCTTCGCTCTTTGCAAGATCTACTTGTGTATAAAGGTAACTGAGTGAAAGCAAGGCATCGCTTGTGCCTGGAATTTTCAAATTTGCTGCCCGCTTCATGATTTCTTCTAAGCTATCGAGTTCAATTTTGTCTACATTTTGGAAAAACTCATTAGTAGATGAGGAAAGACGAGACAATCCGGTGGTAAGCTCCGAGAGTGAGCTATAAAGCGTATTGAGGATTTCTGTCGCAAACTTGGGTGACTTAATGAATTTTTGTATAAACTCAACTATATAACTTAAAGAATAAAGATCTTTTGACTTCGTAAGTGTAATATATTTTATCCCTGCGTAAAACCATTTATATCTCTGTTTATCTAAATCG
Organism: uncultured Chlamydiales bacterium; assembly: GCA_963832835.1. Taxonomy (GTDB): domain Bacteria; phylum Chlamydiota; class Chlamydiia; order Chlamydiales; family JAAKFR01; genus CAVPKN01. The sequence continues at coordinate 9,237 of CAWHVD010000003.1, read as the reverse complement.
TAATAATGATTAGTCTTAAAGCGTTCGACAGTTGAGATGTAAGTCAAATTGGCTAGCCAATCTAAGGACCAATTCTGAGCGTTTTTTTCAAAATCTTGGATTTTTTGTTCAATTTCAAAGCGTAAATTTTCGTATTTTTGAAAAAAAGTAAATATAATGGCCCACTTGACGTTCAAAGGAAGATCAAGCACGAGGTCGCCTTTTTCTGTAGTGGAGCGAACCAAGAGAGCATGCTTATCGAGTCGATTTATAAACTCAACAAGTAACTCCGGAACATCTTGATTGTAAACAGCGGGTTTTGAAGAGTTGCTTTTTAAAATGTCTATCAAATTTTGATCTATATGGAATTCACTCTTTTGGTAGGGGGTTGTAAAGGCTAAGTAGTAAATAAAATCATAATATATTTCATTAACTCCGGGCATGTTAGCAAAATCTTCCCCAATCGCTTGGATGTTTGGGATTGTTGCTCCACAAATACTTCTTCGATATCCAATCTCTTCAGCAGGAATATTGTAATTTATAAATAGTTGTTTGTTTAATAGATTGGCATCATTACTAAACAGCTGGATGATCTGATCCGTATCATGCACCCTTTGTGAACGAATATAACCGGCAACGAGCTGGATCAACTGAGGACTTCCATCAAGTCTTTGAATTAAAAAGTTCTCTGTCTTATTACGTTGGTGATCATCAAAAAAAAATTTGCAGTAGGAGGGGTTCTTCTCACCCGGCAATGTGAGGGAGTTTTTGAATATGGTATATGCTTCATCTGCTGTGGCTCTATTAACAGAGACTTCCTTTAGGCGCATGTTGTTAAAATTGCCACTGTCCAGCCTTCCTGTAGCAAGGATGTTGCCCGAGATGTTGGCTTGAAGGAATGGTTGTACGTGTTTGCTGACAGTTGAATTGTCTATATTGTCGATAATTATTAAAATTTTTTTGTCTTTCAGATAGGAGTTATTTTTATCTATGAATTTTAGAACAATGTCTTTCGTTTGTTCGATAGATCCTGTTTCGTTGCGAAAATCGTTGAAAGTGCGGGCGATCTTTTCTAGACTATTTCTCAACGAGGCTGAATCTTCACAATTGATAAAAAGTAGGTGAGAGTATTGCTCTTTATTTTTTTCCACATAATGAAGGGCAAGTTGTGTTTTCCCAAATCCCCCACTCCCTCTGAGATAACAGACATTCCCTTCGCTTAGCACTTGCTCAATCTGCTGTTCCAGCGATTTTCTTGATACAAAGTTGGGGTTTGGTTTGTCGATATCGGAAAGGTTTTTAATGGGGAGCCCGGTCTCAGAATCTTTTATATGCACGTGCACTGTGCATGCAGCATCTCTGCCTCCATGCGCTTTCAGGTTGAAAACATCACCACTAGCTTCTTCTTCAGCCAGGGTCTGTTTGTGCTCGATGAACTGCCAGATTGTGACTCCAGCGATTACACCTCCAAGCACTAATAAGAGTTTTCTGGATTGAGAAACGTACGTGGGTGCAGGTATGGCAAAAAAGCGATGTGTTGACCTGTACAGATGGGGCGTGAAAACGAGATGCGCTCGCATAGTGCGAGTAGGAACTGATCGAACAGATTGTCTAAATGCACCTGTTCGTGGCGAAGAAATGGCTTGAATGAACATGAACGGTTCTTATTTGTGGATTATCAGCACTGAAGTTGCATCCTTGCCTGCAATAGCTATTGAACCAGAATTTTCCTTAGAGAAAAAAACAATTGCTGCAATGCCTGCCACTAATGCTACTGCACCTAATACGGTGCTTTTGTCAAAAGTTCTGCCAAAAAACGGAATAGGCATTTCGTTTGGATTTAGTTGGTTCCCTGCTGCAGGTTGTTGAGCAGCTGGTAGAATTGGGTTAGCCATAAAATTTTACCTTGTTAGCAAATATAAATAAACGTTGAAAGATATAGAACAAATTCGAATATCAGGTCAATGGGTATCTACCAAAACGGAAAGAAAAATGGACGCTCTTTGCACCTCTGCGTTGGATATGTGTTGGGGATAATTCATGGCTTGAAAGAAGGGAGTAGGCTTGTAGGACTAGTCTTTATGCGGGTGTAAGTACGCTACGGTAACCGCGAAATAGAAACCCTCAATATGCCCATAGAAAAGCGGAAAGAGTGGAAAATCCACCGGCTTATCAATCAAGATTACTGGTGCCACGAAGGCATCTTAGCCTTCAAAGCCGAACTGATCCGCGCTGGTGAAATTCTCGATGGCTGGACCCACTACCTTTGGACAGATCTTATAGAAATATCTTCCGAAAACTCAGGTTAATTAACCTCTTCCAGCAGCCCATGAGGTAAGAAACAGCAAGGGTCCTATCTTCTCGATTTTTATCACGTCTGTGAATATCTCTCCTCAGCAGCCAAAAGTCTATCGAGTGAAATTGCACCCGCCACCAGGCGGGTGCAATTAAAAGTGGAGCTTAAGCTGCCATGCTCAACTCTTCCCTGCACCGCAGCTCTTTCCAGTATAAAGTCCATTTGCCATTGCACCGCAGCACCCTCAAATTGAGCATGGCAGCTGCATGATCTTCTCTCCACCATGCTCCCAGTAGTTTCAGTCTCTCTTGAATCACAAAACGATGACCACTTTCAATTTCCCCAGAGCCTATTGGTAAGCCTGCCGTAAGCGTCCCCTTGTAATCCAATTGGTCTTGCCTGGATGAGAGATAGCGATGACATACCCTTATAAATGCCTGTTCGTCCGGTAGATCGGGAGGTTCTATCTTTTGAGATAGGTGTTCCAGAACAATTTTGTACTCATTCTTTTTTAGACGCTCTTTGTTTCTCTCGTACCACCCCTTTTCAATCGAAAGACTTTTGGCGGCTGAGCAGAGATATTCACAGACGTGATAAAAATCGAGAAGATAGGACCCTTGCTGTGCAAACAATCGAGAAAACTGGCTTCGTATCCACTTAGCCCTATCTCCAACACCATGTATCTTTGTTTTACTTCCCATTCCCACCTAGATAGCTGCGTCTAAAAGCAAGTCCCCTACCTCGTCTACTGAGCCCATCGTTGCTCTAAATAAGGGAGTCACTGCATTCCACACACGAACCAAACACAATCGAGCTTCTTTCCATTTTACTGTTCTCGTTTTACGTCTATCCTGCCCTTGAGATACTCTTGTCTCTACAATAGGAATCATCGATCCATCCGTTTCGGCTACAATAACATCGACACCTGCTCTATCGGGGACTTCATCGGTAATTATTTGATCCTCAAGCATGTGTTGTGCGTGCTGTTCTGTAATCGTACTTACCCCGCTAATAGGGATTTCTATCCCGTAGTGTTCTTGAATTCTTTCGGCTGCATGACAGAAGGACTCTTCCGCTCCAAAGTCGGTAATGACCCGTTGAAGGGGTAAACTATAGCCGCGGCATTTCACTTCTGCGCTCTTTGAAAATGGACGGCAAGTGACATGAAGTGACTTAATAACAACTTCTTGAATTTCTATCCTCCCATACGTCGTGTGCCAATAGAGTTTTTTTTATAGGGTCGTCCATGCTCCAGCTCTTCTAATATTCGTTGTGTTTGCCGGCTATTCTGTCCATTAGCCCAATCTTGCAGTGTTGTCTGTCCCAGCTTGCGCACTTCTTGAATAACATGCTCTTCAGCATCATCTGCTTTTAAGCAATCTCCATTGACATTCTCTGCAATATCTAGAATAGATTCAAATCTTTCTCTTAAAACAGGATGCTTCTTCAGGCGCTCATAAAATCTTTCATCTGCCAATTCCATCGATACCTCTTTTCTGCTATGAGATTTTCCAATTATGAATAGTATGCAGAATATCGGTTGTTTACGGAAAGGGGGTGCTCCACTTTTAATTGCACCCGCCTGGTGGGCCACCAGGCTGCATGCTTGACAAAAAATAATTCGCAGATCTTAATGGCCTGTTCACAATCATTCCAACTTGCCATGTATCATATTTTTAACTGGATTTGTCCCCTGCTATTGGTTTGCTGTCCAGCTTCACTTACATCTTCTGAAAATCTCGATTTTTTAATCAGTAGTGAAGGCAAGTACGCAGGGAGTTTTCACTAAAAAGATTTGACAGGGTTTAAGGTATAGTACGAACATGCATCCCCATATTGGAGGTATTGTATGTCACGTCGCAAAAAAATAGACCCGAGTATACTGGAAGCTGCAAAACAGTTTGATGCTGAGAAATTTGTTGAAAATGTACGGGGAGAATTTGCAGATTTTCCTGATCATAGACGCAATCAAAAGAGAATTTTGTACCCCATCTGGTACATCAGCCTTGTAATTCTCTGCGGATTTTTTTGTGGATGCAATACCGTTGAGGAAATTGCCGAGTATGCCCTACTACAGCAGGAATGGTTTACTGAATTATTGAAAACATCATATAAACCCCCTTCTTATAGCACCTTGTGGTGGTTTTTAGTCAGAGCAAAACCGGAGGCTTTGAAACAATATTTGCGGAAGTGGTTTGTGAAATTACCCAATCAGTTGAAGGATCAATTGCTAGCGCTTGATGGAAAGAGACTAAGGTCGGCCAATTTTTTGGATGGCATAACGCATGTAGTTGAGCTGTTTGCGGCAAGTGACCGACTAGTCATCACGGTTGAGAAAGTTCCGGATAAGACAGTAGAGAAAAGCTGTTTACAAGATATTCTAGAGCAGGTCGATGTTACCGGAGCCATTATTTCTGGGGATGCACACTTCACCAATCCAAAAGTAGCAGAGCAAATCATTGACCAACAGGCGGATTATTTATTGGCTGTGAAAGAGAATCAGCCGACTTTGCATGCGGAGATGGAGAATTTTTTTTCTCAAGCACATGCTGTTAATTGGGAAGCTGTTGAACACTCAGCACACACAACTATTGAGAAGGATCATGGACGTGTGGAGACACGAGAGATCAAAGTAGTCAACGATTTGGAATGGTTGCCACAGAAAGCTTCATGGAAAAAATTGACCTCTCTCATAGAAATAAAAGCTGTACGAGAGCATGTGAATGGTGGAAAACGCGAATCAGCAACTCGCCTATATCTCTCTAGCCGGCAAGGAAGAGCTCTTGATTTTGCTCAATGGGCACGTGATCATTGGTCGGTTGAAAATAATTGCCACTGGGAAGTGGATGTGATTTTTCGAGAGGATGCGGTTCGGATGGATGTAGGAAACAGTGCTGAGAATTTGGGGATATTTCGTCGATTAGCCATGAATATGGCAGTCGTTGCTGATCCAGATAGGGGCTTGGCATCTGTTAGAAGAGCGGCTACCTTCGGTGGCGGGTATTTGAAGGGCCTTTTGGCAAAGATATTCTTGAATCGAAAAACATGTTAAATCTTTTTAGTGAAAACTCCCTGGGCAAGTACGCAAAAAAATATGCGCAATTACGCCATCGGCTCGAAAAAATTGAGAATTATGAACCCGAAGGGCCTAATGATGGTCAGTTTATTCCTGAAATTTATGATACAATGTGGCCATACTTCTGTCTCAACCATCTGATCAACGATCCAAAAGGGTGTTCCTGCTGGAAATCAGATGACAAAGGCAATCTCGAGTTAGAGTTTCTGCGAGATGGAAATTCGCTGGCTTGGATCGACACCACATTGATCGAGCGTATCGGAGAAAAATGGCGCCTTTTTCCTAAAAATACCAGTGAATATGATACGTGCGACCATGGATATTGCACAGTTTGTGGTGATACCATTATCAGAGACTACTACCACCCTGAAACACTTGGGTATGGCCAATACCGCGGTTGGTACGGAGGGGATGGTTGGATGCTATATCGATGCGGTTGTCTAAAACCAGGAGAATGGTATGATGTCTACGTAGGGGAGCTTGAACATCACAATACTTTTGGAAAATATTGCAATGAATTTAAAAAAATAATTCCCCACTGGCATTTCTGTACGCAACCCTCAAGTTTTCCTGGATATTTCAATTGGAGTTACCAAACTTACTTTCCTTTTTTTGAACAATTCTTAAGCTATCTCGGTACTAATCGAACTTGCACTTGTTATTGGCCTCATTGCTTAAATTGGGCAAGTGACATCAGCTTTACGGCCAGCCTGGTTTTGGAATGGCTTGCAGCTTTCACGAGCTTGAAACAGGAAATGAAGGCCAAGAAATTCAGCCCTTATTTAAATTATAGTATCGATGCAGAATTTGCTCGAGGCCTGATTATTCACGCCTATTTTTATTCCCAATATTATCAAATTTTCCATGCAATCGATCAATTCAGTTCTACAAATTTGCCATCTGCCGAGCATCAAACCGTGCATCAAAACCTTCTTGCAGCCACAGATGAGATGATCCGTTACTTTCAAATGCAATATACGGAATGTCTTAAAGAACATCCACATCCCAAGATCTACTATGAGCGTGGAATGCTGCACTTTCACACAGGAGCTTTTTTAGAGTCGTTCGATGACATCAGACAATGGATTGCTTATGCCGAAGCTAATAATCTTCAAGCATTTCTAACTTCAGACCTCTATCTTCAGGAAGGGAGGCTTTTAAATGAGCTGCTCTGCTATGACGAAGCTATTACTTCCCTTACAAAAGCCATCCAAAAAGACCCTCAACACAAAGAAGCCTTTTTTGAACGGGCTGTCGCCTATTTTGAAACGGGTAATTTACAATGTGCCCTGTCTGATTACCTCACAAGCGGCATGCGCCCTATTTTTTTAGATGACCCAAACTATCAACATTTTGTGTTTTCAATTGGAGTTGGTTTAGGTTGTATCAAAGGGGGTTGTGATTCGGCAGTCCATTTCGTCCCCTCCCTTTTTAATACGATCTACGGTTTAGGCAAGGGCTTATGGGCCTTTGCCATTAACCCAATTGGAATCTCTAAAGATTTAGTCGACAATGCCCTTCAGTGCATTGACTACATCAAAAAAAATCTGAAGCCTGAGCTTTTAGCTAATCTAGTGCCCGAATTAAAAGAGTGTCTCGAAAAATGGGACCAGCTCGACGAAGAGGCGCAAGGGTATGCTGTGGGGTATGTAATTGGACGTTATGGCATCGATGCTCTCATGTGTGGAGGTAGCACACGTGCCATTCAAATGTATCACAACCTCAAAAAAGCCAATGCCGTTCTCACTTTAGAAACTGCTGCTGCATCCCCCGCTAATGCTGCTACGCTTGCAAAAGCCTCCCAAGAGTTTTTCATTAAAAGAAATGAGTTTAAAAAGCAATGCAAGCTGCATCTAGGGCAACAAGAAAAGCATATCCCCGGAGCCAATAATTTTCGTGAGGGGCGTGGCGAATTAACGATTTCAGTACAACGTCTAGAGGAATTAGTGAAACCCAAGTTAGGCGAAGGTGTACCTACCCGGTTTTCCTTCGGGGAAGCGGGATATAAAGAGACGGTTGCTTTTGATGAAATCATTGGGATTCATGTTGATCGAGATACAAAAACCCGCGTGCTCACTTCTATTGGAGATATCCATTATGACATGAGTGGAGGTTACCATGTTGTGCCGGTTGATCCCAATAAATTGAAAAGAATGCTTGACAGGAGAAAAAAATAATGTTGAATCAAGAAGATATAGTGATTGTAAGAGGTTTGGAACTCTCCATTACCAGGGCCCTTTGGGGTGAAGTCATACCGTCACTACGTAAGGTGATTTTAAAATGGGAACCTGGTGACGAGATTGCTTGGATTATGTTTTATCACCATGGTGAGGTTAGTGCAGTCATTGAAGAACATTATTCATGCATTGCTACAGAAGTGCATGCTGATTTTCCCATCGATCCGGAAGCGGATTTTGAAGTCATTCGGTGCGACTACCCTAATCCTCTCCCAAAAGAGAAATATACAATCTATGCACGCAAAGAGCCGTTTGTCGATCCACAATAAAAAATTCTTGCAACTGACCAGTATAAAATGCAGAGAAAAATTAATGAGAGGAAGAAATGATGATGAGCGAACAGGATGTATTACAACTTTCTATAGAACAATAGGGGTAGTTCCATTGGATGTGCGGTGGCTGGAATGGCCTCTCACGCTGTGATGGCGCGCATTGACGAGGGGCATGGAAAAATGATTGGGATGTCGGCGATGCCCTCTTCCCAGGCGAGTTATGGTTTTATCTTAATACTCTTGATGCATGGTGCGATTAAAGAGGACTCTTTCAGCAGTCGGTGGGATCGGTATAGGAGCTTCTGTTGGCCTTGCCCTGCTCGTTTCGTCCTATATGCAAGGCAAGTGCTGCGCTACCGGAATCCAGGCTTCTGCTAAACAGCCGGCCATTTACGGAAAATGCTTTGCAGCGATTGGGATTGTGGAGTCTTTCTCCTTATTTGCTTTCGTTTTCGCTTTGCTTCTCTTTTGATGAGTAATTTAAACGCAAAGACACAGAGGCGCAAATGATACATAGGATGCCTGCCCTGAAAAGTCTTTGTTTATTGATGGTGTAGGCCCCCTCCGGCTGAAGAAAGGTTTTGCAGAATGGAAGTTGTGTATGCACAAGCTTTTATTCAGCCTGAAAGGCTGAGATTGCAATAGCCCAGGGCAACGCCCTGGGTCTTGACAGTTGATATCTTGCAGCCTGTATGGCTGCGACAAGTCTATTAGGACTCAATTAAATTGAAACACCCCATTTTTGTTTATCTCTCTGCGTCCTCAGCGGTAAAAAAATCCACCTATTGTCTTTTCCTCATCTTTCTGGGCAATTTCTTAGGAGGGTGTCAGGGCCGGTATGTGACGTGTCGCTCTGAATACTTGTATCCCCAGCATCTTGCCTCCGAGAGAGTAAACACACCAGATCCCAACAGAGAGTGTTATTATGGCCAGCAAGTCATTATGCGCTGGAATCTCCCGCGCAGTTGCATGATGGGCTCCGAACCTATCTTTCTGCGCCTACAAGTACGTTATGGCAACCGCGAAATAGAAACCCTCAATATGCCCATAGAAAAGCGGAAAGGATGGAAAATCCACCGGCTAATCAATCAAGATTACTGGTGCCGGGAAGGTATATTAGCCTTCAAAGCCGAACTGATCCGCGCTGGTGAAATCCTCGATGACTGGACCCACTACCTTTGGACAGATCTTATAGAAATATCTTCCGAAAACTCAGGTTAATTAACCTCTCCCTGCAGCCCATGAGGTAAGAAACAGCAAGGGTCCTATCTTCTCGATTTTTATCACGTCTGTGAATATCGCTTCTCAGCAGCCAAAAGTCTATCGAGTGAAATTGCACCCTATCTTCTCAGGGATCTTGGACTTCAAGGTATTGAT
>CAWHVD010000002.1:0-3915 GCA_963832835.1 uncultured Chlamydiales bacterium | reverse complement strand
TCGTAACCGTCTAATTTGCCCATCTTTCTTGAATCAGTAGAAAAAGGCAGTCTGGGGGCATGAAAAAAGAACCAGGAGGTTTTTCATGCGCAAATCATCTACTGAGCTCAGGCATACGTGGGAAGAGAGAATTCAGAAACAAAAAGCCAGCGGTCTCACGATCCAGCATTGGTGCCGAGACAATCTAATTCCCCTTTATTTGTTTTACGCTTGGAAAAGGCGTCTTTTCCCCAAAACACTTAGTCGCGGGAGTTTCATTGAGATTGCTGAAGCAAAAGATGTCGGGATCACCATTGAAATGAAAGGCATATCCGTTCGCTTAGAAAAACATTTTGATGCTGCTACCCTTAAACGTTGTCTGGAAACGCTGAGGTCATGCTAAGCATTCCGGGCAATGCCCGTCTTTTCCTTTGCCGGCATCCTGTGAGCATGAGGAAAAGTTTTGATGGTCTCATGGCTGAGATTGAAGTACTCTTCCCTGGAGAATTGCTCACGGGAGCTTTCTTCATCTTTCTGAATCGGCGTAAGAATCATATGAAAGTCCTCTTCTGGGATCAGGATGGCTTTGTCATCTATTTCAAACGGCTGGAGAAGGGATCTTTCCGTTGGAAAGATAATAGCTCTGTTTTAGATCGTAGAACCTTTCTCATGCTTTTGGAAGGCATTACACCCAAGCGGCTACAACCTCGTTTTTCTCTCTAAAAACTCTATATTTTTTTGAGTATTTTGGGTAAAATTCTTCATATGCAAACAGCAGAAATCCATCTGATAGATAAGCTACAAGCCGAAATTTCCAATCTACATAACCTTCTTGCCGAGAAAAATCATAGTCTTAATCAAAAGGATCGAAATATAGCTGAGAAAGATCATTGTCTTGCCCAAAAAGATCAAGATATTGCCCATCTTGAAGAACAACTCTCATGGTTTAAACGCCAGATCTTCGGTCAGCGCTCTGAAAGAGTCGTGGCTGACCTCGACCAAGAACAACTCTCTTTTCCAGGATTTGAAAATCTTCAAACAGCCATCGAAGAAAAGAAAAAAAATGTAGCAGCGCATACCAGAAAACCTCACCGGGATGGTAAAGACAAGATTGCTCTACATCCCGATTTGCCCGTAAAAACCATTGTTTTGGACTTGCCTGAAGACAAAAAAGTTTGCCCTGAGACAGGAGAGCCTCTCGTCCAAATCGGTAGGGAAGTCTCTTACAAATTAGCCCATCAGCCGGGCAGCTACTTTATAAAAGAGATCATCCGGCCCAAATATGCCCATCCCCAAAAGGAAGATGCTGGGATTTTCACAGCCGATCTGCCTGAATGCATTTTACCCAAATGCCGTGCAGATAATAGCCTACTCGCTGAGATCATCACCCAGAAATTTGTCGATCACCTCCCTCTTTACCGCATCGTGGAGATTATGGGCAGGCAAGGAGTGGTCATCAGCCGCAAGCTTCTTTCTCAATGGGTGATCCGAACAGGGCTGGCCCTCCAGCCTCTTTATGAGGAGATGCAAAAACATGTCCTGAAAAGTGAAAACATTTACATCGACGAAATCCCCGTCAAGCTCCAGGAGAAAGAAAAATGCAAACTAGCCTACATGTGGGTTGTAGTAGGAGGAAGTGCAGCTGATCCTCCTTACAGAATTTATGATTTTCGTGAGAGTCGCAGCCATGATCATGTGCAGGATATTCTAAAAGGGTATCATGGCGTGCTGCACTCAGATAAATATGGAGCTTATGAAAGACTGGCTGAGAAGAAACAGATTATCTGGTGTCCCTGCTGGAGTCATATACGTCGTAAGTTTTTCGAGGCCGAAACGGATGCTCCTTTCCAAGCATGGGTTTTACGCAAGATCAAGTACTTGTTTATGCTAGAAAGAGTCGCTTGGGTTAGATCAGAGGAAGAAAGACTGCAAATCCGCCAGGAGAAAGAAATCCCCATTATTGACGAGCTCATCGAGAAGATCAAAGCCAAGCTAGTATCAGGCAAAGTATTGCCCAAATCTAAACTAAGAGAGGCTCTCGGTTATTTCTCTGGGCTGATTCCTTACATGAAAAACTATACCCAACATCCATTCGCTCGCCTGGACAATAACGTAGCTGAAAGAGCGGTGCGGCCATTAGCTATTGGGCGTAAGAACTGGCTGTTTTTCGGCAGTCCAGCAGGAGGAGAGGCTGGGGCAATACTTTTTTCTCTAGTGCAAACATGTCGTGGTCTGAGTATCAATCCCAGAGAGTATTTAGAGGATATTTTTGGCAGGCTTCTAGGACATAGCGCTCAAAGATTACATGAGCTTCTTCCAGATCAGTGGCTTGCCAGCCGCAAACAGACTACCACTTGATTTTTCTCCGTCAACATGTCTAGATTAGACGGTTACTCGCACTCCAACGAGAGGCTATGGCCTTGATCCGCTACAGTAAAAATTGTTGTGTATAAATATTGACAATCTCAATTGGGCATTAGATCTTTCATTGAACATCCAAGACCATGAGCAATTTTAGCGATATTTGCTAAAGAAATATTCCGCTCACCGCGTTCTTATGATGCTGACATAGGTAAAATGTAAACCTGCGCGTTCCGATAGAGTTTCTTGGGAAATTCCAAGATTAATCTCTTTTCACGAATAATTTTAACAGAACTTTTTTGAAGAGGCGTCTTGCGATTTTTGGGGATAGGTGTTTTTTTTCATAGCCACCTCAAGGGATTAGAGGTGATCCTATAAGTCTAAAGATCAATTATCTAGAGATTTTAAATCTAATGACTTTAAGTCTAGCATTTTGCTAATATGCCCATGTTATTTTTGCATAAAATGCTTTATCTTAATAATTTAAATGGAGAAAAAGATGGATGATCAAATTCCATTCGTTCAACCAGAATTAGTGTCAAACCCCGAGCCGCGCTGTGCGTGCGTACTTTTATTGGATACATCAGGCTCGATGAATGGTGAGCGCATTAACCAACTAAATCACGGACTAAAGACTTTTAAAGAGGAGTTGATGTCAGATGGGATGGCTACGCAGCGCGTTGAAGTGGCAATTGTGACATTTGGTCCCGTGCAGGTGGTCACTGATTTTCAAACTGCTGATGCCTTTATCCCTCCTGAATTAACTGTTACAGGAGATACTCCTATGGGAGCTGCCATTGAAACTGGTCTGGATATGCTAGAAGCCCGAAAACTTACCTACAAACAGGCAGGTATCAGTTACTATCGTCCTTGGGTTTTTCTTATCACAGATGGTGGCCCAACAGATAGTTGGCAGCGCGCAGCACAACGTGTTCAAGCTGGTGATGGAGAGCGAAAACAATTCAGTTTTTTTGCAGTCGGTGTTGAAGGTGCTGATATGGCTACCCTAACAAAAATTTGCAGTCCTGCTCGACCCCCACTAAAGTTAAAGAATCTCAGCTTTAGGGAACTTTTTTCTTGGCTCTCCAGTTCTTTGGGGGTGTTGCTCGTTCGCAACCGGGTGATGCAGTGCTTCTTCAAGTGCCATCTGGATGGGCATCCGTCTGATGGGATACGATTGGCATACAGCCTATACTTCCGTTATAGGCACATCTCATATCAAAACTGGCCTTCCATGTCAGGATGCCTGTGCATGCCGCGTCATTCAATCAATTGATAGCGGTAAGATACTGCTAGCTGTGGCATCAGATGGTGCAGGCAGTGCGCAACGTTCCGATTTTGGCTCATCTTCCACAGTAGAGAGTTTTTTCAAGCACTTTAGTCCACTTGCTCAAGGGGACTCATCTTTGCATACCATCACTAGGGAAGTTGTCCTTGAGTGGTTTGATGATCTAAAAAATCAAATTCTCGCTCAAGCAGCTCTTGAGTCACTTCAATTAAAGGATTTTATTTGTACTGTCATTGCTGCTGTGATTGGCCCAGATAACGCTGTTTTTTTGCAAATTGGCGATGGTG
>CAWHVD010000001.1:0-2585090 GCA_963832835.1 uncultured Chlamydiales bacterium | reverse complement strand
TTATCCTTCATCCTTTATCTTCTCTCAGGTATTCTTCAGTTTTTGGACCGATAGCTCAGTTGGATAGAGCACCCGCCTTCTAAGCGGGTGGTCGCAGGTTCGAGTCCTGCTCGGTCCATCTCCCTCAGTAAAGACTGAGGTTACTCGACGTGTTTCTCTTCTTCGAGAATTTCTAGGCTCACGCGCATCCCATTACGAGCGGCGACAGATACTAGTAGGGTGCGGATCGCATTGATGGTTTTTCCTCGCTTGCCGATAATCTTTCCGATGTCCGATTTTTCAACGGCAAGTTCCAAAATGACACTATGTGTTCCCCCAACTTCATTGATCTTTACCTGATCAGGGTGATCAACCAAATTCTTAACAATATAAGCGACAAAGTCTTTCATGGTGCTGTCCTATATACAATGGGTAATATCGTTCGTAAAAACCATATTACAAATATTTCTTATAATATACCACTGAGATCTATCGTGCTTTCATATAGATTTTTGGACTCGTTTAATAAGTTCCTTGGCTTCTAGCAGATGTGAATAATTATGCCATTTCCAGAAAATAAAGCCATGAGTGGCACTGGGTAACATGACAGATTTGGATGATCGTTTAGAAGCCTATGTTTTTGCACCTAAGCGAGAAAGGATCGTTCAAAAATGGCGTGTTATACAGTGTCAATTTGTGACTTTATTTTCTGGAAATGGTATTAATTGACATTAGTAAAGTGAAGTCAAAAAAACACCTTGAGCTTTATACCGAACTGGAGACGGAAATATCTATAAGTTATCTATTCTTTGCGCTCTACAGTGGTGGTGTTTTTATCGTTCGAGGAGGAAGGTGACGGGGCCGTCGTTGATGAGTGCAACGTCCATTAGAGCGCCGAAAATGCCGGTCTGGACGGGTTTGCCCAGAGCTTGACTGAGCTCTTGGATGAATTCTTCGTAGAGAAGAAAGGCTGGCTCTGGCAAAGCGGCTTCGGTGAATTCGGGGCGGTTGCCATTTTGGCACGATCCATATAGCGTAAATTGGCTGACGACTAAGATATCGCCTTGTGTTTGTTGGATATCGAGGTTCATTTTACGATCTTGGTCTGGAAAAATGCGTAAACTGACCAGTTTCTTGATGAGCCAGCCCATGGTGGCGGGCGTATCATTTTTGTGGATACCTAAAAATACCAACAAGCCGGCGCCAATTTGGCCACATACTTGTGTATTGACTGTGACTGTAGCTTCTTTAACTCTCTGGATCAAAAGGCGCATGGCTTCTCAAAAGTTGAGCAAATTTAAGAATATCTTGAGGTAGGGGGGCTTTAAGCTCAACTTCTTCTTTTGTGTGAGGGTGGATGAACCGCAAGCGGAAGGCATGCAGCAATTGCCGCTCTGCTCCCCATTTTTTATTTGCGCTCGGATTGCCGTAGGTGGGATCGCCTAAGATCGGAAAACCCGCATGGCGCATATGCACGCGTAGTTGGTGGGTTCTGCCTGTATGGGGCACTAGTTTGATATAGCTTAACTGGTTGTCGTAGCGCAGCGTTTCGCAAAGGGTCAACGCAGCTCTGCCTCCTTCTGAGAGAACAGTCATCTCTTTACGACGGATGGGATGACGTCCAATATTACCCTCGATACTCCTGGAGCCGGGATTCCCAAAGCAAATGGCGCGGTATTCCTTGTAAACTTGCCGGGCTGCGAAGGCCTCAACGAGCTTTCTTTGGGTCATCTCATCTTTAGCCGCAAGGAGCAGGCCCGATGTATCTTTATCTAGGCGATGCACGATGCCGGGTCGTAGAGTGCCAATTGGGGCGGTTTGTGCGCAGTGATAGAGTAGAGCATTCACAAACGTCCCTGTCCAATTGCCAACTGCTGGATGTACAACCATGCCCACGGGTTTGTTGATAGCGAGCAGGTAAGCATCTTCGTACACAATGTCTAAGGGGATCGCTTCGGGAGTGATGGAGATTTCCGCAGTGACTGCAAATTCGATTTCAATTTCATCCCCGGCAACGGGGCGAGCCGATTTCTTGGCAAGTGCTCCATTGACTAAGACGAGGTTTTTTTCGATTAAAGATTGAAAATAGGTGCGTGAATAATCAGGAAAGCGAGCTGCCAATACCTTGTCTAGACGCACATCGGCTTCTTCCTCCGTGACGAGGATTAAGTCAGCTTCCATTGACTACAGTAACGAGTTTAGGAGGATTACTTTTGAAGGGATAGTTAGGCGTCAAGGTTTGTAAGAGGCTTAAGAGATGCCTTTCGGTGTCATGAATTTGATCTAGTGTCGGGTTGGACTCGAAAAATTTGCCTAGGTATTGGTTGCCGTGATGCACGACAGTCTGGAGATATTCTTTTTTACCGATCAGCAAAGAGACGAAATAAGGATTGGCCTTTTTCAGCTCTCTTTGAAAACAATCATCCGGCATGAAGCCTAGAAACAAGTTTAGCATATTGATTTACTTATGTGCTTTTTTATTTGCCGTACCGCGCATTTTGAGAGGCTTGCTTTGCGTGTGCGGCTGACGCTTGGATTTGTTGCAGCATGCCCATTACCATCGTGGTCATGAAGCTATTGTATAGTTTGGTGCCGGCAGACTCTCCCAACTCAGCAATCAGCATGGCTTTGAGTTGGCCTACGTCCGAGATAGGAGTATGCATAGCTTTTTGGAGACCAGACGAGCTAATGCCAGCAGTATCTGACGCACTTAAGCCCGGTATTACCGGTTTGGAAGCATTAGAATCGCCAACTGAGCCTGGTTTATTCATGGGTTACTCCTTCTGGATACGTTTAATTTTTTTGAGTTCTTTATTAGCAATCCGGATTCCCTTTGCCGTTACCCCTTTGATAGGTGTTTCATCCAAAGCAAGCTTAAGATGATCGGTCTTTTGGCGGGCTTTTGGCGCAAAATGGAGCTCTAAAAGGGTTCCTGCATCGCTTGTGATATACTCTAGTTTTTGGTCAGAATCGAGAAACGTATATTCTTTATCAAGGATAAATTGTTTGATGATGAAGCGTTTGGCATAAGGGACACGCTTGGAGTCGGTATAGATCACTCCTATAGGTGTTTGCTTGTCCGCCTTGCCGATCACCATAATCTCAGCATCTTTGGAATGAACATACAGCTTTTCGGGTATGGAAGTGACCTTGTATGTTCCATCACCATAAATGAGCAAAAGTTTGTCTAAGTTAGAGCATTCGAACGTGTTAGGACCACTGACTTTTGTTCCGATAAAACCGGATTCAGGGTCATAGCTCACTTTAATGGTTTTTTCTGAAATCGCCTTTTTGTCCAATTCTTCGATTTCTTTAACGTGGGTGCGCCGGGGGAAAAGAGGACCGTATTTTTTAAGTAGCTCTTGTAAGTATTTAATGGTGAATTTAGGGATGTTCTTTAGGTTTTTTTCGATCTCATCGAGTTTTTTGCCCAAAGCGACGATCTCATCCTGATTTTTTTCGATATCAAAACGGGAAATGCGTCGGATGGGGATAGCTAAAAGCCTTTCGCGGTCCTCATGGGTGGGAATGCGCGCAAGTTGTGGTTGAAAGGGTTTGAGGCTCTTTTCAATTGTGTCGTGGATCTTATCGTAGCTCGCCACATTCTCAATGTGTTTGTATAGGCGGTTTTCGATAAAAATCTGCTCTAAGGTTTTTTCAAAGATCTTTTCTAGAAGACGGCTTTGTTCGAACTTAAGCTCTTTTTCTAAATAGCCTTGCACAAGCTCCGTGTTCAGTCTGAGGATCGAATCGACATCCGTTTCCCAAGGCATGCCATCTTTGATCACAAGCATTTGTGGGTGGAGAGTTACCTCACAATCGGTAAAGGCGTAGAGCAAATCGATGGTTTTGTTTGCATACTGTCCTCGGGGGAGTGTGATTTCGATCTCGATCTTCTCGGCTGTATAATCGTTGATCGCCTCGATCTTAATCTTCCCCTTTTTAGCAGCTTCATCAATAGAGCGAATGAGCGACTCTGTGGTGGTGCCTGCGCAGATCTCTTTGATGACCAAAGTTTTTTCATCACGAACCTGGATTTTGGCGCGGAGCTTGAGCTTCCCCCTTCCTTTGTTATATTCGGAAGGATCCATAATGCCACCAGAAAGAAAGTCGGGAAGTAAAGTGAACGATCTTCCCTCGATGATGGCAATTTGTGCTTCTAGAAGCTCAGCGAAATTATGGGAAAGGATTTTTGTCGCCATGCCTACAGCAATGCCTTCAGTACCCGTCATCAAGAGTAAAGGGATTTTGGCAGGCAAGATGATAGGCTCTTGCGCTCGCCCATCATAGGAAGGTGAAAAAGGGGTGAGTTGGGGGTTAAAAAGGGTCTCTTTGGCAAGATCTCCTAAGCGAGTTTCGATGTAACGGGCAGCAGCAGCAGGGTCGCCCGTCAATGGATTTCCGAAGTTCCCTTGGGTGTCTAGCAAAAATCCTTTATTAGCGACATTGACAAGCGCTTCAATGATCGCTGCATCGCCATGGGGGTGAAGGGCCATCGTCTGGCCAGCAACGTTTGCCACTTTGTGGAGCTTACCATCATCCATTTGGTAGAGGGTCCATAAAATACGTCGTTGTACAGGCTTGAGCCCATCGACCACATCGGGAATGGCCCGATCCAAGATCACATAGGAAGCATAATTGAGATAATTGTCTTTGAAAAAGTGCTTAACATCGTCCATTTTAAATCTCTTCCAAAATCAAATTATCCATGATGAATTGTCTACGTTGAGGAGTATTTTTCCCCATATAAAACTCAAGTGTCTGCTTAATGTCCGAGAAGGCATGCACTTCAACAGGCCTGAGTTTAATATCTTTGCCGACAAATTGTTTAAATTCACCCGGAGAAATTTCGCCGAGACCTTTGAAGCGGGTGATTTCGGGATTTTTGCCCAAAGCTTTTATCGCCTTTACTTTTTCTTCTTCAGAATAGCAGTAGAGGGTTTTTTCTTTATTGCGCACCTTGAATAGAGGAGTTTCTAAGGTGAACAAATGACCCTGAATCACGAGTGCTTCGAAGTAGGTCAGAAAAAAGGTCGCCAGCAGATTGCGGATATGCATGCCATCCACATCAGCATCAGTGGCTAAGACAACTTTATTATAACGCAATCCCGCCAGATCTTCCTCGATATTGAGGGCGCTCATGAGATTATACATCTCTTCGTTCTTGTAGAGCTGATCGAGCTTCATGCCATGCACGTTCAAAGGCTTGCCGCGGAGCGAGTAGATCGCTTGAGTCAAAGGGTCTCGTGCAGAGACGATCGAGGCGCTAGCCGACTCCCCCTCGGTTAAGAAGATCATGGTATCGTTGCTATACAGAGATTCTTCGTTGTAGTGGAATTTGCAATCGCGCAGTTTGGGGATTTTGAACGAGATTTTTTTCTGCTTCTCTTTGGCCTCTTTTTTGACTGCGGAAAGCTCTTTGCGCAGACGTTCGTTAAAGGCGATGCGATCGATGATTTTTTGCCCTATATCAGGGTATTTGTGTAGCAGGTGGTGAACTGCGTCTTTGACCTCTTGTACAATAGGGCCGCGGATATCTGTGTTGCTGAGTTTGTTTTTGGTTTGCGATTCAAAGATGGGGTCTTTTACTTTTACCAAAATACAACCCACGATCCCTTCGCGCACATCGACACCTTGGAAATTCTTTTTGCTATACTCGTTTACCCCTTTTAGAATCCCTTCGCGGAAGGCTGACAAATGACTTCCACCGTCAGCGGTGTACTGTCCATTCACAAAAGAGTAGTAGCTCTCGCCATAATTTTGGGTGTGCAGGAAAGCGAATTCGAGTTTTTCGCCGCGGTGGTATAGAGGTTCGTAAAGACGGCCCTCCGTCACTTCACTATTGAGCAGATCAAGCAGCCCATGCTCCGATTGAATCGCCTCTCCATTGTAAAAGAGCGTTAGGCCCGTGTTCAAATAGGCGTAATGCCAAAGCCGTTTGCGGATGTACTCTTCTTGGTAGTGAAATTTTTTGAAGATTTCAGTGTCTGGGATAAATTCGAGATATGTACCGTTTTCCTCACCCGTCTTGGTTTCTTTTTTCGATTGTAAAATACCCCGGCTAAAGACGGCTTCAAAAGCTTTGCCTTCTCGGCAGCTCCTCACCATAAAGTGACTCGAAAGGGCATTGACAGCTTTGAGACCTACTCCGTTTAGGCCTACAGAAAACTGAAAAACATCATCGTTGTATTTTGCGCCCGTATTGATTTGACTGACACAGTCAATCACTTTGCCAAGTGGGATCCCACGACCGTAGTCACGCACAGAAATGAGACTTGTATCGGAATCAAAGCCGATCACAATCTTGCTGCCATGGTGCATGATAAATTCGTCGACGCTATTGTCGAGTACCTCTTTCAACAGGATGTAAATCCCGTCATCGATATGTGATCCGTCACCCAAACGTCCGATGTACATGCCCGAGCGTAGACGTATATGCGTTAAAGCATCAACTGTTTGGATTGCACTTTCGTCGTATTGCTTTTTCTTTGCCATATACGCCCCATCATAGCTTCTCAGAAAAATCTAGTCCATAATCCTCGTGATTCAGTATACAAGTGAAATTCTTATTTGACTTGGGTCACCCCACATGCACATTGGAATTCTGGGTATTAACCATAAATCAGCCGAGCTCCCCTTAAGGGAAAAGTTCGCTCAAGTGTGCGCTCGCTTATTTGGCTGTACTCATTTTCTGCACACCCACTTTTCGTATGTCTTGCTATCGACGTGTAACCGAACCGAGGTGTATTTTTATGCCGAAGATCCGGCTGAAACCCATACTTATATTCTCAATACTCTGCGTCAAGAGATAGAAGAAGAGTTCGAGCACCGTGTATACTCCTATTTTGGCAGCGATTGTTTTTTGCACCTCGCTCGCGTCGCAACAGGTGTAGACAGCGCCCTAATCGGGGAGACCGAAATTCAAGGGCAGGTTAAAAGAGCGTATGAAGCTGCATTGGAGTATCGCCCTCTTCATTCGGCCTTACATTTCCTTTTCCAGAAATGTTTGAAAATTGGGAAAAACATCCGTTCGAGCGCCCGATTTCTCCATGGGGCTCTTTCAATTGAAGAGGCAGCCTTTAGTGCTTCTACTGAAGTATTTAAAGACCTAAGAGAGGCAAAGATCCTTTTCGTTGGCCTTTCAGAAATTAACCACAAGATTTTGACCCGCTTTAAAAAGAATGGACTACCGCACATCACCATTTGCAACCGCACCGATGCCAAAGCATACATGCTTGCAGAGCAGGAGGCCGTCCATAGGCTTTCTTGGGAGCAGCTCCACCATTGGCCCTTATATGACATCGTCATTTTAGGAACGAAATGCCCCGATTTTTTAATCCGGAGTGCCCAGCTTCCGGTAATCCACTCTCCAAAATTACTCATAGACCTCAGCGTTCCGCGCAATGTGGATCCAAAAGTTGGGCGTCATCCCCACATCAAACTCCTCAACGTCGATCAAATCAATCAGACGTTAAACCTTAAGCGGCGCCAAAAAGCTGCAGAGATAGCCCGCCTCGAAACCCAGCACATCGCCCAAGCAGTCGATAGGCAAGTTTCTCTCTTTAGGCTACGTGAGCTCCAAAGAGCCTCTGCCCTCCTTGCCCAAGTCTCTTGAGTCGATGTTAGTGATGGATGCCGAGAATAAATTTTAGTATCACATCAATTTCTTGCATTTCTTTCAGTGATAAATCTCCCACGCTATCTCCAAGACGCGATTTATCAATGGATCGAAGTTGATCCAACATGATTTTTCCTTTAATTGAGGAATGGCTCTTTATTTCATATTCGAACGAGTAGATCCTTTTTAGGTTCGATGTAATCGGAGCTACAATGATACGTGAAGAATTTTCATTTAAAATATCATGAGAGCAGACCAGTGAAGGTCGCTTTTTTTGGATTTCTGTCGCTCGAGAAGGATCAAAATCAACCCAAAAAATATCTCCTCTTTTAATATCCATTTGTTTCATCTAATCCGTCCCCGCTCACGGTGTCCCATAATTCAATTTCCTCGCTTCTTTCAGCATCTTGACTAGCTTCCTGAAATTCACGCGCCAGCAGGTCTTTTTTTATTTTTAACCCTTCCTCAACCAATTGAGCCACAAATTTGCTCACTTGCCTGTTGGAAATGTAGAGATGCAAATCCCTAACAAGGTCTTCTGGCAGTGTTAAAGTAATAGGAATGTTTTTCATGCCAACCTCCTTTATTTTATATTATACACGTTATACGTATAACGTGCAATATGTCTTTTACCAGAGAGAGGTTTACAAAGTCGAGTTTAAAGTAGCTGCTACGTTTCGGTCCGTATTTTTTTAGAAGGAGGCGTTGCCGGGGGATCTAGGGAAGGGGATGACCTCGCGGATATTTTCCATGCCGGTGACAAACTGGACAAGCCTTTCGAAGCCGGCGCCAAAACCGGCATGGGGAACAGTCCCATATTTGCGTAGCTCAAGATACCACCAATAGGCTTCTTTATCCATTTCTAGGCGGTTCATCTTATCGATGAGCACGTCATGTCGCTCTTCGCGCTGGCTCCCTCCGATGATCTCGCCCACACCTGGAACTAGAACGTCCATAGCAGCAGTTGTTTTACCATCATCATTGGCTCGCATATAGAAAGCTTTAATGGCCGCAGGATAGTCGTGTACAATCACCGGTTTTTTGCAATGCTCTTCACACAGATAGCGCTCATGCTCTGATTGCAAATCACATCCCCAAAGGATTGGGAACTCAAATTTTTTGGAACATTTGCTTAGGATATCCACAGCTTCTGTGTAGGTAATCCGCTCAAAGGGTCCAGAGATGATTCCTTGAAGGCGTTCGATAATCCCTTTGCTGATGAAGCTATCAAAGAGCCCCATGTCCTCCTGGTTTGATTCTAAAACCGCTTGGAAAACTGCTTTGAGGTAAGCTTCTGCGAGCTCCATATTGTCATAGATGTCGGCAAAAGCGATTTCAGGCTCGATCATCCAAAATTCGGCCAGGTGACGGGATGTGTGGGAATTTTCGGCGCGAAAAGTGGGTCCAAAGGTGTAAATATCAGAGAGTGCGCAGGCGTAGATCTCCGCGTTGAGTTGACCCGATACTGTGAGAAAGGCCTTTTGGCCGAAAAAATCTTGGGAGTGGTCGATCTCTCCTTGCTCTCCACGTGGTGGATGGGCGCTATCGAGGGTCGTGACTTGGAACATCTGGCCACCCCCTTCGCAATCAGACGAGGTGATGATGGGGGTATGGACATACACAAAGCCTCTTTCTTGGAAAAAGCGGTGCGTGGCGTAAGCTAGGGTATTGCGTACGCGTGTGACAGCGCCGATCGTGTTGGTGCGCGGGCGTAGGTGGGCGATTTCACGCAAAAATTCAAAGGAGTGCCGTTTTTTTTGTAAGGGATAGCTCTCTGCTTCGCAACTGCCAAGCAGTTGTACATCAGTAGCATGAATCTCGACAGATTGCTTAGCTCCTGGACTTTCAATCACTTTCCCGCTTATGGCCACAGAAGAGCCCGTAGTGATGCGGGAGATCACTTCCTCATAATGGGGAAGGGTTTGGTCGGCAATTACTTGTAAATTAGAGAGAGTTGAGCCATCATTGACTTCAATGAAAGTGAATTTCTTTTGGTCGCGTACGGTGCGTACCCAACCTTTGACAACAACGTCTTCTCCAATCCATTTTGGATTTTCTTTGATCTGTCTAATTTTAATGCGCATCAGTCTAATTCCCTCTTGCAAATTCACGAAGCATCCAGATTTCTTTGTCCCATAAAGGGCACCCCCCCGGCGTTTCAAGGTATTTAGGGACCTCGCGCAACGGTTCATGGCTCATCAAAAACTTAAAACTCTCCATTCCAATATGCCCTTCTCCAAGAGGAGCATGCCGGTCTTTTTTGGATGCGAATTCTTTCATGGAGTCATTTAAGTGAAAGGCGTAAAGATGGGATAACCCCACTGTTTTGTCAAATGTTTCTAGGGTCTTTTTCCAAGCTTCCGGGGTGCGGATATCGTATCCGGCTGAAAATATATGGCAGGTATCGATACATACCCCTATAGGGAGTGTGCTACCCACCCTCTCGATAATATAGGCTAACTCTTCAAAAGCGCAGCCTACGCATGTACCCTGTCCGGCTGTGGTTTCAAGAAGTAAACGGGTGTCATCGTCCACAAACAGATCTTCCATCAAAAGGAGACTCTCGACGATACGATCAAGGCACTCTTCGCGAGAAGCAGCGAGCGCAGCTCCAGGGTGAAAATTCAAAAAAGTCAGCTCTAATGCTAAGCACCTTTCGATTTCTGCTCGGAAAGCCTCGCGGCTTTTGTGAAGCATTTCAGGATTGGGAGAGCCTAGATTAATGAGGTAGCTAGCGTGGCTCATGATCTTGCCGAGCCCCGTTTGCTTCAATGTCTCATTGAAGAGCTCGATGCCTTCCTCAGTGAGCGGTTTACCTTTCCACTGTTTTTGGTTAGCGGTGAACAATTGAACAGTAGTTGCGCCAATGGATTTTCCTTCGAGCAGGGCATTGTGGGCGCCACCTGCTGCTGAGGTATGGGCTCCAATCAAAAGTTGATCTACAGGTGTGCGTTGTGTCATAAGTGGGACAAGTATACATTAGTTAACATGACGATTCAAGACTCAACGCGTTCGATTGCCACTAGTGCAAAACATTTTTTTTCGGGTACAGCCATTAGTCGGGCAACCGGCTTAGCGCGGGAAGTGGCAATGGCGGTTGTTTTTGGTACTCATCCTGTGGTTGCAGCCTTTTGGATGGCCTTTCGCTTTGCGAATTTACTGCGTCGGCTGTTTGGGGAAGGGGCCTTGCATGCCGTATTTGTCCCCCATTATGAGTCCTTACGTAAACAAAATTCTACCCTTGGGGCCCGGTTCTTTTACGATTTATCTACAGGGGTGATGCTCCTCTTGCTAGCGATCACTTTGGTGGCTGAGGGGATTTTAGGAGGAATCCTTCTCTTTGCATCCCTCGAAGAGAGTAGTCTGCAGGTTGTCAAACTCACGATGGTGATGCTACCTGCCCTGGTCTTTATTTGTTTGTATGCTTTGAATACCTCTTTGCTCAATTGCGAACGGTCCTATTTTTTGCCCAGTCTAGCACCTGCATTGCTCAATGTGGTATGGGTTGGCGCCATCTTTCTTGTATGGCAATTACCTATTGAAAAGGGTATTGAGTACCTGGCCATGATTGTGGTTTTCGCCTTTGCTTTGCAATGGGGAGTCACAGCTCCGCGTGTCTTCCACTATTTGACGCGCGAGCTGGGAGAAAAATGGAATGAAAGGGGATTTTCGGGAAGAGAGATTCTCAAAATAGCACGACCTTTCATGCTGGGCATGATAGGCGTTGCTGCCACGCAAGTGAATACCGCACTCGATGCTGTGTTTGCCTGGGCAGCCGATTCTCAGGGTCCTGCCTATCTGTGGTACGCCATCCGGATCCAACAACTCCCACTGGCACTCATCGGTGTAGGTCTCACAGGAGCACTTCTTCCCCCCATTACCCGGGCGATACAGAGGGGAGAGAAAGGGCAGTATCTCCATTTCCTCAATTTTGCCCTAACACGCACCCTACTTTTCATGGTGCCTATGACAGGAGGGATCTTTGCGTTGGGCTTTTGTGGCATCAATCTTGTCTATGGACATGGGGCTTTTTCCCAAGAGGCAACCTATCAAACGACCCTTTGTCTTTGGGCCTATGGCCTTGCCCTTGTACCCATGACTCTTGTGCTTCTCTGTGCTTCTGCCTGCTATGCCCACAAAAATTACAGGATGCCTACCCTGTTTTCGCTCTTTACCGTAGCCCTCAATGTGACCCTCAATGCCCTGTTTGTTTACGGCCTTCATCTGGGAGCTATCAGCATCGCTCTCGCAACCACCTTGAGTGCTTTGGTAAATGGGGTTCTATTAGCTTATCTTTTGAAAAAAGACTATGGTCTTAGCCTAGATGGGGTGGCTCTCAGCTTTATCAAAGTCTTCCTAGCTACCCTTCTGGCTGTAGTTGCTGCTATCACTCTGGGCTTCTATTGTTTCCATGATAACACTTTGGCTTGGCTTACTGGCCGCACCCTTGCTCCCTTTGCGCGAGGCATTACCGATCAGCTCTTCTTCTTCGGCGTGCAAGCGCTCACCTTCACTGTTACCTTCCTTCTCGCAGCCTTTGCTATGCGCATCGATGCCTTCTCTTTGAAGAATCCTGCCATAAATGGCTTCGGTATTCTTCGCCTTGCAAGGATTTTGAAACGTATTTGCATGGCTCGCCTCACTCGACCCTGAAGAGCCGGGATTGGATCTTATCTAAAGCGTAATGAGGGTGGTAGAGCTTCGGTGAGGAAGATGGAGGTGCTCGAAGGCAGCTTGTACATCCACAAGCTGAGCTCCTAGTTTATTCTGGGCATTATTTGCCAACTGAGAGATCAGATCATCTTTGCTAGGAAAAAAGGGATGCAAGGGACACAGGAAGTCACTGTGGGAACGGTCTTGACGGTAGGCAGGGCGTTTAGAGGGAAGAAGAAGATAGTGCATCTTTTCGGGTGTGTAGTCCCAAAGGAATGAAGTGTGTAGCAGCCAGCGGTTTTTTTGGATGTATTGGGCATTGCCGCCAAATTTCTTGTCTCCCAGGACGTAATCATTTTCACGCAGCGAAAAACCGGAAAATACGGGAGCATAAAAGGTTTCTGACCATTTAAGGAGAGGCCCCGGCTGCAAAGGGATATCGACAGCATTGCTATTACAGATCAATGTGGCAAAAACGGTATGAGGATCGATATAGACTGTCCCTCCACCACTAAATCGCTTGATCACGGGGACATTATCTTGATGGATGCGGGTCTGATCAAGAAGCTCTGCAGGCTTTCCTGAAATGCCCATGACAATTGCAGGAGGGGATCCGGTATTGAGCACACACCAGTTGTCTGTACTTGCGCGCAGCAAAGCCTCTTCTAGCTTTAGCTGCTCAAGAATCGGAACATTGCTAAGAATGATTAGTCGAAACATATTTCTGGATGGCAATCATAATAACTTGGATGTCTGCGGGTGAGACGCCACCAATGCGGGAGGCCTGTCCCACCGTTTGGGGTTGGATGGCGCTCATTTTTACCTTCGCTTCGTTGCGAAGGCCGGTAACGTTGTTGAATACAAAGTCCTGTGGAATTTTGATTTTTTCAATGTGAGAGAGCTTTTCGATATCGGAGATTTGACGGTTGATGTAACCGGCATATTTCAAATTGAGCTCGATTTGGAAATTGAGCTCAGGGCCATAGTCTACGATATCCCCTGGATAGAGTTGTAGAAGGGTCTGGTAGGTGTTTTCTGGGCGGCACAGGAGCTGAGCAAGAGTAGATCCTCGGCTTCCCTCTTGCTTATAGATCGTTTTGAACCTGCTCGATTCGTGCTCGAGGATTTTTGTTTTTTCTACGACTTTTTGGTAGCGACGCGCTTCAAGAAGCCCGAGTTCATATCCATACCGGGAAAGGCGTATGTCAGCATTGTCTTGCCGCAGGAGCAGGCGGTGTTCTGCACGTGAGGTGAACATCCGGTAGGGCTCATCGATGGGCTTGGTGATCAGATCATCGATCATCACGCCGATGTAAGCTTCGTGCCGCTGCAAGATGAAGGGAGGTTTTCCAAGCGCCCTTGCGGCTGCATTGATTCCGGCAATGATGCCTTGGGCGGCAGCCTCTTCGTAGCCTGTTGTGCCGTTGATTTGCCCTGCGAAGAAAAGACCTTCAACGGTCTTAGTTTCGAGTGTAGGGCCAATCTGGCCGCATAGAACATAGTCGTATTCGATGGCGTAAGCGGGCCGCGTCACTTCAGCCTTTTCTAAACCCGGTATAGAATGCAGAAACGCGAGCTGGACATCGAAAGGGAGCGAGGAGGAGATTCCATTCACGTAGATTTCGTTCGTGTGGAGACCCTCGGGTTCCAAAAAGATTTGGTGCCGATCTTTATCGGCAAAACGGACCACTTTATCTTCAATCGAAGGACAGTAGCGCGGCCCCACACCTTTGATTTTTCCGGTAAAAAGGGGAGAACGGTGGAGATTTTGCTCGATAATTTTTTTGGTCTCAAGAGAAGTGTAGGTGATCCAACAAGGGGTTTGAGGAAGGCGCTCGTAGGGTTCGTCATCGTAAGAGAAGCGTACCCCTTCTTCGGGGGGTTGCTCTTCGGTTTGAGAGAAATCAATAGAACGGCGATTGATCCTCGGTGGAGTACCTGTTTTCAGTCTACCCAGTTCAAAGCCATGGTCGGCAAGGCTTTTAGAGATCCCGACCGCAGGTTTATCCCCGGCCCGACCTCCCGCAAAGTGAGTCTCACCGATGTGTAAGAGCCCCTGCATGAAGGTTCCAGCAGAAAGGATAACCGTTTTGGCGCTGTAGGCAATTCCTTCTTGGGTCGATACGCCCACCACGCGTCCATGTTCGACGATAAAGGCTTCGGTGGTTCCTTGATGGAGATGTAGGTTAGGAGTATTTTCGAGGCGGTACTTCATCTCGAATTGGTAGGCGACTTTG
This sequence comes from uncultured Chlamydiales bacterium, assembly GCA_963832835.1. Taxonomy (GTDB): domain Bacteria; phylum Chlamydiota; class Chlamydiia; order Chlamydiales; family JAAKFR01; genus CAVPKN01. Next base: position 2,570,603 of record CAWHVD010000001.1, on the reverse strand, counting down.
TCGGCTTGGGCACGAGGCGCCCAAACTGCAGGCCCTTTTGAGGCATTGAGCATCCGGAATTGGATCCCGGTCCTGTCAATGACCTTGCCCATCTCGCCACCCAGAGCATCGATCTCTCGGACCATATGCCCCTTACCAATCCCCCCGACAGCAGGATTGCAGCTCATTTTTGCAATCGTGTCGAGATTCATAGTCAACAATAGGGTACGCGCACCAGACCGTGCAGCAGCAAAAGCTGCCTCACATCCGGCGTGCCCACCCCCGACAACGATTACATCATAAAGCTCAGGGTAACGCCACATAAGTTCCGAGATAGACCAATGGTCTTATTTTTTAGTCTTATGACGGTCGCGACGACGACGTTTTTTTCGTTTGTGCTTGGCGATTTTGGATTTTCTTTTCTTTTTTACTGATGACATAGTGCTCCGAAAATAAGGTGAGACGATACCTCGTCAGCAAAAAAATCTCAATGTTTAAAAAGATTTCTATAAATTAGCGAACGAATCGTTGAAAGTTTCAAGCTGGATAGGAGAATAATTTCTAAATTGGACGAGCTCTTTAATAAAGGCCATGTTGACGCTGCCTACTCCACCATGCCGGTTTTTCCCCACGATTACTTCTGCCATCCCAGGCTTGTCATTCGGATCGTAGTACTCCCTTCTAAGCAAAAATATTACAATATCAGCATCTTGCTCGATACTGTTGTGGACGATGATATCATTAGCGACGAAGTTGTGAACGCCCTCAACAGTGGCATCATAAACATCCTCTACCCCTAGCTCGGTTATTGAAGTAATTTCGTCCCAATAGACAAATGCCCACTCGTCGAAAGATTTTTGATTAGCAGGTTGATTAACATTAATGGCTCTAGGAAGACCCACACGGTCTCCTTTCTGCAATTTGTCGAGGCGTGTCCATCCCTCGAGTTTTAAAAAAGGATGATTTGCGCTGGCTTTGATGGAACGACCTGAGCGTGTGACTAGTTGGTAAACAGGCTTTTTGCCGGAATAGAAGGCCTTTAGCATCCTATGTTTGCTAATTTTGAGTTGTTCATCCACAGCATGGACGAAAATAGGAGTTTGCTCTTTACGCTCCGCAAGCTCTTTGATTGTATAAATTTTTCCACTGACGGCGTCTTGGATTTCGGTCTCACCTGCCAAACAGCCACTTTCACGTAGATCGCTCATCATAGGACGATGGCCTGCTCTATCCTCAACTTTACGAGAAAGCTGAGAAGCGCAAATTACAGGGATGTTGAGCTCACGAGCAAGGGTTTTGAGCATGCGTGAAATTTCCGAGATCTCACTTTGCCGATTTTCCATTGTGCGCGAGGTACCTGAACCGGAAATGAGCTGTAAGTAGTCGATGATCAGGAGGCGGATTCCGTAGCTCTCCTTCATGCGTCTAGCTCGGGCTCTTAGGTCGGTGATTTTCAAGCCCGGCTGGTCATCAATCACCATCGTATGCTTCTGCATGTGTCCTATGGCGGCAACGATGCGTTGAAAATCATCACCACTGAGATTGCCTGTGCGGATTTTGTCCGATTCGACCTCGGCTTGTGAGCAGACAATCCGATGGAGCAGCTGCTCGGCTGTCATTTCAAGCGAGAAAATGCCGACGGGCATGTTGTTTTTGAAACAGACGTTTTCAGCAATATTGATCGCAAGGGCTGTTTTTCCCATGGCAGGACGTCCAGCCATGATCATGAGGTTAGAATCATTTAGGCCATTGATCAGTTTGTCTAAATCAAGGTAATGGGTAGGAATGCCCGTAATTTTTGCCTCGCCAGGTCCTCTAAGGCAGAATTCTTCTTGTCTCTCTTGGATCTCTTTGAGGTAGGGAAGCTGAGTGGTCGATTTAACTCCACTGAGAAGATCGGAAACCAACACTCCCGATCCTGGACTGGCGCTTTGGCTGATGCTAAAGAAGAGTCCTTGCGCTTCATCGAGAGCTTGATGGACATCAGGTGGCTCTTCTAAAGCCCCTTTTTCGACCACTTGAGCCGCCTGGATCATCCGCCGCAAAATAGCCTTGGATTTGACAATCTCGCAGTATTCTTCGATATACGCTGAAGTGCCCGCATACTGTGCAAGGGTTGTCACGTAGGCAGCGCCACCAATTGCATCGAGCTTGGCTTGCCTTTTGAGCTCTTCGCAGACTAAGTGTACATCGGCTGGCTTGTCCTGTTTATAGGCGCTTTTTAAAGTCTGAAAAAGGATCTGATGTTCAGTGTAGTAAAAATCATTTTCATCAAGGGCATCTGCCGCGATGTTCAGACTATTCACGCTGGTGAGCATGCATCCCAACACCATCATCTCTGACTCTTTTGAGTTCGGCGCCGCTTTTATTTTACTGAGTGTGACCATGCCAAGAAAAATACCCGAATCTCTTCTACTCTTCAATCAAAACACGCACGACATCTTTCCAGTCGTATGCTTGTGCTTACGAACGTGTCTGCTTTATACCAATCCGCAAAAATAACACTGCAAATTTGGGCTGTCTAACATGCCATCTTTGAACAGTCCCTTCTCGCCCATATTTAAAAATATGAGCTTCGAAACGATTGTCCAAATCTGTCACGCCATCCAGTCTAAATTTGTAGTGTTATTTCTACGGATTGGTATTAGCCCGCATTTCTCACAAATTTTCTTCGAAAATTTGTGAGAAATGCGGGCTAGAACTATGATTTCTAATCTGTCCAAAATCAACGGTTGAGGAAAACAAGGCACCATCATATGATGTGCCCCCCGGAAAGATGGCTGAGTGGCCGAAAGCACGTCCCTGCTAAGGACGCATACCCGTAAGGGTATCGAGGGTTCGAATCCCTCTCTTTCCATATTTTTCTTTATACCATTTCCAGAAAATAAAGCCATGAAGTGGCACTGTATAACACGCCATTTTTGAACGATCCTTTCTCGCTTAGGTGCAAAAACATAGGCTTCGAAACGATCATCCAAATCTGTCGTGTTACCCAACGCCACTTCATGGCTTTATTTTCTGGAAATGGTATAACATGGCACTTCAAGCCTTTAAAAAAGCCCGCTGAAAAGCGGGCATTTTTATTAGTCTTTGAAGGTCAACAGGAACTCTGTGTTGCTGCCGGTCTTTTTAAGACGATTGAGCAGCAGATTCATCGCATCGAGTGGCGTAAGATCAGCAAGCGCTTGGCGCAAGCTGTAGATTTTCTCTAACTCAGCAGGATGGAAGAGAAGCTCTTCTTTACGTGTGCCACTCTTGATGAGGTCGATGGATGGGTAGACGCGTCTATCTGCAAGGCGTCTGTCTAGCACCAGCTCCATGTTACCTGTGCCTTTGAACTCCTCGAAGATCACCTCGTCCATACGCGAGCCAGTGTCGATGAGGGCTGTTGCAAGGATGGTAAGCGAACCACCATGCTCGATGTTACGTGCAGCGCCAAAGAAGCGTTTGGGTTTGTGCAGTGAGCTTGCATCAATACCACCGGTTAAAATCTTACCGGAGTGAGGTTGCACGGTATTATAAGCGCGGGCCAGGCGTGTAATGGAGTCGAGTAGAATGACCACATCATGGCCATGCTCGACAAGGCGCCTGGCTTTCTCGATGACCATCTCAGCCACTTGAATGTGCCTGTCGGGCTGTTCATCAAACGTAGAGGCGACAACCTCTCCATTCACCATGCGACTCATGTCTGTCACTTCTTCTGGACGCTCATCGATCAGAAGGACGATGAGAGTAACCTCGGGGTGATTTTTGGCAATCGAGTGGGCGATGTTTTGCAAGATAACGGTTTTTCCGGTGCGTGGAGGCGCGACAATCAAGCCTCGCTGACCTTTTCCGATGGGCGCTGTAAGGTCTAGGACGCGCTCGGAGAGACGCTCGCGAGAAGTTTCCATCAGCAGGCGTTCATTCGGGTACAGGGGAGTCAGGTTTTCAAAAAGGACTCGTTCTTTGGCTTTATCTGGAGGGGTTCCATTAATTTTATCCACTTTCAGAAGGGCAAAGTATTTTTCTTTTTCTTTAGGGGAACGGATAGTGCCAGTGATAGTGTCTCCTTTTTTCAGATCAAAGCGACGGATCTGAGCAGGTGAGACATAAATATCTTCTGCCGAAGGGAGATAGTTATACGTGGGAGAGCGGAGGAAGCCGAAGCCATCGGGTAGCACTTCAAGAACGCCTTCTCCAATGAGCAATTCATCGGGGCTCTCTGCTTTGGCTTTAACGATTTCAAAAACAATCTGCGATTTGGTGAGTGAGGGCGCATGCCTAATGCCATAAAAGCGGGCTTGGTTATTGAGCTCATCAATATCCATGCGCTGCAAATCAGCAATCATAGTGATGACAGCAGGCTCAGCCGGTTCGCTTGGCTGTTGTTGTTGGATCTCTTCAGAGACCATTTTTTCGGGCGGCTTTAACGTGTTGCGTTTTTTATCGGTGTTTTCTTCTATTGGGGGTGAAGAATTTTGTTGGTTCATATGTTTTCCTTCAAAGCAAAGAATATAGGGTAAATGGTTTGACGTAATTGATCTAGGGTGCCGGTATTGTAAATCACTCTATCGGCTTTTTTGATTTTTTCTTCGATGGGTATCAAGTGCTGCGCTCTGCGTATATATTCATCTTCGTTGTCCTGAAATCTCTTTCGGCACTCCTTTTCATCGCTTGCTATGACAATTACCTCGTCGTACCAATCCTGGAGGTTTGCTTCAAACAGAAGCGGGACCTCTGCAACAAAAAGGGAAGTATGCTGTGGGGAGATTGTTTTGTATTTGGTTTCTATTACTCTCTGGACTTCTGGGTGAACCCGTTTTTCTAATTCTCTAAGTAGAAGAGGATCGCAAAATACTTTTTGAGCGATGCGTTTACGGTCTAGCGTTTTACCTACAACGATATCGTCTCCTAGAAGAGCGATAATATCCTTTCCGAGGTGGCTTGTAGGAATAAGGAGCTGATGAACAATCTCATCGGCGCTGACGTAATAGGCGCCAAGCTCCTCAAACAGACGGCATACAGTTGATTTGCCTGATGCGATCCCGCCAGTTACCGCAATTCTCTTTAGAGCCAATTGCAAGACTCCTGACAAATTGGCCCTGGTAAACTCAAGCTTAGCATTCCGCCCAATTTTTGCCAATGTTGACGTCTACTATAAGAGGAACTTTAAGAGAAAATACTCCCTCCATCCCTTTTTTGACAAGTGGCTGCAACTGTTCAATTTCCTCGTCGGGGACCTCAAAAATCAATTCATCATGAATCTGGAGCACCATCTTTGTCTGCATCTTATTTTGACTCAATAAGGAATCTATCTCTAACATGGCAAGCTTAATCAGGTCTGCAGCGCTCCCTTGGAGAGGGGTATTGACAGCCAGCCTCTCGGCAGCATTGCGTAGGATTGTGTTGGTGCTCTGGATTTCGGGAATCTCTCTTTCCCTACCAATCATGGTTACGGCTTTACCTTCTTTACGAGTAGTTTCGATGCAGGCATTGACAAAGTCGAGTACGCGCGGGTAGCGGATAAAATAATTCTCAATAAAGGTAAGGGCTTCTTTGACATCAATTCCCAGCTCTTGTGAGAGTCCGTATGCCTGTTGGCCATAGATGATCCCGAAGTTGATCGCCTTGGCCTGATATCTTTGTGTGGAGCTTACCTGTTGCAGGGGAATGCCGAAAACTAGGGAAGCTGTATAGGTGTGTATGTCCTCGCCGGCCTGAAAGGCTTCGATGAGGCGCTCATCGCCACTGAGGTGTGCAAGCAGGCGCAACTCAACTTGGGAGTAATCGGCCGCCAAAAAACTCCAGCCTTTTTGGGCGCAGAAGGCCTCTCTGATCCGCTTCCCTTGCGGGGTGCGTACAGGAATATTTTGTAAATTAGGATCTTGGCAAGCCAAACGCCCGGTGGCGGCTACAAATTGGTTAAAGGTGGGATGGATCCTACCTGTGCGTGGATTGATCTCATGGGGTAAGGTCTCCAAATAAGTGGAGCGTAATTTTTCCAAAGAACGGAACTTAAGTAATTTATCTGCAATTGGATGCTCTTTTGCCAGTGCCTCAAGAACATCGGCATTGGTGGAATGTCCAGTGGCTGTTTTTTTAATGGGTTTGATGCCCATTTTTTCAAACAAGATGATCGAAAGCTGCTTGGGGGAGCTGATATTGAACTCTTCATGAGCTAGTGCATAAATCTCTTGTTGAGCCTGATGTAGATCATGCGCGATTTCGCGAGAAAAGGTTTCAATGAGCGCAGCATCAAGATACACGCCGGCGCGCTCCATCTTGAATAAAATCTTGGATAAGGGCAGTTCGAGGTCAAACAGAATAGGCTCCAAGCCTCGTTTGGCAATCTCGGGAGACAAGATACGCTTCAAACGCAGTGTATAATCGGCATTTTGCCCAGAAAAGTGACAAAGCTCTGCAATGGGAACCTTTTCGAGGGAGATCTCTTTTTTACCAGTGCCTGTTATGCCCTTCAGGGGGGTTTTGACCTTCCCAAAGTATTGAAGAGCTAAATGATCTAGCGAATAGCGACGGCTCGAGGAATTGAGGAGATAGGCGGCTAAAATGGTGTCGAACACAACCCTTGGCGCCTTAATACCCACGTTTGCCAAAACATGGGTGGCATATTTGGCATTGTGACTGATAAAGCTTAAAGTAGGATCTTCGAAAAGAGGTTTTAAGGTATGTAAAACCATAGACGCGCCCAATTCACCATTGAGTGGCACATAGTAGGCCTCGCCCTCCTCGATGGAAAATCCCACTCCCACAAGCTCAGCCACTGTGGGCCGAGCGCTGGTAGCTTGCACATCCCATGCAATCTCGCCTGCCTGTTTCAACTTGCAGACAAGCTCCTGTAAGCCAAGTGGTGTGTCGACAAGAAGGTAGACTGTTTTTTCTTCGACTCGAAAAAGCGCGTCTAGCTCGCGTGCGAGTGTTGAGAAGCCCATATCGAGATAAAAGGCTTTGAGGGGTGCAGCCTCCGGCTTGCCGGTTGCAAAAAACCGAGGGTCTTTGAAAAAATCGACATCGGTATAGATCGTAGCCAGCCGTTTGCTAAGCAGGGCAGTTTCTGCTTCTGCTCGAAGCGTCTCTTGCTTTTTGGCCCCCTTCACTTTTTCGGGTGAGGCAAGGATGTTTTCAAGGGAGCCGAATTCTTTTAAAAGAGGAACTGCTGTTTTGGGTCCGAAGCCGGGCAAACCTGGAATATTGTCCGAACTATCTCCCATGATGGCAAGCAAATCGACGATTTGAGACGGGGGCACTCCATAGATTTCCTCAACTTGAGCGGCGTCTATAATGAGGTTCTCTTTCCAGGGATTGAGAACGAAGATATGATCATTGACAAGTTGGCACAGGTCCTTATCACTTGTGCACAAATACGCCTCAAAGCCGGCTTGCGCTGCCCATATGGCGATACTGCCCATGGCGTCATCAGCTTCTACACCGGGCACCTCAATTTGTGCGATTCCCATCAGAGTGCAAAATTCTCTTGCCCGTTCTATCTGCTCGGGTAAATCAGCATATTCACGGGTTCTATTAGCCTTATAGTGTTCATAAAGCTCTTGGCGCTGTTTTTTATTATCTGGCCCATCGTAGACGGCAACGATGTGCTCAGGGTTAAAATCCTTAAACAGCTTCAGCACAGAACGGATGAAACCAAACAGAGCGTGAGTCGGCTCCCCCCTAGGATTTTGCATCGGCGGCAGGGCAAAGTAAGCCCGAAAAATAAAGCCGGAGACGTCAAGAATATATAGTCTATTCTTTGTCACGGGCGAAAAATATAGCTAAATGGGTTGCCATTATGTATGGGCAGCCCCATTTCATGTTTGAGGGTCCCTTTAAACAGTGGTGAGCCCGCTTGTTCTTTGAACAACTTTTTCCACCACGATTCAGATTCAAAACCAACCACTTGGTACTTACCTTTGATGCCAGCAGCTTCAGCCAGGGCAGTCAAGGCCTGATTGCGAGATACCCCGCTCTCATTGATAAGGCCCAAAGAGACCGCTTCGGGTGCAGGAAAAACCTTCGCCCCTAAGTCGTTGATAATGGTTTCTTTAGGGATGGGGCGGTCTTGAGCTACTATATCAACAAAAGTGTTGTAATAGAAATTGATGAGAGTTTGATATTGTTTTTGTTCGTCTGGTTTCCAGGTACGGAAAGGATTCATTTCATCTTTTCCCTGTCCCGCAGATAGTGTCAGTGCATTCACACCTACCTTTTCAAGGGCCCCTACCACATTCATGAAGGGAGGCCATGATAAGACTCCAATGGAACCGATCATGCTGACATTACTTGCATAGATTTTGTCGGCTGCACAGGCGATATAGTACCCTCCAGAAGCACACATCCCATCCACAAAAGCGAAGATGGGGAGTTGGTATTTTTCTTTATAAGCTTTGAGTAGCCTATAGATCAAATCGGAATCATGGGCACCTCCTCCTGGGGAATTGATCACTAGCAAAATACCTTTGACCCGTCCTTCTAAGACATCTTCTCGGGATTCGAGCAGAACTTCATCGATCTGTTTGCCAGTCAGCTTCTCTTTTCCAATTTCTCCGTCCAATGAAATTTGAAGTAAAACAGGATAGCTGGAACTTAATTTATCCCGGTTTCCAGAGGCATCTGCCAACACTTTGACCTTGGAAGGTAAAGATTCTTCCTTCACTCCAGCTGCAACAAGTACATAGACAAGAGCTACTGCCACACAGGCGAGTGCTATCCCTAATGATCCGAAAAGGGTGACAAAAAATGCCCGCAGTGAGCTCATAAATACCGACTCGTAAATACCTTTCATGATCCTATTCCAATAAGTTGAGGAGAAAGAACCAATCTAACTTAAGCTCTCCATTTTTAGAAATATTAAATCGTTGTATGAGGTGATTGTGATATGTTAGTCTAAGTTGAGATACGAATCCAATGAAAGTGTATATGAGAGACCATGATCCTTAATCTTTCCAACGTCCTATCTCTTTCTCGCGCTGGATTTGCCCTCGCTTTCCTGCAAGAGAATCCTCTTATCCGTCTTTTGGCGATCGTGCTAGCTATGGTAAGTGATTTTCTGGATGGCTACATTGCTCGCCGCCAAAGGACTACAACCCAGTTTGGTGCCGTTTTAGACCCCATTATGGATAAATTCTTCGTATTTTTTGCAGGCGGGATTTTCTTTCTGGAAAAAAAGATTCATATTTTTGAACTCAGCTCTCTGCTGTCACGAGATATCTCTATCTGCTTATTTGGTCTTTTTCTAGGTTTTGTCAAAGGATGGGCAGATTATGAGTGCAAAGCCATTTGGTGGGGAAAAATCACCACTGTGGCTCAATTCGTATTACTGATAGGCCTGACACTCAATGTAGTTTTTCCGACCTACGTCTATATCGTGTTCTTAGTCATGGCCATGCTTGCCTTCTTGGAACTCCTCCTACGCTACCGCCGCACCACTTCCTAAATTGCTGCTGTCTTTCCTCTTTTTAATGACCGATGGCAAGTTCGGGTGAGGGTTTGTTTTCGGGAAGGGGTTGTCCTGCCATTCCAGGCAAGGCATTAAACTGCTTGCCAAGAGAGAGGGCAGCACCGATCCAGAAGAAGATCGCCAGGAACAAGAGCGCTGCGACAATATGAGCGCTGGCAGCAATCGAAGAGAAGATGACGAGTAAGCTTTGATGGATGATTGAACCGCCCGATTTGCCAAGACGTGAGCCCACCCCATCGATCGCCGCCTTTCCTTTCAATTTTTCTGAAATACTTAGCGGGATAAAAGCCATCTCCTTGGTCGAATCAAAAAGGGTGAATTTGGATGCTCGTGAGATGCAGTTTTGCATCGAGCCAAAGAAGACAACAAGAGCTAAAGGCGATGTACCCAACATAGCCAAGATACCTGCCATACTCTCTTGTCCGAAGAAGAAAAAGAAGAAGGCAGAGCACGATACGAGTAAAATGATAGGGGTAATCAGAGCGCCGACTGTCCATCCGAACCTACGGATCAATTGACCAGAGATCAAAAGTGAGGTGAAAAAGGAAATAATACCTGTAATGGTGGTGATTTGGCTCATGTAGCCGTTAAAATTATTGGGGTCAGGGTAAAGTTGCCGGACCTGGTCTTTCCAGATCACTTCTACTAAGTTAATCGCAAGGTTATAGGCTAGGACGATGATGGCAATGGAGAGAAGGTATTTGGATCTGCCCAGAATGGCAAAGTTTTCGCGCATCGACATTTTGATGGTTTCTTTGCGACATCCAGAATGGCCAGAATGGTCTTCGTGGGGCAAGACGGCCTTTGTCATGTAACGGAAAATGCCTATAATCGCCACGCCCGAGATCAGCACGACCACTGTTAGTAGAATCACTGATTGGTGCCAAGGGTTTTCTGTAAAAGAGAGTTGGTGGCTCAGCCCTGAGCACAGAAAATAGGAAACCTGTCCCGATGTGATGGCAGCTACATTCAGGCCGATGGCAATTAGGCCGTAAAAGCGTTTGGCTTCCGGAAGGCGTGTGACCTCGTTAGCAAAGCCCCAGAAGAGCATGGATAGAACCGTTGAGCTCCACAGTTCCGACATGATGTAAAAGCTACTGAATGTCCAATAGCGAAACATTGCAATCAATCCTTTAAACCCTGTGGGGAGGTAGGCTTGGAGAAAATCAGCGGTTTTATGAGGGTGCAGGATGTGTTGTAAGGGATAGATACAGAAAGTGAATAGGGCAAAAAATCCGAGGAAAATCAGGATCATTGTCAAAAAGACTTGATCCCGTTTCATCCGGTTATTGAGGCGACTGTAGATGAAAGTCAGTAAAAGGGCCCCGGGTAGAATCCCCCACACTTTAATGAAGGGGATAACCTCGGCCCCCGAATGCTCGGCAGTTACCAAAAGAGCATCCTTCATGTTGCGTAGGATGTTGTAGTTAAATCCGATGAAGAAAGCCATTGCTAGCAGGGGGAGGAATTTGCGCAATTCATGCGCATGAATGGGCCAAAAATAAGCTCTTAAAGGAGAAAAACCACCCTTGTCACGAGCCATAATCGTGTCCACACCTTAAATAATAATTACCTAGAAAGAAAAAAGATCGAATAAAAGACATTTCAGTCTTAGCCGTAATTTAGAGGCCCCTATTGTAAACAAACCAGCCATATCAATCAAGGACCAACTAAGCAAGGGTAGATTTGTGTAAAGTTTTTATTTTCTTGATGACTTCTTAAAGAAATTAAACTACAATGGAGTAAAAAAACAGGGAGATAAAGATGGGTAGCGTTTCACCATTTGATTCAGGGGCTTTACAAGGTTTAACGGAGATGGATCCGTTCCAGAATCAAAATGCGCTTACTAGGTCAAGCCAAGTAATAAATTTGGTTCTGTTTATTATTGGGTGTGTTGCTGTTGCGGGCCACATGAATGGAGTTGTAGCCGGAGGATGTGTAGTAGGATTTTCTGTCCCACTCATCCTGACAGCTATCGGGTCGATTATCAGTGCTAAACACCCGTTGCTACGTAGTGCCGCTGTTTATCAACTTATTCAAGCAGTTGCTCTTACCATTATTGGCTCCCTTGCGATCGCAGGTATTGTGACGCCGATCACAGCTGGATGGTGTGTGATTGCTCCGACAATTATTGGCCTCAGCCTTGCATGTTGTTGCGTTTGTTGCGGAGGATGTGCTTATGGAGTACTGACTCTTGCACAAAGACAATAATAATCACCGTACGGTTTCCTTGGCGATTCACTTGGTGCAGCTCTTGGAGCTGCGCTAGGGTTTTGCTTGCTTCGCTCAAGCATTTCCGCTATTTTTTCTTGGTTCTGATGTTCTAACCCATTGAGTAATATGTCTTCTATCAGCAAATTACCCGCTTATGCCGCTTCCTACAAAGATGACTACGATTATTTTGTAGGCAACGAGACTGACTGCTCGAGAGCATCCCATCTATGTGGTAGTTTGGTGATGATCGCTGTTTTAGTGATTGGGAGTATGGCCTCTGCACAGGCTTATCCTTCATGTGCTACGGGATGGACCGCGTTAGGCTTGGGTGGGGGGTATATGGTTGTTAAATTGCTGGGTAAGGATTTGCATGAGCGTCGAGCTGATTTGATTGCTAGTTCCTTAGTTGCGGCACTATTAATTACCTTTGGATCACTTGGAGCTGCGCATGTTTTGACAAGCCCACAGCTCGGCTATGTCTTATTGGGCGTGGCAGGGCTTGCTGCCTGCATGACCATCGGGATGCAGATGGGTGCCAAGCGGTTCTGCCCTCGTCCAGTCAGCTCTTATACTATTTCCAGAAAATAAATTCATGAAGTGGTACTGGATAACATGACAGATTTGGATGATCGTTTCGAAGTCTATCTTTTTGCACCTAAGCGAGAAAGGATCATTCAAAAATGGCATATTATACAGTGCCAATTTGTGACTTTATTTTCTGGAAATGGTATTAACTTGAGTTTGGATGATTTTCTCCGATAGGGCTTCGATACCGGGCAGTGTTCCATATTCGATATATTCCAGGCTTGCTCCTCCTCCTGTGGAGAGATGCGAGATTTTATCTCCCACTTGAGCCTCATTGATAGCTGCAATCGAATCTCCTCCTCCTACAATGGAAGTTGCTTGCAAGGTTGCTAGATACTTTGCAATTGCAAGTGTTCCACTTGCAAAACGATCCAATTCGTAAACACCGAGCGGGCCATTCCAAAGGATGGTTTGTGCATCAGCAAGAGTTTTTTTGAATAGGGCGATAGTTTGGGGGCCGATGTCAAGACCTTGATAACCAAGCGGAATTCCCACTGTGGATGAAACAAGTTTTGAGGGTGCATTTTCATTGCATGCCGTGGCTACTAAAAAATCAAGGGGCAGCACCAGTTGAGCTCTGTGCTCTTTGAGTAGCTGCGCAGCCAAGGGGACAAGCTCATTTTCGACAAGTGAATCGCCAATAGGAATGCCCTGTGCTTTGAGGAATGTATAGGCCATGCCTCCACCGATTAAAAGATGATCCGCCTTTTGTAAAAGGGCTTTGATGACGCCGATCTTCGTAGACACTTTAGCCCCGCCAATGAGTGCATAGAAGGGGTGGCGAGGCTGGGAAAGAGCCTCTCCTAAAAAGCGGATTTCTTTTTCAACTAAGTAACCTGCAGCGGCAAGGCCTGGAAAATACTGAGTAATGGTGTATGTAGAGCTGTGTTTACGGTGGGCAGCACCAAATGCATCATTGACATAGCATGAACCATAACTGGCAAGTTCTTTAGCAAAGTCAGGATCTTCCTCGGGATGCTCTTCAGCCCTGTGGAAGCGGAGATTTTCAAGAAGTAGCACATCTCCTGGATGCAGGGCATCTACTTGCACGCGCACCTGGCCGCCAATACAATTCGCTGCGAGAACAACAGGTCTTTCCAAGATAGCGGTAAGGGCAGTGGCCACCGGAGCTAAAGAGAGAGCGGGATCAGGCTCGCCCTTCGGACGGCCCAAGTGACTCATTAGAATCAAAGCGCCCCCATGATCCAGAATGTACCGTATGGAAGGAAGAGTGGCTTCTATGCGGGTCGTATCAGTAATATTTCCATCACCGTCAAGAGGAACATTGAAATCAGCCCGTAAGAGCACTTTCTTTCCTCTAACATCGAGATCTTCAATAAATAATTTAGCCATATGTGCTATATACCAAAACAATATGAAACGATCCATAGAGAAGTTGCGCTGTGAATATGGCAACGAGCCCCTCTTGGAGGGTGAGTTGGAGATTGACCCTGTCGTTCAATTTCAAAAATGGCTTGAGGATGCGATCCAAGCTGCCGTCTTCGAACCCAATGGCATGGTTTTGGCCACTGTATCGAGTGCCGGCCATCCCGCATCGCGTACCGTTTTACTCAAAAAAATCGATAAGCGTGGCCTTTGTTTTTACACTGGCTCTGAAAGCCGCAAGGGTGAGCATTTGCGTTTACATCCCTATGCTTCTGTGACTTTTTGGTGGAAGGAGATCTACCGGCAAGTGAATATCGAGGGGGCTATTGTGAAGATCCCTCGCAGCGAGGCGATTCGCTATTTTCATCAAAGGCCCAAAAAGGCGCAAGTAGCAGCCTTGGCCTCCAATCAAAGTGCTCCGCTCGCTTCTCGAGACGAGCTAGAAGAGGCCTATAACCGTCTGTCTAAAAAATATAGGGGACGAGAGGTTCCTTGTCCGTCAACATGGACCGGTTACCGTCTTGAACCCGAGAGGATCGAATTTTGGCAAGGAAGGGCAAGTCGCCTCCACGACAGATTCCTCTACGTCAAAACCGATGGCGCCTGGCTTTTCACCCGACTCTCTCCTTAGGAAGATTGAATACCAATCCTCAAAATTATACCAAATATCATAAATAGTTTGCAGTTTGGGCGACAGCGAAAGCTTCCGCGGTTGTACGATCGCAAGTGGGTCAATATTATAATATTGACCCACTTGTGATCGTGCAACCCCGGGGCTTTTTCAATGATCCCTTTTTGTTTCGGAACGGCGCGTTTTGGTGGAGGAGGCGACAGCAAAGCGCTGATGACGCCGGATATCAGCCTCTTCGTAGCGCCTTTTTTCTAATTCAGTTTTCGGGATTGCTGCAGGCACTGATGTGGGATGATTGTGGGCATCGAGTGCGACGAAGGTAAAGTAGGCAGAAACCACATGCCTGTGCTCAGCTGTCAGGAAATTTTCAGCCTCCACGCGCACACCGATTTCCATCGAAGTATTCCATGCCCGGTTGACCGAAGCTTTGAAAATAAGCACTTCTCCGACATACGCGGGAGCTAGAAAATGGAGGGCATCGACCGAGGCGGTTGCACAGATTTTTTCGCTATGTCGTTCAGCAACGACGAGCGAAATGCGATCGAGCATACTCATGACCAATCCTCCAAACACTGTACCGTTAGTATTCAGATCGTTTGGAAAGACTTTGTAGGTATGGTTTGTGATGGCCGTTGAGCCGACTGTTTTTCCTGCATGCATAGTTGGATAAAATATTGATGCATTATCGGATCATTTGTCAACTCCGGATGAAAAGAAGAGGCTAAATGGAATCCTTGCCTCACGCAAACAGCAATACCTGCATAGCTTGCAAGAATCTGGACATTTGAAGAGTCAATGCTTGAAATGCGCGGCGCGCGGATAAAAATGGCTTTAAGGGCTCGTAAAGAAATAACTTCCGCATTTGGACTGGCTACGACCTCGCCCAATCGATCCTCCGCCTCGCCCTTCTCAATTTGGGAATGGTGCTCCTCGCTCGGATACAAGCTACGCTCGCTTCGATCGGGCTTTGTCTCGCAGAGTTCAAATTCGGAAGTTATTTCTTTACGAGCCCTTAGGGGAGAGGATGTGAAAGTGAGATCTAAGTTGCAAGAAAACGAATCTGACTGTCTACCATACGCATTGCGATCTACGGTGATGTCAAGAAGTCCCAAAATCCCAGCTTGCGCCATCAAAATCATGCCTGCACAGGTGCCAAACAGGGGGGCGTGCTGCGCAAACTCTTTAAGAGGCTGGGCAAAGCCCATCTCAAGAATTTGCTTTGTCATGGTAGTCGATTCTCCACCGGGTAAAATCAGGCCATCACAATGGGAGAGTTGGGAAGGGTAGCGAACCTCAAGAGCCGAAACCCCGATCCGCTCGAGCACATCGACATGTTTAGCAAAAGCCCCTTGCAAGGCCAATACACCTATTTTACCAACCACGGGAGGCCAATAGCTCCTCTTTAGCCAACTTGCGCAGATCGATCCCTGGCATCCCAGACAAGAGGCCAGCTGAGATTTCAACTAGCTTTTGAGCATCTTTGTAGTAAGTGGCAGCAAGCACCATCGCTCTTGCCCGTTTCTCAGGGTCACTGGATTTGAAAATGCCCGATCCAACAAAGATGCTTTCAGCCCCAAGTTGCATCATCAGGGCAGCGTCAGCAGGTGTAGCAATGCCTCCTGCTGAAAAGTTAGGGACAGGGAGTTTGCCTGTACGGGCGATTTGGCAGACAAGTTCATAAGGGGCCATGAGCCTTTTGGCCTCGGCCATCAGCTCCGATGGTTCCATTGTTTGGAGCCGGCGTATCGCTGATTGAATAGCCCTCATGTGGCGTACCGCCTCAACAATGTTTCCACTGCCGGCCTCCCCTTTGGTACGAATCATAGCGGCACCCTCTCCGATACGGCGCAACGCTTCTCCCAGATCGCGGGCTCCGCAGACAAAGGGAATGGTAAAGGGATTTTTGTCGATGTGGTTTTCTTCATCAGCCGGTGTGAGCACTTCACTTTCATCGATAAAATCCACTTCAAGGGCAGCTAAAATCTGAGCTTCTGCAAAGTGGCCAATGCGGCATTTAGCCATGACAGGGATGGAAACCGTATCTTGAATAGCTTTGATAAGGTCGATGGAGCTCATCCGAGCTACTCCACCCTCGATACGGATGTCGGAAGGGATCCGCTCAAGGGCCATCACGGCGCATGCACCCGCATCTTCAGCGATTTTGGCTTGAACGGGGTTGGTGACATCCATGATGACTCCTCCCTTCAACATTTCGGCGAGGCCAATTTTCACGTCAAATGAACCTTTTATTTCCATGAAAGTACTCCTATAGATCTGCAAAGGGGCTGGCTGCTTGTCCAAAATTTTCCCCTTTTTTTCTTTTTTTTAACTCCAGGCGTATAGTGAAAAGTAGGTCCTGGTCAAAATCCACGTGTGCGGCCCATTGAAGATATTGGAAGGGAATTTCACTAAAGAGCCGGCCTTTGTGCTTACCAAGCGGCATGTATTTCATCTTGATGGGATGGGACAAGACATCGAAAATTTGATCTACGGTTCTGAATTTCCGTACAAGGTGTTTGAAAACCTCGATGTTCATCATCACGTCGTTGAGCGCACGATGCGATCCCGGATTAGCAACATTAAAATGAGAGGCAAGGGTTTCTAAGGAATTGTTGGGGCTATCTCCGTACATGCGGGCTAGGCGCAGCGTATCGATAGAAGAGCGTCCTTTGAGGTGATAGGGAATGCCTGCACGGTTTGCTGCTTTTTCGAGCATATCAAGGTCGCATCCTATGGCATGTCCAACAATGGTATCTCGGCCCACAAAGGCTAAAAAGGAGGGTAGAACCGATTCGATGAAGGGTTTCGAAGAAATCATTTCTTCAGAAATATGGTGGATCGCAAACGATTCGGGTGAAATAGTGCATCCGGGATTGACGAGCAAATCGATGTTGTCGATCACCCCGCTTAATTTAAAGCGGGCAGCGGCTAACTCAAGAATGCGATCATTTTCAGGGTCAAGACCTGTAAATTCACAATCGAGGCAGATGAACGTCGCTTCTTTAAGCAGAGCCATAGAGGATTCCACATATCTTGGCGATCAATTCCTTGCGCCCTTCGTTTTTGATTACTGAATAGTGTACATAGGGGATGTCTTTTAGCCTACTTGTTATTCTCCTGGTCTGCAGGGCGCGCTCTGACTGGCCTACTTTATCGGCTTTAGTTAGCAAGAGAAGGGTAGGAAGGCCACGGTGACGTATCCAATCCAACATCTGTTCATCTTCTGGGCTTGGCAAGCGTCGGATATCGAACAAGAAAAGCAAGATTTTCAAGGTGGGCCTTGTATTAAGATAGTGCTCTATGAGTGCGCCCCACTGTTTTTTATCGCTTACAGGCCCCCCGGCATACCCATAACCTGGCATGTCTACAAATACAAGCTGCTCATCGACAAGAAAAAAATTCAGCGCGCGGGTCTTTCCGGGCGTTGAGGAGGTTTTTACCAGATTTTTAGAACCAAAAAGATTGTTCAGTAAAGAGGATTTACCTACGTTCGATCGGCCCAATACTGCAATTTCAGGCAAGTCATCGTAGGTAGGAAGATCTTTGCTCTGAACAACTGTTTTCAGGTAATGGGCTTTTTGGAATTTCATGTGTGATGATCCGTTTTGCTTCTCCTGCGTGTTCTAGGGTGATCCGTTGCGTATAGGGAGGGAGAATTGCCTCAATTCTCTCGCTCCATTCAATGCAGCAGATGCCCTGGCCGAACAGGTATTCTTCAAATCCGAGGCTTAAAAATGCCTCGCTATCCTCTAATCGATACAAATCAAAGTGGAAAACAGGCGTAGCTCCGGTGTAGATATTCATGTACGCAAAGGTAGGACTGCAAACAGTATCAGGGTCGGCGGGAGTTAAAGCTCCTACAATTCCCTTGATCAGGGTCGTTTTGCCTGCTCCTAAATCCCCAAACAAACATACCACATCCCCCGGCTTTAAATGCTCAGCCAGAGTGCGGCCGTACGCAATGGTATCTTCTGCTGATTGGGTACTATAAACGCCTATTCTTCCGCCTCGATCCATTTGGTGACAAAAGGATGGAATGCGGGATCTTCCGCTAAATTTTCCACAAAACCGGCAATTTTATCTTCTTGGAGGTGGTCTTGAATGAAGCTGAGGAACGATTCTTCGAGTTGGAAACGATTTTGATTCTGTACTTCGACAAGTGTCATGGGTTTGAGGTAATGCTCTTTAAAGTCCCGGATCACTGCCTCTTTAGAGTTGTACAACTTTCCAGTAACAGCAGATGAGAAAACAGTTTTGGATGTCGCTACTTTAGGAGGCTTAATGTAATTACGAATCACATCCGGATCTTCGGATACGAAAAAGCGTTTAACTGGAACTCCACCCAATCTTTCAGTGTTTTCAGGGCACTTAGAGACCCAATCGTAAATGGCATCTTGAGGATTGGGATGGGTATTGTCTGCAAAGACTTTTCCGGTAAAGGGGCAGATATAAATTTTTCTTGTCAATTCATCAACAGCAGGAGGGCCATAGCCGATTTTGATTTCGGTCTCGCGCCAAACCTTACCTTCTGCTTCGAGCTTTTTGATTGCTTCTTCTGTACTTTGATAAATCATCTTGTCGCGTACAAAAGCAACAGGATGCAATTGAAAACGCTGCTCTAAATAAAAGAGATAGGCAACAAGAAGCTCGGGAGAGCGTCTCTCTTGCAGAAACTGTAAAAGAGTGGTTTTCATGGTAGCGGGCAGGACCATTAGAATGCCTCAAAATTCTGTTTTTAGAAGAATAAGGTATCAAACAGCCGGTTTATATACAAGGGATTCTAGGAGCTAATGAACTCCACTCCTTCTAAATAAATTAAGATAAGTAAGCATAACCCCAGGGCAAAAAGGGAAATACTACCCCCGCTGAGCATTCTAGGACCCTGAAGCTTTTGTAAATAACGGGCCTGAACAACCATTAGGACAGGGATCATCCCATTGATCAAAATGGAGCCTAAAGGTGCTGTAAATTTCTGAATCAAGGAGATAAAAAATTGTCCTTGATATAGAGCAGCTAGCAATGTTAATCCAAACACGAAACAGCAGATCGCTAAACGGGGTAAGCCTCTACACTTTTTCAAAGGCATGTGCAGCAGATCTCTTAGAAATTCTACGGTAGCAACTCCATTTCCAATTAAAGAGGTGGCCATTGAGAAAAAAACAAGAAAGTTTAAAAAATATTTAACGTTAGGGATTGTTTGGGTAAGAGAGATCACTGACCCAGAATTGGCCGCTTCTTCGTACAAAACCCAAAATTTGCTGACTGAAAAAGAGCCCAACATGAACCACTGCCAAAAAATATAGATGACCAAAGGGATCACTGTGCCCATTACTAAAGTAAGACGAATTTTGGTAGGACTTCTGTCCAGATAGGTGCATAGCACAGGAACAATGCCAACGAATCCCAGAGAGCTAAACAGGATTGGGACTGAAAAAATGGTGTAGGTCCAATGCCGTTCCAAAAGGCGGGTGGATACAACGGATGTGCTCCCTTGGTAGCACATCAGGATAAATGAAATCAGAAGTCCAATGACAAGTAGTGAGCTCAAGCGCATGGAAAACTGCAATCCCAAAAAGACAATCAAGCAAAAAGGGAGTGTACTAAAAAGCTCAGCCATCAACGGGGAGATTGAGATATGAAAGGCTCTTTCAAAGAACCATTGAAAGAATTCTGCTGCAAAATAAGCATAAGAGGCGAGATAGGTAACGAGGTTGATACAGAAAACGATAGAAAGGATGATCATCCATGTTTTGCCCAAAAGGGCATAGGAGATTGAGGCAAGGTTGGCGCCATCTGGTTGGGTCAAAGTCGCTTCGGCATAGAGCAACCCAATTGCCAGGGAAAAAATCCATACAAGGAGAGTCATCAAACAGCCGGGTATAAAACCGGCAATCCCCGTCAAAATGGGGATGCTGAAATATGCAATACCCAAGCAAATGCCAGCTAAGAATAAGCCTGCTGTGATCACTTGCCCAATAGATCTAAGACTCCCCATGTACTCCCACTTTTGCAAAACATGCTACAAGGTTACCCGAAGCAAATGTGATTGAAACACGATCTCCCAAACATACATTGGAAATGCTGACAAAATATTTGTCCAATGTAGCCCCGTTGAGTTCCCATTTCAATCCTTGTGTCACGACGCCTTGGGCTGAGGTGCTGACCGGAATAAGTGACAGCAATTGCCCTTTTTTACTGGTGAATGTGTAGGAGGGAGGTAGGGCCATGCTCCATTCGGTATCCGACTCAAATTTTACTTTACCAGGATAGCGACAAAGGAGGCAAATGTTTGTCAAAGTGTGATCCAGTCTCTTGCCCGATGCGCCACACACAGTGATGAGCGTGGAATCACTTCCCTCTTGGAAAAGATATTCCAGGGCTTTTTCGAGATCGCTTTTACCTTGATCGGGGGTATGGATTTGTAGGGTTTTGGAAAGCTGAGAGCGAGTCTGCTTGGAAATAGAATCAAAATCTCCGATCAACAGGTCAGGCTCTAGGCCATAACGGAGACAGATATGCAAACCCCCATCAACGGCCACTAACCTGCCGTGTTCTTTTAGCAAGCACTGCAGAAGAGCGGGAGAGGGGGGCTCGCCGTTTGCGACAACCAAGATATGATTAGTATTCTTCATGATTTGCGGCCAAGAAGAGTCGAACTTCCACCGAGTTGCCCCGACTAGAACCTGAATCTAGCGCGTCTACCAATTCCGCCATGGCCGCATCGAGAAAAATCATAAGGGTACAGTTGAATTATTTGCACCATCAGGTTAAGATTTGGTGAACTTTTCGAATTCTTAGGAGAAAAAATGGCCCATTCAGATTTGATCAAGCAATTCAATGATGATAATTTCGATCAAGGAGTTGCTCAAGGAGTGGTTCTTATCGATTTTTATGCCGATTGGTGTGGTCCATGTAGGATGCTTGCCCCCATCGTAGAAGAACTAGCCCAAGAGATGTCAGGTAAGATGACCGTAGCAAAGGTCGACACTGATCAGTCAGTCAGCGTGGCTGCCAGATTCGAGGTCACTTCCATTCCTACTTTGATCCTTTTCAAAAACGGAGAAGTGGTCAAGCGAGTGGTGGGCCTAAAGGACCTCGATTCTCTTCGTAAAATGGTCACCGAAGTCCTTTAGGTATTATCCTAAAAACGGCAGTTGGAGACGGCAAATTGACGCAATCTTTTGATCCAGAATCGCTTCCATTAGGGGGCCCCTTCACCATTTGGGAATGTGCGCCCCCTATTAAAAGTGATTCTAAATCAAAAGCTTGCATCACTTTGCCGTCTCCAACTGCCGTTTTTAGGATTATTTATACACAGAGACGCAAAGGGACAAAGCCATAGAGAAGGGAGAGGTCTACTTTTCTATCTCAGTGGCTTTGTGGCTTTGTATCTTTGTGTCTTTGTATTTAATTAAAAAATACAAAATTGTGTTGGCGCAGAGCCTCGTAGAGTACAATAGCGACGGTGTTTGAGAGATTCAACGAGCGCGCTTGTGGTTTCATGGGGACCTTGTAGAACTGTCCAGGCCATTTTTCATGTACCCAGGCTGGAAGTCCGGCAGTTTCTGAGCCAAAGACAAGGCAAGCATTTCTTTCAAAAGTTATATCCGTATACGACTTTGTCCCTTTAGTAGACAAAAAATAGGCGGGGCCATTGAGGGCTTCTTCTAGACTGTCCACAATAAGGACCTCAACATCATTCCAGTAATCCAGGCCTGAGCGTTTCAGGTGTTTGTCGGTGAGATTGAAGCCCAAGGGACGGACTAGAAAAAGCTGAGCGCCGGTAACAGCGCACGAACGGGCGACATTACCAGCATTTTGAGGAATCTCAGGGGCAAAAAGCACAATTCTCATCGTTCCGTTTGAATCTTAGATTCCACATCTTGTTGAGCAATTTCACCGGCTACGGCATTTGCTTTTACTACCTCAACTTCGAAAATGAGCAGCGAGTTAGGAGGTAATTGCCCCGACAGGCCATAAGCTAGCTCAGGATGGATATAGAGGACTCTTTTTTCCCCTTCTTTCATGCCTACAATGCCTTTAGCAAACCCTGGAATCGATTGTTTAATGGGTAGGGCAATAGGTTGGCTCATTCCCTCTGAGCTTGCAAAAATAGTGCCATCAATGAGCTGTCCTTTGTAGTAAATCAGGGGGATGGAATCGGGACCGACAGATTCTCCATTCCCTTCGTGAGAAATTTCGTACTGAAGCTTCTCCTCGTCAACTGTTTTCATACCCTTTTTAGCTGCATTTTGATGCAAAAAGGTATTGGCTTGAGCTAAATTTTGCTCTGCAACTTGTACAAACTGTTGTTCCTGAAGCGTACAGACCATTTGCTCATATTCTTCTTCCGCCAAAGGGGAGGGTTTTCCTGCTTGTTCGTCTTTCATACCCTGGATGACTCTGTCCAATTGGAAAGAGAAGCCGGGTTGGTTGAGTTGGCGGACAATCAGATGTCCCAATGTCTCAGAAAGGCGATCATAGTCGATCTCTTCGGTCTTCTCGTCTGCAAAAGCAGGAAGAGAGAATAAAATCAGTGCAGATAGGATCCAATGTTTCATTCGGGTGACTCCACGTGAATTTTGAGTTCTGTAAGCTGATGCTGGGCAACCTCTGAAGGGGCATCTAGCATCAGGTCAAACGCTTTTTGCGTTTTTGGGAAAGCAATCACATCGCGGATGCTTTCAGCTCCGGTGAGCAGCATGGCAATTCGGTCGACTCCTAGGGCTATACCCATATGAGGCGGTGTCCCATATTGCAGAGCTTCGATAAAAAATCCAAAACGTTTTTTAATATCTTCAGGAGATAATTTGAGTAAACTGAAAATTTTTGCTTGCAGCTCCCCATCAAAAATCCGCTGCGAGCCTGAACCTAGTTCGTATCCGTTTAAGACAAGATCATAGCTCGATGAGCGCACCTTTGAGGGATTGGTATCTAAAAGAGGGATGTCATCGACATGAGGAGAGGTAAAAGGATGGTGCTCACAAGCATAGTTTTGTGTTTCCTTATCCCATTGCATCAAGGGAAACTCTGTAATCCAGACAAACTCGTAGCGTGCAGGATCGATTAACCCTAAATCTTTAGCCAAACGGCGGCGTAGGTGATCGAGAGCTTGGTTGACAGTTGTTTCTTCTGCTGCAACAAACAATAAGAGGTCATTTTTCTCGGCCTTCATCTGGGAAACTAAACGGTCTAATAGAGGCTTGTCGAAGAATTTAACGATGCTCGAGGTAGGGCCCTCTTCGGATATTTTGATCCAGGCCAATCCCCTGGCTCCAAAATGGCCGACAAAAGCGGTATAGTCTTCGATCTGCTTACGAGAGATTTTTTCGCCCCCCCCTTTTACACAGAGCCCTTTGACGATGCCTCCAGATTCAAGTTGTTCTTTGAAGACAGTAAAGTCGGAAAGACGGACAATCTCATCGACACGGATGAGTGGCATTTCGAAACGCAAATCGGGTTTGTCGCATCCATATTGTTCCATGGCCTCTTTATGAGCCATTCTGGGAAAAGGTGTCTTGAGTTGCAATCCTAAGCAGGCTTGGAAAATTTCGGTGCACAGCCCTTCCATCAGCAAGAAGAGCTCTTCTTGTGAGCCAAAGCTCATTTCTACGTCAACCTGTGCAAATTCAGGCTGGCGATCGCTGCGAGAATCTTCATCTCGGAAGCAGGTAGCGATCTGAAAGTAACGGTCCATCCCTGCAATCATAAGCAATTGTTTAAAGAGCTGCGGAGATTGAGGCAGAGCAAAAAAACTGCCGGGATAGACCCTCGAGGGCACTAAGTAGTCTCGAGCCCCTTCCGGAGTCGATTTGGCTAGAATGGGCGTAGTGATTTCAAGAAAGCCGTGCCGATCCATATAATTGCGCACAGCTAAAATGAGTTTGTGGCGCAACACAAGGCGTTTTGCGATCTCTCCACGCCGAATATCGAGATAACGGTATTTGAAGCGGAGCTCTTCATTGACCTGCAGGTGTTCATCGTTGATCGAAAAGGGAGGGGTCTTTGCTTTGGAAAGAATCTCCATGCCTGTGACCTCAATTTCAATCTCTCCTGTCTTGAGCTTAGTGTTTGCCATCCCTTCTGCCCTAGCCACTACGGTCCCTTGGACAGATATTACCCACTCAGAGCGCAGGTGAGATGCCTCAGCATGTAAATCTGCATGGAGAGGACGAAAAACGATTTGTGTGAGACCAAAACGGTCGCGCAAATCGATAAAAATCAGTCCACCGTGGTCCCGCCTACGATGGACCCATCCCGCTAGTGAAACGGACTGTCCAATCTGCTGTGCATTTAAATCATTGCAGTTATGAGTTCTCTTGTATCGCATCGATTAACCTATCTAAAGAAAGAGTTGTAGTAGTACTTGTAGCCATTTCCTTGAGCTCAATTATTCCTGTCTCGAGCTCTTGGTCTCCGATCACAGCTACATAACGGATTTTAGCTGCGTCGGCATACCGTAGTGTATTTTTCAATTTTTTGCCGGAAAAGTCCATTTCGACCTTCAAACCACGCTCACGCATCATGCAAACGAGCTTAAAACATTCGAAAGAAGCCTCAGCGCCGAGGGGAATCAAAAGCAAGGCAGAAGCTGGTGCTTCGGGTAAAGGGACCTTTTGCGCAAGCATTGTCTGGATGATCCTTTCCAGGCCCGTTCCAAAACCAAAAGCGGGCAAATCAGGCCCCCCTAGCTGCGCGATGAGGCCATCGTAGCGCCCGCCCCCGCCCAAGCTATTTTGAGCTCCCAGCTCATTGGAAGTGATCTCGAAAACGGTATTATTATAATAGTCGAGCCCGCGCACCAACCGATGGTTAATTTGGTAAGGAATACCAACTAAAGTTAGAAGTTGACACACTGTTTCAAAATGGGCCTTGGATGCAGGGCTCAGGAAGTCCAAAATATGGGGAGCATCATGGAGCCATTTCTGGTCTTTAGGATCTTTTGAATCCAAAATGCGGAGAGGGTTGGTTTCGTAACGCTCTTGACTTTCTGCAGAAAGTAATTCCACATGAGGTCTTAAATACATTTTGAGGGCATGGCGGAAAGCTACGCGAGCCTCAGGTTCTCCGATCGAATTGAGATTTAAGCTTAACCCTTTTAACCCTAAACGGACATACAAACTCCAGAGCAGGTGAATCACCTCAACATCCTGCTGCGGTTGCTTGCTACCGATGGCCTCAACGCCAAACTGATGGTGCTGCCGATAACGGCCCGCTTGGCTTCTTTCATAACGGAACATCGGTGCGAGATAAAAAAACTTGTGGATAGGCGCTTGTTGATCCAGTCTTTTTTCAATAAATGCGCGTATTGCTGGAGCTGTCCCCTCTGGTCTCAGAGTGAGTGAGCGCTCCGCTTTATCTAAAAAAGTGTACATCTCTTTTGACACGATGTCGGTCCCCGTTCCGATGCCCCGCGCAAAAAGCTCGGTGGTTTCAAACATGGGGGTACGGATCTCTCGGAATCCGAATTGCTCAGCAATTTCCCGGATGACCCCTTCTAGATATTGCCAGAGATGTGACTCTCGCCATTGCCCTTGAGGATCAGGGTCTGATGGCAAAATATCAAAGACCCCTTTGGCCATTCGATGCATAGTATTCCTTAGACACAACTGGGATGGCAGAATACCCAATCCAGAATAAATATTCATCCTAGATTTAAGGGCTGCTTATGAGGGAAAATTTTTGATTTGAGGGAATGCTTTTTTAGAGAACCGCTTCTTGGATGAGATTTTGCATATCGTTAGAGGGAGTAATAGGTTGGATGATTTCTTCTGGAGGTGGAGCTGGAGGATCGATCCATTGGGAAAGTTTTCGGAACTCTTCTATTAACGTGCTCAGCTGAGTGTCGATGCTTGTAAGAGAGGGAGTAACAGGAGTTACGGTACGTGTGTTGCCCCAATAAAACCCAAGTGCGCCACCTAGTAAAAAAACTCCTAGGATGGCGGTGCTGAGCCAGATCGGGGTCAAAGGAAGGCGTGATCGTTTGTGTTTATCCTTTTGCGCGGGCAAAGGTGGGGTGTCATCGGGATCAGATGAGGCCGTGGACATGATTTCTTCCAACAACTCGTCGAGAGACTCTTCTTTGAGCGGTCGGGGGTTTAGAGCGATAGGCGTCTCTCTAAAACCCGTCTCTTTAAGCAATGCATCGATGTCATCATCTGAGATATCCGATTCCATATTATTTTTAATACCATGTCTTTATCACAAAGGTCAATTGAGAATATCGGTAAACAGAGGGTGACTTTTTTGCCAATTCATGTTATATTCAAGAATTCGAGTGTTCCGTTGTTGGATCAATGAATCTCTCTATAGTAAGGGGTAACTTTTGAATCTGATATTAAATTTTTTAAAACCCGCCGAACATCTCAAAGAGATTGAAGACCCGCAGATTGTCAATAAAGAATACCGCTACTGGCGCTTGCGGATTTTTTATTCCATGTTCGCCGGGTATGTTTTCTACTACTTTACCCGTAAGAGCTTCACGTTTGCCATGCCCTCTCTTATGGCCGATCTAGGCTACGATAAGGCCGATCTGGGAATTTTAGGTAGCGTACTCTACATCGCCTATGGCCTCAGTAAGTTTGCCAGTGGGGTGATGTCAGATCAATCCAATCCCCGCTTCTTTATGGCTTTTGGCCTGATCATCACAGGTGTCATGACCATTTTGTTCGGTCTATCCTCTTCCCTATTGCTTTTTGCTATCTTTTGGGGCTTGAATGGGTGGTTTCAAGGCTGGGGATGGCCTCCGTGTGCCCGGCTGTTGACACACTGGTATTCTCAAAAGGAGAGAGGATCGTGGTGGAGTTTATGGAGCACTTCCCACAATGTCGGCGGTTTTTTAATTCCTATCATTGCAGGAGCTTGCGCTGAGTATTATGGGTGGCGTTATGCGATGTTTGTTCCGGGTGTCCTCTGCATAGGAATGGGCTTTGTCCTCATCAACCGTCTCCGTGATACCCCCCAGTCTTTGGGTCTGCCCTCTGTTGAAAAGTACCGCGATGATTTCGCAGACCCGAATCAAAAGCATGAAAAAGAAAAAGAGCTAACAACCAAAGAAATTTTATTTACCTATGTCTTGAATAATAAGTGGGTTTGGTTGCTCGCTGTCGCTTCGTTTTTTGTGTATATCGTGCGCATGGCCATCAACGACTGGAGCGCTCTTTATTTGATCGAGACAAAACAATATTCGATGATCCAGGCTAACGTATGTGTCTCCCTGTTTGAGATTGGCGGATTATTTGGCATGCTCGTCGCCGGCTGGCTATCCGATAAGATTCATTCAGGTAGACGTGGGCCTATGAACGTCATGTTTTCTGTGGGCATGGTCTTTGCTGTCACGTGCCTATGGCTTTTTCCGCAAGCCAGTGGCTGGGTCGATTCTGCGGCTCTATTCGCAATCGGCTTCTTTTTATTCGGCCCACAAATGATGATCGGCTTGGCAGCCGCTGAGCTTTCCCATAAAAAAGCTGCAGGAACGGCAAGTGGATTTGCAGGTTGGTTCGCCTATTTTGGCGCAGCTGCTGCGGGCTATCCTTTGGGTAAAATCGCCCAGGATTATGGCTGGAATGGCTATTTTCTGATTTTAGCTGCTTGTGGAGTCATCACGGTGTTCTTGTTCCTCCCTATGTGGAATGCTCAGGCGCATTCCAAAAAAGAAGCACAGCCAGCAGTTGATGAAGCCGAACCTACTCCTTCATAATCCTTTCTTGAGTCAATTTCGCTCTAAATGATATACTTTTTTATTTAAGTAAAGATTAAGAAGCCTCAGTTCGGATTTGAACTAACAAATCATCTGCGATTTAGGTTCGAAATTTGATTCCATTGGTTCGCGAAATTCATCCAGAAGTCGTGTATATTGCAAAACAGTTTGACTAGATCGATACGCATTTTGAGCCTCTCTGTGGTTGTTAAAAAATGATGCACACTTGATCAAAATAAGAACTACAGCCGATCAGATGTTCCTAATTTTTCATATTTCATGTGCATAATTCGGCTATAACTATCTCTAAAGCAAAAACTTCAAAATCGAACTCAGGTTTTTTAGAAACTGGGAAGAGTTCTGTTTAAATAAACGCCCCTGAGAGCAAATATCTCGAGGCCTTCGGCACAAAAATGTACAAAGTTGAGTGAAAGGGTGGCCCGATCAGCTTGACAGAATGGCTGCCTCTCTGTTATGCGGAGGGAACTCATGAAAGTTTGTTTTTTAAAAATTGGGTATCTTCTGCTGCTGGCGGCAAGCGGGTATGGCCAAGATTGTGTCTGCCTTAATTTTACTACTGCGTGGGAAAGGGTGTTAAGGGCTCCTTCATTGTCTACTGCTGTTTTGGAGGTAGGGGCCAGATCAGCAGGTGCTATTCAGGCAGGATTAATGCCCAACCCGGTTTTGGAGGTGGAGGCTGAGAACTTAGGTGTGACGCGCCGCGATTGTGATACAGAACCACCCCAAACGACTATCAGTCTTACGCAGCTTGTAGAGTTAGGGGGCAAAAGAGCGGCGCGGATCGCCCTTGCTTCGTGTGAAACTAGCATTGCCTATTGGGATGCACAAATTGTCCTACAAGATAAGCGCCTGGAGCTTGAGATGGCATTCATTGCCGTGAGTGCAGCTCAAGAAAAATATCACTTAGCACGCAAAAAGAGAATGCTTGCACAGCAGATACATGAATGTGCTGCTATTCAATTTCAGAATGGAAAAATTTCTCCGATTCAGGAAAAAAAGGCTCAAATTATTCTCAAAACGGCTTGCATTAGCGAAAGGGAAGCTTGTGGGGCCCTCGAAGAGGCGAAAAAACAGTTATCCTTGATTTGGGGAAATCCTTGTCCCGATTTTGATTGTGTAGATTTCAATTTCTATGGGTATGAAGAGCCTCTTTGTCTAGATCAGTGCTTGGAGGGGTTATATGGTACCCCCGATTACTACAGAGCATGGCAAGAGGTGTGTTGTGCATCTCGCGTTCTAAAGCTTGAAAAATCCAATAGAGTTCCTGATGTGCTCTTGACAGTAGGTTATCGAAGATACAACGATGCACATGCCCATGGTTGGGTTGTAGGAGCGCAAATGCCGATTCCTTTTTTTAACTACAATCAGGGAAATGTAGCGCGTGCCTGTGTCAAATATGGACAGGCGGAGTATCAAATGGATGAGGTATTAAGAGGGATGCAAGAAGTGATGACCGTCGCTTACGAGCACTTACAAATTGCCTATGATACATCGGTAATGATCCAGCAGGGAGTACTTACAGATGCCGTGGAGGTATTTACTATGACGCAAGAGGGATATCAAAATGGAAAATTCGATTATATGGAACTTCTAGATTCCCAGCACATGGTGTTTGAAACACAAGAAAAATACATAGATGTTTTGGCTGACTACCATTTACACAGAGCTGAGTTAACTCGTTTGAGTGGAGGCGTTTCATAATGAAAAGTCTAAAAGTATTTTTTTTGGGTAGTCTTATTCTTTTTCAGGGAGTCTGTTATTCCCATGATGATCACCACCAAGATCAAGCTGGGGAGGATTTTTATTGGACAAGAGAAAAGTCGGAGGCTGCACATATTTTGGCCCGGGTGGCTGGTCCCGGAATCATCCAGCACGTGATTCCAGTGTCTGGTAAAAT
Source organism: uncultured Chlamydiales bacterium (assembly GCA_963832835.1). GTDB lineage: Bacteria > Chlamydiota > Chlamydiia > Chlamydiales > JAAKFR01 > CAVPKN01. The sequence goes on along the minus strand of CAWHVD010000001.1, from coordinate 2,540,737 downwards.
TGGCTTTCATCCCGACCACATCGCTTACGTAATCCCCAAGGTAGAGGGGACTGTAGTAGAGATCTATAAGAATGTAGGTGACACAGTTGAAGCGGGTGAGATCATTGCTTTGATTGAAAGCAAAGAGATTGCAGATGCGAAAGCAGCCTACTTAGCGGCAGAGAAAAAATCGGAGTATCAAAATAAAATTCTTCAAAGAGAAGCGAAGCTCCGTAGGATCTCAGCTGAGCAAGATTATTTCGAAGCACAAGTTGCCGCCGAAAAGGCACAGGTGCAAGCCGCTGTGAATCAGCAGCATTTATACGCCTTGGGATTTACTAAGGAAGAGGTAGGAAAACTGATTCAAGACTCCACCCAATTGCGCTCATATCCTCTTCGAGCTTCCCTCACAGGCACTATCGTACAAAGAAACATAACTAAAGGTGAGTCTTTGGAGGCTTCTGCTAAAGCTTTCATGATTGCCAATTTTGATAAGGTGTGGGTTGAGATCTATGTCGCCGAGAGTGAGGCTCACTACTTAAAAGAGGGCCTTTCTGTTGAAATTAACGCAGTGCTAGGTAAAAAAGCATTGTCTCGGATTTGTCACTTTAATCCCATGATCAGTGAAGAGACACGCAGGGCTACAGCGATTGCTATTTTGGAAAACACGGTTCAGAAATGGCGACCAGGGGAATTTGTAACGGCATACATTCAAGCACAGCAGACACCCGCACCGATTGTTATTCCTAGAGAAGCAGTAATGAATATTAAAGGTGAGGCGTGTGTTTTTGTCGAAAATGCCGATTCAGGGTTTGCTCCGCGCTTCGTGAAACTGGGGAAAATGGATGCGGTCAATGTCGAGATCATCTCCGGCTTGAAGCCAGGAGACAGCTATGCAGCGTGTAATACCTTCTGTCTAAAAGCCGACTACGAGAAGTCAGAAGCGGAGCATAGCCACTAAATGTTAGAAAAAATTCTGCGGTTCTCGATCGCGAATCGTCTCTTTGTGGTAATGGTGACATGTATTGTGGCAGGTTATGGTGTCTATGCCTTGAAGCATTTGCCCATCGATGCTGTTCCCGATATCACCAATCAGCAAGTGCAGATCAACGCAATAGCGATGGGTCTCTCTCCGGTTGATGTCGAAACGCAGGTTACTTTTCCTGTCGAGAATGCACTTGCCGGTATCCCTGGATTAGAATCGACTCGTTCTATTTCTAGAAGTGGCTTTTCTCAGGTGACGGCCATTTTTGAGGACCATGTGGATGTATACTTTGCCCGTCAACAGATTAATGAAAGGCTTCTAGAGGCAAAAGAATTTTTACCCGCTGGTGTCGAGCCCAAAATGGGGCCCACCTCAACAGGTCTTGGCGAAGTGTACATGTGGTCGGTCGAATACATGCATCCGCGTGGTGTGGGTGTCGAGGCTGTGGATGGTGAGGCGGGATGGCAGAGTGATGGTAGCTACCTGACGGCGGAAGGTCTGCATTTGAAATCAGATTTTGAATTGGCCTCCTATTTACGCACCGTTCAAGATTGGATCATCCGTCCGCAATTGAAGGGCGTAGCAGGTATTGCAGATATCGATTCGATTGGTGGGTTTGTACGGCAATATCATATCACTCCTGATCCGCAAAAAATGATCTCCTTGGGAATCAGCTTTTCCGATTTGGCTCATGCAATTGAGTCTAATAATTCGAGTATTGGAGCTGGGTATTTAGAGCTCAAAAACGAGAGCTATATTGTCACTTCTGATAATCGAGTGAAGAATTTTGATCAGTTGGGAAATATTGTTGTAGTTACCAAAGAAGGGGTCCCTATCCGAATCAAGGATCTCGCCTCTATAGGGCTTGGAGAAGAACTCCGTACCGGCAGCGCGAGCAAAGATGGGCGTGAGACAGTCATCGGGACGGCGATGATGCTCATCGGTGCAAATAGCCGCACTGTTTCAACGGCTGTCCATGACAAGTTGGAAGATGTGCGCCCTAGCTTGCCTCAAGACATCACGATTACCGCCATTTTAAACCGCACCAATCTGGTTGATTCCACGATTCAAACAGTGGCATTTAACCTCGCAGAAGGGGCCTTGCTCGTTATCGGTGTCCTGTTTTTCATGCTGAATAACATCCGTGCGGCACTCATCACAGCTTCTATCATCCCTCTTTCGATGCTTCTCACTGCGATCGGGATGGTGAAATTTAACATTAGTGGCAACCTTATGAGTTTGGGAGCTCTTGATTTTGGGTTGATTGTTGACGGCGCCATCATCATTACAGAAAATTGTTTACGTAAGCTTGCTGGGCGCCAAAAGAACCTCGGTAGGATTTTAGCTCCTTCAGAGCGTGTAGAGGTGATTTCACGAGCTACTAAGGAGATGATCCAACCAACCGTCTTTGGGCAGGCAATCATCATCATTGTTTACGTCCCTATTTTGGCTTTCCATGGAGTCGAAGGTAAAATGTTCCACCCTATGGCCCTTACAGTGATTTTTGCTTTGATTGCAGCATTTGCCCTCTCGATTACCTTTGTGCCCGCAATGCTTACCCTGATCATCTCGGGCAAAGTACAAGAGAAAGAGAGCTTCTTCATTCAGAAAGCCAAAGCGCTATATACACCTCTGTTGCTGAAGATGATTCAGCGGCCTATGCCTCTTCTTGTGGGCGCAAGTGTTTTGACGGCCTCTGCCGTTGGCCTTTTTATGTTCTTGGGTCAAGAATTTGTGCCTACACTCGATGAGCGGGATATTGCCATGCAAGCAATCCGGATTCCCAGTACTTCCTTGAGCGAATCGAGTAAGATGCAACGTCAAGTAGAATCGATTTTAATCCAGCAACCCGAAGTGAGCTATGTCTTTTCTAAAACGGGGACAGCTGTTGTTGCTTCTGACCCGATGCCCCCTAATGCATCCGACACTTTTATTATGCTGAAGCCCAGTTCTGAGTGGCCAAATCCCCGTTTATCTAAAGAGAATATGATTCATCAGTTTGAAGCAGCACTTCAAAGTGCCCCGGGCAACCTGTATGAATTCACACAACCGATCGAGATGCGCTTCAACGAATTAATTGCTGGCACGCGTGGCGATTTAGCGATTAAAGTTTATGGTGATGATTACACAGTCTTGGAAAAGCTTGGTTCACGCATCTCGAGTATAGTCAGCGCGATTCCCGGGGCTGAGGATTTGAGTGCTACTCAAGCTGATGGACAGCCCACGCTTGCAATTGAGATCAACAATGAGGCGATGAGCCGTTTAGGGTTGAATGGGACGGATGTATTTGATGTGATCTCAACAGCGATTGGGGGTAAAAAGGTAGGTACGATTTTTGAGGGAGATCGCAGATTTGATATCGTGATTCGCCTTCCACAGCATTTAAGGCATGATCTCACCACACTAGAAACCCTCCCGGTCATATTACCCGCACTGGGAAAAAGCTCGATTTCATTCCCTTATGTCCCTTTACATGAAGTAGCTGCTCTGAATATGCAAGAGGGGATCAACGAAGTGAGCCGCGAAAACAGTAAGCGTGTTTTCATTGTACAAGCAAATGTGCGGGGTAGAGATCTCGGCTCATTTGTGGAAGAGGCCAAGGCTCAAGTACGTACCCACGTGAAGCTGCCTCCGGGTTACTGGATTGGTTGGGGTGGGCAGTTCGAAAATCTGGAATCAGCGCGGCAGCAGCTTTTGATTTTAGTTCCCGTCTGCTTCTTAGTGATTTTCTTTTTGCTCTACAGTGCTTTGCAATCGATCAAAAAAGCCATACTCGTATTCAGTGGGGTCCCTCTTGCCATTACAGGAGGCATCATCGCTCTATGGATTCGAGGGATTCCCTTCTCTATCTCGGCCGGAGTCGGGTTTATTGCCCTTTCAGGGATTGCCGTATTGAATGGTCTTGTTCTGGTAACTTACATCTCGCAGCTCATTCAAAAAGGCATGCCACCAAAAAAAGCTGTTGTCAAAGGGGCCATAACGCGTCTGCGTCCCGTATTGATGACCGCAATGGTTGCCTCCTTGGGATTCATCCCCATGGCCCTTTCTACAGGTGCTGGTGCTGAGATCCAAAAACCTCTTGCAACTGTCGTCATCGGTGGCCTAATCAGCTCAACTCTGCTTACTCTGTTCATTATCCCGTTACTGTGCGGTCGCTTTCTGACGAAATCTAATACCATTTCCAGAAAATAAAGCCAAGAAGTGGTACTGGGTAACATGCCATTTTTGAACAGTCCCTTCTCGCCCATATTTAAAAATATGAGCTTCGAAACGATTGCCCAAATCTGTCACGCCATCCAGTCTAAATTTGTAGTGTTATTTCTACGGATTGCTATAACACCCTGTCTTAAATCTTCTCTATGATCTTTCAAATAAGCAGAGGACGTAGAGCATACAGAGAGAATCGTTTAAATGTTTTTATTGAAGAGGTTTTACCAAAAAAAACTTTCGTGTCAGTGCATAGTGCTCATTCGACAACAAACAAAAGAGGTGGTATTTTCAAGGTCTTATGTGGGTTCCGTTACACTGTCACTCTCAATATTCGATTCTGGATGCCTCTGCTTCTGTCGAAGGGATAGCGCAAAGGGCAAATCAGTTGGGGATGCCCGCAGTTGCTCTGACCGACCACGGCAATATGCATGGGGCCATCGATTTTTATAAAGCATGCAAGAGCGCCGGAGTCAAGGCGATCATCGGTTGCGAGGTTTACATGGCGCCCACCTCGCGTTTGGAAAAAAAGAAGATCGGCTCGCACCAAAAAACAGCCTTTCACCTCGTTTTGCTTGCAAAGGATGAAGAAGGGTATCACAACCTATGCCGCCTCAGTTCTAAGGGATATTTGGATGGCTTTTATTATCATCCCCGTATCGATAAGGAACTGCTCAAAGAGTATCATAAAGGGTTGATTTGCCTTTCGGGGTGTCTATCAAGCCAAGTGGCACATGCGGCCTTGCATGGAACCGCTGCAGATCTTGAAGCGGAGATCAACTGGCACCGTGACTTGTTTGGAGAGGATTACTATCTGGAGCTGCAAAGACATACGATGGACGAGGTGAAAGTCGCAGCTTTCCCGGAGACGTGGCTACAGCAACACTACCGCGATTACATTGAAAAGCAGACCCGCGTGAATCAGATATTGGTAGAAACGGGTAGACGTATGGGCATCAAATTGGTGGCGACCAATGACAGCCACTATCTGGAACCCGAAGATTGGAAAGCGCACGAGGTTTTGCTCAATATCCAATCAGGAGAGCCGGTTGAAATTTGGGAAAAAGACAGCTATGGCCAAAACACCTTCCGTGTGCCCAATCCCAAGAGACGCACTTATGAAAGCCACGAGCTCTACTTTAAATCGCCCTTGGAAATGTCCGCTCTTTTTCACGACCTTCCCGAGGCGATCTCTAATACTCTAGAGGTGGCAGAAAAATGCCATTTGAAGCTCGATTTCAACACCAAGCACTACCCCGTCTACGTGCCCCCCGCCCTGGAGGGACAAAAATGCACGCCAGAAGAGAGGAAAGTGGCTTCAGCTGCATTCTTAAAGCAATTATGCGAAGAGGGAATTGCGCGTCGCTACTCCACAGAAGCCCTGGCAAAGGTTGCCGAAAAATATCCAGAACAAGACCCCATGACCACTGTACGTGAGCGGTTAAAGCTGGAGCTGGAGCTGATTATCTCAAAAGAGATGTGCGATTATCTTTTGATTGTATGGGATTTTATTGACTGGGCCAAAAAACAAGGCATTCCGATGGGGCCCGGAAGGGGGTCTGGAGCCGGCTCAATCATCTTATATTTGATCGGTGTGACCGATATTGAGCCGTTACGCTTTCACCTTTTCTTCGAAAGATTCATCAATCCTGAGAGGATTTCTTACCCTGATATCGACGTTGACATCTGCATGGATAGGCGCGGGGAAGTGATTGATTACACATTGCGCAAATACGGCAAAGACAATGTCGCCCAGATCATCACCTTCGGTACGATGAAAGCGCGTATGACCATCAAAGATGTTGGTCGAGTCCTTTCTGTCCCGCTAGCCAAGGTGAATCAGATCGCCAAATTTGTGCCTGAAGATCCCAAAATGACGCTTGAAAAGGCGCTTGAAATAGATCCTGATCTAAACAGGATGTATGTCGAGGATGAGGATGCCAGAAAAATCATCGACTTGGGAAAAAAATTAGAGGGGTCGATCCGCAATACCGGTATCCACGCCGCCGGCTTAATTGTGAGCGGCGAGCCCTTGACCGATCATATACCGATCTGTTTGGCTAAAGATTCAGATATGGCAGCCACGCAGTATTCCATGAAGCCTGTGGAAGCCGTGGGGATGCTCAAAATTGACTTTTTGGGTCTCAAGACCTTGACCTCCATTCAAATTGCCTGCGATGCAGTGAAGCGTAACACGGATAAAGAGATCGATTGGGTGAATTTACCTCTTGATGATCCAAGAGCCTTTCACTTGTTGCATCAAGGTAGAACGCTCGGCGTGTTTCAGATGGAGTCGGGCGGTATGCAGGATTTGGGGCGCCAATTGCTGCCTGATAAATTCGAAGAGATTATCGCCATAGGTGCCCTTTACCGTCCAGGCCCGATGGACATGATTCCTTCTTTTATTAACCGAAAGCATGGCAGAGAGCCGATCGAGTACGATCATCCCTGGCTGGTGCCTATCTTGGAAGAGACCTATGGAATCATGGTCTACCAGGAGCAGGTGATGCAGATCGCTCAAAAATTGGCTCAATATTCACTCGGAGAAGGGGATGTGCTCAGGCGAGCGATGGGCAAAAAAGACCATGCCCAAATGGAGCAAGAGAGGGAGAAATTTCGTCGAGGTGCTGTCGCCAATGGCATTTTAGAAGAGGTCGCTACAGAAATTTTTGACAAGATCGAGAAGTTCGCCTCATATGGTTTTAATAAATCCCACGCAGCAGCTTATGGCTTTCTGACCTATGTGACAGCGTATCTCAAGGCGATTTATCCAAGAGAATGGATGGCCGCATTGATGACCTGTGATCGTGATGATGTGACCAAAGTTGCCAAATTCATCCGAGAATGCCAATCGATGGGAATCCCTATTCTTCCCCCAGATATCAATGAAGCCGGCAAGGAGTTTGTTGCCACAGAAAAGGGGATCCGTTTTGCGATGAACGGCATCAAAGGAGTGGGAGAGGGAGCGGTCGAAGCTATTTTGGAAGAGCGCAAGAATGGCGGTCCCTTCACCGATTTCTATGCATTTTTTAAGCGCATTGATTTGTCACGTGTGGGTAAAAAAGCGATCGAGTGCCTGGTCGATGCGGGGAGTTTTGATTTTACGGGTTGGGGTCGCGATGCCTTAAAGTTAAGTGTCGATGAGATGTATGACACTGCTTCCAAAGACCAGAAGGAGGCTCTATCGGGTGTCCTCACTTTATTTTCCTTGATGGGCGCTGATTCCTCAACACGCTTTAAAAACCCGCCACAGGTTGTGAGACCTACTTTAAAAAGCGATATCCTTAAAAAAGAGAAAGAACTACTTGGGTTTTTCTTGACCGGCCATCCCATGGACGCCTATCGCAATATCCTCCAACGACTTTCCTGTGTTCCTCTTTGTGAAGCTGAAAACTTCGATCACAATGGAGTGATGCGATGCGCGTTTATTGTAGAAACGGTCCAAACGCGTATCTCGCAAAAGACACAAAAAAAATTCGCTATTCTCAATATCAGCGATGGTATGGAAACCTATGAGCTGCCCATCTGGGCCGATCTCTACGAGGAAAAAAACCATCTGTTATTGGAAAATCAACTCATCTATGCCGTGCTGCAGATTGACAAACGGGAAGAGAATCTACGCCTCTCCTGTCGCTGGCTCGAGGATTTAACAAAAGTCAATGAGAGTGTCATCGAGGCCTGCGACAAAGCCTTTGATAGGGTGAAGATGCAGGCTGGACGTTTCAACTCACAACCCAAAAAGGCTCCTATGCAAGAAAAAGAGAAACCGAAGCCGGCCCCTCAAAAATTCGAGGTTAAGCTCGATCTGCGCCAAACACGCCACACCCATATTCTCAAGCTCAAAGAGCTGCTTCAGGCCCATCCCGGAGCTAGCCCTGCGCACATGGAGTTTTATGCCGACGGAAAGTGTATGGGCACCCTCCACCTCTCCGGTGGGGTCACTCTCTCTTCTACTTTACAGGGCACCTTACAGAATCTTCCTTGCATCCTGAAGTAGATTGCACGATTCTGCGGCTGCTGTCAGTAATACTGACCTGATGTTCTGAAATGACATATGCTCTATGCGTGAGATAGCAAATTTCTCGCACCAGAGAATCAGGCTGCTTAATAAGATGAGACGACTCGAGTCTATTCAAAATACTGAGGGCCTTACATCGAACATCCCACCAATCAAAAGAAGAATCATATATAATCCTTTCCAGAGCCCTCAGAGTTTCTGAAGGTAATGTTTGACCACTACTTACTATATGGCCTAAAGCCTCGGCGGCCTCTCTTTGAAAATACACATAGCATTTTGTAAGAGAGGAATCACTTACTATCATGGTGAGGACTACCAGAGCGTCTTGAGGCAATGCTTGCCCCGCGCCCGCTATCCTGCCGAGTGCTTGAATGGCTTCACTTTGACAAGATCCAGACTTATGCTCACCTATAGAAAAATTGCCTGCGATTTTGATCAACGCAATCACAGCCTCTTGAGGCAATATGTAACCCATGCCCGCAATCTGAGCTAGAGCCATAATGGCATCTTTTCTTAGCTGCTCAGCTAGATTAGAATTATTTATTATTTTCACTAGAGCAGTCAGAACTTCTGGAGGCAATGCTTCCTCCGCCGCCTTTACAATATGAACCGCTGCTCGCATGGCCTGTAATCGGTAATACGGATTTGCAGAAGAATCACCTGCAACTTTAACCATAGAAGTGTAAGCAACTTGGGGCAATACTTGTCCCGTAGCCGCAATTTTCACTAGAATGTCAATGGCAGTTACTTGAGTATCCGAAGACAGAGAAGGATTACTTGCAATTTTCACTAGAGAAGTCAGAACTTCTTGAGGCAATGCTTGCCCCGCCACCTTCGCAATGTGGATCATTGCCTGAATGGCTTGTAATCGGATATACAGATATCCAGAAGAATCACTCGCAATCTTAACTAGAGAAGCCTGCACTTCTTGGGACAATGCTTGTCCTTCAGCCGCGATTTCCTCTAGAGCATCAATGGCAGCTGTTTGAACCCTCCAAGGCAGAGAAGAATCAGTGAAAAAATTGCCTGCGATTTTGATCAACGCAATCACAGCCTCTTGAGGCAATATGTAACTCATATCCGCAATCTGAGCTAGACCCGCAATGGCATTTAATCTCACATCCTCAGCTAGATTAGAATTATTTATCATTTTCACTAGAAGAGTCGGCAGTTCTTGAGGCAATGCTTGTCCTGCCACTGCCTGAATGGCCTGTAGTCGGAGAAACTGACTTTGAGAGGAATCACTCAGCATCTGCTCTAGAGAAGCCACCACTGCTTGAGGCAGTGCTTGCCTCGTTCCCGTAACCTGTACTGGGGTTTCAATAGCCTTTCGCTGAACAATCCGATTCACAGAAGAATCACTAGAAGAGGAATCACTTATCGCCTCCAATGCACATTGTCGATAATAAGGATAAAGAGAAGGGTTGCTTGCCGCTTTCCTCAGAGCATTCAGAGCCTCAAAAGGCAATGCTTGCCCCAATTTTGCGACAGCAGCTATTGCTTTAATGGCCTCTCCTATCAGCCTCTTATCTAGAGAAGAGTTGGTGGCTATTTTAACTAGCTCAATTAGCACCTGTGGGGCTGATAAATGGCTCACATTCGCAAAATTTGCCATAGTTTGAATAGCCTTAATAGCTTTTTCTCGAACATTCGCATCCGGAGATGAAGAATGACTTGCCATCTTCACAAGAGTCCTTAAAACTTCTAAGGCCACTAATGGAAGTGTGCTCAGTAGGTGCATCAACTGCGTTCGTGTTCTTTCCTGCTCATAATTAGTCCATCCCTTTGTGCTAATTGGAGATATCAGGTCGAGAATGGTAACCATAAGATTGGGATTGCATAATAGCTTGGTATTACCACGGAGAAGTTGAAACTTCATTTCCTGTACCGGAGCTTTGTGGATGTAGGAAATAGCGCTTGTTATGAATCCTTCATACTGATCAATCTGCTCAAGATGTTCTGGTAAACATTCTTCAAAGCATTGGGCAAAAAGAGTTAATTCATAACTTTCCGCTAAGTCTCGAGGTTCTGAGTACAGGTCATTAAAAAAGAGTTGTAAATCTTTGAGCTCTACTTTTTGGGATAGGCATCCTGCGGCCATCTTTAGCACGGGCTGGAAACGAGGTTCGAACTTGATCTTTTCTAAAAGCTTTTTAGCCTCTTGGGGATTTCCTTGATAAAGGTGAGCAAGATAGGTTGCTGCAAAATATTCCTGAAAGGTGAAATGGATAAACACACCTTCGCCATTCTCAATGCGCAATGGGCCTACACTGCTAATCGACTCAATACCAATTTTAACACTTTGTGCCTGTTCTATAGACCTGAAGATTTTTGTAATGAGTTTAATAGGAAGGTACATAGTATTTAATTCCATAGCTTCCCATGCTATTTTCTCTATGACTTGAATTTGAGGACGGATCTCATACGCCCCATCAGGTTCTGGTTCAGTTCGGACTTGATCCGGGTCTTTATGGTTGCGCTCGATTCTAAAACGTTTAAATAACCAATCGGTGAGTTTGATATAGATGCTAGTCGTAGTGAGCGCATCTGCCGAATCGAACAGGGAAAGGTCGGCAATTGCTAGGGAACAAAAAATCTCCAGGTTGATAGGAATGTGTGCAAGACTTTTGACAAGGGGTTGTTGAAGTAAAATACGTACCTGATTAGCCGTCTCTTGTTGATCTTCCGAAAAAAAATGCTCGATATACTCTTTAATGCCCTGCGAGTCGAAGCCTAAAAGCTCTAAATCACAATTTTTTGTGAAACCACCGATCTCTCGAGGCCTTGAGGTGATGATGACATTGGGAAACTCTTTCAACACCTTCAAGATAGGATAAAAACATCCGTTTGGATTTGTTGCATCTGAAGATAATTCGTCATAGCCATCCAGTAAGACAAGAGTCTTTTTCTGATTTGCTTCGTTGCTAAACAGAGCACGTGCTTGTGCGCTTTCAAGTCCACACTCATGAGCGACGTAGTCATGCCAGGTAGGGTTTTGCATCAAACGCATATTATTTTTATCAAGACGGTGCAGAGGAAGCCAAAGCAGATACTCAAATTCTTTAAAGAGTGTTTTTTGGGCCCAACGGTAGGCTATATGATGACACAAGGTACTTTTACCAATCCCTGCGGATCCCTGAATCAAGATCCGTTTTGTAGCTCCTTTTAACTGATCATGCTTAAATAGTTCCTCAAGGAGCAGGGCTTGCTTGGGCTCAAAGAACGATTCGTGCACTAAAGGTCTTTGATCCTCGATTTGACCTAAAGAATGATCGTTTTTCGCTTCTTGAGCTTCCGTCTTTTTCTTTTTTTTCTCAGCTTCGCCAATGATCGCTAGACGGGTATAGAGCTGTTCGATGGGGATTTCTTTTTGCGAAACCAGAAGAGAGAGGTATTTCTTGGAAGCGTAATGCATCCTGAGATCTTCTTGAATCAGAAGATGGGGTTGTGTGTTTTCGATGCGCGCATAGATCTTTTGGAGCGCTTCGAGTGTGTTCATCTCTATTTGGGTAAAGCGAATCGCTTTCCATTGCTCTACTTCATTTTTATTGATTTGTCCGGCGAGGATCTTGTGGACCTCATCTATGAAATGCTCTTTTAGTCTAAGGGCCTCTCGATTAGAGATTTTTTTCATCGGTGCAAAAAACTCAAAGGCCATCTCATAATAATTGGAGACGTTTTTTTCTATAGGATGATCAGAATGTGCATATTCGCCCGCAAAAATGGGCTCAAAGACTGGATCCGGGCAAGAGGATGCGCGGTTGCCTTGTTTATAGAGAAGTGAAATACCAGGTTCGGGCTGGTTATACCTCTCTCTTGCAAGACGGATTTCTTGTGCCACTCCAGTAAGATTGCCCGGTGTGCATTTCTCTTTTAGAGCTGGTGTACATACGATGATTATCCTATCGGCTGTACGGACCTGTGCTTGGAAGCTTTTGTAATCGCCTGTGTGGGAGAGATCTTTCTGAGCATAGATCGGGCGTACTCCAATTTTTTCGAGATCGGATGCCAATACATGATGGACCCAAGATACCACTTCCTCTTCTTGAGGATTACAGCAGATAAAACAGGTGGGTATAGAAGGCAGCTTGGCAAAATGGACTAGTATCTTTTCGAAGGTCATGCGCACGGCATCCTTTTCAAGCAGGATAGGCTCTAGCCCGGATTTCTCACACTTTCTCGGGAAACTCGAACACTCTGAAGGCCGATCTTGCTTTTCCGACAGACGAGGCCATGTTGCTCGAACATTGTCAACGCCTATCGGAAGAGCAATCTCAACCTCCAGAGGTTCGATTTTCTCCGAAAAAGTGCGAGAAATCCGGGCTTGTGCTTTGTCTTGTTCTACAAGTCTTACTAAAAATTTTCTGTCCATTTTTTCTAAAAAATGGGCGTAGTGAAGGCCAGGATCTGTTTTTTTAAAATATGAGAGAGCTTTTTTTATGTATCCGACAGCTGAGGCAGCATTCTCATTTTTTTGCGCAAGGTTCAGATAATGCTCAGCATCAAAACGCGTTTTACAGATCCTTGGGATCTGTGGATCTGCTTTTTTTGTATTTGTGACCGAGGGCTCAGGATTAGGAGCCATGAATTTTCCAAGCTCACCCATTCCTTTGCGATAACGCTCTTCGCTCCAACTCCTCACGACCTGTGCATCAAGCCCATTGCCAAATATTCTAGTAGAGGCTGTCTCAATGAAGGCTTCCTTCAATTCTCCTGCATCTTTGCTAGGTATTCCCGCAAGAGATGCAAACATACGGAATGCCTTGGAGTAATAATCATACAGCTCTGTTGTCCTCTCGTTGTTGAGCACTTCGAATTTTGCTGCAAAAATGGGCTCTAAAATCGGTGTGGGAATGCAGTCTTTGCGTTTCCCATGCAAAAGCACCGTAAATAAGGTGCCTTGCTTATCGTCATCGTTGTATCGTTCTAGGGCAATACGGACCTCCTGGACACATCCTGTAATTGCTTTCACTCTTTCTGTGCATTTTTTCTTAAGACCGGGAGTGCATACGATAAGAGCAAGATCGGTATGTCTTATTTGGCTTTGGAAGGCATTCAGATCCATGTCATGTGAGAGATCCCATGGACCATAAACAGGCTCGATTCCTATTCGTGTAAGATCTGGAACAAAGACTTTACTCAGCCAATTTTCTACGTTAGCTTCTAAAGCAAAACAGACAAAACAGGTGGTATTTGTTTTTCGCGGAGAGGCTGCTTTAATGATATGTAAATGTTCCTCAAAACACATTCTGGTGGCATCTTTTAGAAGAAGAAGCTCTTTGAAGGTCTCTCCATGATGCTGCAATTTGACTAGTAAGGTGCGGTCAAGATTTTCTAAGAAGTCAAAGAACTGGGGGTTTTTGTGCGTCCGTTCCTGCTCTAGCAATGTCTGAATTTTTTGAGTGCACATCTCTTTATTAGCTACGTCTTGCTGTAGCAAGTGTAGCGAGGTTTCTGCAGCTATAAGTGGATGGTCTAAAATTTCATAGGAGATTGCTTTTGTTATTTTTTTTGAACTCGTTGGAGGCAGGGAAAAAGAACGAAGGGCTAGCTGATGCGTTTTTAAGGGAGGGATTCCTTTTGAGTATCTAAAAAAGTTTCTTGTGAAGCGGGGGTAAAAAGCACCCCTACCTATGCTGTTAATGAACAAAATATTTTACCTTATGGAGAATGCATTAATTCGCAGAGGCCTTGTTTGAGGGGAGTGCGAGGTTGGAGGCCTAGAGTTTTAAGGGCCTTGGAGGGATCTCCGCAGGAGACCAGGATCTCACCTGCCCGAGAAGGGGCATATTCTTTTTTGATAGTGATGCCTGCGATCTGTCCCATCAAGTCGGCAAGTTCATTGATCGAGATGGAATGGCCTGTACACAGGTTGTAGATATGCGCTCCGCTCAAGTTTGGGGACATGGTTTGGACCAGGATTTCTGCGACATCTTTCACGTAGACGAAGTCTCTACGTTGATTGCCATCACCATAGATAGTGATGGGGGCATGGTGGGCAAGAAGATCTGCAAATTTAGAAATGACTCCGGAATAAGGGGATGAGGGGTTTTGACGTGGGCCATAAACATTAAAGAAGCGAAAGCTGGCCGAGGGGGTGCGGTACAAATCCCAAGCAAGTTTGGCATGCATCTCACACGTGAGCTTATCGATGGCATAGGGAGAGAGGGGGCGGGGGATAGTCTCTTCGCGCTGCGGTAGCTCAGGCGTGTCTCCATAGATGGCAGCGGAAGAGGCAAATACAATGGGCAAGCCAGATGCAAGCTCCAGCAAGCGGATGGTGGCAGCGCAGTTAACCTGGTGATTTTCATGCCAATGGGCGACAGAGTCGGTCACAGAAACAAGAGCTGCTAAATGAAAGATACCATCGACACCTTGGAGGGCTTGTTTTAAGATCGCATCGTCGGTAATGGACCCGTTCATGAACTCAGCTTGTGGCGGCAGATATTGTTTGGAACTGTTAATCAAGTTATCTAAAATGCGGACTTGGTGGCCCTCTTCTAAAAGTCTGTCGCTAACATGGGATCCAATAAAACCGCATCCGCCTGTGACTAAATATTTTAACATGCATTTATCTCTGTTTGACAGTAACCTATGCCACCCATTATGATCCCTTTCCTCTTTTTTGGAGAAAAGAATGCGTCTGTTCCCCTTATTTTTGTCCCTAGCGTTAATCCCCATTTTCATGTTTGGAGGGTATAGCCATGTAAGTGGTAAATGGTCACCGGAGCGTTATGTTCCCACCTTGTCGATGCAAGAGCATTATGATCAGGGAGATCAACAACTTCATGCCAGTCAATGGGATGAAGCGCTTACCCATTTCATGATTGTCATTTATCACTATCCGGAATCACCTTTTGCAAGCGACGCGCTTTTTTATACAGGCGTATGTCATTTCCAATTAGGGGAGATCGATCTGTCTAATAAACAATTCAATAAATATCTAGCGTTGGGTGGAAAACTTAAACATTTTGAAAAAGTATTTGAGTATAAGTTGGAGATCGCAGGTGCGTACGCCGAGGGGAAGAAGAAGCACATGTTCGGCATGCAAAAGCTTCCAAAATGGGCACCTGCAAAATCGGACGCTGTCACCCTTTTTGACGAAATCATAGCGGCACTTCCTGCACAAGATTTAGCAGCTGTCGCGCTCTACCGCAAGGCTGAATTGCTTAGGGTTAGAAGAGAATACCGTGAAAGCATTGAAGCACTTCAGACCTTGGCGCGAAGATTTCCCAAACATACCTTGTCAGCCGAGAGTTATCTGCGCATTTCCGAAATTTACTTAGAACAGAGCCGCCGAGAATCGCAGAATCCCGATTTAATTGCTCTTGCCCAAATCAACATTCAACGTTTCGGGAAATCCTTTCCATCCGATGAAAGGGTAGAGCAAGCGCATCAAACACTAATTGCTATGCAAGAAGTGTATGCCCAAAGCCTCTTTGATACCGGAAGGTTTTATGAGCGCAAAAAGAAACCTCACGCTTCTGCGATCTACTATCAAGATGCCATTTATAGATACCCTGAGACAAAAGCGGCTGCAAGAAGTGGTGAGAGGCTAGCCAAACTGGTGATCCCCAGCAAGAAACTCGCATGAGATTTTGCCTGCTCTGCCTCATCATGGTCACTCTTACTGCCTGTGGATACCGCTGGGGACGGGGCGAAATTCTTGAACGCTACTCAACAGTTTGTGTTCCTTACGCCGCAGGAGATGAGAAGGGGCTTTTCACAGCAGCCTTGGTGCGCGCAGTAACAACTCGAGGAAGCTTACGCTATGCCTCTTCCGGAGCCGATTTGACGCTCAAGGTTTGCCTTTTTGCCCCAGATGACTTCAATATTGGATTTATCTATGCCCCGGATAGGAATGATGGGGGAACCTCCAAAGTGACCACAGCCAACGAAGCGCGATTAACGATGAAGGCTCAGGTTTCGCTCATTGACCGGAGATCAGGTACCTGCCTTTTTGGGCCACTTGAGATCTGGGCATCTCTGGACTATGACTTTGAGTCTGACCTGGGTAACGTGAATGACAATAGTTTTTCCTTGGGACAGTTCGAAATGCACAATATGGCCCAAGATGCAGCCTTCCCTCCTCTCTACAAGCTACTCGCTGAAAAGATAGTGGACTACGTCAATAACTGCTGGTAGTATCCCAAGATACCTCAAAGAGACCTAGTAAGATGGAATTTTTGGCAGACCTCAATGCACTCGACTCGATGATGCACTATCTTCGCTCAGAAGCAAAGCTGCATGGCATGGGTGAAAAAGCGCTGCTCAAAATGGAGCTGGCTTGTGAAGAGGCGATTGTCAATATCATCTCCTATGCCTATCCTCAGCAAAAAGGCCCTCTTTCCATTGTCTGTTCCTGTAAGGGGCAGCGATTAGAGATCGTTCTACGCGATCAAGGTGTCCCTTTTAACCCCATTGACGCAGAGATCAATCCACAACTGGACAAATCTGTGTTAGATAGACGAGTCGGAGGTTTAGGTATTTTCTTGATTCGCAAAGCGATCGATGAGGCTTATTATCAACGCATCGATGACGAAAACGTTCTACGCCTAACCTTTTCCTTACAATGTTGATGGGATAGGTCTGATCACCAGCTCTTGCGGAGTGTTAGAGAGCAAGCCTACTGTTGCACAGGAAACGCTCCGCCCCTTAGCTTGAATGCTCGCAAGGCGCATGGTGTAGCTAATACCCTCAGCCTCAAAATCAAACTCTTCCCCAACCTTCCAAAATGCCTTTGTTGAGACCAGGCCAATAGTGTCAGGTAATGACCAGACCCCAGATTTCATGCCCTGCACTTTTTTCAGTATGTGCGGTTGGAGGGTATTTAGATCTGGAAGTTCATGAGGGATGATATTGGGTTTTTCTGAGATTTCTGAGGGATCTATTCCTAATCTCATAAGAAGTCGGATCTCGGTCTTTGATAGCTCACCATCTGTTTTGGGGAACAACTGCAAACACTTATTACCCTCGAACTGTGTTGCACCTGTAAGATCAAAGGTTAAGGTAGCTGCTTCGATGGGAACTGTTTTATCGAGGGGGATGAGGAAAGGTGAATAACCCCCATCAATCAAGTTGATGATTGTTTGGGCTCCTACGGTTCTATATTCTCCTAAATCGATCTCTTCTACCTTTAAACGAAGATCGCAACCCCCGAGGGTAATTGTATCAAGCAGTTGTTGATGTGTAAAGATGTGTCCTTGCAATTTCGGAACCAATTGCTGTTGCAAATACATGGGATCGTAAAAGAGCGCTTCGTTCATAGAATCTCTCACCACTACTAGCTTGAGACGATCTGTGGCAGGAGCTGTCCCACGAAAAGGGGTGATGATGCCTCTTTCGAGCAGCACGTTAGGAATTGGTTTGAACCCAGTTAACGTAAATCGGTTGGATAGCGACATGCCGATACACCCTTCTTGAATCTCGGGTGCAGCATAGGCGGTGAATACATAATCTCCGAGATAAATGTAAGATCTATCGGGGATTCTTAATCTATTTAGGTCATTTGGATTTAATTGGATATGATGAAAAGGCAGTATCTCTACGATCTTGAGTCTACCCAAATGTATATCATTGGGCAAAGCAACGATTTCTTTAAATCTGGAGCGGTCTGGTGGCTGCTGCGCAGATCTGCTGATGGAAGCATCCGGCTTTGGAGTGACAGGTGTTGTGAGCCATGAGTAAACACATTTATTTTGAAGATACTGGATAAGAGTCAGTAGACCTATTAAACCTGCTCCACCCGCAACGCCGTAACTGGGTAAAAGAAGGACATTCATCTTTAAATGCCCCAAAACAATCAGGGCAACCGCGGTCGCGGTAAGAACAGTCGTTAGGGCTACGCCTACTTTTATGAAGGTAGTTCCTTGCCAGCAACGTGTTGAATCACTTGACGCATTTATCATAAAATCAATTCTACTAAAAAAATATTAAGATAAAATTAATCGCGCGAATCATCTAACGCGAATCATCTAGCACAGAAAGTGAAGATAAAAAAAAATAACAAGAGAGGCAGGATCGGCTACGCCGGCAGGATGGGGAAGGGATGCCGAAATCACGTAGGGGGATAAGAGATGCTAGAGCGCGGAGAGGATAGGGAATGATCCAAAATCGGCTTAATGATAGCTAAAGGTTGAAGTAAGTAGGAAAGCCGGATGCGGGAAATCTGCACGTCCGGATTGCAATCTCAGCCTCTCAGGTTGAAAAGCAATTGCGTTCGCGTCTTATTTTGTTCTGCAAAGCCTCCATTCAGCCTGGAGGGCTGGGACAGTGTTAGCCCAGGGCAACGCCCTGGGAGAAATCGGTGAAACATACAATGCAGCCTGTAGGGCTGGGACAGTGTTAGCCCAGGGCAGCACCCTGGGAGAAATCGTTAAAACATACAATGCAGCCTGGAGGGCTGGGACAGTGTTAGCCCAGGGCAACGCCCTGGGAGAAATCGGTGAAACATACAATGCAGCCTGTAGGGCTGGGACAGTGTTAGCCCAGGGCAGCGCCCTGGGAGAAATCGTTAAAACATACAATGCAGCCTGTAGGGCTGCGACAAGCTTAATAGGATCAAATGTTTACTAAAAAAATCCTAAAGTCGAGTTTGTGATCTCTCTGGTGATTCTTTTTTCTGAGATTTAAGCAAAGGGTCTGTTGTAGGGGCAAATTTCTTGCTCGTTTTCTTCGATTTGCTCGAGGAATTTCTCTAAGATTCTGAGAACTAAGCTTGAGTGGTTGTAAACGCCTGTTGTGGCAAAGACCATTTCCAGGTGTGTTTGCTGTTTGTCATTAGAGGCGATCAGAGTAAAGGTGGTGGGAATTTCTTCAACTAACTGAGGTACAATCCACACTACATACTTTTGGTTGAAGAGGGTGAGTTTGTCGTTGGATTCGACAACGTAAAAGTGATGAGTCAACGACGTGTCTTCTGATAGCATGGGCTCTTCGCAAGAAAGCAGGCCTAATTCATGCAGTAAGGAGAGGTCGATTTCGACAACTCCATCGGGGACAAAACGTTTTAAGTCGTTGATATACTTCTGATAATCAGTCTCAAGCTCGTCTGGATTTTGCACGTTATGATCCCCCCACACAGAGGTTCATTTTAGGTTGAATGTGCCTCCAATGTCAAATATTTTTTTTGGAGTTGGTCGCGAGCCGCCCACAAACAAGAGCGATTACCTGAATAGAGGAAATTGCAAAACTCCATTTGTGACCCAGCTCTCTTTGGTGCTGGATTTGGATTTCTTGTAATCCGCCTATGGCCAATAGGATATGTCGATTTGCAAGAAGCCAAGACGGCTCCAAAATCATCAAATTTGGCCCTCAAAGCCAATTTGCAACTCCCTCGTTATACTATTTATCAAAAATAAAGCCACGAATTGGCACAGTATAACACGCCATTTTTGAACGATCCTTTCTCTCTTAGGTGCAAAACATAGGCTTCGAAACGATCATCCAAATCTGTCATGTTACCCAGTGCCACTTCATGGCTTTATTTTTGATAAATGGTACTACATTATTTTTAGCTTTCTTCTGAGAGCCCATATCCTATATCCTCTTCAGCACCTGAGTCTGGGTTTATTTTCCTAAAACTCAGGAATTTTTTTCGATCTTCTCGCGCTTTTTTCCTAGGAAATGGCCTTGGCTATTCCCTTCTGAAAAAATCACAAGAATTTTCGAAAAAACTTCTCTGATTATCAGGGAAATAAACCCAAAACTCAGGTTATGCGCTGGCTTTCTCTCTTTTTGTTTCTAACTGCTTCTCTTTCTGCAGGCACTTTACATATCTCAGTGGAAGGGGAGTCGGCGCTCATCATGAATGCCAAGACGGGCCAGGTCTTATTCGAGAAAAGCGGACATGCTCAGATCTTTCCTGCTAGTACAACCAAAATTGCGACAGCCCTTCTGGCACTCCATAAAGCTCGAGGTCAATTAGAGAAAGTCATTACGGCTGAACGTGAAGCCCTTGTGTCCATCACTCCAGAAGCCAAAAAACAGTCTAATTACCGAAGTCCCCCCCACTGGATCGAATCGGATAGTTCCCATATCGGGATTAAAAAAGGGGAGGAGCTGCGCCTATTCGACCTTTTAAATGGGATGATGATCGCCTCAGGCAATGACGCCGCCAACGTCATTGCCATAGGATTGGGGGGAACAGTCCCTAAGTATATGGATGAGGTCAATACGTATCTCAGGAGCATTGGTTGTAAAAATACCCATTTTAACAACCCTCATGGCTTGCATCATCCTGAACATTTCACTACAGCGTACGAGTTAGCGCTGATGGCTCGGGTAGCTCTTAAAGATCCTGTTCTTAGACACATTGTATCTACACCCCGCTACGTTTGTCCTCAGACTAACTTGGAAGAAGAAAGGACATTTACTCAAACGAATCTCCTTTTAAGAAGCGGCGCATATCATTATCCAAAAGCCATGGGTATAAAAACGGGCTATACACAGGCAGCGGGTAAAAATTTGGTTGCCGCTGCCAGATCAGGTGACCGCGAACTGATTGTGGTGGCAACTGGCTATAGAGGCACCAGGGCCGAGCTCTACAAAGATGTAATTAAAATGTTTGAAGCGGGTTTTAATGAGCCCAAAATGCGGCGTTCCCTGCTTCCCAAAGGACAGCAGAAACTCACTACCAAGGTGCAAGGGGCTCGAGGACTTCTCCGTACCTATTTAGATGACGGGCTAGCGTATGAGTATTATCCTACAGAAGAAGTGCCTGTAAAAGTAGTTGCCACCTGGGAGATTCCTTCTTTGCCTATTATCCGAGGTGCTCCAGTAGGAAAAGTAAAAGTACTCGATGACCAGGGAGTTGTTCTTGGGCAAGTGCCTTTGCTCGCCTTGGACGACCTAACCCCTACCATCTGGCACCGCCTCAGCGTCTTTTTTTCTCAAAACAAACTGGGACGCAAGCTTGCGTTTGGGGCAGGAGTGACTCTGGTGTTGCTCTTTTTACTGGGCGCTCGCAATAAGCGCGTTCGCAGTTACCGCTAGGTATCATAGTGCGAAGCTGCGCGGAATGCAGCCGACCTCACATGTGGATCACGATCCTGCTTAAGGACGGTGAGTAGGTACTGTATAACACGTTTTTTTAACGATCCTTTCTCACTTAGGTGCAAAAACATAGACTTCGAAACGATCATCCAAATCTATCATGTCACCCAGTGCCACTTCATGGCTTTATTTTCTGGAAATGGTATTACTTCCTCTAGACCCTATGAAATATACTATTTGACTTCAACAGAACTTTTATTATTTTTGAACGCCAAAGTGGATAGTAAAATTTAAGTTTGGGTTGGGGATAAAAAAAGGAGCTGCAAGCTCGGGGCTTTGGCGCAGAACATTAGCCCACCAATTGAGTGAGTTGTTGTACCAACGGATTGTCTTCCCCTAGAATCTTCCTACAATGAATAGTGATCTCCTGTAGTTTTTTGACTTGTGGGGGGGATGCTTTTTTTGCGCAAGTAATCAAGCTCTCAAACACCTCTTGAACATCTGGATGATTTTTTCCATGGGCTTGGAGTAGAACCTTTAAAGCCTGTTTGTAGAACTCAAGGGCGTTATCATGCTCTTCAAGGCCTTCGTAGGCAAGGCCGATGTTGTTGTAGCATGAGGCTACATCGGGATGATTTTCGCCAAGAAGCTGGAGAGTATTATTCAAAGCTTTTGTGAAAAATTCGATGGCTTTGTCCAGCTTCCCAAGGGAGCAATAGGCAATGCTGATACTGTCATAGCTTGTGGTTACATCGGGATGATTTTCGCCGAAGATTTGGAGCTTAATCTTCAAAGCCTTTTGGTGAAATTCGAGAGATTTGGCATGGTCTTCAAGGCTATCATAGACACTACCGATATTACTATAGCTTGTGGCCACATCGGGATGATTTTCACCGAAGATCTGGAGCCAAAGCTCCAGAGCCTTTTGGTAAAAATCGAGGGCGTTATCATGCTTTTCAAGGCCGTCGTAGGCAAGGCCGATATTGTTGTAGCTTGTAGCCACATGGGAATGGTTTTTGTCGAAGACCTGGATCTGAATCTTCACAGCCTTTTGGTGAAATTCAAGGGCTTTGGCGTAGTCATCAAGGCTAGCATAGGTATTGCCGATATTGCTATAGCCTACAGCTACGTGGGGATGGTTTTCGCCAAAGACTTGTAGCCAAATTGCCACAGCCTTTTGGAAAAATTCAAGTGTTTGGGTGTACTTTTCGAGCGTTTGATAGGCACGGCCGATATTGTTGTAGCTTGAAGCTAGATCGGGGTGGCTTTTGTCAAGGAACTGTAGGCGGATTTCCAAAGCCTTTTGGTGAAACTCAAGGGCTTTGGCGTAGTCTCTCAGCCTTTCATAGACATTACCGATACTGCTGTAGCGTATGGCTACATTGGGATGGTTTGCGCCGTGGACATTGAGACTAATTTGCAAAGCTTTTTGGTAATATTCAAGAGCTGTGTTGTAATCCCCGCGCCTTTCATAGATATCGCCGATGCTTTTGTAGCTTGTCGCCACATCTGGATGGTTTTCACCGAAGATATAGAGCTTAATTTTCAAAGCCGCTTGGTTTAACTCAAGAGCTTCGGTATAGTTTCCGAGTTTTTCATGGGCGTTACCGATATTGTTGTAGCTTATGGCCACATCGGGATGATTTTCGACAAGGGTCAGGAGAAGAATTGTCACAACTTTTTGGTAAAAATCGATGGCTTTTGCATACTCCCCAAGTCTGCCATACACATGACCGATATTATTATAGATTGTGGCTACATCGGGATGGTTTTCATCGAGGATATTGAGCTGAATCTTCAGAGCTTTTTGGTAAAAATCAAGGGCTTTGTCGTACAGGCCAAGGCTGTCATAGGTAGAGCCGATGTTGTTGTAGCTTGTGGCTACATCGGGATGATTTTCACCGAGGATATAAAGCTTAATTTCCAAAGCCTTGTGGTGAAACTTAAGGGCTTTGTCATACTCTGCGCGTTTTTCATAGACCTGCCCGATGTTATTGTAGCTGGTGGCTACATTGGGATGATTTTCACCGAGGACTTGTAGCCCAATCTTCAAAGCCATTTTGTAAAAATCGAGGGCTTTGTCATACCCTCCCAGGCTGCAATACACACTCCCAATATTATTATAGCTTATAGCAACCTCGGGATGATTTTCACTACGAACTTGTAGCTTAATTTTCAAAGCCTTTTGGTAAAAATCGAGGGCTTTGTCATGCTCTGCAAGCCTGTTATAGATATAGCCCATATTGTTGTAGCTTGTGGCTACAGGAAGGCTCTCTTCTCCGTAGACCTGAAGCCAGGTATTCAAACCCTTTTGGTAAAAATCGAGGGCTTTGTCGAACTCGCCGAGATTGTCATAGGTAGCGCCGAGGTTGTTGTAGCTTGTGCCCACAGTAGGGTGGTCTTCTCCATATTTTTGTTGAGCTAATGCCAGTGCTTTAAGATTCCTGGGCAAGGCTTCCTTGTTTTTCCCCATCTTCCCTTCCATCAGCCCTAACCGCAATTGTGCATCTATATCGTTGGGATTAAGGGAGACCGCCTGTTGATAAGCCTCATGGGCTTTTGCATATTGCAGGGTCCTTTCAAAGGTGAAGGCTTTCACAGAGGGGCTGTCATCATAAAAGATGCTTTTACTCAGATTCGCTGTATCTCTTGTTTTGTAAAACCCATCGGCAACCTTATGAAACGGTAATAATACCTTATAAATTTCATGCAAATAGGCAAGATTCTGTTCATTAAAATAATACAGGGTGGGATCTTGAGGTTTTCCTTCTTCAGGGTGGCAGAGAAACTCTTTCTCATCTTTGTAGAAAAGGTGGACTTGCAAACGTAGAGAGAGGACTTGGTTGATGGCTTTTTTGAGGTTATCAGCACCTGCAGAACAAAAAACATTGAGCCGCGCGAGCTCATCGATTCTCGCAAAAGTGCTCTTCTCTTTTAGATCGTATAGAAGGGAGAGGCAGCCTAAGATCTCTTGGAAAGGTCTATAGAGCTCTTTTTTTACACCAAAAGCAGTCTCTTGTTCTTTCTCTTTGGATAAATCTGGAGAAAATTCAATGAGGTGACCTCCGAGTAATCGCATAGCTAGCTCCTCATCATTTTTCCTGATCATCCCCTCTTTTTTCTCTACAAGCTGCTGGATTTTCTTCTTTTCTTTGTTGTAGCTGGCTTCTAGTTTCTTATCTCCGGCGATCAGGCAGACGTTGCTTAGGGCATTGGGGAGAATGATATTTCTCTCCATCCATTTGACCGATTGAAACTGAGCGATCTGTTTAGGGGTGCCGATAAGCTCATAGACACCGGTGACTCCAAGGGGAGTATTTCCTGCGCTATCCATGCAAAAACCGTCGGGGGTAGGGCTATCATGTGCCCCGCCAAAGACGGGAAATTTTGTCTCTCCGAGATTAATGACTTTGAGCTCTAGGATGCGAGAGAGGGTGCGAAAGTATTCGAATGCTTTAGATTTGTTTTTCTCGATGAGAAAGGCAAACTCGATGTCTGAATAAGGGCACATCTCTCCACGTGACATAGACCCCATTGCGATAGCAGCCCATTTAACGGGTGGTGGTCCTAAGAGCTGCTGTGTTTCGGAGACCAGCTCGCTTAAGAGTTGCATAAATTCCCGTGAGAGTCGTTTAAGAGTGTCTTGAATGGGCTTTGCTTGCTGATGAGATTCGGAAGCAGCCTCTCTGATTTTCTCTAAACGATTGCGTCTCTCTCCAATGATGCTTATGCTTAGGGTAGTTTGGATTCCTTGCTTTTTTAAGAAGAGCTTTTCAATTTCCTCTAATCTGTTGAGGAGATAGCCTTTAAAAAGGCGATTCTTTTGATCTACCAGAGCAAGGACACAGTTCAAGATCTTTGCCCCAACAAGGAAGTTCTCCTTCTCGATGTAAAGGGCACTTAATTTTTGGAGATAGAGGATCTGCTCTTCGACAAGGTCTTGTTTTTTTGCTTGGAGCAAGCGTTTGGAATAAAACCCTTCTATATCCGTTGAGGGGGGAGTGCCTACTTGCAGCCTTGTTTGGGTTCCTAAGAAGCAATGGATGAAATCGTCCTGGTTAAATCGGATAGCAAGGTCAAAGGGATGGTGGCCGTTGTGATTCATGACATCCATCGAAGGAACTTTTTTTAGAAGCAATTGGGCACTTTTGGTATGGCCATGCTTAGCAGCCCAGTGTAGGGGTGTGTAGCCAAAATTGTTTTGTGCGTTTGGCTGGGCTCCATTTGCCAAGAGCAGGTTGACAATATTAGGTTTGGGGCCACCCCAGACAGCCTTATGAAGAGGAGTCTTCCCATCTTGATCTTGCGCGTTAACGAGGTTTTTGCATGCCGGATAATCCAAAAGGTTTTTAAGAAGGTGGGTGTGACCATAAAATGCAGCAGCATGCAAAAGTGACTCTTTCTCTCCGTTTAGGATAGAGAGGTCTGCTCCGTTCTTGATCAGCAGGTTTGCTACTTCTTTATGCCCCTGAAGCACAGCGAGGAAAAGGGGGGTTCTCTTGGAGAGATCAAGCGCATTTACTTTTGCTTGGTGTTGGATAAGACACAGGACGTTGCTCTTTTGGTTAGCTTCCGCAGCTAGGTGTAAAAGAGTTTGCTTAGAAGAGTTTGTTGTACAGGGATCAATGCCTTGCTCGAGGATAAAGGCAAGGGTTTTAGGACAGTTGTTTTGAGCGATCTGTAGAACAAGGAGTCTATTGGCTATAAGTATTTTTGTAAAAGCTTTAAGAATGGGTATTTGCTCATGAAAAGCAGCCACATGTAGGGGGGTGAGTTTTTTATTATCAGGCAGGTCAATTAAGGAGGGGTTTTGGTTATGGAGCCATTGTGCGATCTCAAGATGTCCTTTTTCTGCAGCGATATGCATGAGGCTTTGGCCATCAAATCGGCAGATTTTTAGGGCTTGGGCATTTTGCTGATAGAGCCAATGCATGCTAGAGAGTTGATTGGAGGCTGCACAGGCATAAAACAGTGTTTGCCCATCACTGTCGCATTGGGAGCTGAGAAGGGGGTCTTTGGTAAAGTGGGCTTGGAGCTGTTTAAGGTCCCCTCTTTGGCAAGCAGCAAAGCAGGTGGAAAAGGGGGTGATGGTCGGGTTAGTGTAGGAGGGGTTTTTTAAGGGTAGACTAGTGATATTGAGCGACATTGCACTCCTTTTTACTTTTAGCGGAATCTTTAACTTTGAGAAAAAATACTATCACTTTGCATGCACATAGTCAACTTAAGTCCCTTAGACATCTTGCATAACCACAACGCCGTTCAGTTGTTCGATGCCCATTTGGCGTACAATGGCTTAGCTAGAAGGCCGTTAAGCTTTGCGGAGTACGGCGGCAAAAAAACCATCCATGCCGTTATAGGTAGGAGACGAGATGAAAAGGGGAGCTGCCAGCTCTAGGCCGTAGTGTGCAATAAAGTGCTCGATCTGCTTTTCATTTTCAGCACGTAGGATAGAGCAGGTAGAGTAAATGATTTTCCCTCCTGGTTTGACGAAGCTCAGCGCTTTTTCAAAAATCATCCGCTGTTGACCTACTAACCGATTCAGCAGGGAGAGAGAAAATTTCCATTTTTGATCTGGATTGCGACGCAGTGTTCCCGTTCCGGAGCACGGTACATCTGCAAGTACCCAGTCCATTTTTTTGTGCAGCTTACCAACCTTGGAATGCCCTTCTGCTAGAAATTGAGCATTTTGTATGCCTGCTCTGCACAGTCTTTTCTTGGCCTGTTCGAGGATATGAGGGCGGATGTCATGTAAATAGATTTGCCCTTTATTTTGTAGCAAGTGCGCAAAGGCGAGTGTTTTTCCTCCAGATCCTGAGCAGTAATCCATAATTTGCTGTCCAGGTTCTGCCTGGAGAAGGGCTCCTACCAACTGGCTTGCTTCATCTTGAATTTCGAAGTGCCCTTCCTTAAATTCAGGCATTGCGGTCAGTGGCACTCTCTTTTTAAATTGGATACCAAAGTGAGAACCAACACAGGGTGCCACATCATAGAGACCTTCCCATTTGGCAAGTAGGGCTTCTCTTGTTGTTTTAAGGGGATTGATACGAACTGTCACGGGAGCTTCTGTGTTCCCGATTTGGCACAATTCTAGAGCTCTATCTTGTCCGAAATCTTCTTCTAGTATCGCAAACAATTCTTTGGGGCAGCTTACCCTCACATGCAAAGGGATCGTGTTCACGAGTAAATAATTGGCCGGCTGAAAGCCCCTGTAGAGGGCGTAGCGCTGTTCCCAGGAAGCTGTAGGTCCAATCAAATGATCCAAAAGGCTTTTCCAACGCGTCATTCCGTAGACAGCTCCAGCGATTAATTGCCGATCTTTCGAGCCTAGAGCCTTGTTGGAGCGGAAATAGTGGCTGAGAAATAGATCGAGAGGTAAGTGCTGGTTCTCAAACTGTTTGAGGAGTTGAAATAAATGACGTTCTGGAAATGAGATTTTCATATACTTTAAAGGAGTATACTTAAAATTCATTAACAAGGCTAGCGCATATGAATGATCCATGTTGTAAACCAGTGAAAGATCCCCTGAAAAACTCAAGAGGAGCGGCCCCCTTTTTTGGCCGTTTGCTGATCAGTTTAATTTTTATTTTAGCGGGAGTGATGAAGATTTTCATCTTTTCAGAAACAGTGAGTGCTTTGCAAGAGGCTGGAATCAAAGGGGCCGGCATTTTCACTGTAGTAGCGTTATTGTTCGAATTGATTGGAGGGCTACTGGTCCTTGCAGGATGGCACACGCGCTTTGGGGTGTATCTTTTGATGATTTTTCTCGTGCCGACGACACTTATTTTCCATGGATTTTGGAATTTCCAGGGGCATGAACTCGCAGAGCAGATGAGCCACTTTCTCAAAAACATGGCTATCTTCGGCGGTCTTTTACTACTATGGAGCTATGGACCCGGAAGATGGAGCGTGGATGCTTGCCGATGCCAATCCTAGTTGGGAATAAGCTCTCTCGTTTCGTTTACTTCCTGATTTCCTTTTTGATCGTAGCTCTAGCACAGCCAGACACGAGTGTGCTAGGGTGTATTTTTGCTTCATGTTTTGGATATGCTCTGTTTTGGCAAGGCGTTTACCTGTGTGAAAGAGCAAGAAGCCGTTTTTGGTATGCGGTAGTCTGGTTTGGGGGTGTTTCTACTGTCCATCTGAATTGGTTTTTTGCTGACCGTTATGTTGGAGCCTATATCTATCCCTTTTTGGCCTTTCTGTGCTTATGGCTCGGTGTGCAATTTGCCTGTGCTACCTTATTAATCGGAAATCCTAAAGAAATGGGATGGTTACACATATTAGGGATCAGCGGAGGTTGGGCTCTTTGCGAATGGTCTCGGCTTTTCATCTTATCAGGATACTCGCTAGATCCTGTAGGAATTGCATTAAGTGGGACTTTGACGGGAATGCAAATGGCTACAGCCTGGGGGGTTTATGGCTTAAGCTTTTGGGTGTTCTTTACAAATCTTTTGGCCCTACGGCTTCTAAATGATCGATCTTGGCGCCACGGGGCGGTTTGGGCCGCCGTATCCGTGTTTCCATACCTTAGTGGCGCAGCTCATCTGACATATCATACAAGGCAGATGGATAGATATTTAGCCCACACACGCTCCCTGGAAGCTCTTTTGGTTCAAACAGCCTTGATTCCCGAAGAGAAATCTGCAGTCGATGGTTCTTCTCCGATTTCTCCTGCTTACCAATGGCACATGATCTTGTCTCTTTTGGCTCCTTATCTTACACAGCCTGTCGATCTCATTGTGCTGCCGGAAGGTGCTGTTCCTTATGGAACTCATCGTCCGATTTATCTTGCCCGCGAAATCGAACAGGCCTTTGAGGATGTTCTGGGAAAGCGCATCCAATTGCCTGCAGAACCCACCAGAGTGGGGAACCGTGCTTGGGCCCAAGCACTCGCTGATCTCACAGGGGCCGATGTCATTTTGGGGCTGGAAGATGTCGATATTCAACCAGTAGAAAAAACGTACCAAGCTTACAATGCAGCTTTATTAGTGCGTCCTTTTACAGCCGAGCTCTCTCGCTATGAAAAGCGGGTTTTGTTGCCTATGGGTGAATATATCCCCTTTGATTGGTGCAAAAAAATCCTTTCGAAATATGGCATCATGGATTCGTTTACACCGGGCACAGAAGCCAAGGTATTTTCGTTGGCCAGGTCGACGGCTGGAATTTCCATCTGCTATGAAGAGACCTACGGCCATTTGATGCGCGAAGCTCGCCAAAAGGGGGCCGAGATGTTGATCAATTTGACCAATGATGTCTGGTATCCTCGCTCGCGGCTTCCTGCCGTCCATTTCTTCCATGGGCGTCTCAGAGCTATAGAATCGGGTGTGCCTGTATTGAGAGCCTGTAATACGGGAGTCACCTGTGGGGTCGATGCTCTGGGGCGGATTACCGATCACCTCCCTTATGAGAACGCTCAGCAAATAGCACCCCCTGCCGTACTGTCTACTTCTCTACCCCTGTATCACTTTTCGACTCTTTATGCTCGATGGGGGGACACGGTTCCGATGGGGGTCTCTGCTATTTTGTTTATCTCTTTTTTTATTAGTAAGTGTTTTAAAAGAAAGCGATTTAAGATAAAGGATTTCTATATTTACCCCTTGCGGAAAAACTAAGCTTTAAGTTACATTCTGCGACCTGTTTTCTTTTGAAATTCGAGCCATTGCAATTGGCTCATTCTACTTGGTGTAGTTGAATGGTGACACGTCCACAAAGGACATTAAAAAAGCCGGTCTCTTTTTCAGGCGTGGGCATCCACACCGGAAAAGAAGTCCAACTCCGCTTTTGCCCAGCTCAGGCGCATTCGGGCATTGTTTTTCAAAGGTTAGATCTCCCTGGAAAACCGACCATTCCTGCCGCCATAGAATATGTTCAGGATACAGCGCGCAGTACTACCATCGGTATTGGGACCTGCAGCGTGCAGACAATTGAGCATGTACTCGCCGCGTTGAGTGCCTACCAAATTGATAATTTATGTATACAAGTGACAGAGGGAGAGCCTCCTATTGGTGATGGCAGCTCCCAAACGTTTGTCGATTTGATCGAAGAGGCCGGGATTGAAGAGCAAGGGGCGACCAAGGCTATTGTTTCCTTAAAGCACCCTGTGCATTTTACCTCAGGTCAGACACATCTTGTCGCTCTCCCAGCCGATGAGTTTCGAATCAGTTATACGTTGCACTATCCCAATACACCTGTGATTCGCTGCCAATATCTCTCGCTGGTGATCACACCCAAAAATTTTAAGGAGCAGCTCGCCTCCTGCCGCACATTTGCGCTCTATGAAGAGATCACGTATCTGATGGAGCATGGATTGATACGTGGAGGCAGCCTGGAAAATGCGGTGGTAATTAAAGACAATGTTGTCTTTAGTAAAGAGGGCCTCCGCTTTTCAGATGAGATGGTTAGGCATAAAATGCTTGATCTAATCGGAGATTTGTCCCTTGTCGGTATTCCCTTTTTAGCCCATGTGATCGCCATACGTGCGGGACATTCAGCGAATATCGCTTTGGGAAAAGAGCTAATAAAGCAGTTTTCATGAGAGAAGGTAATGAACGTTTTAGATAGACCCACACTTTTCGATATCAAAAAGATATGCGAGATCTTGCCCCACCGTTACCCTTTTCTACTCATCGATAAAATCGTTGAGATGGATTTGGATAAACCATCGATATTGGGACAGAAAAATGTCACGATGAATGAATATTTCTTTCAAGGCCATTTTCCTAACGCTCCCATCATGCCCGGGGTATTGATCCTGGAAGCATTAGCTCAAACAGGTGGCATTTTGGTACATTCCAAAGGGTTTACCGATAAGATCGCTCTCTTTTTGAGTGTCTATAATGCCAAATTCCGCAATCCAGTGAAACCGGGTGACATTCTCATGCTTTATGCAGAGGGAACAGTCTTTAGCTCAAAAGGCGGGCGGGTGAAAGCGAAAGCAATGGTAGGGTCGAAAGTGGCCGTTGAAGCGGAACTCGGCTTTGCTCTGGTCAACAAAGAACACATATAGGATTTCGGGGAAGTATGACACAATCAAAGATCCATCCGACAGCGTATATCGAGCCTGGGGCCGAAGTGGGCAAGGATGTCACGATAGAACCGTATGCCATTGTAAAAGGCACGGTTAAAATCGAAGATGGCGTCACCATTAAATCGCATGCCTATATCGACGGTCACACCTCTATTGGTAGTGGGACGATCATTTGGCCATTTGTGAGCATTGGCACCAAAACTCAAGATCTTAAGTTCCAAGGCGAAAAAACCTACGTAGTGATCGGCAAAAACACCGAAATTCGAGAATTTGTCACCATCAACGCATCGACAAGTGAAGGTTCTACTGTCAGTGTAGGAGATCATTGCCTGATCATGGCCTATTGCCATATCGCTCACAATTGCGAGGTCGGTAACCACGTCATCATGAGCAATAATTCCCTGCTAGCTGGGCACGTGATTGTAGAAGATTATGCGATCATAGGTGGCATGACTCCTGTACACCAATTTGCCCGCATTGGCTGCCATGCCATGGTCGGTGGAATGAGCCGTGTGACACATGATGTCCCTCCCTATACTGTTGGCGGTGGCATCCCCTACTGCTTGGGCGGTATTAACCGCATCGGTTTGAAAAGACGTCACTTCCCCTTTGAAACACGCCGTGCATTAGCTACTGCATACCGTTTGGTATATCGTTCAAGATTGCATCTGGATGAAGCTCTAGAAACGATTGCAAGAGATGTAGAGCCTTTACCCGAAGTCCTCCATTTTATCAAATTTTGCCGCGCGACCAAAAGAGGTTTAATTGGTATGCAGGGGACCTGTCAATCTAACAAACGAACCTCGTCTAGTGATGAAGAAAGCGACATTTCACCTGAAGATCTTTTGGTTGAAATGGGAGCGTACTAACTAAGGGCTCATCCATTGCGTATCGTATTTTTTGGGACCTCAAAATTTGCACAGACCATTTTAGAGCACCTGATGGTCCAAGGCGCGCAAGTAGTTGCCGTGATAACCCGGCCCGACAAACCGCGAGGCCGTTCAGGAACTCCTGTCGCCACACCCGTAAAGGCCAGC
Organism: uncultured Chlamydiales bacterium; assembly: GCA_963832835.1. Classification (GTDB taxonomy): domain Bacteria; phylum Chlamydiota; class Chlamydiia; order Chlamydiales; family JAAKFR01; genus CAVPKN01. Next base: position 2,508,491 of record CAWHVD010000001.1, on the reverse strand, counting down.
GCTCTTGCACATAACCTACCAGTCTACCAGCCTACCAAAGCTTCTGCTCCCGAATTTGCCGCATTCCTCAAGACGCTGGATGCCGACCTCTTTGTGGTAGCGGCGTATGCAGAAATTTTAAAACAAAATGTTCTCGACATTCCTCATAAGGGATGCATCAATGTTCATGGAAGCCTTCTGCCTAAATACCGGGGCGCTGCACCTGTTCAGCGTTCCATTATGGAAGGCGAAACTGAAACCGGGGTGACCATTATGAGAATGGCCCTTCAGATGGATGCCGGAGATATTTTGGCCATCCGCAAGATTCCCATTCCCCTTGAGATGACAGCAGGGGAGTTGATGGATGCACTAGCCAATCTAGGTAAAGAGGCTCTTTGGGAGGTGCTCCAGAATCTAGATCAGATCCAGCCGATAAAGCAAGATGTGGCCTTAGCCACGCATGCCAAAAAAATTACCCCAGAAGATGCTCAAGTAGACTGGTCCCTTCCCTGCCTTTCTGTGCATAACCAGGTCCGAGGCGTTACTCCCAACCCAGGCGCTTGGTGCTGGGTAGAGGTAAAAGGAGAAAAAAAACGTTTACTCATCAAAAAAACTCTGCCTCTCCCTGAAGTTTCTGGAGAGCCGGGTCAGATCGAGTCCAGAATACCCCTAGAGCTAGTTGTTGCTTGTGGAAGCGGAAGTCTTTCCTTGTTGGAAATCCAGCTTGAAGGGAAAAAAGCGATGGCTACAAAAGAATTTTTGCGGGGAATTTCTCTCCATCAGGTGCATTTTATTTTGAACTGACCCTAGCAGCAGCTGGCATCTATAAATTTTACTATCAACATCTTCTGACTTGCAGAATCTTTACAAATAACCACGCCGGTGCTATGCTTTCCTTTTAAACGTGTGCCTTCAAAGGAGAATGCATTTTATGGGTTGTGCTTCAATATGTTCTTTCGGATCCTATCTAGATGAGTCAACGAGTAAGTTTTTCACTAATCGCGAACACCCTTTGATAAAAAAATGTTCTAACGTCGGATTTCTAGATAAAATCCTAAAAGCTGCCGATCCTGTCTTTGACTTTGCTGAAGTGGTTGCAAGGGCCGGTGACGCTTCAGATGATACGGTAAACGGAATTGTCAAAGGTCGAAACTTTGTTAAAACAGGTCGCGATGTCACTGCCTTCTTCAACATTTTTAATGGTATCATTCCATCACTGATCCAGAGCGTAAAAAATGTCTGTGTTCTTCTAGAAGGCCTCTTTGCTAAGACTGCTACACCTCTGAAAGAGGGACCTGCCGAACGGCTCAGCTATAATGAGACAGCCGAAACAATCTGGGAGAAGTTGGCTGCACTAGGGGAACAGACTGGAAAAGTGATCAGCTCTGGCTCCTTTGTCGCAGGCTTTGGTATCTGCCGGCCCATTGGCGCATTTGAAAAATATATCTCTCGTGATATCGATTCAGGTGCTAGTAAAATCGGTAAAGCGTTCCCAACAGTTATGATGGTTAACCACATCGGTGGCGTGCTTAGCGGTTCCTGTGGCTTGATTTTCCAAAAACTAGCCTACGACCGAGAGGTCTCTGTCGGAGATGCTAACAGAACAGTAAATGCAGCAGTGGTGTACAGCAAAAAAACTTTTGAGATCGGCATGGGTCTTGCTCAGAAGGGATTGGAATTAATCAGTGATATCTTTCACCACACAAGCACTGCGCTACCTGCCTATGCTCGTATTCCGCTCAGCTGTGCTATTGGCGGTTTAAGCGTCGCCAATGCGTGGATCAAGGATTAGGGTCATTCCCAGGTGTCAAGCCGGATATGTACGTACACAAACTATCTGATGGACTCCTCGGATTGTCCTAATCGCTATTTCTGGAAAAATTCTAAAGGGCACTCTGCCCTTCTCACTATAACCGACGCTTCGCTTGCAGTAGCCGATTATGCTCTTACATATTCCAGCCAAGTAAACGAGCATGTCCTCCAAGCGGCCGATACGGTACGTGAGCTCCGATTGATTCACTCAATCACTCACGTCCCTAGCAGTTTTTTTTCCCTCCAACGCCGCATTGTCAGTTTCCATCACGATTGCCTTTCAATTCACCGTCAAAGGAGGCAAGGGGCAGATATTCCTAAAAATGCTCTTGAGCAGACCGTGATTAAAGCTGCCAAAGTTCTCTATGCAACGATTTCCCTAGGCGGCCTCGTATTTTTCAAGCCTCTAAAGCTAGTATCTCGACAATATAATTTTACAGACGCGCATCTGCGGGGTCTTACAAAAAGTTGGGACTATATCTCGATTGTAAAATCCTGCAGCAAGATTGGATATTTAGGCGGCAGGCTCGCAACATCGTCAGAAAAAATTGTGCCTAGGGTCGTTAACCTGTCACTCGAGCTTAGCAACGTGATCATTTCTGGGCTGCAGTTGAACCATATACGCGTGCATCCGGCTATCTACCTCTCTTGTACTCTTGGAAAAAGCCTATTTAGCATCTACCGTCTCTGGTCCAGAACTGTCTAAAAATCTCGCCTACGCCCTACCCGAGTGCATACCAGTGCCCGGTTAAATCGAGAATCAAGCACTGGTACGCACTCGGGTAGGGGCAGGGGGAATAATGATATTCTTGGACTAATGCATAAACTGCTTGTGCGAAATGTTGCACCTTTGCTAATCTCTTCATTTCTGTTTCTTGGAATGGGCTTACAAAGCCTTCCAGAGGATGAGTCGCCCAATTTCGCGGTAATAGGAGTAATCCATTACTGGTGGGCGGATCGCTGGCAAGCATACGGTTAGTGAATCTAACGCATGCAGGATCTGGGAAACATAGCAGCAACGGCCAGCGGCCGTTATAGCGACGGCAAGCCGTGATAAAAACGGCAGAGCCGTTATAAATAGAATAGGCGTTTAATTCGTTTAGGGATAACCTATGGCATTGAAATTGATGGGAAAGAAGCGAGGAATGACGCAGCGTTTTGACGGCTCGGGCAACCTGGTCGTTTGCACTGTGATTCATGCTGAACCGAATATTATCACCCAGATTAAGAGAAAAGAATCCGATGGTTATAATGCTCTTCAGTTGGGCTTTGAAAAAATAGTTACAGTAGATCCTCGCACTATTCAAAAAAGAGTAACCAAGCAGCTTTTGGGGCATTTTCAGAAGGCGAGTGTGGAGCCGCGTCGTTATTTGGCGGAAGCACGACTCGACGATGTTGAAGCCTACTCCGTAGGACAAGAGCTTGGGGTGACTGTTTTTTCTGAAGTTGTATTTGTCGACGTCAGCGGCGTTTCGAAAGGAAAAGGTTTCCAAGGGGTAATCAAGCGCCACAATTTCAAAGGTGGTCCTGCGGCGCATGGCTCGAGCTTTCATCGTCATGGTGGTTCAACTGGTATGCGTTCGACTCCAGGACGTTGCCTTCCTGGACAAAAGAAAGCCGGACGTATGGGCGGGGAGCATGTCACTGTTCAGAATCTTCGGGTCGTAGGTATTGACGAAGGGCGTAATTTGATTATAGTAGAAGGTGCAATTCCCGGACCGCGTGGCAGTTTGGTATCTGTAGCTCCTTCTAAGAAAAAGCAAAATAAGAAGAAATAGTTGAGGAAGATCCGTGGTTACACTGAAGAAATATAATCTCGAAGGCGAAGCAGTTGGCGAGGTGAATGTTGACCCGAAATTCCTCGAGGTCGATGCAAGCGGCCAAATGATTAAAGATTACATCGTTGCCCTGCGAGCTAATGCCCGTCAGTGGTCGGCGAACACCAAGGGACGTTCCGAGGTGAACCATAGCAAGAAGAAGCCATGGCGCCAAAAAGGCACAGGTAATGCACGCCAAGGTAGTTTGGCATCTCCTCAGTTTAAGGGAGGCGGTATTGTGTTTGGTCCTAAGCCAAAATTTGATCAGCATGTGCGCATCAACCGTAAAGAACGACGTCAAGCAATTCGTCAGCTTTTAGTAGACAAATTGAGAGACGAATCGATTGTTCTTGTTGAAGATGCAGCCTTTAATGGAGCACTACAAGCTCCCAAGACAAAGACCGTCGTAGGCTTCTTGAAAGGGAAGCAGATTTTTGGTAGACGTCTTCTTTTTGTAGGCGAGAGTGCAGAAGAGCAAGGCAGGCATGAGATCTTTAGAAAAAGCATGGGAAACCTGCCTAAGACAAAGTTTTCTCTGGCTGCGAATGTAAACGGGTATGATTTGATGGCTGCGTATGGGGTTGTAATGACCGAGTCGGCCTTATTAGAATTGACAAACTTATTGATGTAGAGAGAGTCCATGAAAGATCCTTACGCAATTATTAAATCGCGTTACATAACAGAAAAAGCGACTATCCTTGAGAGTCTGCATACTGCTGAGAGCAACAAAAGCTTGAAGAGATGCGAATGTCCCAAATATCTGTTTGTAGTGGACATCAAAGCGAATAAGCATGAGATCGCTACTGCTGTAGAACTGATCTACAAGGAGCAAAAAGTAAAAGTGACAAAGGTCAATACGATCCTGATGAAGCCAAAAGCGAAGCGACGTGGAAAAGGACGCCCTGGATCTACGTCAGCGTTTAAGAAGGCAATTGTCACTATGGAATCTGGCGATTCCATTGAAAAAGTATAATTTTTAGGAAAAGAGGGCTTAAGCGATGCCTAAAACATACAAACCTACTTCACCTTCGATGCGCGCATTGGTGCTTCCCACCTTTGAGCAGCTAACTCGACGAGGTCATATTGAAGGATCAAAGTCGAAAGCGAAGGTCGAGCCTGCTAAAGCGTTATTGCTTCCTAAGCGACGGATGAATGGCCGCAATAATCATGGCCACATCACTTGTCGACATAAAGGGGGCGGTCATAAGCAGCATTACCGTGTGATCGACTTTAGAAGAAATAAAGATGACATCCCTGCAAAAGTGGCTTCCATCGAGTATGACCCTAACCGTTCATCTTTTATTGCCTTGTTAAACTACGTGGATGGTGAAAAGAGATACATCTTAGCTCCAAAAGGTTTGAAGCGTGGTGATGAAGTCAAATCAGGTGACAAAAGCCCTTTTAAAAATGGGTGCAGCATGAGCTTGAAAGCTATGCCGCTCGGTTCGGTTATTCATAATGTTGAGATGCAACCCGGACGAGGTGGAGTTTTGGTGCGTAGTGCTGGACTTTCAGCTCAACTAGCAGCGCGCAGCGGTGGATATGTAACATTAAAAATGCCTTCAGGCGAATTCCGTTTGATCCATGAAAACTGCAGAGCCACCTTTGGTGAATTGTCTAATGCGGAACATAGTTTGCGCAATGAAGGTAAAGCCGGACGCAAACGTTGGAAGGGAATACGTCCAACTGTTCGTGGAACAGCGATGAACCCGGTAGACCACCCTCACGGGGGCGGTGAAGGACGCCATAACGGCTATATCCCTCAAACGCCTTGGTCAATGCAAACGAAGGGCTTCCGCACTCGTAAGAAGAGCAAAACAAAAAAATGGATTGTTAAGGATCGTAGGAAATAACCAGTATGGGTAGATCGCTAAGAAAAGGGCCGTTTGTCGACCACCACTTGATTGAAAAAGTAAGAAAGCTCAATCAAGAAGGGAAAAAGACCCCGATTAAAACATGGTCGCGCCGTTCATTGATAGTTCCTGATATGATCGGGCATACTTTTGAAGTCCATAATGGACGGAAATTCCTGACGGTTTCTGTTACAGAGACTATGGTAGGGCATAAACTGGGTGAGTTTTCTCCAACAAGGCTGTTTAAAACACACCCTGTGAAGAAAGCGTCAGCGCCAAAAGCATCATAAGGAAAGATAAGTCATGGAAACGTCAAGAGCGCATACAAAACATATCCGAATCCCGCCGCGCAAGGCCCGCTTAGCTGCCAATATCATCCGAGGGATGCAAGTGGAAAAGGCTACGACTCAGCTCAAATATTGTAGTCTGAAAGGCGGTCGCTTGCTCCAAAAAACATTGGATAGCGCCGTGGCAAATGCTGAGATGAACTGGGATGCTAGACGAGATCAATTGTTTGTCCTCGAGGTGCGTGTGGATGAAGGTCCACGCTTAAAACGAGCAAAATCGAAAAGTCGCGGGGGAAGAGCCCCCATTATTAAAAGGACGAGCCACTTCACAGTGGTTGTCGGCGAAAAAGTAGCTAAGGAGCAGTAGAAATGGGTCAGAAGGTTAACCCGATTGGCCTCCGTACAAGCGTTACTAAAAAATGGCGTTCTTTGTGGTACGGAAATAAGAAGGAATTTGGCGATCTTGTTGTAGAGGATGTTCTGATCCGCAAAAACTTGAAGAAAAAATCCTCTTGTCAAGGTGCCTCGCATTTTACCATTCGTAGAATGAGCGGTAAAGTTGAGGTCACAATCCATACGTCCCGCCCCGGCCTCGTTATCGGGAAAAAAGGTGCAGAAATCGATATCCTTAAGGACGATTTACGCAAGCTGACTGGGAAGGAAGTTTGGATTGAAGTTGAAGAAATTAAGCGACCGGATTTAAATGCTCAGCTTGTAGCCGATAATATTGCACGCCAACTAGAAAGACGAGTTGCTTTCCGGCGTGTGATGAAAAAAGCGATGGCAGCAACAATGGATGCGGGAGCTTTGGGTATCAAGGTCCAAGTATCTGGGCGTTTAGGTGGTGCAGAAATTGCGCGAGCAGAGTGGTATAAGGATGGACGTATCCCCTTACACACGTTGCGAGCTGATATCGATTTTGCTCATGGACGTGCAGAAACTACGTACGGAAGTATCGGCGTCAAAGTGTGGATTAACCACGGCGAAGAAACTGAGCAAGCTCAGAAGAAATAGAGTTAGAGTAAGGAGCTACGATCATGGCGTTGATGCCAAAACGAACGAAGTTTCGGAAGTCGCAAAAAGGGCAACATACTGGCTTAAGTAAAGGCGGCAATTTTGTTGAGTTCGGCGATTTCGGAATGCAGACCCTGGATAGGGGACGCATTACCGCGCAGCAGATGGAAGCATGCCGAGTTGCGATTAATCGTTACTTTAAAAGACGCGGAAAAGTGTGGATTCGGATTTTTCCTGATAAGCCTGTCAGTAAGAAACCTGCTGAAACGCGTATGGGTAAAGGTAAAGGTGCTACTGATCATTGGGTAGCTGTTGTACGACCAGGGCGCATTCTTTTTGAGGTTGGTAATGTTACGAGAGAAGAGGCCCAAAATGCACTACGACGTGCAGCGGCCAAGCTCGGACTGAAGACCCGATTTGTTGAGCGCGTAGAAAGAGTTTGATGAGGAAAATATGTTAAAAGCTCAAGAGCTAAGAAGCGAAAGCAGCGAAGAGATCGAAAATAAATTAGTGACGCTTCGTAAAGAGATATTCGATTTAAGGAGTCAGAAGCTAGATAGTAAGACTCAACAAACGCATCTCATAGGTCAAAAGCGGAAAGAAATTGCCCGCATATTGACTGTGAAGCGAGAACAAGAACTTGAGAGGGGATCATGAGCGAGACTCTAAGAGGAAGACGTAAGGAAAAAGTTGGTGTCGTCATTTCGAGTAAAATGGCAAAGACGGTCACTGTACGTGTTGAAAGAACGGTTCGCCACCCTGTTTATGGAAAGGTGATTCGCGAGTCGAAAAAATACTACGCTCATGATGAGAATTCTGATCAGCTCAAAGTGGGAGATGTTGTCACGATTGTTGAGGCGCGTCCCATGTCTAAGCTGAAGAGATGGCGAGTTGTGAGAAGTCAAGTTTAAAATAGTGAGATGAGAAGATGATTCAACAGGAAACGCAACTGAAAGTTGCCGATAATACCGGTGCCAAAAGGGTCAAGTGCTTTAAAGTCATAGGTGGCTCTAAAAGACGCTACGCTGCTGTTGGAGACATCATTATTTGCTCCGTTAAAGATGCAGAGCCAGATAGCTCGGTCAAGAAGGGAGAAGTGGTTAGAGCCGTAGTAGTACGAACTAAGCGTTATATCAAGCGGCCGGATGGTTCTTGGCTCCGCTTTGATACTAATAGCTGTGTGATTATCGATGATAAAGGTAATCCTAAAGGGACTCGTATTTTCGGCCCAGTCGCAAGAGAAGTGCGTGATCGTGGATATGTCAAGATCAGCTCGCTTGCACCAGAAGTGATTTAAGAAATAGAGGGTAAAATGGGTAATAAGAGATTACGCCCTGGCGATATAGTCATGGTCACCACAGGTAACGATAAAGGAAGAACAGGTAAAATCATTAAGAATGGACCTGAAAGAATCGTTATTGAAGGGATCAACGTACGTAAAAAGCACATGAAGCCGACGCAGCAAAACCAAAAAGGGCAAATTATCGACATCGAGTGCCCGATTAACATTTCGAATGTGAAGCCCTATGTGGATGGTAAGGCTGTAAAGCTTAGAGCACGATTTAATAAAGAAGGGGATAAAGAACTTTTTTATCTAGATGGTAAAAATGAGGTTCTCTATCGCTCGACAAAAAAACCGAAGAGTTAACACATGAGCAGGTTAAAGAAAAAATATCTAGAAGAAGTTAAGCCTTCGCTGCAGGCGAAGTTTGCGTATCGTAACCCGATGATGGTTCCTTCTTTGAAGAAGATTGTAATCAGCATGGGGCTGGCAGAAGCTTCTAAAGATAAAAATGCCCTGCAAGAAGCAGTAAGTGAGCTCATGGCATTGTCTGGCCAGAAGCCTATTGTCACTCGTTCTAAAAAGGCGATTGCAGGCTTTAAGCTAAGAGAAGAACAGCCTGTTGGTGCAAAGGTGACCCTGCGAGGGAAACGGATGTTTGATTTTTTAGACCGTTTCATTAATATTGTATCCCCGCGCATACGCGACTTTCGTGGGTTTAATACAAAGTGTGACGGCAGAGGATCATATTCATTTGGGTTAGATGACCAACAGGTGTTCCCAGAGATTAACTTAGATCAGGTAAAACGTACACAAGGCATGAACATCACCATCGTTACCTCTGCTCTTACAGATGGTGAGTGTTTCGAGCTCTTAAAAGGTCTCGGGATGCCCTTTAAAGTAGATGAAAAGGCAGATAAGTAGGAGTTATATTCATGGGATCTCTTAATGACCCAATTGCCGATTTACTGACGAGAATGCGCAATGCTAGCCAAGCTAAACATCGCTTCATCGACGTCCAACATAGTAGAATGAAAGAGGCGATTGTAAAAATTCTTAAAGAGACAGGTTTTGTGGCGCAATACCTGATCAAAGAAGAAAAGAAAAAAGTAACGATGCGTGTCTTTTTGAAGTACGCTTCAGAAAGAAACCCTGTGTTCCATGGTTTAACACGGGTTTCTAAATGTTCTTTGCGTAAATATGTGAGCCACCAAGAAATTCCTCGTGTATTTGGAGGTATGGGTATCTCAATCATCTCTACATCCAAGGGAGTGATGGACGGTGAAAAGGCACGTGAACTCAAGGTCGGGGGCGAAATCCTCTGCCTAGTATGGTAACAGGAAATTAGGAGTCTTTTTCTTATGTCTCGAAAAGCTAGAATACCCATTCCCCTTGCTAAGGGCATCGAAGTAAAATTCGATGGTAAACTCGTGACCGTCAAAGGGCCTAAAGGTACGCTTACACAAGATGTAATGCCTGGAATTGTGGTAACCAACGAAAATGATCAGCTGACTGTTTCTCAGGAAGAGGGATCTCACGAGCGTACGAATTTTCTGGGCCTGTACTGGGCTCTGATCAATAATATGGTCCGTGGGGTGGGCGAAGGTTACGAAAAAAAACTCGAGATGATCGGTGTAGGTTATAGAGCGATTGTTCAAGGTAAACTACTCGATTTGCAAATCGGACTTTCTCATCCAACCAAAATGGATATCCCAGTAGGATTGGAAGTGGCTGTAGAAAAGAACACCCAGATCCTCATTAAAGGGATTGATAAAAGGCTTGTGGGCCAGTTTGCAGCTGATGTGCGCGCGAAGAAACCACCTGAGCCGTACAAAGGAAAAGGGATTCGGTATGTAGGCGAACATGTCCGACGCAAAGCTGGTAAAGCAGGTAAGAAATAATGGATACAAGTCAGACACACAAACAACACACTCGTAAAAAGCGTACACTGAGAGTACGTAAACATTTGCGTGGCAGTAGTGAAAAGCCTAGATTGTGCGTAGTGAAATCTGGACTGCACCTATATGTACAATTAGTCGACGATGAAAAGGCAGTAACTTTAGCTAGTGCATCTACGCTTTCTAAAGAATTTCAGAAGACTGATTACAATCGCAAAAGCAAAGAATCAGGCAAGCAATTAGGTTTGAAAATTGCAGAGCTCGCGAAACAAAAAAATGTGAATGCAGTTGTCTTCGATCGAGGCCGCTCTAAGTACCACGGGGTAATAGCCTCGGTTGCAGATGGCGCGCGTGAAGGTGGCTTACAGTTATAATGAGAGTTTTCAATGAGTGCTAGAAACACAAAAGACGAAAATCTAGAAGAGAAAGTACTCTTCATTAATCGTTGCTCGAAAGTGGTCAAAGGTGGACGCAAGTTTAGCTTCTCTGCCCTGATCCTGGTAGGCGATCATAACGGAAATGTCGGTTATGGGTTTGCTAAAGCTAACGAATTGACCGATGCGATTCGCAAAGGTGGTGAGGCTGCTCGCAAAAATATAATCCAGTTCGAGATGGAAGGGACGACCATTCCACATGAAATCGTGGTGGAATTTGACGGCGCTAAACTTTTGCTTAAACCCGCTCCGGAAGGAACAGGGATTGTAGCAGGGTCTCGAGTCCGTTCTATTTTGGAATTTGCAGGATTGCGTGATGTTGTCGCTAAAAGTATGGGATCTAATAACCCCATTAACCAGGTGAAAGCTACATTTAAAGCATTGTCCTCCCTATTAAACCGTCAGCACACCCTTCAGACACGAGGTGCAGTATGAGCTACAAGCTGGAAAATCTAAAAAATACGACTCGTCCGTATAAAAGACGTATCACTCTTGGACGAGGTACAGGTTCTCGCAAAGGGAAAACTAGTGCGCGTGGTCAAAAAGGTATGGGGGCCCGTTCCGGTTACCAGACACGTCAAGGCTATGAAGGAGGGGGCGTTCCTCTTTTCAAACGTTTGCCTACACGTGGTTTTACACGAGGACGCTTCTTACGCAGGCTGGATGTCATCAATTTAGGACAGATTGAGAAGATCTATCAAAATGGAGAGACTGTGAGTTTAGAGTCCCTACGTGAGAAAAAATACATAAAAGGGATTTCTCATGGCGTGAAAGTACTTGCTGAGGGAACATTGACCAAACAAGTGAAATTTCAGGTCGAAGCCATATCTGAGTCCGCAAAAGAAAAATTGAACAAAGCTGGGATTTCAATCTGATGTTAGACACATTCAGGCGAATCGCATCTATTCCGGAGCTCAGAGGCCGGATTCTATTCACCATTCTGATGATCATTGTATGCCGTATCGGTGTTTTTATTCCCGTGCCCGGCATTAATGGTGAGCAAGCGCTTGCATACTTCAAGCAAGCTACAGGAGGAGGTCAAAACCTTTTCCAGCTCGTGGATATTTTTTCAGGCGGTGCGTTTGCCCAGATGACAGTGATAGCTTTAGGCGTTGTTCCCTATATCTCTGCCTCCATTATCATGCAGCTTATGATGGCGCTTATGCCCGGTTTGCAACGCGAAGTGCGTGAAAATCCCGATGCAGGCAAAAGAAAAGTGAATAAATATACACGTTTGCTTACGGTTTTCCTGGCAGTCGTGCAGTCAACACTTTTTGCACGTTATGCAATCCAGATGAATTTATCCACGCCAGGTATTATTTTACCTGAAATGTTTCATGCCCAAGCATTTGGAGTGCCCTGGTTGTTTTACCTTGTGACCATCACGACGATGACCACAGGTACCATTTTTCTGATGTGGATTGGAGAGCAAATCACAGAAAAAGGAATTGGTAATGGAATGAGCCTCATTATCACATTGGGAATTATCGCTTCGCTTCCTGGTACAATTGGCTCGGTTATTAAACAGCTCAATCTCGATTCACAAGAGCCTGGACAATTGACCTTCTCTTCACTACTCGTCCTGTTTGCTGTGTTTGTGGCAGTCATCATTGCGACCATCATGATTATCCAAGGCGTCCGTAAAATTCCGGTGCAGTACGCAAGGCGTGTTGTGGGTCGTCGTGAAGTACAGGGTGGTGGATCTTATGTCCCGCTGAAAATTAACTATGCAGGGGTTATCCCCGTCATTTTTGCTTCGTCGCTGTTGATGTTTCCAGCAACCTTGGCTCAATTTCTAGGTAATACCGGTTGGTTTGGTGCTTTTGCCAGTTCACTTACTCCTGGAAGCTGGGTGTATGCGGGTATTTATGTGACGCTGATCCTCTTTTTCACCTATTTTTGGACAGCAACACAGTTTCATCCAGAGCAAATCGCCTCTGATATGAAAAAGAACGGAGCTTTTATCCCTGGAGTGCGTCAAGGCAAGCCGACTCAAGATTATCTTGAATCGACAATGAATAGAGTCACCTTGATTGGAGCGGTCTTTTTGGCCCTCATCGCTATATTACCTAACCTCGTCGGGAAGATTTTACATGTTGATCCCTCTATAAGTTATTTCTTTGGAGGAACCGCTCTGCTGATTTTAGTTGGAGTGGTACTTGACACGATGAAACAGGTTGAATCGCACCTGATGATGAAGCGTTATGAAGGGTTTATGAAAAAAGGAAAGGCAAGAGGACGCTAACACTCGAAACCATTGAATTTATATCCCCTATTTGTTAGGATTTTTGATCATTTTAAGTATTTAAACGAGAATAAGTATGCCACGCATCATTGGAATAGACATACCCGGAAAGAAGCGGCTCACAGTTAGCCTGACCTATATCTTTGGTGTGGGTTACTCAAGGGCGCTAGATATCATTGCTAAGTTGGGACTCGATCCTGACAAGCATGCCGATAAGCTGACAGGCGATGAGATATCCCGTATCAACGCATTGCTTCAGTCTGAGTATATGGTTGAAGGAGATCTGCGTAGACAGGTCCAGAATAACATTAAAAGACTTATCAATATCCACTCGTATAGAGGGATGCGTCACCGCGTAGGCCTACCGGTCCGCGGTCAGCGCACCCGTACGAATTCCCGTACCCGCAAAGGTAAGCGTAAAACAGTAGCGGGCAAGAAGAAGTAATACCAGTTAATTAAGGAGTAATTCTCTTGGCTAAAAAAGTAGTTCAAGGAAAAAAAGTGGGAAAAGTGGCCAAAGTGCGCAAAAAAAATATGCGCAATGTGCCATCAGGTGTTGTTCATGTAAAAGCTACATTCAATAACACCATAGTCTCAATTACTGACCCTGCCGGTAACGTTATCGCTTGGGCTGCAGCTGGAAAAGTAGGATATTCCGGTTCTCGTAAATCATCTGCATTTGCTGCGACAGTTGCTGCTCAAGATGCAGCGAGGGTTGCCATGGGAATGGGTTTAAAAGAAGTAGAAGTTAATCTGAATGGCCCAGGAGCAGGACGTGAGTCAGCAGTTCGTGGGCTCCTCAGCGCAGGGCTTTTAGTTACAGTGATCCGCGACAAAACACCTGTTCCTCATAACGGGTGCCGTCCGCGTAAGCGCCGCAGAGTTTAAGGAGGCCAATCATGTCAACAGTTCTCTATGATAAATTTGAAATGCCTGAGAAGATCAAGGTGGACGAGTCGACAGCAACTCCAACCTATGCCCGTTTTATTGCTGAACCGTTTGAACGGGGATTTGGGCATACATTGGGTAATGCCTTGCGTAGAATGCTCCTCACAGCAATTGAAGCACCAGCCATTATTTCGTTCTACATGGAAGGTGTTCCCCATGAATACATGCCTGTAGATGGAATCATTGAAGATGTTACCAACATCATTTTGAACCTCAAAGGTGCATTACTTCGCAAACTTCCCATTGAGGGGATGCCACACAACCGTGAGCAAAGAGTCATCACAAAGATGTTGGAAATTAGCCAAGAAGATCTAGGTAGCAAAGGGCAAAAAGTCATTACACTTGCTGATCTCATCACAACGAGTGACTTTGAAGTTTTTAACCCTAATTTGCGCATCTTTACCGTAACAAAGCCTATGACACGCCGTATCGACTTGAAAGTCTCGATAGGACGAGGTTATGTTCCTTCCGAGCGCCACGAGATTTTTAATCACGTGGTAGATGAAATCGTCATGGATTCCATTTTCTCGCCTGTGCGAGTTGTTAACTATTTTGTCGAAGATACTCGTGTTGGGCAAGATACCGACTTCGACCGTTTGATACTTGAGGTTAGAACCGATGGACGGATTACGCCAAGTGAAGCGGTCGCCTTCTCTGCCAAACTCTTGATGAAACACCTCAATGTGTTTGAAGAGATGGATCAACATGACATCTCATTTGAAGAAGCTGCTGCTTCGATTGACAATGATCGTGATGTGCTGATGCAAAAACTCGTGTTAGGCATTAATGAAATTGAACTTTCAGTACGTTCAACAAATTGCCTCAATGGTGCTAACATCGAGACGATCGGTGAGCTAGTAGTGATGCCTGAGCCTAAACTTCTTCAGTTCCGCAATTTCGGCAAGAAATCCCTTAATGAAATTAAAGCGAAACTCACAGAGATGGGATTAGGCCTCGGCATGGATCTCACACGTTTTGGCATCAATCAAGACAATGTCAAAGATAAAATCAATCAATACCTTGAAGAACATAAGAGTACCACAGTATGAGACATCGTAAACATACATTCAAGCTTGGACGTACTTCTTCGCACAACCGTTGCATGATATCGAACATGCTCAAAGATCTGATCCACCGTGAGAGGATCGTGACAACTGTTGCTAAAGCGAAAGAGCTCCGCCGTTATGCTGACAAAATGATCACATTAGCTAAGTTAAACACACTTGCTAGTCGCCGCAAAGCGATTGGTGATTTGATGATTACTTTCAATACGCTGGATAGTAAAGAAGCACGCACAGCTAAAAATGGTAAAACACACCATTATAATACTGACCGACAAGTGATTTCTAAACTCTTTGACGCTCTCGGACCTCGCTTTGCAAATCGCAATGGTGGGTATACACGTATCGTGCGTATGGATAACCGCGTAGGGGACAACGCGCCAACTTGTTTGATTGAATACTTGAGTGAATAGCTGCCGAGCAGCTATTTTGTACTCAATCATAACAAAGGGGTGAGTACGTGTCAGTAAAGATTGCGATCAATGGTTTAGGCCGTATAGGCCGTTTAGTTCTCAGACAATCTCTTAAAAATCCGCAGATACAAGTTGTTGCAGTCAACGATATTGTACCTGCGGATAATCTAGCTTACCTACTTAAATATGACTCTACACATGGTCGTCTCGATGCTGATATCAGTGCCGAAGATGGAAAGATCCATATCAATGGATTTACCATCAAAGTATGTAGCGAAAGAGATCCTGCAAAGCTTCCTTGGAAGCAGCTAGGCGTTGATTATGTCATCGAATCAACAGGACATTTTGCGAACAAAGAGGGTGCGGAAAAGCATTTGCAGGCAGGTGCAAAGCGTGTTGTCATTTCTGCTCCTGCAAAAGGGGATATCCCCATCTATGTGATGGGAGTGAATCAAGAGCAATTCAATCCCGATCAAGATCGCATTGTCTCCAATGCCTCCTGCACCACCAATTGCTTAGCCCCGATCACAAAAATTCTGCTCGATAACTTCGGTATCGAAGAAGGGTTGATGTCCACCATCCATGCGATGACGGCCACCCAGCCCACTGTTGACGGTCCCTCAAAAAAAGACTGGCGAGGAGGACGTGGAGCTCCACAGAACATCATACCTGCTTCCACAGGTGCTGCTCTAGCTGTTGCATCTTGCCTACCAGCAGTAAAAGGAAAATTGACCGGAATGGCATTTAGAGTACCTGTAGCCGATGTTTCCGTCGTTGATTTGACAGTACGCTTAAGTCGTCCCACAACTTATGCTGAAATCTGTAAGGTGATCAAAGAGGCCTCACAAGGCCCCATGAAAGGAATTGTATATTATTGCGAGGAAGAGGCTGTATCGTCCGATTTTATTGGATCGACCTATTCCTCTATATTCGATGTAGGCGCCGGGATCGCTTTGAATGAGCGATTTTACAAACTTGTGGCATGGTACGACAATGAGATGGGATATGCCTCCCGTGTTGTTGACCTCATCGAATACATGGCAAAACACGAAAAAAAGGAATCATAGTGAATTTTACCCGAGAACCTATCATTGAGACAGTCATTACCCCCAAGGAGGGGTATAAACTAGTCGTCCGCAACAGCAAAGTTGGAGGACAAGAAGAATATTTTGTCGATGCTGTTGAAGTCATTTCTTTTGGAAGCGCCAGCTTTTTCCGATCCATGGAGAAACCCAAATGCTTTCTGGTGCCAGTAAGCGATTTCGAAATCTTAGAGGCGCGTGAATCCCGTATGGTCCTCAAAACGCCTACCAGCGAGCGTGGAATCAAAATAGCAGGAGGTCGAGAAGCCCCCATGAAAGTCAAAGAAGAGTCTGCCACAACAGAGGAGGTGTCCTCTGTTTCAACAGAGCAGCGCCCTGACAAACGCCGAGAAAAACGTCGCCCGCGCAAACGCCGTGCCGAGGATGAAGAAACACAAGACGAACCCTCTACAGCGGAAAGGAAACCGGAAGAGAAAAAAGCTGATGAAAAAAGACCAGAAAGGCCAACTCTTTTGATCCCTCCTCCCACCACGCTTATCTCAGAGAGCATCGTCCGCTACAAAAATCTAGCAGCAGGTGAAGAGCTCACACAAGAGCTCCCAAGTCAAGAAGTCAAGGAACCACCTAGAGCCATTATCCCACCTCCACCGCTCGTGCTGCGTAAAGAAAAAGAAGAAAAAGAGGAAGAAGAGGAAGAGGACTTCAATGTGGAAGAGACTCCCTTTTGACCTACACCTTTGACTTCACCTCCAATGGACTCTTTACCATCGTAGATAAACACGGAGAGCCTCTCTATATGAGAGCTCTCCCCCTTTGTGAACGGCTTGCCAGTCATCTCATCTATATTTTTTTCTGGATCGCCCTCCTTCTCTTCAGTCACCCCTTCTCTTGGCACAACTACACAGATTATGCTTTCATAAGCCTCATCTTCATCCACCTCTTCCTCTTTGGCGCACGATTGACCTCACTCCTTCTTCTCGGCGGCCTCTTACCCATTCTTTTTCCACCCCGCTATGTCCGTCTTACCCGCAAGCTCCAGAAAAACCCAAGCCTTTCCCTCCTTCAAAAACACAACCTCCATACACACCCCGGCATTCTCACCAATCTTGCTCTCATCCAACACAACGCCCACAACTCAGAAGCCCGTTCCACCCTCAAACTCGCCCTCTCTCATGCGCCTGATCACCCCTATCTTCTCCACCTTCTCCAACACATCACCTAAACTCCCTTTTGCAAAATCCTTCCACCCTTTATACTCCCTCCCTAACGCTCGGGTGGTGAAATGGTAGACACTAGGGACTTAAAATCCCTTGGCAGCAATGCCGTGCTGGTTCGAGTCCAGTCCCGAGCAAACTAAATATTAGGCACTTGCGCCTCGCTACATAACTTCCGAAGAATGGTAACAACCCCTGTGGGCCAAATCTGGGCCACAAGGGAATTCAAAAGGAGTTTTGTAGCGATGGCTTATATCGAAAAAAGAAACCACAACGGAAAAATAACCTACCGCGCGCGTGTCCGAGTTCACGGCATGCCCGACCAATCTGCCAGCTTTTCAACACGCACAGCAGCCAAAGACTGGGCGCGCCGCACGGAATCTGAGCTCAAACAAACCCGCTATTTCCCCCACGATGCAGGCAAAAACCGCACCTTTGCAACCTTTGCCGATCACTACATTGCCCATCATCTTCCCAAAAATCCCAAAGCACTCCTTAAACAAACCCAGATGATGCACTTCTGGAAATCTCACCTCGGCAAATATTACCTACCCCACATCTCACCCTCCCTCATCGCATCATCGCGAGACCTCCTCCTCTCCCAAAAAACACCCCGTGGCTCACTCCGCTCGCCCTCTACCGTCAATCGCTACCTTGCAGCTCTCTCCCGTTCTTTCACCATCTGCATCCGCGAATATGGCTGGCTCAAAGAAAATCCCGTCCTCCTCATTTCACGACCATCCGAACCTCGTGGCCGCGACCGCTTCCTCACCCTCGACGAAATCTCCCGCCTCCTCGATGCTTGCCGCTATAGCCGCAGCTCGTACCTCTTCCCCATCGTCACCTTCGCCCTCGCTACCGGCGCTCGCCGCGGCGAAATCCTCAACCTCCAATGGTCCGACCTCGATCTCACCCACAACCTCGTCACATTCCGCCACACTAAAAACGGCGAGTCGCGCACCATCACACTCACGCCCTACCTCGCCGAAATCTTCTCCACAGAACGCAAACACCGCGTGATCCTCTCACCCTACATCTTTCCCTCCCTCAACGGCACCAAGCCCGCCGACATCACCACCGCATGGCAAGAAGCCCTCCTCAAAACCAACATCAACATCCGCTTCCACGATCTTCGCCACACTGCCGCCTCACACCTTGCCATGAATGGCGCCTCCACCCTCGAAATTGCCGCCATCCTTGGGCACAAAACCCTCGCCATGGTCAAGCGCTACAGCCACTTCTCCACCTCCGCCACCGCCCAAGTCCTCAAGCGTATGAACGCCGCCATCTTCGGCACCTAACCCTGCGAGCCCCGCAACTCGCTCTGGATTGAGCGAGCTTGCGAGCTCCCTGGAGTGCGGCGCTTCGCGCCGCCATGCAATGGGGTGTTATACTCATTGTGGGAGCTAGGTTGCGCCTATTAGAGTTAGTAAAAAGCCTGCAGTAAGCACGAAGGTTTTATAGAATTGATGAATAAATCGTATCCAAACTCTTTTTTTGTGCTTTAGAAAAGATTTCCCTATTGGGATTTGCATAACTTCATGTTAGGATTAGCCTCTATATTGAAAGGTTGCACTGCTTTATGACGATTCTTGATCGAGCCAATTATCAGTCCACATCACAACCATACCTAGATTTTGAACGCCAATGTTTGCGATCACTAAAAGCGCAACCCGAGATTTTACAGCAAGGGGTCTTCTTTGAGGACGTTTCATGTCAAATTCACGAAACGTTAGAGGGATTGCGCCAAAACCTATCACATGTCCCCTTATTGAGTGTCGTGCTCGTGTGGGCTAAGAGGATTGCGAACAATAATCCTCTAGGAGTTCGCTATCTTGAAATCATGCGTGAATTAATTGACAATCACTTGTTTCCAGGTACTCCTGAAGATAATTTATACAGCTTAGAAGAATATTCTCAGGTATGTCATAACGCCATTATCAGTCAGATCAAAACGCATTCGTCTTGGTTTTTGCAAAAAAGAGAAGATGCCATTTCGGTATACATTTCGTTTGCAAATTGGCTTTCGGAAGCCACTTTGGGTTATGTGAAGCAAGCATTTGATCCTGATCGAGTGATAACAAACAAGCGTTGCTTACCCTATCAGAAGTATGTCGAGTTATTAACCCTTTTGCCAGTCCGCGAACAAATGGTTGCGAAGCTATTTTATCTCGGGGGTGCTCGCTCTCTGAATGATATTCTTTCCCTCGATATTAAAAGCGTCAACTTCAAAGACAGCTTCATCGACTTTTCTCATGGCCCCATAAAGTACCCACAGCACGTTTTTGACGATCTGAAGTTCTTTATTAAAGGTCGTAAAAAAGGGTACGTTTTTGCCAATAAGCAGGTGAACGAACGGATCAATCATACTGTTCCCTATCGATCTTTAAAAAAAGCTGCTCAAAAGATCGGACTGCCCGAAAGTTTTTCTTACAAAGATTTAGTCAAAGACGTTTGATTCTAAGAGCATTGAAATGCTGCTAAGTTTTCTTGCGCATAAATGAGCAAAATATGTTTGCTAAATTTACAGCAAAATATTAAATATATTTCCATGTTACCACTCTTCGGAAGTTATGTAAGCAAATAGGAGAACTTATGCAGACAATCGAAAACTTAATCCCTCTACGCAAATATTGCCGCCAGAACGAATGGCCACGCTTGGCTCAGTGGCATCATTGGATCTACTGTAAACGTCCCGTTGCTGTCCAATGTGTGAAAAAGATCGGAGGTCGTTATCTCATCGACCTTTCGGCCTTTGAAAGCTACATTAAAATGGCCACACTTGATGAAGACAACCATTGAAGAGGGGAGGAAAATCCCCTTTCTCTTTACACCTGTCCCTAACTTTCTGTTCAAGCCAGGTTATTTCGAAAACGCAAATTTAGTCCGTTTTATGTTCTGGGCGTTACATCGCACGACATTTGGTGCTTGTGGAGAATTTGTTTTCGGACGGCAGCAATGCTCGAAGGAGACAGGTATTTCTGAGCAAAGATTGCGTACAATTATCAACCAGCTAACTAACCAGCAACTTATCCAGAAAGTAACCGGCAAATCAACCAACAAATATACTGTCTACAAATGGATCTGGGAGCATTTTCCAGGTTTCATCAACCATCAATCCAACGGCAAATCAACCGTAGGTCAACCGCAAACTAACCACAATACAGAATTAGATATAGAAAAAGAGCAGCAGCAGCGCACAAAAAGTGCGCCACTGACCGCCGCTGCTGCTCTTTTGGAAGGTAAAGCAAAAAAACAATTCGATCTGCTCCCGCAACAGGAGCGTGCCGCAATAACAGCCCTTTACCATCAACGCCTCCAAACACAAGTCATCGCAAATCCCGAAGCATGGTTTATCAAGTGCATCGAAGAAAGTTGGCATTTGGAAAGCAAGTTCGTGCTACCTGACGAAAAAATCGAGCTTTCGGATTTCGAAAAGAATAAAGCGCATGCCCAAAAGTTGATTCGACATTTTGAATCCATCCCAGGCTTGCATATTTGCCTCAGAAACGATTTTCTTGAGCTTGGAAAGGATAGGCGTGATCGCTGGCAGATTTTCTTTTCTGAGCCCTCTAAAGCTTTTTTAGAGCAGATCGAATTAGTCCTTAAAAAAATTCACAGTTGAAAAATCGCCGGCAAATTACCCGACAAATTTATAGTCTACAAGAGTACATAGGAGCATTTTTATGTTTTTTAACCAGTAAAATCATGAATGATCAGCAATCAGAGATTTTGATTAATTTTTTGAATAGATTAAACTAAAATGACTGTAACTTATTGATTTTAAAAGAATTATGTGATATAAGTTATAAACAGGCATTAAGGCCTGTTAAATAAGTATAAAAGTTGGAACTTGTCCAACTTAGGCCTCGATTGAGGCTTTTTAACCAAAGGCAAATTATGTCTTTTAATGAAAAAAACGGATTTTATTGGAGAGAAAACGATCGGATACCGTTATGTCCATTATGTAAAGAGGTTAATAACTTAGAAGTACATCTTACGCATAATCCAAACAATTCGTCTGAAGGTAAGGTGTTATTTGAATGCAAAAATTGCAAAAACGACTTCGAAGTTAGTCGTCAAGAGTTGAATATCGACTAATCTCTTGCCTCGGCTATGAACTCATTAGTTCTCAGCCGAGGTTGTGCTTTATAAAAATGAAAGTGGCTGCGCTGATTTCCTTGTAAGTCCAGATTTCCCGCACCCACTTCCAAAAAATGTACATCTTTCATCTACGGCCAACTCATCAATTTAGACGAAGGAGAATTCATTTTGGCAGGACAATTTGTAGTGATGAGACCGGCTAAGCGAGCAAACAATTCGTACTCATCTCAAAAAATTGACTGCAGCCAAGATGTTGCAAAAAATCATCAGCAAATCAACCAACAAATTTACAGTCTACAAGGTGATGAGAGAGCATTTTTATGAATTCTCTAACCAGCAATGAACCAGCAGCTAACCACAATCAAGATCTAGATATAGAAAAAGAGCAGCAGTAGCGCACAAAACGTGCGTCGCTGGCCGCTGCTGCCGCTTTTTTGGAAGGTAAGGCAAAAAAACAGCTCGATCTGCTTCCGCAACAGGAGCTTGCCGCAATAACTGCCCTTTATCATCAACGCCTCAAAACACAAGTCATCACAAATCCCGAAGCGTGGTTTATCAAGTGCATTGCAGAAGGTTGGCATTTGGAGAGCAAGCTCGTGTTACCTGAAGAAACAATCGAGCTTTCAGATTTCGAAAAGAATAAGGCATATGCCAAAAAGTTAATTCAGCAATTTGCCGCCTCAGGCCTTCATATTTGCCTCAGAAACGATTTTCTTGAGCTTGGTAGGAATAGACGTCATCGATGGCAGATTTTCTTTTCTGAGCCGCCTAAAGCCTTTTTAGAGCAGGTCGAATTAGCACTTAAAAAAATTCAGATTTGAGCACAGCGAAAAATTTA
Source organism: uncultured Chlamydiales bacterium (assembly GCA_963832835.1). Classification (GTDB taxonomy): domain Bacteria; phylum Chlamydiota; class Chlamydiia; order Chlamydiales; family JAAKFR01; genus CAVPKN01. The sequence continues at coordinate 2,486,249 of CAWHVD010000001.1, read as the reverse complement.
TAATGAAGAAACCGGCCTTGTCACCAGCAATCTACAAGCACCGAACTGTAATCAAGATATAGATACAAAAAAAGCAGCACTCAAAATTTGCGCCGCTTGCGACTGCTATTTGGAAGGTAAGAAAAAAAGAAACAGTTTAATGTGCTACCAACATAGAGGAGAGGCTATAGCAGCTCTTCACTTTGAGAACTTCAAAATAAATGCCGTTAAATGCACGAGGCGTTGTTTATTACGCATATCGAGACGGGTTGTTTTTGAAGAAAGATAACTATTTTTTGGCTTCAAGTAGTTCTTTAATATTTTTGAATTTCTTTTCATTGAAAATCTCATCACTCACCCTTACAAAAATTCGCTTTTCGTCTTCTGTACTGAAATGCTTTAGGAGAGTTGATCTTTCGCTTATTTTTAGTGATCTAGAGCCACCCATTAAAACATAGATTTCATCTTCTTGTGGTTTATACGTAGCATATTCTTGCTCAATGATTTTTATTTTGTTGTTCCTGTTGTCTAAGGAATATTTCTTCATTAATTTTATTAATTTATTTTTGGAGGCATCGTCTATTTCAATAACTAGCGGTTTTTTTCTTTCTATGAGATACGCGGCTGGTTCATAAAGTGTATCAGGTATATCAAATGTTTTGTCGATCCTGCTGTAGTATATGTTCTTAAGAGCATGCCAAATGTCATAATCTGATAGTTTTCGATACTGTGCAAAAGTATAAGATATGACCTCCTCCCAATTTTTTTTCATGCGCTTACAGTCATAAATTCCTCTCATAAATTCATAAAGAAATCTACCGGAGATTTCTTTTCTCTTCTCATTTTCAAGAGGATCCTCGATCCATAAGTATAACTCTTTCAAAAAAAGTACCAGGATATCTTCGAAGCCGAGTAGGGTTTTATTGTAACAGATATTTGCATACATAAGACGTCTGCCTAACAAAAAATCTTCAACTGAACCAATGCCCTTTTGATTAATGCCAAGAATATCGTGTCCTTTTCCATTTTTAACGACTTCTAGGCAGTTTAAGAGCCATTCTAAGTCGTATGTTCCATAGGATACACCACAAAAATGGCTATCTCGAAGTAGGTAATCAAGCCGATCACAATCCAATTGTGATGAGATGATAGAAGAAAGTAGGTAATCATCTTTGTTGTCCATGATCTCTTTTATTCGATTGCAATAGCTACCAATTGGGCCATGATTAGAAAAATATTCTATAAATCTCTTTGACCAATCTACGTGAGTGATTTTTTTATTAATTTGATCCGATAAAATGTCATTGATGAATAGTTCAAAAGTGTGTGAAAAAGGACCATGACCAACGTCATGTAAAAGAGCTGATAGTATCAAAATAAAAGTGTCGCTGGAGTTTATTTTATTATTATTAGGATTTTCATTTAGTTTTTTAATTATTTTTGAAGCAAGATATGCCGTCCCTAGAGAGTGACTAAATCTTGTATGAGTCGCTGTTGGAAAAACCATGTCAGCCAATCCAAGTTGTTTGATTCCTCGGAGTCTTTGAAATTCAGGCAAATCTATTATTTCTTTTAAAATGCGAATTTCCGTTTCATTAACAAGATTCTTGCTAATGTTCATTACTTGATGTATGGCATCAAATACTATGTGTGGTTTTGAGAGCTTGTCTTTATTCATTTTTTTATACATTGATTTAGAATCAATGCTTTTTAAGCATTATATGTGCCAGTATACAAAAATATAAGAATTGACAGAGTGTGAAGTCTTTGTAATCACATTTTGCTAACGCAAAGTGTGTTACTGGAGTAACTTGGTTTATCTACGTTGAAGTTTAGGCAATGAAATACCATTTTAGGATTCATGAAGAGAATGGTTTTTGGGCCGAGTGTATAGAATTGAGTGGGTGTTTTACTCAAGCTGATACGATTGAAGAGTTGTATGACAATATGTATGAGGCTTTGAAGCTATACCTTGAAGAGACGGAGTTATCACCATATCAAATTGAAATCCTATCGCCACAAGATATTTCAATTGTGCTGCATAAGCCTAGCTAAGGTAATTTCAAGGAAGTTGCCTTGGGAGTAGATATCTAGCAGTTGTTCTTGCTCTCTATGATTTTGCTTTTGAATGGAAATCACTTCGGGGGATTGTGGGTTGCCTACGAACTGAATGGGTTGGATCGAGGGAGGAATGAAATAGGGAAGAAGGTCTGGGGTAGGCTGAAGCTCGTCATATAGGGGAAGGCCTATTTTCCAAATGAGATTGCGTTTGTGATATTTCATGGCGCTTTCTTCCCCATATCCCAGAAGGATGCCTAGTAGCCCTTCATGATTGTTTAGGATGGCCATTGAGCGGTTCTGCTCCATGTTGGATATGATGTGTTGAGCGTCAATGTTGAGGTTTAACTCTTTTTGAAAGAGAGCCTGATGTTGCTTGATTGCGGCAATGGTCTTTGCTTTGTCTAGAAAGTAAATAGTGTGGATGACTGTATCATGGATGTTTACCCGCTCTGAGAAGATGAGATAGCGTGGGTGAGGGAAATGCTTTTCATATTTTTGCCAAGTTTCCCAGCCTTTTCTAATCGGGTCTGAATTCAAGCCACTAAGCCTATTGCCTAAAGGGACGGATTCAAAATAGGCAGAGAGACAGATGGGTTTGCTGCCAAAGAGGGTGTAGCCTAAACCATCTGAGGCCACAAGGATTTGAAAGAATCGCTCTAGAATGAATTGTTCATGAGCTGGGATGTGGTTGAGCTCTTGTTGAGTGGGTGTGAAGTTTTCTGCATAAAGATGGGATTGAAATATGCCTCCCAATGAAAGGAGGCATAGAGCTATTGAGGTGTATCGATTGAAAGTGGGACTCCGCATACTTGGCATGTTAATCTCCATGGTGGATTGGGATGGCCTCGTGGACATTTTACCCAAAACTTCGCATGTGGGATATAAAATCCGTTCTCATCTTGGCTGATTTGGGCCGCTTGATAAAAATTGCCGGCAATCTCAACGAAAAGGCCTTCGGGAGTTACGTGGATTTGATCTGCTTGTACATAGATCCTGGATTGTTGGAGGAAGTCTGTCTGTGCAACTCTTGTGTGTGCAAAAGCACAGAGTGTGCTTGTCATAAATCCCATTAGCAATAAGAACATCACTTTCTTGTTCATGTTTTCTCCATAGGTTGAGCATGTAAAGGGATGGATTAAAGATAAGTCTAAATAAAATGTAAATCATATTTGAAAAGATTTTGATTTAATTAGTTTCAAAAGTTACGTTTCTAATACTTTTATTACGTTAGGTTAGGATGTATTAGGTGGTGGGCGAGGTCATTTTGGTTGCTAATCGGATGCCTTGGATATATTTTGGTTGTAAAAAGGAGTGAGAAGATGGAGTTGGGAGCTTTCTCTGTGAGTTTGGCGGTAAAAGATATTGAAGCTTCAAGGGTCTTCTATGAAAAGTTGGGTTTTACAGTTTTTGCAGGAGACCCATCACAGAATTGGCTCATTATGAAAAATGGTAGCCATGTGATTGGGTTGTTTCAAGGGATGTTCGAAAAAAACATTCTGACTTTCAATCCAGGGTGGGATTGTGATGCTCAGCCACTTAATTCGTTTGAAGATGTGCGCGTATTGCAACATCAGCTCAAAGAGCGGGGTTTGAATATGATTACAGAGGCAGATGAGAATTCTACCGGCCCGGCAAGCTTTATGGTGACGGATCCTGATGGAAATATGATCCTGTTCGATCAACATGTATGAAAGAGAATTTTGCAAATGTCTCTTCTAGGGCAGGCTACCCCTAGATTTATTGATTTAAAGGATTAATAAAGAGAGGAGATCTTGAACGCATGGATGCTTTCAAAATTGGATTTTTGAATGCATTAATGCTATCAGAACTTGACATTTTGAACGCATTAGTGCTATCATAGGGATTATGAAAAAAGAACTTCCTATAGAGTCTAGGGTGCTCGCTTCTTTGTTAAAAAGAGGTGAGCAGCAGCGTCGGGATCAAGAAGCCTTCTCACCAGGGGCGCTGGTTAGGCTGATTAGGCTGGGTTTGAGCATGACCCAAAGGCAGTTGGCTAAAAGAGCTGGGATGCCTCAGTCGACTGTTGCCAGGATAGAAAAGGGAAATATCCGACCTAATGAGGATACCTTACGCAGAATTTTTGCAGCTATGGAATGCGATTTAGCATTTATTCCCATGCCGCGTTTTGAGAGTGTTGAGATGCTTCTCAGGAAGAGGGCTAGAAGGATTGCCGAAAAACGTGTGCAGTATCTTGAGGGGACAATGGCGCTGGAGCAGCAAAAACCCGAAAAAAAATGGCGAGATCGCTTGTTAGAGAGCGAAATTGAAGAGTTAATGAAATCGCCCTCAGTTTTATGGGATGAAGATGACATGGTTTGACTTCGCAAATGTATCAGGGGCAACTCCGCTAGATGATATTTCAGGCCTAAAGTTGAATTGGGTTGATTCACGTGAGAAATTGGACGCGGTCGAAGCAGATAACATTCGCCTGGCGATCAATAAATATCTAGGAAGAAAGCGATATCTTTTTCCTCAATGGTTTACCGTTTCTCACATCAATCAGGTCCATAAGACAATGTTTGGTAAAGTGTGGGACTGGGCAGGAAAATACCGTCATTCAATTAAAAGTGTGGGAGTGACACCCTATCTCATATCGACTGAAATGGCAAAATTGGAAGAGGATATGAGATTCTGGGGCCAGGAAAAATCGTTTGATCGCCTTGAGATGGCAGCTAGAGTACATCATCGCCTTGTCTGGATCCATCCTTACGAAAATGGAAATGGTCGGCTTGGAAGGTTTATTGGCGATATGGTGCTCAGCTCATTGGGATATGAGCGTGTTTCGTGGCCTAGGCTGAATGATAGTGGTAAAGAGCGAAACTTGTATATTCAAGCACTGAAAGATGCAGATGGGGGAGATTTTGCTGCATTAGTTGCATTTCTCATACATCATGGGCCAAAAAAGTAGAATAATTGTGGGTCAATTGTGGGTCAGTACAGAGGGGAATGTGGGGTGATTTGGCCCAACAAAAGGGTATACAGAATTCTGGGGAGGGATTATGGTCCTCTCTGTAAATAGTTGGAAGTTATGTAGAGTGAGTGGGATGGTGGTGACTTAAAATCCCTTGGGAGCAATCCCGTGAAGGTTCGAGTCCTTTCCCGAGCATCCTTTCCGTCAATGGCCTACGTTCGATTTACTGAAGTGCTCCTTTTTTTGTAATTTTTGGCACACTGATGGCTACTTCTTCATATGCTTTGATTAATAGTTCTTGTTTGCTCAAAGGAGCGAAAAACCTGTGTATCAAACGGAAATTCTCAAACGTAGTTTAGCCCCGCAACCTGGGCAATTTACAACGTAATTATATATCATTCTTAAACCACTTTCTTTTATTCTAATTATAATTCAAATGTTTGTGCGATTTAAAATTCAGTTTGTTGAAGATAAGGGTTTTATATAATCCTGAATAAGAAACATTGAGATTGCACCAATATCATAAAAGTTATAGCATCGGTGTATGGGAAGTCCAAATCAGCTTTTCGAGGCAGCAGATCGACAGCAAGGTTTCTTTACTGCTAAGCAGGCGGAGGAATGTGGCTACGATCGCTCGAACTTTCATTTACGATTGGCTTCAGGGGAATGGATTCAAGAGGGAAGGGGTATTTATCGTCTCACCCGATATCCTGTAACTGACCGTCCGGAACTTGTATTGTGGAGCCTTTGGAGTCGTAATGTGAAGGACATTCCCCAAGGAGTGTGGTCTCATGAGACCGCTCTTGATATTTATGAACTTTCAGACGTTATGCCAGCGAGGATGCATATGACAGTTCCTCTCAATTTTCGCAGACGCATCGAAATCCCAAAAGTGCTTTGTCTTCATCGTGCACATTTAAAGCAATCCGAGATAGAAGAAAGGCAGGGGTATCGTGTAACTTCCATTTTCAGAACGTTAATTGATGTGATTACAGCAGAAACGGTTGCAGATAATTTTATTATACAGGCGATGCGTCAAGCATTGAATCGGGGGCTCATGACTGAAGAAGAATTGCAAGTACTTGAGAATATACAGCCCAACATCTATCTAAAAATTAAGAGATTATTTCATGACAATCTTTAAAACACCGACTGATTTTCGTAGAAGCCTGGAAGCTCGTTTAAAAAGCATCGCTACCAAGAATAACCAAGATTTACAGCGTCTTCGACGAAAGGTTGCTTTTGAAAGACTCTTGGCCAGAATTTTTCACCAAGATTCGGATAGTTTTGTTCTCAAAGGTGGCTACGCTATGGAATTACGATTTGCCACCGCACGAGCAACGAAAGACGTAGATTTAACCTGCTTATCCAGAGTAGATGACCTTCATTTAGTAATTGAGAATGTTATCATGCGGGAATTACGAAATTTAGTGAAAGCTGACTTAAAGGATTATTTTGTTTTTGAGGTGGGGTCAGCACAAATGGATCTGGATAATGCTCCATATGGTGGAGCGCGGTATTCCGTAGCCTCTTTTGTCGATAGGCGTCTCTTTGTGAGATTTCAGCTAGATATTGGTGCTGATGTTGTAGTGGATGAAATCGAGCATGTGGATGGGTCAGATTGGCTGAAATACTGCGGCATCGAGACTCCCAAAATGCGGATAATTTCCGTTGAGCAACAGCTTGCAGAGAAATTACACGCTTATACTTTACCCCGCGAACAGAGATTAAATTCCCGCGTCAAAGATTTGATTGATATGTTGTTGCTTACACAATTACGGCCAATCAATGGGGCACATTTTAAACTTACGCTCCAAAAAGTGTACGATGTGCGTCGTACACACACTTTACCCAAGAGTCTTGACCCTCCACCCTCTGAGTGGCTTCCATTATATGAGAGCCTTGCTGCTGAATGTGGTTTATCTCAGTCAATGCAAGAAGGATATCTTGAGTTGCGGGAATTTTTTCAGGCTCATGTGTAGGAAATATGAAAAATGATCTCGTGAAATCTCAAGAAGACAAAGAATTTAAAGGTGAAGACTTTACAAATGTTTCGTTTTCGTGACTATTCACGAGCCAGCAGAATCTTTAAGGCAGGCCCACTTTGCCAAGCTGGGAGTGAATAGTCACCACAGGGAGGCTTTTAACCAAAAAGATGGATTACCTGAATAGTTACTCGTTTTCAGAAAGTTCCTTTACGCATTGCATTTTCATAAGCTGTCGTTTTTCTGGCTGCAGTTATACCATTTCCAGAAAATAAAGTCACAAATTAGCACTGTATAACACGCCATTTTTGAACGATCCTTTCTCGCTTAGATGCAAAAACATAGGCTTCGAAACGATCATCCAAATCTGCCATATTACCCAGCGCCACTTAATGACTTTATTTTCTGGAAATGGAATTACTGTATGGGAGGTCAAGAAAAGTAAGGAGAGGTGGTGAGGATAAGAGCGAGCTTAAATCATGGGCTATGAGTGAGGTTCTTCGAGCGTGGGTTCACGCTTTTTGAAAATCATTACATGAAAAGTGGCTGTCAATTGCAGTTTCTGGAGAGCAATACCTTGAATTGTATGATATAGAAGAGGCCCACCAGTTCTAGGATCATAATCCAGTGTGTTATAGGGCATTCCATTGGTTCTTGTGTAACTTGGATCAGGATGATCAATGACTGTTGTTCCTTCTCTGTATCCTGCAAAAAGTTTTATAAATCGGTGGCTTTTGAAAGCGGATGTTACGTCTTTTTGGTACGATGCGGTGGTTTCATAGGACTCAACTTGATTTTCTGTTGTCAGCTGTAAAAATTGACATAGGGAGTTGCTTACGAAGAAAGATGTGTGCAAAAAAAATTGTCTTTGGGCAGGTGTGAGCTGCATGAGTCGATCAAAGAATGAAGCATATTCCTTACCCCGGGAAGCAAATATTTTTCTTACTTTAGCTGTAGGAATCACCTTGACACCTTTTAAGATTTTGCTTTTTGCATAAAAAGAAGCCTCATCGATCCATGGAAAAACAAAGTCATCAGCATGGGAAAATTTGGAGAATAAGGGGATCGTCATTATAGGACGGTCTGCGAGAATGATAGCTAAGCCTCCATTTTTTAATAATTGATGAGCTCCATTTGCCATTGCAGGAAGATCATGACGTGAAAGAACATCCGCAACGTTAATGGCCACTAGACAATCATGTGAATAAAAAAGGTTTTTTGCTGGGTTTCTGATGTCTATACATTTGTAAGTCCTTTGAGTTTTACAACGCTCTCGCTTTACCCCTGATGGGATGTAGTCCGAATAAGTCAAATTTTTCAAAAGATCTTTTGGTAAGAGGCGGGCCAGGTAAGATAGTCCTTTATTGTCTAATACATTTGATCCTATTTCCAATATATTTGAACCTAAGACTATTTGTTTGATGAGGTTGGCAGCTCCCTTTTCTAGAGGAGCGCGAAATTCTTCTCCTGTATCCCATTGTGCGCCTTGTTCTCTTTCCAGATTGGTAAAATCTGAATAATTTACATTGGGCTTGCCCAGATTTTTAGCTCTTTTTAAACGTATGAAAGATTGGTAAGAAGATTCCCAGTCCAGTAGTTCATTTTTTCCAAATCCGATTAGTGTTCTCTGTCGTTTAAGGTAGGGTATCCAAGTGTGAGTTTGTGAGGCGAGCGCTACACATACTACGACTCCAATTTTTTTTAGGGAGTCTTTTGGGTCTAAAATATACCACAGTGTAAGACCGACACAAGCAGCAATGGCTGTGGTTTGTAGAGAAGGAGATGTAAAGTTATGGAACCTTCTCGACACCGTTTGTAGACTGTTAATATTTGTCATAATCCTCCTGTGTCAAATAGAATCTATCACATTTTAAGCTAATGTAAAGCTGAATTTTATTTTGGAGACCCAACCTTTTTTGAAAGAGAGCAGACCTTAATTAATCGAAGGACTGGAATAATACCATTTCCAGAAAATAAAGCCATGAAGTGGCACTGGGTAACATGACAGATTTGGATGATCATTTCGAAGCCTATGTTTTTGCATCTAAGCGAGAAAGGATCGTTCAAAAATGGCGTGTTATACAGTGCTAATTTGTGACTTTATTTTCTAGAAATGGTATAATGTACTGCAGTCACAAGAATTTTAAAAAATCGTTGTAGAGCTTATGAGATGGAAGAAGGTTGAGCTCTTGTCGAGTATGTGTGAAATTTTCTCCTCAGTTGGCGCGGGCTTAGATTATCAACACTCTTTTGCCAACTTTGCCTATTCCTGGATGCACTATGCCCTTTTTGAGCATGCAATCGCTGCTCAGAAGTATCAAAATATCGAAAAACAAAGTCAACGCATTTGAGATAATTGGGCACATGTAGGCATACTTCTCATCATGATAGAGAAACAGCACATTATTAGCTGCTTAAATATCGATTATGGAATTGAAGTTGAATCGCTTACGTTTCTCCCGATTGGCGCTGATATTAATGCGTCAATATATAAAGCTCACACGTATGACCAGAAAGTTTATTTCATAAAGTTAAAACGGGGTCATCATCATGATATGAGTGTTGTGATTGTGGAGCTATTACATGATGCCGGGATTGAACAGATTATTCCTCCCATTAAAACACTTCTGGGTCAATCAACTCAGCGTATTGATGACTTTACTCTCATGGTGTACCCATTTGTGAACGGACAGAATGGGTTTAGCTGTAATCTAACGGATAAGCAATGGTTTGAGCTGGGTAAAGCGTTGAGACAAGTTCACGAAATGGATGTACCTCCATCAATCCAAAAGCAACTCCGAAGGGAAGTCTATTCACCTAAATGGCGTGAGGCCTTCCGGTCACTCTATGCTCATATCGACGCTAAACCTACCGGTGATGAGATTGCCTTAAAGCTATTGAAGTTTATAAAAGAGAATATGCCAGCTATTCGACGTCTAGTAGACCGCGCGCAGCAGCTTGGCGAGCAGCTTCAAGGTCAATCGTTCCCATTCGTTTTGTGCCATTCCGACATTCATGGCGGTAATGTATTGATCCAAGGAAATGACACGCTTTACATAGTGGATTGGGATGATCCCATCATGGCACCCAAAGAACGCGACCTCATGTTTATTGGCGGCGGTGTCGCAAATGTTTGGAATCAGTTGCATGAGGAAAAGTCTTTTTATAGGGGCTACGGAAGGACTGCAATTGATTCGACAATCCTGGCCTATTATCGGCATGAACGAATTGTGGAAGATATTGCTATCTACGGTCATGAATTACTGTTGACGATGGCAGGTGGGGAAAACAGGCAAGAGATGTATAAACAGTTTATAGATATGTTCGAGCCTCATGGTGTAGTAGCTATAGCATTTGAGACTGACGAGGGTCTAACTCCATAACTACGTTATGGGAACTCATTTCCGTAAAGCAGCTATCCGAGCTTTAGAAGGAACTTCTCCTATCTTAGTGGTGCCAGGTTTGGAACGGGGAGCGGGTGTAATGGGAATGTAGACATTCTGTTCTAGGTCATTTAGAAAACGGAGGAGGCGTTCCAAAGAGAAACATGTTGCCCGCCCTACTATCCTTTCTTGGGAAAGATGCGGAAATAATTCCACTAATACCATTTCCAGAAAATAAAGTCACAAATTGGCACTGTATAACACGCCATTTTTGAACGATCCTTTCTCGCTTAGGTGCAAAAACATAGGCTTCGAAACGATCATCCAAATCTGTCATGTTATACCATTCCAAAGAAATAAATTCATAAATTTAATTAACGGGTTTTGCTATACTTTTCTCTTTTCAAAGGAGTGCTTATGCGCGGAAGAAAGTCTGAGGCAATCAAAGGCCTAGATCAATACGATTTCGACAAACTATCCAAAACACAGGGCAATCCCAGAGAGAGGAAAAGATACCTCGCATTTGCTCACATCCGAGATGGGAAAAGCTTTACCCAAGCTGCTGCTGCCATCAGAGTAAGGCTTAGGACCTTAGGAAGGTAAGCCTGAAATGTTCAATTTCCTAGGTTTTAGCCATATATGTGGGAAAAGCCAAAAAGGAAAATTTCTTGTGATTCGAAATACCATAACCAAACGTCTGAGAGCAAAACTTCAAGATGTGAAGAAAGAGTTGATGCGTCGTCGACATGATCCTATAGCCACTCAAGGAAAATGGCTGGGTTCAGTAGTTCGAGGATATTTCAACTATTATGCTGTTCCCGGAAATATTTCCCTCTGGGAGCCTATCGTAAAGAGGTGAAACGAATATGGATTCGAAGCCTTAAACGGAGGAGCCAAAGAAACAAAATAACATGGGAGCGTTTTGGAAAATGGGTAGACAAATGGATACCAAGAGCCAAGATATTGCATCCTTATCCAGAAGAGCGTTTCTACGCCAAACATCCAAGGTAGGAGCCGTATGCGGTAATGCTGCACGTACGGATCTGTGCGGGGGGGGGGCAAGAAATTGACGTCCCTACCGCGACCGGAGCTTGGAAGCTTGCTTAAAAAGCGTCGCTAGCAAGAATAACCAAGATTTACAGCGTCTTCGACGAAAGGCTGCTTTTGAAAGACTCTTGGCCAGAGTTTTTCACCAAGATTCGTATAGTTTTGTTCTAAAAGGTGGCTATGCTATGGAATTACGAGTTGCTACCGCACGAGCTACAAAAGATGTAGATTTACCTGCTTATGCCGAATAGATGACCCTCATTTAGTAATTGAGAAGGTTATCATGCAGGAATTACGAAATTTAGTGAAAGCGGACTTGAAGGATTATTTTGTGTTCGAAGTGGGGTCTACATAAATGGATTTCGTTTACCCTCCCGCTTCGATGGAAATCGGATTCCAAGAGTTATCCGAATGGATCTGTTGATAAGAAAGATATAACATCCGAGTAAGAACAACACACAAGGTCATGAGAGCAGCTGTATTTTTATAATCTGCGGGTATTTTACGGAATGTCAGCAGGCCGATTATTAATCCTGTCATTTCTTTAAATGTTGAGCTGCTAAAGAGAACAGATCCGATATCCTGTGCAAATGCGTCGAATCGTTTCATGTCATCTGGGAAGCATTCTAAATAAGAAAAAAACACATTAATTAATGTAATCTGAGACCCTGTTGCATCCAATATTTTATTTGTAATAGCCTGTTCTTGTGGACTGATGGAATTTTTTTGATGCCATCTTGCCATATTTCGAAGTTCCTTTTTTTGCTCCCATTTGATCGCTGTATTGCTGTGAAGCACTTTAAGGGCTACTTCACAGGTTGAAATTAAGAAATGTGGTTTTTTTACTGCAGACTTCAACATGACATCAATCCAACCCAGGAATGCTTTTTGGTCATTTGTCATTAGCAGCTGAACTGTCATTTTTCTTGAAAGTTCATTTATTTTAGTCACTAGAAGATCCAAATCTTTAGATGTATACGCTCCTCCTTTCATATTCAAAAGGGATGAAAGAAGCTCAGGTAAAGGGTGTAAGGCATCTATAGAATATGAGTGGCTGTCTGCATCAATCGTGCTCAATAATTCTAATACCCTTTGATTGCAAAGTACTAATTGATCTTCTCTGGCCAAAAGTTGTATTAGAGCATATGCTTTTTTAAGTATTTCCTTTTGTTCAAGCCTAGGTTGTTTGATGTCTTTAATGTGCGTTATTTCATTCTCTGCCAAACAATTCGATTTAGGACTAAGGACCTTTCCCATTCTAGCTTCAAGATATTTTTGGGCGTCTTCAGGTGACGAGAAGTCAGCATCATCCTGAGAGAGGTCATCGTCGACAATTTTTTTAGGATTCTTTGCTCCATCCGACAACTTTGGAGAACTGGATGAATCGGTACCAGCATTTTTTTTAGCGTTAACTATGACTCGTAAGGCGGGGCATAAAACCGATTCAGCGTTGTCGGATGTTGGGGATGCTTCTCCTGTTGAGCTGGCTTGGGCTCCTGGAAAAATATTTATAGGGGAAGATAAAATATTACCTATGGAAAAAAGTCCACTCTTAATAATTTGAAAAGTTTGCATTGATAAACTATAAGTCACATCTATCATTGGTCTTAATACCCATTCTCCTAGCACCACACCCGGAGGCTTAGGCATAACCTCTAAAGTACCGTCGATACGTTTATGTAAGCGATTGCCGGGAAGTGAATAATCTATGTGCCAATCTGGAGCATAACCTTGAACTGTCCAAGCTAAATGTATGTTGGATACAGGATACGAATCCCTCAAACTGCTATTTGACAAAATCATATCATTCCCTAACGTGCGTGATGGTTGCTTTCAATTTCATGGCGAGTGGGTACTGTTGGTTTAGACTTAGATGTATCGTAATTATAGCTTCCTTGGTCATGATAAGGGTCCCTCCAATACCACCTAATGCCGTATATTGACCAAGATAGGTAACCTTGACTTGCTTTCCATTCTGTCGATAGAAGAGATTGGTCATTTACTATACGGTGAGTTTCAACTGGGAACATGTCGGGCCGACCTTCCACTGGATTATGAGGATAGCAGTAGCCAATACCATATACATCGGTGCAAGCCTTTAGAGCTTTCTCATATTTAGCGTAGTGCTCTCTGTGGGTCGCTAGATTTTTCTCATAGATCACTAGAGCTTTCTGATATGTTTCATCTTTAAAACACTGCTCAAAAAATGGCCCATATAGTGTATGGGCGGCTTCCATCATTTTGGGATTGTTTTCTAGGATTGCAACTTCTGTAGCCCTATAAGCTTCTTGCATATTTGCTCCAGTACATACTTCTAATGTTGAGAGGCCTTTAATAGGGTTTGCTGCGGCCCCTGGTAAAAAATTCAGACCTCTAGACAAAACATGATCCACACACAGAAAACTGTCCTTTACAAACTTAAACGTCTGAGTCGCTATCTGATAAGTAGTGTCTATCAAAGGCCTTAATACCAGTTCTCCTAATACTACACCCGGAGGCTTGGGCATAACCTCTAGAGTACCATCGATACGTCTATGCAAGCGATTACCTGGAATTGAATAATCTATGGCCACATCGTATTCACAACATTGAGATGACCAAGCTGCATTCATTGCACTTTCTGAGTACACAACAGTTGATTCTTGATATCTTGACAAGCTCACAACACTCTCCGGTTTTAAGTTTAATGGAAACATCCTTGAAGGAATGGCTGACGAGCAGGCTATAAAAAATAGAATTTAATGTATATGACAATGTTATTATGACAATGTTATTACGTAGTCGTAGCGATTATCCTAAAAATGGCAGTTCGAGATGGTAAAGTGATGCAAGATTTTGATTTAGAATCACTTTTAATAGGGGGCGCACATTCCCAAATGGTGAAGGGGCCCCCTAATGGAAGCGATTCTGGATCAAAAGATTGCGTCAATTTGCCGCCTCCAACTGCCGTTTTTAGGATTATCAAGAACGGCGCGATAAAACCGCATGAGCAATAATTTTCTTAAGTCACCCAGGTTGTGGAAAGGTCTCTTCTTCAGTCCTTAGAAATCGATGACAAAAGCCATCTCAGGTTAAGAAACCTCAAGATTTTTCCCTGCGATTCAGCACGGAGGAGGGGTGTACTATCGAGATTGTGAAAAGTTATACCATTTCCAGAAAATAAAGCCATGAAGCGGCACTGGGTAACATGACAGATTTGGATGATCGTTTCGAGGTCTATGTTTTTGCATCTAAGCGAGAAAGGATCGTTCAAAAATGGCGTGTTATACAGTGCTAATTTGTGACTTTATTTTCTGGAAATGGTTCTTTACGATAATGGTACTCCTTTATGCGTTAGGCGATGGTCCAATTCACATAAGCTTTTACATGCAGCTTGGAGTCCGGTCCGGTGCGGCAAATCACTCGAACAGATGTGGGGAACTGACGTAACACTTCGGTGTTGTGTTGTGCAGTCAAAGTATGCATAACCGAGAAGCGCATCACAATGCGATCTTCATGACACAGGTCTAGCTCATATACACTTTTGTCGGATTCGTGCAGTGTGAACAGCCTGTTAAAAATCTCATTTCCGATCATGGATATGAGGGGGCTGGTTGCGGGCGTCTGAGAAGCTTGTTGGAAAAAAGACAACATGTGGGTCAATTTTGCCTGATCTTCTTGTATGACGGGGTGCTTCAATAAGCGAGCTTCTAGCGTCATTTCATTCTCAAACTGCGGAGGGGCATGGTCTTTGAAAGATAGCCTTTGCAAAAAGAGCGTGTTATCTGGGTTCTCATGAACAGGGAGAGTCCATTCTGTCCATTGTTTTAAATTGATACCGGCGTATTTCGCAAAGCACTGAGGGATGTTCACGAGAAGCTCTGTCTCCTCTCCTGTTGAGGAAGCAATTTGCGTGATCTCGCGCCGGAGAGTTTGGCTCAGAAGAGGTGCAGCAGACTGTCCTTTTTCTTTAGGGACGCGCTGGCTTGTGACTCTCCATTTTCTATCTCCGAAGGTGTAACTGGAGAGGCGTTTTCTGGCTTCAGGAGGCATGGAGGCCAGTAGCTTCTCTACATTCATACCGGGGATGATTCTGCTGGTAATCGCTTCCTTTTTCTTCACTAGGATTGGAGGGCCTAACAAATTATACAGGGTCTCTTCCATCCTCTTAAGGTTAGTCTCAATGCCCAACATGTAATCGATTAAGCGATCTTCGACAAAGGCCTGGTTCCCGCCTCGGTCCAAAAAGTCTTTGCAGGGAGTTTTGTAGGCGGCCATTTTAAAATTATTAACACCGTTTAAGCGAGTCTTCAAATCGATTTTTTGGAAAGCGTAAAAAAGGAGAATATAACTCTGCCATTTAGATAAAAACTCTGCCTTTTGATCTTCTAATTTTTGCACGGGATTACCGGATGCCAATGCATTTTCAACGACACTGATGATCACTGCTCGTATGACTTGGTTGACGAGTTGTTGTTCTTGCAGAAGGACCGTGATCGTTTTTGTACGGTCCACAGCTGCCCATTTTTCTAATTGTTCCACCGTTTGGATTTGTGTTTTTATTTTTTCCGACAAGGTGGCTTGTAGTTTTTTGTCTTCTAATAAGTTTTGCAGCAATTGCTCATGGGCAGATGTCTGCTCTATATGTTCCAATTGGTTTAGAGTGACTTTTTGGATTTGCTCTTGTATCGCTTCTGTCTGTTTTCGGTAGGCTTGTGCTAGTTCATCTTCAATATGTTGAAGCGAAGTGCTCATGGATAGATCCATTGCTTGTTTTTCGGAGGGGAAGAAAAGAGAGTGGACGTCCTCCAAAAGGGATTTGAACACAGCACGGTACCCTTCTTTTGTTGTTTTATCCCGGCGTAAGTGCGCAGGGAGGACGGCTCTTGTATAGACCTCGGCGGGATTGGTGTCGAAAAATTCCTGCTCCAAACCTTTCTTAAGCTCTTCGAAAGTGGTCATTTGGGCATAAGGACCTTTGTGTTCAAACAGATCTCCTTCCACAGGTTGTGTGAGCACGAAAATATTGGGATGCATTTCTTGCAGGCCATCGATTTTGATCGCGCGAGTCCTCTCGTTTTCCACGACATTCTGGGATCTTCTTTGGTATACGCAAAACAGTTCGCTTTCGCCTCGCTCTTCTAGGGCTCGTAAATATTCCTTATAATCAGATGTGACCTCTTCGCCGCTATCGATCTCATAGCCTGACAATCTAAAGAGTGGACCAACAAGTTGTCTTGAGACAATCCCGGCGGTGTAATAGTTGCTACCTAGTGCTGTTGGGGTACCATGACGTATATAGGAGATGGGCAACATCTCACCATTTTGGTCGGTAAAATATTGGGTGTTTCTCAGGTGAGGAGTGTTTTTGTTGCCACAAAAATCCTCGAGGCCCATGGCTCCAGTCAATTTTTGTGCTTCTAAAGCCAGCATGGATTTCTTGTTGCAAGTGGATTTCTTTACCAGTTGATTAACATCTAATATTGTCTGTGGGAAAGTCTTCAAATTTAAATCGGTTAATCTGTCTTCTTGAATCGTTAGGTGCACAATTTGTTTGAGGTAATTGTACAGGCTAATTTCTTTCCACCGGATCAGGCAAAAACGGCGGATAAAAGAGCGGATCATTAGATTGTCTGGTGCAAGTTCTGCCCCGGATGAGCCTGATATCTTTTGGTAGCTGGGCGATTCAATCACTGCTCGTAGATCTCTGATTAGGTTTTGGTAATGAACCCTTGGAGTCTGATCATCGGTGGCCATCAAGCATGCAAGCATCTTTTGTAGGGGCTCTAGCATGGGGTTTTTTTGTTTGATCATCTCATCGATTTTATCCTTTATTCGCACAAGCTCATCAGAAGAAAGGTGGTGCCGGTAGGTGTTTAGGACCACCTGATATTTTTGTTCTGCAATTTGATCGTAAGTAAAAACATCCCATGCTGATTTAAAGGGGCTTTTGTTTTCAGGGATATTTGCGCGGGGAGCGATAGGTTGAAGAACCCGGCCCTGCGGGGCTTCGGGATTCGGCTCCATCAAGGTCGAGGAATGAGTAGAAAGCTTGCTTAACTCGCCTACGGGCGCCTTTAATTGTGCATGCTGCTCACGTTGATACGCTCGCATTTTTTCAAGCTCGCCACTCAATTGATCCCGTTCGGAGCTTAATCGGCTGGAGCTCTGTCGATGCTCAGTAAGTTGTAGCAGTAGGGATTCTTTCTCTGTCTCTAGAGCTTGTTTGGCGAGATTAATCCGAGAGATCTCATCATTTTTTGGCTGTAATTGAGCAAGCAGTGTTGCTTTGCAGGTTTGTTCCTCTTCGAGCTGGGTCTTGAGTTGCCCACTTTCTAAGTTTAATTTGCCGATAGAAGCTTCAAGTTCAGCAATTTGTTTGAGTAGAGATTCTTTCTCTGTCTCTAGAGTTTGTTTGGCTTGTATAAGCGTTTGCAGCGAGTCATTTTTTTCTTGGAATTGGGAACGCAGTGTTGTTTGTTGGCCTTGTTTTTTTTCAAGCTGGATCTTGAGTTGCTCGCATTCTAAATTTAATTTGCGGATAGAGGCTTCAAGCTCAGCAAGCTGGGATTCTTTTTCTGTCTCTAGAGTTTGTTTGGCGAGATTAATCCGAGAGATTTCATCATTTTTTGGCTGTAATTGAGTAAGCAGCGTTGCTTTGCAGGTTTGTTCCTCTTCGAGCTGGGTCTTGAGTTGCCCGCTTTCTAAGTTTAATTTGCTGATAGAAGCTTCAAGTTCAGCAATTTGTTTGAGTAGAGATTCTTTTTCTGTCTCTAGAGTTTGTTTGGCGAGATTAATCCGAGAGATCTCATCATTTTTTGGCTGTAATTGAGCAAGCAGTGTTGCTTTGCAGGTTTGTTCCTCTTCAAGCTGGGTTGTTAATTGGGTGTTATCACGATTCAAACGATCAACTTTTTGTTTTTCAAGCGAGAGGGTACTTTGAAAACTTTCTATATCATCTGTTTGGTGTTGCACGATTTTTTGAGACTGGATCTGGCTGTTGAATGAACAGACCATTCCTACAATCAAAAATACAAACGAGCTGCCTACCCCTGATGAAATCAGGATCAACGTGTCGATTTGGTTGAGATGAGAGAGCATACCGACTGGCCATAAGGCTTGATGAGCGCCAAGGCTGGCTATCCCCACACATGCAGTACAAGAGGCTGCAAGCCCAAGTATTGTTAGTGCGATGAGTAGCGGTTGGTAATTACTAGGCTCTATTTTCCTATTTCTAAAGGATTCCGCTTCATGAGGGAGGGCCTGAGGTAATAATCCTGGTGAGATCGATGTACTAGCTTGACTCATTAAATTCAAATTTGTTGGTTAATTAGTGCATTGATTATGAATTATTTATAGTTTTTTTTCAACATAGAAGATTGTGACTATTCACAAGTCACCAGAATCCTTAAGGCAGGCCCATTTTGCCAGGATGGGAGTGGATAGTACCTAATACATTTCCAAAAAATAAAGCCATGAAGTGGCACTGTATAACACGCCATTTTTGAACGATCTTTTCTCGCTTAGGTGCAAAAACATAGGCTTTGAAACGATCATCCAAATCTGTCATGTTACCCAGTGCCACTTCATGGCTTTATTTTTGATAAATGGTATAAGGCTGTCCAACATGCCGCAACCCGCTTCTTGAACCTACATTGCGGCAATCCTGCTCCTTCAGGGGCGGGTTAAGCAAGCTTTCTACTCATTCCTCGGCCTTAATGGTGCAGAATCCCGAAGCCCTTCAGGGCCGGGTTCTTCAACCTGCTGACCAAACCGGCGCGAAAATCATCAAATTTGACCCTCAAAGCGAATTATGCAACTGGCTCTATGTACTAAAAAAGATGTCACGGTTAAGCTTGCCGATTCAAATAAGGCACTTGGATGAAAAAATTTGTAGAGCTCCTGTTTTATCGTTCATTTTCGCTTGTAGGTTTTGCAAGATATGATAGAACAAAGTATGTGATACCGACCCTTAAGCTACGCGATACAACTAACGGGTATCCCTATATTTCAGGAGATGTCTTTAGGGCTTTTAGTGATCATATCGTCGATGCAACGGGTGTTCCCTTTTATCCCAAACGGGTAAAAGAGGGCGATGTGGTCTTTGTCAAAACAAAGTACTTAAGAAGATTTATCAAGTATATGCATCCTTGTATCAAAAACCGTTATATTTTGATCACACACAATGGAGATGAAGAAGCTCCCGGTGATTATGCCCACTTGTTAGAAGATGATAAAATCATTGTGTGGGGTGGGATGAATGCAACGGTATCACATCCAAAGCTTATACCCCTTCCAATAGGTGGTGGCAATCCAGGCAAAGATACATTTTTTGATAAACTCCTAGAGGAACTACACCAAAACCCACTACCTAAAAAGCATTTGCTTTATATGAATATTGGGGTGACCACCCATCCCGATCGACCTGCCCTCAAGAGCTATTTTGCCACGCAATCCTTCTGCACAGTCGAAGATCCCAAGCCCCCTATTGAGTATTTACATGACCTCATGTGCTCAAAATTTACCATTAGCCCTAGAGGAAATGGAATCGATTGTCACCGTGTTTGGGAATCCATACTACTCGGTACCATTCCCGTTTTAAAGACTACCGCTTTAGATGCCCTCTACCAAGATCTACCGGTGGTCATTGTCGATGATTGGAGTGATGTAACCGAAAAGTTTTTAGAAGAAAAATACGACGAGATGTCTCAAAAAGAGTACAATTTTGAGAAATGTTATGCCGACTACTGGTTGAAGCTCATCGAACCCTATATAAGTAAAAGTGATAGACGCGATCGTCTTATGCACGCATCAAGAGTAAAAACATCACCCAAATCCATGGGCAATCTACGTCGGTTTTTTTGGCCATAGCATGAGTTTAAAGGAATTTATTTGGAGATTTGTAAACAAGCAACGCTGGAAGTTTGCTTTCATATTCCTATTCTCTTTGGCCTGGACAGCAGAAGTGCTTTTTTGGCCATTTATTTTGAGCAGGATCGTTGATGTTTTGGCGCGCTTTGACGCAGATCGCATGCATGCTGGGCCCGCCCTAAGAATTTTTTTGTTAGGGGGGGCAGCTGCTTGGATTGGCATGGAGATAGCCTTTCGTGGAAGGGACTGGTTGATAGCGCAAGCATTCCCTCAGCTGGAAGCAGATATCCGGATGACCATGTTCGATCATGTTCAGAGACATTCTCCCAAGTATTTCAATGAGCATTTTTCGGGGAGTTTGGCAAATAGAATTAGCGATATGGTCATGATGACCTCCATCATTTTGCGAAACCTTTTGATTCTCTTTATCCCTGCAGCATTTATCTGCATTTTAATGACCCTCATTTTCGCTCAGATGAGTGCTTTTTTGGCGCTGCTTGTGGGAATGTGGATTGCGACCCATTTAATACTGTGTTGGGTTTTCACCTTAAAGTGTGCGAAATATTCCTATCTTCATGGTGAAGCTAGAAGCACCCTTGTCGGTAAGATTGTCGATAGCCTCACTAACAATTTTGCTGTGAATCTCTTCTTCCGTTTCCGTTTTGAAAAGGATCACATCACCCATTTTCAAAAGGAAGAGCAAAGGGTAAGTCATCTAGCGCAACTCTATTCTGTTAAAATGTTTACCTCCTTATCCATCGCCTTTGCGGTAGAAATTTTTGCGCTGACGGGGCTCATGATTTATTTTTGGATGCAAAGTCAAATTTCTACCGGAGAGGTGGTCCAGCTTTTTTATACGTTGTTGAATGCCAGTATGGTCATTTGGATTGTTTCCGACAAAGCTCCCGAATTATTTCAAGCTCTTGGTATTGCAAAGCAGGCTCTATCTGTAATGCATGACCCTCAAGACATCCTTGATCCCCCTCATGCCGTAGATTTCATTATCAAACATGGCGAGATTGTCTTTGAGAATGTCACTTTTCATTATGGAGAGAAGAAAATCTTTCAGAATAAAAATTTGCACATTGGCGCTGGAGAAAAAGTCGGACTGGTGGGTTATTCAGGGGCAGGGAAGTCAACCTTTGTCAATTTGATTCTACGGTTTTTCAATGTGGAAGAAGGGAGAATTTTGATCGATGGGCAAGATATTGCATCAGTCTCCTTGGAATCTTTGCGCAGCAATGTCGCTCTCATTCCACAAGACCCGAGCCTTTTTCATCGTACCCTTGCAGACAATATCCGCTACGGCAGCATAGAGGCTTCACAAGAAGAGGTGATCGAAGCTGCAAAACGAGCACACTGTGATGCATTTATCAAAAAAACTTCTGGAGGATATGATGCTCTTGTCGGAGAGAGAGGGACAAAACTCTCTGGTGGAGAAAAGCAAAGAATTGCCATTGCCCGCGCAATGCTGTTAAAGGCACCGATTCTCATCCTCGATGAAGCGACCTCAGCCCTCGATTCGGTTACAGAAAAATATATTCAAGACAGTTTAGAGAAGCTCATGGTCAATCGGACCACAATTGTGGTAGCCCATCGGCTGTCCACTTTATCTAAAATGGATCGGATTTTAGTCTTCGACAAAGGGAAAATCATAGAACAGGGTTCCCATCTAGAGCTTCTACAGAAAAAAGGTCACTACGCCCACATGTGGGAAATGCAAGCGGGGGGGTTTCTTCCCGATCGGCCGGATATTTAATACCATTTATGGCTTAATCCTGTAAATTCAGTGAAAGTTCTGAACTTAGCTTATTTTCTTCATCTAAATTTTTGCGAGCGCTCAGAACGGCGGATCCGACTGTCAAACCAAAACTAGCCACACCTGCTCCTATGCCGCTTAAAACGGCAGTATGAGCATTTGAAGTAAGGTGAGCTGCAATACAGTGTACTGCTACGCCTACTATCAAACCGATAATAAAAGCCAATGGTACTGTGGTAGGAGTTATGCCATCAGCTACTTTTGTTATTCTCGTCTGGCCCTGTTTGCGGGGGGTTGGAGCATCTACAGCGAAGGGGTTTGTTTGCTGTGAGCCTAATCTATCAATTGGTGATGACATTTATGATACCTACTTTGTTTAAGTTGCTGATAACAAACAGTATAACATAAACATATTAATGTATTATTAAATATTTTATTTTTTTTTATATTAAAAAGTCATTAAGATTTTTGTGGAATTGTAGCGCCTATAGAATAGAACTCTGTTTTTCAAAACCTTGGATGGTATAATACCATTTCCAGAAAATAAAGTCACAAATTGGCACTGTATAACACGCCATTTTTGAACGATCCTTTCTCGCTTAGGTGCAAAAACATAGGCTTCGAAACGATCATCCAAATCTGTCATGTTACCCAGCACCACTTCATGGCTTTATTTTCTGGAAATGGTATAAGGAGAGAGATGTTCGAGTACATATTGATCGCTGTTTGCACATTTTTGGCTTCATTTCTCTCTTTTTATTCTGGATTTGGACTGGGAACAATCTTGATGCCTGTAGTAGCCGTGTTTTTGCCATTGCCAATTGCAATTGGGATTACGGCCATTGTGCATTTGTTCCATAACCTTCTAAAATCAGGACTACTATGGAAATCCATTGATTGGAGCATCGTTCTACGATTCGGATCGGCTGCCATAAGTGCGGCTATTTTTGGAGCTTTATTGCTCGAGCACTTGTCAAGACTTTCACCTATCAAAAAGTACACAATCTTTTCCATACATGGAGAGGTTTCGATTCTACACATCACTATCGGGCTGCTCTTGATTCTGTTCGCTACGATGGAGGCATTACCAAATAAGATATTCAAATTCAGAAATTTATTTCTTGGGGGGGCCGTTAGTGGATTTTTCGGAGGTTTAACAGGGAATCAGGGAGCTTTTCGAAGCATGTTTTTGGTCAATATGCATCTTGATAAGAGAGCATTTATTGCAACGAATGCTCTCATTGCTACAGAGGTCGATGTTGTGCGTCTTATCATATATGGCCTGAGTTTTGGTCAGCTGTTTATGAGTATCAGCCTCTCATTTCTGGGTATAGCAACCCTTGGTGCCGCGGGCGGGGTGATTTTGGGAATGACCTTGCTTCATAAGATAACGATTCGTTTTATACAAAAATCTATCACTTGCTTACTGTATGTATTGGGAATACTTCTTGCTCTGGGAGTTATTTGAAGCAATCTTCTTATAAAAAAACTGACAACCCTTCTTCTAAGAACTTGACTCCTAACACCCTGGAGGAGAGGATAGAGCTTCTTTTAGAGAAAGTGGATACTTCACCCATTTCTATAGGAGAGGTATTGGATATTCTCTCAGGTAAAGGGCAATCCTTGATTCTCATTTTGCTGTGTTTACCTTTTTGCCAACCTATTCAAATTCCCGGATTATCGACCCCTTTTGGTCTAGTTATCGCTTTTGTGGGACTTAGAATGGCTTTTGGAAAGCATGCATGGCTTCCTCAAAGGATAATATCCACAAAAATTACAGCTTCAACCTTACAGAAAATGGCAGACAGTACGCTTTGGTTTATCAGGAAGGCACGGTTTTTTATACATCCTCGGTTGGAGTGGATGTGTCAACATTTTGCCATGAAGAAAATCAATGGCATCATGATTGCAGCTCTCGGCATTTTTTTGGCATTACCTCTGCCGATCCCTCTTTCAAATGTGATTGCTGCTTGGTCCATTTTTTTAATCGGTCTGGGTATTTTGGAAGATGACGGTCTTTTTGTCATGATGGGTTATGCGGTGGCTTTTGTAGCTCTAGTAGCCTTGGTTTTGATTCTTTTTCAAATAAAGATTCTTTTTTCTCAGATTTGAATAAGAAATAATCAATAATTTATTATTGACTTATTAAGTTGTTTGTGTAAAAATATAAGTATCAATATCTTAAAATATGTGATTTATGTTCGTGCAAGACAAATATCAACCCCCAATTATTAATACCTATCCTATTACTCCCGAGATGCGAGAATGGCGGGTTTTAGGTGTAAGTGAGCAAACCGCGGTTAGTCATAAAAGGCTTATCATTGCAGCTGTTCTCACCACTCTTTGGGCTGCTGCTGCCGTATCTATCTATTTTCTAGCAACTACATTACATGGCGCTACACCCAATGCGGTTTATATTTCTCCCGTTGCGGTGGGTGTTTTGGGTACCTCTGTGCTTACTGGTGCGATTGGGGGTAGACGTCCGGTTCTCAAAGCACCTAAATTTGAAAATCCCGGCGTTTCGGAGGCCATGATTCTACACATCACCCAATCTAACATCGATACGCTGTGTGAGTATCTGGAACAAAACGGAGGTGTTTCTCCTTTAGTTCAACGAGGTTTTATCTTGCCCGATCAGGGGAAAGTGTTAACTGATTATATGGCTAAGAAAGCACAAAAGACCCCAATTCAGGCTACACTAGATGATTTGAAGGAAAAATGGGTGAAAGTTCAAGCAACTATTCAAGCGAAGTATGTAATGCAGGTCACTCTGGGCCAATTCATTGAGCATGGAGAATTGGGTGGAGTGAGCCGGTCATCAAGGGTGGTAGTGGGCGGCACGCTCGACACACTTTTGAAAAACTATAATACCTATAACAGAATCGTTGAAGGTTTCGAATCTCAAGCTGTGGCATCAGGCCAGTATGAACAGGCAAAAAAAGCATTATTGGATCTCGAAAAGCAATGGCAAGTGTTTAAATTAGGCACAACCCAGGACATGAGTCGGAAGAACCTGCCCTAAGAGCTTTCAGCAAATCCGAGCATAGATTCGTATGGATCCCAGATTTTTTCTCCTAAAACACAGGTAACAAAGCTTCATTTTAAGGGATTTGCTTTTTTTACTTTTGGATGCTATTTTGAAATAAAAATTTGAAGGTTTTAGGTAGGGTCCTATGGGTATCGAGATTTATGATCGTGGGACGGTAAATCAGATGGTTTGGCCTGAGACCGAAGAAGGGAGGCTAGCCAAGCAACATCTGCTTCCTTTGATGTTGGAAGGACCTGAGACATTCATCCAAAATGCACAAACCCGATTGTGGGTCCTCAAATTGGATGATTTGGTGATCCCCGTTACGGTGAATGAAACGGAATATAAAAATTGCTATCTTCTTTCCTCTTACTTTGTGGCTGCGGGTCTCAAAGAAAAAAGTGAAAAAGCCCCCGCCTGGCGTGTACTGCTTTCCAAACCGTGGATTAAGCTGTTTAGTGGGCTTCTTAAGCTGGTTAAGATCAATAAGGTTGTGATTATCAATAACTGGCTTTTGACGACCAATCCGTATCCTGAATTGACAGCTTCCCAAATCCAAGTGATTACCTCTTGTTTAAAAGAGCACTTCCCTGACCATTACTTCATGTTTCGTTCGGTCAATAATTATAAAAGTGCTGCCGTATATGATGCACTACTTCAAGGGCAATTTCGGCTCATTCCTTGTAGGCAAGTCTATCTGTATGATCCGAGCCTTACAGCCTCATTGCCCTCTAGCGTATTGAGAAAACAAAAAAAGGACACGAACCGGCTTTCACATCGCCATTACACGGTAGAAACGGTGAGTACACTCACACCCGCAGAAATCGCTCACCTGTTACACCTGTATCGAAACGTGTATGTGGACAAATACACCAGCTATAGCCCCCTTTACACGGAAAAATTCTTACTCTCTGCTTTGAAAAACCAGACCTTACTCCTCAAAGTCTTGAAAAAAGAGGGGATTATCTATGGTGTAGCCGGCTTTTTGCAAAAAAACGGTTACCTGTTAGTGCCTTTCTTTGGATACGATACCTCCGTTCCCCAAGAAGAAGGATTATATCGGATGCTTTCTGCAATCATCATGAAAGAGATAGAAGCGCGCCATTTAGTCTCTCACCAAGGGTCAGGTGCGGGACAATTTAAGAAATGGCGCGGCTTTTTTGAGCAACTCGAGTATGTGGGCATTTATGATCGCCACCTACCGACATTCCGGAGGCTCTTTTGGGTGTTGAGTCAAAAATTTTCCCCCTATTTTTTAACACAATCTAATTCTCAAGAAGTTGCGCAAGAAATTGAATAAGTTTTTGCTTAAAATCTTGTTGGGGAAACCAAAGAGCGAATTGGCCGAGCGCTTGGTTGAGAAACATTTCATACCCATACACAACTGTACATCCTTTTTGCTGGGCCTGCTGTAAAAGCGTTGATAGGACAGGAATGGTTTTGATGTCCATGACAATGGATTGAGGATGGATTGCAGTAGAATCGATAGGCATTGGATCGGGCGTGGTATTGATTAAAACGGCGTAGTTTGGTTGAAGAGTATCCAAACCATTTCCTTGGATGCCGTAGGTATGGGCAAGCAAGAGCGCCTTTTCAGTTGTGCGGTTAAAAATAGAGACATGAGCTCCGCGGCGGAGCGCTTCATAAGTGATCGCCCGCGCAGCTCCGCCTGCTCCCACAATTGTTACCTTTTGATCACGCACCTTGAGGTGGGCCTCGAGGGCATCCAGAGCTCCTTTTCCGTCTGTGTTAAACCCTTTAATTTTGTTGTCAGCGATTAAAAGGGTATTCACAGAGCCAATGGCACTAGCTTCAGCGTCTATAGTATCTAAGTAGGGAAGCATCTGCTCTTTGAGGGGCATGGTGACGCTGAGCCCACGAAAGCCTACCTGTTTGGCTAGCTCAAGAAACATTTCTAGCTCTGGGGACTCTACCTGCATTTTCACGTAGATGGCATCGAGTCCTAAGTCTTGAAACGCTCTGTTGTGTGTATATTGACTGGGGCTGGTGCTCACCGGGCTGCCGATCAATCCATACAGCGCGCAGTTAGGTGAAAGGCGGGTCGGGTCATACACAGTTTGGATCTCCTGAGCGCAGATTTGCCCCGGCGCGGATGCTAGATCCTGGGAAAGGCTGGCAAAGCTCCAGGGGCTTCCAAAGCGTGGGCCTAAGATACGGGTGATAGCGCCAAGCTCTCCCATGCACATCCCTAATAAAGGCGCATGTGTGCGGATACAGAGGAGCATTCTCATTGAATCCAGAATTGAATTCGCTGTGCAGGCAATTTTGTACAATTCGCCTGGCGTATTTTGTATTTCTTTTACAACACTATCCAGATCTGGTGGAGTGGCTGCATAATCGTGATATGAGATAATCCGTTTAATCTCAGGGAAATCCCGGCCTATCTCATCCACAAAAGCAAGAGAGGTGTCATATTCTAGATCAAAATAGGTGGGTTTAAGAGCGGCAAGAGATCTCATTTTTTGAAGATGCTCTTCTTCGGTTCCTTTGTAATACCCCCCATGAGAGGTTTTGCGCAGAGTAAAAATGACTGGAAGGGTGATCTGATCTAGCAAGCATTGGAGCTCTTTGCCCGAGTAGTCCAAAAATAAATCGAGCCGCAGCTCTAACACATTTCCCAAATCGGCGGCCTGGGCAATTTGCCGAGTGGCTGCCTCGATTGTGGGTCCAATAATGGGGATGCAGATCATGGCGGGTGGATGCAAATAATGGATTGTTTTAGAATGCTTGTTTAGAATACTGGCGTAGGTCTATTTTTTCTATTTTAAACCTAGATTAGGTACTTTTCTCGTTGTTACATGGCAAAAAATCTTTACTTAACGACTAAGACTCCGGATGTGGTGACAGAGATCCTGATCGAAGAGGGCATGTTACGCCGCAGCAAGTGGCTCGAGCTTCTTAAAAAAGTATCAAACCGGTTTGTGATTGTGACCGATGAATGCGTACTCGCTATTTGGGGCAATGCGTTAGCCACAATGTTGAGAAACGCAGGCTTTGAAATTCTACTCTTAGCAGTTCCACAGGGAGAAAAAAGTAAATCACATGCCTCTAAAGAGGCTTTGGAAGAACAAATAGGCAAGGCAAGATGGGGCCGCGATACGGGTATGATTGCGCTAGGAGGTGGTATGATCACCGACTTAGCAGGATTTGTGGCGGCGACCTACTGTCGAGGAATCCCCCTGATTTCAATACCAACAACTCTTTTGGGAATGGTCGATGCGAGCCTTGGTGGAAAAGTGGGAATTAATACGGCTTGGGGAAAAAATATGATCGGTACCTTCCATCATCCCCGCTACATCTTCATCGATTTAGAAACACTCAACAGTTTGCCATTCTCCGAATATTTAAATGGACTGAGTGAGGTGATCAAATATGCACTTATTGCTTCCTCGGATCTTTTTGAACAGTTATTCGCAAAAAAGCCTTTAGCCCGGATTTCTCACAAATTTTCGAAGAAAATTTCTGCTCTGTTACCTGAGATTAATCGTCAGGATAGCGAGGACAGTGTTCATGCAACACGGCCTCGCTATTCTGATGATGAAGATCGGGTGACAGAGTGTGCGAGTTTCTCGAGAATGTGTGAGAAATCCGGGTTAGAGGCTATCAGAGAAGAATCGATCCAACGGTGTTGTGCAATTAAAATGGATGTTGTTTCTCAAGATCCTCAAGAAAAGGGGCTCAGACGTATTTTGAACTTTGGCCACACAGTGGGACACGCGATCGAAACGGCCTCTGAATACAGCATCTCCCATGGGGCTGCAATCGCGATCGGCATGATAGCCGAATCGTATTTAAGTGCTCAGCTCGGCTATCTATCTACAAGTAGTGTAGAGAAGATCGAGGCGCTTTTTAACAGTTATGGATTTCCTCTTCAACTCGACACCATGATTACAGAAGAAAAATGCATGGATATCATGCGTCGAGATAAAAAAGCCTCCGCTTCACAGCCGCGCTGTGTCCTCTTGAGCAGCATTGGAAAGGTAGTGCCCTTTGAGGAAACCTATTGCTGTGAGGTCTCAGATCAACAATGGCAAGATACCCTAAGCTGGATGTTTTCAAAATTCAGGAGGCCATGATGGGGTCCACACTCCAAATCACCCCAAGTATTTTAAGTGGAGCGATAGACATTCCTCCCTCCAAGTCACACACGCTGCGGGCGATCGTATTTGGCAGTCTAGGTATAGGCACAACTGTTATCCATGGTTATTTGCATTCTCCCGATACATGGTCCATGATTGAGGCGATGCGTGCTCTAGGTGTTTCCATTGAGGTAAGCGATACATCCATTACCATCACTGGATTAGAGGGAGAGCTACGTCCATGCGAAAATGTGATCGATGCGGGCAATTCAGGTCAGGTTTTACGTTTTGTGGGTAGTTTAGCAGCCCTTTTGCCAACCTATACAATGATTACAGGTGACCCCTCTGTTCGCCACAACAGGCCTGTACTTCCCATGCTCCTGGCTTTAGCACAATTGGGAGCCTTTGCCACGTCGGCATGTTTAAATGGGACGGCACCGATCATCGTCCGAGGGCCTATGCAAGCAGGATATGCTAAACTCTCTGGTGAAGATTCTCAACCGGTTTCAGCTCTTTTGATTGCAGCCTCTTTTCTCAAGGGGACAACTCATCTTGAGGTGACAGAGCCCGGAGAAAAGCCGTGGATCGATCTAACCCTTTCTTGGATCAAAAAATTAGGAGGGAACGTGGCACACCATCATTATGAGAGCTACACTATTACCGGCCCTTTAAGCTACCCAGGCTTTACGTTCACTGTCCCAGCAGATTTCAGCTCTGCGGCATTTCCGCTCGTTGCAGCCCTCATCACGCGTTCCACGTTAACCTTGAATCATATGGATTTCGATGACATGCAAGGGGACAAGAATCTCATAGATGTACTACAAAAAATGGGTGCTCAGATTGTCTACAACTCATCTCAAAAAACATTGGCTGTGAACTCGACATCCCAGCTACAAGGAATGACAATCGATGCCAACGAGATGATCGATGCGGTCCCGATTTTAGCTGTCTTAGGCTGTTTTGCACGTGGTAAAACCATCTTAACCAATGCCTCCATCGCAAGGCGCAAAGAATCTGATCGGCTTGCCGCTATCACAAGTGAGCTCAGGAAAATGGGAGCGCAGATTGAGGAGAAAGAGGATGGTCTGATCATCACTCCAACGGCCTTGCAGGGAGCTTCGCTGCGCTCACACAGTGACCACCGGATTGCGATGGCCTTGGCTGTGGCAGGCTTAGGAGCTCGCGGGAGCTGCCAGATTGCAGGAGTGGAGTGTATCGGGAAGAGTTACCCCGATTTTGCTAGCAGCTTTCAAAAGATCGGCGCTCAGATGGAGTGGACAGCATCATGCATTTGATCTTGTTTGGATTTAAGGGGTCTGGGAAAACCTATTGGGGTAAGCGTTTAGCAAGAGAGTTTGAAATGCCATTTATGGATACCGATCAGCGTATTAGCGAGCTCTATGGGAAACCCCTCTCATGTCGTGAAATACATCAAGCTGTAGGTGAAGTAGGATTTAGAGAGCTTGAGCATCAATCCATTACCTCCTTGACAGACTTGGCAGAACCAACCGTGATTGCTTTGGGGGGAGGAGCGATCCTCGTTCCCGAAAACCGATACCTATTGGAAAAGATAGGAATCTTGATTTACCTCAAAGCCTCGTATGCAACGTTGAAGAAACGGACCCTGAATGACCCCTTGCCATCTTTTTTGAATCCTTTAGCACCGGAAGACTCCTTCAACGCCTACTATGAAAAAAGATTACCGTTGTATCAGATAGTTTCAGCTCGCATGATCGATGTAGACCAAAAGCCTGTTATCAAACAATTCAAGGAGCTCATCACATATGGGAAGTAATTGCTTTGGGAAAGTGTTCACCGTCACCACCTGGGGTGAGTCGCATGGCAGGGCAATCGGCGTTGTCATTGATGGATGCCCGGCGGGGCTTGAACTTTCTGAGGAAGATATCCAACAAGAGCTCGCGTGGCGTAGGCCGGGCGGTAGTGCTTATACCTCACCTCGCTTAGAAAAAGATGAGGCCCAGATTTTATCGGGTCTTTTTGAGGGAAAAACCACGGGAGCGCCTATTTCCATTGTGATTTACAACAGGGATGTCGATTCGAGCAAATATGAGCCCATTAAAAATCTACTCCGACCCGGGCATGCCCATTTCACTTACTTAGAAAAATACGGGATTTTTGATTATCGAGGAGGAGGGCGCTCTTCTGCACGTGAAACAGCGTGCCGCGTCGCCGCCGGTGCCGTAGCCCAGAAATTTTTGCGCCACTACCACATCCGGCTTGCAGCTTATGTCAAAGAAGTGGGGGGAGAAGCTGCCCATATACAGGTAAATGATCTCGAACAATTGAAATTAGCGGTGCACAACAGTCCTGTCTTTTGTCCCGACGAAGCTGCTGCTGCTAGGATCATGCAGAAGATCGCAGATGCATCTCAAGAGGGTGATTCCTTGGGAGGCATCATCGAGCTTGTTTGCCACGGCCTCCCGGTGGGCTTAGGTGATCCGGTATACGCCAAGCTTGAAGCCAATCTAGCTCAAGCCATGATGAGCTTGCCGGCAACCAAAGGGTTTGAAATAGGTTCAGGATTTCAGGCAGCGCGCATGAAGGGATCAGAGCACAACGATGCTTTTGTTTTAGATGAAAGAGGGGCAGTGATCACAGAAACGAATCATGCAGGGGGGACTCTTGGAGGGATCAGCACCGGCATGCCGCTGGTTGCCAGAGTGGCCTTCAAACCAACCTCTAGCATCTGCAAACCCCAAAAAACTTTAGATAAAGACAGACATCCCCAAATCTTCGAGATACCGGAGGGTTCACGACATGACCCTTGCGTTGCACTAAGGGCGGTCCCTGTGGTGGAAGCCATGGGGGCTCTTGTCCTTGCCGACGCCCTCCTCATGAACCGCTCTTCCCGCCTCTAGCCCGCATTTCTCACAAATTTTCTTCGAAAATTTGTGAGAAATGCGGGCTAGGTATACCTATAGTGTGTTCTGCGAGGAACTCTTTAGAATTGGGAGGCGGCGTTTGATGCCTGAGCGTTTGCAGCATCGAGCATTTTCTTTTTCTCCTCGGGATTCGCGCTCAGTGTGGGCTCGACTAAGACCGAAGTAAAGTCTTTGAAGCCAATGAAGCCCAGAATAGCCTCCATGTAATGTTTTTGCAAGTCGATGGGCGCATCAGCACCATAAGCGCCCCCACGTGCATATACTAAAGCGACTTTTTTACCTGTTACAAGCCCTTGATATCCACCTTGAGGAGTGGTGGTAAACGCATAGCCCGGTTGCACGAGCAAGTCGATGTAATGCTTGAGTTTGTAAGGGATCCCAAAATTCCACATTGGTAAAGAAAAAAGATACTTATCTGCGCTTTTGAATTCTGCAATCAATGCTTCTACGTTTTTCCAGGCTTTGATTTGTTCTGGTGTATGGGATTGTTGATGCAAAATCGCATATTTCGCATCGATCACATCTCCATCAAAAGGGGGCATTTCTTTGTGCCACAAATCGATGATCTCGATTTGATCCTGAGGATGTGTTTTCCGATACGTTTCTAAAAAAGTGTTCGCAATAGCGATCGAGGCCGAGCGTTTTTTTCGAGGTGATGATTCAATGTAGAGTAATTTTGCCATGTGTGACTGCTTGGATTTAAATGATTGTTTTAAAATATGCATGACGCGATTTTGCAGTCAAACAATAATACCATTTCCAGAAAATAAAGCCATGAAGTGGCGCTGGATAACATGACAGATTTGGATGATCGTTTCGAAGCCTATGTTTTTGCACCTAAGCGAGAAAGGGTCGTTCAAAAATGGCGTGTTATCCAGCGCCACTTCATGGCTTTATTTTCTGGAAATGGTATAAAGAGGGGAAGATGATGCGTGTATTGCTTGTGATCTGTTTATGGATGGGTGGGATGTGTTGGGGGCAGGCATTTGTTTTTTCTGGAACCTTTGATGGATGGAAGGGAGATTTTGCAGATTATCCTGTAGGCGCAGAACAATTCTATGAGCTGGCTTGGGGATGGGAAAATCTTCCTCTGGTCGTGGACGGGATACTTGATAAGGGGCTTTATTTATCGGGTAATAATCATAGCGATGATCTTTTCATGTTTGTGAAATATCCTCTAGAAGGGCTCGAACCGGAGACAACTTATATCATCCATTTTGTTTCAGTCATCATCGAAAGTAATGCACCTGAAGGAAGAGTGGGGATTGGGGGTGCACCAGGTGAGAGTCTCTTTTTCAAGGTGGGCGCTTCTACAGAAGAGCCACAGAAAGTGGATGTGCGAGGTTTTTATCTACTGAATGTTGATAAAGGAAATCAATCGCAGGGAGGAGCTAATGCCGTTGTCTTAGGCAATATAGCCACTCCATCTGAGGGGTATCAGGTGAAAGAATTTTGTGCTGACAATGCATTTGCTATCACAACCGATGCACAAGGGAAACTGTGGATCTTTTTGGGCACCGATTCGGGTTTTGAGGGGCTGACAAAATTTTACATCGCGCGTGTTGATGTAGAAGTATTGAAATCTCGGCCTTGAAAGGCCGAGATTTAGCTGAAATAGACAATTAATCTTCGACCGTTTCTGAGGCAGAAGATTCTAATGCTTGTACGTAGGAATACCAAAGTTCCTCTTCTACTCTATCTTCTTTAATCGTCTTGATCAGTTCCCGTTTAATTCTAGGCAGCGATAATTTTGCTCCAAGTTTTGAAAGCAAGTGTTTATCACCTGTTTTTTGAGCCAATTTTAAGATCAATTTTAAATCAGCTTGATTCAAGGCTAAAGATTTATTTCTGCGTGCTCTAGGTTTTGGATCAATCACACGAGGAGCTGGAGAAGACAGAATAAATTCTTCAATTAGTGAGCGGAGTTGGGTGGGACTTGTTTTCTTAATTTTTCGCAAAGTAAAATGGTGCATATAGCCTTCAGTATCGGCTGGGAGGTATCTGCATATATCCTTCTCTTTATTTCCACCAATTTTTTGGAGGGCTTTTTTAATTAGTTCTTCCGTTTCATGCACAGCTTTATCTTCTTCCATGATATTCATAAGATCTCCTTTTATTGTTATTTGATCGAAAGCTGCATCCTGTTTAATTTATTCCCCTCTTTTTTGCAATAAGTGTGTGTTAACAAAACACAAATGGTGCGAGAATTCCAAGTTGAAAACTGTTGTTTTAGAGATAAAGTGATTGAGCATAAAATAGTTCCTTCCATGAGGTCGGAGAAACAAAAAAATGATGCAAATAGACCACTATGGCATATTTTGTAACTATTCAGGTAATCCATCTTTTCGGTAGAAAGCCTCTCTGGGGTGACTATCCACTCCCCCTCGGCTGACTGCGTCAGCTCTCGGACAACCCATCAAACAAGCTCCACTGGAGCTTCTTTGAGGTACCTTGTCCTTGGCAAACTGAGCCTGCCTTAAAGATTCTGCTGGCTCGTGAATAGTCACGATATTTTTTGATAACGAGAGAAAACTTTTGTAATAAAGTAGCGCCTCTTTTCCGGCAGCAACTAGAGGGAGCCGCAAGGCCTCTTGCAAAGTAGACCAACGCGCTTCTTGATTTTCACTCAAATCAAGTTCAATAGAGGGGAAATCTGTCAACTGAGTATAAAACATATGAAAGATATAATCGATTGGTGGAAGACGGATGTAGAGAGTTTTGATTTTAAATACTCTGTCAAAAGAAAGATCTAATCCGACCTCTTCGCGTATCTCTCGGATGACAGCCATAAGGGGGCTCTCGTTCTGTTCTAGCTTACCTCCGGGAACACCCCATTTATTACCTTGAGATTTGAAGGGCTGTCGTTTGACAAGTAAACATTTGTCTGAGTAAGTGCAATAGCACCCTGCCGCTTCCATGGTTGGATTAAAAGAGGTGGGGGGTTTAAGGAAAACTTGGTAAATGAACATTTTTTTCATAAAAACGATCTAAGGTTGGAGGAAGGGGGTGAAGTATATGTGTTACAGGATATGTTTACTAGTCTTGACATTCATGGGTATGAGTTTTGCAGCTTTTGCAAGTACAGGTGCTATAGACCACCGTGATGCTCACAATTGCTGGATTAACTGTGAGCAAAGAGGCCTCTACCAAGGTGAATACCATGCACACCCGGGCCCTGACGGACATCACCAAGAGCGCCACCCAATCCCTTTCTAAGGGATGGTCGTGAACGGCACCACAAAATTCCCTGCGCGGACGGTTCCAGAGGGCCCATCAATCCATACCATGGTGCCTTTGCCAACTCCAGTATCAGTATTGCTCAGACCTAAGCCGGCAGGGTATGTGCCGCTGGAGTTGGCTGGGATGTTTTTAGTGGGTATCGGATTTACCAAAGAAGTACCTGGAGCTGGGATACGCATAAAAATCACTTGATCGCTCCAAACACCAAGAGTTGGATTAAAACTCCTTGCTTGGACCTGGTAAGATGCTGCTCGTATCCATACCACAACGGCTAATCCTTCTGGGTTGACAGCAAGCGTAGGAGAGATATTGGAAGTGCCTGACGCTGTCAGTTGGGTCACGCTTGAAAGAAGGTTTTTGTTATATCGTGCTGCAACGATCTGGCTGTTGGGAGCTACCCATACAATAGTTGCATTTCCATCGTTATCGATACCCACCCTAGGTGCGCTTCCAATGGCAAAAGTACCGCTACCATTTACGAAGCGAGGGAAGAAGTTACTAACATTAAAGCTGATAGTTGCTCCCGTATTATTGTTGAGATATATCCATGAAATTCCATTAAAAAATGCTGCCTGTAGCTCAGCTCCCTGGTTAGGCCAGTTAGTCCATACCGCCACTGCTTGTCCATTTGCGGAAACAGCCAGTTGGATATTTCCGTTAGGGCCTGCTAGGGTGAGGTTTTGCAGATATGTGGGGGACACTACCTCAGCATATAGAGAGCTAAATGTAATCAGAGCAAGAGCTAGCAAGAGAGTTTTCATTTTACCTCCGGAAAAAGAGGATCATACTAGCCGTTCTCTTAATTTTGTATTAAGAAATATTCTAATGAAACCGATGCAACGCACATGCGCGAGCATTTAAAGAAGGAACCTCTTCTCTCTCTCTCTCTCTGTCTCTGTGAATTGTTTAGGAAAACTTGTAACTATTCAGGCAGCATAGCTTTTTGGTTAATAGCCTTTCTGCGGTGACTATCCACTCCCACCTTGGCAAAGTGGGTCTTCTTTAGACATTCTGCTGGCTCGTGAATAGTCACGAAAACTTAAAAGTGAGAATGCTTCTGTTCTTCAGCAGAAACTGACGGCGATTCGCTTTTTTGATGCAACAGGCGAGCAGCAAGGGCTGTCCAGCCTGTTTGGTGGCAGGCTCCCAGACCTGCGCCGGTCTCGGCATGAAAGTATTCATAAAATAAAACGAGGTGTTTCCAGTGTGGATCTTGGGCATAGAGGGGCTGTCCGTCGAAACAGGGACGCCTGCCCTCAGAATCAGGAAGGAAGATCTTGATGAGTCTTCCTGCTAAATCATCGGCAATTTGTTTTAAGGTGAGCCAATTGCCCGATCCCTTCGGGTATTCTGCTTTAAAACTGTCCCCATAAAAAAAGTCATACCGCTCGAGGGCTTCGATGATCAGGAAGTTCAGTGGAAACCAGATTGGGCCACGCCAATTGGAATTGCCGCCAAACATATAGGTATTGCTGACACCAGGCACATAGTCGACTGCATACTCTTCATTGCAGATGGTGACCTTGAAAGGGTTTTGCTCATGATATTTGCTCAAGGAACGGATGCCAAAAGGAGAGAGAAATTCCTTTGCATCGAATAAATAGTTGCAAATATGCTGCAGACGCTCTTTAGAGGGGATTGCCAAGAGGCGGTGACCTCTGACGGAGCACACAGTGCAGTAGGTAGTCACCTTCTGCAAATCTTCGCGATGTTTTAAAAACCACTCCATCCTTTTGCTGAAGCCTTTATGCTGTTGCAAATGCTTATCTTCAAGAATCTCTACAGCAATCAGAGGCAAAAGTCCTACTAGAGAACGGGTCCGAAGAAACTGCCTGTGTCCGTTTTGTTTGAGCTGGTCATAATAGAAACCATCTTGCTCATCCCAAAGTCCGGTTCCCCCGAATTCATTGATGGCGTCGGCAATGTGGGTAAAATGTTCAAAAAATTTGGAGGCCATATCCTCATAAACGGGATTGCATGTCGCCAATTCCAATGCAATTGTTAACATTGTAAGACAATAAAAAGCCATCCAGGCAGTTCCATCGGCCTGTTCCAGAACAGCTCCTGAATGGGCTATTTTTGAGCGGTCAAAAACGCCGATATTATCGAGCCCAAGGAAGCCTCCTGAAAAAAGGTTGTGTCCTTCGTCATCTTTTTTGTTTACCCACCATGTGAAATTCAGTAGTAGCTTTTGAAAAGCGCTTTCCAAAAAGGCTATATCCCTGCTCCCTCGGGGGCCGGTCATTTTATAAACACGCCAGGCAGCCCAAGCATGTACCGGCGGGTTTACTTCTGAAAATTCATATTCATAGGCGGGTTGTTGCCCGCTGGGGTGCATGTACCATTCGCGTAAAAAAAGAAGGATTTGATTTTTAGCAAAATCGGGATCGATTTTTGCAAAAGGGATCATGTGAAAGGCTAGATCCCATGCAGCGAACCACGGATATTCCCATTTGTCTGGTACGGAAATCACGTCATAGCAAAAAAGGTGCTTCCAATCTTTGTTGCGGCCTTGCATACGCTGATGGGGCGGTTTGGGTTGTAAAGGATCTCCTTCCAGCCATTCTTCCACCACATAATGATAAAATTGCTTAGACCATAACAGGCTTCCAAACGCCTGACGGGACACTTCATTCTCATCGGGGGAAAGAGTTGGAGAAACTACATGTTCGTAAAAAATATCAGCTTCCCTTTTCCTTTGTTGGAAAATTTCTTCGAAGGTATTGGGCAGTAGTTCCCACTCACCCGAGCAAAGGAGTCTGAAATCAAATGTTTTGGTCTCATTACCTTGAAAATTGAGGGTATGAAGGAGGGCACATTTCGATCCCCGATTTTCGGGGTTAACACTTGCTTTATTGCCTTTGACGAGATATTCATGAAAGGCGTCTTTGACATAAGGTGCTTTGTTGGGAGAACCATAGAGATTTTGGAAGTTCGTTTCGTTGTCTGTGAAAAGGGGGTGAGCTTCTGGATGATCTGAAAAGGAAAAATAGAAGTTGCCAAGAGACTCGTGCTTACCTGTTACAAGACCTGGCTTTTGTAGCTCCATCGTCTGTTTTTCAGTACATCCCGGATAAGAGCCCCAAGACCATGTATTGCGCATCCACAGAGTAGGGAGGAAAAAAAGCGGGGCTGGAAGAGAGCTCCGGTTTGCAATGGTGACTCGGATCAAAATGTCATCGGGAGCATTTTTTGCATATTCTACAAAGACATCAAAATATCTATTTTCGTTGAAAATACCGGTATCCACGAGCTCATACTCGGGATGGCTTAAACCTCTTTTTTGGTTTTCCTCGATCAGTTGTTCATAAGGAAAACGGTTCTGAGGGTATTTGTAAAGTGCTTTCATGTACGAGTGCGTAGGCGTTGAATCGAGATAGTAGTAACACTCTTTGACATCCTCTCCATGATTGCCCTGATAGGGCACCAAACCGAAGAGACGTTCTTTTATTAAGGGATCTTGCCCATTCCAAAGAGCGAGGGCGAAGCACAGGCGGCACTCACGATCGGTGATCCCTAAAATTCCATCTTCCCCCCAGCGGTAGGCACGAGCAGCGGCATGAGCAAAAGGGAAATAATTCCAGCTCTCACCATTGTAAGAATAATCTTCTCTTACAGTGGCCCACTGCCTCTCAGCCAGGTAAGGGCCCCATCTCTTCCAGTTCTTTTCTCTTTTTCGATCTTCTTCAAGTCGTAGCTCTTCAGCAGTTTTGGGTAACATTTTTGGGGTAATCGGGCTTGGCGGTTGGTAGCTTTTCTGTTTTTAGGGGATATCACTTCTTTCTATTAATCTTCAAAGAAATGTCACGAGACCCATATTGAAGTTGTAAACAGCTCCAACGACTGTTAACGAGCCATCTTCCACATGTGGTTGCAAATCGGGGTCATTTTTGATTCGATTCACTTGTGCTATAACATTTGCGACAATTGCTTGATTGAGGGAGGTGGCGTTCCTAACTGCCGGTTCGATGAGCTGTGCGATAGCTCCTAGTTCTTGATCTGCCGAGTGTTGCATGACAGCTTGGATAGCACCGCAGTTTTGATGTCCTAAGACAACAATCAAAGGAGCGTGTAAAGCAGAGAATGCAAAATCGAGACTTTCGAGAGCTTCCGAAGAAGCGACGTTTCCGGCAAGGCGCACCACAAAAAGATCCCCAAGGCCTTGATCAAAGATCACCTCGGGGGCTACTCGTGCATCTGAGCATGCTAAGATAGCGCAAAAGGGATATTGAGCAGCGATCAGCTCTTTGCGAACGACATCTTTTGTGACAAAACGCCGATTTCCTTCGATCAGTTTAGCAATGTGCTCGTTTCCCACAAGAGGCAGTGCCCCGAGCAATAAGTAAACGCATAGTAGATGTCTCATCATATGGAACCTCACTTTTTTATTTTTCATATCAGTTTTTTAGATTTCTGGATAGCAAAGCCCTTGAGCTTATGTTAAGAGGTTTTAAATCATTGAAATTTCATTACTTATGAACTATAATAGAACCAAAGGAGGTGCTGTATGACTAAATATATGCGCACGCGTCACGTTCCTTTAGATATATCGGAACCTAAAGTTGTTCAAGAAGAATTCAATGATTTGCTCACTGGTGCTATGCAATCGGGTGAACTTTTGCAAGCCCTGCGAGAAGGAAAAAAATGGTCTCAACGTGAACTAGGTGAACGTGTGGGATTAGATGAACATTACATCATCCTGATGGAAAAAGGTGAGCGCCCGATCACGCCAAGCTTTGCAAAGATGTTCGGGAATGTCTTCGACACCGATTACCACACTCTACTCTAAATTCTTTCTGTGTAGGGGTATTTTAAACACAGAGACACTAAGGGCTCGTAAAGAACTAACTTCTTTACCAGACGCATGTAGTTAAGATCTTTAGTAACTATTCAGGTATCCATCTTTTTGGTTAAAAGCCTCTCTGTGGCGACTATCCACTCCCACCTTGACAAACTGGGGCTGCCCTAAGGATTCTGCTGGCTCGTGAATAGTCACGATCTTTAATCCCGTTCTTTTCGGTGTCTTTGTTTATCTGTGCCTCTGTGTTTAAATACCCCTACAATTTTTCAAACGGATTTTGCTTGCAAACTTTTTTTTGGTCGGTATAGGTTCAAGTTATGAACGCTATTCAAACCAAATTTATCAATCAGCAGAAACTGCCGCTTGTTATTGAGCCATCTCAAAACCTTTCTTTCGAACAATTTTTAGAGTATTTGAAAGAACAACAAGAACCCCTGAAGAAAAAACTTCTGACTTTCGGCGGAATTCTCTTTCGCGGCTTTCAGGTGGAAGGAACCGATGCCTTCAATGCAGTCATCGATACATTGGGATTAGGAAAACCGTTAAGCTACATAGGAGGCGATACGCCTCGCGATAAAGTGAAGGGGAAGGTTTATACCTCAACAGAAGCGCCACCCTCGTTTATGATTCCCCTTCACAATGAGATGAGTTTTATCAAACATTATCCCCGGCACATTTATTTTTATTGCGATACGCCATCTGAAACGGGTGGAGAGACCATTATTGCTGACGCGAGGTCTGTTTACAAAGCAATTGATGTGAAGATTAAAGAACGTTTTGTCCAACAGGGCTTGCGCTATATTTCGAATTTTTATGGACAAAGCCGCATTTTGGATATGGTAAACCGTTTTCAAAGAGCGCACAAAACGTGGATGGATGCTTTTGAAACCCACAGTAAAGAAGATGTGGAGAAGCTTTGTGCGGCCAATGAATTTGGTTACAAATGGAATAAAAAAGATTGGCTTCAAGTCATCTATGAGACACCGGCAGTCATTGCCCATCCCGAAACAGGGGAGCGTGTGTGGTTTAATCAGGCTCACCTTTACGATTACAACCCTCGTTTGCTTGGCTTTTGGAACTGGGTGGGTGCCAAGTTGCTTTATGTGCGTAAAGATACGGTCTTGCATGAGATATACTATGGTAACGGCACAACTCTACCTCGCAAAGAGCTCTACCATGTGATGGATGCATTGGAAAAAGAGACGATCAAATTTCCATGGAAGAAAGGGGATGTAATGGTTCTCGATAATGTTTTGGCAATGCATGGGAGAGCCCCTTTTACCGGTAAACGGCGGATCTTAGCAGCCTTGACGCGTTAGGAATTTTGCATGAGTCTCTTTTGTAGATCTTTTTTGTTCACCAAGCTATGATCCCTGCCTATTATGACTCATCCTGTGCAGCATCACGTTCGTCTAAAAAGTAATCATATTATACTGCCCCAGACACCGATGCATCGGGCTTCTGCCGTTGTTCAACCAGTAGATTTGAAGCTTACCGATCTGTGCTTTAAAATTTTTGTAGTTGTGGTGGTTGTTTTGGCTGCCATCGTGGTGATAGTGGGTGTTTTGGCTCTTATGGCAGCAAGAGGGGGAATACCCGGGAATCCTCATCCTCTTAAAGTGATCGGTGAATTGAATAGCTTTGTGATGATCAGTAGCGGGGCTTTTCTTTTTGCCCTAGGCATACTGACTTGGAGTTGCCAGCTTTACAAAGAAGCACAACAGCAGTGCGTTTCTAAGCCTTCCACTGCCCGGAAACTGGAGTTTTAGCTCATTTCAATAGGGGGTACATTAGACTCTAATGGTCCCATTACGTATTATACCATTTCCAGAAAATAAAGCCATGAAGTGGGACTGGGTAACATGACATTTTTGAATGATCCTTTCTCGCTTAGGTGCAAAAACATAGGCTTCGAAACGATCATCCAAATCTGTCATGTTACCCAGTCCCACTTCATGGCTTTATTTTCTGGAAATGGTATTACTTTTCGATAACCCCCGTCATGAAGGTATAGACACAGCAACGGTCTTCTTCTTGCAATTGCTTATCCAATTTCAGATTACGCTTGAAGTGAGGTGCCAAATGAGGTGGAATTTGATGGTTGCTCATGAGTTGGCGGATGCAAAAACGCGCCCCAGGTTTCGCGCAGCGGAAAATCCCCTCGGCAAGCCTATTGAAATCCTCCTTCCCGATGTAGGAGGCCACATCCGATACAGAGAAACAATCAAAAGAATCTGCAGGTGCTTTCGATACATACGACACTAGATCGTCGGTATGAAAGTGGGTTTTGCTCACTTGTTTTTTGATCTTTTGAATACTTTCTTTGTTGAGGTACGGGGGGAATTGCTTAGAGTCCACTTTTCCATTGAAAAAGAGGGAGAGGAGGATACTCTCTTTTGCTAAATGCCGGTTGAGGTAGTTGTGGATGCGTAAGTAGAGTTGGTCCCCGACATGGATTGTAGGATCGACATACTCATATAGGCCCGGATCTTTGATAAAGATTCGCGTGAGAAAAGGATGAAGCGCCAGATGGAAAGTTTTTTTCCATAAATAGGTATTCCAATGATCAGCTACAAATTTCTGTTGGTCTTTAAGGGTCTTATTCGCAAATAGTCCATCCACCTTCTTGTTACCTCGACAGGTCCTGATCATTTGAGATGTAAATTTGAGTAATTTTTCCACGGAGCCCTGGTAAATAATCCCACGAGCGATTTTTTTATGTAGAAGTTCCCAAAGAGCGCTCGACATCGGGTCTAGTTTTTTTTCGATTTGAGCATAG
Organism: uncultured Chlamydiales bacterium; assembly: GCA_963832835.1. Classification (GTDB taxonomy): domain Bacteria; phylum Chlamydiota; class Chlamydiia; order Chlamydiales; family JAAKFR01; genus CAVPKN01. The sequence continues at coordinate 2,443,402 of CAWHVD010000001.1, read as the reverse complement.
GTTTTCATTCTGTTTTGAGAAGAGGTGGCCCCCATGAAGGCCAGATAGTCATCATAGGGTAAATGAGATAAGGCCACCCTTTTTAGATCGAACAATGCGTTTTGTAAAGGATTAGCATCCACAGTGACGAGCTCTTTTAGCTCTTTTGTCAATAAATTGAGGGGTCTGTCCCCACTTGCCGTAACGCATAAGACTCTATCACTAGGGCGAATTTGCAATGCTTTGTGCTCAGTGTCCCAGTCTTCATTGCCAAAACTGTAACTCAAGCGAGAATAAAAATTAGCCATTTACTCATCCCATTTTAATATCGATATGTAAGCGCAAAATGTGCTCCATATAAATAAAATTTTGTATCTTTGTAATTAAAAGGAAAGCCTTCAAGGCCCCCAAAATGTCTGTATTCATAAAAGGGCGCAAACAATATCCCGAATCCATATCGGGTTTTACAAGGAGTAAGCATGAAAGGCACATCCAATCGTGCTTGAATCTCATCATGCATTTTCAGGATGACTTGATCGTATATTGGATCGTCCGAAACTTTTGACTCACCGTCCTGCATAAATCTCAATTTAAAATTTATACCCATACTTAACAAAGGTGTAAAATTCACTCCAGATAAAAAACCGACGGCGAAGTAATTGAACGTGTCGGTGAACTTACAGGGGAGGGGGGAAGGGGAATAAAACGCGTTCACCTCATGGAAGCGACCATAGCCAACAAAAGGGGAGATGAACGATCTGCGGCAGTCTTTTTGTTGAAAGGTATATCCCACTCGTCCCTCTAAAATCTCATCTGTGAGTATGCTGCTCAAAGCACGTCCTGTGGCAGTCGATCCCTGCAAGGAGCCGGTGGCATATAGGTAATCGGCTCCAATATATAGCTTGTGCCTTTTGATTCGGTCAAACCCGATGCGTACGCCGGTGATCCACCCATCCTGACTTGTACCACCCTCGCGTGTGCGCTTTAGATGATAAACCTCCGGCCCTGCTTTAAACAGAAATGGCCCAGGAAGAGAAGCTCCAGTGAGTACGTTGCAGCAAAAAATGAGGGCAGCAAGCAAGTAATACATGCGCTTTTCTATATGCCCGAAGTAAACTTTAAACTTGAGAATATTTTTTGATGCATGCTAAAAATTTTACAAGATTGAGTTATGGGCTTGCAAGGAAATAGCTGTCGCAAAGCAATTGCACCAAGGCCCAGCGCAGTAAATTGATATGAAAATATAGGGATAAAGATGAAAAACGCGTACCAATTCTTGACTTTGATATCTATCTTTACATTTCTGACCTCTTCAGCAATAGGAAATGAAATTGTGGTGAACACCTTCGATGGTGACATGTTTGTTTTACAAGTTGACCCCAGCGAAAGCCTCGCTGGAATAGAAGAAAAGGTTGTAGCCTTAGCGGATGGTAAACGAAAACCTTTTGTCATTGAGTATGCTGGTGAGACTTCGCCCAAAAGATGGTCTTTCAAGGCTGCTCGCAATCAAGGGGGTTATCTTGGTTATCCGCGCAACTACCATCTTGAACTTACGGGTGAAGAAAAAGCAGATATCCGTTTCATTGTCACCTTTTTGGCTAATAAATCACTTATCTCCATAGGGCTTGCAAAGGCAGATTTGGAAGCCGCTGGAGATCGCATCGAGCATATTCACCCTCTTCGTTTTTTAATGACCGTCTTTACAGATGAAGAGCTCAAGGTTGGAATTCGTAATATTCGTGGTAAAGGTTGGATCTGGAATCATTTTGTGGGTGGTTTCAAGGAATCTTTGACAACAGAAACGGGTATCAACAATATGAAAAAGGAGTTTATTTATGATTTTGCCAAACAGGTAAAGATCGCTCCTGAAATTATCATTGCGCCTGTCTCCAACCAAAATTGGGACAATTTTATCGATTTATTGATCACTCATATCCCTCGGGGGCGTGGTGATTACGATCGTTTCGACAACTGATAGGTAAAGTGTTTAAGTAAGTCATAAGGGCAAAATAGGGAGTTGTTTTTATTTTCTCAGTACTCTAGAATAATTTTTAAAAATTTTAACCTTTAACGACTTAAGTATATTTTGCTTAGATTGCTCAATAGTTTTTTTACCCTTTATGTGGTTTTTCCATCCATTTTGCTGTTAGGAGTGTATTTGACCTGGCGTCTACGCTGTGTTCAAGTTGCAAAGTTGGGGATGAGCTTTTCCCATCTATTTAAGAGGCACGAACAAGGGGCTGAAGGGGATATCTCCCAATATCAAGCGGTAGCTTCCGTATTAGCTGGGAATTTTGGTACGGGCAATATTTCGGGCATGGCCATTGCGCTTGCAACCGGAGGGCCCGGAGCCCTCGTCTGGATGTGGGTGATGGCTTTTTTTGGGGCTGCAATCCAGTATGCCAGCTGTATTCTAGGAGTAAAATACCGCCAAAAAAATTCCGAAGGGCAGTTTGTTGGTGGCCCGATGTATTATTTGCGGGATGGTTTGGGGTTAAAGTCACTTGCTATTGTTTTTTCCTTATGCACCATTTTCGGAGCTTTCACCGTTGGTGGTTTAGCTCAAATCAACTCGATGGTCTTACCTCTGGCCAAACTGGGCGTTTCTTCCTTATGGGTAGGATGTAGCGCGGCTGTTTTAGTTGCCCTGGTGATTTTAGGAGGTATGAAGCGCGTTGCGCAAGTTGCATCGGCTATTGTTCCCATGATGGCTTTACTCTATCTGGGCACGGCTCTTATCATTTTGGCATCACATTCTAGCCAAATCCTTCCTGCCTTCCGAACCATTTTCCGTGCAGCCTTTGGAAGTGCTCCTGTGGCAGGAGGAGTACTTGGATTTGCTATGATGAAAGCATTGACAACAGGCTTTGACAGAGCGATTTTTGCCACGGATGCAGGAACTGGAATTGTTCCTATTTTGCAGGCAGGAGCGCGCACGAAAGATCCTGTAACGGTGGGAATTGTGGCCCTAGTCTCTCCATTCATGGTCATGATCGTTTGCACCACTACAGCTCTAGTTTTGATTATCACGGGGCCATTTGGACATTTGGACCTTAAAAGCACCAATATGGTGGCCCACGCCTTTAATGAAGGAATTGGGCAGCCATTGGGATCTTGGGTCGTGATCATTGCACTAGTCTTGTTCGGATATACGACCACCCTTGCATGGGCAAGTTGTTTAGAAAGAGCGGTTGGCTTTTTGTTTGGCAGTTCACTTGTCCGTCCTATTCAATTACTCTATATTTGTTTAGTTCCAGTCGGTGCTGTCTTACATGTAGATTTTGTTTGGATTTTAGCCGATGTTGCCCTATCTCTAATGGTAGTGATCAATTTAATCGGCGTCGCGAAACTGTCAAAAGAAGTGATCTGCGATACCCAAACCTATTTTTACATAGACAAGGAGACAGTACATGAAGTTATCTAGTGAAGCATTTGAACATAATGGATCCATCCCCCCAAAATATACGTGCGTAGGGTTGGATATCAGCCCTCCATTATCACTTTCTAATGCGCCCTCTGAGGCCAAGAGCTTAGCCCTCATCATGGATGATCCAGATGTGCCTAAAAAGCTACGCGCGGATGGGATGTGGGTTCATTGGGTCCTTTACAATATGGATCCCAAAACCCATTCACTCCCAGAGGGAGTTGCTGATCTTGGGACCATTGGAAAAAATACCGGAGGTCTGAACCGTTACATGGGACCTTGTCCACCCGATGGGGAACATCGTTATTTTTTTAAACTCTACGCACTCGATACCATGCTAAAGTTATCTGAGGGTGCTACCAAAGAAGAGCTCCTAGAGGCAATGGAGGGGCATATTTTGGCTCAATGTGAACTAATGGGTCGATTCGACAAGTCGTAGTGCTCAGTAATAGATCCCTTTAGCCTGCCCGCAAAGAGTGTGGATGAAATTGAAAATGGTCGCATACTGCGCTGCAGTTTGGATGAGGCCAGGTCGAAAAAGACGCAGAAACTTTACAAGCGCATCGACATTGATTTGCACAGAGCCTTTACTGTGTTTCCAGAAAATATAAGCTAGTAGGCAGGCATAGTATGTTCCTGAACGCCCAATTCCTGCGCTACAATGTACTATGAGGGGTTTTTCGTGGGCCAAGCCTTCGGAATACTTAACCAATTGTATCAAACGTTCGATGGGGTATGGTTTTTTGTCAATCCAATCAGTACATTGCACAAGATATAGCCTGCGGGTTTCTCCTGCGTGTTGCAAAAAAAATTGCCAATTTGTACATCCCTCACTGTCAAATGTCTGATGTAAATGCACATCGACTTTAAAATGCTCACCAAATGAAAGGGTTTCGCTGACATATTCTGGGAAATAACTGGAGCATTTGCGTTTTTCATCTTCAAAAAAAGGAGTTAGCATCACAATTACAGCTGCCTGAGATTGCCAAACCATTTTCCAAAAATCCCCTTCTGTAGTTTTGAGAGGCGCTTGGGTAATGATATCTCCATTATGCCCACCTATGCGGGAGGCGTTAATATAAGGGCAATCACCCAAAGCATCCCACATTAGCAGCTGTTTTTTCCATCCCTCAAAAGGAAGTATGCCTTCCGGATCAGTAAGTCTAAATAGCCATTCATCAGTCGAAAAGACATCTTTGTACCGATTTTGAAGACAATAATGTTTGCCAATCACGGTATGTTTGGCCTCTCGCAAGTAGTATGTCTCCCATTGTAGTTGGGTAAATTCAGCCTTAAAATCAGCGGGTTGTGAGGAAACCGTGCACTTATTGAATGCCGTTCCTGGGGGGGCAGGGATCTCGATAAAGATTCCCTTTTTTATAAGTGTTGGAAGCAAAGGATGAGAGGGAGGGGTGTCCCACGGAAGATGAACAACCGCATTTAAAGATGCTACAGAATTATTTGTAAGGGGGTTAGAAGGTTCATTTTGGAGGGCAATGAGCTCTAAAGCAGCTTGATAAACAGTTGTTTTGGACTCTATTTTGTATGGGTCTGGCGATTGAATTGTTTGTCTAGATGTATATAAAGAAATAGGCGTGGGGGAATTTGACATATGACCAGTTTTTTCGTTATAATTGGTAAGTTAAGATATATAAATAGTCGTTTTTCGTCTATCTTTTAATTGAAAAGGTTATAGATTTTTTACTTTATGCAGGTCTTCAGGATCTATCAGATCTTCGATGGGCTCTTCTACGATTTTTTTGCGCCGATTCCAGTAAATGTTTCCGTAGTCATAGGTTAACTGAGTGCCGGCGGGGATCTCCTGAAGAGCCCGGAAAATAATATGGTAGATCCCATCGTGGAAGACAGCGACCGATTCACAATTTGGGTAATCACTGTGATTGATGAAGCGGGTATAATTCCCTTGTGTCTTACTATCGATTGTAAACGCTTTTAGGGAAAGCCAATCGCGTGGGTACATGAAACAGTAATCATTGATGTTGGGGAAAAAGAGATGCCGTCGGCGCAAAGTCCCGGTGTACTCGCCGATGAATCCCCATTTTTTTAAAGGGCTATCTGCAAATAGGCCATAACCCATCTCTGCACCGAGCCAACGGATGGTCACATCGGGAATATCCGCTGCATCAATCTGGTGGCCATGCAGTGTGCCTAGCCAGAGAGCCAGCTTCTTGATACGCCCTGTTTTACGCGCCCAGGCACATTTATGGCGTATCCATTGTTCCACATCCCAGTTCTCAAAAACAAGGTGAGGGAAATAGCTCAGCTCGAATAGATCTTCAAAGCGGGCAATAGTTTGTTTTTTCCCGGGCTCGTCGGTAGCCAATGCAATTTTAATCGTTTTCATAATTGTACTTGTAAAAAGTGGATAGGTTTACCGATTTGATTTTGAGGAGCGATGGTGATCTCAATCTGCTCTCCAAGCTTTTTTTTCACCGTTTCCAGCGCAGTGATTTCCGAGTTACATTCCTGTGAGAGATGGGCCAAGTGAACATGCTTTAAATTATCTCCCATGACCTCCTTAAGCAAGGAGGCACATGCTTCATTGGAGAGATGGCCGCTACGACCGAGCACGCGTTGCTTATAGATGGGGGGACGAGAAGAGGCATGTACCATGGAAGGCTCGTGATTAGACTCGATCATCAAGTAGTCACAACTTTGGAGATGGGACCTCACAAGCGTGGAAGGAAAGCCCAAGTCGGTACAGATGCCAATTTTCAGCCCACCTGTCTTAAGCGTAAAAGCGACGGGATCTACGGTATCGTGTTGCACACTGAAAGGATGGATTTCAATATCTTCAAAAGTAAAGCTTTCACCCGTGGTAAAAATTTTGAATTGAGGGCAACAACCCAGGGCGCCATAGATTCCCTTTGCCGTTTCAGCATTAGCAAAAACAGGGATTCCATAACGGAATGCAAGTGTTTTTAACCCTAGAATATGATCAGAGTGATCGTGAGAGATCACAATCGCTCGGATCTCCTCTAACGAGACGTCGATCTCTTCTAGCTTACGCCGAGTTGCGGCTCCGCTGATACCGGCATCGATCAATATTTTCGTTTTCTTTGATCCAAAGTAGATGCAATTGCCTTTTGACCCTGATGCAAGTGGACAGTAACCATACATTTTTCTAAATATCCTCTTCTTCTTCTTCTTCTTCTTCTTTCTGCGTCGATGGGTAAAAAATTTTGCGTGGCTTAGCCCCTTCAGAAGGACCCACTAGTCCCTGTTGTTCGAGCAGGTCCATGAGGTGGGCGGCCTTTGCGTATCCCAGTTTCATTTTTCTCTGCAGAAATGTTGTCGAAGCAACCCCTGTTTCTAAGACCAGGTTTTTAGCGGTGTCATATAAAGGATCGAGCTCTCTTGCCTCAACTGCCATGAGTGCATCTAGTCCTTCAGGACGGTAGTTGTCGAACGATGGAATTAAGTAATTAGCTGAGGCCTGTGAACAGCAAAAGTGAATGACCTTGTTAATATCATCATCACGAATAAAAGCCCCTTGGGCACGCGAGAGAGTCGATGTACCGGGAGGCAGAAAGAGCATGTCCCCATTTCCTAGCAACATTTCGGCGCCATTATCATCGATGATAATCTGGCTGTTAATGCGGCTCGATACTTTAAAAGCAATCCTGCAGGGAAAATTTGCCTTGATGAGGCCTGTGATCACCTCACGAGAAGGACGTTGTGTCGCCAAAATCATATGGATGCCCACGGCTCTGGCCATCTGGGCAATACGAGCGATCGGTGTTTCGATATCGCTTGAGGAGACCATCATTAAATCGGCCAATTCATCGATAATCACCACGATGTAGGACATTTTTTCAGGAATATCAAGATCAAGAGAACCCTCGAGCTCTACGTTGGCTTTTCGTCCGTTAAAGGCGAGAATATTCCGAATCCCCAGTTGGCGGAAGATCTCATAACGACGCTCCATCTCTTTGACAAGCCATCCTAGAGCTGCACAGGCCCCACCCGGTTCAGTAATCACGGGTGCGAGCATATGAGGTAGATGCGAATAGGCAGTTAGCTCCACTTTTTTAGGATCGACCATCAGTAGTTTAATTTCGTCGGGTCGTGAGTTCATCACAATCGACATCACAATGGTGTTGATACAAACCGATTTACCCGACCCCGTTGCCCCTGCGATAATCAAGTGGGGCATTTTAGTCAGATCGGCCCATACATCATCCCCGTTGACCACTTTTCCAAGCAAAAGGGGAATATGGGCCTTTTTGTGTGTAGCTTGATAGCTTTCTAAAAGGTCACGAAAACCTACCTCTTGAGGCTGCGGGTTAGGCACCTCAATCCCTACAGCAGCTTTACCTGGAATGGGAGCAATGATCCGAATTGATTTAGCCTGCATGTTCAGAGCGATATCATTTTCGAGCGCCTTAATTTTTTGTACTTTGACGCCAACGGCTGGATGGACTTCAAACGAAGTGATCGTAGGGCCGCAGTGGATATCACCGACCTTTGCTTCGATCCCAAAACTCAACAACGTCTCCTCCAAGAGTTTTGCACCACGCTTGAGGTCATTTTTTAAAGAAGATTGATCGATGGGGATCACTTCCGTCAAAAGGGTAAAAGGGGGTAGTTCGTAATCACCGATTTTAGAAGGAACGATATGCTCCACAGGGATAGTAGAAGGTGGTTTTGCCTCTGGAATTTTAACTCGAGTGATTTTTTTTAAAGGATCTTCGCGCAGTAGCGAAGGCACAGGGGACTCATCCACCGGCTGGCTCATGATACTGGACTCAAAAGGGCGAGCAGCTGCAACTTTAAGCTGCTCTAAAATAGGTTTAGGGGTACTTCTGAAAAGTTTTTTAAATTTTCCAAGAAAACGAGCCACCGGAAAATCTGTCAGCAAAATGACAGATATCACAAATAGATTGAAGAAAACCAGGAATGATCCAAAGCCGCCCAGCAACTTCTGGATACTGATACTCATGTCCACGTAGAGGTGGTGCAGAGGAACTCCCCCCAGATAGTGCCTCAAAGCAGTAGGGTCATAAGAAGCTCTTCGGGGAAAATAATCGGCATAAATCCACCGCTTAAATAGTGCTGCAAAATGGGGGGCAGCTTGGCTAAGCATCGCTAGAAGGATAGCACAGGAAAAAATTGAAGTTGCCAAGCAAAAAAGCTTCAGAGCAAGTGAATCGATTTTGTGGTTGCAGGCTTTTTTCCAGCCATACCATGCCAAAAAAGGAGGCACCAACCATCCCGCCAAACCGAGCAAATAGGCCGATATCCAAGCTCCCACATGTCCTATAAGACCCAACCAATTGCGGCTTGGATCTGCATCGCTATAGGTCAGTTGACTTAGCATCCATGCAGCAGCTAGCATGAGCCAAAAGACTCCTTGGAAGCGACGCGATAAGTAAAGCTGCTTCTTTGTTTTTTTTACACCCATGTCACGCAATATAAGTCATGATGCGTGAAACATCCACTGCTTTTTCCAATTCAGAATATTGTAAGGAGATAAGAGAAAGATGGGCGAACGACGGGGCTCGAACCCGCGACCCTTGGAATCACAATCCAATGCTCTAACCAACTGAGCTACGTCCGCCAGATAAGCTGGGAATTTTCTGCAAATGACCAATAAAAGTCAAACACTCCCCAAAATTACTCAAGTCCAAGCATAGGAGCTCACCCTCTGATTACAGATTATCGTGTCCAACATCAGAAGGTGGTTGGATATTTTGGTACTCTTCCCAGGCATTAAGAGTTTTCAGGACGCCCACCATCATTAATGGGGGCCCCAAAGCAATCGCCATTGCAGTATAAACCGCACCTCCTGTATTCCACATAGGCGGTAATGGGGTTACCCAGTGTCCAAATAGATATGCACCCCCGGCAGCAAGTAAGCACGCACTCCCTAAAATCGCTCCTGCACCTTTTGCAATTTCAATAGACATTTTCCTTCCCTTTGGTTAATTAGTTAAAAACAAAATTATTATAACAAAATATTATTAGTATACTAAATTTTTTTAATTGTATTGTAAAAAGCAAAGAGAGCAGAGAAATTGATCATTTCTTAATCAACAAATTCTGATGCCAATCAATCCATTTTCCATCTCCGTGTCTTTGAGCCTTCGTGCCTCTGTGTTGCATTCTCCCCTATATTGCCTTCACAAAATCTGATACAGCCATTCATCTGCCGCCTAAAATTACAGCAAAAGATGCCCAACGCAAATTTCGGTAGCTCGCTGTATAATAAGGTGCGGAACGAGATAAATTTTATTTTAATTAATTTTTTCAGAAAAAGCGTTGTGCGGAAATTCCCGGTTTATGTATTGTTTTGCCTTCTTACGAACGCGAATCTCTGTTGAAGAGAAGCAGTAAGAAAAAAGTCACCGAAAGAGTGGCTAGCAACTCTAGAAGTTGCATATCTTGACAGCGATTATGAAACAGAATGCAGATCCAATCAGAATTGGATACAGCTTGAGTGGATCAGGTGAAAACCTGATAACTCGTTAATTCGATAAATAATTTTATTTTCTTTGAGAATTTGATCTTGGTTCAGATTGAATGCTGACGGCGTGGATGAGGCATGCAAGTCGAACGGAATAGGGGTTAACTCCTATTTAGTGGCGGAAGGGTTAGTAATACATGGGTAACCTGCCTTTAACTTGGGAATAACGATTGGAAACGGCCGCTAATACCGAATGTGGTGGTGCTAAGGCATCTTAGATTTATTAAAGCGGGGGATCGTAAGACCTTGCGGTTAAAGAGGGGCCCATGGGATATCAGCTAGTTGGTGAGGTAATGGCTCACCAAGGCTAAGACGTCTAGGCGGATTGAGAGATTGACCGCCAACACTGGGACTGAGACACTGCCCAGACTCCTACGGGAGGCTGCAGTCGAGAATCTTTCGCAATGGGCGAAAGCCTGACGAAGCGACGCCGTGTGAACGATGAAGGCCTTCGGGTTGTAAAGTTCTTTCGCCTAGGGAACAAGAGAGGTTGGCTAATATCCAGCTAATTTGAGGGTACCTGGTAAAGAAGCACCGGCTAACTCCGTGCCAGCAGCTGCGGTAATACGGAGGGTGCAAGCATTAATCGGATTTATTGGGCGTAAAGGGCGCGTAGGCGGAGATGATAAGTCAGATGTGAAATCCCGGGGCTCAACCCCGGAACTGCATTTGAAACTGCTATTCTAGAGGGTAGGCGGAGAAAACGGAATTCCACGTGTAGCGGTGAAATGCGTAGATATGTGGAAGAACACCGGTGGCGAAGGCGGTTTTCTAGCTTATACCTGACGCTGAGGCGCGAAAGCAAGGGGAGCAAACAGGATTAGATACCCTGGTAGTCCTTGCCGTAAACGATGTATACTTGATGTAACTGGACTCAACCCCAGTTGTGCCGTAGCTAACGCGATAAGTATACCGCCTGGGGAGTACGCTCGCAAGGGTGAAACTCAAAAGAATTGACGGGGACCCGCACAAGCAGTGGAGCATGTGGTTTAATTCGATGCAACGCGAAGAACCTTACCCAGGCTTGACATGCAGTGGACAGCGACAGAAATGTCGTCTTCCTTCGGGACTGCTGCACAGGTGCTGCATGGCTGTCGTCAGCTCGTGCCGTGAGGTGTTGGGTTAAGTCCCGCAACGAGCGCAACCCTTATCATTAGTTGCCAGCACTTAAGGTGGGAACTCTAGTGAGACTGCCTGGGTTAACCAGGAGGAAGGTGAGGATGACGTCAAGTCCGCATGGCCCTTATGTCTGGGGCTACACACGTGCTACAATGGTCGGTACAGAAGGCAGCGAAGACCGCAAGGTGGAGCAAATCCCAAAAGCCGGCCTCAGTTCGGATTGTAGTCTGCAACTCGACTACATGAAGTTGGAATTGCTAGTAATGGCGTGTCAGCAACATCGCCGTGAATACGTTCCCGGGTCTTGTACACACCGCCCGTCACATCATGGGAGTTGGTTTTACCCGAAGTCGCTGACTTAACCGCAAGGGGAGAGGCGCCGAAGGTGAGGCTGATGACTGGGATGAAGTCGTAACAAGGTAGCCCTACCGGAAGGTGGGGCTGGATCACCTCCTTTTAAGGACAGGTTTGACTACCATGTGTAGTCAACCAGGTTGAGGGCTGTATGGTTTAATTACCGTCTGTATTCTGTTTCGTTAATGCTGTCAAGAGAAGCTGTCTTGAAAGTTTTGTGTATCTCAAGAATATAAAAATAAAGCAATTTCACTTAAAAAAAGTGACGCTTGAAGAATAAATACGGTCTTGCATTTCAAATGCACGATAGAAATTAATCGAAAAACTCAAAATTATCAGCTTGCAAAACACAAATTTTTTGTGGTCAAGCTATTAAGGGCTGCTGGTGGATGCCTTGGCATCAACAGGCGATGAAGGACGCGATATACCTGCGAAAAGCTTCGGTGAGCTGGAAAAAAGCTTTGACCCGGAGATATCCGAATGGGGAAACCCGGTGGGAGTTAACTACTCATCATCTTTAACTGAATACATAGGTTATTGAAGCGAGACCTGCCGAACTGAAACATCTCAGTAGGCGGAGGAAAAGAAATCAAATCGAGATTCCCTCAGTAGCGGCGAGCGAAAGGGGAAGAGCCCAAACCGAAGTCTTTGATCTTCGGGGTTGTAGGACCAGTCAAAAGATCAAGAATTCCTAGTCGAATACTTCTGGAAAGTTGAACAATACAGGGTGATAGCCCCGTAGACGAAAGAATGAATTGACAGGATTGGCACCTGAGTAGGGCCGGACACGTGAAACCCGGTCTGAATCTGGGGGGACCACCCTCCAAGGCTAAATACTCGTTGATGACCGATAGTGAACCAGTACCGTGAGGGAAAGGTGAAAAGAACCCCTGTTAGGGGAGTGAAATAGAACCTGAAACCAGCAGCTTACAAACGGTCGAAGGCCTATGCCCTTTTTAAGGGAATGGCTGACGGCGTGCCTTTTGCATGATGAGCCAGCGAGTTACGTTATATGGCAAGGTTAAGGGACATACGTTCCGGAGCCGAAGCGAAAGCGAGTGTTAAAAGCGCGAATAAGTCATATGACGTAGACACGAAACCAAGTGATCTATCCATGGCCAGGTTGAAGCAAGGGTAACACCTTGTGGAGGACCGAACTAGTAACTGTTGAAAAAGTTTTGGATGAGCTGTGGATAGGGGTGAAAGGCCAATCAAACTTGGAGATATCTTGTTCTCTTCGAAATAACTTTAGGGTTAGCCTCGGATACAACCTTCTGGGGGTAGAGCACTGGATTCACGCGGGGGCCTACCGGCCTACCAAAGGAAACCAAACTCCGAATACTAGCAAGTATGTCCGGGAGATAGACAGTGGGGGATAAGCTTCATTGTCAAAAGGGGAACAGCCCAGATCGTCGATTAAGGCCCCTAATTCTATGCTAAGTGAGTAAGGAAGTGGAGTTTCAAAAACAGTTGGGATGTTGGCTTAGAGGCAGCCATCATTTAAAGAGTGCGTAACAGCTCACCAATCGAGAAACTCTGCGCCGATAATATACGGGACTAAAGCATAGAGCCGAAATCACGGGTGTGCTTCGTAAGATACAAGCGGTAGGAGAGCGTAGTATGTGCGTCGAAGGTGTACCGTAAGGAGTGCTGGAGCGCATACTAGTGATAATGCATGGCATGAGTAAACGATAAAGGAGGTGAAAATCCTCCTCGCCGAAAACCTAAGGTTTCCAGGGTAAAGCTCGTCTTCCCTGGGTTAGCCGGTCCCTAAGCTGAGGCTGAAAAGCGTAGGTGATGGGAAGCAGGTTAAATATTCCTGCGCCACCTAAAACTATGACAATGGGTTGACGAAGTAAGTTAAGCACGCGGACGATTGGAAGTGTCCGTTGCGCGATGAGGCGGCTGGTAGGCAAATCCGCCAGCAGAAAGTCAGGTAGCGAACAAGGGGAATCTACGGAGGAACCGATGGTGTAGCGCGAGGCTTCCAAGAAATAATCTCTAGTCGTTGATGGTGACCGTACCAAAACCGACACAGGTGGGTGGGAAGAATATTCTCAGGCGCGCGAGAGAACTCTCGTTAAGGAACTCGGCAAATTATCCCCGTAACTTCGGGAGAAGAGGAGCCATTGGTTGTGATTGTACTTGCTGTAAAAGCATTCGGTGGCCGCAGAGAAATGGCCCAGGCGACTGTTTAACAAAAACACAGCACTATGCAAAGCACGTCTAAGTGAAGTATATGGTGTGATGCCTGCCCAATGCCAAAAGGTCAAAAGGAGATGTTAGCCGCAAGGCAAAGCATTGAATTTAAGCCCTGGTGAATGGCGGCCGTAACTATAACGGTCCTAAGGTAGCGAAATTCCTTGTCGGGTAAGTTCCGACCTGCACGAATGGTATAACGATCTGGGCACTGTCTCAACGAGAGACTCGGTGAAATTGTAGTAGCAGTGAAGATGCCGTTTACCCGCAATAAGACGGAAAGACCCCGTGAACCTTTACTGTACTCTGATATTGGCTTTTGACTTGTCATGTGTAGGATAACCGGGAGACTTTGAAAGTCGCATCGTTAGGCGTGATGGAGTCACCGTTGAAATACCGGTCTTGACAAGTCGGGAATCTAACGATATCCCATGAATCTGGGAATCGGACATTGTCAGACGGGCAGTTTTACTGGGGCGGTATCCTCCTAAAGAGTAACGGAGGAGTCCAAAGCTTGCCTCATCGTGGTTGGCAATCACGAGTAGAGCGTAAAGGTATAAGGCAAGTTGACTGTGAGACCTACAAGTCGAGCAGATACGAAAGTAGGGCTTAGTGATCCGGCGGTGGAAAGTGGAATCGCCGTCGCTCAACGGATAAAAGGTACTCCGGGGATAACAGGCTTATCGCCACCAAGAGTTCATATCGACGTGGCGGTTTGGCACCTCGATGTCGACTCATCGCATCCTGGGGCTGGAGAAGGTCCCAAGGGTTTGGCTGTTCGCCAATTAAAGCGGTACGCGAGTTGGGTTCAAAACGTCGTGAGACAGTTTGGTCCCTATCTTTTGTGGGCGTAGGATACTTGAGAGGAGCTGCTTCTAGTACGAGAGGACCGAAGTGGACGAACCAATGGTGTTCCGGTTGTTCTGCCAAGGGCATAGCCGGGTAGCTATGTTCGGAAAGGATAAGCGTTGAAAGCATCTAAACGCCAAGCCTCCCTCAAGATAAGGTATCCCATATGAGACCCCATGAAGACTACATGGTTGATAGGTTGGGTGTGTAAGCACAGCAATGTGTTTAGCTAACCAATACTAATATGTCCATCGGCTTGACCACTTTTTCACACAGAAGTGCCCTAAAGGCACTGAAAGTGGCAAGTTTTGATTAGAGACGAGTTGATAAAATTGAGCGCAATTGGATGTAAGATCGTCTTTGAGCGCCATTTTTTGTAAGTGAATAGCGATATATACTGAGTACACAAAACTTTCTTTGCCCAAATCAGTAATGATGGGCAAAAACAATCTTTCTTGGTGGCTATTGAGAAGGGGGTACACCTGATCCCATCCCGAACTCAGAAGTTAAGCCCTTCATCGCCGATGGTACTGCACTCAAGAGTGTGGAAGAGTAGGTCGCTGCCAAGTTTTCCCTTACGCCCTGCCACTCGGCAGGGCTTTTTTTTTGCCTCTAACCTTTCAACCTAGTTTCAGCAGTTGTCGGGCCCATTTATGAGATAGCTAGCGGCCACACTGATCTTTTTAAACTGCGCCTCAGCCTTTGCGTTCCCAGGATGTTTGTCAGGATGACATTGCAGGGCGAGTTTTTTGTAGGTATCTTTGACATTCTGTAGGGTGGCTAAAGAAGTTAATCCCAAGTCAGTTAGATGCTCTGAATTTTCAATGTCATCGGGTGTCTGATGATTATGATTCCTGACCTGATGGCATCTTTCCCCTATTGCCTTCTCGTACATATCTACTTTATAAATAAACATAGCATTTCCATGCTCTGCGGCGATATGTAAGACATTATTACCAGCATGATCCTGTGCCAGAAAAGCCTCTTCAGCACATTCAGGGGATGGGAAACTGGGCAGTTCAATAGTATTAACTATATAATTCGTAAGAGGTTGTGGAATTTTAGCCCACTGGTGCAAGGGTGTCTCTCCCTGATGATTTTTCATAAGATAAGCTGTGTTCAAAAGCCGTTCGCAATTTTTATAGACAATACGACCTCTTAGCAAAAAGTGCAGTGGAGTATTACCCTCATTGTCTTGTATCGTTGGGGAGGCCCCTTTGTCACACAGTGCCTGCATTCTTGTTGCTACCAGATATTAAAGAAGAATCACTCATTGTAGTCACATTTTAAATCAAAAAAGTGATTGTAGCAAAATTTTGTTAAAAAGGTGTTAATTTTAAATTAATTTCTAAAAAAAAGTGATACTCCTTGAAATGAACCCTTACGCTTGTCGACTCCAACTGCCGAATCTAGGATTATTTGAATAGTGGGGCCAAAAGTGGGATCAGTAAGGCGATGATCATGAAAACCACAAAGATGAGTGCCGCGGCGATGAGTACTGTCAAAATCCCTTTCCAGACTGAGAATTGATGAGCCTCTGAAAGGAGTTTAAAAAAAATGACTAGTCCCCAGATGAGGATTACAAAATTGATGAGCCCAAAAATCAATTGTAGCCAAAGATGGGGAATGGACAGAAGTCCTAAAAGTCCAAAGATTCCACCTACGATGTAAGGATAATTGCTCCAGCCCACGGCGGATTTGACGTCGGTAAAACTTCCCTTTCCTCCAATCCACGATCCAGTAAGCCTATAGAGCCAGCCCCCAAAGTAAAGATGGATTAGACCGGAGAGACCACCAGCAATTAAGATGCCAAGCACAAGTAGACTATGGAGATGATCCACGCGTGGAGGTTGAGAGACTTTAAGTGAGAAGACATAGGTAAGGGCTCCGAGAATACCACTGATAAGTGCTAACCACACAATTGTTTTTTTAGGATCGGTTGATAAAATTGAGCGCATTGTCTTTCTGGGTTCTATCCAAATCTGCTTCCATGGATTGATATCTTGGTTTTCCATAAACTGTCCTTATGTTCCATTTACCATCAAATAGCAGTCTGCATGCCAAGTCTGCCCAAATTTTGGGTCATACTGTTTCAGGTATGGGAGAAAAGACTCTGGCTCTTAAGTTTAAGCGCGCTTTAGCAACAGCGGGTTACAAAGTGGCACCCATTGTGGATATCTTAGAACTTCTCGGATCAGATTATGAGCCGATGGCGAAACTCAACTATGGTCTTGCTGATGCAGATTCTCCTCTTTTAGATGATCTAAGACCACCGCCGCATTTGGAAGAGAGTGATCTTCTACTGATCCTCAGTTGGAGCTTTAGCGTGGCTGCTTTATATGGGACAGGAGTACATAAGGCTTGCCCTACTGCCGTCAAGTTATATGCCCATCATCCCAATGAGCGGATTTTAAGCCGCCTCTATGAACCTGCAGATTTAGTGATCACGGAATCACTTTTGGGTAATGAGAGGGCTTATCGTTATGGTATAGATCCAGGCAAAATTCTTTATCTACCCCATAGCTATCCTGCTGAATATGAAAATCTGTGTGCATCTCGAGCTTATGTTGAGCACCTTGCTGCAGAGCAGGGCAAACCATTGAGTAAAACCTCGCGTGTGATCGGATGTGTAGGTAGGTTGGAGTATGGAAAGAATTGTGAATGGGCTGTAGAAGCGGTCCGTCTGTTGGTAGCGGCTGGCCATGACCTCGTCTTGGTTTTAAAAGGGGATTTCCCCGAGCACAGTCCCTATCCCGATTTTAAGCCTCTTTTTTCTAGGATGTTACAGGCGTATCGTGATGAGCCCTGGCTTTTGTGGGATCCCAAACCTACCGCTTACCCTCAAGTTATGGAAGAGTATGCTTCTTTTGATGTGCTCGTGCACCCTTCTGGTGCCGAAGGGGGGTCGCATGTAGTAGTCGAGTGTTTGGGGTTGCTCAAACCGGTGGTTCTTCTCGATTGCAGCACAAACCCTTATTTGTTCAGAGGCATTGCACGATTTGTGAAAACAGACCTCGAGATTAGACCCGCTCAGGTCCCCTTTTATGTTCCTGATATGGGCGCACTTTGCCAGGCTCTCATTGAGGAGTTAAGGCCGCCGGATGCGAAAAAAGTGAGGGAGCGGTTTCATGAAAGTCATCTTCAAGCGAGGATGCCCCTTCTATTTGAGCGTGATCCTAAAATGTTGAGTGCACTTTACCACGAGGATTGCAGGCGTTATGACCTCTAATGCAATAGGTATCTTACCTGGCAATCACCTTTCATATATCGATCATGTAGTTCCCCTTTGTCAGATCATGGGTATTCCTCTGCTGGTGACCGATCCCTGGGTGAAGGAGCTGGTAGAGAGATTTTATCCTCCTATGAAAGTCATCTTAGCTGAGCCCGAAGATTATGATCTCGATCCTTTTTTAAAGGAGTACGAGCTGTTTGTGTATGTCGACTGCTTCCGTAGAACAAGCGGTTGTTTCCAATTCCAAGAATACCTTTCCAGGCGCAGGGTCCGTTCGGTGATGTCTCTACACGGTAATCCAGACAAATATTGGGACATGTATTGGCTCGAAAGGCTCTGTGATGAAGATATCATCCTTGCCTATGGGCCACAATTGGTGGAACTCCTGCAAAAAAAGTGCATTCCTAAACAACCTGTAGTGTCGGGCAACTATCGACTCGCATTTTATGAGCAGCATGCCTCTTTTTTTGATAGCAAACTTCCCTTTCAAAAAGAGAAAAAGACTATTTTGTATGCCCCGACATGGGTGGCTCCTGGTCGAAGAGTAGCCTGCAGCGAGTATTCGACATTTTTTGAAGTGTATAAACGGGTTTTTGAAACCTTATCTGTTGAATATCGGCTCATCGTTAAACTCCACCCTTACATGGTCAAGATGATGCCCGATGAGGTCGAAAGGGTTGTACAAGATTATCCCCATATTTATTTCTTAAATGATTTCCCTCTGATCTATCCTCTTCTGAAGCAAGTGGATCTCTATCTTGGGGATTACTCTTCTATTGGTTATGATTTCCTCTATTACGACCGCCCCCTCTTTTTCTTGGAAACAGAGATGGCGACAGCGCTGCAGAAATGTGGGTGTCAATTGCGCATAGAAGATCTGCCCCTTTTAGAGGAGAGAGAAAAAAAAGAGGCGCGCCACGAGCTCTACCACCATGTATTTGGCCCACGCAAACCATTAGACCAACTCAAACGAGATATCGAAGATGCTAGTCGATCTCCTGCTTAGTGATAAACGGTACTACACCTTTGAAGGATATGCGGCCCGTCAGGCAAGCCGCATTTTGAAAGAGAGGGGGATTGCATATCGAGTAGTAGATCTCAGTGCAGGAATGCTTCAACCCTATATTTGTTCTTTGATGGAGAGATCTCCCACATGGACTTTAAGCTTTTCTAATCTGACACCGCATTGCAAACCGTTATGTGACATGGTCAAAATTCCCCATTTCTATTGGGTGGAAGGATCGCACGGCCCCGCACTGCATTTTGTGCACTCTTCTCATGGTAAGATGGGTCTCTCAGATGAGGCCCTCTGTAAGCAACTGGACTGTACTCAAGCTGTTTTTTTACCACATGGTGTGGAGAGTGTACCCGCTTGTGCGGCAAAAAAAATGGATGTAGTTGCCTTCGCTGATCTGATTGACCTGAGCTGTCTTGAAAAGACTTGGCAAGACAACCTGTGCCTTTCTCAAATAGAGAATATCCAGAGGGCAATCACTCAGGGCGACCCGTTGTTAGCTGGTCTACAATTTATCGATGCAGAAAGTTACCTGAATGCCCAAAAGACGAGGGAGGCCTTATCAATGCTTGCAGGTTTGAGAATCGATGTGTTTGGCCGGCATGTGGGATGTGACCTGCTAGTGCATCTGCCAGACGGGATCCACTTACACTCTTTGCTGCCCTATATCGAACACTTTGAAGTGCTCAAACACAGCGCGATTATCCTCGCTGTACCCTCGAGCCCTTGGTATTGGCCGGCCGTTGCAGCAGGGTGCTTACCCCTCTCACCGGATAAAGAGCAAATCGACTACTATCTTGCTCACCAAAAAAAGAGGGCTGAAGCGCTCGAGTGCTTGGCCCAAGAATTGTCCCACAGGACGTGGGACATACAGGTCGAAAAACTTATCCAGGTCATGACATGTTAATCAGTGTGATTACACCGACAGCTGAAAGGGCTAGATACCTGAAGGGTACATATGAGCTGCTCCAACAACAGAGCTATACCCACTGGGAATGGCTTGTGTACGACACAAGTTTGCGTCCGAACTCCTTTGCAGACCCACGGGTGACTTATATTCATGATGAAGGGATTGTGTCTATCGGTGAAAAACGCAATCGCCTTGTCCAACAAGCCAAAGGGGAGCTCATCGTTCATTTTGATGACGATGACTATTATGCGCCTATCTATTTAGAAAAAGTGATTCAGAGGCTGCATGCAGCCGATTTTTTTACCATCTCGTCCTGGTTTTCTTATGACACGAAGACCTGCCAGTTTTACTATTGGAATACCGAGGAGTCAGGAGAGGTGCGCTACATCTTGAGCCCGATGGCAGGCGCCCTTGTTCGAGAGATCGATCTAGGCCCTTACTCTGAAAAGCAACGTGATCAGCTCAATTACAATGCCAAGACAGGATATGGCTTTTCTTTTGCCTATCGCCGTGAGGTCCTCAAAAAATGCCATTTTGATGATATCGACTTTGCTGAAGACCATCATTTCTATCAAGCGGTCGTAGCAGCGGGTTATTCCACAGATGCCGTTGCAGATAGGCAGGGGATCGTAGTCCATGTGATCCACGATTCAAATACATCGATGGAATACCCACAGTACCGTATCCCTCGTTTTCTAGTGCAGCCACTCCTTTCTTGTTTTTTCCCCTACCTCGTCGAGGTTCATGAAAATTGATGTTCTTGCTGCGGGCAATCAGTACGGGACTGGCGTTCATTTTGCCAAAGGCTTAGCAGCAGCTTTAGAGCGTATTGGGGTATCTACGCGCCTTTTTTGGGTAGATGACGGCCATTTTTTTCATGCCCTGCACGCCATTCTTGCTGATCCCCCCGATCTGAGCTGCTCTTTTGCAGATATCTCACTTAACAAAAAGCCTCTTGGTGAGCTGTGGCAGATTCCTCATCTCTCTTGGCTCATCGACCCCCCGATCTATTTTTTGCATCAGCTGCAAGGTGCATATAGCTATGCCGCGTGCGTGGATGCCGAAGATTTAGCTTTTATCACTCGTACTGGATTTTCCAGGGGATATTTTTTACCACATGGCGCGGATATCTGCCATCTGACACCCGTGCAGGTAGATCGTCCCTACAATACGGTATTTTTTGGCACCTGTGTTGACTATGAAGCGATCGCTGAGCATTGGCCAAAAGAGATGCGAGAGCTTCTGCTAGCTGCTTCCGAAAGAGTCTTATCTCCTGCCGGAATCACGATTGTCCAAGCCTTGACTGAACTAGGAGTATCCCCTGAAAACCTGCCCCATTACCATGGTGAGGTCGATCGCTATACGCGCGGTAAGGACCGCATTGAGCTCATCCGCTCTTTGAAAGATCCCGTCTACATCTGGGGTGAAGGGCCTTGGGAAAAATATCTTCCCGGCTACCCTATTCACCCGTCCATCTCGTTTGATCAAGCCCTTAACATCATGAAGCAGAGCAAAGTGGTTTTAAACAGCGCACCCCGTTTTAAAGCAGGCGCTCATGAGCGCATTTTCTATGCGCATCTCTGTGGTGCTGCGGTATACACAGGAGAAAATCGGTATCTCACTGCAGAGCTGCCAGAATTACGCACCTATCGCTTCGGAGAATGGGAAACTCCTTCCTTCCATAACTGGGCTCAAAGTGCCTCTGCCGGCCAGGAGCGCGTTATCGCCTCCCATACCTGGGATGCTCGCGCAATTTCCCTTCTCAAGACCTTCTCTCAAAGATAAAACTACCGCCTAGAACACAGAGCACGTGGAGAGAGGTTTGGGTGCCTTTAAAGCGCGATTTTTCACGCATCACATTACAACACACCTTTTTTTGGCGTGGGTGTCTTTTTTTTGTTTTTTATTTAGCGGTTCAATGGGCTGCAAAATTGGTTTTGGTAGGCTTTTTTCATTACTTTCTTTGATGATCAAAGGCGTAGGCATGTGTTTAACGGGAACCACTGTCTCTTCAGCGTTCTCAAGGTCGGTCGATTCTGTCCAAATATTTGTGTAAAGAGCCATACAGAGCTTGGAGAGAACTCCATGCTGCTTAAGATTGCACGCCTCGTAGCAACTATCACTGGTACGGATGGAGGAACCTATATTATTTTCAAGAAAATAAAGAGGAATGGATTGGTTAATAAAATGCTCAAAAATAAGGGTATTAAGCTTGGGATGAGGCGAGGGTTGAGAAGTAAAAACAAAAAGAAGCCATTCTGTTTTTAAGGCACAGCTGGTCAGAGCCTTTGGGAACCCAGTTAAGAGTTGGGGAATGTTTTCCTTTCCGGCATGAGCTATCAGCTTTTCGAGGGCTATATTAGCGGCATGGCGCACATAATCGCTTGGATCACAAATAGCCTTTAGGAGCATATTTAAGATTTGTGGGATGTTCTGCCTTCCGGCATGAGCTGCGAGCTTTCCGAGGGCTATATTAGCGGCATGGCGCACATAATCGCTTGGATCACAAATAGCCTTTAGGAGCATATTTAAGATTTGTGGGATGTTCTGCCTTCCGGCATGAGCTGCGAGCTTTCCGAGGGCTCCAGTAGCACAGACGCGCACTCCCAAGGCTTGACCATGCATAGCCTTTTGAAGGCTATTTAAGATTTGAGGGATATTCTCTCTGCCGACATGAGCTGCGAGCTCTCCGAGGGCACTAGCAGCAGAGCCGTGCACAGAGTCATCTCGCTCACACACAGCATGGCCATGCACAACTTCATATTGCTCACACATAGCCTTTAGGAGCGCATTTAAGATTTGTGGGATATTCTCCTTTCCGGCAAGGGCCGCGAGTTCTCCGAGAGTTTCAGCAGCATACATGCGCACGTACCAGACTTGATCAATTAGAGCCTTTAAGAGCGCATTTAGGATTTGTGGGATATTCTCCTTTCCGACATGAGCTGCGAGCTCTCCGAGGGATTGAACATTAGATTGGCGCACATACCAGTCTTGGTCACTCAGAGCCTTGTGGAGTCCATTTAAGATTTGTGGGATATTCTCCTTTCTGGCATGAGCAGCGAGTCCTCCAAGAGCTTTAAAAGCATTAATGCGCACATAAGCAATTGGGTCATCCAGAGCCTTTAGGAGATCCTCTAAGATTTGTGGGATATTCTGTTTTCCGGAATGAGACACGAGCTCACTGAGGGTCCTAGTAGCAGATTTGCGCACACCTTCGTCTTGATCACAAATAGCCTTTAGGAGTGTATTTAAGATTTGCGGGATATTCTCCTTTCCGGCATGAGCAGCGAGCTCTCTGAGGGCTTCAGCAGCAGCCCTACGCACATATTCATCTTGATCACATATAGCCATTTGGAGCCCATTTAAGATCTGTGGAATATTTTGCTTTCCAGCATGAGCTATGAGCTTTCCGAGGGCATAAGCAGCAGCGCTGCGTACTTCTGAGTCTTGATCATCCAGAGCCTTGAGGAGCGTATATAAAATTTGTGGGATGTTCTGCTTTTCGGCATGAGCCGCGAACTTTACGAGGGCTCCTGTAGCAGAGACCCGTACATTCCAGTCTTGGTCATTCAGAGCCTTGTGGAGTCCATTTAAGATTTGTGAGATGTCCTCGTTTCCAGCATGAGCTGCGAGCCCCCCAAGGGCTTTAAAAGCATTAATGCGCACATGCGCACCCGAATCTTGATCATCCAGAGCCTTTAGGAGTCCATTTAAGATTTGAGGGATGTTCTGCTGTCCTGCATGAGCTGCGAGCTTTCCGAGAGCTCCAGCAGCAGAGCTGCACACACCCGGGTATTTATCACTCAATGCCTTGAGGAGCGCATATAAAATTTGTGGGATATTCTGTTTTTCGGCATGAGCTGCGAGCTTTCCGAGGGTCTCAGCAGCAGAGCTGCGCACATCTGAATATTGATCACTCAGCGCTTTTATGAGCCCATTTAAGATTTGGATGATGTGCTGCTTTTCGACATGAGCTGCGAGCTTTCTGAGGGCTCGAGCAGCAGAGTCGCACACATGCGAGTCTTGATCACGCAGAGCCTTTAGGAGCTCATTTAAGATTTGGGTGATGTTCTGCTTTGCGATATGAGCTGCCAGGTCTCCGAGGGCTATAAGAGAAAAGCGGCGCATACGTGGGTCTTGATCCCACATAGCCTTTTGGAGGATATCTAAGATTTGTGGGATGTTCTCCTTTCCGGTATGAGCTGCGAGCTCATGAAGGGTCCCAGCAACTGAGCTGCGCATATGCGAGTCTTGATCAATCAGTGCGAGGAGCGCATATAAGATTTGTGGGATGTTTCTCTTTTCGTCATGAGCTCCGAGCTCGCTGAGGGCTCGAGCAGCAGAGTCGCGCACACCTGAGTATTGGTCACTCAGCGTCATTAAGAGTCCATTTAAGATTTGAGGGATGTTCTCCTTTCCGGCATGAGGTGCGAGCTTGCCAAGGGCTTCAGCAGCATAACAACGCACCCCCGAATCCGAACCAGGATGATCCAGAGCCTTTTGGACCATACCTAAGATTTGAGGGAATCTTGTCTCATTTGCGTACTGCTGCACATGCTCAAAGAACCAGCGTAAGAACTCCGTATTCTTTTTCTCTTGATTGCCTACCTTGTCTAGGTGCTGTGCTACTTGCGTAAATGCCGGTGTGGATAGAGACATTAACCGACTTAGGCAGTCCCTTGTCGCTTCACGCTCCATGATACGGCCCACAAAGTCTCCGAGCTTATACTTCTCCCAAATCCTCTTCTCTAGCTCTTCACTGCGACATTCATCTAGGCAAGAGAGAACCAGCTCCGTTTGGTAGGCACCGATAAGGTCTGTATGACCACTATAGAGCCATTCAAAGAAAAGCTCCATTGTTTGGAGATCTTTGGAAGCTTCCCACATGCAGCCGGCGAGCATACGGATCACAAGGTGAAAATGGGGTTGGTAGCGGTAGGTTTGGATAAAGGCGCGCTGTTTGTCTTGAGCCTGTTTTTTATCCAGAGAGCTTTGAGGGAGGCTGCTGATATAGTGGGCAATACAGTACTCTTGATAGGTGAGGTGCAGAAAATAGAGCGCGCCATTTGTCCCGCATTCTTTGACAAGTCCGGTGCTTATCAAATCTTGCCGTCTGATCTTCTCAAAGCGACCATCTTCCAACGATTTTTCAATTAACGCATTTACAACTAATGTATCGGAGATAATGAGCTGCTTGCTCTCCAAGCCTTTTAGAGAGATCTCTCCAAGAGCTTGATAAAGAAATAGGCGCTTAAGAGGTGCAATCTCTTTTTTCTGAGGGTTTTTGTTTTGCTCTCATTCAAAAAGATGGCGGACAATTTTGGAGAAGAGGGGAGTGAGAGTTTGGGGAAAATCTTGTTCCCCCTTCTGCCATAAGGTGCAGAGGATTTGGAGTTGGATAGGCACATGCGCGATCGTAAAGAGGTTGCTGCGGGAATGGAGCATTTTTAGAAAAGCATCTAGCCCCGCGCATTGTGTATGAGCAAAAAACTTTTCTGTATAGCTTTCCACTTGCGTTCGGGTAAAGCCCATGTTTTCTACAATCAGATCGAAGTTGTTATGGATTTTGCTAGTCACCCCAGGTCTAGAGGTCACAAGATAGTGCGCTTGGGTGTTGAGCAAATAAACTTCAAGAGCTTGTGTCAGCTGAGCAGAGGCCTCATCCCATCCATCAAAGATCAGGAGGATTTTTTTCGGATGCGTCTGTAGCTCTTGTAAGATTTTCTCTTGATGAGCCCCAGCATAGCAAGATTCTGCGATCATCTGGCTCATCCACACGTGGGGATCACCTATCTTGTCTTGAGAGTTGAAATCACGTAATTTTATGTGATAGACAAGTGAAAATTTCTCAGCAAAAAGAGTGCCCGCTGCCCAGTCATAGGCGATTTTCTGACATAGCGTGCTTTTTCCAATACCGGCCCTTCCTAGCACCAACACTCTTTTGGCTGCTTGCTTCTCATCGAACAGGTTATGGATTTCAATAGACTTCTCTGCTGTACACAGACGTGCATAGATCTCACGCAAAGAGTCCTTTTCAACCATGTTAGGATCTCTTTGACGCGCCTCCTCCTCTTTTTTTTCTTGCGAAGCATGAGAAACAATAGAGAGCTGGGTAAAAAAGCTTTCGATGGGAAAAGCAGTATTGGTAAGAACAAGGGGGAGAGAACCACATTCCCGAAGGTATTTTTCTTTAAGCAGAGAGGGTAGGTTCTTTTGGCTCTCTTGATAACGTATCTGGACTTGATCCAAAAGACCGGTGCTTCTCAGACAGTCATGGATCGCTTTGATGGGGACAGCCGTGTTGCATTCTTTGTGGTAGTCTGCAATTTGCTCCTCGGGAGGTAACCGACTGTTTAAAAACTG
This sequence comes from uncultured Chlamydiales bacterium, assembly GCA_963832835.1. Taxonomy (GTDB): domain Bacteria; phylum Chlamydiota; class Chlamydiia; order Chlamydiales; family JAAKFR01; genus CAVPKN01. Next base: position 2,417,471 of record CAWHVD010000001.1, on the reverse strand, counting down.
AAGAGCCCATCTTTTAGGAGAGGGGTGTTGTGTTTCAATGAGCCTGAATAAAGAGGATGGCGATGGCGTATGCCCCACATGATAATACTGCCCTTTGAGCTCTCCATCGGAAAAAACATAGAGAGGCGAGCCATCAATAATTGCACATCTGCCCTTAAATTCTCTGTGTCCTAAAGTCAGTGTTCCCCCAAGAAATGGGATGCCACCGAAGAGTTCTTGAAGAAGTGCAGTCAACATCTTGTCTTTCAAAAGAGCTTTGAGGATATGCGTGCAGGTAGCCCGGTGTAGAGCAATCAAATTCCCTTCATCATCAATAACAGGGGCCCCGGAAGATCCGGGCAAGGTAGCAGTGGTATAGTGTAGTGTGAACATAGAGACCTCTTTAACGAGGTTTTCTCGAAACGAGACTCTTTGGTAGCTCGTGCCATCAGGGTTTAAAGGATGGTGGATGATGTTAGCATTCCGCTCTTCTTGGGGGATAGGAGTGCCAAAAATAGAAAAAGCTAGGTGAGAAACTTCACGTATTTTGGGATGAGAGTGAATAGAGACAATGGTAAAGTCAAATGTCTCCTTTTTAATAGGCTCAAATCCAAGTAAATCAGGGGAGAGGCTTGTACAAAAAAAATCATCAGGATTTAGAGCAACCTGCACTCCCTCTGAATCTTTTGTGTAGAAAAATTGAGCTTGGGCATCGCGTGCAGATTCCAAAGAGCTCAGCACATGATTATTGGTCATAATCAAATCTTTCCCAATGAGAAAGCCTGTTCCCCCTCCTAGGTCTTTGCCTAGGATAATCCGGCAGACAACAAGAGATCGCCCGTTGAGTCTAGCCAGCCATCCTGTATCGGCGTACCCCTGTAGGGCTGACCCTTGATTTCCAAGTTCAGTTTGTTGTGTCAGTGAGATGGAGTGAGCCATAGCTTTTGCCTAATTAGTTGGAGGGTCTTTCGGAGTGAAGCGCGATTTTTCATGCATCACATTACAGCACACGTTTCTTTGGGAGCCACGATCTCTTTAGCATGCTCAAGCTCGGCCGATTCTGTCCAAGTGTTTGTTAGAAGAGCAGCACAGCGATTCAAAAGAACGGAGAGCTGTTTGAGATTGTATGGTTCATAGCAAGTGTCGCTGATATGGATGGAACAACCTGTACTATTTTCAATAAAATATAGGGGAATGGATTGGTTAATAAAATGCTCAAAAATAAGAGTATTCAGTTTGGGGTGAGAGGAGGGCTGAGAAGCGAAAATAGACAGAAACCATTCTGGTTTTAGGCTACGGGTGGCATTAGTAGCAGCTCTACGCACAATCGAATATTGATCATCCAGAGCCTTTAGAAGAGCATTTAAGATTTGAGGGATGTTCTCCTTTCCGGTGTGAGCTGCGAGCTCTCCGAGGGTATAAGCAGCATTGCAGCGCACATCCGGGCCTTGATTACTCAAGACCTTTTGAACGATACCTAAGATTTGAGGGATGTTCTCCTTTGCGGCGTGAGCTGCAAGCTCTCTGAGGGCTTCAGCAGCAGCGCTGCGCACATCCCGATCTTGATCACTCAGAGCCGCTTGGAGCATATTTAAAATTTGGTGGATGTCCTCCGTTCCGGTGTGAGCTGCAAGCTCTCTGAGAGTCTTAGCAGCATTGCGGCGCACATCATCCGGGCCTTGATTACTCAGGACCTTTTGAACGATACCTAAGATTTGAGGGATGTTCTCCTTTGCGGGGCGAGCTGCAAGCCCTCCGAGGGCCTCAGCAGCAGATTGGCGCACATCCGAGTCTTGATCACTCAAAGCCGCTTGGAGCATATTTAAGATTTGAGGGATGTTCTCCTTTGCGGGGCGAGCTGCAAGCCCTCCGAGGGCCTCAGCAGCAGATTGGCGCACATCCGAGTCTTGATCACTCAGAGCCGCTTGGAGCATATTTAAGATTTGAGGGATGTTCTCTTTTTCGACATGAGCTGCAAGCTTTCCGATAGCCTTAGTAGCAGCGCTACGCACATACGAGTATTGATTAATCTGGGCCGCTTGGAGCATATTTAAGATTTGAGGGATATTCTCCTTTCCTGTTTGAGCTGCAAGCTCTCCGAGAGTATAAGCAACATTGCAGCACATATCCGCGCCTTGATTACTCTGGGCTGCTTGGAGGCAATTTAAGATTTGGTGGATGTTCTCCTTTCCGGCACGAGCTGCAAGCTTCCCGATAGCCTTAGTAGCAGCGCTGCGCACACCCGAGTCTTGATCAATCAGAGCCGCTTGGAGCATATTTAAGATTTGAGGGATGTTCTCCTTTCCGGTGTGAGCTGCGAGCTCTCCGAGGGTATAAGCAGCATTGCAGCGCACATCCGGGCCTTGATTACTCAAGACCTTTTGAACGATACCTAAGATTTGAGGGATGTTCTCCATTGCGGCGTGAGCTGCAAGCTCTCCGAGGGCTTCAGCAGCATTGCGGCGCACACCCGAGTCTTGATCAATCAGAGCCGCTTGGAGCATATTTAAGATTTGAGGGATGTTCTCCTTTCCTGTGTGAGCTGCAAGCTCTCTGAGAGCCTTAGCAGCATTGTGGCGCACATCCGGGCCTTGATTACTCAGGGCCTTTTGGAGCTCATTTAAGATTTGAGGGATGTTCTCCTTTGCGGTGTGAGCTGCAAGCTCTCCGAGGGCCTCAGCAGCATGTTCACCCACATGCGAGTCTTGATCAATCAGAGCCGCTTGGAGCATATTTAAGATTTGAGGGATGTTCTCCTTTCCGGCACGAGCTGCAAGCTTTATGAGGGCCTCAGCAGCAGATTGGTGCTCATCCGAGTATTGATCACTCAGAGCCGCTTGGAGCATATTTAAGATTTGAGGAATATTCGCCTTTCTGACGTGATCTGCAAGCTTTCCGATAACCTCATTAGCAATGCTCCGCGTTTCCAAGCTTTTATCGTCCAGAGCCGCTTGGAGGACCATACCTAAGATTTGAGGGAATCTTGTCTCATTTGCGTACTGCTGCACATGGTCAAAGAACCAGCATAAGAACTTCTTATTGTTCTTTTCTTGAGTATCTACCTTGTCTAGGTGCTGTGCTACTTGCGTAAATGCCGGTGTGGATAGGGCCATTAACCGACTCAGGTAGTCCCGTGTCGCTTCACGCTCCATGATCCAGCCCACAAAGTCTCCGATCTTATATTTCTCCCAAATCCTCTTCTCTAGCTCTTTACTGCGACATTCATCTAGGCAAGAGAGAACCAGCTCCGTTTGGTAGGCGCCGATAAGGTCTGTATGACCACTATAGAGCCATTCAAAGAAAAGCTCCATTGTTTGGAGATCTTTGGAAGCTTCCCACATGCAGCCGGCGAGCATACGGATCACAAGATGAAAATGGGGTTGATAACGGTAGGTTTGGATAAAGGCGCGCTGCTTGTCTTGAGCCTGTTTTTTATCCAAAGAGCTTTGAGGGAGGCTACTGATATAATGGGCAATACAGTACTCTTGATAGGTGAGGTGTAGAAAATAGAGCGTGCCATCTGTCCCGCACTCTTTGACAAGTCCGGTGCTTATCAAATCTTGCCGCCTGATCTTCTCAAAGCGACCATCTTCCAACGATTTTTCAATTAACGTATTGGTAACCAGTGCATCTGGGATAATAAGCTGCTTACTCACCAACCCCTTTAGAGCGATCTCTCCAAGAGCTTGATAAAGAAATAAGTGCTTAAGGGGTGCAATCTCTTTTTTCTGAGGGTTCTTGTTTTGCTCCCATTCAAAAAGATGGCGGACAATTTTAGTGAAGAGGGGAGTGAGAGTTTGGGGAAAGTCGTGTTCCCCCTTCTGCCATAAGGTGCAGAGAATTTGGAGTTGGATAGGCACATGCGCGATCGTAAAGAGGTTGCTGCGGGAGTGGAGCATTTTTAGAAAAGCATCTAGCCCCACGCACTGTGTATGGGCAAAAAACTTTTCTGTATAGCTTTCAACTTGCGTTCGGGTAAAGCCCATATTTTCTACAATCAGATCGAAGTTGTTATGGATTTTGCTAGTCACCCCAGGTCTAGAGGTCACAAGATAGTGCGCTTGGGTGTTGAGCAAATAAACTTCAAGAGCTTGTATCAGCTGAGCAGAGGCTTCATCCCATCCGTCAAAGATCAGGAGGGTTTTTTCCGGATTTGTTTGCAGCTCTTGTGAGATTTTCTCTTGATGAGCCCCGGCATAGCAAGCTTCTGCGATCAGCTGGCTCATCCACTTGTGGGGATCACCTAGAATGTCTTGAGAGTTGAAATCACGCAACTTTATGTGGTAGACAAGTGCAAACTTCTGATCAAAAAGGGTACCTGATGCCCAGTCATAGGCAATTTTCTGACACAGAGTGCTTTTCCCAATACCGGCCCTTCCCAGCACCAGCACTCTTCTGGTCTTCTCATCGAACAGATTATGGATTTCGATAGACTTTTCTGCCGTACACAGACGTGCATAGATCTCACGCAAAGAGTCCTTTTCAACCACATTAGGATCTCTTTGATCCGCCTCCTCTTCCTTTTTTTCTTGAGAAGCATGAGAAACGATAGAGAGCTGGGTAAAAAAGCTTTCGATGGGAAAAGCAGCATTGGTAAGAACAAGGGGGAGTGAACCACATTTTTGAAGATAGCTCTCTTTAAGCAGAGAGGGTAGGTTCTTTTGGCTTTCCTGATAACGTATCTGGACTTGATCCAAAAGGCCGGGGGTGTTTTTCAGATGGTCATGGATCGCTTTAACGGGAACCGCCGTGTTGCACTCTTTATGGTGCTCTGCAATTTGCTCTTCGGGAGGAAGGTGGGTGTTGATAAAATCGAGAGCCCACTTTTTGGGAGAAGGGTGCTGAGTGTTGATGAGTCTGAATAAAGAGGCTGTTTTTCCCTCATAATAATACTGCCCTTTGAGCTCTCCATCGGAAAAAACATAAAGAGGAGACCCACCAATAGTTGCACATCTGCCCTTAAATTCTCTTTGACCTAAAGTCAGTACTCCCCCAACAAATGGGATGCCGGCAAAGAGTTCTTGAAGAAGAGCGGTCAACATCTTGTCTTTCAAAAGAGCTTTGAGGATATGCGTGCAGGTAGCCCGGTGTAGAGCAATCAAATTCCCTTCATCATCAATAACAGGGGCCCCGGAAGATCCGGGCAAGGTAGCAGTGGTATAGTGTAGTGTGAACATAGAGACCTCTTTAACGAGGTTTTCTCGAAACGAGACTCTTTGGTAGCTCGTGCCATCAGGGTTTAAAGGATGGTGGATGATGTTAGCATTCCGCTCTTCTTGGGGGATAGGAGTGCCAAAAATAGAAAAAGCTAGGTGAGAAACTTCACGTATTTTGGGATGAGAGTGAATGGAAACAACGGTAAAGTCAAGAGCCCCCTTTTTAATAGGTTCAAATCCAACTAAATCAGGGGAGGGGCTTGTACAAAAAAAATCATCAGGATTTAGAGCAACCTGCACTCCCTCTGAATCTTTTGTGTAGAAAAATTGAGCTTGGGCATCGCGTGCAGATTCCAAAGAGCTCAGCACATGATTATTGGTCATAATCAAATCTTTCCCAATGAGAAAGCCTGTTCCCCCTCCTAGGTTTTTACCTAGGATGATCCGGCAGACAACAAGAGCTCGTCCGTTGAGCCTAGTTAGCCATCCTGTATCAGCGTACCCTTGTAGGGCTGACCCTTGATTTCCAAGTCCGGTTTTTTGTGTCGATGAGGGAGTGTAAGCCATAGCTTTTTGCCTAAGGAATTAGAGGTTTTTTTCGGAGTGAAGCGCGACTTTCATCACATTACAACACACGTTTCTTTGGCAGAGGTGTCTGTCGTTGATTTTTCATTAGCATTTTCAAGTTCAGTCGATTCTGTCCAAGTGTTTTTGTAAAGAGCAGTACAGCGATTAGAAAGAACCCCGAGCTGCCGAAGATTATATGCCTCGTAGCAACTATCACTGGTACAGATGGAGTAACCTGTACTATTTTTAATAAAATATAGGGGAATGGATTGGTTGATAAAATGCTCAAAAATAAGAGCATTGAGCTTGGGGTGAGAGGAGGGCTGAGAAGCGAAAACAGACAGAAGCCATTCTGTTTTTAGGCTAAGGATGGCTTCAGCAGCAGATCTGCGAACAAGCCAGTCTTGATCACTAAGAACCTCTTGGAGGATATGTAAGAATTGAGGGATGTTCTTCTTTCCGGCATGAGCTGCGAGCTCTCCGAGAGCTTTAGCAGCAGCACGGCGCACATCAGAGTCTCGATCACTAAAAGCCTCTTGGAGGATAGCTAAGCTTTGGCGGATGTTTTCCTTTGCTACATGAGCTGCGAGCTCTCCGAGAGCCTCAGTAACATTTTTGCGCACCCTCGAGTCTGGATCACCCAGAGCCTTTTGGAGCCCATTTAAGATTTGAGGAGGGTTCTTTTTTTTGGCGTGAGGTGCAAGCTCTCGGATGGCTTCAGCAGCATGTTCGCGCACACCCCCTTCATTATAACTTAGATCTGCTTGGAGCATATTTAAGATTTGAGGGATGTTCCCCTTTTCTACATGAGCTGCGAGCTTTCCGAGGGCTTCAGCAGCAGAGCAGTGCACATCCTCCTCAGGATCACTCTGAGCCTTTTGGACCATACCTAAGATTTGAGGGACTCTTTTCACATTGGCATACTGCTGCACATGGTCAAAGAACCAGCATAAGAACTTCTTATTGTTCTTTTCTTGAGTTTCTACCTTGTCTAGGTGCTGTGCTACTTGCGTAAATGCCGGTGTGGATAGGGCCATTAACCGACTCAGGTAGTCCCTTGTCGCTTCACGCTCCATGATACGGCCCACAAAGTCTCCGATCTTATATTTATCCCAAATTCTCGTCTCTAGCTCTTCACTGCGACATTCATCTAGGCAAGAGAGAACCAGCTCGGTGTGGTAGGCGCCGATAAGGTCTGTATGACCACTGTAGAGCCATTCAAAGAAAAGCTCCATTGTTTGGAGATCTTTGGAAGCTTCCCACATGCAGCCTGCAAGCATACGGATCACAAGATGAAAATGAGGTTGGTAGCGGTAGGTTTGGATAAAGGCATGCAGCTTGTCTTGAGCTTGTTTTTTATCCAAAGAGCTTTGAGGGAGGCTACTGATATAATGGGCAATACAGTACTCTTGATAGGTAAGGTGCAGAAAATAGAGCGCGCCATCTGTCCCGCACTCTTTGACAAGTCCGGTGCTTATCAAATCTTGCCGTCTGATCTTTCCAAAACGACCATCTTCCAATGTTTTTTCAATTAACGTATTGTTAACCAGCGCGTCTGGGATAATGAGCTGCTTACTCACCAAGCCTTTTAGAGCGATCTCCCCAAGAGCTTGATAAAGAAATAAGCGCTTAAGAGGTGCAAGGTCCTTTTTCTGGGGATTCTTGTTTTGCTCCCATTCAAAAAGATGGCGGACAATTTTGGTAAAGAGGGGAGTGAGAGTTTGGGGAAAGTCTTGTTCCCCCTTGTGCCATAAGGTGCAGAGGATTTGGAGTTGGATAGGCACATGCGCGATCGTAAAGAGGTTGCTGCGGGAGTGAAGCATTTTTAGAAAAGCATCTAGCCCCGCGCACTGTGTATGGGCAAAAAACTTTTCTGCATAGCTTTCCACTTGCGTCCGGGTAAAGCCCATGTTTTCTACAATCAGATCAAAGTTGTTATGGATTTTGCTAGTCACCCCAGGTCTAGAGGTCACAAGATAGTGCACTTGGGTGTTGAGCAAATAAACTTCAAGCGATTGCATCAGCTGATTAGAGGCCTCATCCCATCCGTCAAAGATCAGGAGGGTTTTTTCCGGATTTGTTTGCAGCTCCTGTAAGATTTTTGCTTGATGAGCCCCAGCATAGCAAGATTCTGCGATCATCTTACTCATCCACTTGTGGGGATCACCAAGCAGCGTTTCTTGAGAGTTGAAATCACGCAGCTTTATATGGTAGACAAGCGAAAACTTTTGATCAAAAAGGGTACCTGATGCCCAGTCATAGGCAATTTTCTGACATAGAGTGCTTTTCCCAATACCGGCCCTTCCCAGCACCAACACTCTTCTGGTCTTCTCATCAAACAGGTTATGGATTTCAATAGACTGCTCTGCTGTACACAGACGCGCATAGATCTCACGCAAAGAGTCCTTTTCCACCATGTTAGGATCTCTTTGATCCACCTCCTCTTCCTTTTTTTCTTGAGAAGCATGAGAAACGATAGAGAGCTGGGTAAAAAAGCTTTCGATGGGAAAAGCAGCATTGGTAAGAACAAGGGGGAGTGAACCACATTTTTGAAGGTAGCTCTCTTTAAGTAGAGTGGGTAGGCTCTTTTGGCTCTCCTGATAACGTATCTGGACTTGATCCAAAAGGCCAACGCTTTTCAGACAGTCATGGACCGCTTTGATGGGAACAGCCGTGTTGCATTCTTTGTGGTAGTCTGCAAGTTTCTCTTCTGAAGGAAGGCGGGCGTTGATAAAATCGAGAGCCCATCTTTTAGGAGAGGGGTGTTGTGTTTCAATGAGCCTGAATAAAGAGGCTGTTTTTCCCTCATGATAATACTGCCCTTTGAGCTCTCCATCGGAAAAAACATAAAGCGGAGACCCACCAATAGTTGCACATCTGCCCACATGATCGCTCTTTTGATTTTGAGCGTCCATAAGAGTAAGTTTTGAGTTTGCAAACTGGATCCCAGGAAAAAGGGTTTGAAGAAGAGCTGTTAACATCTTGTCTTTCAGCAGCGCCTTATGAATATGGGTGCAGGTAGCCCTGTGTAGAGCAATCAAATTCCCTTCATCGTCCATGACAGGAGCCCCGGAAGATCCGGGCATGGTAGCCGTGGTATAGTGGATGGTGTGGATGGCAAGCTCTTTTACGAGGTTTTCACGGAAGGAAATTTTTTGGTAAGTTGATCCCTGGTCTAGAGGGTGGTGGATCATGTTAGCATGGCTCTGTTCAAGCGGAATGGGGGTGCCGAAAATGGAAAAAGCAAGGTGAGAGATTTCAGTGATTTTGGGATGGGACTTAATGGAAACGATTGTGAAGTCAAGATATCCCTTTTTGGTAGGCTCAAAGCCCAAACGGTCGGGAGTTTTACTTGTACGGTCGGGAGTTTTACTTGTATGGAAAAAGTCGTCGGGGTTGAGATCGATCTCTACTTTTTCTGTGCTGGTGGTATAGAAAAAAAGAGCCTTAGCACCACGTGCTGTCTCTAAAGAGTCCAGCACGTGGTTGTTGGTCATGATCAGGTCTTTCCCGATTAAAAAACCTGTTCCTCCTCCTTGGCCTCCACCCAGCACAATATGGCAGACAACCGCAGCCCGGAACGTGAAAAGCGATCCTGTATCGGCATATTTTTCTGCTCGCTGGCCTGGGTGATGTTGTCCAACACTCTTTTGGGGTGATAAGATAGCATGAGCCATAGGTGGTTATTTATTGGCGGCTGTAGTGACGATCAGAACTTTCCATTCCTTCACGGTGCTCACTCCATTGAGTATTTCTTCAAACGTGACATAGCTGTCACCCTTGGGTACGATTTTCATCCCCGAATCAAAAGGAGTATTATCTATCATTTTCCCTGTGAAATGGTAAGTGCAGTCATAAAAAGCAAAATTCGTGATGTCTTTTGCAAATAAATTTTTGCACTCAGGGCATTTTGCTTCTGCGCTCTCTTCATTGATGCGGAATTTGCCCATTCCTACTTGTACCCAGACGATTTGTTGAAAGGCTTGACACGTCTTAGTTGCGCAAATGGCTCTTAGATTGAGTCCTCCATTCAAAACTCTCCAGCGAGGGGCCTCTCCTGGTTTAGCAAACTTCTTGGTAACTTCATTATTTTGGCCCGGAGGGGCGCCAATAGCGGTGTTTTGGCCTGGTTGGACACTTGGAAAATGGACTAGCTCTAGAGCGCCGTCGGTGATCTTTTCTTTTTCTGGGGGTTTCTCTTCATGTGTAGAGAGATGGAGGGTGAGCTCGGCACCAGTTTCTATACCGGAATCATTTAGAGTGAAACTGCTATCGAGGGGGTATCCTTCGTATTTGATATGGATAGTTGCCAGTTCGGCGACTGCGAGCTTTTTGGCGATGATTTGCTTAAGCCCAACCCCTTTTAGATTCTCAGGCACTGATAGGACAAGAGTCTGTTCGTTATCTCCTGTGACTTTAATGGTCAGAGTGATGGTTTTGAAAGGAGAGTCATTGAGTGTGATCTCGTAGGAATCCCCCTGGAGTTTGCATGGAATCCCTTCAGGCATGATGTAGGATTTAAACCCTTTGAGTTGATAGGCGGGCCAGTTGTTGACCCACACTTTTGAAAGGGCGATTTCAGTTGCTTTGTCGTTAAAAGTTAAGCGTGCCAGCTTGTTTTTCCCGTTTGCATTTTCAGCATAAGTGGCATAGAGCGTTCCGTCTTGAGTTGTACGTGTAATTTGTGAAGCCATAGGTTCTTTCCTTATTTGAGGTTGATGTTTAGATATTTCCATTCGGCGGGGTGATTGATCATGATCGCTTCTTGCGCAGTCATTGCTTTATTTATGATTGCGACAGGAGTTCTATCTTCTGTCTGTCCTTTTACAGAGTAAGTAGAGTGGTGAATAATAAAATGTTCGACAGAACTAAAGTCATTTTGACAACTCGGGCATTGCGTACACGAATAAACCTCTGATAGGTGAAAATCACCGAGCCCGAGAGCGACCCACTGAGTTTGATTTTTCTTAACGCATGCGTCTAAGCTGCACGTAGCAATTATAGTAAGGCCTGCAGTTACTGTGATAGGAAGCGAGGTGCTATCGATCACAAAAGATCCCGGAATGATGGGGTTTTTAGGGAGTAATTTGGGGAAATCTACGCCCAGTTCTATCCAAAAGCGAGGAAGAGCTTGCGCCTCTTGGAAAACCACGAGTTCATCGCAGGTAGGGGCTTGGTTTTGGTAACAGGGGTAGTATTCCATACACTTAGGATGTTTAGAAATGGGAGCTACAGGAATGTAGTGGGCATTATAGGTTTGGTAACCGCTAGCTCCTATGCCGAGTTTTCCCATATCGCTCCCCTTCGCAGGATGGGGAACATCATTGATCACAGGGAAAGGTTCGTACATGGAGACCCAAGACATTAAAAGAGTACCAGAGTTATACATAGCCGCATACTTGGGACTATTTGTGAAATAGATGCCGCTTCCATAGTAGCCTGGATCGACATTTTTAAAGGCTCCAGCTTTAGCATCAGAGTTAAAAAAATGGTGTTTGCCAAAGAAAGTGAAACCTGTGGAGGCAATAGATGTACAAACAGCACCCGTAGTCCCATGCCAAAGAGGTAGCACGCGGACATTAAGATAGATATCCTCTCTGGTAGGGTCTTCAACGGAGGGTTTTTTAACAGAGATGGGGTAATATTCTTTGACTTGTTCTTTCCAACGTCGGATGACCTCTCTTCTTTCAGCCACGCAGTCTTCCTTCTCCCACTCCGGCTTGAAAGTCTCGGCTCTCTGATTCATTTTGGGAAGATGTGCTTCAAATCCGTTTGTCAAAGAGGGATTGTGGATGCAGTAGATCTTAGCAATCCCGTAGTTGGCAGGCTTGTTATGGTTAAAATACTTCAAGATGAATGCGCATTCCGGATCACTTGGAAGGACCTCACACTTCTTGGATGCCTGCCCTTGTCCCCATGGCAGCTTGCCCATCCGTTCGAAGATGGGGTTACTGAATTTCCAAGGGGTTTTGGGATGGGGGAGGTCTTGTTTGATTCCAGGTGGTATGATAGATGCTGAGCCGATAGACATAAAAATTTCCTTGATGATTTAGAACGAAGAAAATAATTTAGTTGTATGTAAAGAAAATAACAAGGTTGTTTTGAGAAATAGTACAATTAAAGTTTATTGTATTAAGGAGTTGCATAACCAGCCATTCCCGCTGGAAATTTACTGAAAGTCCATTCAGCTAATTTAGGTCGAAAAACGGATGAAAGAAAATTTTAGGGAATGGTAGTCGTGTCAATATTGTAAACCATCTTGGCAACAAATGATCGTGCTATTGCACTGCGTGAGCTTTTCCTAATGAGTTAGAGTTTTTTTTTCGGAGTGAAGTGCGACTTTTCATGCATCACATTACAACACAGGTTTCTTTGGTAGCGGTGTCTGTTGTTGATTTTTCATTAGCATTCTCAAGTTCGGTCGGTTCTGCCCAAGTATTTGTGTAAAGAGCAGTACAGCTATTAGAAAGAACCCTGAGCTGCTGAAGATTGTATGCTTCGTAGCAACTGTCACTGGTGCGGATGGAGTAGCCTGTGCTATTTTCAATAAAATAGAGAGGGATGGATTGGTTAATAAAATGCTCAAAAATAAGAGTATACAGCTTGGGATGAGAAGAGGGCTGAGAAGTGAAACCAGACAGAAGCCATTCTGTTTTTAGGCCAAGTATGGCTTTAGCAGCATTTATGCGCACATCCCTTTCTTGATCACACATAGCCTTTTGTAGCGCATTTAAGATTTGTGTGATGTTCTGCTTTCCGGCATGAGCTGCGAGCTTTCCGAGGGCTTTAGCAGCATTTATGCGCACATCCCTTTCTTGATCACACATAGCCTTTAGGAGCGCATTTAAGATTTGTGGGATGTTCTGCTTTCCGGCATGAGCTGCAAGCCCTCCGAGGGCTCTAGCAACATTTCTGCGTACAACCGCCTCAGGATCACACATAGCCTTTTGTAGCGCATTTAAGATTTGTGGGATGTTCTGCTTTCCGGCATGAGCTGCAAGCTCTCCGAGGGCTTCAACAGCAGAGCGGAGCTCCCCCGAGTATTGATCACACATAGCCCTTTGTAGCGCATTTAAGATTATTTGGGTGATATTCTCCTTTCCGACATGAGCTGCGAGCCCTCCGAGGGCTTTAACAGCAGATATGAACACACTATAATATTGATCAAACATAGCCTTTTGTAGCGCATTTAAGATTTGTGGGATGTTCTGTTTTCCGGCATGAGCTGTGAGCCCTCCGAGGGCTTCAGCAGCAGAGCTGCGCTCCTCCGAGTTTTGGCCACACATAGCCTTTAGGAGGATATTTAAGATTTGTGAGATGTTCTCCTTTCCGGCATGAGCTGCGAGCTTTCCGAGAGCTTTAGCAGCATAGCTGCGCTCCTCCGAGTATTGGCCACACATAGCCTTTTGTAGCGCATTTAAGATTTGTGTGATGTTCTGCTTTCCGGCATGAGCTGCAAGCTCTCCGAGGGCTTCAGCAGCAGCTCTGCGCACCTCCCATTCAGGGTCACTCAGAGCCTTTTGTAGCGCATTTAAGATTTGTGGGATATTCTCCTTTCCGGCATGAGCTGCGAGCTTTCCGAGAGCTTTAGCAGCATAGCTGCGCTCCTCCGAGTATTGGCCACACATAGCCTTTAGGAGGAAATCTAATATTTGTGGGATGTTCTGCTTTCTGGCATGAGCTGCGAGCTCTGCGATGGCATCAGCAACAGAGATGTGCCTATCCCATTCAGGATCACGCATAGCCTTTTGGAGCTCATTTAAGATTTGTGTGATGTTCTGCTTTCCGGCATGAGCTGCGAGCTTTCCGAGGGCTTTAACAGCAAAGCCGACCACAACGATGTCTGGATCACACATAGCCATAGCCTTTTGTAGCGCATTTAAGATTTGTGGGATATTCTCCTCTCCGGCATGAGCTGCGAGCTTTCCAAGGGCTCTAGCAGCAAAGCCGACCACAAAGATTTCTGGATCACTCATAGCCTTTTGGATCATACCTAGGATTTGAGGGATGTTCTGCTTTCCGGCATGAGCTGCGAGCTTTCCGAGGGTTAGAGCAGCATTTATGCGCACCCACGAGTTTGGATCACTCAGAGCTTTTTGGAACATATTTAAGATTTGAGAGACTCTTTCCTCATTTGCGTATTGCCCCACATGTTCGAAGAACCAACGTAAGAACCCCACCGCGTTTTCCCCTTGAGCACCTAATTTCTCTAGGTGTTGTATCACTCGCGTAAATACCGGTATGGATAGGGCCATTAACCGACTCAGGTAGTCTCGTGTCGCTTCACGCTCCATGATACAGCCCACAAAATCCCCGATCTTATATTTCTCCCAAATTCTCTTCTCTAGCTCTTGACTGCGACATTCATCTAGGCAAGAGAGCACCAGCTCGGTGTGGTAGGCGCCGATAAGATCTATATGACCACTGTAGAGCCATTCAAAGAAAAGCTCCATTATTTGGGGATCTTTGGAAGCTTCCCACATGCAGCCGGCAAGCATACGGATCACAAGGTGAAAATGGGGTTGGTAGCGGTAGGTTTGGATAAAGGCGCGCTGTTTGTCTTGAGCCTGTTTTTTATCCAGAGAGCTTTGAGGGAGGCTGCTGATATAGTGGGCAATACAGTACTCTTGATAGGTGAGGTGCAGAAAATAGAGCGCGCCATTTGTCCCGCACTCTTTGACAAGTCCGGTGCTTATCAAATCTTGCCGTCGGATCTTTCTAAAATAGTTATCTTCCAGTGATTTTTCAATTAACGTATTGATGACCAATGCGTCGGAGCTAATAAGTTGCTTACTCACTAAGCCTTTTAGAGCGATCTCACCAAGAGCTTGATAAAGAAATAAGCGCTTAAGAGGTGCAATCTCTTTTTTCTGAGGGTTTTTGTTTTGCTCCCATTCAAAAAGATGGCGGACAATTTTGGTAAAGAGGGGAGTGAGAGTTTGGGGAAAGTCTTGTTCCCCCTTGTGCCATAGGGTGCAGAGGATTTGGAGTTGGATAGGCACATGCGCGATCGTAAAGAGGTTGCTGCGGGAGTGGAGCATTTTTAGAAAAGCATCTAGCCCCGCGCACTGTGTATGGGCAAAAAACTTTTCTGCATAGCTTTCCACTTGCGTTCTTGTAAAGCCCATGTTTTCTACAATCAGATCAAAGTTGTTATGGATTTTGCTTGTTACCCCAGGTCTAGAGGTCACAAGATAGTGCGCTTGGGTGTTGAGTAAATAAGCTTCAAGAGCTTGTGTCAGCTGAGCAGAGGCCTCATCCCATCCATCAAAGATCAGGAGGATTTTTTCCGGATGCGTCTGTAGCTCTTGTAAGATTTTCTCTTGATGAGCCCCAGCATAGCAAGATTCTGCGATCATCTTACTCATCCACTTGTGGGGATCACCAAGCAGCGTTTCTTGAGAGTTGAAATCACGCAGCTTTATATGGTAGACAAGCGAAAACTTTTGAGCAAAGAGGTTGCCCGTTGCCCAGTCATAGGCAATTTTCTGACATAGAGTGCTTTTCCCAATACCGGCCCTTCCCAGCACCAGCACTCTTCTGGTCTTCTCATCGAACAGATTATGGATTTCGATAGACTTTTCTGCCGTACACAGACGTGCATAGATCTCACGCAAAGAGTCCTTTTCAACCACATTAGGATCTCTTTGATCCGCCTCCTCTTCCTTTTTTTCTTGAGAAGCATGAGAAACGATAGAGAGCTGGGTAAAAAAGCTTTCGATGGGAAAAGCAGCATTGGTAAGAACAAGGGGGAGTGAACCACATTTTTGAAGATAGCTCTCTTTAAGCAGAGAGGGTAGGTTCTTTTGGCTTTCCTGATAACGTATCTGGACTTGATCCAAAAGGCCGGGGGTGTTTTTCAGATGGTCATGGATCGCTTTAACGGGAACCGCCGTGTTGCACTCTTTATGGTGCTCTGCAATTTGCTCTTCGGGAGGAAGGTGGGTGTTGATAAAATCGAGAGCCCACTTTTTGGGAGAAGGGTGCTGAGTGTTGATGAGTCTGAATAAAGAGGCTGTTTTTCCCTCATAATAATACTGCCCTTTGAGCTCTCCATCGGAAAAAACATAAAGAGGAGACCCACCAATAGTTGCACATCTGCCCTTAAATTCTCTTTGACCTAAAGTCAGTACTCCCCCAACAAATGGGATGCCGGCAAAGAGTTCTTGAAGAAGAGCAGTCAACATCTTTGCTTTCAAAAGAGCTTTTAGGATATGCGTGCAGGTCGCACGATGCAGCGCAATCAGATTACCCTCATCATCCATGACAGGAGCGCCGGAAGATCCGGGCATGGAAGCAGTAGTATAATGGAGAGAGTGGATGGCAATCTCTTTTACAAGGTTTTCGCGGAAGGAAATTTTTTGGTAAGTTGACCCCTGATCTAGAGGGTGGTGAATCATGTTAGCATGGCTCTGTGCCAGTGGAATGGAAGTGCCAAAAATGGAAAAAGCAAGGTGAGAGATTTCAGTGATTTTGGGATGGGACTGAATGGCAATGATTGTGAAATCTAGGTAGCCCTTTTTGGTGGGCTCAAAGCCCAACTGGTCGGGGGTTTTACTTGTATGGAAAAAATCGTCGGGATCGAGATCAACCTCCACCTTTTGTGTGGTGGAGGTGTAAAAAAAAAGAGCTTTAGCACCACGTGCTGCCTCTAAGGAGGCCAGCACGTGATTGTTGGTCATGATCAGGTCTTTCCCGATCAGGAAGCCTGTTCCTCCTCTATTATTTGCTAAGACAATGTGACAGACCACTAGAGCCCGGTCAGAGAGCTTGAAAAGCAATCCTGTATCTGAATACTTTTCTGCTCGCTGGTCAGGGTGGTGTTGTCCTTGTCCAACGCTCTTTTGGGGTGAGGAGATTGCGTGGGCCATAAGTACTTACTTATTGGCTTCAGTTGTGACGATCAGCACTTTCCATTCCTTTACGGTGCTCAATCCATTGAGTATTTCTTCAAACGTGACATAGCTGTCACCCTTGGGTACGATTTTCATCCCCGAATCAAAAGGAGTATTATCGATCATTTTCCCCTTGAAATGGTAAGTGCAGTCATAAAAAGCAAAATTCGTGATGTCTTTTGCAAATAAATTTTTGCACTCAGGGCATTTTGCTTCTGCGCTCTCTTCATTGATGCGGAACATGCCCATTCCTACTTGCACGTAGACATACTGTTGAAAAGCTTTGCACGTCTTAGTTGAGCAAAGGGCTAACAGGTTGAGCCCTTTATCCAACATTCTCCAGCGGGGCGCCTCTCCGAGTTTAGCAAACTGCTTTTTGACTTCATTGCTTGCGCCCGGAGTGGCGCCTGGAGCAACGTTTTGGCCCGGTTGGACGGCTGGAAAACGGATTATCTCTAGGGCGCCATCGGTGATCTTTTCATTTTCTGGGGGTTTCTCTTCATGTGTAGAGAGATGGAGGGTGAGCTCGGCACCATTTTCTATACCGGAATCATTTAGAGTGAAACTGCTATCGAGGGGGTATCCTTCGTATTTGATATGGATAGTGGCCAGTTCGTTGATCCCGAGCTTTTTGGCGATGATTTGCTTGAGGCCGATACCTTTTAGATTCTCGGGTATTGATAGGGTGAGAGTCTGCTCTTGATTTCCTACAATTTTAATAGTCAGAGTGATGGTTTTGAAAGGAGAGTCATTGAGTGTGATCTCGTAGGAGTCACCCTCGAGTTTGCATGGAATCCCTTCAGGCATGATATAGGCTTTAAACCCTTTGAGCTGATTGGCGGGCCAGTTGTTGACCCACACTTTTGAAAGGGCGATTTCAGTTGTTTTGTCATTAAAAGTTAAGCAAGCCAGCTTGTTTTTTCCTTTTGCATTTTCAGCATAAGTGGCATAGAGCGTTCCATCTTGAGTTGTACGTGTAATTTGTGAAGCCATAGGTTCTTTCCTTATTTGAGATTTATTTTTAGATATTTCCATTCGCTGATATGAGCGATCATGATCGCTTCTTGCGCAGTCATTGTTTTATCCACGATTGTGACAGGAGTTCTATCTTGTGTCTGTCCTTTTACTGAGTACGTAGGGTTGTGGATGATAAAATGTTCGACAGAATTAAATTCTCCCGGACAACTCGGGCATTGCGTACACGAATAAACCTCTGATAGGTGAAACTCGCCGAGCCCGAGAGCGACCCACTGAATTTGATTTTTCTTAACACATGAGTCTGAGCTGCACGTAGCGATTATAGTAAGACCTGCAGTTACTGTGATAGGAAGCGAGGTGCTATCGATCACAAAAGATCCCGGAATGGCAGGATTTTTAGGGATTAACTTGGGAAAATCTACGCCCAGCACTATCCAAAATCGGGGAAGGGTTTGTGCTTCTTGGAAAACCACGAGTTCATCGCAAGTAGGGGCTTGGTTTTGGTAACAGGGGTAGTATTCCATACACTTAGGATGTTTAGAAATGGGAGCTACAGGAATGTAATGGGCGTTATAGGTTTGGTAACCGCTAGCTCCTATGCCGAGTTTTCCCATATCGCTCCCCTTCGTAGGATGGGGAACATCATTGACCACAGGGAAGGGTTCGTACATGGAGACCCAAGACATTAAAAGAGTACCGGAGTTGTACATGGCTGCATACTTGGGACTATTCGTGAAATAGATACCATTTCCAAAATAGCCTAGATCTGTGCTTTTAAAGGCTCCTGCTTTGGCATCGGAGTTAAAAAAATGGTGTTTGCCAAAAAAAGTGAACCCTGTGGAGGCAATAGATGCGCAAACAGCATCCGTGGTCCCATGCCAAACAGGTAGCACGCGGACATTAAGATAGATATCCTCCCTGGTAGGGTCTTCAACGGAGGGTTTTTTAACAGAGATGGGGTAATATTCCTTGACTTGCTCCTTCCACCGTCGGATGACCTCTCTTCTTTCAGCTACGCAATCTTCCTTCTCCCACTCCGGCTTGAAAGTCTCGGCTCTCAGGTTCATTTTGGGCAGATGTGCTTCAAATCCGTTTGTCAAAGAGGGGTTGTGGATGCAGTAGATCTTAGCAATCCCGTAATTGGCAGGCTTGTTATGGTTAAAATACTTCAAGATGAACGCGCATTCCGGATCACTTGGAAGGACCTCACACTTTTTGTAAGCCTGCCCTTGTCCCCATGGCAGCTTACCCATCCGCTCGAAGATGGGGTCACTGAATTTCCAAGGGGTTTTGGGATGTGGGAGGTCTTGCTTGATTCCGAGGGGTATGGTAGATGTTGAGTCGATAGATGCCATGAAAAAGCTCCGTGAAGATTTAGAGTAAAGAAGATAGGTTATTTGTGTGTAAAGAAAATAACAAGGGTTTTGTTGCAAAAGAGTATGATTAAAATTTGTTGTAGGATTTGCATTGAGGGCAGTGAGTGATCTGTGTGCCGGTTGGTGCAAGGTATTGGAAGGCACAGTATTCGCAGGTATGCAGTTGATAAACCGGGGGTAGGGTTTCTTTTTTACGTCCTTTCAGGTGGGATGTCAACCAGGCTCCTAGAGAGAAAAAGAGAAAAAAGCCGAGGTCGAGAAGTAGGAGTGTGTTCTGGCTGACGACAATCATGGTAATCTCTCTAAAGGGGTGTATTCGATTCTCTCAAGCTCGGAAAAGTCGGGTCTACTGCGCTCTCTTTTTTGGGTGTAGGGGAGCGCGTCAGTTTCTTTAAAGGAAAAGGCAATTAATGCATTGAGTGAGGCCTCAAGCAATGAGGAGTCGATTGTATCCCATGCAAAGGGAATGGATTGAATAGGTGAGAGCGTAACAGATGTGTCTCGCCTGCCCAGATCGATTTCGACATGTACAGGCCTAAGGGGGCTGATCGTGTCAAAATTGGGCATCGCAGCGATGCGGAAGATGACAAAGAGTAAGACATGGAAAGTTACGGCACAACCTAGTCCCTTCCAGAAATCACTGGAAAAGCGGGACTCTTTTTGCCGCAAAGTGAGTTCTAAGGAATGTGTGAATCGTAGCATGGCATCCTGCCTGAAATATCATTATAGGCCAGTCGGAGTTTGGCTCCCGACTCTTGTGCGAGCGAAAAGAGGCGCAAAAAATCTCCATACTCAACACTTTTGTCGATATTCAGCACTACTGTTGTATCGGCACCCGGGTGAGCTGCCAAAGTACTTGCGATCTCGGCTGTCAGGCTTTCTTGAAAGGATTCAAGGTCGACAATCTCTTTTTTACTGCCCACATAGATCACGTTTTGGGCATCCATGACCACCAAGATTTGTGCAGTCCGGGGTGGAGCCGAGCGCTCCAAATCGGGGTTTTGAACGATCCTTTCTCGCTTAGGTGCAAAAACATAGGCTTCGAAACGATCATCCAAATCTGTCATATTACCCAGTGCCACTTCATGTCTTTATTTTCTGGGAATGGTATAAGTGCTTTTATCTCCTGATCAAGAACATCCAAAATATTCAAAAGGCTCTGGATTGCCCTCTGAATGCTCAGACGCAAGTCTTTTATTGCCTCTTCTACCGTTTTCCTAAAAGTCTTCCCGGCTTTCTTGCCAAACTTGATGCCATACACCTTGAGATGACCTCTCAAGCTGTTGATAACATGAGTTCGCTCTTCTATGACTGTCTGTCGAAGATGTAATAGAGAACGAATTTCAACAGCATCATCACTTCTATGCACGCATTCTCGAAAAGGTCTTACTCTTAAGGCCTCTGCTATGCCTCTAGCATCATTTTTGTCCGTTTTGTTGATGATTGTCGCAAGGATAGCCGCCATCTTCCGTGACTCCATGACCGCCACGTGATATTCCTTCTTCAAAAGCCCCTTTTTTAAATAGTGAGTCAAATTCCCACTTTCCAGGCCGATTAGTTCGATCTCAAGGCTGGTTTTTAGCAAAAACTCATGGATTGCTTCGGGGGTAGATTCAACTTCTCCTTCTTCTATCCTCTTTCCTTTCTCATCAAGAATGCAAATCGAAGTACTTTTCAAAGAAACATCTAATCCTACATAATTGCGCATGGCTTACTCCTTTTTTTGAGGCACAAACCTCGTTTATTATTGGAGATCGTAAGATACTCCGCATTTGGAGTAAGCCTTTTTTTAGGCCTATCTACATGATGCTCCTTAAAAGGAAGCGCAATTACATTATGTATTATACCATTTCCAGAAAATAAAGCCATGAAGTGGCACTGGGTAACATGACAGATTTGGATGATCGTTTCGAATCTTATGTTCTTGCGCCTAAGAGAGAAAGAATCATTCAAAGATGGCATGTTAGACAGTCTAAATTTGTAGTGTTATTTCTACGGATTGGTATAGGAGGGGCTTTCCGAGTGAAGTACGATTTCTCATGCATCACATTACAACACACCTTTTCTTGGCATGGGTGTCTTTCTTTTGTTTTTTATTTTGCGGTTCAGTGGGTTGCAAAATTGGTTTTGGTAGGCTTTTTTCATTACTTTCTTTGGTGGTCAAAGGCTTAGGTGCGTATTTAGCAGGAACCACTATCTCTTCAGCCTTCTCAGGTTCGGTTGATTCTTTCCAAGTATTTGTGTAAAGAGCAGTACAACGATTAGAAAGAACCCCGAGCCGCTTAAGATTGAATGCTTCGCAGCAGCTGTCACTGGTACGGATGGAGTAACCTGTATTATTTTCAACAAAATAGAGAGGAATGGATTGGTTAATAAAATGCTCAAAAATAAGAGTATTCAACTTGAGGTGAGGTGAGGGCTGAGAAGTAAAAACAAAAAGAAGCCGTTCTGTTTTTAGGCCAATGATGGTTTGAGCAGCAGAATGGCACACAGCCCTGTTTCGATCACACAGAGCCATTTGGAGCGCATTTAAGATTTGGGTGATGTTCTCCTTTCCTGCATGAGCTACGAGCACTCCGAGGGCTCGAGCAGCAGAACTGCGCACACCTTCGTCTTGATCACCCGGAGTCTTTAGGAGCTCACTGAAGATTTGTGGGATGTTCTCCCTTCCTGCATGAGCTGCGAGCCCTACGAGGACTTTAGCAGCATTGCGGCGTACATATGAAACTGGATTATCCAGAGCCATTTGGAGTGTATTTAAGATTTGGAGGATGTTCTCCTTTCCTGCATGAGCTGCGAGCCCTACGAGGGCTTCAGCAGCATAGTTGCTCACCCGCATTTCTCGATCACTCAGAGCCATTTGAAGCGCATTTAAAATTTGGAGGATGTTCTCCTTTCCTGCATGAGCTGCGAGCTCGCCGAGGGCTTTAGCAGCATTGCGGCACGCATCCCAGTCTGGATCGTCCAGAGCCATTTGAAGCGCATTTAAGATTTGTGGGATGTTCTTCTTTCCGGCATGAGCTGCGAGCTTTCCGAGGGCTTCAGCGGCATCGCGGCGCACATCCGGGTCTTGATCACTCAGAGCCTTTAGGAGCGCATTTAAGATTTGAGGGATGTTCTCCTTTCCTGCATGAGCTGCGAGCCCTCCGAGGGCTTCAGCGGCATACCTATGCACACCCGAGTATTGGTCACTCAGAGCCATTTGAAGCGCATTTAAAATTTGGAGGATGTTCTCCTTTCCTGCATGAGCTGTGAGCACTCCGAGGGCTTCAGCAGCATTTCTGCGCACCCGCCAGTCTCGATCACTCAGAGCCATTTGAAGCGCATTTAAAATTTGGAGGATGTTCTCCTTTCCTGCATGAGCTGCGAGCTTGCCAAGGGCTCGAGCAGCAGAGCCACGCACCCACGAGTCTGAATCATACATAGCCTTTAGGAGCCCATTGAAGATTTGAGGGATGTTCTCCTTTCCTGCATGAGCTGCGAGCGCTCCGAGGGCGCCGGCAGCATTCCTGCACACATCCTCTTCTTGGTCGCCCAGAGTCTTTAGGAGCCCATTGAAGATTTGAGGGATGTTCTCCTTTCCTGCATGAGCTGCGAGCCCTCCGAGGGCTTCAACAGCAGCTTGGCGCACATCCGAGTATTGGTCACTCAGCGTCATTAAGAGTCCATTGAAGATTTGAGGGATGTTCTCCTTTCCTGCATGAGCTGTGAGCATTCCGAGGGCTTCAGCAGCATTTCTGCCCACCTTCCAGTCTCGATCACTCAGGGCCATTTGAAGCGCATTTAAAATTTGGAGGATGTTCTCCTTTCCTGCATGAGCTGCGAGCTTGCCAAGGGCTCGAGCAGCAGAGCCACGCACCCATGAGTCTGAATCATACATAGCCTTTAGGAGGGCATTTAAGATTCGAGAGATGTTCTCCTTTTCTGCATGAGCTGCGAGCGCTCCGAGGGCTGCAGCAGCATTGTGGCGCACACCCGAGTCTTGATCACTCAAAGCCGCTTGGAGCATATTTAAGATTTGAGGGATGTTCTCCTTTCCGGCATGAGCTGCGAGCTCTCCGAGAGCCTCAGCAGCATACCTACGCACCTCCGAATCCGAACCTGGATGATCCAGAGCCTTTTGGATCGTACCTAAGATTTGATTGAATCTTTTCTCATTTGCGTACTGCTGCACATGTTTAAAGATCCAGTATAAGAACTTCCTATTGTTCTTCTCTTGAGTGCCTACCTTGTCTAGGTGTTGTACCACTTGCGTACATACCGGTGTGGATAGGGCCATTAACCGACTTAGATAGTCCCTTGTCGCTTTACGCTCCATGATACAGCCCACAAAGTCTCCGAGCTTATATTTCTCCCAAATTCTCTTCTCTAGCTCTTCACTGCGACATTCATCTAAGCAAGAAAGGACAAGCTCAGTGTGGTAGGCGCCGACAAGATCTATATGACCACTGTAGAGCCATTCAAAGAAAAGCTCCATTGTTTGGAGATCTTTGGAAACTTCCCACATACAGCCGGCCAGCATACGAATCACAAGGTGAAAATGGGGTTGGTAGCGGTAGGTTTGGATAAAGGCACGCTGTCTGTCTTGAGCCTGTTTTTTATCCAGAGAGCTTTGAGGGAGGCTACTGATATAGGAGGCAATACAGTACTCTTGATAGGTGAGGTGCAGAAAATAGAGCGCGCCATTTGTTCCGCACTCTTTGACAAGCCCGGTGGCGATTAAATCTTGCCGTCTGATCTTTCCAAAACGACCATCTTCCAACGATTTTTCAATTAACGTATTGGTAACCAGTGCATCTGGGATAATAAGCTGCTTACTCACCAACCCCTTTAGAGCGATCTCTCCAAGAGCTTGATAAAGAAATAAGTGCTTAAGGGGTGCAATCTCTTTTTTCTGAGGGTTCTTGTTTTGCTCCCATTCAAAAAGATGGCGGACAATTTTAGTGAAGAGGGGAGTGAGAGTTTGGGGAAAGTCGTGTTCCCCCTTCTGCCATAAGGTGCAGAGAATTTGGAGTTGGATAGGCACATGCGCGATCGTAAAGAGGTTGCTGCGGGAGTGGAGCATTTTTAGAAAAGCATCTAGCCCCGCGCACTGTGTATGAGCAAAAAACTTTTCTGCATAGCTTTCCACTTGCGTCCTTGTAAAGCCCATGTTTTCTACAATCAGATCGAAGTTGTTATGGATTTTGCTAGTTACCCCGGGTCTAGAGGTTATAAGATAGTGTGCTTGGGTGTTGAGTAAATAAACTTCAAGAGCTTGTGTCAGCTGAGCAGAGGCTTCATCCCATCCGTCAAAGATCAGGAGGATTTTTTCCGGATGCGTCTGCAGTTCTTGTAAGATTTTCTCTTGATGAGCCCCAGCATAGCAAGATTTTGCAATCATCTTACTCATCCACTTGTGGGGATCACCAAGCAGCGTTTCTTGAGAGTTGAAATCACGCAGCTTTATGTGGTAGACAAGCGAAAACTTTTGAGCAAAGAGGTTGCCCGCTGCCCAGTCATAGGCGATTTTCTGACATAGCGTGCTTTTTCCAATACCGGCCCTTCCTAGCACCAACACTCTTTTGGTCTTCTCATCAAAAAGATTGTGGATTTCGATAGCCTTTTCTGCTGAAGACTTTTCTGCTGTACACAGACGTGCATAGATCTCACGCAAAGAGTCCTTTTCAACCATGTTAGGATCTCTTTGATCCGCCGCCTCCTCTTTTTTTGCTTGAGAAGCATGAGAAACGATAGAGAGCTGGGTAAAAAAGCTTTCGATGGGAAAAGCAGCATTGGTAAGAACAAGGGGGAGTGAACCACATTTTTGAAGATAGCTCTCCTTAAGCAGAGTGGGTAGGTTCTTTTGGCTTTCCTGATAGCGCGCCTCGATTTGAGTCAAAAGATCAACGTTTTTCAGATAGTCATGGATCGCTTTAATGGGGACAGCTGTGTTGCATTCTTTGTGGTAATCTGCAAGTTGCTCTTCGGGAAGTAACCGTGCGTTAATAAAATCGAGAGCCCACTTTTTGGGAGAGGGGTGTTGTGTTTCAATGAGTCTGAAAAGGGATACGGGCGATGGCGTGTGCCCCTCATGATAATATTGCCCCTTCAACGGACCTTCAGAAAATACATAGAGCAAAGAACCATCAATAGTTGCACATCTACCCACATGATCATGAAAGTTCAGGGTGAGGCTTGCTTGCGTAAACGGAGTGCCAGCAAAGAGTTCATGAAGAAGAGCTGTTAACATTTTGTCTTTCAGCAGCGCCTTGTGAATATGCGTGCAGGTGGCCCTGTGTAGAGCAATCAGATTACCCTCATCATCCATGACAGGGGCACCCGAAGAGCCGGGCATGGTAGCCGTGGTATAGTGGATGGTGTGGATGGCAAGCTCTTTTATGAGATTTTCACGGAAGGAAATTTTTTGGTAAGTTGACCCCTGATCTAGAGGGTGGTGGATCATGTTAGCATGGCTCTGTGCAAGTGGAATGGAAGTGCCAAAAATGGAAAAAGCAAGGTAAGAGATTTCAGTGATTTTGGGATGAGACTTAATGGAAACGATTGTGAAGTCTAGGTATCCCTTTTTGGTGGGCTCAAAGCCCAAACGGTCGGGAGTTGCGCTTGTATGGAAAAAGTCGTCGGGGTTGAGATCGACCTCTACTTTTTCTGTGCTTGTGGTATAGAAAAACAGAGCCTTAGCACCACGTGCTGTCTCTAAAGAGTCCAGCACGTGGTTGTTGGTCATGATCAGGTCTTTGCCGATTAAAAAACCTGTTCCTCCTCCTTGGCCTCCTCCCAGCACAATATGGCAGACCACCACAGCCCGGAACGTGAAAAGCGATCCTGTATCAGCATACTTGTTTGCATACTTGTCTACTCGCGGACCTGGGTGATGTTGTTCTTGTCCAACGCTCTTTTGGGGTGATGAGATTGCGTGAGCCATAGCTTTTGCCTAGTTATTAGTTAGAGGGTCTTTCTGAGTGGAGTGCGATTTTTCATGCTTCACATTACAACACACGTTTCTTTGGGAGCTGTATCTGTTGTTGATTTTTTATTTTGAGGGTCAATGGGTTGTACAATTGGTTTTGGTAGACTTTTTTCATTATTTTCTCTGATAATCAATGACTTAGATTCATGTTTAGAGGAAACCACTACCTCTTTAGTATTCTCAAGTTCGGTCGGTTCTGCCCAAGTATTTGTGTAAAGAGCAGTACAGCGATTAGAAAGAACCCTGAGCTGCTTAAGATTGCATGCTGCGTAGCAACTGTCGCTTGTATGGATGGAATAACTCGTACTATTTTCAACACAATATAGAGGGATGGATTGCTTAAAAAAATGCTCAAAAATAAGAGTATTCAGTTTGGGGTGAGAGGAGGGCTGAGAAGCGAAAACAGACAGAAGCCATTCTGTTTTTAGGCTAAGGATGGCTTCAGCAGCAGCGCTGTGCACAAGCCTGCCTGGGTCACATATAGCCTTTTGGAGGATATTTAAGTTTTGAGGGATGTTCTCCTTTCCGGCATGAGCTGCGAGCTCTCTGAGAGCTTTAGCAGCAGAGTTGCACACATAGAACTCTTGATCACTCATAGCCTTTAGGAGCGCATTTAAGATTTGGGTGATATTCTCCTTTCCGGCATGAGTTGCGAGCTTTCCGAGGGCTTCAGCAGCAGATCTGCGCACAAGCCAGTCTTGATCACTCATAGCTTTTTGGAGGATATTTAAGATTTGAGTGATGTCCTCCTTTCCGGCATGAGCTGCGAGGTTTCCGAGGGCTCTAGCAGCAGAGCTGCACACATACTTGTCTTTACCACCCAGAGCCTTTTGGAGCTTATTTAAGATTTGTGTGATGTTTTCCTTTCCTGCATAAGCTGCGAGCTCTCCGAGGACTTCAGTAGCAGAGATGCGCACACGCCAGTTTTGATCACTCATAGCCTTTAGGAGTATATTGAAGATTTGGATGATGTTCTCCTTTTCGGCATGAGCTGCGAGCTTTGCGAGAGCTTCAGCAGCAGATCTGCGCACATCCCATGCTGGATCACCCAGAGCCTTTAGGAGCTCCTTTAGGATTTGTGTGATGTTGTCCTTTCTTGGATGAGCTGCGAGCTCTCCGAGGGCGTAAGCAGCAGAGCTGCGCACATCCGAGTCTGGATCACTCAGAGCCTTTAGGAGCGCATTTAAGATTTGTGTGATGTTTTCCTTTTCGGCATGAGCTGCGAGCTTTCCAAGGGCATCCACAGCAATCTGGCGCACATACTCATCTTGGTCACTCAGAGCCTTTTGGAGGATATTTAAGATTTGGGTGATGTTCTCCTTTCCTGCATAAGCTGCGAGCTCTCTGAGAGATACAACAGTAAATCTGCGCACAGACCTGTCTTCATCATACATAGCCTTTTGGAACCCATTTAAGATTTGGGGGATGTTTTCCCTCCCCGCATAAGTTGTGAGCTCTCCGAGGGCTTGAGCAGCAGCGCTGCGCACATCCCATTCTGGATCACTCAGAGCCTTTAGGAGCTCCATTAAGATTTGTTTGATGTTTTCCTTTCCTAGATGAACTGTGAACTTTCCGAGGGCTTCAGCAGCAGCGCTGCGCACACCCGAAAGCGAGTTTTGTTCACTCAGAGCCTTTAGGAGCGCATTTAAGATTTGTTTGAAGTTTTCCTTTCCTGTATGAGCTGCGAGCTCACCGAGGGCTTTAGTAGCAGCATTTCCATACACATCCCATCCTTGCTCACGAACCTTTAGGAGCATATTTAAGCTTTGTTTGAAGTTTTCCTTTCCTGTATGAGCTGCGAGCTTCCCGAGGGCTTCAGTTGCACAGTTGCGCACATTGCTGTCTTTAGCTCTCAGAGCCCTTTGGATCATATCTAAGATTAGAGGGACTCTTTCCTCATTTGCATATTGCTCCACATGGTAAAAGAACCAGCGTAAGAACTTCACCGCGTTTTCCGCTTGAGCACCTACTTTATCTAGGTGTTGTACCACTTGCGTAAATACTGGTGTGGATAGGGCCATTAACCGACTCAGGTAGTCCCGTGTCGCTTCACGCTCCATGATACAGCCCACAAAGTCTCCGATCTTATATTTCTCCCAAATTCTCTTCTCTAGCTCTTCACTGCGACATTCATCTAAGCAAGAGAGCACCAGCTCAGTGTGGTAGGCGCCGACAAGATCTGTATGACCACAGTAGAGCCACTCAAAGAAAAGCTCCATTGTTTGGAGATCTTTGGAAGCTTCCCACATGCAGCCGGCGAGCATACGGATCACAAGGTGAAAATGGGGTTGGTAGCGGTAGGTTTGGATAAAGGCGCGCTGTTTGTCTTGAGCCTGTTTTTTATCCTGAAAGCTTTGAGGGAGGCTACTGATATAGTAGGCAATGCAGTACTCTTGATAGGTGAGGTGCAGAAAATAGAGTGCGCCATTTGTTCCGCACTCTTTGACAAGCCCGGTGGCGATTAAATCTTGCCGTCTGATCTTTCTAAAATAGTTATCTTCGAACGATTTTTCAATTAACGTATTGATGACCAATGCATCGGGGATAATGAGCTGCTTACTCACCAAGCCTTTTAGAGCGATCTCCCCAAGAGCTTGATAAAGGAATAAGTGCTTAAGAGGTGCAAGGTCCTTTTTTTGAGGGTTTTTGTTTTGCTCCCATTCAAAAAGGTGGCGGACAATTTTGGTAAAGAGGGGAGTGAGAGTTTGGGGAAAGTCGTGTTCCCCCTTCTGCCATAAGGTGCAGAGAATTTGGAGTTGGATAGGCACATGCGCGATCGTAAAGAGGTTGCTGCGGGAATGGAGCATTTTTAGAAAAGCATCTAGCCCCGCGCATTGTGTATGAGCAAAAAACTTTTCTGTATAGCTTTCCACTTGCGTTCGGGTAAAGCCCATGTTTTCTACAATCAGATCGAAGTTGTTATGGATTTTGCTAGTCACCCCAGGTCTAGAGGTCACAAGATAGTGCGCTTGGGTGTTGAGCAAATAAACTTCAAGAGCTTGTATCAGCTGAGCAGAGGCTTCATCCCATCCGTCAAAGATCAGGAGGGTTTTTTCCGGATTTGTTTGCAGCTCTTGTGAGATTTTCTCTTGATGAGCCCCGGCATAGCAAGCTTCTGCGATCAGCTGGCTCATCCACTTGTGGGGATCACCTAGAATGTCTTGAGAGTTGAAATCACGCAACTTTATGTGGTAGACAAGTGCAAACTTCTGATCAAAAAGGGTACCTGATGCCCAGTCATAGGCAATTTTCTGACACAGAGTGCTTTTCCCAATACCGGCCCTTCCCAGCACCAACACTCTTTTGGCTGCTTGCTTCTCATCGAACAGGTTATGGATTTCAATAGACTTCTCTGCTGTACACAGACGTGCATAGATCTCACGCAAAGAGTCCTTTTCAACCATGTTAGGATCTCTTTGACGCGCCTCCTCCTCTTTTTTTTCTTGCGAAGCATGAGAAACAATAGAGAGCTGGGTAAAAAAGCTTTCGATGGGAAAAGCAGTATTGGTAAGAACAAGGGGGAGAGAACCACATTCCCGAAGGTATTTTTCTTTAAGCAGAGAGGGTAGGTTCTTTTGGCTCTCTTGATAACGTATCTGGACTTGATCCAAAAGACCGGCGCTTCTCAGACAGTCATGGATCGCTTTGATGGGGACAGCCGTGTTGCATTCTTTGTGGTAGTCTGCAATTTGCTCCTCGGGAGGTAACCGACTGTTTAAAAACTGAAGAGCCCATCTTTTAGGAGAGGGGTGTTGTGTTTCAATGAGCCTGAATAAAGAGGATGGCGATGGCGTATGCCCCACATGATAATACTGCCCTTTGAGCTCTCCATCGGAAAAAACATAAAGCGGAGACCCGTCAATACTTGCACATCTGCCCTTAAATTCTCTGTGTCCTAAAGTCAGTGTTCCCCCAAGAAATGGGATGCCACCGAAGAGTTCTTGAAGAAGAGCGGTCAACATCTTGTCTTTCAAAAGAGCTTTGAGGATATGCGTGCAGGTAGCCCGGTGTAGAGCAATCAAATTCCCTTCATCATCAATAACAGGGGCGCCGGAAGATCCGGGCAAGGTAGCAGTGGCATAGTGTAGTGTGAACATAGAGACCTCTTTAACGAGGTTTTCTCGAAACGAGACTCTTTGGTAGCTCGTGCCATCAGGGTCTAAAGGATGGTGGATGATGTTAGCATTCCGCTCTTCTTGGGGGATAGGAGTGCCAAAAATAGAAAAAGCTAGGTGAGAAACTTCACGTATTTTGGGATGAGAGTGAATGGAAACAACGGTAAAGTCAAGAGCCCCCTTTTTAATAGGTTCAAATCCAACTAAATCAGGGGAGGGGCTTGTACAAAAAAAATCATCAGGATTTAGGGGCACCTGCACTCCCTCTGAATCTTTTGTATAGAAAAATTGAGCTTGGGCATCGCGTGCAGATTCCAAAGAGCTCAGCACATGATTATTGGTCATAATCAAATCTTTCCCAATGAGAAAGCCTGTTCCCCCTCCTAGGTTTTTACCTAGGATGATCCGGCAGACAACAAGAGATCGCCCGTTGAGTCTAGCCAGCCATCCTGTATCAGCGTACCCTTGTAGGGCTGACCCTTGATTTCCAAGTCCGGTTTTTTGTGTCGATGAGGGAGTATAAGCCATAGCTTTTGCCTAGTTAGTTAAGAGGGTCTTTCCGAGTGCAGTGTGATTTTTCATGCATCACATTACAACACACTTTTCTTTGGTACTGGGCTCATTTTTTGGTTTTTTATTTTGAGGTTGAAGAACCCGGACCTGAAGAGCTTCGGGATTTTGCACTATCAAGGCTGAGGGATGAGTAGAAAGCTTGCTTAACTCGCCCCGAAAGGAGTGAGTTTGCTGCAATGTAGGTTCAATGGGGTGCAAAATTGGTTTTGGTAGATTTTTTTTATTACTTTCTTTGGTAATTAAAGACGTAGCTACATGCTTAGTGGGAACCACTATCTCTTTAGCACTCTCAAATTCAGTCGATTCTGTCCAAGTATTTGTGTAAAGAACAGTACAGCGATTAGAGAGAACCCCAAGCTGCTTAAGATCGAATGCTTCGGAGCAAGTGTCGCTGGTATGGATGAAATGGCCTGTACTATTTTCAACACAGTATAGAGGAATGGATTGGTTAATAAAATGCTCAAAAATAAAGGTATTCAGCTTTGGGCAAGTAGTAAAAATAAAAAGAAGCCATTCCGGTTTTAGACCAAAGGTGACTTGAGCAGCGCAGCTGCACACATTAGAGTATCGGTCACTCAGAGCCTTTTGGAGCATATTTAAGATTTGAGGGATGTTCTCCTTTCCGGCGTGAGCTGCAAGCTTTCCGATTGCTAGAGTCGCATTAATGCGTACATAGTGATTTTTATCCTTCAGAGCCTTTTGGAGCATATTTAAGATTTGAGGGATGTTCTCCTTTCCGGTGTGAGCTGCGAGCTCTCCGAGAGCCTCAGCAGCAGCATGGCGCACATACCTGTCTTCATCACTAAAAGCCTTTTGGAGGATATCTAAGCTTTGGAGGATGTTTTCCTTTCCGACATGAGCTGCGAGCTCTCCGAGAGCCTCAGCAGCCTTTTTGCGCACATCCGAGTCTTGATCACTAAGAACCGCTTGGAGCATATTTAAGATTTGAGGGATGTTCTCCTTTCCTGCATGAGCTACGAGCTCTCTGAGGGCAGCAGCAGCAGCTTGGCACATATTCCAGGTTTGATCACTAAGAACCGCTTGGAGGATATCTAAGAATTGAGGGATGTTCTCCTTTCCGGCATGAGCTGCGAGCTCTCGGATGGCCTCAGCAGCAGCATTTTTGTGCTTATCCGAGTCTCGATCACTAAAAACCTTTTGGAGGATATCTAAGAATTGAGGGATGTTCTCCTTTCCGGCATGAGCTGCGAGCTCTCGGATGGCCTCAGCAGCAGATTGGCGCACATCCGGGTCTTGATCACTCAGAGCCTTTTGGAGGCTATTTAAGATTTGAGGGATGTTCTCCGGTCCTGCATGAGCTGCGAGCTCTCCGAGAGCCTCAGCAGCAGCTTGGCGCACATCCCAGATTTGATCACTCAGAGCCTTTTGGAGGCTATTTAAGATTTGGGTGATGTTCTCCTTTCCAGCGTGAGCTGCGAGCTCTCCGAGAGCCTCAGCAGCAGCTTGGCGCACCCTATGATCCCAATCACTCAGAGCCTTTTGGAGCCTATTTAAGATTTGAGGGATGTTCTCCTTTCCGGCATGAGCTGCGAGCTCTCCGAGAGCCTCAGCAGCAGCTTGGCGCACATCCGAGTCTTGATCACTAAGAACCGCTTGGAACCTATTTAAGATTTGAGGGATGTTCTTTTTTCCGGCGTGAGGTGCAAGCTCTCGGATGGCTGCAGCAGCATTTTTGCGCATATACCTGTCTTCTTCGCTCAGAAGCACTTGGAGCATATTTAAGATTTGAGGGATGTTCTCTTTTCCGGCGTGAGGTGCAAGCGCTTTGAGGGCAGCAACAGCATTCACCATTTTGTCCTTCAAAACCGCTTGGAGCATATTTAAGATTTGAGGGATGTTCTCTTTTCCGGCGTGAGGTGCAAGCGCTTTGAGGGCAGCAACAGCAGAGTTCCGCATCACCCAGTTAGTAGCACTCAGAGCCTCTTGGAGCATATTTAAGATTTGAGGGATGTTCTTTTTTCCGGCGTGAGATGCAAACTCTCGGATGGCTTCAGCAGCACGTTCGCGCACACCCCCTTCATTATAACTTAGATCTGCTTGGAGCATATTTAAGATTTGGGGGATGTTTTCTTTTCCGGCGTGAGGTGCGAGCTCTTTGAGGGCAGCAGCTGTAGAGCGGCGCACTTTCCATTCTTCATAACTTTGATCTACTTGGAGCATATTTAAGATTTGAGGGATGTTCCCCTTTTCTACATGAGCTGCGAGCTTTCCGAGGGCTTTAGCAGCAGAGCAGTGCACATCCTTCTCAGGATCACTCTGAGCCTTTTGGACCATACCTAAGATTTGAGGGAATCTTGTCTCATTTGCGTACTGCTGCACATGGTCAAAGAACCAGCATAAGAACTTCTTATTGTTCTTTTCTTGAGTATCTACCTTGTCTAGGTGCTGTGCTACTTGCGTAAATGCCGGTGTGGATAGGGCCATTAACCGACTCAGGTAGTCCCGTGTCGCTTCACGCTCCATGATACAGCCCACAAAGTCTCCGATCTTATATTTCTCCCAAATTCTCTTCTCTAGCTCTTCACTGCGACATTCATCTAGGCAAGAGAGCGCCAGCTCGGTTTGGTAGGCACCGATAAGGTCTGTATGACCACTATAGAGCCATTCAAAGAAAAGCTCCATTGTTTGGAGATCTTTGGAAGCTTCCCACATGCAGCCGGCGAGCATACGGATCACAAGGTGAAAATGGGGTTGGTAGCGGTAGGTTTGGATAAAGGCGCGCTGTTTGTCTTGAGCCTGTTTTTTATCCAGAGAGCTTTGAGGGAGGCTGCTGATATAGTGGGCAATACAGTACTCTTGATAGGTGAGGTGCAGAAAATAGAGCGCGCCATTTGTCCCGCATTCTTTGACAAGTCCGGTGCTTATCAAATCTTGCCGTCTGATCTTCTCAAAGCGACCATCTTCCAACGATTTTTCAATTAACGCATTTACAACTAATGTATCGGAGATAATGAGCTGCTTGCTCTCCAAGCCTTTTAGAGAGATCTCTCCAAGAGCTTGATAAAGAAATAGGCGCTTAAGAGGTGCAATCTCTTTTTTCTGAGGGTTTTTGTTTTGCTCCCATTCAAAAAGATGGCGGACAATTTTGGAGAAGAGGGGAGTGAGAGTTTGGGGAAAATCTTGTTCCCCCTTCTGCCATAAGGTGCAGAGGATTTGGAGTTGGATAGGCACATGCGCGATCGTAAAGAGGTTGCTGCGGGAGTGAAGCATTTTTAGAAAAGCATCTAGCCCCGCGCACTGGGTATGGGCAAAAAACTTTTCTGCATAGCTTTCCACTTGCATTCGGGTAAAGCCCATGTTTTCTACAATCAGATCGAAGTTGTTATGGATTTTGCTAGTCACCCCGGGTCTAGAGGTTACAAGATAGTGCGCTTGGGTGTTGAGCAAATAAACTTCAAGAGCTTGTGTCAGCTGAGCAGAGGCTTCATCCCATCCGTCAAAGATCAGGAGGGTTTTTTCCGGACTTGTTTGCAGCTCCTTTAAGACTTTCTCTTGATGAGCCCCAGCATAGCAAGCTTCTGCGATCAGCTGGCTCATCCACTTGTGTGGATCACCTAGAATCTTGTCTTGAGAGTTGAAATCACGCAACTTGATGTGGTAGACAACTGCAAACTTCTGATCAAAAAGGGTGCCTGATGCCCAGTCATAGGCAATTTTCTGACACAGAGTGCTTTTCCCAATACCGGCCCTTCCCAGCACCAACACTCTTCTGGTCTTCTCATCGAACAGGTTGTGGATTTCGATAGACTTTTCTGCTGAACACAGACGTGCATAGATCTCACGCAAAGAGTCCTTTTCAACCATGTTAGGATCTCTTTGACGCGCCACCACCTCTTTTTTTGCTTGCGAAGCATGAGAAACGATAGAGAGCTGGGTAAAAAAGCTTTCGATGGGAAAAGCAGCATTGGTCAGAACAAGCGGGAGTGAACCACATTTTTGAAGATAGCTCTCTTTAAGTAGAGTGGGTAGGCTCTTTTGGCTCTCCTGATAGCGCGCCTCGATTTGAGTCAAAAGGCCAACGCATTTCAGATAGTCATGGATCGCTTTGATGGGGACAGCCGTGTTGCACTCTTTATGATAATCTGCAAGTTGCTCTTCGGGAAGTAACCGTGCGTTAATAAAATCAAGAGCCCACTTTTTGGGAGAGGGGTGCTGAGTGTTGATGAGTCTGAAAAGAGATGCGGGCGATGGCGTGTGCCCCTCATGGTAATACTGCCCTTTGAGCTCTCCATCGGAAAAAACATAAAGCGGAGACCCACCAATAGTTGCACATCTGCCCTTAAATTCTCTTTGCTCTAAAGTCAGTGCTCCCCCAACAAATGGGATGCCGGCAAAGAGTTCTTGAAGAAGAGCGGTCAACATCTTGTCTTTCAAAAGAGCTTTGAGGATATGCGTGCAGGTAGCCCGGTGTAGAGCAATCAAATTCCCTTCATCATCAATAACAGGGGCCCCGGAAGATCCGGGCAAGGTAGCAGTGGCATAGTGTAGTGTGAACATAGAGACCTCTTTAACGAGATTTTCGCGAAACGAGACTCTTTGGTAGCTCGTGCCATCAGGGTTTAAAGGATGGTGGATGATGTTAGCATTCCACTCTTTTTGGGGGATAGGAGTGCCAAAAATAGAAAAAGCTAGGTGAGAAACTTCACGTATTTTGGGATGAGAGTGAATGGAAACAACGGTAAAGTCAAGAGCCCCCTTTTTAATAGGTTCAAATCCAACTAAATCAGGGGAGGGGCTTGTACAAAAAAAATCATCAGGATTTAGGGGCACCTGCACTCCCTCTGAATCTTTTGTATAGAAAAATTGAGCTTGGGCATCGCGTGCAGATTCCAAAGAGCTCAGCACATGATTATTGGTCATAATCAAATCTTTCCCAATGAGAAAGCCTGTTCCCCCTCCTAGGTTTTTACCTAGGATGATCCGGCAGACAACAAGAGATCGCCCGTTGAGTCTAGCCAGCCATCCTGTATCAGCGTACCCTTGTAGGGCTGACCCTTGATTTCCAAGTCCGGTCTTTTGTGTCGATGAGGGAGTGTGAGCCATAGCTTTTGCCTAGTTAGTTAAGAGGGTCTTTCCGAATGCAGTGTGATTTTTCATGCATCACATTACAACACACGTTTCTTTGGGAGCCACGATCTCTTTAGCATTCTCAAGCTCGGCCGATTCTGTCCAAGTGTTTGTTAGAAGAGCAGCACAGCGATTAGAGAGAAGTCTTAGCTGCTTAAGATTGCATGCTTCGTAGCAAGTGTCGCGGGTATGGATGGAATAAGCCATACTATTTTCAACACAATATAGAGGGATGGATTGGTTAATAAAATGCTCAAAAATAAGAGTATTCAGTTTGGGGTGAGAGGAGGGCTGAGAAGCGAAAATAGACAGAAGCCATTCTGTTTTTAGGCTAAGGATGGCTTGAGCAGCAAGCCTGCGCATACACTCTTCTTGATCACTCAGAGTCGTTTGGAGGATATTTAAGATTTGGGTGATGTTTTCCTTTCCTGCATGAGCTACTAGCATTCTGAGAGCTTCAACAGCATCCCTGCGCACAATCCATTTTTGATCACTCTGAGCCTTTTGGAGGCTATTTAAGATTTGTGGGATGTTCTCCTTTCCTGCATGAGCTGCGAGCTCTCCGAGGCCTCGAGCAGCAGAGCTGCGCACACACGAGTCTGGATCACACATACCCTTTTGGAGCGCATTGAAGATTTGTGGGATGTTCTCCTTTCCTGCATGAGCTGCAAGCTTGCCGAGAGCTTGAGCAGCAGAGTTGCGCACATACGAGTCTGGATCACACATACCCTTTTGGAGCGCATTGAAGATTTGTGGGATGTTCTCCTTTCCTGCATGAGCTGCAAGCTTGCCGAGAGCTTGAGCAGCAGAGTTGCGCACATACGAGTCTGGATCACACATACCCTTTTGGAGGATATTTACGATTAGGGAAATGTTCTCTTTTTCGGCGAAAGCTGCAAGCTTGCCGAGAGCTTGAGCAGCAGCGCCCGCGTCTGGACAACTCATAGCCTTTTGGAGGATATTTAAGATTTGTGAGATGTTTTCCTTCCCTGCATAAGCTGCGAGCTTTCCAAGGGCTTCAGCAGCAGAGCTGCATACCCACGAGTCTTGATCACTCATAACTTTTTGGAGGATATTTAAGATTTGGGTGATGTTTTCCCTTGCAGCATGAGCTGCAAGCTCTCCGAGGGCTTTAGCAGCAGAGCAGTGCACAGCGCTGCGCACATCGCACTCTTGATCATCCATAGCCTTTAGGAGCTCATGTAAGATTTGAGGGATATTCTCCCTCCCCGCATAAGCTGCAAGCTTTCCGATGGCTTGAGTAGCAGATCTGAGCACATCGATCTCTAGACGACCCAGAGCCTTTACCATAGCCTTTAGGAGCTCATTGAAGATTTGGGTAATGTTCTCCTTTCCCGCATAAGCTGCGAGCTCTCCGAGGGCTTTAGCAGCAGAGCTGCACACACTCGAATCTTTATCACTCAGAGCCTTTTGGAGGCTATTTAAGAATTGAGGGATGTTCTCCTTTTTGACGTGAGCTGCGAGGTTT
This sequence comes from uncultured Chlamydiales bacterium, assembly GCA_963832835.1. GTDB lineage: Bacteria > Chlamydiota > Chlamydiia > Chlamydiales > JAAKFR01 > CAVPKN01. The sequence continues at coordinate 2,380,285 of CAWHVD010000001.1, read as the reverse complement.
CCGAGGGCTTCAGCAGCTTTTCCGCGCACAATCCAGTCGTAATCACTCAGAGCCTTTTGGAGGCTATTTAAGAATTGAGGGATGTTCTCCTTTTTGACGTGAGCTGCGAGGTTTGCGAGGGCTTTAACAGCAGAGCTGCGCACACACGGATTTTGATCAATCAGAGCCTTTAGGAGGGTAACTAAGATTTGGTGGATGTTCTCCTTTCCGGCGTGAGCTACAAGCTCTCCGAGAGATCCAGCAGCAGAGTCGCGCACAAAATGACTTTGATCACACAGAGCCTTTTGGACCATACCTAAGATTAGGGGGAATCTTGTCTCATTTGCATACTGCTGCACATGGTCAAAGAACCAGCGTAAGAACTCCGTATTCTTTTTCTCTTGATTGCCTACCTTGTCTAGGTGCTGTGCTACTTGCGTAAATGCCGGTGTGGATAGAGACATTAACCGACTTAGGCAGTCCCTTGTCGCTTCACGCTCCATGATACGGCCCACAAAGTCTCCGAGCTTATACTTCTCCCAAATCCTCTTCTCTAGCTCTTCACTGCGACATTCATCTAGGCAAGAGAGAACCAGCTCCGTTTGGTAGGCGCCGATAAGATCGGTATGACCACTGTAGAGCCATTCAAAGAAAAGCTCCATTGTTTGGAGATCTTTGGAAGCTTCCCACATGCAGCCGGCGAGCATACGGATCACAAGATGAAAATGGGGTTGGTAGCGGTAGGTTTGGATAAAGGCACGCTGTCTATCTTGAGCCTGTTTTTTATCCAAAGAGCTTTGAGGGAGGCTACTGATATAATGAGCAATACAGTACTCTTGATAGGTGAGGTGTAGAAAATAGAGCGCGTCATCTGTCCCGCACTCTTTGACAAGTCCGGTGCTTATCAAATCTTGCCGTCTGATCTTCTCAAAGCGACCATCTTCCAACGATTTTTCAATTAACGCATTTACGACTAATGTATCGGAGATAATGAGCTGCTTGCTCTCCAAGCCTTTTAGAGCGATCTCTCCAAGAGCTTGATAAAGAAATAAGCGCTTAAGAGGTGCAATCTCTTTTTTCTGAGGGTTTTTGTTTTGCTCCCATTCAAAAAGATGGCGGACAATTTTGGAGAAGAGGGGAGTGAGAGTTTGGGGAAAGTCTTGTTCCCCCTTGTGCCATAAGGTGCAGAGGATTTGGAGTTGGATAGGTACATGCGCGATCGTAAAGAGGTTGCTGCGGGAGTGGAGCATTTTTAGAAAAGCATCTAGCCCCGCGCACTGTGTATGGGCAAAAAACTTTTCTGAATAGGTTCGCACTTGCGTCCGGGTAAAGCCCATGTTTTCTACAATCAGATCAAAGTTGTTATGGATTTTGCTAGTCACCCCGGGTCTAGAGGTCACAAGATAGTGCACTTGGGTGTTGAGTAAATAGGCTTCAAGAGCTTGCATCAGCTGATTAGAGGCCTCATCCCATCCGTCAAAGATCAGGAGGATTTTTTCCGGATTGGTTTTCAGCTCTTGTAAGATTTTCTCTTGATGAGCCCCGGCATAGCAAGATTTAGCAATCATCTGGCTCATCCACACGTGGGGATCACCTAGAATCTTGTCTTGAGAGTTAAAATCACGTAATTTGATGTGGTAGACAAGCGAAAACTTTTGATCAAAAAGGGTGCCTGATGCCCAGTCATAGGCGATTTTCTGACACAGAGTGCTTTTCCCAATACCGGCTCTTCCCAGCACCAACACTCTTCTAGTCTTCTCATCGAACAGATTGTGGATTTCGATAGCCTTTTCTGCTGTACACAGACGTGCATAGATCTCACGCAAAGAGTCCTTTTCAACCATGTTAGGATCTCTTTGATCCACCTCCTCTTCCTTTTTTTCTTGAGAAGCATGAGAAACGATAGAGAGCTGGGTAAAAAAGCTTTCGATGGGAAAAGCAGCATTGGTAAGAACAAGGGGTAGTGAACCACATTTTTGAAGATAGCTCTCCTTAAGCAGAGAGGGTAGGTTCTTTTGGCTTTCCTGATAACGTAACTGGACTTGATCCAAAAGACCCACGCTTTTCAGATAGTCATGGATCGCTTTGATGGGGACAGCCGTGTTGCACTCTTTATGGTAATCTGCAAGTTGCTCTTCGGGAAGTAACCGTGCGTTAATAAAATCGAGAGCCCATTTTTTGGGAGAGGGGTGCTGAGTGTTGATGAGTCTGAATAAAGAGGCTGTTTTTCCCTCATGATAATACTGCCCTTTGAGCTCTCCATCGGAAAAAACATAAAGCGGAGACCCATCAATAGTTGCACATCTACCCACATGATCATGAAAGTTCAGGGTGAGGCTTGCTTGCGTAAATGGAGTGCCACCGAAGAGTTCCTGAAGCAGTGCAGTCAACATCTTTTCTTTCAAAAGAGCTTTGAGAATATGGGTGCAGGTAGCCCGGTGTAGAGCAATCAGATTACCTTCATCATCCATGACAGGAGCTCCTGAAGATCCGGGCATGGTAGCCGTGGTATAGTGGATGGTGTGGATAGCAAGCTCTTTTACGAGGTTTTCACGGAAGGAAACTTTCTGGTAAGTTGATCCTTGATCTAGAGGGTGATGGATAATATTGGCGTGGCTCTGTTTCTGGGGAATATCAGTTCCAAAAATGGAAAAAGCTAGGTGAGAAATTTCAGTGATTTTGGGATGGGACTTAATGGCGACGATAGTGAAATCAAGGTTGTTCCTTTTGATGGGTTTAAAGCCCAACGGATCGGGAGTCTCACTTGTATGGAAATAAGCGTCGGGATTGAGGTCGACCTCTATAGGCTTAGAGTGGGTGGTGTAAAAAAAGAGAGCTTTAGCGCCACGTGCTGTCTCTAAGGAGTCCAGCACGTGATTGTTGGTCATGATCAGATCTTTCCCGATTAGGAAGCCTGTTCCTCTTCCATTATCTGCTAAGACAATGTGACAGACCACTAGAGCCCGGTCAGAGAGCTTGCAAAGCAATCCTGTATCAGAATACTTTTCTGCTCGCTGGTCAGGGTGGGGTTGTCCTTGTCCAACGCTCTTTTGGGGTGATGAGATTGCGTGAGCCATAAGTGCTTATTTATACCATTTATCAGAAATAATTTAATTGTATGTAAAAAAAAGTAACAAGTTCATTTTGCGAAATAGGATAATTAAAATTTGTTGTAGGATTTGCATTGAGGGCAGGGGGTGATCTGTGTGCCGGTAGGTGCAAGGTATTGGAAACCGCAGTATTCACAGGTATGCAGTTGATAAACCGGGGGTAGGTTTTCTTTTTTACGTCCTTTCAGGTGGGATGTCAACCAGGCTCCTAGAGAGAAAAAGAGAAAAAAACCGAGGTAGAGAAGTAGGAGTGTGTTCTGGCTGACGACAATCATGGTAAGCTCTCTAAAGGGATGTATTGGATTCTCTCAAGCTCGGAAAAGTCGGGTCTACTGCGCTCTTTTTTTTGGGTGTAGGGGAGCGCGTCAGTTTCTTTAAAGGAAAAGGCAATTAATGCATTGAGCGAGGCCTCAAGTGATGAGGAGTGGATTGTATCCCATGCAAAGGGAATGGATTGAATAGGTGAGAGCGTAACAGATGTGTCTCGCCTGCCCAGATCGATTTCGACATGTACAGGCCTAAGGGGGCTGATCGTGTCAAAATTGGGCATCGCAGCGATGCGGAAGATGACAAAGAGTAAGACATGGAAAGTTACGGCACAACCTAGTCCCTTCCAGAAATCACTGGAAAAGCGTGACTCTTTTTGCCGCAAAGTGAGTTCTAAGGAATGTGTGAATCGTAGCATTGCATCCTGCCTGAAATATCATTATAAGCCAGTCGGAGTTTGGCTCCCGACTCTTGTGCGAGCGAAAAGAGACGCAAAAAATCTCCATACTCAACACTTTTATCGATATTTAGCACAACGGTTGTGTCGGCACCCGGGTGAGCTGCCAAAGTACTTGCGATCTCGGCTGTCAGGCTTTCTTGAAAGGATTCAAGGTCGACAATCTCTTTTTTACTGCCCACATAGATCACGTTTTGGGCATCCATGACCACCAAGATTTGTGCAGTTCGCGGTGGAGCCGAGCGCTCCAAATCGGGGTTTTGAATGTTCAACGACTTGAGTGGAAGAATGTCGGCAGTGATGATGAAAAAGACCAACATTAAAAAAACTACGTCTACCAATGGGGTCAAGTCAATTAAAGCCGTTGTGGGCTTAAGCGAGGTCTTAAATTTCATACGGGTCCTTGCGACAGGTCAGCAAATCGACTACTTCTGAAGAGGTGATGTGCATTTCAAGGACAAGCGTTTTGATGCGGCTGACCAGATAGTTATAAGCGACAAGTGTGGGAATGGCGACTACTAGCCCTGCAGCTGTTGTAACAAGAGCATACTCCATCGCTGCACCTACTCTAGTGGTGGAAATATCCATGAGTCCCGATGCACGCATCTCGGAAAAGGCCTGAATAAAGCCGAGTACGGTACCAAGAAGGCCAATTAAAGGAGTGATGTGGGCGATGATCGATAAAATTTTAGCATTTTTTTCAAGACGTGCGATTTCACTTAAGCCCGCGATTTCCATGCTAGAGATAATTTCGTCTCTTGGCTTTTCATGTTTCAGAAGTCCTGCACGGACAATTTTGGCTATCGCCCCTCCTGTCTCTTCGCAGATACGTACACCCTCAATGATGTTTTGTTCTAGCACGACCTTACGCAATTGAATGATGAAGTGATTTGTATCGATCTCCGATTTTTTTAAATGCATCAATCTCTCGAGAAAAACGGTCATCGCGAGCAAAGAGCATCCGAAGATGATCAGCAGAATCGTGTTTCCTTCTGTAAAGTAACGCAGTACATAATCTTTCCAGATCGTTCCTAATATCAAATTATTCCAAACCATACTGCCTTTTTAGTTTATCTTTTGCTTGACTCGCCCATTCTCCACCTTTTTTGGTCATCGCTTCGAGTTGGCGAATGGCTAGCTCCGGACGCTCTTCGAGCTCGTAAATTTCAGACCTCAAGTACATGGCTTTGAGTCTTAAAGGTGAAGCTGTTTCTGCATTGATGACCTTCGATAATAAACGCATCGCCAGATCATATTCTTTCTTCTCTTGGTAACAGGCACTCTGCTGCAACCAGAGGACCAGCTGTGGTTCATTGGCTTGAGAACTAGGGATACAGCCAAGTGCAATTTCAAAACAATTCAGTGCGGTATCAAAATCGTGGCAATTCATGGCTAGCCTACCCAGTTCCTGCCAGACTTGAGATAAATAATATCCCTCCCGGATGCCCGCGCCATCATAATGCTGAAGCATCTCCTGGAGTTTTTTCTGCGCGCTACTCTCCTTCCCTTGTTTCAAATAGCATTGGACAAGCTTGAACTCTGCCTCTTCAAATAGAGGGGGGTAGGGACATTTGTGCTTCAAGAGGTCTGCAAGAGCATGGCCATTTTGTTTAAAATCCGAAATGAGCGAGCATAACAGGCTTTCGCATTCCTGGAGAGACTCATTTAAATACCGAGCGGCGAGCTCGAGCTTAGCCCGATAGTAAAAATAGACATAAGAGTCTGGAGCTTGGAGGGTTTTGTGATGATGAGAAAAAGCTGCAATCGATTTCTCAAAAGCATTCTGTGCATTTTCTAGCTTCTCCTCATGTAACCCCAACAAATAATGGATGATAATCTCAAGAGGGCTATCACTGAATCTGGGGCAAAAACCTTTTAGGTGGTGGATCATTTCAGATCCTCCTTCGAGATAGCGTGAGTAAGTGTATTGACGGAAGTAGGCTTCGGCTGCCAGATTGCTCAACGGGTAATCTTCATAAACATGGCGCCGTAAAGCAGTAGGGTTGTCTCCGGCTAAGAAGGCAGCTTCTGCAGCCCAAAACCAAGCTTCTGAAGCATAAGAAGATTGGGGATGCTGAGTAGCTAATTTGTAAAAGGTCTCTTGTGCCTTTACATACTGCTCATTTTTATAGTAAAGAGTCCCCAAAGCAAAAAGTGCCTGGGCGTGGTATTTCCCCTTTGAATAGTGATTTATAACTTGGTTCAAGGACTCTTCTGCTACAGAAAAATAAGAAAGAGATGGCAATTGAGAGGCTAATAGCCCTCGAAGATAGAGTGTCTCTTCTCTTTTTTCCACACTCTCCTCAAACTGTGATAAAAGCTTCTCAAGTAGAGCTAAAGAGGTAATCGGTAACCGGCGACACATATGGGTTTTGGCTTCCATTTTTAAAATGTCTGCAGCAAGGTTTTTATCGCTCTTATCTGTCCAGTGAAGGGCTTTTTCAAAAGCAAAGGCAGCCGTCTCGAACGACTGGGCTTCATGTTGGGGATCTTGCAACCCTCGTTGAAAATGATGCACTCCTCTGCAATACCACCCTTGCGCATAAAGAGGTGCTTTTCGGAAGCGATTGGCTGTTGCTTGCACATAGAGGTGTTCTTTGTCTGCGTAATGGGCGCCCACCTCAGCCCTAAGTAGAAGAGCCTCGTGTTGTCCGGTTAAAGAAAACGTTTCTGCTTGAGCAAGTAGCAGTGTCTCAAGCTTGACCACGGGTTCTTGTTGATTGAAATGGCGGAAGATGAGCAGGTACAATTGGGCCAATGATAAGCACGCCTCCTCATGTTGCTGCGTATCTAGTAGAGAGGTAAAGGACTCTTCTGCCTGGTTAAAAAAGCGCCGACGCACATCTTCAGTTTTAAGAGGGTCATCCCCTAAGCACGCATAGCACCATCCGAGATAGTAGCGGGAGTGGCATGACCATTTTCCGACTTGAGTACACGGCAAAGAGCGCTCAAAAAAATCTCTCGCTTCTTCAATAGCGCCTAATTCAAAGGCAGCAAGGCCTCTAAGGTAATAACATTCATATTGTAGCGGATCTTGTGTGGTTAATGTGTCTATGAGCGGTCTTAATAGTTTTTCCACTTCCTTTGCACGGCCCTCTTCAACATGAATGCGTGCAAGCAAAAGAGCAGCTAGTTTGCTGGGTTTACGATTGAACGCTTGTAACTTTTCGAAGTAATTTTGGGCTTTTGCAATCTGGCGGGTTTGATAAAAGTAGTGACCAATTTCAAAAAGGGCGTGATCATAGTGTTCCAGATCGGTCTTATCTGTCAGATGGGTGTAATGTTGAAAAAGCTCTAGGGCCTTTTCGTATTCCTTTTTTTCTCTATAACAAAGGGCGCTCAGATAAATCATTTCCCGGTCGACTGTATCTGCGTCATCCAAAAGCATATAGCTCAATGATTTTTCGTAGTTGGCATTGAGATAATGGCATTCAGCTAGTCTGTAGCGCACTGTTTTGGCAAGAAGTGTTTCGCAGCTTTTGACCTTTGGATAACAATCCCTTTCAATCGCGGTGAGAATTTCTTCGTACAAAGCAATCGCCTCTGGATACAAACCTGCTGTCAGGTACAATTTAGCTTTACGGACCAAGGCGTCGTAGTGAATATCGAGGGTTTGCTGTAATGCATGGTAAAAAGAGATCTCTTTGCACGACCATTTCTCTAAAGGCAAATGCCGGATGATTTGATTCATTTCGAAATAGGCCTCTGCGGGAGCTTCACAGGTGGCAGCTTGCTGCGCTTGCATGAGCTTGAGCCGGCAAGCAAGCTCAATAGGAGGATTTTTTGCCAATACAAGCGAGAGCACTCTTTTGGCTTCCTCTTTTTCCTTGAGCTCTTCATACACATGTGCGAGACGCAATGCTACATCGACATAGGTATGCCAATCGACCTGATATTTTTGGGAAGGAACGACGCTGATCCGTCCCAGAAGCTCTTCAAATGCCTTTTTTGCAGCCTCAAAGTCACTTTTTTGCAGTGCACTTTCACCATTCTGGTTGAGTTGCCTGAGCAATTTTTGCTCATCCTCCCAAAAAAAAGATGTGGTGGTCAGTAAAAGAATCAATAGAAGAAAAAGTCTTGCTCGCATACTCTAACATTATAAACATTGAATATTTGCAGGGAAGCTTCTCAAGCAAATTTCAACTCAAAGTCCAACAGCCAGTAACACGAGGAGAATATTCGGTATGGCCCTTAAAGATACATGTAAAGCAATGAAAAGCCTTTTAGAAAGCATCTTAGATGATTTGGAAAAAGCAGAAGCCGGTAATAAGGCTGCAGCACAACGGGTGCGCACATCCACCATTAAGTTTGAGAAAACTGCAAAAAGCTATCGCAAAGAATCGATCAAAGCCGATAAGTCGGGCTTAATGAAAAAAGTGAAGCAGGCTGCTAAGAAAAAACCAGCCGCTCCTGCTAAAAAAGCCGCCGCCAAACCAGCCGCTCCTGCTAAAAAAGCCGCCGCCAAACCAGCCGCTCCTGCTAAGAAAGCTGCCGCCAAACCAGCGGCCCCTGCTAAAAAAGCTGCCGCCAAACCAGCGGCTCCTGCTAAAAAAGCTGCCGCCAAACCAGCGGCTCCAGCTCGTGCAGCAAAACAACCTTTAAAACCAGTGCCTGCCAAAAGGGCTCCGGTTAAAAAAGCTGCTCCCCTTAAGAAAAAAGCAACAGCTAAATTACCTAAACGCAAAAAGAAATAGTTTTTTAAAAATTGCCCCCAAAGGCGATTTTCAAGAGCTCAGAAGCTCACTTGCTGATTCAAACTAGCAATCTTTGCTTTGTCAGAAGGGAGGTGTACAACACCTCCCTTTTCTTTTTGCCCTCAGACTGCTACACTGCCTGGCTATGAAGCTTAATATGGTATGTGAAGAGGCTGTAGAGCCCAGATGTTCCCATTTCAGAATTTGTGGAGGGTGTCGGTTTCAGCACGTCGCCTATGACGAACAACTGGCCCAGAAGCGGGAATTTATCAGAACGTGCTTTGGTCGAAGTGTTGAAAAAGTCTTGCCCTGCGAGCCGCCCTGGCGCTACCGAAATAAAATGGAGTTTTCCTTTTCCCAAGCACGTAGTGGAGAAAAATTTCTGGGTTTGATGAAAAGCCGTGGAAGGGTGGAAAATTTGACTGAATGCCACCTAACCCACCCCTGGTTTGCTGAGGCGCTCTGTGCTGTCCGAGAGTGGTGGCAAGACACCCCGCTTAACGCCTACTATCCACCGTTGAATCAAGGCGCATTGCGCACATTGACTTTAAGGGAGGGGACGCATACGGGTGAAAAGATGGCAGTCCTCACCATTTCAGAAGAGCCTATTGAAGAGCGGTATCTCGTTGATTTTGCTGAAACTCTCCCACACATAGATGCGTTGATCTTGAGAAGGCAGATTATTCAAAAAAAGACCCCGACACGTTTTGAGGAGCAGGTTTTGCGAGGCAAAGACCACATTCATGAACTGCTCCATGATGCGGAAGGGCGCACTTACCGGTTCCGCATCAAAGCAGCCTCCTTCTTCCAGCCCAATACTCTACAAGCTGAAGTGGTCTACAACCAAGCGATCGCATTGGCAGAGCTTAGGCGCCAGGACGAGATCCTCGATCTCTATTGTGGTACAGGGTCGCTTGGGATCTTTACTGCGCCCCATGTTGCTCGCGTAGTAGGCATTGAAATTATCCAGGAAGCTGTCGAAGACGCCCATGTCAATATGGATATCAATGGCATCTCGAATATGCAGGTGCTTGCGGGAGATGTCGGTGTGTCCCTTGAAAAGATAGCATTCCAACCTTCCACGGTAATCGTAGATCCTCCTCGGGTGGGCTTAGGGCCTACCGCGATTAGCCATCTGCTTAGGCTCAATCCCAAAAAAATCGTTTACGTCTCCTGTAATCCCGTCTCGCAAGCCGCAGACTGCGCTTCTCTTCTTGGTTATGAGCTCGTCTGCTTACAGCCTGTTGATCAATTTCCTCATACCCCTCATGTCGAAAATATTGCTTTACTAAGAAGGCTATAAAATATTTCGTGACTATTCACAAGCCAGCAGAATCCTTAGAGCAGCCCCAGTTTGTCAAGCTGGGAGTGGATAGTCACCACAGGGAGGCTTTTAACCTAAAAACGGCAGTTGGAGACGGCAAATTGACACAATCTTTTGATCCAGAATCGCTTCCATTCTGCTCTCTGTGGAAGAGGGGTGAAGGTTGACGACTCGTCACTACTTTTTTTATGCGGATTATCTGTGGTATTTTGGTATACGAAATTCTCCAAAATTTTTGCCAATAATTTTAGTTCACTGATTTCAATGAAAAAATGAACGATTCCTGTTATAATCCTAGAAATTATGTAACTATTCAGGTAATCCATCTTTTCGGTTAAAAGCCTCTCTGTGGTGACTATCCACTCCCAGCTTGGCAAAGTGGGCCTGCCTTAAAGATTCTGCCGGCTCGTGAATAGTCACGAAATTATAAGTACTTGACTCAGCTTCAGGGCGCCAGGTTATACCAATCTACGGATTGGTATTAATACGAAGAAACAAAAATTTCAGATTTATCAAATTAAAATAAGTGCTATTAATTTTGATATAGGTGTTTGTTTATAACAAAATTAATTAAAATGTAAGGTTTTATATGCTTCCTATTCAAAATTCATGTATTGATCCATCTGCCCCTTTTAACAAGGCATTAGCTGGTTTTACCTGTGTTTTGACTATTACTATAATTGCCTTAGGTATAGTTGGACTTACAGCAACACCTTCAGGGCCTTTTAATGCTATTGTTCAGTTTGGGGTGAGAACTAACGGGATTCTTTTAGGGACTTCCATTTTTGTCTTCATCTTGGATCTTGTTTGGATCGCTGCACTCTGTAAAAAAACACCAGGGCAATCTGTTTCTCAATTGGAACCTCCACAAGCCAAGCCTTTCCGATCAGGCCTTCTAAAACCAGAATCGCACAAATCTCATCCCTCTGCTCTTGCGCCAGTGCTTGAACGTACATTGCCGCAATCCCGCTCCCTTTGGGGCGGGTTGAGCAAGCTTTCTACTGATTCCTCGGCCTTGATTGTGCCGAATCCCGAAGCTCTTCAGGGCCGGGTTCTTCAAAGTACTGGTATCTCAAACCAACAGCCTGAAGATGTGGTTCTTGAAATATTTAAGTGGTTAAGCATAGACGAATTGGTAAATATTCGTGAGGTTAGCAGAAAATATAGAAGATTAGCAGACCTAAAAGGATGGGGTGCCGTAGACCTGAGAAAATTTTCCCCCTTAGTAACAGTTTTTGATGAATCAGATTGGATCAAGCATGTCGATTTGTCTGCGCATGATCTGTCTATAGAAAATGTGTCTCCTCTTGATAAATATCGAACGATTAGAGCTTTAAAAAGATGCCTTTCTACCCTTTCAATAAAAGAAAATGCCGGAGTCACACTATTGACAATTCCAAAAGGCCTTACATTGAACAAGCTTGTAAAGCTTGTTGAGTCGCAAAAAATGAGGAACACAATTGAAGTTTATTTTGATGATGGTATTTCAAATGAGTTGGGAGATATTCCGGTTGATAACACTTATCGGATAGTGATCACGAATAATGTCCTTGAGGAGAGTCAGGGTTTATGCGCTATGCAGTATAAAGATTCTACGAATAAAATCGGCTGTGAAATGCCTAGTGTACTAGAAGCTACCATGCTTCTTGTTGTAAAATTCCTATGGGGCGAGCGCTCATCTCATTTTTATCGTCTAACTTTTACACGCTGCTCAGGGCGCTCTGAGTATTCGGTAACAGGGGGGCAAATCCCTAACGGCTTCTTTATCAAAGCTTTCAGCGTCTGCGACTATCTCGACATCTGTGGTGCCAGCGCCGTCCTACGAGACTTCTAGGTCATCGATAAGCGCAGATATATTTGAAGAAACCCCTTCGTCAATATGGGGTTGAATCGGTAGGCGCGTTATGGTATCCTCTCTGTTTTTGAACTCCATTTTAAGGAATACGAAAATGAAAAAAATATTAGCATTTCTAATGATGCTCACTGCCTCCCTTCCATTGATGGCAGATGAAGCACCCGTGCGCGGCCAAGGTTCTTTTTGGCAAACTCTGATCATGATCGGGATCGCGATCGTCTTCTTCTACTTTATCCTGTGGCGCCCTGAGCAGAAACGACGTAAAGCAATGGAAACAAAACGTAGTTCCATGAAAAAAGGTGACAGAATCACTGCGATGGGCATCGTTGGTACGATCGACCGCATCAAAGAGCAGACAGTGATTGTTAAAATGGTAGACGGTGCTAAAATTGAATTCTTGAAAGCTGCTATCTCTGAGGTAAAACCCAAAGAAGAGATCACAGAAGAAGAGAAAGAGACTCCAGAGAAATAACTTTTAAGCCCTCCTGCGGGAGGGCTTATCCTACCCAACCCTTCACAGTAGCCGCTCCTGGGATTCTTGCTTCAATGTTCTGTCTGAAACTGGCCTCTGATTTGGAAAAGCAAAGAAGCTCGTAGCGATTAAGGGTAACAACTACATCGATAACACCAAAAATGGTGCCGAAACACAGTAATTCCCCGCTGCCACGCACCATTTGGGCTACCATAAATTGCTTGATGTTCATAACAGTTTTATCTTCTGTATTTGGATATTGTTTGCTATAGAAGTGGAACATAACAGCAGCACCTATTGCCCTGATGACCCCAGCTATGGGGCTTAGGAAAGTTGCGGCCGCATTCATCACATTGTGGAAGACAAGAAATTTCCTTAATGAGCTATCAGCAACCGATTCGATATCGGTCGGAGAGTAATATCCAAATATTTTTGTGTAGTCGAGAGTAATGGCCATAGTGTTCTCCGTGTTCTCCAGCTAGATGACAAAGAAAGTATAAGCTTCTTGACGAGAGTTTGCAACTATTGGATCCCGTAAGTGGCCCGCATTTTTTCTTAGGCGATAGTACCATTTCCAGAAAATAAAGTCACGAATTGGCACTGTATAACACGCCATTTTTGAACGATCCTTTCTCGCTTAGGTGCAAAAACATAGGCTTCGAAACGATCGTCCAAATCTGTCATGTTACCCAGTGCCACTTCATGGCTTTATTTTCTGGAAATGGTATAATTTGCTTTTTCTAATGAATGAGGGAGCTCATCGCATGCTCCCTCCGTATCCTTCCTATTTTGAGGGTGTACAGGCTTCAATTTTAAGTGCCATGGCTTCTAATACTGAAGCGCTGCGGGTTACAAACGCAGCAAGTCCCTCGGGATCCATTTCGCGTTGAGATAGGAGTGCCAAGTCATAGACCTCGCGAGCTAATTGTTTGGCAAGCTCGGGATCGGTTTTATCAACATGTTGGATGGCTGAGATGAGTTTGCTATTGGTATTGATCACGAATGTCGGTTTGATCAGTGCATGGAGTTCTTTCATGCCGCCGCGACTGTGGTGAGCAAGCGAGTCTCTCATTCGGCGCTCTTGTTCTTTGAGGAGTAAGAAGGCCGGGAGCGAGGCGCTAGCAAGACTTTTGGCCTCAACTTCTAGATCGAGGTCTAATTTTTTCTTAAAGAAATCGGCCAGTTTAGCCGATTCGCTCTTTCCTTCGGCATCGAGCAGGTTTTTTTCTTTGGAGGGATCGAGAATGTGGTCATCGACATGGGCATCAATGCGCTTAAAGTGCACCCCTGTTTTTCTTTCCAGCATTTGAATCAGGGCTTGGTCGATGGGTGATGAGCGGATCCAGAGGACTTCGATTTTTTTCTCTCGGTAAAGATCGAGGAAATGTCCTTCTTCTTGCGTGTAATAAATCGCTTGCTCAGGATACCTTGTCTGGTATTCTTCCAATGTAGTCCACTGGTTATCGCTGTTTTTAAAGACTAGGAATTCTTTGGCTCTCTCATAAAACTTCTCGTCTTGCAAGGCACCAAATTTAATGATTGTCTCGATATCTTCCCAATCAGCGAGGAATTTATCCTTTTCAGTTTCATAAAGGTTGGAGAGGCGGTCTGCAATCTTTTTCGAGATGTGGGAGCCGAGCTGTCTAACCGTTCGGTCCATTTGGAGATAGCTTCTGGAGACGTTGAGGGGAATGTCTGGGCTGTCGATTGCCCCACGCAGGATCATTAAAAAATCGGGCAGAAGATCTTTGCAGTTGTCAGAGACAAAGACTCGGTTACAATAGAGTTTGATACTCTCTTTTTTGAGTTCACTTTCATGGGCAATTCTGGGGAAATAAAGGATCCCTTTGAGATGAAAAGGGTAGTCGACATTCAGGTGGACCCAAAACAGGGGATCGATCTCACCAGGAAAGAGGTGGCGGTAAAAACTGAGGTACTCTTGTTCGGTGCAATCAGAAGGAGGCTTCATCCATAAGGGTGGCTGTTCATTGATACGACTATCATTGAGATAAATAGGATAGGGGAGAAAGCCGCAGTAATAGGAGAGGATATGGCGCATTTTTGCAGGATCGAGATATTCCTCTTCATCCGGTGCTAAGGAAAGGATAATAGTGGTCCCGCTTTCGGTACGTGTCCCCGGTTCGATAGTATAGGTGGCCGAACCATCACAGCGCCAATAGACAGGCTCTGCTCCTTCCTTGTAAGAGAGTGTTTGGATTTCAACTGTTTCAGCTACCATGTAGGCGGAATAAAAACCGAGTCCAAAATGACCGATGATCTGATCTTCTTCTTTGTTAGATTGGTATTTTTTGACAAACTCCTCAGCGCCCGAAAAAGCGATCTGGGCGATATAGGTCTCTACCTCTTCGGCTGTCATGCCGATGCCATTATCGGAAAATGTAAGCGTTTTGTTTTCTTTGTCGATGCGGATATCGATGCGCCAATCTTGAGGCTTGTCTTCTGTGAGAGTGCGCAGCTTGAGTATTGCATCACATGCATTTGAAACTAGTTCTCTCACAAAAATGTCTTTGTCCGAATAAAGCCATTTTTTAATGATCGGCAAGATGTTTTCGCTGTGGATTTTGATTGTACCTTGGGCCATATGTACCTATCTAAAGTAAGATTTTTGATGAAGTTCAAAAGTGTAGCATAAATAGGCTCTTCACTTGAAGAGAAATTGAAATATCGCTATAGCTTTAGGCAAATGTGCTTAGCCTCCCTTCTACAAGGACTGACTCTCATTTCGGTTGCTGTTGCAGCTTTTGTGATCATTTGCCTGTGTTTAACGGTGATGATTCTCTACGCCAAAAAAAAACTTGTCAGCAGTGCCCCTTGTATTATCCAAATTAACGAAGATCCCAATTTGAGTAAGACTGTTGTTGGGGGGCAGACGTTGCTCGCTGCTTTGACCTCTGAAGGGATCCCCGTTCCTTCCCCGTGTGGAGGAAAAGCCACTTGCAAGCAGTGTCGTGTGCAGGTGTTGGATGGTAAAGATGATCCGCTTGAGACAGACAAAGCGACCTTCTCTAAAATGGAGCTTAAAGAGGGATGGCGTCTCTCGTGTCAACTCAAAGTGAAGCACGACTTACATGTCCATATCGAAGAGAGGTATTTGAGTGTCAAAGAATGGAGTGCGCGAGTTGTTAGCAATGAGAATGTCGCCACGTTCATCAAAGAGTTGGTTGTTGAGCTGCCAGAGGGGGAAGAGGTCCCCTATCGATCCGGAGGCTATCTTCAATTCCATGTTCCTCACTTCGTGACGAACACCAGTGATTGGAAAAAGACGATGGACCCGCAGTATTATCCAGACTGGGAGAAGTTTGCTCTTTTTAATCACCCGATCGATTTCAGCCACCTCTCTTCAGGAGAGGTGATTCGTGCTTACTCAATGGCTTCCTATCCAGCTGAAGGGAGAATCCTCAAATTCAATATACGCATTGCCACACCTCCGTTTATTAAAGGAGTGATGATGGAAAAATTGCCCTGGGGTATTTGTTCGAGCTATATCTTCGGTTTAAAACCGAATGATACCATCAAACTATCTGGACCCTATGGCGAATCCTTCATGATCGATGATGACCGCCCACTGGTTTTTTTGATCGGAGGAGCCGGTTCATCATTTGGCCGTAGCCATGTCCTCCACCTGTTTAAGACTGAAAAGACAAGTCGCCAAGTCGATTTTTGGTATGGAGCTCGCTCTTTGAAAGAGAATATCTATCAAACCGAGTATGAACAGTTGGCAAGCGAGCATGATAACTTCCATTATCATTTGGTTCTTTCAGAACCTTTGCCTGAAGATTTAGAATCCGGCTGGCCTAAGGATGATCCTGTCAAAACGAATTTCTTATTCCGGGCTTTTGAAACAGGTGGTCTCAAGAAGATGGAAGAGCCCGAAGAGTGCTTGTATTATGTTTGCGGTCCTCCATTGCATAACTCGAGCGTATTGAAATTACTCGATAACTATGGAGTGCCGCGCCAGAATATCGTTCTGGACGACTTCGGTAGCTAATCTTTAGCTCGACTTTGTACATTTTTGGGGTCGAAGGCCTCGAGATATTTGCTGTCAGGGGCGTTTATTTAAACCGGAAGGGGTTAAAAACCCCTTCCGGTTTAAATAAACGCCCAGTTTGCCGAAGGCAAATGTCTGAGAGTAAATAGACGAGGCAGGCGACCCCAAAAATGTACAAAGTCGAGTTTAGGGCAAATTTAAATGCACAGATGCTTCTGAACTATTTTTTCATTTTTTGCATGCAACCAATTGTTGTAGGAGTGGATCATCCTCTAGCAAAAACTGTGTGGCTAAATTGTGAATTTTCTCTAGTCTGTCAGGTGCAATTATGAGGAGCTGCACAAGGCAGTTACATACCTCTTGAAGTGCCTTGATAAGATCAGTCCTAGGTTGTTTATGAAAATCAGCCAGGACAAAGAACGCTTTTTCAGCTTCTGCTAATCCCCCTGCATAATATTTAGTTTTCTGATGCATCTGACTCAAACGGATTCTAGACAAAGCGATGGTAGGATGATCTTCGCCTAACTCAAGAAGAGAAATATTAAATGATTTCTGAAAAAATTCTATTGCTAAACAGGTGCGATTAAGCTTTATACATAATTTGTAGAGTAAGTCATAAGAAGATTTAAGATCGGGGTGGGTTATAAAAAGAGCTCCTGCTTTAAGAGCAAGCAGGTGGTTGTCAAGAGCAGCTTCATCATTGCCAAGTCTAAAATAAGCAGCGGCAATGATCCCATATGTTTTTGCTAGATTCGTTGGAGTCTGTCTCTCTAGCACTAGTTCTATTTTTAGCTTTTTTAACTGACATTCAATGACATTTTCATGGTCATCAAGAATCAAGTGTATATCTGTAATTCTGTCATAGATAGCTGCTATTTGTGGATGACATTCCCCAAAAATGACTTGGCTGATTGCCAAATCATTTTGAAAGCATTCAAGCGCTTTTTTATGATCTTTGTCAGCCATGTGAGATACGGCTAGGAAATGTGATATTGCGGAAGCTTCAGGGTCATTTTGGAGCAACAAATTATGGGGTAAAATCAGTTGCCCGCTTAGTACCGGTTGGGTAAAATGTTCTTCGTAAAAAACCTGGCTTTTAAAAACGTTCCTGTCTTTTTGGATGTAAAAGGCTTGTACCCTTTGTAGAAAAGGGATCACGGTTTTATTGACTTGTCTAAAAGCCGGCAATGGATCCATTTTTTCTTTTCCATTAGGCAAACAGGCTTCAAATTTTAATCTAAGAACTGTCCTCATAGTTTCTTGAAGATTCCCTACCCCTTCTTTGGATAGACCCTTCAACTTCTGAATTTGCTCAAATGTGTTTTCATTTTCCACATTAGACAATAAAGCCAAAGATCCTATGATCCCTTGGAGGGAAGCAAAAAATTGTTTCAAAAAAGAATTATTCACCTCTTGTTGACTGAAAATACCTAGGCTTAAATCTTTTAAATGCCCAGCTAGCATTCGAAAAGCTGCCGTAGTTTTTAGTGGGCCATTTTCTTTCGAATTTACAATTTTTTGGTAGGCTGCAAGAAGCTTCTCATCTCCTGTAACTACAGATAGTGTATCTAAAATATCAGGGGAAAAATATACCTGTTTGATCTGTTCAAGAAGGGCTGTTGCTAGCTGACCTGGAGCTCCTATCCCTAAAAAACGGAATGTAAATGATTCATGTTCACCCATATTCACAAATCTGAGCTCTAAAAATTGTATAAGATGAGAAAAATACTTCTGTGCTTCCACATCATCTTGAGAAATCATGACCATCAATTCGATGCCAGAATGGAAGGTCATTTCTTGCCTTGCCATGGCACCTCGTACAACAAAGGCATATTTACAAGGTGGTTGACCGAAGAGACTCACAGCATCTTGAATAAAGGCGCACAAAATACTCTTCACATCAGTTGTATACTTGCGAGTGGCTTGCTGTATATCGGATGTATTTTTTAATGTGCTTTTTGCATCATCAAAGGCTTTACTAGCGCGCTCCCTACATTTTTTAATGTAATTTCTATAATCAGAAGCAACCTTGATTCCTAGAGAATTTAGATATAGGCCCTCAATCCTTTCTAAACGAGAATACAAGTAGTTTTGTGATCCTAGGTGCTTGTTTGCATAGGCAATTGATAGAGCAGAATTGGCTAGTTGTGCCGCTTTGATAAAAGCATCTTTCTGAAGATAAAAATCACTCGTTTTTCCTAAGTAGAGGATTTCCGCAATAAAATCCCCAGTTTTTTTAGCTTTTCCTATGCAACTGTAATGGTAGCCCTCTAAATCCTTAGGTAAAGGATTTGGAATCACTTCCAACCGTTTTTCAGGAGCTAAAAATAAAAGAACTACGCTATCCTGGGCATGTCGAATGGCCAAGTCAAAAGGAAGATCTCCATTTTTATTACGTACATAGGTTTTAGATTGGTTTTCCAACAAAACCCTAACGCTCTCTTCTCGTCCCTCTTTTGCAGCAAAATGAATAGGTAGGTAACCCCATGAATTTTCAGCGTTAGGGTTAAATCCATGTTTTAAAAGTAGGGTGACAATCCTAGGATCGTTGTTGCCATTGACTGCTCTATGGAGCGCTGTTCTTCCATCACTATCCTGTGCATCCACGAGCTTTTGGATCTGGGGAAGTGTAAAAAAATAACAAAGAAGATCAAACTGTCCATAATAGGCTGCCACATGCACAAGGGTTTCTTTTGCTTCACTTCCTATTAAAAGAACATCAGCTTTCTGTGCTGTCAAGAGTTTGACAATCTCCAAATGACCTCTTAGGGTGGCCAAAAATAGAGGAGTGCGCTCACTGCTATCGCGACAATCCACCTCTACTTTATGCTGTAGAAGAAGGGCTACATTTTCTTTTTGACCCTCTTGTGCAGCAAGGTGGAGCGGCGTTTGTTGAAATCGATTCAGGCTATTTGTTTTTAAACCATGATTAATGAGAAAGGAGAGTGATTTGGGACATTTTTTTTCTGCAAATTTATGAAGAAGATTTCCTCCATCATAGATGAAATCCCATCTAGCACCTAGGTGCATGCAAATTTCTGCATACTCTAAATGTTCATATTCGAGGCAAACTTCTAAATTTTTTTGCAACAATGGCCGGTCTAGAAGGATTTCTTGGTCGCCTACAAGGAGAGAAACACGATGTTGTTTTTGTTGGCATACGAGAATTAATTGCTTCAGAGCTTTTTTAGAAAGAGCAGGGCATAAACCAATCTTCAAGTGAATATGCTTTTGATGCTGAAGAACAGGAATTAGGCCGATCTCCGTTACGAATGGACATTTTTCTAAGCTTAAAAGACTTATCTGATGCAAAGTAAAAAGCCGCGTCCAATCTAAATCTTCTAGTAAGCAATTTTTAAGAATAAGTGTATTTTGGCCAGGGAAAAGCAGGAACATCTTCTCGATCCAAAGCATTTGTTCCATTTTATTTAATGAACAGGGGATAATCTCTAAACATTTTTGAATACATTGGCCTAATTTTTCTTGTTTCCCATCCCAGTATAATAAATTTAAAGCTTCTTTAGATAATAAGGATTTATCATCTATCCATTCTTCTAAAAGAATTGGCCGTTCTCTTCGATCAAAAAGCCAATTTTCAGCTTCTTGAATATTATTGTTCGTTTTTTGTAGTAATGTTTGATAGATTTTTGCGATGACAGGGAATAATTCTGATACTAATTCCCAATGAGTGGCCTCTGTCTTTTTACGCACAAAATTATGAATCTGCTTTAATCTAAGATAGAGAGCGATCAAAGCCTGAGGTGTAATTTTTAATGGCAAATAGAGCTTTTTATAATCCTCTTCGTCAAATATTCCGAGAGACAGGAGTTCTAAATCTTCTTTTTCTTTGATTTCAAGGGCCCTCAACCAATTCAAAAAAATGTCTTCCGGCCTTGTTTTTAGAAATTTTTTGACGAAATTTTCATCTATTTTCATGTTCATTTGGGGCAGCAACAATATCGAATATTTTAATTCTAGATAGGGCTTTTGTTTCGTGATTGAAATCGCTGAACTAAAAACACCATCATTGTCTATCCCTACAACTTTGCTAAGATTACCTTTAGAGGGGGTTACGATGAAATTGTCGCTTCTACCATCTGTAGGTAAAGTAAGGAAGCCTAGAATACATAGAGCTGTAAAATTTTCTGGATGGATCCTTAAGTCTTTTCCTTGTCCAGCCAACAGCGTTTCTTTGAGGTTCTTTCCTTCAATGCCATAAGAAGATAGCATAATGTGGCTGACTCGTTTTCTTAAAAACGGATACTCTTTTTCCAACGCAGGGTGTGTTTCAAATACCTTTTGTATAAGATAGCCGGGCTTATTGACTAACAGTCGATCATCAACCTGATTTGAAATATCTGCAACAAGGCCTTGAAGTATTTTGGAACTTACTGATTCATCTGAACATATAGATTTAACCCAGAGGTTTTCAATCTTAATCAATTGAGTTGCCGTAATACCTATTTGATCAGACAGTAAGCTATGCAACGTATGTACGGCAAACTCTTCACTGGGCATCAGAGGGTTCAGACCCCAAGGACGTTTAAAAAAGGCAGAACCAAGATGAGAGACGGCTCCGGCACCAAACGCATTGTCACGATCTAAGTAACCATAACGATCGAGGCATGCAATCTCTCGTCCTATTTTTTGTTCGAGAAAATGGCACTCATCTCGAATAAAAATACGCACTTTTCCAACCAATAAGGAATGTCTCCTCTCTCCTCTTGAGCTACAAACTTGTTGGATATAATTCTTATATAAATCATTGATTTCTTGAAGCAAAGGAGTTGTTTGAGAAGAGCATTGCCCTTTTTTTAGCAAGTCGCTTATTTCTGAAATTACCTGGTTGATTGAAGAAAATAGAGGGTTCCCTATATCGAGTGAGTCAGTATCATAATCATTTAAGGAGTTTACAGTCTCCTGGATGCAGAGCTCTTCAGGAAATCGTAACTTCGGAAGTAAGGAAAAAACCAACGCATCATTTTGTTGTTTCAAACGCTTAAGTGCTAAAAAGAATTCCGATGGACTTTTCGCAAATTTACAAATTTCTGTATAAAGCTGGTAATGATGTAATAGGTGTGAGCCGACTTTGCTAGAGCTCCCTTTAGGTTTGAACTTTACGGCAGGATCTGACTGAGCATGAACAACTACCTTTTTTTGAACCTTTTTTGTTTTAGGAGCTCTCAGATTAGGTAAGGAAATTGCCTGTCCAATAGAAGGCCCTATCCCTTGAGGTGGGATGAGAGGGGTGTCGCTTAATTCTTTTTCTTTTAAATACTTCTCATGTTGTTCTTTTAAATTATCATGATGTTCATACACCCTTGCAATTTTATGGCTAGGGACTTTTGGTACAAGCTGTGACAAGTCCGCATATAAAGTATGAATCATTTCAACAGTTTCTTGTTCTATATTCTGCTTGCTCTCTCCCGCAGTGCCAACAAAAGTTTCGAGAGAATCCCATCTTGCCAGAAGGGATTTAACTGCTGCTGAAGAAGAGTCGGTAGGTGTTAGAGCCATAAATCCTTAACTTGTTAAATTTGCCACTATTTGGAGGAGTTGTTTAGTTATCAGATGCTCTTCTCCCAAAAGCTTTTTGGAAAGGAGATATACTTCTTGCATCACTTTAAGAGAAGTCTGTGGTTTTTTTGTTACAGATAGAATCATTTGAGCAATTATAGGTTCAATGTTGCACATTTGCGCGGCATCTTCTGCATGATGCTGGAGCCAGACCTTCAAAGCTTTTTGGTAAGTTTCTAGGGCTTTTTGATGTTCTCCAAGACTGTAATAGACCTTTGCAATCATATTATAACTTCCGCCCACATACTTGTGATCTTCACCTACTACGTGAATTAAAATGCCCAGTGCTTTCCGGTAACATTCGAGAGCATTGAAATACTCTTTCTGTATCTCATAGATCCCCCCGATATTGTTGTAACTTCCTGCAACTGACATGTGATCCTCGCCAAAGGTTTGGATCCTGATCATTAGAGCTTTATGGTAAAATTCGATTGCTTTTGGGTAATCCTCAATCGATTTATAAGCGACAGCAACATTATTACAGGCGGAGGCTACTTCGGAATGGTTTTCACCTTTCTCGAGAATTACAATCCTTAAGTACTTTTGGTGAAATTCAAGGCTTTTGTTCAACTGTCCCATTTCCTCATAGCACATGCCCATTTGGTTATAGCTTAGTCCCACGGAGGGATGGTCTTCACCCAAAGCTTGAACTTTAATCTTCAAAGCCATTTGGTAAAAATTGAGCGCCTGTGTATAGCTCTCTCTCTGATGAAAAAAAGTAGCGATGGCACTATAAGCCTGGATAAAAAAGGGAACATCATCCCTTAATTCCTGGAAGCGCATGGGCAGAATATTTTGATAGAGTTCCAAAGCTTTAAAGTATTTGCCCATTTCGAAATAAATAGAAGCCATCTGTTCCATCCCCTGTGCCAGGGAAGAGTGCTCATTACCCAAAAGATCGAAACGGATGTTCAAATTGCTTCGCAAGCAATCGAGAGCTTTTTCATACTCCTTTAAAGCTCGATAAATAGAGGCCATCATTTGATAACTTTGAGCCACAGCTATGTGATTATTCCCAAACGTATTGATATTAATGGATAAAGCCATTTCAATAAACTGAAGTGCTTCGTTGTACTCTTGCAATGCTTCATGTGCGGAGGCAATATTTTGATAACACGTAGCGATCTGGTTATGATTGTCCCCTAGAAGCTTACGTTGTATGGGTAAAGCCTTTTGGAAAAATTGAAGTGCTTGGCCCATGTTATGCATATCAAAATGGAGAGTACCAATATTATTATAACAGGCAGCAACTTGTGGATGATCTTCGCCAAATATTTGAATATGAAGATCTAATCCCTTTTGATAGAATTCAAGACCCATTTTGTAATCGCCCATACCGTTATAGGCCCCCCCCATATGATTATAACAAGAGGCTACATCAGGATGGCGCTCACCAAAGGCAACGAGTCTAATTGCCAAAGCCTTTTGATAAAAATCGAGAGCTTGATCTGGATTTGCGCTCTTATGATAGATAGAGCCAATACCCATGTAGCTTTCAGCTAAATCGGGATGGCTTTCTGGTAATACCTCACATCTAATTGTTAAACCTTTGAGGCAGGAATCCAGGGCTTCAGAGAGCTTTCCAAGGTTTAGATAGGTAATGCCGATATTATTGTAATTTTGGGCAATATCCGGGTGGTTTGGAGTTAAAGTCTGTAGCCTAATCTTCAAAGCCTTTTGATAAAAATCGAGGGCTTTCTCATAAACACCGGTAGCATCATATACAAGGCCTATATTGCTATATATTTTAGCTAGATCGGGGTGATTTTCTCCCAGGACATGGAGATTAACTCTCAAGGCTTTTTGAAAACATTCTAGGGCTTTATCATAGAGAGCAAGATGCTTGTAGGTCATAGCCGTATTGTTGTAGGATGTCGCCACATCGGGGTGGTTTTCATTCAGAAATAGAAGCCTAATAGTTAATGTGATTCGATGATACTCAAGAGCTTTTGTGTACTCAGCAAGCTCGTCATAGAGACATCCTAGCTGATTATAGATAAGAGCTACCTCCGGGTGGTTTGTTCCAAAGCTTTGGACCCTAATATTCAAAGCCTTTTGGTAAAATTCACAAGCCTTTGCGTAATTACCAAGCTTTTTATAGATTAAGCCAAGATTGGAGTAAGTTAAGGACGCCATAAGGCCATCTTCGCCTATGAGCTTAATTCTTATTTCTAATGATTTATAATGGAAATTGAGGGCTTTGTCATAGTCTCCTAATTGGCCATAGACCACGGCAATATTATTATAGCAAATAGCCACTTCTTCATGATTTTCACCATAGTTTTGTTGAGCTAATGCCAGCGCCTTCACATTTCTAAGAAGTGCACCTTGGTATTTTCCGATGCGCTGCTCAAAATCTCCTAACTTATATTGAGCACTTACATCATTGGGATTCAAGGAAACAACCTGCTGATAGGCCTCATGTGCGTATTCATACTGCAAGGTCTTAGCAAATGTCTGAGCTTTTACTGCTGCACTATCATCATAGAAGACGCTCTTATTCCAAGCTTCTTTGCTTTTTGTTTTGTAAAACTCACTGGCGGATTTATGAAAGGGCAGTAGTACTCTATAAATTTCGTGCAAGCTCTCAAGATCTTGCTTATTGAAATAATACAGACTAGAATCTTGCGGCTTTCCTTCTTCGGGGTGACATAAAAACTCTTTCTCATCTTTATAAAAAAGATGGACTTGTAAGCGAAGAGACAGCACTAGATTGAGCGCTTTTTTCAGGTTGGTAGCACCTTCAATGGAAAGGACATTTAACTGCGTGAGCTCATCTATTCTTGTAAAAGTGCTCCTCTCTTTTAAACCGTAAAATAAGGTGAGGCATCCTAGAATCTCCTGAAAAGGTCTATATAATTCTTTTTTAACGCCAAATGCGGTCTCTTTCTCTTTGTCTATCGATAGGTCAGGAGAAAATTCGATGAGATGGCCTCCGAGCAGTCGCATGGCCAGTTCCTCATTGTTTTTTCTTTGCGCGCCCTGTTTTACGAAAAGTTGCTGAGTTTTTTTCTTGTACTTGTTGTAGCTCTCCACTAATGTTTTATTTCCAGCAATCAGGCAGATGTTGCTCATTGCATTAGGGAGGATAATGTTTCTATCCATCCATACGACCGATTGAAACTCAGCCAACTTTTTTGGGGTTCCAATCAATTCATAAATACCCGGTACGCCTAAGGGAGTATTTCCCCCATTGTCCATGCAAAACCCATCAGGAGTGGGACTGTCAAATCTTTCACCAAAAACAGGATATTTTGTCTCACCAAGATTAATTATTTTTAATTCTAAGATTCTAGAAAGAGTGCGGAAGTACTCTAGTGCTTTGGGGCTCTCTTTTTCGAGAAGAAAGGCAAATTCAAGGTCTGAATAGGGACACATCTCTGCACGGGACATAGATCCCATCCCAATAGCAGCCCATTTCGTAGGGGGAGGGCCTAAATGATTCTGTGTTTCTAAAATGAGCTCTTTCAAAAGTTGTTGAAAGCGTCGGGTGAGATCCTTAAGAGTATCTTGAATAGACTTCCCTTGGTGAGACGATTGCTCCGCAGCTTTTCTTATTTCAATCAGGCGTTTTCTCTTTTGGCTGATCGCGTGGGCAGTTGCTGAGATTTGAATCCCCATGTTTTGTAGGAAAAGTTTTTCAATTTCTGCAAGTTTTTTAACAAGGTAATTCACAAAAATTTCATTTTTTTTATCTACAAGTGCGAGGGCACAATTTAAAATTTTCGCTCCACTTAGAAAATCTTGCTTCTCAACATAGATTGTACTTAGCTTGAGCAAATAAAAGGCCTGCTCTCCCACAAGTTTTTCCTGTTTTGCTTGAAGCAGACACTTATAATAAAAACCTTCTATATCTGTTGACGTGGGAAGTCCTACCTGAGGTCTTGGTAAGTATTCAGGTAATCCATCTTTTTGGTTAAAAGCCTCTCTGTGGTGCCTATCCACTCCCCCTCGGCTGACTGCGTCAACTCTCGGACGACCCATCAAAAAAGCTCCACTGGAGCTTTTTTGAGGTACCTTGTCCTTGACAAACCGGGGCTGCCCTAAGGATTCTGCTGGCTCGTGAATAGTCACAAGTCTTATGGGAGTTTTTAGGAAATAATGGATCAAATCATCTTGGTCAAACCGAAGAGCAAGGTCAAAAGGGAGATGATTATTTATATTGGCAGTTATTATCAAATCCTCCCTTTTTAACAGAATTTGTGCGCTTTTAATATGACCATGCTTAGCAGCCCAATGTAGAGGTGTGTAGCCAAAATCATTTTGCACATTGGGCTTGGCACCATTTTCAAGGAGAAGGTTAACGATTCGGTGTTTTGGATCACCCCAAACAGCCTTATGTAAGGGAGTTTTCCCATCTTGATCTCGGGCTTCAAGAAGGTTTTTACATGCGGGATATCTCAAAAGCTCTTTCAAAAGCTGCGTATGACCGTAAAAAGCTGTCGTATGAAGGATGGTTTCTTTTTCCTCGCTGATAACTGCAGGGTCAGCCTTGTGTTTGATCAATAATTTTACAATTTCTCTATGCCCCTGAACAGCAGCCAAGAATAAAGGTGTTCTTTGTGAACGGTCCCGGGGATCTATGCGTGCTTTGTACTGAAGCAGACACAGTACATTCGCTTGCTGGCCAGCTTCTGCAGCAAGATGTAATAGAGTCTGTTTAGCAGCATTTTCTATGTTGGGATCAATCTGTTGTTCGAGTACAAAAGCTAAGGTTTTTGGACAGTTTTTTTGGGCAATTTGCTGAATCAGACCTATGTTTTTTTTGAGCTTGCTTTCAAAAAATTTGATAACGGAGATCCTTTCGTTAAAAGCCGCCAGTTGCAAAGGAATGCACTGATTGCTATCAGCTTGGTCGATGTAGGAAGAATCTTTTTCGTGGAGCCATTGCACAACTTCTAGACAGCCTTGTTCTGCTGCCATATGCATAAGACTGATGCCATCATCCCGGCACATCTTAAGTAAGAGGGGATTTTGTTGATAAAGCCACTGCATGACAGAGAGTTCATTAGAGATAGCGCATGCGTAGAGAAGAGTTTGCCCACTGTAATCGTATTGAAAAATAAGGGAGGGCTGTTTCTGTAAATAAGACTGGACTTGTTTCAAGTCCCCTATCCTGCAAGCTTCATAACAACTAGCAAACAAAGCTGGATCTTCGGGTGTAAATGCGGTATTGACGGGTATACAAGGTAATGTAGGAAATGATAGCAAGGGAATTCCTGGTTTTTAAAACGATTAGCTAAAGAGGCAATTGCATAACTCCCTCTAGAGAAATTTTTGAAAATTGAATCGAGTATGATGTCAAGAATAATTTTGGTCCAGTTGTTTCTGTCGAGATTTGAAGAAGCAATTCTGCGTGAACAAGGCATTCTAGAGGAACTTTGAAATTATAAATTATGTTTATGTGATGAATTGCGAGTTTGTTAGGGAGTCCACTCAAGCATGGCTTCGCGGGTTATACGATCGAGTCGGTAAGCAAGGGGAGGCATGATTGTCCCGATGAGGCTAATTCCTACGGCTGCTAAGGTGTCTAAGAAGATGAGACACCGAGTATCTCGCCAACTTGAGTTGCAGCTGAGCAGGGATACTAGAAACATCAAGAGGTTTCCAACGAGTAAAATCACTTTGATGATAGTGTCGAATAGATAACCCACCATGCCTACGGGATAAGACGCTAGGGACCAAAGGACTCGGCAGACAGAAAATTGTTTTAACCCTTCTGGTTCAAGGGTATCGACATAGAAATGATCGGATTCCCATAAGGGATGCAAGTAGGTCTTATGGTTATCCTTGATAACCCTATCTACTTGTGTATCTGTGGACCAAAGACAAAAGCAGTTCCGGGAAGCAAACCCTTCAGGAATAGACATAGGCACCTCATATTTCAAAAAGGATAAAGAGATGAATTTTAAAATACAATCCGGCATAAGATCTTCAATATAATATTAGGGTGAATAAATTTGAAAATAGCTTTAGCCCAGATGAATCCTACCATTGGCGCGCTCGATGAGAATTGCAAAAAGATTGTGAGGATGATCGATCAAGCTCGCCAAAAGGGAGCAAGGATTGTCCTCTTCCCCGAGATGTGCGTGACCGGCTATCCGCCAGAAGATCTATTGTTCCTTCCCAGTTTTATCAACGCTGTTACCGAAGTCCTTAAAAAGATTATATCCGCTTCTCAGGGAATGACTGTCATCGTCGGCTGTGTACGAGAAAACCCGGATGGTGGGGAAAAAAAGCTTTATAACTCGGCTGCACTGATAGAAAATGGCGAGCTGATTGGGTTTCAAGATAAGATGCTGCTACCTGATTATGATGTCTTTTCTGAACGGCGCTATTTTGAGCCGGGCAGCCATATCAATACTTGGGACATCGGGGGTAGGGCAATCGCCGTGACGATTTGTGAAGATATTTGGCAGCATGCAAGTGCTGTTGAACATGCAACCTATAGGCGAGATCCTGTTTTAGAATTAATATCACAGAAACCTGAATTACTAATTAATCTCTCGGCCTCCCCTTATCATATGATGCGCTTCGATAAGCGGTTACATGTATGCAGATCCGTTGCCAAAACGTTGAACTGCCCTATTCTATATTGCAATCAGGTAGGGGGTAACGACAGCTTGATTTTTGATGGCAATAGCCTCTGTATCGATGAGCACGGCCATCTTGTCAGTAAAGCCAAGGGATTTGAAGAAGATCTGTTGGTGGTTGACATTGACCAAAAACACAAACCACTGGCTATCTCGCCAAAACCTATTGAGGAGCTCTTCCAAGCCTTAGTCTTAGGTGTGCGCGACTATTTTTGTAAAAGCGGTTGGAAAAAGGCCTGCCTGGGGCTCTCTGGAGGCATTGACTCAGCATTAGTGGCAGTGCTCGCCGTGGAAGCTCTGGGGAAAGAAAATGTGCTAGTACTTGCCCTTCCCTCTCGCTTTTCTTCTGAGGGAGGCCTTACAGACGCCCGTACATTAGCTAACACGCTCGGAATCGCCCTTCAAGAATTATCGATTGAGAAGCCCTTTGCTGCCTTTTTAGAAACCTTAGCGCCTAGTTTTCAAGGTAAAGCAGCTGATGTGACAGAAGAGAATCTTCAGGCACGCATTCGAGGGACTCTTCTCATGGCATTTTCCAATAAATTCGGCTATTTGCTACTCAGCACAGGTAATAAAAGTGAAATGGCCATGGGTTATATGACCCTCTATGGAGATATGTGCGGTGGATTGGGAGTGCTGGGGGATGTGACAAAGCAGCAGGTCTATGCTCTTTGCCGCTACATCAATCGATCAAAAGAAATTATTCCGATAGAGATCATCGAGCGTCCGCCTTCAGCGGAACTGCGGCCCAATCAAAAAGATTCCGACTCATTACCTCCCTATCCATTAGTTGACAAAGTCTTGCAAGGCTATGTGGAAGAGCATCTCTCTCCAGAGCAAATCGCTGAGAGGCACCATGTTTCTCTCGATCAGGTTAAAGAACTGGTGCGCAAAATTCACATGAGCGAGTATAAGCGCAGGCAGGCTCCACCCTGCTTGCGAGTCACTAAAAAGGCGTTTTCTGTGGGACGCCGGTTTCCGATTGTGCAACACTGGAATATGAAATGAACCTGACAAGATTGAGCAAATGGTGGATCTTTTTGGTGACCACCAGTGGTACTTCATTGGTTTTTCTGGATACGACGGTTATCCCTGTTGCGCTTCCTTCGATCCAAAAGGATTTGCTTTTTGACCCAGTCGGACTCGTTTGGATTGTAAATGCCTATCTCTTGAGTTTGACGGCTCTTTTGCTTGTCGGAGGTAGGCTTTGCGACCTTTTTGGTAAGCGCTCCCTCTTTATCTGGGGACTCAGTATTTTTGGGATTGGATCACTAATTGGAGCTGCCTCGCATACGCAATGGTTGCTCATCATCGCGCGCATTGTCCAGGGTATGGGAGGAGCACTGACTATTCCCTCGACTAGTGCTTTGTTGATCTCTACTTTCCCCGATGGTGAGAGGGCGAGAGCCATTGGGATCAATACGGGTATCAGTGGTATCTTTTTGGTTCTGGGGCCAGCACTCGGCGGTTTTTTGACTCAATACATCAGTTGGCGCAGCATTTTCTGGATGAATATCCCTATCGTCATCTTCGGCATTATTATGGCAAGACTCATGCTCAAACCCGGTGAACGCAAGCAAGAGAGTTTTCATTTTCTGGGAACGTTCATCATGTTTGCGGCAGTCGTTTCGCTCGTCATGGGACTCATGCAGGCAAATTCTTGGGGGTGGACCTCTCCTTTGATCTTGTCCCTACTTCTGGTAAGCCCTGTATTTTTTGCATTGTTTGTGTGGCTCTCGTTGCGTGAAAATCATCCCATCATCGATTTTCGGTTCTTTCAGAATCGGTTGTTCACAGTTGCTAATATCTCGATGTTCATTACACAGATCATCGTGATGGTTACGGTTTTGTGGGCGATCTATTTTCAAGAACAGCTTGGTTATTCTCCCTCTGAAACAGGCTTACTCATTTTTGTGGCTGCTTTCCCCATATTCTTGATGGCCCCCTTAGGTGGTTACTTTGCTGATCGCTGTGGACCGCGCTTACCTTTGCTTTTGGGATTTAGCATCCTAGTCTTCGCACTTTTTTGGCTTCTTTTTACGGCCCATTCCAAACAAATACTCATTTTACTACCTGGACTTCTGGGGTTTGGCGTCAGCCTTCCGCTGATCATGTCCCCCACCGTGGCATTGGCCCTTTCGCAAGTTGACCCAGAAAAATTAGGTGCCGCTGCTGGAATTTCTACTGCAACTAGACAAATTGCCTCGACCATAGGCATAGCACTGATGACGGCTCTCTATTTGGGCACGGTGAAGGCTTCTAATTCCCATGTCGAAGGCTTCTCGGCCATCTCTATGCTCGCGGGTGTCCTTGCTTGTATCGGTTTTTGTGTTGTCTTTCTCATCATTAAAAAGACAAATCCTGTGCGCAGCAGCGAGCCGTAAAAATCGAATCGTTGACTCCTGGCCCAGAAAAGCTTGTGCCGATAGCTCTCACATGCACCGGAAGCGTTCTTTTAAAAATTTCCATTCTCTGTTCATGGCCCACAGTATACTGAGGAATCGCATGCTCAGCAATTGTCACTTTTTGCACATCGGGAGGAGTTTCAATCCCTACATACTTCTTAAGGCTGCGTAAAGCACGCATTGCTAATTCCGGCTCAGGTCCATTTCCGCTGATCATCACACAGATTCGGGTTTGGAAATTTTTGGGAAAGACCTCAGAGTCCCATGTCATTCCCAAAATTTCTCCTTTTTCTATTGAGGGGACTAAAAACCCATACCCCCTTTTGGGCAGCACGCTCCTATGCCAACCTAGGTGGACAAGCGAGAGGGTCGCGTAGGTGCAAGGATCTTCGAGCCCAAGCAGAGGCGCCAAAGCACGCATCGGTAGAGTCGAGATGACCCTGTCCGCTTGAATTTCTTCCAAGGAATGGACCGTTTGACCCAGCTTTAATTCCTTTTTAAGCGCGCCTGCCAAACCTTGCGTCAAGGCCTCCATTCCGTCGTGAAATGTGTAACTAAATACTTTCCTTTTCTTTTTCTTTTTTCGAGCCTTCAATATCCCTCGGATGACCGAGCCATGCTCCTGCTCGAGCTTCCATATAGAGGGGAAGCAACTACGCATGGAAAGAGCGCCTACATCTCCTCCAAAAATTCCCTTTGTCAGAGGATCCATGACGGTCTGTGCCAAAGCTCGATTGAATCTACGGCCCACAAAGTCTTCGATGGATTCGTCCTCTTCGTGTGTTTTTGAAGTCAAAAGATCGTGTAGCACAGCCCCAAGCATTCCTTGTTTAAGCAAAAAGCCAAACCCGAATTGCTGGAGCTTGCCATTGAGATAGATGTAGCGCTTTTTAGAATCTTTGCTTGAGGGGATGAGAGCCTCTTCTAGCCCCAAAGCCTTCACGAGCTCTAGTGTGGCCTCTCCTTTTCCCCTTGGACAGAATCCCCGAGGCCCTGCCTCAAAAAGGAATTCCCCATCCCGCAAAGTACGGATCCATCCGCCTGCCCTTTCGCTTTTTTCTAGGATGGTCAAATCGATTTGATCGCCCCACTTCTGCTTCAAAAACCAACCTACAGAGAGCCCCGAGATCCCAGCTCCCAACACCACTACCTTTTTCATCATCTTTCTCATATTTTAAATTTAAACAGAGAGGGAGAATTTGGGTTTTTCAGAGGGTTTGTTTGCATAAGCATCAAAAGCCATCGCCACCACACGGACAAATAGTTCGCCCAACTCCGTCACCACAATTTTTTCAGCGTTATTCACAATTAAACCATCCCTTTTCAATGGTTCTAAGGGGGCATCTTTAAAATGAACATCAAACTCTGTATTGAATCGTTGATGAAACACACGCTTGTCGAGCTCGAAGTCGCACATCAAAGTGTGAATCACCCATTTGCGCAAGTGATCTTCATCGGAAAGAATTTTTCCACGATGGATAGGTAGTTGATTGGCGTCTAGGGCGGCGTAGTAGGCGGGCAGTTCTTTGAGATTTTGCACATAGGTGTCTTGCGCATACCCAATGGAGCTCGCACCAAAACTGAGCATGTTTTGGGCCATTTTGAGTGAATACCCCTGAAAGTTACGCTGTAGCGTTTTAGTGTGGTAGGCAAGAGCGATTGCATCCTCTGCTAGAGAGAAGTGGTCCATGCCGATTGCGACATAACCCTCCTGCACAAAACGATTGCGTGCGTGTTCATAGATCCGAAATTTCTCTTCCACAGAAGGCAGTGTAGCATCAGGGATAGCCTTCTGGTGTGGTTTAAGCCAGGGTACTTTCGCATAGGAAAAAAGGGAGATCCGGTCGGGGCGCATCTCCAAGATATGTTCCACAGTGGTAGCGAAGGTTTCACAAGATTGATAGGGGAGCCCATAGATCAGATCGATATTGATCCCTTTGAATCCAAGCGCACGGGCATGTGCGTAGGTTTTCTGGGTCATCTCGAGACTTTGCCTTCTTTTGACAGCTTCTTGAACACGGGGATCGGTATCCTGTACGCCGAAGCTGACGCGGTTAAAACCTAAAGAACTTAAAAAGCGTAGCTTCTCACCCTCGTCTTCAAGCACCGTTCGAGGGTCGATTTCGATGGCTACTTCACCTGTGTAATCGATTGCAAAAGAGGACTGAATTTTGGCATAAAGCCGGGCAAACTGGGGGATGGAGAGTTTGGTAGGGGTTCCTCCTCCAAAATGTATCTGCCTTGCTTGTTGCCCCATACCTAAATGAGCTGTGACTAAATCGATTTCTTTGCAAAGATAATCGACATAGAGCTCTTCATTTTCTCTCTTGCGGTTTAAAACTACTGAGCAGCCACAGTAGAGGCACATTGTCTTGCAGAAGGGGATATGAAAATAGAGGGACAAGGGGAGCTGAGCTGCTTTGAGTGCTTGCAGTTTTTCTCTGTAAGTTTCTGCAGACAGCGGTCCCCATTCAGGTGCTGTAGGGTAGCTGGTGTAGCGCGGAGCCGGCTTATTCAGCTTCAATAAGAGTGTCAGGTCGATTGCGGACATGATCTACCAAAAATTGGACATTTTCAAAGGGTGTTTCGGGCAATATCCCATGTCCCAGATTAAAAATATACCCGGGGTGATCTCCCATTCCTTCTAGGAGAGTATCGGTTTTACGCCGGATCAGCTCCTGAGGACCAAAAAGAACCATGGGGTCTAAATTTCCTTGCAAAGCGATGTTCGAGGGGATGCGATGCCGGACTTGCAGAAGATCTCCAGTCCAGTCCAAACTGATGGCAGACGGATGTATTGAAGCGAGCTCTTCAGCAAATAGGCACGAGCCGCGAGTAAAGAGAATGATGGGGATACCTCGCTTTTTAACAGCTTCCACAATGGCACCCATGGGCTTAAGACATGCCTGACGCATCTCTTCAATGCCTACAGCATTAGCCCAGGAGTCAAAGAGTTGAACAGCTTCTACACCCGCATCGATCTGGCAGTTCAAATAGGTAATTGTAGCTTCGGTAATCTGATCAATGAGGCGCATGAAGCTAGTAGGCTCACGGAAAAGCCATTGCTTGGTTTTTAGCAAATCACGGCTCGTTTTCCCTTCGATGATATAGCTTGCAATTGTGAAAGGTGCCCCTGCAAAGCCTAAAAGGGGTACTTTTAATGTTTTTTTGAGCTCCCGGATCGACTCGATGATATGTGCATATGCAATTTGAGGTTCGATGGTACACAGGGAACTGGGCGGATCAAAAACAATGGGTCCTACCCCTTCTTGAAAGTCATAGCGGATATTTAAGCCATCCAAAACAGTTAAAATATCGCTGAATAAAATTGCCGCATCGACTTGAAGCAAATCTATGGGCAGTAAACTCACCTTAATAATCGTCTCGGGATCATGAAACATACCCAAAAGGGTCTTACCCTCTTTGATCTTGCGGTATTGAGGCATATACCTGCCCGCTTGCCGCATCAGCCATATAGGGGGCCTGCCTTCATTTTGGCACTTCAGTGCCTTTAGCAATCGATCCATGGCAAAGAAACATCGCCCCTTAACTCTATTTTTTCAAGACTATTTTTGTATTTTGATAAGTTGCAGTGATCGTTAAGCCTACAGTATGCTTTTTTGTTAAGAACCTACCAGCGAAGCCGTGCTGTATATTGTGTAAAATTTAGTTTCTGCCTCAAGGTTATGATTTCTTTATTTGTGACTATTCACGAGCCAGCAAAATCCTTAAGGCAGGCCCAGTTTGCCAAGCTGGGAGTGGATAGTCACCACCGAGAGGCTTTTAACCAAAAAGATGGATTACCTGAATAGTTACCTTTATTTCCCATCAAATTTGCACAAGCCTTGTTCACAAATATGAGCTGAGAAAGCACATACGCCACCAGCCACTGATTCCAATTGCTTTTCAGTTAACTCTCCAGCTGGCTTATTAGGCAAAACAAAATAGAACTGTGTATCAGTGTTCTCACATAAGGTTAATTTCACACCCTTAGGAATTTCAATCCCTTCGGCTTTTAAGACGCCCTCGGGATCTTTTCGGAGTTGCTCCTTGAATTGAGGATTACTCCATGCTTTTGCAATAATTTTTGAATAATTTTTTTGGAAATCATTACCTGTCATAAAACCTCTTGAATTATTTTTTTGAGTATAGTACAATTTTCATTTATTTGATAAATAAAAGCAAAATAAATATGTGACTGAGGTAACTACATTCAGGCTGCCCAGTACTAACTTAAGCTTCGCGTTTGAGGGGTAAAGGGTACTTATCCGTTCAAAATTCAAGTAAGAGCCTTTACACTCAAAGAGGTCCTGTGCGTAGAGTCGTTTAAATCCACCAACTGAGTAAGCTGCTGAACCAAGGGATCCTCGCCCAAAAGCTTCCTACAATGCATAGAGACCTCCTGCAGTGTTTTGGCCTGAGATGGTGATGCTTTTTTTGCACATGTTATCAAGTTCTTCAATACAGCCTGTTGATAGGCTTCATGTGCTTTGGCATATTGCAGAGTCTTTTCAAAGGTAATCGCTTTTACATGGGGGCTACCATCACAAAAGATACTTTGATTCAAAGTTGACTTATCTTTTGTGCGATAAAACTCGCTCGCACACTTGTGAAAGGGTAATAGTACCTTATAGATTTCATGGAGGCACTCGAGGTTCTGCTCGCTGAAGTAGTAGAGGGTGGGATCTTGTGGTTTTCCTTCTTCAGGGTGACAGAGGAACTCCTTTTCATCTTTGTAGAAAAGGTGGACCTGGAGGCGGAGGGAAAGGACTTGGTTGATGGCTTTTTTAAGGTTTTCAGCACCTTCGGCGCAAAAGACATTAAGCCTTAATAGCTCATCGATCCTTGCAAAGGTGCTTTTTTCATTGAGGTGGTATAAAAGGGAAAGGCACCCTAGGATTTCTTGAAAGGGTCTATGGAGCTCTTTTTTAACGCCAAAATTTGACGGATTGAAACTGGGCGAGTTGTTTGGGGGTGCCGATGAGTTCATAGACTCCAGTGACTCCGAGGGGGCTATTGCCTGCACTATCGAGGGAAAAACCATCGGGGGTGGGACTTTCATATCTTCCACCAAAGATGGGAAATTTTGTCTCCCCGAGGTTAATGATTTTGAGTTCTAAGATTTTTGAGAGGGTACGGAAGTATTCGAGGGCTTTTGGGGTATCTTTTTCAATAACGAATGCAAATTCGATGTCGGAATAGGGGCACATCTCCCCGCGTGACATGGAGCCCATCCCAATGGCAGCCCATTTAACGGGGGGCGGTCCTAGGAATTCTTGTGTTTCGGTGATGAGTTGGGTTAAGAGTTGCATAAATTCTCGTGTGAGTCTCCGGAGTGTCTTTTGGATGGGTTGGGGTTGGGTAGCTGTCTTTCTGATGTCGGCTAAGCGTATCCTTTTTGTTTCGAGGGGGCGGGTTAGGGCTTTGATTCCGAGCTTTTCTAGGAAGAGTTTTTCAATCTCCTCTAATTTTTTGAAGAGATACTGCTTGAAGAGGTGGTGTTTTTTATCGAGAAGGGGGAAGGCGCAATTGAGGATTTTAGCTCCCACAAGGAGGTTCTCTTTTTCGGTGTAAAGGTGACTGAGTTTTAAGAGATAGAGTATCTGCTCTTCGACGAGGTTTTCTTCTTTGGCTTGGAGGAGGCATTTGAAATAATAGCCTTCTATATCAGAGGAGGGCGGTTTTTTGATGAGTCTGGTTTGTGTCTCTAAAAAGAAGTGGATAAAGTCATCTTGGTCAAAGTGGATAGCCAGATCGAAAGGGAGATGGTTATTGGCATTGGGGGCAATCACTAAATGGGCTGCTCTTAGAAGGGACCTAGCGCTTTGGGTGTGTCCATGTTTTGCAGCCCAGTGGAGGGGCGTGTAGCCGTAGTGGTTTTTTGCGTGGGGATTAGCGTTGTGTTCTAGGAGGAGTTTCACAATGTTA
Source organism: uncultured Chlamydiales bacterium (assembly GCA_963832835.1). Taxonomy (GTDB): domain Bacteria; phylum Chlamydiota; class Chlamydiia; order Chlamydiales; family JAAKFR01; genus CAVPKN01. The sequence continues at coordinate 2,343,615 of CAWHVD010000001.1, read as the reverse complement.
GGTTTGGGATCACCCCAAACGGCCTTATGCAGGGGGGTTTTCCCATCTTGGTCTTGCACCTCTAGAAGGTCTTTGCATTTGGGATATTCTAAAAGCTCTTTAAGAAGCTGGGTGTGGCCATAGAAAGCTGCGAGGTGTAGGAGAGTCTCTTGTTCTTCGTTTAAGGTAGTGAGCTTAGCGTGATGTTTGATCAGCAGCTTAACTATTGCTCTATGTCCTTGGATCACGGCTAAAAAAAGGGGAGTTCTTTTGGAAAGATCAAGAGGGTCTATTTGGACTTCGTGTTGGAGAAGGCAGCGGACATTTCTCTCTTGTCCCGCTTCGGCAGCTAGGTGTAAAAGGGTTTGCTTCGAGGAGTTTATAGTTTGTGGGTCAACACCTTGTTCGAGGATAAATGCAAGCGTTTTGGGACACCTTTTTTGGGCAATTTGAAGGATAAGGGGTGTGTTTTCTGTGAGCTTTTTTGCAAAGACTTTAAGGATGGGGATCTGCTCTTGAAAGGCAGCTAGGTGTAAGGGGGTGAGTTTACTCTTATTGGTTACATCTATCAGGGAGGGATCTTGGTTATAGAGCCATTTTACAACCTCGATGTGGTCTTGTTCTGCTGCTATATGCATGAGGGTTTGCCCTTGGCTATCGCATTGGGAAAGCAGGGAGGGATCTTGGGCAAGACAGGCGCGCACCTGGTGAAGATCACCTGTTTGGCAGGCGACGCAACAGGTTATAAACGGGGGCGCAGTTTGAACGTGGTGGTTGGTAAGATGCGGAACTTGATCTCTGTCATATACGGGTAGCATAAAATCCTTTCATTTCCTTTTAATCCACTCATTGAGCAAGCTGTTGAACCCAGGGCTCGCAAAAAAATAACCTCCGCATTTTGACTCCGTGAGACAAAGCCCAAAAGAATTATACTATTTACCAGAAATAATTTTCACAATTGTCTTTCAATTGTCTTTCCCTGCGCGCCTTCGCCTTGAAGAACCCGGCCCTGAAGGGCATCGGGATTCTTCGCCTTGTAAAGATTTTGAAACGAATTGGCATGGCCTTACTCGGCCCTGAGGGGCCGGGATTGCGGCTTAGCGCAAGTTCAATCGAACCAATTTATCCAAGTTTGCTTCTCGCTCCAGGCTTTGGTGCTCGGTAAAATACACTGCGCTCTTGTAAAACTTATTTCTGATAAATGGTATAACCTCTCCTTGTGAGCGATAGCAGCTTGTTCTATAACTCATATCTATGTAGAATTTTGAGTTATAGAGAGGGAGTCCATCGCTCATGCCCTGGAACTGGCAATTATCTGATTGGCCACATTTTACTTATGATGCTGATCGTATTGTCTCACAAGAGAGGCAATTTCTTTTAAAGGTGGGCACAGCCTGCGCATTTCTAAAAAATATCAATAATGAGGAATTGAACTTCTTTGTTGTGGAAATGCTGAGCTCGGAAGGGTTGGAAAGCTCCAAAATTGAAGGTGAAATTCTCGACAGAGAAAGCTTGCAAGCGTCGATCAAGAAACACTTTGGTCTGAGTTCCACTAAAAAGGAGAGCGAGCCCGAAGCTCGTATGGCAAAACTCCTTTGTGATGTCTATGAATCCTTTGATCAACCACTGACTCCTGCCATGCTCTTGAAATGGCATGCTGAGCTCTTTAAAAATCACTCCGAGATAGATTGGGGGCAATATCGCACCCATGAAGAGCCGATGCAAATTGTCTCTAACCAATATGGTTCATCTAAAGTGTTTTTTGAAGCACCTCCATCGGAAATAGTTCCTAAAGAAATGGCAGGATTCATTGAGTGGTTTAACGCATCCAGTCCAACAGAGTCTATCTTAGCGCGAGCGGCGATTGCCCATATCTATTTCGAAAGCATCCATCCATACGAAGATGGAAATGGCCGGATTGGGCGCATTTTAGTTGAAAAAATGCTTGCACGGGGTGTTGGGCAGCCCATCTTAATTGCCGTTTCTAAAGTCTTGAAAAGACGAAAAAAAGAGTATTACGCAGCTCTTGAAAGATGTAATTGCACATTGGAAGTGGGGCACTGGGTTGAGTTTTTTGCCGATGTGATTATACAAGCCCAAGATGAGTCGATCGACCTTCTTAATTTTTTGATTGAAAAATCCAAAATGTTGATAAACTTATCAGGGCAGCTCAATGTCCGCCAAGAAAAGGTTCTGTTGAGAATGTTTAGCGAAGGCCCCAGTGGCTTTAAAGGGGGCTTAAGCGCAGAGAACTATACTACCATCACCAAAACTTCAAAAGCCACTGCAACGCGAGATTTAACTGATCTTGTCGACAAGGGGGCCTTAACAAAAACAGGCGAGCGCCGCCATACCCGATATTGGCTGAATTTAGACCGGCCTAGGGGTTTAAAAAAGATCAGAATGGGTTCCTGTGCGGATTAAAATCAGCCGAGAAATCATACCAATCCGTAGAAATAACACTACAAATTTAGACTGGATGGCATGTTATACCATTTCCGGAAATGGTATTAGGCGCCCAAATTTGCAGTGTTATTTTTGCGGGTTGGTATCACTGGAGTTTTGGGTTTATTTTTTGAGGGGGAAGTTTTCCCGCAGAGCATGGGTAACAGTAGCCTCGAGCTCTTCAGGAGTTTGTGGGAGCTTTACGAGGATTTTTTTGCTGATCTTGTTCCCTTTGCCATGAGCTTGTTCAGCTAGAAAAACCACTTTGGTGAGCTTGAGCAAGGTGAACTGGTTGCGGGCGGCAAAGAGGCGGATACGGGTGACGCGGTGGAGCCATTGTACGGAGGGAGGAAGTGGACCAAAGCGGTCGCGCACCTCTTCTATGAGCTGATCGATCTCAGCTTCGTTGTCTGCATCGCCTAGGCGTTGGTAGATCTCCATACGCAGCGTTGTCTCATTGACGTAATCTTCGGGCAGACGAGCATCATAGGGGAATTCGATTTTGACCTCTTGGTAGAAGAGGGGAGTCTCTTTTTTCTGAAGTGCAGCGATCGTCTTTTTGAGCAGTTTGCAATACAGGTGGAAGCCGATGGTGGCTACGTGGCCTGATTGTTCGGTGCCCAAAATGTTTCCGGCGCCTCGAATTTCTAGGTCGTGCATGGCGATCTTCATGCCACCGCCCTGACCATTAGCCGCCGTCAGTGCAGAAAGGCGCTTGCGAGAGATTTCGCTGAGCTCTTTTGTACTGGGGACAAGAAAATAGCAGTAGGCTTTGCGGTTCCAGCGTCCCACACGACCGCGCATCTGATAGAGATCGGCCAGCCCGAACCGCTCTGCATGGTCGATCAGAATGGTATTTGCATTGGGAATGTCGATGCCATTTTCGATGATCGAGGTCGCGACCAAAATATCGGCCTGGCCCGATTTAAAGGCATGGAAGACCCTGTCGAGCTCCGTGGCCCCCATCTGCCCATGACCTACCACGATCCGTGCATTAGGAACGAGCTGTTGGATTGTATCGGCCATTTTGTAGATAGACTCGACTCGATTATGGATCACATACGCTTGGCCACTGCGCGCCAGTTCGCGCAGCAGGGCATTTTTGATGAGCTCTTCTGAGGCCGTGCACACGACAGATTGGATGGGGAGGCGATCATCGGGAGGGGTATTGATCACCGACAAAGCCCGTGTCCCTGTAAGGGACATATAGAGAGTACGAGGAATCGGTGTGGCAGAAAGGGTGAGGCAATCGACCTCTTTGCGGATCTTTTTCAAATGCTCTTTGGCTCTCACTCCAAAACGCTGTTCTTCATCTATAATCACGAGCCCTAGGTTTTTGAAGGAGACATCGTCACTGACGATCCGGTGGGTACCGATCAAGATGTCGATAGCACCCTCGGATGCGAGTTGGAGCGTTTTTTCGATCTCTTTGGCTTTGACGAAACGGGAGAGGACACCAATTTTGAGGGGATAGTTAGCCATCCGTGCCGAAAAGGTTTCGTAATGTTGCATGGCCAGCACGGTTGTAGGCACTAAGACAGCTACCTGCTTACCCCCATCTACTACCGCTTTAAAGGCAGCTCGCATGGCTACTTCTGTTTTGCCATAGCCCACATCGCCACAGACCAGTCTATCCATTGACTGGTCAGAGAGCATATCTTTCAAGATGCTTTCAATAGCTAGCAGCTGATCGGCAGTCTCTTCGTAGGGAAATTCTTCACCAAATTGATTGACCAGGTCGCTATTGGCTGGATAGACAAATCCACCCTTGAGAAGCCTTTCAGCTTGTAGCTTTAAAAGGTCAGTTGCATAGCCCATAATGGCCTGCTCGGTCTTTTCGCGCGCGCGTTTCCAGCGCACGCTGCCGAGCGTATGCAGATCGGGCTTTTCCTCATGGGATCCGATATATTTGGAGATTAAATTTGCCTGCTCCATCGGAACGTAGAGTTTACCCCCTTCAGCGTACTCTAACACCATAAATTCGGTATCAACGCCGAGATGATTGGGGCGCCTTTCGATGCCGATATATCTTCCAATCCCGCTGTTCATGTGAACGACAGCTTCTCCAGGACTGATGGAGAGCATTTCAACGGGCAAGGTATGATAGTGTGTGCGCTGCTTTTGCCGTCGCACTTTGTAGCGGTGGGTGAGCTCTGTCATCGGGATGAGAGCCAAGGAGGGTTCTTTGATGTAAAAACCTGAGGATAGATACCCACGTTCAAACTCTCCTTCCAAGGGCTTTACGAGTTTACTCAAACGATCTTTCAAGGCCGTTTTTTCCGATTCGTTCTGGTATAGAAAACGGTAAGTGATCTTTTCAGGCACTTCTGAAAGCACCGTTAAAAATTGATCGGGCGAGAAGTCTTCTAGAGCTAGCTCAGGAGGACAGAAAGCTGAGAAAAGGGAAAAGAAGGGGGAGGACCAATTAGTTGCGGTGATCTGCTGGTTTAAAGTTTCGAAAGAGACAAGGCGGGTTGCACGGTCGAGTAATCGGACTTCACTGAGCTGCTGGAGCGGTGTTTCGGTGAAAAAAAACTTTTGGCATGGTTTGATAGATGTGAAAAGTTCATCTAAGCTCGTAAAGGTGCGCGACGAGGCTCCTGCCATATTTTTGAGAGAAACATATTTATCTTCGATGTGAGCTATCTCATCAAAAACAACCAGAGTCTTAGGCCCTAAATAATCGAAAAGAGTAGCTAGCTCTTGAGTTTTTACTAATAGCTCTAATTCTTCACCGGGGGTGACCAGGATCTCCTGGACTCTGCCCACAGAGGTTTGGCTAATAGGATCATACTTACGGATGGAGGCAATTTCATCTCCCCAAAACTCAATCCGGAAGGGATCTGGCGAGTTAACCGGAAAAAGGTCGATAATCCCGCCGCGGACGGCGAACTCGCCTTTATCGGCAGCTATAGCACGGCGATGGTATCCCATCTCACCCAAGACATCGGGTAGGGCATCAAAAGGCACTTCACCTTTTTCTTTAAGGATCAAGTGCATGTTTTTCAGCTTTTGCGGAGGCAAAAGCTTTTGCAACGCTGCTTGTAGCGTGGTGAAAATCAATTGGGGCTCATCGCTTTCTTGGATTGTGCGCAGAACACGATACCGTTCCCCTACAATATCAGGGCTAGGAGGAATCTCTTCTGAAGGGAGGCTCTCCCATGCGGGAAATTCTAGGGGAGTTTTTTCGGCAAAGTAGGCACAGTCTTCAAATAGGCGCCCCTCGCTAGCCCCTCCACCTGTGATGATCACCACATGCTTTGCACAAGCTAGCTGGGCTATACTCAATAAAAGAGCTTTAGGAGCATTCCATAGCCCTTCTACGACAAAGTCGGAGCCCATTTTGGTCTTTTCTGCAAATTCTTGCAGCAAAGGATTTCCTAAATAGATGTCTGTTCGAGCCATGTCCGTGCGCGTTCCAATGCTTGAGGGATTTGAGAGACGTCTGTGCCGCCTCCTTGTGCTGCGTCGGCTCTGCCGCCGCCTTTGCCACCGACAAGCGGTGCAATTTCTTTTAACAGGTCAGAGGCTTTTAACCCTTTACCGACCCAATCGGGAGAGATACGTACCAGGAGTGAGCATTTATCTTCTTGTTTGCCAATCAAAACTAAAACAAGAGATTTTTCCTTTTCCATGGCAAGATCTGCGTATTCTTTCAATTCTTCGGGATCATTCACAGACTTTACCTCAATGAAATAAGGAATCTTGCCCTTAGCTTTCTTAATTTCTTTCATCAGGCTAATTATCTCTGACTTTCTTGATTGATTACGTATCTGGGCAAGTCGCGTAGATAGTTCTTTTTTGTCTTGGTTTGCTTTATCAATGAGAGCTTGTGTGGCACGTTTTTCATCTCGCGTGAAAATCTCCGCTTCAGCACCTGTGACAGCTTCGATCCTGCGTACTCCTGAGGCAACACTTCCCTCTTTGACAATGCGAAAGTAGCCAATGCTTCCAGTAAAAGGAGCATGCGTACCTCCACATAACTCTTTGGAGAAGTCGATATCAATGACTCGGACAGTACTTCCGTATTTGTCGCCAAAGACTTGAATAATATCATCTCGCCCTTGCACATCGGACAGTTCGAGCTCATAAGTATGCACCGGCGTATTTTCGCGTACGCGAGCATTAACCAGATCCTCGATCCGTTCCATTTCCTCTTGCGTCACACCCTTATGGTGGTTGAAATCAAAGCGAATCCGGGTGGGCTCTACAACCGAGCCGGCTTGTTTCACATGGGGTCCGAGCACCTTGCGCAGAGCCCATCCCAGCAGGTGCGTCGCTGTGTGGTTGGCGGCAATTTTTCTACGCCGCTGGGAATCGACAGTGGCAGTCATGCGGTCTCCCACGTGAACCTCTCCTTCCCGTACAAGCCCTATATGGGCAATGACATCGGTAAAGGGGTTTTGGCAGTCTAAGACCTCGAAGCGGCCTTTGTCAGAAGAAATAATTCCCTGATCGCCAACTTGACCTCCCTTTTCGGCATAGAAAGGAGTTTGGTTGAGCAAAACGACTCCCTCTTCACCAGCATGTAGAGCTGCCACTTCGACCCCTTCTCTTAAAATGCCCAAAACGACAGCTTCAGCGCTCAGTTCATGATACCCTAAAAAGGCACAGGGACCGTGTTTTTCTAGATGCTCCTCATAGAGTGACTCCTGAACCAGTTGATCGGTCGATTTGCGCACACCTCTAGAGCGCTCTTTTGCCTCGTGTTCAAGATCCTCAAAACGGCGGATATCTACCGGCAGATGCACATCTTTGGCCAGCAGTACGATCTCTTCCAATGGCAGCCCATAGGTGTCTTTCAGCCTAAAGGCATCCTCGCCTGAAATCTGTCCCGATTGGTGAGAATCTTGGATAATCTGATTCAAGATATTTCCACCGCGCTTCAACGTGCGCAGAAAACCCTCTTCTTCTAGGGTAAGGAGCTCGGCAATCCTTCCTTCAGAGGCATGTAACTCAGGGAAATCCTCACCCATACATTTGACTAAACTGGGTAGAATTTCGGCTAAAAAAGGGCGCTCCAAACCAAGCTGACGTCCATAACGGACAGCGCGCCTAAGCACTTTACGTAGTACATAGCCCCGTTCGATATTGCTAGGTTGAACGCCATCGGCCATAGCAAAAGCAAGTGTTCGTGTATGATCGGCAATCACACGAAATGCCGCTGCGCTCTCATGTGTCTGGTCATACCGTTTGCCACTCACTTGTTCGACCTGAGCGATCAATTCTCGTAAGATGTCTGTTTCAAACACCGACTCCACGCCCATTTTAAGCGAGACAACCCGCTCTAAACCGGCGCCTGTATCAACTGACTGCTTGGGGAGGCGTACCATTTCCCCACCCTTACCCCTGTTGAACTCCATGAAAACCAAGTTCCAAAACTCAAGAAACCGGTTTCCCTCAATGTCTTCGGCAGGGTTTCTGCCTTGCGAATACTTCTCGCCACGATCATAATAGAGTTCTGAGCATGGGCCGCAGGGTCCTGTGTCACCCATAGCCCAGAAGTTGTCTTTCTCTCCCATCCGCACGATCCGATTATCTGGCAGGTAGCGGGTCCATAGCTGGAACGACTCTTCATCCTCATGGAATACGGTAGCCCAGATCTTTTCTACTTCAAAACCAAACACATTTAGTGTGAGGTCCCAAGCAAAGTCGATGGCCTCTTTCTTGAAATAGTCACTGAAGGAGAAGTTGCCGAGCATCTCAAAAAAGGTCAGGTGGCGGCTTGTATGTCCAACGTTTTCAAGGTCATTGTGCTTCCCACCCACCCGAACACATTTCTGTGAACTGGTTGCACGCGCATAATCGCGTAGGCTTTGACCTAAAAACACATCTTTGAACTGGTTCATCCCTGCGTTGGTAAATAGGAGTGTCGGGTCTCCCGCGGGCACTACAGAGGATGAGGGGACTACCGTATGTCCTTTTTCTTTAAAAAATTGTAAAAACTTCCGTCGCACATCCTGACTTTCCATCGCTTATGCCCACTAATAATAAAGAGAGGCAGAGGATACTAAATCTTCCCATTTCCCAGAAGCTTAACCAGTATGGTGAAATTGCAAAACTCATGTGACAAGGGTACTTTTGGCTTTAATCTTACAAGCATGGACTTATACCATTTATCAAAAATAAACCCACGAATTGGCACTGTATAACACGCCATTTTTGAACGATCCTTTCTCGCTTAGGTGCAAAAACATAGGCTTCGAAACGATCCTTCAAATCTATCATGTTACCCAGTGCCACTTCATGGCTTTATTTTTGATAAATGGTATTAGCTACAGATCGGGATCATGCGATGGATCTATCAAGAACTTTTTTTTATTTTGGTCAGGGTTTTTGCTGGCCTTAAGTTTGAGAAGTTGGGTGATATGGTTGGGATCATTGGGGTCTTTGGGGTACTGCCATGATCGATGTCCAAGGATGGCTATCCTAGAGCACTCTGGCGGCTCGTGAATAGTCACGAGATAGAGACTCCCTAGCTAGCTCAATAAGCTACAGACTTTTATTGGAAACTTGCGTACCCTGGCTCTTCCCCTAAGAGCCATTTTATGATTAACGCAACTCTTCCTTCTTCGTTTTCGCCCAGCATTCTCTTGCCTACCTCATTTGACCCACTCCAACACTACTTTGACGCCCAAGACTATGAGGGTGCTCTAAGCAAGCTCCTATTCTTGTTTAACACAGATGCGGATCCAGAAATGTGCTACTCGTGTCTTTTTAAGCTGTTTTCCTATTTCGAAAGCCTCGATCTGCTGATCCACAACTTGCCCCATCTTTTGAATCGCTCTGCTCAACTCATTGACTGCCAACATAAATTGGCTATCCGGATGGCAGATTGGTATACGCATAAAGCAGAGTATGAGAATGCCATGCATTGTTACGCTAAGGCTCTGCAGATCCGTCCAACTGAGGAGGTGCACCGTTTAGCCTCTCAACTCTTTATCCATTTCCTGCGTGGTAGATTACACAACCTGCTGCCTAACTCTATGCCCTCTGCTGAAACTCTCTCTAATTATTTGGAGCATATTGCCTCCTTTGCACGCTTAGGCGCAACTAAGGAGGATCTGCGCCCCTTTTATGAGCTAGCCACAAAAAGGCTGATCTCCGCTCACAATCAGGAACGCTACGCTGCTTGTTATGAGGCTATCTTGCACTATGAGACTACACCATTTAAGCCACTTGCACCTATTACGCAGCGCTACTGGGAAGCCTTTCAGTTCTATAGAGATCACTTCAACCAAAAATGTTCCGATGTCAGAGCCTTTCAGAAGAAAATCTTTCAAGCCTTCCAAAACTTTTTCAATATCCTTGTTGAGGATGCTTTCTTCATTCTGGGTAAACCTCCTTGTGGGTATGACATCCGTGCTATGGGCTCAACAGCACGAGAAGAGATTTGCCCTTATTCTGATCTTGAGTTCATGATCCTTGTCGAAAGGCAAGATCCCTACTTCAAGGCTTTAGTTGAGATCCTCCATCTGCAGATCGCTGCATTGGGAGAAACGGCGCGATTTGAGTTTGTATTCACCTGCATCCATACAAAAAACCCTTCGGGTCTGCATATTGACAACTCTCCTAACCAAGAAGAGCGCCTCATCCAAACGCCTGCCCATATGGCTGCTCTGCAAAAAAAGCCTGTGACCGATCCGGGAGATATTGCCCATACGGTTCTCAAAACCATCGGCCTGGCAAAGAGCACTCCCAAGTTGTTTGCCGACTATCAAGAGCATCTCAAAGTATTACTTCCTAAAGAAGAAAGAGCCTCCACCTTCTTGAAGGCTCGCCATAAAGATTTTAAAGAGCACTGGAAAACACGTGCTATATTTCCCCACATCAAAAAACAGTATGTCGAGCTACTGAACCTCTTTCTCAGCGATCTGGCTCTTTATCATGGGATCTTAGCCACTAACACCCTCGATATCATTGATGAGCTCCCTAACTTTACATCCGAAAGCCGCATCCTCCTCAAAGAATGTGTCATTGCTCTTTATAAGATTCGCCTCCGTTTGCATTTGGCCTACCATGAGCAAAAAGAGACTGCAAGTATTGGACCCCACCCCGGCTATATTTCTCTTCTGGACTCTGAAATTTTAGCACTCCAAAAATGTTACTGGCTTGTTCTTTGTCCATTTTACTCTCAAGCGCCTTATTACGATCTGTCTAGTTGCGCACAGACCCAAGGTTATTTAACTAACTACCGCCTTAAAAGCTTCCAGCATACCCTCAAAAACCTCATGGTGCCTTTTGAAACCTCTGTCAAAATCACAGGGCCCTTCTCCGGTTATCTCAACCCGGCTTTTGATATCCTTGATGTTAATGGAAATATTAAGCCCCAATATAAAAACTGCGCTCACAATGTCTGCGCAGCAGGAGGCTTCCACTTCAAGCAGAAGCCTGCCCATCCCCTTATGGAGTATGCCATCTTCAGTCTTACCTCACGTATTGCCGGTAAGCTTACTCCCACCAGTACCCTGGTCCGATTCGATGTGGGAGATAAAAGCTATCCTGTCCTGATCTCCGAGACCATCCCGGGCTCTTACTGGGAAAACCAGAAGCCCGAAATCAAACAATGGACGCGCATACTCCTTGCTGCCATCCTGACACGCCCCGGGGATGGCAGAATCTCGAACTACGTTCTCGACAACGGAATGCTCTACTGCGTAGATAATGACATTTGCTTTGTAGAGCCGGTGACCAAAGAGTGGGGTTTTCGCACCGTTGAGTTCTGTTCTGCTCTTTTCTTTATGCATCCCCTCTCTACTCCTCTGGATTCTGAGATCCTGCAAGCCTTTCAAAAGCTTGACAGCTCTGCTATTCTCGATAGTTGGATTGAAGATGTGATCGAGAAGGAAAAAGAGTATACAGCTCTGTTTTCCCCAGAAGAACAAGAAAAGCTCTATACAGAAGATCCTAATAATGCTTTTACTCCTACGATTTTGTTTCGTAAAGGTACTTTAGCTACCCTCGATCTGCAATTTTGGAAGCTTCAAAACCTCATTAGCCGCATGCCCCGGTTAACGGCAGGGGATTTGCTCAAAGAACTCATCAGTATCCGCGAAGAGAATATCGGCGCCTTTGTCTACGAAGCGTATGCTCAGGCTAAAGATCTTAAGCAAGCGACATCGCGTACCCAAGAAAGCTCTTTGACCTCCGTTCAGTACCATAAAGCCTGCCTAGGGAAAATCCCTACCCACGACGAAATTGTAAAGGAACAATCTTATACTCCCCAAAAAGCTCGTGGAGAGCTCTTTGCTACTCTACTAGTACACTGTGACGCACATGCTGATGTTGTCAGCCGGCCTGGGAAAATCACGATCCGTGCTAACTTTGAGAATGTGGAGGTCAACCGGCAAGCGCTTATTTTAAAAGCTCTTGGAGCCCAATTATATGAGCAGAAACCCCATGTGGTGATCCTCCATCACTGTGAGAGCTTAACTCCTGCTTTACTTGAGTCCTTCTTGCATCCCGGACTGGAATACTTGGATTTAAGCTTCTGCAGCAGAATCGATGACGGGGTGTTTTCTGCCCTCCAGACCTGTGTTTCTCTTAAAGAGCTTAACCTTACCGCTACTAGTATTACACAAATTAAGGGATGGGCATGGAGTCCCTTAGTGGAATTTCCTTGTCTAGAGCGCCTTACCCTCAATTACTGTCCTAAGCTCACAATGGTGCACGTGCGGGCGCTTCTCCTCAAGACTTTTCAGGCCAAACATAATCCACTCTTAGAAGAAGTCGCTATGAAAGGATGCTATTTGGCTCAGATCGATTGCCCTCAGGTCAAACTCAACCACATCCCACTAGAAGTGATGAATACTCTCGAGGGGCATACAAACTCGGTTTATTCTCTGGCGATGTTGGCGGATGGTACTCTCGCCAGTGGATCTAGCGACAAAACCATCAAGCTGTGGGATCCGAAGACGGGCTCTTGCCTGTCCACCCTCGAGGGGCATACAGGCTTCGTTAATGCTCTGGTGATGCTTGCAGACGGTACTCTCGCCAGTGGATCCATGGACAAAACCATCAAGCTGTGGGACGCAAAGACGGGCTCATGCCTAAGCACTCTCAAGGGGCATACAGACCGGGTTAAGGCTCTGGCTGCGCTGGCGGATGGTACTCTCGCCAGTGGATCTTATGACAAAACCATCAAGCTGTGGGATCCGAAGACGGGCTCATGCTTACGCACCCTCGAGGGGCATACAAACTATGTTTGGGCTCTGGCGGTTCTGGCAGATGGTACTCTCGCCAGTGGATCTTGGGACAAAACCATCAAGCTGTGGGATCCGAAGACGGGCTCTTGCCCACGGACCCTCAGGGGGCATACAAACTCGGTTTATTCTCTGGTGGTTCGAACGGATGGTACTCTTGCCAGTGGATCTTGGGACGAAACCATCAAGCTGTGGGATCCGACGTGGGGCTCATGCTTACGCACCCTCGAGGGGCATACAAACTCGGTTTATTCTCTGGTGGTGCTGGCGGATGGTACTCTCGTCAGTGGATCTAGCGATCACACCATCAAGCTGTGGGATCCGAAGACGGGCTCATGCCTAAGCACCCTCGTAGGGCATACACGCGTAGGTGCGGCTCTAGTCATGCTTCTAGCCGTGCTTGCGGATGGTACTCTCGTCAGCGGATCTGGCGACAAAACCATTAAACTGTGGAAGTAGTACACAAATCGCCTATTCCTCTTCAGCAGGAGGTTGCGATTAGGGCAGATTGCACTGTAGAAGGGAAATATCGTCACCTATAGAGGTGTTAGCTTGTTGGTTAGATTGCCTTTCCTGTTCAGCTCGGTGTATACAGGTTTGCACAAGAGTCTGTAGGGCAGTTTTGGGAGAAATGAGTAGGTCTTCAAGACGTGTTAATGTACGGATACGATAGCTAAGGCCGTTTTGGTATGTTCTCTCTTCTTCGGTAAAGGGCAGATAATCGTGGATGCCATCTGACATGAGAAAGAGGCAGCTTCCAAAAGGTAGCAAGGCATCGATGGTTTGCACCTCAAAAGAACGATAGGCTTGTGGAAGAAAGGCTGTACCGGCTTCTGTGACATGGGAAGGGCAGAGGTGATAGATCTTTTGAGAAGGAGGGTGCCAGGCAATGAGCATGCTGTCGCCAATGTTGATACCTATGATGCGCCAACCTTGATTTGTGCGGAAAAGACGGCATCCTGTGAGGGTTGTCCCCTCACCTACAGCTTTTTGCTGAATTTCTTTGGCAACGGTGGTAACTATGGGGAGAAGATTTTTATAAAGCTCTTGCGGATCATCATAAGCTGCAAATAGACGAGCACATGTTTTGGTAGCAAAGTGGGAGGCACGGGAGATACGACGATCTTGGTGGGCATCTCCAAAATGTCCGCCTGCACCATCGCCCAGAGCTAGGACATAGCCGTTAGCACAAGCGCTGCCAAAGATGCTGTCGAGGATATGGTGACCTTGAGTGTCTAGTCTATCTTGTTTGTTGGTGGCAAAAGTACTACCCATCACCGCCTGCATATTTTGATAGGAAAAGAAGTGGGTACGAGGTTTCAACTCGATAGGGCAATCAAGATGATTGGTGTAGCAAAGAAAAGGATAGTGCGCGTCGATATTGACTTGGTAGTGGACCTCTACAATTCCGTTTCTCCATCCCGCACCATAAATAGCTGTTTTAAGAAGCACGACTTTTTGGGGGTCAATGCCCTTTTGATGGAATTCTTTGCTTATTTGTTGCGCAAGCGCCCACTTCTCTACCGGAGAAGTGAGCACCTTTGCCGCTGCAACAATGGTTTTTGCAAGGGATTGCGGATGAAATTGTTGTTGCTCACGGAGATAAGAGCGAACTTGGTCGGAGATAGGGTTCACGCAATGTACCTCCCAAGAAGGTTTTTTATCTGTTCAGCATTTTTACTAGGTTTGATTTGAAGAAGCTGAGTGATATGGTTAGGGTCATTGGGATCCAGGGGACACTTCCACGATTTATGCCCCATGATCAGAGCTCCCATTTCAGAGCGACCCACTTGTACCGCATAATAAAGCGACGCATGGTTAGCTGCATCTACAATATTTACATCGATTGTGCTAACTCGAAGCAGACTGGTCAGAATAAGCATATGCTCCATCATAATCGCTTCATGAAGGGGCGTCAAACAGTTGTCTGTCTCAGCTGTACAGATGTTGGGATTGGCTCCTTTTTGGAGGAGGTAGTCTAGCACTTCCTTAGATCCATTGTGCGCCGCCATATGTAGAGCTGTTCTTCCGTATTCACCCGGAGTATCAAGTAGAGCTTGATGCGCTACAAGTGTTTTGGTGATCTCTAGGTGATTTTTTTTGGCAGTCCAGTGGAGAGGTCGGTAACCTAATATGTCACCAATAGAGGGGTCTGCTCCCTTACTCAGGAGAAGTTTAACGCAATCAAGATGTCCATGGGCACTTGCAAGGGCCAGGGGAGTGGATCCTTGCTGATTTTTTTCGTTCACAAAGTCCTTCACTTGCCAAAAATAGAGTGCACTCATTTGTTGAGTCAGGGCTTTGATATCCCCTAATTCACATATTTGCCATACATCGCTAGGGGCTATTGTCAATTCAGCATCCCTGATCCCTTTCATTTTTTGAGAACGCGCGGCTGCCGTGCCGTAATCCATAGTAATTTCGCTTTTGCAATCCAATAGACTTCTAAATGTAGATAGGTGCTCCTTCAGTTTGGACTCCGAATCAGTATGTAAAGAGTTAAGGTCGGTAGAAGCATCGACATTGAAGACAACCTGAGCTATTTTAATGTCGATGACGGCTGCAAAGCCGACAGTTAATTCTATTTTTTTCTCTTTTGTGAGCGGCACTAACCTCCCTCCTTCCATGCATGCATCTCTGCAATTGAGGAGTTCTTTGAATGAGTCAAGGTTTTCTTCTTTAAGGATTGCCAAGCATTTTTGGAACTTTACTTGGGCTGCTTGGAAATCCCTATTTTCTTCAGGCTCCTTAATCAGATCCTCAATCACTTTAAGTTGGTTCTCGATAATTTCGGCGACAATGCCAACCGTTTCTCGCATTTCAATGCCAATGATCTCAATACGGCTTAAGTGTTTGAATTCTTGTTTTTTTAGTTGAGCTAGTTGCCCACTTAATTGATTGAATCGGTCGATCTCAAAAGATGTGGGTAACATAGGAACCTCCGTAAAATTTTCACATAATAAAACCATACAAAAGCCTAAAAATCCACAAATATTTTGTAACTGTTGAGGCAGCCCACCCTGTCGGCTAATACCAATCTGCAAAAATAACACTGCAAATTTGGGCTGTCTAACATGCCATCTTTGAACCTAAAAACGGCAGTTGGAGACGGCAAATTGACGCAATCTTTTGATCCAGAATCGCTTCCATTAGGGGGGCCTTCACCATTTGGGAATGTGCGCCCCCCATTAAAAGTGATTCTAAATCAAAATCTTGCATCACTTTACCATCTCGAACTGCCGTTTTTAGGTCGAACAATCCCCTCTCGCCCATATTTAAAAATATGAGCTTCGAAACGATTGTCCAAATCTGTCATGTTACCCAGGGCCACTTCATGGCTTTATTTTCTGGAAATGGTATAAGGCGATTTGGAAGAAATCAAATCCGGCGCCAAAAAGAGCGAATTTGGCCCCAAATGGAATTCCCTCTGAAATCTAGCTTTTAACCAATATGTATGAAATATTCATATATACTAGCTAAATCATAGATTGTATTTATATCCAGTATGTATTAATATTTCATACATACTAGAGGTAGATGAAATGCAAGAGATTTGGGGTTTTGCGCCCACTGATATTGTGGATTACGTTTTCCTTATGGAGCTGTTTAAAGACTATAAACAACCGCGCTTGAAAATTGCCTATATGATCAAAAAAGGGGCATTGATCCGTGTTAAAAAAGGGTTGTATGTACTTGGGCCCCCTTATAATCGGGGGATGTACAGACTCGAGGTTCTAGCCAATTTGATCTATGGCCCATCGTATGTATCTCTGGAGTATGCCCTGGGTTATTATGGCTTAATACCAGAAAGGGTTGTAGAGCTGACCTCGATAACCTGCAGCCGGAACAAAAATTTCAATACCCCAGTTGGCCGCTTTAGCTATCATTATCTGCATCTACATAAATATCCGATCGGAGTGACCTATCAAGCGATGGAAAAGGGAGGCTTTTTGATGGCTTCAAAAGAAAAAGCCTTAGCGGATTGTGTCGCACGGCGAGTAGATCTCAAAACGCTTTTTGCAGTGGCTGATTATGTAGTCGGCTTAAGAATAGAGGCGTCCGAGCTGGCCAAAATAAGCCTGAAAAAAATGCATGATATTGCTAAAATTTATCAAAGTCTTCAGGTCGATTTTCTTCAAGAGGTCCTAAAGGATATGCAGCACATATGAATGACGCCCTACATCAGCTCCTCAAAAAATATACTCTGACAACGCGGGCTGATTATCTCAATGCCTTGAAAGAGGTGATCCAAGAGATTGCTCTTTTAGGCTTATGGAGAGCGAAATTTTTTGAACATGTCGCTTTTTATGGGGGAACAGCGCTACGGATTCTCTATGGATTGGATCGCTTTTCGGAAGATTTGGATTTTACCCTCCTTGAGCCGCAATCTGATTTCAAATTGGAAAAATACCTTCCGGCAATTGTCATAGAGCTTGCGAGTTATGGACTTTCTGTATCGATCCAGCCTAAAGTCAAAACGTTTGAGAGTAAGGTGGATTCCGCTTTTCTAAAAGCAAATACGCGTGAACATCTTTTGCATATTGGGGCGGATGAAAAAATCACACGTGGGCACAAAGAAGAGCTCTTCAAGATTAAGTTGGAAATAGATACCGACCCACCACTCGGTTTTAAAACGGAAACACAGTTCTTACTCATTCCCAGCCCCTTTTCGGTTAAAACTCTGGTTCCGCAGGATCTATTTGCAGGTAAAATGCACGCTCTTTTGTATCGGCAGTGGGTCAATCGGATCGTGAAAGGGCGCGATTGGTACGATTTTGTGTGGTATATTAGTCGAGGAGTTCCGGTGAACCTTACAATGCTGGAACACGTCATGCGCCAGGCAGGAAGTTTATCTAACGAATCGTTGACACATAATAAGTTATTGCAACTTTTAGAGGAAAAAATCCGTAGCTTAAATATTGAAGCCGCTCGCCATGATGTGGAGATCTTTCTCAAATCGCCTGATCAGACAGCCGTGTGGTCCCATGAATTTTTTATGAGTCTTTTACCTCGCTTGAAAGTCACGGCTTGAGGTTTTTGAGGCTGGAGGGGTAAACTGGTCGTTTTCAAATAAACTGGGATAGTGGAAATGGAAACGCGTGGGTTGGATCCTGAAGTCAAAAGGATCTTTGGCAAAATAGCAAATACAATCAGAGTCTTATCAATGGATGCGGTGCAGAAGGCAAACTCGGGCCATCCCGGTCTTCCGATGGGATGTGCTGAACTGGGGGCCTATTTGTATGGCTATGCACTCCGCCATAACCCTCAACATCCTCGTTGGCTCAACAGAGACAGACTGGTGCTGTCAGCAGGTCACGGATCGATGTGGCTCTATTCTTGCCTCCATTTAGCTGGCTTCAATTTGAGTCTTGAGGAGATTAAGCATTTTCGTCAGCTCCATTCGAAAACACCCGGGCATCCTGAGTATGATGAGACCGACGGGGTAGAGGCAACGACAGGACCACTGGGCCAAGGAACAGGTAATGCAGTTGGGATGGCACTTGGGATGAAAATCTTGGGAGCCAAATTCAATACACCAGAGTATCCTATCATCGACTCGAAAGTGTTTTGTCTGTGCAGCGATGGCGATATGATGGAAGGGATCAGCCATGAGGCGAGTGCTTTGGCAGGTCACCTAAAGCTCGACAACCTCATTTTTATCTACGACTCGAATCACATTTGCCTAGACGGCCCCCTCTCAGAATGCCATTCAGAAGATACGTTGGCCCGCTATCGTGCCTATGGGTGGGATGTCTATGAGGTCGACGGACACGATTTTGATCAGCTCCACTCCACTATTTCGAAAGCGCGGGAAAATCAAAAGAAACCGGTTTTTATTTTAGCTCACACAACGATTGCTAGAGGATCGCCACACAAAGCTGGCACCCACCATGCCCATGGTTCTCCCTTGGGGCCAGAAGAGGTGGCTGCTACAAAAACGGCTCTGGGTCTTTCAGAAGAGCCCTTCTATATTCCCAAAGCGGTACAAACCTATTTCCACGATAAGCTTGAAGAAGATAAAAAAAGAGAAGAGGAGTGGCAGGATCGCTTTAGGCTCTGGGCAAAAACTGCCCCTGAGCTGAAAAAGGAATTAGATAGCATGGCTGAGCATACACTGCCGGCCGATCTTGAAGAAAAGCTGTGGGTCCTGGATATTTCAGGTTCAGTCGCCGGCCGCAAAGCCTCGAGTACTGTGGTGAATTTCTTAGCCGACCTTCTCCCTGATCTGTATGGAGGCTCTGCCGATCTTTCCTGTTCAGATCTCACCATGCTCAAAAACTACCCCATTATCTCCCCTGGACATTTTGAAGGGCGAAACATCAAGTTTGGTGTACGGGAATTCAGCATGGGTACCATCGCTAATGGCTTAGCTTATACTCAGATGATCACTCCCTTTGTCGGTACCTTCTTGACCTTTTCGGACTACCTGCGCAACTCCATACGCATCGGAAGCCTTTCAAAACTGCATGTGATTTATCAATTCACTCATGATTCGATCTTCTTAGGAGAAGATGGCCCTACACACCAACCTATCGAGCATTACGCAGCGCTCAGAGCCATTCCCCACCTCCATGTGATCCGCCCTGGTGATAGCAACGAGGTCAAAATGGCCTGGCTCGCTGCGTTGATCTACAAATATCCCACAGCGATCCTTCTTTCGCGTCAGGCTCTTCCAACACTTGCTCAAACCAAAGTGTCCTTTTCAGAGGGAGTAGGTCGCGGGGCTTATATTCTTCAAAAAGAGAAAGCCAAGGCCGATTTCACCCTCTTTGCAACCGGATCAGAGCTCCACCTTGCCTTGGATGTCGCTGAAGATCTGGAAAAACGGGGTAAAGATGTTCGGGTTGTCTCCATGCCTTGCTGGGAGATCTTTGAGCTTCAAGCTGATGACTACCGCAATTCTGTTATTGGTGGAGATCTAGGTAAGCGCGTCAGTATCGAAGCGGGTGTTGATCTCGGTTGGCACAAATATATTGGCATCGATGGAATTGCCATCTGTATGGATGGCTATGGAGCTTCTGCCCCTGCCAGTGCCCTTGAGGAGGAGTTTGGCTTCACCGTAGACTCTATCCTGGAAAGAATCCTCACCTAATGGTGATCATTCTTAGAAGCGGAAGTGGAGATCAATGTGTATAGCATTCTCATCATAGAAACGCCCTTCGAGGCTTAAGGATGCTCTACTACAACCCACAAGAGCTACACCCACAGCGCCACCGAAATCCCTTGCATTCTCGAAATTAGACAGGTTGTAGGTTGTCGAGGACGTTAAAGCGATTTCGGGGTGGCTGGCTTTCATCACAGCATGAGCCCATTTAACGCCTGCATAAGGCACAAGGGAAACGCAGCGTCTTGGAAGGCGGATCCGATAGGCAGCCCCCATTCCAATTTGCCACTCATGGTAGTCGATATGACCACTAGATCTGATGTCTAAAGATGCGAAATCATCCATTCTCAGAGAAAATAGGTGAGGGCTAGCATGAGCGTACTGCACCTCAGCTCCCAGGCCAAAACAACCACATTCCCATATGGTGCCTCTCAGACCGCAGCTCCATGCAAAATCGGTGTTCGTAGTAATTCTGACACGTCGTCGATTATCCTCAATCGTGGAAGGGTTAAAGACACCGCCTGGACCGTCCAGAAAGATTTCTGTGCCCCCCAAAGTACAAAACAAATCAAAGCGATTCCAAAAGTTTAAAGCGATGAGAGCGGCATCGGTTTCGAGCTGGACTTCGCGTATTCTGGAGCGTGGGTGATTTTCGTTGTGGTTGATTTCCATATGGCGGTTCCACACAAAATCACCATAATAGCCAATTTTTAAGCTCCATACATCACACAAATTTGGATCACCATTAGTAGGGCAAAAGCAGCACGAGAACACCCCTTTAGTTAGAAGACTTGGCTCAAGGGGATTGCCCAAGGGAAGTGCCATTAATCCAAATGGGATTAACGTAGTTAGAATGGATGTGACAATTTTTTTCATCAGCGCCTACAGGATTGCACTCCGATGAGATGCAATTGCGATGCCAGGTTAGAGAAAAATATGCCATGACTCTTCATGAGCCGCCAGAATACTCTAGGAAAGATATACTTCGTCAAGGCTTCATGGCTTTATTTTCTGGAAATGGTATTAATACCATTTCCAGAAAATAAAGTCACAAATCGGCACTGTATAACACGCCATTTTTGAACGATCCTTTCTCGCTTAGGTACAAAAACATAGGCTTCGAAACGATCATCCAAATCTGTCATGTTACCCAGTGCCACTTCATGAGTTTATTTTCTGGAAATGGTATAATTGATAAGACGGTCTACCTGAATTGTAAAAATATGCCCTACGAGCGTAGGGCATATTACCGAGGAATGAAAATCAGAAACGGAACTGGCCATTGACGTAGAGGGCTTTTTCATCTCGGTAACGCCCCTCTACAGTGATGCTAGATTTGTTACAACCCAGCAGAGTCAAGCCAAATGCATAGCCCCAATCTCTATTGTTTTTGAGATCATAAAGGGTAATCAAAGGGGTTTGTTCATTATCAGATGTGAATCTGCAATGTGACCACTTGATTCCCGCATAGGGGATGAGAGCGGAAGAGCAATCTGCAATGTTGATGCGATAACCTGCTCCAAAGCCAACCTGCCATTCATGGTAGAGAGGGCGCTCCTCATTGACGAAATAAAACGTATCCATATCGGGTGCATTCACTGAATTCAAATGAGGTCGGGTTCTAAAATATTGGGCTTCAATGCCTAGAGCTAGGCAGCCCCATCGAAGAAGAGTACCTCGCAGGCCTGCACTCCACGATATTGTCGTTTCCGTGTCGATATCGATAAATTGGTTATTCAATGCGCCTATGGCTTGAGCGCCAAATGCGCTACTGGGTGTTGAAATATCCATTTTAGAAGCACCGACTGTTCCAAAAAGATCAAAGCAGTTGCAGACGCCTAGTGCCAGGTAAACCGCATTAGTATTGATTTCAGTTTTATGGATTTGGGAATGATTGTTTTTTCGATCAACCTGAAGGTGGCGGTCAAAGACAAAATCGCCGTAGTAACCGAGTCGGATGCTGAATGCGTCGAAGAAGCTGGGGATTTGATCACAATCACAGCATTCATTCTTATCCCAGAAAACGCCGTTAGTATGTAAACTTGCTTCCCCTGGGTTTCCAATTGGAAGAGCGAGCAAAGAAGTGGGTGCCATTAGCATGCAAAGCGCAAAAAACAGATTTTTCATAAATGCTCCCCTTAAAACCTAAGTTGTGAATTGATGTAGAGTGCTTTCTCTCCAATGAAGCGGGCTTCTGCAGTCACGCTCAGTTTATTACATCCTAGTAAGGTAGCCCCTACTGCATAACCCCAGTTGTCGTCGCACTCTGAGTTAAAAAATGTATCCCGATTGGCTCCACTAGGGATGCTGAAATTATCTAGACCCATCGTGGCGCGTCCTCCTTTGATTGCAAAGTAGGGGATCAAGGCTGTGCCATTGCACATAATGTTGATGCGATAAGCCACCCCCACTCCTATCTGCCATTCTCGGTATTTTAGAATCACGTTGCTCGGTTGGTATTCTAGACTTTCAAAACCCAGATTATGGGCAAAGTTGACAGAGGGTCTGGCGCTAAAAAATTGAGCTTCTGCCCCTACCCCTAAACAGCCACATTGCCACAGAGTACCACGAACCCCAAGGCTCCAAGAGAAATCTGTGACGGTTTCTAAGATGGTATGATCGTTTGTTGGCGCTGGATTGCCAAATGTTTTTTTAGGAGCTGCAAATCGAATATTGGTGGCACCTAATGTGCAAAAAAGATCAACGCGATTCCAGGCATTGCATGCGATGTAGGCTGCTTGGGTATGGATGGTGGTATTATGTAAGTGCGCATTGCTAGGTTTGGTGTCGATCTGCATATGACGGTCAAAAACAAAATCTCCATAAAAGCCGATCCGGTAGCTCCAGGCGTCAGACCATCTAGAGGAGCCTTTATAGCTAGGGCAATCGCCTTTACAGAAAACGCCATCTGTGTGCAGGCTGGCTTCCCACGGGTTTCCAACAGGGAGAGCATACAACGAGAAAGACGTTGTCAATGTGACAAGTGAAATCCATAATTTGTTCATCTAGCTTCTCCTGCTAACTAAAATCTAAATTGTGTGTTGACGTAGACGGCATTTTCATCGGCAAAGCGACCTTCGACTGTCACGCTTGCTTTGCTACAGCCCACAAGGGTCAGCCCCAGAGCAAAACCCCAGGAGCGTTCATTGTTGAGGTTCGGAAGATTGTAGGTGTCGGTGAGAGCTACTGCATTGGCATGGCTTAAATTGGCGCGCGCACGAGCCCATTTCACAGCGATATAGGGAACAAGGGAGGTGGAACATTGAGCCAAAGCGACTTTATAGGAAACTCCCAACCCAAACTGCCATTCTTTGTATTTTAGTCGCTCATGGCTTGAGAAATAGAATGGATTATCCACCTCTCCCCTGATGAAATTCAAATGGGGCTGAGCTTGGAAATATTGAGCTTCCGCTCCCACCCCTAAACAACCACACTGCCAGATTGTCCCTCGCAACCCCAAACTCCACGAAAAGTGCGTATCTGTTTCGAATCGGACGATGTCATTGGGCCCGGCCCCCTGTAAAACGCGTGCGCGGGTTTCAAACTGGAATTCTGTGGCGCCAAATGTAGCAAAGAGATCTAACCGCTCGTAGACATTGAGGGCAGCGAAGCCCGCATTAGTAAAAAGTTTTGTTGAGTGGATGCTGTCACGTCTATGCCTTTGATTGGCTTGTGTATGGCGGTTGAAAACATAATCGCCGTAAAACCCTACACGCACATTCAAAGCATCGCTCCAATGACTGCAAGGATCGCACTCGGCCTGGCACTCTCTTTTAAGAAGCACACCATGATTGAGTAGACTGGCATCCCATGGATTGCCTACAGGGAGGGCATAAGCGCTGACTGCTGTTAGAAGGGCGAATAGTGTTACAACAAGCTCTTTCATCTTTTCAGCTCCTAGTGAGATCGAATAAACGAATGCTTATATATTAAATTCAAATTCAATCAAAACAATTTATGTCCATGTCAAGAAGTTGGAGTGGATAGTCATCACAGGACCAATAATGATGGGAATGTTGCAAATATCAGGCGTTTGTCTACTTTTGGATGATTTTTGTCCCATTTTGATGATCTCTTGCCGGCGTATCACCTATACAGCCAGCCCTCGAGATCACCAGACTGGAAGCAAAATCCCCAAAAAGCTCTCCCATGCAAAACTCTTTTAGGTGAGGGAGTTGCAAAGCTAGCAAAAAAGTTTGTTTTTAAGGTAGTGCACAATCTTTTGTTTCTATTAATTTTTTTATTTGATAGAGTATTGCATTTTTAAGATTGTGTAAAAAGTTTTTCTTGAAGAACGCTGCCCAGAAGGGCTTCGGGATTCTTCATCCTCAAAGCCGAGGAATAAGTAGAAGGCTTGAATTAACCCGCCCCTAAAGGAGCGGTTTGCCGCAATGTAAGCTCAAGTAAAAAACGTCAAAAAAAATAAGGGAACGCTATGTTCATTCAACCTATCAAGCATCCTGCTCCAACTCCAACTCTAACACCTAATTTTTTTGTAAAGCTCGAAGGTGCTTATAATCTCGTACTGATTGGTGAGGTCTTTAGGTGTGTTATGACAAGCTCAATCCGCATCAACTTGCTCAAGCAGGAGAACCCCAATCAAGAGACTCTACTGGCTACAATCAACAAAAGAATCAAAAATGAAATGGCTCGTGGGTGTTCTGAGTCTTATATTACTCAATTTCTCCAAAATGTTCGATTGATACCCAAGCCTCTGTCACAACCAACATACCTCTTCTTTCCAGGTTTCCCTATGGACACACAAGTGGTTCAACAAACAGATATCAGCTCAGAACAACTGAAGGAATTAAGTGCCTGTTTGACGATTAAACGCTCGAAACAAAAATACCAGCAACTCATGAAAGAATGTGCAGATTCAGTTCTCCTGCCTGCCGCACTCTTACAGTGGAGGCCCGAAACCTTTGATCACTTATTCAAAGAATCCAGCTGCTTTTCTGAATCTTCTTTAGTTTATAGATTAAATACACTCACCGATCGGCTAATCCAAAATGCACCTGGAGCCCTTGTGGAAGGAAGGGTCCTCTTAGAAGAGGCTATCACAGGCAATTTTGCTAATGCAGCGGGTTACCTCTTATCCATAACAGAAGTGGATTGGCATGCATTTTTTGATAAGGGTGAGGATCTGTTCTTGCTTGCGATGTCTATCCAGTCTACCAACGACAAAGATCGTGAATGTCAGATGAACATTCTAAAATCCCTCTATCAATCGAGAAAGCGCCTCTCTGTCACCTCATTTTCTAAAATCATCTTTAACATTCTTCAACTCTATCTGGATCCTGCTCATGTAGCACATCAGAAAGAAAATCACCGCTTGCTTGACGCAACCATCTCTTCTCTGCTTGGAGCGAGACAGGGGGTCGATCTGGTTCAAGACCGTGCAAGATACATTGGCCATTTGTTTGGATTAGAAGAAAGGAAGACGAACAATGAAGATATAGATAAAACTCTTCAAGGGGATGGACTTGAGGGCTATTTGCCTGAAGATTACATCTGGGTACATCTACGTGTATTCTTACAAAAAATCATTGAAACGCTTCAAGCATTCGGCAGTATTGATGAACGGGTCATTCATGAATTTTTATGTGAGCTGGAAACGGGATGGGTCATTTATCAATGCCATAATTGGTTTCAACTAAATGAATGTGCTCACCGCCCTTTGATCAATCCTATCATAGTTGATTATGTGGTGCGTCAAATTAGGGATATTGCACCTGATACTGAATATGTTGTCCACACAGGGTTGCCTCATCACACAATTTATGTCGCCTTTAAGAAACACCAAAATAATACATTAGAGATTCGTGTTGATAACTTAGGTGGCTTTTCTGAAGGGCAAAAGAGGCATGTTACGACGCTAGTTTTAAGTGAGCCGGGTTACGCAAAATTGGGCGAATATTTGAGCGGCTTATTCGAAATTTCTGAAAAATGTTATCATAAAACCTTTCCTGATTTTGAGACAACTGGAAGGAAGATTGGTCGGGAGTATGCCAAAAAAATCTATTCTCCGTCTCAATTCCTCCCTCTCTTTGTTAGGATTTCCTATCCAACTGTTCCCAACCAGCGAGCAGGGAATTGTACCCACTATTCTTTTTTACTTGGCCAAAGCATCCGACTACAAAATATTCATCGGGAATTTTTTCTTTCTTTACCTCAAGTAATAGAAAAAATAGCGCAGGTGTCTGCCTCTCCTAAGGGAAATCAAGCACTCCCTGCCAAGCAGAAGGTACAACCCATTACTTACGCAGTTTGGTTGCAACGTAAACTGTTGAATCATTTCTTAACTTTCGAAGGAAACACTTCAACTATTCCCTTCATGAAATGCGCGCTTCTAGAAGATAGAACCATCCTCGATTCTCTAGTCTCAAAAGCAAGAAATGCCCGTATACTGATTGAGGGGAGCGCTGGGATGGGAAAAACAATCTTATCTCAACAATTAGCCTATCAACTTCAGTCAAGTCAAGAGCTGGGATCTGTTGTTTTTTATCTTCCCCTACGGTGTTTGCTTCAAAACCCTGATCCGATGGAAGATCTAGAACTCATCGATCTGGTGGAGTTGTATATTCTGAACCGTCCATTGCCGTTTTATGAAAGAAAGTTAGTGGAAAATCTGATTCATGATTCTAATACGGTATGGATTGTTGATGGTCTGGACGAGCTGATTATCCAACCCCATCTTGAAAATGCGTTAAAAGCACTCTTTCAGCGACGCAGATTGATCATGACCTCAAGGCCTCATTTTTCGACTGGAAGATTTGATGAAATCATCGATTTGAAGAAAATGAAAATTTTTAGAATGGATAATTATAAAATTGAACAAAAAGAGGAATTGGTCAATTTTTACTTTGCTTCGGTCGAACAAGAAGAGTTGAAAAATGGGTTGAAAAAGGTTTTACGGCGTGATGCCAATCCTTATTTGAAAAAAATATGTGAAGTGCCGATCTCACTAAGTACCGTTTGCCAATTACTGATCTCCGGACAATACCCCCATATTTTACGGGAAACCAATAGTGCAGTGCTTACTGAGAAGTTTGTGACTTCTTTGATGGTGAACGCGCATCGGAAAAAAAGGAAAGGTTCTACAGATAGCCTTGAAAAAATTAAGAAAAAATATTCTGAAATAATTAAGCATTTAGAAAAATTAGCTTTTATGAGCCTGGAAAAAGAAAGGAGAACCCACTTTGCTTTAGAAATTAAAAATCGAGCGTTGCCAAAAGACGAAGACTATAAAAGATCTGTCGAAAAAGGATTAGAAGAAATTGGTTTGCTTCAAATCGACCAGGGGGGAGGGCAGTTTGTGCATGCTACATACCAAGAATATTTTGCCGCTTGCTATGTGGTTAGAGGACTGAAGTGCCAAGAAGCAACGGAGAAGTACAAAAAAGTTAAGGCGTTTACTGAAAAGCACAGAAATTCTTTTCAATACGAACAGTTTTATTTGTACGTTGCTCAAATTCTAAAGGCCAAAATTCAACAAATTGAGGAAGGTAAAAGGGAAGAACATCTCTCCCTATTGATACAATTTTTGAATATCTATTTCTCTGATTTTTCTACGAACACGGATAACCCGCAAACAGACACGCGCCATTTAGATAGTCGATCGGTCTCGTTAATCAGCGTCATTTATGAAATAGCCCAAGAAGTCTTGGATGCTGAGGTTTTTAAAACCTTTGTGACTCAGCAAGTCAATCCATTTGTCAGAGAAATGTTAAAAAAAGTCAAATTCGCAGCATACCAAGATCCTTGGTGTCAGCTCCAAGCATTAATCACAGGCCACCCCTATCTAAAAAATGACTTAGGTCTTCCTGAAATGATGCTTCAAATGCTTACGGATCTTAGGCAGCCGGGTTACCAAAAGCATCCGGAAACCCTTAATAAAATCCAATGGATTTTGGATTTTATTAACCACTTTAATATTGACGTAGGTGTCTCTTTTCTATTGGAATGCGATACATTCTGCCCAGCCAACAACCTAAGTCTTTCGTGTGCGCTTTTAAAAGCCCTAGGAGAGGCGTTGCCCAAGGATGCAATCCTCGAGCCGGTTGCTGTTCAAACAGTCGACAAGCTCATCAGAACGGTACTATCATCTGGCAAATTTTCTTCTCATTTTCCGATTATAGTTCTTATCTGCGAAAAGGTGGGGAAACCCATCCACCTACCCACCCTTTTTACGGATACCTTAAATCAATTGATACCGGGCTATTGGGCAGCCGCCTTCTCCACTAACTTTGGCGACTACATGGCTAAACGGGCATTGATTGATTTTATGGATTGCATTAAAACTCAAAACCCTTATGCCTATATTGAAGATAGTTTCATCGAGGCTATAGTTGGGGCTAAGATCCAAGAGACTATTTTTCCCTGCATTCATTTTTTAATTGGTTACACAGAGGTGCTGTTAAAGGTCAATAATACAGATACGCTGGAGAAGATGCGGGGTTGGTTTCAGAGATTGTTCGATGCTTATCAGCCTCCGCAAGAAGGCGGATATTTACTCAGTTGGGGCCCGTCCCATTCTCAAATCCAAAAACACACCACAGAATATGTCGAGATGCTCAGGAATTTAAGACAATCCCTCGTTAATCGGGCTGCCCCTTTAGCACATCTTGTCACCCCCATTTTTGAGGCATGGGATAACCTTGTTGTACTAAAAGATTGTACCAAAATCATTCAAACGCGTTCCCTCGATGGAGTAAGGGAGTTTTTAAACCACCCCCCAACCATCAATCGATTTTTCTTTAAATCTGGTCAAATGCTAAAAGACGATGTGATTAAACTGGCATGGGGGTCGATGCAAACTGCCAAAAGAGACAACACCCATAGGACGGAAAGTTGGAACTCTATAACTCGGTTTTTTGCTGATGCACAGGTAATCAACCTCATGGATTCCTATTCTAGTCATCATGTCGATGAGATATTAAAGGAATTGCTCGCTCTATACAACAGGCCCGGTTATATTCATGGGAATTCCGATCTTCCATCGGAAATAGAATGTGCCATCACAGCATATCGTCGCGAGGAAGTGTCTAGGAATCAGCATGATGTGCGTAGAATCGCATTAATCAAGCAACAGTTTCCCTATTGGTCTACAACTCCAGAACCCATACAAGCCCAACAACCATACCAAGATCATGTCGTAGAGAAGCCAAAGCCTTTAGGGTTTGATTTTGATTTTTCATACTATGGTTATTCAAAAACTTTGGTTCAATTGCAGCATCTGACAAAAAATCCTAAATGGGTGCAGCAGTTCATGACTACTCAGGAGAAGAAAGGGTTGGAAAAACTAAAAGTGCATTTAAACGCGCGCATTCATGCAGTAAACAGAATAGATGTTGATCAGAGGCTTCACGAGCAACAGAAACAGGAATTGGCTATTGTCGAGAACTTGTTACATCAGTGCCAACTCATAGGGGGAGGCCAATGAGGTCTTAAATATCTGTTGCGAGTGAGGGAAAGTTCGGAGATGAGCGGCAAGGCTCCGAGGGGGAGTTTGCGGCGGTAGCTGGCTGCAGACAAGGTGACGCCCTCTTTTTTATCTCGACATTGGTCAAGCCAAAAAGATTATAAAAGAAATTGGTTCTGCTACAGCACGTTGGCGTGAAGAGGCAGCAAAGCTTAATACCATTTCCAGAAAATAAAGCCATGAAGTGGCACTGTATAACACGCCATTTTTGAACGATCCTTTCTCGCTTAGGTGCAAAAACATAGGCTTCGAAACGATCCTTCAAATCTATCATGTTACCCAGTGCCACTTCATGGCTTTATTTTCTGGAAATGGTATAAGCTGAAAAAAGCTGAAATTGATCGGATGGCTTCTGCATCGATTGTGAGTGATAGGAGGAAAAGATCTATCAGAATTTTGAAATATTGTGAATGGTATATTGCGAAGAACTACCGCTGTTGTATTCCGAAGAAGACTTCTATATGTCGGTGTCGGCAGATTCGCCGCGGAAGGCACCTTTGGCTTTGTGCATGAGCATTTCGTGCATGACGGCAATCGTGCGCATCCCTTTTTGTAGATGATCCATGGTATACGTATCGAAGATCATTTTGGCACTCTTTTTGGTTTTGATTCCTTCTCGTGTTAGGGGAAGGTCAGAGATAAGAAGCAGGGCCCCAAGAGGGAGTTTGCGGCGGTAGCTGGCTGCAAACAGTGTGGCACACTCTAATTCGATGGCTTGAGCTTTTGTTTCTTTGAGCTTTTCGATAAAAGCGGTGTTGAATTCCCAAAACCGAATATTAGTGGTATGGGTGATTCCAATGTGATAAGGAGCATTTTCGGCATCCAGTACATCCGTTGCGGCTTTTTGGATCAAAAAATTGCCGATAGCCGGCACTTCGGGTGGGAAGTAGAAATCCGAGGTTCCTTCTCCACGGATGCCGGCAACAGGGATGAAGTAATCACCGATATTATAGTGACGGCGCAGGCCGCCGCACATGCCGAGCATCAAACCGGCTTTGATCTTGGGTAGGAAGCTGCACAGGTCGATGATAAGAGCTGCTGCGGCTGACCCGAGCTTAAAATCCACAATGCTCACATCGTGCTCAGGAGAGTGTGCTGATGTAAACATCGAACCTTCCATCAGGGGGACTTGATGCATTTCTGCGAAAGTACGGATGTAGCGCGAGAAATTTGTCAGCAGTAAATAAGAGCCGAAGCTCTCTATGTCCGAACCGGAGTATCGTTCAAGTGTTTCGCGCGCGATTTGCGCTTCGTGAGGGTCATTGCTATCAAAGCTCATTGCCACGTAAGAAATCCCAAGTTTGCGAGGAAGGTTACCTAGAAACTCAGGTTTGTCAGGTATTCTTCTTCATGATATAGTCTGTTATTTCTACCTTATCAAGGAACGTTTTATGGTGCAAATTGGAACCAATGATTTCCGCGCTGGAATGAAAATTGAGGTCGATGGACAGCCCTATACGATTGTTTCAGTTCAATTTGTAAAGCCGGGTAAGGGCCAGGCCTTCACGCGCGTGAGGTTAAAGCACCTGAAATCGGCCCGTACAATTGAACGTACTTTCAAATCAGGCGAAACTGTCGATGAAGCAGATGTAAAAGAGGCGAAAATGCGTCTGCTATACTCAGATGGAGAGGGTGCCACATTTATGGATGATGTGTCCTATGAACAGATGACTATCCCATCAGATAAAATTGAAGATGTGAAGCAGTGGCTCCAAGATGATGCTGTATACAGCTTAGTATTCTACAAAGGCGAGCCTACCACCGTTGAACCACCCACTTTCATGGAACTTGAGATTGTGGAGACATCGCCAGGTGTTCGTGGCGATACTGCTTCAGGGCGGGTACTCAAACCGGCGACGTTAACAACGGGTGGCGTGGTACAGGTTCCTATTTTTATCGAACAAGGTGAAGTGATCAAAGTCGATACCCGTACGGGTGAGTATGTCTCTCGCGTCAATAAGTAAAACGGAGATTCTAAGAGATAGAGCGGCCCTATTGGCTGCTGCTCGCGCTTTTTTTGCAAAGAGGGGCGTGCTTGAGGTGGATGTACCCATTTTGAGTAGGTCCGCTTCTGTAGATGTCCACATTGACTTAGTGAATGTGGTGTGTTGTGGAAAGCCAGCCTTTCTTCACTCATCGCCAGAATATGGTATGAAACGACTTCTGGCTGAGGGAAGTGGGGATATTTATCAAATTTCCCATGTATTTCGCGATGGTGAACAAGGAGAGCGGCACACTGTTGAGTTCACAATGGCCGAATGGTACCGGATCGCTTTTTCGTTCCAGCAAATGATGGATGAAACATTGGAATTTATCCGTCTATTTTTAGACGATCTTCCGCCAATACACGAGACGTTTTCTTATCGGGAACTATTCATGCATTACACAGGAAGCTACCCTTCTAATGCTGAAGAAAGGGATGCTGTATATGCATTTGAAGTGGAACCTCACTTAGGAAAGGGAGTTTTGACTGTCGTGAATGGTTTCCCCTCAGAGCAAGCCGCACTGGCTGGCATTGGCCCGGATGGATTGGCTGAGCGCTTTGAAGTTTACTATCAAGGCACGGAGCTTGCCAATGGATATCATGAGCTTACTGACCCCTACGAACAGCGCAGGCGTCTCATCGAAGCTAATGAGGAGCGCAAGAAGTTAGGAAAGCAAGTACTGCCTCTAGATGAAGAGCTCGTTCAAGCTCTCGCGCATGGCATCCCCGATTGTTGTGGTGTGGCTGTTGGTTTCGATCGATTGATGATGCTGCGCCACCAGGTGGAGGAAATTCGTGAGATCAGTAGCTTTTTTGTTTGATAATGACGGGGTACTGATCGACAGTAGCGCGCTGCACTGGCGCTCGTGGCAAATGTTGATGGAGGATGAACCTCTTTTCAATATGGACAAAAAGGGATTTGAGGCGGGCTTTGGGATGCGCAACGATCTCATCTTGCAACGCCTTTTCCCGCATGTTGCCCTCGAAACGCGTACTCAGTGGGCCGAGAAAAAAGAGCAGCTTTTCCGTTCAATTGCCAAAGGTGCGATCACCCTTTTGCCCGGCATGGAGGGATTTTTAACCCAAGTTATTGCCGCACAAATCCCTCACATTATTGCTTCGTCGACACCTTTGGCGAATTTAGAACTCTTTATAAGCTCAACAGTGTTGGGAAAATATTTTGAAGATTATCTTTCTGCGGAGACCGTTGCCCATGGTAAGCCGGCTCCCGATATTTTCGTCGCTGCAGCACACCATTTAGGGTTTAAGCCCGAAGAGTGCGTCGTTTTTGAAGATGCTCCAGCAGGCATTCAGGCTGGTAAAGCTGCGGGTTGTTTTGTGGTTGCTCTCGCAACCACTCATAATCCGGCACAACTTACAGGTTACGATTTAATCTACCCATCCGCCCATGAGCTGGATCTGCAAGAAATCTTAGATGCCTTTGACCAATGGACCAAGAAAGCGAGATGAAGCTTTTTACCGAAGAGGATGCAGATCCTTTCTCTTTGATCTTTTTGCGAAAAGATGGTTTGATCTAGATCATATGGAAATTACGGGCATCGATACTATCCAGACTGTCAAAACAGTCGGTCCAAAGGAAGCCATACAAGCGGCGCGTGTCGAAGATACCGTCACGATTTCTACTGATGCCCAAAAACGTGCTGAATGGGTTGAAATGCTCAAGCAGATGCCCGAGGTGAGGCCTGAAAAAATTGCTGCTACCCTTGCTCATCCCGCTATTTCTGCAGCAGAGCTAGCCAAGCACATGATCCAATCAGGATTTTAATGCGTAGTGCTTTTGCCAGTTGATATTCCAAGCAAGTTCGTTTCCGTTTTGTGCAAAAAGAAGTTGTTGCACAAGACATTCTTTTTCAAATAAATCGACAATGAAAAAGGTGCCATTGGGCCGATGTGCGCAACTGCCACTATTGAGTGTGAAGGGAAAGCCTTCTGCCTGTCTGTCAACAATATAGTATTTGTGATCGTGGCCGTGCAAATAAAGAACCACTTGAGGAAAACGTTGCAGAATTTTTTGTAAAGCCTTGACCCTTTTGAGATCATGCAAAGGATGGCCTCCAGGAAACAAAGGGAAATGATTACAAAAGATCACCCGGTCTGTGGTAGGGATCGTAGAAAGGGCTTCGACCAAATGCCTCTCTGTTTCTTCAGAAAAATTGCCATAAGCGCAAAAAAGGGGGGCGGCGACAGCGCAATCGATACCCACATACCACCACCCTTTTTGGAGAGGACTACACTCGACTCTTTTTGTACGGAGATCGCAAGAAGAAAAAAAATCATAGAACCGCCTCTGTCGCTGAACACGTCTGGTATAACTATCATGGTTGCCGGGCAAGACGTAGGTGGGTAAACCTTGCTCCTGAAAAGCCTGAATAAATTTTTTTCCCTCCTCGAATTCCGCATCTAGAGAAGTGGATGAAAAGTCGCCTGTGATAAATACCACATCTACATTGAGAGCATTCAACAATTGAGGAAGATGCCAGAGATGGGACGTTTGGTAAGTCTTTTTACGAAAGAGCTGAAAATTAAAATTTCCCATCCATCTTTTGGATAAAAATTGGCTAGGGTGCATCGTAAATTGTGAGAAATGAGGATCTGATAGGTGGGCTATACGCATTAAAAAACACTCCAGTCTAAGTACTATACTATGACTTTTATTTTACCTCTATGCCCAAGCGTTTGTGACTTCACGAGCCAGCAGAATCCTTCTTTAAGTGATCTTGTTTTAGAAGTTTTTGGTTTATGCCGTTAAAAGTGGTTCTAGAGAGAATTATATTAACCTATTGTAAAATGTAAATTATTAATTAGAAATAATTTGAATAATTAGCCGCTTTGTTGTTAAATAAAAAGTAATAGAGATTCTTAAGTGATAGATTCTCTACGTTTTCAATCAAACTAATGGGGAGAATATTATGTCTAATAACAAACAAGAACAACAACGTCAGCCACAGCGTCAAGCTAACCCACAAAATCCAGATAGAAATCCACGAAGAGAAGAACCATCAAGAAATCCTCAGCGAAGAGAGGAGACTTCTCCACGAAATCCAAATCAACCACGTAATCCACAAGAACAGCGTCCAAATCAACGTCCAGGTCAAAAAGATGCGTATGATTGCGACAAATGCTGCGACCAGCGCTAATCAAGAGCCGAGCGTTGCATTGCAATCAAAGCTGAAGAGGTGCAGGCCTCTGCTGTCTTTCTCCGTGAGAGAAAGTTAAGAGGGATTTCCTAGGTTCCACGCGAATTTAGGTCGAGGGGGAGGGGTACGTTAGTGTTCCTCCCCCATTTTTTTACATCTGGAGCCCTTTGGCTCAATTTACGCTGCGGCTCCTTTTCTATCAGAGGACTCTTCTTCGGCGTCGCCGATGAGGGCTTCTGATATTAGCACAATACTTGCTACAGAAGCAGCATGAGTCAAAGCATTTTTAACAACTTTCACAGGGTCAATTACACCGGAGCTCAACAGGTCTTCTACCTTCTCGGAGCGAGCATTGAAACCTACGCTATCTTTTTGTTCTAGAAGCTGGGCGATGACAACAGAGCTATCAAGGCCCGTATTCAAAATGATTTGCCGTGCTGGGGCTTCACAAGCTTTGTTGACAATGCCGGCACCTAGGGCCTCATCTCCTTCGAGCTTTAAAGTGGAAATGGCCTTGCGACTTCGTAGCAGGGCAGTTCCTCCACCAGCGACAATCCCTTCTGCCATAGCAGCTTTTGTGGAATTCAAGCTATCTTCGAACATTTGTTTTTTCTGCTTGAGTTCAGGCTCAGTTGCTGCTCCGACGCGGATCACGGCAACGCCACCTTTTAGCTTCGCTTTGCGCTCCAGCAGCTTTTCTTTATCGTAAGAGCTTGTCGTTTTTTCGTATTCAGCATCGATCTGTTTGATCCGCCCTTCAATCTCTGCCTGTGTCCCTTTTCCGCCGACCAGAGTGGTGGTTTCTTTGGTGATAATCAGCCGATCGCATGACCCCATGACATCCGCGGTGGCATCTTTGAGGTTTACGCCCGCTTCTTCACAGACAAGTGTGGCGCCGGTAAGGATGGCGATGTCTTGCAGCATGGCTTTGCGCTTGTCACCGAAACCAGGAGCTTTTACAGCCACTACTTTCAGGATACCGCGGATCTTGTTGACAACAAGCGTTGCGAGGGCATCAGCTTCGAGATCTTCACAAATGATGAGCAGCTCACGCCCTGAACCGGCTACCGCTTGGAGGATCGGCAGGAGTTCTTGAATTGAGGAAATTTTCTTGTCGACTACCAAGATAGCAGGATTTTCCATCTCGACTGTCATTTTTTCAGGATTTGTTGCGAAATAAGCTGAAATAAACCCCCGGTCAAACTGCATACCTTCTACCATTTCGATGGTAGTTTCAGTTCCCTTGGCTTCTTCAATCGTGACAACACCCTCTTTACCGACTTTTTCAATCGCTTGTGTGATGAATTCCCCGATTTCGGTATTACCGGAAGCCGATACAGTCGCGATATTTTGAGTGTCTTTGGAGTCCTTAACAGGGATCGCGCTTTTTTCGAGCTCTTTTACGATCACTTCTACCGCTTTATCAATGCCCCTTTTTAGTCCAATGGGGCTGGCTCCGGCTGCGATGTATTTAATCCCCTGTTGCACCATGGCATCAAGAAGGATCGTTCCTGTTGTCGTTCCATCTCCGCATTTATCTTTTAATTTAGCAGCCACTTCTTTGGCCATGGATACGCCCATATTCTCGAATTGATCGGGCAATTCAATGTCTTTCACAATGCTGTTGCCGTCATTTGTGATGGTCGGGGCGCCCCAACTCTTTTCTAGACCTACGTTTCTGCCTTTCGGCCCTAAAGTAGGACGGACAGTGTCGGCCAGTTTTTGAATCCCTTTGGCGAGTTTATCACGAGCGGCTTGCTCAAAAATGATTTCTTTAGCATCTGCCATAATCGATCACTCCAGTAAATATAGTTTAAGAAGGCTTGAGTATAGCAAGGATTGTCATTAGTCCTCAATACCCGATATCAGCAAGACAATTTCCCCTTTTGCACGTACGGCAGAAAATTGGGTCAGGAGCTCAGCTGCAGGACCTTTAGTGAAGGTTTCAAATTTTTTGGTGATTTCTCGCGCTACAGAACATTCTCGAGTAGGATCGAGGACAGCTAAAATTTTGAGTGTATCGACCAGTCTATAGGGGGACTCATAACAGATTGAGGTTCCTGGATAGGCGAGCATTTCTGATAGAAGTTTTTTTAATCTCCCTTTTTTGCGAGGGAGGAACCCGAAAAATTGGAAACGGGTAGTAGGAAGTCCAGATGCCGAAATGGCTGCAATAGCTGCACAAGGGCCTGGAATGGGGACAACTGCAATATCCTCTTGTCGGCACTTAAGCACAAGCCGCTCGCCAGGATCTGAAATTCCTGGAGTTCCTGCGTCGGAGACCAGCCCGATGGTTTTTTCATTTTGCAAATCCTCAATGACACGATTTTGCCGGGAAGCTTCGTTAAAGAGGTGAAAACTTTTTAACGGAATTTTTAGGTGATAATGATCGAGTAAGATTCGTGTGCGTCTTGTATCTTCACATAAGAGATAATCACAGGCTGCAATCATCTCCAGTGCTCTAGCAGAGATATCTTTGAGATTACCAATAGGAGTTGCAATTAGGAATAACATAGGTGTATGGATGGAAAAAAGATAAGGTGGCACCCAGATTTGAACTGGGGAATGGAAGCTTTGCAGGCTTCTGCCTTACCACTTGGCTATGCCACCGTAAAATCAAACCATACCAACCCCATGGAAAAAAAACAACCCACCACTTAAATTATCCACATGCGCCCTATTCCGTTTCATGATTTAGCCCATTTATTGTCACTCTATCATCCCGATCAAGCTTTGGTACAGGGAGTAGCCATCGATAGCCGGAAGATCGCTGCGGGAGATTTGTTTTTTGCTTTGCCTGGAAACCGCGTGGATGGACATGCATTTTTGAAAGAAGCGGCCTCTAAAGGAGCTGTGGGTGCCATCGTTCAAGAAGGCTACCTTGGTGATGGGGGGGGGCTGCCTCTCTTGTTTGTCCCGGATGTGCTGGCAGCATTGCAAGAGCTGGCGCGTATTAGCCTAGCCAGCAGGTCGTCTCAGGTGATTGCCATTAGCGGATCGCTTGGTAAGACAACGACCAAAGAATTTACCACAGCACTGTTGCGCACCCGCTATCGCGTCTTTTCTAGTCCCTTAAGTTATAATAGCCAGGCGACTCTCCCTTTGAGTATTTTGATGGCAAATGGGGATGAAGAGTATCTCATTTTGGAAATGGGAATGACCCACGAGGGGAATATCAAGAACCTCATTTCGATTGCACCTCCTGATATTGCTCTGATTACCACAGTCGCTGTGCAGCATGCGGTCAACTTTTCCGATGGCCTTGCTGGAATCAGCCGTGAGAAGGCTTCCATTTTTAGCCACGCCAAAACGACTTTAGGTTTAGTGCACCGTGATATCCTCCATTACGACGCCGTAGCCTCTACAGGAGATTGCACTAAGAAAACCTTTTCTTTAACCACTAGGGAGGCCGACTATTTCTTGCAGGCAATCCCACAAGGAGTGCGCGTGCATGCCAAAGGGGAGAAACCTTGTGACTGCTACTTAAATTTGCCTATTCGAGTGCATCACCATAATTTTTTAGCGGCAGTCGCACTGGCTCGCAATCTCGATGTGCCTTGGTCCTCAATCTGTGAAGTGGCTCCAACCCTTAAGCTGCCTCCCATGCGCTTTGAACCGGTAGAAAAGCAGGGGATCCTCTTCATCAACGATGCCTATAACGCCAATCCGGATGCCATGGTCGCAGCCCTTGAAAACCTTCCTAAGCCTCAACCTGGAGGCAAAACAATCGCCGTTTTAAGCGAAATGGATGCATTAGGGGATTATACAGAACAAGGACATACACGCGTTGCGGAAACTGCCCTGCAGCACGCTGACTATTTGCTTTGCCTTGGCCCCCGCTGTGAAACAATGAGATCTATATGGAAAAATGCTCAAAAACAAGTAGAGCTCTTTCAAACGCAGGGCGACCTACAAGCTGCTTTAAAAGCTCTGGCTCAACCGGGAGATGTGGTTCTTCTCAAAGGTGCTCGTGCTTATGCAATGGACCAACTACTGCAATATTGGTAATATCCAACTACATTACTCATCTCAAAGGGACTGAGGGGCCATCGTAGAGGGCTATGAATTTCTGCCGATAACTTGTTTTGAATTTTCCCGAGAGCGCTCAACACATGATTGAATAAACATAGCAAAATAAAGAAGTGTGATGCCGGAGCCCACTCCAATCAGAGCATATGAAGCCGCAGAAGACATACCACTAATGTAGATATTTGGATTTCCTCCAACTAGACCTAAAATTCCAAGAGTCAGGGTTGTGATAAGAACGACCACGTCAAAAATGAAAAGTGTGATCGGAACAGCGAGAGCACTAATCCTATTTCGGGGGATCATATCTAAACAAGGCGGGCAATAACTTATAATAGGAAAGGCCATACTCTGGGTGCTTAAAAATCCAGAAATTTACGAAGGTCTTGTGAAGGAGTGCCTTTTCGGTTTCAAAAGATAAAAGATCGGTACATTCAACGGGGTTACAAGGAAAATATTTTATTGTCTAAAATAATACTTAGTGATAACTCCTTGTTTATGTCTATAGGGTGCCAGTGTCTAAAAGAAGTGGGTCGTATAGCTGTAATGATTTGCTCCAGCGTGCAAAAGAATAAACTAGCATCTAAAAAGATGCTCAAGGACCTTTGGTGTGGCTCATTCGGATTTAGGGACATTTAAGTTATAATGGCACGCAACTGTCAATTGATTGGAGCTTCTTTAGGTTGGGGTGCACGGGATCATTCCTGTGAACTGGGACCCGAAGCCATAAAAAGAGTATGGGATCAGATCGCCATTTCAGATTGGGAAAGCATCAGTCCGGCAGTACGTTCTTCTGAATGCCAGCTGCCAGTTAGTGGTAGCTTGGACATAATTGTCCAATTTGTTCAAGAATTGTCGGCTAAAGTTTACACGACACTACAGCATTCATTATTTCCTATTGTTTTGGGAGGGGATCATACTATAGCTGTTGGGACCTGGAATGGGGTTGCGATGGACCAAGGAGATGAGCCATTTGGTTTAATCTGGTTTGATGCGCATATGGATGCTCATACACCTCAAACCACCCATTCAGGAGCCTGGCATGGGATGCCTCTTGCTGCACTGCTTGGGTATGGGGAGAAAAAGCTTTCACAAGTTAAGAAAAATAGTCCTGTTATTCATTCTCAACATGTATGTCTAATTGGTACACGTTCTTATGAGGAGGAAGAAGCTGAATTACTTAAAGAGCTCAACGTTCGTGTATTTATGATGGACGAGGTGTGTAAAAAAGGTCTTAAAACTGTCATGCTGGAGGCAATTGAGCATGTTTGCAAGGGTGTGCAGAGATTTGGTGTTTCGCTTGACCTTGATGTGATTGATCCTAAGGATGCTCCGGGAGTAGGTACTCCAGAGCCCCATGGGATCAGTAAAGATGTACTACTAGATAGCTTGTTATTGCTAAGCAGCGATAGGCGTTTAATTGCTTTTGAGCTGGTGGAATATAATCCAAAGCGTGACATTCAGGAGAAAACTTTGCATATCTGTTTGAGTATATTGCAAATATTACTGCATAAGAAGTAAGGAATTTGATGCTAGTAAATATCTTAATTACAATCGCAGAACTGTTTATTATCAGCTCCTTTCTTTCAAATAATATTCTAGTATTGAGGGGGGTATCTGCTTTAGGAATGACGGTTTATGTCGTCGCTGGTTTTGTAGCTGGTCTTAAAACTGAGGGGATGATCGCGCTCATATTTTTTAGCGGCATAGCAGCAGCTATCAACTTTGTAAAATTGTTTTTTATTCTCAAAGATACACTTTCTATATTTTTACCCGACCACATGCGCAAGATCCGCGAAATGTATTTTTCAAGTATGAGCAATAGTGAATTTATCCAAATTTATAAGTTTGCAACTGAAACATTTTTTTATAGAGGAGATCTAGTTATTGAGGAAGGGGTGCACAATTCTCTTTTGGTGTTTATTGAGGAAGGTTTAGCATCGATTGATCACAGTGAAGGTTTAATCGTTTCTTCGGGGAATTTTATAGGCGAAATGAGTTATATCACTAAAAATGTGACTACCACTGCTGTCTACGCCCTTTCAGAGCAATTACGATGCTTAGTATGGGGTAGAGAAGATCTAGAAAAACTGGAGAGTAGCATGCCGCAGGTGTATCAAAAATTTTTTCGAATTATTGCGATTGACTTGGTGAACAAATTAGCCAAGAACACTTAATGAGCGCACGATGGCGGCAGATACTTCAAGATCTTCAGGAGGGATTTCCCTCCCCGTGGAAGGAAGCTCCAAAGCATAAACACTTCGAAAATAGCTTCAAGGAAGCTCTGGCTGAGGCAAATCAACTCAGGCATAACTATTATGAAAATGGAAAAGTTGATTTTTCGCCCTTCTTAGGTAGTCCCGCTGTCCCTGACTATTCTTTATGCAAACTTGCAACTTTGCGTGAGAAATCTACGCCCCATTCAGAAGTAATTAAAGAAATTATTCAGCTGTTTGACGGAATGCCTAATTGGGGGCACCCTATGGCATTGAGTGGTGTGAATCCTCCCGCAAATACTGCTTCAATCATTGGCGCTTCACTCAGCCAAGTATTCAATGCCGATCTTGCTGGAGGAGAATATTCTTGGAATGTTGCTAAGGCTGAAATTGAATCGGGTGCGATGCTCGCTGAACTCTTGGGGTGGGATCCAGCAGTGTCTGGAGGTATCTATACTTTTGGGGGGACAGGTTCTTATTTATATGCTCTGAAGCTTGCCTTGACCACTGTACTTGGCGAGTCTTCTCGGAAAACGGGCATTCGCGAAGAAGGTCAATTGTTAGTGTCAGCCGCGGGACATTATGCACAATGTACATGTGGGGATTGGACGGGTCTTGGTACGAATAATGTCCGCCAAATCGCCATAGATGCAGAAAGTCGCATGGATATTCAATGTTTAAAGAACGAGATGAAGAAATGCCAAGAAGAAAATAAACCGATTGTCATGATCGTGTGCACCATGGGCACTACCGATGCATTTGCTATCGATGCAGCTTATGAAATTCGTGAGTTAATCGATTCATATCAAAATGCCAAAGGCTACCCCCAACCTTTTTTCTATGCAGACGCTGTTATTGGGTGGCCCTGGATGACCTTTAAAAATTATGACATGCGTTTAAATCATCTGATGTTTCCACAAGAAACCATAGAGGTCATCGAGCTTGTTTACAAGCAAATCGCAGCTTTAACGGTAGTAGATGCAATGGGAATTGATTTTCACAAAACAGGTTGGTCGCCCTTTGCTAGCAGTTTTTTTCTCGTTAAAGATTATCAAAGCTTTACCAAAAAACTAGCTCGTCCGGACCCCCCTTACTTACAGAAATATACAAATTACAACCCTTTTATGTTTACCCTAGAAACAACCCGAGGAGCATCTGGAGCTCTAGCAGGCTGGGCTTCATTAAAATTCTTCGGTTATGAAGGCTATCAGGTCATGCTAGGAAGGATGACTGAGTTGATGATGTTTTTTCGGGAGGTGCTGGGGCGGGAAAAAAATATGGTTTGCATAAACCCGGGCAACTACGGATTTGTTACATTGTTCAGAATTTATCCCCCCACGATTGATGCTAAAGTTCAGTATGATCAAGAGCTCAATAATACTAATTATCGCGATTCGTTACATTTATATAATGAATTTCAAGCCAAAATCGCACGTAAGCTGTTTGCAATGTTGCATGATTCTGATGGAAAAGTGCCCGGATGGGAGGCGCCTCCATACACATCTATTACCCTGGGCTATAGAATGCCACTGCGTGGGGGGGAGAACATATAGATTTAATCTACGCATTGAAGGTATTTC
Organism: uncultured Chlamydiales bacterium; assembly: GCA_963832835.1. Classification (GTDB taxonomy): domain Bacteria; phylum Chlamydiota; class Chlamydiia; order Chlamydiales; family JAAKFR01; genus CAVPKN01. Next base: position 2,301,439 of record CAWHVD010000001.1, on the reverse strand, counting down.
CTATGTCTCCCTTCCTAGATGAGGCGTCCATATTAAGAGTAAAAGACTATCTTGTCGAAGCGACTAGCCTGGTTATGCAACTCCCTCTTTAAACTAGAAATACTTGAGCCTTTTACAATACTCTTCCTTCGCCTGGGGTTTGTAAAATGAAGGAAGTTTTTTTGGACAAAGAGATTTAAAAAAGGCATGCCCTGTCCTGCAATGTTGTCTGTTTAGAACGACATCGAGGGGAGCACAGAATCCAATCCTGTATCTCGTCTCTTTGTCTTCAAAATTTATACCAAGAATTTATATAAGTTGTTGGAAGTTCCTTTTTGGTGTAGAAAAATTCTCGAAATTGGGCTTTAATATACGGTCTTATGCTCCTTTTTTTGATGTATTTATTGCGTGATGTGTTCGGGATTAAGGCTCCAACAGTTTTTGAATACTGTTCGACCCGTATGGCCTTGGCTGCCATCACAGCCCTTTTGTTGATTCTTATTTTTGGAAAATATTTCATCAGGCAGCTTTATGCATGGAAAGTAGGCGACAAGGTACGTAGCGAAGATTGTCCGTTATTGGGAGAGCTGCATCGCAATAAAAATGATACACCAACGATGGGAGGAATCTTGATCCTCTTTGCCCTGTTGGTATCTCTACTTCTCTGGATGGACTTGCGGAGTCCTTTTACCCTGATTCTGTTTTTGACAACTGTCGTGATGGGGACGCTTGGTGGATGGGACGACTATTTGAAACTCCGATATAAAAATAAGAAGGGGGTCAGTGGGAAAAAAAAGCTATTGGTTCAAGGGGGCTTTGCATTCTTGATCGCTCTTTATCTTTTGGGGGGTAATCTTTCAGAGTGGGTTCATTTTGGCAATTGGTTCGCAGCTCCTGATGTAAAAGCAGACGCAGTGAGCTTGACGCTAAGAGAATATGCGGCCCGCCTCTATGTGCCTTTTTTGAAAGAGCCTATCTTGGAGTGGTCAGGAATGGGTCTCATCGGGATGGCGCTCTTGATCATGATTGTGATTACAGGTGCTTCCAATGCGGTGAATTTGACAGATGGCCTCGATGGACTGGCAACGGGAACTGTCATGCTAGCTGCTAGTGCTTTTGCCTTAATTGCTTTTATCTCTAATCATCATGATATCGCGCGCTATCTGAATATTTTGTATATCGAGGGGAGTGGGGAGATCGCCATTTACCTTGCTGCTATGGCAGGCGCCTGTTTGGGTTTTTTGTGGTACAACGGTCATCCTGCGCAAGTATTTATGGGCGATACAGGGTCTCTCACTTTAGGGGCTATTTTGGGGGTTTGTGCTGTACTTCTAAAACGTGAACTCCTACTGAGTATTATCGGTGGTGTATTTGTGATCGAAGCCCTTTCTGTAATGCTGCAGGTGGGTGGCTATAAGTTTTTGGGGAAGAAGCGTATCTTTTTGTGTGCTCCTCTCCACCACCACTTTGAATATAAAGGCTGGCCGGAGACGAAGGTGGTAGTCCGTTTTTGGATTGTGGGATTGTTGCTTGCGATCGTAGGCATCGCAACCCTCAAATTCCAGTAGGACACTACATAAACTTATTGTCCATTGCAAGGCGGTGCAGAGCACCGCACCGCCTTGTAATGGGAAGAAAAAATGTACCTAATATGAAAGTTGTCGTTCTAGGGTTGGGGGTCAGTGGTAGGTGTGCGGCTACCTATCTCCAGGAAAGAGGGGACGAGGTTCTGGGTGTTGACCGCGCACAGACGGCTTTAGAGGGGGTAAGAGTTGTATCAGATGCAGAGCAGCCCCAATTGGAAAATGTGGGATTGTTAGTGAAATCGCCGGGGATTGATTGCTCTCATCCCTGGGTTGCGACCGCTTTAAATCGGGGTATCCCTATGGTTGGAGAGATCGATCTTGCTCTGGCCGAGTTGGCCCAACGTGGCAAGAAAATATTGGCAGTCACAGGCTCGAACGGTAAAACCACCGCCACACTTTTAGCGGTGCATCTTTTGAATACAGGCGGGACGCGCGCTCTGGCAGCAGGCAACGTAGGTGTTCCACTTTTATCACAAATCGATGGCGCTTATGAAGTTTTTGTGGTGGAGCTCAGTTCATTCCAACTCGAGAGGATAGCCATTCATCCCGTTTTCGATGGTGCGGTCGTTTTAAATATTACGCCCAATCATCTCGACCGCCATCCTTCGTTCGAGGATTATGTTCAGGCCAAGCTCAAAATTGCTCTTTGCTTGAAAGAGCACGCACCCCTCTATGTAACCCAGCAGGTATTGCAAGTGTGCGGCTTGCAAATTGTAGCACCGATGATTAAAAAGGTTGAAACGATTTGGCCTCTAGGGTATAGAGATAATTGCTATCGTCTTTTTCCTCACGATGTGGAGAATGCTCTAGCAGCGTTTGCGCTCACGGGTGTATCTCTTGCCGTCCTTCAGAAGGGGGTCGAAACCTTTGTCCATCCCCCGCACAGGCTTGAGTTTGTGAGGGAGATTGCAGGAGTCAAGTACATTAATGATAGCAAAGCGACAAGTGTTGACGCGGTGATCAAAGCGCTGCAGGCGCTAGATGCCCCTGTTATCTTGATCGCTGGTGGAGTAGACAAAGGAGGCGCTTTTAGTGATTGGCTTCCCTCTTGCAGAGGAAAGGTCAAATCCGTTTTAGCGTTAGGAGATGCTGCACAGAGGATAGAGAGGGAGCTAAGGCGGGAGATGACAGTACAAAGAATTTCTTCTCTACAAGAAGGAGTGCGGATCGCAGCGGGGCAAGCTCACGCTGGCGATACGGTCCTATTGTCGCCGGGCTGTTCGAGCTATGACCAGTTTAGAGACTACCAGCACAGGGGAGAGACATTTACACATATAGTAAGGGAGCTACTATGAGCCGCAGAGATACTATTATTATTGCCGTTTTGGTGAACGCCGCACTGTTAATGATCCTATTTGCCACCGCTATTCGTACGGGGGACTCCAAAGACGAGATTAAGAAAAAAAATACAAAGGGTGCCGACCTTGCTGTAGCTCCTTTTATTCAAGATGAGCTGTTAAACGAATTTGTGACCTCTGCGCCCACGCCTGCAGCTCCAATTGGTGAAAGTTTATACCCCTTTGAAGAAACTGAGTTAGTGATGGCACCCCAGCATCCTCCAGCAACTGTTGTCCATAATCCCAACCCCACAGCTCCCTTAACCCGCTCTCATCCTATAGAGAAACAAGACTCCCAATTTGTGAACATCACGGTTAAGAAAGGGGATTTTCTGGAGAAGATTGCAAAAGCTAACAACACAACTGTAGCTGCGATCATGAAGGCCAGCAATCTTTCATCCACACAGCTTAAGATTGGGCAAGTCCTGAAAGTACCTCTGACAAAAGGAGACAAGATTCCTATAGCTCCTGCACCATCTACCGCTGGAGACTACTACATTGTCAAAGAGGGAGACAACCCTTGGTTAATAGCGTCCCGTAATAAAATTAATCTGGAAGAGCTGCTCCGTTTAAATGGTTTGGATGACCAAAAAGCCAAGCACCTACGTCCAGGTGATAGACTCAAAATCCGTTAAGTAACTTATGCGTCTACTCATTTTGCTGTGTGTGACTCTCATCTTTGCCTTAGGCTTGATGATGGTGTTTAACACAAGCTCAGCAGAAATTCTAGACCGAGCTTTGGATCGTAACCTCCATCAAGCCTGCTTACGGCAAATCGTGTACGCAGCTGCAGGTCTATTTTTTGCTCTGTTGGTCTATCGCATTGGATACACGCATCTGATCAGCTGCACTCCTCTTTTGCTCGCCGGGACATGTGTGCTTTTATTGTTGGTTTTTGTGCCGGGAATCGGAAAAGTCCGTAATGGGGCTCACAGATGGCTGGGAGTGGGCACATTGACATTTCAACCATCGGAATTTGTAAAATACCTGCTTCCTATGGCTTACATCGAATGGTATCTGAGGCGTAAACAACACGATGTGCAGTTTTTGACCTTTTGCAAGGTTATCGCATGCCTAGCCGTTCCCATGTTTTTGGTTATGATTGAGCCCGACAATGGCACGACGGCTGTTATGGGCGCTTCGTTGATTCCTTTATTTTTTCTCACGGGCATTCGGTTTAAGTATTGGGTCCTTCCCATGGTGGTGATGATTTCTATAGGGGTGATCGCAGCATACCAGCTGCCCTACGTAAGAGGGCGGATCCAGGTCTATTTGCATCCTGAACTCGATTTGAAAGGGAAGGGGCATCAACCCTATCAGGCTAAGATTGCAGCAGGTTCAGGAGGCCTATTAGGTAGAGGACCTGGAGCTAGCTTGCAAAAACTCACTTATTTGCCTGAAGCTCAAAATGATTACATCGCTGCAATTTATGCAGAAGAATTCGGGTTTGTGGGTATTTTGCTACTGATTGTTCTCTATATGCTTTTTGCATTTGGAGGGTTTTCGATTGCCATGCAAAGTCTAAATCCAGCGGGCACATATTTAGCAGCCGCGATTACATTTTTGATTGCACTGCAAGCCTTCTTGAATCTTGGGGTTGTATCCGGGCTTTTACCTAGCAAAGGGGTCAATCTCCCTTTCTTTAGCCAAGGGGGAACATCCTTGATATCCAATATGATTGGATTAGCTGTTTTGTTGAATATTGGAAGTAGAAATGAAAAAAAGAGCCATTTTGAGTGCGGGGGGGACAGGAGGACATCTGTTTCCGGCGCAAAGCTTAGCTGAAGCGTTACCCGACTGGGAAATTTTATTTGTTGCCGGAGGCCTTTCAACGAGCCGTTATTTTAATCGCGAGATTTTTCGATTTGAAGAGATTCCTTGTGCTACATTTTCACTTACAAACCCTTTGCAAATATGTAAGGGCTTAGGAAAAATTTGCTCAGGCATTAAACAAAGCAGTAAGATTCTAAAGAAATTTAATCCAGATGTGGTAATCGGATTCGGCAGCTTTTTTACCCTTCCTGTTCTTGCAGCGGCTGCTTTTATGGGAAAACCTACTGTCATACATGAGCAAAATGCGGTTCTGGGAAAAGTGAACCGCTTATTTGCCCCTTGGGTACATACAACTGCCATTACCTTTCCAATCACCCGTTCTTACCTGAAAGGAAAAACTGCCCAAAATGCAGTAGAGGTCGTATTTCCTCAAAGAAAAAGATCCCAAACCACAAATTTAGCAGCGTGGGAATATTTCGGCTTAACCCCATGTGAAAAACCCCTTCTACTTGTATTTGGTGGCTCCCAGGGAGCCACTCGTCTCAATATTCTTTTTTTGGAAGCTCTTCCTCGCTTAACCTCTATTCAAGTTCTCCACTTTACAGGAAACGAGAATCAAGCTACACAAGCACGTACACGGTATCAAGAGTTAGGAATTGCTGCTTGCGTCAAGCCTTTTGAGCCGCGCATGGACCTCGCGATGCGCATTGCTGACTGTGGAGTGACCCGAGCTGGGGCCGCGACAGTGTGCGAGCTCATCGCCCACAACCTGCCGGCTGTTTTAGTACCTTTCCCCTTTGCTACAGAAAATCACCAAGAAAAAAATGGAGAACATTTTGTATCGATCGTCAAAGGGGGGAAGATGTATAAAGAAAATGAACTGGATGCTGCACTCCTAGCAGCTTGTATTGTCCAGCAATTGGCTGATCGCGCAATTGCCAAGGATAATATTAAGGCTTACAAGCAACAGCGCAGGGCCATCCAATTAGCTGATTTGATACAGGACATCGCATGAACCCTACACTCAAAAAATACCATTTCATCGGCATTGGCGGGATCGGCATGAGCGCACTTGCGCGTATCTTGCTGGATCAACAGATACCTGTATCGGGAAGCGATCTTGCTTCGAGCGATAACACAGACAGGCTCATCCAAAAAGGTGCAGTTGTCAGTACCGGGCATGCAGCCGTCCATATCTCTGCTGGAGATACGGTAGTCTTCAATTCCCAAATCCAGGAAAATAACCCTGAGTACAGCGCAGCGCTTGCGTTGCAATGTCCTATGCTGCACCGTTCTGATTTGCTCGCTCAGTTGATGGGTGGCCATCACGCTCTAGCAATTGCCGGTACTCACGGTAAGACAACTACCACGTCGTTATTGACAACTGTCCTGATTGAAGGGGGAATGGACCCCACATTCGCAGTTGGAGGAATGATATTATCAGGGATCAATGGGAAGAAAGGTTCTGGGAAATATTTTGTTGCTGAAGCCGATGAAAGTGATGGGACCTTTCTGAAATACCATCCATACGGAGCAATCATCACCAATATTGAGCCCGAGCATTTGGATCATTATCAATCTGCAGAAGCTTTGAACAAGGATTTTCATACCTTCTTTAATCAAGTGGACAACGAAAAGCTGCTTTTTTATTGCGGAGATGATCCTGTCTTGCGCGCATTGTCAGCAGGCAGAGGGACCTCTTACGGTTTTGGTTGTCATAATGCTTTAACCATCAGCAATTATGCACAGCAAGGATGGCATTCCATTTTCGATCTCCATTTCGCTGGACAAACGTATACTGCTATCGATCTAGCCCTCGTAGGAGAGTACAATGCTTTGAACGCAGCAGCAGTCTTTGGGATGGCAGTGCGTTTAGGTATTCCTGAGGAAAAAATCCGTGCCAGTTTTAGGGATTTTGCAGGAATCGGACGCCGCTGTGAAATCCGGGGAGAGGCCCATGGTATCTTATTTGTGGACGATTATGGTCATCATCCGACGGAGATTGCTAAGACCCTGAAAGCAGTGAAGCACGCAGTACGCGAACGCCGTTTGGTAGTTGTCTTCCAGCCTCATCGCTATTCCCGTACACGCGATTTATTGGAAGAGTTTGGGAAAGCCTTTGAGATGGCAGATCTTCTTTTGGTGACCGATATCTATTCTGCACATGAAAGCCCCATAGATGGGATTGATGCCTACACCCTCCTGAATAAGATCAAGGAGGTTTCGACTGTCCCTTGCGCCTATCTGTCCAAAGAAGGAAGGTGTGAGGAGCTGAACAGAGTATTACAGACCCACGATGTCCTATTATGCATTGGCGCTGGAAATATCAACCGGTTACACGGAGAATTGCTGACGCAGCTGGTGCCGCGTAAAATGGAGGTGGGGCTGATTTTTGGTGGTGCTTCGTGTGAGCACGAAATATCGATGCGCTCTTCACGTGCTGTGGCTGGCTGGCTGGACAGATCGCTTTATAATGTACGGTTTTTTGGGATCGATAAAGAGGGTAAATGGGTCATTGGGAAGGAAGCGGAAGATTTACAGGCCTCTCAGCCTGTAGTGGCATCGCCTCATGCCCTTTCAATTTTAGATCCCCAGATCACCCGTGAATTGGAAGCTTGTGATTTGTACTTACCGATTTTACATGGCACAAATGGTGAAGATGGAACTATTCAAGGATTTTTTGAAATGTTAGGCAAACCTTACGTCGGCCCTGATTACCGCTCGGCTGCTATTTGCATGGATAAAGTCTTAACCAAGCGACTGGCCTCTTTAGGAGGGGTTAAAACACCACGTGATGTCACCTTTGGGTATTTACATTGGCAGGAAAATAAGCAAGTGCTGCTCAGGCAAATTGAATTCGCACTTCCTTTCCCTGTCTATGTCAAGCCGGTCCATTTAGGATCGAGCGTAGGGATTACCGCTGTCGCCACTCCAGGTGAGCTAGAATCAGCGATTACTCTAGCGTTTCGTTATGACACCCAAGTCATGATAGAAGAGGGGAAAGTAGGATGTCGAGAGCTCGAATTTGCCGTTTTGGGAAATACCTTCAGCTTTCCCATAGTCGTTCCAGCTCCTGGTGAAAAATTGGCTGAAGGTACATTTGTTGATTATGAGAAAAAATATGGCCAAAACTCTGTAAAAATAGCTCTTGATGCCACCTTGACTCCAGAACTTTTAGAAAAAGGGAAAGATTTGGCCCGCAGAGCCTACGAAGCTGTTGGTTGCACAGGCATGACTCGTGTCGATTTCTTGCTCGATTCAAAAGGTGAGTTTTGGATGTTTGAAATGAATGCGATACCCGGGCTTCAACAACTAAGCCTTTTTCCCAAAATATGGAACAGGGAAGGGGTACCGCCAGGGAAACTCATGGACCGCTTGATTATCCTAGCCTTAGAAAGACGTAGGCAACAAAAGAGACATGTTCGATGTTTGGCCTCAGCCTCCTAAAAGCACTCTTTTTTACTGCTGGGCCCAAATATAGTTGGAAGAAGGCGACGTTGGTTATCACGCTGTCATCCACCTTCGTCATGGGTTTAGCCCTATGTGGTTATCTTATTCAATCAAAGGCCCGCGGACTTCAAGTGAAGCTGGTAGCAGGTCCCCTCCAAGCGATAGTCCAGACAGGATCGCAAAGCGGAGTTACTTCGGGAATGAAGTTTTCATCCCTTCCTACCGGTTTTTTGGCAGAAGCACTTGATTTAAATACCGACTGTCCAGTTCCCTTTTGCCAATTTGATCTTGAAATGGCCCGAGAGAGGCTGCTTGCCACTCATATCATTGAAAATGTCCGGCTGAAGAAGATGAAACCCAATCTTCTTTTCGTGGACTATACCTTGCGAGAGCCTTGGGTCTATCTGGAGGATTATACCAATACAGTCATGGATGCCAGTGGATTTTTCTTTCCCATAATACCTTTTTATTCACCTCGTAGCCTTCCATGCATCTATTTAGGAGAACATGCTCCGCCCGATCCATGGGGTGGTCAGATGTTCAGTGAGTATCTGTCCCTAGCGCTGAAGGTGTATGCAGCGCTTCCATGCGAAACCATTGAAAGAATGGATCTATCTCAGGGCTGGGCCCCGATTGCAGGCAAGCGTGAGATCGTGATCACGATCAAGGGGGGGGCGATTTTACGCCTAACCCCAAAAAATTGTGTGCAACAACTGAGTTACTACTCTATTCTCAAAATGTCTCATTTATATAGGCAAGATCAGCAAATGATTATTGATCTGCGGATTCCTGAGGTTGCCTATATACAAAAGATTTCAAGTAATGGATGAAAAATATATTCAGATCCAATGGACATGCGCAAGCCTCGATGAGGCGCGTCATATTGCTAGAATGCTTGTCGAGAAAAAGTGGGTGGCGTGCGCTCAAATTATTCCTTGGGTTGAGTCAGTCTTCATGTGGAATAACCAACTGGATACAGTGCAAGAAAGTAAAGTGATTTTTAAGACGAGAGCTAGCTTGTTTGAACAAGTAAAAAATTTGATTCTGCAACACGCGCAATACGAGATCCCTGAGATACTCGCGCTTCCCATCACTGAGGGTCATCAGGAGTATTTAGAATGGGTCGCCGAAAATACTCAAGAAGCTCCCCCGCAGATTTGAAACTACTAGACCATGGCCAGAAAAGAGGACGAAGATTGCTCATGGATTTTGGAAGGTTTTTCTTCCTTGAAGTTTCCCTTATCCGAGAGCGTCTATCACTGATATTAGTACTGGATGTAAAAAAAATCTTTCATCTCAAGAGAAATGGTTTTCACTTAATCTAGGTTAAAAAGGTTTGCTTTTTATCGATGATCCTTTAACCTGCAAAGCACGTATTTTTGGAACGCTCTCTCGTAAAAGTGTTGTAATTATTCACGAGTCGTCAGAATGCCAAAGAAAGGCACGTTCGATTAAGGCGGGAATGGATAGTTACCAAGTGAGGCTACTCATTAACAAGAACGTTTGCCTGAACAATTACAAAATGTTCTGGTATAAGGAAGAGAGTTTCGAAAACGTAACCTACAACATTTAATTCAAAATAGGTACTAGCATGGAAGATTTTGTTGCCTACATCATTAAAAACCTGGTTGCTAAACCCGAGGATGTAACGGTTTCTTCAGTTGATGAACAAGAGCAGATTTGTATTGAGATTCGCGTTGCAGCCGAAGATGTCGGTAAAGTCATTGGTCGAAGGGGTAATACGATCAACGCGCTACGCACGATCGTCCGTACTGTCGCGACTCGTTTGGGCCGTAGGGCGCAAGTTGAATTGATCCAACCAGATCAAACGCGCCGTATTGTGGCTGAGGGACATCCCGACCAGCAAGAAGACAGCGATGTACAAGTAGACAGCCAAGATAGTGAAAATCGCGAAGAGTTCGAAGAAGAAGAAGCGATGCTTGTGTAGCTACACCTAATCAGTAGATAGATCGAGCCATTCTCGCAGAGCCTAGTAAAGCGAGAATGGCTCATCCCCATACAGCTAGTTAGCATTTCAATTTAGGAATACTGATCGCTTTTTATGCACATTCATGCACAGTCGCCTTTAATCACTGCAATTGTCCCTACATACAAACGGCCCCACTACCTCAGGCGAGCTGTTTATAGCATTCTTTCTCAATCCTTTGCCAATTTCCAAGTATTAATTGCAGATAATGCATCCGGACCTGAGACTGATCAAGTAGTTAAAGAGTTAATGGAATCAGATGCTCGCGTTAAGGTTCTGCGACATTCTACCAATCTAGGGGCAACGGCCAATTTTCATATAGCATTGATGCATGTTACAACGCCCTATGTTTGTTTCCTACCCGACGATGATTTCTACCTTCCCTCTTTTTTCGAACACGTTCTAACTCTTTTTACCAAATATCCGGAACTTGGATTGTGTGCGGGAGAAGTGCTGCTTATCGATCAAGAGTTTGATATTAGGTACCCTACTACAAATGCGCAGACCGAACTTTCTAGAGGATACTTTGCTCCTTCAGATGGTGTGTTTGCCTATTTACAATCAGGACATAATTTTCTTTTGCCGGGAATTGTGTTTAACACACTATTCATCAAAGAGATGGGAGGGCTTGATCTGAGATTGTCTGTGGAATTTGATATAGATATCATTGCCAAATGTGCTGGGCTATTTCCTATTTATTTACTGTCAGAAGCTGTTTATTTCACTACTGTAGATGGTGATCATTTGGGTGCAAGCTTGGATCATTTAGCCCGTGAAAAAGAGCGTATGATTGTTCATGACAATCTCCTGGGCCTGCCTCTCTTATCTTCAGCTAAATCGCGCTTAGAAGCGCTTTTATTGCAGCAGCACATAAAACATCTCTCTATTGCCTTTGGAAATTATTGTGAACTAAAAAACTTCGCTAAAGCCCACATATGTGCAGAAAAAATATACTCTCTAACGTCCACGAAGAGAGAAAAAGCTAAATGGAAAAGAAGAAAAAGACAGGTTTCTCACTACACCTGCCCAAATCTTCTACTTCCTTTGTATGCAATGCTTAAAAAACCTGAGAAGGCAATCAGAAATTTGCTGAGTTTAAAATATAAACATGTGGAACCAGCAACACAGGCTTCTCTTCCGGAGGTACCTTCTGAATGGAAAAGTTATGTGATGCAATTGAATGCACACGTGGGCTTGGATAAGTCGGTCTCGTTTTGAGCGAACGCTTGTATTAAAAGTTTTTGGTTCCCATAATGAAAAATGCACTAACTTTTTTGGGATAAGGTTCATGGAAGCTACGGTAGAAGAGAAGGGTGATGTCGTTGTGATTCGAGTAAAAGGGCGTTTGGATGCAGCCTCATCTCCTCAACTCGAAAAAAAAATTACTTCAATCATTGAAGCCGGTCATTTTAAGTTGATGCTCAACATGGCCGAGGTTGATTATTTAAGCAGCGCAGGAATGCGGCTTATGCTTTCTGTATCAAAAAAACTCAAACATTTGGAAGGAAAAGTCGTTGCTTGTAGCTTGAACGATGATGTTGTGGAGGTCATTAAAATGGCTGGATTTCAACAAGTGTTAGAAATATATCCTTCTGAAGAAGAAGGGCTTAATCACTTATAACTCATTTAATTATTTGTGTGCGCTTTCACGCCAGAATGTGAAGAAAAGATCCGTTCTCCTTTAGGCTCCATTATTCCTCTCGAAAAAAAGCTTAAAGAGTTCCAAAAATATAAACCTCAAAAAATTATTCTCATAGCTGGTCCCACAGCTTGTGGGAAAACAGCCCTCTCTTTGCTTCTTGCAGAAATGCTTAAAGGAGAAATCATCTCGGCTGACTCAATGCAAGTCTACCGTGGAATGGATATCGGGACTGCTAAGGTTACCAAAGAAGAGCAAGCGCTAGTTCCTCATCATCTCATCGACATCCGTCATATCCAAGAACCTTTTAATGTAGTCGACTTTTACTATGAGGCTCGCCAGAGTTGTGAGTCGATTTTAGCTCGCGGTAAGGTCCCGATTGTAGTCGGCGGTTCGGGGTTTTATTTTCGGACCTTGATTTATGGCCCGCCCAGTGGCCCCCCGTCGATGCCTGAATTGCGTACGAAGCTTGAAGAGGAAATGGAGCGGCTTGGTTCGGAGCCTCTCTATGAAAAACTCAAAGAATGCGACCCAGTTTATGCTTCCACGATTACGTCCAAGGATAGGCATAAAATCATCCGTGCACTGGAAATCGTGACTCTGACAGGAGAAAAAGTGAGCAACAATCAGTGGAAAAGAGGGCACCCTGTGCCTGATTTTGATTTTCACTGTTGGTTTATCCACCGCCCGCGTAATGTCCTTTACCCCTCCATTGATGCGCGGTGCGAGCAGATGCTCGAAAGGGGTTTGATCGAAGAAGTGACTGAATTGGAAAGGCAAGGTCTTCGTTCTAACCCGTCTGCCATGCAGGCGATCGGTTATCGGCAATGCCTGGATTTTCTTGAAACCTCCCAAGATGAGAAAGAGTACAAAAAATTTGTTACGAAATTCAAAACAGCTTCGCGCCATTATGCTAAAAGGCAATTCACTTGGTTCCGTAAAGAGCCTCTTTTTTGTTGGTTGAATGTGGATGTACACGATCTTGAGATCGCAGCCGAGATGATTGCCCAAGAATTTAACGCTAGAAACTAAGGAAATTCAGATGCAAGTTATCGATGAAATGTTTGCAGAGCTCAAGAATGCTCCTGAGCCCATGCGTCCCTCAAAGTTATGGGATCAGCTTAATGCGACAAATATTTCTCAGCTCAAAGATAGAGGGATCGAAAATCTCAGAAATACCGTGGCCTGCAATTATTTCACCTTTATGGGAGATGGTAGGCAGTTCCGATTTTTGAAGTCTCATCTCTCTAAAGTGACCTATCTCATGAATAAACTCAGAGCCCATCTAGCTATCCGTTCTCCCCGGCTGAAGAGTGAATGGAAAGATATGACTATCATCAAAGAGTATATGTTCACTCACACCTATTATACGCATATGCTCTTTGACTATGTGAAAAGCATGGATACGGACGGGTTGTTAAACTCATTAGAAGAATTTGAGTTTGGTAAACCTCCTCCTGTGTACCGTAGCAAGAAGCTGATTAGTGCCGATTTGGCCAATTCGATTTTAGAATATTATGCGATGGCTCCTGCGTTTGCAGCCGGAAACCTGAAAACCGTTATGGAATTAGGCGCAGGCTATGGCCGGAACGCATCGGTCTTCTTACAAAAGCACCCCGGCATTCAGTATGTCATTGTCGATATCCCACCTGCGCTTTATGTGTCCCAAACCTACCTGCAGAATTGTTTTTCTGATAAAAAAATCTTCTCTTTCCGACCTTTTCGATCCTTTGAAGATATAAAAGAAGAGTGGGAGCAGTCCTCCATTTGTTTTTTACTGCCACATCAAATCCAGCTTCTACCCCAAAAAAGCGTCGATCTATTTCTGAACATCAGTTCCCTTCATGAGATGCGCATGGATCAAATTACCTACTACTTTGCAGAAATTAATCGCTTAGTTCGGGGCCATTTTTATACGAAACAATGGAAAGTGAGCTATATCCCGCAAGAAGATGTCACGATCCGGCAAGAAGACTATCCCATATTACACGAGTGGCGTTCTGTGTATTCCCGTCCTTGTGCGGTGCAAACCCCCTTCTTCGAGGCCCTTTACCAAATACCCTAAGTTCCACAGTGCCAATTTGTGACTTTCTTTTCTGGAAATGGTATTATTTCTTTACGGGCCCTTAGCGGAGGATGCCGAGGGCGGGAAGGTTGTCGGCTTCGGTGACGCGACCTTCGGGGGGAACATCGACTTGGTCGATTCCTTCGTAGGTCTGTATCACTTGATAGAATGAGTCACGCTGGGCGGGCTCAAAACCTGACTCACGGATCATTTGGACCATGTCGTTGTGATCTGCTTTGCAGATCCATTCGGTTGCCCTGTGGACGTTCTCTTCCATGATAGTCCCTCCAAAGTCGTCTGCACCATAATGGAGAGCCTCCATGCCGATCTCTTTGCCCTCACTGAACCAGGAGGCTCCAATATGATCGAAATTATCCAGATATATGCGTGAGAAAGCCAGTATGCGAAAATAAGCATCTTTACCGGCCCAATTTTTCACTGTGCGTCTGAGGAAAGTCCTATCGCGTTTATAGCTCCATGGGATGAAACTGGCGAAACCGGGTACCAGATCCTGATGTTGACGTAAGCACTCAAGGTGCTCTAGAACCTCTTCGGGCTCTTCAATATGACCGTACATCATGGTAGCAGTCGTTTTAAAGCCTATTTTATGGGCGAGATGGTGAAATGCGATCCACCCATCAGGAGTCATTTTTTTAGGCGAGATGGTGCGGCGGACACGTTCCGATAAGATTTCAGCCCCGCCACCTGGGATCGTTCTTAATCCGGCTTGCCATAATTTTTCTAGCGCTTCTTGGACTGTGATATCTGAGACCCTTGCTGCATTCCAAATCTCGATGGCGCTGAAAAAGTGGGGATGGATATCGGGAAAATGCTCGCGTGCTGTCTTGACTAATTCTATGTGGTAATCAATTTTTAACGAGTCATTGACTCCACCTTGCAGTAGAACTGTTTTGAGCCCTGCCCTGCGGGCCTTTTCCATATGGGACATGACCTCTTCGATGGTCTTTGTATAGGAATCTTTTGCTCCTGGATGTCGATAAAAAGCGCAAAATGAGCAATCGATGTTACAGACATTCGTATAATTAGGGTTGGAATCGAGAACGAAAGTGACCCGCTTGGGATCATTTTTTTGGTTGCGCACTAACAGAGCGCGTCGCTGTAAATCCTCAAGAGAACCCTCTTTAAAAAGGCCTAATCCCTCATCAAACTGTATGCGTGTCATAATATCTCTGTTTGGCTCATTGACGAAAAGTCGTGGAAATGATTAACATCCTCACTTTAAACTTTTTTGTCAATTTACTTGAACGCCCCTCAAAATATGAGCCAAACCATTCCCATGGAAGTAGAAGATTCTCCTCAGCAAGACATCCAAGACGTCGATACCCAACAGATCGATAGTTTTCTTAAACAACTCGACAGTCTCCCCTCATCAGAGGAGAAGTTGAAAGCGTGTATTGAATTTATGCGCGATTCACTTGCCCAGGCCGGCAACCCTAACTTTAGGGGATTTTGGGAAGTACGCAAGGTCTGCCTCCCTTTATTCAAAGAAAATCTGGCTGCTGCTGTGCGCACTCAATTATGGGCGGACTATATTGAACTGACCCGAGAAGGGCGTCGTCTTAAAAATCTTCTCGATGAAGAGACCGCATTCGCAGTCGAGCAGATCAACCTTGCCATCGACGCTTTAGAAAATGAAGTGAAAGGGTACCATGCTCATTTAGAAGAAATTCTTGAGAAAACTCCCGATGTGGATCTGCCTTACCCGACCCATTCCCTTGAAGAGAGGTTCTCGACCTACCAGCGGCTGCAAAAACAGCTTAACCTCTTAAATTTGTATGCCGCACGTATCAACTCTTTACGCAAAGAATTGATCCGTACAGAAATGCGTATCCGCCAGAAAAACAAATTTTTCCAATCGCTCTCTCAATTAGGGGACCAGGTTTTTCCAGCTCGCAAAGAGTTGATCAGAGCGATCAGCGACATGTTTATTGAAGATGTCACTGATTTTGTGGATGGTTATTTCTCCGAGGAAAATTTTGATGAGAATGAGGTGCGCCGGTCAGTCTTTTTATTCCGTACAGAGATCAAAAATTTACAGATGATCGCCAAAATCCTGACCCTGAATACGCATGCCTTCTCTGCTACACGCGAGATGCTCAGCGGGTGTTGGGATAAACTCAAAGGGATGGAGAAAGAGCTCAAAAAAGAATACGCTGAACACCGCCAAAAGTCATCTGAGAATGCAGTCGAACTTCAGCAGAAGATCGAAGAGTTTATGAAAGCGCAGAGTGAAAATCCCGTCTCTATGGAAGAAGGGATGAGTGTGCTCGATGCAATTAGTCGCGAAATGCGTGAAGTGGAGCTCACCCGCAATGATGTCCATATGCTGAAAGATCTGCTCCGCCAAGCCCGGGAGCCTCTCGAAGCAAGGCGGGATTTGGCAGAACTGGAACGGCGTCAGAAAGAGGCTGAGTTTGAAAAAGCACGTCAGGAAAAGATAGAGAGCTTTAAGCAGCAGCTGGAGACCCTACAAAACGGTGTCTCGCAAGAGCCCATTGAATCGCTCAAGCTAGAATTAGAAGAGGTTCGCAGGGTCCTACCATCCCTATCGATCACAAAAGCTGAAAGACAGCATCTAGAGCGTTCTCTCAAGATGATCAGGGATCAAATTGCTGAAAGGCAAAGCCAGGCCGTCCTGTCTCTTTCTGCAGACGACAGAGCTGCATTGGAAGATCTGGAAGCGATTTTAGAGCAGAGAAGCGAAAGACGTAAAGAGATCAAATCCCAGATTGAAGAATACCGAAAAATAACGGGTGGATCAGGGCTAGACTTTGAAAAAGCGATGCGTTATGGTGAGCTTATGGAAGATGAAAAGCAGACCTTGGCTAAGATTGACGAGAGTATCACTGAAATCAAAAAGAAAATACAAGATTTGAAAAAAATCTAAGATGTCTGCCTCGCAAACGTGCCCTTGCTCCGTGCACGGGTCCATGCCCGATTCTGGTTTTAATCGGGTACGGACACACACCCGAACAAGGGCACGAAATATTTAAAAGGGTTAGTCCCAAGTGATTGCAGCTTTCGATTTAGATGGCACCCTTCTAAAAACCAACGGTAGTTGGGCATTCTGTGATTTTTTATGCGAACAAGGTTTTCTCTCTAAGCGCGATATGCTCTACTATGCATATACCTACGCTCGGCATCGGGTATTGGGGCTCTCGCTTTGGGAACTGCATTGTTTGGCGTTCGAGCGTTCTTTTAAGGGATGCACGGTCGATTCCCTTCTCCCTTATATAGGACAATTTTTGGAAGAACGGCTTGAAGAGCTTTGGTACCCTCCTGCCGTTTTGAGACTGAAGCGCATGCGTGATAGGGGATTTGAGTGCATGATTCTATCCAATTCCCCCCGTTTTTTTGTCGAGCATGTTGCGGGGAAGTTAGGAGTAGAGAAGGTTTTTGCAACAGAGTACCAGGTAGATGCGGAAGGCAAATTTGCTGAGTTGACTCTCTTGATGGATGGGGATCGAAAAAAATCAGAAATTCTTGGACTCGGTGGTCAAAAAACCGTAGCTTTCTCAGATAGTCATCTCGATCTTCCTTTTTTGGAAGCGGCACATATTGCAGTCGCTGTCAATCCTCAGCGCCTCTTAAAAAAAGTCGCCCATAAGCGAGGATGGGAAATTTTATAGTGAACCATCGGCAAATTGGTCTTTTTGGAGGTACCTTTAACCCTATCCATTTTGGTCACATCAATCTGGCTTTAGAGTTAAAAGAAAAAAAAGAGTTAGATGAGGTTTGGCTTATCCCCTCACATCTTTCTCCTTTTAGGGTGCATGAGCCCCCTCTGCCCTCCTGTCACCGATTAAAAATGATCGAATTGGCCATAGAGTCTATTCCTGATTTTAAAATTTGCTCTGAGGAGTTGAATCGGTCCCCGCCCTCTTACACCATCGACACAGTAAAAGCTCTTATTCAGGCGCATCCTGATTGCACTTTTAGCTTACTTTGCTCACAAGACACCCTGTTCCGGTTTCCAGAGTGGAAGGAGCCATTGGAGTTGATCCGACTTGTCCCGCTATGGATCGGGTCCCGCAACTATGCTGAGTTGACAAAACAACTTCCAACATGGGGGATTAGCGATGAAATCTCTTTGGCCATCCGCAAAGGAGTGGTTTTAACGCGGCAATTGGATATTAGCTCAACGGAAATCCGGAGCAGATTAAAAAAAAAAATGTACTGCGGCCACCTCCTGCCTTCGAAAGTCCTGGACTATATATACGCTCATCAATTATATTTTAATGCCTTGATATGAAGAGAGATCCTGCGCAACTACTCAATGCTATCGCTCAATTGTTGTTCGACAAGAAGGGCTTTAATATTCTTGTTCTTGATGTGCGGGGCATCTCGACATTGACTGACTATTTTTTGATTGCAGAGGGAAATGTAGATAAACATGTTATCGCCCTCGCTAAAGAGGTAGTCGCAAAGTTAAAAGAAGAAGGGGAGACCCCTTTGCACGTTGAAGGGCTTGACCAAGGGGAGTGGGTAGTCATCGACTACCTGGAGATTGTAATCCATCTTTTCAAGCCAGGTCTACGTGATAAGTACCGTTTAGAAGAACTATGGCGTGAGGGGAAGATTGTAGATCTCCAAATCGTGTTAAACCAAGGGAAGCATAATGGGTAAAAAAAGGATCGTTGTCACAGGAATGGGGGTCGTTTCTTGTTTTGGAAACGATGTCGATGTATTTTATGACAGCCTTCTTTCCGGCAAAAGTGGTGTATGCCCGATTACGCATTTCGCCTGTGATGATTACCCCACTCGCTTTGCTGCAAGGATTCCTGATTTTGATGCAAGTGCCTATATCGATCGTAAACAAGATCGACGCATCGACCCTTTTATCCGTTTTGCAACTGTAGCGGGTAAAAAAGCTCTTGAGATGGCCGGGGTCACTCCCGAAATCCTAGAGAGCTTCGATAAAACCCGCTCTGGGGTGATCATCGGCTCCGGGATGGGAGGCCTGCGTACTTTTTACGAAGGAACAGTAGCTTTAACTGAGAAGGGGCTGCGCCGTTTAACGCCCTTCTTTATCCCGTACATCATCACCAATATGGGTGGTGCTCTTTTAGGTATCGATCTAGGGTTTATGGGTCCGAACTACTCCATATCCACCGCATGTGCGACGGCAAACTATAGTATTGCTGCTGCGGCCAACCATATCCGTATGGGCCATGCCGATGTGATGCTGTGTGGGGGATCAGAGGCTGCCATTTATCCTGTGGGCCTCGCCGGGTTTGTCGCCAATAAAGCCCTCTCTGAGCGCAATGATGCTCCAGAGCAAGCGTCTCGGCCTTGGGATAGAGGACGCGATGGTTTTGTGATGGGCGAAGGGGCTGGAGTCCTTCTCATCGAGAGCCTAGAACATGCCTTAGCCCGCGGTGCTCCCATTTTGTGCGAATATCTAGGTGGTGCAGTAGGCTGTGATGCGTATCACATGACCGCACCACGTGAAGATGGTAGGGGAGTTTCTGAGTGCATGATCCAGGCGCTCGCAGATGCGGGCGTCTCTAAAGAACGGGTCAATTATATCAATGCTCATGCCACTTCGACACCGCTTGGGGATACAGCAGAAATTGAGGCGGTCCACAAAGTGTTTGGCCCCCTAACAAAACACATCAAAATGAATGCCACCAAGTCGATGACTGGGCATTGCCTCGGTGCTGCCGGGGGGATTGAAGCCATTGCGACTGTAATGGCAATCAAAACAGACAAACTCCATCCTACAATCAACCTGGATGATCCTGAGCCTGCCCTTGGCGATATTGATCCGGTGGCTCACAGTATGCAGGAGCATAAAGTCGATGTTGCTCTCTCAAATTCTTTTGGCTTTGGCGGACACAACTCGACTATCGTCTTCGCCCCTTACCGCTAACTTATTAGCTCTCGCATCTTCTTTGCATCTCTAGATGCAAAGAAGATCCTTAATAGGTGGAATTTAGATCAAGAAAAAAATTGAAAATGAACATTTTTATGTATTTGCTGTCGAATAGTTAGATTGCGGAGACGTGCCCCCGTATCCCCTACGGGTAATAGCGACCGAAATCGATGAGCGCCGGGACGATGTTTCCCAAGAGATCCCTCAGTTCCTGACGGACCTTTAAAGGCACTCAACACAAGCATCGAGTAGGCAGTTCGCTCGAACTCCTCACCCGAAAAAAAGGGGAAAAGTGTTGATAGGCTAGTCGAGGTGAGCTCATGAGAGTTCAGATCGTTTCTAGCGGTGGTTCTTGTGGCGGTTCGTCTCATCGTAAGTCCAAACTGTGGGTTTGGCAGGTGATTCGATTAAGGCACGGGGTCTTAACCCTGAATTGTGCCGGAAACGCGTATACCGACTGTCTATCTTCATGCACGTTATTTTTTTAGAGGATAAAAGAATGGAATCTTTTATCCTTTTTTTATGGCTCGTGTAGATATTTCTTATGGGATAATTCCGTTGCGGCGTGTCCAGAGTCGTTGGGAAGCATTACTAGTTAAGCATGGTCATGGCCACTGGGCTTTTCCCAAAGGGCATGCTAACCCAAGTGAAGAAATCCGAGATGCAGCTATTCGGGAATTAAAGGAAGAGACAGGGTTAGAGATCGTCCGATTTTTGGATGTTCCTCAGCTAGAAGAAAAATATATCTTTCGCTGGAAAGGGAAACTCGTCTCTAAAACGGTTATGTATTTCCCTGCAGAGGTTCAAGGAGATGTAGTAATCCAAGCAGCCGAAATCTCCGATTTCAAATGGAATACGCTGCCTGAGGCAAAGAGGCTTGCTACTTTCCCTGCTACCAAGCAAGTATGCGTTGCCATTCAAGACATCCTATCCAAGGTCTGACGGAGAAGTTCTCTGTTTTGTGGGAAAAGCTCATCATAATCGGCCTCTGCAAGGGCAATCACTTCCATCGCCTCACTTTTTCCATACACTTCTATGATTTCCATGCGGCGTTTATCTTTTAATGAAAGCTCTTCGGAGGATTCTTTATAAGTGAGAAAATAGTGTTTGAGCCTGTCAATTAAGTTGATAGGACATTTAGTAATGTCATCGACATGTTCATAAATCAGATCCCCTTTGAGCACTGCAATGATCTTGTCATCGGCTTCATCGCCATCAATGGCGCGTATTCCACCGATAGGTACGGCTGTGACAAGTATATCACCTCTTAAAATAGGCTTTTCCGTCAAAACACAGATGTCCAAAGGATCGTTATCGCCCATAATTCCACTACGCCCTGTCTTCAGGCTACAGTAGTCTCCGACGCGCCTTCCTGCATATGTTTGAGGAATCAGCCCATATAAACTGGGGCAGTAGTTAGAATATTTTTGGGGTCGGTCGGCCTTCAAAAGTCCCGTAGGTTTATCTAATTCAAATTTAACTGTGTCGGTGGGCACGATCTCGATATAACAGTGGATCTCCGCAGGTGCATTCTCACCAATAGCCACGCCATGCCATGGGTGGGAGCGGCAAAAGAGGTTCATCAAGTTCCAAAGCGGTTCGTCGTTCATTTCAAGCCTTTTTTTAAATAGATAGGAAGCAGTTTAGTGAACACCCTTACAAGAGTCAAGTATCATCCTAGATTCGGCAGTTCGAGTCGGTGAAGAAGCGCAATCTTTTGAGCCATAATCACTTTCGTTGTGGGCCGCCTTCACCGTTTGGGAATGTTCGCCCCCACCGAAAGTGATTCTAACTCAAAATCTTGCACTTCTTCACCGACTCGAACTGCCGAATCTAGGATCATTGACTTTAAAGCTTATTTCTATGAGAATATCTCAAGTAATTTACTAGAGGTCTTGTATGAATAAAGTATCTATTAGCTTAACGGCACGCGAAATCGAAGTCAACGGATACGAACGCGTCGTGGAGTTCAAAGAGGATGAGAGCGGCTTGCATGCGATTGTAGCTCTTCATGACACGCGTTTAGGGCCAGCCCTAGGAGGGGTCCGGGCTTATCCATACAAAACATTTGAAGAGGGGCTTAATGATGTTCTGCGGTTGGCTCAGGGGATGACCTATAAGGCCGCTGTTTCGGAGACGGGAACAGGAGGAGGAAAAAGCATTATTTTTGCCGATAGTAAGCAGCCTAAATCTCCAGAGCTTTTGCGCGCTTTTGCCGAGGCAGTGAACTACTTTGATGGGCAATATATCTGTGCTGAGGATGTGGGCATCACTGTCCGTGAAGTGGCGCAAATAGGTGAGGGTACCCCTTACGCCGTGGGATTGCCCAATCGCAAATCCAGTGGCGATCCTTCACGATTCACCTCTTTTGGAGGGATGCGTGGCATTCAAGCTGTATGTCAAAACATATGGGGTAGTGATTCGGTTGCTGGCAAAACATTTGCGGTCCAGGGCCTTGGCGCAGTAGGGATGCGCCTTGCTGAGCGTCTCTTTTGGGGGGGCGCTCACTTGATCGTTTCCGATGTTAACCAGGAGGCCGTCGAGTGGGCTGTCAAAGAATTTGGGGTAGAAGTTGTCTCTCCTGATAAAATCCTCTCTGTTTCCTGTGACGTATTTGTCCCTTGCGCTTTAGGAGCTATCCTAAATCCCGTATCCATTCCAAATCTCCGCTGCCGAGCTGTTGCCGGACTTGCCAATAATCAACTTCTTTCGCAGCAAGATGGAGATGCCCTTTTTCAAAGAGGCATTCTTTACGCTCCCGACTACGTCATCAACGCAGGTGGTTTGCTTGCTGTGTGTGTCGAATTAGAGCCCGAAGGCTTTGATCCTACTTCTGCCCAGGAGCATGTCGATCGGATCTACGATGTCATGACTACCATTTTAGAAGTGTCGGAGCAGAAAAAACTGCCTACTTATCTTGTGGCCAAAGAGCTTGCAGAACAAAATATCCTTCAGGGTATCGGCAAGCGTACTCTAGCCCCTGTTTTCCGCACCTAAACCCTTTCCTCAAAGAAAACAACTGTGGTGTAATTTAATTTAAATATTTTGATTCAGGGATTGGATGGCGGCAATGACGCGGTCGTGAATGAATCCGTTTGAGGCGACAATACCCGTGTTTTTGGAAAGGGAGATCCCTTGACTAAAGTCGAGGGGCTTCCCATTCATGTCGGATACTTTTCCACCAGCTTCCTCCACAACAATTGCTCCAGCCGCATGATCCCAAATATATTCATCATGAGAGATCCGCGTAGGAATCCGTAGATAAATGGCCGCATCGCCATGGGCTATATGGGAATATTTGCATTGGCTATCGAGGCGAAAAGGATGGGGATGAGCTCCGATTTTTTTGGAAACTTCAAAGGCGAGTGAATGGGAATGGGTTTGCGAGAGTGTATGCGGCTCACAATAGATCAGTTGCTGTGATGGCCTGACCTGTAGAGGAATTCGTTCGAAAGTGTCGTAAGGGATCATGGTGGTCCCTTGTCCTTTCACTGCCACAAAGAGGGCTCCGCCTGTATGCCCTTTGAGATCAAAACGGGGACACCCGAGCACACCCAAGACAACTGCTCCCTCTTCCACGAGCGCTAAAGCAATCGCATACGGCTCTTGTTGGATAAATCCACGTGTACCGTCAATGGGATCGAGTACCCAAAAACGTCCTTTAGGTCCTCCTTTGCTTCCCCCTTGGTCGATGGCATCCAAAATGGCCATTTCTGGTGTGCCAGGGAAAATTTTTTCAATCTGTTCGATGACCTTCTCTTTGATCAACACATGTTGTGGATTGCGCAAAAACAGAGTGTCTTCTTCACCCATAATGGCATCGCCGGGGAAGGTTCGGAGTAAATGCATATTGATTAGGGCTTGGACGCTAAAATCGGTAATAGTGACCGGTGAGAGATCCTCTTTATTCACTATGTCCAAGGCAGCAAGTTGGCCTTGGCACAGCCGCGCCAAGTCTGACGCCTGTACTACCGCTTCGATAGCGGTCTCTTTTTCTTGGGCATAGGTGATTGTCATAACTGCAAGATGCGTTAACACAAAAATCTTGTCAACAAACGGTCCAATCTTATGGTAGGATATAAACTAAGGAACCAATTGCAAATTCCTGACCTGTGGAAGATCGATGATTTTGATGACAACTTTGAAGAACCCGCCCCTGAAGGACTTCGGGATTCTGTACTATCAAGGCCGAGGAATGAGTAGAAAGCTTGGCTTAGCCTGCCCCCTAAGGGAGCGGGATTTCAGCAATGTGGGTTCAGGCAAATGGGCGATTTTCCAAGCGCTAGGGATGTGCAATTTGCAACTAGTTCTCTGATTATTTAATAGGTGTGAGGAGTATTGAAAGGGATTATTGAAAGAGTATTGTATGTACTTTTCCGCGGTTTGCTCTTTTTGCGCTACCGTATTGAGGTGAGGGGAAAAGAGGCATTGACGTCTCAAAAACTATCTAAGCTAGGAGGCACGCTCTTTTTAGCCAATCATCCCGCAGAAATCGACCCTCTTATCCTCCTGACCACTTTTTGGTTTCCTTTTAGACCGCGCCCTGTAGCGATCGATTATCTTTTCCGAAAACCCATCATTCGCAATTTACTTGAATATGTGGGTGCACTTCCTATTCCCAACTTTGATGGATCGTCGAACAGCTATAAAAAAAGGCAGATTGAGAAGACCTACGAAAGGCTTTTTGAATCCCTTGATAGGGGAGAGAATGTCTTGATTTATCCTGCAGGGTCCTTGAAAAATGGCCCTGAAGAGGTGATAGGAGGGGCATCGGGAGTCCAAACCATATTAGAAGCTAAACCCTCAGTAAACGTCGTTCTGGTTCGTACCACAGGCCTATGGGGGAGCAGTTTTTCAAGAGCCCCGACAGGCAAGACTCCCGAACTCTTAAGGGCCTTTTTCAAAGGATTTAAAGTTTTGCTGCGTAATGGCATCTTTTTTGCTCCGAGGCGCTCTATCCTGATCGAATGCGCTCCTGCACCGGCAGATTTTCCTTGGAAGGGGTCTCGTCTCGAAGTAAATCGTTATTTGGAGAAGTGGTTCAATCTAGGAGGACCAGAACCTCTGAATCAGGTCTCCTTTAGCCATTTTAAGAGAGATGTACCCCCTTTCCATGAGCCCGATAAACAAGAAGAAGTCTCTTTGACCCAAGTCCCTCAAGATATACGTCAAAAAGTCATCGAAGAGATTTCCAAATTCACTCAAACACCCTTAGCAGAAATCAAATTAGGGAACGATCTAGCGTTCGATTTAGGACTCGACTCTCTTGATACCGCCCAATTGGTCGTTGCCTTAAAGGAGCAATTTGGCATCAACGCTTTACATAGCTCGGATCTCACAACCGTAGGCTCTG
The DNA here is from genome assembly GCA_963832835.1 of uncultured Chlamydiales bacterium. Taxonomy (GTDB): domain Bacteria; phylum Chlamydiota; class Chlamydiia; order Chlamydiales; family JAAKFR01; genus CAVPKN01. The sequence continues at coordinate 2,276,374 of CAWHVD010000001.1, read as the reverse complement.
TTATCGCTTATGCTGCAAAAATCAAAAAAGCGCCTGAGGAAGAAGATCAACAACCCCAAGTAGAGGGCCTGTGGCTTCAAGAAAAAAACCGTCCCCCCCCTCTCTATCCATCTGGAGCTACCATCCCAGAAGTTTTCCTGAAAACCTGTGAAAGGATGGACGGTCATCTCGCTTGTGTCGACCTAGTAGCTGGGGAAATGACCTATCGGCGCTTGAGAATGGGAGTAGTACTGCTGGCAGAAGCCATCAGAAAAATGCCCGGAGAGCGCATTGGCCTTATGATGCCAGCGTCTGTTGGAGTGAATGCCATGATTTTAGCTGTGATGCTTGCTGGCAAAATTCCTGTAATGATTAATTGGACCTTAGGTGACCGGAACCTCCGTTCGGTGCTTGAACAGGCAAAGATTGAAGTGACTCTCAGTGCTTGGAGCTTTCTTGATCGGCTTGATAATGCAGAGCTCAACGGATTGGACGATAGTATTGTCCTTCTTGAGGATATTCGTAGGACTTTATCCACTTGGGACAAATTGAGAGGATTTTATCGTGCCCGCAAAAAGGCTGAAGCCATTTTAAAAATCTTTAGTGTCGATCGGTTGAAAAAAGAGGATACTGCTGTCATCTTGTTTACCAGTGGTACAGAAAGCTATCCAAAAGGAGTGCCCTTAAGTCATCATAATATCCTGACAAACCAGGGTGGAGCCTTTGATATCGCCGGTGTCAAAAGTACCGACATCCTTTTGGGTGCTCTTCCCTCATTCCACTCGTTTGGATTTTCAGTTACGGGTCTATTTCCTATTCTTGCCGGTATGCGCGTTGCTTATTCTCCCAACCCTACAGATGGCAAACGGGTTGCAGAAGCCGTTGAACGGTGGAAGGTTACACTCATTTGCTTGGCGCCTACCTTTTTGAAAAATGTGCTGCGCGTGGGAACTGAAAAACAACTCAGCTCCCTCAGATTAGTGGTTGCAGGTGCTGAGAAAACGGCTGCCGAGCTATTTGATAAGTTACACGAGCTTAATCCTCAAGCAACCCTAATCGAGGGGTATGGCATTACTGAGTGCGCCCCTATTTTAACTATCAATCCTCCAGAGCATCCGCCTCAAGGTGTAGGCCCCCCTCTCCCTCAAGTGGAGATCCTGATTGTCGATCCTGAAACACTAATCCCTCTCCCAATAGGAACGCAAGGTCTCGTATTAGCGCACGGACCCAACGTCTTCCGTGGCTACCTGGATCGCTCACTCGCATCCCCTTTTGTCGAGGTGGATGGAAAGAGTTGGTACCAAACAGGTGATTTAGGGTACTTGGATGAGAGAGGTTATCTTACGCTATCGGGACGTCTCAAGAGATTTGTAAAAATCGGTGGAGAGATGGTCAGTCTGGGTGCTATCGAAGAGATCCTGCAGCAAATGGGTTCTCAAAAGGGGTGGCAGCTCGATCCCGATCTTCCTTCCCTAGCTGTCTGTGCCGTGGAAAGCGAGGGTAAGAAAAGTGAGATCCACTTGTTTACAATCTTCGATACGACAGTTGATGTGGCCAATCATATCCTACGCGAGAGTGGTATGAGCAACATCATCAAGATCCGCTCCGTCAAAAAAGTCCCCTTTATCCCTTTATTAGGTACAGGCAAAATCGACTACCGTCGCCTTTCCTCCAAGCTCATATGAAGAATGATCTTCTCTTTTTGTACGGATGTAAAGTCATTGCCATAGAATTTTAAAAAAAGCTCTTTACGAAGCTCTGTCTGAGAAATATGGGGGTTGTCTCGTAAAATGGATTGAGTGACCAGATACTTTGAGGTTTCAAACATGGATGCTCCCATTTGAGCCCGTTCAAAAGGAGTTTTCATTCGAATCATCTCCCGCATCTTTTCATCTATTTTAGGAGATGTATCACGCATCGCCTTTCACCTTCTCATAAATAGACTTAAGGTTAAGAGTTTCTATCCATTCATGCATATACACTGTATCTAAATTTTTGAGGCTGTTTATGAGGTTTTTGACGTCATTGATTTGCATTTGGGACAAACTATCTTGTGCCCAAAAAAGCTTTGAAATGATCAGATCCTCGGGAGAGACTATCCAAATTTCATTCTCACCTAGCTGTACGCGGTACCTTCTTTGAAATTCGATTGCGCGATAGCTCGTGTCTTTACGAATGATAAAATCCACTTTAAAAACAGTGTTGTTGTGAATAATATTAAACATCCCTTGATGTTCAATAGCATCCAGTATGTCTTCCCTATCAACGTAAAATTCATCTTTGAAAGCTTGAAGGAATTTTTTCAAATCAGTGCTCAGCATCTCAATGACAATGTCTATATCTCGAGTCATTCTTGGAATCGCATAAAAATTGGCAGCAAAAGAACCAGTCAACATATACGGGATCTTGGCTGCTTCCAATTTAAAGCAAACCTTTTTCAAAATTTCGATTTCTTCGGTCATATGCACAATTGTAGAGCTCTAGTACTTTAGAAGAAACTCTTTTTGGAGTGGGGATTTTGATTCCGTTTCTTCAATTGGTTCAGCTTTTTAGCTGCCTTCAAACACCACCTCGAGTCGGTTTCCATTCATTAGATCTTCCGATTGTCTGAGGACTCATTATGAAATATTGCCCTAGCCCCTATAGCCCTTACAGCTTCTATCTCTACACGGAGTTCATCATGTCCCTGTACCAAGGCGTGATTTTGCGACTGCAGCTCTTGGATTTGCTTTTGTTGCTGGCCAATCAACGTCATCAGGGATGCCAAATAGGGAGCCATCTTCAACTCTTGTCTTTTGATGCCCATAAAATTTGCCAAATCAGAACGTTCTTGAGTTTTAGCTAATGCTTGTGGTGTAAGACCATTATTATTGACTTCTCGAATAGAGGCCCCGCGCCGTAATAACAACTCGATTAAAGGAATATTGCCCGCGAACACAGCTGCATGCAAAGGAGTATTCCCCTGATCATCGAAAGCATTTAAGGGTACACCTAGGTCCAAACAGATTCCAGTCATGAGCACATCCTTTTTCCCAATTGCTTCAAAGAGCCGATCTTCATAATCGGCGTTATTCCATTCCAATATGCCTCCAATAAGCCGTGCACCTTCCACTCCGTGATAACAAGCAGCCATATCGAAAAAACTCCAACCATCCTGAGCGCTTTCGTTTTGAACTCCCTCTGGCCCAAGTAATTCCATGATCCTTTTTAAAAAATTTATCGAGCCTTTTTTGAGCGCAAACACAAGTAAAGTCATCAAAGGTTCCCCTTCGCTAAATTCAAGGAGAGTGGAAAGAAGACGTTGATCCTTACTCGCCAAAAGCGCCACCTCATCCCCCTTATCAGCCCTTGCAGCTTGCACACACTCCGCTTGCAAACTTTGGAGAAAATAAACCTCTTTGCTATGAATCAAAGTGGAGTAAGTTGTGTGCAAAGAACTGATAAGCTGCTTAATCGCAAAATTGGGTATCAAATCCTTAGTGGATAGAAGAAGACCGGAATTTGGACTTGTATTATTTTTTTCCAACCATCGGGCTATTGTTTCACGTTCGTATGTATGTCCATCCACCGTAAGGACTGGATCTACCATCACAAGTTGTGTGATCGCACAACGGCACATATCAGGGATATTGAAAGTTTGTAAAACAGTAGCCTCTGCATTTGAAACTGCCTGATAACGCCTGTGCTGTACCAACCGCTCTTTTAATAGCCCCTTTAATAACGGACCAATATTATTATCGTCCAAAACTAAATCAACAACCCTTGTATTGACCTTTAATGCAGCCAACAGCAATTTTGCACCAACGTCACTTATTCCAGTGTTGCATAAATTCAGTTGGGTAATAGTGCGGTTTAAGCGTAGCATTTGAGCAATATCTGCTGCCCCCTCATCGCCCATGGCCAATCCCTGCAAGCAGCACTCCTTAACCGTCTTATTCGTAGCAAGCGTTTGCCACAGAAGCTGAAGATCGGCAGGAGAAAACTCATTTTGTTGCACTCCATCACCCCCTGTCGGATACCCAACCACCTCTCCCCTCTGAGAGACTACCGCTGGCACAGGAGCATCGATGCTCTTCAGGCATTCACCGTCGCTATCGAAAATACGGATCCAACCCACACTCTTGTTTATGCAACTCACTTCCAATAGGCCTCCATGCAGCAGGGTGACTGTGCCGCCTATCGGTACATTCCATTGCTTGGTACAATTAAGCTGATTATCCAAAAAGGCAACCCATGTCCGTTGATCTACCTGTTCATAGGCCGTAACCAAGCTCCTACTGGATTGAGCACTACAGTTTCCAAAGCCGTTCCCAAAACCTTTACGACAACCAGAAGCAACATTTGATCGGAAAGCACACATCGTGCGTACCTCCTTATCTTGATAAAGTGCACCATAGACAGCCCACCTTTGTGCCGATAGGGGGATTACTTTAGAGATACTCACGCCATCGGTGTTATTTAAAAGAGGAGGATTCCATCTTTTCAAGCATTGGGCTTGATCGTCCGTAATCTCAAAAAAATGACGAACGCACTGATATGAAGACGAAGAAACACCATTCGAGATCTGTTTTGTGTCCCAGATCTCCTTGCCTATCACGGCAAAGAGATCTTTAGGCAAGGCGCCGATCTGCATATTGACCGTCGAAAAACTACTCTGCACAGCTCGATCTACCGCCTCTCGGAGACCGGCACTTGCAGCTAGCCCCCGACTCTTCACAACAATGTCTTTTGTCAAGTCTAAAACTGTGACTTGCCCTTGTTCGATGGATTGTATGACACGTGCTAAACTTGACACTTTTACCTTTATAACAGGAGTTCTACTTTTTACTTTGCAAGCACGATCGGTTATGCTTTGATATGTGTCAATGGCAATATGTTTCTGCTATCAATCTAGGAGGACCAGAACCTCTGAATCAGGTCTCCTTTAGCCATTTTAAGAGAGATGTACCCCCTTTCCATGAGCCCGATAAACAAGAAGAAGTCTCTTTGACCCAAGTCCCTCAAGATATACGTCAAAAAGTCATCGAAGAGATTTCCAAATTCACTCAAACACCCTTAGCAGAAATCAAATTAGGGAACGATCTAGCGTTCGATTTAGGACTCGACTCTCTTGATACCGCCCAATTGGTCGTTGCCTTAAAGGAGCAATTTGGCATCAACGCTTTACATAGCTCGGATCTCACAACCGTAGGCTCTGTTATCGCTTATGCTGCAAAAATCAAAAAAGCGCCTGAGGAAGAAGATCAACAACCCCAAGTAGAGGGCCTGTGGCTTCAAGAAAAAAACCGTCCCCCCCCTCTCTATCCATCTGGAGCTACCATCCCAGAAGTTTTCCTGAAAACCTGTGAAAGGATGGACGGTCATCTCGCTTGTGTCGACCTAGTAGCTGGGGAAATGACCTATCGGCGCTTGAGAATGGGAGTAGTACTGCTGGCAGAAGCCATCAGAAAAATGCCCGGAGAGCGCATTGGCCTTATGATGCCAGCGTCTGTTGGAGTGAATGCCATGATTTTAGCTGTGATGCTTGCTGGCAAAATTCCTGTAATGATTAATTGGACCTTAGGTGACCGGAACCTCCGTTCGGTGCTTGAACAGGCAAAGATTGAAGTGACTCTCAGTGCTTGGAGCTTTCTTGATCGGCTTGATAATGCAGAGCTCAACGGATTGGACGATAGTATTGTCCTTCTTGAGGATATTCGTAGGACTTTATCCACTTGGGACAAATTGAGAGGATTTTATCGTGCCCGCAAAAAGGCTGAAGCCATTTTAAAAATCTTTAGTGTCGATCGGTTGAAAAAAGAGGATACTGCTGTCATCTTGTTTACCAGTGGTACAGAAAGCTATCCAAAAGGAGTGCCCTTAAGTCATCATAATATCCTGACAAACCAGGGTGGAGCCTTTGATATCGCCGGTGTCAAAAGTACCGACATCCTTTTGGGTGCTCTTCCCTCATTCCACTCGTTTGGATTTTCAGTTACGGGTCTATTTCCTATTCTTGCCGGTATGCGCGTTGCTTATTCTCCCAACCCTACAGATGGCAAACGGGTTGCAGAAGCCGTTGAACGGTGGAAGGTTACACTCATTTGCTTGGCGCCTACCTTTTTGAAAAATGTGCTGCGCGTGGGAACTGAAAAACAACTCAGCTCCCTCAGATTAGTGGTTGCAGGTGCTGAGAAAACGGCTGCCGAGCTATTTGATAAGTTACACGAGCTTAATCCTCAAGCAACCCTAATCGAGGGGTAATGATCAGATCCTCGGGAGAGACTATCCAAATTTCATTCTCACCTAGCTGTACGCGGTACCTTCTTTGAAATTCGATTGCGCGATAGGTCGTGTCTTTACGAATGATAAAATCCACTTTAAAAACAGTGTTGTTGTGAATAATATTAAACATCCCTTGATGTTCAATAGCATCCAGTATGTCTTCTCTATCAACGTAAAATTCATCTTTGAAAACTGGAAGGAATTTTTCCAAATCAGTGTTCAGTATCTCAGTGACAATGTCTATATCTCGAGTCATTCTTGGAATCGCATAGAAATTGGCAGCAAAAGAACCAGTCAACACATATGGGATCTTGGCTGCTTCCAATTTAAAGCAAACCTTTTTCAAAATTTCGATTTCTTCGGTCATATGCAGCCCCTCCCACTGAAATAACAGATTTGTGATTTTGGCCGGTTTGAAGATCGAGCGAGAATATTGGGACACAAAACTTCCGTCGGATAGATCCTAGGTCTTTGAAAGATAACGGATAATAGGGTAACGCTAAAAAACAACAGGGATACTCATTTTGTTAAGAGCTGTCCAAAATTTTTTCTTTGGCCATGATCAAATAAAATCTTTCCCAATCGTAGAGTCGGGAGAAACGGAAAAACGCCCTCATGGTTTCCCATAAATTCCGATAAGTGCCTGCAACCTGCTTGCACTTGCGGAATAGATCACAGCAAATCTCTTGAATTTGATCTATGAGAAATGCCAGCATCATCAGCATGCAAAAGACTGTAGACAAGTATTTTTTGCCATGACCATAATTATGTTCAAAATTGTATCCCAAGTTCTTTAGCGTATTAAATGTTTCATTTTCGACCTTCCATCTTGCCCTCCCCGCTTTAGCTATTTGTAAAACATTGACTGCCGATAGGGTAATGTCAGTTACCCAAGAGAAGGTAACTTCCTTACCCTTTGAATTCGTGTACCTATATTCAAGCACATTCACTTTCAAACCTGGGCTCGACTTGTTAAGGAACACATTATTAAGAAATTGGAATTGATGATAGCCACCATCCTCTGTCGTAATCTCATGGTAAAGAGCATCATCCCTTGCGTGGAGTTGTTCGAAGAGAAACTGATGATCTCCAGGCTTGGCAACCAAAATATAACGTAAATTGTGCTCTGTGATCATCTGGATATTGGGAGCATTAGAGCTTAGCCCGTCTTCCAGAAGAATAGCTCTAAGGTGAGGATGCTCCCTGCGAAAATTTGCCAGAAACCGCTTACATGCATTTCTCTCGCAATCATTTTTAGCCGCCCCATCTTGATTGAGGATGGCTTCTGGACATAGTGGTACTACATTTTTTTTATCAGGGTGAACAATGCATGCTCCTAGCATTTGATGGTAATACGAATATTTGCCATCACTGCCTTTTTTCCAGCAGCAATATGGGCAAGAGACATGATTAGATGAAAAATGTCCTGTCCCATCAACAGAGATCAGCACATGTCCATCAAGATATTCAAATGCTTCGATTCCTTTTCCTATTTGAAATGAAGCAAATACATTCTTAAATGCGGGCCGGATCGCGTTGGGATCTACTTCATCTAGACGCATTCTCAGATAGGTATCACTGGGCGGATTTTCAACATGATAAAGATCACGTAGATTGTGCTCGATCGCTATATCTCTGCGTTTTCTATCATAATCGAGTAAGGAGGGGCATTTTAATCCAAAGATGGCTAGCCCTGACATGAGATGGTTAGCCAGGGGGGCAAAGCCTGTTCTTTTGAACTCGCGAGGATCTGGAATTTTGGAAAAGTGGTCATACACTGTCTTGATCAGACCCGGTATGCCGAGGTGTTTTCTAAATGATGATGACATGTCTCGAACTCTTGGACGTTAAAAATTGTCCAAAAGTTTACGAAACTAAAATTTAATTCTCCTCTAGAAAATGCTCAGTGGGAACTGCTGGGTCATATGCACAATTGTAGAGCTCTAGTACTTTAGAAGAAACTCTTTTTGGAATGGTGTGTTTTGAAGAACCCGGCTCTTAAGGGCCATGGGATTCGTCACCATCAAGGTTGGGGAATTATACCATTTCCAGAAAATAAAGTCACAAATTGGCACTGTATAACACGCCATTTTTGAACGATCCTTTCTCGCTTAGGTGCAAAAACATGGGCTTCGAAGCGATCATCCAAATCTGTCATGTTACCCAGCGCCAATTTATGGCTTTATTTTCTGGAAATGGTATAACTTCTATCAGCGATGAGCCGAATAAACAGTTGCACCAAGGGATCCTGTTCTCCCAAAATCTTCATAGAGAGCAAAGAGGCTTCCTCTAAATTGCTAATTTGAGAAGGGGATGCTTTTGGCAGGCAGGCGATCATGCTTCGCAATATTGCTGCAATACCAGGGTGACTTTTTTTGTATACCTGGAGTCGAATTTTCAGAGCCTGTTGGTAAAATTGGAGGGCTTTGTCGTAATCCTTGAGCCCCATATAGGAAACGCCCATATTGTTATAAGTTGTAGCTACATCGGGATGGTTGCCTCCTAGGGCCTGTATACAAATCTTCAAATCCTTGTGCTGAAAGTCGAGAGCCCTGCCATAATCCTCAAGGTCGGAGTAAACAGAACCGATATTGCTATAGCTTTGGGCCACATCGGGATGGTTTTCACCAAGGGCTATCAGTCTAATCTTCAAAGCCTTTTGGTGAAATTCCAGAGCTTTTTCATAATCCTCACACTTGTAATGCGCAGAGCCGATATTGTTGTAACATAAGGCTATATCGGGATGGTTCTCACTCAGGGTCCGCAGCCTAATTTTCAAAGCTTTTCGATAAAAATCTAGTGCATGATCATGCTTCTTGCACATTGCATAAACAGTGCCCATATTGTGATAGGTTGTGGCCACGTGGGGATGGTTTTTCCCGAGGACCTGGAGGCTAATCTTCAAAGCCTTTTTGTGAAACTCGAGAGCTTTGTGGTATTCTCCGAGTCTATCATGAGCCAGGCCGACATTGCCGTAGGTTGTGGCCACATCGGGATGGTTTTTCCCGAGGACCTGGAGGCTAATTTTCAAAGCCTTTTGGTGAAACTCGAGAGCTTTGTGGTATTCTCCGAGTCTATCATGAGCCAGGCCGATGCTGCTATAGCTTGCAACCATGGAGGGATGGTTTTCACCGAGGACCTGTAGTCTGATATTCAGAGCCTCATAGTAAAACTCGAGGGCTTTGTCATACTCCCCGATGTCTACACAGACAAGACCGATATTGTGATAGGTTGGGGCTATGTAGTAGGGACGGTTTTCTTGTAAGCCCTGTAGCTGGATCCTCAAAGCCTTATAGTAAAACTCTAGGGCTTTGTCGTAATCCCCGAGGTTATGATAGACGCTGCCGATACTAGTGTAGCTTGTGGCTATATCGGGATGGTTTTCGCCATGCATTTGCTGAGCTAATGTTAAGGCCTTAAGGTGTCGCTTGAGCGCCTCCTGGTATTGTGCCATTTTCTGTTCTATCGCTCCCAGCCGTTTCTGTGCATCGATATCGTTGGGGTTGAGAGAAACAGCTTGTTGGCGGGCCTCTTGTGCCTGTCCGTATTGGAGGTTCTCCTCAAATGCCGCTCCTTGGATTTGAAAACTTGTGTCATAGAAGGGAGACTTGCAAAACTCTTTGGTATCTTGTGTGCTTAAAAACTGCTGAGCACATGCGTGGAAAGGGATCAGCACCTTGTAGATTTCGTGGAGAGAGGCAAGGCGTTTCTCATCGAGGTAGAGGTATTGGGGATCTTGGAGTTTTTCCTGCTCGATATGCAGCAGGAATTCTCCTTCGTTTTGGTAAAACGTGTGCGCCTCAAAGCGTAGATTGAGGGCTTGAGAGAGGGCCTGGGTTAAGTTTTTGGCTCCTTCAGGGCAAAAAATCCCTTTGTGCACAAGCTGCTCAATCATTTCAAAGGAAGAGCAGGGGGGAAGTCCGCAGAAAAGGGTGAGGCTACCTAAAAGGGATTGTAAGGGACGGTATAGCTCTTTTTTAATTCCAAATGCATTCGTTTCTTGTTTGTGTTTAGAAAGGTCAGGCTTAAATTCTTGTAGATGTCCTGCTAGGAGTTTTAAGGCCAATTTTTCGTGCACAGGATTTCCTGTAAAGGAAAAGAAACCATCTGTGGTGGCATGCCGCTTTTCTTTAGCTTGGTTATATTTGACAAAGAGCCCTTTATTACCCGCTACATAGCACACAGAGGAGAGGGCGTTGGTCACAATGATATCGGCATCCATCCACTCTGTGCTCTGAAATTGAGAAAGCCCTTCTGGCGTGTCGATGAGCTCATAGAAACCAGGCTTGCCCAAGGGGGTATTACCTCCTGAGTCCGTGGAAAAACCACCTGGTGTAGGGCTTGCCTCAGGTGATTTTTCTCCAAAGAGTTTGCCAAAGATAGGGAAAGCGGTTTCTCCAAGATTAATGATTTTAAGCTCCAAGAGCTGTGTCAGGGTACGGAAGTAGGTAAGGTTTTGATCAGTTTTTTTTCCGATGAGGAAGGCAAACTCGAGATCAGAGTAAGGACACATCTCACTGCGGGCCATGGAGCCCATCCCCACACAAGCCCACTCTACAGGAGGTGGCCCCAATATTTTCTGGGAGTCTAGAATGAGAGTCCCTAAGAGTTTTTTATAGAATGCTGTGAGAAACTTGAGTACCTGCTGGATCGACTTTCCCTCGATGTTAAGGGTTCTAGCACTTGCAAGTTGTAAACGGTAATTGAGCACTGTTTCTTGATGCCGAGAAGAAACTTTAAACCCTTTGCTCTCTAAAAACAGAGCTTCGATGCGCTCGAGTCGTGCGAGAAGGTATTGTCTGAGATGAGGATTATCCCCATTTTTCTCCAGAATGGTAAAAGCTCCATTGAGGATTTTAGCAGCTTGTACCCATTGCTTTTTTTGGATGTAAAGGTAACTAAGCTTTTCTAGATAAAAGATTTGCTCTTGGTAATCTTCATCTCTTTTGGCTTGCAAAAGCTGTGTGCAATAATACCCTTCGACGTCTTGGGGGAGTTGCCCTGGCTCTTTAGGTTTACCTCCTAAAAAGAAGCGGACAAATGCATCTTGACCCCAATGGACTGCCAGATCGAAGGGAAGGTCGTGGTTCTGATTGGCACTATCAGGACGGGCTCCTGCTTTTAACAACAAATCGGCACTGGCAATATGCCCATGCTTAGCAGCCCAATGCAGAGGGGTATATCCAAAAGCGTTAGAAGCATTAGGATCGGCTCCTGCACTGAGTAGGAGTTCTACCACGTCTGGTTTGTCATGACCCCAAACAGCCTTATGGATGGGTTGTTTCCCATCGTCATCTACGCAATGAAGCAGAGGGTATTTAAGAAGCATGGCCACGATGGGCGTGTATCCATAGAAGGCTGCAACATGGAGAATGGTATCTCCCTCTATGCCCACAATGCTAGGATCTGCTTGGTTAGCGAGCAGGCATTTAACGGCAGAAATATGACCTTGCGCTACAGCCAAATACAGGGGCGTTTTTTTGGACAAGTCTTGGGCATTGATTTTGGCTCCCGTATCGAGTAGCAGTTCGATGTGCTCCACCTGCCCAGCTTGTGCAGCGAGGTGTAGAAGCGTTTGCTTAAACCGGTTGGCCTGATCAGGGTCAAGGCCATTTTCTAACAAAAGCTGCAGGGTGAGAGGACACGGTCTTTTCAATATCTCTTCGATCAGAAAAGTATCTTTTTTAACTTCTTCTAAGAAGAGTTGGAGCACAGGGATTTGTTCGGAAAATGCAGCACACTGCAAAGGGGTGGGTTTACCTCTATGAATCATAGAGGGGTCTTGCATGTGGAGCCAAGAGACAACAGGGGCATCTCCTTGCGTGGCGGCCATGTGCATGGGAGTCCAGCCATCCCTTCTCCCTTTTTTAAGTACTGTAGGGTCTTGAGCTAAAAGCCATTTTAAAACAGGAAGCCGGCCTCCTAAGATGGCCGCAAAGAAACAGTTTTCCCCTGGAGCATCCTCTTGTAAAAGACGCTTTTTATCTTCCAAAATCCAACTCTTGACTTGGGGTAGATCTCCGGCTTGGCAGGAGGCATAAAGACCCTCAAACGTATAGTTGGGGCTCAAAGAGGGAAGAAGATCCACACCTATCTCTACGATAAAGCTAGGAAGGGTTTGAGCCTTCTGGAATACGACAATCTCATGCCATGCCGGTGGCTGTTTGTGAACACAGGGGTAATAGTCCATGCAATAAGGATTATCCGGAAGAATAGAAGCGACGGGTACGAAGTGGGTATCGTAGTTTTGATAGGCTCCCTTACCCTCCAGCATCTGCATATCACTACATTTTTGGGGATAGGCTTTATCGCTGATAACAGGATAGGGCTCTCGCATCGAGACCCAGGAAAGAAGAAGAGCTCCCTTACTGTACATCGAGGCGTATTGAGCACTCTCTGTAAAGTAGATCCCGCTTCCAAAATAGCCAATGTCGGTACTACCCGATCCATGACCGGAAAAATAAGTATGTTTGCCAAAGTAGGTAAAGCCAGACGTGCAAATCAATGGGGATTTTTGCAAAGAGGTGCCATGCCAAAGAGGAAGAGCTTTGGCATGATGGAGGATTTGCTCTTCCTGGTCTACCATCACTTGCAAGGGAGAATATACAGAGGTGAGATCTTTCCAATTCTCAACTATCTCTTTGCGTTCTGCAGATAGGGATGCGGGCACAAACTGTTTGGCCTCATGTTCTATATTGCTCAGGTGTGCTAAAAAGCCCATCTGCAAAGAGCTGTTATAAACATAGGTGATCTTGGTAATGCTAAAACCGGGAGGCTTGTCAGCCATAAATTGAGCTAAAACAAACTGAGATTCAGGGTCGCTAGGCTCAAGAACCGCAGCTTTAAAGCGAGGGTTCACTGCTTGTAGACGCGCGGAAACCTCAGGGCTAACGCCCCACGGAGTTTGGGGGATATTCGATGGAATCATATGTACCTCAAGGATTTGCTAAGTACTTTATTGGGCTTCCTTAATAAGAGCTAGAAGGAAATGAAGAGGTGGAATTTTTTGAATAATTTCTATATTATTCTTTGCACCCAAGGATCTTTAAAATCTTATGACCATTCACGAGCCGTCAGATTACTCCAGGTAAGATATACTTCGTCAAGGCTGGGGTGGCTAGCAGAAGGTGTTAAACATGCTGCCGTCCAAATAGCTCAAAACATGTTATCCCAAGGCATGAGCATCCAACAAGTCCAGGCAATTACAGGCCTACCTGCTCAAGAAATTAGGTCTCTCAAATTTTTTCTGGCAATCAATTGAATGAGCTGCTGAGTCTGCGGGTGCTCATGTCCCAAAACCTGTGTGCAAAGGGTAGCAATTCCCTCTAAGGTTTTGACTTGGGATGGTGCTGCCCCTGTCGCGCAGGCAATCAAGCTTTTCAACCCCGCTTCGATTTCAGGATGACCTTTCCCATATGCCTTAAACCAAATTTTCAGAGCCTTTTGGATAAATTCGAGAGCTGTGTCGTATTGGCCGATTCTTGCGTAGAGAGTGCCGATATTATTGTAGCTTGAACCTATATCAGGATGGTTTTCCCCAAGAATTTGTAACCGAATCTTCAAAGCCATTTGGTACATATTGAGGGCTGTCTCATGCGCCCCGATAGTGTAACATAGAGTCCCGATAGTACTGTAACTGGAGGCTACCTCAGGATGGTTTTCCCCAAGAACTTGTAACCGAATCCTCAAAGCCCTTTGATACATATTGAGGGCTGTCTCATACTCCTCGATTTTGTTACAGATAATGCCGATATTATGCCAGCTTGTGGCGAGATCGGGATGATTTTCACGGAGGAATATCTCCTGAATCTGCACTGTGTTTTGATACATCTCGATGGCCTTGACATATTCTCCTAGGTCGTCATAGATAATACCCATATTACTGTAGATCGTGGCTATATTAGGGATATGAACAAAATTATGGTAGATTGTCTCTTTATCAGGAGGGTTTTCATCATGGTTTTCATCGATAACCTGTAGCCAGATGTTCAAAGCTTTTTGTAGAAACTCTAGGGCTTTTTCGTACCGTCTGGTGGTTTTATAGACGAAGCCGATATTATTGTAGATCGTGGCTAGATCAGGACGGTTTTTATCGTTAATCTGTAGCCAAATATTCAAAGCCCGTTGATAAAACTCGAGGGCTTTGTCATAAAGTCCGAGGCTGTAATACACAAGACCGATATTATTGTAGGATGTGGCTGTAGCAAGATGGTTTTCACCATGCTTGCGCTGGGCGAGCGTCAAGGCCTTAAAGTTGCGCTTAAGCGCTTCTTGGTATTGAGCCACTTTCCATTCTATGTCGCCCAACGATATCTGTGCATTTACATCATTTGGATTGAGAGAAACGGCTTGTTGGTGTGCTTCCTGGGATTTATTATATTGCAGATGTAGCTCAAAGGCTTTTCCTTGGATTTGAGGGCTTTTGTCGTAGAACAAGGATTTGCTAAAGGACTGGGGATTCTTGGTACGCAAAAACTCCTCGCCACAGTTGTGGAAGGGGATCAGCACCTTGTAGATTTCGTGTAGGGAGGCAAGACGTTTTTCATCGAGATAGAGGTATTGGGGATCTTGGGGATGTCCCTGCTCAATATGCAGAAGGAATTCCCCTTCATTTTGGTAAAAGGAGTGCGCTTCAAAGCGTAGGCTAAGTAGCTGCGATAGAGCCTGAGTGAGGTTTTTGGCCCCATCAGGGCAAAGTAATCCCTTTTGGAGGAGTTGCTGAATCATTCCAAAGGTGGATTCGGTTGTGATTCCACAAAATAGAGTAATGCTACTTAAGAGGGATTGGAAGGGACGGTAGAGCTCTTTTTTGATGCCAAAAGCTCCCGTATCTTGTTTGTGTTTGGAAAGGTCGGGTTTAAACTCTTGTAGATGTCCCTCAATGAGTTTTATGGCAAGCTTTTGGCGTAAGGGGATTCCTGTGAAGCGCGTCCAGCCATCTGTTGTGTTATGCCGGCTTTCTTTAGTTTGGTTATATTTGCCAAAGAGTCTTTCGCTACCGGCAATGTGACATACTGAAGAGAGGGCATTGGTCACAATAATATCTTTTTCCATCCATTCCAAACTCTGGAACTGGGCAAGTCCTTCGGGTGTGTCGATAAGCTCATAAAAGCCTGGTTTACCGAGCGGTGTATTGCCTCCTGAGTCCATCGAAAAACCACTGGGAGTAGGGCTTGCTTTAGGTGATTTTTCACCAAAAAGCTTGCCGAAGAGAGGGAAAACTGTCTCCCCTAGATTGATGATTCTAAGCTCTAACAGCTCTGTTAGAATGCGGAAGTAGGAGAGATTTTCTTCATTTTTCTTATCGATGAGAAAGGCAAATTCGAGATCGGAGTAAGGACACATCTCATAGCGTGCCATAGAGCCCATACCGATACAAGCCCACTCTGCGGAAGTAGGCCCCAATAGTTCTTGAGCGTCAAGAATGAGAGTGCCTAAAAGCTTTTTGTAGGAAGCTGTGAGATAGGGGAGGATACCTTCAATGGGATTCTTCTCTTCAAATTCTTTGAGGTAGAGGGTCCGGACATTCTTCAACCATTCCCGGTAATTGAGCACAGTTCCTTTATGATGATGGGGAACTTTAAGCCCTTTGCTCTCTAAAAACAGAGCTTCGATGCGCTCGAGTCGTGCGAGAAGGTATTGTTTGAGATGAGGATTATCTCCATTTTTCTCCAGAATGGCAAAAGCTCCATTGAGGATTTTAGCGGCTTGTACCCATTGCTTTTTTTGGATGTAGAGGTCACTAAGTTTTTCTAGATAAAAGATTTGCTCTTGGTAATTCTCATCGCGTTTGGCTTGCAAAAGCTGTGTGCAATAATACCCTTCGACGTCTTGGGGGAGTTGCTCTGGCTCCGTGGCTTTCACACCGGTCTTAACCCCCAAAAAGAAGCGAACAAACGCATCTTGACCCCATCGGACTGCTAGATCAAAGGGAAGGTCGTGATTCAGATTGGCACTATCAGGACGGGCTCCTGCTTTTAACAACAAATCGGCACCGGCAATATGCCCATGTTTTGCAGCCCAATGCAGAGGGGTATATCCAAAAGCATTCGAGGCATTAGGATCGGCTCCTGCGCTGAGCAGAAGCTCTACCACATCCGGTTTGTCATGACCCCACACAGCCTTATGGATGGGTTGTTTTCCATCATCATCTACGCAGTGAAGAAGGGGGTATTTGAGAAGCATAGCTACAATAGGCGTGTATCCGTAGAAGGCTGCAACATGGAGGAGGGTGTCTCCCTCTATGCCGACAATGCTAGGATCTGCTTGGTTAGCGAGCAGGCATTTAATAGCAGAAATGTGACCTTGCGCAACAGCCAAATAAAGGGGCGTTTTTTTGGACAAGTCTTGGGCATTGATTTTAGCTCCTGTGTCGAGTAGCAGTTCGATGTGCTCCACCTGCCCAGCTTGTGCAGCTAGGTGTAGAAGCGTTTGCTTAAACCGGTTGGCCTGATCAGGGTCAAGGCCATTTTCTAACAAAAGCTGCAGGGTGAGAGGACACGGTCTTTTCAATATCTCTTCGATCAGAAAAGCATCTTTTTTAACTTCTTCTAAGAAGAGTTTGAGCACAGGGATTTGTTCGGAAAATGCAGCACAGTGCAAAGGTGTGGGTTTACCGCTATGAATCATTGTGGGATCTTGTCTGTGGAGCCAAGAGACAGTAGGGGCATCACCTTGCGTGGCTGCTATATGCATGGGAGTCCAGCCATCTTTTCTCCCTTTTTTTAGAAGGGTAGAGTCTTGGGCTAAAAGCCATTTTAAAACAGGAAGCTGGCCACCTAAGATCGCTGCAAAGAAACAGTTTTCCCCTTGAGCATCCTCTTCTAAAAGACGCATTTTATCTTCCAGAATCCAGCTCTTGACTTGAGGTAGATCTCCTGCTTGGCACGAGGCATAAAGACCCGCAAAGGTGTAGTTGAGGCTAAGGGAGGGAAGAAGGTCTACGCCAATCTCTACGATAAAGCTAGGAAGGGCTTGAGCCTTTTGAAATACGACAATCTCATGCCATGCCGGTGGCTGTTTGTGAACACAAGGGTAATAGACCATGCAATGGGGATCATCGGGGAGGATAGAAGCGACGGGTACAAAGTGGGTATCGTAGTTATGAAAGGCACCCTTACCCTCCAGCATCTGCATATCGCTGCATTTTTGGGGATAGGCTTTATCGCTAATAACAGGATAGGGCTCTCGCATCGAGACCCAAGAAAGAAGAAGAGCTCCCTTACTGTACATCGAGGCGTATTGAGCACTCTCTGTAAAGTAGATCCCGCTTCCAAAATAGCCAATGTCGGTACTACCCGATCCATGACCGGAAAAATAAGTATGTTTGCCAAAGTAGGTAAAGCCCGACTCGCAAATCGACTGAGATTTCTGCACAGAGGTGCCATGCCAAAGAGGAAGAACTTTGGCATGATGGAGGATTTGCTCTTCCTGGTCTACCATCACTTGCAAGGGAGAATATACAGAGGTGAGATCTTTCCAGTTCTCAACTATCTCTTTGCGTTCTGCAGATAGGGATGCGGGCACAAACTGTTTGGCCTCATGTTCTATATTGCTCAGGTGTGCTAAAAAGCCCATCTGCAAAGAGCTGTTATACACATAGGTGATCTTTGTAATGCTAAAACCGGGAGGCTTGTCAGCCATAAATTGAGCTAAAACAAACTGAGATTCAGGGTCGGTGGGCAGAAGGACAGCGGCTTTAAAGCGAGGGTTCACTGCTTGTAGACGCGCGGAAACCTCAGGGCTAACGCCCCACGGAGTTTGGGGAATATTCGATGGAATCATAGGCACCTCAAGGAGTTGCTAAGTACTTTATTGGGCTTCCTTAATAAGAGCTAGAAGGAAATGAAGAGGTGGAATTTTTTGAATGATTTCTATATTATTCTTTGCACCCAAGGATCTTTAAAATCTTATGATACCATTTATCAAAAATAAAGCCATGAAGTGGCACTGGGTAACATGATAGATTTGAAGGATCGTTTCGAAGCCCATGTTTTTGCACCTAAGCGAGAAAGGATCGTTCAAAAATGGCGTATTAAACAGTGCTAATTCGTGGGTTTATTTTTGATAAATGGTATGACTATTCACGAGCCGTCAGATTACTCCAGGTAAGAGATACTTCGTCAAGGCTGGGGTGGATAGTCACCACAGGGAGGCTATTAACCAATATGATGGGCCACCTGAATAGTTACAAAATCTTCATGGAGTAAATACGTGGCTACAATTGCAGTGATTATCGATGTGTTCCGTGCCTTTACAACGGCGGCATACATTTTGGAAAAAGGGCCATCAAGCTACACGGTAGCCGTTCAACAAAATGTGATTGTCCAACTTGCTGCACGCTGCATCAACCCGCTGATTGTGGGTAAGCCTGAGATGGGGATGGAGGGTGAGCTGTTTCAAGTTCCTAATTCTCCCACAAGGGTCAAAAAACTGGAAATTGCAGGTCGTGACGTGTTTCATCGCACGGAAGCAGGTGTGCAGGGGGTTCTTTATTCCCAGGAAGCGCTTCAAGCAGACGTTGTATTGGTTGCAGGATTTGCTAACGCGAGTGCGACCATTCATTATATTAAACAGTTTCAAAACCCCCACGTGACGTTTGTGCCCATGGGACATAGGGGGCTCACACCTTCTCTTGAAGATGATTTGTGCGCCCAGTGTTTATCGGCATTTCTTGAGGGTAAAACCTTTGATTTAAAACCTTACAAACCACAACTGAAGGAAGGATCGGGAAGCTATTTTTTCTCTGCAGATCAATGGCAGTATCCGGAAAAAGATTTTAAGCGTTGTTTGAAGAAAGATAGTTTTTCATTTGCAATCCGTGCAGAGATCAAAGGGGACTATGCCCTTCTAAATCGCATCTAGAAGTTCCTTAAGTGAGGGTGTGGACGGGGCTAATTGAATCAGATCAGTTATCAGATCCCGGATCCCTCGTCCCGGCCACCGCAGCTTATTCAGTGCTGCGGTATTCATGCAGTTCCATTGCTCGCGGGTGTGCGCCTGTTTGATGTCATACATAAATGCAAAATGGGGAGTATTCACTACAAAATGCATAGGATGGATGATGATCACCTTTGTGCCAGGCCCCAAAACCTTTTGCTGAAGCTCCGGGAAGATTTCTAAGGGATGCTGCCGCCATAGATACCCGCCATCTTCTAAGAAAATAGGCATTTCCCACAATCCGGAGCGCTCTCTGAAGGGTGTAACTACCTCCAAATCCGAACAAACGTTGGAAGAGATCGTCATACCCGCATCAGCCATGGCCTTTTTGGAGGCATTGCAACCTGCAAACCGGTGGAACCGGAAGATAGGTGTGTTATGGGGCAGGGACATGATGTGTGTGGCCACTTCAGCGATGGTAGCTCCATGTGAAGATTGAGGATTGAAGTAGGGATGGAGCCCTACGTCCAGTTGGTTCATTAAAGAGTCTATATAGGGAGAATGGTGGGTAACAAAAACTGTGGGCTTGATATCCAGCGCGAGCAAAAACTCGAGCGTTTGCGCAATGGCCGCCTCACACGCCCAGTCGATATCCACTGTTACAAGGAGTTTTGTCATCTGCGGATCTCGTGGAAGGCACGGAAACGCTTTTCATCGATGTCATGTTGTTGAAACAGGTCCGACATCGAGGGGTAAGAGCGTAAATCGTGGGTGCGCTGGCTTGACAGCCATGTGTCATTATCGCGCATGTATTGGGCATTTCCATACGCAAGGATATTGAAAAGGGAGGCATTCATCTCTTCATTATCTTTAAAGTGGAGCTTGACCTGCCGTCCTTCAAGGGCTTTTTCTACTTGTTCTTGAAAGTTTTGGTAGAGGCTCTCTGCGACTGCATGCAACTGGTCTTTTTCGGGAGCGTCATAAGACATATATTGGTAAAACTTCCAACAAATAGGATGGATCCCCGTCCCAAGCACAGCATCTAGAATAGGAGCTACTTCCTGGGGTAAGAGTGTGTAATTTTTCATCCCGACGACACTGTGGAGTTTGAGTTGGATGTTTTTTTGTGCAAGCAGTGCACAGACCTTGAGAACATTTGTGTAGTAATCGTTGAATTTTCGATTAGTTCGTCCAATCTGTGTGAGAAAACTCCTATCGGAGCTGTCGATTGTGATCGCAACTAAGTCAACCACACCTTGCATTTCATGAGCCACCTTCTCATCAAGAAAAGTCCCATTGGTGTAGAGCTCAATCTCTAAGTTTTGGACAGGATCCGATGAACGGTATTGGCGGATATGGCGCAGGAGTTCAATGAAGTCGCGAGGTGCCGATTTACCCATAATGAGTACCTCTCCGCCTGAGAGCGTAAGTCTTCTAAAACCTAATTTTTCGTACAGGTGGGAGATCATCTCTTTTTTTGCTTCCAAGCTCAGTTCTGCCTTCAATTGGTGAGGAGCATCTTCAAGTACGCAATAGCTGCAATTGAAATTGCATCGGTTTGTTACCATCCAGTAACCTTTGTAGTATGTGTCAGACATAGTTGATCTCCTTATTTTTCATACATGTTCCATCAAAATAGGTTAAGAGTTCTTGATCGTACGGGCCATCTCCGAAGGTTTTCACTTGTCCCTTCCATTTTATGGTGCGCAGGAGGCGGTGTACAGCGCGTAGTTTAGAGGCTTGCCAATGCGCGATGAAGGCTCTGTTTTGGTAGGTCTCCACACGCGCTCCCTCGATATCCCCGATAGCAGGGTATACGCTCATCTGGATGAGATGCCCACGTTCTTCTATTTTTTGAATGCCTGGAAACTGCTGTTCCCAATGGCTCGCTTTTTCAAAATCGAGCGGCGTAACCCATAAAGTCTCACCTAGCCCATTGGCGACGCATGATCCGCTATTGCCCACGATCCAGTCCACGCTCAGTTGGTATTGACGCAGTTGTGTGAGTAGATCTTCAACAGGGCGTGCGCTGCAGACGATCTTTTTAGGGAATCTGCGGAAAGCATCAACACATCTTTGTGTTTTTTCGGGGTCATTTTTATGGTACAAAGTGCCATCATAATCACTTACAGCGATAGGGGCTCGATTACAAATTTTCGCTGTCAAAAGCTCCGCTAAGAAGGTGTCGTCGTAAAGAACACCTATCTCTTGGGCCATCAAGGAGAGTGTGGGTAAATTTTCAGTCATTGTGCGGAGTGCCTGCATAGCTTCGGTATCGTTTTCCACAAATGTGATATAGGGGAGGTTTTTTAAAAAAGCCGCCGCCGCATTGTTGCTTTTAAATGCGATGTTAGGCAATCCGGATGCGAGTGTTTCAAAGATAGCTCTGCCAAATGTCTCACAAGCTGATGTCGAAATGTGAATATGGCATGAGGATAATACTTCCGAAAGCAAATGTGCGGGGATATATCCAGGAAATGCGACGCTGTTTCCCAGCCCTAGCTGAGCTATGGCATTGTGCACCTGTGCGCAGTAATCAGCATTTTGTACAGGGCCTATCAAACAGAGCGTAGCGTCTGGGAGCTCCCTGTGGATCTTGGAAAATAGATGGATTAAACCTAGGGTATTTTTTTGTGGTTTAATACTGCCCACACTACAAATGCTCAAAGGGCTGTTTAAAGTGCGCGCATGAGGTTTTAAATTTTTTGTATCAATACCTCTGGGGATCACGTGAATGCGCTCAGCTTCCACATGGTAGTGTGACATGAGTTGCTCTTTTTCAAAGTGACTAGGAGTTAAAATATTTTGGGAATGCACAAGGGCAGATTTTTCCATTTCAAAATACGTATCAGATACGCTTTCTCCGGAGGCACGATACGAAGGTGTTAAAAACATGGGGAAGGTCCAGGTTTCCAGATCGGGCCTCAGGGGACAAGTGGCGATTCCAAATTGCATGCACAGATGAACAAATAAGATATGTGTGAAATGGTCCTGAATGGTTCGAATATGCTCGGCAATGAATAGGGCATTGGCGATTCTTCTTTCAAACCGGTTGACAATGTGCATGGGGTAATCGAAATGCCATGTTGCGCACGGATCGGCTTGAGGACCAAATTGCATGATATCTACAGAAGCCCCCAACGCCTGCCTGAGGCTTTCAACAAGGCGTGCACCTCCATCGCGTTCAGATGCTACTTGACTGCACTTTTCAGTGACGATCAAAAATTTCATTTTCGTAACCTTGAAATAGCTTTTTCCAATCAAACTGCTCTGTAAAGGGTCTTTTTTGTGGTGGATTTTTGATCAATGGCTCTATGACATCGACAATCGATTCAGGATGACTGGGATCGACCAAAATGCCTCTCTCTGGGTTAATGATTTCATGCAAAGCTCCACTCTGTCCTGCGATCACGAAAGTCCCTGCTGTAATTGCTTCTAAAATCGAGCGCCCCATACCTTCTGCATGCACGTAGGTCCCTCCCGGCACTTCTACGATCTGATCAGTGCTCAATTGTATGTAAAGATCGGCGTGAGCGATTTCTTGGCAAGTCGCCTCATTGTCAATGTCTCCCAAAAACGTGACTCTTGAGTCAAGGTGGTTGTCTGTCACGTAATGTTGAAGAGATGTAAGCAGAGGTCCATCTCCGGCAAGACGCAATCGGAATGTATGCTCCTTGCGCGCCAATCCAGCCATAGTGGATAAAAGCAAAGCGTGATTTTTGTAGGGTACCAAGCGGGCAGCACAAAAAATCGTACAGGGATCCTTTGAAGATTGGACTGAGGGTCTAAGGGCAGGCGCATTCACACCTCCTACAAACCGTTTAAAGGTACATTGGACTCTCAAATTCCGCAGTCTTTCTTCTGTGTAAGCAGAATTAGTGATGAGCACATCGATCGTACGATTAAGCATCTCTGTCCAATAGCGCTGTCTTAAGCGATGATCAGCTAGAGAAGTGCAACTCAATGGAGCTTTGACAATTTCATTGCCTCCGGTGCGGTAAATAAAAATAGAATCTGGAAACAAAGCGCGCAGCGTATCGAGATCTTCAATCCACCGTCCACTATTGAAAAATACAAATTTTGGTTTAAACAGATGAGGTAACTGAGAGAGTTCAATCCGCTCTTTACCCAAAATATGGTTGAAACCATCCCGGTCAATTGTAATAGTCCCAACAAGTGGAAAAAGAGGGTGATTCTCAAAATGTTTGATGAAATACCCACCATGCATTTCCATCCCTCCCACTGACGGAGGTAGGCGATCGGCAAATAAAAGGATGGAATTAATCACCAGCTAGAACCGCATCATTTAATATTTGGGCAATGCGCTCTGCTGCAAAGCCATCTCCATATGCATCATGCTTTTTAGACATACAAGTGCGCAGCGTGGCATTTTGCAAGAGCTCCTGACATGAGGCGATGATTTGTGACCTCTCTGTCCCTACTAAAAGGGAGGTCCCTGCTAGCACGCCCTCGGGTCTTTCTGTTGTATGGCGTAAAATGATCAGAGGTTTTCCCAGCGCTGCCACCTCTTCTTGCACACCCCCGGAATCGGTCATGATAAATAGACTTTCATCCATCAATTTCAAAAACGCAATATGGCTCATAGGGGCAAGCAGTGAAATGTTTGCAATACCTGCCAGCAAATGTTTTAGGGGTTCTCTGATTTCGGGATTAGGATGCAGAAGAGCGAGAATGTGCACGTCGGCAAATTGCTCGGCAATCGTGCAAAGAGCCGCACAGATTTCTTTGAGCGCATCGCCCTGGTTCTCCCTTCTGTGAATCGTCACTACGATGGTTGGTTTCTGAACCTCTTTTGGATTTGCAGAAGGTTTGTAGGTCATTCTGACAGCATCTATGGAGGTATTGCCTACAACCCAGATTTTTTTTGGAGAAACTCCTTCTTCCAGCAATCTGTTTTTTGCCTCTTGAGTAGGCGCAAAGCAATAGGTGGCAATTTGAGCTATCATACAACGATGCCCCTCTTCAGGCCAAGGCGCTTGCAAATTCCCTGTGCGCAAACCTGCCTCTACATGGGCGATAGGGATTTGGGCATAGAAGGCTGCTAAGGAGGCTGCAAAAGCGGTGGTGGTATCCCCTTGTACAATCACAAGATCAGGTTTTTCTTGGCTCAAGATAGTAGCGAAACGTTTAAGGATATGACTGGCGCTGTCGGTGAGGCCTTTGATTGTTTTCTCCGATTCTAAAAAATAATCGACATTGATTTTGAGATCGGATAGGAATGGAGTGAGCAAATCGGTATGCTGGTTTGTGATACAAACGCGGCTTTTGAGCCTCGCATGGGAACCGAAAGCTTTCAGAACAGGAGCCAATTTAATGGCCTCAGGTCTTGTGCCAATGACACTCAATACAACTTTCATGTGCAACTGCCAGCAAAGTCGATGAGTATTTTGCCCTGAAAGTTCTCTTTAGGTATTGTTGCAAATAATTTATGAGCCACGAGCACAACCACCACCTCGGCCCGTGAAATTGCATTAAATAGAGACTCTGTTCCTGTAACATAGGGATCGACCCTTAGCACTTCAAATTCTTCTTCTAGAGCCTCTACAACTCTTAGAGCAGGGGACTCCCTGATATCACTAACATCAGGCTTATAAGTTAATCCCAAACAGGCCACAGTGGAGGTATTGCGCTTTGATAAAGTCTCTTTAATTTTTTGGATGACCCATTGGGTTTTTTGCGTGTTGACTGCTCTGGCTTGTCGTGTCAAAGGGGCCAAATCGGGAGCAGCCGCTGTTAGAAACCACGGGTTTGTGGTAATACAATAACCTCCTACCCCTACTCCTGGTGTTAAAATATTAACACGAGGGTGATGGTTAGCTAGACGGACGATTTCATGGACATTCAAGTCCAATCGATCAGCAATCATGGAAAGCTGGTTTGCAAAAGCGATATTGACATCTCGGTAGCTATTTTCAGAAATTTTGACAGCTTCAGCCATACGTGCAGTGGTTTTCAAGATTTTTCCTTTGGCAAACGCTTGATAAAAGCTGGCTGCTGCTTCTGTGGAAGCTTCATCTATACCACCGATCACGCGGTCGCTATTGATCAATTCATCGAGCAGATTGCCAGGAAGAATTCTTTCAGGACAATAAGCAACGCGTACATCGGCGCAACGCGAGTGCAATTGACGTGCGATTTTTTCTGTCGTTCCAATAGGACAGGTCGATTCGATGATGACAAGGTTTCCGGGCTCTACAAGATTTTGTATGTCCCTAATCGCTTTTTCTAAGTGAGAAATGTCGGGGACGAAATTTTCACCCACAAGCGTGGGCACAGCTAATAGATAAACATCGGCCCGCTCTGCCCGCTCTGCTAATTGTAAACGTTTTTGGTCAAAGGCTTTTGTGAGCAATGCATGCAAGCCCTTCTCGCTATCAACTATTTTCCTTTGAACCAGAGCTTGCAATCTTTGCGAGTCAATATCAACACCCAGCACATCATGACCTGATGCGGCAAGCAAGCATGCGATAGGGAGCCCGATCGTTCCCAGCCCAATGACACAAACATTCATGTGATCCTTTAATTTTCATCCTCAAGAAGGCAATGGCCTTCTGAAAATAGGTGCTTCTTTGAGCAGGACATAGTGTGCTATCTTAAGATTTTTTCAAATCAAAAAATGATGAGATGGTTCTCAGCTTCCAGTGGATGCGTAATGTCTGATGCCCAGACGCCATAATTGGCAGGCTAAAAATAAGAATACAAGGCCAGCTAGTGGGGTGATTAGGCTTACCCAGAAAGGGAGCACGCTATGCTTTAAGACAGTAGAGATGGGGTAATAACCGACGCAAGAGAGAGGGATTAAAAATGTAAAAATCCACCTCAGGGAAGTTTTGTAGATGCTCATAGGGTAGAGGCCCATCTGCAGGCCACCATAGGTTGTGATATTCAGGAGCTCTAGTGTTTCAATTGTCCAGAAGCATAATGTTGCCTGGATCACAAATAGGCCATAAAAAAGAGCTGCTGCCCCTAGGATGGAAAGCAAGATGATTAAAATGTTTAAGGAAAAGAGGGGAATAGATAGTGCATAGATGCTCCACACAAGGACACAAAGGCCCTGTATAAGACGTCCCAAGCGCATGATTTGCACTTCTTGCACGGCGATTTGAAAAAGGGGGCTGATGGGCCTGAGTAAGACCCTATCAAAATCCCCGTGCTTGACCATATTTTGAAAGGTATCGAATCCGCGCGCAAAAGCCTCTGCAAGCGCAAACCCTATTTGAATCACCCCGTAATTGAGACTGATATCGGCAAGTGTCCATCCGCGGATGACATGAAATCGATCAAACAATACCCATAAACCGATGATATCCACGCTTGTGGAAAGAAGATGGCCCGCAAAAAGCATTAAAAACGAGGCGGGGTACTGCATCTGGGATCGGATTGAAACGTGGATTAACTTCCAAAATAACATATAAACCTATCCGCCTAGAATCACAAATTGCCTGAGGGCTTTTTTCGCTACACGTTGCCCCCATAATACAAAGAGGATAATCCAAGCTAATTGAAACAAAAAATAATAGGGAGTTTGTCCTATAGGGATCATGCCTGTGTATAGCCTACACGGAATATCCACAATGCCTCTGAAAGGCTGGATTTCTAGAAAAGAGTGCATCCAAGAGGGAAACAAAGGGAGGGGAACAACCATGCCCGACAGGAGAACAGCACATGAAGGGAGCAAGCGCTGGATTCCCTCTCCTGAGTGTGTCCAAAACAAGGAGAGAGTGATTAGTGTGGTGATCGCAGCAGAGAGTAAACAGGCAAGAACTACGGAAATACAAAAGGATCCACAACAGATCCAAGAGGCAGGAGCAGATAAATCTAACCAGATGCCGCCAATTAAGAAGATAGGCAAGCTGCGTAAGATTGTAGGGGTAACCCTAAGGGCTAAAACGCGAAAATACCAAAGACCGTATAAGTGGAGCGGCCGCAGAAGTTCGTAGGCGACATTACCGTTTTTAATTTGTTTTTCGATCTCTTTATCGACATTCCAAGGAAGAAGTAGTAAAAGGGCTTGTCCTAGCCAAATGAATGTCACGGCAATGTTTACCGATATGGGCTCAACTGAAGAGGTTTCTGCATAAAATGCTCGTATGATCATGGTTAAGACCAATCCCCAGAAAAGTTGCGTGACAACTCCTGCGAGTGTAGGAATACGGTATTGCATCAAAGTTTTTAAACGGATCTTAAAAATAGCCCAATAACCCCTCATATCGAACCACTGCCATAGAGTCGGGCGATTGTTTCTTCAATAGGTGGGTTTTCCACAAAAAGATCGATTACAGAATGTTGAGATGTAATACGTGCGATCAAATCAGTTGCAGAAACAATACTTGGGTCGAAGCCGAGCCAAATGCGGTTGCCTTGTTGTTTGATCCAACGTGCATCCTTATCTTGTATGGATTCCATTTCTTCGCTCATATCGATCACAAGCCGTCTTTCAGGTGAGATTTTTTTGCGCAATTGCTCCAAAGCACCATCGAAATCAATGGTTCCCTTATTCAGGATCATTACTCGCTTACATAGTGACTCGATATCATCCATATCATGAGTTGTCAGCAGAATGGTGACTTGACGTTCTGTATTGAGCTTTCGGATAAAATCGCGCATGGCAAGCTTACTAATGGCATCCAGGCCAATAGTTGGCTCATCTAAAAAAAGAATCTGGGGGCTATGGAGCAAGGAGGCAGCTAGGTCGCACCGCATCCGCTGACCCAGACTAAGCATCCTGACTGGGATATGGAGCAAATCGGATAAATTCAACGCATGGACGAGTTCATCCAACTTCCGTTTATAGTCTCGCTCTGAAACAGAATAAATTGCTTTGAGTAGGTCAAACGAATCGATCACTTGCAGATCCCACCAAAGCTGGGTCCTTTGACCAAAGACTACCCCAATTTGCCGCACGACCTCTAGACGATGTTTCCAAGGAGTCTTACCCAACACGCAAACCTGGCCGGAATCCGGAACTAAAATACCGGATAGGATTTTGACAGTTGTACTCTTGCCTGCCCCGTTGGGGCCTATGTAACCTACGAGCTCTCCCTTGGCTATGCTAAAATGAACCTGATCAAGAGCGATTTTTACTTCGTGTTGCCTGGCGATCACGGCTTTCAGACTACTCAGGAAACCCGTTTTGTTTTTGGGGACCTTGAATGATTTACAAAGAGACTCAACAGAAAAGATGGACATGAAAAGTAATTTAACGTTTTCGAGCTTTTGGGGAAATAGGGCCAGGCGCCTTATCAGCTGTAGTTCTTATAAAGATCCCACCCATGCTTTAGAAGAAGCGCATTTTTTAAAAACTATGTTTTCAATTTGGTGTGATTTTTGTTGCCTTGTTGAAAAAATTTTCAATTTTGGAGACGGCAGCCAAATTAGAGCCTTGAGGACGGATGGTATACTGAACGCCTACGCAATCATAGGGGCCTGAATAGTAAAGGAAACCCACGATCTCATGTTTGCCCTTGTAGTCATACGAAAGGGTGAGCTTAGCTTGGGTGTAGGAAGGCTGCTTTGAAACTTCTTCCTTCAAGGTATTCCCATTTTCTTCATTGGACAGCAATCCCTTTTTAGTCAAATCCAGCAAAATGTCAGCGGAGATCTTTTTACCAATATGTTTGTTGATGGTGATGATTTCCGTCCAGTTTTCCCCATCTTCTCCTTTGGGCACAAATTCGATGAAGGTGATTTTTTCATCAGACCATGCTTCAAAGGGTTGAAGGGAGATGAAGCCGGGCGGGATAGAAACTTCCAAGTTGTATTTTGGAGAAGAAACCCGGTTGATAGGTAACTCAAAACGGATATGGGCGTCAGGATCAAGTTTTGGATTTGCAGCACTCTGAATGGAGAATGCAGAGAGTAGAACCAGAAATAGAAGTGTGTTTTTTAGCATCGCATTCCTAAGAAAAAATGTAACTATTCAGGTAATCCAGCTTTTCGGTTAAAAGCCTCCCTGTGGTGACTATCCACTCCCAGCTTGGCAAAGTGGACCTGCCTTAAAGATTCTGCTGGCTCGTGAATAGTCACAAAAAATGTTCTAGAATCAAATTGATATTAAATATAAAGTTTAAGAAAATACCTTCATAGGTTTTTTTGTGACTGTTCTGATAGTCCGTCTTGTTGGTTAATAGCCTCGCTGTGGTGATTACCCACTCCCACCTTGGCGAAGCGTATCTTCCCTAGTACTCTGACAGCTCGTGAATAGTCACGAAAAATTTATTTTGAAGGCAGCCTGGTAGTCAAATTGTCATTTAACTCCGAGAGGATCTATGAAATTCATTTTAGCTTTTGCCTTAATGGCATGCGCGTTTGCATCCTGTTCTAAAGCCTCCTCACAAACTACTTGTTCAGGTTGTAGCTGTAACAAGGGATCTATTTGTGGTTGCTCGGAAGGGGGGTGCAAATGTTCCGAAAAGGGAGGAAAATGCCAGTGCAGTCAATAATCTATCTCAGGTAGGCAGATTTCGATCTTTTTCTTGTGCCATAACTCCTTTTTACCTTACCTTCCAATTCTTGGAACCTTAATGTATACTCGTAGATATGTTCAATCAAGAGACGCTCGAGGCCTTGGCTGTGCCCAAGATGCCGATTCAACTTTACAATTCTGAGACACGCAAGAAAGAGGTCTTACGTCCCATCCATGATAATCACGTACGGATGTATACCTGTGGTCCTACAGTTTACCACTTTGCCCATATCGGTAACTTTCGGACCTATGTTTTTGAAGACCTTTTGCGGCGTTTTATCAAATTTTCTGGATACCAAGTCACACAAGTGATGAATCTCACGGATGTCGATGATAAGACAATCAGGGGTGCTGTGGCTTCAAATCAGACCCTTCTTGAGTTTACTCAACCCTATAAAAATGCATTCTTTGTAGACCTGCAAACACTCGGAATTGAGCGCGTTGAACACTACCCAGCCGCTACCGATTATATCCCTCAGATGATCGATTTTATCCAGAAGTTGATCGACAAAGGAATCGCCTACACAAGTAAAGACAAAAGCGTTTATTACGCAATTGATAAATGTCCTCGCTATGGCAGATTATCTCACCTAAAGCTGGAAGATTTGAAAGTAGGGGCAGGCGACGCGCGAGTCGCATGTGATGAATACGAAAAAGAAAATCTCTCTGACTTTGTTCTCTGGAAGTATTATGATCCTGAGCGTGATGGACATGTCTATTGGGATAGCCCTTTTGGGCCGGGTCGTCCGGGTTGGCATCTCGAGTGTTCGACAATGGCTATGTCTATTTTGGGTGAGACAATTGATATCCATGCCGGGGCGGTCGATAATATCTTTCCCCATCATGAAAATGAGATCGCTCAATCCGAGGCATGTTCAGGAAAAACGTTTGTTAACCACTGGATCCATTCGGAACATCTCATTGTGAATCATAAAAAAATGTCCAAAAGCTTGGGCAATTTTTATACCCTGCGCGATTTGCTACAAAAAGGTTTCACCGGTATGGAGGTGCGCTATATGCTCATGCATATCCATTACCGCACACAGCTTAACTTCACCTTTGAGGGGCTCGAAGGAGCGAGAAATTCACTGACGCGACTCAATGATTTTATCGGTCGTATGCAAGAGTTGGCCAACCCAGCCATTGCAGCAACAGAGGTAGCCCGTGCAGCTTTAAAAAAAGCAATGCATCAATTTGGTGAAGCAATGGCTGATGATTTAAATATCTCGGTTGCCCTTGCCGCTTGCTTTGACTTGATGCACGAGATCAACATATGCGTCGATCAACAAAAGTTGGGGCCCGGCGATGCCATGGAAGTGCTGTATGTATTGGAACAGTTTAATCGCGTTTTAGGAGTGCTCAACTTTGAGCAAGAGCAGAAAGCCCCTCCAGAATTGCAAGAGAAATTAGACAAAAGGGAGCAGGCCCGCAAAGAGAAAAACTGGGCCCTTTCCGATCAGATGCGCAACGAAATCCACACAGCGGGTTATGTGATTGAAGACACACCTCAAGGTGCACGGTTAAAAAAGAAATGAAAGTAAACAAATGACAAAAGATGAACGTTTTCTATTAGAGCTTTTCAAGGCGGCAGAGGCTTCGGGAAACCCGGACGAAGCTGTCAATCCGCAGCCGATTATCAAGCGACTTGGTTACAAAGAGCTTCTGATCAAAGACATCGTAAAACTACTTGCAAAGGCCAATTTTATTAAAGTCTACGGTCCCCAAGAGATCGTTGTCACAGAAAATGGACGGAATCTTGCTAAGTCCCTCCTCACCCAAAAGCACTGATCAAAAAAAATGTTTGTAAAAAATAGAAGTTTATCCCATAATTTTTTTGCAGGAAATTAATCGCTTTTACGTCCTTAAAACTATCAAGGAGGAAACATGGCTGCAGCTGTAGGTATTTACCAACAAGTAACGACTTATCTAATCACACCCGGTAATCAGGCTATTGGTATTATGGCTGCAGGCACAGCTTTATATGTTCCTCTGGTAATTAAGACATATGGTCCTGGTTTGATCGCAGGGGAGTTTGGGCGTAACTACGGTCTTTTAGGTTTCCTAATTGCACCTTTATTTACACCTGCTGCTGTAGAGATGATGGCTGAGCCCACTACAGTATTTGGAGTCAGCGTGGTAGTTATAAAAGGAGGTTGTTTAATTGCACCCTACGCACCTTCTGCATGTTCAAAAGTGGTGTCTGTAAGCTATTACATCCTATCAAATATTCCGACTGCTTGCTCATCTATATGGTCAGTTTGTGCTCCCGTATTGCAGCAAGGGGGTTCTCAACTGCTAAATCTTGGATCAAAAGGTATCACCGCTCTCACCTCTTCTTGTCGAAAAACACAGCCAGCTTAGAAGGCCTAGATACCCCGTTAAATATTGTGAGTTCTTTGCGTCTTTGCCTCGACTTTAGGATTTTTTTAAGACTTTTTAAGGTCTGACTTATTGATCAAATCATCTTACCCCTGTAGGGCGGGGCAAAGAGGGACAAGGATAGCAAAGGATCAGCTGACTTCGACGAGCTCGAGCTCGAAAGTGAGCGCTTTGCCAGCGAGCGGGTGATTGGCGTCGAGCTTCACTTTTTCCTCCATAACCTGCAGAATCTTAAAGAAGATGACCGATCCGTCGGGCTGTGGCACTTGCAGCTCCATCCCTTCATGCAGCTCAAAACCTTCCGGAAATTGGGAACGCTCGACAGTCAGAATCAGGTTGTCCATCAACTCGCCAAATCCCTCTTGGGGTGGGAGGGTGATCGTTTTGCGTTCGCCCAAATTCATGCCATTGACTGCTTTATCCACACCTGGCAAAACAGAGCCATCTCCAACCGCAAACTCTAAAGGTTCATGGTGTTGAGATGAAGCAAAAACCTCTCCATTTTCCATTTTACCAGTGAAATGCACCTTCACATGGTCGCCATTTTTTACTTGACCCATCTGACTCCCCCTTTAGAATGTATAAAAACATTATTTTAGGATATCATCTTCATGATGGGGAAGTAAAGCACATCTCGTATTGAAGTAGAATTTGTGAATAACATAGCCAGTCGGTCTAGGCCGATGCCGATCCCTCCCGCAGGAGGCATCCCCTGGCAAATGGCTTCAAGGAACTCCTCATCAAGGGGATGAGCTTGATCATCTCCTTGTTCCCTTTTGACTACCTGTTGTTCAAGCAGGTCGCGTTGCACTTGAGGATCATTTAGCTCAGTATAGGCATTGCACAACTCCTTGCCCAGAAAATAGCTTTCGAACCTTTCGACCAATCCCTGTTCACGTAACACGGGATCCCTATGAGGCTTGCAAAGCGGGGTCGTTTCGATCGGGTGATCGGTGATGTGGACGGGTTGTATTAACTTATCTGAGACAAATTCATCAAATAAAAGAGCTAAAAGCCCACCGCGGGGACTGGATGCGATGAATTTAGGGTCTACCCCAGTCTCTTTTTCCAAGATCTTCTTAATTTCGTCATCCGAAAGAGCATCAAAATCGATGCCTGCAAATTCGCGCACACTCTCTTTCATCGAAAGGCGGCGCCAAGGAGCTTTGACATCTACAACAACAGTTTGATCATCAATGGTATAATCGACTTTTGTCGTGCCATGCAATTCGAGGGCTATCTTCTCGATCATCTGTTCAAGAAAGTGCATCATGTCGTTGTAGTCCCAATAGGCCGCATAGGCCTCTAGCATGGTGAACTCAGGGTTATGGGTCCTGTCGATCCCTTCATTACGGAAGTTTTTACCAATCTCATAGATCCGCTCAATGCCGCCGATCAATATTTTCTTCAGGGAGATCTCTAGTGAGATGCGCAAAAACATATCTTGACCAATCGCGTTGATATGCGTCGTGAAAGGGCGGGCTTCCGCTCCTCCGTAGATGCTTTGCAACACAGGAGTTTCGACTTCTAAAAACTTCCATTCACTCATGAAATTGCGGATAATTTGGGTCATTTTGCTGCGCATCAGAAAGACCCTACGCACCTCTTCGTGGGTGATCAAATCGAGCCATCGTTTCCTGTAGCGCATCTCTTTATCGATAAGTCCACTATGTTTTTCTGGGAGAGGAAGGAGCGTTTTGCAAAGCAGCGTCAATTTTTTAACGAAAATGGTCAATTCACCCTTTTGAGTGCGGAAAAGGTGCCCTTCCACTCCGATCAGGTCACCCAAATCGATTTTTTTTTCGATGAATTTGAGGGGAGTACATTCTAGATCATCTGCCAATCCCTCTACATGCGTGAGATCCCGGTTGAACATCAACTGGATTTTATGGGTTGCCTCTTGGATATGAGCAAATGCATTTTTGCCCATAGCGCGGAAAAGAATCAAACGCCCGGCGACACATACCTCTGGGGTTGTCCCTGCAGCCGCATCTTCGCTATGCCCAACGGGTACATCTGGGTACATTTCGAGGATTTCTCGAGCGGTATGGGTAGGTGAGTAGTGATAAGGATAAGGCTCAACACCTAGATTCCTGATCTCGTCTAGCTTTTTTGTTCGATTCTGAAATTCTTCGTTCTGATGATAAGCGGGTTTGGGGATCATGGCTGGGCCTCTTTTGTACTACGATGTTGAGTGAACCAAAGATAGGGATACAAACATAAAGCGGTTGAAAGGATGCAAACACTGAGTGCGACGATCCAAAAGATCTTGGTGTGGATACTCGATTCTTTAAATGCCTGCAGCAGTCTCATAAGGAGGACCAGCATACAGGATCTAGAAATTATACCACAATCTTCTCGGGAATCGGCATGGTTTTAATACCATTCCAGAAAATAAAGTCACAAATTGGCACTGTATAACACGTCATTTTTGAACGATCCTTTCTAGCTTAGGTTCAAAAACATAGGCTTCGAAACGATCATCCAAATCTGTCATGTTACCCAGTACCACTTCATGGATTTATTTTCTGGAAATGGTATTATTTCTTTACGAGCCCTTAGAGCTTAAAGCCCTTCCCTTGGGTCTGGCAAGAGCTCAACTCTGGGGTTAGCATTAATGTACTCTCCTTGTCCGCTGTTTAGATAGATCATCTTACCTAGCGTAATCGCAGTCAATCCTGCACCCCCAGCCATACAGATCGCGGAGCCAAAAGTTCCCCCCAGGAGAGAAGAAACGTTGGGGAAAAGATTAAGAACACCAAAAATACTCAGCTGTAATAGGACGAATATTACGATACCAGTGATGATAAGAGTCGTACCCGTGGCTGTCCCCGCTATACATGTTATTCTTACATTGTTACCCTTCTCAGTTAATCCTTCTGAGCCATGTTGGGCATAGGCTTCTGCTATAGATTTTACTGACATAATTATCCTCGGTTATACCATTTCCAGAAAATAAAGTCACAAATTGGCACTGTATAACACGCCATTTTTGAACGATCCTTTCTAGCTTAGGTTCAAAAACCTAGGCTTCGAAACGATCATCCAAATCTGTCATGTTACCCAGTACCACTTCATGGCTTTATTTTCTGGAAATGGTATTAGTTTTTTTAGTTACAAACTATTATACTTAATTATTATTAATAAAGTATTAATTAAGGTGTTTTTATAGAAAAAGTGTTGGAATGGGGGTCAAAGAGAACCTTTTTGCATTGCCCTTGTTTCCAAAGCTCAACATCGCTGGTGTAATAGGGGGAGCGTTTTTTTTCACTGACGCCGCCGGCAAGGGCGCTATAGATAGCATGTTCGGCCATATCGGTGATGAAGCGGTAAGAAGCAGAGGTCACAATACGCCTTTTGCCCTCTTTGTAGATTTGGAAGGTATCGACAGTGGCTCGGTTGCCATTGAGTCGGACGGGGCCGGCATCAAAGCCGAAGATTTTGGGCAGTTTACCATCAAACAGAAGGTAATTCATGTAAAAGTGGTTGCTTTCTCCCCAGGTAGGGATCTTCCCGATCGCGAAGCGATTTAAGGATTTTCGGATCACTTTGCTCAATAAGGCCCCTTTTCCCTCTGTGCCAAACCACTGAGGGTCATCCGAAAGCAAAGCGTTATCAAAATTGCCAAAATTAAAACCAAAAAAGGCATGCCCAGGACCATAGGTTTCCCAAGCTTCTTTGCCAAAAATAGGGGAAAAAACCTTTTTTAGAAGCGCGCGGTAAATGGTTTCGAAAAGGAAAGCCCCCTGCGACTCTTTATAGTAGCAAAGGTCCCATTGCTTCAAGATTTTGCCTGCCCTTGAATGGGGGATATAATCCCGTAGCTGGCGCATAAAATCTTCTGCTTGTACAGAATAACAATCGTTTTGGAAGGCTTGCATCTCTTCGATAGTAAATTTTTTGTCTTGAGAAAGCAGATCGCATAAGCGGCGGTATCTGTAATTGGGCAAATGGATCGTAGTAAAAGGAGGCAATCCCGGAAGGTTTTTATTATCATTCGCACTGAGTGCAAACCCCCTTGCCGGGTTGATTTCTGTCACAAGGTCGGTACCTACATAAAACCCCTGCCATAAGTTCTCTTCTTCCCAAGCAGGCAGGGGTAGCAAACCACTCTGCTTTCGTTTGGGAATGAGCCCTGATTGCTGTAATCCGATATTTCCAGCGCTATCGGCTACCACCCAATTGCAGGGGAGGGTCATGACCCACAAATACATCTGAGCCTCATCGACACTCTTGCAAGTCCATAAATGCATCAGGGCATTGATGATTGCAGAGGGACCCTGCCGAAAATTGGACCATGCTAGACTTAAGTAAAAACCATCCTCGATCAAAGGAGTTTCTGGATTTTCCCGTTCGATGACACCTGTATCACTTTCAAAAAAGAAGTGAGGTATTGTTCCCTTTTTTTTCCGTTTGATTTTTTCCTCACGTACAGTAAGGGGAATCCACTTTTCGCCCCTTCTATACTGCCCGCGCTTGATCTCCTCGATGAAAAAGTCGACCGTATCGAGCATGCCATAGGTAAAGGTGGCAGATAGGTGAGGCGTCCTACCCATGATCCAGCCTGGAAATCCGGGCAACGTAATCCCCATCTGGTAATTTCCATCGCCCCATTGACCTGATACTTCATACCAAGAAGAGGGCAAGCGGTTGACTTGCAAGTGTGGATCGACACACAGAAAGGGCGCTCCAGAGGCCGTTTTATCGCCGGTAATCACCCAATTATTACTCATAGCGCTTTGGAAGGGTTGAAAGCGCATTTCACTGTCAAAATAGGGGAGGGCAACCTTGAGTTTTTTGATCAACTCAATCCGCTCAACATCTAGTCCCTCCAACCCAAATAGTGTTTGTAGTTTTTCGGGCGCAACTCCATCGCGTACCGCATGGATCATCAAGCGTTCGATGCGCTCCTGTTGCTGGGCAATCCCTAAGTACGAAAGCGTTTTGATGATGAGCATCGCATCTGAAACATGCCATTTATCAGGCTTAAGCTTGAAAAATCTGCAAATCCAGGGGAGTCCTTCACTTTCAATATAGGCGTTCACCCCGTCGCAATACGCTTGAGTCCATGCAAGCGCTTCTGGAGTAAGCGCATGCAAATCCTGTACCACATCGCGCCGGAACCCCAGCTTGCGCACCAAAAAATCGACAGCATACCCCTCTTCAGTATCGAGAAAATACTTGGTCAGCTCGCCGCGCCCTACGATGCGAGTTGCGAGCATCTGCATCAAACGGTCAACGGCATGGACAAACCCAAGACCCTTTTGCAGATCGATCGCATTCTCAGCCCGAATTTCGACAAGCCCACTCTCTAAGCGACGGAGCTCTACAACGCTCGAGGCAATCGGATAGGCTTTCCATTCTCTGGTAATTTCCATTTCTGCCTCTGTATGGCAGATTCCTAATAAAATTTTAAGCAGAACCTATCAAATCGTTAAGACGGGATACCTGAGCTAGGGGATAACAGAGATGGCTCAAAAGTTCTAGATATCACTAGCTCTTTTTAAGGAAGCCCCATAAAGTATCTTAGCAAATACTTGAGGTACTTATGATTCCAGCGAATATCCCCCAAACGCCATGGCGTGTGAGTCCTGAGGTTTCTGGGCGTCTACAGGTGGTGAGCCCGCGCTTTAAAGCTGCGGTACTTCAGCGTAGTGACCCTGAATCTCAGTTTGTGATAGCCCAGTTTATGGCTGATAGGCCTCCAGGTTTTAGCATTACTAAGATCACCTATGTCTATAACCGCTCTTTGCAGATGGGCTTTCTAGCTCATCTGAGTAACACTGAGGATGAGGCTAAAAAGTTTGCGTCTGCACCTCTATCGGTAGAAAGGCAGGGGGTGATTGAGAGCTGGAAAGAGCTGACGGCTCCCTATTCTCCTTTGAAACTGACGATTGACCAAGAAGAGGAGACCCTTCTTCATGTCAAAGTCCTGCCTTTATGGCATGGTACCAATACACAAAAATCGCAGTCGATTTGCGAGTCGGGCTTTACCTACTTTGGCAAGCATGCCTACTTTTCGGGTGAGGGCTCGGAAGGGGGAGGAAGTACTGACATTGGCTATTTTGGCAGCGGGATCTACTTCACAGAGAGTGCTCACTACGCCTCGATTTATGGTAAAGGAGCTCTTCTTCTATCCTGGGTCTCTATGCGAGAGCCCTATCCTGTGGTGAGTGATAAGCCTCATCCCCAGAAAGGCACGGATATGGAAATGTTAGAGGGTAAGGGAGCCTATCAAAACTACGATACCCACTTCGTGCCTGTCGCCTCTATCTATCCCACTAATCCCCGTAGTATGGTTTATTATCCCTGTTTTCAAAGCCAGCCGCCTGTATGGCATGAGATTGTCGTTTTCCAAAAAGCTCAAGCTCTTCCTAGCTTTATCGTAGAGATTGAGAAAGATCCTATTTCTTCTTTGGCTCTGAACTATACCTTTTCAGCTCTTTATGCCTCCTGCCAAGCAGGAGATCTACCCCAAGTGAAGAGCTGGATTCACGAAGACAAAAAGCGTCTTTTAGAGGAGGATGCGCAAGGGGAAAACTGTTTGTTTGCAGCAGCATTGGGTGGCCAGCTTGCTGTTTTAAAATGGCTTTCAACTCAAAAACCTAAGCTTCTTAAGAAAGAGAGGAAAGATGGCTGGACGCTCATGCATCTGGCCGCAGCGCAAGGCGACCGTGCAGTTGTTGCTTGGCTCCATGGGCAAGATTCCTCTATGATCAATAGCGGTAAACCCACACCTTTGTGGTGCGCTGCCTTTGGTGAGCACATCGAGGTGCTGCAACTCTTCTTAGAAGATGTGAAAAAAGATGTTTTGCTCTGCGATGAGATTTTGAGAAGGCCGTGTTCTCTTACTTTAAAGTTTTTGCTAGACAACGGCCTGGATCCTCAGCAAACCAACCGGTTCAAACAAACCCTTCTGCATCTGGCTGCACACTCTGGCCAGGTGGATCACATCGAGTTGTTACTTGAAAAAGGAGCTAAGATCAACGCTCGAGATTTGTCTAAAAAAACACCTCTGTACTTGGCTGTTGCGCAAGGACATATCTCTGCTGTTAAGTGTCTACTCGCTCATAAGGCTGATGCAAGTATTGTGGGTATCGAGGGAGACTCCCTTCTTCACGTGGCAGCCTTCTATGGATACACTCCACTAGTCGAAATCCTGTTGAGCTATGCTCTTCTTAACTGTACAGATGAAGATGGGAAACACCCTATCCATAAAGCTGTATGGGGTCATGACAAACCAGATGTGGTAGCGCTCCTGCTCAGCGCAGGAGCTAACCCCAATGCCTTGAATGCCTTTGGGTACACTCCTTTGCATTGGGCGGCTAAGCATGGCCATATTGAAAGTGCCAAATTGTTGTTAAAAGCAGGGGCCTTACCAGATTTGGCCAATCAGAACCACGACCTCCCGTTTGATCTGGCGGTCCGTTGGGGACAAGATGCGTTTGTCCGCTTCTTTTTAGGGGTGAAACCTAAGGAACCGGAACAACTACCTCAAGACATCGAAGGGTATTATTGTGCCCAGCTTCTGCAAGTTAAAAAAGATGACAATCACCCAGAGCAGATCTTTTATCTAGAGAAGCTCAGTGAGCTCTACGTGGAAAAACAGAACTGGGTACAAGCGGCTAAAATCCTCAATGGAGCGTTGGCAATCCTTGACAAACATCCTCATCCTCACGTTAGAGCCTACCTGCTAGCCAAGCTAGAGCGTCTGGAAGCTCTGTTTTTAGAGAGTCATCAAATCAAAATACCCTCTGCACATCGAGGCGTTGTAGACAATTACCGAAAGCGTCTATGGAATCTGCGCGCTGTATCTATTAAAGACTTCCAAGAAAAGAAGCCTATACGCGATATCGTAAAAACTCTCACAGGCAGCTACAAAAGCATCTTAAATACCCTCATTTTAGATTGCCAACACCTCTTAGGCCCTCCACCGGTCAAGTGGGCGTGCATAGGGATGGGATCGATGGCACGCGATGAGATGTGTCCCTATTCCGATTTGGAATTTGCCTTTCTTATCGAAAAAAAGAGCGATGAGAATCTGCGCTATTTCCGCACACTCACCCAATTTCTAGAGCTGAAAATCATCAATTTTGGGGAGACACGCTTTCCTATCTTTGGCAAATTGTTTGGGCAGAGTTCATCGCAAGCGAGCCTCACTCCCGATGGGTTTTCTATGGACATAGGAGGCAATACCCCCTTAGGCAAACCAGGTTTTTTTGAGCTTATAGATACCCCGATTAACCTCTCCCAATTTCAATGTAGCAGATGGATGGACGCCGATATCATTGTCACCAATGCCCTGTCCACTGTGTGCTATGTTTCGGGAGATAACGCTCTTGTGAATGCCTACCACAAAGCAAAAACCACCCAGCACAAAGCCCAAGAGGGTAAATTCCTTGCAAAAGGAGCTCCATTTTGCGAAAAACTTGCGCTGCAACTTGTCGAAGGACACCTAAACGAATTTAAACCCAACCTCTCTTTTGAAAAACAAGAAACCAATGCCTTTGGTATCAAAAAGGAGCTCTACCGCCCCCTACAATCACTGCTGGGAAGTCTCACCCTTTTCTGTGGACTTAAGCCCCAATCTACTTTTGAGATGATCGATCAGCTTGCTAAAAAGAAACTCCTCTGCTCTAAAGGAGCCCAAAACCTCACACAAGCCCTCTCACAGGTTCTCAACCTCCGCTTTGAGGCGCACATCTTTTACCAAAATGAAGAGGAGTTCCTCCTGCATATCGAACAAGGACAGACCCAAGACCCCCATTACCTATATCTCGAAGGAAAACGCCTTGCCTCCCTCCAGGAGATCTACAAGGTGCTAATCCCCCTCCACAACTGCACCGAGCAGTTTTTTCGTACTAAGAATCCCAAGTCCTTTAGCAAATCGCCCTTCTACGATACAAGCCCTCAGATCCAGGGAAAAGCTTTTGAGAAAAACCTCCAATATGGCCAAGCTCAAGAGGCCCATCAACAGGCTGTCTCTTTGAATCCCAATAATCTCGTTGCTCAGGCACATCTCGGAAGCATAGAACAGAAAATGGCGCAGTACCAACAAGCGCTGAAGCGCCACTTGAAAGCCCTTGCATTAGCTCAGGAGAAACACGGAGAAAACCATCCCGATGTGGCCACAAGCTACAACAATATCGGCTTGGTCTATGCAGACCTTGGAGAGAATAGCAAAGCCCTCGAGTTTTACCAAAAGGCTTTGAAGATTTTGCTACAGGTCCTAAGCGAAAACCATCCCAAGGTGGCCACATGCTACAACAATATCGGCTTGGTCTATGAAGACCTTGGGGAATATGCCAAAGCCCTCGAGTTTCACCAAAAGGCTTTGAAGATTTACCTACAGGTCCTAGGCGAAAACCACCCTGATGTGGCCCGAAGCTACAACAATATCGGGAGTGTCTATAACAACCTTGGGGAGCATGGCAAAGCCCTCGAATTTTACCACCAGGGCTTGAAGATTAGGCTACAGGTCCTCGGAGAAAACCACCCTGATGTGGCCCAAAGCTACAACAATATCGGCAATGTCTATAACAACCTTGGGGAGCATGGCAAAGCCCTCGAGTGTCACCAAAAGGCTTTGAAGATTAAGCTACAGGTCCTCGGAGAAAACCACCCTGATGTGGCCCAAAGCTACAACAATATCGGCAGTGTCTATGACAACCTTGGGGAGAACGGCAAAGCCCTCGAGTGTCACCAAAAGGCTTTGAAGATTTACCTACAGGTCCTCGGGGAAAACCATCCCGAGGTGGCCACAAGCTACGACAATATCGGCAGTGTCTATGACAACCTTGGGGAGAACGGCAAAGCCCTCGAGTGTCACCAAAAGGCTTTGAAGATTAGGCTACAGGTCCTGGGTGAAAATCACCCTGATGTGGCCATAAGCTACAACAATATCGGTAGTGTCTATCACAAACTTGAGGAGAACGGCAAAGCCCTCGAGTGTCACCAAAAGGCTTTGAAGATTAGGCTACAGGTCCTGGGTGAAAATCACCCTGATGTGGCCATAAGCTACAACAATATCGGTAGTGTCTATCACAAACTTGAGGAGAACGGCAAAGCCCTCGATTCTTTCCAGAGGGCTTTAAAGATTTGGCTTCTGGCATATGGGAAAAGCCACCCTAATATTGAAAATGCACTGCAATGGCTGATTCTCTGTGCAAATAAGGCATCACCCTCCCAAGTCAAAGCTTTAGAGGAGATTTCTGTCCTATGCACCAAGATTTTGGGGAATCAGCACCCGAAGACTCAACAGTTGGTTCAATTGATTGCCAGAAAAACCTAGAGGGCACTAGTCTCTTGAGTAGACAGACCGGTAATCGCCTGGACTTGTTGGGTACTCATACCTTGGGCTAACATGACTTGAGCTATTTGGATAGCAGCATGTTTAGCGCCTTTGGCCTCGCCCTCGGCTATCCCTTCAGCCCTGCCCTTAGCTATCCCTTTGGCCTCGCCCTCAGCTATCCCTTTGTCCCACCCTTCGGAAAAACCTTTGGTTTCGTATTTCTTCAGGGTGTTTGCCTCTATCCTAAGCCACTTGAGATGCCCTTCATAGGCTTCCCTTTCCTCATCGCCGAAGCTCATGACATCGAGTACATTCAGCGCTTTTTTTAGGATCGGGTTGTTCATGGTGGAAGGGAGATGGTCTTTGTTCAGTAAATCATGACGTGTTAAAAAAGCAACCCACATATCTAGGGAGTTTTTGACTTTGGCAATCAGATCTTCTACCTCTTCTCGGCCATTGTTTGAAAACTTCTTGAGCTCGATGGTATGAAGTTCCAAGTCTTTGAAATAGAGGAACCCGGTCTCTTTTTCTTTAATGTGAAAAACATTATGGTATTTTTCTACCTCTGGAATCGAGGTGAAGTTCAAAATATGAATGCCGATCGCCTTAGAGAGTAGGCCATAATCCTCAGCGACCCTTAGCTGTTCAGTGTAGAGCTTTGCCCAGTAATAGAGTGCCCTTTTGTCATAGTCGGCCTCGTCACTGATCTGGATTTCGATATTGAATCGTTTACCGCTGGTTCCTTTTGCTTTAATGTCCAAGATAGAGATTTTGTCGTCCTTGAAGCTTTGGGGGTTATAGGGATTAAGGAGGGTGACTTCCTCGACCTGATCCTCTTCTGCTACAATAGAATTAATAAGAGAGATCAGTAGGTCTTTGTTTTCTTCCACACCAAATATTTTTTTAAAAGCGATATCCACTCGGGGACTGATTTGTGACATGACCTTTAGCTCGTAATCATTTTCTAAGCAGAAGAATAACAGAGATGGCTCAAAAAATCTAGATATCCCATTTCTCTCGCCATTTTAGTAGAGGTTCATTAAAGTACTTGGCAAATCCTTGAGGTACATATGATTCCATCCGATCGAAGAGATTTGTTTCCCCCCACCCAAACATTCTGGAATAGGGGAGAGGAGCCTGCCCAGCCATCTAAACCTGCTAGTCCTCCTTTCAAAGCTGATAGTATTCTACCTGCTGAAACCGCCAAACTTCCCTCTTGCTGCATCCATGAGCCCTTTGTGGAGAGATTCAAAAGTAACATCCCTCTCATCGAAGAGATTGCCCAAAAACCTTGCCCTATCACGCTAGAATTTTTGATCGAACAGGGTCTTGATGTGAACCTAACTAACAGATTCAAACAAACCCTCCTCCATTTAGCAGCCCACGGAGGACAAGTAGCTAATATCAAGCTCCTAGTTGAAAAAGGAGCCCATCTCAATGCTCAAGACTTGTCGAAAAAAACACCTCTTTATCTCGCTGTAGTTCAAGGGCATCTTTCAGCTGTAACCTCTCTTTTAGGATGGGGAGCCGATCCTATGCTCACAGCGCTTGAGGGAGATACGATTCTGCATGTGGCAGCTTTTTATGGCTCTATTGCCCTCCTCAAGATACTTCTCCAATACCCCTTGCTTCATTGTGCTGATGAGGATGGCAAACAACCCATCCATAAGGCTGTTTGGGGAGACCCAAAGCCAGATGTAGTGCAGTTGCTTTTGGAGCATGGAGCCGATCCGAATGCCCTCAGCACATTTGGCTATACTCCTTTGCATTGGGCTGCTAAGCATGGACATGTCGCCAGCGCCGAAATTTTGTTAAAAGCAGGAGCCCTGCCCGATCTG
Source organism: uncultured Chlamydiales bacterium (assembly GCA_963832835.1). Taxonomy (GTDB): domain Bacteria; phylum Chlamydiota; class Chlamydiia; order Chlamydiales; family JAAKFR01; genus CAVPKN01. The sequence continues at coordinate 2,232,258 of CAWHVD010000001.1, read as the reverse complement.
GCCAATCTCAATCACGATCTTCCCTTTGACCTCGCAGTGCGTTGGGGACAAGATGCGTTTGTCCGCTTCTTTTTAGGAAGTAAACCCAAGGAACCGGAGCAACTACCCAAAGACATCGAAGGGTATTACGGCAAACAGCTTCTACAGGCCAAAAGAGATGAAAACTACCAAGAGCAAATCTTTTATCTAGAAAAGCTCAGTGACCTCTACGTCCAAAAAAAGCAGAGGGCACAAGCCGCTAAAATCCTCAATGGAGCTTTTGCCATCCTTGAGGCAAGTGGTGACAATCCTCCCTTTAAACAATACCTTCTCGCAAGGCTCGAGCACATCGAAGCTCTCTTTTTAGAGAGCAAAGGGTTTAAAGTTCCCTATCAGCATAGGGGGACAGTGCTCAAGTACCGGGATTGGCTTAAGAATATTCGAGACCTCTACTTTAAAGAATTTGAAGAGAAAAAACCGATTGCAGAAATCATCCCAGCTCTTACAGCTTCTTATAAAGAGCTCTTAGGCGCCCTCATCGAAGAAGCCCAAGAATTGTTGGGGCCTGCTCCCGTAAAATGGGCTTGTGTGGGGATGGGCTCTATGGCCCGCAACGAGATGTGCCCCTATTCTGATCTTGAGTTTGCTTTTCTCATCGACAAAAAGACCGAAGAAAATCTCGACTATTTCCGTACTCTTGCAGAGTTTGTCGAGCTCAAAGTCATCAACTTAGGGGAGACGGTCTTTCCCATTTTTGGCACACTCTTTAAGGAAAAATTACCTGAAGCTAGCCCTACACCCGCTGGCTTTTCGATGGACTCAGGAGGCAATACCCCGTTGGGTATGTCAGGATTTTATGAGCTCATCGACACACCAAAGGGACTTAGCCGTTTTCAATCTATGAAATGGATGCAGGACGGAATTATTACTACAAACGCCCTCTCCTCCATTTGCTATATTTCTGGAAACATCAGTCTTGTACGCGCTTATAACAACTCTAAGGAAGCGCAACTGAATATAACAGATGGCTGGACGCGCTTCACAGGAACCCCTTTCCGCCAAAAACTTGCTATGAAATTACTCGAGGGAAAAGCTGGGAATGTGGAGGAATTTAAGCCTAATCTATCCAACGGAAAAGAGAAGGACAACTTTTTCGGAATTAAAAAAGAGCTATACCGCCCACTACAGTCGGTAATAGGTGCTCTCACCCTTTACTGCGGCCTGCCACTTTGTTCCTCCTTTGAAATGATTCAGCAGCTTCTAAAAAAAGGGATTTTTTCCTCCGAGGGAGCAAAAAATTTAACCCAGGCCCTCTCTGCAGTCCTGAATTTACGCTTTGAAGCGCACACCTTTTACCAAAATGAAGGGGAGGTCCTCATGCATATCGAGCAGGGACAGCCCCAAGATCCCCAATACCTCTATCTTGATGAAAAACGCCTTGCCTCCCTCCACGAAATCTACAAGGTGCTGATCCCTTTTCACTCTTGTGCCAAGCAGTTTTTGCGTACAAAGAATCCCCAGTCGTTTAGCCAATCTTCCTTCTATGATAAAAGTCCTCAAATCCAAGGAGATGCTTTTGAGAAAAACCTCCAATATGGCAAGGCCCAAGAAGCTTATCAATGGGGTGTTTCTCTCAATCCAAGTGATCTCAATGCGCAGTTGCAATTGGGAAGCTTAGAAATAAAGGTAGCAAAATATAAAGAGGCGCTTGAGCGCAATTTGAAGGCCTTGGCGTTAGCCCGGCAAAAGCATGGAGAAAACCATTGCGATGTTGCCATAAGCTACAACAATATCGGCGGTGTCTATTACCACCTCGGAGAGTTGACACGGGCCCTCGAGTTTTACCACAAGGCTTTGAAGATTGAGCTACAGGTCCTGGGCGAAAACCATCCCGATCTGGCCACAAGCTACAACAATATCGGCTGTGTCTATCAAGAGCTCAGGGATTTGACACAAGCCCTCGAATTTTTCAACAAGGCTTTAAATCTTAGGCTACTGGTCCCTGGAGAAAACCATCGCGATGTTGCCATAAGCTACAACAGTATCGGATGTTGTTATTACCACCTCGGAGAGTTGACGCAAGCCCTCGAGTTTCACCAAAAGGCTTTGAAGATTTTGCTACAGGTCTTTGGAGAAAACCATCCCGCTGTGGCCACAAGCTACAACAATATCGGCAACGTCTATCGCTGCCTTGAGGATTTGACACAAGCCCTCGAATTTTACGACAAGGCTTTGAAGATTTTACTTGATGCCCATGGAGGAAACCATCCCGCTGTGGCCACAAGCTACAACAATGTTGGCGGTATTTGTGAAAACCTCGGAGAGCTGGAACAGGCCCTTGATTTTTACCGCGATGCTTTGGAGATTTTACTTGATGCCTTCGGGGAAAATCATCCCGATGTTGCCGCAAGCTATAACAATATCGGCAGCGCCTATGAAAACCTCAAAGAGTTGCCACAGGCCCTCGAATGTTACCGTAAGGCTCTGAAGATTAGGCTAAAGGTCCTCGGAGAAAACCATCCTGATGTGGCCATAAGCTGCAGCAATATCGGCTATGTCCATGAAGACCTCGGAGAGTTGACACAGGGCCTCGAATTTTACAAAAAGGCTTTGAAGATTTTACTACAGGTCTTCGGAGAAAACCATTCCGATGTGGCCGCAAGCTACAACAATATTGCCAGTGTCTATTACAGCCTTAAGAAGAAGGACAAAGCCCTCGAATGTTACCACAAGGCTTTGAATATTTTACTACAGGTCCTCGGAGAAAACCATTCCGATGTGGCCGCAAGCTACAACAATATCGGCAGCGTCTATCGCAGCCTTGGGGATTTGACACAAGCCATCGAATTTTATGACAAGGCTTTGAGGACATTCCTTCAGGCAGAGAGTAAAAGTTCCCCCAATATTGAAGCTGTATTGGATAGCTTGATTGCCTGTGCATCTCAGGCGCCACCTTCCCAAGTCAAAGCCTTACAGGAAATTGCTAGCCTCTGCACCAAGTTTTTGGGACATCAGCACCCGCAGACTCAGCAACTGATCCAATTGATTGCCGGAAAAACTAGAGAGACCTAATCTCCTGAGCAGATAGGCCGGTAATTGCCTGAACTTGTTGGGTACTCATGCCCTGGGATAACATGTTTTGAGCTATTTGGACAGCAGCATGTTTAGCACCCTCGGCTATCCCTTCAGCCTTGCCTTATACCATTTCCAGAAAATAAAGCCATGAAGTGGCACTGGGTAACATGACAGATTTGGATGATCGTTTCGAAGCCTATGTTTTTGCACCTAAGCGAGAAAGGATCATTCAAAAATGGCGTGTTATACAGTGCCAATTTGTGACTTTATTTTCTGGAAATGGTATTAGTCCCACCCTTCGGAAAACCCTTTGGTTTCGTATTTTTTAAGGGTGTTGGCCTTTATCCTGAGCCACTTGAGACGCTCTTCATAGGCTTCCCTTTCCTCATAACCGAAGCTCATGACATCGAGTACATTCAGCGCTTTTTTTAGGACCGGGCTGTCCATGGTTGAGGGCAGATGATCCTTTTCCAAACAAAAAAATAACCGAGATGACGCAAAAAATCTAGATGTCTGTGACTATTCACAAGCCGTAAGACGGGATACCTGAATAATGACAGATATCCCTAGCTCTTATTAAAGAAGCTCAATAAACTGCTTAGCAAATCCTTGAGGTACTTATGATTCCATCGAATATCCCCCAATCTCCGTGGCGTGTGAGCCCCGAGGTTTCTGGGCGTCTACAACCAGTTAACCCTCGCTTTAAAGCCGCAGTCCTTGAGCCTACCGACCCTGCATCTCAATTTGTTTTAGCTCAGTTTATGGCCGATAAGCCTCCCGGTTTTAGCATTACTAAGATCACCTATGTTTATAACAGCTCTTTGCAGATGGGCTTTTTAGCTCACCTTAGCAATATAGAGCATGAGGCCAAACAGTTTTTGCCCGCATCCCTATCTGCAGAACGCAAAGAGGTGGTTGAGAACTGGAAAGATCTCACCTCGGTATATTCTCCCTTGCAAGTGATGGTAGACCAGGAAGAGCAAATCCTCCATCATGCTAAAGTCCTTCCTCTTTGGCATGGCACCTCTTTGCCAAAATCCCAATCGATTTGCGCGTCGGGCTTTACCTACTTTGGCAAACATACTTATTTTTCCGGTCATGGCTCAGGTAGTACCGACATTGGCTATTTTGGAAGTGGGATCTACTTTACAGAGAGTGCTCAATACGCCTCGATGTACAGCAAGGGAGCTCTTCTTCTTTCCTGGGTCTCGATGCGAGAGCCCTATCCTGTTATCAGCGATAAAGCCTATCCCCAAAAATGTAGTGATATGCAGATGCTGGAGGGTAAGGGCGCCTATCAAAACTACGATGCCCACTTCATACCCGTCACTTCTATTCTTCCAGATAATCCTTATTGCATGGACTATTACCCCTGTGTTCACAAACAGCCACCGGCATGGCATGAGATTGTCGTATTCCAGAAGGCTCAAACTCTTCCTAGCTTTATCGTAGAGATAGGTGTGGATCTTCTTCCCTCTTTGAGCCCCAACTATACGTTTGAGGGTCTTTATGCCTCCTGCCAAGCAGGAGATCTACCCCAAGTCAAGAGTTGGATTTTGGAAGATAAAAAGCGTCTTTTAGAAGAGAATGCCCGAGGGGAAAACTGTTTCTTTGCGGCCATCTTAGGCGGCCAGCTTCCTGTTTTAAAATGGCTTTTAGCTCAAGACCCAACAGTGCTTAAAAAAGGGAGAAAAGATGGCTGGACTCCCATGCATATGGCTGCCACGCAAGGGGATAGCACAATCGTCTCTTGGCTCCACAGGCAAGACCCCACAATGATGCATAGCGGTAAACCCACCCCTTTGCACTGTGCTGCCTTTTCCGAGCAAATCCCCGTGCTCAAACTCTTCTTAGAAGACGTTAAAAAAGATGCTTTGCTGATCGAAGAGATTTTGAAAAGACCATGTCCTCTCACTCTGCAGTTTTTGCTAGAAAATGGTCTTGACCCTGATCAGGCCAACCGGTTTAAGCAAACGCTTCTACACCTTGCTGCACAAGCTGGACAGGTGGAGCATATCGAACTGCTACTTGACACAGGAGCCAAAATCAATGCCCAAGACTTGTCCAAAAAAACACCCCTGTACTTAGCTGTTGCGCAAGGTCACATTTCTGCCGTTAAATGCCTGCTCGCTAATAAAGCAGATCCTAGCCTTGTGGGCATAGAGGGAGACGCCCTCCTCCACGTTGCAGCCTTCTATGGATACACGCCCATTGTAGCCATGCTTCTTAAATACCCTCTGCTTCATTGCATAGATGAAGATGGAAAACAACCTATCCATAAAGCTGTGTGGGGTCACGACAAACCAGATGTAGTAGAGCTTCTGTTAGGAGCAGGAGCCAATCCTAATGCCTCGAATGCTTTTGGGTACACCCCTCTGCATTGGGCTGCTAAACATGGGCACATAGAGAGCGCCAAACTTCTCCTAGAAGCAGGAGCCCGTCCTGATATTGCTAATCAGAATCATGATCTTCCTTTTGATCTGGCAGTCCGGTGGGGTCAAGATGCCTTTGTCCGCTTCTTTTTAGGAGGGAAAGCTAGGGAACCAAAGCAACTTCCGAAAGATGTGGAGGGGCATTACTACACCCAGCTTCTGCAAGCTAAAAGAGATGAAAATCACCAAGAGCAGATCTTTTATCTAGAGAAGCTCAGTGAGCTTTATGTGGAAAAACAGAACTGGGTACAAGGGGCTAAAATCCTCAATGGAGCTTTGGCAATCCTTGAAAAACACCCCAATCCTTATGTTAGAGCCTACCTGCTAGCCAAGCTAGAGCGTCTGGAAGCTCTGTTTTTAGAGAGTCATCAAATCAAAATACCCTCTGCACATCGAGGCGTTGTAGACAATTACCGAAAGCGTCTGTGGAATCTGCGCGCCGTATCCATTAAAGACTTCCAAGAAAAGAAGCCTATACGCGATATCGTAAAAACTCTCACCGGCAGCTACAAAAGCATCTTAAATACCCTCATTTTAGATTGCCAACACCTCTTAGGTCCTCCACCGGTCAAGTGGGCGTGCATAGGGATGGGATCGATGGCACGCGATGAGATGTGTCCCTATTCCGATTTGGAATTTGCCTTTCTTATCGAAAAAAAGAGCGATGAGAATCTGCGCTATTTCCGCACTCTCACTCAATTTCTAGAGCTGAAAATCATCAATTTTGGGGAGACACGCTTTCCTATCTTTGGCAAATTGTCTGGGCAGAGTTCATCGCAAGCGAGCCTCACTCCCGATGGGTTTTCTATGGACATAGGAGGCAATACCCCCTTAGGCAAACCAGGTTTTTTTGAGCTTATAGATACCCCAAGTGGCCTCTCTCAATTTCAATGTAGCAGATGGATGGATGCCGATATCATCGTTACCAATGCTCTATCCACTGTGTGCTGTGTTTCGGGAGATAACGCTCTTGTGAAAGCCTATCACAAAGCAAAAACTACTCAGCACAAAGCCCAAGAGGGTAAATTCCTCTCGAAAGGAGCTCCATTTTGTGAAAAGCTTGCGCTGCAACTTATCGAAGGACACCTAAACGAATTTAAACCCGACCTCTCTTTTGAAAAACAAGAAACCAATGCCTTTGGTATCAAAAAGGAGCTCTACCGCCCCCTGCAATCACTGCTAGGAAGCCTCACCCTTTTCTGTGGACTTAAGCCCCAATCTACTTTCGAGATGATTGATCAGCTTGCTAAAAAGAAACTCCTCTGCTCTAAAGGAGCCCAAAACCTCACCCGAGCCCTCTCTCAGGTCCTCAACCTCCGCTTTGAGGCGCACATCTTTTACCAAAATGAAGAGGAGTTCCTCCTGCATATCGAACAAGGACAGCCCCAAGACCCTCATTACCTCTATCTCGATGAAAGACGCCTTACCTCCCTCCAGGAGATCTACAAGGTGCTAATTCCCCTCCACAACTGCACCGAGCAGTTTTTTCGTGCCAAGAATCCCAAGTCCTTTAGCAAATCGCCCTTCTACGATACAAGCCCTCAGATTCAGGGAAAAGCTTTTGAGCAAAACCTCCAATATGGTAAAGCCCAGGAAGCCCGCCAACAGGCTGTCTCTCTCAATCCCAATGATCTCGATGCGCAGTTGGACCTCGGAGAAATAGAACATAAAATGGCGCAGTACCAACAAGCGCTAAAGCGCAACTTGAAGGCCCTTGCATTAGCCCAGGAAAAGCATGGGGAAAATCATCATGATGTGGCCATATGCTACAGCAATATCGGCCTTGTCTATGACAAGCTCGGGGAGAACGGCAAAGCCCTCGAGTATCACCAAAAGGCTTTGAAGATTTGGATACAGGTCTTCGGAGAAAGCCATCCCGATGTGGCCGGAAGCTACAACAATATCGGCGGGGTCTATTGGAACCTTGGGGAGAATAGCAAAGCCCTCGAGTTTTTCCAAAAGGCTTTGAAGATTGAGCTACAGCTCTTAGCCGAAAACCACCCTGCTGTGGCCATAAGCTACAACAATATCGGCATGGTCTATAAAAACCTTGGGGAGAATAGCAAAGCCCTCGAGTTTTACCAAAAGGCTTTGAAGATTTTGCTACAGGTCCTAGGCGAAAACCATCCCGATGTGGCCATAAGCTACAACAATATCGGCATGGTCTATGACAACCTCGGGAAGTTGGCACAAGCCCTCGAGTTTCATCAAAAGGCTTTGAAGAGTGGACTACAGGTCCTTGGAGAAAACCATCCCGATGTGGCCATAAGCTACAACAATATCGGCATGATCTATGAAGATCTTGGGGAGAACGGCAAAGCCCTCGAGTTTCTCCAAAAGGCTTTGAAGATTGAGCTACAGGTCCACGGCGAAAACCATCCCTCTGTGGCCAGAAGCTACAACAATATCGGCATGGTCTATGAAGACCTTGGGGAGAACGGCAAAGCCCTCGAGTTTCACCACAAGGCTTTGAAGATTAAACTCCAGGTCCTAGGCGAAAACCATCCTGATGTGGCCACAAGCTACAGCAATATCGGTAATGTCCATTGGAACCTTGGGGAGAATGGCGAAGCCCTCGAGTTTTACCACAAGGCTTTGAAGATTAGGCTGCAGGTCCTAGGCGAAAACCATCCCGATGTGACCACAAGCTACAACAATATCGGCAATGTCTATTGGAACCTTGGGGAGAACGGCAAAGCCCTCGAGTTTTACCACAAGGCTTTGAAGATTAGGCTGCAGGTCCTAGGCGAAAACCATCCCGATGTGGCCACAAGCTACAACAATATCGGCAATGTCTATAAAAACCTTGGGGAGAACGGCAAAGCCCTCGAGTTTCACCACAAGGCTTTGAAGATTAAACTCCAGGTCCTCGGCGAAAACCACCCTGATGTAGCCGGAAGCTACAACAATATCGGCAGTGTCTATGACAACCTCGGGGAGAACAGCAAAGCCCTCGATTCTTTCCAAAGGGCTTTGAAGATTAAACTCCAGGTCCTAGGCGAAGACCATCCCGATATGGCCATAAGCTACAACAATATCGGCATGGTCTATGACAGCCTTGGAGAGAATGGCAAAGCCCTCGAGTTTTACCAAAAGGCTTTGAAGGTTTTGATTCTGACATATGGAAAAAGCCACCCTCATATTGAAATGGTATTGGAAAGCTTGATTGCCTGTGCGTCTAAGGCATCACCCTCCCAAGTCAAAGCTTTAGAGGAGATTTCTGTCCTATGCACCAAGATTTTGGGGAATCAGCACCCGAAGACTCAACAGTTGGTTCAATTGATTGCCAGAAAAACCTAGAGGGCACTAGTCTCTTGAGTAGACAGACCGGTAATCGCCTGGACTTGTTGGGTACTCATACCTTGGGATAACATGGCTTGAGCTATTTGGATAGCAGCATGTTTAGCGCCTTCAGCCTTACCCTTAGCTATCCCTTTCGACTCGCCCTCGGCTATCCCTTTGTCCCACCCTTCGGAAAACCCTTTGGTTTCGTATTTCTTAAGGGTGTTGGCCTCTATCCTAAGCCACTTGAGATGCCCCTCATAGGCCTCCCTGGGCATATAAGAATTTCCTTAAAAATAAGTGGAGAGAGGGTCGACGTCGATGTGGATGCGGATGGAACGGGGAGCGGAGAGGGTCGCTAGGGCTTGCTGCAATGCAATGTTGATGGTGTAGATGCTAGGGCCGCGGATCAGGCATTGGAAGCGGAACATATCTTTGATTTTGGCATGACCTGAAGGAACAACAGGATAGATTAGGTAGGGTGGGGGTAATGTAAGCAAAGGGCGGAGCTTTTCTGCGAGCTTACGGGTGAGGTCCACGTCTGGGCCGCTGAAGGTCAATTTGACCAAATGTGTGAACGGGGGAAAGCCAAACAGTTTGCGGCTCTCAATTTCTGTTTGATAAAAAGCTTCGTAATTTTGATCGGATGCTTGAGTGATAATCAAATTGTCGGGCATTTGGGTCTGGATGATCACCTCTCCAGGGAGCTCTCCACGCCCTGATCTGCCGGCAACTTGCGTGATTTGCTGGAAAACTCTTTCAGACGAGCGGAAATCGGGGATGTGCAGCCCCGCATCACTGTTGAGTGCAGCAACCAGTGTGACTGCGGGAAAATGAAGCCCTTTAGAGACCATTTGGGTACCAATCAAGACGTCTGCTTTCTGTGTGCTAAAGGTTCTGAGGAGGCGCTCATGGCTTCCTTTGTGGCGGGTGGTGTCTCCATCGATACGCAAGGTTCGGGCTTCTGGGAATAGCGCATGCACGGCCCGTTCTAGCGCTTCGGTACCAATTCCCTGATACTTTAAAGCCTCACCTCGTTTGCATTGGCTGCAGGTGCGTGGCGGTGGGGTGATGCGGTAATCACACAAATGGCAGGCAAGGGTGTTTTCTCCTCGGTGAAATGTCAAAGTGAGATCGCAAGAGGGACAGGTGAAAATATGACCACATCCCTTGCATTGCAAGCTGGTGTTATGTCCCCGTCGGTTTAAAAAGAGGATGGTCTGCTCACCTAACTCGAGACGTTCTTTCATCTTATCGATGAGTAGACCGGAGAACGTGGTGTAGCCTCCTGCTTTTTCATATTCCCGTTTCATGTCGATAATGTGGACTTTTGGCAAAGTGGCCTTTGTAGCTCGTGTGGGAAGGACTGTGAGTTTGTATTTGCCCGCTTGCGCGTTGTGGTAGCTCTCTAGGCTCGGTGTTGCTGTGCCGAGTACGACAACAGCCCCGCTCAATTTACCCCGCATGACAGCTACATCGCGCGCATGGTAGCAAGGTGATTCATCGCTTTGTTTATAGGCTCCGTCATGTTCTTCATCGACAATGATGATCCCCAGATTCCTGACAGGGCTGAATAATGCCGATCTGGCTCCAATGACAATCGAGGCTTCCCCGCGCTTGATCCGATGCCACTCATCGGAACGCTCCCCTTGGCTTAGGCGGTGGTGGAGGATGGCGATCCGATGATCGAAACGGGATCGGAATCTCTCAATGGTTTGCCCGGTGAGGGAAATCTCGGGCACTAACATCAGTGCGCTATATCCTAGTCCCAAAGCCTTGTCAATTGCCTGCAGATAAACCTCTGTCTTTCCGCTTCCTGTAATGCCATGTAGTAGGTGGGTCTCAAATTTTTTTTCTGAAAGGGCGTGTACGATCGCAGCTAAAGCGTGGGCTTGTGGGCCATTGAGCTGTTTGGGCTCTGTTTTGAAGTACTCCTCTCCTTTCAAAGGGGATCTGTCACAGCGTACTTTTTCGAGCGTAAGGAGACCTTGTTTTTCCAAACTCTCGACGGGACTACGGGAGACATCTGCCTTTTCCAGTAGCTCAGAGAGCAATACTCCTTTTTCAGTCATCAGAAGCACATCGAGCACACGTGCTTGCGAGGGGTGTTTTTCCCGCAGCAAAATGCACTCCTCTCGCATTTTTTCTTTGGAAATGGATCTGGCTACAAAATACTGCTCTTTGTGTGGCACTTGGGCCCGAATGCTGGCAGGAAGAACTGTCTTGAGTACTTGGCGTAAAGAGGCATGATAGTAACGGCTCATCCAGAGGGCAAGCTCGAAGACCTCATCGGTGAGGAGCTCTTCTTCTGATAAAAGGGCATGGACCGCAAGGACCTTTGGATAGGCTGTACATTGTTTTACCTCGACTACGTAGCCGGTGCGTAAGAAACCTCTCAGAGGCACCTGCACCTGCATCCCTCTTTTGATTTGATTGGCAAAAAGGCCCGGCACTCCATAGTCGAGCTGTTTGTCAAAGCCGAGATCGACTACGACTGAAACGAACGTTGAATACTCATCCATAGGGCACGCTTGGCTGTTACATCATGGGCATAGATGTCGAGGTTTTCTAAAGGAATCCAGGTCATACCCTCTGCTTGTTGGGGTATATGAGGTTGTGCTTTGGGGAATCTCTTCTGGAATAAAGAGAGAGGTGCCAAGATCAGCTTGCCTTGCATTTGGCCGAGCAGTCCATCGTGGTAAAGGACAACGCTTGCTGAAGCGAACGTACGTGTCACGGCCCTAGAGACATTTTCTAAAAACAACCGATGGGGGTTATTATCTTCTGGTAAAATGAGTAGCACACTCAAGGGTGGTTCTTGCGCAGATGTGTAGGTGGCGAGTTTTTGATGTAAATGGGATGAATCGGCAGGGGGGGGCATGGCGTGTAGTTCCCAATCCCCCTTGAGGATTGGTGGAATGTAGGTTGTGGCTTTGGCAGGAACTATTTGCTTGGGAAGTACATCCGGTGGTGGTGTTTCAGACTCCGGAACATTTTTTGGCAAAGTGTGTACCTGAACAGTAGGTGCGTGAGCGGAAGAGGGAGGGGTTTTTTCCTTTACGGGGCGCATATCCTGTTGGATGAAATGCCGGACATCATGTACGAGTTTGGCAAACTCATGGATGGTAGAATTGCTCAAGGGTTGCCTTCCGGGAGGGTATCCAAGCAGCCTATTTTTTTGAGACTCTCTTCAATTGAGGGGAGAAGATGCTCAAACCCTTTCTTCGAGAACCAGTCTAGCAAGTAGGTTTGGGCCTGCTCAGCTCCTTCCGGAAAAAAGGAGGAGAACATTTTTTTAACAATGGGCTCTTGGCATGCGGCGTCACATTGCTCTTGATGACGGAGTAAAAAATGCAAAATAGATGGGCAATCTCGGTAATCGGGGAGTTTTTCGAAGAGAAGTTTGAGAAAGCAAGATAATTCTTCGTTCAAGCTTTGGTAAAGCACGCATAAGCTATTCTCATCTTTTGCGCGCAAAGAACGACACTTTAGAGCGGCGTTGTAGGCCCGTTCGACTGTTTGATCGAGCTGCTCGGCAAAAGAAGAAGAGGTATCTCCAAAATGCGTTATGAAAAGTGTGCAGTAATACCGCAACCGCGGTACATGGCCATATTGGGGCTGCCAGATATTCTCTTCTCTGTCTACATTGCCGATCATGTAGCGGAGCGTCTCAGGACACGGACTTTTTCTCAAAATGCTATGAGCACAGATGCATTCATGGAGCAAAAACTGAAAAAGCAACGTTTCATTTTGGTGATGAAAAGCGAAACGGCGACTTTTATCAACAGTTTTCATATATACACTTATAGCAGAAAACATTTGTTTTTTTCGATAAAAGACTCTTTCCAATGGTAATGGTCGAGCAGCCCATCCAGTGATCGTCCCATCAGGGCGTACGCGCACGCGATCGCCTCAACAGAGGCCATTCCAAGAGTTGGATCTAAACAATCTTGTTGTCGTCTTGGATAGGCAGTTTTAAGATGGGCCGGCAAACGCCTCCTGCGAATATGGGGTGGGAAGGCAATCTGTTCGTCCATTTTTTGAGCATACCGCCATGTGGCATCCAGTACCAGTAGGCCCATGGCGCCATCTTCTGCAGAGAGCTCCTCTTGAGTATCCAAACTCAGCAAAATATAATCATCGAGGGAGGGCAACACTTCCTGGAGGGGATAGCGGAAAAAAAGGAAGTCAGAGCGCGTTTCGAGCCCCCTCAAGGAGCATTTTTTTAAATTCTCTTTCCGGTGACGGATCACAATCGTAGGTGGAAACATGGGTATAACTCTTCTAAACAAAAACGGTACGAATTATCCTAAAAACGGCGGTTCGAGATGGTAAAGTGATGCAAGATTTTGATTTAGAATCACTTTTAATAGGGGGCGCACATTCCCAAATGGTGAAGGGGCCCCCTAATGGAAGCGATTCTGGATCAAAAGATTGCGTCAATTTGCCGTCTCCAACTGCCGTTTATAGGATTATGCACGGATCACTGTTTGTTGGGCAGTCCGTTTTTGGATGCACCTGCCGATCCAGGCACAAAACAGGTAGGCTGGCCCAGCTGCAGTGAGAATGTACGAGACATACTCTGGCCCAATGACGTGAGAGAGATCAACCAATAGCTTGGGGGCCCAAGAGGCATGCAGGCCTATAATGGAACATGTCCCTAAAATAGAAGCGCCGATGAATGCGATTGTGGCAAGCACAAAGCAAGCAATGCCAGTAATTTTTTTACATCTTTCCCACTGAGAGGACTCCTCTGTCATTTCCGAGATGCCTTCATCGGAGGACTCTATAAATTCGTCTTCTACAAGAGTATTATCTGTTCGAGCTACTATGGATTTTTCTGGTTCTTTTGGGGTGACTAAGTGAAGTTGCTCGATCGGGAGAATTTGAATCGCATCCGGACGGCGCAGGTCGGGGATAAACGACTGAGGGACGAGTCCCTTCTGGATTTGCTTGCCTGTCAGATAAGCGCGCGCTGCAGGGGGAAGAAGTGAAACAATCTCGGGGGTAGTGATAGACTCAACCTGAGTATCACAGAGAGACTCTCTCTGAGATTCTGTCATGTCAGGAATCCGAGTCCAATCAAACCACGTTGTTTTGATGGGATCCTGCGCAAACCATTTGACTTGAGGCTCACTCAAATCGGAAAATTGATCTGGGAGGATAGCATTTTTGTATTCAGATGGGATGGATTGGATCAGAGCTTTGCCGCGCAGTTTACCGATCTGGTAGGAGGTGAGCAGAGGTACTTGCTCAGGAGTAACCAGACGCAACTGGTTATCAGAAAGCTGTCTGAGTACTTCCTTGTCTTCTATACCCAATTTCCGGATTTCCTGTTGCCCCAAGGAAGCGATTTTATCGCGGATGCGGGAAGAATAAATCTGCCGCTTTGCACCTTGTGTAGAGCCAAATAATTTGCTCTCGAAGAATTGCCTTTTCTTCACAGGATCGCCACCGACACGTAGCTTTAGGAAATTCACTTTCCTTTCAGAAAGTGAGGTGTTATGGAGCCAGAGTTGTGTTGCAGCAGGATGACACTCTAGGAAAATTACATTTCCATTTAAGGCATTGATCTGGACAAAAAGGTCGCTAATCTGCTCCCGAGGAGGCGGAGCAAAAGGATTATCTTCATACGGGCTCATATCGGGCAGAAGTAGCCAGACATCCTTCCATTTCTGGTTTTTGTACTGCTCATGAAGAAAGGCCTTGAAGCGGCCTGCCTCTTTTTGCGAAAGGAGCAGGGCGCGATAACCCTCTGGGGCCTGAAAGACGAGAACCTGCCCCGCAGGACGTTGTGAACAGTGAAACACGGGAAGGGGCTGATTGTTGGTGAAAGCCCACGTTTTGGTAACTTGAACTTGTGCATCAAACACAGAGCTGAAGTCTTGCTTGTAGCTATAGTGTTTTTGATCGAAAAGCTCTTGGAGTGGAAGGGGTGTAAACCCATCCTTTTTTTGCATCTCTACGGGAAGAGGTGTGTTTGAAAGAAGGGCAGTTAAAAGAGCCTCGATATCCTTGGGTTTCCAAGTCGTATCATCGCGTGTGGAATAACTCTTTATGTCTTGATACATCTGGAGCTCTTTTAAAAGCTCGACATCTATTTCCTGCTCGACATTTTTCTCTACATTTTGATTGACCTCATTGAGGATGTCCACTTCCATACCCAGTTCATTGACGCCTGGGCTGGGTACCTGATCGATCATCCACTGCGAAGCTGCGGCTTTTTGAATCACCTTACGGATTTCTTCTTCAAACCATAGGGCTGTTTGTTCATCCCCACCACCCTCTCGGAAGGATGCTACCCGTGCGGCTCCATGCCTTTCGAGATCGGCAATTGCGCTCACGGAATACTCTAGGGCTCCGAATTGATCATAAGGGAGATCATTTTGAGGGATTAGCATGACCTTTTTGTAAGGGCCTATTTGCTCCAAATCTTTTAGAGTCAAATTTCTGTCGATAAGCAGATGGTTGGTGAGAAGGGTTTGTTCAAATAGGCTATCGATTTTTTGTTTGCGCGAGCGGAAATAATGTTTCCCTTTGCAGATTGCTTGGTTGCGGATCGATCCCATCAGAGCGCGGAGTATGAGCATGAGCTGCTTATGTTGTGCAGAGGAGGTAGGGAACGTAGGTAGTAGATCTTCTGGAATCACATATTCGATGCGTTGACCGGCAAAAAATTGGCGGAGGCGCAGCATCGTTTGGAAAAAAGAGCGCCTTAGCATCGTTTCATCCACAGTCATCATGCCGATGGCATCAAACGGAAGAGGAACATCGGTACCTGTCGTGTGCCTCTCATCGGCATACACGCAATATTCTTGAAGAGAGAGTCCTGTTTTTTCAATATCTTCTAAGCGCGTTCCGCCGATGATCCTGGGTCTGTCTGAATCGAGAGGTAGAAGAGCTAGAGTATCGGGACAGTCATTTTTCTTTTTAGGATCTCGCATAAAAAAGAGCACTCCGATACCTAGCTTGTCTCGCAAAGCCTTGGCGACCTCAAGATTGGTAGAGTCTTTTAACAGGGCACCCGAGTCCATAAACATCCGGATCCGCTTTTTTTCTGTATGGTTATCTAAAAGTTCAGAAAGAAGGCTTAAATTTCTTGAGCGGGTTAAGTGCACATGTATTTTCTCTTCTGTTTGGACTCGTTCCAAAGCGACATCTGCAATCCCCCCTTCAATGCCCCATTCGGGTTTATAGCCATCAGATAAACAATCCTCATAACAGTGTGCGTTGTGGGGTGTGGCCGACATGACGCGCGCATTGAGCATATTGACAAGGGTCATTCCATTGGCTGTTACGCGATAAGGATGGTAGACTACTTGCGAAGAGGCTGTCTCGGCTTCCAGTTTTAAAAGATCGTCATTCTTGCCCTGGAGGTTGGCTAGGGCCTTTTCAAGCATTCCAGGTTTGTCAATGAGATCGAGATCGACGCCTGTCATCTGCTTGAATTCATATGCTTCTGGAGGCAGGGTTTGATCACTCGTCTCATCCCACACTAGGTGTTTTGCCTTAAGAGATCCCTCGGCACCTTCACGGTACAGATCGGCTAGGGCCTTAAGTTGTGGAGCTTTAATTCCACATTGTAAGACCGTTTGAAAATGGTGGGCTATCCACTCGTAGATATAGCCAAAATGGTTGGTTGAAGGGACGTCACTTGCAAGGAAAGGGCGGACCTCTCCGGGTTTGTCCACACCGCGCCCATAGTGGCGATTCCCCATTTTTTGGAACGTGGTGGGAAGCACCGTGCGCAGCATGAGTTTGATGACAGCAATTTGATGGACAGCTTCTTCTTTATCCTTATCTTTTGAATTGCGCATGCTGCGTAGCTCAGTTAAAAAGGCTAAATCTTGGGTGTCTTGTGCATTTAGGCTTTTTTCCCATGTTAAGTACTCGGGGGAACCTGGCATATCCAGCATCTTCTGGCATGTCGTGTTCATTTTCCCGCTAATATAGCGGTAAAAGGAGACGAAATAGTCTTGAATGGTGGGGTATTTTTTAACAAATTTCCAAGCAACAGCCTGAGCAACGATCTCTTTAAAATCGCTCTCTTTTAGGAGGGTTTGCCTGTTGCTTTCTAAGCCGATGAGCTCGCGTAAGTTTGCTGTCGTGTCTGGGCTAGTCGCGGCATCTTCAGAGATCAGAAGAGAAAAGAGCTCTCGGTTAATCTCGATGCGACTGGGATCGACGTGCTGTTCTTCTCCCATTGGAACATTCATTTCTTGCAGGATATTCAAGACCAGATCCACTTCATCGATCAAAGCCTCACCTGACTGGCGCAGCAGCAACAAAACATGACGCAGAGCATTGATCTCACCCAGCCTAATCGGATTCCCTTCGAAGCAAGCTGTAATGAATTTGAGATGGATGCACAGAAGGGTTTCCGATTTGGCAAGAAGGAAATCGCCAGCTTCCATGGCATTTCTCATTCTCCGTTCGATCTCAGCTCCTTTAGCATAGATCTGATCACCTGGGATATCGATCTCTTCCATGTCCTGGTCAAAGTATTCTTTTTGTGTGCGGCGCAAATTGTGTGCCACCGACGAATATTGAGAACCCGGCGTGATAAAAAGAGCAAGATTGCCCTCAGACGCTGCCAATTTCAATAAGATCACGCCAATAAGTGTTGTTTTCCCCCCGCCCATGATCAATTGTGCAACCCTATTGCGGTATTTGCGCGATTTAGGGTTGAGCTCAAGCATTTTTTCGAGATGCACGACCTGTTCAGGACGGATCGCAAGACCACTTAAATACTCATACACTAAGAAAACAGGGTATTTGGGGACGTCGTAAGGAGAGAGGCGTTTCGGATTAAGCTCCGAGGCTATTTTTTGTACTAGATCTTCTTTTTCTAGATCGGACATCATCGGTTTTTGTGCGATATCTTTGCAATGTCCAAAAGCCCTTTCAAGGCGCTGTCGATAAACTCCTGTTGTGAGGTAAAGGCCAATCAGATCGTATAAATAATCGATCACCACTTCGGGGAATGCCTTTATTCCCACCGCATCTGCGACTTTCTTTACATAGTCAGGGTGGGCAAGATAGGGATTAGCTTTTTTGAAGGCGGCTCTGTCTCCTGTCAGAAAAATCCCAATCAGTTTTTTCATCGAAAGTTCGTTTTCCACCTTGGATTCTCTTAGGAGCCTTCCCTCAGCCCTTCTTTGAGGATCCATTTTGTTAGCTATCTCCAGGATGGTGGTCTCTAAATTGTGCAGATCTGTGGCAAGGCCTTTACTTCTATCCTCAATATTTTGTTGCAGATTGGGGAGGTTAATCCCCTCATAGACCTGTCTGTTTTGATTATTCTTGCGCCCTTCCGCATAATCTTTTTGGAAATTATCAAATTCCGCTTTGATGGGCTTTTCGGCTGATTTCTCATCCTCAGAACGAGCCCAGGCAGGGTCGTAGGCAAAGGTGATTTCTTCAAGTTCATTTTCTTCTCTTATAATCCTAAAAACGGCAGTTGGAGACGGCAGATTGACGCAATCTTTTGATACAGAATCGCTTCCATTAGGGGCCCCCTTCACCGTTTGGGAATGTGCGCCCCCTATTAAAAGTGATTCTAAATCAAAATTTTGCATCACTTTACCATCTCGAACCGCCGTTTTTAGGATAATCGGCTTTAAATGTGCACTAAAGAGCGTTTCGATGAAACCTCCATCAATTGTTTCTTTAGAGTCAGATCGTAATGTGAGAGGCTCTGCTGCCTTGCTCATTTTTTTGGAAGCGGGCAATATCGCCTTTAAGATGGAAGTGGCTCCTGGAGGGTCACGTAATTCTAAAGCCGGAAGTTGTGTTGTTGCAGTGCTAGAAGCTAGAATAAGGCTATTCACATTCTGTAGAAATCCCCAAGCTTGTAACACATCATCTAGACGGGACATATGAGGGGTTTTTAGAGGGGGAAGCTCCGGGGCTTTGTCGGGAAAACGGAGAGCAAAATGGAGAAGGGACCAAGCATTGGGTCGGAGTTTTGGGTCATCTTTGATCATGCGCATCTGTTCCATGATGTGCAGGCGGAAAGCCAGTTGCTTACGCTCTTCTACAGAACCTGTTTTGGCAAGGATATAGGCACTGCGGAAGAAATTGTTATCTTTATGTGTATACCCCTCCCCATATTTGGTGGAGAGAAGGACATTTTTTTCGATCTCTTTTCCCTCTTCTCGTATAAAATCGGTGTGGCTCGCCGCATAGTGGTAGTTGTGGCAATCAGGGTATTTGTTCTCCGAGAACCCGCAGCCGAGTTGAGGTAGTTTGAGTGAAAGTGGGTGAATAGGTCCATCAATCACCCCAGTGGGCTGGGAGAAAGAATATTGAAAGCTCTTTTCCTCTGTTTTGATACTTAACTCTAAGCCTGCCGGTATGATCTCTAGGTTTCTTTGATAAATTGCTTTTGCGCAGTGGGGAGATTCGCAAGGATTTTGCTTACCCATCCGTTCATAGCTCAGCTCAACTAAACGGTAGGCAGCAAGAACAACGGCTGCAGCAGCAGGTGAGTGATCTTTTCCCGGCTCTGTGGTGTGTTGGCTCTTCTTGCCTTCACAAATTTGGATCAAGTCCACGAGAATTTTTGTACTTAAAAGAGAGAGTGGTTGCCTGAAATCGATTTTGTTTAGCAGCTCCTTAGCTTGAAGGTACTCTCTTTGCGCGAGCTTGAGATAGGCCAAATAAAATGTCCCTTCTATAGAAAGAGGAATCAGTTTATCCCCCTTGATATCGAACTCTAAGAAGGTGTAAACACCCTGTTGAGGGGCTCCATAGCCATTATCATTTGTTTGTGTAGAGATCGTATGCAAGGGCGAAAGGGGATTAAACATAGAGAGCTTGCGGCAGGGGATCAGGACTTTTTCGCGTGCCTCCTCCTTGTGCCTCAAAAGGAGGTATTGAGAAATACCCTCCAAAAGCCCCTCTTTTTGCTCCGGGCTGAGGATGTATTTTTTATTGAGCCCGTAAACAGCTCCATCCGGTTCCATGTCAAAGTAAAGAGGTTCACCTGACAGCGATTGAAAACGGGTAAAAGAGACACTTTCTAAGATCCCCTTATGTTTAGTTCCCAAGATGTAACCTCTGTCATCCATGCGGTGAGAGGCAGCCTTTTCCGGCGTAATTTGAAGGGTGCGCGTGCTATCTACCTCTTCTGGAGTGCCATTGCAAGGGTGGATCTCTCCCTCTTGTGTCAAGAGCGCTCTTTGTTTTCCTGTTTTGAAATCGCATATCCAGAGGTATTGCTCTTGTGCACCCACGGGAACCCAATGAGTATGATCAGCTAGTAAGGATCTGGGGATTTGTTGATCCTCCAGTGTTTTGGGAGGAACATACTGCGTCCACTGCCCACCGATTTGTCGTTGTAAACCCTTTTGGATATCTTCATTGATGACACGCAGGGAGCCAAAGCAAGGGTCTTGAAAGTAAATGGTCGTTCCCGTTTGGGAGCAGTTATGAACGCGTCCTCCAAAAAGATAGTTGAAATGGGTAGTAGCAGCTGTTTCATGGCCTCGGTTCTCGCGGGGAATCCATGGGGGATGTGCTCCTCTCACAAGGATGCCCAGTTGGTTGCACACCTTCCCCGTTAAGAGGTTGATTTCCCAGCTCTCTCCATGTGCGCTGTGGGCGCAGATCGTCGGTAAAGGAAGGTCATCTATGACATAGCCATCTGTCAGGGAAGGCATCTCGAGTATGAGAAGTGCTTCATTCAAAATAGCTCTTCGATCATCAGCGTGAAGATTTTGGGTGGGGAGCTGAGTGTGTAAATAAGCGGCCACCTCCTTTTCAAGAAGGCGATTTTTCCACTCTGGTGGTAAGGGGGTATTTTTGTGGTAGATCCACGCGCGGAAAAGATCCTTTCTTTCTAGATCACTCAATTCTTTATTTTCTGTGCTATAGACAAGAACTTTGTGAAGACAAAGTGCGCTTTTCTCCTGAGCTGTAAGGTCGTCAAGTTGCAACATCTTTTCGACATAGGGAAGGGAGTGAAAAAGAGGCTTTCCTGTAAAGCGAGCCAGCCGACTGGCAAGGCGCAAGAAAAAGAGGGTAGCAAAGACATGAGGACGCCCGCCCAATTGCAAGTAAAAATAGCGTTCAACTCCCTCTTGAATGAAGGTGCGGCATTCATTGACAAATCCTTTTTGCTCGAGCTCCTCTTTGAGAGGGAATCGCTCTTCCCCAATGAGCACTGTACGGAAAAATTCGATCTCAAAAAGCGTTTGTTCTTCAGGACCAGCAAACAGATCAAAACGGCTGCGGTAGTAATAGAGCATTTGGTGAGGTTGCAAGCTCGGTTCACAGCAACTGCGGAGCAGTTCTTTATGGTCTTCCATATAGCGATCATTCAGGATATCCCCTTCTTCAGAACTTTTGGAGTATCTTTGTCTGCGCGCTAAATCACGTTTAGGAAAGGCAAGAAAGGGATCTATAAGCTGAGGATGGAGCTTATCTGAAATGGGCGCAAGTTTTGCACCTTGGTTAGAATTAGGATAATCCTTGAATTTGGTTCTACCTGCACTAAAATCAATCGTATTGATAAACCCCCTAAAGCTATCCGGCTTAATTGTCAATTGCTCGGAGTCATCATTGCGCAGGTGGGTATACCCACTGAATTGGTAGGCAACAAAAGCTGCGTAAAAGAGCGAAGGGAGATAACTCCTGTCGGCTTTTTTAAAGGCATTGCCTGCTTCCATCTTAGGTTGAAAAAAACCATGACCCTTCGATTCTATATCTTCATACATCGGGGAAAGATGGGGAATCAGTTCGCGTAACCTATCAAAGAGTGTCATGGAACTACGGAAATTACTTGAGATCACACCCTCTTCAAGCAAGGTCGCATACAAACCGTAAGCGCTTGTCTGAACGCGCTCGGCACTGAAATAACTGCCGTAAGCGTGCATGTTGCCAAGAGCATTTTTTTGTGGATCTGTGCCAGTGGCTCTCATGTAGGCAGAAATCTGCTGCCGTTTTTTAAAATCCTCAGGAGAAGTATAAGTATGATACGGGTCTGAGTCGTAAAGAACCCCTGGAAAAAAAATGGGGTAAGATTCTAGACAAGAGGGATCGTTCTTGGGTTTTTTGGAGTTTTTTTCACGATCTATCCTCAACGCAATGAAATGGAGGACAACGTAAATCGTGTAAACCGTATTCGCTTCGTGGGGTGAAATGGCAATTTGGCTTTTAAGGTCTCTTTGGCGCATTGTGAGGTCATATTTTTGCATCAGAGATTGTAAGCCTGACACGACTTGATTTAACTCTTTTTTGGGGATGGAATTCCAGTAACTTGCTTGAGCAGATGGGCTTTCGGGAATGGGAAATTGCGCTACCAGATGCTCGATATCGGCTACCCCGATCGTCTTGCTGACAAATGTGCTTAAATCAGAGGCAAAACGTTTAGGTGCCCACAATTTGGGTATTTGCGGCGGCTCTGTGCGGATTGAGATTTTCTCCTGGCGGGGAGCATGGATGGTTTCCTTGGCCTTTTGAAGAGCCGCCTGCCTCTCTTGTGTGTAATCTACATCGACGTAAGAAAGGGCAACGATCTTTTTGCGCCTTCCTTGATCAACATGGCCTTCGATGTGCGCAATCTGCTGCTGGAGATCTAATGCGGTTGCCTCCATGTGCACACATCGCTCTTCAGACAGCCAATGTTTACGCTGATAGGTTACTAATTGACGGAGAAGATTCTCTGTACCTCTTTTAAGAACTGTCCTGAGCTCTGCCCCGTCCACCGTATCGTGTTGCAATTGAGTTTGTCCGAGCTGATACCCTTCAACCAAGGAGCGGAATTTCAGCTCGATTACGAAACGTTTGTAATCCTCTTTTCCCAAATAGCGCAGAGCGATCGCCTTCACAGGATGCCAAGCATCCGGGTGAGATCGAGCAGCCGAGATAAAGCCGCTCAATTCCTGGTTTGCAGGGACTTTATATTGATGTAGGTAAGCTAGTAACTTAGAAGCGAGATACTCAGGAGAAAAGCTTAACCTCCCCTCCTTTAATACGCCCGGTTCCAAAATCGCTTGAAAAAGATCGATCTGAGGAGATGTTTGGTTGCTGCCATTGAAAAACAAGTCGATTGGTAGAATGCCTCGATAGTGCATAAAAGGGCGGACCCAATCCCGTCGATCCCGATGAAGGACTGTGTCGTAGGTACTTTTGTGCTTGTCCATGACATAGACAAAAAGGTCGTAGGTTCCATCTAGATTTTTGTGAAATTCGAAGAGAACGGAATGTTCTAATCGATTATGTCCAGCTCCCTGACCGCCTAGAATATAGGATTTTCCAGGTTCCAATTTGTAAACTGCCTGAGCTGCATCTGTTGCGCATGTGTAAAAAGAGGCGTTAGCTCCATAGTTTCTATATTCTTCCAAAGCATGGATACGCTCGGCTGTTTGCTTAAACTCAGTCATCACCTCATGTAAAGCAGACAGCTTCTGCGGCTCTTTATCCCAAATCCCTTTCTCCTCAAGATAGTCCTGCAATACCTGTGCTCCGACATGGGGAGGAAGTCTCTCAAGAGGCGAATTTTCAATAATCTGGTCCCCATGGATATGTCCCAATACACTAGCTAGTTTTTTGTGGTTCTCTTTCTTAAAAAAAGGGGATTCAAGGCTTCTTTTAACTACCTTTCCTGTAGGTTTAGACAACTGTGAGTGATCTTGAATGAGCTGAGACTGTCTTAACTTTTCTTTTCGTGTAATGGGTCTAGAAGGTTCTAGGACAGTAGAGGTTGTGGTGATAAGGGATAAAACGGGCTTAATAGCTCCCCATATTTGGGGGCAATGCCCTGTCTTATCTTTTTCGATAACAACAGATTTGTTTGAAAGTGGACGTGGATCACTCGGTTTAGAAATAAACATGTTGCCAAATCTTATAATTAAATTTATAATATTGTAAGCCAAATCAATTAAAAATGCTAGTTAAAAAGAGGCTTGGATTAAAAATTAATTTATTAAGAGATATTAATCTTTTCCCCTCTATGAACAACCTAAAATATTAGGGAACTCAAAAGCTTGCCTGACTTCAGAAAAAAAACAGGATAGGCATAATCGCAAGCATGCAGAGAAAGGGTTAGTGAGGAATAGGTTTCTGTGAAATCTGAAGAAAAATGTACCATTTTATGTGAGGTTTAGTAAATGATGCGTATCGTTAGCTATATCTCTTAGGAGGAGAAAAAATGATGAAACGCTATTTAGTCGCAATTTGTCTTTCAATTGTAACCTGTGGGATTTCTCCAGTTTTTGCCAATGATACCCCAAATCGGATGGCCCCGACCTCGGTTCCTACTCCTGCTGCGACAGGGTCCCAGATCAAGTGGTACACCAATTATGCGCAAGCTGTACAAGATGCATCCAAAAACCATAAGCCCATCTTATTGTTCTTTACCGGTTCAGATTGGTGTGGTTGGTGCAAAAAAATGCATCAAGAGGTCTTCTCTTCCCCTGATTTTGCGAGTCAAGTGGGTGGTTCATTTGTCTTCGTAGATGTTGATTTTCCCATGAATCAGCAGCTTCCACCTGACATAGCACAGCAAAACACACAGCTAAAACAAAAGTATGGTGTAACAGGTTATCCTACAGTGATCATTCTCGACTCGAATGAGAACTTCATTGCAGAAACAGGCTACCGCCCAGGCGGTGGTAAAGCCTATGCCGATTACCTCAAACAGCTTTTACAATAAGCATGCTTATCAGCACCAAGCCCCTATGGGGCTTGGGTTGCAGCTTTTAAAAGGATACAACCCTATGAATACTGTATGTGCCTTATGTGTAGCCCTACTATGTGTCTCGGGCCCCCTTACTGCAGCTACTGTGTGGCATACCGATTATTTCCAAGTTCGGACCCTTAGTCAGCAGGAGAATAAGCCGGTTCTTTTATTTTTTAATGGCTCTGATTGGTCGGGAGAGGCCATGTGGATGAAGCACGAGGTGCTCTGCACACCCTCGTTTGAAGAAAAAATCGTAGGTCATTTCATTTGTATGGAAGTCGATTTTCCGCAACATTCGCAGCTAGCTGACCATATAATGGCTCAAAACCAAGTCCTAAAAGAGCGCTTTCTCATTGAGCAAACGCCTGCCCTTTTGCTCCTCGATACCCAGGAAAGAGTTATCGCACAAATCGGCTACCTACCAGAGAATGGAGATCAATTTGCAGGCGAGCTTTTAAAGGTTCTCGAACAAGATGCAAAGCTTGTCAAAGGTTTGGAAAGCCTTGATAAAAATCTGGATCAAAATGCGGCGGAGATGATCATCCTTTATCAAATCGCTCAAGAACTGGGCAGCGAGTCCGCTCAAGAGCAGATTTTAGAAGCGGGATTGAGAAGTAGGGATTCCTATTTTTTTCTTAGAGAAGTACCGTTTGCTTGTCGAGAGAGGAGAAAAGGAGCTGGGTTCAACACGTGCGTTGCGTGAAAAACTTGCCTCCCTTGATCCAGAAAATACTCGTGGGGTTCATTTTACGCTGGCCCTCATCGATTTTCAGGACCTTTCGCAAAAAAAACAAAGCCCCGATTTAGCAGTGGCGCCTCTTGTTGCCTACGTAAATCGTTTTGGTTCAAAAGACTCGGGCAATCTATGGCGTATTGAAATGATGATAGCTCAGCATTATATGGAGGCTGATCTCAAGGACAAAGCCCTTAAACATGCTGAAAACGCTCTACAAGCGGCCCCTGATAGGATGCACGATGAGATCGCTCATTCTTTGGACTATATCCGCTCTACTTCCTCAACGCAGAGATGAGGGAAATTTTACCGCAGAGCCCCGTACCGGACCGGGCCGGAAATGTCTCAGACTGAGTTTAGCAAGCTTGTTATTTGAAAGGTAAAACTATCAATCTGTTGAGCTCCACTTATACCATTTCCAGAAAATAACGCCATGAAGTGGCACTGGGTAACATGACAGATTTGGATGATCGTTTCGAAGCCTATGTTTTGCACCTAAGCGAGAAAGGATCGTTCAACCTAAAAACGGCGGTTGGAGACGGCAAATTGACGCAATCTTTTGATCCAGAATCGCTTCCATTAGGGGGCCCCTTCACCATTTGGGAATGTGCGCCCCCTATTAAAAGTGATTCTAAATCAAAATCTTGCATCACTTTACCATCTCGAACCGCAGTTTTTAGGTTCAAAAATGGCGCGTTATACAGTGTCAATTTGTGACTTTATTTTCTGGAAATGGTATTAGAAGGTTTTGAGGCAATCGATGAGCTCGCAGCGGATCTCCTCAAGAGATGCTTGAATAGGTGGAAGTGTGGGGCGGATATTTAAATGGACGTAGGGCGGAAGCTGATGTTGCGTTAAGCGAAAAGCTTCCCTCACAAGGCGTTTAAACCGGTTGCGCCTTACAGCGTCACCGAATTTACGAGACACTGTCAGTCCCAATTTAAGGCAAGAACTCCTGCCGATACATACTTGAATCGTGAGAAACTTCCCTCCCACAGTCTTGCCGTGCTTGTTGACACGGCGAAATTGGTGAGCTGCAAGCAATCTTGCCGATTTGGGAAAAACGTAGGCCCCTTTTGGGTGAGAAAGGGGAGGTCTGGTAAGGGTCATTACGCAGGAGTGAGTTGGTGGCGCCCCTGATGGCGTCTACGAGACAACACCTTACGGCCTCCACGAGTGCTCATGCGGGCACGGAAACCGGTTGCCGTTTTACGACGTTTTTTACTAGGTTGATAGGTCCTTTTCATAGCTAAATTCCTCTTATAAAGATGAGCACGGAGGATAGCACATCCTCCTGAAAATGACAAGATATCCCGCCCAAATATGCCATCCAGTGCATTTTTTATGGTTTGTCGACTCTTATGTAAGAGTCTAATTGCAGAAAAAGAGCCATTTTAGTAGAGTACTGCCTTTAACTGAGTATTTGTAGGATTGTCATGAAGACAAGAGCATCGATTAAGGCCGACCCTTCTAAAGGGGACAAACTCGTCCGCCGCCGCGGCCGTCTCTACGTAATTAACAAAAAAGACCCTAACCGTAAGCAGCGCCAAAAGGGTCCTGCTCGTAAAAAATAAGGTATCAGGTAATGGCAAAAACGTCGTCTATCGCCAAGCAAAAAAAACGCGAAAAACTGGTAGCTTTGAACTGGCAGCGCCGTGATGAATTGCGCAGTAAAGGCAAAAATATCCATTTGAGCGAAGAAGAAAGACAAGAAGCGCGTGTAGCTTTGAATAAAATGCGCAGAGATACTTCTCGCACTCGTCTTAAGAACCGCTGCCAGTTAACTGGCCGTCCTCATGGTTATCTCAGAAAATTCAAAGTTTCCCGTCTTTGTCTTCGTGAACTTGCCGGCATGGGTTTAATCCCTGGCGTCACCAAAGCTAGCTGGTAATTTTCTTTCCTAAACCCAGGGCAATGCCCTGGGCTAGTGCAATTTCAGCCTTTCAGGCTGTTGGTTTGCAGTCATTTTTTCAATTTCTGGTAACGATTCATGTAATTTATTTTTTAAATTATTGAGCTATAAATCTTTATTTTTCATTTATAATAAAATGATATAATTTTGTTTAAAGATTAACAAAGGTTTTAATATGAGCTTATATGAATTAAATGGTCCAGATATCCAGTATCATACGGGCATTTTTACCGGAGGGACAAATTCAGGCCTAATAGTTGCAGCAGTAGCGGCTCTTACGGCTATAGCAGTCGGCACTCTGGGTGTATTGCATGCCCATAATATCATCAATATAGGGCCTCTGAATTCCCTCTCCACTATTTGGAGTTTTGGGATTGCGGGTGCCGGGGGAGTCCTCCTACTTGCCGAATCGATCGCACTGTTTGGTCTAGCTCGGAAGCATCTAAAGATCCAGAAACGTCTTACGGTTAAAGCTGTAAAAGTGGATAAGTCTGATTTGAGTGTACAGCTAATTGGGTTTTGCGCAGCACTTAAAAAAGAAGTTACTTTTGTTGAAGCCCCTAGGGGCACAAATAATTTGTTTATTTTATGGCAAAATGATGCGGGAACAGGCACTGTCCATATGTTCCCGGATAAGCTGATGCGTGATGAGTACGTGGCAGATTTAGAGCAAGATGACTATGTTATTTTCACGGATAGGTGTTAAGCCTGATCCAATTCTCTGACTAGATCGGGATGATCACTCAGGCGTTGCCATTCTGCCATTCCCTCACCCCAAATGTAGGTTGTGTCGCAAATATGTTTCTCTTTCCATGTTTTGATGAGATCGGGGAATTCGAGGGGGCCTTGCTGAACATGTGTGGGATCAAGGTAATACCACATTTTTAGCCAAGAATCGCTGCGCTTTGGAGGTGGCAGTACCTTAGGTGTCAGTGAGCGGGCAGGTTTCTTTTCGATTTTGGGGAGTAAAAATAACATTGCTAGGCCAAAAATGCCCATTGTGAGACCAATGCCAAACCAGGCCAGAGGAAAACGGCCCCGTTTCTTTGCGAAATGGGCACCTAGTGCACCCAGAAACAGCCAGCAAAGAATAATATTGATAAGTTGCAAGTTTCCCATAAATCATCTACAATTCTAACTTCCACCGGAGTTAAACTCAATTCAATTAAGGAGAAGGGATGCTTGATAGATCAGTTAGAGTAGATACGAATGAGTTTGAAGTGCCTCAAACGGTTTTTAGCCGTGATATTGAGACCCGTGTAATCCAGGTCATCATACTATACTGTTTGGGTAAAATTGAGGGTATTGGTGTCTTAGGTGGGGGATTGATCGACTCCCTTTTAGGGAGAGAGGTCGAAAGAGTCAAAGGGATCCACGTGGAGCAAGACAGCAAGAATTGTGTTGTCAAAGTGAATGTGGAAATCAACATCGATTATGGGATCTCGATTCCTGAGAAAGCCGAAGAGGTCCAAAATAAGATTGTTGAGGAGATCACCCGTTTGACTGGGCTCCATGTCGCAACAGTTCATGTGGTTGTCAAAGGGCTGATTCCCCTTAAACTAGACTCTGATACTAAAATGTTAATTCATGAATAGGTTACTATGAAAAGCCAGCACCTTCTGATCTCGTTAGTGGGGCTATTGCTGGGTTTTGCGATGGTATGCTTGGGGATCTTTCTTTTTCTGGCCAGGTATGTTCCGGCCATCGAGTTAGCTCTCCGGTCCCTTTTTCTTAATCATCTGAAAGAGTTTTCCTATTGCGGGTTGGCTCTATTTTTTTGTGGCGTGTTGTTTTTGGTAGCCTTAGCCCGCCTAAGCCGCCGCCGCTACTTCTTACTTAAGATGGGTGGAGTGTCGATAGAAGACCGCTTGCTAGCACATTTTGCACAAGAGAGCATCCAGAAATTTTTCCCCGATAAATCCATTGCTTGCGAGGTTCTTGCTAGAACCAATGGGAAAATTGAAATCATGGCCAATCTTCCCTTCCTTGCAGAGCAACAGCGAGAACATATCTTGGCTGAAATCGAGAGAGTGCTTGTCCTCACTTTGCGTAAACAGTGTCAATATGAACAGGGCTTCATCTTCAATGTCAGCTTTTCTACGGCTTCTGTTTGAGAGCAGATAGCGTTTCAATGTCTTTTTGAGTGATACCAGAAACCTCTTGCCATTGCTGGGCAGTAGCTGCCAGGATCCGTTTGAGGCTGCCGAAATGGCGTAAGAGACGCTGTTTTTTGATAGGGCCAATCCCCGGAAGGGTATCAAGAGCACTAGAGAGGCTCTTTTTCTTCCGCCTCACTCTATGAAATGAGATAGCAAAGCGGTGCGCCTCATCGCGGACTCTTTGTAAGAAAAAAAGAAGAGGGGAGTTGGGCTTGAGGATATGGGGTTTTGCGGAGCCAGGGATAAAGATTTGTTCGGCTGTCATGCCCCTGTCATGCCGTCCTTCTTCTTTTGCGATGCCAATCACATCAACCGTGCTAATATCAAGGGCTGAGAGCACCTCAAGTGCGAGGTTCAGATGCCCTTTGCCCCCATCGATCAAGATGAGATCAGGCAGATTCTCCTCAATTTTTGCCTTTTTATAGCGCCTCTCCAATACCTCTTTGAGCGCCCCATAATCATCGGAAGGGTCAGTGTGACGCAGAGTGTATTTACGGTATTGTTTGGTGTCTTTTTCTGCATCTGTATAGACGACCATAGCGCTTACCGCCTCGGTGCCGGAGATGTTGGAATTGTCAAAACACTCGATTCTTTCCGGATAGTTGGTGAGATGAAATCTCTCTTCCAGTTCCAGAAGGATTTGCTCCCTTTGGCTCGCCTCTTCTCTTTCTCGGAAAAAACGGGCCTTGGCGTTGGCCATAGCCATTTCTACCAGAGATTTTTTGTTTCCTCGTTGAGGGTGGAGAATCTGCACATGCCTTTTTTTTCCTGCTGAAATCACTTGTGAGAGAGCCTCTGCATCGGGTAGAGCCACGGGGAAAGCGATTTCATGAGGGATTAGGTCTTGATCGGTATAGGTCTGAGTGGCGAAGGAGGAGAGAAGCTCCTCATCTGTTTGGGCATTATGCACAAAAAAACGGTCGTTAGAATACATCAGTTTCCCTTCGCGGAAAATCAGCTGTGCAAGAGACACTCTATCGGTCTCACGATAGAGTGCGATCACATCGATATCAGCCATGCCTGCCTGCTCGACTTTCTGTTTTTCGAGCGTTTGTTCGATGTATTGGATGGTTTTATGAAGACGTTCGGCTTTTTCAAAGGCGAGCTTTTCGACAGCTTGTTCCAAATCGGCTTTCAGCTCTTTGAGGATAGCTGCATCATGGCCGCGTAAAAAGTCAATGACCTGTTTAACCAGTCGATCATACTCTTCATGGGTGCATTTATTGACACAGGGGGCAATGCATTGCTTGATATCATATAAAATGCAAGGGCGCGTGCGCGAGATCAGTTCCCGGTCCGAGCATTGCCTTAGTGGGAAGAGATGGCGGAGTAGATCCAACGTTTGCCGTGCTGCGTAACCATGGGCGTAGGGACCAAAGTATAGATTACCAGCAGGGGGTTTACCCTTATAGCGGACAATTCGCAGCATGGGCCACTCGTGCTTATGATTGATCATCAAGCTAAAGAATGTCTTGTCATCCTTGAGAAGAGCGTTGTATTTGGGCCAGTGTTGCTTGATGAGGTTATTCTCTAAAATCAAAGCCTCTTTTTCAGAGCTCACCACCACTGTGTCGATCACCTCGACTTGCGCAGTCAAATAGGGAACCATTTCCCTTCCGTCTCTTCCCGCTGCAAAGTACTGCTTCACACGAGCGCGCAGGTTTTTTGCCTTCCCGACATAGAGAACCTTCCCTTCGCCATTTTTCATCAAATAGACGCCGGGCTCTGTGGGGAAATGCTTGAGCTGCTCAACATCAAACGGCATACTGTTCTCGCTTAGGTACAAAAACATAGGCTTCGAAACGATCATCCAAATCTGTCATGTTACCCAGTATCACTTCATGGCTTTATTTTCTGGAAATGGTATAAGAATAGCTCGTGGCATAGAGCGGACTCATAAATACTTTCTAGAAGGCCAGGACCTCCTAGGACGCGATGAACTTCTATAGCTGCGCCAATAATGTGATTCGACAGTTCATTTTCCATCTTTGCGCCTTTGTGTCTTTGCGTTTAATTACTGATTTAAGTTTCTCTTTAAAAGAGGGTTAGTTGGGTGTCGGAAGATGCTTTTTTGGTGCGGCGTGCCTGTTCTTTACGCGATTCGAGACGGCTCAGAATGGCAGTAGCACGCCCGATGACAGGAAGGGGGAGTCCGGCAAGACGCGCAACATGAATCCCATAGCTGCGGTCTGTGCCTCCTTTAGCGATCTTATGGAGGAAGACGATGGTGTTGTTCCACTCCTGTACAGATACGTGGTAGTTGACAGCTCCAGGGGTGGTCTGTTCTAGCTCTGTTAATTCCCAATAATGGGTTGCAAAAAGGGTTTTTGCTTCGGTGGCAAGTAGGTATTCAGCTACTGCACAGGCAATGGATACCCCGTCATAAGTACTCGTTCCTCGTCCGATTTCGTCAAGAATGACAAGAGATCTGTGAGTGATGTTATTGAGGATGTTAGCTGTCTCGCTCATCTCGACCATAAACGTCGATTGTCCGCGGGAAAGGTCATCACTGGCGCCGATCCGCGTGAAAATCCGGTCGACCACTCCAATATGAGCGCTGCGAGCGGGCACAAAGCTCCCCATCTGTGCCAGGATAACGATGAGGGCAACTTGCCGGATGTAGGTGGATTTACCCGCCATATTCGGTCCCGTGATGAGCATCATCCGTTCTTGAGCGTTAAGATGTGTGTCGTTTGGGATAAAACTCTCTTTTCCTGCATGCGCCTCGACAACCGGATGACGTCCGTCTGTGATGACAAGTGTATGGCTCAGATCGACAGTGGGCCTGCAATAGCGATATTGGCGAGCCACATGAGCTAATGAAAGAAGAGCATCGATTTCGGCAATGGCCCGTGCACTAGCAAAAACAGACCGCTCATAGGTGGCTACTTCGGCTCTCAACTTGAGGAAGAGTTCTTGTTCCAGGCCAAGGGCTCTCTCTTCTGCAGTGAGGACTTTGCTTTCATATTCTTTTAGATCAGGAGAAATAAATCTCTCGCAATTCACAAGTGTCTGTCGCCGGTCAAAAGAGGGGGGCATCTGATGGGCTTGCCCCTTGCTGACCTCAATGTAGTAACCAAAGATCTTGTTGAAGCTCACTTTCAGGTTTTTGATGCCTGTCGTCTCTTTAAGCGTGATTTGGTAACGGGCTAGCCAATCTTTGCCCCCTTGCATCAAAGCGCGTAAATCATCGAGACGCGCATCAAAACCGTCTCGGAAAATATTGCCTTCAGAAATACGTACTGGAGGTTCATCGACAAGGGCATTTTTAATCTGACTAGCCAAAGCAGAAAGCTCTGTTAATTTTTCGCTACACCGGAAAAGCAGAGCGCTGCTAACGCTGCGTACTAACGCCTTAATGGGGCCGATTTTTGCGACAGAGGCGCTTAAAGCTACAAGATCGCGAGGAGTGGCAAAACCTGCGCATGTTTTCATCATGAGCCTCTCTAGGTCCCGCACCTCTTTGAGCTCCCGCTGCAGGCGTAGGGCGCTCTCGGGCACTGCCAAAAAAGCCTCAATAGCGTCATGTCGCTGCATGATCTCTTCCACATCGAGCAGAGGTTTTTTCAGCCACTCCCGAATCTGGCGCCCACCCATAGGTGTCAAGGTGTGATCAATCACATGGAGTAAAGTTGATTTACGGCCTCGCTCTTGTAACGGCTGTGTGAGTTCAAGGTTGAGCTGGCAGGTTTTATCGAGTTGTAGCGTCTCTTTAGTAGTATAGGGTTTGATTTCACGCACGTGAGCGATCGAGAGAGCTAGCTCTTCATGCATGTAGGCTAAAAGGGCACCTGCAGCATTGATGGCAGCGACCATCCCCCTGAGACCGAAACCATCGAGGTGAGGCACCTGGAAATGTCCCGACAAATAACCATAAGAGGTCTGATGTTCAAAGCGCCATTCATCGACCGTAGAAAGCGGGACTTTTTCAAATTCGCGCAAAATGGCGCTTTGTTTTTCCTGAAATTTTTTGGAGGCAACGACCTCAGATGGATCCAAACGATGTAGTTCATTGACCAATTCGATTGGCGAGTCCACTTCTACGACCCGGAATGTGGCTGTCGTGATGTCGCACACTGCAAGGCCAAATACCGACCCCACTTGAGTCACTGCAGCGATGAAATTGTTTGACTTGTCCCCAAGCAAACCCGAGCTAACGACGGTGCCTGGTGTCACAAAACGGACAATTTCCCTTTTAACTAACCCTTTTGCTTGTTTAGGATCCTCCGTCTGTTCTGCAACCGCAACCTTATACCCTTTTTCTACCAACCTATCGATATAGTTATCGCCTGTATGCCAAGGCACACCACACATGGGGATCCCCCCCCTCTGGGTCAAAGTCAGCTCTAACTCTTCAGCTATAACCCTTGCATCCTCATGGAAGGCCTCATAAAAATCGCCCATCCGGAACAAAAGCAAAGCCCCTTTGGCGCGCTCTTTACAACGCTGCCATTGCTCCATCATAGGGGTTTGTTTGATAGAATTTTCAACCGTGCTCGACATGTCAAACAGACTACTGCAACCCCACCTTCCTGTCAAAAGATTGCGCTTGTTTGCCTACTTTAACTGATGTTTTTAGGGTAATGATTGCTTGCAAAGCTAAATTTACACTAACAGGGTCCCGCTACTGTAAGTAGCCAAGAAAATTTCAAAATGGAAGAAATGCCAATGAGAAGATTTATGTGTTCTATTTTTGTAATATGCTGCTTTACAGCAGTTGCTTACGGTGTTGATTGTGATCAGGAGGGCAGCGAAATTACAAACCCTGAAACATGTGATCAATGTCCGGGTAAATGTCCGCGAGATAAACATCCCATAGGTGAAGATTGCCCTCATCAACCTTCATAATCTTCTTGAAATGGGTTGGTATCTGTGTTTAAGATACTGACCTTTCTAGGGATCGTCAATGAAATACTTTATTTTGCTTTTTCTGTTTATTGTGAGTGGATGTTACTCGCCAAGTCAGAAGAAGAGATCTATAGTTGACCGGATCTCCTCAATTCCGGTAGAAGATCAGCAAAAAATGGAAATTTTATTTCAGAAGATGATGACTGGGGATTATTTCGCAGGAACATTATTTGGAAACAAACCCATGACATTCCAGGAATTTCACGAGGATCCGTGGAAACTATCTTCTTACGCTATGGTTTATCCTTATAATCACTTTTTTCTAGATGAAGGATGGCAGTCGTGGATTAAATATCGATCCCTTTTTCCTTCTAAACATTATATTTTTACAAAAATTCCTTCCAAAGGAGGATATGAGTTTCTGATTCTTATTAATAGAACGGCTTTCATAACAAATTTTGAAACAAATCAAGATCTCTTCGTGCAAGTATTAGGCTCCGACATTACTGTTGAGCAGATTTTTCAAGATTTTGAAAGTCAACAAATGACTTTTGAGAAAGTTTTGAATGATCATGAAGGATTGGTGGGACTTGTATTAGGATACGGTAGAGAAGGAAGTGTGAAAGTTTTTCAGCAGTGTGCGCTAGAACTTCAGATATTAAGAAACGCCCGTAACCGTCTAATCTAGACATGTTGACGGAGAAAAATCAAGTGGTAGTCTGTTTGCGGCTGGCAAGCCACTGATCTGGAAGAAGCTCATGTAATCTTTGAGCGCTATGTCCTAGAAGCCTGCCAAAAATATCCTCTAAATACTCTCTGGGATTGATACTCAGACCACGACATGTTTGCACTAGAGAAAAAAGTATTGCCCCAGCCTCTCCTCCTGCTGGACTGCCGAAAAACAGCCAGTTCTTACGCCCAATAGCTAATGGCCGCACCGCTCTTTCAGCTACGTTATTGTCCAGGCGAGCGAATGGATGTTGGGTATAGTTTTTCATGTAAGGAATCAGCCCAGAGAAATAACCGAGAGCCTCTCTTAGTTTAGATTTGGGCAATACTTTGCCTGATACTAGCTTGGCTTTGATCTTCTCGATGAGCTCGTCAATAATGGGGATTTCTTTCTCCTGGCGGATTTGCAGTCTTTCTTCCTCTGATCTAACCCAAGCGACTCTTTCTAGCATAAACAAGTACTTGATCTTGCGTAAAACCCATGCTTGGAAAGGAGCATCCGTTTCGGCCTCGAAAAACTTACGACGTATATGACTCCAGCAGGGACACCAGATAATCTGTTTCTTCTCAGCCAGTCTTTCATAAGCTCCATATTTATCTGAGTGCAGCACGCCATGATACCCTTTTAGAATATCCTGCACATGATCATGGCTGCGACTCTCACGAAAATCATAAATTCTGTAAGGAGGATCAGCTGCACTTCCTCCTACTACAACCCACATGTAGGCTAGTTTGCATTTTTCTTTCTCCTGGAGCTTGACGGGGATTTCGTCGATGTAAATGTTTTCACTTTTCAGGACATGTTTTTGCATCTCCTCATAAAGAGGCTGGAGGGCCAGCCCTGTTCGGATCACCCATTGAGAAAGAAGCTTGCGGCTGATGACCACTCCTTGCCTGCCCATAATCTCCACGATGCGGTAAAGAGGGAGGTGATCGACAAATTTCTGGGTGATGATCTCAGCGAGTAGGCTATTATCTGCACGGCATTTGGGTAAAATGCATTCAGGCAGATCGGCTGTGAAAATCCCAGCATCTTCCTTTTGGGGATGGGCATATTTGGGCCGGATGATCTCTTTTATAAAGTAGCTGCCCGGCTGATGGGCTAATTTGTAAGAGACTTCCCTACCGATTTGGACGAGAGGCTCTCCTGTCTCAGGGCAAACTTTTTTGTCTTCAGGCAAGTCCAAAACAATGGTTTTTACGGGCAAATCGGGATGTAGAGCAATCTTGTCTTTACCATCCCGGTGAGGTTTTCTGGTATGCGCTGCTACATTTTTTTTCTTTTCTTCGATGGCTGTTTGAAGATTTTCAAATCCTGGAAAAGAGAGTTGTTCTTGGTCGAGGTCAGCCACGACTCTTTCAGAGCGCTGACCGAAGATCTGGCGTTTAAACCATGAGAGTTGTTCTTCAAGATGGGCAATATCTTGATCTTTTTGGGCAAGACAATGATCTTTCTCAGCTATATTTCGATCCTTTTGATTAAGACTATGATTTTTCTCGGCAAGAAGGTTATGTAGATTGGAAATTTCGGCTTGTAGCTTATCTATCAGATGGATTTCTGCTGTTTGCATATGAAGAATTTTACCCAAAATACTC
Organism: uncultured Chlamydiales bacterium; assembly: GCA_963832835.1. Classification (GTDB taxonomy): domain Bacteria; phylum Chlamydiota; class Chlamydiia; order Chlamydiales; family JAAKFR01; genus CAVPKN01. Next base: position 2,195,828 of record CAWHVD010000001.1, on the reverse strand, counting down.
AAAAAAATATAGAGTTTTTAGAGAGAAAAACGAGGTTGTAGCCGCTTGGGTGTAATGCCTTCCAAAAGCATGAGAAAGGTTCTACGATCTAAAACAGAGCTATTATCTTTCCAACGGAAAGATCCCTTCTCCAGCCGTTTGAAATAGATGACAAAGCCATCCTGATCCCAGAAGAGGACTTTCATATGATTCTTACGCCGATTCAGAAAGATGAAGAAAGCTCCCGTGAGCAATTCTCCAGGGAAGAGTACTTCAATCTCAGCCATGAGACCATCAAAACTTTTCCTCATGCTCACAGGATGCCGGCAAAGGAAAAGACGGGCATTGCCCGGAATGCTTAGCATGACCTCAGCGTTTCCAGACAACGTTTAAGGGTAGCAGCATCAAAATGTTTTTCTAAGCGAACGGATATGCCTTTCATTTCAATGGTGATCCCGACATCTTTTGCTTCAGCAATCTCAATGAAACTCCCGCGACTAAGTGTTTTGGGGAAAAGACGCCTTTTCCAAGCGTAAAACAAATAAAGGGGAATTAGATTGTCTCGGCACCAATGCTGGATCGTGAGACCGCTGGCTTTTTGTTTCTGAATTCTCTCTTCCCACGTATGCCTGAGCTCAGTAGATGATTTGCGCATGAAAAACCTCCTGGTTCTTTTTTCATGCCCCCAGACTGCCTTTTTCTACTGATTCAAGAAAGATGGGCAAATTAGACGGTTACAAACGCCCTATATCCTTTATCCCCACCCATGGATGAAAAAAAACTGCAAAAAAACTTTCTCACAAGTTTGAAGTGGCAAGAGAAGAAATGCATTCAGCGAAGAATGAAATGGCATCAACTTCTAGGCTATGATGTTGAACCTTCGCATGATCCCTATACTGAGTTGTATAAGGGCAATCAGCAATGCGAGTTTCTTCTTCCAACTTGGCAGGAAAGAATTTTTCATATTCTTCCACCTAATTTTACAGTTGTAAAAGGCTCTGATAGTGCGCAAGAGCTTAAAAATGAATATGAGGTTGCCCTGCAAATAGCCAGAGAGACATTCAAACAGAGGGAGAACCTGTTCTAGGGAAAGATGAGCTTGTCCCTTTAATCAAGCGTATGCAGAAAACTATTGTTGAGAAACAAACAGCAATCAATCTTCAGGAAGCTGAAAATTACTTAAAGATAATCTCCCACAAGCAAGATCTTGTTGTGGTTGAACCTTCCAAAATCTTTTATTTCATTGAAAAACAAGAAGACGGTCCATCCATTTCAGATCATCCTTGGCTGCACTTTAAAATGAGTGAACTCAAAGATGGGGAGCTTCGCCTCATATACTCAACATACGACGATAGAGGTGATCCCCTCCAAGTAGATTTAGATGCTGTGGTTCCAGGATTTCAAAAAGGGGTGCAAGGAATGAAAATGGGTGAAACGCGCATGATCTATGTACACCCTGATTTAGCATTTGGATTGGGCAAGCTTGATGTTGCCCCTAACCGCCTGATTGTCTTTGAGGTCGTTGCTACACAGGCGGAGTGATGCCTTATAAATTGATTTGAAGAAATGATCAAGAAAATTTAGTTTTGAGCCAATCAGCAATTCTGCAATCTTCTCGAACTGCCGTTTTTAGGTTCAAGCGAGGGAGTAGTCACGAGGCGCTTTCCCAGGGGCTGAATAGCTTGAGCTCGTCGATAGCAGCAAAATCTTTGATATTCTCTGTAACTACAATCAGATCGTTTACAATAGCTGTTGCGGCTATAAGACCATCAACAGTGGGAATAACAATCCCTCGTTTTTGATATTTTCCGTTGAGCTCGCCCCATGTTGTGGCTACTCTGAGCTCGACATTTAAAATTCTGTCTAAAAATCGGGGAATTACTTCGCTGTGATACCAATTTTCAAGAAGTCTTCTCTGTTGTGAATTGTCTAATTTGTGAATTCCTTGTTCGATTTCCCCCACTGTTAAGACGCTAAGAAAAAAAACGGATTCTTGATGCAATCCCATCCAATTTTCAAGTGGCTTATCAGGGTGTTTGTTAATTTTTCTCAATTTTGAAAGGATACAGGTATCTAACAAATAGGTCATAGATCAACCTCTCGGGGAAAATCTCTTGATCGTTCTATTTCTAAATCCACATCCTGTAAAGGAGAGTTTTTAAAAAAATCCAAGAGAGTGCCACTAGGTGTTGTTAATTCGTCATAGCGTTTCTTTGAAACGACAACCGCAACAAGATCCCCTCTGTATGTGATAAACTGGTCTCCGTTTTCTAAAGAGTTGATGAGTTGGGAAAATTTGGCCTTTGCATCTTGGATTTGCCATTTTTGTAGTATCATTTGGAACTCCATGTCTAGTCTGACTAGTTTTAGTTTAGCATGAATTTCGATTTACTGTCAACTTAGAGCTTATGAGCCCTTAGAGCCAGCCTGGTTGGCCCGTGAATTGCTAATGATTTTTTGAGTTTCACTCGTCTGTATAGCCAATTTGGGAAATATCAACTTGCCAGCAACTGAAAAAAAATATTATATCGACAGAAGGACAGGGGAATTACGAGAAGAACCCATTTATTGCGAAGCGGCTCTTCGTTTTTTGTATGGTTCCAAAATAGGCATGTCGGTGGGCAAGCTACTGGCCGAACTCCCCATTTTTTCCCGATTCTTAGGCTGGTGGTACCGCCGGTCATGGACCAAAAAAAAGATCCTACCTTTTGTTGCCCAACACGGTATAGATGCCACTGAATGCGAAAAACCAATTGAGTCCTATCCTTCTTTCGATGCATTTTTTGTCCGCACGCTAAAAAAGGAGAGTCGTCCCTTAGCAAAGGGACCCATTATCCCCGCCGATGGGCGCTATCTCTTCTATCAGGATGCCGGTGCATGTGAAGACTTTGTCGTGAAGGACAAAAAATTCTCTATCAAAAAGTTAGTGGGTCTCGATTCGGTAGCAAATGCTTATTCTCAAGGAAGTATGGTGATCGCTCGCTTATCTCCCAGTGATTACCACCGCTTTCACTTTCCTTGTGATTGCATACCTGGTCCGGCCCGCTTGATCAACGGTCCTTTCTATTCCGTACATCCTTTGGCAATCATACAAAATATCGTTTTGCTCACTGAAAACAAAAGAATGATTACTCAATTAAAAACGGATCTCTATGGCACCATTCTTTTGATTGAAGTTGGCGCGACAGCTGTTGGTTCTATCCATCAAACCTATCAGCCGGGGATTCCTTATAAAAAAGGGGAGGAAAAGGGGTATTTTTCATTTGGCGGATCTTCCCTTATTCTTCTTTTTGAAAAAGGATGCATACACTTGGCGAGCGACATTTTGACTCATTCTGCTCAACATATCGAGACCCTATGCCGTATGGGCCAACCTTTAGAAAAGTGCATTGAGCCCTTGTTGGTGAAGAAGCCCGACGCTCTTCAGGGTTGGGTATGAGAGTCTCTCCCCTTGAAAATTTCTCTTCTTTACATGAAACGTCACTCATCGAACAACTTGGGTGGAATAACAACTGGCTATGCAAGCATTTTTTTATGCAATTTAGCTTTAACTTGCATACGCCGCTAAAGATTCACCCTCGAGCTTACCTGATCCTTCACACCAAAGATGCAGACGCTCATCCTAGCGCACCTGATTGCTGCTATAGCATTACCCATTTAACACGCTGGCGCCTTGATATCTCTTCTTACCGATCGATCGATGATTATCTTGCCACCTCGATTCGCTGGCATCGTTGCAATTATGCTAAGTCAAAAAAGAACTTTCTCAAGTACGGCTGTGAAATCAGTTTCATTGAAGAAGACTGGTCAGAGTATGCTGAGCATGTTTATCGGTTATATGATCATGTGGCAGAGCGCTATCACCACAGGTTGTATAACCTCTCCTTTTTCCAAGAGATAGCCAAGCGCCCTGACTATAAGCTGCTGTGTACTTGGTTTGAAGGAAAGATGATCGGCGTCTTTGTACTCCAAGAGGAATTTCCGACGCTTCATTCGATCTGCGCCGGTCTAGATTATCACCACTCCTCTGCCAGCTATGCCTATTCTTGGATGCACTATGCCCTTTTTGATCATGCAATGGCCTCCCAAAAGTACCAAAATGTCGATGTGGGTTTCAATTCTGATGAGGCTAAAAGGGCCATTGGATTCAAACCGATCCCTTCTCGAATAGACATCTATTCTAAAGGAAGAATTACCCGTGGAGTGTTAAAAGTGTTATCCCACTTTATCAGCGCGACCATCACACCAAAGGCGAAGCTCAGGCTTGAGTGGCACTGGCCTTGAAAACTGTCACAAAAATCAGCGATTTTCCGAGGTGCATGGGTTTTGCAATTGGCTCTAAAGTTGGAATGATTTATTAAGACAGAAGAGGCATTGTAAAGTCTTTTTTTCCCTAATGTGAGCAAGCATGTTACTCCAAAACATAAAATCTTTATCCAGTTTATTCTGTTGTCTTTCGGTGATATTGACCGGTTGCTGCTTTACTCCTCTATACGAAAGACTCCCCCTGCCTATAGCAGAAACATACCCTAGGCAAGAATATGTGCAAAATGGCACGAATATTCGGCAGTTTGGATGGCAAGAATTTTTCAACGATTCGAACCTAAAGCAGTTGATTGCTTTGGCATTAGATAATAATCGGGACTTGAGGGCAGCTAGACAGCGGTCGGAAGAAGCGAAAGCTTTGCAAAATGCTCCATGCTCAGAGGAGTATTTAGCTTCTTTAGAAGAGCAGCATGCCACTTACATCCGCTTGGTGGGGCAAGTTGCAGGCACGTATTTAATAGAAAGTGAGCTAAACGAGTTGATTTGTCTTACCTTGAAAACCATTGAAACCCGCCAAGAGGGATGCCGAATCATGGAACTGCGTTTTGAGGAAGGGGCAGCATCAAAATTTGATTTTTTTCAAGCAGGGATACTTTTGCAGCAGGCAGAGGCAGATTTAGTGGCACTGCAACGCAGGCGTGCATTGAACTGGAATACAATGACGCTGCTTGTTGGAATCCCAATATGTCCTGGTGATCAGTTGCTCTGCCAAATCGAACCGTATTTTATAAAAGAAATTAGCCCTGGGCTACCGTCAGAATTACTAGCAAATCGTCCCGATGTACGTGCTGCTGAGCACAAATTATTGGCAGCCAATGCAAACATTGGAGGGCCCCGAGCCTCTATTTTCAACCTTTCAAGAATACGTCAAAATCTAGCCGTAACAGAATACGAACGCACCATTCAGGTTGCTTTTCGAGAAGTTGCGGATGCCCTGGCTGAACGTGACTTGCTAACGGAGCAGGTTCTCATGCAAAAAGAGGTGTTAGATGCACAAACAGAGCGTGCGAGATTGGCATGGATCAGATTTCTAGATAGCACCTCTTCATTTCTAGAAGTACTGGATGCGGAGCGAGAGAAATTTTCTGCAGAGCAAGCTTTAGTGCAAACGCGACGCTCTTTGCTGGCCGGCAGAATTAATTTATATATTGCCTTAGGTGGAGGTTATTGCAGATAAATGACCAAGATTATCGATAAAGACAAGTGTGTTCAATTTTTCAATACAGCTCTGGAAAGCTTCAAGAAACGGATAAGGGATGTAAAAAGGAAAAAATGGTTATTGCCTGCGGTAGGATTGCTTGTTATTGGAATGATAGCTTTTATGATTTGGCAACACTACTTAGCGACTGAGAAAGGCAATATCATCCGTGCAAATGGACGCATCGAGGCTACTGAAATTGATATTGCTCCCAGGATATCTGGGCGAGTTAAAGAAATTCTTGTGAATGAAGGGGACTATGTCAAAGCAGGCGAGATTGTGGCATACATGGATACCGATGTCCTAGATGCGCAGCTTAGAGAGGTTCAAGGCAAGCTACTTCAGGCAAATAATTTTGTCGCTGTAAAACAGAGTACACTCATACAGAGAAAAAGCGAAAAAATCGCAGCAGAGGCTATATTTAAACAGCGTGAGGCTGAATTAGAAGTTGCTGAAAAAAGGTGGACCCGCACTTTAAAGCTGGTTTCAGAAGGGGCAGCTTCGCAGCAGATAGCTGACGATGATTGGGCGACTTATAAAAGTGCTATTGCTGCAAAAGAGGCTTCTTATGCCCAAATTGGGGCAGCCGACGCGGCTGTTGTAACTGCGCAAGAAGAGGTTAATGGAGCAGAAGCATCAGTTGAAGCAGCAAAGGGAATTGTTGAACGCGTAGAGGCAGATATAAAGGACAGCGCGCTAAAAACACCTCGCGATGGACGCATCCAATACCGTATCGCTCAGCCAGGAGAAGTAGTGGCTGCTGGGAGCCCAGTATTGAGCCTCTCAGATTTAAGTGATGTTTACATGACTTTTTTTCTTTCTACGGCGTATGCAGGACGTGTGGCAATTGGAGAAGAGGTGAGGCTAGTATTGGATGCGGCGCCGCAATATGTCATCCCAGCATATATATCATTCGTTTCAGATGTTGCTCAATTTACCCCGAAAACGGTTGAAACGGCATCTGAAAGAGAAAAATTTATGTTCCGGGTAAAAGCTCAAATTCCCCCAGAACTTCTTAAAAAGTATATCACCTATGTCAAAACCGGTTTGCCTGGAGTGGCGTACATTCGGCTTGACCTGGCAAAACCATGGCCTGACAATCTCAAGGTAAACATATGAATCTTCAGACAGCTTCTGTAGATGCATCAATGCAGCCAGTTGCAAAGATTCGCGAAGTCACTTTGCGGTACGGGAGCGTTGTTGCCCTAGATGCTATTGACCTTGACATTCCATCAGGTTGCACTGTTGGGATAATAGGCTCGGACGGTGTCGGAAAGTCAACGCTTTTATCACTTATATCCGGCTCACGCGAAATCCAAACGGGAAAGGTTGAGTTGTTTGGAGGTGACATGTCCGATAAAGGGCACCGTGAGATGGTTTGTCCTAGGGTTGCTTATATGCCACAAGGGCTTGGCAAAAATCTCTATTCGACTCTTTCAGTTTTCGAGAATGTCGATTTTTTTGGCAGGTTATTTGGCCTTAACCAAAAGCAGCGAAGCGAGCGCATTCAGAACCTTTTGGAAGCAACTGGATTAGCCCCTTTTAAAGAGCGTCTTGCCGGCAAACTCTCTGGCGGTATGCAGCAAAAACTAGGGATCTGCTGCGCTTTGATTCATGAACCTGACATCTTGATTTTGGATGAACCCACAACAGGTATCGATCCACTGTCTCGTCGGCTATTTTGGGAGATGATAGACAGTATTCGCAAAGAACGTTTTGGCATGAGTATATTGGTTGCCACTGCATATATGGAAGAGGCTTCTAGATTTGAGTGGCTTATAGCTATGCATAACGGACATGTGCTTTTTTCAGGAACGGTTGATACATTTTTGGCAACAGAAGCCTCATCCACTATGGAGGAAGCATTTATCGCCATGCTTCCAGCCGCCCAGCTCAAAAATTACAAGCCCGTTGTGATGATTCCCCGCCTAAAACAAGGAGACACTGAAACTTTTATTGAGGCCGACAATCTGACGATGCGATTTGGCGATTTCACTGCCGTTAATCATGTGGGCTTCCAGATAGAACGTGGTGAAATCTTCGGCTTCTTGGGATCTAATGGCAGTGGGAAGACAACCACGATGAAGATGCTGACAGGACTTTTGCCACCAACAATTGGGGAGGCAAAGCTCTTTGGCCATCCTTTGAATCCACACGATCTAGAAATCCGCAAGCGCATCGGCTATATGTCTCAATCATTCTCTCTGTATACAGAGCTTACGGTAAAGCAAAATCTAATCCTCCATGCGCGTCTTTTCAGTATTCCAGAAGAGCACATCCCTGAAAAAGTTGAAAAAATTATTCAACGATTTGGCCTTGATAAAGAGATCGATAGCCTCCCTCAGTTTATTCCGCTGGGACAACGCCAAAGGCTCTCTTTGGCAGTCGCTATGCTTCCTGACCCGGAAATATTGATTTTAGACGAACCGACCTCGGGTGTAGACCCCATCGCTCGCGATGCTTTTTGGCAAATCATGATGGAGCTTTCCCGGAAAGATAAGGTCACAATTTTCATTTCCACCCATTTTATGAATGAAGCGGAGCGGTGCGATAGGATTTCAATCATGCATGCAGGGGATGTATTGGCAAGCGCTTCTCCAGCTGACCTAATAAAACAATGCAAAACAAAAACTTTAGAAGAAGCTTTCATCAAATTAATTCAAGATTCTGGCGTCCTTACAGAGACTCATACTGAGCCCGGTCTTTCTACGTTCAGCCAAACTGCTGCTAACTTGAAAAATCCAGGTTTGAAAACAAAACCGAGTTTTTTCAGCCTACGGCGCATGACAAGCTATATTCAAAGAGAGGCGTTAGAACTTTATCGAGATGGCACCCGTTTAACATTTTCCGCGATTGGCAGCATTATCCTATTGTTGGCATTTGGTTATGGAATTAGCCTCGATGTGAGAAATCTCTCTTTTGCTGTACTGGATAGAGACCGGACGCATACTAGCCAAGATTATATCAAAAATATCGCTGGATCTCGCTATTTTATCGAACGCCCGCCTATCGAGGATTACCAGGATTTGGAGCGGCGTATGCGCAGTGGTGAGATTAGCCTAGCTATAGAAATTCCCCCAGACTTTGCACAAGATATACGCCATGGCAGGCCTGTGAGCATTGGAACATGGATTGACGGAGTGATGCCAAGGCGCGCTCAGATCATTCTCAGCTATATGCAGGGGATGAACCTGGATTGGCTGACAAACTTGGCACGGAAAGGGCTAAAAATCAAAACGCCACAAGAGCCTATATCTATTGAGACGCGTTATCTTTATAATCCTGATGTTACTAGTCAGAAGGCAATGGTGCCAGCAGCCTTTGCCATAGTTCTTATGATGGTTCCTGCCATGCTCAGTGCGCTTTCTGTTGTACGAGAAAAAGAACTGGGTTCCATCGTTAACCTTTATGTCTCTCCAACTACACGCTTAGAATTTTTGATCGGCAAGCAAATTCCGTATATGTTCCTTGCGATGATCAGTTTTTTTTTGATGCTCGGCGTGGCCTATTTTGTTTTTGATGTATCAGTTAAAGGGAATTTTTTGGCACTACTATTGGGCACCCTCCTGTTTGTTGCAACCTCAACGGCTATTGGACTGTTGGTCTCAACCTTCACCAAAAGCCAAACCGCAGCTATCTTTGCCACCGGTGTTCTGACCCTTGTTCCGACTATCAATTTTTCAGGCTTGCTCGATCCTATTTCCTCTTTGGAGGGGATAGGGGCATTCACTGGACATGTATTTCCAACAACATTCTATTTAGTTATTGCAAGAGGTGTTTTTTCAAAAGGTCTTGGTTTTAAAGAGCTTGCCATTTGGTTCATTCCATTGCTAATCACGATTCCTCTATTGCTGGGGCTTTCTGCTCTATTTTTGAAAAAGCAGGAGCGTTAGGGAACACCGAATATGCGTTTGAAAAATATCTACTTTCTTGGTGTTAAAGAACTGATGGGCCTTCGCCGAGATCCAATTTTAATCGGATTCATTGTTTTTGCTTTTACTTTTATTATATATGTATCAGCCATGTCTTTACCCGACACTCTTCACAAAGCATCCATTTCTATTGTAGACGAGGATCAATCGGAGTTGTCTAGAAGAATTATTGATGCCTTTTACCCCCCCTATTTCAAAACCCCAAATGTAACTAACCTGAGTAAATTAGATAAAAGGATGAAGGCTGGTCTCGATAGTTTTTCGATCGTCATTCCAGCTAAATTTGAACAAGATGTACTTGCCGGAAAAAAACCAGCTATCCAACTCAATATTGATGCCACCAGGATTAGCCAGGCTTTAACCGGTAATGAACATATCCAACAAATTATCATGGGCGAGGTCACTGCGTTTGTGCATAAACACAGCTTAAATAGAGCTCCTCCTCCCATAGATGTTCCTTATAGGATTCAGTTTAATCCCGAAATGAAGGAAAGCTGGTACGGGGGATTGAGGGAGCTTATCGATAACATAACCCTGCTTTCGATTGTTCTGACAGGCGCAGCTTTGATCAGGGAAAGGGAACACGGGACTGTGGAACATTTACTAGTGATGCCAGTTACACCCTTCGAAATTATGGTAAGTAAAATATGGTCTATGCAGCTTATCGTGTTAGTCATCACTTTTTTTTCATTAGAGTGCGTTATACGACTGCTGATTTCTATGCCCATTGAAGGTTCACTTTTTTTATTTATGATAGGCGTACTGCTTGTCTTGTTCGCTACGACCTCTTTAGGTATCTTACTAGGAACTTTTGCACGTTCTATGCCTCAGTTTGCATTAATTCTGATCATGGTAGTTTTACCTTTGCAGATTCTTTCAGGCACTTTGACTCCGCGTGAAAGCATGCCCACATTTATCCAAAATATTATGTTAGTTACTCCTAATACAAATTTTGTGATCCTTTCGCAATCCATACTTTATAGGGGAGCTGGCATAGAGGTAGTTTGGCCACAGTTCCTTTATTTGTTTTTGATTGGGGCTGTCTTATTTTTAATATCCTTAGCCCGTTTCCGTAAAACACTTTTAACCTAAAAACGGCAGTTGGAGACGGCAAATTGACGCAATCTTTTGATCCAGAATCGCTTCTATTAGGGGGCCCCTTCACCATTTGGGAATGTGCGCCCCCTATTAAAAGTGATTCTAAATCAAAATCTTGCATCACTTTACCATCTCGAACTGCCGTTTTTAGGTTTAACCTGAGAGGGGATTTCAAAAGGGCGAATTTGGCCCGTAAAGCGAGTCATGTAACTCTCTCCTGAATTTTGGGTCTGTTTCCCTGATACTCAGGGATCTTTTCCTTAGAAGAGTACCCTAAAGAGAGAAGAGAGCGCATAGTTGTCGCAGCTTTCGCTCCTTATTTAAAAATATGAGCTTCGAAACGATCGTCCAAATCTGTCATGTTACCCAGTGCCACTTCATGGCTTTATTTTTGATAAATGGTATTATTTCAACGGATTGGTATAAGTGGGGAAAGCTTGACCTGTTAGAGGAGAGCGAGTTATCCTCTGGCAATCAAGAGGTATCGTTTGTTTACGAAAGAAAGTTTGGAAAAGTTGAAGGAGAGGATTGATCTCCTCGAGGTTGTCTCTGGCCATGTCGAGATGAAGCGTATGGGGGTGTCGCATAAGGGTCTGTGTCCTTTTCACCAAGAGAAAAGCCCCTCTTTCATGATTCAGAAAGGGGATACGCATTACCATTGCTATGGTTGTGGGGCTCATGGAGATGCGATTCAATTTCTCATGGAGTACCTCAATCTCTCTTTTGTGGATGCCGTAGAGTCTCTTGCCGAACGGTTTCATGTCCCTTTAGAAAGGCAGCAGCAAGGGGAAAAAGGGACCGATAAATCGGCACTGAAGGAGGCATGTGTTTTAGCTTCTCAGTATTTCCATGCCACTTTGCTGTATACGGAAGAGGGCAGAGATGCTCTTGAGTATCTGTATAAGCGTGGACTAACGCTCGATTTTATCAACCGTTTTGAGGTAGGTTTTGCCCCTAATGATGGGACGATCCTACGTAAAATAATGCGTGCAGAAAAGGTATCTGAAGATGTGCTGATCGAGGCAGGCTTATTGGTGGAAGGAGGAGCTAGACCTTTTTTCCGAGATCGGATCACCTTTCCCATCCGCAACCCTACCGGAGCAGTGATCGGTTTTTCGGCCCGTCACTACAAAGAAGGGGCTTTTGGGGGAAAATACATCAATACTCCTGAAACGCCCTTATTCAAAAAGTCACGCATCCTTTTTGGCCTGAACTATTGCCGCAGGCGAATTGCTAAGGAGCGGCGAGCCCTGATTGTAGAAGGGCAGATTGACTGTTTCAAGTTGATTGAAGCGGGGCTGAATCTCACTGTAGCTGCGTTGGGGACTGCTTTTGGCGAGAGTCATAGCGAAGAGCTGAAAAAATTGGGATTGCGTACCGCATACCTTCTGTTTGATGGGGATGCGGCAGGAGCTGCAGCCGCTTCTAAAGTGGGGGATTTGCTTCAACAGCGTGGTATAGAAGTGTTTGTTGTGAATATGCCTAAGGGGAGCGATCCGGATACGTACCTCACTCAGTTTGGTACCCCAAGACTTATTGAGGAGATTGAAGGAGCTGAAAGTTATCTCTCTTTTCAAGTCGGTTACTTGGGGCGTGAGTTGAATCTCGATTCTCCCGCCGGAAAGGCCGAACTCGTCAAGACTTTAAAAAAGCAGGTCGACGCTTGGGAAGATCCTGTCATGGTGCACGAGAGTTTACGCAAAATCGCCTCGTTAGTGAGAGTGCCCGAGGAGATGGTTGGTCTTAAACAAGGTGCTTTTGCACCCTCTTATGTCAAAAGTCGTGGCACATTGACTCTCACTCCAGTCGATCCCCACCGTACCCTAGAGCTAGATCTCATCCGTTGGCTTTTTTTAATGGGTGAAACGTTTTTGCCCACAGTCAAGGTGTACTTGGAAGAAAAACATTTTGCAACCTCCGGTTGTCGGCAGATCTTTCAAAAAATCATAGAGGAAGGGAAGACAGATCTTTTCACCTTGGCAGCAGACATTGAAGATCCTACCCTCATCGACGAGATGCTTCAGAAAAAAGTGAACCGTGAACGGGCTGAGGGGCATTTTCTAGAGACAGTTCAGAAACTGCTCGACCGTGAGTGGATGCAAACGTGCGAAGTGGTTAATCTGGAAATCCACAGTGGCGGTCATAGCGATGACAAAGTTCTTGAGCTTGCCAAGCAATTTGATGCGCTTAAAACCGGGCGCCTGGTAGCGGTACTGGTTAATTGATGAAACATGTAATTTTTTATGATGGGGAGTGTCCACTTTGCAACCGTGCAGTGCGCTTTATCCTCAATGTCGATCGTGCTCAAAAGTTCTATTTTGCACCGCTTAAAGGAAAAACAGCAGAGAAGAAGCTGGCTCACTTCTTTCTCAAGAGTCCTGAGCTTGACACTCTTATACTTCTGCAGAACTATGAGACAGCAGATGAAAAGTTACTGATCGAAGGAAAAGGAGCCTTGCGTATCTTATGGCTTTTAGGTGGAAAGTATGCTGGGGTAGGTTTGCTCTCATTTCTGCCTTCCTTCCTTTTCGATCCGTTCTATCGCTTAGTCGCCCGCAATCGCTTCCGTCTTTTTCCAGGCCGCACCCCCATTGCTCAACCCTCCGACCGCTTCCTTCCCTGATTGATAGGGTATTTTTACACACAGAGGCTCAGAGGCGCAGAGAAGATTTTTTAAAGAAAGTCAAATAGAACAACACCAAAGCAGGTCAGGGATTTCTCTATCTGTTTCTGCTTCTCTGTGTCTCTGTGTTTAAAATCCCCCTACCAATCAGGTGAGGGCATGTTCTTGGATTTTGCTAAAGTCAGCAAGTTCCTCACAAAGATCCCAAATCTCTTGAAGAAGGGCCAATCGGTTTATGCGTATCTTTTCATCATCATCGATGATTTTGACCTGTTCAAAGAGGGTAGTGATGGGACCGTGTAGCGTAGTCAAAAGGGCGTAGGCCTCGTACCATTGACGTCTTTTGAGTTCCCTGCGGTCAATGAGCTCCACATGAAACTTCTGTTTGACAGCTTGCAGACGATCAAAAAGAGCCTGCTCGGAAGGTTCCTTTAACAGAGCTGGATCGACTGAAGGAAACTGATGCACTTGTTGATCCTGATTGTACAGTGCACGGACCATCCATGCGGGTGTGAGATGAGGGTTTTGGCTGAAGAGAATTTTTTTTGTTCGTGTGTGCATCTCGATCAGTTGTAGAAACTCGGGATGATGCTCTTTGCGGAATCTATGCAGTGCTTCCAACTTACGGAATAGATCGAAGGTATCATAAAACCCATGTGAGATGGCAGCTTCAATGGCATCTTTTTCAAATCCGTAGTCGACCAGAATGGAGCGCAAACGGCTGAGAAGGAAAGTGGAAATCTCCTCTATAAGAGACGCTTGTCTCTCTTTAGTCTCTTGCGCCAGCTTAGAAGGGAGCTCTGGTGTGTTGACAAAGAGCTCGATGGCCTTTTGGAAGACTGTAGAAAGGGAGAGATGGTGCTTACCCTCGATCAACATTTTAAGTATTCCAATTCCCTGACGACGTAAACCGTAAGGATCGCTCGATGAGGAGGGTTTGAGTCCAATTGCATAACAACATAAAAAATTGTCGATCTTTTCAGAAAGACTCAAAAGTACACCCGCAGATGTTTGCGGTAAGGGTGCTTTTTCTCCGCGCGGCATCCAATGTTCTTCAATAGCCGCCGCCACTTCAGAATGTTCTCCTTGCTTGAGAGCATAGAGCCTACCCACGACACCTTGTAGTTCGGGAAACTCACCCACAAGACCGGAGGCCAGATCTGCTTTGCAAAGAGTAGCTGCTTTAAGGAGGTGAGCCAGGTTGCAGATGGGCAAAAAATGATGGAGCATGGCAGCGATTGCCATAGTGCGGTTCACTTTTTCCCAGACGCTCCCTAGCTCTTTTTGAAAAGTAACGGCTTTCAATTTTTCGTTAAACTGGGCAAGAGGAGTTTTGAGATCTTCGCCGTAGAGGAACATCCCATCGGCAAGGCGCGGGGAGAGGGCTTTTTGGTTGCCCGCCCGGATTAAATCAGAGGGCTTATTATTGCACACGATTACAAAATGGGGCATAAGGGCTCCATCTGGGCCTGTAATAGGGAAGTACTTTTGGTGTTCCACCATTTCAGAAATCAAGACCTCTTTAGGCACCTGCAAGTAAAGCGGATCAAAGTGACCTACCATCAAAAAAGGCCATTCGACCAGATGAAGCACTTGAGGCATGACCCGCTCGATGACGGCTGCTTGTCCACCTAGCTCCTGCTCGATCACAGAAAGTTGCTGCACAATCGATTCGTGCCGCTCTCGGACATCAGCCATTACCCATTGTTCCTTGAGCGCAGAGAGGTAATCTTGTGGCTTGCCAATTTTGATAGCCTGTGGTGCAAGCTGGCGATGGCCATATGAGACATTGGAAGAGACGATATTGCCCAGAACAAAAGGAATGATTTCGCTGTCATAAATGGAGACAATCCACCTTAAGGGGCGTGCATACTCGATATCCAAGTCTGCCCAACGCATTTTTTTGGGGAATTCGATCCCTAAAATGACTTTGGGAAGATGTTCAACAAGCAGGGCTCTTGTCGCGATCCCTTTTTGCTCATAGGTGGCAAATAGATAATCGATCCCTTTGATTTGCCGGATTTCAAGTTCTGGTATTTCTCTATTTTGGATCTGAGATAACTGAGGTGGCTCAGGACAGATCTCGAAGATGGATCGAAAAAAGCCGCTGCCTGCTTGGGTGGGATTGCCCTCGCTATCAAAAGCTGCTTTAATGGAGGGTCCCTTTTTTTCAATCTTTTGGGCTGCAGTCCCGCCTGCAAGAGCCTTAATCGATAGAGCTAATCTGCGTGGGGTGCCATAGACTGCGATCGATTCAAAAGGGAGCTGGTAAGTGTGCAATAGAGCGCGAACCTGCGTTTCCAGATGCTGCATTCCAATTGGAACAAATGTTGCTGGTAGCTCTTCGGAACCGATCTCTAGCAGAAAATCTTGTCGTTCTGTGGGGTCATTTTTTGGTGAAACTTTTGGTGCCGCAGGCGTGTCGGATTGAGCTTTGTGATTGCGTAGCAGTGGGTGCTCAAGTTTTTCCCGGCTCGCCAAATAGCTTTCTGCCATCATCTTAGAAAGATTGCGGATCCGCGCAATATATCCCGTTCGTTCAGTGACAGAGATGACTCCGCGCGCATCTAACATGTTAAATGCGTGGGAGGCTTTCATGACAAAATCGTAGGCGGGTATGGGAAGATGATTGTGAACCAGCCTTTTAGCCTCTGCTTCAAAATCTTCGAAATGCCGAAGCCACATGGCTGTGTCTGCTTCGATAAAGTTATAGTGGCTCCATTCCCATTCGTTGCGTTTATAGATGTCACCATAGGTGATTTCGTTGTTCCATTTGAGGTCAAACATCGAATCGACCCCTTGAAGGTACATTGCGAGCCTTTCAAGCCCGTATGTAATCTCTCCGCTGACAGGAGAAACAGGAACGCCGCCAACTGCTTGAAAATAGGTGAATTGAGTCACTTCCATCCCGTCGCACCATACTTCCCAACCCAGTCCCCATGCCCCGATCGTCGGGTTTTCCCAATCGTCATGGACAAAACGGATGTCGTGTAGCTTGAGTTCAAGACCTATACTTGCAAGTGATTGTAGATATAGGTCTTGGATATTAGGGGGCGATGGTTTAAGGATCACCTGCATCTGATGGTAGAATTGAACCCGGTTTGGGTTCTCACCATATCGCCCATCCTTGGGACGGCGAGAGGGCTCAACATAGACAGCTGAATAGGGCTCCGGACCCAAACAACGCAAAAAAGTTGCCGGATTAAAAGTTCCTGCACCCACTTCAAGATCGTAACCTTGGTGGACAATACATCCCTGCTCAGCCCAGAACTGGGTGAGCTTTGCAATCATATCTTGAAAGTTCAGCATAGGAAATAAACTGTAGGAAAATGGGGCAAAATGAGCAATGAGAAAAATTTCTTTTTAATACCCCCTTAACATGGGAGGTGGTATCTTATCATTTTTTTAGTATGTATTTTTGAGAGAGCCTTTATGTCACAGATCATTATCGGTGATCATGAAACACTTCTTGCGTGGAACATCGCCTATCCTGAATTAGAGGGTGTTTTGACGCAGGAGAGTCGTATATCCATTGTATACCCCAGCGAAGATGTGGAAGATCAAGCACAGCGAGTACGATCTCTTGTGGACCAACATCTGAACGATTCCATTCCTGAAAGCAGATTTCTCATTTACAATGTACTGAGTACGCAGTGGACAATCACGAAGTTTCATAATAATCCGATCGCATATCCTTTTCTCTATTTTTTTGGTATGGTGGCCTATAGCATTGCTTTGCCGATCCGTGTCGCCATCTTTGCCCTCGCTTTGTTGAGATGGGCCATCGGCCCCTTCGTGACTCTTTGCTCTGGCAATTCCGAAAATTTATATGAGGATATGAAAGCGCGTTCAATTGTCGTTTTGGGTGCGTTTGCAGAGGTAGTGTCTGGATCAATTGGGGTTGTATGTCCTCCGCTTGCCTATGCATTTGATGAATGGATTCAGACGCATACAACTATCCATAGTTGGTACAACTCGCACCGTCTCAGTATGTGGAGTGACGAGGTTGGAAGTGTGATTGAGAATGAGGAGCGTGTTGCTCAGAAAAAAGAGGCTGTAAAAGAAGATGTAAAATACTTCAAAAGAGCCAGGGAGGATCTTGCAAATAGCTATTTGTCAGAGGAAGCAGAGGTAAGCTCCATGACTCCCGCTGCCCTGGAGCTCATCATGCATTTTGGTTTTTTAGACCTCTTCTGTAGCTACTGTAAAACAGAAATTCCACCTGGGGAGTCACTCAATCTGGAAGGATTAGCAGGAACTCCTCTTGCGCAATATTGTACACATGCCCTTGAAGCTTGTGCTGGAGATACAGTGAGGGCAAATACGCGAGAAGGTCTCCTGGATTCAATAGAACAATTTAGAAAATATTGGCTGGCTTGTCATCCACACACGCCTGCAAAAGAAATTTGGGGATATCTTACTACTGCAGCTCAAGTAGCGAGTCACAGTCCGCGAGGAAAAGGAAATGAAGATCAGTTTTGCCAGGCTATCAAAGCTGTTTTACTTATGAATTTGGGGGCCTCTGTCATATACAACGCAGATGATACGAGAGAGCAGCTTCAAGACGCACTGAAGAGTGTAGAGGATATGGTGGTGGCAGTGGGCGCTGAAACATTCACAGGCAAAGAGGTTGTATACGCGATGGCCGATGCAATCAAGAAATTTTCAGGCACAATAAAAAGTACGGATCGGGAGATGGAAGGGGTGATTTTACGTAACGCCTACGAAGGTTAAATAACTGTCACAATAACAACCTTGCAAATTAATGCAGGGGATAGATAAGTTTATCGCGTGAGCATTGCCAATTACCTCACTTTTATTCGCATCTTCATTAGCCCCATATTCATGTTTCTATATCTTGAACATGAGTTGCTCGGCATCAGCCTCGTCCTTCTTCCGTATATTTTACTCGTTATACTAGGCATTTCTGAGCTTTCCGATGCGTTTGACGGCTATGTGGCCCGTAGATTCCATCAAGTCACTGATCTGGGGAAGATTCTCGATCCGATGGCCGATAGTATTTACCGGATTTCGGTGTTTTTAACCTTTACTCAGCCCCCTGTAAATCTTCCTTTACTGATCGTATTTGTTTTCCTGTATCGTGATTCGGTAATCAGTACTTTGCGCACCATTTGTGCTCTCAGAGGTTTTGCGCTGGCAGCTCGCTCTTCGGGCAAGATTAAAGCAGTCATCCAGGCCGGTGTTGCTTTCTTAATTTTAGTCCTCATGATCCCTTACTCCATGGGTTACCTATCGTATAGTTGGTTGAGGGGAATTTCGGTGACAGCTGTTTCTATTGCTGCCGCTTATGCCCTTTATTCCGGAGTGGAGTACATTTGGGCGAATCGGACTTATGTTTTACGTCTTTTAGTAGACAAGGGAAGCGATGGATGAGCTACGAGATTCTTGGCATCGGAGGTCCCATTCTTGACCAGTTGCTGAGTGTCAGTGAAGCTTTTTTGGCTACCGTTGCAGGTGACAAAGGGGGTATGATTCCCGTCGATTTTGAAACTCTAGAGACAATCATTGCAGGTAGTGGCAACATACCCGTTTCGGTTCCAGGTGGTAGCACCCGGAATACATTACATGGTCTTTCCCGCTTTGGAGAAAGGTGCGCCCTTCTCGGGATGGTAGGCACAGATCCACGTGGAAAATTCTACCGCACCCTTTTAAAAGATCAGGGAATTTACCCTTTGTTGATCGAGAGCGAAACGCCCACTGCCATTGTACTCTCTCTTGTGACCCCTGATGGAGAAAGGACAATGCGCACTTTCCAAGGTGCCACAGTTGAGATGTGTGGGAAACATCTTGCGCCCTCCCATTTTACCCAAGCTAAGCTTGTTCATCTCGAAGGTTATACTCTTTTTAATGAGGATCTAACCGAAACGGCCATGCGTTTAGCTAAAGATGCTGGAGCACTAGTCTCGTTTGATCTCGCCAGTTTTGAGATCGTTAAAAAATTTCATCCCCATATTCTCCACCTACTCGATACCTATGTCGATGTGATTTTTGCAAATGTTGAGGAAATTTTCGCCCTTACAGGTGACAAAGATCCGGAAATGGGATGTGCATTTTTAGCAGACCGGTGTGAGATTGGTGTGGTTCTCATGGGCCCAGGTGGTTGTTGGGTGAAACAAGGGGATGTCAAAATCCACTGCCCCGCCTATCCTGTCCAGCCCCTAGACACCACAGGGGCAGGGGACCTATTTGCTAGCGGTTTTCTGCATGGCTTAATGCGCGGGTATCCGCTAGAAATTTGTGCCCATTACGGAGCGATTGCAGGCAGAGCTGTGGTGCAGGTGATGGGTCCTGTCATTCCCCATGAAGCCTGGGAAGAGATCTATCTCCATCTCAAAAAAGACCTTTAAGCCCCCATGTAATGCTTGTTAGGATAAAGCATGGTAGATGCAAGGAAATTATTTTTTTTCATACTCATTCTCTGTAATCCACCCCCTTTCTCAGTGTCTTAGCGCCTCTGTGTTAAGAGCGGTAGAGGGCAAGGTACTTTTCGCCAGGCTTTTCCCAACTGAAATCGGTAGACATTCCCGTTTCGATGAGTTTTTGCCAGTGTGCGGGCTTGTGATACCAGGTATCTAAGGCGCTATCAAGGGCTACATTCAAAGCTTCTGCTGTAGGGGGGCCAAATAAAAAACCATTTTCCCCCTCAAAGACTGTATCGGCAAGACCCCCACAAGCCCGCGCTAGAGGGACAGTGCCATAGCGCATCGCGATTTGTTGGGTTAGCCCACACGGTTCAAAGATTGAGGGGATCAAAAAAAGATCACTCCCAGCAAAAACAAGGTGAGACAACTCTTCGCTAAATGAAAGTTCTAAGTGAACATGGCAAGAGCCTGCAAGCTTCCTTTTTAAATTATGGAATTGACTATGAATTTGTTCATCTGCCGCTGAACCGAGCAAGACAAATTGTCCGCCCCACTCAAGCGTTCGTAAGATGGCCGCTTTGATCAGTTCTGGCCCTTTTTGGTACACAAGGCGTGTTACAGCACATACAAGAGGGCATTTTTCATCTGCCAATGAAAGGCGTTTTTTTAGTTCATGTTTTGCAAATTTCTTATCACTAATATTATGCAAAGAGTAGTGATGCGGAAGGAACTTGTCTGTTTTAGGATTCCAAAATGCATAATCAATCCCGTTAAGGATCCCCGAAATTTTGTGCTGATGGGCTATTAAAGTGGTTTGCAAAGACCCGCTGATGTCTGTTGTCAGGATCTCGTGTGCATAGGTAGGGGATACGGTAGTGACTCTATCTGCAAAAATAATCCCACCCTGAAGCAAGTTATAGTGATCGCCTGAGACTAAAAGATCACTCTTCCAGCCCATCCTCTCTAACTCGGCTGCGCTACATTGACCTTGATAGGCTAAGTTGTGCAGAGTCAGTACTACTTTAGCCCTGACTCCCGGGGCGCGTTCCTTAAGTAGTCCCGCAAGTGCTGCCGTGTGCCAGTCGTGTAGATGAATGACCTCAGCATCTTGTTTCCGTATATATTCTAAAGCAGAGATGCAAAAATAATTGAAGCGGTCCACATCATCTGTGCAGCCATAAACTGTATCCCGGTCAAAAAACTCTCTTGGGTCATGGGATTCAATCAAAACAACCGGAATCCCATCCACCTTTCCGCGCCATAAAGTATTGCTGCAATCTTCTCCTCCAAAGCGCACGATCTGCTTTGCTTCTAATACCTCCAGATTTTTTATCATGTTCAAATCTAAAGTGTCATATTTAGGCATGAGAACCGTAACAGAGTGCCCTTTTTCCAGTATTGCCCGTGAGAGTCCTTGTAGGACATCTCCAAGCCCTCCCACTTTGGCAATCGGTGCTAACTCGGCTGAAACGTGTATGATTTCCATAAGCCGCACTCTACGCAACCATTTTTAAACTTGCAAGACTCTCTAAAAAAAGTTATACCATTTCCAGAAAATAAAGCCATGAAGTGGCACTGGGTAACATGACAGATTTGGACAATCGTTTCGAAGCCTATGTTTTTGCACCTAAGCGAGAAAGGATCGTTCAAAAATGGCGTGTTATACAGTGCCAATTTGTGACTTTATTTTTTGGAAATGGTATTACGTGGCGTAGAAGCAATAAGACATGCAGGACCGCTAAAGCGGTAGGGTGTGCAAGGTGATTAGTTTTTTTATCATCCTGTTTGTCATGCCGCTTGCGATTCTCCCTATCCTGTTTTTTTTCTTTGGGTAGAAAGTGTTGAGCTTGGCAAAAAATCGTGCTTGCGGTTAGTATGGAAAATCACTTTGCTGGGGTGTCGCCAAGTGGTAAGGCAGCGGTTTTTGGTACCGCCATTCGGAGGTTCGATCCCTTCCACCCCAATACTTTACATGAATACGTTTGCCGTTTTTTCTGGAAATTCCCACCCCGTTTTAGCCGCTGAGCTGGCCTCCTATCTGGGTATCAAACTCGGAAAAGTGTTGTTTGAGCCTTTCCCAGATGGTGAAATTTACCTGCAAATTCAAGAAAATGTCAGAGGTCGGGATGTTTTTGTCGTGCAGTCAATTGCGCGAGATCCTAACTACTACCTCATGGAATTGCTCATCATGATCGATGCCCTGAAGCGGGCATCGGCTAAAAGCATCGTGGCGGTGATTCCCTATTTTGGCTACAGCCGCCAAGACAGAAAAGATAAACCGCGCGTCCCAATCTCTGCCAAGCTCGTTGCCGATCTTTTGGCCACGGCAGGAGCCACTCGGGTTTTGACTATGGACCTCCATGCCGGTCAAATCCAAGGTTTTTTTGATATCCCGGTCGATAACCTTTATGCACGTCCCATGTTGGCCGAAGAGGTGGCTAAACTCCATTTAAAAGATTTAGTCATCATGGCGCCTGACTTGGGAGCCATTAAAATCGCCCGTGCTTACTCAAATCATCTGAATGCTGAATTTGCTGTGATGGACAAACGGAGGGTCAGCACTGAAGAGGTGAGCATCACCTCGATCATCGGTAATGATGTGAAGGGAAGAGATGTCTTGCTTGTCGACGATCTTTGCTCTACTGCCGGAACACTCGTGACAGCAGCCGAGACATGTGCCCGAGCAGGAGCAAGGGACATTTTTGCTGCCTTTACTCACGGCCTTCTGGTAGGAGAGGCAGTAAAACGTCTCGATAGCTCTCCTATCAAAAAAATCTTTATAAGCAACACGGTCCCTTTACTAGAAGAGCAGCTCCATCCTAAATTTGTCGTCGTTTCGACAGCTCCTCTTTTTGGAGAAGCGATGCGCTGCATCATCTCCGCAGATTCTATCTCATCGATCTTTAATTAAAATCCCCCATTCCCTATACTTCACTCCTTTCTTAGAATATTTGGAGAAGCTCATGAAACTCACCGTCACCAGACGCAGTGCTGGCAAAAAAACGGAAAATAAACAGATCCGCCGTGCAGGGAATGTTCCTGCAGTCCTTTATTCCAAAGGAGAAAAGGGGCAAGAGATCGTTGTTGATGGGATCGCTTTCAAGAAAATCCTGAACACAACCCCTACAGGGACACTCTCTTCGAAAGTTTTCCAGATCGATCTCGATGGCAAAACCATAAAAGCGATTGTCAAAGACATTCAATACAACATCACGACCTATGCTGTCATCCATCTCGATTTCGAGCAATTGCATGATGATCACCCTATTTCTCTTAAGATTCCAGTCCGATGCATTAATGTCGCTGATTGCGCAGGAGTGAAACTAGGTGGTGTTGTACGTATAGTTGTGCGCCATGTACCGGTCATATGTTTACCTAAAGATATTCCAGCCGAATTCGAGGTAGATGTACGTGATTTAGCCGTTGGACAGATGATGAAACTCAGCGCCTTGAAGATTCCTCAAGGAGTACGTCCAACCATTAGCCTCAATGAAGCTGCTGTTGTGATCGCGAGAAAATAATGGTGGATGAGTACCTCATCGTTGGGCTCGGCAATCCTGGCACCAAATATGAGAAGACTCGTCATAATCTAGGTTTCATGGTAGTTGAGGCAATAGCCCGCAAGCAGGGCCTGAGCCTGAAGCGGGGGATGCGGATTGATGGCAAGGTGGCCAGTGGCGTCATTGCAGGTAAGAAAGTGTATCTGCTGATGCCAAGCACCTATATGAATTTAAGTGGGACGGCTGTACGCAAAGCTGTCCAGTATTACAAAATCGCACCGGACCATATCCTCGTCATCGTTGATGATGTCTATATCAAGTTTGGCGCGATGCGTCTTCGCCCTTCTGGAAGTGCAGGGGGGCATAACGGATTGAAAAGTATCGAAGCGTGCTTGAGCACCTCCGATTATTCTCGCCTCCGGATGGGGGTGGGTCCACAAGAAGGGGATCTTACGAACGGTCAAATGGCCCTCGAAGATTATGTCCTGGCAGGTTTTTCCTTCAGCGAACAAGTGCAGCTTTCGCAAGTTGTGGATAAAGGCGCTTCTGTAGCAGAAGCGTGGCTCAGCCAGGGAGTAGAAGCTGCCAGCCAGCTTGCTGGCGAATTATCAACCGCAAGGTAATGAAATGAAAGAAAGAAAACAAATCTATGAAGGAATGTATATCCTCAACGCTTCCTTGAGCGAAGATGCCAGGCTAAAATGCCTCGAGCGCATCACATCAGGGATTGCAGAGCGCGGTGGAGAGGTCCACAAAATCCACGATCAAGGGCGTAAAAAACTCGCCTATGAAATCCGTGGCCTGCGCGAGGGACACTACTTTTTGCTCTATTTCACAGCGCCAACTACTATGTTTGCAGAGCTGTGGAGAGAGTACCATCTCAACGAAGATCTGCTCAGGTTCTTGACCTTGAAAACAGATGCCGTAAGAGAAACTATTGAATTTAAACAACTTCCTGAGTGAGGAAAGTAAATATGAGCAAAATGTCGTCAGACTCTCCTGTGTATGAGTCTCGCAAGAAACGCCCTACATCAAAGCGTTGTCCGTTCATGGCGGCCGGTTGGAAAGATATCGATTATAAAGATATTGAAACACTCAAACGGCTCATCACCGATAGAGGTAAGATCTTGCCTCGTCGTGTTACCGGTGTTTCACAGCGCTTCCAGCGCCTTCTGAACACCGCGGTTAAAAGGGCCCGTTACATCGGTCTCCTTCCATTTGTAGGAGAAGAATAGGTAATATATGAAACAACAATTACTACTTTTGGAAGATGTGTACGGCTTAGGTCGCAGCGGGGATGTTGTGACAGCCAAGCCGGGCTTTATCCGTAACTTCCTCCTTCCTCAGAAAAAGGCAGTTTCTGCCGATAAACACACCCTAAAGATGCAAACCCGCCTCAAAGAAGAGCGGGAAAAGCGTGCAGCTGTCGACCGCAAAGAGGCCGAAGCGCAAGCAGAGCAGATCAAAGCGCTCGTGCTTGCCATAGAAGTAAAAACCGACCCCGATGGGAAAATGTACGGATCGGTTTCTACTCTCGATATTGCGCGCCTTCTGCAAGCTAAAGGGTACCAGATCGACCGTAAAAGCGTTCTTCTGACTCAAGCTATCAAAACACTGGGCAACCATACTGTTGGCCTTCGATTGAAAGAGGGCGTTCCTGCCACTTTCACCCTCGAAGTTCAACCCGAAGGTGGCGTACTTCCCCAGAAGACGCCTGCTGCTCCAGAAGAGCAATCTGCTCCAGAAGCTGATCAGAGCTAATGCAATTTCCAAACCCAGGGCTTTATGCCCTGGGTTATTTTAAAAAAAATGGCACAGTCTCTTGCAAATGTCCTGATTCATTTGATATTTAGCACACAGGGCAGACGGCCGTTTATTCATCCCAACATTGCCCCTCATCTTTATGCCTACATGGTGGGTTCTGCTCGCCAATACAATGTAATGGTTTATGAGATAGGGGGAATTGAAGACCATATCCACCTCTTATTCTCTTTGCCGCGCACGTTATCTTTAAGCAAGTGTGTCGAAGAAATCAAAAAAGGGTCTTCTAAATGGATGAAAACCCAGGGAGACTGTTATCAAGATTTTGCCTGGCAAAATGGATATGGTGCATTTTCCATTGGCCAATCTAATGTCGATGCTTTGCGTGCCTACATTCAGAATCAGAAGCAGCACCATCAGAGATTATCCTTTCAGGATGAATTGCGTCAGTTTTTGGAAAAATATAAGGTCAAATTCGATGAAAAATATATCTGGGATTGAATCCAAATTTGTCGCAGTCCTGTCGCAGCCCTACAGGCTGCATGATGTGTGTTCATCATGTTACCCAGGGCGTTGCCCTGGGCTATCACTATCTCAGCCTTTCAGGCTGAAGGAAAGTCGAGGATGTAGATATGAAATCCCTTCTTCAGCCTGCTTGGTTAGGACGGTACCGGCCCTGTCGCAGCCCTACAGGCTGCATGGTGTGTGTTCATCACGTTACCCAGGGCGTTGCCCTGGGCTATCACTATCTCAGCCTTTCAGGCTGAAGGAAAGTCGAGGATGTAGATATGAAATCCCTTCTTCAGCCTGCTTGGTTAGGACGGTACCGGCCCTGTCGCAGCCCTACAGGCTGCATGGTGTGTGTTCATCACGTTACCCAGGGCGCTGCCCTGGGCTATCACTATCTCAGCCTTTCAGGCTGAAGGAAAGTCGAGGATGTAGATATGAAATCCCTTCTTCAGCCTGCTTGGTTAGGACGGTACCGGCCCTGTCGCAGCCCTACAGGCTGCATGGTGTGTGTTCATCACGTTACCCAGGGCGTTGCCCTGGGCTATCACTATCTCAGCCTTTCAGGCTGAAGGAAAGCCAAGGATGTAGATATGAAATCCCTTCTTCAGCCTGCAGGGCTGGGACAGTGCTAGCCCAGGGCAACGCCCTGGGTACAAGGGCAAAAAAACACTTGCAGCCTGTAGGGCTGCGACAAGAATTTGAGGGAACAACATGAATAGGTCGACCTTCAAATCCCTAACCTTATTTTCGCCGGCGAAGATCAACCTGTTTTTACGGATAATGGGCAAACGCCCTGACGGATACCACGAACTGGCCTCACTCTTTCAAGCAATCAACCTCGGCGACACCCTCAGCTTTACCCTAGGCGCACAAGATTCCCTCACATGCTCCGATCCCCATCTGCCCTGCAATGACTCGAACCTCATCATCAAAGCTCTCCACCTCTTTCGTCGCAAAACCAACCTCCACACCCCTGTCACCATCCACTTAGAAAAACACATCCCCACACAAGCAGGCCTCGGTGGAGGCAGCAGTAATGCAGCTACCACCCTCTGGGCTCTTAACACCCTTCATAACAACCCCTGCACGCTGCAAGAGCTTCAAAAATGGTCTTCGGAAATTGGCTCAGATATCGCGTTCTTTTTTTCGCATGGCACTGCCTACTGCACAGGCCGCGGTGAACAGGTACGCGATCTACCACCCCTCTCTCTACCGCCCCTCTCTCTCATTAAGCCCCCGCAAGGACTCTCAACCCCCGCTATCTACAAAGCCCTTCAACTCCACGAGTGCTCAACTGAGGATCCCGAGCAGCTCCTAGCCGATTTTTACGCAGGAAAGCCTCGCTACATCAATGACCTCGAAGCTCCAGCCTTCCAGCTCTACCCCTTGCTCTCCCAGATCAAAAAGAGTCATTCCACAGCCTTCATGTCCGGCTCGGGATCTGCTATGGTAGGTGTCGGAAATGACACAGTCAACCCCATCAATCGTAGTCAAACCGGTTGGTACAGCACTTAGGGTATGTCTATAATGTCATTCCCTTAAATTCAAAATTTTTATAAAGTGGATGGCTCCAAGCGTTTCGGTATTGTAACATGAAGAAATGGTGGTCTGTTTTAGCGCTCTTAATCGGGATGGGAGTGCTCTTTGGAACAGAAGCTGATCCAGATATTTTTGATTTTGACGCATCCAAAGAACATGTGCTCGACAAGCGCCAGAACTATTTTCTTACCTCTACAGATTACCAAATTGCTCCCAAAGTTAACCCCATAACAGGGGAATATTGCGAAGAAGAGCTCGATCTTGTAGTTGCCGGAGCGCAACCACTTTCGGTGCGCCGATTCTATAACTCTAACTCACCTTATGATCCTCGTTACGCTACTTGGCGCTACAACCCCGAATCCTTCTTTGTCGCCAATATGGAATGGGGCGGTCAGGAAATCTTTGCTGCAATAGGGGATGTAGATGGAAGCGTATGTTCCCTAAAACGATCCGCTACTATTCCCTACACCTTTGACTTTGAGCTTCCCAAAAGTTTTGCGACATCCGGCGTATCTGGCCAATCACATCCTCTCAATACAAAGATCAATTACTATAGATTCGGCGACCCTAAAGACAAAAAACGCTTTCAGTATATGGGAACCATCTCAGATGGCAGCGGCAGAGAGCGCTCTTTTGCTTCTAAGATGCACCGCTGGACTGGTACAGTGCATTGGACAGAGAAAAAAAGAGGTTTTGGCTGGGGATCAGATAGAGGTTGGATCATCCATCCCAACACTTGGACCCCTTACCATATCCCGATTGTGGAAGAGAGGCTTCCCAATGGTAACATCCTTTGCTACACCTACACTCAATGGAAAGAAGAGAAGCGAAATTTTCCCCTGCCACAATTACTAGCCTCTATAACCGCTTATAATGCTGATAAGTCTAAAGTATTAGGCCACATCTATTTTCATTACCCCAGAACAAAACATGATGAGGTCAAAGGCGTTCAAGTCACAGGAAGCGATGGCCGTTCAGCCTTCATGCAACATGCCGGAAAATCTCCAATCAAGCTTGCGTCAGCCCAAAGGCCCGGCCAGCCCCCCATCTCTTATGGCTCCCATAATACCACTCTCAACACCCTGCTTAAGCCAGACGGAAGAGTGCTGACCACCGAATATAACCCCGAAGGCAAAGTCTCAGCCCAATATGCACCCGTCGGCCCAAATGGAGAAATGTGCCCTATTTGCCGTTGTGAGTACCAAGATCAACTCACTGTTTTTTATGATTCTGAAAATAACAAAACCCACTATCGATATGACTCTAACAAAAAAATCACCTCCATAGAGACCTATCAAGACAATGCCCTTTATCGCATCGACCGCTTCATGTGGGATGCAGCTACCGGCAATCTCATCCGTAAAACCATAGAAAACAGCTCTGGCATCCCCCTTCAGATTACAGAATACCAATACGACAAAAACCAAAACCCCATTATGGAAAAAGTGGAGGATGGAAAAGAGTGCTATAGGATCAACCGTACCTTTTCTGATGATGGATTCAACCTCAAGCTCTCTGAAAGCGATCGCGATGACAAACGCACTTGCTATAGCTATCTACCCGGTACCAATCTTTTAACCTCCACCCTCATTTACGAGGGTCCCACTATCTGTCAACGCACCTTCCACACCTATGATGATTGCGCCATTTGCATTAAGACTATCGTAGACGATGGCTCCAGTCTGGACCCTGACGATCTTCAAAATGTCACTTATAGAAAAATCACCCAAATCACCCCTAAGCAAACGCTGCCTTGCTTTGGCCTACCAGAAATCGTCCAAGAAAAAACAATCGATGCTTCAGGTCAAGAAATCCTCCTCAGAAAAACCATCTATGCCTATACCCCCTTTGGTAAAATCTCTCGAGAAGAGCACTACGATTGCAATAACCTTTATCGCTACTGCATTCTTAACGATTATGATTCAAAAGAGCGGCTGATTGCCACAACAGATCCTTTAGGCAACCACACAACATTTGCTTATGATGATAACCACAACCTCACCTCCATTGCAGGCCCTAGATGCGATCAATACAAAGAAATAACCTATGACAAAGCCAACCGTCCCACACGTATTGCTGACTGGCAAACAGATGGATCCCTCCTCATTACAGAAAAACAATACGATAAGCTAGGACAAATCACCGCTGAAATAGATGCCTGCTCAAACATCACCCGCTTTGAACATGATGCTTTGGGCAGAATCATAGCTGTCATTCACCCCGATGGAGGGGTAGAGAAGAGGGAATATAACGTTCTGGGTCACGTAACTAAAGAAATCAATCCCTTAGGCCACGAAACTTACAAAACATACAACTTTAAGGGACAACCCCTTTCCATTCATTATCCAAACGGATCAGAAGACCATTTTACCTACTTTGCACATGGACCCATTTCCAGCCACATCGATCAAAATGGTGCCCAAAAAATCTACACACTAGATATTTTTGATCACCCCATCAAAACATCAACCTACTCTTCTGGCAAACTGCTCAAAACAACAATGGCCCGTCACTCTCCCTTCTATAAACTCTCAGAAACAGATGGCAAGGGAGTCACTACATTTTACTCCTATGATTTTGCAGGAAGAAAAATTGCCGAACAAAAAGACTATAAGAAACGTTTTTTTGCATATGATTCACTGGGTGCACTTGAGCACACTCAAGAAGGAGAGATTACCTGGATAGAAAAACATGACTTTTTAGGACAAATCATTGAGAAAAGGACAGAAAAAAATGGCGCGCTCCAATTTCAAGAAAACTACGTATATGACCACGCAGGCAATCGCATCCAGACAATCAACTCCCAGGGCATCAATGAAATAGCATACAATACCTATGGCAAACCCCTCATCTCCAAAGATCCCCTGGGCCACATAATCCACTTTAACTACTCCTACCAAACTACACTCACAGAAACCACCACCAATCCCCACCATATCCAAACGATTCAAATTTACGACTCAAAAGGAAGAAATGCCGGGCTACTAAAGAAAAATATCCGGGCAGAGCTCATCCAACAAACCCAAAACACTTTTGACCTAAATAATCAACGCACGGAGCTGACCCATACGGTTTTTAAGGGCACTATCCCCACTCAAACGATCATCCACCATTGGGATTACGGTCCCATGGGACGCGTAGAGCGTTTAATAGAAGCCGGCATCAAACAAACACAGTATCTCTATGATAGCAAAGGCCGGCTTCAAACCATCATCAAACCCAATGGAGATCATTTAAATCATGAATATGATGACTGGGGAAGGCTTGCCCGCTACTTTTCCCGTGATTATGACTATCATTACACCTATGACCTCAATGATTGTGTTCTTTCCATCTACGACACTACTACCCAGAAAAAGACAACACGCACCTATGACTCTCTGAACAACATCCTCCAGGAAGATTTAGCAAACGATTTAAGCCTGTTCAATTCTTATGATAACCAAAGCAGAAGAATCCTTTTAACCCTTCCGGATTCCACCAGCATTGCCTACAGCTATGATGGCGTTTTTCTCCACCAGGTCCTGCGTAAAGGAATCGGGTATACCTACGCAGAAAGAAACTTGGAAGGGCTACTTCTCAAAGCAATTCTTCCACAAGATTTGGGAGAAATCACCATACAAAGAGATCCTTTAGGCCGACTAAAACAGTGCACCTCTTCCTTCTATACATCACAATTGAGCTATGATGCGGTCGGCAACCTCACCCAAAACAAGTTTCAAGATAGCTTAGGCAAACAAAAATGCACCTACCAATTTGATGATCTGGATCAACTCATCAGTGAAGAAGAACATACCTATCATTTTGATTCTCTTTATAACAGACTCAAAAAAGATACTCTTGACCATGAAGTAAACACCCTTTGCCAAATCACCCATGACGGCCATACACCCCATCTTTTTGACGCCAACGGCAATCTCCTTTCAAATGGGATCAGAAAGTTTACGTATGACAGCCAAGATAGACTCATCGCCATTGATGAAAAAAACACCCGTATCGAGTATGAATATGACCCTTTACACCGACGCCTCTCCAAAAAGGTATTTATCCAAGGCAAACAAACAAAATATGACCGCTACCTCTGGGATGGCGACAATGAAATCGGAGTGATTGATCAAAACGGCATCATCCAAGAGCTCCGCATTTTAGGAGAAGGGATGGGCGCTGAAATAGGAGCGGCAGTACTCTACGAATTGAAAGGAAAAACCTATATCCCCCTTCATGACCATCAAGGCTCTGTTACTACCCTCGTAGACCTCAATACAAAAAACCCTATAGAATGCTACCGCTATACTGCCTATGGAGAAGAGCTCACAGATCATAACCTCTCACCCTGGCGTTTTTCATCCAAGCGCGTAGAAGATACAGGCCTTATCTTTTTTGGTAGGAGATACTACAACCCAGAACTAGGCCGATGGATCACTCAGGATCCAGAAGGGTTTGAAAATGGTCCTAATCTCTATGCTTATGTCAATAACTGCCCCCTTACCCATTTTGATCTCTACGGACTCAAAATGTTCGACATGTTTAGGCCCGATTTTCAAGGAAACTTTGAGAAACCCTATTGGAACAAAAGCTGCGCCTATGATCTTAGCATCCTAAAAAGACCCGAGCTGCCTAACAATGGCCATATCTTTTTTGCCAATGGCATGTTCAATACACTGGGAGAAGCAAGCAGAAGCGCTCTATATATTTCTGATCTCAGTGGCGGATATAACATAAAAGGGCTCTATAACCCTACCCACGGACCGCTTGTAGATCCAGCAGAGGCTTATTGGGGCTTAAGGGGGGTCAGAACCAATCCGGTTGAGATGATCAAAAATGAATGGAAAGAAAAACTAGAGGCCTTATCTCCAAATCAATTTGCACTCCACCTGTGCCACAGCCAAGGAACTATTCTCACCAACTTAGCACTGCAAGATTCACCTGATGAGATCAGAAAACGGATCCGAGTAGTTGCGTTTGCTCCCGCAGATTATATCTCACGAGACATTTGTCATAGCGTACAACGCTATGAAGCGTCATTCTCGAGAGATCCTATACCCTGGATCAACTGGCGTGGCAGACAGCAAAACCGCGACACCATTAAGGTGTTGCCCTCACATCCAAATGCTCCCTGGCATGATCACTCTATTTTAAGCCCAACGTTTGAAAAAGCTCTAAAATATGAAATTGAGCGCTATCGCGAAACAATAGGAAAATCGTGATTTCAAGATTAGTAATTTACATATGTTTTTTTTGTTTTCTTTTTGGATGTAGTGACCCAAGAAGTGAAACAGATAAAGTATCTGATCGTATGCTTTGTCAACTAGCAAAGCATATGGAGAAAAAGGGGCTTATTGCCATAGGAGCTGGAGGGGGTTGTACAATCGATAAAAAAATTAATCTCATTAGCATGACGTTCATGTATCAAAAAGTCATGAGCATGAATGAAGCTAGGGAGTTAATCGTAGAATGTGCCAATATATTATTGGAATCCATGAATGCTAATCCAGATAATAGGCGATACTTTGAACATTTCCCAGCTCCAGTAGATATCATTCAGGTAGGCATTTTAGGTAAGCAATGCCCAACAGATCTTAATTGCGTGGAAGTGGTTAGTATTCTGAAAGGAAATATTACTTATGCTATCAACCACCCCATGCCACATATTGCCCCCTATTTGAATTTGAAAAAAGAATCGTTTGAAGAAGCACAGAAAATTCTAGAGTCAGAATAGCATATAGTCTATGGATAAAGCCATGTTCGTTTATAGCCAAGCCAAGGGTGATTAGAGGACAATCAGTTCGCTTTTCTTTAGAAACACCATGAGCAGCTTTGGGATTGACCTTGGCCTGTCCTTCCATGTAGGTATTGGTCAGGTCGTACAGCGTGATCGTGTTTTTATAACCATGAACCCTCTGTTCAATGACCTCCTTAAAAGGGGCAGATAGGATAGTAATTCCTTTTCATTAATCGTAACCGTCTAATTTGCCCATCTTTCTTGAATCAGTAGAAAAAGGCAGTCTGGGAGCATGAAAAAAGAACCAGGAGGTTTTTCATGCGCAAATCATCTACTGAGCTCAGGCATACGTGGGAAGAGAGAATTCAGAAACAAAAAGCCAGCGGTCTCACGATCCAGCATTGGTGCCGAGACAATCTAATTCCCCTTTATTTGTTTTACGCTTGGAAAAGGCGTCTTTTCCCCAAAACACTTAGTCGCGGGAGTTTCATTGAGATTGCTGAAGCAAAAGATGTCGGGATCACCATTGAAATGAAAGGCATATCCGTTCGCTTAGAAAAACATTTTGATGCTGCTACCCTTAAACGTTGTCTGGAAACGCTGAGGTCATGCTAAGCATTCCGGGCAATGCCCGTCTTTTCCTTTGCCGGCATCCTGTGAGCATGAGGAAAAGTTTTGATGGTCCCATGGCTGAGATTGAAGTACTCTTCCCTGGAGAATTGCTCACGGGAGCTTTCTTCATCTTTCTGAATCGGCGTAAGAATCATATGAAAGTCCTCTTCTGGGATCAGGATGGCTTTGTCATCTATTTCAAACGGCTGGAGAAGGGATCTTTCCGTTGGAAAGATAATAGCTCTGTTTTAGATCGTAGAACCTTTCTCATGCTTTTGGAAGGCATTACACCCAAGCGGCTACAACCTCGTTTTTCTCTCTAAAAACTCTATATTTTTTTGAGTATTTTGGGTAAAATTCTTCATATGCAAACAGCAGAAATCCATCTGATAGATAAGCTACAAGCCGAAATTTCCAATCTACATAACCTTCTTGCCGAGAAAAATCATAGTCTTAATCAAAAGGATCGAAATATAGCTGAGAAAGATCATTGTCTTGCCCAAAAAGATCAAGATATTGCCCATCTTGAAGAACAACTCTCATGGTTTAAACGCCAGATCTTCGGTCAGCGCTCTGAAAGAGTCGTGGCTGACCTCGACCAAGAACAACTCTCTTTTCCAGGATTTGAAAATCTTCAAACAGCCATCGAAGAAAAGAAAAAAAATGTAGCAGCGCATACCAGAAAACCTAACCGAGATGGTAAAGACAGGATTGCTCTACATCCCGATCTACCCGTAAAAACCATTGTTTTGGATCTGCCTGAAGACAAAAAGGTTTGCCCTGAGACAGGCGAGGCTCTCATTCAAATCGGTAAAGAAGTCTCTTACAAATTAGCCCATCAGCCGGGCAGCTACTTTATAAAAGAGATCATCCGGCCCAAATATGCCCATCCCCAAAAGGAAGATGCTGGGATTTTCACAGCCGATCTGCCTGAATGCATTTTACCCAAATGCCGTGCAGATAATAGCCTACTCGCTGAGATCATCACCCAGAAATTTGTCGATCACCTCCCTCTTTACCGCATCGTGGAGATTATGGGCAGGCAAGGAGTGGTCATCAGCCGCAAGCTTCTTTCTCAATGGGTGATCCGAACAGGGCTGGCCCTCCAGCCTCTTTATGAGGAGATGCAAAAACATGTCCTGAAAAGTGAAAACATTTACATCGACGAAATCCCCGTCAAGCTCCAGGAGAAAGAAAAATGCAAACTAGCCTACATGTGGGTTGTAGTAGGAGGAAGTGCAGCTGATCCTCCTTACAGAATTTATGATTTTCGTGAGAGTCGCAGCCATGATCATGTGCAGGATATTCTAAAAGGGTATCATGGCGTGCTGCACTCAGATAAATATGGAGCTTATGAAAGACTGGCTGAGAAGAAACAGATTATCTGGTGTCCCTGCTGGAGTCATATACGTCGTAAGTTTTTCGAGGCCGAAACGGATGCTCCTTTCCAAGCATGGGTTTTACGCAAGATCAAGTACTTGTTTATGCTAGAAAGAGTCGCTTGGGTTAGATCAGAGGAAGAAAGACTGCAAATCCGCCAGGAGAAAGAAATCCCCATTATTGACGAGCTCATCGAGAAGATCAAAGCCAAGCTAGTATCAGGCAAAGTATTGCCCAAATCTAAACTAAGAGAGGCTCTCGGTTATTTCTCTGGGCTGATTCCTTACATGAAAAACTATACCCAACATCCATTCGCTCGCCTGGACAATAACGTAGCTGAAAGAGCGGTGCGGCCATTAGCTATTGGGCGTAAGAACTGGCTGTTTTTCGGCAGTCCAGCAGGAGGAGAGGCTGGGGCAATACTTTTTTCTCTAGTGCAAACATGTCGTGGTCTGAGTATCAATCCCAGAGAGTATTTAGAGGATATTTTTGGCAGGCTTCTAGGACATAGCGCTCAAAGATTACATGAGCTTCTTCCAGATCAGTGGCTTGCCAGCCGCAAACAGACTACCACTTGATTTTTCTCCGTCAACATGTCTAGATTAGACGGTTACGAATCAGAAGCAGCGCCATCAGAAATTATCCTTTCAGGATGAATTGCGTCAGTTTTTGGAAAAATATGTCTGGGATTAAGTCCAAATTTGTCGCAGTCCTGTCGCAGCCCTACAGGCTGCATGGTGTGTGTTCATCATGTTACCCAGGGCGTTGCCCTGGGCTATCACTATCTCAGCCTTTCAGGCTGAAGGAGAGCCAAGGATGTAGATATGAAATCCCTGCTTCAGCTGCATGGTTAGGACGGTACCGGCCCTGTCGCAGCCCTACAGGCTGCATGGTGTGTGTTCATCACGTTACCCAGGGCGTTGCCCTGGGCTATCACTATCTCAGCCTTTCAGGCTGAAGGAATGTTCCGTAAGCAAAACATGTGCATATACAACCCCTGCTTCAGCCTGCAGGGCTGGGACAGAGCTAGCCCAGGGCAGCGCCCTGGGTACAAGGGCAAAAAAACACTTGCAGCCTGTAGGGCTGCGACAAGAATTTGAGGGAACAACATGAATAGGTCGACCTCCAAATCCCTAACCTTATTTTCGCCGGCTAAGATTAATTTGTTTTTGCGGATAATGGGAAAACGCCCTGATGGATACCACGAACTGGCCTCCCTCTTTCAAGCAATCGGCCTCGGCGACACCCTCACCTTTACCCTCACCCCACAAGACTCCCTAACATGCTCAGACCCTTCTTTACCCTGTAACGACTCGAACCTCATCATCAAAGCCCTCCACCTCTTTCGCCGCAAAACCAACCTCCATATCCCTGTCACCATCCACTTAGAAAAACACATCCCCACACAAGCAGGCCTCGGGGGAGGCAGCAGCAATGCAGCCACAACCCTCGGGGCTCTCAACACCCTTACAACAATACTTACACAATTCAAGAGCTTCAAAACTGGTCTTCGGAAATGGGCTCAGATATCGCGTTCTTTTTTTCGCATGGCACTGCCTACTGTACAGGACGGGGTGAGCAGGTACGCGATCTACCCCCACTCTCTTTACCCCCATTCCCTCTCATCAAACCCCCACAAGGGCTCTCCACACCCGCAATCTACCAAGCCCTTCAACTCCACGAATGCTCACCCGGGGATCCCGAACTCCTCCTAGCCGATTTTTACGCAGGTAAACCTCGCTACATCAACGACCTCGAAGCTCCCGCCTTCCGCCTCTACCCTCTTCTTTCCCAGATCAAGAAGAGGCATTCCACAGCCTTCATGTCCGCTTCCGGTTCTGCCATGATATGCCAGGGAGCTCAAAGCGGTAACATTCATCTACTCAATCGATCCGAAGGCTGGTATCAAAATATCCTCAATTAAGCTTTCTAAAAAAATTGTCGGGCTCTTTTTTAAGGACAGCCAATGCTCCCATTGGCAAGGTACTCATTGTCGTAACTGTTTCTTCGAGCCAAGGACTTTTTTCGTATATCGCTGCATATGTTGTATCAACTTCTGGAGCGGCTTTTTCGACAACAGGGGTGCCCTTTCGCAAATTTGAAGTGAGTGCCAACAAACGGGTAGAAACTTCTTCTTTTTCTTTGATCAATTTTTCCCATTGATTAAATGGAATACCATTGTTTTTAAGAGTGTGTCTGGCAGCTATTTTTTTTTGCAGATTACTGATTTCATTGGTTAAATTGTCCGCTTCTTTATTTAAAATTTCTAGCTCATCTGCATCAAGCTTTAATTGATGCGAGATGGCAAATTTTTCTGGATCCACGTTCATTTTTTTGAGTGAACCAAGTTCATCTGTCGTGAGTTTACTCAGTGTATCCTCAACAACTCTGTCTGGCTGCAGCGTCACAGATTTACTGTCCTTTTCCTTTGTTTGACGTACATACACTAGACCTTCTTGATTCGCTGCTTTCATGAGCCCCTGATGGGCTTTTTTCTGCGTTATCTCGGCCTTAATTCCAACTAGTTGCACCTCTTTTCCTTTCAATAATTCGGCATCGGCAGCATCGTCACTGATCTGCTTTTTAAGAGGTTTGAGAGCATCATCCAGGCTATTTTGGTATATTACTTCCTTAGGTCCCCCAGTTTTTTTCTGAGTTTCTACGCGCTCTCCCTTAACGTATTGTTCAATTGTCTCGGCATAGTTCAGACGATCTTTTTCGGGTATTAGATTAATTTTGCCAAGGTCATGGCCTGGAGCAATTTTAGGAGGAGCTCTTTCATTTTCGAACAGGGACCGTGCTTTTGTCAAATTTATATGGGTTTGTGTATATTTTGAGCCTGCTGGTTTCATAGGTCCTGGAGGAGGAGGAGGCCCGCCAGGTCCTCGTGCTCCTCCAGGAGGAGGGGGTGGTGGTCCCCCTTCTGCCATTGGCACTGCCGGACGTTGTGTTGGTTGACCAGATTGTGATGAAGTCTGAGTTTGTTCTGGCTGCGAGGCAGATACTTTTTCTGCAAATGGACCAAATGACTCTTTATTCTTTGAAGTTTTGGGGGAAGTTGTTTCTCTGTGCTGGGTTGGTGCTTGAGGTTGGGATACTATAGATGTGGGGCCTGGGGAGGAGGCTAGAGTGGCGTGTTTAAGGATTTTGACGGCTTCAGCTGCAGCTTTTGTAATGGCTGAGGGAAATTGTTCCAGTTCACTTACAGCTTTGTCACGTCTGTCGCCACCCCAAAGAATAAAGCGTCCTTTGAGTTCGCTTGCACGGCTTTTAAAAGCTGTTGTTAGTTGAGTTTGTTGTTCGGGGTTAATCCCATTCTCTTTGATGTAAGTTTCGACTTTGGCCTGAAGCTGCGGCAGAAGTGTGATATACTTTTGGTCACTCTCAAGCTCTTTGGCTTTTTCGCGGGAGACAGTTTCAAATTTTTTAGATTCGGTATTGTATATAATTCTCTTACCTTGATTGAGCGCGTCGGTCATGGTCTTGTAGACTGCGGCGGCATCAGAATCTGGTTTTCTAACAGACATAATAAAAACCTAATTAATAATCGTTATTAATTATAAGTTTATTACTTAAGTTATTAATAGGTAATATTTTTGTTTTGTAAAGCTGTAAGTGAATGAGAGTGAGGGCCCGAGAGGATTCTCGGGCTCTAAGTTAAAGGGCGCGTTGGGCGGTTTGGACTGAATTGAGCAGGTTTCTGGTATAGTTTACGTTGACGCCCCGAGTATCGGTTTGCAGGACCTCTGCTTCGGAGTCGAATTGGGTCTCGACACGTGTCAAGAAGGCGGGGCTGCTGTAGTCAGTGGGCACGGGCAGTTGACTGACCTGTTTGCTGGTCCGTGTCATCACATCGATGTTGCGGGTTACGCTGGTCTGCATAGGACCAAATGTTTTTTTATTAGGATCGTAGGCAACACGTTGTTGGCTCTCTGTGGCTGTATTGGATGGGGGGTATTTCCCCTGACTTGCTAGGGGGTTTCCTATTGGCGCTGACATCACTACCTCATGAAATTTTATTTGGTAAAAACTCATTTATACAGACAAAATATTTTTTGTCTCTGCTTTTTTGCTGGGGTGTGTCGATCCCTCATGTTGTTTTTTCTCTGTTTTTGGTATGGTATTTGTCATGAAATACATTGTTGTTACAGGTGGCGCAGGGTTTATCGGTTCGGGGGTTGTACGTGCTCTGAACCAGAAGCAGATCTACAACCTAGTTGTGGTGGATCAACTCGATTGCAATGACAAATGGAAAAATCTTGTCGGCAAGCGCTTTCTCGATGTGCTCGATAAAGACCAGCTCTTTGATTGGCTTGCAGGGCGGGAAGAAGAGATCGAAGCGTTCATCCACTTAGGAGCATGCTCTAGCACCGTAGAGAAAGATGCGCGGTACTTGCTTGAGAATAATTACCGCTATTGCGTCCGTCTTGCTGAGTATGCACTAAGAGCTGGCCACCGTTTTATCTATGCTTCATCGGCAGCTACGTATGGTGATGGGAGTTTAGGTTTTTCAGATCAGGCAGATTTGGATCAATTTGAGCCGCTCAACATGTATGGCTATTCCAAGCACCTTTTCGATTTATGGCTCAAAAACCATCATCTGCTCGATCGAGTTGTGGGGCTCAAATACTTCAATGTGTACGGGCCAAACGAGTGCCACAAAGGGCGGATGGCATCGGCCATCCTGAAGATGGTTCCTGATGCATTAAATACAGGTAAGATCCGTCTCTTCAAATCATCCGAGCCGGACAAATATCCCGATGGCGGTCAAATCCGTGATTTTATCTACGTCAAAGATGTGGCGCAGATGACAATCCAGTTTTTAGACAATCAGTTAAATGGCATTTTTAACATAGGTTCGGGCAAAGAAGAGACCTGGAATGCTTTAGCTCATGCAGTGATTGCCGCTTTGGGCAAGAAAGTGGAGATCGAATACTTCGATATGCCCTCCGATTTGGTAGGCAAATACCAAAACTACACGTGCGCTGATATGGGTAAATCAAAGAACTTGTTGCAACCTAAGTACTCTTTGGAAGCCGGCGTCAAAGATTATGTCCAAAACTATCTTGCTGAGGGAAAATACTGGTGATGATCGATCAGTTCCGACGCAAAAAAATCGTGGTTGTGGGCGATTTCATGCTCGATGTGTATACCGTGGGCCATGTCGATCGCATATCTCCAGAAGCGCCTGTTCCTGTGCTGCGTGTTACCCAAGAAGACCGTAGGCCTGGGGGCGCGGGAAATACTATTTTGAATCTCATTTCTTTAGGGATGGAAGTGGTGGCGGTAGGTCGCGTAGGTGATGATTTTGCAGGCCGCACTTTTTTAGAAGAGATGGTAAAAGAGGGTGTAAATACTCAGGGGATTCTGTGCGATCCCTCTTTCCAAACGCCTCTCAAAAACCGGATGATCGCCTCGGGACAGCAAATTGTCCGCATTGACTACGAACATCCCACTCCATTGCACCCCGAGATGGAAAAGGAGCTAGTAGCCACTTTACCAAAACTGCTAGAAGATGTGCAGATGATAGCGATTTCTGATTATGCCAAGGGCCTTCTTTCTCAGTCGTTTTTGGCAAGTATCATCCGGATTGCGAAAACGCGCTCCATACCTATCATTGTAGATCCTAAGGGGCTAGATTTCACTCGCTACCATGGCGCTACGTTGATTAAGCCCAATTTTGCAGAAGCAGTAGCAGCAGCGGGTCTGGGTAGAGAAGCGACATTAGAAGAGATAGCTAACCAAATCTTGCAGGACACGGGGGTAGAAACCCTCATTGTTACCCGTTCTAGAGATGGTATCTCGATTTTTCCCCGTCTGGGTAGCAGACAGGATTTTCCGGCACTCGTGCATGAAATTAAAGATGTCACGGGTGCAGGCGACACTGTTATAGCTGTGCTTACGGCAGCTCTTGCCAATAAATTAAGCCTCACTGATGCAGCACAGCTTGCTAATGTGGCAGCCGGTATTGCGATCGAAAAGGTGGGTTGTGCACGCATTTCTCTTGCAGATCTTTCTTCCCGTCTGCTAGAAATCAAATTATGACTCAACAATTTGATTGGCAATGCCAGCCTGAGGCGCAAAAGTGGCTCTATAGCCTTCTAGAAGATTTTAAAGCTAAAAACATAGCGATTGCACATCTTGAAGAGCAGCTGCGCACCAAGACAAGTACTCGGTTGTTCGATTGGATCGATCATTTTACAATCGATGCTTCCGCATCTGTTGAGCAAGAGCTGGAGCGTGTAGGCTTTGTGCAGCAAATCACGATGCCCAGCTACCGCGTTTTTTCTCATCCGGGAGCTCAGTTTCCAGCGGTGTTGGTACGTGATTCTTCAAACAAGCATCCACTGGGTGTGGCGGTGAAGGTTGAGAGTATAGCCGATTTTCTGATGGTCCACAGGCTCGAAAAGGTCATTGAAGGATCCCTTTTCTCTCCTTATCGCAGGTGTCTGATCGAAAAAATAGGAGATGTAGCCCTTCTATGCGTAGAGAGGCGTAGCTCTCGCACCATGGAGCCTATCTACCAAACCGAAAGTGCTATTGATGAATATCTAACTGCACTGGAAAGATTTCAAAGTCGAACCCGCGATTCCATGTCACAAACCTTTTCCATGATTGAAGAGATTGTTACTGCAATTGGCAAAGATGCAGCAGCATGGGCTTTCCTTGAGGTAGAGCGGAAATATTGGCAGGCCCGCAACCTGGCGGCCGGGCTCCAAAAAAACCGTCAAGATAGTGTCGGCATGGGATGGGTCAATCATGACCATCATACCTTCCGCAGCAGCCGCAAAAACTTTGTCCATCTTATCCGTTTTTTCGAAACGCTAGGCTTTCATTGTCGGGAACGGTTTTATGCGGGAAGCCAAGCAGGCTGGGGAGCACAGGTTATGGAAAACCCGACGTGCGGTCTCATTCTGTTTCTCGATGTCGATTTGGCTCCTGAAGAACTAGAAATCGACTTTGCTCACCATCCCCTTGCTGAGCGAGACAAACTCAGCACAGTTGGCCTATGGTGCGCCCTTCACGGCGATTCGCTACTGGAAGCGGGGATGCACCATCTCGAAGCTCAGTTTATGTTCGATAAGCTTAAAGAAGACCTTGCAGAGCACCATGTGGGAATGATGGACCCCTTCAGCAATTTTCCTTATCTCAAACAGGCCTTTACCGCAGGGCAGATATGGGTTGTTGATCCAAAACGTGTTGAGGCTTTGCGTAGTACAGGGCTGATCACTCCAGCTCAGGCGGAGCACTTTTTAACCCACGGCGCCTTAGGCAGCCATCTTGAGAACCTACAACGTGATGAAGGGTATAAAGGCTTTAACAAAGACAACGTCAGTCTGATCATCCAGCGCACAGACCCTAGAGTTGCTGTTTAAAGATATCCTGAACGAACCTGACACTGACTGGCAATGCCCAGGGCGTTACCCTGGGCAAGTGCAGTCTCAGCTCTTCGGGTCTGAAGTGATATTAAGCAGCGGCTTCATCTGAGGACGAAATCTCTTGTTCCTCGGAAGTATCCTCACTTCTCTCAACAATATCGAGATTGTCAGTTGTTGTTTCAGGTGGGGGAGTATTTTGGATCGGCACTTCAGGGTCTTGTGTTGGAGATGCTACGGCTTCCGTTTCCTTGTAATCCTCCTGGGTTCTCTCAACAATATCGAGATTGTCAGTTGTTGTTTCAGGTGGAGGAGTATTTTGGATCGGCACTTCAGGGTCTTGTGTTGGAGATGCTACGGCTTCCGGTTCCTTGTAATCCTCCTGGGTTCTCTCAACAATATCGGGATTGTCAGTAAGTGCGACCTGCACTACAGGATCCTGTGTTGGAAATGCTACGGCTTCCGGGGGAGGTTCGATCTGTAACTTTTCCAATTGTGCATTTTGGGTGTGAATCTGCGTTTCAATTTTAAATAGTTGCGCATTGGCTAGCTCGATTTCTTCTATGACAGACTGGAGATTTTGTCCTTCATTTGCTACTTTTTGAGCTAAATCGTCTTTTGCTTGGGTTGCCTGCTCGATGTCTGTATTGATAGTTTCGAGCTGCACTTCAGCGCTACGGACAGCAGCTTGTGCTTTTTCAAGTGCTTCTGCATCTAGGGGGGGCTGAACCACCGTGGGAGAAACATTCTCCAAGCGCTCTTTTTCAGCACGCAGGCCAGAAAGGGTTTCATTGAGAGTGGCCTTCTCTTGTTGTAGTTCTTCTACTTCAGCTTGGATAACTGTTTTCATGGCCTGTGCTTGTAGTACGGATTCCTCTTGCAGTTTTTTGATTTCGTCTAGAAGGACGATTTGTTCTTGTGAGGTTCTTTCTTTGAAATTTTCGCTGGTTATCCGAGCTTTCTCTGAAGCTGCTTGAAGTTGATGTTGAGTATGCAACTCTTGGAAAGCTGCTTTTTGGTTCGTTAGTTCTTTTGTGAGCTCTCGGTGTTCTTTTGTGAGCTCTTGGTGTTCATTTGTTAATCTTAGGAAGTTTTGCGTATCTTCGCTTTCTCCAAGAGTCTGATTGAGCTTGGCGATACGGGAGATGTGGCTGGACATTTTGGCCATCACGATCATGGTATCCACGATCACCACACCACCGGCTACACCGAACATTCTATAGGCAACTTCGGGGCCGAGCGTGCTGATTGCATTGAGAGGACCTAAATCGATCAGACCGTTTGCTGTAAGGATGATGCCAATCGCAACAGCTGCAGCAAGAGATGTGAGAAAGATATCTGTGATTAAGGCCAATTTTTCTTCACAGGAATGTAGTTGCACTGTGTGTTGCTTTTCGATGGGTGGTTGTGACTGTGTGACACAGCAAGCTGAGATTATGATATAAGACATGTAAACTCCCTAAGAATTTTGTGAAGGAGTATATCAATCTAGTAAAGTCAATGTAAAGAAAAAATGAATAGCAAAAAAGAAGAGTCAACTTGAAACTTTAATGGGTAGAATTTGTAAGACACTTTTTATTGTTAATCCGCAAAGGCAGAATTGCTTGGAGCGTGATGTGCTGCCACGCAAAAGAATCACATCTCTTTGGGGAATATGAAAGGTTTGAGCGAGAAGAACAATCACTGCGGTGTTAGCTTCCCCTTTTTCAGGAACTGCGGTGACTTTGATTTTAAGAATGTCATTTTCCCAGCCGACAATCCGGTTTTCGCGTGCTCTTGGTATTACTTTTACGGATACGATCACCCCATCTGCTGATTCTATCATGCTCATGTAGGCATGCTGTCGATAGCTTTTGAAGTTTTGAGTTTGTACATCCATTCGCTGGCGATAAATCCGGTAAAGCTCAAAATAAGGCTGACAAGCTCTTTA
Source organism: uncultured Chlamydiales bacterium (assembly GCA_963832835.1). Classification (GTDB taxonomy): domain Bacteria; phylum Chlamydiota; class Chlamydiia; order Chlamydiales; family JAAKFR01; genus CAVPKN01. The sequence goes on along the minus strand of CAWHVD010000001.1, from coordinate 2,151,959 downwards.
GGAAAGGGCACTTCCCAGATGCGAACAGCCAGAAAACTTGCTGCTCCAAGAGTCATGCTAAGAGCAGCAGAGCGTTTCTGAGGGCGGTTCATCCAAACCGCCATTGTCACAGGAACAAAAAGAACGCTGACTGCAAGCTCGTAGGAAAACATCAAAATGGTAATGACGTTATTGAGCATATAAGCCAGCACCAAAGTTGAGATCCCCACACATAGGGTCACAGCCCTTGAAGTGAACACTGACGTGCCAAGTGCAGGGAAGTCGCAGGCAATATTGGAGCTGACTGAACACAGCAACGAGTCGGCAGTGGTAGAAATAGCTAGAAGTACGGCGCAGATCACAAAGGTGGCGACAGTGGGGTTAGTGAGCGCTTGCACAGATGAGATCAAGACACTCGATCCTGAGGGAATTGTGAGGTTTAAGGCGGCAGCGGTGGTCCCAAACAAAATAGGGACAAACGATACGACAAAAAGGATGCCTGCGCCACTGAGAGCTGCGATCGAAACAGTGCGCGGATTTTTAGCCGCAAAGCAACGCTGGCCCATATCTTGCTCGATGAGCATGAAGAGCAGAGGCATTAACATCCATGTGAACCAAGGCGTACTTCCGTTAGCTGAAGAGATAGGGGCTATTTGAGCGGGTTGTGAGATAGGGAAAGCGGCGCTTACTGCGATGAAAAGAGCGATGAAGATAAAACAGGCCTGTAAAATGTCTGTTTTGACAACAGCACCTAAACCGCCCATCACGGTATACGCAACCAGCACGCACCAAAACAGGACAAAGAGCGCATCACCATTCAAACCGAGGGAAATAAAGAATTTCCGGGCAGCAATTCCCTGGCCAACTAAGATCAGGTAAAGGGAGATAATAGAGAGGAGTGAAGCGATTTTGCGCAGGCCGATCGATTGATAGATTTTCTCAAAAATTTCGGGAACAGTTGTCAGGTTGAGCCGGCGCATTTTGGCGCCATACCCAAGACCTAAAACCACCATACCCAAGACCATGCCCAGAGGGTAAAAAAGAACATTCCAACCGCGTGCATAGGCCTCTTCGCAGGCCCCTAATAGAGCGCCTCCACCCATCTGAGTGGCGAGCATCGTCAAGGTGAGTCCGAATAAACCCAATTTCCTGCCCATCAGGAAGAAATCACCTGTGCTTTTAGACTCAGCCGCAGCCTTCCTTCCCAGCCAAAAAGAGAGTGTTCCAAGAAGAGCAATCAGGACAATAAAAAGTGGTAAATTCATAAATCGATTTTAAGTTAACTCGAGGATTTTAACAGAACCTTGAACTGAGAACAAGTCCTTAAAGCATCCTTTCTTTCCTCTACCGAGGGATGGGATTTGTTAATCTTTAATAATTAAATATTTAATTCTAAAATTTTCATGTTTCTGCGATAATAACTTTATAGGGAAAGCTTTCTTTGTAAGGGGGTTATATATGGTCAAAGCTAAAGAGATCCAACATTCCGATATTCTTCATCTCGAAGCGGAGATGAACAATCTCTGGGGAGAGCTCAATACATGTAACATCCCGCATTCAACGCGGATGGATATGGAAGGTAAACTCGCCGGCTGTGAGGAACAGTTTAAAGCTGTTTTAAGTGGTGGGACTTCTTATAGGGATTTAGAGACGAATCTCGAAACATGCAATCAAGCGCTAGCTTTTGCTACGATTCAACAAGCGGAGAATGAATTACCAAAGACCGAGCATACGATGAGTTGCTTTCAGGCTTTGGAAAACATCCGCCATGAGTTGAGCGCTGGGCACATCACTCCTGTGAAGGCCCGACACGAAGTGAAAGTCATTATGCGTCACCATTCTTAAAATATCTTCTCGAGACCTCCCTTGGTTTAATCCAAGGGGGGATTTTTCACAGGCAATGTAATACGATTTGGTGAACGCATACACCAGCTCCCATACTGAGCAAGAGGTTACGCAACCGGATTTGGATACAGACCACAGCGGTAAGTCCTGCAAGTTCAGGGATTGCAAAGGGATACAAGTGAGTGGTCGGCTCCACAAGATAGGCTACAATGAGAATTGAAATGCACATAGGCAACGAAGCGGAGATTTTGGCAAGAGCTGCCCATCTGCTGAGCCATTTGGCAAAGACAAAGGGGATGAGTCGCAGGGTGGCTGAAATCGTTGTCATCATGATGAGAAGCACAATCATACGGCACTCCTTTCACCTACAGGTAGAACCAGACAAGCCAAAGCAGCGATCGCGATGCTTCCTAAAAAAAAATGGCTCGGAATGGCTACAAAAGCAAGAACAATCGATCCTGCGGAAATCCAAATCGCTTGCAGATCCTTTCTCTTCAGTAACTGCTCAACGGCAACTGCCGCAAAAAAGGCTGTGAGCGCAAACTCTAAGCCCCGTGGGATCTTGATAACGTGGACCACAAAGCTACCTAATAACCCTCCCAAAACCCAATAAAAATGGATAAGAATGGTCAGCCAAGTCATATAGCGAATGTCGCTTCTTGCGTCAGCAGGTGGCTGGCTGGTGTTCAGAAGAGAATAGGTTGCATCAACAAGCCCATGGGCTAGATACAGCTTGAGAAGAGGGGGTGCTGGACGGAAGCGCTCGAGCATCGTTAAACCGTAAAAGATATTCCGGATGCCTAAGGGGATAATCGCGCAGGCAATCATGAATAAAGAGGCGCCTGCTGATAAAAGGGAAAGGGTGATCATTTGCATCGCCCCCGCCAGCACGAAAGTACAAAAAAGGGGTGCATAGTACCACGGATAACCCGATTGAGCACAAAGCACCCCATAGACAATCCCCAAAGGGACGTAACACAAAAGGGCCGGCAACGATGTTTTAAAGGCATTTAAGAACATAACTGATACCTTTTACCTAAACCACCGTAGCCTGGGCCTTAGAGATTAGTGTCCTTGATAGGAGTTTCCGGGTTGATAACGTTGATTATGATGGAAGCCCGTATTGGAAGAAGGCGGGTTAGCGCTATAACTACCCCCTTGATAAGTGCTCTTCATACCACGGGTCAGGTGCCCTGAAAAGATACAAATCTTGGGTGCATTCCATTCTATATTTGCAAGCTACTAGAAACAAAAGAATGAAAAGGCCTGAGTAGGCAGATCCTGTGCCCAGTAAAGCGTAAGATACATTGCCTGACATCGGAATCACACCTTGTGTGCCCAAAATGGCAATGATCACAAGCGCTACGCCTATTGAGAGATCCACATAGGGAGCTATAGTATGTGCTGGCCTCTCCTCCTCCCCCTCGACACATATCTTTGTAAAAAATGATATTGCCACGAGAACCTCCTTTAGGTTTTTCTTTTTATTATACCGGCTCAATATTAAGAATAAATTAATTTCCTTTGGCGAATTTTAATTCTGAACCGAACACTCGCCCGAGTGAGCCAAGCTCATTTCTTGATTTAAGTTAAATGAATTCTACTGAATACAGATTAAGTTATGATTAAGGATGATGGTATCGGATGATGGTATCGAATAAGGTGGGGCTTGCCTAAAACTGTCGCGATGGTGAGACTTTTGGGTCATCAAACAGACTAACAGGAGTGTCTACAATGTTAAAATCAGCAGATTTAGCTTGGATTACGGTATCCGATTTTAAAAACGCTAGGAAATTTTTTACCGAAACGTTGGGCTTAAAGGAGCTTTGTTGTGTCGAAGAAATGGGATGGACTGAGCTTCAAGGACCAAACGGAGGTTGCATGCTTGGTATTGCTAAAGAAAGTGGCGAATTGCCAGCCGGCAGCAATGCAATCATTACCTTTACGGTGGATAATGTGGATGAAACAATCGCTGAATTTAAGAAAAAAAATGTTCAGCTCATGGGTGACGTGATGGAAGTGCCTGGACATGTAAGAATGCAGATGTTCACTGATTTGGATGGAAACAAGTTTCAGGTTGTCCAACTGTTAGACGGTTCCAAATAGCGACAAGCTCATTAGCTGCCTGAGTTTTTTTACAATGTTTGGCGCTTGAGCATGTGGAGGAAGAGGCCATCTTGTTGGGCAAGTTCCTGGAAGGTACCGGCTTGGACGACCTGTCCCTGTTCTAAAACATAAATGCGGTCAGCATTTTTGATGGTGCTCAGGCGGTGCGCAATCACGATGCGTGTGACGCGCAATCGGTTGAGGTGATTAGTGACAATATCTTGAGTTTTGTTGTCCAAAGCACTTGTCGCTTCATCCAAGAGGAGGATTTTGGGAGAGGAGATTAGGGCTCTTGCCAAAAGTAACCGTTGTCTTTGGCCACCCGAAAAAGATCCGCCACCCATAGGAATGATGGTGTTTAAACCCATGGGGAGTTGCCTAAGATCATCCTCGAATCCCGAAAAATGAATGGCCTTTTCAAGGGCTTCAATGGGGTAGGTTCCGCTTCCAACAATATTGTCATAGATACTTCCCGCAATCAGAGCGGCATTTTGTAACACGGTGCCGATTTGCGAGCGGATAGATCTGGGATCAAAATCATCCAAATTTTTGTTATCGTAATAGACAGCTCCACTCTCGGGTCTTTCAAAGCCGAGAAGCAGACGTACAAGAGTTGATTTACCGGCACCTGATGGACCGATAATCCCAACCATTTCACCGGGCAATGCCTCAATCACAATGTCTTTAAGGGTCATATCTTCTTCGGGGTTGTAGCGGTAGGAAACATGATCAATGACGACTTTGCCTTTTAAGGGCAGAGCCCTATCTTTATCTAGACTGGCTTCCACAGGTTGTTCGCGCAAGGTTTTGGCGCATTCCCAAAGAGGACGGATTTTCAATCCGGCAAATCCGGTATTAAACACTTCGAGGGCAGAAGCGACAAAGAGTGCGTAGGCTGCTGCAAAACCCACGAATTCTCCTGTGGTAATTTTTTGGGTGGTGCCAAGCGTCTGTTTTTGGAATAAAACGATTGCAGCAATGTAGATGACAACTGTAGCGACCAGGGGAAAAAGGACACGAGTCAGGCTAGCCACAGTTTGGAGTTTTTGCAGGCGCAACGAGAGTCTCTTTTTTTCGGCAAAAAGGCGGGACCAGATTTTGAAAAATCGGCTTTCTGCCCCTGCTACGCGGATTTTACCTAAGCCGGAGATGAGTTGGATGACAAATCCTTGAATGGTTCCCGAGATATTGGTGATTTGTTTGAATAGGTTGAGCTCAAGGGATGCGCAGATAATAAAGATAGTGCAAGGAAATAAGATCCCCATTAAACCAATGAACGCAAGCCCTGTGCTAAAACTGAGCATCTGAATGAAATAAAGAACAGTGTAGACGCAAGCGAAAACAGAGACAACCAGGTAATCATTTAGTGTCGAATGTACGGCGGTAATGGCTTGGAATTCCCCTATCAGCTCACCAGCCGATCTTTTACGGAAAAATGAGGCAGGAAAATTTAAAATACGACCCCATAACCCCATTTCGAGCTTATTTTTTGAAAGGCCATTGAATCTTTGCATGGCAAAGTTTTTGGTGATCGTAAAAAAACCGAGGCCGATGGCTGACATCACAAGTCCCATTGTCAACTGCATGAGAAGGGTGATGTTTGCAGTAACTGTCAAACTGTCGAAAAGGGCTTTCATCGCAAAAGGCAGGTATAGGTTAATGATGCCTGTCAAGATGGCGAGAATTGGGAAGATATAGCTCTCTTTTAAAGCCTCTTTGTAGGCGAATTTCACGAGCTTAAAAAAAGTAATTTTTTCTCCCATGAAGGGGATGTGGAAGACAAAGGCAGATGGGTGAAAATGGGCGGCATTTTTAGGGGTAATTTTTTCTCTTTGAAGGGTTTCAGGATCGAGAAATTCAAATTCAGTCCGAGAAATATTAATCAAGGCAACGGGTTTTTCGGTCTTCCCGTAAAAGCCAAGCAGAGGAAGATCAGCAGATTCCCACCATTTGCCCTTGAGAGCAATTTTGCGTTGATAAAGGTTCGAGAGGGTGGCGATTTCTTGTACTTGCTGGTCAACGGTTGGCAGAGACTGTAAAGAGGGTTTCATTTTGACTTGCAACACTTGTCCGATCAAGTCGCACGCTTTGAACAGGGTATCTCCTTCTTGCAAGGGTGCATAAGCGAGTTGCTTTTCCAAAAGAGAACCTAGAGTCAGCATCGATTCTTTATCTGAGGAAGCCTCGAGGATTCTATTTTTTTCCCTTCTCTCCTTGGCATGCTGAAAATCTTGTTCTTGTTGGACCTTAAAAAATTCAAAGAGCTTGTGGTGGAAATCAAACAACCCGTCCCATAATGCCGGTTTGTCTAAAGCTTCTAAGGTCGTATAAGAGCGGATACGTGCACCCTCAGGAGCTTCTATCCAAAGAAAAAAAGAAAAAGGGTAAAGCGCAGGGGACTCAGTTAAACGTAAGGAGGGATTTCCCTCGATTTCAACAGTACCACTAATACATTCAATCCACGCAAGTCGGTGTTTTCTTTCCGGTCCTATAGTGAGTTGTAGATGTGCTTTTCCGCCGGGTTCCAAGTCGTATGAACCGGAAATGGGAAATTCAAAAATGTCAGATGGTTCTGAAGAAGCTGCGAAAAGGTTAAGGATTTTACCTGCCCATTTTTCTAATTTATCGGCTATCCAGAGGCTGGTTTCTTGGTCATCTGAAAGAAATTCTCTGAAATTATCAAGAGAGATTTTGTATAGAATAGAGGAGCGACCTGATATGAAAAAAAAAGTTTGAGAATCGGTGAGCATTGCAGAAGAACTGCCAAAGATAAGGTCCCCGGGAGACATTTCTTGGAGGAAGAAAGGTACGAAGTCCTCATTTTCATATTCGCAGGCGTAAACATCTCCAGCTACTGCTCCGACAATCCACACCATGTTAGGTTCTGTCAAGAGGTAGCGTGTATTGGCTTCGACGTTGATAGGAGTTGCTTTTTCAATAACTTTGTTTATTGCGGGCGGAAGTGAAAGGGGCGTGCTAGACATCGATATCCTTTGATACAAATCCTTGATAGATGCCACCCTCTTCAATGAGCTGCTCGTGTCTTCCTCGCTGGACGACCTTTCCATGCTCTAGGACAATAATCTCGTCACAGTTGCGGATGGTGCTCAAACGGTGTGCAACCATGATAATGGCACATCTTCTATGTCTGAGATTTCTCATGATTTTTTCTTCTGTAATAGAATCGAGGGCACTGGTTGCCTCATCTAAAATCAGAATTTTGGGATTGAGAATGAGCCCGCGGGCAATTTCGATACGTTGCCGTTGTCCACCGCTTAAATTAGAACCACCTTCAAGTAGCATAAACTGGTAACTATGAGGTTTTTGCAATATGTCATCATGGATGCAGGCATCTTTTGCAGCGCGCACGATCTCTTCATCGGTAATGAGAGGGTTAAAAAGGGAAATATTCTCCTTAATGGTTCCTGAAAAAAGAAAAATATCTTGGTCGACAGTCGAGAGAGTTTGGGTGATTTGTTCTCGAGAGAGCTCATTGCGGGGTGTACCGTTAAATAAAATTTCCCCACTTTGGGGTTGGAACAGGCCGTTAATTAAGCGCGCAATGGTTGTTTTACCACATCCAGTGGGGCCTACCAGAGCGACCCGCTGCCCCGGTTGAACATAAAGGTTAAAATTCTCGATTAAAGGTGGCTCCAGAGGGGAGTAGCTGAAGGTGACGTTGTGCATCTCAAAATGTCCATCTAGGCTTTTTTGCGAAGTGGCGTTGTTTGAGATTGTAAAAAGTGGGTCCACCGGGTTTTTTAAGACGTCATCGATCCGGGCGATATTGGTTTGCACAGCTTGGGTGATCTTCCCTAAATCAAGCAGTTGAGAAACAGGTGACATGAATTGATTTAACAGTGCTTGCATCGACATAAAAAGGCCTAACGTGAAGTCCTCATTAATGATGAGGTAGCCCCCCAATCCAAAAAGGGCCGCAGAAGTGAGTTGAGAAAGAAAGATTGGCAGGGTGGTTAAGAGGGCATTTTTTTTGCCCAAACCCTGTTCTGTATTGGTGACATGGCTAAAGTATCCTGAAAGGCGTGAAAAAAAACTTCTTTCAGCGCCGACTGATTTGATGGTTTCCATGTAACTGAGTCCGCCGATGACGAAACCTAAAAATTTCCCTTCACTTTGTTGTAAATACATATAGTCATCAGTACGTGCTTTTTGGGTGTAGATCATTGCAAAAAAATTGATGAGCACAGCAACAATGCCTACAAATGCAATGGGAACATTGAACCAGAGCATCAAGGCAGCATAGAAGCAGATAAAAAAAATGTTGAGGAATACTGTGGCAAGTGTGCCCGTAATGTCATTGATGATCTGGTCGTTGAGTGAGAGGCGGTAGGCAATCTCTCCGCTGAATCTTTGTTGATAAAAAGAAAGGGGTAGACGGAGGATATGCCATAAATAATGGGCTGAATACTGTACAGAAAGCTTTCCGTTGAGACGCATCAAAATGAGGCTTTGGGTCGCTATGAAAAGACTTGCCAGTAGTACGACCAATATAAAAAGGGCTATAAACCAAAAGCCCCAGGAATAAATTTTATGTCCCAAGATCACGTCGAAGAATACCTTGGTAAAATTGGGAATCAGCGCCATTGATAACATGAAGCCAAATCCTGTGATCATTAAAAAAAGGAAAGGGGCTTTCACATACCGAATGCGTTCGATGATTCCCGGCCAAGGGGAAGGGGATTCACCTCCGGTGATAAAATCGGGAGTTTTCTCGGCCGTCATGACGATTTGCGAGTAATGCTTTTCGAACTCCTCAACAGTTACACGATAGGGGCCTCTGGCAGGATCGTTTAGGTAAACTTTGTTCCCATGGAACCCCTCTACAACCAGGAAATGGTTAAAGTCCCAAAACACGATGACAGGTCCCGGCATCTCCCGAAGCTCTTGTGCACTTTTCTGAAATACCTGTAAATTGAGGCCATAGGTGCGGGCTGCTTTTTTGATATTAAGGATTTTACTGCCGTCCCGAGAAACCCCACAGGCAACTCGTAGCTCCTCTAGGGGTACAAAACGTTTATAATAGCCTAGAATAATACCTAAGGCTGCAGCCCCGCATTCTACAGCTTCCATTTGGATGACAGTAGGTGTTTTTTTGCGCGTATTCATTGTGTATCAGGGTGCGGTAAAAATTCTTGTACGTAAGGACCGATTTCCTCCGGAAGGATGTAGAAAATAGGCCTTTTTTCCTGTACGACAACGCGTGCAATAGCCAAAGTTCCCGTAGAAATCTCGCGCGCGGGCCCATACCGTGTGCTCCATTTAAGACCGCTTTGCGTGTCGGGGTCGGGAATTAATTTGATGGATACGGCATATACAGCCTCTTGCCCTCCCTTAAGGAAACTGGCCAGCTCAGCGTTGGCAACAGATGCAGTCATCTCAGCGGTTGAAACAGGGTAGGGTGAGACATAATCAATAGTGCCCAAAAGATAGCCGTATTGTTTAGGGTCTACCCCTGCTACTTCAACCTGAACAGGCAGCCCTTTTTTCAGCAAAACACCATATTCTCCACCTACTGCAGCATAGAATCGAAGCCGTTGCTCCTTTTCCAAAGGGAGCTCGATGGTGGCTACCACTTCCCCTAGTTTGACCCTACTTCCATTGGATACGAGTATTTCAAGCAATGTGCCTTCTTTATCCGATCTGACCTCCAAAAAGGTTCTTTCGAGTTGCATCCGTTCGAGTTGCTTTTGGTATTCAAAGAGGGCGATCTCTGCGGTCTTAATTTCTTCTATCCGATAGGCTGTGGCGTAGCTGGCTTCGAGGCTTTGAATAGTGGCTTTGTGTTGTTGAATATCATTTTGAGTTTTCATCAATGTGGCACGTGCCTTTTCAACATCGGGCATAGAAATAATGCCCTCTTTGTTCAGACGAATCTTGGATTCGAGATCTTTTTCCAGATAGGGGAGTGTACTTTCGCTATTTGCCAGTGCATATTTCTCGCTAGCAATTTTCTTTAGAATGGCCTCGCCACGGTCTTGATTTTCTTGGGCAATTTTAGCGCGCAGTTCCTGCAAGTTATTTTCGGCGATTTCGATTTTTTGTTGTTGTACTGCAATGGATAGTTGGCTAACCGGATCGACGATTTTAACTAATACCTGCCCCTTTTCTATCATCTGCCCTTCATGGACAAGAATTTCAACTACGGTTCCATCTGTCTGTGCAACAACAACATAAGTTCCTTCTGTGCTTAGAGATAATGCAAGGCCACTGACGATGATGGGAATTTTGCCCACAAACCCCCAGATGATAATCAAAGCCAAGATCGCCAAACCGGAATAGACAGCGAGCCACCCTTTGGGTTTTACGACGACCATCATCGTGTCCAGTTCATCAGCTAGCGCTGGCCTCTTGAACCGAGATTCTGCTTTTTTGGGCTCAGTTGTGGCTTCCATTTATTACTACACTCTCTTTAGTATGGTGTATTTTTACACAAAAACTGTTTGAAATCGGCGATATCCATGCAATTAATGTGTCCATCCCAACTCACTAGATCTCCAACGAGAAGGTGGAGTTGGACCAAGTTCTGAAGAAAAAGAATCTCAAGGCTGTACTCTTGTATTTGAGCGGCTATAGCATCATTGGCCAGCCCTAATACATCAAACCACGAAGTGAGTCCAATTTGTAGCTTTATGACCTCCGCATCGAGGGCCAGTCTTGAATCTTTGGTAGCCTTGCGGGCTTCTACCAATTGTTTGACCAAGGCGTTGTTCAAGGTGAATGCGATTTTAAAATTGGTGATAATTTGACTCTCGAGCTGGCTAGTATTGATTTGGGACTGAAAAAGGAGGGCTTTATTTTGCTTCACAAGTCCTTTTGCCGCGTCATTACAGAATGGATACGAGAGAGTAATTCCAATCGTATAATCTTTTTCAGGTTTCGATTGGGCGGGAAAGGACTCATAGAGTCCGCTGTGTCTACGGCCGCCATTGGTATTCAATAGTCCGGCTTTGCCGATCACATTGAGCTCAGGCAGTAATGAGTTCATTGCTGATTGTAAGTTGAGCGCGGCAACATCTTCAAGCAGATGAGAGGCTACTACATCCATTCTCTTAATGGGGATGAGAGAGAGGTAATTTTGAAAGCAGCATTCGTCTAGTTCAGGAAGATTGGTGAGCGGTGGTAAAGGTTCAAATTCGATGCATTGATAAGTATCCTCGTCCTCACGGGGAGGGGCGCTGCCCATTGCAAACAGAAGAGCGTTGTATGCCGTGCGTACATTTTGTTCGGCCTGCAGCCGGTCAACTGTTGCGTTGGCTAAATTGGCAAGTGGTTGGTAAACAGAGGCCGCTCCTTGTTGGTCTTCATCAACAAGTCTTTGTGCATACTGTGCAAAGCGTGTCAATTCTTCTTCCTGTTGAATTGTGGCATTCAGGATTTTTTTGTTGCCCACGACTTGCCAATAAGCAGCAAGGGTAGTGGCTACTGCATTTGCGATGTTTTGAACATTTTGAAATACTGAGGATTCATAAGCCATATACTGAACCTTCTCAAGTGTTGTTTGAGGACTGTAGTACAAGTTGCGTAGCAAAGGTTGATTGATGGAGAAGGAAAGGGCTGTAGTGTCGGTACGGGGAGGCTCTAGATTAATAATGAACGGATTGAGGACATTGACGTTTCTATAGTTTAGTGAATAGACGGTTCCGATGCGTGATAATTTCTGGAGGATCAGATTTGTTTCTGTCAGCTTACCCACAAAATCCGATTTGTCACCCAGAGGAGATTGGAGGTCGACCTGAAAGGTTCTGGAATAATCGGTATTTAACACTGCATCGAAAGCACCCGCAGCCTGCTGTAGAAGCCCTTCTTGGACAACAGTTTGTTGTTCGGAGAGTTGGATGGACCACTGATTTTGTAGCGTCTGTTTAATGGCATCGGTAGAGCTCAGCTGGCACTCGCTACCCCAGGCAAGCGTGCCAATCAAGCCTAGGGCTAAAATCCAAAAGATGCGCATGCGGTTTTTTACCCTCCGTTATGCACATATAGGACGTTTGGGATTATTTGTCAGACAGAAAAAGAGCACATGCCCGGGTAAGGGCCCCGGGCTCTTGGCATACGCTGATTCTTTCTTATGGAGTTGTGTCTATTACGTCGCACACTACCCGATATAATTTTAAAGGGGTAGCTTTGACATAAGCTTCCATAATGCTCACTTGAGTGGTGTAATAGAGATCGGTACACTTAAGGGTTCCCCCTTCATTGATGACCATGAAATATCTTTGCGCACTTGACACATTCAATTTTAGAGAAGCATAATGGTCTTTTGGTAACGATTGGATTTGATCGTTCTGAGCATTAATCTGATATTTTGCAAAATTTTCGTGATCAAATTCTGCAAAAACTTTAGGTCTGTTGTAGTTTGTTTTATCGGATTCTGCAAAAAAATTGGGCTTGTTGTAATTTTGATATAAATTATGCGCCAGAAGGATTCCGCCGGTTAGGACAAGCACCCCTACAACAATAGCTACATCAGACCATGAAACCGGACTTTGATTTTTATTTGTGACGATGTTTCTGCCAGCAAGCTCACCTGACTTTATGAGGTAATAGTCGCATGAAGGTACCGGACCCACAACCCCAATTTCAAAGTTAACCGTTGATGTTGTCATTTTTTTCTCCTTGTTAAAAGCAAAAAACCTTAACGATCTAAGGATTAGTTTTCAAGGAGACAAAAAAATTAAATGAGATCACATGCTTCTGGAGGCATCCAGTGAGGGGGCTTACCTTCCCATTTGATGTTGCATCCGATCGGATTGGTGAGAGGTAATGAAATAGATTTACCGCTCAGATGTTCTTCTAGGGCATGTGCTAAATCGTTGCGTGTCATTTTAGAAGTGTCACGGGGACTGTCATTCCCTCTGCCGCAGTAAATCAATCGAGCTTCGCTGTCGAAAACATAAAACTGGGGTGTACGGAGCGCTCCATAGCTGCGTGCTACATCCTGATCAGCATCATACAAATAGATCCAAGGAAATTGATAGGTTTTCATCCGAGCGATCATGTGCTCAAAGGAATCTTCACTGTAAGTATTTTTGCTATTAGAATTAATCCCGACAAATTGGACTCCTTGGGCCTTGAATTTGTCAGCGGTTTGACGTGTCACTTCGTCAGATCCGGTGACATAAGGGCAGTGGTTGCACGTGAAAAAAATAACGAGGACTTTCGATCCTTTGAAGTCTGGTAGACTGTATTGTTTCCCGTCTGTGGCTGGCAACTTAAACGGGGGAGCTTTAGCTCCTAATGGCAATGTGAAAGGGTGTTCCATTTTTCTAACCTCCTATCGTTCCCACCCATTTAAACGCAAAGACACAAAGACGCAAAGAGGATTTTTTGTAACTATTCAGGTAATCCATCTTTTTGGTTAAAAGCCTCTCTGTGGGAAAATTCAAAGCAAAACGATCAAATACACAGGTAGTGGCCATAGCTGGGTCAGGGTGTTTTCACTAAAAATACTTTACAGAAGATAAGTTATTTATCCTCAATATCCTGCCGCTTGCGATCCTGCAAATCTTGTTTCTCTTTTTGAAAAATAACATGATGAGCAGGATCGCAAGCGGCAGGATAGGAAGGATTTAATGACTGTCAAATCTTTTTAGTGAAAACGCCCTGTAGCTGGGTAGTTTCTGTTTAACGAGAGCTTAACAAAATCATAAAAAATTCTATTCGTGAAAATACTGGCATTTTGCGTATTATCCAACGCTTTCAGATTGTAAGGTGTGCCTTGCGCTAATTAGCGAGCTAAACGATGACGCGATTGATACTTGGCTTTATAGCCTGCCTGTTCTGTATTCAGCATGTAAATGCTGCTCAAAGTTCAATCAGTGAAATATACCTCGGATCAAGAGAAGGGGATCCAGCTAGCATAGTTGAAAACGTCAGCACCATTCACGGTGACTACACGGAGGTAGAAGTCGACCGTCCGCAATAATCCCGTGAAATATGTGGATTATTTCGGATTTAACTCCCAATTAGCCCCAAATTGTGGCTGCACGCAGCATGGACACCCTGGCTGGCATAATGCCCCGCCAGGATGCGTTTGCATCTGCGGAAGAGATGGAAGAAGCGAAGCTCCAGCCAATAGCTACCGTAGCAAAATGGGCAGCAATATCAAAAGCGTGCTGGGAGGGATAGGCCATGGCGTCGTGGATTTTTTGGCAGGCTCACTCCATGACCTTCAAAGTGCAGCTGTCTACATCGGCTCTGCAGAACTGGAGATGAGCCTTCACGAAAGAATCAATATGATCGAAGCAGTAGAGCAATCTCAAATGCGTCAAATCGCCGCAGTAGGAAGCTGCCTGATGGGCATGATGGCAATGGATGAATTAGACGCTCTCTATCAAGCTTTCCGCTCTAAAACTACGATGGGGTTAGAAATAGGCTCTCTGGTTGCTGGAGGATATGGGGCGATCAAGGGTGTGATTGGGTTCACCAAATTAGCGAGAATGCCTACTCAAATCACTAAAATTGCTAAGCAAAGTACTAAACAACTAAGAGGGAGTAATGGATTTCTTGGTCATAAAGGCTTTGAGTTAAAAAATCCTTCTTATCAACCTTTAAAAAATAGCCTGGCAACTATTCAAGGTCGTACTTATTCAGCACATGCTTTAGATCAAACGCAAAATAGAGGATTTACTCCTTCTGTAATCGAACAGACGATAAAGAAAGGTTCTTATTCTGCAGGAAAAAATCCAGGTACTATGGCTTACTATGATAGTGTTAATGACGTGGCTGTCGTTTTAAATAATGAAGGTAGAGTGATAACAATTTCTTATGGAGAAATCAACCAATGACGCTGCAAGAAAATAGCATCCAAAAAGATATTAGCGTTTTAGAATTGATGACTTTAAAAATTACAAAATATTTTAATAAATCTATCTATATTAGCGACTTAATATACGATTTAGAAAGTTATCTAAAGCAGTTGACGGTAGTAGATAAAGAATGGAAAAAAAATTTCCGTACAACATGGCTGGATATTGAGGTTGCTTATTCTTTAGCTTTAGACCAGGGTTTAGATAAGCCCGCTAATGATGGAGATACAATAGTTGTGAATTCATTGAATATTTTAAATAAAATGATCAAAGACAAAATAGAAGATTTAAAAAATAAATTATGAAGATCAATGAACATTTCAGGGCGATTTCATAAACATTTCTGGTGCATCCGGAAATTTCGTCCTAAAGGTATGAATTTTGCTTGTGAGTAGAAGTCAGTCTCTCATCAGCATTTTGCACTGAATGAAGATGAAGTCCTTCATGAAACATCAAACCTAGAGTTTAAAGAATCTACTCTTAGAATTGTCAAAAAGAGGGACTTGCCAGCAAAAGCATTTGCGTCGTCATGGAAATTGACAGAGTCAGGGCCAGTTGTGGCAACTTGGTGTTGCGACGATAAACCAATGGTCTAAGCTAGCTTACATAGGAGAGAACTGGCAGTTGAAAAAATCCATTCTCATAGATCTAGATAAAAAATGGTGTGGAAATAATCAAGTGCCGGCATCTCTCTTATTTGAGGTTTCTGGTCATGAAAAACCATCGACAATCTTAGCATCATTTCGCCTTTTTTTAGCTTTATTTTTATTCGTTGAGATATGGGGATATTTTTTTATTACTCTTGGGTTATCTGCCTATAGGCCTCTATGGATTTTCTTTACGGGGGTTGTCTTAAAGATTGGTGGTGCGATAATCGGTGCTTTTCTTCAGAACAAATCAGGAACTTTTCTGAGTTTGGAGCTTCAAAAATATCTCAAACGATTAAGCACCCATTCTATAGAGATTCAGTCTTTTTTAGCGGGTAGAGGTTGTTCTGAAACAGAAATCAATTCATTGCAATCGCTTCCTACAGAAGTCTATCAATCAGAACTAAATGGCTACCAAAGATCAAGAATCTTAAATATAGGCGCTCCGCTTTTTTGTGGTTTTGCTCTTCTGGCAAACGGCGATAGCACGACTGCTTTTATTGTGATAGTTTTAGGATTGGCATCTTTTCCAATCGGTGAAAGATTTTTTAAAGAAAATACCTTTAGAAGGGAATCTGAATTACGTCTCGGCTTAGCGGCGCAGCTTCTTCAGTATGTGGACAAAATATACAAAGAACATGTTTGGCTTACAGTAAAGGTGAATTTTTTATCGCAATTACCACTTTTACTGTTTTCATTGAGATTCATCTGGAGCGGCACGGGACAACTTTTATCGAGCTTTTTTGGTCTTACACAGGGCTTGGTCGGTCTCACAGGAACATTAGCATTCCAAAAGTCTAGGGTTGCGGCTATGAGGACAACCGAAACAACTTCTCATCTCATTCAGGCATTATCTAGCCTTGACTTGATAGCGACTCCTCAAAGATGGAAGGAGCATTGCAGCATGCACAAAAAAACTGAACTTGCGCTAAGCTGCAATCCAGACCCTTCAGGGCCGAGTGAGGCGAGCCTAAGCAAATACGTTTCAAAATCTTACAAGGCGAAGCATCCCGAAGCCCTTCAGGGGCGGGTTCTTCAAGCTGTCATTTCGCCTAAATATGACAATGGATTATTGCTCGAGGATTTTTCACCAAATGTTTCCTTCCAACATGAAACATTGTCAGTATCTTGTTTCATTCCTTCGGGCTCAGTCACCCTTTTAAAAGCACCATCCGGGAAAGGAAAATCGACCTTTCTTGCAGCAGTAACACATCTCATAGAACATACGGGGGATCTCCTTTTTATATCTCATGGGCAAGTTATCAATGTTCATGAGCTTTCACGTGAAGAGTTCGATTCTAGAATCTTCTTTTTTAGGGAAGAAAATGTGAGCACGAATACTAGGATAATAGATTTGTTCAAAAGCATTACCTTTTTGGGAAATGAATCTTTGCTTAAGGAATCTAAAACCCAGTTTGATTCATTGTTGGTCGATTTGGCATGGAAATCTCCAGACAATTTAATTGAGCAAGAAATTAAAAATATTGAAGCCCGTAAGCCTTCAGTATTTCCTTGCCAGATGTTAGAGTTTTTGAAAGACTTAAGAAAAAAGCAAATAGATCAAATAGATTCATTTTTTAAAAATGCTGGAGGTAATCTAGCGACTGATCGGATTTTTCCCGCGAGGAATTTCTCTACGTTGTCATCAGGAGAAAAACGAAGGCTGGTTATCCTCATCGCCTTAGAATCGTGTAGATCTACTAAAGAATTGCGTTTTGTTATTTTAGATGAGCCCTTGACTCATCTTGATAAAGTCAATATCAATTATCAGCTCGAAGCTATTCATGCCTTGCAACAGCTTTCTTGTCCCCCGTCTATTTTAGTCATTTCTCATCATTTCATCGATGAAATAAAAGAAAAATTGAAAGTCATTCAAGAGATAGATTTTTGATTAAGCTCGGCTTTGTACATTTTTGGGACCGAAGGCCTCGAGATATTTGCTCTCAGGGACGTTTAGTTGAATAGGAAGGGGTTAAAAACCCCTTCCTGTTTAAATAAATCGTCCAGTTTGCCGAAGGTAAACGTCTGAGAGTAAATAGGCGAAACAGGCGGCCCCAAAAATGTACAAAGTCGAGTTAAGGACGGAGACAGCAATCGGCGTCAATGACCCAGCCGCCTCCTAGTGCTTTATAGAGATCGATGAATGCAATTAAGGTGTTGCCCTGAGCCCTTGTGAGATCGATGAGTGTGGCGTACAATTCGCGCTCAGCATCGAGTACCGTCAGGTAATCTGTTTGGCCGTTGTAATAGCGTAGCCATGATAGATGGAGATATGTGCGCGTCTGTGCCACCTTGTCTTCTTGGACTTTGATTAATTGACTTTGTTGCTGGTAGGCAATGAGTGCATCTTCTACTTCTTTGAAAGCGTTTAAGACAGTTTGAGCATAGGCATATAGCGCTTCTTGCTTCTTGGCCCAGGCAATTTTGAGCTCGCCTGTTAACTTGCCCCCTGTGAAAATAGGCTGCAGGAAAGTAGCCCCAATGTGCCAAGCACGCGAGGCGGTTGAGAACAGTGTTTTGAGCTCAAAACTTTCGCCTCCGAAAAGTCCTGTCAGAGAGATATCGGGAAAAAAGGCGGCTCTCGCGGCTCCGATTTCTGCATTGGCAGCGACCAGGTGGTCTTCAGCCGCACGGATATCGGGTCTACGCAAAAGAAGTTCGGAAGGTAGACCGGTAGGCACATCCGGGGGAGGCTTCATGGCAGATAGGGTGCTGCCGCGTAGAATACATGTGGGGTTGGAGCCTACCAGAACACTGATGAGATTTTCTTGTTGAGGAATCAGTTCTTGGAGAAAAGTGACGTTTGCGAGCGTCTCGTCGTAAACGGCGGCCGCTTGCACCACTTCAATTTCGGAGGTCAGCCCCCCTTGAAAACGGAGAGTGGCCAGTCGCAGGTATTCTTTTCTCTCGGCAAGGGTGGCCTCTGCGATTTCAAGTTCTTGATCTAACTCGCGTAGCTGTACATATGCTTGCGACACTGCTCCCACTATAGTTAAAACGACAGTTCTTCTATTCTCAATCGAGGCAAGGGCCTCAGCATAAGCTGTGTGGGCTTGGCTACGAATTTTACCCCAAAAGTCAATCTCGTAGGCCAAAGAGAATTCATAAGCATAAAACGGTGTAATCGGGTTGAATCCCTCTGGAGCAAAAACTGTCCTCTGCGGAATTTTCTCTTTCAGCGCTGTACCGCCAAGTGAGATTTGAGGCCATAATTGAGAGCTAACGACTTGGTAGCGAGCAAAAAATTCACATACGCGTGCGACCGCAACCTTCAAATCATAGTTATTAGCAAGGGCTTCCAGCACCAGAGCATTGAGAACAGGATCATCTAGCTCTTGCCACCACCTGGCATTGCAGCATGTTGAGCTTAGGTCACTGTCAATACGCCATGTACAGGGCATTTCCATGTAGGGCGTGTGGTAGCGGGGCTCTAGGTTACAGCCTGCACAAATTAGCAGCGCGACGCTACAAAACACAATACGCATATTTGCGGAATCCTAGTTAGGAGCTCCAATATTTAAAACAATATTTTGACGATAAGTATTGTTTTTTTGGGTTTGCTGATTATTGGCAGCGTAGCTACTACGGGCGGCACATGGATGGCATTGTCATCGGGGGGGGGTAGGATTATCAGTTTCCTTTACACTATATAGCCTGCAGGCATTGAGATGTCAAAATTTAAGCGGTCTTTTGGAATTTTGTTACTTATAAATTTTTGAATAATTGGGATATTTTCATTGGTTGGTAAAAAATGCCCGCTATGCATGACTAATTTAGATATGCGACCATTATCATCAATTGTAATCATACCTGCGCTCTTCACTGATAAAGAATGAAAAAAACTGGAATGTTGAATCCTTCCTTTAGTAGTGAGCTCCTTTTTTGCTAGGTATAATTGCTTTTTATCATTTATCTTTTGTAAAACAAAAATATATTCGCCTTTAGGAATTACTGAATTTAAGTCATTGGCATTATCAAGCCCAATCTGCAATAATCTACCCTCCTCAAAATGCACACAAACCCTTTCTCTTTCCTCAGAAGTCAATATACGCAATTCATTATTCATAAGTTTTTTTTTAAAATTTTCTTCTTGAAAAATTTTTTCACCAATACTATCTTCAAAGCTTAAACCGGCTGGATTTTTTTGCCATTCCACATGTAACGGGTTAATAAAAGCTCCGTAAAAATAGCATGTTTTATTATCGATTTGTAATCCAATAATTTCGGCTCCATATTTATTTTTATCGACCTCTAATTGTTTTTGAAGAGGATAGCCTCCAAAAAATATATTCTGACGATTGATAAAAAGAAATAAACTATTATTTAGAATAATAGAACCAGATAAAATTCCAATACCTATATAAGAAGTATAGTGAGGATGAAAATAAAACCCTATCCATCCTCCCAAAGCAGCCAAAGCAACACATTCAATTGCCGTGCATAGAATTGATGATTTTAAAGACAAGGGATTTAGCTTTCTAAAGCACCCAAAACAATTAGTGTTTGAAATAGTAGAAATCAAACTTTTGCCAATTTTTTTTGTAATTAATATGTTAATTGTAACGCAGTTTTCTTTATTAATCAATAAAATAGTAAAAAAATAGTAAAATTATTACCATTTGGTTAATTAAGTTTGGTTAAAAATCAATTATTTGATTAAGGGAAGTACGAAGCAACTTGTTGCCCATGAGGGTGAGCTTGGTATTTTTTAGATAAAATATTTTTTGAAAAGTATTGGGAAAGAGCGCATATACAAATCGATGGGTCTCGATTTTATTTTTGCAGGCATTCTTGTGGTGGGGTTGTTAGTCTACTTAGCGTACGCGGTGATTTATCCTGAAAAATTTTGAGTGTATACAAATCGTTCTGTTGCTTGTCGTGCTTCTGGGGCTGATTCCTCTCCTCGGTAGTTACATGGTCAAAGTTTTTCGTGGAGAGGTGACTTTTTTACACCGGTTGTTATTCCCGTTAGAAAACATGACCTATAAAATTGCGGGCGTAAATCCTCGTGAAGAGATGGGTTGGAAAAAATATACCAAAACTCTGCTCATTTTCAATTTGTTGGGTTGGGCTTTCCTGTTTCTGATTCAGCGCTTCCAGCACCTTCTCCCTTTGAATCCAGAAGGGTTGCCTGCAGTCCCTTGGCATTTAGCAATCAATACTGCTATGAGCTTCACAACAAACACTGACCTGCAAGCTTATTCCGGTGAGGTAACCATGAGTTATCTCACACAAATGAGTGGGCTAACGGTCCAAAATTTTTTAAGTGCTGCAACTGGTAATGCAACTCTGATCGCTCTTATCCGAGGGATATCTCGTAAATCATCTGAAACAATCGGCAACTTTTGGGCCGATCTGGTTAGAACGGTGGTCTATTTACTCTTGCCCTTAGCGGTGGTTTTAGGCTTTGCGCTGATCAGCCAAGGGGCGATCCAATCCTTTGCTCCTTACCTAAAAGCGATGACTCTGGAAAATGAGGTTCAAACAATTCCTATGGGCCCGGTCGCCTCCCAAGTAGCCATCAAACAACTGGGAACTAACGGAGGGGGATTTTTTGGAACCAATAGTGCTCATCCTTTTGAAAATCCCAATGCAGTAAGCAACTTTTTAGAATCCCTTGCAATCATTTTGATTCCAGCATCTTTAACCTTTATGTATGGAACGATGATAGGGGAGCGAAGGCATGGGTGGCTCCTTCTGCTCGCGATGGCTATCCTATGGGGGGCTGGCAGTGCAGTAGCATTCTATTCAGAACAGATGGTAAACCCTCTTTTTCAAGCACAACCGCTCATGGAGGGAAAAGAGGTGCGGTTTGGTGTTTGCCAAACGGTATTGTGGTCGACATTGACAACTGCGACATCCAATGGATCGGTCAATGGAATGCTCGATAGTCTTTCACCTTTAGCCGGTGGGATTGCTCTATTTAACATCCTAATTGGTGAATTACTCTTTGGCGGGGTGGGGGTTGGCTTATGTACCATGCTCATGTTTGTATTGTTAACGATCTTTATAGCGGGCTTGATGGTGGGGCGGACGCCTGAATACATGGGTAAAAAAATCGAGAAGCGAGAGATGCAATGGGTCTGTGTCGCCCTCTTGTTGCCAGCTGCCCTGATTTTAATTGGCTCCGGGTTAGCAAGCATTTTTCCTCCAGCACTTAGCTCGATTGGGAACAAAGGACCCCATGGCCTTTCCGAAATCTTATATGCGTTTGCCTCTGCAGCGGGCAATAATGGGAGCGCATTTGCTGGGCTCGAAATAGGCAGCCCATTTTTCAATAAAGCGCTCACTCTGTGCATGTGTTTGGGGCGTCTTTCCATTGTGGTACCTAGCCTTGCGATCGCAGGGTCTTTAGTACAAAAAAAGACTCTTCGTGAAACCAAAGGTTTTTTTTCGACAAGCAGTTACTTATTCCTCTTTCTTCTTTTGGGAGTTATTTTGATTGTGGGAGCCCTCACCTTTTTTCCGGCTTTGTGCTTAGGCCCCCTCGTTGAGCAATTAGTGATGATGAAGGGGCAGGCATTTTGATGGACAGATCTATCCTTGTAGATAGTGCTAAAAATACATTTTTTTCTCTCAAGCCCCAAACACAGTTTAAAAATCCGGTGATGTTTGTCGTTTATTTGGGGGCTATTTTCTCAACAGGCTATGTCATCGATGAAATCATTTACCGTTCCGTTTCCTGGTTCAATGTCCAAATAGCTCTGTGGATGTGGTTTACAGTTTTCTTCGCAAGTTTTGCCCAAAATGTTGCAGAAAGCAGAGGAAAAGCCCAAGCCACCTCTCTTAGGAAAATGCAGGTGGAAGTGCAGGCCCGAGTGCTTCACGAGGGGAATACGAGCATTCTTCCGGCTTCACTACTGGAAAAGGGTATGGTGGTTGTATGTACAGCCGGTGACATCATTCCTGCAGATGGAGAGGTGATTGAAGGGATTGCAACGGTGGATGAATCGGCAATTACTGGAGAATCGGCTCCTGTAATCCGCGAAAGTGGAGGGGATAGAAGTGCAGTCACAGCTGGCACAAAGGTGATTTGTGACAGTATGAAAATTCTGGTCACATCGGGGATTGGGAATACCTTTTTAGATCGAATTATCCTACTGATAGAGGGAGCTAAAAGACAAAAAACACCGAATGAAATTGCGCTAAACATTGTCTTGGCTGCACTCACCATCGTTTTTTTACTGACTGTCTCTTCCTTAAAGCTCTTTGCAGTTTATAGTGCACGCGCAGCTAGCCAAGCCCTTTCTGAAAAGGTGACGATCCCCATTTTAATCGCTCTTTTGGTCTGTTTGATTCCCACAACGATCAGCGCATTGCTGAATGCCATTGGGATTTCGGGCATGGATCGATTGATCAGAAGGAATGTGATTGCCAAAAGCGGACGGAGTATCGAAGCGGCAGGAGATGTCGATATTCTCCTGTTGGATAAAACGGGTACAATCACATTGGGAAACCGGATGGCGGTTCATTTTACTCCGGTCGCAGGAGTTTCTGAAAAGGAGCTTGCTAGAGTTGCACAGATGGCCTCACTTTCAGATGAAACTCCCGAAGGGAGGTCTATTGTCATTTTGGCCAAAAATCAATTTGGTCTCCGTGCAGAAGATGTTGATATGGGGCAACTCAGATTCATCCCCTTTTCAACACAGACACGTATGAGTGGAGTCGATGTGCTGGACTCCCAAGGCAAGACAGTCAGGACTGTCCGTAAGGGCTGTGTGGAAGCCATTATTGCACATATCGAGAAGCAGGGAAGCTTTTTGCCAAGTGTCTTAAACAAAGAGATTGAGGCAATAAGCAAGGAGGGAGGGACTCCTCTTCTGGTGAGCGATGGGAATTTAATTCTCGGTGTCATCTACTTAAAAGATGTTGTGAAAGGAGGGATTCAAACCCGATTTGAACAGCTTCGAAAAATGGGAATTCGGACGGTGATGGTGACGGGAGATAACCCTTTAACAGCTGCCGCCATTGCCGCCGAAGCTGGCGTGGATGACTTCATTGCTCAAGCGACACCTGAAATGAAATTAGCTCACATCAAATACGAGCAGCAACTTGGGCATATGGTCGCGATGGCAGGTGATGGCACTAATGATGCACCTGCTCTTGCCCAGGCCGATGTAGGAGTCGCAATGAACACAGGAACACAAGCGTCTCGTGAAGCGGGCAATATGGTTGATTTGGACAGCAATCCCACAAAATTGATTGAAATCGTTGAAATCGGTAAGCAAATGCTCATGACCCGCGGAGCTTTGACGACATTCAGCATTGCAAATGATGTCGCCAAGTATTTTGCCATCATACCTGCTATTTTTGGTACGCTTTACCTACGTGAGGGGGAAGTTTGGGGACCTCTCTCATTTTTGAACGTAATGCATTTGAGCTCGCCTCAAAGCGCAATCTTGAGTGCTGTGATCTTTAATGCATTGATTATCATTGCCCTTATTCCTTTGGCGCTAAGAGGGGTCAGCTATTACGCCAGACCCGCTCAAGATTTGCTTGTGCGCAATGCTCTTATTTATGGTGTGGGGGGGCTCATTGTCCCTTTTGTGGGCATTAAAATCGTCGATTGGGTCATTCTCTTTTTGGGGATCACATCATGATGCAACCTATCAAAATGTTAGTGTGGATGGTGATTTTAACAGGTATCCTTTATCCCTTGGTTCTAACCACAGTCGCTCAGGTGACGATGCCTCAAAAAGCCCGTGGCAGCAGGATCGTTCTTAAAGGAGAACTTGTGGGATCAGAGCTAATAGGTCAGAAATTTTCTAGTTCACGGTATTTTTGGCCTAGGCCCTCAGCTAGTGATTATAGCGCATTACCTGCCCATGGCAGTAATTTGGGCCCCACAAGTGCACATCTCAAACAGCTTGTCGAAGCAAGAAAAAATGCGTTAGAAGTTTTTGGCAAGGAAGTGCCCAGCGATCTTTTATTTGCCTCGGCAAGTGGAATTGATCCTCATATTACACCAGAATCGGCTTTCTTTCAGGTAGGCAGGATTGCCCAGGCTCGTGCAGTAACATCTGAGGAGCTAGAAAGGCTTATAGAGTCGTATACGATTAAGCCTCACTTCCATTTCTTGGGTGTCCCACATGTCAATGTCCTTCAATTAAATATTGCACTTGATCAAATGGAAGCAGGAAAATTATGACTGAAGATGTAAGGCCAGATCCTGAAGAATTGCTCAAAATGATCCAGTCCAATGAGCATAAAAGGGGCAAGGGACGTTTGAAGATCTTTTTGGGCATGGCGGCGGGCGTGGGTAAAACGTACACGATGTTAGAGGCAGCCCAGAAGAAAATGGAAGAAGGGTTTGATGTCATTGTCGGCAACGTGGAAACACATGGCAGATCTGAAACGGCAAGGCTACTAGGGCCTTTAAAGCGTATTCCTCTGAAAGAAATTGTTTATAAGGAAAAAACGTTTTGTGATTTGAATCTCGATGAGGTTATCAAATTACATCCACAACTGGTTTTGATCGATGAACTTGCCCACACCAATGTTCCAGGATCCAAGCATGTCAAACGTTGGCAGGATGTGGTTGAAATTCTAGAAGCGGGTATTGACGTTTTCACTACAATTAACATCCAACACGTAGAGAGCTACAAAGATATTGTAGAAGGGATTGTAGGGATCAAGATTGGGGAGACAGTTCCTGATCATGTCATCGAAAGGGCCGCCGATATTGAACTGGTCGATATCCCTCCGGCCGAATTGCTCCAAAGGCTCAGAGAGGGGAAGGTCTATACCGGTGACCTTGGAGAAGTTGCCCTTAAGAACTTTTTTCAGGAGGATCGTTTAACGGGACTGAGGGAGCTTGCACTCCGTTTTACAGCCGAAATGGTCGATCTTGAATTGCATGAAATGTTTGCCACCCTCAAGCGACAGACATCCTGGAGAACGCGAGAAAAACTCCTTGTAGCCATCAATCCTCATCCCTTTATGCAGCCGCTTATACGCTCCGCACGCCGTCTAGCTCTTGCCTTGCATGCGACGTGGGTAGTCGCTTATGTCGATGACGGAAGTATTTTAAGCGCTGATGAGAACACAGCCCTTTCCAAAAACTTGGCTCTCGCACGTGAATTGGGAGCCGAGGTAGTAACTACCCAAGATCCCGTTGTAGTTGAGGGAATCCGCAGGCTTGTAGAACAAAAAAACATTACCCAGGTCATCTTCGGTAAAACGACTCGGCAACAGTTGTTCGGTGTGTTTAAACGCTCTTTAGCAGAACGGCTTTCTAAAGTCTGCAATGTCGATGTCCACATCATTCGTCCTTCAACTTATTTTCCCGTGCCTAAAAGAAAACTACTCAAAAAAAGAGAGTGGGGTAGTGTGCTTCCCTATTTACACATCTTTTTGTGGACCGTGCTGCTCACTGGATTGAACGCGTGGATTCTTCCCTATGTGGGCTACAAGGTGGTAGCAAGTATTTTTATATTAAGCATTTTGCTTTTTAGCTTCTTTTTTAAGAGAGGCCCTCTCATTTTTTGTGGTCTGCTCTGTGCAGTGGTCTGGCATTACTATTTTGTTCCACTGATAGTTTCAGAGGAGTTTTCTAAGCCCAAGGTGGGAATATTCCTCTTTTTCTTCACAGCCCTACTAGCAGGGATCTTGGCCAACCGGGTCAAAATACGACAAGAGCTTCTAGTCAAAAAAGAGCGCTCGATACAGGCGATTTATGAAATTGTGAGGGAAATTAGTGCAGCCCCGACATCTGAGCAACTCTTTAAAGCTGTCAAAGAAAAATTGGGCGCAATCTTGCAGGGTAGCTGTGAGATCATTTCCATCAACCCTGAAGGAGAATTAACTTTTGAAAGCGGCTCTGCTGTAGCACTCGACACAAAAGAAAAAGCTGTGGCTAGATGGGTCTTGGAACAAGGTAAAGAAGCGGGATGGTCCACAAAAACCCTCCCCTCTGTAAAATATCTCTATATCCCCCTGAAAGGCTATAAAGAGAATGTAGGGGTACTCGCTTTCCATCCTTTTGTTGACAAATATCTTTTACCCGAAGAAGCAAACTTCCTCTATACTGTATCCCAACAGCTCGCCCATTTCCTAGAACGTTCACGGTCCGAAGAAAAAGAGAGGACAAGCCAATTTTTTCGCCAGATCGAAACGATCTATGCAAAAGTGCTTTGGTCGATCTCTGATGAGCTTTACCGACCTCTCAAGGTTATCCACGATTCTCTTAAAGAGTGCAGGGATGAAGAAGAAGCGATTCAGAATGTTAAGCTCTTTGCGTTGATGAACAAAATCGAACAAAAATCAGAAAATTTGCTGCATGTTGCTGAGAGCGCACGAGCGATGGCTAAACTAAGTGGGGGATTCATCGCTTTCAAAAAACAAATGCTGGATATAGCCACGATTATCCATGCAGTCCATGAGGAAATCAAAAGTGTGCTCAAGGACCATCATCTGAAAATCGACATCGAGGCAAATCTTCCACTTATAGCCTGTGATCCCTCATTGATGAATATACTCCTCCATCATCTTTTGAGGAATGCCATCGAATATTCCCCGCCTCAATCGACTGTTATAATTGAAGCAACGATTTTGAATGGTGCCTTTATGCTATCTGTATTGGATGAAGGAAGAGGTATTCCTGAAGAAGATCTGGACCTAGTCTTTGAGAAGTTCTATCGCGTCCAAGGAACGGTTTCCACAGGACTTGGCCTGGGACTGGCTATCGTTAAGGCCATCACTGACATCCACCATGGCACGATCCGCGTCAAAAATCGTCCCACCGGCGGCGCTCAGTTCTCCCTCATCTTACCTCTTTAATCCTATTCAGAAAAGGATTCGGAACCGCTACTTTCATCTGATGAGCGGGGTTTTCGATTCCTCAAAGATCCTTCTTATACACAGATATTCTTCGGCTGTTCAAGAAATGGTATTAATCTGCTTTATTTTCGATCGAGGAGTTTATAGAAAAAAGGAATAAAGAAAATGCCAAAGAGGGTGGCGAAGATCATTCCGCCCATCACGCCTGTGCCGACAGAATGGCGACTGGCAGCGCCGGCGCCCGAGCTGGTGACAAGAGGAAGCACCCCGAATATAAAGGTGAGCGAGGTCATAATGATCGCTCTGAATCTCTGCCTGGCCCCTTCTAGTGCAGCATCGCGTGCTGACATCCCTTCCCGGCGGCGCTGGATTGCAAATTCCACAATTAAGATCGCATTTTTGGCAGCCAATGCGATGAGGGTGACCAATCCAATTTGGAAATAGACATCGTTTTCCAGCCCGCGGAGCCACACAGCAATGAGAGCTCCCAGAATTCCAAAGGGGACGCCTAACAGAATAGCAAGAGGCAGCGACCACCGCTCATAAAGGGCAGACAAAATCAAAAATACAAGGAGTAAAGCTCCCACAATCGCCAGAGCGCCGGCACCACCTGCCTCCTGTTCTTGATAGGCTTCGCCACTCCACGAGTAGGTCATGTCTCCGGTAAGGATTGTATCAGCGATCTCTGCCATGACCTGCATCGCCTGGCCCGAGCTATATCCAGGCTTTGCCCCGCCGGTGATTTTCGCTGCAGGAAAGTTATTAAAGCGGCTGACCAGATCGGGACCGCTGGAATTGCGAAAGGAGACCAACGATTTGATAGGAACCATCTGTTGATCCGATGAGCGGACGTAGATATTACCTACTTCAGCAAGTGTGCTGCGAAAATTTGGTTCAGCTTGTAGCATGACCTGAAAGACGTGTCCATATTTGTTAAAGTTATTGACGTATACAGAACCGAGTTGACATTGAAGGGCCTGGTAGACATCGCGGACGGCAACTTTTAAAGCCCGTGCTTTGACGCGATCGACATCTGCGTAGAGCTGCATACAATTGGCTTGGATAGCGGTTGTCATGGGGCCCAATTCTACTCTTTTGCTTGCCTCTTCGATGAATTGATTGGTTGCCGACTCTAGGGCATCGAGCCCACCATCGCCCTCGTTGATAATCCAGAACTCAAAGCCTCCTACTGTTCCTAAACCTTGAATGGCGGGTGGATTGAAGGGCATGATCTGAGCTTGTGGGATTGCCATCAATTCCCGTGTTAGATCTTGCAAGATCCCTCCCGCCTGTAGTTCTTTAGATTTCCGTTTGTCCCAGTTTTTGAGCATAACGAAATAAGTACCCACAGTCGTGCGGTTTAGATTTTCCATTAGACTGAAACCGGTGAGAGAAATAAAGTTTTCAACGCCCTCATTTTTCAGAGCAATTGGGCCCACTTGGTCTGTAACCTGCTGGGTTCGGGCAAGGCTTGCCCCGTCAGGTGTATTGGCGAAGACAAAAAGATACCCTTGGTCTTCTTGGGGCACAAGGCTTGTGGGAACAATCTTCATGAAAAACACAAGCAGAGCGATCACAAGAGCAAATCCACCTATGGCAATTGTAGGGCGATCGATCAGCCATGCAGACCCCCCCGAATAATGGTGTGTGCATTTATCCAAGAAGCGATTGAAGGCTGCGCCGATTTTTGTCTGTTTTGCATGCTGCTTAAACAATAGGGCTGCAAGGACCGGGCTTAATGTCAAAGCCACGAGACCCGAAAAGAGCACAGAAACGACAATTGTCAAAGCAAATTGCTTATATAGCTCTCCTGCTATCCCTCCTAAAAAAGCTACGGGGATAAAAACAGCGCACAAGACAAAGACAATAGCAACGATTGGTCCAGAAACCTCTTCCATCGCTTTTAGAGCGGCCTCTTTGGGTGCAAGACCTTTCTCACGCATGTTACGCTCGACATTTTCTACAACCACAATCGCATCATCCACCACAATACCGATGGCTAAAACAAGGCCAAAAAGTGTGAGCGTGTTCAGAGAAAAACCCAGCATATACATCCCTGCAAAGCTACCGATGATTGAAACGATCATCGCGATCACCGGGATGAGCGTGGCACGTAGATTCTGCAAGAAGATAAAAACGACAAGCGCTACTAAAATAGCTGCTTCGTAAAGCGTCTTTTCTACTTCGTGGATAGACACCTTGATAAAGGTTGTTGTGTCGTACGGTATTGAGTATTTGATCCCTGCAGGAAAGCGTTTGGAAAGTCTTTCAAGAGATGACCTAACCGCTGTTGCAATGTCGATTGCATTGGCTCCATAATCTTGATAGATAGCGATAAGCGCTGTGGTTTTTCCATTGATAGCCCCATTCACGCTGTAGTCTTGTGCACCTAGTTCAGAATGCCCAATGTCTTTTACTACCACGGTCGCACCCTCAGGAGTAGCTCGCAGGATGATATTGTCATATTGATCGGGCTCCGAGAGTCTGCCTAAACCTGTTACCGGAATGGTGAGGGGAACAAATGAGGTGTTTGGTGGTAGTCCAAGCTGACCTATGGGGTAGTCATTGTTTTGAGCTTGGACCGCCTCGGTCACATCTGAGGTAGAAATACCGAGCTGGGCCATTTTATCGGGCCGTAGCCAAAGACGCATGGCGTAGTTGCGCGCGTTGATTACTTGAGCGTTGCTAATCCCGGGTAAGCGTTGTAGCTCATCAGCAATGTGGATCGTCGCATAGTTGTTGACATAAAGCTCATCAAAACGCTCACCTTCTCCTTGCAAGGCCACAAGAAGCAAGATGGTCGGAGTTTGTTTTTTGACAATAACCCCTTCTTTTTGCACCTCTTCTGGCAATTGAGGCATGGCCAAATCGACCCGGTCTTGCACGTTGTTCAAAGCCTGATCGACGTCTGCGCCGATTTTAAAAAAGATATTGAGTGTCAAATTACCTGTGGCAGCGCTTTCCGAGTACATATAGATCATGTTCTCGACCCCGTTGATCTGGTCTTCCAAGGGTGTTGCGACCGAATCTGCGATCGTCTGAGCGCTTGCTCCTGGGTATGAGACCGTCACTTGTATCTGAGGGGGAGTGATGTTGGGGTACTGTTCGATGGGCAAGATGTATAGAGCGATACCACCTGCTAGAACAATGAGGATCGAGATCACTGTGGCAAAGATGGGGCGGTTGATAAAATACTTAGCAATCATGAATAATACCATTTCCAGAAAATAAAGTCACAAATTGGCGCCGTATAACACGCCATTTTTGAACGATCCTTTCTCGCTTAGGTGCAAAAACATAGGCCTCGAAACGATCATCCAAATCTCTCATGTTACCCAGTACCACTTCATGACTTTATTTTCTGGAAATTGTATAAGTCTTGGTCGATAGAATATGAATGGTTGCCCCTTCGTGCACCCTATTGACACCATCTGCTACTACCACATCACCAGGCTTCAGCCCTTGTTTAATGATCCAGTAATTTTCAAACCAATCTCCCACCTCAACTTCCATAATCGAAACTTTATTATCAGTGATCACAAATACAGACTTTCCCTTGTTTCCTTGGAAAACAGCCGATTGCGGGACAATCAGAGCATTTGGTCTCAAAGCGCCGCTTACCTTCGCCCGAACAAACTGTCCCGGCAGTACCTCTCCTTCGGGGTTCACAAATTCGGCGCGCGCAGACATTGTGCCTGTCAGCGGATCTAGGGTAGGTGAGGTAAAATTGACTTTACCCGTATAGGGGTAAGTGGAGCCATCTGACAACTCGAGGGTGACCTCATATTGATGTTCAGCTGGGAGAAGCAATGTCTTGGCATCCCCTTCAGCTCTTCCTTGGAGCAGTTCATTATCAGCGACAGAAAAATAGATCCAGATCGGATCAATCACCGAGACCTCTGTTAATAAACCATTTACCGATGGAGTAATCAAAGAACCATCTCGAAATAAAGCCCTTCCAGTCAATCCCTTGATTGGCGAGGTGATATGCGTGTAGCTTAAGTTCAACTCTGCTTGGACTACATTCTGTTTTGCAATAATGACAGAGGCTTCAGCCGTTAACACCTGAGCTGTAGCGTCGTCAAAATCTCTTTGGCTAGCTGCATTTTGCTTATACAAGGGCTCGATACGGGCCAGGCTTCTTTGAGCACGCCACAATACTGCCTCCTGCCTTGCCAGTGCCCCTTGAGCTGCTTCCAAGCTTGCCAGAAATTGACGGGGATCGAGCTGGAAAAGTAATGTATCTTTTTCGACCATGCTCCCTTCTACATAGTCGATTGAATTCAAATACCCTTCCACCCGCGCCCTTATCTGTACAGGATGGGAGCTTTTGGCCACACCCACAAATTCAAAAATAGCTGGAATTGTTTGTGGCTCAACGCGGAAGGCATTCACTCCCACAGGCGGCCTTTCCTTAGGAGCTGTCTTGCATCCACTTCCCAGCATTAAAAATCCGATCAGAACAAGCAAATATGTCTTCATATCTCCTTGTCCATCTCATGTTTTGCTTAAAAAAACAAGAGCGTGTGTGGTTCAAGTGTAAGGTGGCATGATCCTAAAAACGGCAGTTCGAGATGGTAAAGTGATGCAAGATTTTGATTTAGAATCACTTTTAATAGGGGGCGCACATTCCCAAATGGTGAAGGGGCTCCCTAATGGAAGCGATTCCGGATCAAAAGATTGCGTCAATTTGCCGTCTCCAACTGCCGTTTTTAGGATGATGTGCAGACAGTTTTTCGAGGCTAATACCATGTATCAAAAATAAAGTCACAAATTGGCACTGTATAACACGCCATTTTTGAACGATCTTTTCTCGCTTAGGTGCAAAAACAGAGGCTTCGAAACGATCATCCAAATCTGTCATGTTACCCAGTACCACTTCATGGCTTTATTTTCTGGAAATGGTATAAACCCTATTTTCTGGCAATCAATTGAATCAACTGTTGAGTCTGCGGGTTCTGATGCCCCAAAACTTTGGCGCAAAGGATAGAAACCTCCTCTAAAGCTTTGATTTGTGATGGTGATGCTTTTCCTGCGCAGGTAATCAAGCTTTCCAATACTGCTTCAATATAAGGGTGACCCTTACCATATGCCAGAAGGAAAATACCCAAAGCCTTTTGGTAAAACTCGAGGGCCTGTGTCAACTCCCCAAGGTTTTCATAGACTCTGCTGATATTGCTGTAGCTTGCGGCCACAGAGGGATGGTTTTCGCCGAGGATTTGTAACCAAATCTTCAAAGCCTTGTGGAAAAACTTGAGGGCCTGTGTCAACTCTCCGAGGTTGTCGTAGATACTGCCGATATTATTGTAGCATGCGGCCACATCGAGATGATTCTCACCATGCTTGTGCTG
Organism: uncultured Chlamydiales bacterium; assembly: GCA_963832835.1. GTDB lineage: Bacteria > Chlamydiota > Chlamydiia > Chlamydiales > JAAKFR01 > CAVPKN01. Next base: position 2,119,424 of record CAWHVD010000001.1, on the reverse strand, counting down.
AGCGAATGCAAGGGCCTTCAATTGGCGCTTAAGCGATTCTTGATACTGTACCATTTTCGTTTTTATGTCTCCGAGCCGCAGATGCGCATCGAGATCATTGGGATTCGGAGATACAGCCTGCTGGAGGGCTTCTTGTACTTTGTCATATTGGAGGTCCTGCTCAAAAACAGCTCCGTGGATTTGAGGACCTTTATCGTAGAACAGGGATTTGCTAAATGACTGGGGATTCTTTGTACGCAAAAACTGCTCAGCACAAGAGTGAAAGGGGATCAGCACCTTATAGAGGTATTGGGGATCTTGAGCTTGTTCTTCCTCGATATGCAGGTGAAACTCCCCTCCATTGTGGTAAAAGGTGTGCGCTTCAAAGCGTAGTCTGAGGAGCTGCAAGAGGGCCTGAGTGAGGTTTTTGGCTCCTTCAGAGCAGAGCAATCCCTTTTGGAGGAGCTGCTGAATCATCCCAAAGGTAGAACGCGTGGGAAGTCCACAGAACAGGGTAAGACTACCTAAAATGGATTGAAAGGGGCGATAGAGCTCTTTTTTGATGCCGAAATGGTTGTTCTTCTCATTTTCTCTGGCTAGATTGAGCTTAAGTTCCTCTACATCCCCCAAGTCTCCCCCGAGTAGTTTCATGGCAAGTTTTTGGCAGAAAGGGGTTCGCGTAAAAGAAAAGGAGCCATCTGCCCTGCTATGCTGATCTTGCTTAGCTTGGTAATATTTCACAAAGAGTCTTTTGTCACCGGCCACATGGCACACAGAAGAGAGGGCATTGGTGACATTAATATCTTTTTCCATCCAAGGGACGCTCTGATACTTGGCTAACCCTTCCGGGGTGTCGATGAGCTCATAAAGTCCTGGTTTACCGAGCGGAGTCTTGCCTCCTGAGTCCATCGAAAAGCCGCTGGGCGTGGGGCTAGCTTGTGGTGAGCTCTCTCCAAAGAGTCTGCCGAAGATGGGAAAGGATGTTTCCCCTAAGTTGATGATTTTGAGTTCGACAAGTTCTGCGAGAGTGCGGAAATAGCCGAGATTTTTTTCGGTCTTTTTCCCGATCAGAAAGGCAAACTTCAGATCGGAATAGGGACACATCTCATTGCGAGCCATAGAGTCCATCCCCACACAAGACCATTGCACGGGAGCATCTCCTATGAGCCCTTGAGCATCTAGGATAAGGGAGCCTAAAAGCTTTTTGTAGGAAGCTGTGAGAAAGGGGAGGATGTCTTCAATGGGCTTTTTCTCTTCAAACTCTTTGAAGTAGAGGCTCCGGACATTTTTCAACCATTCTCTGTAATTGAGCACACTCCCTTTATGGTAATGAGGAACTTTTAACCCTCTGCTGTCTAAAAACAGAGCTTCGATCCGCTCAAGTTTTGCTAACAGGTATTGTTTCAGAAGAAGATTATCCCCATCTTTCTCCAAGATTGCAAAAGCCCCATTGAGGATTTTAGCGGCTTGTGCCCACTGCCTTTTTTGGATGTAGAGGTCACTGAGCTTTTCTAGATAAAAGATTTGCTCTTGGTAATTACTTCTCTTTCTTGGCGTGCAAAAGTTGGGTGCAGTAATAGCTCTCGACATCCTTGGGTAGCTGATCCGGCTCTTTAGGTTTGACTCCCAAAAAAAACTGTACAAACGCATCTTGTCCCCAACGGACTGCCAGATCTAAGGGAAGATCATGATTCTGATTGGCAATATCGGGCCATGCTCCTTTTTGAAGCAGTAGCTGGGCGCTGGCAATATGTCCATGCTTTGCAGCCCAATGCAGGGGGGTGAATCCAAAAGCATTCGAGGCATTAGGATCAGCTCCGGCATTGCAGCAGAAGCTCTACCACATCCGGTTTATCATGACCCCACACGGCTTTATGGATGGGCTGTTTCCCATCTCCATCGACACAGTGAAGAAGGGGATACTTGAGAAGCATGGCTACAATGGGCGTATATCCGTAGAAGGCCGCAACATGGAGGAGGGTATCTCCCTCTATGCCGACAATGCTAGGATCTGCTTGGTTAGCGAGCAGGCATTTAACGGCAGAAATGCGACCTTGCGCTACAGCTAAGTAAAGGGGTGTTTTTTTGGACAAGTCTTGGGCATTGATTTTAGCTCCTGTATCGAGTAGCAATTCGATATGGTCCACCTGCCCAGCTTGTGCAGCTAGGTGTAGAAGCGTTTGCTTAAACCGGTTGGCCTGATCAGGATCAAGACCATTTTCTAGCAAAAACTGCAGGGTGAGAGGACACGGTCTTTTCAGTATCTCTTCGACCAGAACAGTATCTTTTTTCACTTCTTCTAAGAAGAGTTTGAGCACAGGGATTTGTTCAGAAAAGGCAGCACATTGCAAAGGTGTGGGTTTACCGCTATGAATCATTGTGGGATCTTGCCTATGGAGCCAAGAGACGATAGGGGCGCTACCTTGCATTGCGGCCACATGCAGGGGAGTCCAACCATCTTTTCTCCCTTTTTAAAGCAGAGTAGAGTCTTGAGCAAAAAGCCATTTTAAAACAGGAAGCTGGCCTCCTAAGATCGCTGCAAAGAAACAGTTTTCCCCTTGAGCACCCTTCTAAAAGACGCATTTTATCTTCCAGAATCCAGCTCTTGACTTGGGGTAGATCTCCGGCCTGGCAGGAGGCATACAGACCGTCAAAGGTGTAGTTGAGGCTAAGGGAGGGAAGAAGGTCTACGCCAATCTCTACGATAAAGCTAGGAAGGGCTTGAGCCTTTTGGAATACGACAAACTCATGCCATGCGGGTGGCTGTTTGTGAACACAGGGGTAATAGACCATGCAGTGGGGATTATCTGGAAGGATAGAAGCGACGGGTATGAAGTGGGTATCGTAATTTTGATAGGCGCCCTTACACTCTAGCATCTGCATATCAGTACATTTGCCCGGGTAGGGTTTATCGCTGATAACAGGATAGGGCTTTCCCATCGAGACCCAGGAAAGAAGAAGAGCTCCCTTGCTATACATCGAGGCGTATTGAGCACTCTCGGTAAAATAGATCCCACTTCCAAAATAGCCAATGTCGTACTACCTGACCATGGCGGTGAAAGCCTGTGGAGCAAATCTCTTGGGATTTTGGCAAAGAGGTGCCATGCCAAAGAGGAAGAACTTTGGCATGATGGAGGATTTGCTCTTCCTGGTCTACCATCACTTGTAAGGGAGAATATACAGAGGTGAGATCTTTCCAGTTCTCAACCACCTCTTTGCGTTCTGCAGATAGAGATGCGGGCAAAAACTGTTTGGCCTCATGTTCTATATTGCTCAGGTGTGCTAAAAAGCCCATCTGCAAAGAGCTGTTATAAACATAGGTGATCTTAGTAATGCTAAAACCAGGAGGCTTATCGGCCATAAACTGAGCTAAAACAAATTGAGATGCAGGATCACTAGGCTCAAGGACAGCAGCTTTAAAGCGAGGGTTCACCGCTTGTAGACGCCCGGAAATCTCAGGGCTCACACGCCACGGAGTTTGGGGAATATTCGAAGGAATCATATGTACCTCAAGGATTTGCAGAAGTAGCTTATTGATTTTCTTTAAAAATAGCTAGGGCTATCTGTAACTATTGAGGTATTCCACCTTACGGTTTGTGAATAATCCTGAAAACGGCTGAGCAGGGCGTTCTGATGAAAAAGATTTGATAGCTGCGTGAAATTTTTCTTAGCGGTAAACTAAAGTTTTTTGTTTTCATAGCTCCGATGCAGGAGAGTGAAAATGCCCAGTCGAAAAACCCAAGACCCAAAATTTTTTGAATTAAAGCAAGATATTGACCTAGAGAAATTTGCGAGTTCTGTTAAGGGGGCCTTCCCTGATACAGACGACCCAAGGCAGCTAGGCAAGACGGTGTATCCGTTTTGGTTTTTAATGCTACTACTTCTCTGTGGATATCTCAGTGGATCCAATACTGTGTCTGATCTGACCATCTATGCTGAGCTTTATATCGAATGGATCAACGACTCAATAAGACAGACTTTTCGAGCGCCATCCTATGATACTTTGTGGTGGCTTCTTGCAAGATTGTCACCGGCAACCTTCAAGCAACTGCTCAAAAAATGGTTTGCGAACATGCCAGAGCAGCTACGTGATCAGCTGCTTGTCATCGATGGCAAACGTTTAAGAGGAGCCTCTACAGATGAGTGTCTCGTACATCTCGTGGAGCTGTTTGCAGCAGAGCAAAGGCTTGTATTAGCCCAAGAAAAGGTTCCGGACAAATCATCAGAGCCAAAAGTAATCAATGCTCTGTTAAAAGACATCGACGTAAGCGGTGCATTGATCTCAGCGGATGCCCTTTTTGCTAATGTGGCCCATGCTCAGAAATTCCTAGATCATGGAGCCGACTATTTGATCGGACTCAAGGGAAACCAGGGGAACTTTCATGCGGAAGCACAGAATTTTTTCAATCAGGCTCGAGCTGTTGCATATGAAGAAGTCGATGTAGAAAGGTACCTTCCCTCTCCAGAAAAGGGCCATGGGAGGATCGAGCGACGATCAGTATGTGTATGCACAGCACTAGACTGGCTGCCTCAAGCAGAGACTTGGCCTGGACTACAAGCCATTATTGAGGTGGTATCTGAGAGAGAGGTGGGCGATAAAAAAACGTCTGAAATTCGGTACTACTTTTCAAGCCGTAAGGCAACGGCAAAGCAGTTTGCTGGCTGGATTCGTGGCCACTGGTTGATTGAAAATCCATTGCATTGGGTTTTGGATGTGATTTTCAAGGAAGATGCTGCTCAAGCAAAAGTCGGTTTTATAGCGGAGAACATGGCATTTTTCAGGCGACTAGCGATGAATGTCATCAAAACAGTAGACCCTAGCCGCGGATTCGCTACAGCTCGTAAGTGCTGTACTTTCGAACCGAACTATTTGAGAGGGGTTTTAGGAAAGGTGTTCATGCGTAAGCTATCAAATCTTTTTCATCAGAACGCCCTGACGGCTGAGAAGCTACTGCAGCTTTTGCTTCAGACTCGCAGTAAAGCCACTTTTCTTCACAATTATCACTCTTGATTAAAGCAGCCTTCACAAAATTCTTAAGATCATCAACGGGAACCAACTCACCCTCAAGCTCTGGAGAGGGAGCGTCTTTTAAAGCGGCCAATTCTTTTTTCCCCGTGACATCTTGCTTCATTTTAACCTCCTTAATTCTAGTTCTTTTGTTCTTCAATCTTGGTTAAAGCTTCTTGATAGGATTCACTAATCCTACTTATTTTTTGTGGAACATTGGTATACGTTAACGTCAAATAATCGAGTTGTCCTTCTGAAATACTTGCAATACCTATTTCTGGATGATTAATTTCTCTTCTAGTTGAATCAGCTATAAAAAGATTAATTTCAACATTTTTTATAGTGAATGGATATCGCTCCAAGTATGGTTTAATTTGTGGATTTGTGTTGATCACGTTTAGAAGTTCTTGAGCGCAATCGATTAGAATTTCTCTTATTCTCTCTTTTTTTAAAGGACCCACTATTTGAAAATCTAACCCAAGTAGTTTTATTACTCCTCCTGGCATTGCAACGTTGGTGGCAACAGGATCTATTTTATATCGCTTTTTCAAAACAGCCTTTGTCTGACCTAAAACTGCATTTACTGCTTGCTCGCTTTTGGAGATTTCGTAGTCAGCATTCTTAGACAATTTGAATCCTACAGTAAAGAAAAAGGAAAGGCAGATAAAACAGGTAATACATTTTTTCAAATTTTTCTTCCTCCACTTTCAATAAAATTATTTAATCGCAAATATAGTTCGGATCGATATGTCGGACTAATAAATGAATGATCGAATCTATCCGCATCAGGATGAGATTTAACATTTACAATGGTTTCCTTTGATCGCTTTGCTCCCTCTGAATCGAAACGGGGCACAAAATCTCTCAGTGATGATTCATTTCTGACATGGATAACTTGTGCGCAGGTTGCTTGGTAAATAAAAGCCGCAGGAGCTATGGCAACAACGATAATACGCTTTCTAAGTGCTGGTGGATAATCCAAAAGAGCATTTCTGACATGGATTGCCCCTTGACTGTGACATACCATCAAGAATTTCGCATTTACGGAACTCTTCTCAAAAAAGCTGTTCCACATAGTATGCAGCTGCTTAACCGGTTCAGTAGCTGTGTATTTTAGTCCCATCCTGCATTCTTTCAGATCAGGATGTTTACCATGGGTCGCGTTATAAACGGCATGAACCTTTTTCTTTGGAAATTGCTTTTAACCGGCTCTCTAGACTTTGTCGAAAGCTTGCTGAGGAGGAAAATATCTTGCTCATCAATATGCCACCGCGTTCATGATTCGTTTTATTCGTTCCAAATCCAGTTCACTAGAAATTCGTGTAAGCAGGCTGGAGGAGATGACTCCCTTTTGCAGACCATCCCCTATTGCCTGAATTACCACCTCATCAGAGATGCTCTCCTCCAGCAGGACATCTCGAATGGTTCTTTCGGGAGTGGTTACTTTGTACCCCTCGAATTCCGATATCTCCTCTTCTCTAAGGTCGGCAAAATGAAGTACCAAGTTTTTAGGAGGCTTATGATATCTTCGAAAATTTTCTGGAACCGTTAGATAATAAGAAGCTGGCATTACATCGCTAAGATCATGAACAGCAAGAGCTGTTTGATGCGAAAATACTCCCTGTATCTCACCTGAACGGTTACACGACCATAGGCTCCAATAAACCAAATCAGGTCGGTCTCCCAGGGGATAGTTAGCCAGCCGATAAATCCCTCGTCCTTCTCGAATCCATCGCCCGTTTCTTACATGGTAGGAGAAACGGCTATCCGCATATCCAGCCTCTTTGGCTTGGCGAGCCGTAAAATATCCTTGCTGGAGACTGGCTATCTGGTAAAGGTTTTGTTCCATCTCATTTTTTCTCATACATAAAACCTAACCAATAGTGAGGTTTTATGTCAAATTGAAGAAAAAGACATGTAATAAAAGCATCCACTTGCGCTGCTCAAGAAAGCCAAAAGGCGTGGGATGTTCCCTTCAAGTATTTGGAAAAACTCATCTGCCTGGGAGCTTTAATATTCCCATTACCAGAATGTCCATCTTTTGGGACAGGCGGCTTTCAGCTCTTTGCTGAGGGCGTGATCTTCTCCTAGTTTTTCTGTATACAGAGCGAGGATCTCCTGCTTCGCCTTTTCGCACACCTGATTGTCGGTTTGCTTGTTTAGCGTATCGATGAAGTTTTCCAGATAGAGTTCATGATCAGGATGATTTTCTTGAGAAGCACAAATTTCTAGTGCTTTCTGTTGATGCTCCAAGGCTTCTTGGTGCTGTCCTAAATCTCGTAAACTTATTCCCACGTTGTTATAGCTCATCGCTATATAAGGGTGGTTAGGTGGTAGCGTCTCTTTTCGGATTTTAAGCGCTTCCCGGTGGTGTTCCAAGGCCTCTGCGTGTCTTTCTAAGTTGCTTAAAGCAGCTCCCGTATTGTGATAGCTCATCGCTAAATCGGGATGGGTTGGTGGCAGTGAATCTTTTCGGATTTTAAGTGCTTCCTGGTGGTGTTCCAAGGCGGCTTCATGCTCTCCTAAGTTGCTAAAAGTGGCTCCAATATTGTTATGGCTCATCGCTATATGGGTTGGTAGCCGTGCCTCTTTTCGGATTTTAAGTGCTTCCTGGTGGTGTTCCAAGGCGGCTTCATGCTCTCCTAAGTTGCTAAAAGTGGCTCCAATATTGTTATGGCTCATCGCTATATGGGTTGGTAGCCGTGCCTCTTTTCGGATTTTAAGTGCTTCCTGGTGGTGTTTCAAGGCGGCTTCATGCTCTCCTAAGTTGCTTAAAGTGGCTCCAATATTGTTATGGCTCATCGCTATATCGCATAGCTTAGGTGGCTGTGCCTCTTTTCGGATTTTAAGCGCTTCCTGGTGGTGTTTCAAGGCGGCTTCATGCTCTCCTAAGTTGCTTAAAGTGGCTCCAATATTGTTATGGCTCATCGCTATATCGCATAGCTTAGGTGGCTGTGCCTCTTTTCGGATTTTAAGCGCTTCCTGGTGGTGTTTCAAGGCGGCTTTATGCTCTCCTAAGTTGCTTAAAGTGGCTCCAATATTGTTATGGCTCATCGCTATATCGCGTGGCTTAGGTGGCTGTGCCATTTTTCGAATGTCAAGCGCTTGCTGGTGGTGTTTCAAGGCATCGACGTGATTTCCTAAGCTCGTTAATTTCAGTCCTATATGATCCAACATGTCAGCAAGTTTTAGCCTGTTAATCAACCCAACCAATGGAGATCCTGCAACAGAAATAGCTTGAGCCAGCCATTTCTCATCGCACTTATAGCCTTGAACATTCCGCCGTTTCGGATACTGACTACTAACAAGCTCATACGCCCGTTCAAAATGATCATTCGTCTCTCCGCGTACGACAAGCTGCATCAGCCGGTGCATGGAGTACTCCTCACCCTGAGACCTGATCAAAGACAAACCTGTAAGAGTTCTGGTAATCTCCATCTTATCCCAATCCTCTACACCTGTCTGCTTCTCTAGCCAATCCGTCAACCACTCTTGTGGGATATCATCAGGGTTTAAATGCGCGCATACCTTTAGCCATGCAGAGGCCTGTGGGTTATCTTTTTCTAACTTTTCTAGTGTGATGTGCCATACATTTTGCAGGGTTCTTTTGTAACGCTCATCCGGTTCCATTTTTCCGAGCACAGGATTTTTCTTGAGAACTGTCAAGTATTCTTCAATGCTACAATTTGCACTTTGGATGTAATGAGCTGCCTGGTTCAAAGCTAAAGGGAAATGCCCTAGCTCTTGTGCCAATTCAGCCAGGCGAGATGATCGTTTTCCTGTAATATCCGCAAGAATTTTCAAGCTATCTTTCTGTTCAAATTTGTCCAGGTGGATCCACTCTTTCTCATTCCTCCACACTTCTCTATTGCGAGAGGTCATCAAAACATATCCCCCTTGAGGCACAGAGATCTTCTCTTCGACATTATCAAAGATCAGAAGCCAGGGTTTGTCATAGGTATGATTTTGTAAACGCGCATGCACTTTTCTTTCGATTTGCTGGGGAGATTCCTTATCAAGGATAGAGATATTCAGTTTTTCTGCCAGTCCTCGATAACTTTGGTTTTTTTGTTCTATTGTCGCACTATCAATAAACCAGATGATGGAAAAATCTTGCTGGTGGTTTCTTGCAAAAGCCCGTGTCAACTCGGTTTTGCCCATGCCGGGAAGCCCATAAATGAGGCGGACGATGGTGTCGTTTGAGGCAGGGGGATCGGAGATGAAGGTCTGCTCCAAACTGCGCAGCTCCTGCTGTCTTCCAGTAAAAAAGGGGAGGCTTGTAGGTACATTACTCGCCTTCATGTGCACAAAGACATCCGATTCTCTTGCTTTGGCAAAGGGGGAGCTGTCATTTTCAATGCTATCCCTTCCCGCCTTAAGAAGGCCTGCTTTTTGCTCTTTTGTCAGGTTAAAATCACAAAGTTCGACACCTTTAATGGGAATCTCGATGGTACGATGCCGATTTTCTTCTGTGCTGACATAAGTTTCTTCGGCAGTCCAGTAGACGCTTGCACAAGCTTTTGCGATATCCAGGATCCCACTGACAGGAGGTGTTTTGCTACTTGTCCCTTCAACATCTTTCAAGCACAGTCCCAGTGTCCTTCTATTGAAGCTAGAGTAGTATCCATCTGTTGGGACATCAAATGCATCGATGGGAAAGTTTTTAATCAGCCCACCATCGACACAAGGACCCAGATCAGTCCTAGAAACCAATGTATTGGAGCGCGTTTTTTCCCTTACAGTATAGGGTTGATAGACTCCGGGGATGGACATCGAAGCACGGATGGCATCTGAGATCACAATGTTATCCCACTCGGGGTTTTCTGAACTAAAATGGAGGATTTTCTTGTCCGGACCCGCCTCCAAGCGCGTGGCGTATACATGCAGATGAAGGAACTTTTTCCCTCGCTGTATTTCCTGCTTCAACTCCCCAAAAGTACAATGTTCTTTCCCAGTACGCCTGTAGATTTCTGACTCAACCCATTTGCGCAGATTCTCGCCCTCACAAATACCATCCAGTTGAGAAAAAGCGTTGTAGAGCTTAAGAGGGTTCCATGCCCCCTTGGCAATCTCAAAACTCCCCGAGACGATCTTAGAAATCGTCCCCTCTTTGTCTTTGGCAGCAAGCATGGCATTCAAGAGAGGCTCCTTTCCCTTAACTGGGTCAAGGAACTGCATCAAATCAAGGTTTTCAAGCGAATCAATATCTTTCAGTTGGGGATCTAAAGCAAAGATAGCAGCCGTAATGGCTCCAGCAGAAGTTCCGGCGGTTCTTTGCACCTCATCTAAAGCTTTTTTACCTTTAAGAGCACGCAATGCTTCTAAATAGGCAAGACCTCTAGGACCTCCTCCTTTGAACACGATGCCCTCTGGCGGTTGAGAGCGAAAATCGAGAGGACTTTTCTGAATTTGATCCCTGTTTTGGATTAAGCCATTTAAGATATTTTTGATTTGCTTTGCTTCAAAGCTTGTATCATCTTTTAAGAGATCTTCAGGCCTCTTTCCCTCGCCATCTCGGATTTCAAGATTCATACCCAAATAAGCAAGAAGTTTCAGAACCTCTCCTTGCTTACCTATCACAGCCCAATGGGCAGCACTCCAGCCATTGTGTCCTGCCCAATTGCCAACTTTTTGATACAGAAAATCGACCGCTTCCAGGTCACCGACAAAAGCTGCCAAAGCAAGGGGATTGCGCCCTTGATCATCCTGTTTTTGCAACAGAATGGCAGCCCCCGAGCATCCTACCAGATGCCTGAGGGTGCTAAATTGCCCAAAGTGAATAGCAACATGCAAAAGAGTGCCCAGCTGAGAAGACTCTTCCAGCCGATAACCTGGCTGTTTAAGCAGAAAGTCGAGACAATCGTGCTTAGAGTGTCTGATGCACAAGGCAAGAAGGGTTAGACTTAAATTTCCTTCTTTTAAAGAGTCACTTTTCGGATTTTTTGCGATCAGGGTTTTTAAGACGGCAAGATGGCCGTACTCTACGGCAATGTGGTGAGCATTTTTCCCTTGGCTATTGAGATCCTTGATGTAGTAGTCGCACAGCAAAGGCACAAGGTGAGAAAACCCATTTTTTGCAGCAGCATGAAGAGGGGTATTACCATCCCTGTCTGTTTTTTGCAGAGCGATTTGGCGTTTGATAAGACCTTCAACGGCAACGTTATTCCCTTCACCTGCCGCAGCAATGAGAAGCGTTTGCCCCCAAGTATCAGTAAGCTTGGAAAGGGTGGCCTCAGAGATTTGATCAATCAAAGTCCAATCGCCATCATGGCAAGCCTGAAATACTGCATAAAAGCACTTGTGAGCTGTCTTTTTGAATGTTTCTGGATCCCGGGTTATGGGTAGATTGACATCAAATAAGAGAGCTATTTTCTCCAACTCTTCCCAACTGAGGTCTGCTTCTACCTCTTCTGCATCAGCCTTTTGATTTGCCAAGGTGGCAGCAACCAAAGCCACTGCAAGAAGGACAATCCAAGAACTGTTGTCGGGTTGATTGTTTTGAAAGGCATGATTTAGTCGTACAAATCTTTGGGTGATAGGCTGAGGACTACCATTGGTAACGAACCGAGAAAGGTGTTCAGTGACACGATGCAATTTAGCCCTGATGAGCTTTAAGGATGTTCTTTGAACAAAAAAACCAACGGTTGCACTTTGAGGTAAAAAGCGAGAAATCATTTGTGACACAACTAGCCTCCACAGCATCTCCAGAAATCTGAAGTAATAGAGTTTCCTATAGATGAAGGATTGAGTGCAAGAAATTGCTTGAGGGGAATTGCCAAACCCCATTTGGGACCAAACCGGCGCCAAAATCATCAAATTTGGTCCTGAAAGCGAGTTATGCAACTCTCTCTAAAGGAGCGGGATTACCCTGATATAGGTTCTATGTGGTGATTGCTCACTCAATTTTTTTCCTTTTGTACTTGTCTGGTTTGGTTTAAAAAAAAGGGAATATGCGGAGTTTGAGGGCGAGGCTATTTTTGAGTGTTGGGGGGATCTTTCTGTTGATCGCCATCTTGAGTTACACTATTCCTAAAATCTTTGTCCGTAAAGATGTGGATGTAGCCGCCTCTCGCATCAACTCTACTCTCAGCAGTTATCATCAAAAAGTACAAAAAGAGACCGAGGCTTGGGTAACGTATCGCTTTTTGCTGACAGAGGCAGAGCTCAATGCTGTAGTGCAGTCAGTTCCATCAGAGGAAAAAAATAATTGGGAGCTTGCCGCAAATCTTGTGGAATACTATCCAGAGCTGGCTTTTGTGCAGATTACGGAGGGTGCACAAACAGTTGTGATCTCTCAAGAAAATGGCAGGGTGTACATTCCAGAGTGGGCACGGGATCCTATAGGTAGGCTGTGGATCAAGATTAAGGGTACAATTTTTGCCACCTCTTATCTGGATGATGATACTTATCTGCTCTTATCTGATGGAGAGGGGATGCAGCAGGCTCGGTCGTTGACATATACGCCATTTGAAAAAAAGCCTCACTCTATTTCATTACAGGAGGCACCGTCCCAATTCTATCAGGCACTCAAGTGGCACGAAAATGTCCAGTTACAAAGGGCTAGAATGATCGGGGCTTTAATCGCAAAGCGAAATGAAGCGGCAGGTATTGCCAAAATCGATTCCAATTTTAAGCGGGCAGGCGCCCTTTTAGCACAGGATATTTTTTTTACACAACCTCTGGCGGAGGAGCAAGGGCATGGAAAAGATCCTTTTGTAGTCTTTCGTCGAGAGGGGCCTTATGTGGATCTAGCTCAAGTTGTATCTAGTGGAAAGAAACGGATGATGCTTGGGTTTTCCATTTCGAACATTTGTCATCAAGTAGCCCAAACACTTCAAAGGCCAGTTCTTTTGTACCAGGGAAAAAAGTTGCTACAAGCGTTTGGTGTTGATGGTGAAAATCTACCTTTAACTGAGCTGACATTTACTCCCCAAAACGTGCAATGGAACCATGAGGCTTATACTCCCACCAACATTGACATTGCTGATCTGACGATCTCGGTTTTGACCCCAGATGCGTTTATGCAGAGCATTATAGAACTGTTGAATCAGCTACACGACTCTTTAGTGACCAAAATTTCTCTCAACCTGCTAGCTGTTGCTTTGATCTTGCTTCTGCTAGCTCTTCTACTACTTGCACGGATCTCAAAAAAGATCACAGAGCCCATCACCTTGTTGGCGCACGCTTCCGAAGAGATCGGCACTGGTAAGTATGAGGGGCTCCATTTGCCCTCTACAGAAAATAGGCGCGATGAAGTGGCTGTATTGACCCATTCATTTCAAAAAATGGTGATATCCCTTTTAGAAAGAGAAAAAATCCGTGGTGTGCTCAATAAGGTGGTTTCAAAAGAAATCGCTTCAAAGGTCTTAAGCGGCGCTATTGAGTTGGGCGGGGAGGAAAGGGTCCTGACGATGCTCTTCAGCGATATCCGTGGTTTTACTCCTATGTCGGCAAAACTTCAGCCGCGCGCTTTGATTACGCTGCTCAATACCTATATGACCCGCATGTGTCGCATTGTCGATGAAACCCACGGGGTCGTCGATAAGTTTGTGGGAGACGAAATTATGGCTTTATACGGAGCACCTCTAGATCTTGAGAATCATGGAGAGAGAGCTATTGAGGCGTCGCTTTTGATGATCGACGATTTAAAACAGTGGAATAGTGAAAGACAAGATAACGGCGCCCCTATCACGATTGGGATCGGCATCCACACAGGTGTGGCTTTTTCCGGGAATATGGGAGCTGAAAATCGGCTGAATTACACAGTTGTAGGCTCGAATGTCAACTTGGCTGCCCGTCTTTGCTCTGCAGCGCGACCGATGCAAATCTTGGTTTCCGAGCAAACGTACCTTTCGTTGCCCAATCCGCAAAAATTCCATTTCGAAAAACTGCCTGCCGTTGCTCTCAAGGGGATAGATGAGCCTGTTGCAGTATATAGTATTATACCATTTCCAGAAAATAAAGCCATGAAGTGACGCTGGGTAACATGACAGATTTGGATGATCGTTTCGAAGCCTATGTTTTTGCACCTAATCGAGAAAGGATCGTTCAAAAATGACGTGTTATACAGTGCCAATTTGTGACTTTATTTTCTGGAAATGGTATTACATCTGGCAGTGAATGACGCGGGCAGGGGGCACGTTCCCCCAGATTAGTTCGACCTTTTTGCCATACTGAGCGGCAAAACGTTGCTTGAGGGTAAGTGCTTCACGAAAATCTTGGGCTTTAGCGCCGCACAAAAGAGCTTGTTTAATTTTTTCAAGCCACACGTATTCGAAATAGGAGAGTACTCCTCCTTTTTTGGACAAACTCTCATATTGTTCCAGAATTTTAGCAACCAAATGGGCTGGAAAAGCGTTGAGAGGTAGGCTAGAAATGATTACTTCGTACTTTTTCCCAGTAAAGTCCAAAATCGAAAGTTCATGGATGGTCACTTGGGATAAATGACCGAACTGCTTGCGTAGGAGGGCGCAGAATTTTGGGTCGTTTTCGACAATATCGAGTCGGTCTTGAGGACGGAGTTTTTCCACAAGTCGGCATGTCAAAGCTCCCGACCCTGCCCCCACTTCGAGATAGTCGATAGGGTCTTGGGAGCAAGAAGGGGATGGGATCATACTCAGGGCTAGCTTTTGTGAGCTAGGCCAAAGGGATCCAACAGAGGTTGGTCGGGACAAAAAGCGTTTGGCAAAAAGAAATCGTTTATTCATGTTTGACTCTGGAGTAGGTGGCTTAGAGCGTCGAGCCTGTCGGTGATAATCCCATCGATGCCCCACGAAATGAGTTTTTTGATTTGATCTGCGTTAAAATCTGTTCCTTCTTTTTCAGGGTATCCCCAGGCGACTACTTTCAAACCCAGAGCTTGCGCTTCTAGAAGGGATTCTTGTGTGAGCTCCATCTGGAAAGGAGCCCAGCATGAGCCCCCCAATGCATGGATAAGCCGGGGATACGAGCCTCCGAATTTTTGCAGGTCGTGTCCTGCAAGATCTGTAGGATGGGTCAGATAAGCGGTTTTGATCGAGGGATCCAGCTGCTTCAACTCTAAGAGGCATCGGTAATCGAAAGCCTGCACCTCTGTTTTTTGTGTAACGCCCATTTCCTTCAATAGAATTATAAGAGCTCTTGCAAGCTTCCCGGGAGTGGCAGAAAGGTGGGGTTGGGTAGGGTTGGTTTTGATCTCAATTTGAAATTCGATGGGGGATCGGGCTTGCTTTTGTACAAACTCGATTGCCTCTTTTAGGAGCGGGATCCGAGCAAAGGGAAAAGAGCGCTGCATAGGAAAATAAGAGGCGTAAGGGGAGGAGGGATTGATTTTACCAACGTTGTAGGTAGAAAGCTCGCTATAGTTCATTGCGCAGATCGGGAGCTCTTCTGTAATAAACTTTCCATCAGGAGTGCGCGTGATGTCCGGGTTGAGGGCAAGATCGTGCGTGACAACAAGCTGGCCATCACGGGTCATGCCGATATCAAAATCAATAAAGTCGACAGCCAGCTGCAAAGAGAGCGCACACGCTTCGAGGGTATTTTCGGGGCCGAGGCCCCTGCCTGCCCTATGGGCATAGATATCCATTATTATTCATTATTGGTTTGAAGATTTAAGGTTGATATCTTACCTTGTCGACTAGTCATGCTGCAAATTCTTTCTCAAAATTCCAAGGAAATCCGTCCAATTCCTAAAGGATCAGGAATTGAGTTAGATGCGATTTGGTACGATTTGATCAACCCCGAGCCAGGTGAGGTGTCGGCCATTGAGCGGGTTCTTGACATCCATGTGCCCTCCCTTGCCGAAATCAGCGAAATCGAAGAGTCGAGCCGTCTGTTTGAAGATAAGGGAGTCTTGTATATGGCAGCGATTCTCGTCGCTAGTGCCGACAGTGGCACTACAGTCATGGTGCCGACTACTTTTATCGTTACTAAGAAGAATATGGTAACAGTCCGATATAGCGAGTTGAAAGCATTCCAAATTTTTTTCAAGAAGATACTTAAAAATGGATTTTTGACCTCTCAGCTACTTTTTTTGGGGTTAATCGACACGATTGTAGAAAGGACTGCCGACATTCTAGAGTTAAATTCGGCTGAGATCGATACGATTTCTAATGAAATTTTTAAAGACCGTCGTTCGAATAACTCGCGCGAGATGAAAGAAATTTTGATCCATATTGGAAAAACAGGGAGTCTGAATTCCAAAGTGCGCGAGAGCCTGGTGACAATTGATCGCCTGCTCATTTTCTATAACAACCAACTTCCTGATACGGCCGACAAAAAAAAACTTGTTAAAGTTTCCTCTCTTCAGAAAGATGTCAAATCGCTTGTCAATTACGTCTCATTCTTGTCCAGTAAGATCGAGTTTCTTCTGGATGCGACACTCGGATTTATCGATATCGAGCAGAACGGGATCATCAAGTTTTTCTCCGTCGCTGCGGTAATCTTTTTGCCTCCTATGGTGATCGCTAGTATCTATGGGATGAATTTTGCACTAATACCTGAGCTGCATTGGGTATGGGGCTACCCTTTTGCTCTGGTGCTCATGCTTCTTTCTGCAGTTCTGCCTTACTATTATTTTAAGAAGAAAGGTTGGCTCTAATACCATTTCCAGAAAATAAAGCCATGAAGTGGCGCTGTATAACACGCCATTTTTGAACGATCCTTTCTCGCTTAGGTGCAAAAACAGAGGCTTCGAAACGATCATCCAAATCTGTCATGTTACCCAGTACCACTTCATGGCTTTATTTTCTGGAAATGGTATAAGATCCCAGAATGGGAAAAAGGCAGGAGGACGCATCCACCTGCCTTCTTAAATCATAGAACTCTTCTTACCAGCCTCTGTAACCAGTGTTACAACCGGTGTTGCAACCAGGACGGCACTCATGTTTCCAAAAGTATTTTGGAACATATTTAACTTGAGGTTCACAGATAGTGCGTTTTACACATCTGCAATCAGGTACATCATAATACTCAGGGCAGCAACGGTAGCGTGTTTCGCAATAGTATTGCGGAACGTAGCAGCATCGCTGTACTTGGTAGGGTTGTTGTACATAACGGCAGCATTTTTTTGTGCAAGGCACTTGCTCTTCAACACAACGTGTTGTTGTGTAGTAGCAAGGTTGGTAGCGCACATAGCGGCAATAACACTCACCACAAGGCTGTTCGCAACAATCTTGAGGTGGGCAGCAATCTTGCGCGCTGATGTTTTGTGCAGCAAAAATACTGAACAAAGATGCGCCAATAAGGAACAATTTTTTCATAAAATCCCCTTTGTTTATATATAAATTTGCTTGCTTAGTTTTAGCAAGCGTTTGTGGTTAATTCTGTCTCTTAAATAAATAATATATTTTTTAAACTATTTCATACAAGTTAATTACATATAATTAAATTATTATGAACACAACTGTTTGATTGTAGATTAGATGGTGCTAAATCTGTATTAAGATGCTTTGTCTTAAGTTTCTGAAATGCTTAAGGTTAGATGCTGAAAAAAAATCAGGACTTAGTAATTGAGGGGTTTATAGGAAAATCTAATATAACAACCTGGGAGAGACGGGTTTGTAGATAAATGAACTTATTGTTAGCGATAGTTGCCTTATATATATCGATGTTAGGATCACAATGTGTAAAAATAATGCTCCCCTCGTTCTTTAGATTAATGAGCTCTATATGGTAAAGAGAGGTTTTTACCTCAGGGGACTCATAATCATCCCAAATGATAAAAGCGGCATCCCCTCTGAAATGGAACTGCCAGCATTCGAACATGCGCTTTTTCCAGTGCGTAACGGTCACTGTTTGCCCACAGGAAGATCCAACAGGAGATATAGTATTCATCTCCGGCTCTCCTCGGTAAAAAGAGAGAGGGTCGAATGGAAAACGACAGATGGTGAATGTATCTAGGGTTTGGTTGTACTTATTTCCAGTATAATCCGGTTTACTTTGATAAGAAATGGCAGCGATTTGATCACCCCATGGGTGTGTTTGGCGCATGGAGAAATGCTTGGGACCGGAGATTTCCTCAAGACCATACGGATGGCGTAGAGAGTACATATAGTAATGGATAGGTGATATTGCAATCTCTTCTGCCGGATCGAACTTAAAGAAGAGGTATTCATTTATACAATGCACGCTGGGATAGATTTGCTCTTTAATATGCGGATTATAATTTTTAAGGAGGCATTGAGTTTGGGAGGTAGATGGATCATATCTTACTATTTCTGTATTACTGACTGAAATCCAACTATCTTGAGTTTCAAAAATCTCACGGATAGTATCTTTTGCTGCGTGTGCCGGATATGAAGCGTAGGGCTTTAAAGTCTCGAGGTGGTAGCTGGCGATTTTACCGCTCTGCATCCCACAGGCTACATGATCTTTAAAAACAGATAGAGCCGTAATACCTGCTTCTGTTGCGATCTTGAGTATATCATTTGGGTTATCGAATAGGCAAACATGGAATTCCAAACCTCCGTGCCGGTAATAGATAAATCCCTTATCCTCAATCCAAGCCCACCTTTGTTGATGCATCATCGCAATCGGTGGGTAAGCAATGGTGGTCACAGTGGGTTTTAAATCAGGATGATTGATGAACAAATTACCGCTTTGAAGTCGGTAAGCTGTTTTCCAAATCTGAGGCTCTTTAGGAAAGCGCCAACCCATGTGATTGAATAGGCAGCGGCCTATCTCTAAACAATCCGCTGTCTGTTTCCAGCTTTTGCTCACTAAAGCCAGGGTCGAAAGGCTGCGGAATACATGGGCATAGCCCTCTGTAATCACAGCTGTAAAAATGATTAACAAAGAGTCATAGGCAATTTTTTCGCTTTCAACAGGAAAAGGAACAACTCCTTGTTGGCAGGGAGGGCCTAGTGCACTAGTCATGAGTCTTGATTACATATGCGCTTCATCACTCCACTGATCATTGCTAAGATGATCGCCGTTCCGATTGTAAGCATGATTTCAGCTCCTATAGGCGCCATGTAGATGGTCCCCTGAGCTCCTAGAGCCCCCAGTACGATAAAGGTGATAGAAAGCAATAACGCAGAGGCAACACCCGAACAAGCCCGCGCGCAACGAACTCCTTCAGAAGGTGAACGTGTTTCAGATAAATAGGACATATTAGTTTCCTTTGGTAAAACGTTTGTAAAGAACTTATAAAAGAAACATAGGTTTAGCGTCAAATTATAGTGAAGATCTGCGTTTTAAAAATATTAATTTGATCTTAATGATTTTTTTAATTATACTACTCTTTTAACTGTGAGGTAATTATGTTCAGATCGTTCGTTTCATTTCTGTCGTTAATCATAATGAGCGGAGCGCTTGTTTTTGGTGCCCCAGGGCATTCTGAAAGAGGACCTCCTCCTCGTGGAGATTATTTGGATATGCACTCAAAATCAGCCCAAATCAAATTGGCCCGGGCAGAGTCGATTTTAAAGACTTTAGTGCCCGATCCCCAAAGTTACCAGCTCATTTTATCCAGCACTCCGTCCATTGGGGCAGAAGCTGTTCCTCCTCATGTTTTTTCAGACAAACCCACCATGATTATTTATCAGGGTACATTATCGCCCGCGCGCTCCAATCAAGAATTGGCATTCGTGATGGCTCACGAGCTGGGTCATTTAAACCTTCATCATAATGAAAAGAGTGCGATGAGGATGGAGCAGATCTTTACGGGTCCTTCAGCTGGGATCAGCGGTGTTAACTTCGCCATTTTTTACCAAAAGGTTCAAGAGCAAGAAGCAGACCTATATGGATTGTCAGTGTATGAGCATGCGGGGTATGATTTAAACTTTTTCTCTCATACCCTCAAGCTCATCAAAATCAATCCTAATATTCACTTTGGAACGCCACACGTTTTCCGAAAAGCACGCTCTTCGCTTTCGATGAAGGATTCGCATTACAGCATGTTAGATCGTTTTGAATTGTTGACTGCATTGGTTAAGACCCATCCATCACAAGCATAACATTTTGTCGCTGCGCAATATTTAAGCATACGTTATCCTTAATCTTTTTGAGGTTAACGTATGCGCATTTTACTTATCTTATGTTTCCTATGTGTCAAAAGTTGGGCACAGATCGTCGAGGTTCACTCCTTGGATGAGATCAGAGAACATTTCAAGGAAAAAAATAGTTCTACCTTTGCAGTGTTCGACATCGATATGGTGCTCATTCAGCCGGACGACCCCGCTTTCCAATTGCTCAACATTGAGCGGTATTTTCCAGTTGCTAAACGGGTCATTCTTTCTGTTCCTCCTGCTAAGCGAGATATTCTGTATACTCTCACATCCCTTTATTATGACTCAGTTCTAGTGGATAATGGCTATCCTCTTTTTTTTCAGGAGCTGAATGAGAAAGGTATCACCTCTATGGGGCTTACAGCTAGTCTAACAGGTTCATTGCTGCATGTCCCTTGCTTGGAAGCGTGGAAATCGGATCATTTATGCGGCCAGGGCATTTATTTTGAAGAGACAGCACCTTGCGAATCTTCGATTACCTTCTGCGATCTACCTTCTTACAGAGGCCATTACCCAATGTTTTTTAAAGGTGTGTTATTTACAAATGGTGGATTTTCTTGTTCTAAAGGCAAAGGGTTTGTGACCTTTTTAAAGGATGCCCACTTGTATCCTCAAGAAATCATTTTTGCCGATGATAAAGAAGATAATCTCAAAAGCGTCGAAAGTGCTCTTGTGGAATATGACCCCTCTATCAAGTTTGTAGGGCTCCATTATCTAGGTGCTAGGTACTACCCTAGTCAATACATCTCCGAGGAAGAATTTTCACGGCGCTGGGAAACGTTGGCTGCGCAAGCAATTACCCTCGACTAGCCGCCCACATTGCCTTTGAGCTATAATCTCGGGAATGTATTATACCATTTCCAGAAAATAAAGCCATGAAGTGGTACTGGGTAACATGACAGATTTGGATGATCATTTCGAAGCCTATGTTTTTGCACCTAAGCGAGAAAGGATCGTTCAAAAATGGCGTGTTATACAGTGCCAATTTGTGACTTTATTTTCTGGAAATGGTATTAGAAGGGATCTATGATGACGGAGGGAGGGAGCCAGGTCCCTTTCAGAATCTCATCCTTTGGTCTGTAGAGTCTGAACATCAAAACAAATGCTCCTTGGGGAATCGGTAGCCAATTAGATGCTTTATTGGGACCCGGCGATACGTGTTGCACATAGATGTCTAGGGAGCCATCTAAGTTGTATTTCAACATATCTTCTGAATGAATATTGTAGCGATTCAAGGCATTGGGAGTGAGCTGATAGTTATCATTATATGCTGCAAGTGACCAAAAACTGTGAACAGGTGGAGTTTGCTCTTTTGCAAAATGAATGATGTAGAGGTTAGTCCCTATTAAAGGCTGCCCATTTAGATCATGTGTCGCAAAGGCAAAGAGCGCATCCTCGGGTAGCGCAACCCTTATGCCCTTGTACGCTTGGCTTGCGCGCTGCAAATAATCTTCGGTATCAGATGTATGGGGTACCAAAACCCATCCATTGATCAACTTACTTCTATCTGCGGCTCGAGCTACTATTTTTGCAAGCGCTGCTTTAGGGACGTTTTGCAAGGCGAGGGAGGTTGTGTGATCGAGACCAGCTAAAGAGAAGCTAGTACCGGGGATTAATCCAATTTTGGCCATATCTTTCAGCATCGATTGATCTTCGGGACCTGCAGGGTTTTTTTGCATAAGATGTGTCAGTAGGTTGAAATAGGTTTCCACATCCATGGCTTGGATTTGTTCATGCACAGGGCTATTCATGTTGACTGAGGCGTCGACAACTCCTTTGGGAGGTGCATAGATCGCATGTTGAGTATAAGAGCTAAGCGGCATCAGGGAATAGAGATTTTGGAGCACGTGCACAGCTTTATAGTCTTCTGCGGAATCGCAACAATACGTGCGACCGGTGATCCAAACGGTATTTGTAGGGGATTTGATTTCTTTTACAGAGGGGGGCAATGTTCCTTTCCACCCAGGTCCTGTTAGGGCATAGTCACATGCATTTCCACCATTCATGCGGGGTGTGATTGAAGCGAAAATTTCCGACCATCCGCTTACTAAGGGCAACAGATAACAGCGAGATCCGACTTTAGGTACATGTAGGATATAGGGTTCTACTTCAAGGTCAACCCAAGCAGTAGAGGATAAGACGTCTGTATCAGGAGCTTTATGGTGTTTAAAGGAGGCTTTTGGATATTTTCTGATGTGCGCAAATTGGCCCATCGGTGCTTTTGCTTCATCGGGAGCAACTACATTCGTCATCATGCGACAATTGATTTCCATCGTAACGATTGGATAACCATAAATATAGGCAGCCAAGCCAATTGTCGCAGCTTCATCTGGAGAGATGTGAGATTGCTTCTTATTTTCTGCAACTGCAGAGACTGCATAAGAAGTATGCATCCCAAAGATGGCGACAAACACAAAAAGCGATAGGATGATTTTCGCTTTCAAAACAATCCTCAGTTTACATGCTCTTGAGCGCAAGATTACATATCTATTTTTTTGTTTCAATGCAGGACAATGTAAACGTCCCGTGAAGCAAATATCTCGAGGCCTTCGACCCCAAATGTACAAAGTCGTAATACCATTTCCAGAAAATAAAGTCACAAATTGGTACTGTATAACACGCCATTTTTGAACGATCCTTTCTCGCTTAGGTGCAAAAACATAGGCTTCGAAACGATCATCCAAATCTGTCATGTTACCCAGTGCCACTTCATGGCTTTATTTTTTGGAAATGGTATAACTAGATTTTTAAAGATTGCTCGATTGCCATTTTTTTGTTATCATATTAAGCATGATTAGAGGCTTTTCCTGCTCTTACATCATATTGAACATGCTCCTGCTGTGCCGACAGGCACAGTAATAAATTATTTTGCGGTCACTTGTTTTCGTTGTTTACCTGGTCTTAAGTGAAGACCACAAAGTTAAATTTTAAGGACGTATGGTTAAAAGGAACCCATCATGAAATTCTCTCTTTCGAGTTCTCGAGCTGTTGCTTGGACAGTTTGGATGATCGCCTCTGTTTTTTATGCCTATCAGTACATTTTACGCGTGATGCCCAACATCATGTTGGATGATATCATGCAGCAGTTCCATATTGGTGCCGCTGGTTTTGGTCAATTTTCGGGGGTATACTACATTGGTTACTCACTCATGCATGTACCTATTGGTATTATGCTCGACCGTTTTGGTCCTAGAAAAATCATGTCCGGGTGTATCCTCCTCACTGTGATAGGGCTCCTGCCCCTGATTTTCGCCGAGCATTGGGTTTACCCGGTCATCGGCAGAGTCTTTATCGGCTTAGGTTCATCTGCGGCGATTCTAGGGCTTTTTAAAATTATCCGTATGACGTTTAGCGAAACACGTTTTCCACGTATGTTGAGTATTTCCGTGACAATCGGCCTCATTGGCGCAATTTATGGTGGTGGCCCCGTTAGCTTTATGCGCGACATTTTAGGTTATCAAGCAGTTGTGCAAATTTTAGCAGCTGCCGGCATCATTTTGGCTCTGGCTACTTATTGGATGGTACCTGATGTCAAAAGTGCCCAAAAGAGCTCTATCTTTGCTGATATCAAAGAGGTGATCACTAACCGCAAGGTGATTGGGCTTTGTCTCTGCGCAGGCCTCATGGTAGGCCCTCTTGAAGGTTTCGCAGATGTCTGGGGAACAGCCTTTTTGAAACAGGCCTACGGTTTTGAAGGAACCTTAGCTGCTAGCTTACCGTCGATGATCTTTATCGGCATGTGCTTTGGAGGCCCTCTTCTTAGCTTGTTAGCTGAGAAAGCAGGAGGTTATCTTGCAACCATCGTGGCTGCAGGCCTGGTCATGGTCGTATGCTTCTCTTGCCTCCTTTTTACACATCTCCCTTCAGCCGCTCTGAGTGTGAATTTCGTCCTCGTTGGCATGTGCTGCGCCTACCAGATCCTTGCGATCTATAAGGCCTCTACCTATGCTCGCGACCATGTCGCAGGCCTAACCACAGCTGTTGCAAACATGATCATCATGTTTTTTGGCTATGCATTCCATACTTTGATCGGCACTGTGGTCAATGCTTTTGGAGGCCCTCATTCTACCCAGGCCCTCCTGTGTGGGGTTGCCGTAATTCCGATCGGTCTTCTCCTTGGCACGCTTGGCTTTGGTGTCCTATTTGCTCAAGAGCGCAAGGCCAAAGCTCTAGATGCCCTGGAATAAAAAAGAAAAACAATCACAGAGATTACAGAGCATAAGGAATCAAATCCACGATAGTTTGAGGTTTTGCGTGAAAGGGGATGTACGGTCTACTTTTGAGCAAAAAGCCAGCAATCGCTCAGATGGTCATTGACTAGGCCCACTGCTTGCATGTAGGCGTACATGATGGTGGGGCCGACAAAGGTCATGCCTCGCTTCTTCAAATCTTTTGATAGAGCCTCGCTTTCTGGTGTTGTGGGTGGGATATCTTGAAGCCGTTTCCAGGAGTTGCGGATAGGCTTTCCTCCCACAAACTGCCAGAGATAATGATCGAAAGAGCCAAACTCTTGTTGGATTTTTAGAAATACGCGGGCATTTTGGCGAGCGCTGAAGATTTTTAAACGATTCCGGATGATTCCTGTGTTGTGGAGTAGAGCCTCGAGCTGGGTATCGGTCATGTTAGCTACATGCATCGGATCGAAGTGATAAAAGGCTTGGCGGTATCCTTCGCGTCTTTTGAGGATGGTTTCCCAGCTGAGTCCCGCTTGGGCACCTTCGAGGATGAGCATTTCAAACAGATGATTGTCAACATGGGAGGGGACCCCCCACTCACGGTCATGATAATCTCGGTACAACTCTTGATCCGGCATCTGGCCGAAACACCGTTTTTTATCCTTGGAAGCTCTCATATCAGTCGATGTCTTTCGGTGGGATCTTGGTGACTCGGGTGTAGTCTACCAGGGTTGCGAGTACGGCTATGAGAATCACCGCTCCACTGCAGCCGAATGTTGTGAAGGTCGCAATGGAATTGATATGGGAACAATACATGACAGTTGCCACACCGCTTAACAATACGCCCAGGGCTATGCTGCCGACTTTACAAGGAGTTGATTGGCAGCAAACCTGCTCGGCTGCCTCAAATAATACTTGTCGCACGGTTGTTTTTGTAACGGGATCGCTCATGTCTTGAATCACAGGTTGTTAAACAAAAATAATATAGCACCTAATACCAAATACAGTAATCTTACTTGGCGAGGTTAAAGGGGATCAAAAATGAGAGGACAGTGATGATGACAAGCGATAGGCGGAACATGTCGCGAGCCCAAATCTGTTCATTGGTACTTTTAAATCCTTTTAAGCAAAACACAAGCCAAGCGCAGCCCAGGAGCGCCGCAACTGTCAGGTAAATATAGCCGGTGTAATGAAATAGGGTAAGCAGGAGTGTCGCAAAAGTAAAGGCGATAATGTAAACTACCATGTGCTTTTTGGTTTTATAGCTTCCTTTTTTGATGGGTAAAACCGGAATAGCGGCGGCTTTGTAATCCTCAAAATGGTACATGGCAATTGAGAAAAAATGGGGCATTTGCCAAAGCACCATGATTGCGAATAAAATGGCCGCTCCCATATCAAACCGATTGCTCACCGCACAGTATCCCACAACAGGGGGAATGGCGCCGGCGATACTGCCGATGGCTGTCCCATAGATGGTGCGGCATTTCCACATGCTATACAAAATCACGTACACAAAGAAACCGACTGTTGCGATTGCGACCGTGAGCACATTTGTATAGTACAACAGTGTTGTGAGGCCGAGTAAACCAAGAAGGGTGGCAAAGAGAAGGGCACTACGGCCCGATATTAATTCTTGGACGAGGGCACGATTTTGTGTCCGTTTCATTTTTTGGTCGATAGGTCGATCAATGTAGTTATTAAAAACACAGGCGGATGCCATCACAAGGGCAAGGCCGATCAGAGTTGCGCAAAATAGCGAAAAATGGAGATTTCCTCCTGAAGCGAGCAAAAATCCGGCAGCTACTGTCACCAAATTGCCTACAACAATTCCCGGTTTGGTCAGCAAATAATAGTTAATCATGAACTCTATTCCTTATGTCACATGGACATCAAACGGTTATTTAAGTCGGTCATAATCCAGAGCGTGCCGACAACAACAATTAACAGAACTAGCACCGTGAAAAGAAACACAAGCGTTTCCCAGCGTGGTTTTGCCTCTTCACCTACGTGCAAGAAGAAAAGGACTTGAGCAGTGGCCTGGGCGGCAGCCAAACCGAGCAAAGTAAAAATCACTACTTCTCGTGTGATCGAAGAGCGTGCCCAGACGACCAGAAAAGCGACCAGGGTCAGTAATAGGGAGGCACCAAGTCCAATTAAATAAGCCTGCATGGAACCATGCCATTCTTTTTGGATTTCATTTAAGTCGGGCTCTTTATGCATCTTAAGCTATCCCCATCAAGTACACGAACGTAAAAATAAAAATCCACACTAAGTCTAAAAAGTGCCAAAACATGCTAAAGCACACAAGCCGGCGGAAGGTATCAACCGTAAAGCCTTTCCATATAATCTGGGCCATGACAACGGCGAGCCATAAGAGGCCGATTGTTACGTGTAGACCGTGTGTGCCTACCAGCGTAAAGAAGGACGATAAGAAGGCGCTGGTTTGCCAGGTATAACCCTCGCTGACAAAATGGGTGAATTCGCTCAATTCCATCACGACAAAGGAAAGTCCCAATACAAATGCACAGCCTAGCCAGACCAAAGTCTGGACTTTTTTTTGGCGGCATGCGGCCAATATTCCCATGCCACAAATAAAGCTACTGGCGAGCAAGACCATAGTTTCTGCAAATGCAAGAGGTAAGCTGAAAAGATCGCTCCCAGAGGGTCCACCAAAAGTGCTGGTGTGTAGCACTGCATAAGTGGAAAAGAGGGTGGCAAAAATCATGCAATCGGTCATCAGGTAGATCCAAAATCCCAAAATGGTTTTTGAAAAAGCATCCTGATGTGGATCTGGAGTACATTTGAGCCTAGTGTCAATAATAGGATTTACCATGCGTAAAAACCTTTTTTCCGATATGCGTCTTCCATCTTTTTGACTTCAGCGGCTGGGATTGTATCATGAATATCTTTTCCCGAAAGACGGATGATCAAGCATAGTACTATCCCCACAAAGGCGAGTAGAGCCAGCCAAAAGATGTGCCACGTCAAACAAAAGCCGAGGATTGTGCTCAACGCCCCAATATAAAGGCCCATGGGAGTGTTGCGGGGAATGTCGATATCTTCATATTCCGGCTCTGGCCTGGGATGGCCGTGTTTCCAGCCCCAGTAGGGGTCGCGTTCATTCACACTGGGGATGATAGCGAAATTGTAAATGGGAGGAGGTGAGGGAATCGACCACTCGAGCGTTCTACCATTCCAAGGATCACCTGTGGTATCCAGTTGCCTTTTGCGATTTTTGAGACCAAAAAAGAGCTGAAGCACTTGGAAGGCAATGCCAGTCGCAATTACGATAGCGCCAGCTGCTGCTAAAAAGAAGAGCGGTTGCCATCCTGTGGAGGCATCATAGTGGTCTAAACGCCTTGTCGCACCCATAAACCCAAGCATGTAGAGTGGCATGAAGGCGAGGAGAAATCCGGCGAACCAACACCAAAACGCATAGGTTCCCAGTTTTTCGCTTAGGATAATGCCCGTCACTTTAGGGAACCAGTACGAATAGCCAGCAAAAACACCAAATAGCATGCTTCCAATTACCATCCCATGGAAATGGGCGATTAGAAACAGACTATTATGCACCTCATAGTCAACAGGAGGCGCAGAAAGCAAGATACCTGTCATTCCTGCGACGCTGAAGTTGAGCACAAAAGCAAAAAACCAGAGCATGGGGGTGGTAAAATGGACCCGACCTCTAAATTTGGTAAAAAGCCAATTGAAGACTTTGACACCTGTTGGAATTGCAATCAACATCGTCATGACCGCAAAAAAGGCATTTACATTAGGTCCAGCACCCATGGTGAAAAAATGGTGCAACCATACAATAAAGGAAAGGAATGCGATTGCAATGAGGGCCCATACCATGGAAACATATCCAAAAAGCTTTTTTTCCGAAAAAGTGGGTACGATTTCGGAATAGATGCCAAAAGCGGGGAGTATCAGGATATACACCTCAGGATGGCCCCAGGCCCAAATGAGATTTACGTACATCATGGGGTTGCCACCACCACCTGCGGTAAAAAAGTGCATACCCAAATAGCGGTCTAAAGTGAGCATGGCAAGGGTTGCTGTGAGGATCGGGAAAGCGAAAATGATCAGGATCAAAGCGGCCAAACAACTCCACACAAAGATCGGCATTTTCATCATCGTCATCCCAATGCAGCGCATCTTCAGAATGGTTACCAAGAAATTAATACCCGAAACAGTGCTGCCCACGCCCGCGATCTGCACCATCCATATCCAATAATCAACACCTTCATCGGGGCTATACTTGAGCCCAGAAAGGGGAGGGTAGGCTAACCATCCCGTTGCAGAAAACTTACCTATAACCAAAGAAATGAGGGTGAGAAGCGCGCCCGACGCGAAAAGCCAAAACCCGACTGCATTGAGAAAGGGGTAGGCGACATCGCGTGCACCGATCTGCAGAGGAATAATGAGATTCATCAGACCAAACACAACACCCATGCCGACGAAAAAAATCATGGTCGTGCCATGGGAGGAAAACACTTCTTGGAAGTGTTCGGCTGAAATAAAACCCTGGTGATCACCCACAGAGAGGGCTTGTTGAGCGCGCATCATCAAGGCATCTGCAAAACCTTTGAGGAACATGGTTAACGCGACAATCATGTACATGATGCCAATGCGTTTAGGATCAACAGAGATTAGCCATTCATGCCAGAGCCACTTCCAGCGTTTAAGGTAAGTGATCAAACCTACAATGAGAATAAATCCTAGTACCATCATGACGACGGCGCCATTTTGGCTAGATTCGTGTTTGAAGGCATCGATTGTTAATCTACCAAACATTTACTGAACTACCTTCTGGTCTATAGTTTGCGGATACATGTACTTCATGATGATCGATTCGAAGAGATTGTCATCCTTCAGGACGTATGTCGTGACAGGATTATCCTTACTGGGAAGGGCTAACTGGTTGTAGGATTCTAAATTCAGATTTTGAGAAGACTGCTTAGCCTCTTTCACCCATTGTTGAAAATCTTCTTCCGTGCTGGCCCTTGCGATGAAGGTCATACCTGCAAATCCGACCCCACTCAAATTTGCTGACGAGCCTCTATAATCTCCTACTTGATCGGCAATCAGGTGAAGGGCCGTTTTCATTTTAGGCATCGCATAAATTTGTCCGGCTAACTTGGGAATCCAAAAGGAATTCATAGGTGCATCAGCGGTGATTTCAAAGCGAATGGGTACGTTTTCAGGAAATTGTACAAAATTGACTGTGGCGATTTTTTCTTCGGGGTAGATGAACAGCCACTTCCACTGCAGAGCGACCACTTGGATCGTCTTGGTTTTTTGGGGAGATGCAATAGGTTTCAACGGATCTAATTCATGCGTACTGAGCCATGTCAAGGTGCCAATGATCAGGATGATGAGGCAAGGAAAACCCCACCAGATGAATTCAGCGAGTTTGCTATCATCTAAATCGGGATCGTATTTGCCCGATGAGTTATGAGATCGATATTTCCAAGAAAAGATAAAGGTCAGAAAATAGACTGGCACCACGACAAGCAACATGATTGCTTGAATGATCAAGAGCAGATTCCGTTGTTTCAGGGCAATTGGGCCGCTGGGAAACAGCAATTGGATATCGGCCCGGTAATGCCATACCTCTAGCGGTTGCATCAGCAAAAAAAGGAACAGGATGATACCGGAAAAGATCAGAATGAAACGAACCGGCTTTTTTTTCTTCAGCATCTGTGCAACCTATGGATCTTCTTTTCACAACTTATCAATATAAGATTTTATTGGAAAGATGTTCGATGTGATTGGAGCTTATAGGATATTTTTAACACAGAGGCGCGGAGACGCAAAGGGACAGAGAGGATCTCTTTTGATGAGCACTAGTGTTTAAAATTTTAGAGGGAGAGAGACATTGAGGGCGTGCATGAGCCCTCTGACTTCGTGGTAACCTAGGCGGGGCTTTTTAAAGATGAGGAATGCAGGTGCACTTTGGGGATAAAATTTTTCCCAAAATTTACGCTTGCCCTGTAGATTGAAAAACTTGATCGACGCTTTGTAAATGTGATGGGTCATGAATGAGGTCCTTTTACCAAACCCCGAAATATTGCCCAACATGTCACCAAGGGAAGCCAGGGGCCTCTCAAATGGCTCAGGATAGAGGCTAATACCATTTCCAGAAAATAAAGTCACAAATTGGCACTGTATAACACGCCATTTTTGAACGATCCTTTCTCGCTTAGGTGCAAAAACATAGGCTTCGAAACGATCATCCAAATCTGTCATGTTACCCAGTACCACTTCATGGCTTTATTTTCTGGAAATGGTATTAGCCCAAGGTACGAGTACCCAACAAGTTCAGGCAATTACCGGCCTGTCTGCTCAAGAATTAGTGCCCTCTAGGTTTTTCTGGCAATCAATTGAACCAACTCTTGAGTCTGCGGGTGCTGATTCCCCAACACCTTGATGCAAAGGACAGAAACCTCCTCTAAAGCTTTGACTTGAGAGGGTGATGCCTTCTGTGCACAGAGAATCAGCCATTGTAGTGCATTTTCAATATGAGGGTGGCTTTTCCCATATGCCAGAAGCCAAATCTTCAAAGCCTTTTGGTGAAAATCGAGGGCTTTGCCGTGCTCCCCGAGGTTTTTATAGACCATGCCGATATTGCCGTAGCTCGTGGCCACAGAGGGATGGTTTTCTCCGAGGACCTGTAGCTGAATCTTCAAAGCCTTTTGGTAAAACTCGAGGGCTTTGCCGTTCTCCCCGAGGTTTGCATAGACCCCGCCGATATTGCCGTAGCTTATGGCCACATCAGGATGGTTTTCGCCCAGGACCTGGAGCTCAATCTTCAAGGCCTTGTGGAGAAACTCGAGGGCTTTGCCATTCTCCCCGAGGTTTTTATAGACCATGCCGATATTGCCGTAGCTCGTGGCCACATCAGGATGGTTTTCGTCCAGGACCTGTATCTGAATCTTCAAAGCCTTTTGGTAAAACTCGAGGGCTTTGCCGTTCTCCCCGAGGTTTGCATAGACCCCGCCGATATTGCCGTAGCTTATGGCCACATTGGGATGGTTTTCGCCCAGGACCTGGAGCTTAATCTTCAAAGCCTTTTGGTGAAACTCGAGGGCTTGTGCCAACTCCCCGAGGTTTTTATAGACCATGCCGATATTGTTGTAGCTTGTGGCCACATCGGGATGGTTTTCGCCCAGGACCTGGAGCTTAATCTTCAAAGCCTTTTGGTGAAACTCGAGGGCTTGTGCCAACTCCCCGAGGTTTTTATAGACCATGCCGATATTGCCGTAGCTTGTGGCCACATCAGGATGGTTTTCGCCCAGGACCTGTATCTGAATCTTCAAAGCCTTTTGGAGAAACTCGAGGGCTTGTGGCAACTCCCCGAGGTTTGCATAGACCCCGCCGATATTGCCGTAGCTTATGGCCACATCAGGATGGTTTTCGTCCAGGACCTGTAGATCTATCTTCAAAGCCTTTTGGTAAAACTCGAGGGCTTGTGCCAACTCCCCGAGGTTCCAATAGACAGTGCCTATATTGTTGTAGCTTGTGGCCACAGAGGGATGGTTTTCGCCGTGCTTCTCCTGAGCGAGCGCAAGGGCCTTCAAGTTACGCTTAAGCGCTTGTTGGTACTGCGCCATTTTCTGTTCTA
Organism: uncultured Chlamydiales bacterium; assembly: GCA_963832835.1. GTDB lineage: Bacteria > Chlamydiota > Chlamydiia > Chlamydiales > JAAKFR01 > CAVPKN01. Next base: position 2,087,645 of record CAWHVD010000001.1, on the reverse strand, counting down.
TGCTTCCGAGATCCAACTGCGCATCGAGATCATTGGGATTCAGAGAGACGGCTTGTTGGTGGGCTTCTTGGGCCTGGACATATTGGAGGTTTTTCTCAAAATCAGCTCCTTGGATTTGAGGACTTTTGTCGTAGAACAGGGATTTGCTAAATGATTTGGGATTCTTGGTACGTAAAAACTGCTCGGCACATGTATGGAAGGGGATCAGCACCTTGTAGATTTCGTGGAGGGAGGCAAGACGTTTTTCATCAAGATAAAGATATTGGGGATCTTGGGGCTCTCCCTGCTCAATATGCAAGAGGAACTCCCCTTCACTTTGGTAAAAGATGTGCGCTTCAAAACGTAGGCTAAGGAGCTGAGAAAGGGCTTGGGTTAAGTTTTTGGCTCCTTCTGGGCAGAGGAATCCCTTTTTGAGGAGCTGCTGAATCATCTCAAAGGCGGAACACACCGGAAGGCCACAGAACAGGGCAAGACTACCTAACACAGATTGGAAGGGACGGTAGAGCTCTTTTTTGATGCCAAAAGCGTTGGTCTCTTGTTTGCCTTTGGTAAGATCGGGCTTAAATTCTTGCAGATGACCTGCCAGGAGCTTCAGGGCAAGTGTTTTGCGTAAAGGGGTTCCTGTAAAAGAAAAGAAGCCATCTGAGCGGTTATGCAGAGCTTGCTTAGCTTGGTTGTAACTCACAAACAGGCTTTTGTCACCGGCCACATAACAAACGCTTGAGAGGGCATTGGTGACAATGATATCAGCTTCCATCCAATGGAGGCTCTGATACTGGGCTAAGCCTTCTGGTGTGTCGATGAGCTCATAAAAGCCTGGTTTACCGAGCGGTGTATTACCGCCTGAATCCATCGAAAAACCACCGGGTGTAGGGCTTGCCTCAGGGGATTTTTCATCAAAGAGTTTGCCAAAGAGAGGAAAGAATGTTTCCCCTAAGTTGATGACTTTGAGCTCAACAAGTTCTGCGAGAGTACGGAAATAGCCGAGATTTTCTTCACTCTTTTTTCCGATCAGAAAGGCAAACTCCAGATCGGAATAGGGGCACATCTCATTGCGTGCCATAGAGCCCATCCCCACACAAGCCCATTGCACAGGAGCATCTCCTATGAGCCCTTGAGCATCTAGGATAAGGGAGCCCAAAACCTTTTTGTAGGAAGCTGTGAGATAGGGAAGGATGCCCTCAATGGGGTTCTTCTCTTCAAATTCTTTGAAGTAGAGGCTCCGGACATTCTTCAACTGCTCTCTGTATTTAAGCACACTCCCTTTATGGTGATGAGGAACTTTTAACCCTCTGCTGTCTAAAAACAGAGCTTCGATCCGCTCAAGTTTTGCTAACAGGTATTGTTTCAAAAGGGGGTTATCACCATTTTTCTCAAAAATTGCAAAAGCTCCATTGAGGATTTTAGCGCCTTGTGCCCACTGCCTTTTTTGAATGTGGAGGTCACTGAGCTTTTCTAGATAAAAGATTTGCTCTTGGTAATTACTTTCTTTCTTGGCTTGCAAAAGCTGGGCACAATAATATCCCTCTACATCTTTGGGTAGTTGCTCTGGCTCTTTAGGTTTGACTCCTAAAAAAAACTGTACAAACGCATCTTGTCCCCAACGGACTGCCAGATCAAAGGGGAGATCGAGTTTCTGATTGGCAATATCTGGCAAGGCTCCTTTTTGAAGCAGTAGCTGCGCGCTGGCAATATGCCCATGCTTAGCAGCCCAATGCAAGGGGGTGAATCCAAAAGCATTCGAGGCATTAGGATCAGCTCCTGCGCTGAGCAGAAGCTCTACCACATCCGGTTTATCATGACACCAAACGGCTTTATGGATAGGTTGTTTCCCATCTTCATCGGCGCAGTGAAGAAGGGGGTATTTGAGAAGTATGGCTACAATGGGCGTGTATCCGTAGAAGGCTGCGACATGGAGGATGGTGTCTCCCTCTATGCCAACAATGCTAGGATCTGCTTGGTTAGCGAGCAGGCATTTAACAGCAGAAATGTGACCTTGTGCTACAGCTAAGTAAAGGGGCGTTTTTTTGGACAAGTCTTGCGCATTGATTTTGGCTCCCGTATCGAGTAGCAGTTCGATGTGCTCCACCTGCCCAGCTTGTGCAGCTAGGTGTAGAAGCGTTTGCTTAAACCGGTTGGCCTGATCAGGATCAAGACCATTTTCTAGCAAAAACTGCAGGGTGAGAGGACACGGTCTTTTCAGCATCTCTTCGATCAGAACAGTATCTTTTTTAACTTCTTCTAAGAAAAGTTTGAGCACAGGGATTTGTTCGGAAAAGGCAGCACACTGCAAAGGTGTGGGCTTACCGCTATGAATCATGGTGGAATCTTGCCTGTGGAGCCAAGAGACGATAGGGGCGCTACCTTGCATGGCGGCCATATGCATGGGAGTCCAGCCATCTTTTCTCTCTTTTTTAAGCACTGTAGAGTCTTGAGCTAAAAGCCATTTTAAAACAGGAAGCTGGCCGCCCAATACCGCTGCAAAGAAACAGTTTTCCCCTTGAGCATCCTCTTCTAAAAGACGCATTTTATCTTCCAAAATCCAACTCTTGACTTGGGGTAGATCTCCGGCTTGGCAGGAAGCATAAAGACCCTCAAACGTATAGTTGGGGCTCAAAGAGGGAAGAAGGTCTACGCCAATCTCTACAATAAAGCTAGGAAGGGCTTGAGCCTTTTGGAATACGACAATCTCATGCCAGGCAGGTGGCTGTTTGTGAACACAAGGGTGATAGACCATGCAATGGGGATTATCTGGAAGAATAGAAGCGACGGGTACGAAGTGAGTATCGTAGTTTTGATAGGCGCCCTTACCCTCTAGCATCTGCATATCAGTACATTTTTGGGGATAGGCTTTATCACTGATCACAGGATAGGGCTCTCGCATTGAGACCCAAGAAAGAAGAAGAGCTCCTTTGCTATACATCGAGGCGTATTGAGCGCTTTCAGTAAAGTAGATCCCACTTCCAAAATAGCCAATGTCGGTACTACCTGAACCATGACCGGAAAAGTATGTATGTTTGCCAAAGTAGGTAAAGCCCGACGCGCAAATCGATTGAGATTTTGGCAAAGAGGTGCCATGCCAAAGAGGAAGAACTTTGGCATGATGGAGGATTTGCTCTTCCTGGTCTACCATCACTTGTAAGGGAGAATATACAGAGGTAAGATCTTTCCAGTTCTCAACCACCTCTTTGCGTTCTGCAGATAGGGATGTGGGCACAAACTGTTTGGCCTCATGTTCTATATTGCTCAGGTGTGCCAAAAAGCCCGTCTGCAAAGAGCTGTTATAAACATAGGTGATCTTAGTAATGCTAAAACCGGGAGGCTTATCGGCCATAAACTGAGCTAAAACAAATTGAGATGCAGGATCGGTAGGTTTAAGGACAGCAGCTTTAAAGCGAGGGTTCACTGCTTGTAGACGCGCGGAAACCTCAGGGCTAACGCCCCACGGAGTTTGGGGAATTAAGTTCGATGGAATCATATGTACCTCAAGGATTTGCCATATAGTTTATTGAGCTTCTTTAATAAGAGCTAGGGATATCTGTAAAGGGTATTGGTTTAACTTCATAGTGTGGCCTCCTGCAAACCTGCCTATAGAGATAAAGTGGTCAAAAGTTTATTCTAACTTTATGTGCCCTGGTGAATAAGCACGGACACCTGTAATACCATTTCCAGAAAATAAAGTCACAAATTGGCACTGTATAACACGCCATTTTTGAACGATCCTTTCTCGCTTAGGTGCAAAAACATAGGCTTCGAAACGATCATCCAAATCTGTCATGTTACCCAGTGCCACTTTATGGCTTTATTTTCTGGAAATGGTATAATTGCCGTCACTCTCACCTTATGAAGGCCCGGTTTGCCAGGGCGGGAGAGGATAGTCACCACAGAGGACTATCAACCGAAAAGATGGAGGACCTGAACATTACGTTTTTAGATGGATTGAATGTGTCTAAGAATTAAATCTTCTAGGGCTTGCGAGCTGATCTCCTCGTCACAGATTAGAGGTATGTCTCCATTCTCAAATTTTTTGAGATCTTCTTTCCAGTGGATACGTGAGATAATTTGAATGTCTGGGTTGAGGTGCTGCGCCGCTTGGATAATTGCCTCTGTCACCTGAACGTCTGGAGTAGTAGTCACGATCAGTTGCACCTTTTCTAAATAGGCCATTGCCATCAGTTGAGGCTGGGAGGCATCACCAAAAAGGGCTTCAAAATGAAGTTGTTTGAGTTGTTCCACACGGTCGACATTGCGATCTATGATCAACACATTGTAACCATTTTCCTGTAAGCAACGTACGGCTGTTTGCCCAATGGGACCATAGCCTACGACAATCGCCCTAGGGGAGGAGCCTTGCGTTTTTTGATCTGAGGATACTTCATTTAGGGGCTCGGTGGCAGCGGGCTGGGTGATGAAACGTTTAAAAAGCCTAAACAGTATTGGATTTAAGGCGATGCTAATGAGAGCACAGGCGACAATAATATCGTAAACCGTTTGAGGTAGGATTTTCAGCCGATCGCCCTCTTCTGCAAGAATAAATGAATATTCACCGATTTGCCCAATAGCAATGGCAACTGTTAGGGCTACAGCAACGGGGTATTTCATTAACCTGACAATGGAAAAAGCGAGCATTGTTCTTAAAATCAGAATAATGAATAACGTCCCGAAAAAAAGTGGGAGATTATCGAGCACCGCTATCGGATTGAAAAGCATGCCAATAGAGAGAAAAAAGACGACAGCAAAAGTGTCGCGTAATGGCAGCGCATTAGCCGCCGCTTGCTCGCTTACATGCGATTTGGCTACGACAGTGCCCGCAATAAAAGCTCCCAAGGCAAGTGAAACGCCAAATATTGAAGAGCTCACAATAGCGATCACAAACACTACAGATAAAATGAGGAGAGTGAATAGTTCATGAGAGCGTGTGCGCGCTACCCGTTTCAACAGGAATTGGACTAACCGATCTCCTATAAAATAAACAAAAATCCCTAGGCCTAAGATTTTCAAAATGACCCAACCGAGGCTGGTGGCAATTGTGAGAATAGATCCACTCCCCGCAGTAAGCGGCTGCGTTAACGTCGGAAGTAGAATCAGCACAAAAATGGCGATTAAATCTTCCACAATCGTCCATCCGATGACAATCTTTCCCTGAAGAGTCTGTAAGAGATTTTGATCTGATAGAACCTTTACAATCACAACAGTGCTCGATACACAAATGGCAGCTCCAATAATGATGCCAACCTGAGAAGTTTCTCCGAGAAATATACATAGAAAAAATCCCAGGAGCATCGAAATAAAAGCCAGGATTGCTCCAGGTATTACGATCTTTTTAACCTCGAAAAGATCTTTCCAACTAAATTGCAAGCCCACGGCAAACATCAAGAGGGTGACCCCGATGTAAGCAAGCTGTTCGGAGATATACAGATCAGCAACAAACCCAGGGAATTGGGGTCCCATCAGAAACCCTGCCAGCAAATAGCCTAAAATAGGAGATAGTTTAAGGCGTTGGGCGATATAACCTAGCAAACAGGCAGAGCTCAAACCGATAGCAAGAATCCAAATGATTTTCAGATCGGGTTGCACGATAAAAACCCTTTTTTTCTACCCCGATACATATGTTTTGAGCGTGCCTGAAACAATTTAAAAGAGCAATTGACTCTTTGAGTCAACAGTACCTCCCCGCTGGGGCGGGAGGCGCTGCAGAAAAGTTATAAGAGCGATATCTCAGCGACTTAGGGTCCGTCAAAAAATAACTTCAGTAGTTTATAGTGCCTGGCCTCGAGGTGAAAGCGGGTAGTTCCATTCTCCATGGAACTCTTCCCTGATGAGAAACAGCTCGTCAGATTCCTTTGGAACCATTGAAAAAATCGAGTTTTGTGGCTTTTCAGAGTAATACCATTTCCAGAAAATAAAGCCATGAAGTGGCACTATATAACACGCCATTTTTTGAACGATCCTTTCTCGCTTAGATGCAAAAACATAGGCTTCGAAACGATCATCCAAATCTGTCATGTTACCCAGTACCACTTCATGGCTTTATTTTCTGGAAATGGTATAAATCATCCAAAAACGAACAAACACCCGATATTTTCAATGCCCCCACGTTTATTGGGTAGCTTTTACGTTAATCCCTTTAGTTAATAGACCCCCTTCAGCTAGGTCGGTCAATAGTTTGTCTGCATGTCCTTCTTCTTTCAGAGTTTCTTTCAAAATTGAGTTAATATTGTCGTAATCAAGAACATCCGCAAAAGCTCTCAGGGTGCCATAAGTGGTAATTTCAAAATGTTCGACTCTTTGAGCTAAAGCGATAATCGCTACATCCAGCAAAGGGGAAGATTCGTTTTCTTCCAGAAACTTTTCGGTATCCACAAAAAGTGCTTTGATGTCACCCGACCAACTGACTTCAAGAGGGCTTTGTTTGAGTATATGAAAAATTTTGTCTAATCTTTTTACATGTTCTTTTGTTTCAGAAAAATGGATTTTTAATCCATCTTTGAAATCTTCCGAATGTGCTTTTTTAATTAAATTTGGCAGGTCCTTTACAAGGGTTTTTTCTAATGCATAGATGTCTGATAGTAAGCATATAAATAGCTCTTCGAATGAATTGATTTTCATAATTTCTACCTCTCTATGGTTTTAAATAGTCACGTTTAATTGATATTGTATTTTTATTTATAGTAAATGCAACTAAAAGTTTATATGTCAATGCTATATTGAGGGGCAAGAAACTAAAATTATCTTTTTCGCTTCTTCAAATTAATTTTTGTGACTATTCACGAGCCAGCAGAATCTTTAAGGCAGGCCCACTTTGCCAAGCTGGGAGGGGATAGTCACCACAGGGAGGCTTTTAACCGAAGAGCTGGATTACCTGAATAGTTACTAATTTTTTTATATTAAAAAAATGTTTTAAATATTAGAATGATGTGATCAAAGCAAATCGCATTAAAAGGTGTTTTATGAAAAAATTATTAGCTCTTTTTATCATAACCAGCAGTGTTACTTTGTTGCATGCCGACCCATACGGCAGATGCGCTAGTGCAGGCTATGGACAGCCCGGTCCCGATATGTACAGTCAAAACCAAGGTCAAGTACAGCAATATAGACAGGGACAAACTCAAGGATATCAACAAGGACAACAGTACGGTAATGCTGGACTTCCTTATGATTACCAAGCACCACAACAATACGGCAATGCTGGCCAACAAAATGGAAATCCAGGCCAACAATACGGCAATGCTGGACAACAGAACGGAAATGGTGTTTCTCATCAAGGCATGACACCGCTTCAGTATGGTAGCCAAGAGCAAAAACAACCTGGATACCCCCAACATAGCGATAGCAGAATGGCTGAGCAAATCCAAGACACTCTTCGCAAAGATCCTTCTAATAAATTCAGCAATATCAGCGTTAACGTTAACGAAGGTTATGTTACTTTGAAAGGATCTGTAGCGAATCAAAATGATAAAGCTGCTCTTGAGCAAAGAGTGCGTGAGATGCCAGGAGTGCAAAACGTCAATAATCAAGTAACTATCAAATAGTTCATTTGGTTTCCAATGACAAATTATCTGTTAAAAAATGAGGCAACCATATGGTTGCCTCTTCTTTCTAAACAGCAGTGAACAGAAGATCATGTTATGTCACAATATGGAAAGAAAGCGCAAGAAACGGTGAGATCTGTGGTTAAAAAACAAAAAGCTGGGACCCTGAAAAGCGGCAGTGGTAAAAAGGTCACCAGTCGGAAGCAAGCTATTGCGATTGGACTCTCAGAAGCTCGCAAAAAAGGGGCTAAAGTCCCTCTACCTAAACATCGTTAGATTGTATGAAATCAATTTGGAAAGGATCGGTGGCTTTTGGACTCGTGAATATCCCGATTAACGTCTATCCAGGATCTGAGGAGCATACCTTAGAGTTTCACATGCTACACAAAACAGATCTTTCGCCCGTGCGCTTTGCACGCATTTGCAAGGAAGAAGAAAAAGAGGTTTCCTACCGCGACATTGTGAAGGGGTATGAGTATGAAAAAGGGGAATATATCGTCGTAGATGAAGCCGATTTTAAGGCAGCCGATGCTAAAAAAACATCGACTATTGAGATTCAGAATTTTACAGATATTAGACAGATCGATCCTATCTATTTCGAGAAGCCTTATTTTTTAGAGCCAGCTAAAAAAGCGGGTAAAGCTTACCAACTCCTGTCCGAGGCTCTATTTAAATCTAAAAAGGTTGCAATTGCGAGTTATGTCTTTCGCAATCGAGAACACATCGGTGTGATTCTACCCTTAAAAGAAGGGCTGCTTTTGATGCAAATGCGCTACCATTCAGAAATTCGTCCTTTTGAACAATTAGATTTACCTAAAGAAAAAATCTCAGCTCAAGAACTGAAGCTAGCTTTAACTTTCATCGATCAGTTAACTCAACCCTTTGAACCCAAAAAATTCCACGATACTTATGTGGAAGAGCTGATAAGCCGCATTGAGCAAAAGCTGAAAGGTAAAAAAATGCCTCGTAGAGAGAAAGTTGCCAAGGCTTCCTATGAGGCACGTGATTTAATGAATCTTCTTCAAAAGAGTTTGAAGAAAACACTTGCCCATACAAATCACAGAAAGAAAAAGAGAGGTTCTACGGGCACACCACAAAAAATGCAGTCTAAAAAACGCGCAAGCTAATGCCTAAAAATCCTCTTAAGAAATATATCTCGAAAAGAAAGATAAATCAGTCTCATAAGCCTAAGGATAAAATATTTAAACGGACACAAGGTGCGCTTCAATTTGTCATTCAAAAGCACGCAGCTTCACGTTTACATTATGATTTTCGGCTTGAGATCGAGGGTGTTTTAAAGAGTTGGGCCGTGCCTAAGGGACCTTCTTTGGACCCCAACATCAAACGTTTGGCAATCAGGGTGGAAGACCATCCATATGAATATCGGGATTTTGAAGGAATCATTCCTAGTGGGTATGGGGCCGGAACTGTGATGATTTGGGACCATGGAACTTACAATGTGGATGGAGAGTCAAGTAAAAGATCAGAGGAATTGATCCAAGAGGGTTTAAAAAAAGGGGCTATTCATTTCACTTTAAAAGGCGATAAATTGCATGGTCGTTTTTCGTTAGTTAAATTAAAAAAAGATGATCAAGAAAAAGAGGAATGGATTTTATGCAAATCGAAAGATGAGTTTAGCTCTTCCTTTGATATCACCCAAAAAGACCTATCAGTTGTTTCAGGTAAATCCTTGGAGGAGATTTCGGGTAGAGCTTATCCCGGTACTTGTAAAACAAGCGCCCTTAGAAAAGGGATCAAAGCGAAAAAATCACACCTGATCAAGCCTATGCTTGCCACCCTGATCGATCAACCTTTCGATGATCCCGATTGGATTTTCGAAATTAAATGGGATGGATTTCGGGCCCTTGCAGAACTTGATGGGTCGCATGTCAGTATCTACTCCAGGAATCAACAGTTATTTAATGAACGTTTTCCCCTGATTGTCTCACACCTTGAACAGCTGAATCTAGATGCTGTTATAGATGGGGAGATTGTTGCACTAGATAAGGAGGGAAAATCGCATTTTCAAATGCTACAAAATGCTACTTCAGATAAAAACACGTATTTTTATGTATTTGATATTTTGTTTCTTAAGGGGCGTGATATCCGTTCACTTCCCTTGGTTGAGCGCAAGTCCATATTGAAGCGTGTATTACAGAAGGGTTCTCATGTGCGTTATTTGGAAAATGTGGTGGGTGCAGGGGTGAAGTTTTTTAACCTCTGTAAGAAGAAAGGACTTGAGGGGATTATTGGTAAGCAGAAAGAGAGCTTATACGAAACGGGACAGCGTTCCAAAGCATGGGTTAAAATAAAAGCCGATTTGCGTCAGGAGGTTGTCATTTGTGGTTTTACAGAGCCAAGGAGAAGCAGAAAGAATTTTGGAGCCTTAATTATTGGTGTCTATAAGGCTGGGGTTTTGCATTTTGCTGGACACGTTGGGGGAGGCTTTACCGAAAAACAATTGGAAGAAATTAAGAAATTTCTTGAACCTGTAATCATCCAAAAATGCCCTTTTAAAAGCCTTCCTAAGACCAATACTGCGGTCACATGGGTAAAACCTGATTTTTTATGTGAGGTGAAATTCAAAGAATGGACTCGCGCAGGAACCATGCGTATGCCTATTTTTCTAGGTATGAGGGCAGATAAACCGGCTCGTGCTGTCACCCAAGAAAAGAGTGTGTCTACAAAAAAGGTGAGAAGTGCAAAGGATTCATTAGAAAAATATGATTTTATCACACACAAAGACAAGATATATTGGGAAAAAGAAAAGATTACTAAAGGCGATTTATTGATTTATTATAAGTCGATTGCTCCCTACATCCTTCCCTATCTGAAAGACCGCCCGGAATCGCTGAGAAGATACCCCAATGGTATTGATAATAAGAGTTTCTTTCAAAAAAATCTGGTTACCTTTCCTGAATGGTTAGAAACCATCGAGGCCGAACACCACGATAAAACAGTGAATTACATGCTCATTCAAGATGTAGAGAGTCTCCTTTATGCTGTAAACCTAGGTAGCATAGAAATCCATCCCTGGTTTTCACGTATTCAAAATCTTTCCAATCCTGATTTTCTGGTTTTTGATCTCGATCCAGAACAGATTACCTTTGATGCTGTGGTAGAAACGGCTCATGTACTCAATGCTATTTTAACACAGCTCAAAGTGCCAAGTTTTTGTAAAACATCTGGTGGCCGTGGATTGCACATCTGCATCCCTTTGAATGCCAAATATTCATATGAACAGGCCAAGCAATTTGCAGTCTTGATCTCTACACTTGTTCATCAACAACTTCCCGCGATTACATCTTTAGAAAGAAGTCTTAAAAAGCGACAAAACAGGGTTTACCTTGACTGTTATCAAAATAATTATGGCCAGACACTTGTAGCACCCTATAGCGTGCGTGCAAAGCCAGGAGCGCTGGTTTCGACCCCTTTGGAATGGGGTGAAATCAAAAATGGAGTATCTCCCTCAGATTATACGCTGTTTAATACGCTAGAACGTCTCAAGCAGAAGGGGGATCTTTTTAAACCTCTTCTTCAAAAAGGGGTCGATTTAGAGAAGACTCTCAAACGACTCCAAAAACTCCTCTAATTAGTAATAGAGTAATACCATTTCCAGAAAATAAAGTCACAAATTGGCACTGTATAACACGCCATTTTTGAACGATCCTTTCTCGCTTAGGTGTAAAAATATAGGCTTCGAAACGATCATCCAAATCTGTCATGTTACCCAGTGCCACTTCATGGCTTTATTTTCTGGAAATGGTATAAGGAGGAATTCAGCATAGCAACTGTCGCTTACAATCCTTCTTACTCTGTCTTGTTCTCGGGTAGAAAATGATATGGACATTGTTAAGGCGGTTTTAGTATCAAAAAAAGGTATAGTTGGTTAGAATTAAAATTATAGTTTTAAGGTTTTTGGATAAAGATCGGTAATTATAATTAATAACCTAAGGGGGTTTATGAATAAAGACATTTTTGAAGGTCATTGGAAAACAGTGAAGGGACAAGTTAAAGAAAAGTGGGGGAAACTCACTGACAATGATATTACCAGTATCGAAGGTAAAAGAGACAGACTGCTCGGCGCTATTCAAAAAACTTATGGATACACCAAAGAGCGTGCTGAAAAAGAACTTTCTCAATGGGAAAAAGAGATTGAAGAAACTCATTTTACCAAACCACGTCGCTAATTGACAAAAGAAGTCCCCTATTCTAGGGAACCTCTTATACCATTTCCAGAAAATAAAGCCATAAAGTGGTACTGGGTAACATGACAGATTTGGATGATCGTTTCGAAGCCTATGTTTTTGCACCTAAGTGAGAAAGGATCGTTCAAAAATGGCGTGTTATACAGTGCTAATTTGTGACTTTATTTTTTGGAAATGGGATTAAATAACAAATGCAAGGTGTTTAAATGAAAAGACTATTAGTTCTATTTATTGTGGCTAGCAGTGTCTCTTTGTTTGCGGATTACAGAAATTCGGGAAACGGAACTCAGGGTGATAGCCAACCTCAAGGATCACAATACTATCCCCCAAACCCCAATTTAAGAGGACAATACGCTTCTGATCAAGCCCCACAGAAACCTTCTCCAAATGTACAGAATGATCAAACTTTTACCTCACGGATCCAAAAAGCGGTGAAGGCCTTCTATGCTGGTAGATATCAAGATGTATCGATTAATTGGAGCAAGGGACATATCACATTGACAGGTACAGTGCCCAGCCAGGAGGATAAAGATACACTGGAGAATCTCTTTCGTGGGCTTTATGGTGTTCAGGGCGTTAATAATCAATTAACAATTAAGTAGTAGTTTTGCGCATGACTCTTAATGTGAGAACCGGATGCGGTAGATATGCTCGACCTGATCGATGTTTGAAACACAGCAGTCTAGGTCTTTAAGGGTACCCATAGCAAGATCGTAAACCCAGCCGTGGATCCAAAGAGGTTGACCTCTTGTCCAGGCTCCTTGAACAATTGTCGTATGGCAGACGTTGAGCACTTGTTGCATGACGTTGAGCTCGACAAGGCGGGCATAACGCTCCGTTTGATCGGTGATTTTTTCTAGCTCCTCCTTGAAACGTGCATAAACATCACGGATATTACGCAGCCAGTTATCTACGAGCCCAAGCTGATGGTCTTCCATGGCAGCCTTTACCCCACTGCACCCATAATGACCGCAGACGATCACGTGCTGGATTTTCAATAGATCAACTCCGTACTCTAAAACGGAAAGGCAGTTGAAATCGGTATGGGGAAATAAATTGGCAACATTGCGGTGGACGAAAAGCTCACCTGGTTCGAGGCCAACAATCTCGTTGGCGGGTACACGGCTATCAGAACAGCCGATCCAAAGGTATTGGGGATCCTGCGCCTTTGCCATTTGGCTAAAATAGTTGGGGGCCTTGCCAATTTTACTGGCAACCCACTCTTTATTATTTTGAAAAAGGATTTTCAATGTTTCCATACAAAGCTTTATACACAAGAAAACTCAAAACGGCAATCGAGAAGTCGTAGAGAGCTAATTTCCCAGGAACAGGAGTTTTGCAATTGGCTCATTATCTCAAAAATAAAATCGCTTTGTGTTATACCATTTCCAGAAAATAAAGCCATGAAGTGGCACTGGGTAACATGACAGATTTGGATGATCGTTTCGAAGCCTATGTTTTGCACCTAAGCGAGAAAGGATCGTTCAAAAATGGCGTGTTATACAGTGCCAATTTGTGACTTTATTTTCTGGAAATGGTATTAAATCCAAGCCCTAGGATTCGTTCGATTGGAATGCGCGTGTTGCCAAACGCCCATGAAATCTACGAGCAGCGGGGAGGTCAAGATGGTCAAGCCAATCAGGATTGGTTCCAAGCTGAGCGGGAATTGAGAGAGAGGCTTTGTGATTAAAGCATGGAAGAGAGGTTGTTTGACAAGAAGAAATGAGATTCCAATAAATAAAATATCAGAAAAATACCGATGAAGAAAACTAATAATGCAATAATAGTATTCAGGGCGTTAGATGAACGATATGCACCTTGATTAAGCTGTTTCTCCGTTTTTTTATATTTAATAAATGCCAAAACGCAAAACAGAGCTCCAATCCCCACCAGCGTGATACCGAATGTAGAAGAGGCTCCTTTCAATTTGGTGTGAGGTGCATTAGGTTTTAACAAGTCTGAATTTCCTAAGTAAAGTGCGATTTGTTGTACAAAAAAAGAGAATTTTTCGACCACAAATCCAAACGCCATGATTCCAAGATTGGTACGAATCCATGCCAAAAAAGTCCTTTCATTGGCCAAATGATCCGTTGGATTAAAAAGCTTCGCAACCTTTTTATTCGTGTTGTCTAGATCACCCATGTAGTCCCCCTTGGAGCGTTCACGGCTTGAGGATGGCAGCATTTAATGCTTCATCGACAATTGTCTGGGCCTCTTTGAGAATGTGATCCAAATGCTCGGCACCTAGAAAGCTCTCTCCATAGATCTTATAGATATCCTCTGTTCCTGAAGGGCGAGCAGCAAACCACCCATTCTCAGCAATAACTTTCAATCCCCCAATGGGAGCATCATTTCCGGGTGCTCGGGTCAAAATAGAAAGGATCTTTTCCCCGGCTAATTGCTTAGATCGGACATTTTCTGGAGTTAGGTTCTTGAGTATCTTTTTTTGCTCGGGGGTAGCGGGAGCTTCTATGCGGCCGTATGCAGGCTCACCAAATTCATTAGTGAGCTCCTGATAGATTTGTCCAGGGTCTTTTCCAAGCTTCGCGGTCATCTCAGCGGCAAGTAAGGCCAAAATGATTCCATCTTTGTCTGTTGTCCACACTGTGCCATCTAAGCGGACAAAGGAAGCCCCAGCGCTCTCTTCGCCAACAAAGCCTAATGAACCATCGAACAGGCCATCCACAAACCACTTGAAACCGACTGGCACTTCGTAGAGTTTGCGTTTCAATTTTTCAGCTACGCGGTCGATCATCTGGCTACTCACAAGAGTTTTACCTACGGCAGCCTCTCTTTTCCAATGAGGACGATGTTGAAACAAGTACAGGATGGCGGCAGAAAGATAGTGGTTTGGCGGAAGCAAACCAGAGCTTTTAGTGACAATACCATGCCTATCATAGTCGGTGTCACATGCAAAAGCGATGTCAAAACGGTCTTTCAGGCCAATCAAGCCCTGCATCGCATAGGAGGAAGAGGGGTCCATGCGGATCTTCCCATCCCAATCGACTGTCATAAAACGAAAGGTAGGATCAATCGTTTCGTTAACTACAGTGAGGTGGATCCCATACATCTCAGCGATTGCTTTCCAATAGTGAACCCCAGCTCCACCGAGCGGATCGACTCCAATGTGGATCTTGGATGTGCGAATCGTCTCCATATCAATCACATTTGCAAGGTCGCTAATGTAACTTTTCAGGTAATTATGCCTTTTTGTGGTTGAACATTGAAGCGCTTTGTCGTAAGAAATCCTTTTAATATCCGCTATGGCGTTTGTGAGAAAGGCATTTGCTTTGTCTTGAATCCAATTTGTAATCAGAGGTTCTGCAGGACCCCCATTGGGCGGATTGTACTTAAACCCCCCCTCGGCGGGGGGGTTATGTGATGGGGTAATCACAATGCCATCGGCTAATTGAGAGGTGCGTCCACGGTTATAGGTGAGAATTGCATGGGAAATAGCCGGAGTCGGCGTATACTCATCGCCCACAGATAACATCACTGTCACACCATTGGCTGCAAGAACCTCGAGCGCGCTTTTGAGTGCCGGTAGAGAAAGGGCGTGCGTGTCCATTCCCAGAAATAAAGGGCCATCGATTTTCTTCTCTGCACGGTATAGACAGATCGCCTGACTAATCGCCAGGATGTGGTTTTCGTTGAAGCTGCTATCTAAAGAAGAACCGCGATGTCCTGAAGTACCAAACTCAATACGCTGAGTAGCGATAGAGGGGTCAGGTTTTATAGTATAATAGGCTTTGATCAGGTGTGATACGTCAATCAACATCTCGGGCGGAGGTGTTTTCCCAGCAAGAGGACTTACTTTCATGATTTATCTTTGCCACAAGATGGAAGGCAATTCAAGAAGAATTGCAAAATCCATGTCTGAATTTCGGCGATGGCTTTTTCTTGGGCTTGTTATAATAGGGACAAAACGGAGCAAAAATAGTGATTACAGAGGAAAATAAACAAGAGTACTATCGGGCATTGGTCGATAAAAACAGTGAATATGAGGGTGTTTTTTTCGTCGGTGTCAAAACAACGGGGGTATTTTGTCGCCCCACGTGTCCTGCAAGAAAGCCAAAATTTGAAAATTGTGAGTTTTATCAAACGGCAAAAGAAGCACTTTTGGCCTCATTTCGACCTTGTAAACGGTGCCAGCCACTTTCACATCCCAATCAAGTTTCTGATCTTATCCAACACCTTGTCAAGGCTGTCGAAACAAATCCGGAGAAGCGGTGGAAGGATAAAGATTTTCGAGAATTATCTGTTGATCCTACAACCGCACGTCGTCAATTCAAAAAGCGCTTTGGGATGACATTTGTGGAATATGCACGCGCCAGGCGTATGGGGATTGCTATGAAACAAATCAGAATAGGTCATACCATAATCGATGCGCAGCTTTCTACTGGATATGAGTCTAGTAGCGGCTTCAGAGATGCATTTTCCCGAATCCTGGGAGCCGCGCCTACTAAAATGGGAACTCATCATATCCTTAAAGCTTCCTGGTTGGATACGCCATTGGGTCCGATGGTGGCTATCGCAGATGAAAAAGCGCTTTATCTATTAGAATTTGTGGATCGTCGAGGATTAGAACGTGAAGTAGAGCGACTGCGTCAAAAAACACAATCAGCGATCATTCCCGGAGCAACAGAGCCGATTGATTCCATTGAAGAAGAACTGAAGCAGTACTTCAAAGGAGAGTTAAAGGATTTTAAAACACCTCTATTCTTATTGGGATCGCCCTTTCAAAAAAGTGTCTGGGAAGCATTAATCCATATCCCTTTTGGACAGATATGCTCGTATTCTGAGCTAGCGGTAGCGATAGGAAGGCCATCAGCCTTTCGGGCAGTTGCTGGGGCAAACGGCGCCAATCAGCTCGCTATTGTTATCCCATGTCATCGAGTCATCAATGCAGATGGGTCTTTATGCGGATATGGTGGCGGTATCGCGCGCAAAAAATGGCTGATTAACCATGAAAAGCGGGGATGAGCTAAGTCGCAAAAAAAAAGTGCCTAGTCAGTCACATAACCTAGATGACCTTCATCCTGGATGTGAACGCTTCTCTATGGTATTATCTCTACGTTTTACATTTTTAGGGTTGTTTGCCTAGCCTATGTAGGTTTATCCCTAAAAATGTACAAAGTCGAGATGATTGCAGAGGTTAGAGAGGCGCATGACAGAACGTAAAAAACAAAGGAGGCAATTCTGGATCATTTTGTTTATTGTCTTTTTAGGATTTATAGGCATTTCTATTCCCTATCTGATCTTTCCGGCCCTGTTTCTAAATCCCGCATACTCGATCTTGTCAGAGGGGTGGGGTGATGGAGCCCGCGCTATCTTACTGGGGGTCACATTAGCAGCCTATCCTCTGGGTCAATTTTTTGGCTCTCCGATCCTGGGATCTCTGTCAGATGACTATGGGCGTAAAAGCATTTTGTCATGGAGTTTGTGCATTGCAGCTATTTGTAACTTGTTCACAGGATTTGCCATAGAATGGGAGAATTTATGGCTACTGATTGTTAGCCGGTTGATGACAGGTCTTATGGAAGGCAATATTGCGATTGCGCGCGCTATGGTGGCAGACATCCCATCGATCTCCAAACACGACTCTTTTGGTAAAATTAATGCTGTAACGGCTATTGCCTTTCTTCTTGGGCCACTTTTGGGAGGTATCATGGCCGATAAGAGTTTATTAGAAAATACATCTATCTCAATGCCGTTCTACGTCATTAGTTTCCTCTTTTTTTGCCTTGCAGGAATCTCAGCAGTTGTGTTGCAGAAGGGTGTTTCCAATACCCAGATTGAGGTGCGCACTTTCTGGCAGCGGATCAATCTGATCAAGAGGCTCTCGGTGTTATTTTCAAATCGTCGTATGCAATTTTTGATGATTACGTCCACATTGTTCACTCTTGCTGTGGACATTTGTTATGAATTTGGCCCCGTGTATCTAACAGTCAAGTGGGATTTAATTCCCTCGCAACTGATCTTGTACAATGGCGTGCTGTGTGTTGCGCTTGCAGTTGGGAATGGATGGTTGCCTACCTACTTCTCTTCACGTGTCTCAAATCGATTAGTGATCCTGTGTTCTATTGGTGGTTTTACCCTCTTTTTAATAGGAATTGTACTGGCCAACTCAACAGTTCTGATGGTCTTGCTTTTTGCCCTTCTTGGCCTTGTCATTGGACTTGCGGTGACTTTGATTACCGTGAAGATCTCGGATTCTGTTTCAAGCGCGATTCAGGGTGAGGTGATGGGTGTGCAGTTATCTCTGCGTGTTTTAGGAGATGCCATCATCTGTTTGCTCGGTGGTGTACTGTTGCTCCTCTCATCTAAGCTCATCCTCATTGTCGCAGCAGGGATGTCTTTAGCTTCGATGATTTACTATGGATGTGCAAAAAAGATCATCCATCAGAATTAATACCATTTCCAGAAAATAAAGTCACAAATTAGCACTGTATAACACGTCATTTTTGAACGATCCTTTCTCGCTTAGGTGCAAAAACATAGGCTTCGAAACGATCATCCAAATCTGTCATATTACCCAGTACCACTTCATGACTTTATTTTCTGGAAATGGTATGAAGGGCCACTTTTGCTTCTTTTTCATGGTTGACTAGGGGAGGGGGGTATTGTGGACATGCTGTATGGTTCTTCTCTTCATACCAAGAATGGATAACTTTAGGGGGGAGAACGCCGAGTTCGGGGATCCATTTTTTGATATAGAGACATTCCGGATCGAATTTTTTCTGCTGTCTCCAGGGGTTGAAAATGCGGAAAAAAGGCTGTGCGTCACAGCCGGTACCAGCCACCCATTGCCAATTCCCGTTGTTTAAAGAAGGATCGTAATCGATCAAATTTTGAGCAAAGTATTTTTCTCCCCACCTCCAATCGATGTGCAGGTCTTTGATGAGAAAGGATGCGGCGATCATCCGAGCACGGTTATGCATAAGACCCGTCTCATTCATCTCTCTCATTGCTGCATCAACAATGGGAAATCCGGTAGAGCCGTTACACCAGCTTTGAAAGGCTTTTGGGTCATCTGACCACTTTAGTTTGTCAAACTTAGGATGAAAAGAGCCCTGAAATACGTGAGGAAAGAAGAATGCAATCGCAGTAAAAAAATCTCGCCAATAAAGAGAGCGGATCAACCCGTGGTGCTCGCTCAAATTGTGGCATATGGCTGAATAGACCTCCCGAGGAGAGCAGACTGTGAATTTCAGGTAAGGGGAGAGATGTGTGGAATAGTCTTCTGCTGGAAAATCCCTAAGCAGTTCGTATTGGCTAAAAGAGCCTAGATTTTTGAGAATTTTGAGGGCCTCTGTTCTTCCTCCTGTTAATCCATTTTTTATTGTGTGCTTGGGAACGATTCTGGAAAGGACAGAGGGGCCTTCCGCAAAGGGAATTAATCCATGAAAATAATGAGTTTCGTGATAATGCATGGGCGGCAGGATGCCGTGTTGTGATGCATTGCGAAAATAGGGCGTGAAGATCGAATAAGGCTTTCCGTCTTTTTTTAGGGTACTCTCCGGTGGGTGAAGGAGAGCATCGTCGCATGAGAAAAAAGCAATGCCGTGAACTTTACAAACCTTCTCGAGTTTTTGATCTCTTTGCCTACTATAGGGAGTATAATCCCGGTTGACGATAAGAGCTTGAATATTAAGTGTGGAAATACATCTTTCGACAACTGTTTCTGGCTCTCCCTTAAAATAGTACAGTTTACCTCTCTTTTTTTTGAGCTGATTGTCCAGGTCATCTAAAGATTCGATCATAAACTTCAGGCAATGATCGCTTCGATAAGGATTGTGCTCAATTTGCTGGGGTGTAAAAATAAAAGCAGGAATAACGGTTTTGGAAGATTGAAGGGCAAAAATGAGTCCTGTATTATCTTCGAGTCGTAAATCCCGACGGAATAAAAAGAGAGATGTTCGAAATTTTTTCTCCATATTCACCTTTTTGCAAGACGTGGGACTAGCTGACAATGTGGGATGAAAACATGTACCATACTGCATGAAACAAGCTTTAAAATAGCGAGAAAATTCTCGGACGGATCTGAGGAGTATTTAAACAGATTTCAGAAGTGTTACAGCGATTACCCAAATGGATAAAAATTATCAGGAATTTTAAGGGATGCTTCGACGAATAAAAACACAAATCAGTGGCCTTGGATTGGAAGAATATATCGCAATTCTAACACTCCTATGCATCATTTTTTTTCTTGTTTTTCGATTTTTAATCACGCAGTGGGCTCCTCTGGCTAACTATCCTCTGTACATAGCTTTATTTGCAGGAGGGCTGCCTCTTCTCTTCATTCTTTTAAGAAAAATATTTCGCTTGGAATTTGGCTCAGATCTTATCGCAGGAGTATCGATTGTCGCTTCTGTTATCTTAGATCAATATTTGGCAGGGTCACTTGTTGTTCTCATGCTGTCTGGTGGGCAGTCTCTTGAAAAATATGCCATTAGAACTGCTTCGAAGGTACTTGAGGCTTTGGCTAAAAGGGCCCCCACTATTGCTCACAGGAAGAAAAAAATAACAATGGACGACATTCCTGTAGAAGAAATTGCAATCGGAGACATCATTCAGATTTTTCCTCATGAAATTTGTCCTGTGGATGGTGAAGTGATCGCTGGGAAAGGGGTAATGGATGAATCCTATTTAACAGGTGAGCCTTTTCTGCTTTCAAAAGCACCCGGCTCGCAGGTGCTTTCCGGTGCCATCAACGGTGATGAATCATTAACCATTAAAGCGACAAAGTTAGCTCTCGATTCTCGCTATGCCAAAATCATGCAGGTGATGCAGGAATCAGAGCAAAAAAAGCCACGTATGCGTCGCTTAGGCGATCAGTTAGGGGCTTGGTATACCCCCTTATCGATAGTGATCGCAGCTTGTGCTTGGGCAGTATCTGGAGAGGCTATACGCTTTTTGGCAGTACTTGTTATTGCTACGCCCTGCCCTCTTTTGATTGGAATACCAGTTGCTATTATCGGTTCTATTTCTTTGTCAGCACGCCGAGGGATATTGATCAAGAATCCCGTTGTTTTGGAACAATTCGCTCAATGTAAAACGATGATATTTGATAAAACAGGCACCTTAACGTATGGCAAGCCTGTTTTAACTGAACAAATGGTATTCAATCACACCGATCCAAAAGATATTTTAAAGATGGCAGCCAGCATTGAGAAATACTCTAAACATCCCTTAGCTACTGCCATCATAGAAAAAGCGATCGAAGAGAAGCTTGATTTAGTGAATGTCGAAAAGGTGAGTGAACCCAAGGGAAAAGGTTTAAGGGGGCTCGTGGATGGCCATGAGATTGTGCTCACAAGTCGAAAGCAACTTGCTGGATTAGGTTTAGGAGACAAAAGTTTTTTATTGCCTATGGGAAAAGGCCTGGAATGCTTGGTGATATTGGATGGTAGCCTTGTTGCGTATTATCGATTTAGGGATATGCCTCGAAAAGAAAGCAGCCTCTTTGTGCAACATTTATTTCCCAGGCACCATTTCAAAAAAACGATGATTGTTTCTGGCGACCGTGAGGAAGAAGTTAAATATCTAGCTGATTCCTTAGGAATAACGGAAGTATATGCGAATAAAAGCCCTGAAGAGAAAGTCGACATCGTTGTAAGAGAAACAGCTCGTGCAAAAACGGCCTACTTGGGAGATGGCATCAATGATGCACCGGCTCTGCTTGTGGCAACAATTGGGATTGCGCTTGGGCAAAATAGCGATATCACAGCTGAAGCTGCAGGCGCAGTTGTGATGGATAATTCATTGGAAACGGTGGATGAATTTCTTCATCTTAGCCATCGCATGCGCGTTATTGGCTTGCAAAGTGCTCTAGGGGGTATTTCTCTTTCGGTTCTGGGAATGATCATTGCAGCATTTGGCTTTCTTCCACCGGTTGCAGGGGCCATTTCTCAGGAAGTGATCGATGTTTTAGCCATTTTGAATTCGCTACGAACAGCATGGTCGCCGGCCCGATTGACAGATATGCCCTCAATTACAAAAGAAAAAAAGAAAAAAAATAGTGCAAATTGAATGGCATTTGCTTGAACCTACATTGAGACTATTCCGCTCCTTTGGAAAAGACTGGATGGTGAGGCGGAAGACTTAGGTTATTCATCTTCAACATTCTGCTGCTTGCGCTCCTGCATATCCTGTTGTTTTCTGAAAATAACAGGATATGCAGGAGCGCAAGCAGCAGGATAGGAAGGATTTAATGAACTATCACATCTTTATAATCGAAAGACCCGTAAGAGTCTACCTGAACAATCAACAATTTTCTCTATGGAAAAAGAATTATAAAAAATAATACTATCATATTATGACTCTTGATAAGATACCACGCGAAGAACTTTTACAGATCATCTCGCAATTAGAACAGTCGCTTTATAATCATCAACAATGGCGTAATCTGTTAGAACGTACTCTTATTTGCAGATTGACTCCGGATAAACATGATATTAGCGAAAATCCACATAAAGACTGTCGATTTGGCCAATGGTATTATAATGAAGCCCATGAAAGTTTACTGGATCACCCTGGTTTTGTAGCCCTTGGCTTAGAACATCAGCGTATGCACCAATTAGCCTCACATCTATTAAGCACTACTATGCTTGGAAATACCATTTTTACTCATGACTATGATAGCTTTGCCAATTCCATTGAACGCGTGACACTGGAACTCATTTCTCTTCTGCACGAACTAGAATATTTGCTGTACAATCGAGATCCCCTTACGAATGCCTTCAACAGGGTGAACATGCCCCTCATCCTACGTGAGCAACAGGAACTTGCCAAGCGTCAAATCTACTCCTGCCTCATTGTCATTATGGACTTGGACTTTTTTAAAAATATCAATGATACCTATGGGCATATTGCTGGTGACAGGGTTTTGCAATCTGTTGTTAGATATCTCACTGAAAATCTGCGACCATATGACAAAGTATTTCGGTATGGCGGAGACGAGTTATTAATTTGTTTACCAAATCTTGAACTTCAAACTGGCCTTGAGATAACCGAGCGTGTGTGCGCAGGGCTTGCCGAACACAAGATTGATATCGGCGAGAACAAGTCGATTAGTGTCACAGCATCTTTTGGCGTTGCGCGACTTGACCCCGATCTCCCTATCGAACATTCCATTGAGCAAGCTGATAAAGCACTGCTTGCTGCCAAATCCTCTGGCAGAAATTGCGCTCTGTCACGAGCTGATGCCGCTATGCAGAAGTAGACCTTATGATTTTTTAGATTTATACCATTTCCAGAAAATAAAGTCATGAAGTTGTACTGGGTAACATGACAGATTTGGATGATCGTTTCGAAGCCTATGTTTTTGCACCTAAGCGAGAAAGGATCGTTCAAAAATGGCGTGTTATACAGTGCCAATTTGTGACTTTATTTTCTGGAAATGGTATAACCCATTATTTCGGTTAAAAGCCTCTTTGTGGTGCCTATCCACCCCCCCTCGGTTGACTACGTCAACTCTTGGGCAATCCTTCTTTGAGGCACCTTGTCCTTGGCAACTGAGCCTGCCTTAAGGATTCTGCTGGATCGTAAGTAGTCACGATTTATTTTTTTGTTTTTCATGGTTTGCAATAAGGATACGAGTCCTCATTACAGCATCAGGACTTAAACTTATACTGTCGATGCCACAGTCGACTAAAAATTTTGCAAATTCTGGGTAGGTAGAGGGAGCATCCCCACAGATTCCTATTTTTCGCTTCCTAGATTTTGCTACGCGGATCACATGTTCGATCATCCGTTTTACAGCATCATTTCTCTCATCAAAAAGCTCTGCCACAAGTTCACTGTCTCTATCTACGCCGAGGGTCATTTGTGTGAGATCATTACTTCCTATGCTAAATCCATCAAAGATATCACAAAATTGATCTGCTAAGATCACATTACTGGGAATTTCACACATAACATAGACCTCGAGTCCATTTTTTCCCTGAGCAAGACCATTTTTTTTCATAACCTTCAATACTTTTTTGCCTTCTTCAATTGTTCGGCATACAGGAATCATGACTTTTAAATTTTTGAGGCCAAATTCTTCTCTTACTTTTTTGATGGCCTTGCATTCCAGTGCAAAGCCTTCTTTGTAGTCTTCATTATAATATCTGGAAGCTCCCCTCCAACCGATCATAGGGTTTTCTTCTTTGGGTTCAAAATACTGTCCTCCAATAAGATTTATATACTCATTTGTTTTGAAATCACTGAACCGCAAAATAACATCTCTTGGATAAAAAGAAGCTGCAATGGTAGCAACCCCCATAGCAAGCTTGTCGATAAAGAATTGGCTTTTATCAGAGTATCCTGATGTGAGCGCATTGATTTGCTTTCTGATCTGTGGATCTTTAACCTTTTCAAACTTTACTAGTGCCATCGGATGGATGCGGATGTATTCAGTGACGATAAATTCTTCACGAGCAAGACCCACTCCCTCACTTGGTAAAAGGCCTAGTGCAAATGCCTCATCAGGATAGCCTACATTGATCATGATTTTCGTTTTTGGATTCGGTACTTTTTGCACATCGATCGTGTTGACCTTAAACTTAAGAAGGCCGTCATAAACGATGCCATGCTCTCCTTCTGAGCAGTCTACGGTAATGGGTTGCCCATTTTTTATCACTTCCGTCGCATTGTTTGTTCCGACAATACAAGGAAGACCGAGTTCCCGACTAACGATAGCGGCATGAGATGTTCTTCCTCCGCGATTGGTAATAATGGCTGAGGCGGTACGCATGATGGGCACCCAATTGGGATCTGTCATATCAGTTACTAAAATATCGCCAGGCGTAAATTGGCTAATGTTTTTAGCATCTTTAACAATTTGAGCATTTCCTTGGGCAATTTTATTACCAACACTCTTTCCTTTTGTGATCCTTGATGATTTTTTCAGAAGAACATATTCTTCAATGATGTTTCGGTTTTTCTGCGATTGAACTGTTTCCGGTCTCGCTTGCACAATATAGAGCTGACCTGTTTTTCCATCTTTAGCCCACTCCAAATCCATCGGGGTCCATTTTCCGTTTTTCTTGCTATAATGATCTTCAATGTCGATGGCCCATTTAGCAAGTTGCAGTATTTCCTTATCGTTAAGGCAAAATTTCTTCCTATCCGCAAGAGAAGTATCAATTGTCTTAGTTGGATTTTTTTTATTATTTGCGTATATAATCTTAGAAGCCTTATTGCCAATGATTTTATCTATAATTGGCTTATAGCCTTGTTTTAGAGTCGGTTTAAAGACATAAAATTCATCAGGGTCCACGATTCCTTGCACCACGCTTTCGCCTAGGCCATAGCTTCCTGTGATGTAAACAACATTGGGAAAACCCGTCTCCGTATCTAATGTAAATATCACGCCAGCACTTGCCAGATCTGATCTGATCATATTCTGTACACCTATCGAAAGATATGAGGTTAAATGATCTATTTTGTTTTCACATCGGTAGGCAATAGCGCGATTAGTGAAGAGTGATGCAAAGCATCGTTTGCAAGCAAGCAGCAGCTCTTTTTCTCCAGTAATATTGAGATAGGTCTCTTGCTGCCCAGCGAAGCTCGCTGTTGGAAGATCTTCTGCGGTTGCCGAAGACCGTACGGCAACATCAATATTTTTCTGATTATGTTGCGAAGATAGCTTATGATAAGCTTCAATGATCTGTTCCTGTAAATCGGAAGGGAACTCGCATTGTAAGATAATCTCTCGTGCTTTTTCTCCTATAGAAGCTAAAGCTTGTGGATTCTTGTGGTTCAGCCCATTCAATATTGTTTTAAGAGCATCAAAAGTTCCTGATTTTTCAATTACATACCTATAGGCGGAAGCTGTAATAGCAAAGCCCGGTGGTACCTGTATTTTTTTTTTCTTTAAGTTGTGGCACATCTCCCCTAAAGAAGCATTTTTTCCACCAACGAGATCAATATCATCAATACCAATTTCATCGAACCATAAAATATATGGTTTAGGCTTTTGCTTTTTCATTTAAGTTTTGAACCTTGTGATAAAAGTTTAAATAATACCCACTCTTTTTCGAGCTTTATCCTATCTTCTGGATGGGCAATGTTGATGAGAGCTTTAGCTCGCTCTCCCAGAGTTTTTCCATGCAGATCCGCAATGCCATATTCTGTTACTACATAATGCACATGCCCTCTCGTTGTCACCACGCCGGCACCCTTTTTTAAAAAAGAAACAATTTTTGACTCTCCTTGGTGAGTTCGACTTGGCATGGCAATGATCGCTTTACCTTCTTTAGAGATGCTGGCTCCCTGAACAAAATCTATTTGTCCACCTACCCCTGAAATGATATGAGAACCTACGGAATCTGCACAGACTTGTCCGGTCAGATCAATCTCCACAGCGGAGTTTACCGCAGTCACTCTGGCATTTCTTCCGATGATTTCTGGGTTATTGGTATAGGCGACATCGAGCTGTACAACAGCGGGATTATCGTGGATAAAATCGTAGAGCTTGCGTGTTCCAATGGCAAATGTAGAGACAGTCTTTCCTGGATGTATACTTTTTTGAGAGTTATTGATCACTCCAGTTTCAATAAGGGGTAAAAGGACATCGGACCAGACTTCTGTATGAATACCGAGGTTCTTATGGTGAACCAATTGACCAATTACAGCGCTTGGGATTTTCCCTATCCCTATTTGCAATGTCGCACCATCATCAATTAAGCTAGCAACGTACTTGCCGATATTTAGCTCCGATTCTGTGACAACGGCTGGTTTTTCCTCAATTATTGGAGTGCCTACCTCTATCGCATAGTTGATTTTGTTTATATGTATAAATCCATCACCATGCACCCGAGGCATATTAGGATTGATCTGAGCAATGATCACATGCGCCGTATCTACGGCAGCACGTGCAATATCAACGCTTGTGCCTAACGTGCAAAAACCATGATTATCAGGCGGAGAAACATGGATGAGTGCTACATCAACAGGTCTTTTTTTTTGGCGAAATAGTTGAGGCATTTCGGATAAAAAATAAGGTAAATAATCTATATATTCATAATCGAGGCTTTCTCGTAGATTAGGCCCTACAAATAAGCTAGCAACCTTGAAGCTTTTTTTGAAATTTATTTTATTATGAGGGATATCGCCCATTAGATGAAGATGAATCAGCTCGACATTCTCAAGCTCTCCTGTCCTTTCATAGAGAGCGTCTAGCAATGCAAGAGGTGTTGCCGCACCACCATGTACAAATACGCGTTGGCCCGAAGAAATATGTGCCACAGCTTCTTGAGGTGAAGAAAAATTCTGCATAGCATTGCCCCCTAACCTCTTTTCTGTGTATTACAGTTTATTAATATTTTCAACATCTGATTTGACACATCTGATTTGACGCTTCGTGACTATTCACGAGTCAGTTGATAGAAAGGGGGGATAAAGATATAAGGACATTAGTGATAATCAACATTTCAGGGGACAGCTATGGTCAATCAACATTTCTATGCCCTAGAACTTATGTGGAAGGGAAAAACCGAAGGTCCACATACATATGATCGTTCTCACATTTTATGAACCCTATCTTATTTGCTATTAGTTCCAGTTTGGCCGCAATCGTTTTCGCTATTGTTTTAATTTGGAGAATTTCACTTTACCCCTCCGGTAACGAAAAAATGCAGGAGATTGTCGATGCAATCAAGTCTGGCGCAAAAGAATATTTGAAACTACAGTATCAAACTATAGCCATTGTCGCTGCAGTAATCGCTGTTCTCATTGCCATCTTTTTGAACATAACAACGATGGTCGCATTTATAATTGGTGCCTCAGCATCTGCTTTTGTCGGTTTTGTGGGCATGAATATTTCCGTGTGCGCAAATGGGAAAACTGCCGAGGCAGCAAGGTCTGGGCTTGCACAAGCATTCAGAGTAGCCTCCCAGGGTGGGGCAGTAACAGGATTGCTTGTTGTTGGACTTGCCCTTCTTTCTTTATCGTGTTTCTATGGGGTAACACACGACGTAAGAGCTCTTGCGGGGCTTGGTTTCGGGGGTAGCTTGATTTCTATTTTCGCCCGCTTAGGCGGTGGGATTTTTACGAAAGGTGCAGATGTGGGGGCGGACCTTGTAGGAAAGAGCGAGGCAGGAATTCCGGAAGATGATGCGAGGAATCCAGCTGTTATTGCGGATAATGTAGGTGATAATGTAGGCGATTGCGCAGGAATGGCAGCGGATTTGTTTGAAACTTATGCTGTCACTGCAGTTGGAGCGATGCTTTTAGGGTATTTTCATTTTCCAAATTCTGAAAAAGCCGTCCTCTTGCCTCTGGTGATTGGAGGCATCACCATTATTGCATCAATATTGGGAATATTCTTTGTTCGTTTAGGCAAGGAACATAAAAAAACGCCATCAATTATGGGAGCATTTTATAAAGGATTGGCAGCTTCGAGCATATTGTCGCTAATAGGATTTGGATTTTTAGCGCGTTTTTACGGAGGAGAATTTGGCAACGCAGGTATGCTTTTTTCCTCCGGACAACTATTTTGGCCGATGTTCATCGGCATTCTTGTCACGGCTCTTTTTTTTATTATCACAGATTATTATACTTCAATGGCATGTCGTCCCGTACTATCGATTGCTAAGTCATCCGAAACAGGCCATGGAACGAATATCATTACCGGTCTATCGGTAGGGATGGAATCGACGGTGCTGCCAGTCATCGTGATCGTTATTGGAATCCTTGTAACGCATTCCTTAAGTGGTACATATGGTGTTGCACTTGCGACAATGAGCATGCTTTCTATGGCAGGAAGCATTGTGATGATTGATGCTTTCGGACCAATCACAGATAATGCCGGGGGCATCGCCGAAATGTCTGGACTTCTGAAATCTGTGCGGGTAGTGACCGATGCTCTTGATGCTGTAGGAAACACAACGAAAGCAGTGACAAAGGGATATGCGATAGGTTCTGCAGGGCTTGCAGCTATTGTGCTCTTTTCAGCTTATAGTATGGATTTGCATGGCAAATTGAAAACAATGTCATCGCTGAACTTTGTTTTGAGCCAACCTCAAGTTGTTGCCGGTCTTCTTCTTGGCGGCACAATTCCGTATCTCTTTTCAGCACTTTCTATAAGAGCTGTGGGCATGGCAGCAGGAAGCATTGTCAAAGAGGTTCGCCGGCAGTTTAAAGAAATTCCAGGGATCATGGAAGGCCGAGCAAAACCTGATTATGTGCGCTGCATAGATATCGTTACACGTGCAGCAATCAAAGGAATGATAGCACCTGCCCTCTTACCTGTATTTGCTACGATAGCAGTCGCCTTTATCTTGGGTCCGCTTGCGTTAGGTGGGTTGCTCATGGGATCAATCATCACGGGAATTTTCATGGCAATTTCAATGACTTCGGGTGGCGCGGCTTGGGATAATGCAAAAAAATACATTGAAGCTGGCAATCTTGGCGGTAAAAACTCTGAAGCTCATAAAGCGTCCATTACAGGAGACACAGTAGGGGATCCTTATAAGGATACTGCAGGTCCCGCAATCAATCCGCTTATTAAAGTGATCAATATTATTGCTTTGCTTTTGGTTCAGTTTTTATGATTTTTAATATAATAGATTTCTTTCAAATGATGATTTTTGATTTCAAGTAGTTGATGCATTTGTTCAGTGTCTCTAATTGGTTATAATCTTTCTCAGGAACATCGACTTTCAACTCGGAATTAAGCTCCATCATAAATCTTAGAAAATCCATTGAATCAATCTCAATTTCTTGTTGCAAAGGAGCATCAGGATTTAGTGTTTCCAGATCCGCTTCAGGAGCAATAAGATGTAAAGCATGTAAAACAGTTTTCCGAATTTCATCGGGTGATTTTTTAGCATTCATAACATTTTTTCCGGTTCTTGCAAGAATTGATTAATTGTCATCAATAAACGGCTTCCTAATAATCCGTTCGTTACTCGATGATCTGCTGAGAGGCTTGAAACAATGGTCTTTTTTGAAGTTATTTTGCCAAATCCAATAAGAGCAACTTGGGGCGGATAAATGACGCCGAATACAGAGTCTACACCAAAATCACCGAGATTGGTAATGGTGATGGTAGGATTAGATAATTCACGATCCCGAAGTTTTCCTGTCCTTGTACGCGCAACAAGATCTGCAAGATGCTTCATTGTTTCAACGAGATTCAAAGAATCAGCATTCAGCAATGCAGGGGCAATAAGACCTCCTCCTCTCAATGATATGGCAAACCCCATATGGACAGAATCACTAGGCTGAAATCCTTCATTAATAAAGAAACCATTAAATTTAGGATGTTTTTTAAGTGCCAATGCAACAGCTTTTACGAGAAGAGCAGCATATAAAATACGTTCAGTAATTGGACGTTCGTGATTATATTTTTCAAGCCAATTTAGACTTTTGTTTAAATCGATTTCATAAGAAAGATAGTAATGAGGGATTTCGCGTTTTGATTTAGCCATAGCAGCAGCAATAGCTTTTTGCATGGATACAGAATGATCGGCTAGGGCAGTGACTGAGGCTAGCTTGGCTGAAGAAGCCTTTTTAATATCGGTTTCTACGATGGAACCGTCAGGACCTGTACCTTGAATTTTGCTAAAGTCGATATTCAATTCTTGAGCAAGCTTTCTTGCTAAAGGGGAAATTTTTACTTTTTGGGATGGAGAGGGGAGGGTCAGCTCCTTTTCTTTATCAGCATGTTCCCCTTTTGTTGCTACGGGGATTATTCTGGCTTGTTCTTTTTCAATATGTTCTTCTTTTCTTTCTACAGGGGCTATTTTCGCCTCTTCACTGGCGCGAATATGAGCAAGAACTGTGCCTACGGGCACTTTTTCACCGGGATTTACAATGAGGTCCTCTACGACGCCTCCGCGAAAACTTTCTATTTCGATAGCTGCTTTGTCAGTATCTATGATAGCGATAATATCATGAGCTTTTACCCGATCGCCTTTCTTAATTTTCCACTCGAGGAGAGTTCCATTTGTCATTTCAGCGCCTAAGGCTGGCATTTTAAATTCGTACATATCTTTCTTACTTCCTCAATAATTGAAGCCATCTGCGGGATAGCAGCCTCCTCAAGATGTTTTGGATAGGGGACAGGAACTTCCTTCGAGCAGACTCTTGCGACTGGGGCGTCTAATTCATAAAAAGCATTTTCCATAATTCTTGCCATAATTTCAGCAGATAGGCTGCCGCTCTTCCAACCTTCGTCGACTACAACCGCGCGATGCGTTTTTGCAATGGATGAGATAATTGTTTCAGTATCTAGAGGGCGGAGGACGCGTAAATCGATTACTTCGGCATCAATTCCCTCTTTGGAAAGTTCTTCAGCGGCTTGTAGGGCTTTATGGACCATGGCGCTATAAGCAATAATGGTGATATCTTTACCAGGTTTGCGAATGGCGGCTTTGTTGATATTAACAACTTCTAAGTCTGTGTCTACTTCTCCCTCTAAATTGTAAAGAGTCATATGTTCGCAAATCAAAACGGGGTTGGGATCCTCCAATGCTGACCAAAGCATGCCAAAAGCATCCTCGACTGTTGCGGGGCTTAAAATCTTTATGCCAGCTATATGGGCAAACCACCCTTCAAAACTATGAGAATGCTGTGCGGCTACTTGTCTTCCGGCACCTGACACAGTACGGATGACAAGAGGGACCTCAAATTGTCCATCAGACATATGGCGAATCGTTGCGGCATTGTTTATAATCTGATCCAAAGCTAGAAGACTAAAGTTGATTGTCATAATTTCCACAATTGGCCGCATTCCTCCAAGAGCTGCCCCTATGCCTGCTCCTACAAAGGCATTTTCTGACAATGGCGTATTTCGAATGCGATCGCATCCGAACTCTTCTAGCAAACCTTTGCTGACAGCAAAACATCCTCCATAAATTCCGACATCTTCACCCATCAAGAATACGCGTGGGTCGCGCTGCATCGCACGGCGATGAGCAATTTTTAAAGCTTCTCGATAGGTCATCTTTTGAATCGCCATGCCATTATCCTTCGCAATAAAGGTTTTGGGTTAAACTCGCTACCGGCTCCCACGTCCCTTTTTCCGCTTCTTTGATAGCTTCAGAGATTTCTTGTTGAGCTTTCTCTTCGAGTTCTTTTATGTCTTTGTCTGTCACAAGTTCTTGCTCTTTTAATCTGGAAAAAAAGAGGGCTATTGAATCTTTTTTCTTCCATTTCTCCACTTCTTCTTTGGGGCGGTAGAGCTCAGGATCATACATAGAATGAGCACGAAATCGATAGGTTTCAAATTCGATAAAGTAAGGGCCATTTCCTTGACGGATATGGTCGACGGCTTTATCTGTGGCTTTTATTACTTCAGATACATCCATCCCATCAACTTTTGCAGATGGAACCTTATAGCTTAAAGCCTTTGCAGCAAGGTCCGTCTGAGATTGGTGATCAGAAATATGAGTGCCCATAGCATAGAAATTATTTTCACATAAGAACAATACAGGAAGTTTCCATAAAGCCGCTAAATTCATCGACTCATGAAAGACTCCTTCTGCCACAGTACCATCGCCGATATAGCATGCTGTCAACGAATTTTGCTTTAACATTTTGGAGGCCAAGGCTAGTCCAACGGCTAGGGGAATACCGCCACCGACGATCGCATTTCCTCCAAAGAATTTTTTAGAAGCGTCAAACAAGTGCATGGAGCCTCCACGGCCGCCGCTGCATCCTTCCTGCTTGCCGTACAATTCAAGCATGATGGAACTAAGAGGAATTTTACGAGCTATGGCGTGGCCGTGTTCACGGTAAGAAGAAACGACATTATCCGATTCGGTCAGTGCTTGCATCGTTCCGACTGCTATGGCTTCTTCTCCGATATAAAGATGGAGAAATCCGCGAATTTTTTGTTCGCTGTAAAGTTCTGCAGTTTTTTCTTCGAAACTGCGAATTAAGATCATTTGATAAAGCAAGTCTAAATCGCTCATAAGCTTGTTTCCAGAGTTGATGTATCTCCTTTTGGGAGTCCTAACATCCCTGTTTTTAACAATCGGCGCATAATTTTTCCGCTTCGTGTTTTTGGCAGGGTTAATAAAAAGTTAATCTCTTTCGGTGCAATAGCAGCTCCAAGATGCTTGCGTGCAAAACCTAAAATCTCAAGCTTGAGCTCATCGCTTTCTGTGAATCCTTTGTTTAAAGAAACAAAGGCTACAACGATTTCCATAGCTACTGGGTCAGGTTTTCCGATGACAGCTGCTTCAGCAATGGCAGGGTGTTCCATCAAGACGCTTTCAACTTCGAATGGGCCAATGAGGTGGCCAGAAGATTTAATGATATCATCTTTGCGTCCTACAAACCAAAAATATCCATCTTCATCGAATTTTGCCAGATCTCCGGTTAAATAATAGCCGTTGGAAAAACAACTCTTATAACGTTCTTCTTCCTTAATGTAGCCGCGAAACATCGAAGGCCATCCCTCCTTCAAGGCAAGTTCACCTTGCACGCCACATTCATTGATCATGCGAACGCTGTCCTCTTCAGTGCGTTCCACAATGGCGGCATGAATTCCAGGAAGGGGGCAGCCCATCGATCCAGGCTTAATATCCATTCCTGCGTAATTGGCCATCATTATTCCGCCTGTTTCAGTCTGCCACCAATTATCGTGAATCGGAAGTTTAAAGGCTTCCATTCCCCACCACACAGCCTCAGGGTTCAAAGGTTCCCCAACACTTGCGATGAATCTGAGATTTGGGAAATGATACTGACGTGTGAGATCCATTCCCGTTTTCATCATCATACGGATCGCCGTGGGCGCTGTATACCAAATGCTCACTTTTTCCTTTTCGAGAATTTGATACCACCTTTCTGCATCAAAATCTTTCTCGTCTATGATGCTGGTAATTCCATTGGTAAGAGGCGAAATGATTCCATAAGACGTTCCTGTCACCCACCCAGGATCAGCCGTACACCAAAAGATATCTTCTGGGTGGAAATCGAGAGCAATTTTTCCTGTTATATGATGGGCCACTACGGCTTGGTGAACGTGGATTGCTCCTTTGGGCTTTCCTGTTGTTCCGCTTGTAAAATGTACAATGGCAATGTCTTGGGGATTGGTCGGTTCTATTGTAAATTGAGTCGAAGCCTCTGTTAACAACTCTTGATAATTCAACGTCCCTTCATTAGTTCCTTTGAGATTTCCTATGACAATCACATATTTAAGTTCTGGTAATTGATTGAGGATGCCTTTGATTTTTTTTCGGTAAAAGTCTTCTGTTGTCACTAAAACTTTACCCGAGCCTATTGTAAGGCGTGATTTTATTGGTTCTGGACCAAATGCAGAAAACAGGGGGCAAAAAACGGATCGATTTTTCCATGTACCTAATGCGGTGATATAAAGTTCTGGAATTCGATCAGTAAGGACAAAGACAGCGTCTTTTGGCCCGATGCCGAGCTTTTTCAAAACATTAGCGAATTGATTGCTTAAATCCTTTAAGTTCTGAAAAGTATAATCCTTTCGCACCTGTGATTTTTCTATAAAACGCAAAGCAATCTTATCAGCTTTTCCATGCAATACATGCCTATCTACAGCTTCATAAGCAATGTTAATTCCCTTTTTGTCTGGTAAACCATCGATTTGGGAAAATGCCTGTTTCCAGTCAAAGGAGGAGTAAAAAGAGGAATAGTCTTCTAAGTTGGGTGAAAGAACTCTTCTTGCTGTTTTTTCTTTTTTGATGACTTTTGCAGCCATAAAAGCCCTCCTGTTCTAGGATCACTTGACAATGACTTTTTAAATTAATAATGACAATATTTTTTTTGTGACTAATCACCACGTGCCAACAAAATCCTTAAGGCAGGACCAGTTTGCCAAGATGGGCATTACGCATATAGAATTTCAAACAAAGCAGCAAAGCCAACCCCTAAACTAAACATAGAAATGGTCAGTCCAAGGCTGCGAGAAATGACTACAGAAATCCCATCTGCACGTTGAATCAAAGCAGCCACTAGTAGCCCATTGATCCCGTCGGATATCATCATGCCCAGCGTGAAGAAAATACCTAAGATACCTGAGAATAGCCAGCCTGATAGCAAGGCACCTGAGATTGAGAACAAAGCAATTTGACTAAAAGTATCAAAAGAACAGGCAAATAAGGCGCCTATGCCTATAATGAGCAAAGGATTGTATTTTTTGATGCCTAGTTTATTCGTTAGAATGCTTTTTATTCCGACAGGCATCATAGGTTTTGATGTGTTTTGAAAAACATTGTACAAATTTAATGCTCCAAAAACTAATAAGAACACAATAGACACCCATTGTCCAAAACCATCAAGCCATTTTGGAATATGGGACTTCATAAGGCCACTGCCTATAATCAAGCTAATTAAAATAACGACAATGCCGTGTCCAAGAGAAAATAAAAAACCAACCATTTTAGATAGAAATCGATTGTCTCGAACCGTTCTTGTAATGGCATCAATGGTGGCCAGATGGTCTAAATCAAAACCATGACTGATTCCCAGGGTCAATGCCATAGAAACTAAAATGATCCATGAGGTATTTGTATCCATAGCTTTTAGCAAATCCTCGGAAGTTGATCCCCTACAAGCCTATAGAGATAACGTTGTGTCCCAAAAGAGTTTTTTAGTATAGCGCTAGGTGATACAGATGGACCGATCACCTCACCTATGATATCAGCCTCTTGTCCTCCAGGAAGTGCTCTTAAGATTTTAAGTGCCTCTTTTTCTCGATGTTTTGGAATAAACGCAACAAATCGCCCTTCATTGGCTACATATAAGGGATCAAATCCTAAAATTTCACAGGCACTATTGACAGCCTCGCTCACTCCAATCGCGTCTTCTGTAATCCTAAACTCCATTTTGGATGTCTCAGCAAGCTCAACAAGAACCGTCGCAAGGCCGCCTCTTGTTAAGTCACGAAGGCAGTGAATTTCTATCCCTTCACGAAGTAATGCCTCTATCATTGGGACTAAAGATCCACAGTCGCTTATTAGTGGAGATGAAAATTCTAGACCTTCTCTTTTAGCCATGACTGCCATTCCATGCCGTCCTATATCCCCACTGAGGATAATACAATCACTTTTTTGAATGCGATGTGGATGGATAGGATCTTTCACCATGCTGATCCCAATACCACTGGTGTTAATGAAAATATTCTTTCCTGTCTGCCTTTCTATGACCTTGGTATCTCCTGTGACAATCTGAACAGAATTTGCCTCCGCTTCTATTTTCATTGACTCAACGATTCGCTGAAGGTCGCTTTGCAAAAATCCTTCTTCAATGATAAAGGCGCAGCTCAGGTAATAAGGTTTAGCTCCGCACATGGCTAGATCATTAAGAGTTCCTGTTATGGCAAGTTTGCCAATATCTCCTCCTGGAAAAAACACAGGTTGCACAGTGTAAGAATCTGTTGTAAATACAATCTGTTTGGCGGGGATGTCTAGCAAAGCGCCGTCGTGGAGCATATCTAATTGGGCATTGCTAAATGCAGGAAGAAAAATATTTTCAATCAGTTGGCTGGTATGTTTGCCACCGCTGCCATGTGCCAGTGTGATCACTTGCTTATCGTCTGCCATTGCCGGGCATGAGATGTTGTTCATAAAATAATTTCCTTTATGAAACAGTTAATCTTGAATAATGATAGTAGGCCGCGCAAGCACCTTCATCGGAGACCATCGGCGCACCAAATGGTGTTTCAGGCGTGCATTTATTACCAAATAGAGGGCATTCACAAGGCTTTTTCTTACCTTGCAAGATCAAACCACTGATGCAACCATTATCTTGCAATAGCGTAGTTTCCTTCATAGGATATCGAAGTGCAGCATCAAAATCAGAATAGTGATTTTGCAGACCAAGGCCGCTATTTGGGATGTTGCCGATTCCTCTCCAAGGGCGCTCAACAACTTCAAAGACCTCTTCTAAAATGGTCTGTGCGGAGATGTTACCTTTTTCAAGCACGCAACGCTGGTATTGATTGACCACTGCATGTTCTCCATTTTCCAGCATCTGCACACAAAAATAAAGACCTTGCAGAATGTCCAAAGGCTCAAACCCTGTTACTACAATAGGCACTTGATGTTCAAGAGCGAGAGTATGGTAACGACTATAACCTGTAATTGTACATACATGGCCTGCCGCTAGGAAGCCTTGCACTTCATTATCATGAGATTGCAGAAGAAATTCTAGAGCCGGTGGCACCAGTACATGGGAGGCTAAAAGAGAAAAGTTTTTAAATCCATGTTTTTTGGCTTGATAGACTGCCATGGCATTAGGAGGCGCCGTGGTCTCAAAACCCACCGCAAAAAATACAACCTGTTTGTTTGGATTTTCTTCAGCGATTTTTACTGCATCTAACGGAGAATGAATGATGCGTACATCCGCGCCTTTGGCCTTCATGGTTAGTAGATTAGTATGCGTGCCCGGTACTCGCAGCATATCCCCAAATGAGCAAAATATCATTCCAGGTAGGGATGAAATATACAAAGCATGGTCGATAATCTCTATGGGTGTTACACACACAGGACATCCTGGGCCATGGATCAGACGTATATTTTTTGGCAAAAGAGCCTGAAGGCCGAATTTGACAATTGCACGAGTTTGTCCTCCACAGACTTCCATAATCGTCCATGGCCGGGTTGTAATTGCATGCAAGGCATCCGCCCATTTGTTCACAAGAGAAGACTGCCTAAATTCATCGACATATTTCATCTCGTTTTACCTTCATCGATTAGGTCTAAAGTAGACTGCGCTTGCTTTTCATTCAAAATGCTAATGGCAAAGCCTACATGGACGATTATATAATCCCCCACTTTAGCCTCGGGCGTATAAGCGAGACATACCGATTTTTTGACCCCAGAGAAATCGACTTCTCCCATACGTAAGTCGGTCTCTTCTTTGATTGCGAGAATTTTACCCGGTAATGCTAGACACATATTTTTGTTCCGTTGCTAAGTTTTGATATAGCCTTCCTATCAGCTGCCCAACTGCAATCCCGCCATCATTAGGTGGAATATCGCGATGTATATAAGGCTTAAAGCCGCTAACTTTTAGATAAGCTATCGCTTTTTCTACGAGTAATTTATTTTGCATCACACCACCGGTTAGCAAGACTGTTTCTTTACCTGCTATTTTTGCAAGCTCTACAATCGCTCTTGCTAAAGTCTCATGAAAGGCTATGGCTATATCAGAAAGTGGGACACCTTGTATTTTATCTTTAAGAATTTGTTTTATCATTGGACGCCAATCTAATAAAAACAAGTTATTTGCTTTTACAAGCGGCATGGCATAGGCAATTCTATTGGTTGCTGCCCGGCAGGCTGCTGTTTCAAGCAATAGTGCAGCCTGTCCTTCAAAATCACTTACAGTACAGAAGTCAAGGATAGCACTAACACCATCAAAGAGCCTACCTACACTACTACAGATTGGAGTATTTATTTTCTTCTTTAGAGCAACTGATAATATAGCAAGTTTTTCTTTGGAAAATAACTGATGTAGCAATGCATCATATGGGGGAGGAATCTCATCACCAAACAAAGTATTGAAAAGTCCTAGCATAACGCGCTTGGGCTCGCGCACGGCCTTTTCTCTGCCTGGCAACAGAAAGGGATAGAGGCTTGCTATTCTACTTATCTCCTGTTCTGTAACAAGAAACGCTTCACCACCCCATACTGTAACATCATCACCCCATCCTGTGCCATCCCACGCAATACTAAAAAAAGGAGGCGAAAGTTTGTGATCCGCCATCGCTGCCCATACATGTGCCTGATGATGCTGTATTTTTTCAGAGGATATACCTCTTCTCTCCAGGTACTTGCCGCCATAATAGTCCGGATGCTTGTCACTAACACCTTTCGTATTTTGGATGCCAAGAAGTATTTCCCAGTTATTTACTTCCTCATCATAGGCTCTGCAGTTATCTACAGAGTCCAGATCTCCGATGTATTGGCTCATATAGATTTGCCCATGTTTTAAAAAGGCAAAACTGTTTTTCATGTGACTGCCTGTTGCAAATAGGCTTTGGTCACCCTCTGGCTTTAATATATCCGGCACCAAAATAGAACAGGGGATGTATCCCCTTGACTTTCTGATTATTACAGGTTGCCCTGCAATCACGTGCACAATAGAATCATCCAGCCGATGTTTGATCTGGCGATTATGGATCAAAAACACGTCAGCAATAGATGACAACGTGTCAAAAGCTTCTTGCTCTGTAATGCAAAGCGGTCTTCCGGATATATTTCCACTCGTTGCTACCAGGGGCCCGGTAAAACGGCGAAGCAGTAGATGCTGTAAAGCATTATGGGCAAGCATGACACCATGGAACGGACTCGCATGAGATACACAAAGCGCTGCGGGATGATTTTGAGCCTTCTTTTTTAATAAGACGATAGGAGCTGCGGGCGAGGTTAAAATATCTTTTTCTATAGGGGTTAAATGAGCTATGGACTCCACTTCAGCAAGATTGGACATTAAAAGCGCAAAAGGTTTGCTTGGCCGATGTTTCTTCGCTCGAAGCCGCTGCACCGCCTTTTTGTTTGAAGCATCGACAAGAAGCAGGTATCCTCCGGTGTTTTTCATGGCAACGATTTTTCCCTGCTCCAGATAATGTGCTGCTGTGTCTAAAGCATCCTCTTTTCCGACAATCTCATTTCCTTTTGCATCTACAAGCTGAAGCTTCGGGCCGCACTCAGGGCAGCAGTTTGTTTGTGAAAAAAAGCGACGGTTTTCCGGATTTGCATATTCATCCTTACAATTCTTGCACATGCAAAATTCCGTCATCGTCGTGCGGCCGCGGTCAAAAGGCATACTTAAAAACAAACTAAAGCGAGGTCCGCAGGTGATGCAATGCAAAAATGGATATTGATACCGGCGATTTTTTGGATCAAAGAGCTCTTGTAGGCACTCCTTACACATAGCAGTGTCTGGCAGCAGAGCCAGAGCTCTATCTGCATCAGATTCACTAGTATTGATTTTAAAAGAAATATCATCACAAAGAGGAAGTTGATGTACCGCAAACTCTGCTATTGCTGCACGCTCAGGCTTTTGATGGACGATACTATGCTGAAACTTTGAAATGGCATCCCTACCCCCTTGCACATCAATCTTTACGCCGGTGCACGTATTGCAAATATTTCCTACAAGTTTGTGTTCATGTGCTAAACGATAAATAAAAGGCCGAAATCCAACGCCTTGTACGCAACCGCAGATGGTGATGAGAACTCTTGATAGTGATGAGTCAGCTTGCAACATCGATGCTTTTGAGTAAAATTGTTTGAGCATTCGGATCATTTATATCGCGGGCCTCTTCAGCATCTATTACGGCATTTTCTGCAATTGTTCCCTTTGCAGAGATGTCAAAATG
Organism: uncultured Chlamydiales bacterium; assembly: GCA_963832835.1. Lineage (GTDB taxonomy): Bacteria > Chlamydiota > Chlamydiia > Chlamydiales > JAAKFR01 > CAVPKN01. The sequence continues at coordinate 2,047,611 of CAWHVD010000001.1, read as the reverse complement.
CTCTTTAAAGTGCTCAGGAGACATGTGAGATAGCGCCCCTAGCTTGACTGACACCTTAGTGACTCGGGTCGCGTTCTCTTTTTCTGCTAAAGACAAAATTTTATTCATCAGATTATTCATTAGGCTGTGCTCATGCATGACTGAATATCCCCTTCATTTAAAATTGCCTTTATTACGCTGTTAACACTCTTGGCAACAGGTGGTGAAAGCTCATCACTGATACTATAATGCATGCCGTTAATCGCATAGAGGATCAGCTTATTTGGGAGTTGGTCTAAATTTTTTGCCAAAGAAATAGCCTGGCCAAGGCTAAAGCCATGCGTAGAGGTCTGAGGATTGTCTTCTATGATCGGCTGCTTATGCACATCGATACGCTGCCATGCACCCACAAGCTCACTGCTACGGCAAGCATCGACCAAATAGACACTTTTATGATGGGCGAAGATATCGATCAATTCAGCGATATCCCCTTGCAGCTTCACAAGCTTGATGGCAGAACCTGCCGTTTCCTTCAGTCCATCGATGACAGCCCATCCTGCTGCGTCATCGCCTCTATATGGGTTGCCAATACCTACGATGATGATGTCAGTCATTTATGCGCTCCAGTTTCAAGAAATGTGCAGAACAAGAGATGCATGGATCATAGTTGCGAATAGCCTGCTCACATTTCCACACTAGTTCCTGATCCGGCATGGACATATTCTGAGTCACAAAATCGTATAAATCTTCTTCAATGGTTTTCTGATTTTGGGAGGTAGGAGGAACGATCTTGGCATTTTCGATCAGACCTTTTTCGTTAAGAGTATAGCGATGATATAACAGACCTCTGGGTGCTTCAGTGGCTCCATATCCTACCGCCGCCCTCTTTTCTACATTTACAGCAGCGGGCATTTTCTCCCAATCGTAGGCTTCGATAATTCTTAGTGCTTCATCACATGCGTAGAGGATTTCTAATGACCTAATCACAATACTTTTAAATGGATTGCAGCATACCTGTTCAAATCCAATGTCTTTGATCGTTTCTTGGACTATTTTGGAAAGATTTTTGTGATTTAGATTATAACGAGCCATAGGGCCTACCAAATAAGACCCCGCGTTCTTTATGGTCGACTGTAATGCATTGCTGTAGGGGACTTGTTGCTCTTCAAAATGTTGATCATATTCTTCAACATCAATGTTAAGACCAGAAGTTGACATGATAGGTCCCGCAGTCATCGGATATTCCTCCGGATGTGAAAGTGCAACACATTCATAAGGTCTTTCAAGGATTGGAAAGTCGAATTGGCTGACCCATTTTACCGTTGCTTGTGCATCATCACGCGCCTGTTTTAATTGATCTGCTAGTTCTCGAATCTGCCCCTTCATTGGCAGCTTATAAAAACCTCCTATTTTGACGTTAATAGGGTGCATCTCCCTTCCACCAAGGACACGAATGATTTCGTTACCCGCTTTTTTTAATCTAAGCCCTCTCTTAAGTGTATCTTGATCATTCTTAGACATCTCGATTGCATCTAGATAACCTAAAAAATCAGGCGCATGAAGCATATATACATGCAGAGTGTGGCTCTCTATCCATTCACCGCAATACATCAGTCTACGCAGCTGGTGTATGTAGTTGGGAACACTCACGCCTAGTGCATTTTCCATGGCACCCACAGCGCTCATCTGATAAGCTACAGGGCAGATTCCACAGATGCGCGCTGTTATGTCAGGCGCTTCCCACATCTCCCGCCCTCGTAAAAGGGCTTCAAAAAAACGTGGAGGCTCAAATATCTTTAACTTGACATCTTCTACTTTTTGGCCTTTTGTCTTTATGTATAATGCACCCTCACCTTCAACACGAGCTAGATAATCGACATGTATCGTGCGAGATTTTATTCCTGCCTTCACGTTCAGCTTTTTTACATTGTCATCACTATTCATAATGCTCACTTGCCTTTTGAAATTCTTCCGCTGCGCAATTGAAGTTGCGTAAAAGATGCTTGATCGTTTGTGCTTCGGTATTTAATTCTTTTTCCCACCAATGTGTGAGGGCAAGTGGATTTGCCGTCTCTTTAGGCCCATAACACCCATAACACCCACGCCGATAGCTAGGGCATAATGCACCGCATCCAGCATGAGTGACAGGCCCAAGGCATGGAATCCCATAAGCTACTGTCACGCAAATATTTCCTTTCAGCTTGCACTCAGTACAAACGCTGCTGCTTGAGATCGCAGGTTTTTTCCCTCTTATGAAACTAGTGATCACTTCAAGCAGCTGATATTTATTAATAGGACAACCCTGCAGCTCAAAATCTACATGAACATGATGAGAGATCGCAGTTGAGGTAGCGAGGCTACTTATATAATCTGGACGTGCATAGACAATCTGCACATAGTCATCAATGTTGGCAAAATTGCGCAATGCCTGAATACCTCCGGCTGTCGCGCATGCTCCTATGGTGATAAGCACCTTAGATTGCTTACGCACCTCTTGAATGTGCTCTTTATCTTTCTCTGTAGTGATCGACCCTTCTACAAGAGAAATATCATAAGGGCCCTCGATTTTTACCTTAGAAGCTTCTGGAAAGTTACTGATTTGTAGTATCTCAGTGATTGCAAGAAGTTCATCTTCACAATCCAGCAACGATAATTGGCATCCATCACAAGAAGCAAATTTCCACACAGCCAGTTTGGGAAGCTCTGGCTTCAATATAGCTAGTTTACTCATCACAACTCCTTGATCATAAGCCAATGTCGTAATTGTTCATAAGAAAAGATAGGACCATCTTTACACAGGAAATAAGGTCCATATTGGCAGCGCCCGCAAAAACCTACAGCGCACTCCATATGCCTTTCAAGAGAGATGAAAATATGTTTTTCCTCTACTTGGGCACCTAATAGTTCCTGCATTGCAAACTTGAGCATAATCTCAGGTCCGCACATAAGCACAAGCGTGTTTTTCGGTTTTTTAATATTTTTTTTGACCAGCCTAGTAACGACGCCAACTTGACCTTGCCAGCTCACATCAGCGTAATCCACTGTAACTTCTATGTTAATTCCTTGTTTCTGCCAGTGATCTAAGTCTTTTTTATAAATGATGTCATTCGGGTTTCTAGCTCCATATAGAAGAGTAATATTCTGATATTGATCTTTATGTGCGGCAAGATTAATCAAAGCAGCTCGTAGAGCTGCAAGGCCAATCCCTCCGGCAATCACAAGAACATCACACTGTTTTTTCAAGAGAGGCCAACAAGAGCCAAAAGGACCACGTATGCCGATTTCATCGCCAGCTTTGAGTTCTTGCATCCGCTTTGTTACGGATCCCACTGCTCTTATAGTATGGGTTAGGCCATCTTGGCTTGAGGGATCTCCTGAGATAGATATAGCCACCTCGCCAAACCCAAAATGATAAAGCATATTGAATTGCCCAGGCAAGAAAGGCATTTTGCTGATAGCGTCTTTTGTAGTCAAAGCGAGGGTAAAAACATCCGATGTTTCATGGATAATGGATTTAACTTGATATATCGTAGGTATCAACATATGGATTGCCCTATCAGTTCTTTGTACCGTAAACATCTAACAAATGCAGTCTAGCTTCCTCTTCACGGTTGACTAGAACCTGTACTAGATGTTTCATTAGTTTGAATCCAAGAGCAGGATCCTTTTCACATTTTTCCCTAAGGCAAGCCCCATCGATTGCAATAGCCCTTAATGTTTGTATAGCCTGTGCTGTAATCGTCCATCGATAGGGGGGAATCAACCAGCTCAAACCAAGAATTTCATTTTCACTGAGCGTTTGATAAATAAAAGGTTGATGCGGCGGAATTTCTAAAATCAATGCTGCTTGCCCATGGCGTATTAAATAAAATTCATCTGCAGCATCTCCGGGTTTAGCAATTATCTGTTTCTCCTCAAAGACCACATTCTTCCCGCACCCTGCAATGAATGCGATGTGTTCTTTAGATAACTCCTGAAAAAATGAATGCTCGCCTAAAATATCAGCTATCTTTTTCATTGTACTCTATTTGTAACTGTTTTAACTCTTCTGTCACATCGATACCCACAGGACACCAAGTGATGCACCTGCCGCACCCCACACACCCGGAAACACCAAATTGATCCCACCAGGTTCCGAACTTATGGGTAAGCCACTGGCGATAGCGTGATTGTGCAGAACTTCTGATGCTTCCTCCATGCATGTAGGAATGCGACAAGTTAAAACAGGACTCCCACTTTTGCCAACGATCGACATGAGTTGCATCAATACTCACAACATCTTCTGTATCAGAACAAAAGCAGGTAGGACACGCCATTGTACAGTTAGCGCAATTGATACAGCGCTCTGCCACCTTGTCCCATTGTTTGCTATCCCAACTGTTTTCTAACACCTCATGTACATGCGCGTTATCTACCTTGCGTGTCATCTTGTCGATTGTCCTCTCAACATGGCTGTGCGCTAAATTGCTTTCATCAGTTGTTGCGACACGAAATTGAAGATGCCCGCATATCGACCTTCCTCTCTCAGAACCAATCATGAGTAAAAAATAGTGCTGAGTTGTATCGATAACTTCTGTGAGAGAAAGATCATAACCCTCTTTCACAGCGGGCCCAGACTGCATTGAAGCACAAAAGCAGGTATTGGCTGCAGTTGTGCAGTTGACTGCCATTATAAACGTGTTTTCTCTACGTCTTTGATACTGCTGATAGACTGCTAACTTTGTATTGAAAACTTTATCTAGGACAAAAATTGCCTGCATTTCACAAGCACGAACCCCTATGAATGCCATCTTTTCATCGGGTGGTAATACTTCTTGAAGGATCACTAGTTTATTGTTTTCTTGCTTTTTTGCTGACCATAGCTTCTCCTTTGGAGGAAAGAGATATTTTTTCCAACTATGAGGCCCTAAATTATAACCAAAATAGGCGCTATCATCGCGGCGTTTCAGGCGATATCGCCCAGGATCTTGCTCATCCATCCAGCCGATTGGTAAATCTTTAGCGGATTGCAGCTCATCATAAATGATGACCTCATCGCGAACGGTAGGACCAAGCAACTTGTAGCCAGCATTTTTAATCAAATCTAGCAGCTGTTCAAACTGAGCTGTCGTGCAGAATAATGCCTTATTTTCCATGTCACCAATATATTTTGTAACTATTCAGGTAATACCATTTCCAGAAAATAAAGTCATGAATTGGCACTGTATAACACGCCATTTTTGAATGATCCTTTCTCGCTTAGGTGCAAAAATATAGGCTTCGAAACGATCATCCAAATCTGTCATGTTACCCAGTACCACTTCATGGCTTTATTTTTTGGAAATGGTATAATCCATCTTTTCGGTTAAAAGCCTCTCGGTGGTGGTGCCTAGTCCTTGGTAAACCTGGTCTGCCTTAAGGATTCTGCTGGCTCGTGAATAGTCATTATATTTTTTAGTATGGTTTTTAGGTTATAGCATCAAGGGATTTCCAGATAGCGATATGAATGGATGCCTTAGTTCTAGTTAAAATTTTCTGGAAATGGTATAAATTCGAAAAACGAGGGTGATTTCTTTCGGCAGCTAGCCAAGTGAAAGTCTACTTGGACACGTTCAGTAGAATAGGTGTCCAAAAGTGATTCCTCTTCCTAGAAAACAATCTCAAAATATCTCCTGAATCACTTTTTCTTATTTTTCAGGATCGACTAATTACACTTTTTAACAATTTCTGACTTTAGCATCATCGAACCAAAACCCGGAACTTTGGCATCAATATTATGGCCATTTACTTCGTCAACTATACGGATATCTTTAACTTTAACGCCTACTTTAATTACTGAAGATGTCCCCTTGACTTTGATATCTTTGATAATAGTCACGCTATCGCCATCCTTAAGAATGTTCCCAAAAGCATCTTTTACAACTACCTTGTGCTTCTCATCATTAGATTCTAATTCTTCCGTCCATTCGTGGCTGCACTCAGGACAAATATATAAATTCTCATTTTTATAAGTAAATTTAGAGCCGCACTTAACACAATCAGGTATATCTTTCATGGTCACTCAAAAAATAGTTGCATTGAAAAAAAATCATTGTATCAAAACTGCAGATTTAGAGCAGCAAGATGTAATATATAATCCACAAAAATAACACTGCAAATGTGGGCTGTCTAACATACCATCTTTGAACAGTCCCTTCTCGCCCATATTTAAAAATATGAGCTTCGAAACGACCCTTCAAATCTATCATGTTACCCAGTGCCACTTCATGGCTTTATTTTCTGGAAATGGTATTATTTCAGAGATAGGAAAGTGGGTTTGTTTACGGCGGATCTTATTTAAGACAAACAAGAGATTTTGACGAATATCATTACTAGTGAGCTGCTTCCTTCATGATTTTAATGAGAGTGTTTTCTATTTCCATTGCCACCTCTTCAAGTTTCGGCACGTTGAACAGTGCCAAAAGGGCGGTTGGCTTTAAAGTAGCAAGAATAGTTTTACCACCCTCCTCGTAAACTGTGATCCGACATGGCAGCGCAGTGGAGATACTCATATTTTGGTCAAGAACCTTCTTCGCTTGTTGGGGCTGACAAATCTCGAAGATCAGACATTCACGCTCGAACTCTACACCTTTCTTCGTCATACTCTCTTTGAGGTTGTGAATCTGCATAATGCCAAAATGGTTAGCTTGAACAGCGATCTCTAAGGCCGCTGTGGTCTCATTCACAGTCTTGTTACTAGATATAGAGATCAACAATGCCATGATAGTGTCATCCTTTCCATCTTTTCGGTTAAAAGCCTCTTGGTGGCGCCTATCCACTCCCTTTCGGTTGACTACGTCAACTCTCGGACAATCCATCAAAGAAGCTCCACCGGAGCTTCTTTGAGCTGCCTTGTCCTTGGTAAACTGGGCCTGCCTTAAGGATTCTGCTGGCTCGTGAATAGTCATTATATTTTTTAGTATTGTTTTGAGATTATAGCATCAAGGGATTTCCAGATAGCGATATGAATGGGCGCCTTAGTTCTAATTAAAAATTTCTTGAAAATGAATTAGAAGAAAGACTAAAAGCGAAAAACGAGGGTGATTTCTTTCGGTAGCTAGCCAGGTGAAAGTCTACATCATCCGTATTGATGAAGAATGCATGATCGCGCGCACGGTTTGCTGCGTCTTTCAGGTCCTAACAAACTATTACTGTGAAGGTGAAGAATGGGAGTGAGTGAAAACATTGCTGTGGAAACTGAGAAAACAGACAAACCGCTGCCATCAGAGCTACTGAGAAAAATGAATGCGTATTGGCGGGCAGCTAACTATCTTTCTGTTGGCCAAATTTATCTCTACGATAATCCACTGCTGAAAGAGCCCTTGAAATTGTCCCATGTGAAGCCATTGGTGGTTGGACATTGGGGCACAACACCTGGCCAAAATTTCATCTATGTGCATTTGAACAGGATCATCAAAAAGTATGACCTGAATATGTTCTATATCGCAGGTCCTGGCCATGGCGGTCCAGCGCTTGTGGCGCATACTTATCTCGAGGGCACTTATAGTGAAATCTATCCAAATATCAGTCAGGATGAAGAGGGCTTAAAAAAATTTTTCACACAATTCTCGTTTCCTGGAGGCATTTCTAGTCATGTTGCGCCAACGACACCCGGGTCAATCCATGAAGGAGGCGAGCTGGGGTATTCTCTTAGTCACGCATTCGGAGCGGTTTTTGATAATCCCGATCTTGTTGTCGCCTGTGTCATTGGCGATGGTGAAGCAGAAACAGGGCCATTAGCGACCGCATGGCATTCTAATAAGTTTCTGAACCCGATTAATGACGGAGCCGTACTACCAATCTTACATCTCAATGGCTATAAGATTAGCAATCCCACTATCTTTTCTCGCATCGAGCATGAAGAATTAGAGCAATTTTTAAGGGGGTGCGGCTGGACTCCCTATTTTGTAGAAGGCGACAATCCAGAAGAGATGCATCAGCTCATGGCTAGTACGTTGGATAAGGCCGTCGAACATATTCAAAAAATCCACAATAATGCCCGAAGTAAAAACGATACAACCCGGCCTCGCTGGCCTATGATTGTCCTGAGATCCCCAAAAGGGTGGACTGGACCGAAAGAGGTCGATGGTTTGCAAATTGAGGGAACGTTTCGAGCGCATCAGGTACCAATCCTGGTGAATTCCAAATATCCCGAACATCTCAAACACCTTGAACAATGGATGAAGAGCTACAAGCCAGAAGAGCTGTTTGATGAGAACGGAAGGCTTCTACCAGAATTGCTTGAATTGGCGCCCAAAGGTGACCGGCGTATGGGGGCCAATCCCCATGCAAACGGTGGCCTTCTTTTGCGCGACCTTCGCATGCCGGACTTTCGGGATCATGCTGTTAATGTTCCTTCTCCTGGAGCTGTCGAAGGGCAGGATACACTCGTGCTTGGAAAGTTTTTGCGCGATGTGACCAAGTTGAATCAGGATTATCGCAATTTCAGAATCTTTGGACCTGATGAGACATTGTCGAATCTTTTGGGAGCTGTCTTTGAAACAACCAATCGTCAATGGGAAGCTCGAGAAGTTAAGAATGATGAATTCCTATCTCCTGAGGGACGGGTGCTGGACTCAATGCTCAGTGAGCATCAGTGCGAGGGTTGGCTGGAAGGGTATCTGCGTACGGGAAGGCATGGGTTATTTAATTGTTACGAAGCTTTTATTCATATTGTTGATTCGATGTTCAACCAGCATGCTAAGTGGCTCAAGGTCACAGCTCAACTGCCATGGCGCAGAAAGCTTGCCTCCCTGAACTATCTACTTGCTTCTCATGTTTGGCAGCAAGATCACAATGGCTTTACGCACCAAGATCCTGGCTTCCTCGATCATGTCGTCAACAAGAAAGCAGATATTGTACGTGTTTACCTTCCTCCAGATGCCAATTGCCTGTTATCTGTCTTTGATCATTGCCTACGCAGCCGGCATTACGTCAATGTGGTGGTAGCTGGAAAACATCCGCTGCCTCAGTGGCTGAGCATGGAAGCAGCAATCACTCATTGCTCGGAAGGGATTGGTATTTGGCAATGGGCCAGCAATGACAAGGGTGCTGAGCCCGACGTAGTCATGGCCTGTTGCGGAGATACTCCTACTCTGGAGATCTTAGCTGCCGTTTCCATCCTCCGCGCCAATTTGCCTGAACTGAAAATCCGTGTGATCAATGTGGTTGATCTCATGAAATTGCAACCTAATACGGAGCACCCGCATGGACTGAACGACAAAGATTACGACGCACTTTTTACGAAAGATAAGAATATCATCTTCGCCTTTCATGGATATCCATGGCTCATCCATAGGCTCACATATCGTCGTACCAATCGCAATTTGCATGTTCGGGGCTATAAGGAAGAAGGTACGATTACAACAGCTTTCGATATTAGAGTGCAAAATGACCTTGACAGATTCCATCTAGTGCAAGACGTGCTTGATCGGCTGCCGCAATTGGGTGCGAAAGGGGACTACCTGAAGCAACAGATGCAAGATAAACTGATTGAGCACAAGCAATATATCAATAAGCACGGACAAGACTTACCTGAGGTTCGCAATTGGAAGTGGGAAAAATAAGGTAAGATGGCACTGCGATTGATAGAGATGGTGTTGCCAAAAATATAAACAATGGGCTGCGGGTAGTGTTATTGGCGGCATTGGTTGGCTTGATTCTACTTTATCCAAAGGGCTTAATATGAGTATGCAAGACACTAAGTACGATCTAAAATCCCTTCCTATAGCGGAATTAGAGAAAAAATTAGAATCATCTTCGGATGGACTCACTCAAGCTGAGGCAAAGAGAAGGCTGGTCCAATATGGACCTAATGAGATTGAAGAAAAGAAAACCAATCCAATCTTGAAATTCCTCTCCTATTTTTGGGGTCCAATACCATGGATGATTGAGGTGGCAGTGATCCTATCTGCGGTAGTTCGACACTGGCCAGATTTCTTTATCATTCTCATTTTACTGATTTCAAATGCGGCAGTAGGATTTTGGGAGGAGCACCAGGCAGGCAATGCCATTGCTGCTCTGAAAGCTAGACTTGCAATCAAAGCCCGTGTGAAACGTGATGGCAAGTGGACTACAGTGGCAGCGCGTGAATTGATTCCGGGTGATATTATTCGTGTACGTCTAGGTGATATTGTACCGGCAGATGCGCGCTTGTTAGAAGGAGATCCTGTAGAAGTAGATCAGTCGGCATTGACAGGAGAATCACTGCCTGCCGAACGTAAATCGGGAGATGCAGTATTTTCAGGGTCGATTATCCGCCAGGGAGAAATCGATGCACTTGTTTATGCTACGGGCGCGAAAACATATTTCGGTAAAACAACAGAATTAGTGCAAGAGGCGCACACTGTCAGTCATTTCCAAAAAGCAGTGTTGAAGATTGGCAATTACCTGATTATTCTTGCACTGATTTTGGTAGCAGCGATTATCACAGTCGCAATCTTCCGCGGCGACCCTGTCCTCACCACGCTCCAGTTTGCTTTGGTGCTGACAGTAGCCGCGATTCCCGTGGCGATGCCGACAGTATTATCGGTTACCATGGCAGTCGGCGCCCGCTTGCTTGCCAGGAAGGAGGCAATCGTTAGTAGGTTAGTGGCTATTGAAGAATTGGCTGGTGTAGATATTTTGTGTGCAGACAAAACCGGAACCATGACACAGAACAAGCTAACACTGGGCGATCCTTTTAGTGTAAACAACATATCCATCGAGCAAGTCATCCTCGACGCTGCACTGGCATCCCGTGCGGAGGACAAAGACACGATCGACATGGCTGTGATTGGGGGACTTAAAAACAAAGAGGTTTTGAAAAATTATCAGGTAGTGCATTTCCAGCCATTCGATCCCGTACATAAGCGGACAGAGGCAGCAATCAAAGCAGCGGATGGAAGTACCTTCAAAGTGACCAAGGGCGCGCCCCAGGTGATTTTGGAATTATCAGCAAATGCCGGACAAATTAGGCAAAATGTCGAGAAAGCGGTCAATGCATTTGCAGCACGCGGCTTTCGTTCGTTGGGAGTGGCTCGAGCTGATGGCGAAGGTGCATGGCAGTTTCTCGGCGTGCTACCTCTCTTTGATCCACCGCGTGAAGATGCCAAGGCAACGATCGCGACCGCAAGCCAGATGGGTGTAAAGATTAAGATGGTCACAGGCGACCAACTAGCCATCGCAAAAGAAACCGCCAAAAAGTTAGGACTCGGAACAAATATCCTCGATGCCAGCGGACTGGGAGACGTCAAGCACCAAGAGTCAGCACAGATGGCCGAATCTATCGCAAAGGCAGACGGCTTTGCCCAAGTCTTTCCAGAACATAAGTTTCATATTGTAGATGTCTTGCAAAAAAACGGCCACATAGTTGGCATGACAGGCGATGGAGTAAATGATGCCCCTGCACTGAAGAAAGCCGACTGCGGCATAGCTGTTTCAGATGCAACGGATGCGGCACGGGCAGCTGCTGCCATTGTATTGTTGACGCCAGGCCTATCCGTGATTATTGACGCAATCAAAGAAAGCCGAAAAATTTTCCAGAGAATGAACAGCTATGCGATTTATCGCATAGCTGAGACACTCCGAGTGCTGATCTTCATGACACTGGCTATCTTGATCTTCAATTTTTATCCATTGACGGCTGTGATGATCGTCATGCTGGCCCTGCTCAATGATGGCGCCATTTTATCAATATCCTACGACAATGTTCACTACAAGAATCAACCTGAGGCTTGGAACATGCGCATTGTGTTGGGGATCGCCACGGTACTAGGTCTCATCGGACCAGTGGCCGCATTTGGCCTGTTTTACCTGGGCGACAGAGTTTTCAATCTTGACCATCAGCACCTTCAACCTATGATGTATTTGATGCTATCGGTAGCTGGACATATGACGATCTTCCTTACTCGCACACGCGGTCCATTCTGGTCTATCCCTCCCGCGACAATTTTATGGATAGCCGTGCTCGGCACACAAATCTTGGCGACATTCATAGCGGTCTACGGATTTCTCATGCCGCCTCTTGGCTGGAAATGGGCCGGCTTTGTATGGGGATATGCACTGATTTGGGCATTACTGAGTGACCGCCTAAAACTGCTTGCCTACCGAGTTTTCGACCCGTCCAAACCTAACAAACCCTCTCCATAGGTAGAGGAGGGTCGAAAAATTAAAACAAAAGCTATCCCATAATAAGATTCATTTACTTGAATCCTGACTCGCATAGTGTTGCGTTTTATTTTGTCTTTGCACAGCCTGCACTGCAGATCCATGACCATCTCTTCTATCAGATCCTTTAATGTATCCATTAATACCATTTCCAGAAAATAAAGCCATGAAGTGGTACTGGGTAACATGACAGATTTGGATGATCGTTTCGAAGCCTATGTTTTTGCACCTAAGCAAGAAAGGATCGTTCAAAAATGGCGTGTTATACAGTGCCAATTTGTGACTTTATTTTCTGGAAATGGTTCTCTAATTGCGCTTCTGGTCAACACATTTTTTTCTCGTTCAGCAAGTTCTTAGCAAAAGTAGTCAAAGAGCTCTCCATGGTTCTCTTCGGGGTCCTTGGTAATGGAGGTCATTATGATTGATTCTCCTGCCCCACTATATTGTGCGAAGCAAAAAGCCAGACAATGTATTACACGGCTTCTAAGAGCCAACCATACATGAAAAACTATACCCAACATCCCTTTGCTCGTCTGGACAACAACGTAGCTGAAAGAGCGGTGCGGCCTCTAGCGATTGGGCGTAGGAATTGGCTGTTTTTTGGTAGTCCTGAAGGAGGAGAGGCTGGTGCAATACTTTTTTCTCTGGTGCAAACATGTCGTGGAGTGAATTGGGTGCTCGATGCAGACATACGAGGATTTTTCGATACGCTCAATCAAGGCCAGAAAAGCTATGTTTGGTGTTCTTTATGCGCTACGAATGATATTTCATATGTCGAAAATTTGCCAACAGCCAATTTTTGACATATGAAAAGCATTAGATATTTATGAATTCTTCATAAATGTAACCATCTGTGGATGTATTCTTTCATAGCTTTTCTTTCTATAATCATTTTTTTTGAGTATCGGCCATGTTTAATAGGAGTCATGCCACCATGAAAGCGGCAGCGCCCATTTTCCATAGGCGGTAGCTTACAAGGGGAGCCTCTATTGCTGCGGGCTTTGGCACCACAAATCGGTTTATCCATGGGGTTCCCCATTTTTTAATACACCCCCTGTCTTGACGCTTCCTACAATCGCTTGACCCCCACCATGAACATTGACGTGTTGGACAATTACAGTTTGCTCGGCTTTTCGTCGATAGCGGTACAAAGTTTGAAGGGTCTCATTGTGCAAACGCAAGAGCTTGATTGAGCTATTGAGATAAAATTCGGCAATAGGAGGATCTGATCTATTAGCTTGGCCGAGATAATGCATCCCTTGCAGAAATAGATTATTTGCCTGTAAGCACAGGGAAGATTCATGGAGGTCCTCAGGTCGATTTTCAGCCAATACTTGAGCTGTGACGTTCAAGGTGAGCGCAAGGTCATTTTTAGTTGGCATTCCGCTGGTGGCAGCTCCCAGCATTTCTAAGAGGACATCTTCGTTTTCAATTTTGCACACTTTCATTAACTCATTTAATAAAGAGATAGGTTCCTCATCTTGAGCAGAGAGGCAGCTAATTTTTCCAGGTTCAGCTGTTCTATTTTTGACATGAAAGGATATTTTTTTTGATTTTGTGAGCTCTAGGTCTTTCATATTTGACTCCTTGTGTATTGCTGTATGCCGCAGGCAATCCATTCTCTTAAGTTTAGCCCAGCTTTGAATGCATCTCCAGGACTCTTTGTGGTAGGTACAGGCCATGCTTTCAGTTGAGAGTAGGTTTGCTTCCAAAATTGAAACGCCCGCTTCCCAGCTTGGTCAAAATCTAGGGAAAACAGGATGAGAGGTACTTTTTGTAGGAATTCGTGAGAGTATCTGTCGGGTTTTTTAGAAGCGCCTCCCAATGCCATACAAGAACAGAGATCTCCGGCCATTTGTTTGACCAGCAAAGCATCGAGCTCTGATTCTACAATGAATACGACTTTGTCATGAGTTCCAAATAGGGACGGTGATTTCATACCTCCAGTGATCTCCACATATTTGGGCAAATGATCTCCTTCTATCCATTGTTGTCGTCGAATTTTGAGCTTGATAACCTTACCAGATGATAAGGTCGGAATTACAATACCCGATGGCAACCATAACCCCTTCTCTTTTCCTTGCTCATCAAAAGTAGGAGATAAGCCCCACTCAATACGAGAAAGTGAGTGGTTCCCTGGGTTCCCTCCCAGATTTGCTTCTTTGATGGTCAAGTCAGATAAACCCCAGCCATTCCCGTTGAAAATTTACTGAAAAAGCCATTGGGCTAATTTAGATAAAAAATGGATGAACGAAAGTTTTAGGGATGGGCATGACCGGTGTTGTGGTCATCAGTGTATAAAATGTCAAAATTTGGGTAGTTCAAGCATCAAAAACAGCAGCATGGCGATCATTTTGGTCAGGATGTATTTAAAATCCCATCATCTGCAAGAACGGCATAGAAATTCTCCCAACTGAGCAGGTTTATTCGACGGAAAAGCACTCTCATGTTGTTCCAAAGCTCTCGATATGTGTATAAAGCTGACCTGCATTTTCGAAACAGAGGACAGCAAATCTCCTGTATTTGATCGATGAGAAAAGCCAACATCATTAACATGCAAAAAATTGTCGATAGATACTCTTCAATCATACGAATGTTAGGGGCAGTCGAGCTCAATCCATCTTCGATAAGAATGACCTTGAGATGTGGGTGCTCTCGGCGAAAATTTTCAAGAAAACGCTTACAAGCGTTTCTTTCACAGTCGTTTTTTGCGTTACCACCACCGTTAAGAATAGGTTCTGGACATAGTGGTATGACATTTCGCTTGTCAGGATGAACAATACAGACTCCAAACATTTGATGATAATACGTGGTAGTGCCGTTAGAGTGCTTTTTCTTACAGCAGTAGGGGCATGAAACATTATTCGATGAAAAGTGTCCTGTGCCATCACCAGATAACAAGAAGTGTCCATCAAGATATTCAAACTCTTCCAAACCCTTGCCTCGCTGCACTAGAGAGAACATTTTTTTGAATGCAGGTCTTACGCTTTCTGGATTCACTTCATCTAATCTCTCTCTTAAATAGGTATCGGATGGTGGGTTTTTGACCATGTAGAGGTTGCGTAAATTATATGCAGTGGCTTCGGCTGTACGCTTTCGATCGTAATCGAGAAGTGATGGACACTTTAGTCCAAAAACAGCGACCCCCGACATGAGATGATCTGCAATCGAAATATCTGATTTTTTAAGTGAACGAGGATCTGGAATTTTTGAAAATAGGCGTTGTAGGTGGGTGATGAGGCTGGGAATACCGAGATCTTTTCTAAAGGTTGGCATGATCACATTTGGGTAAAATTCCCCAAAAGTTTACGAAATCAATTTTTATTTCTCTCCGTAAAAATGCTCAGCGGGAATCGCTGATGGTTCTTCCGCTAATTTTATTGACTTGTTGGGATCATCAAAATTTATCAATGAAATTTGGTAACTATTCAGGTAATCCATCTTTTTGGTTAAAAGCCTCTCTGTGGTGACTATCCACTCCCACCTTGACAAAGTGGGGCTGCCCTAAGGATTCTGCTGGCTCGTGAATAGTCACGAAATTTGCGCATTCATTTTATCCACCATAAAATCAGCGCAAGGCTTTATCAGCGCTTCAATATCATCCCAATACTCACTTTCTATCCCAATACAAATCGCTTTGGCCCGCTTCATCACAGGTTGGTATTCTTTAGGTAAATGATTCACGACCCAGTCTGCCGCTGCAGGTTTTGATCTTATCTCATTTGTAGCCAAAGTACTCCATATTCGGGCGTAGGTAAGTAAAACATTTCGAGTATCAGTTCCAAGATCCGAGCCAAGCCTATTTAAATCATGAAGCATAGCCTTCATAAAATCATGGTAAGGCACATGTGCCAATAGCTGAGCAGGTTCTAACCCCCATAAAGTTTGATGCTTTAATAAAACTTGAGTCACAATGAGCGCAAGATCAGGCATTTCGTAAGTCAGCCAGGGTTCAATGATGCCCTTCTCAAAAGATTGGCGTAACCAATCACCATATTGAAAATCAAAATGAGGGGGATACCGCCAAGGATTAATCATTGCCCTCTCAACAATAGTCATTTCAATAGGCAATTTTGAACTCTTCATATAAATACCAGAGATATGAAGAAGATTTGCAATTAATTTGGTTTTTTCCTCTGCGGTTGTCACACGATTCGTCACAACGAATAAATCAATGTCGCTGTATTTTTGCAGTCCGCCTACCAGAGATGAGCCAAAAAGATAAACGCCTAAAAGATCAGGTCCGAATATGATTTTCAATAATTCTAGGCTCTCTTTCAGTTGTTGTTCCATTTCGTGACTGTATGTCATAGATTTTCGCTTATTTAATGAGAATTCAACACATCTTTCATTTCGAGTAACATTTGATAGTGAGGTACTGGGTGCCAACTCGCAATAAATTCCCCAATAATTTTAAAACCTACTTTTTCATAAACGTGGATAGCTCTTGTGTTGGTAGTTTCTGGGTCTATCAAAATTTTTTTTACATTTGGGAATTGACTGAGGAGAAAATCTCGAATCATAGGGACAGCTAGTCCTTTGCCAAGGTAGTAGGGATCACAAATAAAAAGATCGAGTGTGATCGTGTCAGCGCTATCAAAAGAGGTAATGAGAAAGGCGAAGGGGATATTATAGTCGTAGCCGATCCAATAAGTGGTATCTGAAGTTCCTTGAAAAAAGTTTTCTAAACCGTTCAAAGTATTATTGAGACCTTTTCCATGAATCCATTCTCGGATATATTTTTGCGCTAACCATTCATGGATGAGTTGTTTTTGATTTTCTTGGGCGTGAGAGAAATAAAAGAGCACGTCCTCTTTTTTGTTATCTTCAACCAATTCTGAAATGACATGTCGGGCATTATCGGCAAGGGTTGGGTTTGTATCCTTGTAATAGGGGAGGGCAATAAGAGCATTAGATAGAGCCCAGCCTTTTCCTCTTATCCACATGGCATCGTCAACTTGTAGAGCAGAGCGGAAGATGGCCCGCGTATAGGAAGGTAAAAGATTCCATGCAATAATAAGATCGCATGCAGGGTCACCGATCCCTAACATGCCGAAATCGATGACTGCACTGAGATGATTATTGATTAATAAGAGATTACCTGGTGAAAGGTCGCTATGTATCCAGACAGGGGGACTTGACCATGAAGGGACTTTCAGAATTTTTTCCCAGATTTGTGTCACTAACTTGTCATCGATCATCCCTTCTAATATTGCCAGGGCTTGCCGGGTCTCATGATCTTTTTCAATTAAAGGCACACCTCGGCTAGAAGATGGGCCATCAGGAAGATCTATTGCGTGTAGGGCACGAATAAAAGCAGCAAGCTCATGCGCTAAGGCAATTGGATGTTGAAGTGCATCAACCTTCGGGTTGCTTCCCTCAAGCCAGCAATAAATGGACCATGGATAGGGATATTCGTTTGTTGGTTGACCTTTGGCTAATGGGATAGGAATCGACGTGGGTAAAAAAGGGGCGAGCTTAGGTAGCCAAAAATATTCCTTATCCACATTTTCTACTGCCCAACCAATCTTTGGCAGTCGTATGACCATCTCCTTGCCAAGCATGTAAAGAGCATGGTCAGTGCCTGCAGTAGGGACAGGATTAAGCCCTAAATTTGTCCATTCGGGAAATTGTTGTGCAATGAGTTTTTGTACAAGCGGCTGATCGATGTGGAACTCATCAGCATGCATTTTAGACATCATTTCTACCTTTATAAAAAGTGGTGATCATTTTACTTCTCCATAAGCAGGGACGTCAAGGTCGCAAATCTAAAGAATCATCAAAAATCAGATTGGATTCGATCAACTTAAGTTGTAAGATACTCTGACAGAAATCTGACAAACACACCATTTCAGGAGGTGCAAATAGGAGCTAAGTCGTTAAGAATAAAGAGTGGGGCAACCTGGATTTGAACCAGGGACCGACGGGTTATGAGTGGCTTGCACTCCGTCACCCTACAGCAATTTATAGTAACTGACGGCGAGCATTGTAGAGGTAAGCTGGGATTTTAATCTAACGAGAATTGTTGCAATTTGAGGGCATTTCATGTGGCCTTTTGGTCCACTGTTGGTCCATGGGTCCTACGATTGTGAACTGACACTTGATGTGTAATGCTCTGCACTAATTGCTCAAATCGCAGTCTTCTCAGTTCACCGAATGGATCTTGAGCCTCAAGTCTGGACCAATCTTGTGGGGAAGCCTCTTCTATCCATTCAATGAGATTGTCCTGAAATGTTTTTGTCCATTTTGAGGGTCGTTTTTGTATGAGATTGGGTAATTTCGAAATAGCTTCATCGGAAAAAGCCTCCAGCTGAGTAGCGACATACCAAATACCGTAAAGATCCTTACATTGTTTGACTTTGTCAGACCGTTTAGGAAATGTTAAACCTTTATGGAAAATCCACGCCTCGGGGGCGACCACTAAACCAACATGATTGGATGAGGTTTTATACACTTTTGGCTCTTGCAGGCTGAGTTCGAGATAACGTAGAGGTTGGGCAACAATGCCGGCAATGGTGACATTTTTATTGATTCCTTCACGATGTGCATCCGTCAAAAATTCCACCTCGACTTCGATACCTGCAATTTCTTTGATATAGGCTTCTGTAGCGGGATGTTCGTAATCTTTTCGTATCTTTGAAAAGCCGTTTTCTTTCAGGTGTTCTGAGATATTTTTATCTGGCATGTGAACAATTTTGCGTGCGATCAGAGAATCAATATCGCGTGTGCTCACCGGTGGGTTGCTATTGTCCGATTGGGCGAGATAAAGCTTATAGATGATTGGCGCATATCCACCACCGATAATCAGGTGTTGAGACCAAGGTCCAATTGATTCTAAAAAGCTTGTGATTATTTTATCTTCTTGCTTAGGATCGATTAGCATATGGGTTAAGCCTTCTCATAGATGCACTTGAATATATCCATGCGTTCTAGCATAAACCGGGCTTGTTCATGCCCTCTCAATGGAAAATGATAAAGGTCGAGCACTGTTAGCAGAGGGGAGCTGTAGGGGCTCCCTTGCACTACACTTTCCTCAAGCATACTTTTATAGTAGGGAGCTATGATCAACACTTCATAGCCTCGTTCTTGTGGTTCCAATAAGAGTGCCTGCTCTACATGTTGTCTCGATTTTGGTTCTCTTAAATACATCTCAACTGTTTGTAAATTAGTATTGCTAAGCCCGAGAACGCTTGCTGTGGTATGCAAGGCAAAAGTCACAGGTAGATCTGTTTCTCGAATGACCTGCATAATATAATCTCGATTAGGGAAACCGCTCCGATAGCTCCACATTTTACATTTTTTAGCGATATTGTAGTGCATGAACCAATCTTCTAAGAGGAGTTGTGGCTTTTTAAGGTTAAATTTTTTAGCAGTTCTAACGCCTGTTACCTTGAGATACCCCTGGTAAACTAGTTGTTCGAAAACTCTTTGCACAAGCCCTATACTAATGTTTTTCTCTCGAGATACCTCTCTTATTGAAAAGCTAGGTTTATTGATTCCGGTGAGTAATAGCCATTCTAGGATAAGCGCTGACTTGTCGGCATAGATGTTGTGCTCAGAGAAGGATTCATGGGTAGGTACTAAAAATTGCTTCGTCATACTGTTCATTATTATATGCTGTTCACTATATAATGAACAGTAAAATGCCTGGTTGAGAGGGAAGGACTTTGTGGGTAATTAGTTTTGCGGGATCAGTTGTCGGTAGTTACGCCTTTAGCGTGTAGAAAATCAAGGATAGCTTTTTTTTCTGAAAGACCTTGAAGGAGAATGGCCTGATATAACCAGTGGCTCCCCATTTTAGGGACTCGACCCTGCTTTTGCATGAGTTCATGCTTGATTTCTAGAATGAGTTCTCGGGTATTCTCCGTTAGTGCATTTTGCAATTGTTCAAGAAGTAACCGATTTTTTCTAAAATCATCTTCTTGAAGGGACCAAATATCGAATTTCCAAATTCCACCAAGATCTGGAAAGTCAATCTTCGCAGAGAAGCACATCCCTTTTGGCCAATGTGGTTTGTAATCATTGTTAAAATTGATGATTTGGGCCTTGATCAGGCTTTTCTGATGAACAAAGAGATCCATGATTTGCATAAGAGCCTCTGAGGGGATAAGCTCTTTTTTAACCACAATCTGCATGTCGATATCGTTCCAGGTCATCAGATTTAAGGCATAACTTCCTGTAAAATAGAGCTTTCCGAGCCTGTCTATTAAAGAAGGGAGTTGTAGGCGTTGTAGCACAGCATCGGCTTGGCAGTGGATTTGTTCGGCAGTCTTTAAATATGATCGATGTGTCATTCTTTCGAATCCGTTTGAGCAAAAAATTCAAGGGGACAGAGTATAATGGTTGGAGAGGGATATGGGCAACATTGCAAATTCCTGATTGAAGCATGGAGTGGGCACTCTCTTTGAATCGTTGTCTATTTGAGCAGTAGATCATCGATAACGTCCATGTAGATGTCTGGTAGTTTTCGATCTTGATCTATACTATCCTTAATGATCAAAATTGCCTCATAAATGTCACGGGGGAGCTCAATAGACGGTGCACCCTCTTCTGGCCAAGAGGCATCTCGCGTCTTTTTGTCTGGCCATCTAGAATAGGCTAACCACAATCCATCAGATGTGCGGTGGAGGCAAGATCCGATTGCCCCCCTCTTCTCGATAAAATATTCAGCTACTTGATGCCAAGCCTTTTGGTATTGAGACTCGCAGCCAGCTTTTAAGTAAGCCTGGTAAATGACAGCAAACTTATGGTTCATCATTATAACCACCTACAGAATCAAACCCTCTTCTCCCAAGCTCTTCTTTTAATTGTTGTGGATCAATGAATTGAATAGAATCAATTCCTAACTTTTTAGCTGCTTCAACATTTTCATTTCTGTCGTCAATAAAAAGCACATAAGAGGCATCAAGTTCGAGTTTATTCAATAATATTTTAAAGGCTTCTGGATTGGGTTTTTTTACTCCAATTGCGTAGGAAAGTAGAACAGGGTTGAATAAATCGTAATATCCCATTTTTCGTATGATTTGCGCTTGATATTGCGTAACGTCAGAAAGCATAGCTGTTTGGTATCCCTGATTTTGCAAAGTCTTTACTATCATGAGAGATTCTGGAATTTCAGTAATTGACTCTCTGATGATAATATCAAATTGCTCGAACCAATTATTTGGCAGTGTTACTTTTTTCGAAGTAGCAAATTGCTCCCAAAATTGTTTTTCTGTCCCCCCTTTTGATACAAAACTTTGCATGTCTCTTAAAGCACAGGAAAGGTAACTATTCACCACCCCCTTCTTACGAAGGCGGCGGTGAGATTAAAAGATAGGGTTTGCCTTGAATAGCATCAGCAAGAGCATTCCAAATTGTCCACCCCTGCTTTCGTGCCGTTGAAATATAGCTTCTTATCCGACAAAATATAGCTCCTCCTTCAGGAGTACGAAAGCAGCCTGATATCTTCTGTTTTACTTTCATCATCCGAAGATCCTGTTCCGCAAGGTTGTTCGTAAAAGGCACGCCCGGATCATGGACAAACGCTAAAACGGCTTCTTCTTGACGTATCAGTCTCTTCAATAAATTTGGCCCCGCGCTCTTTTTACTCTCTCCTTCAGATAAACCCCAATCAGCAGCATAAGCACGCACCCCTTCCAATACAATCTTGGCATAAGTTTGCTCTATCTCCTGAACAGCCTCCGCTGAAAGATGTCCCGCTTGGACTCGCCGATCGCTCGCAAGCAGATGTTCTTTCATTCTTAATGCCCACACCTCTTTCTCCTGCTCATAAACATAGGTCAGTTCTCTTAGGTGGTGCGCGTTACACAGACCATGGGTGATCTGCTCATATGAAAAATAAGGCATCCAATGATCGTGAATAGCTCGGTCTCGAAACTCGGGGAGTATACCGCATGCATCCATCGCTTCTTGACCTCTTTTCATGTGTAGGCCGTAAAAAGTTGCCGCAGATGAGCTGGCTACATGTAGCCAATGCAATTTCTTATCGCACCGCATGCCCGTCTCATCAAAATGTAATATCCGAGAGGCAATCAAGTAAACCTTCAGCCCTTCCTCAAATGTTGCAAGTTGGGAAAAAAGTTTCTTATCCACATTGACGCATGTCCCGGAAGAAATCGTCGGGAAGGTAGATTGTCATAGGGTATCTCCTGGCTAATCAATAAGGTTGTTACTCGTTTTTTGTAGAATTCGGGCGATATGCCCTTTGCTAAAATGGGCATACCGCTTTGTCATTGCCGGGGAGCGGTGTCCGAGCACTTCCATAAGCTCGCCCTGTGTCGCACCATTCATGGCTAGGTGGGAGGCGCATGTATACCTAAGGTCATGGTACTTAAAATCTTGTAAGCCAATCATTTGAGTTGCCTTTTTAAAGGCCTTCCTGATGAGGGAATAGGGGTGACGCTTATCGGGGTTCTTTGAAGGAAATAAGAAATCCATTGGGAGCTTCGGACGCTCAATCTCTTTGAGGTAGGCCACTACTTGATCGGGAAGAGGAACGTAACGAATATCGCCGTTTTTGGTTGCTTCGAGCATTACGAATCCATTATCGAAGTCTATGTGTTTCCAGCAAAGATTGGCTGCTTCTCCAAAGCGTAATCCCATCGAGGCGGCAATGAGTACCATGCCGTAAAGGTGTGGGTTTTTACTCGTCTTGCAGCAAGCTAGGAGGGCATGCAGTTCCTGACGGGATAAAAAACGATTTCTCCCGCCATTTTCTTTTAGTTTCGACACGCGCCGGAAGGGGTTTTCGTTGATCCATTGCCATTCTTGGAAGGCAAGGGTGAAGGCTCTGCTGAGGCTGGAAAAGTAACGGTTCACGGGTAACCGTCTAATTTGCCCATCTTTCTTGAATCAGTAGAAAAAGGCAGTCTGGGGGCATGAAAAAAGAACCAGGAGGTTTTTCATGCGCAAATCATCTACTGAGCTCAGGCATACGTGGGAAGAGAGAATTCAGAAACAAAAAGCCAGCGGTCTCACGATCCAGCATTGGTGCCGAGACAATCTAATTCCCCTTTATTTGTTTTACGCTTGGAAAAGGCGTCTTTTCCCCAAAACACTTAGTCGCGGGAGTTTCATTGAGATTGCTGAAGCAAAAGATGTCGGGATCACCATTGAAATGAAAGGCATATCCGTTCGCTTAGAAAAACATTTTGATGCTGCTACCCTTAAACGTTGTCTGGAAACGCTGAGGTCATGCTAAGCATTCCGGGCAATGCCCGTCTTTTCCTTTGCCGGCATCCTGTGAGCATGAGGAAAAGTTTTGATGGTCTCATGGCTGAGATTGAAGTACTCTTCCCTGGAGAATTGCTCACGGGAGCTTTCTTCATCTTTCTGAATCGGCGTAAGAATCATATGAAAGTCCTCTTCTGGGATCAGGATGGCTTTGTCATCTATTTCAAACGGCTGGAGAAGGGATCTTTCCGTTGGAAAGATAATAGCTCTGTTTTAGATCGTAGAACCTTTCTCATGCTTTTGGAAGGCATTACACCCAAGCGGCTACAACCTCGTTTTTCTCTCTAAAAACTCTATATTTTTTTGAGTATTTTGGGTAAAATTCTTCATATGCAAACAGCAGAAATCCATCTGATAGATAAGCTACAAGCCGAAATTTCCAATCTACATAACCTTCTTGCCGAGAAAAATCATAGTCTTAATCAAAAGGATCGAAATATAGCTGAGAAAGATCATTGTCTTGCCCAAAAAGATCAAGATATTGCCCATCTTGAAGAACAACTCTCATGGTTTAAACGCCAGATCTTCGGTCAGCGCTCTGAAAGAGTCGTGGCTGACCTCGACCAAGAACAACTCTCTTTTCCAGGATTTGAAAATCTTCAAACAGCCATCGAAGAAAAGAAAAAAAATGTAGCAGCGCATACCAGAAAACCTCACCGGGATGGTAAAGACAAGATTGCTCTACATCCCGATTTGCCCGTAAAAACCATTGTTTTGGACTTGCCTGAAGACAAAAAAGTTTGCCCTGAGACAGGAGAGCCTCTCGTCCAAATCGGTAGGGAAGTCTCTTACAAATTAGCCCATCAGCCGGGCAGCTACTTTATAAAAGAGATCATCCGGCCCAAATATGCCCATCCCCAAAAGGAAGATGCTGGGATTTTCACAGCCGATCTGCCTGAATGCATTTTACCCAAATGCCGTGCAGATAATAGCCTACTCGCTGAGATCATCACCCAGAAATTTGTCGATCACCTCCCTCTTTACCGCATCGTGGAGATTATGGGCAGGCAAGGAGTGGTCATCAGCCGCAAGCTTCTTTCTCAATGGGTGATCCGAACAGGGCTGGCCCTCCAGCCTCTTTATGAGGAGATGCAAAAACATGTCCTGAAAAGTGAAAACATTTACATCGACGAAATCCCCGTCAAGCTCCAGGAGAAAGAAAAATGCAAACTAGCCTACATGTGGGTTGTAGTAGGAGGAAGTGCAGCTGATCCTCCTTACAGAATTTATGATTTTCGTGAGAGTCGCAGCCATGATCATGTGCAGGATATTCTAAAAGGGTATCATGGCGTGCTGCACTCAGATAAATATGGAGCTTATGAAAGACTGGCTGAGAAGAAACAGATTATCTGGTGTCCCTGCTGGAGTGTGCCGCAGCAAGCTGCGTGAGAGATGAGGGAAAGGCCCCTCGCAATCGGCTTACAGGAGTAGGTTGCAAACCGCCTTAAGCGGCTATAGTCAAGAGCAATAGTCGTGAGCGTTAAGGAAAAGGTACTGTAGAGGTATTAGGTATAGATCAAGAAGACGAACACAAGTGAACCACCGCTCAAGTGTCGAAAGTCACTAAATGGTATCAAAACTGGGAAGACCAGCAGACCCAGGATAAGTTTGGAAGGAGACCTGTTTACTGGCCAAACGGTATCCGGCATAAAGGTGGCGTGAGCTTGATCTGGGCTCTCATGCGGAACTGTGGGAACCTGTCGTAGCGATGCCAAGAGAAAAAGTACAAGCAGAGAACCTGCGAGGCTGAAAGTATCGAAGCGCTGCACAGGGACGGACAAACTTGTAGTAGTGAAGAAGCTGCCGTAATGGCAGTGGAGCGAAGAAGTTTGGTCATTCAAGGCTCAACGATTGCCAACTGGAAACAGGAGGAGTAATTGAAAGAGAACAAGCCATTTAACATACACAAGACATTGATATGGGAAGCATATCAAGGAGTAAAAACCAATGGAGGTGCAGCTGGTGTAGATTTAGAACCAATTGCAGCATTCGAGAAGAATCTAAAAGATAATCTCTACAAATTATGGAATAGAATGACATCAGGCACCTATTTTCCGCCGCCAGTGAAGGGAGTCCCAATTCCGAAGAAATCGGGAGGGACAAGGATGCTCGGAGTGCCGACTGTGGCAGATCGAGTTGCACAAACGGCAGTCAAGATGGTTCTTGAACCAATTCTTGATCCACTATTCGATGAGAACTCTTTTGGATACCGCCCAAGGAAATCGGCTCTTGATGCGATTGACATCACGAGAAAACGTTGTTGGAAGTATGATTGGGTTGTCGAATTCGACATCAAAGGACTATTCGATAACATTGATCATGAAATGCTATTAAAGGCCCTACGAAAGCATTGTGACTGCAAGTGGGTAATACTGTACATCGAGCGGTGGCTAATAGCCCCGATGCGATTAAATGGACAGGATATCCCACGCAATAAAGGTACGCCACAAGGTGGAGTAATTAGCCCTCTCTTAGCAAATCTGTTTCTACATTACGCGTTTGATACCTGGGTTAAGCGAGAAATGCCGAATGTTCCGTTCTGTCGCTATGCAGATGATGGTTTATTGCACTGTCGCAGCAGAAAGCAGGCGGGATATGTTATGCAAAAGATCGCTAAGAGATTTCAAGAATGCAAGCTGGAGATTCATCCTGATAAATCACGGATTGTCTATTGTAAAGATAGGAATCGGAAAGAGGACTATTCAACGATCAAATTTGATTTTCTAGGTTATACGTTTAAACCGAGAAGATGCATTGATAAGAGAGGGGATCTTCATTCGAATTATCTTCCTGCGATAAGTAGCACATCAAAGCAAGCCATACACGCAACAATGCGGAGTTGGCATGTGCAGCTCAAGTCAGATCGAGAGCTAAAAGATATCGCAAACATGTTCAATCCAGTATTGAGAGGATGGTACCAGTACTATGGTAGGTTCTATCCATCAGAAATGCACCAGATTTGGCGGCGCTTCAATATGTACCTCATGCAATGGGTGCGTAGAAAATACAAAAGATTTGCTAAACATATAGGACAAGCAAAGCAATATGTCAGGCGTGTGAGGCAAGCGCAACCGTATTTATTTATGCACTGGCGCTTGTGGCAAGATGGACTGAGTGATAGGAGCCGGATGAGCTGAGAAGTTCACGTCCGGTTCTCGGAGGGGCTGAGGGTGAAATTCCCTCGGCCTACTCAACGTCATATACGTCGTAAGTTTTTCGAGGCCGAAACGGATGCTCCTTTCCAAGCATGGGTTTTACGCAAGATCAAGTACTTGTTTATGCTAGAAAGAGTCGCTTGGGTTAGATCAGAGGAAGAAAGACTGCAAATCCGCCAGGAGAAAGAAATCCCCATTATTGACGAGCTCATCGAGAAGATCAAAGCCAAGCTAGTATCAGGCAAAGTATTGCCCAAATCTAAACTAAGAGAGGCTCTCGGTTATTTCTCTGGGCTGATTCCTTACATGAAAAACTATACCCAACATCCATTCGCTCGCCTGGACAATAACGTAGCTGAAAGAGCGGTGCGGCCATTAGCTATTGGGCGTAAGAACTGGCTGTTTTTCGGCAGTCCAGCAGGAGGAGAGGCTGGGGCAATACTTTTTTCTCTAGTGCAAACATGTCGTGGTCTGAGTATCAATCCCAGAGAGTATTTAGAGGATATTTTTGGCAGGCTTCTAGGACATAGCGCTCAAAGATTACATGAGCTTCTTCCAGATCAGTGGCTTGCCAGCCGCAAACAGACTACCACTTGATTTTTCTCCGTCAACATGTCTAGATTAGACGGTTACGAGCGCTGCGCTCATTCGTTGAAAATCAAAAGCTATCCGATTGCCGTCTTGCTGTTGCATAACAGAGGGAATATGAGGGAGAGAGCCATCAGTAACTGGCTCTGTATTAGAAAATGCTGTAGCAGCTCTATTGCCCGTATCCGTGTGTAAAAAATGAAGTGCCAGTGACAAGTCATTGAAGTTTTTTTTCCAAAATGAGATGGAATCTTTGGACTTTTCTTTTTGATGCTGAAGGAATTTTCCAATTGAATGGTCTATTTTTAGAACTTCCTTTAATTTTTTAAGTCTTTCCCTATGTCTTTTTAAATTGTCTTCAGGGTTCTCAAACCTAATGACCTGCGAAACAGCATCTCTTTTCAAACTGTTCATAGATCCTTTTGTAATCACTTTAACATCTGAAATTTGTGATATTTTTACTGCTGATTGTAATTCTCTAGGGAGGATAATGCCCTCCGTGACCAATAGACAGAGAGTTTCCAAAGGACGAACTAAATATGTTAGATTTTTGAGATGAGGGAACTCATTCTCTATGGAGGAGCCTCTTCCCATAAAACTTATCGTCACTGGATAAGCTTCTATTTTATCTTTTTGAATAGAGTTGTAAATTATACGCAAAATACGGTCGTAATTATCTATACAAACATCTTGTCGTCCTTCTTCATGAAAAGCAGCATGTGAACCGATAGGTAACCGTTTTAGTTGAAATGCCCCCTGTAACATTGGAGGCAAAAGTTCAAAAATATCAAGGCTTGTTACATCGGAGACGTACTCAGCAATCTCAAAGAGATGCCAATAGGGCTTCTTCAGAAGTTTTTCATAAGTCTGGACTTTTCTTGCAAAGGCATTACAATTCATTAGCCTCCACCTAGAAAAAATTTCTCATTCATCCTGGCCACAACATTTGCAGTATGGCTTTCGCTAAGATGAGCATACCTTTTAACCATCGAGAGAGTTTTGTGTCCAAGTACTTCAGCGATTTCAGCCAAGCTGGCACCGTTCATTGCAAGATATGAGGCTGTGGTGTGTCTGAGATCATGAAACCGAAAGTCTTCGATTTTTGAGGCTTTTAGAGCTTTTTCCCAAGGGAAACGTAGATCAACAGGTTGTTTTAGACTTGTGCTAGGAAAGATTAGAGTTGTGTCTATACGACGGATTTTTTCCAAATCTCTTAACAACTGCAAAGCTAAACCTGCAAGAGGAACTGCTCTTCTTTCTCCATTTTTTGTGTGGTGTAAGATGATGCGTCCTTTTTGTAGGTCGACATCAGACCATCTTAAGGTCATGATTTCAGCTTGACGCATTCCACTTGAAAGAGCTAGGACAACAACAGGGTAGAGATAGGGGTTTGGACTTTCTTTACAGGCAAGTAAAAGGCATTCTCTTTCTTCTTCGTCCAAAAATCGAACTCGACCTCGTGGCTGCTTGGGCTTTGTGACTTTTCTCAACGGAGAATCTTCAAGCCATCCCCATTCCTTTACGGCCAAAGTGAAAGCATGTGATAACGCAGATAAATAGCGCACGACTGTAGTAGGCGATCGCAGGGTTCCTTTCGGGGTAACGCTTTTTAATAGTTTGTCACGGTACTCGCCTATCAACGCTGAAGTAACATCGGCTAGGACATAATCCCCAAGCTGTCGCTTCCACCAAATCAGCTGGGCTGTAAGGTTTTTGGCATTCCTAGGTTTGTAGGGGATGACATCACTTAGATAGCGATCGATAAGATCAGCAAGAGTGTGCTTTTTCGCCTCAGTAGTCTTAAAGTGGCGGCCCTCTCTAATCGCTGCTTCAGTTTGCTGCGCCCAAAGTTTTGCATCAGTTTTTCTTTCAAACGTGGCTGTTTGTGGGGGATATCCTCGTAATCTAACTTGTACACGGAAGTTTGGTTTACCATCTTTTCCTGGTCGTTCTTGAATGTAAGCCATGGTTAATCGTTCGCTCCTGTCATATTGGTCAAATAGCATACTTTACGAGAGGGAAATCCACAACATCGGATTAACAATCTTCTGATATTTCTGCCTTAACACTCTTGGTTTTATGATGTTTAGATGGCTTGCAAAATGAAATGGTGCACTTTTGGTGCAGTTGAGAAAAGATTTGATAGAAAAACAGCAAATACTTTTCCCGAAAACGACCACTCATTTTCGAGCCTTGTTTTTGCCAGCTGTTGTGGAGTAGTGCACCAAAAGTGCACCATTTTGAAAGATGAAGGGGATTAAGCCGTGCTTTTAAACTCGTCCTAAATCCCTTTAGCGCATTGTCTAAGAAGGATTAGAAAGAAATGGGGCAACCTGGATTTGAACCAGGGACCGACGGGTTATGAGGGCGGCGGACCGCCTTATCATCCAACACATGCCAGCTGCTATACACAACAGCATAAGCACTTACATTTAAAAATGGTAATCATTTTTGCTGAATTCTATCGACTAGATATGTAAGTAGGTGTACCGCTAGTGTACCGCGCCTCTATAGGACGGTATTGACAGTTGCGATTACATTGCTAATCTCACTTGGCATGTTGAGGTTATATGCGATATCACCAAGACCATTGAGATGGGCAGTCCATAACTTTTGGAGTTTACCCAATCCCACCTCATCGAATTTAATCAACTGTAGGGTTGTTCCTCGATTTTGGAAAGTCTGAGATAAGCTTATCTTCAATTTGGTGGGATCATCGAGCCTCTTCTCTCTTACAAGCAGATAGAGGTCATGATAATCTTTCATGCGGCTATTGGCTGCTCCTTTGGAGATGACCGTCTCCAATTTCTCTGCGAAGATAGTCTCGATCGGGTAAACCAAAAGAGAAATATCATTCTCGAACATTGGCTTGCCTCGGTATTGAAAGAGCTGCACTTGAAGAGATTGAGGGGTCACAATGTCGCCAACACCGACGTCTATGTGAACTCTATCTTGGATTCTCCCAAACTTCGCTTGAAGAGTGGCTCGATAGCCAGGATAGTGCATATGAGGCTGCATTAAGGGCGATAATCCCTGATAAGTGAAAGAGAATCCATCGAGCGCATTTATGGCTGCAATCGATTCGAAGGCTGTCTGGATATCCTCTTCTTGGGTCTGCATCCGTGTGAGAAGAAAGTCTAAATCGGTCGTTTCACGGCCTAATTTGAGTCAGTAGGAGAGGAGAAATCCTCCTTTGAAGATAAACTTATCAGATAAAGACGATCTTGCCAGACGAGCCAAAAATCTCTCTAATACCAACTGCTTCCAACAGTGATTAAAGTGAATATGTCTCCCTTGGGCTATGGTCTGCAGTCGGTCTTTAAGAGCTTGTTCGTTCATGTGGTCACCGTCATAAGGTAAGGATCGATATTGACCCGTAGTTTCTTTGCGTATTCCTGTAGCTTGATGAGGTCAAGTCGTTGTTGCCCTGATTGAGTCAGCGCCACCTTTAATGCTTTGATCGCGGTTTCTTTACTCAGAAGCCTAAAAGCATCCACGATGGTTCTTTCTCGATCAAAAATAGGGACGATAATCCCATCCAATTCAATAGTC
The DNA here is from genome assembly GCA_963832835.1 of uncultured Chlamydiales bacterium. Taxonomy (GTDB): domain Bacteria; phylum Chlamydiota; class Chlamydiia; order Chlamydiales; family JAAKFR01; genus CAVPKN01. The sequence goes on along the minus strand of CAWHVD010000001.1, from coordinate 2,016,937 downwards.
GTCTTGCCAAGTTTTAAATTGCGAAAGCGTACTATCTTTAACTGAGGCTGACTAACAACGTTCGTCCCGTGCCGCACCCCAATCCAATGCTGACGAGGAATTTCTTCGGTCAGCCCATATATAGCTAAAGCTGAAATCAGGCATATAACACCTTCGTTGACACCATATACGGCCTCTACAAGGTCAGTCCATAGAAAGCCTTCAGGAGGGTAATTAGACTCAATTCTGTATACACCACGACTAATACGCCTGATGACCCCTTGTTTTGCATAGTAAGCCAGGAGGGAAGGATGAATCCCAATAGATCGAGCTTCTTTAGTGGTAAAGATAGGCTGATTGAACAGCTTGTCTAGAGGGCGATCTTCTTTCTTTCTCATAGGATGATTTTAACAAAATCGCCCAACAAAGTCAAATGGGAGATTTTGTTATATAAGCACACAAATGCGACTATATTAATAATAAATTAATTTAAACTTAATAAAAAAAACAAATTTAATGTTTATAATTATTGTATATTAATAAGTTAAGTAAGGATATTCATTATGGTTGATATTAAAAGAGCCGATTTTAATTTGATTAGCGAGTGGCATGTCGAAGAGAATGGAGAGAAGTATGATTGTTGTCCTAATCATCGAGGTCAACCCAAGTTTCTTATCGATGAGTCTACAGGAAGAAAGTACTTGAATGAATCCAAAGGATGTGTGCGCGGTAAATGTATCCTATTATCTCTTGGGACGCCATTCGTGCATCCCATTGTCTCAATCGCAAATATTGTCTATAGGGTACTCAAAATTATTTCCTTCGCTAACTTCTGGCTTCCAAAAGAAGGAGATAACTATGACTTTAAAGGTAGATTGAAAGATACAGGCATAGATTTAGCAAGAATTGTACTTACTCCTATCACAATAATCGCGCTTGAACTTTCAAGTATATATGGGTGGTTTTCTCCGTACAATGGAAGAAAGCTGTATGCAACCATAGAGCGAGCCGCTTATGGGAACTTTATTTTGGCCCCTTGCTTCCAGCCTGATCCAAAAAAGCACGCGCTTGGAGGAGATATAAATAAAAAGGATGTGTATTAAATATAGTTTCTTGAATTGTGAATTAAATCGTGAAGTAATTTCCTTTCTTTCACATTCTCAATAGAATAAAACCCATGTGTAGTATTCGCCTGCTTTACTCTCCGCTTTCCTTTCGTTGTCTTGGGACCTGTGCATTTGCCCCCGTGGAGTCGACATCTTCCATTGGCCATCGCGGGCTGTCTACATGGTCTATGACCGTTGGTTCTTGCTTTAGCTCCGCATAATTTCCCGAACATGGGTTCTCTCCTTCATTTTTTGTGTTCACCCCTCCCGCCCCAAAATTCACGATGGCCTTATCTGCGATCACATTATGCTGCACCGTAATTTTCTGCTCACCGCCTCTTCTATAGCGAGTGAGTGCCTCTATGGTTTCATTGTGCAGCCTTAAGAGCTTGATCGCCTTGTTAGCATAGTATTCACCATGACACATCATATCAGCTGTTTCTGTGCGTCTCAGACACTTCATCCCGTGAGTAAATAGGGAAGTAGATTGAACGACCAAACGAGCTTCTATGGCATCTTTAGGGCCAAAATCATGCAAAGCTTGAATGACCACGTTCAGACGATCATCTTGGTGTACGATAGGCTCTATTGCTGAGGAGGCTGTGTCAATGATATTAGCCGCCAACTCACTATCCTTGACACCAGCGATCGCCTTGAGGTGCGTAAAGAAAGCGCTACCCTTACCTTGCTCTTCTACCTGGCGCACTTCAGCCTTAACTTGCTTTTGATTGTCTTTATGCCAAAATTTTATTGGCGCAGATTCCAACTTAGGTGGCTGTTTTGTTGATTTCTTCTTCTGTTTATCCGTCATAAATTTCTCCAAATCCTATATCGTGTCAGGTTCAAAAGGTTCAGAGGAGGCTTTCGGACCTTTTGGACCTGCTCTCTCTTGCGTATGTGTAAAAATATCGGGATGGACCCAATACTTCATGCTGCTTCTTCCTGGTGTCTTCACCATGTGATGAGCCAAGTAACCAGACTCCAGGAGCAAAGCGATTACTTCCTCTACCTCATTTGGATTGGCTAACCCACTCCAATGATGACCCTGATATACATCTCTAGCAGAAAAAGGTTCTTTAATATCACCCTTCTGCACCCGTCGAATGAGGTTCAAGGCACTCTTTTGGACTGCTTGTGTTCCACTATGGTATACCTTCTCAGCATGACTCTCCAAATACTCCGCCCATATGATCGCACACTCAAGCTCTTTTTTACTGATCCTGCCTTGCTGAGCTTTTTGCCCCAGGAGATAATGAAAGATCAAACTCAAAGCAGGTACTAATTTTTTGTATTTGGTAAGGTGAGCTTCCATATAGGACGGTAAGTTCCCGCTGCGAAGTCGATTCTCTAATCGGGTTTGCCAGCCATCGAATAAAGACTGAGCTTCAGGCTCAAATTCAATGAAGATAGGTTTGCTGTCAGGATCAAAACTTAATTGATCCAAGGAAAGAAAGAGCTCTTTCATTCTCTCTTCCAACCGAGTTAAGGGGACCACTTTAGTCAACTCCCAGTTTCCATTCTCCTCAGGCCAGATCATGAGTTGAAAGCGCTGCAGAAACCCATCATCACCTTTACCGCCTTGCAAAGCGTCATGGACATAGTGTGCTAAAGGCCCTGGTTGAATCGAGCCTAAAATCGAGAGGCAGAGAGCAGGGATATAAAGAGAGCCACGCCCAATGCGGTCGATATTAAAATCCTCTTTACCGCTCCAGCTTTCAAGAAAGAAGGGTCGATCATTCTCTCTACCGCTTTTTTCAAAGCTATAAAGCCAGCCAGAAAGTTCATCCCTAAAGAGCAACAAGCCTTGAGGATTCTCAATCAAGAGTTCACCCAACTTCTCCACGGTGATGTCATCTGTCTTATAACGCTTATGTTTAGGTAAATAAGGCTCTTGCGCTAAGTCTTCATTCACAAATTGCTCTAAATCAATAACATGATTATGAGATAACTTCTCTTTAAAGCTCTTCTTCATGTTCTCTTCTTTAGCTTTCTTTAAAAGGTCCCACGCCTCTTTCTTCACCTTATACTGTTTAATAGCAATATCATATTGATATTTAGATTCTATCATTAAAAAATCTAGTGGTTTGCGTACAGCTTTCATGGAGGGACTCTTCATTAAAGAGGGGCGGCCAATCAGCATCCCCCACAAGTTAGGAAATTCTATCCAACCCGTTTCTTTGCGCACACGTATGCCTCTCTTTCTCCCAATTGTAGCACCTACATAGATCAGTAAAGGAGTAGCTAAATAATCGATAGGCACTTGCATTTGGTCAGCAAGGCGCTCTAGCCATTCTTTGACATCATCTGGGAAAGTATCAATTGGGCACTTTTTTAATGGAAATACGCTATCGGTCAAAGGTTCAAAAGGTCCAAAAGTCGGCTTGATAGGAATTGCTTCAGCGAAATATTCTGCAGCTGCAATTGAGTATTGCTCAACAGCCTCTTCAAATGCCTTTTTTAAATAAAGAGAGGAAGGTTCATCGATAGGACCGAACCCATTCCATTCCTTGGGGCAGAATTCCTGATCTTTTATCCAGTCGATAAGATCATCTCCTTTCTCCTTTAAAGGCAATGGGCATACTTTAATTGAGGCTAAAGGATTAAACTTGCGTATCTCTCCGTACACAGTTCGCATGTATTTCTTGCCAGGCTCGTCATGATCGGGTATCAACACAAAATGTTTGTATTCTCTATAGCCTGCTAAAATTGCCCAGTCGGCTTTCTCTGCATTAGCTGAGCCCATCATTGAGGTTAAAGCGATCAGATCGAGGTGATGAGCAGCCTGGGCTGATTTTTCACCTTCAAAAATAAAGACTGTTTCCTCATGATTATGATTTTGGAGGGAGTGTAATCCAAAGATGGGCAGGGGAGTTGCTGCTCCTTCTGTCCACTCTCCATTGATCAATTGATATTGATGAAACCATTTCTTTTTGTCTGCGGCATCATAACGAGCCACAAGGGCAAACGATGCAGAATTTGAGGCATCCCGATACCACCAGTAGTAAGTCAGGTTGGGCCTCTTAACAATATCGGGTAGACTGCTCATGTCGAATAGGTGGCTCATAATACCCTCCATTCTCTGGCAAGTTTACGCAAGGCTTCTCCAAATTGCAGACCATACTTTCTTTGGATGAAGTCAATAATATCACCTCCTGCCGTCTTACAAGAAAAACAGGAGTAACCTCCACTGACATCGTGAATGTAGAAGCTGCCAACATGATGGTCATCATGGAATGGGCATAATCCTCCGAGTTTCCAAGGAGAAGCCCCTTTGGTTGCGATCTTTTGCCCTTCCGCAGTATAGAAGTCGATGGGATCAATCGTTTCTTTTAAGCGAGCAATATCGATAGGTTGTGTTCTCATACACCCTCCCTTTTTTGCTCAAGCCAGGCATCGAAAAGGTCGGAGCGCAGCAATAATCGCTTTCCAACTTTACGGACTGCGGATTCTAACCCGTTTCTGTGGCGATGCAGCAAGTAATGTCGCATCATTGGCAATGTGAAGGGGTATTTATCCTCTTCAACAATCTGTTTGATCGATAAGTATCTGATCTCGTTCATATTGAAATCTCCTGCGCTCTATTGCGCGGTAGTTAATTAATATGAACACTATTCAATCAAATTGGTTGATTTTCACTCTGGCACGGTAGTGGACATTTTGGATTGTCATTAAAGTTTATTGAAATTCAATCATTTATGCTGATGGCGATGATTGCCAAAATGATGAGGTAAAGTCATGAGCGAGACATAGGTGATATGCCCATATTTTGGGTTGGGGGCAATAGATTCGATCACTTCTTCGAGAGAACGCGTAAGAGTTTTACGCGGTCTTCGAAAGAAAATTTCTGTGGGGGCTTTGGTTGAAATTGATGCAAGAGAAAAAAGAAACTGGGCAATCTTTTGTGAGATAGGCACCTTTTTCAGTCCAAATAGAGTTGGTAGTGCAATGGTTGGAGAGAGTGCGTTAGGATTGAGAGAGGAGACTTTACTCGCTAAGAGCTCTTCGAAGAAGGTGGGCAATTTTAATCTTGCCGCGGTAAGGCATATCCAACAAAGTGCCAAACATTCCAAAGCGGTTAAGCGGGCATCTTTACGTCCTTCTAAGGCTTTATCAGCAAATGTCGTCAAAATTTGACAGGCAAGCTCTTCAGGGATAGGGTATCGCTCAGGGTCAATATTTCGTATTATCATGCCATGATGTACTTCCATTTTTTTCGGAAAGATATGTTCCACAAACGCACCATCTTGAAATCTTCTCACGTAACCTAAAAAAGATCGGAAGGCTCGCTCTTCAATAGGTTCACCCCATCCATGTTGTGCAATCTGGTCAGCCATCCTAGTTAAGAAATTAATTAAAGTTTCTTCTGGATTTGCTGCATTAAATTTAAATTTTTTTGCAGATTTGTAATAAGCCTCATTAAATCTTAAATATTCCCGCCAGTATTTAATACATTGTTTGGCTTTCATTGAGGCTATTGCGGATGGGTGAATTGGCTCTAAGCGCCAATTGATTAACTTGTTAGACTCCAACATGTCTGTCGTTCCATAAATCCAACTTGTGGCTAACTTTTTCTGCCAATGATAGCTGCTTTGAGAGTCAAGATGAGGATTGTCCCTATCGATCGCTGTCCACAGCTCTCGACATTGCGAGAGCTCTTGTTTCAGTGCCTTGATAATGTCGGTTGCCTTAGATAAAGGGTCTGTCATATAGCGCCTTGAGGAGACAATATTTGCGTCATATTCTCTGAGTATTTCCTTGTGACTTCGGCTTGCATATGGGTATAGCGCTGCACCATTTGGAGTGTTCGATGTCCCAAAGCAGTAGCAATTTCGAGTTGAGAGGCTCCTTTGTTGGCAATGAAGGTGGCATAGGTATGACGTAAGTCATGGAATCGCAAATTGTGGATATCAGCTCTCTTTAACGCCTCCTGCCACGCCTTTTTAATATCAATAGCCCCAAAAGCTGTGCGACTTGCAAATACATACTCTTTAGTGGGTTGTCTCTTCTCATAAAGTTTCTTAAGCGCGCTGACCCCAAGATCGGCAAGAGGAACGCTGCGTGGATGGCTGTTCTTTGTATCCCGTAGATGAGCAATACCTCTCTCAAGATCAACATCGTTCCATTTGAGCCCAAGAATTTCTCCTTGTCGCATCCCCGTAGTTAAAGCCAATAAAATAATCGTATAGAGATAGGGGGAGCGACTCTTTTGACTGGCTGCTAACAGACGTCCAATCTCTGCTTCGGAAAGCACTCGATTACGACCTGCGGGTTCTTTGAGCTTTACAAGGCTGAAGCAGGGGTTATCATCAATCCAGCGCAGTTCACGACAGGCATAAGTGAGAACGGCGGATAGAGCAGCCATATAGCGGTTCACGGTAGAGGGGCTTCGCACCTTACCTTTATCGGTTGGGGTTGTGACAAGCAGTTGCCGCTCTTTTGCTATAAACTCAGGGGTGAGATGGACAAGGGCATAGGAGGCAAACCTTTCTTTCCAGTATTCAAGGTGACGCAAAGTGTCTTCCGCAGCCTTGTGGTGTTCAAGAGCGCCACTTGAAGTATAGCGGGTAAGCAGTTGCTCGAATGTTTGTTTCCGCTTGGAACGATCGAAATTATAGGTGCCCTCCTTAATTTCGATTTCCGTTTCTTTTGCCCAGTCTTCTACGACCTTCTTGCGCTCGCTGATCTTGCAAAGGGTGGGGTGTCCCTCAATACGGATGACAGCCTTCCAGCCTAATATTCGCTTTCCATCCTTACTCTTTCCTTGATAAATCGTTGCCATAGCTCAAACCTCATGTAATTAATTGTTTGAGCAGCTGGTTATTGCTGGATAGATATTTTTTCAGTGTACTGCATTTGTACCGCATGACTGAAACTTAACTTGATACAACAAATTATTTCAAGTTCAATCGTGCTCACAAGTGCATGTGGATGATGGATAAAGAGTGGGGCAACCTGGATTTGAACCAGGGACCGACGGGTTATGAGGGCGGTCGCCTTTCATATTACCCATTACCATCCAACCGCTATGAGTATGATGGTAAAGGATGTTTGATCAAAAAGCTACTGGAATTTATTGGATTCTGATGGTGCAATAGGTTCATCGTTGCACCGCCAGTGCACCGCAAATTGGGTTAAGGAGAATTCAATGTGCGAAGAATTTTTCGATCAAGAATTCCAATCGCCTCATTTGCTTGAAGAGTGAATTTTTCAAAGATTTGATTTCGCTCAATACTTTTGATTCCCTCAGCGAAATCTTCTTTAGAAAGAATATTTCTTTTACCAGTACGTGGATCAATTTCTCTACCGGTAGGCTCAATACCTAATTCTATCATGAGTTCAACCGGACTGCCATGAGATAATTTATTTCGAGGAACTCGACAATCTTCGATTTTTTTTCTTTCATCTTGATTAAGATTGCTCTGAAAAACTTTAATAACAGCAGTAATCATATGGATTAAATCAGCTTTGTAGAATGGCGCGGAGGTTAGATTTTTTAATTCAAATTGTACCTTAGGCTCCAGTTCAGCAATCAGCCGCAAACGAAACTCAAATGCAGTTGCCGCACCTACAGCGTCGCCCAATTTCAGCTGAACATTTCCAAGTGTGGAAATCAATGGTTCAATCAAAATATGCTTCATAAGGTTACCTCATCTACTTTTCCTAAGAGATGCAGCGCTCGATAATAGACTTCATCAAATGTGACAATATGAACGTCTTTTTGATTTTGTCGGAATAGTTCAAAGGAGTCTCTTTTTTCACGGCTTTCCTTTAATTGATCCAAATGCCCGATGATAAGAATTCCTCGTGGTTGAATCGTATAAATCCCCTTGCTTTCAAGAAAATCTTTGTTGGTATCGGTTCTGGAGCCTTCTAATTGCCACTTTCTCATATACGAACGGAGCTGCGCAAGCCCTCCATTGAGTTCATCGCTTGGATAATATGTACCTCGATAGGGCGTTCCTTTTAACAAATCCGTTTTAGATTTTTTAATTTCAGCCACTGCGGTAAAGCGGACACTGCCCTGAGAACCTAATAAAAAATCTCCTATTTTTTCATTTTTTCCGAACACATTTGCCCCAGCAAGAGCGGGTTGAGCAATAACTTTGCTCAAAATCTGTATCTCACAAATCCCACCAAGTATCCAATCATGTTCAGCAAAAAAATCTTGCCATTCTTGTTCTTTGCATTCCTCTTGCAACATTACTTTAAATCTTGCAAGCCCCTCGTGTTTTTTTTGCAATAATCTATAATGGTAAGCGTTTTCAATAAGTTCAGGGTTGGTTGTAGCTAGCTTTTCTGCTAACCCTGGTGATGTTTGACATTGCTGCAACAAATCCACAAGGCTTTTCTCGTCATTTTTTGATAAAACAGAATCTGTTGTGGTCTTAATAATAGCGTAAGAATTTTCCCCGTATTTAATGCCTACTTCCTTACCTAAAGCATATAATTTAGATAGCTCTGTATACAACGTTAAGGTTTCTTTTGAACTTAAAGAGCAACTCAAAGCCTCTCCAGCTTTTAATTTGCTCAGCTTAGATGGTTCAACCGGTTCAAAGCCATTTTTTCCTGTTCGTTCATGGATGAGCTCTATGCTTAAGCATGCTTCAGTATTAGTGATATTTTTAACTATTGTGGGTCTTAGAATCCTTCGCGTAGTCCCAGTGGAATCAAGAATGACGGGTTGAACGGTTGAAGATGTAGGCGAAGTGCTCTCTGTTGAATAAAATGTCAAAATTTCTTGTTCAGAATCGTTCATGAATTGTTCTTTGAAAGATTATTTTTAAATGTTAACCAATGTTTTAACTCAACCATCAAAAAAGTATCTTGCTTGCAATACTCTAGGAGATCTTTATGTATGGCATCACGCCGCGAATCATTGAAATCTAATTGGACAAGCTCTTGATATTTACATACCGCCTCCATGCCATCGCCCACCGCAAGACGATCGTAGTTCACATCCTGTCCTAAAAGCACAGGAGCTACTTTTTTGATGCTGTAGCTTCCGAGGAATTCGGGATAATAAACGCTCTCTTCGATCATTTTTTTAAGGTCGACAATGCGAGGTAGAAGGGAGTTAATTGACGCGGCGTGTTGAGGAAAGTCGTTAGCTAGTTCTTTAAGTTTTGTCATTTCGTAGGTTTGGTGATACACAACAATTGAGCCCGAAGAGGGCAATACTTTGAGCATCTCGTTGATAAATGCTTCTCGAGGATCTGCATCAGCATCAAATAAAAATTCATGATGTTCTAATTCGGATTCAGAAGACCTCTGTATGTGGCAACTAAACTGAAAAGGCAAATCCTGATAAGGACGACTGTTATTGTAACGAGGGATCGGATAACTAACGGCCTCAAGATCGAAGTAGCTGAGTGGATATGTCCATGTTTCCAATATAGCGCGAGCTTTCTGAAGATCGTAGAACGGTTCGTTCGTTTGGTAACATCGAAGTGCTCGCTTCTGTTTTTCTGAGTTAAAATCAGCATCAACCAGCTGAGCCGCAGAAAATCGGTCCTCTTCAAGTAGCTTCCACTTGTTGAGTGCCCTCGGAATGTTGAATACGCTATACGTTGGAATGTCTTTCCAGCACAAGTTATTAAATTGACATTCACGCGGTTTCTCGCAGTGTTGTCCGATACCTACGTTAGGGTGTTGATCTGATAGCAAAACCTTTTGCAGCGATTGAATGTCGATACTAATGTTCTCTAAAATCGGTCCTATTTCTTGAGTATAGTCGATGACTTTGAATAAGTTATGCATTTCAGGAAATGAACACTCATGATTAAGGTGCATAAGAAAAATTCCAGCCAATTCAATTCCACACCCTTGGAGCACTGAAGTTTGTATCGCAAGATCTCGGCTATATTCATTCTTTGAAGAAGCATCAACTGATCGGTATGTTGTTGCTTTAACCTCATAGAGCTGCCAAGCAGAATCAATTGATGTGCGCGTAAGAATATCTGCTCGGATTAATACGCCTTGTGCCATGAAAGCAGCTTCAAATAATGTGAGAGCACCTCTATCAATTGCTTGCCTCGTTTTATCGAGAGCTTCATCGGTATTTAATGTATCGATCAACACTCCACCAGGAAACTGAAGCCTTGCAAATGCCCCAACTTCCGCCCCTTCTCTTTTCACTTTGCGATCCTGCAGGGATTCAATCTTGATTAACTCCGGAGACTTTTTCTGGAGGAATAGAGCCTTGGAACAACGAGTTCCCGTCACATAGCAAGATTTGGTTAGGAGGCGGTTTTTGACCTTCTCATTTTTGTTTGAAGTAAAGTTTTCCATCAATAATGCCAGCAATCATGACCTAACGGTTCACGACTGAGCTCCTCCCGGTGCAGACGCCAATGTGGCATAAAATGGTCCATATGTGCTTTGAATCGTGCGTTGTGATGTTTTTCGAGTAGATGCACCAATTCGTGTACAACAATATACTCCAAGCATTGTATGGGCTTTTTAATGAGCTCAAGATTGATCCAAATGCGGCGCTCATGTGTATTACAAGAGCCCCATTTTGTCTTCATTTTCTTCACCCCCCACTCTGCCGCTTGCACACTAATATAAGGTTGCCATTTTTCTAGAATTGGAGGGATGAGAGTCTTGAGTTCTTGCCTATACCATTGTTGTAAAGCCTGTTCTCGCTGTTCGGTATTGCTTTGAGGTCGGATATGGAGTTCGATGCTGGACTTGTTGCAGAACACTTTTGTCGGCCCTATACGCTCAACTATATCTAAGCGGTATCGTTGGCCAAGATAATAGTGACTTTCACCATTAATCATCTCGCGAGGTGATTGTCGGGGTTGGCTATTAAATTTTTCTTGTTGCTGCTTTATCCATCCCATCTTTCCGATGACAGCATATCGTATTGCCTCATCATTTACTGCTAAAGGAGCTGCCACACGTACTTTTCCATCTGGCGGATAAACCCCAAGATGCAAATTTTTAATCTCTTTGCGCTCAATATCAACAGTAATACCATTCACATCAATCTGATGCATCTTTAGTACTCCTGTTGATTTTTAACGATCTCTAGAATTTTAGATGTTAATGAATCGTTTGGATCTATCGATTCGCCCATATAGGTACCAGACTCTTCGCGGACCATGAAGCCTTGCTGCTTATTCAGTGCATCTTTAATGGCGTTTTGCACGATTTTTATTTTGATCCGATTAGTGCGCCAGTCAGCTTGTCGGTTATCATTCACTGCATTATGAACTGCTAGAGCGAGTTCTTCATTCTCATTCAGGTTGTCGTAGAGTGCCCGTTTAGCTGGAGTGTTTAATGAAGACGGATAGGCTGAATTATTAGCGGGATTTTTTACCTGCTTGGTCAATTCTATAACCTTAGCTAAATAACTTTCATAATCGATTGCTTGTTGCCTACGCTGTTCAATAAGAGCACTTAGAAGTTCGGACATTTTTTCGTAATATTTGGGATTGATAGGATGTTCGTCGATGATCAATTTTCTGACGTTATTCTCAATCGTTTCAGCAACGGCTTCTTTCTTTTGCAGGCTCTTTGGGAGTGAATTTACCGCTTCAGAGCCACGTTCAACTATTAGTTGGATTAGCGACATGTCATCGAAAGCCGAGATTTTTTCACTCTCTTCCGCACGTATATAAGCATCGATGAGGTGGCGCATAGCAGGCTCATACATCTTGAGATCAATGTAGTCACCGCTAGCCAGCTTCACTTCATTGCGAACTTTTTCAAAGTGATCAACTTCGCTCTTGAGTAGATTAATTTCTGATGGGCTATAACCGGCCTCTTCCAGCTCGTTTGCTAGATTTGCAAAGGCTCGGATGAAAGCAACTGTCAATTTGTATAAGGCTAGGCGTTTGGGCTCATTTTCCTTGAGTTGCTCAGCATTTCCAGAGTCCTTAGCGCAAAAGTAATGTAAGTAGGCAGAAGTGTCTTTTGGAAGTTCAACCGGCTCACAAAGACTTTTAATAGATTCTCTGGCTTGCTCTAGATGGTCTTTTGCTGTAGTCAACCTATCCTGTAGCAGTCCTGCCACATCGGACTTATCATAGCCTGCTAACGCCTCGGCCGTATAATCCGTCACAGACCGTTCTAGGTTTTTAAAGAGGTCTTTGTAGTCGATGATGTAGCCATATTCCTTATCATCTCCGTCAAGCCTGTTGACGCGGCAAATGGCTTGAAAGAGACCATGGTCATGCATTTGTTTATCGATGTAGAGATATGTTGCCGAAGGGGCGTCAAAGCCGGTTAATAGCTTATCCACAACAATTAAGAGCTTCATTTGACCTGGCTCTTCAACAAACGTTTTCTTTGCAGCTTTTTCAAAGGCTTCTGGATCTTGACCCGCCAGCATCTTGTTATAGATCTCATATTGCCGCAGTTTCTCAGTCATCCCCTCGACCGATTCGCCTGTAATATCTGCCTTAGAGGGTTTGTATGAAGTAATAATGGCACATTTTCCCGCCAGATCAGTTTTGTCAAAGAGTTCATAAAATTTACATGCTGAAAAGATACTATCACACACCAGCATCGCGTTGCCACGACCGCTGATTAAACGATCACGCGTCTCCATGTCAAGAAGGATATCCGCTACGATTTTCTCAAGCCTAGATTGGCTAGAAAGCACCTTACGGAGAGTTCCCCATCGCTTCTTGAGTTGCGCTTTGGCAAGATCGGTTAAATTTTTTGTTTTTGATGTAAACCAAAGATCAATTTTTTCCTGAGAGGTGATTTTTTGATCAATATCTCGAGCCTCGTACTTCAAATCTAGCACGACTCCATCTTCAACGGCTTCATTAAATTTGTACGTATGGATATAGGAGCCAAAGATCTCAATGCTTCTTTGCTTATCCGCTTTAAGCAGTGGAGTTCCGGTAAATCCGAGGAAGATGGCATCCGGCAAAAGAGCTTTCATGGCACTATGCAAGTCGCCTGATTGCGTACGGTGGCACTCGTCAACGAATACATAGAAGTCACCCTTTGCCGCAAAATTGGGTGGGAGCGCCTTTTTTATTTCATCAATATAACTCTTGATGTCAGTGCCTTTTTCATCTTCGTCCTTTCCACCAAATTTATGAATCAATGAGCAAACAAGCCAAGGGGTCGTGTCATTTAAGATCGAGAGTAGATCAATCCCGCTCTTTGTACGGTAAATTTCTTCTTTGACCCCTTTAAAGGTTTTTTCAATTTGATCGTCCAAATCAGTACGGTCTGTGATGATAAGAACCCTTGCATCCGGTAGGTTTTCGCGTATCCACTTTGCCAGCCACACCATCGTTAAGCTTTTACCTGAACCCTGTGTGTGCCAAATAATACCCCCTTCACGGCGTTTTAGATAATCTTGCGTTGCACGGATTCCAAAATACTGATTAGGTCGGCACACTTTTTTTATGCCGGCATCAAAGACGATATAGTCGTGAATGAGCTCTAGGAATCGCTCTTTGTTGCACACTTGGTTGAGATGGCGGTCAAGCGCATTCTTGGTGAGGCTTTCCTCTTTCCAGGTTAAGTAATATTTTTCCGGCGTTTCAATGGTGCCATAGCGGAGACCTTCAGTATCATTCCCAGCCATCACCAACTGCATTGTAGAGAAAAAGTGCTGAATAAAGATCGATTTTTGATTATCCAAGTTTTGACGGATTCCTTCAGAAACTGACACGGTAGATCGTTTAAGTTCAATAACCCCTAAAGCTATGCCATTCACGTATATGACGATATCGGGTCTCTTTGTATATGCTTTAGGGTCATTTCCTTTAACGGTCACTTCTTCAGCAATCGCAAAATGATTGTTTTTGGAGTTTTTCCAGTCTATCAACCAAACAGTCTGCATATTCTCACCGACTTCAGGACGTACTTTTACTCCGTAGCGCAATAACTCATAGACGTCTTTATTCCTATCATAGGAGCTTCTACTCCGATCACCCGCTGCTTTCTCAACAATATGAATTGCTCTTTTTATTAAAATGTCATCGTATCCTTGTTGTTTCAAATAGGCTGCAAGCAAACTTTCTTCAATGTTACTATTCTCAGGCCGCTCACTCCAATCGCCGAGATTGCGATATCCGAGTTCATCGCAAAACAGCTTGATGACCCTTTTTTGAGTGATTTTTTCAATGTGTCCAACGGTCGTCATATGAGCCTGATCCTTCCTGTAAGCAATTCCTGCATCATCCCTTGCTTGAGATTTCGGGTCTTATCAAGTTGCTGTTCAAGTGTGGAAATTTCAATGTCCATATCGGAGAGAATATTGGCGATAGCGCATTGCTCAGATAAACCAGGAAGTTGCAATGGCAATTGAGCATATTCGTTACCGTTAATCCCTGGTTGTCCACTTCTCATGGATGTCAATCGTACCCAATTCTTATATTGATGTGTTTTTGCATAAGAAGCCAAAAAATTTGATAATAAGTATTTTGGATTTGGTTTTACCTTAATAAGAAATCCAGCAAATACTAAATGCCCATCTTTGGAATTATACAGATAAGATTTTCCTACACTCGCACCCGTTCTCGCAAAAACTAAATCCCCATCTGTCAGTAGATATTTTTCTGAATCGATAGTTTTAACTGATGATAGTTTTTCAGTTGAAAAATACCCATCTTCAGTAATGTCTGTAATCCGAATATATCTAGGTAGATTATCTTGATAAGGAACGGCTGGGGCATTAATACCATAAGCCGGGGTTTCCATTAGACAATGTCCCAGAGTTTTAAAACTCCACTCACCGCTAAACCCAGGAAGGCGTTGTTTGCCAGTAAGAAGACGTTGCATAGTGGCCTGCTTGATATCGCGCTTTTTGACGATGAGCTGGTCGAGCTTGGTAATAAAAGAATCGATATCGCTTAGCGCATTTGCAATAGCTTGTTGTTCTTTAAGAGAGGGAATTGCAGTAGAAATCTGTGATAGATCATATTGGCCTATATTTGCTCGAATTACGCCTTGACCTCTAGAAACAATTTGTGAACGAATTAATGAGGAGCGAAAGGCATATCCTGAATATTTAGCATCAACTCGAGACCCTTTCAGCCTACCTCGAATTACGAAACCACCAAATACAACTTTTTTATTTGATTTTGATATGTAGGTTGAAGAGAGTCCTAATTCTTCTTGAGTTTCAGATGTTCGGTTGAAAAGAATATCCCCGTATTGGACTCCATATAGATTTGCAGCATTATTCGATAAAGTGATTCTTCCTGGCACCTGAGAAATAGACAGATGGGTATGGGTAATAATCTCAAGAACATTAATAAAAGGAATCCCCTTACCGTAGGCTTTTTTACCTGCATTAACTCCATTCCGGAATTCTAAGAGATCTGAAAATAGAACCACTTCCCAATCTTCTGGAATCAGTCCCAACTCAGTCAACTTATAGCCATTAGGTATCTCGATAATTTCACCCTCGACATTGTCCAATTCTTTTATTAAGTCCTCTGCAATTATTACCATTGTTTTCCTGACATTATAAGTATTAGTTGGTTAAATAAAATGAACAAGGAACGGCTATTTTTAAGGCATAATGCATAGATCATGCACAGAAAATCATGAAATCGTATGCATGATGAAGGTGTCATGTATAGAAAATTGATATTTCGTATACATGAGGGGCTTATCATGTATAGAAAACCTCGATTTTGTATACATGATAGATTTGATATACTCCTGTTTTGCCGATTTTTACCCATGTGGAGTCTCCGGTTTTGAACCCACGTTGAGTAAAAGTTCAAATAAGGCGTCATTCATGTAATAATTTTCTTTCCATTTTTTGTGTTTGGAAAGAAGGCCAATTCGCACAAGTTCTTCCAAATATTTCATTGCTGTTATGCGAGTTACTTGCAGCTCTTTCATAACGAAATCAATTTTAGTATAAGGATGCCGAAAAAGATTATTTAACAGGTCTTGACTATAAATTTTTGGCAGTTCTTCTCGCATCTTATGTTTATAATTCTGCATAAGATCCCTCATGCCCTGTATCAAATGTGTAGTTTGGCGCGAAGTTTGTTCGATTCCTTCAAGAATATAAAGGACCCAGGCTTCCCACTCCTGTTGGTCACGAACAGTTTGAAGCAACCGATAGTATTCACTCTTATTTTGATTAATGTAGCGAGAAAGATAGAGGACAGGGGAATCCAGCAGCCCAAGCTTTACGAGATAGAGAATATTGATAATACGGCCCGTACGACCATTGCCATCGTAAAATGGATGGATGCTTTCAAACTGATGATGGATCACCGCCATCTTGATAAGAGGATCTGCATCGCTAAGAGTGTTATCATTAATGAATTGCTCTAAGTTGTTCATTAACAATCGAATTTGGCTTTCATCTTGAGGGGGGCTATAAACAATTTCACCCGTCTGGTCATTTTTTAACACAGTCCCAGGAAGTTTGCGAAAGCCAGCACTATTCTCCACAAGAGCCTGTTGAATCTCTAGGATGTGGTTGTTGACGAGAAGCCCAGTTTTCTTAACTTTCTGGTATCCATTCTGAAGTGCAGCCGCATAACTATACACTTCCTTGGCTGCAAAATTAGCAAATTGCTTTGCAGAAACGTCACTTTTATACAACTCGTCATGGGTTGTGATGATGTTTTCAATCGCTGAACTGTCTTTAGCTTCTTGGAGGGATAAGGTACTGATCAAAATACTTTGATTCGGGATGATGCCGCTTACCCCCTTCAATTCTGCGAGTGCCTGATGCGCTTTAGCCAGTTTTTTCAAAATCGGTTTCGTCTCTAATTCAACAGTAAGTGGTAGGGTCGGGATGGAATAACTCATGCGATAACTCCTGTACGTTCTGATGCCATTGCTTGCCAATCAAATCCCATCCTTTTCAAGTGGTTTCCGACCTTAAGTCGGTAGCACTCTACTTCTTGTTCAAGAGACGATAAAGGAGTTGCATAACGTTCTGTAAGCTCGCTAATACGCCCTGTCAATCTTTGTGAAATACATTCCAGTTCTGTCTCAATACCTGTTGCAAGGGCTTTCAACCACTTACCCTCTACAACTAGATCTTTAATCTCGGACTCTGAAAGTGTGTGATATTTGGCGTTAACGTCCATTTCCAATGCCTTTTGGGTATCCTTTAGTCTCTTGCTTGCTGCCGCTTCTTGGTCAAGTAGGTCAAGAAATTCGTTCAGTAGCTTGCGTTCGTCATCTGATTCGGAGTCATGCTTGATAGTAGCTAGTCGTGCTTTAACACTTGCCTTGGTGAGTTTACCCTTATCATTCTTAGCGTCTTCTAGCAATCCCTCTTCGCACCCATGTTCCTCACATAAAGCTTCTACTTGGCTGGTGATCCTATCGCGATCAACTTCGATACTATCAACAATTTTTTTATGTGGGAGAAAATAGCGGTCAATGACAAGTGTTTGTGGAATCAAATCGATATTCGGTTGACCATTTACCGAAGCTTTCCATCCATCCTGAACCAACATGTACACATCATCTTGCATCGTGCTAACCCAATAACTCATTAGATGTTGATAGATATCATAAGGGTCAAGCAGTGGGGCTATTCTGAATGCATCCAATATGGTTTCTGATATCGTTTCAATGAGCTTTTTTGGATTAGACCCTATATCCAGGCTTGTGAGATGCCAAGCGTTGGCATTTTTCCATTCAGAAAAGAGAGAGTTGACCCATGTGTTGAAATTATTGAATTCTGGATGTCCAAAAATGATGTTTTTAATGTTATCTCGTTGAACAAGCTGGCTGTAGCCAGATCGATTAGCGGGTGTAAATAAAGCTTGTCGCACACCGGGCAAAACCTTCCAGTAACGCTCTAAATCATTAATATCGCGATCAGGAATACCACCCTGTAAATGTCCTTCAATGTCCTGTAAATCCTCAGCCTCAGCGCTGTCTATATAGCGAGGAATATTGAGGTTGTATGCATTTGCTTCGATTTCATCGAGAGAAACAAATCTGGAAAATTTGGTCAAACCATGTTGGTCATTGAATGAATCAACAATTTTATGGATGTCTTGTGCCCGCAATCGGTTCTTATTCCCATCTTTGATAAATCCTTTGCTTGCGTCTATCATGAAAATGCCTTTGCGCTCATCTGCCCGTTCTTTATCAAGGATGATAATGCAAGCAGGAATACTTGTTCCGTAGAATAGATTAGCAGGCAGTCCTATGATTCCTTTGATGAACCCTCGCTTAATCAGTTGTTCTCGGATAGCCGCCTCGGCATTCCCTCTGAATAGTACACCATGAGGAAGAATGATTGCGCCTTTGCCAGTGCTTTTCAAAGAAGCTAGAACATGGAGTAAAAAGGCATAATCACCGTTTTTTGTGGGCGGAATACCATAGTTAAAGCGGTTATATGTATCATTATAAGGGTCGAAACCATGACTCCACGCCTTTGTAGAAAAGGGAGGGTTAGACACTACAAAGTCGAATGTCTTGAGTGTGTCATTTGATTGCTTGAAATGAGGGCTTGAGAGAACGTTATCTTTCCAGATTTCTGCTGTCGGGCAGTGATGTAAGATCATATTCATTTTAGCAAGCGCCGCAGTCGCATTGTCATTCTCTTGACCATAGAGGGCAAGATTTAATCCGGTATTTGAGCGAGCCTCATCATGAGCTTTCAAAAGCAGAGAGCCGGATCCGCAGGTTGGGTCATAGATCGTTTGGTCTGCACTTTTTGCGGTATTGACTCCGATCACCTTTGCCATGATGCGCGATACTTCTGCCGGAGTATAAAATTGCCCTTTGCTTTTGCCGGATTCGGTCGCAAAGTGACGCATGAGATATTCATAAGCATCGCCTAAAATGTCATCACCATCGGAACGATTATTGCGAAAGTCTAAGTCTGGTGTATTGAAGGTGGCGATGAGATCGGAAAGACGATCTACCATCTCCTTACCCTTTCCAAGTTTATCGGCATCGTTGAAGTCTGCTACGTCGATGACCCCTTTAAGCTCATTGGCTTCGGCAAGTCTACCAATAATTTTATTTAACTTATCCCCAATTTCTTTATCGCCTTTGAGTGCAACCATATCAGAAAAGCTACCACCAGCAGGAACCTCGATTAGCGCATCTTTTTGACCTGCATATCTGTCAGAGACATACTTAACGAACAGTAGGACTAAGACGTAGTCCTTATATTGTGATGCATCCATCCCACCGCGCAGTTGATCACAGCTTTTCCATAAAGAGCTATAGAGTTCAGATTTTTTAATTGCCATGAGTTGCTCCTAATACGCCTTCCAATTTTTCACTTTCCTTGCACAGTAGATCAATCTGCCGCTTTGCCAATTTCGACGGTTTTGTTTGACCATTTTCCCATCTATTCACAGTGGTAAAGCTAACGCCAAGTCGTTGTGCTAACTCCTCTTGACTCAAGCCCAGGCGTTTTCTCATTGATTTAATGCGCATAGAAATCTCGTCATTAATTTCGCTCATATCGATGGCTCCATTGGCGGTTTATCTTGCATAAAGGATAAATATATAGCATACGCTATATCAACTGCAAGGATTCTGTTGTAAATTTATTTCTATGCTATAGATAAAGAGGGACTAGATGTGCATGGCACGTAAACATCTCCATTCTTCAGCTGTGAGACCTTGCTTAACCAGCTTATTTATACTCACGACCATCATCCGAAACGCATCAGCTCCATGACTTGCAAAATTGTGCAAGGGACGACTAGACCAACATCCATGACGATCATTCCACTCTTTTTTATAATTCTCCAACGCCTTGATACCCGCAGCGCATTTAATTTCATCAAACCAACAACGATTAAGGACGTTACGGGTTGCATCAATGCCATCAATTAAAGCAACATCCGGCGCGATCGTAAAGTTTATCCCAAGATTACGGGCTACCTCTACACGCGACAATCCGGTACTGTATTCATGAACGGCTGCGTCGTGGGGTACAATGTGCTTACCGTAAGAATACGACTTGTTTTTAACTAAATGTAGATAGTGTGTAAGAGGTTCTCCGCTGTTTTCATAATACTCAAGAAAGTGAATCTCTTGCCCGCAGATTTGATACCACCAGATTGCTGTAGAGTCGTTATAGCCCAAATCCCAAGCTGTATGCACTGATGTATTGGCATCATAATAAACACGACGTATACGTCCGCTTTGACGTGCTTCAGCGATCTGTCTGCCATAATAAAGTCCTTCATTAGAAGTTTCAAAAGCCTCTTCCGGAGTGCTTGGAAATTCACGCTTCATATCATCACCTTGGGTTGATGCGCGCTTAATATACCACGCCTTTTGGGACTTCTCTAATTGAGAGTCTATTTTCTTCTCTAGAATGCTAAAATACCCAGAATAGTATGATGGCAGCTCTAGCGTATCGGAATTAATTCTATAGTCTTTATGTTGCCACCATGGAAAGAAGTGAAACCGGAAATCTAGACAAGACAATGTCTTATTCGAGTCTTGAGCTGCTTGTGCCTCTCTACACATTTCATAAAAATGTCCTTCACGCCCCTCTGCTGTCGATTCAATAAAAACATATTGTCCGGGAGCAATCGCGTTTAAAGAGCCCGTGATGATCTCTCTGGCCTTATCCGGATACTTGGCACAAATCTTTCCAAACTCGCTAATATGCAGGTATTGCAGCGTACTTGAACGCATAGATGTGCCTATGCGCAAAGTTGATCCATTGCTGAGATGTAACTCACGGGCATTATCTGTGTTAACACTGAGAATAGCCTTAAGCTCGGCTGGTAGGCTATCATAAGCAAACTTTACTCTCCGAAACATAACCTCGGCATCTTCCCTTGTATGCGCAATGATACCCGCATGCTGATTGCTGTTGAATAAGCAACGATCCAAAAAGAGAAGGCACACAAAAGAGGAGATACCAAGTTGGCGTGCCTTTAGGATCAAATTCATGTACCACATATCTTGGTAAATCTTTTTTTGCGCCCAATTCAGCTGAAACAGCGACTTGTTACCTGCTTTGTCGATAATCCAGTAGAGGTTGTTTAGCCGCCATAGTGGATCACTAAGGCGGCTTTGCGCTTCCAGATGCTCAGCCGTTTTCATTAACCAAATCCTTTGATTGACCGTCAGCTTTTTGTAACAAAAACGCTAGCGGGTTTGCAGTATCACCCGATAACTGCTGCTTATCCGACCAACCAGAGAGATTTGCCATTGCAAACTTGGCAAAGTTAGAGTTCAGCTTATTGAAAAGAGCCCCTTCAACGATCTTACATTCTTGCCATGCCTTGGCAAACGTATACGCTCGATTAAACACTTCGCTTTTCTTAGCAAAATGAGAAAGTTCATCAGGCGGATAGCCTCTTTCCAAGGCAAATCGTTTGAAGTAAATATTCTCAGGATTAGAAAACCAGATGATAAAAGCCATGGCTTCCTTTTCCATAAACTCCTGTGTGTATTTGCTGGGCGGCTGACCGCTGTTTCCGACTGCAAATTTGTTTCCTTTTGGTGCTGGCATTTACTTTTCTCCTTATTTTTTCACCTGAGATTTAAACCTAGAATAACCTGAAGCAAACGAGTCATCGGAAACATATTTAACTTCGTTAGCATTTCCGGGATTTTTGACACACTTCCAAGCTATTGCAAAGAGAGATGGATCACAAAACGGATCAATGATTTCATAATCATCTGCCAATAGAAAAATGATATTAAACTGGGGAAGTAAAAAATCAACGCCTGGTATTTCCCCAATGTCATTTCTGCAAAATATTACCGGGACACATCCCTCATTTTCAGGATTGGCCATAAGAGCTTTGTCATACTCCGACAAAAAGAACTCTTCAGGAAAGTCGACTACATATCCCAAAGACCCTTTAGGTATAGTATAGCGACACATAAAGGTATCTTTGCAGTACAGATCACCGCCTTCAACATCTCGGATGAGTTGTATTGGTCGATTCCGTATCCTACAAATCCTGTTCCATATATCTTCTGGAAGATCATCTTTGCCAATCTCCATATAAATATTATTTTTCCAATCAGTTGATTGTTTTTTGTTTGTCATAATGTTAACTTCATAATTTACTTTTTTTGTTTTCTAAACTACTCCACAGTGGAATAGTATATTTACACGCACTACAAATATCCTAGCCGAGTAGACCAGGTAGTTGTAAAAGATAAATCCGGTGACTTTATCTGTATCTCATTCACTATCAATATTGAACCGGCTGAACCAGTTGAACCACGTGGTTTTATCGGCGGTATTACAACAATGCTTCCTATAAAGAAGAGGATTAATGTTTTTATAATATTCATTTTACTTGGTTCACTTGATTCAGTTGGTTCATATATTCATAATCAAATACTTAGGTAAATCATGTGAAAAATATCTCTTGGTTCACTCAAACTCCCTAATATTCCCACAGGCTGTCCCCTTCTGCCTTAGCGTGCTTTTGAAACATTCCTCTAGCTATTGAAAGTGGGGGGAATTTAACGGTCCTTGAAATGCCGTGAGGTTTTTGCTCATGCATCTCGCTTAACACTTCGCGTACCCGCTTCCAAAAAAGGCCATCGTGTTCCGGCTTTTCTTTCCTGTCCTCGCAGTAGAGTTTATAGTTGTTGTACACTCTGTTTTTACTGACATAGAAAAAATCATTTAGAGGCCACATATCGTTGTAGTCATCGATGATTATCTTGCTATCTCGGAGAGCGTAGTATAACCACTGGTGAGGAGAATTCATTCCTCGAATCTTTAAATCAAAACCGTCTGCTATTATAGGCATTTTCCTTGGATGCCAATCACTAATGTCTTCATGCACTAGGTCGTACATCAGCGCTTCAACCCCACCATTAGCCATTTGAGCATGCAGCTCTTTGAAAAATTGATGATCTTCTTTAAAGCGTGTTGAACAATCAATCACAAAAAAACGTCTATCGTCAATATCTCTAGGAACAATCCAGTCTTCGTTTGAACTCAATAGCAATCGTTTGAAATTTTGAATACTCATGATGTCCTTTCCTTTAAGTTCTATAGCTTGATGACTATCAGTGATAATAGCTTTTAATGCCCCTGCAGCAGATTTAGTTCCTCCCCACACAGCTTCGTTTGCGTAAACAAGTATAACATCTTTCAAATGCCCATTAAAGCGACCGACAACTTGATCCATTTGCACAAGTTCGAGATAATGTTTTCCAATTAAACGAGAAAGATACTGCAATACGGTGCCCTTTCCGACGCCTTGTTGACCCCGGAATGCAATGGCGGTTTCAGGGAGTTCCCATGGTCGTTGGAACATATGAGCTAGCCATTTGCGAACGTATAAATTTTTAACTTCACAGCAGGCGCATAATCCTTCTCTTATAAGCTTCCAAAAAAGGCTGCATTCTCCCTGCTTTGGCGGTATGGGAAAACCTTGGAATAGGTTGTAATAGGCTCCGTAATGGCCCTTTATTGAAGGATCAAAAATAATGCCACGATACTCTCGTCGAAATGGATGTTCAATCCATAGCTTTGACAACGACTGTTTACCGGATGGGTCTTTCTTTGGCTTATACCAAGTATGGAAGCTTGGGACGGATTCAAGAGAGAAGGTGTCGCGTTTCAATTGTGGATCATATTTTTCCGTCAGAATATAGGTTTGCCCAGTATGGATGACCGCGTGCGTCTTGTTAAAATCTGCTACCCAATCAGGTATAGATGCGGCTTGTTGATTATCTATTACCTCAGTCTTGCAATCGTGTGAAACTCCATTCTTTGACCCAGTGGAATTGTCGTTTAATGATGTCATAAGCACTTCACATCCTGATTAGATAGTTTATCTACGCAATCATAAGAGCGGATGACATGCGTCACAATCATATCTATAATATCATCTGGAAGTACGTCTCTATACATCTCAACTTCTTGAAATCGCCTTTCGCATTGCTGCCAAAATGAATTCTCTTCTATTGAATCTGGGGGGCTCTTTCGGAAGTCATCAAGTTCTTTAAAAAGACACTTGGCTGTTCTTAATAAGCCTATAAAGGCACCAAATTCTAAAGAATTAGTGCCTTCATCATTTTGAGGAATCATTTTCTCCCTCCGGCTTGCCGCTCTATCCATGCCTCCCAGAGATCCTTGCGCAGATAAATACGCTTGCCAATTTTGCGCACGGCACTATCAAGGCCATTTTTATGGCGATTCATTAGATAATGCCGAAGTTGTCCCGATGTAAACGGATAACAGTTGCTATCGGTTATTTGTTTGATTGCTAGATATTGAAAATCGCTCATAAGCCTCCATGTTGGTTATATTGGATTTTCACCCATTCTAACTCACAGGGGAGGAAACAGCCTGACACGGTGGTGGACACTTTTAAAAAAGAGGAAGTATTTTTCCTAGCCTTTAGATTGTAAACTACTTAGATGTATAGCGATAGTCATGTTCATAATGATGCGGCGGACTGAGAAAAGTGACATAAGTGATATTCCCTAAATTGACGTCGATTGCACAATTTTGTAATGCTCGATCAAAGGTGCGTGTTAAGCTTCTTGTAGGACTCTGCAAAATTGATTCACGAGGCTTGTTTGATGGAATCTTTGCAAGTTCTATCAAAAATCTTGCAACCCGATTAGCTATTCCGATTCTTCGCTCACCCAGGAGTGTGGGTACTAACATGCTTGAAAAAGTATCGTCAATACAAATCGCTGACGGTTTGATTGTTGCGACCTTTTCAAGATGGACAGGCAAACGCAAACGCGATGCTATAAGGCATAGCCAAGACAATCCAAGACTTTCAAGTGCTGACAAGAGACTGTTTGGTCTTCCATTTATCGCCATGTCTCCTAGTCTGTAAAGTATGTCACGAGTGAGATGCTGGGAGATCGGGTAAACCTCCGGAGCAACTTTTCTTATAATTCTTTTCCTAACACCTTTAGAGAAGAGATCTCCCTTTTTTGGGAGTATTTGTTCAATAAACGAGGTTTGTATTGGAGGAAATTTCCTTAAATAGCCTAAAAGGCTTCTTAAAGTACGCCATTGCCAATAATTTCCCTTACCCTGTTTTTCTATAAGGGCTGCCACCCGCAAGATATAGTCCTGCAAAATTTCCCCTTCTTGTGGTTGCTCCATTGCAGCTTTCGCAAGTTCTCCGCAATCTTCCGAATTTTCTTGGTAGAAGTCTTGCCAATATTTTAAGCATTTGGTGGCATCTTCTTGGGCAATATCTGAAATAGGAGGATTATCGAATAACCAGCGCTCTAATTCGTTAGCTTCGCAAACCTCTGTTGCCCCATGAATCCAGCAACGAGCTTCTTGTTGCTCCCAATGTTCCTCCGAAAGTTGCTCCCATTCAGAGTTGAGTTTAAAGAGATTTTCTCTAATCTGCTTCTTTTGAACAATCGCTTGTTGTAGGTCTTTGATAATTGCCTGTGCTTCTGTAAATAGGAAAAGGTCTTGCTCATTTTTCATCAGAGCTCCTTGGTGTGTTTTAGAGCCTTTGGCGAGCGTGTCAGCTGGTTTATTCATGATTATTACTTTCATATTGCTTTGCTACCGTATCGCACAAAAGCCTTGTTGTTTGCACATCAAGGTGAGTATATCGTTCAAGCATTTGCAAGGTCTTATGACCCATTGCTGTTTTAAGTTGAAGATTGCTAGCTCCAGAGCGAGCTGCTAGCGTAGCAAAGTGATGTCTGATTGAGTGAAAAACGAAACCCTTGATCTCGGCACATCTTAGAGCCTCTATCCAAGGTTTGTTAATGTCAATGCGTCCAAAGACTGTTTTGCTTGCGAACACATACTCCTTAGCAGGATTGCGCGCCTTAAAGAGAATCTTAAGCTCCTCAAGTGCCGAATCTACAAGGGGAACACTACGAGGAGATCCGTTTTTAGTTTCTGTCAGGTGAGCCAACTTGTTATCGAAGTCTATCTGGTTCCAGGTAAGATTTAAGATTTCCCCTTGTCGCATACCTGTGGTAAAGGCTAGTAGAACAATACAGTAGAGATATTTATTCTGATTTTCACGGCAAGCCTTAAACAATCGGCATACCTCATCGCTCGTCAATATGCGATCTCTGCCTGGCGCTTCCTTAAGCTTGATTAAATTAAAGCAGGGGTTATCGTCAATCCAACGCAGCTGACGACAGGCGTATGTTAAAACCCCCGAAAGCGAGGCAATATAACGATTAACTGTTGCTGGGGAACGATTGGTATTTCTATGAGTGGGGGTATCAACAAGAAGTTTCCTTTCTTTGCCTAGATGCTCAGGAGTGAGGTGCACAAGGGCATAATCACCAAGGCGATCCCTCCAGTATTCAAGATGACGAATGGTATCTTTAGCTGAGCGATGATGTTCTAAAGCACCACTATGCTTGAAGTGATCGACCAGTTCAGAAAATGTACGTTGAACCTTATGCCGATCAAACTGAAATTGACCTGCATTGATTTGCCTTATAACTGCTATTTTCCAGTCATCCGCTTCTTGCTTTCGTTCAAATTCTTTACAGACTGTGGGATAACCTTTAATACGAACAACTGCTCGCCAACCGGTAACTTTCCCCTTTCTATCTTTACGCTTATAAACGGACATTGCTCAAACCTCTTAGAGTTTTATGGTTCGAGCGGTTGGATAGTGCTTGTTAAGATTGTTCTTCACTGCACCAAATTTGCACCGCAAGTCGTTATTTTGTCCGAGACAACTTATTTTTTCAAGCTGAATCGTGCTGAAATGTACTTGTGGGTGTTGGTAAAAAGTGGGGCAACCTGGATTTGAACCAGGGACCGACGGGTTATGAGTCCGCTGCTCTAACCACTGAGCTATTGCCCCATGGGGATAAACGATACTATAAGGTTTGTTTTTTGTGGAGAAAAACGGCAGAAGGCGGGTATAAGTCAGTGTTTTTAAATTTGGATTTGATGACATGCGTAATGGGTTTCTAGTTGCGTTGGTTTTGTGCGCTGCGGTTGCGGGTGCGGATGATGATATAGCCCAAGTTTATGTTCCAAATTACTTTTGCAATGATAGTGTTCCAAGAACGCGCGCTGATAACATTCCCCAGACGCACGTAGCTGATATGGGTGATGAGTACTTGACGGGGTACATTCAGGCCTTGGTCGACATGAGCTACTATGAGTTTGAGGTGCGGACGATTGTGCGCGGGGGAGTGGTCTTTGTCTTTAACCTTCCGAACAATGCACTCATTGCTAACAGCATTCTTTGCTTCATCTATGATATTCCTTGTGTGAACTGTATTCAGCGTGTGAATTGTTGTCCGGATGATTTTATTGTGGCCCTTGAGCAGTATGATACTGCGGCTGCTCAGGACATAGCAATATCACAAGCTTATCTTGGTATGTGTAAGACACAAGCTGATAGGTGTTCGATCAGGGGAATTTGGCTACCGCAGAACACGGTTTTGTTTCCTCCCTTAATCGCTGATCCTCGCCAGGTGACCAATGGTGCGGCACTCCGGTTTAATGATAATGTGATCGGCAAGCATGTAGGAGCGGTCTCTTTCGGTGATGATTTTATTTTTCTTCGTTTGAAAGATTTGTTGTACTGGCATGGTGATATGGATTTGGGGATCGAAGCGGGGATTTTTGCTGTATTTGATCTGGATCATCCTGAAGCGTGCATGTTCAATACCGATTTTTATGTCGCAGCATTGATGAGCTATGCGTTCGATAGATGGGCCTTTAGGTTCCGTTTATGGCACATGTCCTCGCACGTTGGTGATGAATTTTTGATTTGCAACCCAGGTTTTGATCGACGTAACTTGAGTGATGAGGGAATCGATGGTTTTGTATCGTACCAATTGGGGCGGGCAGTGCGACTGTACGGAGGGCTTGGTTATATCTTTGATCGCGATAAGGAATTTCCTGAACACCCATTCTATTTTGAATTTGGAGCAGAGGTCCGTGCATTCGGAGGGAGAGATCGTTTCAATAAGCTCTATGTACAGCCTTTTTTAGCGATGAACTTCCGTTCCTGGGAGGAGCACGGTTATGATCTCGACCAAACCTATGCATTAGGGGTGGAGTGGAGCAAAATCCAAGGGATTGGCCGAAAGTTTCGTCTCTTTGGAGAATATCACAATGGTTTCAGCAAAGAGGGACAGTTTTGCAGGCAGCGTGCAGATTATGTGGCCCTCAAAGTAACATATGGTTTCTAAAGCGAGTTATGCAACTCCCTCCCTAATCCACAATTACAAAGCCCTCTTGGTGAATCGGACCTTCGGGGCCGATCTTGAGCTTTTCTGTGAAAAAGTCGTGATAAATGCGTAGTCCTTGCTGCGCAGACTGTATGCAAAAAAAGCTATTGCTAACCCATTCTGAGCCTTTGATAGTGCCTGCTTTGAGATTGCATTGGTAGCGGTGGGTGATTTTTTCTTTCCAGTAGTTAGGGTCGCCAAAGAGGATGATGGGTCCAAACGGACGGCTGCCGACTTTGTGGCGTAGTTCTTCTAATGCATATTCGAAATCGGTGCCAATTCCTCCCATGACAAATAGAGGAAAATCGAGATAGAATTCGGCTTGCCTTTCAATGAGCTGGTCAAGCCGGTAGGTCATCTTAGCTTCGACATAGGGGTTTTGTCTTTGCTCATTAACTACCATGTCAGGACGCAGTTGAAAATCGACAATATTGGCACAGGAAAGGATTTCGAGCTCTTTGGCCATCCGGTTTCCCATCTCCATGGCTCCAGGCCCGCCTCCTGTGACAAGCGCCAAAGGGGTTGTTTTGTTTAGCAGAGGATGATCGACGTGATTCCTCATCTCTAAAATACCCTCTAGAAGCTTTTTTAGTTCTATTTCGAAGTTGCCTTCAATGAGATTGGAACCATAGATTCCAAAGAAGATGGCTTTTTCAAATGTGTCGATTTTTTTAAGGGGAACGAACATGCCCGATGTTTTATTAGGACGCTGGATATACTGAAGGATTTGTCCACTGCTTTCGTCAGCCCAATAAACGGGGATCCCAAAGGTGACAAGGTCAAAGAGCATGGCTCTATCTTCTTGTGAGAAGTAGTACCCATTGGAGCGGGAAGGGACTTGAAAATAGAGTCCCATGAGATGAGATTGCACATAATAGGATAAAAGCATCCGTTTCATCAACGGAGAGGGGAAATAGCGTGTAAACAAAATTCCCTGGCTGGTGATCAAACCCTTCTCGATTGCTTTGAGGAAGGGGTAACAAGGTTGTTGTTCGATATAGCGTTCCACCATGAGTGATTGACGCACTTTGTGAACGATACCGGGAAAGGATTGTTGAGGCGGATTACGGATGATCCAATCGTCGGATCGCAAATTAAGCATCTGGCTTCCTTTGACGATGAAAGTTGCAGCTCGATCTCCCAGTGGTTCCGGAGCTGTTTTAAAGGCATCAAAAATAGCTTTTGGATCTTCTAGGCACTCTTGAAGTTGATCTCTGTCAGAGAAGAAAACGTGCTCACGGTGTGGTTCGAGTGTGTAAAATTCAAGCGGTATGTCGTAGATCTCTTTGCTGCTTGTTCCAAAAAGCTCGTAGATATCTCCGGAGGCTTCCGTATCGGGTTGTAGGACACTAGCGCTGGTGTGCTGATAACCTTTGGGTAGCAGCGAAGAGGCAACTCGGGCGAAAACGGTGCGGATGTGCAGAGGGGTTGAGCATACGAGGAGAATTTCATCTTGGTTTACGACACGAGAGACATTCGGTACCCATCTTTGATGAAGTCTAAGTAAGTCTCTTAGAGGCATTTTTTGCTTCAACGCACTGCTGAGAGTGGGAAGAAAGGAGCGGACGGACGGGTCGAATTCCATACGCCCTTCGCGAAGAGCTAGAAAGGCTACACTCCTGCCATCAATGACTTCTATGGTGAGCTGTTCGCTACCATGTAAGCCCCCGAGCGAGAGCAGGGGGCCTCCATCACGATCTGATCTGCCGAACATACGTGTGAGGTAGTCAGGGCTACGCACTTTTCTACGCTCATCTGCTGCAAATAATTTGCCAATGTAGGCCCCAGGAGTAAGTAAAGATAACATTTGGCGCGCCAGGGATCC
Organism: uncultured Chlamydiales bacterium; assembly: GCA_963832835.1. GTDB lineage: Bacteria > Chlamydiota > Chlamydiia > Chlamydiales > JAAKFR01 > CAVPKN01. The sequence goes on along the minus strand of CAWHVD010000001.1, from coordinate 1,986,949 downwards.
GATTGAAGAAATTTCTATTTTGACGTGGGCAGTCGAATGACTCTTGTCAAATACGATTTCTGAGTCGATTCCATTAAGTCCAAGTTGGGCCAAAACACTTTTGATGTTAAACATGACCTGGCTAGGGTCGATTTGGAAACCGATAAAGGAGGGGGAGATCGACTCGATGATGACCTCGGCAGTAGCTCGAGTCTCATCGATGAAGTTGATCGTTTCAATACGTCCGTCGGGGGTGACGAGATCAAAATGTCCTGGCTGAAGGTAACTGCTCATAAGGTTTAAATAACCGATCTGCCAATAAATTCCCAGTTTCAGAAAAAAAAACAGGTAGAACCATGGGGCTTTTGCGCAGATACGGAAGTTATTTCCTTACGGGTCCTAGGTATTGATATCTTTGTTTTTTAAGCTGAGCACATTGGCCGCATTGCTGACTATGAAGGAATGGGTGGAGATTTTGCTTGTGGAAAAATCGAAACTATCTAAAATCTAAAGGTTATTTTTAAGGTGACTTGAATGAAACGGCCTCGTAGCGTAGGGATCCATGATGGGACGTTTCATGCCGATGAAGTAACGGCATGCGCCCTACTGATTGTCTTCAATTTGGTTGATATCGACAAGATTGTGCGTACACGCAATCCCCATCTTCTTGCCGATTGTGAATACGTATGCGATGTAGGGGGAATTTTTTCTCCTGAGGATAAACTTTTTGACCACCACCAGGTCTCTTATCAGGGTGACTTAAGCAGTGCAGGGATGATACTGGAACACCTGAAAGCCCAAGGGGTCATCAATGTGGATGAGTTTCATTATTTTAATCATATTTTAGTCTTGGGAGTAGATGCACATGATAATGGCCGCTCTCAGCAGACCCTGGGCGTGTGTACTTTTTCGCATGTCATCGCAAACTTTAATCCTGTTTCTTATGATGAAAAAGAAGAGGTCATCGATAAGGCATTTCATGAGGCACTCGATTTTACTGTAGGGCACTTACGCCGGTTGTATGAGAGATACATCTATAACCAAGAGAGCCGTAAGACAGTAAAAGGGGTGATGGACAAGTACCGTTTATGTCTCTTTTTTGACCAACCGATCTCTTGGATAGAGAGTTTCTTCACGCTAGGTGGCAAGGATCATCCAGCTTTGTTTGTGATCATGCCCTCCAAAGAACATTGGAAGTTGAGGGGGATTCCTCCCGATTATGAACGAAGGATGCAAGTGAGGCTTCCTTTGCCAGAAAAATGGGCTGGGTTGCTCGATGATGATTTAAAAAAGGCATCGGGCATTGCTGGAGCTGTTTTCTGCCACAAAGGGCGTTTTACCTCTGTTTGGGAAACTAAAGAAGACGCTGTCAAGGCGCTTAAAAATATACTAGAGATTCATGGGATTCCTTATGAAAACAATTTTTGAAAAAATAATCGATGGTGAGCTGCCTGGCGAAAAGGTATATGAAGATGACTCCATTGTTGCGATTAAGGACAAACACCCTAAAGCCCCCGTCCATCTTCTGATCATCCCACGCAAGGTGATCCCAGATTTGCAATCATTGCAATCTGAAGACCTATCCTTGATTCCACAAATCGTGCGTGTAGCACAAATTCTGGCCAAGCAATTTGATGTTGAGGAAGAGGGGTATCGCTTGTTGGTTAACAACGGACCTAATGCTGGGCAGACTATCGACCATCTCCATTTTCATTTATTAGGGGGGCGGCCTTTAGGTCCGATGGCTTGAGAAATGAGAGAGCGTTTTCTGAATAAAGCCAAGACAGGTTTTTGGGTGGTCGATGTGCAGGAAAATTTATTCTCTCTCATTGATCGCTCGTGCGAAGTATTGGAAAAAATCTGCTTTATAGTAGAGGCTGCCCGTCATCTCAACCTTCCTCTATTTGTGACCGAGCAATACCCTAAGGGGTTAGGATCGACAATTGATCCTATCAAAAGGCGTCTTTCGCAAAATCAAGTAATCTTCTCAAAAACAACCTTCTCTGGGTACTATGATCCCGCTATCAAACAGGCAGTAGACCTAACTGGAGTTGAAACGTGGATCTTAGTGGGAATTGAGGCTCATATCTGTGTGCTTCAAACGGCTAAGGATTTACTCGATGCGGGAAAAAATGTGGTTGTGCTCAATGATGCGGTAAGCTCACGCTCTCTGTTTGATTTCTCTACAGCGATGGGCGAACTTAGGGATGTCGGCGTTCGTCTAAGTTGCAGTGAATCTGTAATTTATGAGTTAATCAGAGATGCTTCTTCTCAGGAGTTTAGAGATATTTTACCCTTAGTGAAAGCCCATGCATAGCGAAATAAGGTTCGCTATTTCCTTTTTCCTGATCACTTTACACATCGGATCTCTGTCAGCCAATGCAGCAACTGCAGCACGCAGGGTGCAGGCCCATCTATTGATAGGTGATAAGCAATCGGCGATCGAAGAGGCGCGCCGAGCCCTCCAAACTTCTTCAGACGACCCTCTTGCCTATGAGTGGCTGATCAAAAGTTTAGCCGCCTCCGGAGAAGATGTAGAGATGATCGAGGTTTGGGAGAAAATGAATACCCAATTTGAAGCGCGCGCTCATGATCAGGACCTGATGGAAGAGATGTGCTGGGGAATTCTCAGTAAGGGTTTACACGCTCCAGGCCTTTCCTCTCAGTTGATTTGTTTGATTGGCGCTGCTCTTGGCCAAGATATGAAAGCAGTCCCTTTTGTATTGAATGGATTGCGCCATTCTAACGCTCACCTGCGGGAAATAGCCGTTGAGATGGGCTGTCATTATGGTGACCAGCCACTGCGAGATGAGATCTGCCGAATGCTGCGTGAAGAGAAGGTGCTCGATGTACGTCTTATAGTGATTAAGGCGATAGGCAAGCTTCAAATCGAGGAACATCTTCCGGATCTCATCCAGTGTGTTGCCAATCCTAAAACAGGTCCACGTGAAAAATTGGCGGCCATTGAAGCGATTATCATGATGCGAGAAAAACTTGGCAAAGAAGAGTTAGAAGTGCTCGCATCTAGCAAACGAGCGGGTCTACGTGAGCTGGCGTGCGAAGTGATCGCTCACCTTGAGTTAATAGAAGAGGCGAGTTTACTGATTCCCCTTATGCAAGATCCGCAACCTGAAGTATGTGCAGCTGCAATTCGAACTTGGGGACTACTGCGGCAGCCCGTCACAGAGGGGATCGCACTGTTGGCTAGGTTTTCTTTGGACTCTAATGTAGGAGTCACGGCAGCTTGGTGCTGGATGCTGAGCGATCCAGCTGTTGCGGAAACGGCGATGCTCAAATGGCTGCAGCATGACCAGGCTCGAGTGCGCGCGCTCGCAGCGGCAGCTGTTGCAACGACCGGTCCTTATGGGACCAACCTTGCCAAACGGGTGATCTTAGAATCGAAAGATCCCTATGTGCGTGCCAATTTGGCCATTGGCCTGGCAGGTCAACGTGAGATGTGCGCCACAGTATGCACTGTCTTGGAGGAGTGTCTTCAAAACAACCACGATAAATGGATGTTTTCAGACAAAGGGCTTTTTAAAACTCTAGAAAAAAGTAACCTTAGTCATAAACCTGCGATTGCCAATTTTCCCGAAGTGATGAATCAAACCGCCCGTTTGGAGTTGCTCAACCTCCTCGCCATTTTGGAATCACCAGGTGCTTTGGATGCGATCAAAGTCTTTTTAAAAGAAAGGAAGTGGGGAGTAACAGGCCTTGCTGCGGAGACGCTTTTAGGAGAAGGTGATGAATCGGCAATAGAGCTTGTGCGTGAGTTGCTCAGTGACCCGGATAAAGAAATCCGGATCGAGGCGGCGCTGGTTTTGGCAAGTTGGGGGAAAGACAACACAGCTTTACCTATTCTCATAGAAGCATACCCCAAATCCGATAGACAATTGCAACTTAAAATCTTGGAATCTCTAGGGAGAATCGGGGACAAACAAACACTCCCCTTTCTTCTTGAACGGCTCAAAGAGCCCTCTCTCATGGTCCGCATGGTCGCCGCCTCGGTCCTCCTCCAAACCCTCAATCACTGATGATACCATTTATCAATAAACCCACGAATTGGCACTGTATAACACGCCATTTTTGAACGATCCTTTCTCGCTTAGGTGCAAAAACATAGGCTTCGAAACGATCCTTCAAATCTATCATCTTACCCAGTGCCTTCATGGCTTTATTTTTCTCAATAGTTTTCGTAACTATTCAGGTAATCCATCTTTTTGGTTAAAAGCCTCTCTATGGTGACTATCCACTCCCACCTTGACAAACTGGGGCTGCCCTAAGGATTCTGCTGGCTCGTGAATAGTCACTAGTTTTCATCTTTTCTCTGCGTCTTTGTTTCTCGGCGGCTCTGTGTTTAAAACCCCCTATAAAGAATTTTTACAATCATCTCTTTAAAAAATGGTTTTGATTTGCCATAGTCGCGATTATGGCATTGGAAACGAAAATCAGGGCGATCCAACAAATCCTTGTAAGGCAGAAAGTAGATGGCTGGCTTCTCTATGACAACCATGGATCGAACCGATTTGCAAGACAGATATTAGAAATTTCTCCCCATGCAGTATTGACCCGTCGGTTTTTTTATTGGATTCCAAAAGAGGGAACACCCCAGAGCCTTGTGCATCGTATCGAAGCGGAAAGTTTGGCCGAGACTCCAGGTACGACGCATCTCTATCTTTCTTGGCATGAGCTGAAAAATGCCCTCAAAGAGATCTTGAGGGGAAGCGAGCAGATTATGATGGAATATTCTCCAGCTGGTGCCAATCCGTATGTCTCAGTGGTCGATGCGGGTACTCTTGAAATGGTACGAGAAACTGGGGTAGAGGTGCTTAGCTCCGCTGATCTACTGCAACAATTTACTAGCATTCTCAGTGAAGAGCAGATTGCAACCCATCTTGCAGCAGCTGCGGTGTTGGAGACCACAGTCCAGAGGGCTTGGGAATGGATTGCCGATCATCTAAAAAATGAGCGGACTGTCACCGAATATGATGTGCAGCAATTTATGCTTCATGAGTTTAGAAAAGAAAACTGTATGACCCAAGAAGGGCCGATCTGCGCTGTTAATGAACATACTGCCATGCCTCATTACGCTGCAATGGAGCTAAGTGCTAAAAGGATTGTGCGCGGTGATTTTATCCTTTTAGATCTTTGGTGCAAAAAAAATATAGCTGATGCTGTATATGCAGATATTGCAAGGGTAGCGATAGCAGATTCAGCCCCCACGGAGCTGCAGCAAAAGGTTTTTGGGATAGTGAGAACAGCACAGAAAAAAGGGATTGAATTTGTCCGTAGCAAGATAGAGTCAAAGCAACCTATACAAGGTGCTGATGTGGACGATGTATGCCGAGGCTACATTAAGTCTTGCGGATATGGTGATTATTTCACACACCGTACGGGTCATAATATCGACACCCAAGTGCATGGGACAGGAGCTCACCTAGATAATCTAGAGACTGCTGATCATAGGCTTCTCTTACCCGGTATGTGTTTTTCGATAGAGCCTGGCATTTACTTGCCAGGAGATTTTGGAATCCGTTTAGAATCTGATTTATTGATCCGCCATGATGGCTCTGTCGAGCTTACAGGTGGATTTGAAGAAAGTATAACCTGCTTATTGTAGATAATATGAAAAAATTTTTGTTGTTACTGCTCCTGTTATTAGTCCCTGAAATGGGCTTTGCCTATTATGTTTGGCACCCTTGTTGTAACTCTTGCAATCGTTTGGCAGGTTGGTGGGTCGATGCGGATTATATGTTTTTGTGGCGCAAAAAGCGTTTTTACCCCCCTCTTGCAACATCTAGTGCAACAGCTGAGCCTGTTTTAGGAGACCCAAGCACGCACATTCTTTTTGGAGATGAGACGATAGGGAACTCACCTAGGATGGGCTACCGTGTAGACGCAGGTCTATGGTGGGACTGCTGTTGGGGTCTAGGTGGCGGGTATTACTCTTCCGGGACGGAAAAAAATCGATTTAAGGCAGGTGGAAATAGTTTGGGAGAGCCCTTTTTGGGCCGTCCTTTTTTCGATGCTGCCGCGGGAACCCAGGATGTCGATTTAATTTCTGATCCCACTATTCCTCCCATTATTAATGGCACGATTGAAATTGACACGGCGAATCGCAACATGGGGGGTGATGCTTATACCCGTTTCCACTTGATTAATCAGTGCCGGGTTTCGCTTGATGTTCTTGGGGGCTTTTATTACAACCAACTGGTGGATAACCTGAACATTACCACTCAAAAAACAGTTACCTCACTTGCTGCATTACCTGAGATCATCCGTGTGAATGATCAATTTAATTGTACTAACAATTTCTATGGTGCATTGTTAGGTGGTGTTGCCGAGTTTTGTTGTAATCGATGGTCGATTAGGACGACCTGTAAGGTGGGTATCGGCACTATGCAAAAAAGAGTACGGGTTAAGGGTTCTACAATCTTTTTTACTGGGGCAGATTTCGGAACCATTTCCGTTGAAAAATTTGGTCTTTTGGCAAACCTATCCAATATTGGAAAGCATAACTATAATAAATTTGAGGTGATACCCGAGCTGCAAGCGAGATTGGAGTTTAGAGTCTGGAAACAGCTGAGACTCACTGCCGGTTATACCTGCATTTACTGGCCCTCCGTTTTATTATCAGGCGAGCAAGTCGATTTAAATTTAAATTCCCCAGAGTCTAGCTTTCATCATAAAGATAAAAGTTTTTGGATGCAGGGAGCTACTGCCGGCGCTTACATTTGTTTCTAATGAGAGCGTTGTAATACCGAAAAGATCGGTTAGACCATTTCCGGAAAATAAAGCCATGAAGTGGCACTGTATAACCCGCCATTTTTGAATGATCCTTTCTCGCTTAGGTGCAAAAACATAGGCTTCGAAACGATCATTCAAATCTGTCATGTTACCCAGTGCCACTTCATGGCTTTATTTTCTGGAAATGGTATTACCCGAATAGGTCTGTAATTTCCACTAATCGTTTTTTTCTATTTTCCTGTAGAATCTCCCGTTTTCCGGGAGAGGATTAAGGATGGCGAAAAAAGGGAGTGTTTTTGCTGCTACGTTGCTTGTAGCAGGTACATGTATTGGGGGAGGGATGTTGGCGCTGCCCGTTGCAACGGGTGCAGCAGGTTTTTTCCCTTCTGTGCTCATGATGTGTATCGGTTGGGCATTTATGACCACCACGGCACTTTTTTTGGCAGAAGTGAACCTCTGGATGGAGCCAGGGGCCCATGTGATAACGATGGCTTCCCGTTTTCTCGGGCCTTTGGGGAAAGCCGCTTCCTGGCTCCTGTATCTCTTTATCGGCTATGCATCGTTGGTTGCGTATACAGCAGGTGGTGGAGAGCTCTTTGCTGCCGGCTTGCGCAAAATAGCTGGTATTGAGCTCTCACATACTGTTGCGCTGCTTCTTTTCGTAGTGATTTTTGGCACGATTGTTTATCTGGGTAATGTGATCGTAGGCCGAGTCAATACTCTGCTTATGTTCGGCTTGGGGATTTCTTATATCCTTTTGATCGGAATGGGAGTGCCCCATGTTCAGTGGCATCTTCTGCTGCGCAGCTCGTTTGGTAATACTTTGATCGCGGTGCCTCTTCTGCTTACGATCTTTAGCTTTCAGACCATTGTACCCAGTTTGACGATCTACCTTGAGCAGGACGCGAAAGCGCTTCGAAGATCCATTGTTTGGGGGACTACCACGGCGCTGGTTATCTACGCCCTCTGGCAATGGTTAGTGCTCGGAGCAATTCTCTATGATGGGGATTATGGGCTTGCAGCTGCATTGGCGTCAGGCAAGCCCGCTACGGAATTTTTAGGAATTTCTGTAGGAAGCCCTTGGCTAGGGGCTGTGGCAGACTTTTTTGCCTTTTTTGCTCTCATTACCTCCTTCTTAGGGATTGCGCTAGGGCTGTTTGACTTTTTAGCGGATGGCTTAAAAATTAAAAAGACCCGGTTGGGACAAATTGCTTTGGGGCTGCTAGTAGCTGTACCTACACTTTTTTTTGCCCTCACGATGGAAAATTGCTTTTTGAGAGCTCTCGATACCTCGGGAGGGATCGGAGATGCTCTTTTGAACGGTCTATTTCCGGCACTCATGCTCTGGGTTGGAAGGTATCATGATGGGCTCAAATCGGAATACCGCACCCCTGGAGGAAAGCCTTTGATTATCGCGATCAGTGCCTACGCCCTTTTTGTATTTACAGTCGAATTATTAGGAAAATTTGGCTATATTGTCTCATTAGGAAATTAATACTAAAATACCACGGGTTTAAAATGCGTCTATTATTAGCCTTTAAAGCTTTTTTTGAAACATTGAATGGGAAAAAGGAGGAAAAGCCAGAAAAGATACCATCTGTAGAAAATCCTTCCTTACGCCTACTCGCTTTGCTGCAAAAAGAAGGGAGGTTAGTTGACTTTTTCAAAGAAGACATCTCGGGCTATACTGACGCTCAGATTGGTGGTGCTGTGCGAAAAATCCACGCTGATTGTGGCAAATGCCTAGAAGAGTTTGTCACCATCCGCCCCTTGTATCAAGAAAATGAGGGAGTCACTGTAACAGTGCCCCAAGGTTATGACCCATCAGTTGTTAAAGTGGTAGGGCGGATAGCTGGCACTCCTCCCTATCAGGGTATTTTGCGGCACAAAGGGTGGAAAGCACATAAGCTTACCCTGCCTAAACAGATGGCACCTTCTGATCCCGCTGTGATCTCTCCTGCTGAGATTGAGGTAGTCTCGTGAGCTATACCATCGGAATCGATTTGGGAACCACCCAATCGACACTTGCATTTTGTGACCATACAGACCGCGCTATTCACCAATTCGAGATCGAGCAGCGTACTCATGAAGAGATGGAGACTAAAAAACCAGTTCTCCCTTCCTTTTACCTCCTTCCATGGGAAGAGAAGATGTCCTGCGTAGGGTGGTATGCCAGGGAGCGGGGCGCTCAGTTACCCGATCGCGTCATCGCATCAGCCAAATCATGGCTTTGCCATGATGTGATCGACCGCAGAAGCCCGTTTCTTCCCTTAAGTGCTGCGGAGCATAAAAAGAGTCCTGTAGAAGTGTGTGCCTCTTTTCTTGCCCATCTTAAAGCGTGTTGGGATAAGGAAAGCAAGGTAGCTTTTAACGAACAAACCATTCTAGTGACAGTGCCAGCATCGTTTGATCCTAGTGCATGTGCTCTTGTGCAAGAAGCTGCCCAGCAGGCCGGTTTTCCTGCCATCCGTTTGATGGAAGAGCCGCTCGCCGCGTTCTACGCATGGCTTCATGCACACCAGGAGACATGGCGCACACAATTGAAGGTAGGCGACACTGTTCTTGTTGTAGATGTGGGTGGTGGAACGACTGATTTCAGCCTCATTTCTGTTGAAGAATCTAACGGAGAGCTTACTCTTGAGAGAAAAGCTGTAGGCAATCACCTTCTGCTTGGTGGGGATAATATCGACCTTGCCCTTGCTCATTTCGTCCAGCAGAAACTCTCTACTGAATTGGACGAATGGCAGATGCAAAGCCTTGTTCACGCGTGCCGCAATGCTAAAGAGGAACTACTCGGTCCTACTGCCCCCTTACAAGCTACAGTTACAGTGCCAGGAAGGGGGAGTAGCCTCATCGGCGGTGCTCTGATGGCCACACTCGAAAGAGATGAGCTAGAGTGCATCTTAAGCGAGGGTTTTTTCCCTTCTGTTCCTCTATCTGAACAGCATCAGCTAGAGAAACGTTCAGGACTGGCTAAAATGGGCCTTCCCTACGCTCGGGATCCACGCATCACGGCTCAATTGGCACATTTTCTAACACAGGCAGGTGGGCTTTTACCTAGCGCTGTCCTATTCAATGGTGGCACCATGAAAGCAGTACCCTTTCAAAAAAGGATTTTGGAACAACTTTCCTTATGGAAAGGGGGAGCGGTCACCCATTTGGCAGGAGCTGACCTCGACTATGGAGTCAGCCGTGGCGCAGCCTACTATGGCTGGTCCCGTGCACATGAGGGCATCCGTGTAAAGGCGGCGACTTGTCGTAGCTACTACATCGGCGTTGAATCTGCCACTCCCGCTATCCCAGGTGCGCGTCCATCTCTAAAAAAAATTCGACTCGTTCCCTTTGGTTTAGAAGAGGGAAGTGCGGTGACACTGGAAGATCAAAGCTTCTCTTTGTATTTAAATGAACCTGCCATTTTCCGTTTTTTCAGACAAAACTCCCCCGCAAGTCCCGATTTGACCGAGCTGCATCCCATAGAGACTACTCTCCACGCTCAAGACACTGCTGAAAACGTGGTTGTAGTCAAATTGACAGCTCAAGTCACTGAACTGGGTGTTTTAGAGCTGTGGTGTAGCGCCGAAGATGGGCGCAGGTGGAAACTTGAATATGACACTAGGGGAGAAGAGTAAAGGATAAAGGGTGAGAAGAATGAGGATAGCACTACCCAATTTCATCCCTCACACCTTATCCTTCATTCTTCCCCACTAGATGGCGCAGGGCTTCCTGTTTCATTTTAAGGTATAGGCTTGCAAGACCGTTGGCTCGCCCTGGAGTCAGCACAGATGGAATGCCGAGATCTTCTAGAAATTGTGGCGGGGACAGAAGAATGGTTTCCGCCGGTTCACCACTATAGACATCAATCAAAAGTGCCGCTAACCCTGCTGAAATAAGAGCATCTGATGCTGCATAGAAAAAAACACGAGACCCTTCTAAACGGTTATAGAGATACATCACACTTTGGCAGCCCATAACCCTGTTTTCTTCTGTTTTCCACGCAGGATCAAAAGGAGCTAGTTTTTTCCCCCAAGCCATGATTTCTCCATAAAGAGCTTCCCGAGAAGGAAGAGAAGAAAAATGGGTTACAAGTAACTGTGATTTAAGCGATGGCATGGTTTTGAATACCTGATTGTGTGGTAGTAAAAGCTTCTAAACGGTTCTTAAACTCAAGGTTTAGCGCTTGAAGATTTGCATAGTCTTGTTGGAGTTTTTCGCGACCCTCTAAAACTTCTAAACGGTCCTTAAACGCTAGGTTTGACTTTTGAAGAATGACAAAGTCTCGTTGGAGTGTTTCGAGAGATTTTTTTTCTTTTGTTGGATCGCGGCCTAAATCTTGGTCTGTAGCGATTTTTACCGTCACTTGCAGGGCAATGAGGAGGCCAAATACAGCCCCCATGACATGAGGAAAAACAACCGAGGCAGCCAATATCACGGTCACGGCGACAGTTGAAACAATTTGGCGCGTTCCATTTTCATCCAGACCCTGAATTCCCTGGTTCAATAGATTCCACAAGGTGTATTTCCCTTCAGTGTCGTAGCTTTTAACGGACAGGATTCCTGCAATGACCCCAAACGCAGTGCCGCATCCTAAACCTATGGTTAAGGGAAGAGCGACACCTTGAAATCCGTATAAAAGGCCTGTACATGTGATAATCACAGCCCAGGCAAGGATATACCCAATCAGTTGCCTCCAGTTATCTTTCGCAAATCGGGCCGTCTTTTCTCCGGCAGATTTTAAAGCTAAGGCGACTGGCATCAGTCCATAGGACACCATACCTAAGGTTGAGCCCAAAATTTGGTCGATTTGCCCAAGGTTTTTAGGGATTTTATACACCTCTGCTCGGACATCATTTTTGAATGTGTCCCAACAAGTGTGCAGCGATCCTGGAATGCAGCAATTCATGCAAAGAGTATATGCTCAAAAAAACATATCTTGCAACCCCTCAACCTATCCTCTGGAGTAAACGGAGAAGAAATAGGTTGACTACGAAAGGATTTTTAACGTTTAATCTCTCTCATTGTAATGATCCAGAGAACTTATGCCGAAAGAAGATACGATAAAAATTGAGGGCGCAGTCGAAGAGCTCCTGCCTAATATGCATTTTAAAGTGATCCTAGAAAATGGGATGACTGTTGTCGCCCATCTTTGTGGAAAAATGAGAATCCGTAATATCCGCGTGCTCACCGGTGATAAAGTTACCGTCGAAATGTCCCCCTACGATCTCTCAAAAGCCCGTATCACCTACCGACATCGTTAATGCTGTTGATTTTTTTTAGTTTTATCCCGTAGACTGTGCTGCTTATTTTAGAGTGTGTTTACACACGCTCTGAGCCTAGCAGGGGCCCGGACGAAGCCCAGATAGCTCAGTGGTAGAGCATTTGCATGGTAAGCAAAAGGTCGTAGGTTCAATTCCTATTCTGGGCAGTAAGATTTATTTAAAAATACAAAACTTAAACTCAAAGAGGATTTCAAATGGCTAAGGAAACATTTCAAAGGAATAAGCCACACGTCAATATAGGAACGATCGGTCACGTTGACCATGGTAAAACCACATTGACCGCTGCAATCACTAAAGTGCTAGCTGAAAAAGGCCAAGCCAAATTCCGTGACTACAAATCTATCGACAACACACCGGAAGAAAAAGCCCGCGGAATTACCATTAATTCAACGCACGTTGAGTATGAGACTGAAAACCGCCATTATGCACACGTAGACTGTCCTGGACACGCCGACTATGTCAAAAACATGATTACCGGTGCTGCTCAGATGGACGGAGCGATCCTCGTCGTTGCGGCTACAGATGGTGCGATGCCCCAGACGAAAGAACACATTCTCCTTGCTCACCAAGTAGGGGTTCCATCGATTGTTGTTTTCCTCAACAAAGTCGATATGATTGGAGAGAGTGACCAAGAATTGATTGAGCTGGTCGAGTTGGAGCTCACAGAGCTTTTGGAATCGAAAGGGTATAAAGATTGCCCTATTATTAAAGGTTCGGGCCTACGCGCGCTGGAAGGGGATCCTAAGTATGTTTCTGCCGTACTCGAATTGATGAAAGCAGTTGATGAACATATCCCTACACCTAAACGTGAAGTGGACAAGCCATTCCTTATGCCAATTGAAGACGTTTTCTCCATCTCTGGCCGCGGAACTGTGGCTACAGGAAAAGTCGAGCGTGGTCTTGTTAAAATGAACGACAAGCTCCAGATGGTAGGTTTGCGCGATACTCGTGACACAGTAGCCACAGGTCTTGAAATGTTCAATAAAGTATTGGACGAAGCCCGTGCAGGTGAAAACGTCGGTATCCTTCTCCGTGGTATTGAGAAGACTGATATTGAGCGCGGGATGGTTTTGTGTGCACCTAACACGGTAACACCTCACAAAAAATTCAAAGGGACCATTTACGTATTGAGCAAAGATGAAGGGGGCCGTCACAAGCCATTCTTCAGCGGCTACCGTCCACAGTTCTACTTCCGTACTACAGACGTGACCGGAACTGTTACTCTCCCAGAAGGGACAGAGATGGTGATGCCAGGTGATAACATCGAGATTACAGCCGAGCTGATTGCTCCTATCGCTATGGAAGAAGGAATGCGCTTTGCGATCCGAGAAGGTGGCCGTACTATCGGTGCTGGAACGATCTCTAAGATCCTTGAATAATAAAAAGGCAGCCATCGGGCATTAATTCCCGAAGGCTGACTGGGTGTGTAGCTCAGCTGGTAGAGCAGCGGTCTCCAAAGCCGCCGGTCGGGGGTTCGAATCCCTCCGCACTCGAATTGATAACCGCGATCATAATTAGAGAAATAAGATGGTTGGTGAACGGGTACAGAAAATGGATGTTAAAAAGAGTCGCTCGAGTGCTTCCGCAAAAACGGAAGGGCAAAAAGTCGTCGCTTTTGTGGGTGATGTTAAGCAAGAGCTGAAAAGAGTCGAATGGACGAGCAAAGACGATTTAAAAAGTTATACTACGATTGTCCTTGCAAGCACTCTCATATTTGGGATGTTCGTTTATTTTACCGATCTAATTATCCAAGGGTTCCTGGGAGGGATAAACCTCCTTGTTAAGTTTTTTACTGGATAGATTGACATGAAATGGTACGTAGCACAAGTTTATACGGCTCAAGAGAAAAAAGTAAAAAAAGCTCTTGAGGAATTTCGGGAGTCTGCCGGTTTGGCTGACTTGATTGAAGAAATTTTATTGCCCACCGAAAATGTGATGGAGGTCAAAAAAGGAGAGCAGAAAATCTCCGAAAAAAGAATTTGGCCTGGTTACGTTTTAATCAAAATGCAAATGACAGATGACACTTGGCAATATGTTAAAAATACCACCGGTGTTATCGATTTTCTCGGTGGGGAAAAACCGACCTCTTTGACCGATGCAGAGGTGGGTAGCATATTGAAAGAACTGGAAGATAAAAAAGCAGGTGTTACCCAGAAGCACAAAATTGAAGCGGGCGACCGTGTTAAAATCAATGATGGGGTATTTGTCAATTTTATCGGTACCGTTCAGGAAGTGTTCCATGAAAAAGGACGTTTAAGCGTGATGGTATCTATTTTTGGTCGAGATACAAGAGTAGACGATCTCGAGTTTTGGCAAGTGGAAGAAGTGACCTCCGATACGGAAGGTTGATTTAAAATTACGTTTTTTTACTGACGTTAATTGGGGCGAGTCTTATAATAGCCGGCTTCGCCTCTATTACGTACGAAATGTTCAAGGAAAGGTATCATGGCTAAAAAAGTCGTCAAAGTAATCAAGCTCCAGATTCCGGCGGGTAAAGCAAATCCAGCCCCTCCTATCGGTCCTGCTCTTGGAGCGGCCGGAGTGAATATCATGGCATTTTGCAGAGATTTCAATGAGAAAACCCAAGATAGAACTGGAAAAATTCTCCCAGTAGAAATCACCGTTTATGCCGACAAGAGCATTACTTTTATTACAAAACAACCCCCTGCCGCCAATACGATTAAAGAAGCTTTGGGGATTGAGTCGGGGTCTAAAGTCCCTAACCGCGATAAAGTGGGAAAGCTCACTAATGCACAGGCAGAAGAAATTGCAAAGCAAAAATTAAGTGATATGGGTGTCCGTTCGCTCCGATCTGCAGTCAGGATGATCAAAGGGACTGCACGTAGCATGGGAGTGGACGTCGAACAAGAGGTTGAATAATCGTGACTATTCACGAGCCGACAGAGCGCCTAGGAAGGGCGTGCTTTGCCAAGGCCGGAATGGATAGTCACCACAGTGAGGCTCTTAACCTCCAACACGAACTATCTGAATAGTTAGGAATAATCCAATTATTGGATTAAATCAAGAAAGGAAAATATGGCACGAAAAAGTAAACGCATTCGGGAGATGGCTTCTAAAGTGGATACAACAAAGTTGTATGCGCTCAATGAAGCCGTCGCTATTTTGCAGCAGTGTCCTTCCGTTAAATTTGATCAGACGGTCGATATCTCCATTAAGATGGGTGTCGATCCTAAAAAATCTGATCAGCAGGTGCGTGGAACCGTTTCATTACCGAATGGAACGGGTAAATCGCAGTCAATCCTCGTCTTTACATCTGGAGATAAAGTACAGGCAGCGCTTGATGCGGGTGCCGAGTACGCCGGAAGTGATGAGCTTTTTGAAAAAGTCAAAGGGGGATGGACAGGTTTCGACGTTGTTGTCGCAACGCCTGATATGATGCGGGAGGTCGGGAAGCTCGGTAAGGTATTGGGCCCAAGAGGCCTCATGCCCACGCCTAAGGCGGGAACTGTCACGACCGATGTCGTAACGGCTGTTCGGGAAATCCAAAAAGGGAAAATTGAGTTTAAGCTCGATAAGCATGGCGTGTGCAACAACGGCATTGGGAAGCTTTCGTTTGCCAAAGAAGCACTTGTTGAGAACATGCGTGCTCTTCTCATTGCGCTGATGCGCGCAAAGCCCGCTTCTGCTAAAGGACAGTATATTATGTCTATTGCGGTCTCCTCGACAATGGGCCCAGGTCTTAAGATCGATCGGTCAGAAATTCCAGCAACGTAAAGGGTGTAACCATGAGAGAAGAAAAGCAACTTCTCCTCGATGAGATAAAAGAAAAAATCGAGGATTCTGCCGGTTTTGTTGCCCTGCACTACAAACAATTCACTGCATCTAGGGCCCGTACATTCCGCGACCAAATTGTGGGAATGGGGGGCGAATTTGAGGTTGTCCGGAAGCGTGTCTTTGTCAAAGCGGCAGCAGACTTAGGTATTCCATTCAATGTCAAGTTGTTGACTGGGCATGTCGGAGTCATTTTCGCACGTGAAGATGCAACTACCTTGATCAAGGGAGTTGTTAAGTACGGTGAGGAAAATAACAATGCTGTGACTGTATTAGGTGGACACATTGATGGTGCGTTATGCAGCGCCGAAGATGTTCAGGCGATTGCGAAATTACCTACCATTAACGAGATGCGTGCGCAATTCCTTGGCCTTCTCGAAGCGCCAATGGCTCAAAACGCCCAGGTGATCCATGCTGTTCTTGCCAGTGTTCTCTACTGTTTAGAAGAGAAAGGCAAGCAAGGTTAGTTTTAATTTTAATGTTTAAGAATGAGGTAACAACCGTGACTACACAAACTTTAGATGATATCGTCGAAACGCTCAGCAACCTTAAGGTAACTGATCTGGCTAAATTAAAAAACATGTTGGAAGATAAGTGGGGTGTCACAGCGGCTGCACCAGTAGCTATGGCTGTAGCGGCCCCGGCTGCTGCACCTGCAGAAGCTGCGGCTGAATCGACTGAATTCCAAGTTACCCTAGAGTCCGTACCTGCTGATAAGAAAATCGGCTCTATTAAGATCGTACGTGAGGTAACAGGTTTGGGCTTGAAAGAGGCAAAAGATATTGTCGAAGCCGCACCAAAAGTTATCAAGGAAACTGCCCCTAAAGCAGAAGCCGAAGAGATTGTTAAGAAGCTTGAAGCAGCTGGTGCTAAGGCAACTTTGAAAGGCCTGTAAGCTATTTTATCGATTGAATGTTTGCACAAGCTACCCGTTAGGTAGCTTGTGCTCTTGTCATTTTGAAAACGCAAGGCTTTAAGCGATACCCGCGTCAGCCATTTGCGTGGAACTTTACTAGTAGGGAGCTTGTCACATGCTAAAGAGACGGCCGGATAGGGTCAGCTTCGTCAAAAAGGAAGAGATTATCGATCTTCCCAATTTGATCGAGATTCAGATTAAGTCATACAATCAGTTTCTGCAAGCCGATAAATTTCCCGAAGAGCGGGAAAATAGCGGACTGCAAGAGGTATTCACAGAGATTTTTCCGATCAAATCTTATGATGAAAAAACTGTTTTAGAGTACCTCTCGTATAACCTTGGAGTCCCCAAATATACTCCAGAAGAATGTATCCGTCGTGGGATCACCTACAATGTAACCCTGAAAGTCCGTTTCCGTCTTACTGACGAGACTGGAATCAAAGAAGAAGAAGTCTACATGGGGACGATCCCTGTGATGACTGAGAAAGGGACCTTTATCATCAACGGTGCCGAGCGTGTAATTGTCTCTCAGCTCCATCGATCACCGGGTATTAACTATGAGCAAGAGCGGCATCCTAAGGGGATGATGCTTTCTGCTTTCCGGATGATCCCTTACAGAGGAAGCTGGCTTGAGGCTGCTTTTGACTCAAATGATTTAATCCATGTCTATATCGACCGTAAAAAACGGCGCCGTAAAGTTCTCGCTACAACATTCATCCGTTCGCTCGGCTACTCTTCTGATGCAGACATCCTAGAAGAGTTTTTCACAACCACCCATATGAAGGTGAAAAGTGAAAGTGAGTTCAGCAAACTTGTAGGTAAAATTTTAGCAGAAGATATCACTGACTCTGCAAGTGGTCTAGTCTACGGAAAAGCGGGTGAAAAACTCAGTACGGCGATGTTGAAGCGGATTGTGGATGCGGGCATCCATTCCCTCAAAATTGCTCAAGAAGCTGATGAGAATCATCCGATCATCAAAATGTTGGCTAAAGACCCAACAGATTCTTATGAAGCGGCCCTGAAAGATTTTTATCGCAAAATTCGTCCAGGTGAACCTGCAACTCTTTCTAATGCTCGTTCTGTGATTATGCGCCTTTTCTTTGATCCGAAGCGCTATAATCTGGGACGCGTGGGACGTTATAAACTCAACCGTAAATTGGGTTTTGGATGTTCTGACGAAGAATTGAGTGTCGTGACTTTGCGTAAAGAAGATGTGGTCGGTGCTCTTAAATATCTGATTCGTTTGAAAGCAGGCGATGAAAATGCTTCTGTGGATGATATAGACCATTTGGCCAACCGACGTGTCCGTTCGGTAGGTGAATTGATTCAAAACCAATGCCGCGTTGGATTGGCCCGGATGGAGAAAATCATCAGAGAGCGGATGAACCTCTTTGACTTTTCTTCCGATACGCTTACACCCGGCAAAATTGTGTCGGCAAAAGGGTTAGCAGGTGTTTTGAAAGACTTTTTTGGTCGTTCTCAACTTTCCCAATTCATGGACCAGACCAATCCTGTGGCTGAACTGACTCATAAACGGCGTCTTTCTGCTCTAGGACCCGGAGGTTTGAATAGGGAACGAGCAGGGTTTGAAGTACGCGACGTGCACGCCAGCCACTATGGAAGGATTTGCCCAATCGAGACACCCGAGGGTCCGAACATTGGTTTGATCACCTCCCTTTCTTGTTTTGCAAAGATCAACGAATTTGGCTTTATTGAAACCCCCTACAGGATTGTCCGCGAGGGGGTCGTGACAGATGAGATCGAATACATGACAGCCGATATGGAAGAGCAGTGTATCATTGCGCAGGCTTCAGCTCAACTAGATGAGCATAACATGTTCAAAGATCCCATTTGTTGGGCTCGCTATAGGGGAGATTCTCTTGAAATTGATTCAAGCCGCGCAACACATATGGATGTGTCGCCCAAGCAGCTCGTCTCGATTGTAACCGGTCTTATTCCTTTCTTGGAGCATGATGATGCGAACAGAGCCCTGATGGGATCGAACATGCAACGCCAAGCTGTCCCTCTGTTGATTCCGGAAGCTCCAGTTGTAGGAACAGGTCTTGAAGCCCGCGCAGCGCGTGATTCAGGGGCTGTTGTGATTGCTGAAGAAGATGGAGTTGTCGAGTTTGTCGACGGCATGAAGATCGTGATTGCTCCTAAACAAAACCCCCTAGAGAAAAAGACCTACGAGCTGAAGAAATTTATGCGCTCGAACGCAGGTACTTGCATTAACCAAAAGCCTCTTTGCGAGGTAGGTGATGTCGTGCGAGCAGGAGACGTGATTGCTGATGGTCCGGCAACTGATCGGGGCGAGATTGCCCTTGGTAAAAACGTGCTGGTGGCTTTTATGCCCTGGTATGGCTACAACTTCGAGGATGCGATCATCATTTCCGAGAAGTTGCTGCGAGAAGACGCCTACACTTCGATTTACATCGAAGAATTTGAGTTAACTGCGCGTGATACCAAACTAGGTAAGGAAGAGATTACACGAGATATTCCGAACGTTTCTGAAGAGGCGCTGGCTAACTTAGGCGAAGATGGGATCATCCGTATCGGTTCGGAAGTGAAGCCTGGTGATATCCTTGTTGGAAAAATCACCCCAAAATCGGAAACAGAACTTGCTCCAGAGGAGCGTTTGCTCCGTGCCATTTTTGGAGAGAAGGCTGCAGACGTTAAGGATGCCTCTTTGACAATACCTCCTGGTACCGAAGGGGTGGTGATGGATGTAAAGGTCTTTAGTCGTCGCGATAGATTGTCCAAAACCGATGATGAGCTCGTTGAAGAAGCGTCGCATCTGAAAGATCTTCAGAAAGAATACAAACAGCGCATGGCAATCCTAAAAATGGAACGCCACGAGAAGCTAGGAGCCCTCTTACTGAGCGAAAAAGCACCCTCTCCAATCATCCATAGGCGCACAGCCGAGGAGATTATCCCACAAGGAACTATCTTTACGCAGGAATTGATTGAGACATTCGAGCATGAAGAGCCGATTGATCTCATCATGGCGCATCATGATATTTACGAGATGCTGCGTTCCATCTTACGTGACTATGAAATTCAGCTCAAAAAACTTGAGATGAAGCACAAGACCGAAATCGAGCTACTCCGTAAAGGGGATACTGACCTCGATCCGGGTGTCATCCGTCAGGTGAAGGTGTACATCGCTTCCAAGCGTAAGCTGCAGGTGGGTGATAAGATGGCTGGCCGTCACGGAAACAAAGGCGTTGTTTCCAAAATTGTAAATGAGGCAGACATGCCTTACTTACCCAATGGGCAAACAATCGAAATCATCCTTAACCCACTCGGGGTGCCATCGAGGATGAACATCGGACAGGTGTTAGAAACGCACCTCGGTTTTGCCGCCAAAAAAGCTGGGATCTATGTGAAGAGCCCGGTCTTTGAAGGCTTCCCCGAAGAGCGCATTTGGGAAATGATGAAAGAGCAAGACTTGCCCGAAGATGGCAAATCATTGCTCTACGACGGACGTACCGGAGAGCGTTTCGATAACAAGATTGTATTGGGCTACATCTATATGTTGAAGCTCAGTCACCTTGTGGCTGACAAGATCCATGCTCGCTCGATTGGTCCCTATTCGCTAGTGACCCAGCAGCCGCTCGGCGGTAAGGCCCAGATGGGTGGTCAGCGTTTCGGGGAGATGGAGGTGTGGGCTCTTGAAGCCTATGGCGCAGCCCATGTACTGCAAGAGATCTTGACCGTCAAATCGGATGATGTCACGGGACGTACACGCATCTATGAGTCGATTGTAAAAGGAGAAAACCTCCTTAAAGCCGGAACGCCTGAGTCTTTCAACGTCTTGATTAAAGAGATGCAAGGACTAGCGTTAGACGTGCGACCTTTAACAGTAGAAGAAGAGTAAGCAGGAGATTGTAAATGTTTGAAGACGATTCACGGGAAAACCAGTTTGATAAGCTGAAAATCGGCATCGCTTCCGATACAGTCATCCGCGATAAATGGTCACGTGGCGAAATTAAGAAGCCCGAGACAATTAATTATCGTACCTTTAAGCCAGAGAAAGGCGGTTTATTCTGCGAGAAGATTTTTGGTCCTACTAAAGACTGGGAGTGTGCTTGCGGAAAATACAAGAAAATCAAACACAAAGGGATTGTCTGTGATCGTTGTGGTGTAGAGGTCACTCTCTCTAAAGTGCGGCGTGAACGGATGGCTCACATTGAACTTGCTGTTCCAGTTGTGCATATTTGGTTTTTCAAGACCATGCCTTCTCGCATCGGGAACGTGCTCGGTATGTCTTCAAGTGATTTGGAAAGAGTCATTTATTACGAAGAATATGCTGTTATCGATCCGGGCCAAACAGAGCTTGAAAAGAAGCAACTGCTCAATGATAACGAATATCGTGAAGCGGTAGAGAAATGGGGGAAAGAGGCTTTTACTGCCAAAATGGGAGGAGAGGCTATCCATGATCTACTACGAACAGAAGATCTCGGTGCTCTGCTGACTGACCTTAAAGACAAACTTCGCCGCACAAAATCGCAGCAAGCCCGCATGAAACTGGCCAAACGGCTTAAAATTGTCGAAGGATTTTTGACCTCTCCCAATAAGCCCGAATGGTTAGTTTTAAGATCAGTACCCGTTATTCCGCCCGATTTGCGCCCTCTGGTGCCACTTGATGGGGGAAGATTTGCAACCTCAGACCTAAATGACCTCTACCGTCGAGTCATTAACCGTAACAACCGCTTAAAAGCGATTTTGCGTCTCAAGACTCCAGAAGTGATCGTGCGTAACGAAAAAAGGATGCTTCAAGAAGCGGTTGATGCTCTATTTGATAATGGTCGTCATGGCCACCCTGTCATGGGAGCGGGCAATAGGCCTCTTAAGTCTCTTTCTGAAATGCTCAAAGGAAAAACCGGTAGATTCCGTCAAAACTTGCTTGGTAAACGAGTCGACTACTCGGGTCGTTCGGTTATTATCGTCGGACCGGAGCTCAAATTTAACCAATGTGGGCTGCCAAAAGAGATGGCCCTGGAGCTTTTCGAGCCATTTATTGTAAAAAGACTGAAAGATCTAGGGCATGTTTATACCATCCGATCTGCTAAGAAAATGATTCAGCGTGGAGCCGAAGAGGTATGGGATGTTCTTGAAGAGATTATCAAGGGACACCCAGTTTTACTCAACCGAGCTCCTACACTTCACCGTCTCGGGATTCAGGCTTTTGAGCCCGTCTTGATCGAAGGTAAAGCGATTCGCATCCATCCGCTTGTGTGCGCCGCTTTCAACGCCGACTTTGATGGTGACCAAATGGCTGTCCACGTCCCTCTTTCTGTGGAGGCGCAGCTTGAGGCCAAAATCTTGATGATGGCTCCAGATAACATTTTCTTACCCTCGTCGGGTAAGCCTGTTGCTATCCCCTCTAAGGATATGACATTAGGGCTTTACTATCTCATGGCCGATCCGATTCACTTCCCTGAGGACCATAACTGCAAGACTAAAATCTTTGCCAATGTAGATGAGGTGCTTCTAGCTAGCAACGCTGCTGAAGGCATATCGATGTTTGAAGAATCTACACGGCGTGATCATACCGGGCGTGGACTTCACCCTCATGAGAAGATCAAAGTCCGCGTTGAAGGACAGATCATCGAAACCACTCCGGGGCGGGTTCTTTTCAATACAATCGTGCCTAAAGAGCTTGGTTTCCAAAACTACAGTATGCCTAGCAAACGGATGAGTGAACTCATCTTGGAGTGCTATAAGAAAGTCGGTTTAGAGGCAACAGTCAAGTTTCTCGATGATTTGAAAGATCTAGGATTTTCGCAAGCGACCAAATCTGCGATCTCCATGGGAGTCAAAGATGTTCGCGTTCCACCGAGCAAGCCGAAGATCATTGCTGAAGCACATGACAAAGTAGCTATTGTACGCAAACAGTATGGAGACGGTATCATCACCGATGGTGAGCGCGTATCTAAGACCATCAGTATTTGGACTGAAGTATCAGACAACCTTTCCGATGCCCTCTTTAAAGAGATCAGCAAGGTCAGCAAATCGCGTCATAATCCGCTCTTCTTAATGATTGATTCGGGTGCCCGAGGTAATAAATCGCAGCTCAAGCAGCTCGGTGCCTTACGGGGATTGATGGCAAAACCTAATGGTGAGATTATCGAATCACCCATTACATCCAACTTCCGTGAGGGATTGACTGTACTCGAATATTCGATTTCTTCTCACGGTGCTCGTAAAGGTTTAGCCGATACTGCTTTGAAAACTGCCGACTCCGGTTACTTGACACGCCGTTTGGTTGACGTTGCACAAGATGTGATTGTGACGGAACATGATTGCGGTACCCTCAATTACATCGATGTCTCAGCGATTCGTCAAGGACAAGAAGAGCTTCTTCCTTTGAAGGACCGTATTTTTGGAAGGACCGTTGCAGCCGACATTTATCAACCAGGTGATAAGAGCAAACTCCTTGCAAAAGCAGGGGATATCGTGACGGCGCGTATGGCGGAAACCATCGATGACGCCGGGATCGAAACTGTTCGTATTCGCTCTGCTCTGACGTGTGAAAGTCGCAGAGGGGTGTGCGCGAAATGCTACGGACTAAACCTTGCAAACGGACGCCCTGTGGGCTTAGGTGAAGCTGTCGGAATTATCGCAGCTCAATCGATTGGTGAACCTGGAACGCAGCTTACCATGAGAACTTTCCACTTGGGTGGTATCGCGGCGACCTCCTTTGTTCCAGAGATCATGGCGGAAGCGAGCGGAATTGCCGTTTACGTCGATCTTCGGATTGTCCAAGACCAAGAGGGTAACTGGCTTGTGCTTAACAAAAACGGAGCACTGCATATCGTCAGAGACGAAGGACGTACTCTCGAAGATTATAAAAAGTTGCTTAGCACCAAGTCGATCGAATCGCTACAGATTTGTCCGCTTGAGCTTGGCGCTAAACTCCTGATCGCAGATGGAGCCCTAGTGAAGAAGGGAGACAAGCTCGCTGAGATTGAGCTCCACAACATCCCGATTATCTGCGACCGTCCCGGATACGTCAAATTCGAAGACCTGGTGGAAGGGATCTCGACAGAGAAAGAGGTCAACAAGCAGACAGGTCTTGTCGAGTTGATCGTTAAGCAGCACCGTGGTGAGCTCCATCCTCAGATCGCTATCTATGCTGATTCTGATTTGAAGGAACTTGTCGGAACCTATGCGATCCCATCGGGAGCCGTTCTTTCTGTGGAAGAGAAGCAGAAGGTGAAGGCGGGTATGTTGCTCGCCAGACTACCACGCGGCGCGATCAAGACAAAAGATATTACGGGTGGTTTGCCGCGAGTGGCCGAATTGGTCGAAGCGCGCAAGCCCAAAGATGCAGCCGAAATTGCCAAGATCGACGGTGTGGTCGATTTCCGAGGAGTTCAGAAAAACAAGCGGATCGTTGTTGTACGGGATGAGGTCACTGGGATGGAAGAAGAACATCTCATTCCGCTCACCAAACACCTGATTGTCCAACGAGGCGACCATGTGATCAAAGGACAGCAGCTCACCGACGGGCTTGTGGTCCCACATGAAATCCTCGAGATCTGCGGTGTGCGCGAATTGCAGAAATACCTCGTGAACGAAGTACAAGAGGTTTACCGCTTACAAGGGGTAGACATCAATGACAAACACATTGAGATCATTGTCCGTCAAATGCTCCAAAAAGTGCGCGTGATCGACCCAGGTGACACGACGCTTCTATATGGTGAGGAAGTGCATAAGAAGCAGTTCTACGAAGAAAATCGGCGCACTATTGAAGAGGGTGGAAAACCTGCGATGGCAGCCCCAGTATTGCTTGGGATTACCAAGGCATCGCTCGGTACAGAGTCGTTTATCTCTGCTGCTTCCTTCCAAGACACGACACGTGTCTTGACCGACGCAGCGTGTGCAGGTAAAACCGACTTCCTCATGGGCTTCAAAGAGAACGTCATCATGGGTCACATGATCCCAGGTGGTACAGGCTTTGAAACTCACGGCCGTGTGAAGCAATTCCTCGACCGTGAAGAAGAGGGCGAGCTCGTCTTCGACTTCTCATAAGTCCCGGGTATCTCATCAGTCCAAAAACTACGCAGGCCAATCACCTGCGTAGTTTTTTTTATCAGAAAAAGTGGCATGGTTCAAGAACCCGGATCTGAAGAGGGCATTGGGATTCTACATCATTAACCTAGATTCAAATAGCCTATATTGCTTGTGCTAGAAAGTTGTAGAAACTAGCAGAAAACCAGTGATTTTTCTCTCTATAGCTCCAGTTGATTCTTGCCCTATTTTTCCATGAGGAAGAGAGGATTGAAATGTCTTTTTGATGCAAAGCTCTGTGACATGACTCCTCCATTTAAATGAAAGACATCAAAGTAATACCATTTCCAGAAAATAAAGTTTGATTTAGAATCCCTAGTTTTTACAAAAACCAGGGATTCGATATGGGCAAAAAACACGATGAACTCTCAAAACTCAGCGGAGTAGACTTTTTCCAACTGGCCGTCAAGGAGCCTCATCCTAGAACACGCATTAGACTTTTGGCTTTGGGTAATCTCCAGGCAGGGAAAACAAAAGTAGAGATTGCGGACATGTTTCAAATCAGTTTGACCTCGTTGCGTAAGTGGTTGATACGCTTCATAGAAGCAGGATTAGTGGGTTTGAAGGAAGGACAACGTTCTGGGAGAAAGAAGAAACTGCCTTCAGAAAATGAAGAAGAATTTCGTCAAGCAGTAGAGGCCTTACAAGAAACACGACAAGGAGGGAGGATTCGAGGTGAAGATATTCAAATCTTGCTGAAAAAACAATTTGATGTCGAATACGCGGCAAAAAGCGTGTACGATGTTCTTGAACGCTGTCAATTATCATGGATCTCTTCGAGGTCAAAGCATCCGAGATCCAATCTTGTTATACAAGAAGATTTTAAAAAAAATTCCAAGAAAAAATAGCTGAGGTGTTGCCTGAAGGAGTTTTATCCGAGAACGTTGAAATATGGTTTCAAGACGAAGCTAGAGTTGGACAGCGTGGCACAGTAACACGGATCTGGGCACGACGAGGAAGTCGCCCACGAGTTGTTAGGCAGCAACAGGTTGAGTATGCTTATATTTTTGGGGCTGTATGTGCAAAAAAAGATAAAGCGGTGGGTCTGGTTCTGCCGATAATAGGTACGTTTTGTATGCAGAAGCATTTGTATGAGATTGCAAAACATATTGATCCCGGCAATCACGGTGTAGTGGTTTTTGATCAGGCGGCATGGCATACAACAAGTAGGCTACAAGTACCTAGGAATTTGTCTCTGCTCCCACTACCACCGGCTTCTCCTGAATTAAACCCAACAGAGCAAGTCTGGCAAGTTTTGAGAGATAGATATTTAGGAAATCGATGCTTTGAATCATATGAACAAATTCTTGATTCTTGTTGTGAAGCATGGAATTCGTTTACTGCCAGATCGGGGGCAGTACGCCAGTTATGTACAAGAGAGTGGGCTAAAAATTAAAATTTATTTTTCCGAAATGGTATTATACCATTCCAAAAAAATAAATTCATAAATTTAATTAACGGGTTTTGCTATACTTTTCTCTTTTCAAAGGAGTGCTTATGCGCGGAAGAAAGTCTGAGGCAATCAAAGGCCTAGATCAATACGATTTCGACAAACTATCCAAAACACAGGGTAACCCCGGAGAGAGGAAAAGATACCTCGCATTTGCTCACATCCGAGATGGGAAAAGCTTTACCCAAGCTGCCGCTGCCATCAGAGTAAGGCTTATACCATTTCCAGAAAATAAAGTCACAAATTGGCACTGGGTAACATGCTAGATTTGAAGGATCGTTTCGAAGCCTATGTTTGGCACCTAAGCGAGAAAGGATCGTTCAAAAAAGGTGTGTTATTCAGTGCCAATTTTGCCAATTTGTGACTTTATTTTCTGGAAATGGTATAATCTGCTGACTATCAATTAAAAAGATGGGTTCCCTTGATGCTTACTCTGGTGTGTATCATTCTACAGTTACTACCGCTAATGCTGACTTGGTGCTCTGATTCTACCCATGCTCTATGCGTGAGATAGCAGACTTCTTTCGCTAAATCTAGGTGCTCAAAAAGTTGTGATGGTTCAATTTGTTTCAGAGCCTCAATGGCCCTTTCTCGTACATGCTTATTAGACAGATCACCTGCTATCTTAACTAGAGCTGAGAGAGCTTCTGGAGATAATGCCTGCCTCGATGCCGCGATCTTGCCCAGAGCCTCAATGGCCCATGTCTGCCCCGATCCTGCGATCTGGTCCAGAGCCCCAGTGGCGCTTGCTCGAACAGGCGCACCAAGGGATGGATTGCCTGCCATTTCCACTAGAACAGATAGAGCTTTTTGAGGCAATGTCTGCCTCGATGCTGCGATCTTACCCAGAGCTTCAATGGTGCTTTCTCGAACAGGCCATTCAAGAAACGGATTGCCTGCCATTTCCACTAGAACAGATAGAGCTTTTGGAGGCAATGTCTGCCTCGATGCTGCGATCTTGCCCAGAGCCCCAGTGGCGCTTGCTCGAACAGGCCATTCAAGAAACGGATTGCCTGCCATTTCCACTAGAACAGATAGAGCTTTTGGAGGCAATGTCTGCCTCGATGCTGCGATCTTGCCCAGAGCTTCAGTGGTACTTTCTCGAACAGGCCATTTAAGAAACGGATTGCGTGCCATTTCCACTAGAACAGATAGAGCTTCTGGAGGCAATGTCTGCCCCGATGCTGTGATCTTACCCAGAGCCTCAATGGCATTTGCTCGAAGAGACGGAAAAGACGGATCACCTGTCATCTCCACTAGGCTCATGAGAGCTTCAGGAGGCAATGTCTGTCCCGATGCTATGATCTTGTTTAGATCCTCAATAATGGTATTTGCCCGAGGAGATCGTGGAAGAGATGTATTACCTGCGATCTTGCCCAGAGCTTCAGTGGTATTTGCCCAAGGAGATCGTGGAAGAGATGTATTACCTGGGATCTTCACTAGATGCAAGAGAGCTTCAGGAGGCAAAGTCTGTCCCGATGCTGCGATCTTGCCAAGAGCCTCAATGGCTCTTCCTCGAACATACCGTTCAAGATCCGCATTACCTGCCATTTCCACTAGAGCCGCGAGAGCTTTTGGAGGCAAAGTCTGTCCCGATGCTGCGATCTTGCCAAGAGCCTCAATGGCTCTTCCTCGAACATACCGTTCAAGATCTGCATTACCTGCCATCGTCACCAGAGATGAGAGAGTTTCTGGAGGCAATTTCCCTCGCGCAAGTTTTTCTAGTAAATCAATAGTCTCTAATTGAGTCTTTGGTTGTTGCATAAGCTCGATCAAGAAGGATTTAACTTCAAAATTACAGACAAGCTTAATATTACGGTTGAGAAGTTGAAACTTCATATCTGGGATGGGAGCTTTTTTGATGTAGGAAACTGCACTTGTTATGAATCCTTTATACTGAGCAATTTGTTCAAGATGCTCGGTTAGACATTCTTCAAAGCATTGAGCAAAAAGCGCTAATTCGTAGCTTTCAGCGAGATCGCGAGGTTCTGAGTAAAGATCCTTAAAAAAGGCCTGTAAATCGTTGAGCTTTCCATTTTGGGAGAGGCTTCCAGCTGTCATCCAGAGCACGAGTCTATAGCGAGGCTCGAATTTGATCTTTGCTAAAAGTTTTCCGGCTTCCTGTTGATTATTTTGGTAAAGGCGAGCAAGATGGGCCGCTGCAAAATACTCTTGAAAGGTTAGGTGGATAAAAACGCCCTGGTTATCCTCAATGCGCAAGGGACCTATACTTCGGATAGATTCTATACCAATACCAATTGCAACCTTCTGTGCTTTCTCTACGGATCTGCAGATTTTTGTGATGTTCGTAAGAGGGGGATAGAGAGTGTTTAGATCCATCGCCTTCCATGCGATTTGCTCCATCACTTGAGTCAAATGACCGACATCAAATGCAGAATCGGCATCAGGCTCACTTATGACCTCATCCGGGTCTTTTTTATTGCGTTCGATTCTAAACCGTTTAAATAGCCAATCGGTGAGCTTGATGTAGATTCCTATCAGAGTGGGAGATTCCGATGCATTAAAAAGAGGTTCGTTAGCGGCAACAAGTGAGCAAAAAATCTCTAAATTAATGGGGATATGTGCCAGGCTTTTAACGAGGGGTTGTTGAAGCTGAGTACGTAAGTTCTGTGCCTGTACCTGCTGATCCTTCGAGAAAAAATGCTCGATATACTCTTCAATGCCTTTCGAATCAAAACCTAAAATCTCTAAGATCACAGTTTTTTTGTCTTTGAAGTCCCTTATCTCTCTAGGCCTGGAGGTGATGATCACGTTCGGAAAAGCTTGTAGTGCTTGCAAAACAGGATAGAAACAACCCTGATTATTTGTCGCATCTCCCGACAATTCGTCATAACCATCTAGTAAAACAAGGGTCTTTTTCTGAATTGCTGGATCGCTAAAAAGAGTATGGACGTGTGGGCTTTCAAGCCCACACTCTTGAGCAACATAGTCATTCCAGGTAAGGTTTTGCATCAAACGCACGTTATTTTTATCAAGACAGCGCAGAGGAAGCCAAAGCAGATACTCAAATTCTGTAAAGAGTGTTTTTTGGGCCCACCGGTAGGCTATATGATGACACAAGGTGCTTTTACCAATCCCTGCTGATCCTTGGATCAAGATCCGTTTTGTAGCTCCTTTTAACTGATCATGCTTAAATAGTTCCTCAAGGAGAATGGCTTTTTTTGGCTCAAAGATGGATTCGTGTGTCAACGGTCTTCGGTCTTCGAGCTCTAGAGATTGGCCCGGTTTTGTTTCTTTTATTTCACTCTGTGTCTCTTTTTTCTCTGCTTCACCGATGATCGCTAGACGGGTGTAGAGCTGCTTAATAGGAATTTGTTTTTGGGAAACCAGAAGAGTAAGATGCTTTTTCGAGGCGTAATGGTCACGGAGATCCTGTTGAATCAGTAGATGGGGCTGGGTGCTTTCGAGTCTGCTGTAGATCTTTTGGAGGTCCTGAAGACTACCAAGCTCTGCTTTTTCCCATCTACATTTTCTCCATGTATTTACGTCGCTCTCGATAATCTTACCTGTGAGAACGTCTTGGATGGCATCTATAAAACACTCTTTTATCTCTAAGGCTTTTAGGTTAGATAACCCTGTCAGGGGAGCAAAAAACTCAAAGGCCCTATCGTAATAATTAAAGATTGTTTTTTCTATGGGTTGGTCTGCAGTTGCATGCTGACCTGCAAAAATGGGTTCCAGAAAGGGGCTTGGGCAAGAAGTTTGGCGGTTCCCCTGCAGGTATAGAAGTGAAATGCCACCAGCTAGTTCTGGCTTACCGTATCTCTCTCTCACAAGACGGATCTCTTCGGCTATTCCCATTGGATGGTCAGACATGCATTTCGCTTTAAGCTCAGGCGTGCAAATGACAATCACTTTGTTAGCTGAGCTGATCTTTGCCTGAAAACTTTTGTAATCGCCGATATGAGAAAGATCTTGCGCAGCATAGATCGGGCTTACTCCGATTTTGGCAAGATCAAATGCCAAGGCATGGTGCACCCACGAGACTACTTCCTCGTCTTGAGGGCTGCAGCAGATAAAACATTTAGTGTTAAGTAACGGATCTTCAAAAAGTACTAGAGCTCTTTCAAAGGTCATCCGGATGGCATCTTTTTGAAGAAGGATGTGGTCGAATTCCGGGTACTTTTCTACAAATTTGGCCAAAAATTTTCTGTCAATTTTTTCCAAAAAATGGGCGTAGTTAAGGACTGGGTCTGTTTTTGTAAAAAATGAACAGGCCTGTTTCATGCATGCTAGAGCTATTGCATCCTCACTCACTTGCGCAAGGCTGGCATAGCTGCCAGCAGCTAGGAGGGGCTGGTCCAAAAGAAACTCATAAACTACCGCTCGCATCAGATAGACATGGGGTTGTTTTTCACCCTTCCAAACATGTATCCACTCTAAAAGCTGCTCAAAGGCAGGCATGCCTTCTTTCATCTTTAAAAATAGCACTTTTTCTGTTTCACAAAGATAGGTTGTTGCATAGATCTCAGCTTGAAGAATTAGCTTTTGCTTGGTAGCTAGAATGGCTTTTTCTAGTTCTGGATTGCCACCTTGGATTTTTAAAGCGGTTTTTAAGTAAGTGAGGATTTTTTGGTTGTGTTCTGCAGAGCTTTCTTTGCAATGAATCTTCTTTGCTTCCCATAGATGATGAGCAGCAGCTGGGGTCGCCTCAAAGACCCAAACCTCATCATGTTGCTCTAGGCTAGGATAGGGGAAAATAGCGATGTTATTTTTAAGTGTTTCCTGAGCGCAGCAATCAATGAGGCGAGAAGGTGACAGTTCATCCAGTACCCCAAAAACAACTTTTGTGATCTCAAAGGTCTTGCCGCCAGAGGTTGTTAACCGAGCAAATACTTGACAGTTGGATTGATATAGGGAAGCTTCGTAACGTGCGTATAAGATCCGAATCATATTTAAGCACCCTTCTTGTATTTACAAGGTATATTTAGGTTTGTAACGTTCTCCCACTCTTTTTTTGTAGCTTCAGTTATTAACGAAATATTTACAAGGAAATGATAAAGGACTTTTGAGACTATTCACGAGCCAGCAGAATCCTTAAGGCAGGCCCAGTTTGCCAAGTTGGGAGTGGATAGTCACCACGGAGAGGCTTTTAACTGAAAAGATGGATTGAACCAATCCGTAGAAATAACCATTTCCAGAAAATAAAGCCATGAAGTGGCACTGGGTAACATGACAGATTTGGATGATCGTTTCGAAGCCTATGTTTTTGCACCTAAGCGATAAAGGGTCGTTCAAAAATGGCGTGTTATACAGTGCCAATTCGTGGGTTTATTTTTGATAAATGGTATTACCTGAATAGTTACGGGTTTTTCTCTTTCTTGTGAGGCGACCGGCTCAGGAATGATGGAAAAATAGGACATGACTGATGTTTGATGTAGTGAATTTTTGTCTGACATTTTAAAACCTGTAAAATCTTCAAAAATTCATACATTCTCCAATCATTTCTTCATGCAATTATATTTCAGCTATCTAGAATTATTATATCTTTACTTTATTAAAACTAAATTATATTATTATCAGTAAATTAAGGTTTCAGATATATGATGAGTGTTGAATTTTTATTGAATAATATTTACTCTTTAGTAAATAAAAATGAAATAACCGATGAAGAACTAACTTCTTTAGAGGGTGGAGTTCAACACCTTATAGGAATTATCGCGATTGAACATGCCAATCCTGAGGAATTCTCAAAATGTAAAGAACTCAGTGGTAGATTGCATCAGATTGCTCAAGCGAACCCAAATTTTCAAAAACTCGTGGAGATTGATAATACATTTGCCAACTGTATCTTTGGGCAGGAAGGCAGACCGCCGATTGCTCCCACAATCCATAAAACCCAGACAATAGTAAAAGTACCTAGGCCGGTTCGTGAGAATCTGATTGACAAAGCCCAACTGAATGCATGGATCGAGGCTCATGAGCTTCCAAAAAATATGCGCGCTTTGAAGGTTCTTGCAGAAAAGATTGTCCACATCTCACAAGAACAATTCGAATGTGCTCTACAAGAGACCATTCAACACCTTAATGGCTATTTAAAGGAAACAGGTGATACATATGTTCTGGGTGTAGAAGATTTTAAAAGTAATCGATGGGTCAGCCAGCTAGCTGCTCCCTATTTTCTATATCCGGCTCTAGGTGAAGCCTCAATCGTCTTTGCTGAATATTTATCAGAATACGCTATAGAAAAAGCTAAAAATCCCCAAGTAACTTTCCCCAAGTGTGTAGTGCTTTTTGATGATGCAGCCTACAGCGGCGAGCAGCTTACGCG
Source organism: uncultured Chlamydiales bacterium (assembly GCA_963832835.1). Lineage (GTDB taxonomy): Bacteria > Chlamydiota > Chlamydiia > Chlamydiales > JAAKFR01 > CAVPKN01. Next base: position 1,954,418 of record CAWHVD010000001.1, on the reverse strand, counting down.
AGTCGTGCGCGGCATTATTCAAAGTGTGGATAGTTTTAATAATAAAACTGTAAATGAGAAAATCTCGATGCCAAAAGTGATTATTGCCTGTCCTTACATGACAGATTTTTCTCAAACGGCAATTAGAAAATTTGTCAGCGAGCTTATGATTGGCGAAAATGAGAAGGCCCATTCTGCCCTTATGTACCTGACAATCCTCCCTTGTCAAAGGATTTTTTCCATAAAGGAGCTCATTCCAGACTCCGCAATTTTAGCTACTTTGACGCAAATGTGGTGGCCTTCCGAAGCGGGTTTAGCCCAAAGAAGAACACCTGAAGGGTCACCCCGCGTGAGAACTCCCGAAGGCTCCCCTCGTATGTCACCTCGGGCACGAGTGCTTTTACAGTCAGCTGTTGCTCCAGTGGAAAAGGATATCTCCGTATCACAAATCGCGCATAAAAAAGGAGTAGAAAGTCGAGCGACAGTCTATTTTTCGTTTAAAATTCCAGACAAAGACTCATTTATAGCCCCTCTTGCCACAGGAACTGTTGTTCAAGATGGTCGCGTCTCCCGATCTATCAAACCATTCAAGATCATTCCTAAAACGGTGCCACCCTATAAACCTAATTTCGAAGACTTTTGTAAGGAAATTGCAGAAAAAGCGAAAGAGGACTAGAATAGATTTCATGTTAATATTTTAATATTTATTAGGATTTTATGTCATTCAAACCAATTTCAGATTCAGTTTTTATTGAAGACAACTCAACACTAAATCTCCTGCTTGCCATTGCGCCAAAAAAACAAATGGAACTAGTGTGTTCGATAAATAAAGCAGGCGATGCTTGGCAAATCCAGGCTCAGATTATTTGTACTATTTCGGAAAATCAAACCCAGAGTCCTCAAAAATTTGCATGCAATCTAGGTTCTGTCAAATTGGAACCCATGGAAACACGGACGATCGGTGCCTGGAAAGAGGTTTTTTCCAGGTCGGGTGGAGACCAATGGAATCTAGCTAAGATGCACCTAGAAGATGACAATGGCCGGCGAATGAATGCGGTCGAAACTCTTGCAAAGTATGCCAACCAGGAGCTTGTTGAAATAACAGCCTACGGGAATGGGGTCAGTGTCAAGAGCGACTATTTAACTCTTAAGGTGTAATACCATCTCCGGAAAATAAAGTCACAAATTGGCACTGTATAACACACCATTTTTGAACGATCCTTTCTCGCTTAGGTGCAAAAACATAGGCTTCGAAACGATCATCCAAATCTGTCATGTTACCCAGTGCCACTTCATGGCTTTATTTTCTGGAAATGGTATAAATCCGAGCATTGTTTTGCAAGCAGCTCTAAAAAAAGAGCTTATGGAAATATATGTTCCTATTACTACTTCTGGGTCAAGTTGTTAGTTTTGGCTCGCTCGAGGATAAGCTTTTCCAGCTTAATCGTGTCGGCTGCGAACTTGCGGATACCCTCGGAGAGCTTTTCAATTGCCATTGCGTTATCTCCTAGCAGGTATCGGAAAGATTTCTCATCGATTTCTAGCTCTTCGATATCCATGGATTTTGCAGCCTCTGGATTCAATTTGCGAGATACCTCATCTTGTGCGTTGGAAAGATCTTCTAAGAATTTGGGAGCAATTGTCAGAAGGTCGCAGCCAGCTAATTGTAGGATCTCGTCTACATTGCGGAAAGAAGCTCCCATGATCTGCGTTTTAAAGCCAAACTTTTTGTAGTAATTATAAATCTGGGTAACCGAAGTCACGCCTGGATCTTTTTCGGGTGGGTAAGAATCGACTTTATCATGTATTAGATACCAATCCAAAATGCGACCCACAAATGGAGAAATTAAAGTTGCTTTTGCATGTGCGCACGCGACTGCTTGAACCAGACTAAAGAGTAGTGTCATGTTGCAGTGGATGCCCTCCTTTTCGAGCAGCTGGGCTGCCTGTACTCCTTCCCAGGTTGAGGCGAGTTTGATTAAGATGCGACTTCTGTCAATCCCGGCAGACTCGTATAACCCGATAAGCGATGTTGCCTTATGCACGCTTCCCGCTATGTCGTAAGAGAGGCGGGCATCCACTTCGGTCGAAACGCGTCCTGGAACTATCTTTAAGATCTCTATCCCGAAATTGACAAATAACTTATCCATGATATGGTGGAGCATTTGTGGCTCATTTGAGGTCTTATGGGTGCCCCAGCGGATGGCATCATCAATTAAATATTGATATTGCTCTTCTTGAGCCGCTTGAAAAATCAAAGAGGGATTGGTGGTCGCATCGGTGGGCTCGTATTTTTTGATACTATTGATGTCCCCCGTATCACACACAACTGTAGTCATTTGCTTAAGTCGGTCTAATTTGCTCATCGATCCCTCTATTTCAAAAAAATAAATATACGCTCTTTCTATAATTTTTATCATAGAATTACTAATTAGGCAATTAGTTTCTACTTTTTGTTTCACTTTTCGCGACTATCCACTCCCGTCTTGATGACGTGCATCTTCCCTAGTGCACTCTAGCGGCTCATGAATAATCACGAATATTTGTAACTATTCAGGTAATCCATCTTTTTGGTTAAAAGCCTCTCTGTGGTGACTATCCACTCCCACCTTGACAAACTGGGGCTGCCCTAAGGATTCTGCTGGCTCGTGAATAGTCACGAATATTTTATTCAGATCATGAGTTTTAATTTACTTATTTAAATAGATAGTAAATATTTATTTATTAGTTTCGTATATATCTATTAAATAATATACTTATGTTTATAGAGTTTATTAAACTAAAATTTAGGAGGAAGATATGAGCCTTATACCTCAATGGCAAAACAAATTTCCCAAATTTGGTGGAAGACGTGCAAGTGAGCTCTTCAATCTAGGTCATTTATTTGATAACCTTGAGAAGGAATTAGAAGCAATAGCACCTGCCCAATCCGGATTGAGTATCTCAAGTGACGATAAATCCATTTACGTCGAAGCACATGTGCCTGGTTTGACTGCTAAAGATGTAGATGTTTCCATCGACGCGAATAACTGCTTATGGATCAAAGGTGAGAAAAGGGCTGAAGAGAAGGATAAACAGAAAAAATATTATAAGCAATCTCAGCTTAGCTTCTCTTACTGTGTCCCTCTTTGGGAAGAGATCGATTCATCGAAGGAACCCGAAGCGGTGTGTAAAGATGGAGTGATGAAAGTAATCTTTTCAAAGACAAAAGAAAAACAGATCGAGTCAAAAAAGATCAAAGTAAAAGAGTAACCACACAGGAGAGGAACGCTGAGCTTAGCGTTCCTTTCCGCCGATCATTCCTTTAGATAGGATTTGAACCCAGGCAATCCGCTCTTCCTTTGTCATGGGTCCCTTTTTCACATAAGCCACCCGGTGAAGTCCCTTTTTTGTCATGATCAACCGAACGATTTCGTGTTCACCTGTAGGAAATTCTCTTTCATAGAGAACGTCATGAGGATTTTGAAAATGCACCTTTTGATTCACCACTTGGCTTTTGGCTGATTCTTCTTGCATTGCGGATTCGGCACTGTCAAGTTTCACCAGTTTCGTATCTTTGAACTGGATGTTGATCAATTGTGTCCAGTTGTTCTCAGTTTCCGATTCCAAGAAATATCGGGTTACTGTGGAACCTTTTTTTTCATCTGCTTTTTGAAGGCCTAACTTCCATTTATTCAGAGCATTTTGTGGAAGAGGGACATACACGGTTTCTTCAAAGATGTATTTAGCTTCTTTGATCTGTTGGGTCTTTTTAGCATCCTTTACCGGAGGAGGCTTAGCAACGGCTGCCTGCATCCCAAGAGGGGTAAGCAACAAACCACATATAAGAAAAGAGAACCATTTTTTCATAGATAACTCCATCTAAGTGAAGTAAAATTATAATCAATTGAAAAATTTAAGGAAATTAAAAACATTTTTAGAATATTTCTAAACCCTAGATTTTTGTAGATGTATTTGGTAAGCTGTCGAAAGTTTCTAATTAAGGACTGAAAATGCAAGATGGTCACAAGCTACAGTTTCATTGTCAGGAATGTGAAGCCCCGATCCTATTTTCCGTCCTGGATCGTGAGCATTTCAATAAGATTGTCGCATGCGAAGCTTGCGGCCGTAAACATGCCTTCCAGGATGAGACTTTATTGAGGCATTTGACGCAATTCGAGGCTTTATGCCAACAAATTTATGCTTCCGAAGAGATTCTGGGGAGTACCGCTATTGCAATTGATGTGGGGACTCACCATGTCCAAGTTCCATTCAACATTTTGCTCACTCGGCTGAGTTCTGTAATTGAATTGAACATCAACGGGAAAAAATCGGTGATTTATTTTAGAGTCGAACCTCTGAAAGACATTCCCGCTATCCGCACCCAAGCTCAGTAGTTATACCATTTCCAGAAAATAAAGCCATGAGTGGCACTGGGTAACATGATAGATTTGGATGATCGTTTCGAAGCCTAATATAAAGGATGTAATGACTGTCAAATCTTTTTATCAAAAAAACCTGCAATTTAGAGGAGCGTGTTTAATTCTTTGAATTTCAGAGTTATTTGAGCAGTATCCGTGCTCAGTGCTGTGGCATAACCTTGGATAGAGGCAGTGACTGATTGCCCTTCAGCTAGGGCCTGGATGATATCACGCGTGATCGCATGGGGTAGCAATAAACGTTGCTTCCCTTCCATTAAAATTCCCTTAAAACAAATGGGTTGATTGTTGATCCAAATAACACCCTCATCTGAGGCCATTTGTCCCGCGTGTACATTGAAAAAACCACGCATGACACCTTCTGTCTTGATCAGTTCAATTCCGATGCCGTTGAAAGGGTTAGGAGGGGGCAGAGTGAGCTTTGTGGATTTATACTCAGGAGAGCAGGAAGCCATTTCTTGATATTGCCAAGGGGAATTTTGGATACATCCCGCTAAGGCAAAAAAAGTTAAGCTGGCCAAAAACTTAAGGATGCGCACCATTGTTTGAGCTCACAATCAAAGCGCCCGCTGTTGCGACACCTGCAATCACTAATCCAACTATCCATAAGCTAATCCCACAATTTGTTGCACAAATAGTGGCGGGGGTGCAGGCATCGGGTTTAGGACCACATGGAGATGCAGGTGGAGGAGGTACCGCTGCTGCTGCTCCAGGAGGAGGTGGAGGTGGCGGTGGTGGGACGGGCGCATCAACGTTTTCAGCGCAGCGACAAGGATAGCAATTGCAATCTGGGCAGTAGCCATGATTGTAATTTTGATAATCGATAAAAGTATCGCTGGCAGCTTTTAAGGGAGCCGCTGCTGCTAGAAAGATACAGATAAGAGAGATCAGCCCTTTCATATTAGACATATCCTTAATGAGTTGTACTAGTCCCGTTTCCTGAAGCTACAATAATTGCTGCTGCTGCAGCAACAGCAACTACAGCCACTGCAATTGCGCAGATTGAAACCCCACAATCTGTTCCACAAACAGGCGCACAAGGATCGCATGGACCACATGGGTTGCAAGAGGGGCATGGTCCAGGGCCTCGGCCAGGTGTACCACAAGGTATAGGCCCAGTTGGCTGTGGCATGGGGGGTATAGGTGGAGGACCAGGAGGTGGGTATGCTTGAGGGGCACAGGCGCAAGGATAACAATTGCAAGTAGGGCAATATCCATGATTGAAGTTTTGGTAGTCGATATAAGTGCTACTTGTATCAGCCGACAGGGGTGTCACTAAAGAGAAACAAAAAATTGTCAAAATCGAAATGCATTTTTTCACAGACCATCTCTCCGTTAAAAGATTAGGCATAGCAAAAAAATCAATTTGTTGGCAATGGTTTTGTGATTATCCTAAAAACGGCAGTTCGAGATGGTAAAGTGATGCAAAATTTTGATTTAGAATCACTAGTTCCTCTAATCATTCTGGCAAATAGGAAGAGAGAAGGATTGGATGGCCTTAAAAATCTGTGATGAGAGGGTGGGGAAATCACTTTTGAGACACGTTGCTGTGATTACGTAGGCCTCTGAGTCTTGTATATATACTGCTTGTAAAAACCGAATATCGCCCCATTGTGAGGCTCGCTCGATTTGCAACAGTTGAGCGGGACCCACATTTGTCTGAATAGGACCTATCAAATTGCAGCGCGTACCTGCACGTCCTTCATGATACGCTTTTGCTTGGGCGATATATTCATTCAGGGAAAGCGTGGTGGCTTCGGTGGCTAGATTGATAGAGGGTGTGAACGGATTATTTCCTTGTCCGGAACCCACGAAGATGATCTTCACTTTTTGAGGTAACTGTTGAGGGTCGTTAATGCATTCCCAACCCTTAGGTGGATGGGTAATATAAATGCTATCATTCCCCCTAGTCTGAGTTTTAGATTTTTCTATCTTAAATTCAGGGACTTTACTTGTATCTTTTTTGCGTTTTGGTGTTGCAAGGGGTCTTTGGCCTTTTACATCGGCGGAAAATCCCAAATTGTGCTGCGTTATTTTCTTTACATTCGACGAGGACAATCCAAAGCTCAGGTTTTGAGCAAAGGCGCAGTTACTGATCAAAAGTAACAGGAAAATAGATTTCAAAAACACTCGAAACCTCTTGATTTTTAAACGTTCCTTTGACAACCTATCGCACTTCTCGAGTTAGATTTATGCTAGCTATGATAAGTCCAGTTTAAATCTAATCTGTAATTTGAGAAGGTAATTTGAGATAGGGCGACAACCATACAAAACTCTCTAGGGGTCCAGAATAATGGAGAATTTAGATACTGGCAAAGACAAAATCAAGAAGATTTGCGAAATTCTAAAAAATGAAACTTTGCAACCCGCTCAAGCAGAGGCGCAAAAGATAGTAGAAGTCGCAGAGCAAGAGGCGCGTAACATCCAGCGCGTAGCTGAGGCTCAAGCTGAAGAGATCATTTCTGCAGCGAAGGTCAAAATGGCGAAGCAGAAAGAGCTTTTTGATCATTCGATCCGCCTAGCCTGCGCACAGGTTATGGAATCTCTTAGGCAAGAGATCGAAAATAATTTATTTAATGCAAGTTTATCCGAGTGGCTAAGTAAGCAGGCTGCAGATCCAGATCTTGCTGCAAAGCTTATCAATGCGATTGTGAAAGCTGTGGAGAAAGAGGGGACAAGCGCCCAACTGTCAGCCATTATTCCCTCTCAGATTCCTGCTGAAAAAGTCAACGCCCTCTTATTGAAAGAGGTGCTTGGCAAGCTCCAAGAAAAATCAGTGGTTTTGGGTGGAATTTCCGGCGGGGTTCAGCTCAAATTGCACGACCGGCAGCTGACACTCGACCTCAGTGATGAAGCATTAAAGGAATTGCTCGGTAGATACATCCGGAAAGATTTTCGTGATCTTCTTTTCCAAGCGCAGGAAACAGGATGAATGAGTATTTTTTTCTCGCAAGCCTCCTTCCTCCATTAGAGATCGGGCACGTCCCTACTCTTGGGTTTGCAGAGTTCAAAACCTTGATGAATGAGAATCTTAGCCGTAAAGATCTGCACAATGTTCGCGATTTTTTACATCTGATCGATCTCGAAAATCTGCGCGCTCTATGGGCAGATGAAGCTTTCGATTTTCGGGGAAATTATACGCGCGATCAGATGAGCCAAGCTCTTATAGATTATGCTTGGGAAGACGGAGAGCCTTTTCCTCCTTATTTGACCGATTTTTTAGAAAAATACCGTGGGACAGAGGAGCGCCTTGGGCATTTTTCTCTTTTGATGACTCAGTTTTTTGCGTATGAGATCGAGCACACGAGTGGCTTTGTGAATAAGTACTTTGCTTTTCAGCGGGAATTTCGCTTAGTGATGTTGGGATTTCGTGCACAAAAATTGGGTAAAAATGTAGCCGAAGAGCTCCAATATGAAGATGGGTCAGATCCCATTGTTGCCCAAATTTTGGCGCAAGGAGATGGCAAAAATTACGAACCACCTTTTGAATATAAAGAGCTTAAACCAATTTTCGAGGCCTATTCAAATTCTCCTTTGGAAATGCACAAAGCGCTTTATGAATATCAATTCAACTATATCATTGAATTGTGGGGGACAGAGCCATTTACGATAGACCGGATCCTGAATTATCTGGCCCGGTTGATCCTTGTGGAGCGTTGGCTTGAGCTCAATGTCCAAAAGGGCATTCAAATAGTAGACAGGATTGAAAAGGAAATAGCATGAGCATTGAAATAGAGAACGCTCCACGAGCAACTGGTCGTGTTGTAAAAGCATTCGGAAACCTCCTCCAAGTGAAATTTGATGGGCATTTGCGCCAAGGAGAGGTCGCCTTTGTCGAAGTAGACGGCAATCATCTCAAAGCTGAAGTCATCGAAGTTGTGGGTGACGAGGTCAAGCTTCAGGTCTATGAAGATACGCGTGGGGTTAAACTCAATACACCGGTCTCTTTTACAGGGGATTTACTTGAAGCAGAGCTGGGACCTGGCTTGCTAAAATCGGTCTTCGATGGTTTGCAAAACCGTCTGGAAGTGATTGCAAAACAAACAGGTTATTTTCTACCAAGAGGCATCTATGTGCCCTCTCTTGATAGAGAAACCGAGTGGGATTATCTGCCTCGTGCTCATGTGGGCGATCAATTAGAGCGTGGAGATACCTTAGGGACGACGATAGAGGGCCGTTTTGAGCACCATATTATGGTCCCCTTCTCATTTTATGGCAAAGTGACGCTGACATGGACCATATCTCCTGGAAAGTATACTGTCGATACAGTTGTGGCTCGTGGGAAAACAGAGCGTGGCCAAGATATAGAATTTACGATGGTCCAAAAATGGCCCATCAAAATGGGGCTTTTCCAGGGTACCAAAGTTAAGCCTTCCCAGATGATGGATACGGGTTTGAGAACTTTGGATACTCAGAATCCCATCATGAAAGGGGGGACATTTTGTACCCCCGGGCCATTCGGAGCTGGTAAAACAGTCATCCAGCACCACCTCTCTAAGTACGCTGCAATCGATATCGTGATTGTTTGTGCTTGTGGTGAACGGGCGGGGGAGGTTGTAGAAGTTCTACGTGAATTTCCAATTTTAATCGATCCTCATACTGATAAGCCCCTCATTAACCGTACTTGTATTATTTGCAACACCTCCTCAATGCCGGTAGCGGCGCGCGAATCTTCTATTTATATGGGAGCCACGATTGCAGAATATTATCGTCAGATGGGCCTTGATGTGCTACTGCTCGCCGACTCTACTTCCCGTTGGGCGCAGGCTCTACGCGAAATGTCTGGTCGCTTGGAAGAGATCCCCGGGGAAGAGGCATTTCCGGCCTATCTCGCATCCCGAATTGCTGCATTTTATGAGCGAGGAGGTTGTGTGAGCTTGAAAGATGGAAGACAGGGGTCCATGACCATCTGCGGAGCCGTTTCACCAGCAGGAGGAAGCTTTGAAGAACCTGTAACACAGTCAACGCTCGCGGTAGTCGGCGCCTTTTGTGCCCTATCTCGTGCTCGCTCCGATGCCCGACGTTTTCCAGCGATTGACCAATTAATCTCATGGTCGAAATATGTGGATGATGTTGCTCTTCAATTAGAGCATGCGGTTCCGGGCTGGGGTGACATGGTCCGTCTTGCGGCTTGGTATTTGCGCGAAGGAGATGTGATTGGCAAGAGAATGGAGGTAGTGGGCGAAGAGGGCACGTCATTAGAAGATATGGTTATTCACTTGAAGGCGGAGGCGTATGATTTTTGCTATTTGCAGCAAAACGCTTTCGATAAAGTGGATGCTTATTGTCCTTTGGAAAGGCAAATTCCTCTTTTCCGCCTCATCAATCAGATCTTCGAGGCTCAGTTTGATTTCTCAACGCGTGACAAAGCGCGTGAGTTTTTCCTCACTTTGCAGGGGAAGATCAAGACGTTAAATTCTGCGCCGTTTGAGAGCCAGGAGTACAAGGATTTATGGGCAGGGATTCAAGAAATGATCGAAACGGCACGGAAATTATGAAAAAAGTTCACGATAGAATCAACGACATGCGCGGTAACCTGATTACCGTGACAGCCGAAGGTGTTAGTTTAGGTGAGTTAGCCCGCATCGATAGAAAGGATGGTTCTCCGACGTATGCTTCGGTCCTCCGTTTTGACGATACCCAAGTTACTTTGCAAGTTTTTGGGGGGACACGCGGGATATCGACAGGAGACAAAGTCACATTTTTGAAGCACGAGATCGAAGCTACATTTGGCGGGGCCCTTTTAGGTAGGCGCCTGAGTGGTACTGGTATTCCTGTAGATGGAGGTCCTGCGATTTTGGGCGAGAAAATACCCATCGGTCAAGCCTCATTCAATCCTGTATGCCGCATTATCCCTCGTGAGATGGTACGCACCAATATTCCTATGATCGATGTATTCAATTGCCTGGTGAAATCTCAGAAAATTCCCATTTTTTCTGTGGCAGGAGAGCCCTACAACCAAGTATTGATGCGCATCGCCAATCAGACCGATGCGGATGTGGTTGTGATTGCTGGTATGGGGCTCACTTTCGCCGACTATCAAGCCTTTATCGACAACGCGGAAACCTCAGGCTCGGCCCAGAAAACTGTCATGTTCATTCATCGGGCTACAGACCCAGCAGTCGAGTGCTTACTTGCCCCCGATCTTGCTCTGGCCTGTGCAGAGAAATTTGCCATATCGGGCAAAGATGTACTTGTGCTCTTGACTGATATGACCGCTTTTGCCGATGCGATCAAAGAGATCTCCATTACGATGGATCAGATCCCTTCCAATAGAGGTTACCCGGGCTCTCTCTATTCTGATTTGGCCTCCCGCTACGAAAAAGCAGTCGATATTGAAGGGAGTGGTTCGATTACCATCATCAGCGTCACCACGATGCCAGGCGATGATGTGACCCACCCTGTTCCTGATAATACAGGATACATCACCGAAGGACAGTTCTATCTCCACGGTGGTTATATCGATCCTTTCGGCTCGCTTTCTAGACTCAAACAGCAGGTCATTGGCAAGGTGACCCGTGAAGACCACGGAGACATTGCCAACAGCTTGATCCGTCTTTATGCTGACTCAAAAAAAGCGAAGGAAAGACAATCGATGGGCTTTAAGCTCTCTCGCTGGGATGAAAAACTGCTTAATTTTTCTGATCTCTTCGAAAAGAAAATGATGAACCTCTCTGTGAATATGCAGCTTGAGCAGGCACTTGATTTAGGGTGGCAATTGCTTGCGGAATGTTTCCAAAGACATGAAGTGGGTATGAAACAGTCGATCGTTGATAAATATTGGCCGGGCTAATGGTAAGTACTGTAAGACTCACCAAAAATGAACTGAGAGGACAGCAAGTACGCTTAAGCCAGCTTAGGAAGTATTTGCCCACGCTTCAGCTCAAAAAGGCGATGTTACAAGTTCAGGTAAACGAGGTGAGAGGTGAAATCCTTGAGCTCGAAGAGGCTTTTCATAGTGCCCGTTTAACGGTGTCTCAGAGCAGCAGTCTTCTCAGTGAACGAGTCGGTTTGGACTTGACTCATGCTGCCAAAGTGGAGCAAATCGCTAAAACATACGAGAATATCGCTGGGGTTGATATTCCAGTTTTTGAGGGTATTGTCTTCGCGCCATTTGAATACCCCCTATTTACTACCCCTGTGTGGTTGGATTCCGCAGTAACCGATTTACGCTTCATGGCCACTGCGCGTGCCCGTGTGCTCGTTGCTGAAGAAAAGAAAAGGGCACTGGAAGAAGAGCTTAGAGAAGTTTCGATACGAGTAAATCTTTTTGAAAAAAATCTCATCCCTAGAGCTGAGGAGAATATCAAACGGATTAAAGTCTTTTTAGGGGATCAGCAACTAGCCGCTGTAGGCCAGGCGAAGGTCGCAAAATCAAAAATTGAAGGGCGAAAGGCAGCAAAGGTAAAACATGCGGATTGATGTCACTAAATACCTTGTCATAGGCCCCATGCTCCTGCGTGATGCCTTCTTTAAGCGCATTCAGGAAATGGGTATTGTCGAGTTCATCCGCAAAACGCCGCTTCCCTTAGAAACTTCTCCTGAGGTCCAGAATTTTATAGATGCACTGCACGTATTGCGTCAAATGGTCCCTGTCAAGCAAGAGCCTACTGATGATTACCGCTCTGCACACGTATTGGCCCGCCATGTCGTAGAGCGGGAAGCCGAACTGGAGCGGCTGCGTGAGCAAAGGCGCATCCTCACTAAAGAGATTGAAAGGATCGAGGTCTTTGGCGATTTCTCTTTAGATCAGCTACGAGAGCTAGAACAGGACTCCAAACGGGTATTCCAATTTTTTTTCTGTAAAATGAATACAGAAACAGAGTCTACAAAACGCCCTGAAGTGATTTTTATACGCCAAGCACATGGACTCGACTATTTTTTAGCGATCAACTGTGAGCCCACTACATATCATGGTTTAACTGAGATTGTCATCCACCGTTCATTAGGAGAATTGAATCAGGAGCTTGCCCAGATCCATTTGCAGATTGATATGTATGAAACCGAATTAGCCTCATTGGCACACAAAAAAAAACTGCTGAAGCAAGGTTTATATAACACTCTAAATAAGTATCATCTCGAGAATTCTAAGGAGAGCATCGAACCATTGCTAGAAGGTGATGTATTCGCAGTCGAAGGATGGATTCCTAAAAATAAAATTAAAGATCTTGAGCGCCTCGCAGAAGAGCTGGGCCTTTATGTCAGCAAGATTGCAGTTGAGCCCAAAGATCGAGTCCCCACCCATTTGGAAAATACCGGAGTAGGCAGATTGGGAGAAGATTTGATCGGTATCTACGATACCCCTGCTACAACCGACCGGGATCCCTCGCTTTGGGTCTTTTTTGCCTTTGCTCTATTTTTCTCCATGATCATCGCTGACGCCGGGTATGGTATTATTCTACTAGGGATTTCTTTATGGCTTTATTTCAAATATGGTAAGAAAAAAGGGGGCTTTGTCCGACGCCTTACTCTCTTGTCTACCTATCTTTCCATTGGATGCATCATCTGGGGTGTTCTGCTTGTCTCCTTTTTTGGCATCGAGTTTGCCCCTGAAAATAAAATCCGCAGCATTTCTATCATTAACTGGATGGTGGAGCGCAAAGCCGAATACTTTTTACATGATAAGCCTCCCGCTTATAGCGATTTGCTTAAAGAATATCCTGTGCTCAAACAAGCAACCACTGCTGATCAGTTTCTCAAAGGGGTAACACGCAACCAAGAAGGGATGAACAAATATGTCATCTACAGCAACTTCCAAAGCAACGTCTTGCTGGAGCTTGCCATTTTTGTAGGGGCTGTCCATATTTTTCTAGGTTTCCTCAGATATGCCAATAAAAACTGGTCCGGAATCGGGTGGGCCATCTTCATTGTGGGTGCTTACCTGTACTTCCCCTCTATTTTGGGAGCCGTTTCACTCATTCATTATGTTTTTTTAGTCCCCTACGCGGAAGGGACCATCATTGGAAAATATCTTGTTTTTGGCGGTTTGAGTATAGCTGTGGTTTTAGCCCTCATCCAGCACCGCCTCAAAGGGCTGGCAGAAGCCATGCATGTCGTCCAAGTCTTTGCCGATGTGATGTCCTATTTACGTATCTATGCCCTCTCTCTTGCTGGTATGATCATGGCTTCTACCTTCAATAACATAGCCTCCAAATTGCCATGGGTGCTCGGCATCTTGATCATATTCGTAGGCCACACTCTCAATTTTACCCTCGCATTGATGGGAGGAGTGATTCACGGCTTGCGTCTTAATTTTATTGAGTGGTATCACTATAGCTTTGAGGGAGGGGGTAAACACTTTAACCCGCTCGCTTTGTTGAAATTTAGGGAATAAACCCAAAAACAGGTTAGGAATTGAAATGGATATTGATGTTATAGGCCCAGCCATTGTTTTAGGACTCGCCATGGTGGGTAGTTCCATTGGATGTGCGGTGGCCGGAATGGCCTCTCACGCTGTGATGGCGCGCATTGATGAGGGGCATGGAAAAATGATTGGGATGTCGGCGATGCCCTCTTCCCAGGCGATTTATGGTTTCATCTTAATGCTCTTGATGCATGGTGCGATTAAAGAGGGGACTCTTTCAGCAGTCGGTGGGATCGGTATAGGAGCTTCTGTTGGCCTTGCCCTGCTCGTCTCATCCTACATGCAAGGCAAGTGCTGCGCTACCGGGATCCAGGCCTCTGCTAAACAGCCGGCCATTTACGGAAAATGCTTTGCAGCGATTGGGATTGTGGAGTCTTTCTCTCTGTTTGCTTTCGTTTTCGCTTTGCTTCTCTTTTGATGAGTGATTTAAACGCAAAGACGCAGAGGTGCAAAGAGATATCATGATACATAGGATGCCTGCCCTGAAAAGTCTTTGTTTATTGGTGGTGTAGGCCCCCTCCGGGCTGAAGAAAGGTTTTGCAGAATGGAAGTTATACCATTTCCAGAAAATAAAGCCATGAAGTGGCACTGGGTAACATGACAGATTTGGATGATCGTTTCGAAGCCTATGTTTTTGCACCTAAGCGAGAAAGGATCGTTCAAAAATGGTGTGTTATACAGTGTCAATTTGTGACTTTATTTTCTGGAAATGGTATTATGTATGCACAAGCTTTTATTCAGCCTGAAAGGCTGAGATTGCAATAGCCCAGGGCAACGCCCTGGGTCTGGACAGTTGATATCTTGCAGCCTGTATGGCTGCGACAAGTCTATTAGGACTCAATTAAATTGAAACACCCCATTTTTGTTTATCTCTCTGCGTCCTCAGCGGTAAAAAAATCCACCTATTGTCTTTTTCTCATCTTTCTGGGCAATTTCTTAGGAGGGTGTCAGGGCCGGTATGTGACGTGTCGCTCTGAATACTTGTATCCCCAGCATCTTGCCTCCGAGAGAGTAAACACACCAGATCCCAACAGAGAGTGTTATTATGGCCAGCAAGTCATTGTGCGCTGGAATCTCCCGCGCAGTTGCATGATGGGCTCCGAACCTATCTTTCTGCGCCTACAAGTACGTTATGGCAACCGCGAAATAGAAACCCTCAATATGCCCATAGAAAAGCGGAAAGGGTGGAAAATCCACCGGCTCATCAATCAAGATTACTGGTGCCGCGAAGGCATATTAGCCTTCAAAGCCGAACTGATCCGCGCTGGTGAAATCCTCGATGACTGGACCCACTACCTTTGGACAGATCTTATAGAGATATCTTCCGAAAACTAACAATCCTCTCCCTGCATTCCATGAGGTAAGAAACAGCAAGGGTCCTATCTTCTCGATTTTTATCACGTCTGTGAATATCGCTTCTCAGCAGCCAAAAGTCTATCGAGTGAAATTGCACCCGCCACCAGGCTGCATGCTTGACAAAAAATAATTCGCAGATCTTAATGGCCTGTTCACAATCATTTCAACTTGCCATGTATCATATTTTTAACTGGATTTGTCCCCTGCTATTGGTTTGCTGTCCAGCTCCACTTAAATCATCTGAAAATCTCGATTTTTTACTCAATAGTGGAGAAAAGTACGCAAAAAAATATGCGCAATTATGTCAACGGCTGGAAAAAATTGAGAATTATGAACCCGAAGGGCCTAATGATGGTCAGTTCATTCCTGAAATTTATGACACAATGTGGCCATATTTCTGTCTCAACCATCTGATCAACGATCCAAAAGGGTGTTCCTGCTGGAAATCAGATGACGAAGGCAATCTCGAGTTAGAGTTTCTGCGAGATGGAAATTCGCTGGCTTGGATCGACACCACATTGATCGAGCGTATCGGAGAAAAATGGCGCCTTTTTCCTAAAAATACCAGTGCATATGATACGTGCGACCATGGACATTGCACAATTTGTGGTGATACCATTATCAGAGACTACTACCACCCTGAAACACTTGGGTATGGCCAATACCGCGGATGGTCCGGAGGTGATGGTTTGATGCTATATCGATGTTCTTGCCTAAAGGCAGGAGAATGGCACAGAGTCTACGTAGGAGAGCTTGAACATCACAATACTTTTGGAAAATATTGTAAGGCATTTAAAAAAAAAATCCCTCAGTGGCATTTCTGTACGCAACACTCTATTTTTCCTGGATATTTCAATTGGAGTTACCAAACTTACTTTCCTTTTTTTGAACAATTCTTAAGCTATCTCGATACCAATCGAACTTGCACTTGTTATTGGCCTCATTGCTTAAATTGGGCAAGCAACATCAGCTTTACGGCCAGCCTGGTTTTGGAATGGCTTGCAGATTTCACGAGCTTGAAACAGGAAATGAAGGCCAAGAAATTCAGCCCTTATTTAAATTATAGTATCAACGCAGAATTTGCTCGAGGCCTGATTATTCATGCCTATTTTTATTCCCAATATTATCAAATTTTCCATGCTATCGATCAATTCAGTTCTACAAATTTGCCATCTGCCGAGCATCAAATCGTGCATCAAAACCTTCTTGCAGCCACAGATGAGATGATCCGTTACTTTCAAATGCAATATACAAAATGTCTTAAAAAACATCCCCATCCCAAGATCTACTATGAGCGTGGAATGCTGCACTTTCACACAGGAGCTTTTTTAGAGTCGTTCGATGACATCAGACAATGGATTGCTTATGCCGAAGCTAACAATCTTCAATCATTTCTTACTTCAGACCTCTATCTTCAGGAAGGGAGGCTTTTAAATGAGCTGCTCTGCTATGACGAAGCTATTACTTCCCTTACAAAAGCCATCCAAAAAGACCCTCAACACAAAGAAGCCTTTTTTGAACGGGCTGTCGCCTATTTTGAGACCGGTAATTTACAATGTGCCCTGTCTGATTACCTCACAAGCGACATGCGCCCTACTTTCTTAGATGACCCAAACTATCAGCATTTTGTGTTTTCAATTGGAGTCGGTTTAGGTTGTATCAAAGGGGGTTGTGATTCGGCAGTCCATTTCGTCGCAAGCTGCATCTAGGGCAACAAGAAAAGCATATCCCCGGAGCCAATAACTTTGATGCAGGTGCGGGTAAAGGCGAATTAACGATTTCAGTACAACGTCTAGAGGAATTAGTGAAACCCAAGTTAGGCGAAGGTGTACCTACCCGGTTTTCCTTCGGGGAAGCGGGATATAAAGAGACGGTTGCTTTTGATGAAATCATTGGGATTCATGTTGATCGAGATACAAAAACCCGCGTGCTCACTTCTATTGGAGATATCCATTATGACATGAGTGGAGGTTACCATGTTGTGCCGGTTGATCCCAATAAATTGAAAAGAATGCTTGACAGGAGAAAAAAATAATGTTGAATCAAGAAGATATAGTGATTGTAAGAGGTTTGGAACTCTCCATTACCAGGGCTCTTTTTGGTGAAGTCATACCGTCACTACGTAAGGTGATTTTAAAATGGGAACCTGGTGACGAGATTGCTTGGATTATGTTTTATCACCATGGTGAGGTTAGTGCAGTCATTGAAGAACATTATTCATGCATTGCTACAGAAGTGCATGCTGATTTTCCCATCGATCCGGAAGCGGATTTTGAAGTCATTCGGTGCGACTATCCTAATCCTCTCCCAAAAGAGAAATATACAATCTATGCACGCAAAGAGCCGTTTGTCGATCCACAATAAAAAATTCTTGCAACTGACCAGTATAAAATGCAGAGAAAACTTAATGAGAGGAAGAAATGATGATGAGCGAACAGGATGTATTACAACTTTCTATAGAACATAGGGGTATTAGTCGGTGGCGTTTCAGGAATTCTCTATGCTACCTCTGAAAATTGATTAACATCCACCTCCCGCCATATTACCCTTCCTTTTGGGAGGGACCTTCCTTTCTCAAGTTTAAGATTGCCTAACCCAAGTTCATTTTATATGAATTTCTTTAAAACTGCGTAACACGCTGATTATCAATCATATTTAAAAAATCTCTGATAAACCTGTTTTTTCTATCTAATTCAGTACCAATATATTGCATTTTCAATTGTCTTGTAGTGTCTAAATCTTTCATAAAATAATTATTTATATATCAGAAAAATCCTGCGGGATGTATACTGCGCATCATGTTTATCAGAAAAACACGCATCACCCATCCTGACACAAAAAAAATATATTACAATTTTCAGCTTATCGAATCGGTCCGAACAGAACGAGGACCAAGACAACGCATTCTCCTCAACCTCGGCGCCGATCTCGAACTGGATAAACAGGAGAGCAAGCTTCTAGCCAACCGGATAGAAGAAATCCTCACAGGGATTAACTCTTTTCTGTCCTATCCTGCAAGAATAGAACGGCTGGCCAGAAAGTATGCCTCTGAGCTCCTTCGTCATCTGTCTGACCAACCAAAACAGGAAATGAAAGGCGAAGAGGAGGAGGAATACCAAACAATAGATGTCCATACAATAGAACAGAGCGAACCTCGAACAGTAGGGGTGGAGCATGTTCTATTGCACTGTGCAACTCAACTTCAAATACCAAAAAAATTACGGGAGATGGGTTTTTCAGAAAGAGAAGCGTCCTTAGCGCTCGGTACAATCATTGGGAGGGCCACCTTCCCAGCCAGTGAACGGGCGACACATGCGTGGCTTGAGGAAAGCAGTGGCCTTGGCGAGCTCATAGATTTCAATTTCCAAAAAACATCCTCTGATCACCTCTACCAAATCAGCGACCGATTATTGGATCACAAAGAAGAATTGGAAAGACACCTGGAGGTATTTCAGCAGCAAGTTCATGGCTATCAAAGTACAATGATTCTGTACGATTTAACCAATACCTATATGGAAGGGCAGGCAAAAGGCAACCCCAAAGCCAAGCATGGTAGGTCAAAAGAAAAACGGACCGACTCTCCTCTGATCACTCTAGGGCTCGTGATCAATGAATATGGCTTTGCAAGACGCTCCTCATTTTTTCCTGGAAACATATCAGAACCTAGCACTCTAGAGCAGATCGTAAAGCTGCTTCACGACCCTGAGGATCTTTTCAAACCAACAGTTATCCTGGATGCCGGTATTGCAACAGAGGAGAATCTCAAATGGTTGCGAGACCACCATTATACCTACATCGTATCGGCTAGGCAAAAGGCCCCCTCTCTTGAAATAGAAGGATCCATGGATGAAGTGGGGGATCTTGGGAAAAACGTTAAAGCTGCCTTTATTCAAGAAGATGGAATAGAAGAGAAATGGCTTTACTGTGAGTCTGAAGCCAAATTGGCAGTTGCTACCCAGATGAGAGAGCTCTTTCAGAAACGGTTTGAAGAGGAATTAAAAAAAGCCAATGAAGGCTTAGGTAAGCCCAAGGGGAGAAAAAAATATATCAAAGTATTAGAGAGGATAGGGAGGCTAAGGGAGAAACATCGTCACGTGTCGGGATGTTACGAAATACACGTGGAGCCTTCCAGCGATGGCCTTACAGCTCTTCACATTACCTGGAAACTGCAATCGGCTAAGCTAAGTGAGAGGCTAAATGGCTATTATTTTCTACGAACAAATCTGATCAAACTCTCGCCCAAAGAATTATGGAATCTCTACAACACCCTTCGCACCGTAGAGGATGCCTTTCGGTTTATGAAATCCTCTTTAGGGATGCGTCCGGTTTATCATCAAAAAGAACATCGAGTAGATGGACATCTTTGGATTACCCTGTTGGCTTACCATTTGATTCAAAGTTGCCTATATCAACTCCGAAAACAGGGTCTTTCACATAATTGGGAGACAGTCCGTAATTGGTTGTCTAAACGGGTACGTGTGACGATGCAAGCAAAAACCAAAGAAGGCAAGATCCTCTATCATAGAAGTACAACGAATGCAGAGGAAAATCAAAAAGGAGTCTATAGGTCTCTCGGGATACCAACACAAATTTTAAAAAGTAAAAAAGTTATTCTTTGAATTTTCAAGTTGTAGTGTTAAATCCGACAAACTTCGGCTCCCTTTCTCGAGAGCAACTCACTGAACTTGGGTTAACATCCCCCTCCCGCCGTATCACCCTTCCTTGTGGGAGGACCTTCCTTTCTCAAGTTTAAGATTGCCTAAGCTGGGAGTGGGCTTGTAGGACTAGTCTTTCGGTAGTTTGCCAGTCCATGCAGGGGTCAGTGATCGATACGCCGTAGCGCAAGGGGAAAGCTATCTCTTGAGAGCCGCTGTTCAGGTGACTTTCAAGCATCATTCCTGCGATATGGGTATTCCCATCTAAGATTTGTTGAACGACAGAAAGAAAAACCCGTTCTTGTTGTTCAGGATTTTTCCCACAGTTATCATGCGAGCAATCGATCATCAATTTACTGCAGACTTGGGCTTGCCTACATTTTTGGATAGCCATCTGGACGGCTTGGGGGTGATAATTAGGCCCCTGTAGACTACCTCTGAGCACGACATGGCAAAGAGGGTTTCCTTCGGATTGGACGCGGACCATTTGACCTGAAGGGGAAAGGCCCATGTAGACATGCGGGCTCTCAGCAGACAAAATTCCATGAATTGCAGTGTCGATGTTTCCGTCTGTGCTGTTTTTGAACCCCATAGGTAAATTGAGGTTTGAAGCCATTTGTCGATGAAGCGGGGAAGAGGAGGTACGGGCTCCCACACAACCCCAAGAGAGTAGATCGGTATAGTAGTGAGCTGTATTGATCTCTAGAAGCTCACAGCCTGTCGGAATGCGCAGATCGGCCAAATCCGCTAGCAGTTTCCGCGTCAGTCGGATCCCTTTTACTAATTGATGTGTACCATCGATTGCTGGGTCATAGAGCATCCCCTTCCAGCCAAGAATCGAACGAGGCTTTTCAATATAGGTACGCATGACCACTAAAAACCGGTCTGAAACATGGTCTGCAAGCTTCGATAGTCTCCGGCCGTATTCGAGTGCGGCATCCGGGTCGTGGATAGAGCAGGGGCCGGTGATCAGAAGCAGACGCGTGTCCCATCCATTTAAAATGGCCTCTATTGCATCGCGCGAGCTCCTTACAAAGGAGGCGTGCGTCGAAGTTAAAGGAATTTCTTGTTGAATCTCTTCGGGGACAGGCAATGCACTCTCGAGCGTGTCCGGTTCCAGTGATACCAGTGTCATATTGTGCCACATTATCAAATATGAGAGTTTATGGGAATGTGGTGTAACTATTCAGGTAATCCAGCTTTTCGGTTAAAAGCCTCCCTGTGGTGACCATCCACTCCCAGCTTGGCAAAGTGTGCTTGCCTTAAAGATTCTGCTGGCTCGTGAATAGTCACAATGTGGTTGTCACAATGTGGTTACGGTCTATTTCGCTTTTAATATATCCTTTTCGCAAGGTATAAAGTTTGGTAGCTCTTCAGGTAATCCAGCTTTTCGGTTAAAAGCCTCCCTGTGGTGACTATCCACTCCCAGCTTGGCAAAGTGGGCCTGCCTTAAAGATTCTGCTGGCTCGTGCATAGTCACAAAGTTTGGTAACCATTCAGGTAATCCAGCTTTTTGGTTAAAAGCCTCCCTGTGGTGACTATCCACTCCCAGCTTGGCAAAGTGGGCCTGCCTTAAAGATTCTGCTGGCTCGTGAATAGTCACAAAGTTTGTTCGCTTATGGAATCGTATCTTTATTGGTTAACAAAAGTCGATGAGTGGGTCTGGAAGCCTCTTTTTGTAATCCTAGTTGGCACTGGACTTTACCTCACATATATCCTGCGGGGGATACAATTTAGGCGCTTGTTTTACTCTCTTAAGTTGGCCTTCACCCGCCATGATGATCAGTCTGAAGGAGATATTTCTCATTTCCAAGCTTTGATGACAGCACTGGCAGCAACTATCGGGATAGGCAATATTGCCGGCGTTGCAACTGCAATTGCTATGGGGGGACTAGGATCTCTATTTTGGCTTTGGGTCACTTCGCTGATCGGTATGGCTACTAAATATGCCGAAGCGATCCTTGCGGTCAAATACCGTGTTGTGGATGCCCGAGGCGAAATGGCAGGTGGTCCGATGTACTACATTGAAAGGGGATTGAACTGGAAATGGCTGGCTATGGCCTTTGCTTTTTTTGGTACGATCACCACGCTGTTTACCGGGAATATCGTACAATCCAATTCCATTTCTGCAGCCATTCATGCATCCTTTGGAGTCGACGTGTGGATTACCGGAGTAGTACTAGCTGTATGCACGGGTCTTGTCTTGATCGGAGGGATTAAATCGATCGGTGGGGTCACATCCTTTCTTGTCCCTTTCATGGCCCTGTTTTACATTATGGGGAGTGTGGCCATTCTAGTACTCCGTTTTGATGCAATCCCAGCAGCTTTCGAGCGTATTTTTACTACGGCTTTTACTGGACAAGCGGCAGTTGGTGGTTTTGCCGGATCAACGATCATGATGGCTATCCAGATGGGGGTCTCAAGAGGGGTATTTTCTAACGAATCGGGTCTTGGCACAGCTCCTATTGCTGCTGCTGCTGCAAAAACGGATCTACCCGGACGTCAAGCATTGATTTCCATGACCGGCGCATTCCTTTCTACAGTGGTTTGTACTTTTACAGGGCTTGCCATTGCAGTGACCCATGTTCTTGGGCAATTTGGATCTAGCGGAAGGGTGCTCAATGGAGTACCCTTGACCATCGCTGCTTTTGAAACGGCGCTTCCTCATGTGGGAGGGATCATGGTTGTAATCGGTAGTATCTTATTTGGATATTCCACGATTGTCGGATGGGCGTATTATGGTGAGAAATGTTGTGAGTACCTGTTTGGAGTGAAAGCGATTTTATTTTACCGCTTGATTTTCTCTGTATTTGTTTTCTTGGGAGTCATCATCCCCTTGGATATGGTATGGGCGCTTGCCGATATCGCCAATGCTTTTATGGCATTACCTAACCTGATAGGCATTATTGCGTTAGCTGGAGTTGTGACAAGCGAAACGCGTATCTTCTTTGATAAAGTTGCCCAAGAAGAGCTAAAGCACTCAACATAAGCTTCTAAAAAAATCTTTTATTTTGGGGGCAAAATCCACACGAACTTTGTTGTAAATTTTAGGGCAGCACTCACCACAGGGACGTGCCATGAACATTAAAGCTCCCACGCCAATTTGCGCCCCACCCACATCGAGTAAGATTTGAGCAATCGGGGCGGGTATCATAATATGTTGCGCTAGGCCTCCGATGATGCATAGAATCACGCCTATAGCCATATCGACCCAGGGTAAAGGTTCGGAGCACATACGGGCTTTGTCGTTAATGGAAGGGAAGTAGCCGTCACGATCACAACATTTATAAGCAGTAAAATTGATAACAGATAACATTTTCACCTCGTTTTCCTATATTATAAACCCTATTAATTAAGATTTTATGAAGAAATGTAAAATGTAAAATGTAAATGTCTCAAATAATGTCTAAAATAGGAAAGTCAGGACCCTCTAAGGGTCTTCAGCTTTTCGCAGATAGCCGCGAGCTGCTCTTGTGCTTGAACAAGAGCCTGTTTCTGCTTCTCGACAAGCTCCGGCTGGGCCTTGGTATGGAACTCAGGGTTGGCCAGTAGCTGGTTGAGTCTTTCGACAGATTGCTGAGTTTTCTCTTGTTCTTTTTCGAGGCGGGTAAGCTCCTTTTGCGCCAGTTCCTGAGGGAGTGGGATGATGATCTGTAAGCCATGTGTCATTCCTGTTGCGCTGAGGCTGCATACAGGTGGCTCGGTGACCACCGCAATGGTATTACATTTCACAAAAGCACGCAGCAGGTCAGGATTTTCTTGGAAGTTTCCGACGAGATAGATATCGGTGGCCAGATGAGGTGGAATGTTCATTTCTCCACGGATATTGCGGACAGTGTAAACAAGCTCCTCAAGACGGGCAAAGCGCTCTTCGATTTCAGGATGGATGTCAGAGGGAACTACGATTTGCGGATAGGGTGCGACGACACAAGCGGGGGCAAGAAGCGCATCGACAGTCTCACGGGTATAAGGATCGGCTTCTGGATTGAGTTTGAGCCCAGGGAATCTGCTCTTGAGGACTTGGAAAAGCTCTTCGGTAATGAACGGCGCCATGGGGTGCAAAAGGCGAATACTATTGCACAAGACAGTCACGAGGATTTTCTGCTTATTGGCTCTTTCCTGTGGAGTACCTGCTTTTTGAAAAAGAACGGGTTTAGCAATCTCGACATAATAGGCACAAAACTCTTTCCAGAAGAAGTTGTAAGCTGCGTTGGCCGCTTGGTCAAAAGAGTAAGCTGATAGAGCCGCGTTGATTTCCCTGTTTAGCCGGTTCATGGCTGAAAGGATCCAGCGATCCTCTAGAGCCAATAAGGAGAGATCGATACCTTTGCAGAGCTCTTCTGAAGAGAGTCCCTCTAGGTTCATGAAGACAAAGCGTGCGCCATTCCATACTTTGTTGGCAAAATTTTTAAACTCTTCAAAACGTCTTCTATCTAAATCGATTTGAGGGGATTGGTTGGCGCAGGCGCACAGCGACATCCGCACGGCGTCAGTCCCATATTCGGCAATCATATCGAGAGGGTCGATCACGTTTCCCTTCGACTTGGAGAGTTTTTCCCATTTGGAAAAGACTCCAGGCGGAATGGGTTTACCTAAATCGTATGCGTGCTTCTCTGCGCCGGAAATGTAGGCGATACTCTCATCTTTATTTTTTTTCCAATACGATTTGCCATAGATCAGGCCATGCAAAAAAGTTTCTGGGAAGGGAGGCGTATCCATAACATACTCTCCCATCAAAATCATGCGAGCAACCCAGAAATAGATGATGTCATGACCTGTCACGAGGACACTTGTAGGATAGAATTTGTTCAAATCTGCGGTTTTGTCTGGCCAGCCGAGCGTGCTGAAGGGCCATAGAGAAGATGAGAACCAAGTGTCGAGAACATCAGGGTCTTGCTGCCACATTTCGGGCTCACGGGCAACTTCAGGTGGAAGCCCTTCACCATCATAACAGATCATCTTTTCGGGATGATCCTTGCGGTACCAGATAGGAATGCGGTGTCCCCACCACAGTTGCCGACTAATGCACCAGTCGCGTAGGTTATCTATCCAATGAAAATAGGTCGTCTCCCATGATTTGGGTAGGATTTTTACTTTGCCCTCTTTAACAGCATTCTGGAGCTTGGGTTTGAAGGGTTCCATCTTGACGAACCATTGCATGGACAGGTAGGGCTCTATCACTGCTTTGGAACGGTAGGAAACCCCGACTCTCAGGGCATGTCTTTCCACTTTTTCAAGTAGCCCGAGAGCTTCCATTTGCTTTACCACTGCAGTGCGACCATCCTCACGGCTCAATCCTTGGAAAGGACCACCATTCTCGTTGATGAAACCATCGGGTGTGAAGATATTGATACAGGGCAGATCATGATCTAGGCCCATCCGGTAATCATTAGGGTCATGGGCAGGAGTAATCTTGACCATCCCGGTACCAAATGCTGGGTCGACATGGTGATCGGCGATGACCGGAATTTCACGCCCTATGATGGGCAGGCGTACTTTTTTTCCGATAAGATGAGCGTAACGTGTGTCCTTAGGTGAGACAGCAACTGCTGTATCACCTAGCATCGTTTCGGGCCGTGTCGTAGCGATCCGTACATAACCAGAGCCATCGGCGAGATGGTACTTGAAATACCATAGGGATCCTTCCCGCTCTTCATACTCCACTTCATCATCTGCGAGCGCTGTTTGGGTTACCGGATCCCAGTTCACTAGATAATTGCCCCGGTAAATCAGTCCCGCTTCAAAGAGTTTCTTAAAAATGGTTTTAACCGCTTGGTTGCAGCCCTTATCCATCGTGAAGCGCAGACGAGACCAGTCACACGAGCTCCCTAATTTTTTAAGTTGCGATAGGATGGTGTGTTCACTTTTCTCTTTCCAGTCCCAAACGTGTTTTAAGAACTCTTCACGCTCAAAATCGCTTCTCCGTTTGCCGGTAGTGGCCATGAGATGTCTTTCAACCACAGTCTGTGTGGCAATCCCGGCATGGTCCGTACCTGGGACCCAAAGCGCTTCAAAACCGGACATCCGCTTCCAGCGGATTAAAATATCCTGGAGCGTATTGACAAGAGCATGCCCCATATGTAAGACACCCGTAACATTCGGTGGGGGGATGACGATGCAGTAAGGGGGTTTTTTAGATTGAGCATCAGCCTCAAAAAACTTCCCCTCTTCCCAAAAGGCGTACCACTTTGCGTCGGTGGCCTTCGGGTCATAAGCTTTGGGTAATTCTTCTTCCATCATGCCTAAGCATTATACATTTTTCCGCATTCCGCGCAAAAACTGACATGAAAACACACAAGCCCTCGAGTTCTTAAACAAGGCTTTGTCACTGATTTGGATTTCGATATTGAATCTTTTACCGCTTATCCCTTTTGCCTTAATATCCAAAATACAGATATCCCTAGCTCTTTTTAAGTAAGCCCAATAAAGTACTTAGCAACTCCTTGAGGTACATATGATTCCATCGAACTTAATTCCCCAAACTCCCTGGCATGTCAGCCCTGAGGTTTCCGCGCGTCTACAAGTTGTGAGCCCACGCTTTAAAGCCGCTGTCCTTCTGCCCACCGACCCTGCATCTCAATTTGTTTTAGCTCAATTTATGGCTGACAAGCCTCCCGGTTTTAGCATTACTAAGATCACCTATGTTTATAACAGCTCTTTGCAGATGGGCTTTTTAGCACAGCTTAGCAATATAGAACATGAGGCCAAACAATTTTTGCCCGCATCCCTATCTGCAGAACGCAAAGAGGTGGTTGAGAACTGGAAAGATCTTACCTCTGTATATTCTCCCTTACAAGTGATGGTAGACCAGGAAGAGCAAATCCTCCATCATGCCAAAGTTCTTCCTCTTTGGCATGGCACCTCTTTGCCAAAATCTCAATCGATTTGCGCGTCCGGCTTTACCTACTTTGGCAAACATACATACTTTTCCGGTCATGGTTCAGGTAGTACCGACATTGGCTATTTTGGAAGTGGGATCTACTTTACTGAAAGCGCTCAATACGCCTCGATGTACAGTAAGGGAGCTCTTCTTCTTTCCTGGGTCTCGATGCGAGAGCCCTATCCTGTTATCAGCGATAAAGCCTATCCCCAAAAATGTAGTGATATGCGGATGCTGGAGGGTAAGGGCGCCTATCAAAACTACGATACTCACTTCGTACCCGTCGCTTCTATTCTTCCAGATAATCCCCATTGCATGGTCTATCACCCTTGTGTTCACAAACAGCCACCTGCCTGGCATGAGATTGTCGTATTCCAAAAGGCTCAAGCCCTTCCTAGCTTTATCGTAGAGATTGGCGTAGACCTTCTTCCCTCTTTGAGCCCCAACTATACGTTTGAGGGTCTTTATGCTTCCTGCCAAGCCGGAGATCTACCCCAAGTCAAGAGTTGGATTTTGGAAGATAAAAAGCGTCTTTTAGAAGAGAATGCCCGAGGGGAAAACTGTTTCTTTGCGGCTATCTTAGGCGGCCGGCTTCCTGTGTTAAAATGGCTTTTAGCTCAAGAGTCTACTCTGCTTAAAAAAGAGAGAAAAGATGGCTGGACTCCCATGCATGTGGCGGCCATACAAGGTAGCGCCCCTATCGTCTCTTGGCTCCACAGGCAAGATCCCACAATGATTCATAGCGGTAAACCCACACCTTTGCAGTGTGCTGCCTTTTCCGAACAAATCCCTGTGCTCAAACTTTTCTTAGAAGAAGTGAAAAAAGATACTTTTCTGATCGAAGAGATGCTGAAAAGGCCGTGTCCTCTCACCCTGCAGTTTTTGCTAGAAAATGGTCTTGATCCTGATCAGGCCAACCGGTTTAAGCAAACGCTTCTACACCTAGCTGCACAGGCTGGGCAGGTGGAGCACATCGAACTGCTACTCGATACGGGAGCCAAAATCAATGCCCAAGACTTGTCCAAAAAAACACCCCTTTACTTGGCTGTAGCGCAAGGTCACATTTCTGCTGTTAAATGCCTGCTCGCTAACCAAGCAGATCCTAGCATTGTCGGCATAGAGGGAGACACCCTCCTTCATGTTGCCGCCTTCTACGGATACACGCCCATTGTAGCCATACTTCTCAAATACCCCCTTCTTCACTGCGCCGATGAAGATGGGAAACAACCTATCCATAAAGCTGTATGGGGCCATGACAAACCGGATGTGGTAGAGCTTCTGTTAGCAGCCGGAGCTGATCCTAATGCCTTGAATACTTTTGGATACACACCTCTGCATTGGGCTGCAAAACATGGGCATATTGCCAGTGCCGAATTGTTGTTAAAAGCAGGAGCCCGTCCTGATAGCGCCAATCAGAACCACGACCTTCCGTTTGACCTGGCAGTCCATTGGGGACAAGATGCGTTTGTTCGCTTCTTTTTAGGAGGTAAACTTAAGGAACCAGAGCAACTACCCCAAGACATCGAGGGATATTATTGTGCCCAGCTTTTGCAAGCCAAAGGAGATAAAAATCACCAAGAGCAAATCTTTTATCTAGAAAAGCTCAGCGACCTCTATATCCAAAAAAAGCAATGGGTACAAGCCGCCAAAATCCTCAATGGAGCTTTTGCAATCCTTGAGAAACATGGAGATAATCCTCTTCTGAAACAATACCTGCTAGCAAGACTTGAGCGGATCGAAGCTCTGTTTTTAGAGAGCAAAGGGTTTAAAGTTCCCTATCAACATAAAGGAACCGTGCTCAATTACCGAGAATGGTTGAAGAATGTCAGGAGCCTCTACTTCAAGGAATTTGAAGAGAAAAAGCCCATTCAAGACATCCTTCCCTTTCTCACAGCTTCCTATAAAAAGCTTTTAGGCTCCCTTATCCTAGATGCTCAAGGACTCTTAGGAACTCCTCCTGTGCAGTGGGCTTGTATCGGTATGGGATCGATGGCTCGTGGTGAAATGTGTCCTTACTCAGATCTTGAGTTTGCCTTTCTCATCGGTAAAAAAACCGAAGAAAATCTCGGCTATTTCCGTACACTTGCGGAGCTTGTCGAGCTCAAAGTCATCAACTTAGGGGAAACACTCTTTCCCATCTTTGGCAGACTCTTTGGAGAGAGCTCACCACAAGCTAGCCCCACGCCAAGCGGCTTTGCTCTGGACTCTGGAGGGAATACTCCCTTAGGCAAACCAGGCTTTTATGAGCTCATCGATACCCCTAAAGGACTTGTTCAATTCCTGTCTGTGGAATGGATGGAAGCCGATATTATTGTTACAAACGCCCTCTCGTCCGTGTGCTATATTTCTGGCGATGTAAGCCTCTTTCACACTTATCAGGCAGATAAGGAAGATCAGTTGAATACAACAGATGGCTGGACACGTTTCACAGGCACTCCTTTTCGTGAAAAACTAGCCATGAAGCTGCTCGAGGGGCACCTAAAAGAATTTAAACCCGATCTGTCCAAACGCAAACAAGAAATTAATGCGTTTGGTATTAAAAAAGAGCTCTACAGGCCACTGCAATTTTTATTAGGTGGACTGAAACTTTTCTACGGTCTCCCACAAGAATCCTCCTTTAAAATCATTAAGAAACTTCTGCACAATAAAATTTTCTCTGACAAGGGAGCTCAAAACTTATGCAACGCTTTGCAACAAGTCCTTGCCCTACGTTTTGAAGCCCACGTTTTTTACCAAAATGAAGAGGAGTTTCTTCTTCATATGGAAAAAGGCAAACCTCGGGATTCTCACTATCTTTATCTCGACGAGAAATATCTGGTTCCACTTCAACAGATCTATAAGGTCCTGTTTCCTTTCCATCATTGCGGAGAAGAGTTTTTACGTACGAAAGATCCGAAGATTTTTGTGAATGCTCCCTTCTACGATGATAGTCCTGCTGTCCAAGCATCAGCCTTCTACAAAATGCTTCAATATGCCCAGGCACAAGAAGCTTATGAACAGGCCGTTTCCCTTAATCCCAACGATATAGAGGCTCAATTGCATTTAGTCAGGATTGACTTGGATATAGGAAAAAATAGACAAGCTCTGATCCGGGGTATTAAGGTTTTGGAATTAGCTCAACAATATGGTGATAGTCATCTTTATTTAGCCATAAACCATAGTAATATCGGCCTTGCCTATCAAAATCTTGCAGAATCTGAAAAAGCTCTCCTTTTTTTTAAAAAAGCGTTAGAAATATGTGTATCAGGCCACTACTTCATACCTATGCCTGCTATCCAGAATGACATGGGTGTTCTCTATGCCCAGCTTGGAAAATACGGCCAAGCCATCGAATGCTTTAAAAAGGGTTTAGAGATCTATCTACTCTCTCCAGAAAAAAATAATATAGACGCGGCTAATCTTTACAATGGCATGGGGTATGTTTATTTTGAAATCGGTGAATTGACCGAGGCGATTAATTGTTATCAACAGGCTTTAGAAATCTATGTTGTGGTTTGGGGTGAAAACCACCCGGATGTAGCTACGGCTTATAATAACATCGGGCTGGTGCACAAAAACTTTAAGAACTATGACAAGGCATTGGAATGCCAGCAAAAAAGTTTAGAGATACTAATCGTATTATTTGGAAACGACCACCCAAGTGTAATCTCATGCCATCATAATATGGCTCTTCTTTGTAGTGATCTTGGAGATGAGGAAAAGGCTCTTGAATATAACCTAAATATTTTGAATGCCTTAGCGTCAGATGTGCGTGAAAATTTGCCTCACATAGCCGATAGTTACAACAGCATGGGGGCGATTTATGCGACGCAAAAAAAATATACCATGGCTCTTGAAGTCCTTCAAAAATCTTTGGAAATAAGAATTTTAATCCTAGGTGAAAGCCACCCCCATATAGCCATAAGCTACGGCAATATAGGGGCTATTTATATGCATCTAGGAGACAATGCGAATGAGCTGGAATGTTACCACAAGGCTTTAAAGATTCAACTTCAATTACTAGGCAAGAATCATCCGATGGTACTAAAGACGTATGGCAGTATAGGAGCTGTTTATGAGGCTTTAGGAAAGTATGATGAAGCACTTAGGTTTCATAAAAAACTTTTAAAAATTTCACTGCAAATGGATAAGAACACCCAACCTAATATGATGGATGTATACTTGATGGTATTAATGTCTTGTGCACAAAAAGCTTCGCCTAACGAGGTCAAGAAATTACACGAGCTCTCCTTACTTTGTGAGAAAGTGATGGGGTCTCAACACCTATTAACTCAGCAGCTGATCCAACTTGTGAAACGTCCATTTGAGACTCAAGACAAACAAATACATCATTCAGGGGCGTAGATGTACTCTTCGCGCTCGAGGTAGCGGTAGTAGGCTTCGAGCTCTGGGTTTTGAGCGCAATGGTAGTAGAGGGAAAGCTGGCTGTAAAGACGGCGCCTTTCCCACAAAAAAGAGGTGCTATACCAAGCAGGTGAGTCGGTGATTTTGTTGGTGAGTTCGTGACCGAGCAGTGCCCACGAACGGGGGAAGGGAGTATCTACAACACCGGCAAAGTGAATTTGGGCAATCTCTTCACCTTCTGTGACATACAGATAGCAGCCATAGAGGGGATGTAGATAAGTCCCTTCTTGGTTAAGCATCTCTAATGGATATGTCTCGAAGATCTCTGATGCGCTCTGCCAGTCATCCTCTTTGAGGTAAGCCCAAATGCGGCAAGCATCCATGAAAATGCGGTCTTCTATGGATAAAATGCGATCTTTGATATGGGCAGAAATGGCATGCACTTTCTCTTCTTGAGAGCCTCTTAAAGCATATTGGAACAGATACCCCAACGTACGAAACTCACATACACCGATTTCTTCTTTTTTTGAGGCAAAGAAATAATCGATGGCGCTATCGAGAGACTGGGTATGGCATAGATAGATCGGTTCTAATAAGTTTAACATCTCTTTCAGCTCGATTGCATCAGGAGGAGAAAGATTGGCTTTAAAATCTTCTGCTTCGAGCATCAACTTATGTGCCAAGCCATATGACCCGAGCTCAAAGAGGCAATATAGAAGATCTCCTAAAGCTGCAATATCGAGGGGTTTGATTTTGATCAGTTCGTGGTAAATCTCGAGTAAGATATAGGGAGCGCCGAGCCAAAAGGCAAGAGGGGTTGCAAAGCGGATTTCATTGATTTTTTCACCTCCCAATAGAGAAGGATCGATAGGACTTTCAAGGAAGGGTAGGGATTCCCAATTTTTAGCCAAATATTTGAAGAGACGGCGGAAATCTCCGCTTTGTACTACTTCCGGTAGGAGTCTGAGTGCGATTAAGATGAATTGGTAAGCTGCTCGCCGGTTTGTCTGGGCAGCTTCATGCATGCGGTACATGAGTTGCTCTTTGATGGCATTGACTAGGGGATGGCGGTAATAGCGCCTGACACCGAGCTCTAAACACTTGATCTCTTCTGCATAATCGCGCAGGGATTGATACACAAGGGCTTTTCCTAGGTATTCCAAGGGAGCCCCTGGCGTGTTGTGCAATTTGGCAAATTCTTCGAGAGCTAGCGTGTAATATTCTTCAGACAGCTTTTCGCGACGTGCACTTTTGGCTTGCTCTAGCAGGGTAATCCCTGCTCGAAAAAGAGCTTCTCGCCCCTCAGCATGACCGGGAAAGGAATAACCGATCCTGCGGTATTCAGTGAGCGCTTTTTTATAATCTTTGCTGGCCAGGAAGGCATCGGGGATGGAAAGACAACTTACTTGCAGGTTTTGGCTTCCTACAGAAACGACGATCTCATCCATCTGAAAGTCAGCGTCGCGTGCTAAAATACCTACGTGCGTTCCAAATAAGGGGAGGTAACTCAGGTAGGTTAAATGGTGGACCTCATCGAGGCTGAAGTGGATATTGTTATCGATCTTTTCGACTGTGAGGGTATGCCAGGTATTTCTTTTTAAATATAGCTCAGGCAGGTGCATGACCTGGACAGTGTTGCGGAAAAGATGGGCTCCTGGCATGAGCTCAGAGCCGATCCACAGGCAATATCCGTCAAGAGGGTTGTCCCGTTCAGCCATTTCAGGGACACTGAGCAAAAAACCGATCCCGGAACCGGTCTCGCCTATAAAGATACGTGTCTGAAGGCGGGTATTTTCAGCAA
The DNA here is from genome assembly GCA_963832835.1 of uncultured Chlamydiales bacterium. Lineage (GTDB taxonomy): Bacteria > Chlamydiota > Chlamydiia > Chlamydiales > JAAKFR01 > CAVPKN01. Next base: position 1,921,621 of record CAWHVD010000001.1, on the reverse strand, counting down.
ATGCAGCGCGTGAGACCATGAGACTCACCCATTCGGCCGTTTCAGTAGCCCGGGTGATCGCAATGTGTTTTGAGATCATCACATTTTCTTGAAATTCCCAATGACTCTTTTTATTCGCATCCAGACGGGCACTTTCAAACCATTCAGAACGCCCTTCCATGTGACCCATGAGATCGTGGATGAGATCTTCAGTATTTAGGTATCTTTTTGTAGGATCGGTTTCGAGGCATTTTTTGACAATACGTGATAAACGGGGTGGGACATCCCTATAGGGAGCTAATTCTTCGGGGTCAGCGAGCCGTTCATGTTTGTAGAATTTGCGGAACTCTTTAATGGAAAGTCGATTAAAGGGAAGATGAAGTGTAAGGATCTGGTAGAGGATGACGCCGAGCGAGTAAATATCGGTCTGAACGGAGGCGGGTTCTCCCAGAGCTCTTTCTGGGGCCATAAAGGCAACAGTGCCGACTAATTTACCGGGACTTGTCAAATCAGGAGGAGTCTCTTCATCGACCTCTTCTTCCTCTTGGGGTGGATCGGATATGACTTGAGCTAGACCCCAATCGAAAAGAATTACTTCACCAAATGTTCCGACGAGGATATTTTCAGGTTTGATATCTCGATGCAAAATCCCCTTTGAGTGGGCATAACTGACTGTTTGGCACACACTTTTGAAGATGGGTAGCAAGGAAGGGATGGAGCCCTCAAATTTAGGAGGGCGCACTTTTTGTTGGCTACTCTTCAAGATTTGTTTGAGCGTTTCACCCTCTATATAGGGCATGGTGTAGTAAATTTCATCTTCCTGATGGATCGTGTAAATGGAGATAATACCGGGGTGGGTGAGCTGCGCGGTGATCTTGGCTTCTCGCAAAAAACGGTTTTTCAAAGCGGCGTGATGTTTGAGATCGGAACGAATCCGTTTGACAGCCACATCACGATCACAGATGGGGTCGTGGGCGAGCAGCACTTCTCCCATGCCTCCTCGCCCTATGGGTTTGATGATGGTGTAAAGACCTATGTTTTGCTTGACCGAAGTGTTTTCCATAATTTAAGCGCTTCCTGGCTTGCGAAATCGACATAACAGAGGTGACCGACCTCATCATCGAAATAGCGTCCATTAGCTGAATTGTAACTTAAGGCCATTTGCCAGAAAAGAGCATTCGAGCCGACCTCATCTCGCTCGGGTAGGGTATAGCGGAAACCGCAATGCAAGAGTCGGAAATAACATTTCTGCCAGTGTTTGTGTCCAGCTCTAATAGCCTCAGTAATCGAGGACCCCTTAATACCAGTAGCCTCAGCTTTCTCAAAGCTATACCATTGAAAACAAGACTCGCTATCTCTATTTAAGCAGAGATATTGATTGGGATGGATTTTCGCTGCATGGATTGGATTCATTTATATTATCCTGAAATCAGCTTTTTAGATTCTTCGGTGTTGCCTGAAAAACAACACCAAATGCAGGGAAAGAAAAGGCAGATGCATGTGTACTTGCAACAGCAGAAACAGCATCCATCCTCTTCTATGTCCTGTTGTAACACATCTTGTGTAATTTGATTTATACTAGCATAAAGAGATTGGACACGCGGATCTCCTGGGCCATATAACGGAAGCAAGATACCTAAAGCCTTATTGTACGCCTCTGAGGCACTCTCAAACTGTCCAAGCTTGCTAGAGACATCCCCGATTAGTTGATAGCTTTTGGCCAAAGAGGGGTGGTTTGCTCGAAGGGCATTGAGATCAATGTTCAAGGCCTTTTGATATAATGCAAGGGCTTCCTGGAATTTTCCAAGATGATGATAGGCATGGCCGCTATTGTTGTAGCTTACGGCCAAAGAAGGGTGATTTTCGCCTAGGAACTGCAGTTGGATCTGTAACCCCTTTTCGTAAAATTCTAAGGCCTTAGTAAAATCCTTACCATTGTAATGGAGGGCCCCGATACTAATGTAGGTCGTGGCCACAGAGGGATGGTTTTCCCCTAAAACGCTGCAACTGATCTTTAAATCTTTTTGGTAATATTCGAGTGCTTTGCTGTAGTCACCAAGGCTGTCGTAAACAAGGCCGAGATTATGGTAGATTGTAGCCACCTCCTCATGTTCTTCTTGAAGCGGAAGCAGAATCTGCAAACCCTTTTCGAGGCTCTTAAGTGCCTCGTTGTTCTTATTAAGATAGTGGTAGACAAGGCCAATATTACCATGACTTTTGGCGGTTTCAGGATGTTTTTCACCCAATACTTTGATTCTAATCTTTAAGGATTTTTCAATTGAATCACGAGCTTTATTGTAATCTTTGCTACTTCTGTGGACTAAGCCAATATTGTTGTGGATAGTGGCCACAGCGGGGTGGTTTTCACCAAAAAACTTAAGAGAAACTTCTAAAGCTTTTGTGTAAAACGTAAGAGCCTCCCTGTAGTTACCCATCTCATAATAGGCAAAACCAATGTTGTTATAGCATTGAGCTATATCGGGATGACTTTTGTTCAAGATCAGGAGGATATCTAAATCTTTCTCGAAAAATTCAAGGGCCTTATTGTATTTGCCGAAGGTAAGATGTATACCTCCTATAAGGGTATAACTTGCTGAAACATGGGGATGATTTTTCCCCAGAACCTTAAGCTGAATTTCCAAAGCTTTATGGCAAAACTTGAGGGCTTCGGTATACTGTCCAAGATCCTTGTATGTTGCTCCAATATTACTATAGCTGGCTGCAACGTTGGGATGGTTTTCAGCCTGGACTTGAAGACTAATCTCTAATGCTGTTTTAAAAAACTCGAGAGCTTTAACGTACTGTCCAAGGGCTTGGTAAGCAAGGCCGGCACTATTGTAGCAATCAGCCACAGTGGGATGGTTTTCTCCATATTTTTTCTGAGCTAGCGAAAGCGCCTGTAAGTTCCTTGATAAAAATTCCTTACATTTGCCCATTTGTCGTTCGATGATTCCCAAATTCAATTGTGCATCGATATCATTGGGGTTGAGAGATACTGCTTGTTGCCAAGCAATTTGTGCCTTCTCATACTGGAGCATTTTTCCATATGCTTCCCCTTGGACTGAAGGGTTCTCATCGTAGAAGGGAAAATTCCTAAATATTTCTGGGTCTCTTACTTTTACAAACTCCTCCCCACAAAGGTGAAACGGGATCAGTACCTTATAAATTTCGAGGAGGGAAACAAGGCGAGTTTCTTCCAGATAAAGGTAATGGGGATCTTGAGGCTTTCCTGCTTCTATGTGCAGGAGGGACTCCTCCTCATTGTTGTAAAAAGAGTGGGCTTCAAAACGTAAGGCAAGTGCTTGAAGTAGCGCATTGCTAAGGTTTTTGGCTCCCTCTAAAGAAAGGTATTTATTTTGATAAAGCTGTTCAATCATCTCAAAAGAAGATTCGGCTCTAAGCCCACAGAAAAGGGTAAGTGCACCTATCACTGACTGTAGAGGTCGGTAGAGCTCCTTTTTTATGTCGAAGTGGCCATCCTCTTGCTTCTCCTTGGATAGCTTGGGTTTGAAATCCTCTACATGCCCTTCCCTTCCCTCCAGGAGTTTTATGGCAAGTTCTTTGCGGAAAGGAAAACAAAACGTGTCATCTGTAGCATTAGTATTAAGCTTTGCCTCTTTGGCTCTATCGTAAGCATGAGAGAGAGTTTTATCACCGGCAATATGGCTTACTAAGGAGAGGGCGTTGGTGACGATAATATCGGCCTTCTTCTTATTGAGAGATTGGAATTGGGCAAGCCCCTCAGGGGTATTGATAAGCTCATAAAGTCCTGGTTTACCGAGCGGGGTATTTCCTCCTGAGTCCATACAGAAACCGCTAGGAGTAGGGCTTGCGTTAGGTGAGGTTTCTCCAAACAAATTGCCGAAGAGGGGGAATTTGGTCTCTCCACAGTTGATGATTCTCAGTTCAAGGAGCCCGGCAAGAGACCGAAAGTATTGAAGGTTAGTTTCTGTCTTTTCTCCGATCAGAAAGGCGAACTCTAGATCTGAGTAAGGGCACATTTCATTGCGTGCCATTGATCCCATGCCGACACATGACCAATCTATGGGTGGGGGGCCTAAAACTTTTTGAGAATCTAAAATTAAATCACTTAAGAGTTCTTTGTAAGAGAGTGTGAGGGACCTCGCTACTTCCTGAATCGACTTTCCTTCTTGAAATGCCTTAACACTGAGAGCACGCGCCTTCTTGAGCTGAGTACGAAAATGGAGGATAGATTCGTGCTGAGGGAGAGTTTTGAAGCCTTTGCTTGCAAGAAAAAGCGTTTCGATGTGTTTCAATTTTTTTAAAAAATAAGTTGGACTACCCTTGTGTTTCTCAACAATGGCGAGGGCCCCATTGAGGATTTTGGCCGCGGTTACCCAGTTCTGCTTTTCTAAGTAAATGTCTCCGAGCTTTTCAACGTAATGGATTTGCTCTTGGACATTCTCATCTCGCTTGGCTTGTAGGAGTTTCTTACAGTAGTGGCCTTCGACATCCTTGGGAAGTTCCTCCTTTTTTGCCCTATTTATAATTGGAGAAAGAAATAGGTCTGCTTCGAGCTCAATGATAAAGGAGGGAAGAGCTTGAAATTTCTGGAAAACGACGATCTGATTCCAGTCGGGTTTTTGGGTACAGGGGAAGTAGTCTATTAAATCCGTGCTATTGGGTACGAAGGAGGCAACGGGAATAAAATGGGCGTCATAGTTTAAGTAGGCTCCTTTTCCCCTGAGGGTTGTAATGTCTGTGCAGGTTCGAGGTGGGATTGTATCGGTGACAACAGGATAGGGTTCTCGCATAGAGACCCATGAGAGAAGTAAAAAGCCTTTATTGTTCATGGAGGCAAAGTGGGCGCTATCTGTAAAGTACATGCCATTACCAAAATACCCCTTTTGCCTCACTTGAGTGAAACCTGTAGAGCAGATTGCTTGAGATCTGTTAGAAGAAGCTCCATACCAAAGTGGAAGGACTTTGGCGTGGTTCAAGGTCTCTTCCCCCTCTACCGTAAGAGGCGAAAAGGGATATGTAAGAGCTTTCCAGCTCTCTATGACCTGCTTCCTCTTTTCAGGCAATGATTCAGTATGCCAGGTGGAGGGGAACTTTTTGCCCTCTTCCTCAATCCTACTGAGGTGATCTACAAAACTTCTATGCAAGGAATCGTTGTAGACGCAGCTGATTCTAGCAATGCTGTAACCGGGGGGCTTACTCGCCATAAAGTAGTTCGAAATAAATGTGGATTCCTTGTCGGTGGGGAGAAGGACCGCAGCTTTAAAATGAGTGTTATGGGGTTGTAGGCGCCCAAAGAGCCCCTGGTTAATGCTCCAAGGCATTTGTGGATTAGGGAACTTTAAATCAGATGGAATCATTCACATGCCTCTTATACCATTTCCAGAAAATAAAGTCACAAATTGGCACTGTATAACACGCCATTATCTGTCATGTTACCCAGTGCCACTTTATGGCTTTATTTTCTGGAAATGGTATTACATATATTTTCCGGTCAGTGATTTGCGGTTTTTGGCTATTTGTTCAGGGGTACCTGTGCATACGATACGGCCTCCCTGCGCACCGGCTCCCGGTCCTAGATCGATCACGTGATCGGCACCTCGTATGATGTCAAGATTATGCTCGATGATGACCATCGTGTTGCCTTTGTCTATTAGGCGATACAGGAGCAAGAGCAGCTTTTTGATGTCATCTGGGTGCAGTCCTGTTGTCGGTTCATCAAGTAAATAAAGGGTCTTACCAGTGCCGCGCTTGGCCAAATCGCGACTGAGCTTCATCCTTTGGGCTTCTCCTCCTGAAAGAGAGGCCATTTCCTGGCCTAGCTTGAGGTAGCCGAGCCCTACCGAGATCAACGTATCTAAAACTCGCTTTGCTTTAGGCAAAATTTCAAAAAAAGTCCGTGCTTCATCGACGGTCATCTCAAGCAATTGCCCAAAATTTTTCCCTTCATAGGTCACCTCTAAACTTATAGGATTCAGGCGCATCCCTAAGCATTGATCGCACAAGACTTTTACCGGAGGGAGAAAGAGCATTTCGACTTTTTTATACCCAAGGCCCCAACATGCTGTGCACATCCCTTTTCGATGATTGTAGCTGAAATGGCCCGGTTGCAACCCTTTCACACGTGCAGTACCAAGCCCTGCATAAAATTCCCGTATGGTAGGGAGTGCATCGGAATAGGTTCCCACATCAGAACGGACTGTATGACCAATCGGAGCTTGGTCGATGACAATCATTTTGTTAAAAGGCTCCTCCTTGCTTAATAGCGAGGCAAATGTGGGTTTGATCACCTCATGCATCAGAGTGGATTTGCCTGATCCTGAGACGCCTGTGAGGCAAGTCATCACCCCTAAAGGAAGATCAAAGGTGAGGTCCTTCAAATTGTGTTTATGGGCATGCTCGATTGTAAAGCTGCTCTTGGGCTTACCTCTTTTGGAGGGGATGCCAATCTTTTCTCTGCCCGAGAGGTAAGCTCCTGTCAAAGAGTGAGGATTTTTCAAGATCTCAGCGTAGGTGCCTTGAGCTGTGATGTGTCCTCCATGCACTCCCGCGCCTGGTCCAAAGTCAATGATGTAGTCGGCGGTTTTCACCGTTTGAGGATCATGCTCGACCATTAACAAAGTGTTGCCAAGCTCTTTGAGTGTATGCAGAGCCTTGTTTAAACGGGCATTATCATGAGGATGCAATCCGATTGTCGGCTCATCGAGAACATAAAGGACCCCGGTGAGTTTACTCCCAAGCTGCCTGGCAAGTCTGATTCTTTGTGATTCTCCATTGCTCAAAGTAGGTGCTCTACGCTCGAGGCTCAAGTAATCAAGACCCACTTCAACCAAAAATCCTAGTCTATCCAAAAGCTGTTTCATGACCTCTTCGAGTAAATGGGCTATTTTGGGTGGCAAGCCCAAATCTTGTAAAAAGGCATGGGCCTCTGAAATGGGCAGACGACATAAATCTGCAATCGAGTGAGGACCTAGACGGACAGCGCGGGCTAATGGGTGCAGGCGGGCACCTCCACAAGAGACGCATTCAATTTCATCTAGAAGAGGAATAAGGGGGGAGCGGATATTGGAATGAGCTACTTTTCCGGCTTTAGCAAGCACAGGTTGTATCCCCAACCATCTGAATTTAAAACCCTCTTTGGTGGGAATCCATTTTTCTTCCGTAGAACCATTCATGAGGAGTTGCAACTGGTCCGAAGAGAGTTGTTCTAGAGGGGCAAGAGCGTCAATTTTTTCTTGTTTCAAAAATTGTTCAAACAAGGGGATATGGGGAGTGGTCCACAGCAAGCGCAAGAGCCCAATGACAGAAAGGCGCATGATTTCAGGATTTTGAGAGAGGTTAGCACCATATTGGTATCCGAGGCCTTGGCAATCGAGACACATCCCTTCGGGATTATTGAATGAAAAGGTGTGAGGGGTTATCGGGGGGTAGGACTTTCCTGTACTTTCTACAGCAAAGGAGAGATTAAAAAGAACATCTTGTTTTTCACGCATCACGACAATTTTCCCATCGCTGATGGCAGCTGCACTCTCAATTGCTTCATAGAGCCGGCTAGCACTCTCTGTTGAGACCTTTAATCTGTCGATAACAAGAGCGAGCACATTTTTTCGTTTCCTATCAAAAGGGATCTGGGAGTCGAGCTCATAGATTTCACCATTGAGCCAGAGACGCACATATCCTTGCCTACGAAATCGTGCGACAACTTCCTCAAACTTCTCATTCTTCTGAATCTCAATTGGTGCTAGAAGAGTGATTTTCTCTCCCTCGGGATAAGAAAGGATGCGCTCTACAACATATTCTTTCGTAATCGCTTTGATCTGTTCTCCCGTTTCCGGGCAATAGGCTGTTCCCGCTTGGGCATATAGAAGCCGCAGGTAGTCATATGTTTCAGTTAGGGTTCCTACAGTAGAGCGTGGGTTGCCGGCAGCCGCTTTCTGTTCAATGGCCACAGCAGGGGAGAGGCCTTCGATTTGAGAGAGTTTCGGTTTCGGCATTTGACGGACAAATTGGCGCGCATAAGGTGTGAGGGATTCGATATAGCGCCTCTGGCCCTCCGCATAGACCGTTTCGAAAGCAAGCGAGCTTTTGCCGGAGCCCGAAGGGCCTGTACAGATGGTGAGTTTCCCCCGTGGTATCGAGAGGTCTAAAAGCTTTAGATTATTTTGCTCGGCCCCCTTAATTTCGATAGATTGAATCTCAGCTCCACGATCTCTAACAGGAGGCTGTGGAGAGTATTTCTTGGGGAAAAGGGCTTGATGAAGTGCAACGCCTGTCGGTGTTTTGAGTTTCGCAACTGATTCCGGAGTCCCTTGGGCGATAATTTCTCCACCGCCTGAACCACCCTCCGGCCCTAAATCGATGACCCAATCGGCCATCTTGACGACATCCATGTTGTGCTCGATCACCAAAACAGTATTTCCGCGGGCAACTAGCTCCTTCAATACCTTGAGGAGGGCTTGGATATCATGAAAATGAAGGCCTGTTGTCGGCTCGTCCAGGATATAAAAGGTCTTGCCCGTCCCGGGGCGTACCAATTCTTTTGCGAGTTTGATCCGTTGCGCTTCGCCGCCGGAAAGGGTGGTAGAGGACTGTCCGAGGGCAATGTATTCCATGCCCACCTGGCAGAGGACCTCCAGTTTACGTTTCAATGCAGGAATATTGGTAAAAAAGTCCAGGGCGTCGGTTGCGCTCATTTCGAGCACATCATGGATATTCTTTCCTTTGTAGTGAATGGCCAGCGTTTCGTGATCAAAGCGTTTGCTTTGGCAGCTCTGGCATGTGACCCACTGATCTTCCAAAAAGTCCATATCGATGCGGATCATCCCCATACCATGACATTGTGGGCATGCCCCTTCGCTGACATTAAAGCTAAAACGGCCGGGAGCATACCCTCTCATGACACTGTCGGGCAGTTTACTAAACAAAGCCCTGATGTCATCGAAGATTTTGATATAGGTGGCAGGATTGGACCTAGGAGTACGGCCAATTGGAGATTGGTCCATGGCGATCACTTTGTCGATCAGATCGATCCCGGTAATTTTAACGTGCTCCCCTACGCTATGCTCTGCATGGTGTAGCGCGTTAGAAAGCGCTGGATAGAGGGTGTCGGTGATCAGCGATGATTTTCCAGAGCCTGAAACCCCCGTAACAGCAATCATGACCCCTAATGGAAACGTGGCATCTACCTTTTTAAGATTGTTATGGGACGCACCTAGAATTTGGATTGCCTCTTGTGTTGGTTTGCGCCTTTTTTTAGGGACTTCGATCGATCTTCTACCACTGAGATAGGCTCCTGTGATCGATTCCGGATTATCGAGCAGCTCTTGAATGGGGCCGTTTACGAGAATGCGTCCACCCGCAATGCCTGGTCCTGGACCAAAATCGACAACTGTATCCGCTTCCCAAATCGTCTCCTCATCGTGCTCTACAACAATGACTGTGTTACCCACATCGCGCAAATGTTTAAGTGTTTTGATGAGTCTCTTATTATCACGCGGGTGAAGACCGATCGAGGGTTCATCAAGAACATAGGTGACTCCCACAAGTCCGCAGCCTACCTGCGATGCAAGCCTGACACGTTGCGACTCGCCTCCGGAGAGTGTCGGTGCTGTACGGTCCAAAGATAAGTAATGAAGACCCACGTCAATGAGAAATTGGAGCCGAGTGATAATCTCTTTTAGCAGCTCCTCGGCAATCAAGGTTTCGGTCGCGTCTAACTTAAGATGGCTAAAGAAATAGAGGGCTCCAGCTATGTCCATATGGCAGATCTCGTGGATTTTCAACTTACCCAATGTAGTTGCAGCCGGATAGGGGTGTAATCGAGAACCATGACACTCGGAGCAGATTCCCGATCGCATGAGGATCTCAAACTTTTTCCGGTAATTTTCGCTTGTAGCCTCAGTATACCTCTGACGCGCTTCGTGCAGTACCCCGCGCCATTGGACATATTCTGTCCATGACTGAGGGCGAGAGGGGTGCACAAAGTGCATCTGGATCCATTTTTTATCGGCTCCATACAGAAAAATGCGTTTTGCTTTATCCGAGAGCTTTTTCCAAGGGGTGTTTACTGAAAAGCCATAGATCGTAGCGAGGTTATTGTAGATATTCCCAAAGCGCACCGTTTCATAGGAGCTTGCAATCACACAGCAATCTTGGGCGATGCTTTTTTCGGGATCGATGATTAATTCTAGATCGAATTCTTGTGTAAATCCCAGCCCATTGCATTGGGGGCACATTCCTGTTGGACTATTAAATGAAAAATCATGTGGGTTTAATGAGGAATAAGAGAGGCCAGACTTTGGAGAAAAAGCATGGGTGGAGTAGAGCGTCTCATCTTTGGTGTCTACATTGTATACAAGCATGGTGCCCTCGCCCAGTTCTAAGGCGGCGATTACCGACTCAGCAATACGGGAATGGGAGTTTTTCTCGACAACCAGTCTGTCCACTACTACTTCAATGGTATGAGATACATTTTTATCTAGAGCAACACCCTCGCTTAAATCGATTATCTCACCATCGACCCTTACTCGGGTGTATCCTTTGCGTAAAAAAAGTTGAAAATCGTCTTTGAATTCTCCTTTTTTTCCTTTCGCAAAGGGGGCCAAGATCAGAAGCTTAGTTTTTTCGGCTGTTCCTTGAAGAGTTCGGATAATTCGTTCTTTACTCTGTGGAGAAACAACCTCACCGCTCACCGGACAGTGAGGAATACCGATCCGGGCGAAAAGAACCCGGAGGTAATCATAGATTTCCGTTAAGGTCCCGACAGTTGATCTGGGATTTTTGCCGGCGCTTTTCTGTTCGATGGAAATCGTTGGAGAAAGACCGGAAACATATTCCACATCGGGTTTGGCTAAATCACCCAGATAACGGCGGGCAAAAGTTGAGAGCGACTCGATATAGCGTCTTTGCCCTTCAACAAATAAAGTGTCAAAAGCTAGAGAGGACTTGCCCGATCCTGAGACGCCAGTAAAAACGATCAGCTCATTTGTATTGAGCGTCAGATCAATCCCTTTCAGGTTATGAACCCGGACTTTCTTAAGAATAATTTGTTGATCTGCCATGGTACAAAGATTATCTCGTGTTTTGCCAATTTTGGCGAGCACACTTTACTGGGTATTTTTAACAAAGAGGCACAGAGACACAAAGGCACAGAGGAGATATTAAATTCAGAAAGTATATATTATTTTTCTCTGTGTTAAAAATATGCCGTAACATGCGAGGTAGAAGATTGGAAAACCGCGAAAAAAATGATTTTTTTAATGCTCTCATATTAATTTTTTAGGGCTTGAGATGGCTGTAGAATTAATTTAGCAAACTTGGTATCAAGGACCTCTATGCTTACACGTACAAAAATTGTCTGCACTATGGGGCCTGCAGTAGCAAGCCCCGAAAAGATCGAAGCCTTGATTGAAGCCGGTATGAACGTTGCCAGGCTCAATTTTAGCCACGGCACCTACGAAGAGCATGCACGGGTGATCAAGTACCTTAAAGCCGCACGTGAGAAATTGGAGGTTCCCCTTGCTATCATGCTAGATACAAAAGGCCCTGAAATCCGTCTTGGCAAACTCAAAAATGACCAGATTACCCTTAAGGCTGGCCAGCAGTTTTGGTTAGTGAAAGAAGAGGTTTTAGGAGATGAAGAGCAGATCACCCTGACGCCTTCTATTGCTCTGGAACCGCTCCAAAAAGATATGGTAGTCCTTTTGGATAATGGCTACATTATCACCCATGTCGTCGATGTCAGCTCTAGAGGAGTCAAAGTCGAGGTGGACCATGGGGGTGTCATCAAATCGACGCGGGGGGTTAACATTCCTAACGCAGATATTGAGCTGCCCCCTATGACCTCCAAAGATGAGGCAGACATTCGGTTCGGATGTGAACAAGACATCGATTGGATTGCGGCTTCCTTCATCCGTTCAGCAGAGCATGTAATCGCGATTAAAAAACTCCTGGAAGACCAGAACAAGTCCGATATAGCAGTCATTGCCAAGATTGAAAACCGCCTCGGAGTTCAAAACTTTGATAGCATTGTCCAGGTTGCTGACGGAATCATGGTTGCCAGAGGAGATTTAGGTGTAGAATTACCTCTAACACAAGTTCCCCGTTTACAAAAGATGATGATCCGTAAAAGCTTTTTAGCAGCCAAGCCTTGTGTGACAGCCACTCAGATGCTCGAATCTATGATGGTCAACCCACGCCCAACCCGGGCAGAAACTTCCGATGTTGCCAATGCCATTTATGACAGCACCTCGGCTGTGATGCTCTCGGGTGAAACAGCTATTGGTAGCTATCCGATCCAGGTGGTCCAAGTTATGAAGGCTATCATTAAAGAAGCTGAGGCCGACTTCAGTTACTATGAGTTTTTCAAACAGTCTACACAGCGTGGATTTTACGACGTTCCCTCATCTGTTTCCCAAGCGAGCGTGAATACGGCCTATAGCTCCAATGCCAAAGCCATTTTTGCCTTTACAACCAGCGGTTCAACTGCCCGCTTGCTTTCACGTCTTCGGCCTGAAATGCCGATCATCGCGATGACGCCCAATCCCAAAGTCTATCACCAGCTTGCTCTCTGCTGGGGTGTTATCCCGATTTTATGCAACGATGCCTATACAATTGAAGAGGCTAAAAAGAAAATCAGTGCCTATGCCTTGGAAAGAGGGATCGTGCAATATGGTGATCTCGTGGTCATTACCGCCGGAACTCCTTTTGGCAGGCCAGGTAGTACGAACATGATGATCGTTGACAGTATTGGAGATGTCCTCATACGAGGCAGTGAAGGGGTGGGGCATAAGGTTCACGGCAAGGTCTTTCTTAACCCTACACCTGAGAGTAAAGACTATACCGTCCGCGGCCGGATCATCGTGATCAACATTTGCAACGAAAAATATCTTCCACTACTTAAAAATGCAGTCGGTGTGATTTTAGAAAACCATGTGGATGACATCGAGTCTGAACGCTATCTCAAGAAGATCGCTCAAACACTTAATCTTCCTGTCATCCTACGCGCTGAGGGAGCCATGGAGATGCTGCGCGGTGATCAGCTGGTCACCCTCGACCCTGCTGCTGCCCTTATCTACAAAGGAATTATTTAACATCCTACCACAAACGGTGGTTATCAATGGATATTCGGAATGGGTGTATGTAGTCTATGAAATCAAAATTGCCTATTTCTGAAGATAAACTTATTTTTAAAGAGATATGGGTCGGTGGGTTATCTAAAGAGGATTTGCTCCAAAATCTGAACAGTAATAGCATAGGCATCAATGAATTTGCCCTACAGATTATTGATTACAAGAATTTTACTATCTCTCCCACTAGAAAAAAATTACAAACTGTAGAAATTTCTATTGGTGATTTGGGATTCTCGAACGGAGCCACTACCGAAGAGGTGTATCAAAAAGCTAAGGAGTTCGGTCTTAAGTATTGTCCTCCCGAACTTGGGCTCCATATGAGATTGCAATATATTGATTTTGATCAACCAATTGATCCACCCACCGGTAATTGGCAAAATATCGCCATGAAAAAACTCTCTAACGATCCTGACTTTCCCAATGGTTTTTACATGCGCCGGCGAGAGGATGGTTTCTGGATACGCGGTTATCGAGCCAGTCCTGAATATCTGTGGGGTCCTGATGATCGTTTTATTTTCTTGGTATGATCCATGCAATTTTCATTTTGGGTCAAAGCTGTGGGGCTGCTTCCAGATTTGAGCAATAGATGTATTATTGAGAGATTTTTAGTGGTTTTGTGCGAGCCAATCATTCCAGAACCCTTCGTTGACTCAACGTTATCAAGTCCAGGTGCATTAAATCCTTAGCGTGCTTTAGAATTCGAATTCTGTGCTGACCCCCAATCCCCTCTTCGCGCCTACGCATCTTTGCGTTGAATTCCCTTAGGGCTTAAGAGGTGTCATGGAAGCATAACTGAAGTCGATGGCGCCAATTGAGTCGATGACAAAGCCTGAGAGGTTTTGAGGATGCGCAAAAAGGAGGCGGTCACTACAGATGGGAATAAAGGGAACTTGGTCCATGAGGATGAGCTCAGATTCACTAAGGATTTGAGCCCGTTTTGAGTGATTAGGCTCGTATTTGGCCTTTGCAATCATATTGGTAAAGGGAGTATGTAGCCACTGAGAAAAATTAGAAGGGTTGAGGGTCGTGTAACGCTCGAGGAGCTCCAGAGGATCTTTGTAATAGGCAGCCTCATAGGCCATACTAATAGTGTAGAGCCCCTTCTCCAGGTTGCTACGGAGCACATTCCATTCAACTGCATGGAGTTTGACATCGATACCCAGATGTTTATGCCAGCTCTCTTGGAGGTATTCTGCCACTTGTTTACGAGCCGATTGCTGCGAGTAGCTAATTTCCAATGGGGGAAATGTCTCGGGCGTTAGGCACAGCTCGGCAAGGCCAGCTTGGAAGTTTTCACGAGCCAGTTGCAGATCTTCTCCGAGGGCTACCACATGTAAAATGGGCAGAAGTTGGCTGGAAAGAGGTTTTACAGAGGGTTGTCCGCCTAAAAGGATGTGATCAGTGATTGCTTTGCGGTTGATTGCTTGACTGAGGGCCTTTCGGATGTGGGGAGAGGAGAGGGCGGGATGTTCCGTATTTAAGAAAACCCAAAAAGACCTACCAATGGGGTGAGAGCTCAGTTCGTGTGTGTCCTCTAAATGGTGGATCAATTCTGTGGACAGAGGGCACAAGGGTGCGCCGATCCAGTCGAGCTCTTTTTTGTCATAGAGGGCATAAATTGTATTCACATCTTCGATGAAAGAGATCTCGATCTGCTGGAGTGGCACATTGGCTTTATCCCAGTAATGAGGATTTGGCTTTAGCCGAAGATAATTTCCCTTTTTCCACTCATCGACCATAAAAGGGCCATTGAAGACAGTAAGATCATGACCTTGCGGATCCATTAAGGGGGCTGCAATGGATTGTGCCATGAGCTCAAGGAAATAGGGGGTAGGGAATTCGAGGTCCACCTGGAGAGTGCGATGATTGATGACGCGTACCCCTACTGCATCGAGGCTCACTTCGCCTTTTTTCGCTTTTTCGCCATTAGCCAGCACATAAAGCAAGTCTGCCCGAGAGCAGGTAGATCCAGGATCTAGGGCGGCCCTCCAGGCTGATGCGTAATGGCTTGCAGTGACAGGCGTGCCATCGGACCATGTATTTTCCCGCAGCTTGAAGGTGTAGTGAAGCAGATCATCTGAGATGGTGACCGACTCGGCTCCGGAAAGTTCGATCTTTCCATCAGCGTTAATTCGGGTGAGCGGCTCGAAAAGTGTTTTTGCTAATGATAGCCCTCTTAGGTAGATCACCAGGTCATGGGGATGCAGGGAGGGAAGATCTCCTTCCTGAAAATTGATATGAAGATGGTTTTTGACTGCCGGTGGCTTTTGGTTGCATCCTACACAGGCTATTAGCATGGCAATTATAATATAATTTACTTTCATCCCTGTATTCCCATTTGTCCTTAAACTCTTCTGAGTTTATGCAATTAAGGAAAAAAATCTAGAAAAAAAGAGTGTTTCGAGACGTTCTCATAGTCAAGTTTTGTGACTATTCACGAGCCGGCAGAATCCTTAAGGCAGACCCAGTTTACCAAGCAGAAAAGCTCTTATACCATTTCCAGAAAATAAAGCCAGGAAGTGGCACTGGGTAACATGACAGATTGGGATGATTGTTTCGAAGCCTATGTTTTTGCACCTAAGCGAGAAAGGATCGTTCAAAAATGGCGTGTTATACAGTGCCACTTCATGGCTTTATTTTCTGAAAATGGTATTATTCTTCGAAATAGGCTTGGGAGAAGTCGACACAGCCTTCCTGGTCTAAAAAGTAATTTTTGAGGCCGGGGTGATGTGCGTACAAATGGGAGCAACAAAATAGGGGAGTAAAGGGAGCTTCTGCGCTAAGAATAGCCTCCGCTTTATTTTGGAGCTCAAGCCGTCTTCCTCCTTCTTTGGCTTGCCGTGCTAGGTCTAAGAAGGAACGGTAGCCTGAGTGCTGCCATTGTGAAAAATTCCATGAGCTGGTTCCCTCAAAGCGTTCTAGAAATTCGAGAGGAGCATTTTCTAATGTTTCTTGGATAGTGCCAGTGATTTCAAATTCCCCTTTTTCAAGTTTATTGCGAAAAAGGTTCCAATCAATTTGTTCTATGTGGATAGAAATCCCGAGTTGTTGTTGCCAAGCTGCTTGGAGAAATTGTGCGAGTGCCTCGCGTCCGGTTTGATGAGAGTAGGTGAAGGTGAGAGGTGGAAAATTTTCTTTTGACATATGGATTTCTTTAAGCCCTTTCTCAAATAGTTTTTGTACGTTTTCCCTGGGTGATGCAATGTGAAATAGAGGGGTACTTAGGGGAAATATTTTATCACAGATCAAAGAACGTTCGATCGACAGGCTAAGGGCATGGCGGATATTGGGGTGGGATAAATGGGCCAGTTTTGTATTAAAATGTAAGAGGAAACGGCGGTTTACTTTGCGTGTTTTGAGCTGGTTTTTAATCTGCAGAAGCTGGATATGGCCCGGGGAGAGTGTGCTTAAGGGGCTTCCAATCCAATCGGTCTGCCCCTCCTCGAACATGCGGTAAATCTCTTCCATGTCACCCAGCCATTTGATCTCGATCTGTTCTAAGTAGGAGAGGTTAGTTTTCCAAAAGTAAGGATTTCTCTCCAAAAGGAGTCCCTGGTGGGTTTGGCTGTGGATGATATAAGGACCGTTAAACCATTTGGGTTCACGCATGGAACCAAAAACAGGGAAAAAGAAGGGTTGAGCGAGTTTATGTAAGAAGTAGGGGTCGGGATATTCGAGCTCGACCTCGAGTGTTTTGGAGTCTTCGGCGCGCACTCCCAGTTTTGTGCTGTCACATTGGAAATCTTTAAATAGCCGCGCATTTTTGATCACAAAGAGCTGTTCAGGATGGCTCACACAGTCGCGTAGTGCCCGTTGCCAACTGGTCACGTAATCGATCGCAGTAACCTTTTCACCATTCGACCAAAAAGAGCTACGGAGTTTAAAGGTATACCTAAGACCATCTTCAGAGGCATAATATTCGATCGCCCCGGCGGGTTCGGGTTCTCCCAGTGAATTTAAGCGGATGAGCCCTTCAAATAGGAGCTTGCCCAGCATCCTACAACGCATGTCTCCTGAGGAAAGATGTGGATTGAGAGAAGGTGGGGCTCCTTCTTGGAAACTGAGCCGCAGGGGCCGTATTTTTTTCTGCACAGAGGTTTTTTGTGTGATCAGAGCGGGAATGTCGACTCCCACATGAGGTCCTATGCAGCAAAAATAATCGGCAGTACCCAGGTTGAGATGAGCGAAAGCTGTTGTGTCGACAGCAGCTTCTCTGTAAACAGAGGCAATGACCTCCGAGCTGTGTCCATTTTTTACTACGATGACACTCTCCCCTATACGTGAGATAGCATAGGTCTCTTTAGATTGAAGGATTTCTGAGAAGGCTAAAAAGAGGCTTTCTGCATCTTTTAACGAGAGGCCAAGCCGGGCTTCGATCGGATGAAGTGCATAGAAGACCTTTTCAGCAAACAGATCGAAAAGGGGGATTTTATCGCTTAAGTTGACACGCAGGATCTCAAATTGATACTGCTGCTTTTCAAAAAGCCCCCCGTTATAATCCCGGAATGGACCGCAGATCATTTCTAAATATTTAGCGATATACCGTCTTGCGTAAAGGAGGTTGATGGATCCGCGCACATCGAATACAGAGGAGGGGACCTTCAGAGAAAAAGCGCCGATCTCAATTGGAAAGGGTTGAGACACGAATTTTTTAAAACGGAGAAAGGAATCGAAAGAGTGAGGGAGTCTTTCTAATGCTTCTTCAATGGGGTTAGGGCCTTTAGGGCGTGCATAATGGATCAAAAATTCAAGAGTTGTGAGGGTTTGTTCCTGAAAAAGGATCGAGATATGAGGAAGATCGGTAGGATTGTGAAGTTCTTTTTGTAGGAACTGTACCTGGCGGAATGATTCTTCTGTGTTGTAGGGCCAGAATATGGTTGGTGTTCTAGGTGAGACTGCTAGAAGCTGCTCACGGATCGATTTTTCGAAGAAACGCAGATCTTTGGTGGAAAGACCCTTTCCGCGCATTTTTTCCACTTCGAAGTAGCTGAACTGATAGGAAAGAATGGGATGAAACCATGTATATGAAGAGTGTTGCTTGGTTTGAATACCGGGCAGTAGAGTATGAAAAATTGAGAGGAGTTGCTCTTGGTGAAAGCTATAAGAGGAATGGTAGCAGATGGCGCAACAGATGCGCGAACCAATTTGAAGCAGCCGGACCAAAAGCAAATCGTGATCTGCATTTTTTTCCTCTAGTGCATGTTCAATTTTCTTCTGCATGAAAAATTGAACAACGATTAGGCTTTTCAGATGTTTATTAGAGCGCGAAGTGAGGAAATTGTCTGGCGCATTTGCACAAAGCCTGGCAAGGCCATTATGCAAACGCGCATCAAACAGATTAGGGTATTTCAAGATCGCTTTTTCGATCTCTTCGCGCAATCGTTTGTGCATGGGGTAGAAGTACCTAGATATTTATGCCCCTTGAGGTCAGTTGTGGAACCTCTGGCTCTTTTAAAATCATCCTTTTGGAAGCAATTTTTGCCGCCATGTCTTCTAGTCTAACTGTTCGGATATGTCCTCATCGACATATGGTACGAGTTGCAAGCAGACCCCTGTGCAATTGACTGCCAAAATCATCAATTTTCCAAGGATCCAGCGTTTTTCAACTGACTTTTGACCCATTTGAAATCGACATGCCCCAAATCGTGGATGACGACTCTCTCTATGTGAGGTCGAATCATATACAGATAAGTCTCGCTGTAAATGGGGATCACCGGCATCTGTTCGAGCAAAATTTGCTCAGCGTTCCGTAAAAGAGTAGATCTGGCTGCCAGATCGGTCGTTACACGCGCTTGTTCCAAGAGGGTCTTATATACAGGATCTTCCCAGCGACCTACATTATAGGAATGCGATTTATCTTGCAGCAATTCTAAGTGATACATCGGATCGCGGAAAAGAGCGCTCTTGATGCACCCACCCACTTCAAAATTTCCATGGGAGAGGTTGCTAAAAAAATGATTCCACTCAAATCCTTCTAAAACAACTGTTATCCCCAAAGTTGTTTGCCAGTTGCTCTGGATGATTTCGGCCAGTTGGCGCTGACCGGTAATATGGCTGTGTGAAAGCGTGATCTTAGGAAACGTTTCGGGGGTAAGACCTAGTTCATCCAGGCCTTGTGCGAAAAACTGACAAGCTAATCCTGTATCTCCATGTCCAGGAAGAGAGCGCTCTCCAATCAAAGAGAGAGCTATTGGCAAGGGAGCAGTTGCAGCAGTTTGACCGAGAAGAACATGATCCACGATGTCCTTACGATCGATAGCATAGCTTAACGCCTTGCGGATCGAAGGGTTATTAAAAGGAAGTATTTGATTGTTGCAGTAAAGCCAATAGATACGTGCAACCTCTTTGTGTTTAAGCATACCTGTTTTGGCACATGAGGGAATCATGTCGGTTGGCAGGCAACTAAAAGGACTACCGATCCAATCGAGCTCTCCTTTTTCGAAGAGCTGGAAGGCAGTAGCAGGATCTGTAACCACCATAATCTCTATTCGATCCAAAGAGACATTTTGAGAATCCCAATACAGCTGATTTTTTTTAAGTGAGATAGTCTGATCATGTTTCCAGGTGTCGATGAGAAATGGGCCGTTGAAGACAATGGGCTCCTCAGTTTTGTCAAAAAGGGGCGAAAACATGGGATTGGAGATCAATTCAAGAAAATAGGGAGCGGGATGCTCAAGCTCAATCTCCAGTGTTTTTGAGTCAACGACGTGGATACCAGCCTCACTTAAAGGGAGGATTCCTTTTTTGATTTTCTCGGCATTTTTAATGATGTAAAAGAGGTCTGGCCGTACGCAAGCAGATCCCTTTGCGATCGCTTGTTTCCAGGTGTCGGCGAAATGATATGCGGTGAGGGGCTCCGCATTTGACCATACCGAAGGGCGCAGATTGAAGGTATAGCGGGTCTGGTCCTCAGAAACGAGGATGGTTTCGGCTGCAGCTGGTTGAGGATGGCCCTCAGGGTCCATACGGGTTAATCCTTCAAAAAGGGCCGATTGAAGCGAGCGAATTCGGTAATCGATCCCGATATGCGGGTGGGTCGATGGAAGGTCGCCATCCTGAAAATTGATGCGTAGAGTTTGCTGCCGCACAGAGGGTTCCTTAGGTTGGCTACAGCTTCCTAACAAAAGCATAATAGGTAGAGCCAATTGCAGAACTTGCTTAAATAACATCTTTTATTCCTCTTTAAAAAAAATCCATTTGAAATCCACATCACCCGATTGACAAAAATAAATGCCTTGCACATCACTGCGTGCCAGGTATTGATAGCTTACTCCGTGAATAGGTATGACTGGCATTTGTTCCAATAATTCCAGCTCGGCCTGCTTGAGATAAGACTTTTCTTCGGGAAATGCGCGAGCTTGATCGATCCAATAGTTGAACGTGTCACTATGCCAACCAAATGCATTATGGATGTTGGTCGCCTCATAGAAAATCTGAAAGAAATACATTGAGTGCTTATAAAAAGGATGGCGGTAACAGGTACCGAAATGGATCAACCGGTTGTCTAGTTGATGAGAGAAGCTGTTCCAGGTTTCCTCGACGCGTCGGATTTGGATCCCGAACATGTCCTGCCATTGCCTTTGGATCTCCATGGCAAGTTCTTTTTGCCCAGGTATATGGGAGTGCAACAACCTTAAATCTAGCAGGGTATTGCGGCTGCAACCCGTTTCGCGTAGGCCCTCTTCAAACAAGGCAATTGCTTGCTCTCGATCAGCTGTAGGGTAGATGTCCTCAGGCCCTAAAAGAGAGAGCTCTGTGGGTACATGTGTTTTAAGAGGGGAGGGCGTGAGAAGCGCTTTTTGGCATAGCAAATCTCTATCCAGAGCAATAGCAAGTGCTTTTCGGACCTTGCATGAAGAGAAAAGAGGATGCGCCAGGTTGCAGTACAACCAAGCAACTCCTGGGATATCGACGCTATGCAATCTCTCCTGGATCCCTTCGGCGATCTCGGGAGGCAGTGGGCTAAAAGGGCCTCCTATCCAATCGAGCTCACCCCGTTCATATTTTTCGAAGGAGAGGTGGGGATCGCGGATGATGGAAATTTCAATCCCCTCCAACTTGACATTTTCAAAGTCCCAGTAATAAGGATTTTTGATGAGGACGATAGATTGATGGCGCTGCCATGAAAGGAGTGTGAATGGTCCACAAAAAACATAAGGCTCCCCGGACTCTTCATACAGGGGAAAAAAGAGTGGGTGCGCGAGCATTTCTAGTAAATAGGGGGCAGGGTGTTCTAGAGTCACTTGCAGAATCTGTGCGTCAAGTGCCTTGACACCAATATCATCGATATCTACCTGCTTAAAATGGGCTTTGCGAGCATTTTGGAGGACATAAAAAAAATCGGGGCGGAGGCACGAGGGTGAACGAACCGCTTTTTTCCAGGACTTTTCAAATTGGAAAGCGGTAACCTCTTCACCGTTGGACCACTGGAGTTTTTTCAAAGTAAAAAGATAGGTCATTCCATCAGGTGAAACTACCACACTCTGGGCGGCTGCCAGCACAGGAGTTCCAGAGGGAGCGATTCGTGTTAACCCTTCAAAAAGAGCTTTTTGGATGGATCGGCAGCGTAGATCGAGACCGATTTGAGGATTGAGGGAGAGAGGGTCACCGTCGACATAATTGATCCGAAGAAATTTTCGATCTTGTTTAGGGGTATTGCAAGCATCATTGAGTATGGCTTGAAGCCCATCAAGCCACTCTCTGCTGGTTGGATATTGGTAGACGAGACCTAAGTAATATTCTCCATTAATACACTGGGTTGCATACCCAAATTGGTGCAGCGCTAAAGAAAAGTTCATCACCTCTTCAATGAGAGAAGTCTTTAGGTGCTCGAGCTTTGTTTTAATGACAACCACAGAAAATGAGGTTTCATGGTATTCGAGCAGCTCGTAGGGCTTTGTGATAGTGAGAGATGATCGTTTAGCTTCCAAAAATAGGGAAGCACATACCTTTCCAGCTTCAGGTAGAATGAATGTCTGGAAGAGGGAGGGAGTAAACGAATAAAACAAAGATTCGAGAAAGGATTTGTCTGTACCCCTCACTATTTCTTGTATGGCCCGTAGTTGTTGATGTTGCTTGGAGAAAAGCCCGCCATTGTAATCTCGGAATTCTCCGATCATTAATTCTAAGGCTTTAGCAACATATAAGCGTACTTCCCGTAGGTCGATAGAACTATTTTTTCTGGCAAAGAGACTGCTGTCTACTTCAAAAATGGTGATGTTGGCCTCTTTGATGTGTCCCTTATCAAGGGTACCGATTTCTGAGGTCATTTCAGGAATGAGCTGGATGGTTTGAGGAAGCAATTTACTCAGTTCTCTCAAACTGGGAGTGGTATCGGTGGCTAGCCTGACAATTACCACAGAAAAAAGGAGGATTCCCTTGGCAGTCTGTTCTTGAAAAGAAATCATGACCTGAGGCAAATCTCCAGCTTGGTGAAACTCTCGGCTCATCTGTACGATATTGCGAAAGATCTCTTCCTCATTGCGGATCAAGAATAAAGAGGGAGAATAGCATTCGACATTATCCTCAAGCTCTTTGGGGAAAAATTTCTTGAGTTCTCCGATGTCACTAGCTGAAAAGCCCCGCCCTCTTTTTTTTTCAATTTCCTGATAAATGAATAATAAACCCGCTTCATCGTCACGGTATTGGTAGGCTTTTTGGGGAATTGAAACTACGCCCGGAATGATGTGCAAAATAGTCTGTAGAAGGCGCTCTTGGGATAAGAATTCAGTATTGCTATTTAGTTGAATACCGACAGCGATCCCAAGGGTGCTATTTTCCGATTGTTGGGGTTTAAATAGACGGAAAAACATACCTCTGTATAGAGGTGAGATCTCTTTTTGGCGTGTGATCTTTTGTTCAAAGACGCAGAATGCATTGAGTAATTTGGTCAAAAAAAAGCAGGAATATTGAGAGCGGAAGGTGGGAGAACTGGTCGATAAGAAGCGAATCCCTTTTTCCACGCTATCGGCAGATAAACAGTACCTATGTTTCTTCCAAAAGGAGGAAAAATTTTGGATTTCTTCAAAAAAAGAATGGCTCATTTCAGCAAGTTTTCATCCTAGATACAAAACCCGCAGCCCAAGGTACTTGATCGCTCATTAATTGAGAATTAATATTTAGAGGGAATGGTATTATATAACTCCTTCTAGTTAGCTGCGCTTACGGGTTAAAAAATAATTGGAGATGACACTCAATGCTGTAAGAGAGGCTGTATCGGTGCGTAAGATGTTGTGATGCAAACGCACTCCTTGAGCTTGCAACTGGTGTAGTCTGTTTTCTTCAACGGAACTAAATCCTGCCTCTGGGCCAACAAAAAAGAGAATGTCATCCGAGGGACTTTGATTTAAGGCTGAAAGAAAAGGGGGAGCATCAGGATCCAGATCTCCAAAATAGGCAGGAAACTCAAGAGGTTTCCACTGCTCCAATGGGGGGCAGAGAACAAAAGTGGGTAAATCAAGACGTCCCGATTGCTTGATAGCTGCAATCGCTATAGTCTTCAAACGGTCTAGCTGATTAGCTGAAAGATCCTTTTTTTCACTCAATTGACCTGGGAAAAGCCAAAGCGATGTCATTCCCAATTCCGTCCCTTTTTCGACAATGTTTTCAAGCCGGTTGAATCGGGGAAGCGCCTGGCAGATAATGAGGGCCCGTTTAGGTGGGCTATGTTCAATAATAGAGATAATGCGCAAGCAAATCCCCTTTTTTTCGATCCCCAGTAGGATAGCTGTCGCTAGTTGGTGCCTACCATTGATCAGCTCCACCTCATCACCCCGGTTCTTGCGCATCACACGACTCAAATGATGAGCCTCTTCACCCGATAGGAGCACATCTGATTGGCTCTTAAAAGCAGAGTCTAAAAAGTAACGGTTGTGAGGCATTCGGATTTGACCAACTTGTATTTAATGGCTTCGTGGATAGGGCAATTTTTTTTCATTTTACCTAGATGGAGGGCTTTAAAGGCACCTAACTTGAGGAAATGACGACGGAGCGGACGGGAATTGTAAAAATCGAGAACCATTTGAAACCTCCAATCGCGGATAAAAAGATCCTCTTCACTTGCGTATTCTTTGACGCTGCAGTTTTCGAGAGGTATAGATGTACCTTCAGGGACCAAAAAGGTTAAGAAACTGCGAGGGTAAATGGCCCGAAAAAGGGGTAAAATTTCCAAAAAAGGGCTTGGATCGGGAGGTAAAATAATCAAGATGAATCCAAAACGATACTGTCTTTTGACGTGGTCGATCCCTTGTTGTTTCCAACGATCATGCACCCACATCCACTGATCGGGCTGCTCGGCAATACTTGTTTCTAAATAGCGCATAGCAGCATCCATCATACGGGGCACTTCATCTTTCACAGGAACATTCAGATTGGGCCAGATCAGCTCGGAACCTGAGACATGGTACCGGCCATTGATGCGTCTTGTCTTGCCAGCTACTAATGGACAGCCTGTTTTATAAGCTAAAAGAGCGGGTGTAGAAGCAGTCCATGCCCGCGTGCCAAAAAGTGGATAGGAGTAGGGACTCTCAGGGTAAGCTTGATCACCCACAATGCCTAGAAATTCCCCTTTGGATAAGGCTTTGATTCCCGCTCGAATGGCAGCTTTTGGCATGACAATTTTCCCACCATTCATCTCTCGAACGGAGAGTACCCATTTGTAGAGCCACTGATTTTTAATCGGGCGACCAATAGCGATACCTTTATAGCGGTCTGTCAAGACAAGAAAAGGAATTTCCCAATTCGCTTGATGTGCAGACAAAAAGATCACTCCTTGTTTGTTTTTAAGAAGTACATCAATTTGAGAGTTTTCTTGCAAGGTGACAATCTCAGAGAGTTTTCCACGACTTTTTTTCAGGCGAAAAAACTCTAAGAGAGTAATCATCAAGTTTTGAAAGGATTGGATGGCAATCACTCGCAGTTCTTCTTCGCTATGTGTGGTCCCAAAAGCGATGGCCAAATTGGACATGGCCTTTTTGCGGAAGGGTCTATGCAGATAATAAGCGCACGTTCCTGCACATCTTCCCAGCCCATGAATTACCCTATAGGGAAGCTGTCCTATGCAAAAACCAAAAGCCCGGAAGAGACAATAAACAAAAAAATGCATGGTTTTTTCTCTTGGGGATATTTTGACCGCAGAGGACACAGAGAAGATGGAGGCTCTCTCATTGCATTCGGATTCTTCTTTGCGTCCTCTGCGGTCAAAATATCTATCTTGTTCAAATTGAGGATAGTGTTGAGCGGACGATTTTATCTAATTGGTTGGAAAAATCCAACTCTTTAATACTATTGCGGACCTTCAGGGCGCTTAGTGCATTTTTGGGCTTGTCTAGTGCTGTCCTTAAAGCGGCTGCAACGCTTTCTGGAGAAGTTAGCTCTCCGATCACTGTTCCCGTATCCTTTTGGAGAATTTCCTTGCCACCATTGTAGGAGGACGAGACTATAAATAGCCCCATACTCAACGCTTCCACAGTTACATTGGCGAAAGGATCATAGATCGAGGGAATGACGAGTGTATCGGCCTCTCTGTAAAAGGAACGGATATCATTTTGAGGACCTAAGAATTCAATTTTTTCCTTTAAGCCCAGAGTGGAAGCGATTTTGGCAAAAGAGGGGATGTTTTTATCTTTTCCGATCACAGTCAACCGAAATTCCTCATGGCGCATCTGTCCCAGCCCTTGCAATAAAAAGAGGAGTCCTTTTCTGCGGTAGCCGTTACCCACAAAAAGAAAATGATGTGGCGTTATAGGACGGGGATGCTCAAAAGTTTTTTCAAAATCAGACTCCCATGCCTTCCACTCCACTCCGTTATGAACAACCTCGATTTTTTGATCCGGTGTCCTGTACAACTTTAGAATTTCATCCTTCACCATCTGAGAGTTTGTAAATAATTTCTTTAGGTCTGGATTCTCAAAGGTTTTTTTCTCGATAGAAAGAAGCGAGCGGTGCAAAGGATTAAGTGGAAAAGTAAGCCTTTTCCAGAGAGGGTCGATCAGTTTCCGTCTTTCGAGATAAATCGCATGCACACCATTGCCAGCTCTATAGTGAGTCTGAAAAATTGTTCGTTCCATTCCAAAAATAACCCGGGATGGATTCTGCAGGACCCATTGCTTGCATAATGCGTTGAAACGGAGAATGTGACGCCAGGTGAATGCTATATCGGGTCCCAGAGAAATCACATCCACCCCCTCAATATGAGGGGCAACTCCTGTAGTGAGCAGCACCACGGAAAGCCCATTTTGAGCAAATGCCCGTGCAAGATAAGAGGTATATTTTTCGAGTCCTCCTCGAAAACCTGCCCTCGATTTTAGAAAGACAACATCTGCCATTCTCATCCATTGATGGGTAATAGATTAATCGTATGAGCATCGAGTTCGGCTCTGAGTTGAAGAGGTTGCCCATCTTGGGTAAAAAACACGAGTTTGCGCAAATAATCACGAAATCGATCGCGCACAACCTGCTCACAGAATTTTGTAAAGGAGGCATTGGCATTTTTCTCCTGCTTCAAAGAGGCAGTGACATAAGCCTCCTCCAAGGCTTTTTCATCGATGAACTCAACTGCCCAGTGGAGATTTTCCTGAGCTGCCTTGGGTGCAATGACGATGATCAAAAGCAGATTGTCCTTTACTACCTCTAGAAAAAGGTGGCTGACATCGCGTACATAGAGAGGTATTGTCAACCGCTTCAGACCATTTTGCTTTTCCACGATAGCATTGGTTGCAAGAGAATAGGTCTCTGGATTGATCGTTTGGCTATATTTGAGAGGGAAGAAAATAGTGATGGGTAGCTCAGCACCGAATGGAATCAATTCCTGTTTAAGGAAGTCAATACGTAGCAGATCGGCTCTAGGATCATTGAGGGGTTCAAGGGTATTTTCTTTAAAAGGGATCGCCACTTTTTTCCAAGTATCTGGAATAAGGAAAGAAATTTCGTCCTTTTTTTGTTTTTCTAGCAGAGCATCCAAATCGGATTGAGGAATCCTGTTGAGATTGAAGGTGAGCTCCAAACCTTTTTGTTTTAATTCTCGAACGAGCTCTTCGGGACCGCTGACTTTTTGGCTTAAATACTTGGGCCAGATATCCAAAAATTGATATCCTTTGGGAGGATCACCGATCGGTTTTGTGATTGTAACAGGAATTTCCTCGGTGACTAATTTACTTAGCTTAATAAAAAGATCGTTTGCTGTTGCGTCGGTGATATGGTTATGAAGATCCAGAGCCTGGCTGGCAGAAACAAGGTTTCTTTTGGTGATAGTGGCTATCCAACTCTCCTTATGTCCATCGGCGTTGATGACCACTTCGATGTCCGTGGGTCTTAAATCTTGTAGGATCGATTTATTCCCCGTTAGTGTGATAGAAATCCTTTTGCTTAATAGCCCATTGGGGAGTAGCCCCTGTACAGTCTTGTCAGCAGGAATATTGATGATGCGGATGGGCACATCGGATAGAGTACGTGTGATAGTGATTGTCTGGCTCACCAAAAACCAAACAAAAATGGCTGTGGTCAGAGCCACCACTTTGCGTGGCCAATGCCTTAAAAAGAAGCGTTCAAAAAGGGCTTTCATTTCCAAAGCTCGCCTAATTTAAATTTCTTTGTCAGTTCAGGAGGAGTAAAGATGCTGCGAACGATACCTCGGAATCGATCGATCTTGACTCCGCGTGTCAATATGCCATCGCGAGCTAAAGAGACTTTGCCAGTTTCTTCAGAGACGACAATAATCAATGCATCGGTCTTTTGGCTGGCCCCTAGAGCAGCACGGTGGCGTGTTCCCATTGACTTTGCTAATTGGCTCGCATCATGAGCTAGAGGCAAGATCGTTCCGGCAGCAACGATTGTGGTACCTCGGATGATTAATGCGCCATCGTGTAGTGGTGTCGTGGTAGTGAAAATGGATTCGAGAAGTTCAGATGAGAAAACGGCATTCAGTGGGACTGCAGTGCTATAATACTCCTCGTAAGAGTCCTGGTTTTCCAAAACAATCAAAGCTCCGATCTGCTTTTCAGAGAGGCGGTATACAGAAGTGGCGAGCCCCTCTAAGAAAAGATCGAATTCATGGATTTCCCGGTATTTCCTCCCTTTAAAACGCAACTTAGAGAGGGCCAGACGCAGCTCGGGCTGAAAAATGATGATTACGGCTAAAACCGCAACATTGACGACATTGAGCATGAGCTTTTCAAGGACAGGGAATCCGAGCCAGCT
This sequence comes from uncultured Chlamydiales bacterium, assembly GCA_963832835.1. Lineage (GTDB taxonomy): Bacteria > Chlamydiota > Chlamydiia > Chlamydiales > JAAKFR01 > CAVPKN01. The sequence continues at coordinate 1,893,335 of CAWHVD010000001.1, read as the reverse complement.
CGCTAGAAAGAAAATAAACAAAAAAGCTAAAAACCCGAAGACGACGTCCATAGCCCGAGTACCCCAGAAAAACTTGAGCAGGTAGTTAAACATCACCCAAATGATGAGGATCTCTACTAGGGGTATCATGAAATGCAAAAATGCCATTAATTTACTGCTTCAAGCCTTTTCAGGATTGTAAGGATGTCCTTATGTGCAGACACGTCGTGCACGCGGATATAAGTAGATCCCGCTAGGAGGGCAATTGTATTGAGGGCAAGAGTTGTTGACAACACTTCCGATGGAGCCTTTTGAAGAATTTTTTGTAGGAATGATTTCCTAGAGAGGCCGATCAGCAGAGGGTACCCCAAAGCAATAAAACGGTCCAGGTGTTTGATGATTTGTAAACTCTCATTAGGAGTTTTCCCGAACGCTCCACCCCCTATTCCTGGGTCGAGGATGATTTGCGATCTTTGGATGCCAGAAGCTTCTAGGAGGACAAGTCGTTCTTGAAAAAAATGGAGTAGACTGGCGACAACACCGTGAGGATAATGGGGTGTGGGAAGGGAATGTGGAGGTCCATACATGTGCATGATGCACACCTGAGCACCAGATGATTGAGCAAGCGCGCGCATGCGTGGGTTCGTAAGCCCGGTGATGTCATTGATCCACCCCGCGCCCTCTGCAAGTGCTACTTCAGCAACCTCGGGCTTAAAAGTATCGATAGAAATGGGCTGGTCTGTGTGCTTGCGGATCCCTTGAATGACCGGTATGACACGGGCCATCTCTTCTTCGGCTGTAACCGCAACATCGGAGCCGGGTCTTGTAGATTCTCCGCCAATGTCCAGAATGTCGGCTCCCTCGTCAAAAAGGCGCAGTCCATGCTCGATGGCTGCGTTCGTTTCAGAAAAGCGTCCTCCCTCAAAATATGAATCGGGAGAACAATTTAATATTCCTACAATAGACATGTTTCGCTCTGTGTTAAAAAATACCCAATGGGATTGCAATTTTTTGTATGGATAGCTCATAGTGAATCATAATTATAAGAATGGATTGTAAGACAATGGATGTTGTTACTCTCTCTCGTATTCAATTTGGATTGAACATTTCCTTTCACTACCTTTTTCCTCCGCTCAGCATTGGTCTTGGGCTACTTTTGGTAATTATGGAGGGAGCATACCTGCGGACAAAAAATCCTGTCTACGAAAGAATGACCCGCTTTTGGGTGAAAATTTTTGCTGTTATTTTTGCTGTCGGGGTAGGAACAGGGCTCGTGCAGATATTTGGTTTTGGTACAAATTGGGCCACTTTTTCCCGTTTTGTAGGGAACGTATTTGGAAGTATTTTGGGTGCTGAGGGAGTTTTTGCCTTCTTTTTAGAATCGGGTTTTTTAGCGATTTTGCTATTTGGTTGGAATCGTTGCAGCCCTAAAATGCATTTTCTCTCGACGATCATGGTAACGCTAGGAGCCCATTTTAGCGGAGTGTGGATTGTGATTGCCAACTCTTGGATGCAGACGCCCGCCGGTCATGCGATTGTGGGTGAGGGGCGCTCTCGTCTGGCAGTCATTCAGAATTTCTGGGCCGTACTCAATAATCCCTCCGCTCTCGATCGGTTGGCCCATGTTCTCATTGGAGCTTGGTTGACAGGAGCCTTTTTTGTCATCAGCGTGAGTGCATTTTATTTACTCAGAAATATCCATCTCGATTTTGCAAAACGCTGCTTTAAAATAGGGCTCATTGTGGCCACTGTTTCAGTGATTTTGCAGGGCTTTTCTGGCGACTCGACGGCCAGAGGAGTAGCTGTTAACCAACCGATCAAATTAGCCGCATTTGAAGGGGTTTATAAAACCGAGACACCGACTGACATGTGGGCTTTAGGAATCGTGAAGCCCAAAGAAAAAAAAGTGATTGGGATAGAGCTTCCCGGACTGTTGTCATTTTTGGTATACCACAACTTTAAACAGGCAGTTCCTGGTTTAGATCAATACCCACCTGATCTATGGCCCAATGTCAAAGTGGTATTTCAGACCTATCATGGTATGATCTTTATGTGGGGATTAATGCTGATGGGGGTGGTTTTTGGGTGGATTGCCTGGATGCGTCAAAAAATTCAAACCAGTAAGTGGACTTTGCGATTTCTCATCATCTCGGTCCTGTTTCCGGAAATAGGCAATCAGCTGGGTTGGTATTCAGCTGAAATGGGCAGGCAGCCTTGGCTAGTCCATGGTTTGATGCGTACCCAAGAAGGGGTAACTCGCAATCTTCAGCCAAGCCAAGTGGTATTCTCAATTGTCCTATTTTCATTGATTTACCTGCTGATTTTTAGCCTGTTTATTTATCTGCTCAATCGCAAAATTCGCCACGGTCCGGAAATGGCAGAAATTGAAGAATACCGCAACCTCTTCGAAGTAGGAAAAACTTAGGTTAAACATGGAAAACCCCAGCGCTCTAGAGTATGGCTTCATGATCTTTTGGTATATCGTGGTTGTCGCTTCGGCCACCTGCTATGCCATGTTGGACGGTTTTGATCTGGGAGTCGGCGTATTGCATCTTTTTGCACGCAAAGACCAAGAGCGGCGTATCTTTCTCAACGCCATCGGCCCTGTTTGGGATGCCAACGAAGTGTGGTTAGTGGTCCTAATAGGGGGGTTATTTGCTGGATTTCCTTTTGCGTATGCAACGTTAATGTCTGCTTTTTATATACCCATTACCTTATTGATATTCTCCCTCATTTTCAGGGCTGTCGCTATCGAGTTCCGCAGCAAGACCCCTATGAAGTGGTGGAGGAATGGGTGGGACATTCTTTTCTCCCTAGCAAGCCTATTCATCGCTTTAGGTATTGGTATGGCTTTGGGTAATCTTGTTTTAGGGCTTCCGCTTGATGTGAATCAGGAATATGTGGGCGGTATGATGAATACCTTTTACCGCCCCTATCCTGTTCTAGTCGGTATTTTAACCATCTCACTCTTCATGATGCATGGGGCAATCTACCTGGTGATGAAAACGGAGGGAGATTTGCAAAATAAGCTGAAAGAGTGGGTTAAAAACACCATGATCTTCTTTATTATGGCATATGCTATTACAACTATGGTCACTCTCGTTTATCAGCCACATATGACGCAGCATTTCCGCGAGCGCCCCATGCTCTTTGTGGTTGCCTTGGCCAATATTCTTGTGATTGCAAACATCCCGCGCTTAGAAAATAAAAAACAGTACGGCTGGGCCTTTGTCTATTCTTGCTTGAACATTGCCCTTCTTCTTGCTCTGTTTGCTTTGGGATCGTTTCCAGATGTGATTCGCTCAAGCATCGATCCTGAGATCAATAGCATCACTGTGAGCTCAGCCGCCGCGAATCTCAAGACACTACAAGTGCTAGCTGCCATCGTCGGGATCGGCCTACCCTTTGTATTTGGCTATGGCTACTATATCTACCGCCTGTTCCGCGGTAAAGTAGAGCTTGATCACATGAGTTACTGATCTGTGTTTTTTATATTCTGTGGGCCTATTAGACTTGTCGCAGCCCTATAGGCTGCATGGCGTCTTATCCCGTTGTCACCCAGGGCGTTGCCCTGGGCTAACATTGTCTCAGCCCTCCGGGCTGAAGTAGGGTGCTCTACAGAACGAAAGATGTGCATGCACAAGGTTTTTTTCAGCCTGAAAGGCTGAGATTGCAATAGCCCAGGGCAACGCCCTGGGTGAAATCAGATGCACACCCCATGCAGCCTGAAGGGCTGCGACAAACCTAATAGGATCCCAGCAGTTCCCACTGAGCATTTTCTAGAGGAGAATTAAATTTTAGTTTCGTAAACTTTTGGACAATTTTTAACGTCCAAGAGTTCGAGACATGTCATCATCATTTAGAAAACACCTCGGCATACCGGGTCTGATCAAGACAGTGTATGACCACTTTTCCAAAATTCCAGATCCTCGCGAGTTCAAAAGAACAGGCTTTGCCCCCCTGGCTAACCATCTCATGTCAGGGCTAGCCATCTTTGGATTAAAATGCCCCTCCTTACTCGATTATGATAGAAAACGCAGAGATATAGCGATCGAGCACAATCTACGTGATCTTTATCACGTTGAAAATCCGCCCAGTGATACCTATCTGAGAATGCGTCTAGATGAAGTAGATCCCAACGCGATCCGGCCCGCATTTAAGAATGTATTTGCTTCATTTCAAAGAGGAAAAGGAATCGAAGCATTTGAATATCTTGATGGACATGTGCTGATCTCTGTTGATGGGACAACTCCACGCAAGGGATGATGCTCTTTACCATGAGATTACGACAGAGGATGGTGGCTATCATCAATTCCAATTTCTTAATAATGTGTTCCTTAACAAGTCGAGCCCAGGTTTGAAAGTGAATGTGCTTGAATATAGGTACACGAATTCAAAGGGTAAGGAAGTTACCTTCTCTTGGGTAACTGACATTACCCTATCGGCAGTCAATGTTTTACAAGTAGCTAAAGCGGGGAGGGCAAGATGGAAGGTCGAAAATGAAACATTTAATACGCTAAAGAACTTGGGATACAATTTTGAACATAATTATGGTCATGGCAAAAAGTACTTGTCTACAGTCTTTTGCATGCTGATGATGCTGGCATTTCTCATAGATCAAATTCAAGAGATTTGCTGTGATCTATTCCGCAAGTGCAAGCAGGTTGCAGGCACTTATCGGAATTTATGGGAAACCATGAGGGCGTTTTTCCGTTTCTCCCGACTCTACGATTGGGAAAGATTTTATTTGATCATGGCCAAAGAAAAAATTTTGGACAGCTCTTAACAAAATGAGTATCCCTGTTGTTTTTTAGCGTTACCCTATTATTCGTTATCTTTCAAAGACCTAGGATCTATCCGACGGAAGTTTTGTGTCCCAATATTCTCGCTCGATCTTCAAACCGGCCAAAATCACAAATCTGTTATTTCAGTGGGAGGGGCTGCGATTTTAACTGTTCTAATGTGACTTCGGTATATTTTTCTTTGTAATCTGAGTAATTAACATCATAAAAGGTTGGATAGGTTTCCATATCACCGGCAGGGTGATTGAGTAGCATCATTTTTGTGCTGGTATGCGCATCTTCAAAAACAAAAAACTGGCTCGAAGGTAAGTTTTTTCCATAACTAATTGCTTCAGGTGTGGACAAGCGTGGGTACTGAGTTAACAGTGTACATGAGCCGTTACGACATAAAAAACGTGCTACGATTCCGACCGCAAAGATGCCCACTCCGGTAGCCATCAGTGCAATGCCTCCCGTAGTTCCAATGACATCCAGGCCTGCTTCGGAATAAGCTATGGCTCCCAGCACAATACACGCAAGTGCTGCTAACGCTACGAAAGAAATTAGGGAATATTTGAAGCTGGAAGAGTCCCAAATTTTTGTTTTTTCTTCGTGTTCCGCGTGGGTAAGCCAAGTTCGGCCTGTTGTCTCAGCCGAGGGCTTGATGTAACTTTGTTCCATATAAAAAACTCCTTTAGGGTCTTTGCCACAAACAGCGACCATTAAAACGATCGAGGCAAGTTAGATATGTTGAATGTCCATTTCGATCTTTCGAAAAGACCAAGATAATGTCTGGTTGCACAGACCATGACAGGATCTTGGCATGGAATTTCACTTCCCATTGCCTTTGCCCATTAAAATTATAAACAGTTAGGCCATCCTGATTACTAAAAGTTGAAATTAGAAAAATTTCACCTCGATCAACAATCATTCTTTCTTGATTGAAATCGTAGTCAGGCTGTGACACCTCAGCGCCAGACAGAGAAGATAGAAAGAGGCAAGAAGTGAAGAGGAGTGTGAAGATAGAACGCATGGTGTTCTCTATATAATATTTTGATACAACAGGTATAATCACTGCAGTACCTTTTGTCAAAGGTAGTTTTGAGAGTAGTTTTGAGAGTTTTGAGAGTTTATCATCTAGCTTCTAAATCAAATATAGAGACATCGGTATATAATTTTTTAATTCCCTGTAATGGGTCTCATACTCAAATTCCTGGATTCCAGACTCCGGATGATTTAATGAAATCATTTTACTCTGTAGCTGAGGGCTTCGGCAATATGGTCTTCACAGAGGGTTTCGGCGCCAGCCATTTGGGCAATAGTGTGAGCCACTTTGATCAGGCGTCCGTGGGCTCTTGCCGAGATGTTCCAAGCTTCGACAGCCTCTTTGAGTAAGCTTTTACATGCGTCGTCGAGCATGTGGGGAGGGGGAACGGGTCTCGATTGAAGGCGATGGCGAGCTGCAATAACACGCTGACGAATGGATGCAGAAGATTCTTCAGCTTGATTTGCTATCATATCATTATAGGGAACGGGAGGCACATCGAGGTGGAGATCGATACGATCCAATAAAGGGCCAGAAATCTTGCGTTGATAACGCTCAATTTGAACAGCTGTATCACGACAGGGTTTTTCAGGGTGTCCTAAAAAGCCGCATGGACAGGGATTCATGGCTGCGATGCAAATCAGATCAGTTGGAAATCGAATTTTGCCACCTGCCCGGCTGACGGTCACCATTTTGTCTTCTAGGGGCTGCCGAAGGACCTCTAGGGTCGATCTGCTAAATTCTGGCAACTCATCTAGGAAAAGGACACCTTTATGTGCTAAAGAAATTTCACCTGGCTTAGGAGGGGATCCTCCACCTACCATTCCCGCATAACTGATGCTATGATGAGGGGACCTGAAGGGGCGTGTTTCTACCAACCCTGAGCCGTGGCCTCCTAAAGAATAGATATTGGTCACTTCCAGGGCCTCTTCGAAACTTAAGGGGGGTAAAATGCTACTAAAGGCTTTAGCAAGCATGGTTTTTCCCGTCCCAGGAGGGCCACACATGAGTAGGTTGTGACCGCCTGCGGCAGCAATCTCTAGTGCTCTTTTGGCATGGATTTGCCCCCGGATGGCACTCATATCGAAAGAGCTGGTTCTGGTTTGAAAACAGATGGGTTGTTTAGGGTATGGGGGGATGTAGCCCTCTTTAAAGAAACGGATACCCTCCTTGAGGTGATGCAAGGGGATGACTTGCAATCCCTCGACAAGCGCTGCTTCAGGGGCGTTTTCTTTGGGGACAATCACGCCTTTTTTTCCCCATTTTTTTGCAAGGAGGCTCAAAGAAAGAGCTCCACAAATGGGACGGATTTCTCCTGAAAGTCCAAGCTCACCGCCAATTAAATAATCCTCGAGCTTAGCTGGAGAAAAAGCTCCTAAGCCTTGGAGAATGCCTAATGCGATAGGCAAATCGTAGAAGGCTCCTATTTTTTTGATTTCTGCAGGGGCTAGGTGAATCATTCCAGTCAGCCCATCTACTTTGAATCCACTATTTTTGACAGCGTGGATCACTCGATCCTTCGATTCTTTGACTGCAGCATCGGGCAGCCCTACAAGGCGGATGATTCCGGCCACAGCAAAATCCAAGTCGACCTCTACTTCTACGAGGATGGCCTCCAGTCCGATAAAAGCTGCTGAAAAGAGTTTAGAAACGGGCATAAGAAATAAGAGTCCCGGGCCAAAAGAAAGGCCCGGGTAAAAATAAGTTATTCGACGTTTATGACGAAATAAGCAGGGAAGGCAAAATTATGATTTGGTCGCGGAGCTGCGATCAAAGTGACTTTTTGTCCCACATGTTTTTCGAGATTAATACGTGTGCTGTAAAGGAACGCAACAGGTCTATTCTCACATCTAAGGAGAAAGTCACCTGGACGGTTTTTCACAGGACGTGAATAGGGTTCGACAATACCTGTCAGGACAGAAGCGTTTTGTTCCTCTTCGGTATAAAATTCTTGCACTGTTTTTTCACTATTCGATGCAGCCCAAAAGTGGTAAAGAGACTCTTCAAGAGGCTGCCAAACCATCATTTTATCAGTGATGAGCTCATCGTTCATAGGGGAGGACAGGCCGATTTCCTGGGAAGCTGCAACAGCAGTATCCACGATTGGCTTTTCAATTACCGCGGGCCTAATTTCAATGCCTAGCCTTGCTAGTTTGTTGAGATGCACCGAGTCAATTTCGTTACTAATTGCTCTGTGATCATATTTGCCTTCTAAAAAGGCTACTTTTTTCTGTACGTAAATATCTTGGAACACCAGCAATGTTTCACGCACCTGTTCATTGATGACTGGAAGATCGTGGTACTCTTTGGAAATCTGATTAAATTTCTGATTGATTTTGTCAAAGTCGATTTGCTCAAAGGGCTTTTGAATTTCAGACTGTGCAAACAAAGAAACGCCACTGAGGTGATGTGCAGCCTCGCCCTTTCTTTTTTCAATCGTTGCGATGAGGTGGATGTCTCCTCTTTTTTCAATGTATTCTTTAGCGACATAAAAACGACTGCTTGGAGGTAGATCGAGTGTTAGCCATTTTGGGTTCATGTCGCTAACGGTAGCAGAAATTCTATCTCCGGTATTGAGCTGAGCTACAACAGGTGCATCAATATCAGGATAAAGACGTACGTTGACTCTTTCTCCTTCGACGGTATCGTTAAGGACAAACGTTCTAAACACATATCCTTTTGTCCCTTTGGGTGGAACGACAGCATAATATTCGTTAATTTCGTTCACCACGGCGAACATTTCACCTGTGGATGTCTCCCTTACCACATGAGAGTCGATTCCAGGTTGGGTACGCATTCTAACTTTGACGCCAGTAATAGCTCCAGTGAATGACTCAAAAGATGTGGGTTGTGCCGATGCTAATAAAGCTGTGTTTTGAGCTATCTGGGGAGCGAAAACTGGTTTTACAACACCCGAAGGAGCAGAAGCAACTTTGGGTGTATAGTCTTTTACAGTAGTGGAATTGGGTACAAGGGGCTTAAGGGTTTCTTCTACCGCATGCACTTGCAATGAGCCGGCAACAAGAGCGCAGCTAAACAGAAAGAAAGGTTTATGCAACATGGGAGTCTCTCCTACTAAGAGTTTTTAACCAAGTTTTTAACCCTTTGGGACGAATTTCGCAAGAGAAAAGAGTCTAGGAGCCTTACGTATAGAGAACAGCTTTAATGTGCTCGCAGCCTGAGTGTCCACAAGTGCAACCGACAGGCGTTCCCAAATACACACTATATTGCTCAAGGGAATCCAAGGGATTGATGACAGTATAGAGCGTGTCACTTTTTTTGATGATTTCCCAATCGCGGAAAGTGAGGTCCTCGTCAGAAACAAGTCCCTCTGCTGTTTCTTCTTCTTTTTCTATGTTATGGATGCAGCGCGCCACTTGGCAGTGGGGACAATTACAGTGGGCTTCGGGCTTGGGAAAGGTCGAAGTTTCACCATTGGAAAGCATTTTGATCATACCAGAAATTTTATCGAGGATTTCAGTGGGCATATCCGGGGCGTTAGCATGAGCAACGTTATGTTGAAGTGCCTCCATGCCAGACATTGTATCTGGAGATGAAATCCCAAAACGGATGGGCATGTTACCTATTTGTTCTGGAGAAAGTCCTATCAATTGTTGGAGAAGATTGCCTAGCACTTTACCTTCGCCCCCCTCCTTAGCATGAACAACCTCCGAGGTTGTAGTTTCAAGGTAATTGACGTGGGAGGAAAAAGCGATATCTACGAGAGAAGAATCGAGATTAGGGATGCATACAGTTTTGCCCTCTCTCAAGTGGATCGTCAGGGTAAAAAGTCCTGTCTCGGGCTCTTCTTCCGATTGAAGAAAAGAGACATGATCCCAAGTTGTTGAAATGAAGGGGGGAACGCAAATTAATTTTTCATCAATCTTGACTTTCATAGCAATCAAACTCCTAAACTATCTACTACCTATAGTTTACCCGGTGAAAGCTTTTCAAGCAACAATTTTTAGCAATCTTGATGTCAGATTGCTAATTTCATGAGTTTTCCTCTCGTAAAACACTCTTCATCCCTAAAGTCATTAGATGTACATGCACAGACTTTATGTTATCATGCAAATCCTTTTCAGCAGGGTTGCATAATTTTAAACCGGACGCTATACACTGGAAAAATGGCTAGAAAAACTTTTGTGATTGATACGAACGTGCTGCTCCATGATCCTCAGGCTGTCACGGCGTTTGGAGATAATGATGTTGTGATTCCTCTCGGAGTTTTAGAGGAATTGGCAACGATGAAACGGTTCAGAGATGATAAGGCACAAAACGCGCGTCAGGTCTTTGCCTACTTTGATTCTCTCAAGAATGTTGGTAAGGGAGATTTGCATACTGGTGTCACACTCCAATCAGGAGGATGTATCCGGATCCAGTTAGAGATTAAAGCTCATCCAAGCCCTCACTTTGCCCTCAGTCCATCCAGCAGCTCATTTCGCATTCTAATGGCTGCATACTACCTCCACGAAAAGGGGGAATCGGTGGTTTTTGTTTCTAAAGACTTGGCGATGCGTGTGAAAGCCAAGGCTTTGGGGATTGAAGCAGAAGATTATGAAAACCAAAAGTTTAATTATGATACTCTTTATAGAGGATATCGTAAAATCACAGTCGATAAGCGTACCATCGATCTTTTCTTCAAAGATGGCAGAGTCGCTCTTGAGCTACAGGAAAGTGAAGCTTTTCAGCCCAACGAATATTGTATCATGACATCACCAGAACATTCCTCTGCCGTGGGGAAATATGATCCAAAAACAAAGCAGATTTCGGCATTGCTTCATCTTCCACCTAACATTTGGGGAATCTCGCCTTTAAATGTGGAGCAACGTTGTGCTCTTGATCTGCTGCTAAGAGATGATATCAACTTAGTAACTATGGTTGGACCTGCGGGTACAGGTAAAACTTTGCTTGCTTTAGCCTCAGGGCTGCGCAAAGTTTTTGACGAAGGGGTTTATAGTCGGATTTTGGTCAGCCGTCCCATCATGCCCCTAGGCAGGGACATCGGTTTTCTTCCGGGGCTTAAAGAAGAAAAGCTCATTCACTGGATGCAGCCCATCTATGATAACCTCGAGTTTCTCTGCGAATCAACAGGGCATGAGCCCAACGAGACACTAAGGTGGGTCACAGATAGCAAAAAACTTGAAATGGAAGCTGTGACCTATATCCGCGGCCGCTCTTTACCCAAAATGTTTATCATTATCGATGAGGCTCAAAACCTCACTCCACATGAAATGAAAACAATTATTTCTCGTGCGGGTAACGGAACCAAAGTTGTGCTCACAGGCGATCCTACTCAGATCGATAATCCCTACCTCGATAAAAACTCAAACGGGCTGACCTATACTGTAGGAAAGTTCAAAGAACAGAGACTGTATGGTCATATTTTTATGGAAAAAACAGAGCGCTCGCCGCTTGCTGCCCTGGCTGCCGAGGTGATGTGAAAAAAGCTGCGCAAGCCCTATGTGTGTTGCTCCCTGCAGCACTTTTTATCTTTTTTAAAGTGCATACCCAACAAAATCCTCCCGTCACTTTTGTCCCTTTTAAACCCTCCGTGCCCTCTCCTGTCGTTCACATGAACCCTTCTGTTTTGATAGATAGAATTTGCATTGGGGAAAGCACGTTGGGTCTTCCCTTCTGTCTGGAAGTGCGTCAATTTGAGCTGAAGGGTGTTACTGCAGCAGAACTCATTGCGTGGCATCTCAACTTATTAGATGGACCTTGCGAAGAGGTCTATATCTCCGAACTTAGAAAAGTCTATATCCTTAGAGGCCAACGTAGCGCTCAAAGATCCGATACCACCCATGGCTTCGCTTTGTTTCAAGGCGAAAGGGCTCTTTTCCTAGACTGCTATGAAAAAGAAGGCCTCCTTTATATGTGCACAGGCGAAGCTCCTCTTGAGACTTTCCAGGAACACGAAGCTTTCTTAAGGGGTCTCAGTTCACAAGGCACCATATCTTCTGCTAATTGACTTTTAATACTATTTATCAAAAATAATGCCATTTACAGAAAATAAAGCCATGAAGTGGCACTGTATAACACGCTATTTTTGAATGATCCTTTCTCGCTTAGGTGTAAAAACATAGGCTTTCGAAACGATCCTTCAAATCTAGCATGTTACCCAGTGCCACTTCATGGCTTTATTTTTGATAAATGGCATAATAAAGTATATCATACAATTTTTAAAATTTCCTGTATATGTCGGGGAATAGAGGCTGCCCAGAAAGAAACAAGCGTTGCAAAAATAAAGGCGACCGCCGCGGACTGTGTAATTTCCTAAATTGGATTCCACAGTAACAGAAGAAATATTAACAAGATACGCATAAGCGTATCTTGTTATTTTCAAATAAGGACTTAAGGACTTCGGTTGAATTCCCTACCAGCACCCTGGGGTCTACCGCCGCTTGGACGGTCATTGTTTTTGCGGGGATAAGGTGGTCTGCTACCGTGCCGTTTTTGCGGAGAAGAGCGTCTTTGATGCGGAGGTTTAGATTGGCTGCGCTCTTGAGCGGCGGCTTCGGGGTTCAGCATTCTAAAGATCTCTTTCCACTTATATTGGTCTTCTGGCGAGACGATGGAGAGGGCATTGCCTTCAGCATCTGCCCGGCCGGTTCGGCCAATGCGGTGGACATAATCTTCGGGGCATTCGGGTAGATCATAATTAATCACATGGAGGACGTGGGGAATATCGAGCCCCCTTGCTGCCACATCGGTGGCAATCATGATTCTGCTTTTACCTGCGCGGAAGGAGCGGATCACTTTCTCGCGGCGGCTTTGGGTTAAATCTCCGTGCATCGCCTCAGTATTGTGGCCTAGCTGGCGGAGCTCGCGGGACATGCTATCTGCCCGGCGCTTGGTCTTCACAAAGACAATGATCGAACCTTCGCGCAGCTCGAGCTCTTTCACCAAATGGTTTTTTTTGTCTGCAATGGTGACATGGACAATCTCTTGCTTGATTTTAGGCGCCGGTTGGAATGAGGCGTGAATAGAAATCCGTTGAGGATTATTCAAATATCTTTTGGAAAGTCTTTCAATGTTGGGTGGCATAGTAGCTGAGAACATCAAAGTCTGTCGGGTTGCAGGTAGATACTCAGCGATCTGATCAAGTTGTATCCCAAAGCCCATATCGAGCATCCGATCCGCTTCATCGATGATCAAGAAGCGTACTCCTTCCAAATTGAGTGAACCACGTTGCAAGTGGTCGTTAATCCGCCCTGGTGTACCAACAATCACTTGAGGTTTGCGCTTTAAGTCGGCGTATTGCTTAAACATAGGCGCGCCACCAATCAAAAGGGCAGTGCGAAAAGGCGCGGGGCCAGCAAGCATTTGATTCAAAGTGACGTTAACCTGCATAGCAAGCTCCCGTGTAGGAGCCAAGATGAGGGCTGTGTTTTTGGTACCAGATAATTTTAAAATAAGTGGTATAAGATAAGCGACGGTCTTGCCTGTGCCTGTATGGGCGGATGCTAAAACGTCGAGACCGTTCAGAGCAACAGGAATAGTCTGCTCTTGAATAGGTGTGGGGGTAGTAATGAGCATACGCTCTAAGGCTTCTATGAGGCTAGAAGGCAATCCGAATTGTGCGAAATTTGACATTTCCCTCCAAGGGAAGTAATGAAAATCGAATTATTCTAACACATAGCCGATCTAAAACCAACTTTTAAAAAAACAATCTGTTCATTATAATACCCACATTTCATTTAGGGTAGTGCAGTGGTTCAATTTGATCGTGTCAGTTTAGCGTTTTCGGGCCGCTTCTTGTTTGAGGAGGCTTCTTTTGCCATACAAAGAGGCGAGAGGTGCGGTCTACTAGGCCGAAACGGCTCTGGCAAATCGACTATTTTACGTTTGATTGATCAGGAGCTGCATCCAGATAAGGGGACGATCTCCCTTCCGAAGGGGTACCGCATTGGCTTTTTGCAGCAACATATTCATTTTAAAGAACCTACTTTGATTGAAGAAGCTGCTCTGTCTCTACCACCACAAGATAAGGACCACCTCTATAAAGCAGAAAAGATCCTTTTTGGACTCGGGTTCACAGAGGAAGATTTGGAGGCTTCTCCCAGCAAATTTTCAGGAGGATTCCAACTCCGCCTCCATTTGGCCAAGGTGCTCATTGCAGAGCCCGATTGTCTTTTGTTAGATGAGCCTACTAATTACCTCGATATTCTTTCTATCCGCTGGTTAATGCAATTTTTGAGTAAGTGGCCAGGTGAGTTTATCCTCATTACGCACGACCGGGACTTCATGGATCAGGTGACAACTCATATTTTAGGTATCCACCGCGAAAAGGTGAGAAAAATGAAGGGCTCCTCTCTCGATTTTTTTCAACAAATTCTGCTCGAAGAAGAGGTTCAAGAAAAGACACGAGGTAAAATAGAAAAGAAAAAGGCTCAGGTCCAAACATTCGTGGATCGTTTTGGTGCGAAGGCTTCCAAAGCAACTCAGGCCAAATCAAAACTGAAAATGCTATCACGTGAGCCCGTACTCGAGAAGCTCAATGCCCTCAGTGCCCTCTCTTTTTCGTTTCAAGAAGCTCCTTTTCCAGGTAAGAGAATGCTGAGTGCTCAGAATTTAGAATTTTCCTATACGGGCGAGCCGCTCATATCGGGTATTTCCCTCGATATCGAAAAGGGAGAGAGGATTGCGATCATTGGTAAAAATGGACGTGGCAAATCGACGCTACTGCGTCTCCTGGGAGGTGATCTTCAGCCAAAGAGTGGAGAGGTTGAAGTGTCTGATAACACGCACTTCGGTTATTTTGGCCAGACTCACGTTGACAGGCTCAATCCCCGTCATTCCATCGAACAAGAAATTTCTGCTGCCAATCCTCAGTTGAATTTCACACAGGTGAAAGGGATTGCCGGTCTCATGATGTTCAGTGGCGCACTTTCCGAAAAGAAGATCAGTGTCCTCTCCGGAGGAGAGAGAAGCCGGGTGCTACTTGGAAAAATTGTTGCCCATCCTTGTAATCTATTGCTCTTGGATGAACCGACTCATCACCTCGATATCGAATCAATCGAAGCGTTGATTGATGCATTAGAAGATTTCGAGGGCACTGTTGTGATTGTGACTCACAGCGAATTGATTTTAAGACGGCTAGAGCTCGATAAAATCATTGTGTGCGAAGCCTCAAAGCAGACGTTGTTTATGGGCAATTACGATGAATTCTTAGAGAAAATGGGTTGGGAAGAGGAAAACAAGAATCAACCACTTGGCAAAAAAAAACCTGCTATGAGTCCACGCAAAGAAAATGCCACTCTTTTAAAGCCCATCGAAAGGCAAATTCAAGTTTGTGAACAGAAGATCACTGCTTTAGAAGCAGAGCAAAAACAGGATCAAGGAGCGGTAGAAAGCGGTAGTTTAGCTCCAGATCTTCTCAAAAAATTAGGGGTGCGCCACAAGCAGATCGAGGAGCTCGAAGTGCAGCTCTATGATCTCTATGCCCTCTTAGAAAAGCGCAAACAAGAACTTATTTAATATCATTGCAAGTGCTGCTCGATTTGCGCATGACTTATACCATTTCCAGAAAATAAAGCCATGAAGTGGTACTGGGTAACATGATAGATTTGAAGGATCGTTTCGAAGCCTATGTTTTTGCACCTAAGCGAGAAAGGATCGTTCAAAAATGGTGTGTTATACAGTGCCAATTTGTGACTTTATTTTCTGGAAATGGTATTACACAAAATTTGGTAGACCCAAAAGCTTTTTTGTATGGGAGGGAAAGCATTTTTGGGGATTTTGCTTCCAGTTTGGCGATCTCGGGCGCTGGCAGTATAGGTGACGCCTAAGCAAGAGATCGTCAAAATAGGACAAAATCATCCCAAAACGGATAAATGCCTGATATTTTCAACGCTCCCTCCCTGTTTAATTTTTACCGGAAGGTTTAAGGAGGAGGTTTTGGGAAAGGAGACCTTCCATGTGTTTTTTTTCTGCGGCACGCATTTTAAGGCGATCTTTGTCATCGATGTCGTCATAACCGAGGAGATGGAGCAATCCATGTACCAGATAGAGAGTCGTTTCCCGGTATGGATCAGAGCTCGCTTCTTCTGATTGCGTCAAAAGATAGTCGAAAGCTGTATTGGGACATACAAAAACTTCACCCAGAACATGGTAACCATCATGTGTTGAATCTGCACTATCGATAGGAAACGAGATACAATCGGTAGGGGAGGGATCTCGAAAAAAATCTGCGTGAAGCCTACAAATCTCTGGGGAGGTAACAAAATAAATCGTGATTTCGTCTGTTTCAACCCTTTCAGTTGCAAGGACATGCTTAACAACAGACTTAGCTGACATTGCTGAAAGCCTTAAGTCTTTTTGTTGGTTGAATACCAGTACTTTCACGAAAATTTAAGCAAGGGTAGGTGTCTTTGGAAGACCTGTCACACGCTTATTGTTTTCATTCCAACGGCCTAGTTTCTTCAACACTTCGACTCGTTCAAAGCGTTTAAGAACATTGCGTTTTTTGCCGCCTTTAATGGATTTTCCGTAACTATTATGACGTGACATCTTTTACCTATTCTTAACCTTTGCGATATAAACGGCGCTGCTTCCCTCAACGGCATTTGCGTGTTGCTTATAACCGTTCGTCAGTTTGTCTTTTTTAGGGCCTGATTTAGGGCCTGGCAGTTTGGGCCGGCGTGGGGATACTGCTCGTCGTTCCCCTTTTTTGCTCATGCGTGTCATGTTTCTACCTCAATTAAAACCGCATATTCTAAGGATCGCTTCAAAAAAGCGCAAGTAGAAAGGCACAAGTGGAAGAGCAATGGGCTTCTTTGGTATAAATAGCATCTTAAGTAGATAGAGGTATTATTAAAAATTTAATAAATAAAATCCCTGTTGCGATTTTGGGTGCAACCGGAATGGTAGGGCAAAAATTCGTAGAGCTACTTGCCAGACATCCTTGGTTTCAAATTGTCGCTTTAGCTGCCTCTGAGCGTTCTCAGGGAAAGAAATACTCAGATGCGATGCAGTGGATGATGGCCACGCCGCTTCCCAAGGCACTGGGCGAGATGACGATCTCTCCCTGTCTGCCTGGGCTTCCTTGTGCACTCGTTTTTTCAGGTTTAGATTCTGAGGTAGCGGGCGGTATCGAAGACGCTTTTGCGCAGGCTGGATATGTGGTGATTTCCAATTCACGCAACCATCGGATGGAGCCAGATGTGCCACTTCTGATTCCTGAGGTCAATAGCCACCATCTTGGGTTAGTGACATCGCAGCGTTTCTCTAAAGGCATGATTGTAACGAACCCGAATTGTTCTGTTATTGGTTTGACAACCGCTCTCAAGCCACTTGTAGACAGGTGGGGAGTTGAGATGGCTCATGTTGTTACTTTGCAGGCAATATCGGGGGCCGGATATCCCGGACTACCCAGTTTTGATATTGTCGACAACGTAATTCCCTTTATCTCTGGGGAGGAAGAAAAACTTGAAATAGAACCTCTAAAAATTTTAGGGGAGCTATCCAAGGGCGTCATCAGCCCTTATAAGATGCGTTTAAGTGCTCAATGTAACCGTGTAGCTGTCATGGATGGGCACATGACATGTGTTTCAGTTAAGCTAAAGGAAAGGGCCCTTGAGGAAGAGATCATTCAAGCTTGGGGAAGTTTTTCTTCTGAACCTCAAACGCTCAAGCTGCCCTCAGCGCCAAAAATGCCAATCGTTTATCACTTTGATGAGAGACACCCCCAACCCAAATTACATCGTCATTTGGAGGGTGGCATGGTTATTTCCGTCGGGCGTTTACGCAAATGCCCCCTCTTTGATTGGAAGTTTGCCCTTCTTTCTCACAATACGATTAGAGGTGCCGCAGGATGCGCCATTTTAAATGCCGAATTGTTAGTAGAAAAGGGTTATCTGAGGCTCTAGGAGCTTTTTAAAGTGTCGTTAGAGGTGATGACGCCGCATGAAAAGATATATTTAAAGGCCTCCTCAACTTTCATGTCGAGGTAGATAACCTCACTTGCTTCATACATCATCAAAAAGCCCGACGTAGGATTCGGAGTGGTAGGAACAAATACCGTGAGAAGGGATTTTCCGGTTGTTTTTTCGCACAAAGCGGGCGCCCCTCCGCTGATAAGGCCAATACAGTACGATCCACTAGTTGGGAATTTGACCATCACCACTTGTTTGAAGGATTGAGAAGCTGATCCAAAAAGGGTCAAGATGATTTGCTGGGTGGCTTTGTAGACCGTTTTGATGAAGGGAATCCGATGCAGGATGTAATCGTGGAGTGTAAGAAGGGATTTAAAGACTACAACCCGAGCCAAAAAGCCTAGCATCACGGTTATGAAAAACAACCCGAAAAGCAAAATGATTTTGAGAGCAAAATGGATGGGTGTTTTGTATTGGGTATACCACTGCTGGTGGCTTAGGATTTGGTCGATAATCCCCACAAAAGGGCCTGTGAGGACATCCATGATGAAAATAAAAACAAGTATAGTGATAGTGATCGGCAGTAGGATCACAAGTCCTGTGAGAAAATACTTTCTCATCGTTTGCGCCGTTGTTTTTTAAAGTAGTTTTTTTTCTTCGGCTTTGAAGGTGTCAGAAGAGACCAGACTACCTGTCTGGTGACTAGGTCAACGCTAGAGAGTTTTACCCGGACCTTGGCGCCGACTGCAAATCCAACGCCTGGTAAAGGCAAAAATCCTTCATATAGAATTTCTTTAAGTTCAAAGATTAGGCCAAATGGCTTGAGCGAGACGATTACCGCATCAAAGGTATCATGCCCTTCAAGAGCTCTGGCTTCTAGATAGCGCATTTTCTTTAACTGAAGCACAGAAGATTCAGCTTTGGCCGAAAGGCGCTCTTGCTCAGAACAGCGGGTAGCAGCTGCTATTAAATCCTCGTTTTCTTCTATCTCATTGAATAAGGTTCTGTGGACAATGAGATCGATGTATCTACGAATGGGGCTGGTAAAATGGGTATAGTGTGCGAGCCCAAGGCCGTAGTGGCCAATGTTTTGCGTAGAATAACAGGCGAGTTTCATGCTTTTGATGAAAGCGGTGGCCAAAAATTCTCCGAAAGGGGAGCCCCGTGCTGAATCAAAAAGAAGCTGCAGCTCTTCTGTTGAAGGCTCAGACGAAATCTCGAAGCCAAGGGCCGCGGCGGTAAGGGCAAAATCGCGTATATTTTCAGGATTGGGCTCCTCATGGACGCGGTAGGTCAGAGGCTTACCATGTTTACTGAGATGGGTAGCGACCGTTTCATTGGCTAGAAGCATAAACTCTTCGACAAGTTGATGGGTGATGTCGTATTCGATCAGATGGATGCCCTTCACATTGCCCGTGCTGTCTAATTCAAGTGAGATATCAGGGAGGGAGAATTCAATGCTTCCCCGCTCGTACCGTTTTTTCTTCAGTAAATGGCAAAGACCCACCATCAATTCAAGTTCAGGCTTGAACTTGCTTTTCTTATGTCCGTCGAGCACTTCTTTTGCTTCTCGATAAGAAAACCGCTTCTGACTGCGGATGACACTCCGCACGATCCGGTAGTGGGTCACAGTGCCTTCAGGGTCGAGGGTGACCAGGATAGAAACAGCAAGCCGGTTGACATCAGGTTTTAAGCTACATAAATGACTAGAAAGCTCGTGGGGTAGCATGGGGACCACAGTGCCTGGGAAATAGACCGAATTACAACGGGCCATAGCCTCTGTATCTAAGGAGGTGCCGGGCTTCACATAATGGGAGACGTCTGCAATATGGATTCCTAAGTAAAAGTTTCCAGCTTTATCACGGGTCAACGAGAGCGCGTCATCAAAGTCTTTGGCAGTGTCAGGATCGATCGTAAAGCAAGCGAGCTCACGCAGATCTTCTCTGTTTTTGCAATCTTGGGCAGTCACACTTGGGCCAAAAGCCTGGGCCTCCTCTAGTGTTTCTTGAGGAAAAGCTGCGGCTAAATCAAACTCTTCGATAGCAGCAGGGACATCGCACGAAGGATCAGAGATATGCCCGATATAGGCACTCATTTCCCCAAGCGGCTCCTTTCTTTTACTTCCCCAATCGATGACATGAATCGTAATCCGGTCTCCCATTTCCAATTCCCGCTCTTCTGAGGGTAAAATCCGCATCGAGACATTTTCTCCCAAAAGGGGAGCATAAGCGAAGATCTGCCCTTTACGTCCCACGTACGTGATGATACCTGCCAGATGAGACCTCCCTCGGCGGAGGATTTTTAAGACCCTTCCCTCAGGACCCTTATCAGAATACATAGAAGGGCCGGCAGTAGCCTCGACAGTATCTCCATCGACAGCACCCTCGGTACCGTGGCGTGGGATAAAGATATCTTCTGGAAAAAGTTCTCGGTTGTCAGGGATCAGAAAGCCAAAGCCACGCGGATGGATGCGGATGATTCCGGTAACAGTAGATGGTTCCGGTTTTTTAGGATGTTTACAACGGTTCACGTAATCTGTCTTTTTAATTAATAGCTTTCCTGTGGTGACTATCCACTCCTTGGTTGACTTGAGTCAACTCTCGGACAATCCATCAAATAAGCTCCGGTGGAGCTTATTTGAGGCACCTTGTCCTTGACAAAGTATATTTTCCCTAGAGCGCTCTGGCGGATCGTCAATAGTCACGAAATTTCTTATTCATGAGACAAAATCATACCATGAAACTTAAAGGTTGTCTCTTTTTTTATACCGTCTATATAATATCTGGCCAATGTCAAATGTAGCTTCCACAAATATATGTTTTATCGAGCGCGCACGCTCAGAGGAAAAAGAGACCATTTGCGTGGCTACTCTCGATAAAATCTCAGCGCTGGTAGTAACCTTAATCGGGCTAGCTTTCCTCGCTTCTGGCCTCTATTTACTCTTAGGAAGGATCGGCACCATTCCTGTCCTAACCGGAGGGAGTGGGTTGCTAGCTGGTGGAGTTTTAGTCATTGCATCCGCCCTCCTTTACGCAAATCGAATAAAATAAAATATTATTTTTCATTCTTAATACAAGTTTAATAGAAATGATTTAGAATATATAAAGTAATAAGTATATTAACTTGTAAAAAAGAGTGATAATAATGGCGTCGAATTTTTCCCTAACAACAGAGCAGCTCAAAGGTCTTCCATTTTATCAACAAAAGATCAGCCAAGCTTCTAAAGCCAATCAGGCAGCTAGTGACACATTGAGTGTGGAATTTAGGTGTACCGCTGTGGCTCTGGGGATGCTCGCATTACTTGCAGCAGGAGGCTCAGCTGCCCTGATTGTCTTGAGTCACGGCCCTTTTACCAATCTTCCCTATTTTGTCTCAGGAGTTGTAGTGGGTTCGGCTTCTATAGGATTTCTAGTTGGGATAGCAATTGCTTACGCCTATTCATCAGGTCAAAAGGTGGCTCTCCAGCAAGATGCAAAACTCCAAGAGGAAGCAAACATCTCTCTTCAAGACATGCTTGTCGTATTGACTCAAGCGCAACCTCAGGAAATTGCAAAGGTGTTGGGGCCTCTTGACATGGCACAACAAGGCCTATTCATCAAGGGGACTTATGAACAGTTTTTCGGCGGTGATAACCCGCAACTGCTCACTTCTGAACAGAAAGAAGTCGTTAATGCCTTTACTCATTGTGAAGATGCATTAGTTGAGCAGATTGGAGCATCTGAGCGCAGCTTTGCATGGAACCTCATTCTAACCATCCGGCCAGGTCAGTTGACAGACTCTATCATTGAGGCTCTTATAGGCAAAATAGGTGAGCCTACCAACGAAGCCGAGGCAAATTGGCTCCTGGTTTATCATGAATTTTTGTCGGGAATACCCGAGAAGTCTAGAGATTTCGCTATACTAAAACATGCTAGCCCAGATTTAAATCCTCCAGTGCTACATCAGTTCATGAGAAACCCCTCTAAAGAGCTTGAGGCAAAAAACATCATGCGCCATCCCGCGTCTATGAAGATGAAAATGGGCCCCCTTACCAGTGATGATTTTGTGATAGCTGTTCTCGAATATGCTCCATCTGATGTAAACAGAGACACCCTCGATGTCCTTTTTAAGAATGTTAAGCTCCCTCTTTCAGAAAAGAAAGCCAGTGCTTTAGCCCGTCATCCCAAAGCTCTTGTGTGCTTTATGGAAAGCAAGGATGGGTATGGGTGGATTGCCAACTATCCAGAGGTGATCGCAGGCTTGGCTCACACACATCCTTCAATCTTTACGCCAGAAATCCTTGCGAATATCTACCCAAAAATGGGTAGCACCCAAAAAACTCACTTCTTAAAGCAGATGGCAGATACCAGAGATCAAATACCTGAGAAGCAAAAAGAGATTACCGACGCGGTTCGGCCTCTATTTTCGATCTTAATCACAGAGATAGTGGAGCTAAATGGGCCCGCTGAAAACTCAACGGAACGCTCAGATCTTTTCGTGCAAATGGCCAGATGGCCTAGCCAAGTCGCTGAGAGTATCTTTGCAACAGGTTTCACAAAAGCTCAATTCATTACTAACGAATTGAAGCTTATGAGCATGCTGTGCAATCAAATGGACCCTGCACAGCAGACCATTTTTAAGGAGACTGCCGTTCAGATGCTGTTAAATCGAAACAACTGTGTTAGCATTTATCCAGCTTTAATCCAAGCTACTACTTCAAACGATCGACTAGGGCATCTTATTGATATTCTGGGTCGTACACCTGTTCTCATGGCCCAAGCGATGAATAAGACGAGAGCAGAAAGACCCGATAATGTAATTGTGCAAAAAATGCAGGGGGAGCACCTTGTTACTTACCGCCAGAAATACATGGAAATTTTTAAGCGGGATAATTCAACGGATGCGGTTAAAATACGTTTAATGGAAGAGCTCCTGCCATCCCCAGCCCCATTTGATCAATTGGATGCCTCTTACTCATTGGCTTACTTTAAAGCATTTCCTAAAGATTTAAAAGAAATGGTAATTGAGAATGATAAGCTAGGTACAGAGGAGCAAAGAGGTCTATTGGCCCTGAGGCTCCTAGAGCTGATGGAAGAAAAAGCTGAAGTGGCCATAGAGGACTTGGATAGTGGGTTAACTACCAAGGGGTATCCTTTGTACAATTATTTGACTAATCAGCTAGTAAAGGAAGCTCAAAGCGCTGGGACTAATATTAGTAAATCGCGTGCTCGACTTATGGCTCGTTTTTCCGAAGCCCAAGATGCTGGAAAGCGAATTATTGAATTAACACGGGTGAACATGCCGATCCAAAGCACTTTTATCTACGCTTTGTTCGGAGGTGAGGATAGATTACTGCTGCCCCCCGAGCATAAAGGGTGGGCTGCTTTTCACAGTGCAGCTAACGGGCAGATTAGCAATGTCTACAAGAAAAGCTAATTTCATTTTCTCCGGGAGGAAGAGCTGAATCAAAGTAGGGATTATGCTCCCCCTGAAACTGAAACATATAGAGCTGTAAAATTGAAGAGTCCAAAGGGATGTAAAATCTTTCCCGTGGTTTTTATGGGGAATCCGAATTCTCCCAAAGTGCAGCAATTGCGCTCGATTTATGAAAGGGAATTGGAAACCTTTTGGCAAGCGTACCGATCTTCAAAAACCGCTTAAGAATGGTTCTGAAAGGATTATGCTCTGAATCGTCTCCTGTCTTTAATCATACAAATTAATTTAATCTGTTGATTTTTTTGACATTTTGATACGGTCTTTACCTTAAAAGATTGATAAAGATCATGCGAGGAGTGTCATGAAAATCTTGAATTTCTTGTTTGCATTGTTCATCTGTAGCACTCACCCCCTTTCAGCTGCACCTGCTAACTCCATGCATTCATCTCTCCTTCCCTCAACAGAGTCAGATCCGGATGCTTTTATCCATCATTGCTGCAATGCGATCAATGGCGATTACTGTGAATCAGTAATTGACTTGATGGTGACAGGTCCAGATGCTCTTCTTTTACAACGCTACTATAACAATAAAAACTACTTAACTGGAGATGGCGTTGGAGGGTGGCGTATTTTTCCTCAGGCGTTTTTGGTCTTAGGAAAAGGTCCCCAAAGCAAAGAATGCAAAGTAAGAGGAGAGCGTTTCGAATGGGTCTACGCTTATGCAGGGGAAAGATCAGGAGGTATTCTCACGTATAGCGGATCGACTTGTTTCGGAAGCTCTTCCTAGTGGTAATATCATTCATTACTCTTATAACGAAGATGGACATCTTGCTTCTGTTGAAATACGCAATGCATCTGGAAACAATGTTCATTCTTGGCTACGTTTTACTTATCAATTTCATCCTAGGGGCTGCCGTGTTGAGATCAGTTCGAGCGATGAAAAATCCCTTACCTATGAGCTTGAGAAAACCCAAACCAATGGCAAAACATATTTTGCATTGAAAAGTGTTCAAGGGACACATTCCCTCCCTATCTCCTATAATTATACGACAAGCGGTAACCATTATCTTCTCACTCAGAAAATCTTGCCGGAAGGACGCTTCCTTGAAATTGATTATGACAACCAAGCCAGAGTCAAAACATTAAAAAGTCCAGGAGTACAATCGGGAACGTCAACACTCCTTTATAGCTTCTCATATGGTGATACATTCACAGATGCTGTCAATGCGGGGAATATTAAAATTTGCTATCGCTATGATGATCGCCTTCAACTGATTGCTGTAGAGAGATACGACCAAAAAGGAAAATTATATCGGACAGATCAAAAATATTATGGCGAAACCAAGAATGATGCCACACTTCTTGCAGCTCGCAGCGTAGCAGATGGACAGGGACATATCCTCTCCTATCGTTCATTTAAATATGATTCCAATGGAAATGTTTTAGAAGAAAGACTCTACGGCAATCTTACAGGCAAAAAAGATGTATCTCTGCAAGTGGATGCAAAGGGTAAGCTGCTCAATCCAGATGAAGCAGAGTGTCACCTTAAAAAATTCACCTACTCCGAGGATGGCTTCAATCTCCTTACCTCTTTAGGAGATTCTAAAGGGAACCGAACAACTTATCATTATGAAGACAAAAGTAACCTTCTATGTAGAAAGCTCATTTATGAGGGCTCAAGCATCAGAAAACGAGAGTATCGCTTTTACAACGATGACGCAGCATGCAAAAAAATCGTAGAAGATGATGGGGATGAAGAAACTATCAATTATTACAATGTTATCATCAAAGAACAGTATATCACTGAATTCCATCCCAAACTGCAACTCCCTGGAGTGGGTTTACCTGAGACCATCGAAGAAAAAACTCTTAATGTCAGAACAAAAAAACAAATCCCCATCAAGAAACTCATCAATACCTACTCCCCTCAAGGCGATCTGCTTTCCTGTGTAACTTACGATACGGATGGCAATTATGCCTTTACTGTAAGCAAAACGTACAATCATCTTGGCCAGGTCACTTCGGAAACAGATCCTGAAGGAAAAACAGTTTCCTATTCCTACGATAAAATCGGAAATCAGATTTTGGTCTCAATCTCACACGAACAAAAAACCATAGAGACAAAGTATGATTTTAGAAACAATCCCATTCAAATCACAGAGACAGCAGGTCATCTACGGGCTATTCAGAAATACTCTTACGATGCTTTGGATAGAAAAATCACTTCCACAGATCATTTTGGAAACACAACTCAATATGAATACGACGATTTTGGGCATTTGACTAAATTGATTCATCCAACCGTCTTAGATGAATATGCCAAACCAATCCAACCCACCTTCTCTTATACCTATGACATTTTTGGAAACGTCCTAACTACTACCGATCCTAAAGGATGTACGATCCAAAAAGCCTACAATTTAAGAGGAGACCCATCTAAAGTTTACTATCCTGACGGCTCCTTTGAACTCTTCAAATACGATACTGAAGGAAGTCTGCACCGTTCACTGACTAGAGATCGCATCATCACCGTCTATGAATACGATTATCTTGGGAGAGTTGTTCATGAAGAACTCTCTATTGCAGGAGAGAACGAAGTTGAATCTTATTTTAAAACACGTCGCTATAGCTATACCGCATTTCATCCAACTCAAGAAAAAGACGGCTATGCCATCACAGAGTTGAAATACGACCCAACAGGTAGAGTTGTTGAAATTCTCAAATACAAAGATGGTTATAAAAGCACTGAGTCAGAATCTCGCAAAACAGAAATCATTTATGACTCCTTGGGAAGAGAAAGTAAAAAGAAAATCTGGTTTGGTACTGGTGAAACTGACTACTCACTTGAATGCGTTGAATATGACCTATTAGGAAACGCCACCCAAAAACGCATTGAAGATGCTGACGGCAATATTCTTCTACTCAAAAACTTCGCTTACGATGAAGCTGGCAGATGCACAGAAGAGAGCACCGAACAAACCTTTCTCAAAACAACTTATGACCCTTTTGGTGAACCCATCTCGTACCTTGATGCATTTGGTAACGAGACCATAGTCATTGTCGATTATGGAAAGGACTCATTAACCAAGACGATTGTCAACCCACTAGGAACACAAACAATTATTCATTTTGACGCTCTAGGAAGGATCATTTCCACCATCAAAAAAGACTCTAGAAATACCCTCCTTTCTTCTGAAGAAATATTCTACGATGCATTAGGAAATAAATCGGCTGCCGTTCACGCGGTCATTGTAGATGGCAAGCAAATTGGCACTCAAAAAACACGCTGGGTTTATGGATCCAT
Source organism: uncultured Chlamydiales bacterium (assembly GCA_963832835.1). Classification (GTDB taxonomy): domain Bacteria; phylum Chlamydiota; class Chlamydiia; order Chlamydiales; family JAAKFR01; genus CAVPKN01. Next base: position 1,866,935 of record CAWHVD010000001.1, on the reverse strand, counting down.
GAGTCGCCTAGAACAGCTCATAGAAGCAGAAGGTTCTGTGCAAGAAAAAGTTACTACTTATACCTATGGTGATCTTGGAAGACTTAAAAACAAACATTTTCCGGGAGCAGAAAATCCTCTTCATTATACCTACAATAAGCAAGGATTAGTCTCAAAGCTCGAATACGTGGATGGTAAAAAAACACTTCTCTCCCATACTTTTTCCCATGACAAGAAAGGGAACATCACTTCAGCTTCTACCCAAGAAGGTCGGAAGGTTAGAAGAACCTATAACATCTTCGATCAAGTCATCGAAGAAAATATGGAAGATGGAGAAGGGAAGTACACTCTCAAATTCCAATATGATCGAAAGGGGCGCTTAAAAGGTATTATTCTTCCTGATCAATCTTCTATCGATTACATGTACGATGCAGTCTTCGGACGTGAAGTCATTCGTAAATCTTCTAATGGAGAAGAATTATATGCTCACACCTACAACGTTTATGATCTAGAAGGAAAGCTGACCAATGAAACCCTCATTGGCTATTGCGGCGATCGAAAAACACATTATGATGTGTGTGGCCGTAAAACCTCTGTTAAAACCGATTACCACACAGAAGTCGTTCCTGAAGGCGGCTATAATCCCCTAGGGCATATTTTAGAAGTCCGACGTCTGGGAGAGTTTCCGCTAGAAAATGGAAGTTACGCTTACAATGGCCTCTCCAAGCTTATTTCAGAAAAGAATGGAATTCACAAAACCTATAGCTATGATTCTCTCGACAATCGCCGCTTGGAAGATCAGGACAAGTTACTTTACAACAGTCTTAACCAATTGACTGCCAAAGCCAATGCAGAGTATACTTACGACCCTCAGGGCAATCTCTTACGCAAAACACTGGATGGGGAAGAGACCCATTTTGAAAGCAATATTCTCTCTCAGCTCACCAGCATAAAACAACCAGATGGATCATCTCTTCAATTTGCTTATGACCCATTTGGCAGAAGACTCGTTAAAAAATCCTCTCAAGGTGATATCTCCCGTAGTTTTTATCTCGGTCATCACGAACTAGGCATACTCACTAAAACAGGATTGATTCAAAAACTTCGTGTTCCAGGTATGTCTGGGGCTGCTATCTCATTAAAAAGCGTAGCCATTGAGATTAAAGATCAGCCTTATGCTGTTTTGCATGATCTTTCAGGCAATGTTTGCGCGCTTCTAGATCCCGATGCCCGAGAAATCGTTGAAAGCTACACATACACAGCATTTGGTCATGAAAAGATCTATAACGCCTTTCAAGAGCTCACCGATGTTTCTCAAGTGGGCAATCCCTGGAGATATGCTGAAAAATCGATTGATGAAGAGACAGGCTTAATCTATTTCGGATTGCGCTACTATGACCCAGAAATTGGTCGGTGGATCAGTCAAGATCCATCAGGATACGTGGAGGGGCCTAATCTCTATGCTTATTGTAACAGCAACCCCCTAAATGTTTTTGATCGTTTTGGCCTTGAAGCAGAGAGTAACTCTTCCAAATTTGAAGAGTATTTCTACGGAGAAGTAGAAAATCATTGCTTTTGCGAACGGCATCGTACCTGTAAACGTGGCGGAGATCTTGATAAGACGGTGGGTTCTCACCTCCCTACAGTCAAGTATTCTTACACATTTGAACAAATGTTTGCTGTGCCCTTAGGAATAGATTCTTGGAAACAACATTTTTTATTTGAATCTTCCAAGATCTACAAAGTGGAAGGTGATGAGCGATCAGATCTTGCAGTTGGCTTTATTAATGGCATTGATAATGATTTTCAAAGTGCTAAAGAAAGCGCAAAATATCTTTCTCGTCTTGCTGGTGGATGTTGTGTTCATGCAGTCTATAATGCAATGCTCTGTTAGATTATCCCCCAGAGCTTAGAGAACGGATTATTGTAGTAGCTATTGCGCCTGGAGCCTACGTGTACCAAGAAACATGTGCACAGATCACTCATTTTCGGAATGCATCAGCCTGGAGAGATCCAATACCACGCATTGATACAGCTGGGGCTGCTAGGAGCAAGGAAACCATAGTTAATGTGATTTCTCATCCAGAATCAGGATGGTTTGATCATGAATTTCAAAGTTTGACATATAGAAAATATTTAAGAGGACGTTTAGAGATCTTCTTGAACCAATGAGCATTTTTATGTATTTAATTTTTGCCTTTTGGGCTTTTTGCGCCTTTTGTTGTAGTTGTTTTACAAGTGAATACCAAATCTCAGATCGAGAAAAAGCGGTTAATAAACAAATGACCTATAGTGGAAAAATGCTTAATGAAAAATACAATATGCGTCCCTGTTCCACAACAGTAGCAATGCCAGGGGGTGATATTCAGTATTTAGAACTTGAATTTGAAGTGCAAGGACCTCTTTCTAAAGAGATCATTAGAAAATTATTAATTCAGACTTTCATGATTTTTTGAATAATATAAACGGAGATATGGAGCTATGTTCTTATTTAAAACATGGTCGTATGAATATCTCAGAGATAGGGATAGGACTTTTTCTCACAGACTCTTCTGGAAGAGAATTGAAAGATCCGGAAATTGGCATGGCTTCTATTAGGAAGGGAGAGCTGAAATACTATAGATGTGATCCAAACGAGATATCTATAAATGGCCTGATAGGAACTCAAGAATCCTATGAAGAAGCATTGAAATTGCTTGGAGACCAACGATATGATGCCGATTTCTATTGAATAATATTTTGATCTTAAATCAAAGTAGCTTCATCAGTGAGGCCGCAGAACTCTTGCCGGTAGCTGCAACGAAAGCAGCTTCAAGTAGACGACTAGACGACACTGAAGGGCGGCATAATGGCCGAAATCAGTACGCCACCATTATAGGAAATCGCTGGGCCAGCGTTTTTGTAACAACAGACAGCAAAAGTCGGGTCAACTTCCTCAAACAGCTCCAAAAATGAGTAGAAACTGTTAGGCCCTAATCCAGAGCATCGGAAGAATTTTCAATCAGCAGCTAACGGGCAGATTAGCAATGTCTACAAGAAAAGCTAATTTCATTTTCTCCGGGAGGAAGAGCTGATTCTCTCCCGGAGTTTTACTTTTTTCTAATCTCTCTGTCTGGTACCCTTTTTCTCAAAAAAGTTAGCCTTGAGAGCTCATGCACTACGATCCCCACCTCATAGAGAAAAAATGGCAGAAGTTTTGGAAAGAGACCAAACCCTTTAAAGCCCAAGAAATACCCTCAAAACCTAAGTATTATGTCCTGGATATGTTCCCTTATCCATCCGGAACAGGGCTTCATGTAGGTCACTTGATTGGCTACACGGCAACCGATGTCATTGCCCGCTATAAAATGGCCCGCGGCTTTTCTGTCCTCCATCCAATGGGTTGGGACAGTTTTGGATTGCCCGCAGAGCAGTATGCCATCCGGACGGGGACTCATCCTGCCATTACGACTCACGCGAATATCAAGAATTTCAAGTCACAGCTACAAACCATGGGATATGCCTACGATTGGGACCGAGAGTTCATGACAAGCGACCCGCAGTACTACAAATGGACCCAATGGATCTTCACCAAGCTCTACGAGAAAGGGCTCGCATACCAAGCCAATATGCTCGTGAATTGGTGTCCTGCATTGGGTACCGTGCTTGCCAATGAAGAGATTGAAGCGGGGCGTGCGAAAGAGGGGGGGCATCCTGTAGAGCGTCGACCTCTTAGACAGTGGGTGCTCAAAATCACTGCCTATGCTGACAGACTTCTCGAGGATCTTGAATTAGTCGATTGGCCAGAGGGGCTCAAAAGACTACAAAAAAACTGGATTGGAAGAAGCGTTGGTGCTCAGCTCTCTTTTCCTATCGTTGGAGGAGAGGAGTCCATCGAAGTCTTCACGACATGCCCGCACACCATTTTTGGTGCCACGTATATGGTTTTGTCACCAGAACATCCTTTGGTTGCGCAAGTGACTACACCCTCGCAAAGTCATGTGATAGATGCCTATAAAAAAGCATCTGCCGCAAAAAGCGATTTGGAGCGCACAGAACTTGCTAAAACAAAAACAGGGTGTTTTACAGGAGGCTTTGCACTGAATCCGGCAAATGGCCAGAAAATTCCCATTTGGATTGCCGACTACGTTCTGATGGGTTATGGAACAGGAGCGATCATGGCTGTTCCTGCCCACGATGAGCGAGACAAAGAATTTGCCCTCCAGTACCAACTTCCCATCATTTCAGTTATGGATGAATCAGACAGATGTTGCAGCAGCACCTCCTCAGACTTGAATCTCAACGGACTTTCGGTTCCAGAAGCATTTGAGAAGGCGATTGCTTGGGCCGAAAAAAACAAAATCGGCAAGCAGATGGTCAACTATAAGCTCCGCGATTGGCTGTTTTCACGGCAACGATATTGGGGCGAGCCATTTCCCATTCTCCATTTTGAGGATGGAACAACGCGCGCTTTGGAAATTGATGAATTGCCACTAGAGCCTCCCGAGGTTTTAGAATACAAGCCTAGTGCCTCCGGAGAGAGCCCTCTTGCTAAGGTCAAGGATTGGGTTGAGATCGAAGACCCGAAAACCGGAAAAAAAGCCCTAAGAGAAACCAACACCATGCCCCAATGGGCCGGTTCGTGTTGGTATTACTTGCGCTTTTGTGATCCGCATAATACTCAAAAAGCTTGGGACCCTGAAAAAGAGAAGTACTGGATGTCAGTAGACCTTTATGTGGGTGGTGCTGAGCATGCGGTCTTGCACCTCTTGTATGCCCGTTTTTGGCACAAGGTGCTATTTGATTGCGGCCTTGTTTCGACCCTCGAACCTTTTCAACGGCTCGTGAACCAGGGGCTCATCATCGCCAGATCCTATCAAAAAGAAACAGGGGTATATGTAGCCCCAGAAGAAGTTGTCGAGCGGGATGGCAAGTATGTTCATTGGGAGACAGGCGAAGAGCTCCGCAGCCATATCGATAAAATGTCCAAATCGAAGCTCAATGGAGTTTCTCCCGATGATGTGATCCAAGAATATGGAGCCGACGCGCTCCGGCTCTATACATTATTTATGGGGCCGATTGAAAAAGAGAAGGTCTGGAGTACCGAAAGTGTGAGTGGATGCCGCCGCTTCCTCAACCGTTTTTACGAAATGGCTATGTCTGACAAAGTCAAAGAGCAGGATACCCCTGAAGGGCTTAAACTGGCCCACAAGCTGGTGTGGGGCGTCAGTGAGGATCTGGACAAACTACTCCTCAATACCACCATTTCCAAATTGATGGAATTTCTCAACGACTTCACCAAATTGAGCATTTACCCCAAAAAAGCGGTCAAAATGGCGGTACAGATGCTTAGCCCGCTGGCACCTCACATGGCAGAAGAGCTATGGGAGCATTTAGGCGAAAAACCCTCAGTGGCTCATGCCCCTTGGCCAAGCTACGATCCTAGCTATTTAGTCGAAGCAAATGTCCTCTATGTGGTGCAAATTAACGGCAAAGTGCGTGGACGCTACACCTTGCCCAAAGATGCAACCCAAGAGCTTGTTTTGGAAACTGCTAAGGCCGATCCTGCTCTTGAAAAATATCTACAAGGTACAATCCAAAAAATCGTATTTGTTCCCGGAAAAATCTTAAACCTAGTTGTGGAATGATTTTCAATGCTCTCTACAATTTAGGGCTTCATCTCTATGTGTGTGCAAGTCTTCCGCGCATCTTCTGTAACTGGAGCAAATACAAAAAAACCTTTCGCAAGAGGCTTGGAAAGGATTTTCCACACATTTCTAAAAATGGCAGACAACTCATCTGGATTCATGCCGTTTCTTTAGGTGAGACCAAAGCAGTCGCCCCACTAGTTAAGAAACTCAAAGAATTACCCAATCCGCCCCTTATCCTCCTTTCTACCACCACCGAAACGGGGCATGCTGAAGGGCTCAAAAATGCACCCCTTGCCGATTACCACGTATTTTTACCCTTTGATTTCAGCTATATCATCGGTCCCATCATCGCTCAGGTAAAACCCGATTTTGTGATCTTGACCGAGACCGATTTTTGGTACAATTTTCAAACGGCTGCCAAAAAAGCTGGGGCTCAGCTTCTTGTCATCAACGGAAAGCTCTCTGAGCGCACTTTTCGAAGGTATACAAAGCTGCATTTCCTCACAGCCAAGCTTCTTAAACCTATTGATCACTTTTACCTGCAAGGAGAACTGTATAAAAAACGATTTGCAGCCCTGGGAATCCCCCTTTCCAAGCTTGCCGTGACCGGTAACATCAAACTCGACACCACAATTGAGACCTGCGATACCGCCGCTCTCAAAAAAGAATTAGGCCTCTTAAACCAACCCGTTCTCACTCTCGGTTCAACCCATGATCCCGAAGAAAAAATTTGGATTGATGCCCTCAAGAAGCTCTGGCTCCATTTCCCCCAGCTCAAAGTCCTTCTTGTGCCGCGTCATCCTGAGAGATTCAACACCGTAGCATCCCTCCTAGACACCGCTGCCATTCCCTATTCCCGTTGGAGCTTGGGTGGTAGCTTTGAAAATACATCTGTGATCCTTGTCGATATGATGGGAGTATTGCGCGATTGCTATCAAATTTCAGATATTACATTTGTCGGCGGCAGCTTTACCCCAAGAGTTGGCGGTCACAATATTCTCGAGCCCGGCTTCTATGGCAAACCTGTTCTTTTTGGCACCTACATGCACACTCAGCCTGACCTTCTCGATTTAGTTCTCTCTTACCAATCTGGCCTGCAAATCACGCCTGAAGAGATTGTCCCCACCCTGAGCGCCCTTCTCTCTGATCCAAACCGCCTTACCACCCTCGGTGCTGCCGGTAAAAATCTTACCACAGATTCTCGCGGCGCATTGGATAAAACCTGCCATGCACTTTTCCCTTTGCTTCAAAAGGCTGCCTCATGGTAAGATCGCCCCATTATCGCGGGATGGAGCAGTGGTTAGCTCGTTGGGCTCATAACCCAAAGGCCGGAGGTTCGAATCCTTCTCCCGCTATTATCCGCCTCAGCCCTCTGCTGAGGCATTTTTCATTGTGGCGGCATAGCTCAGCTGGTTAGAGCAGCGGAATCATAACCCGCAGGTCGCTGGTTCAACTCCGGCTGCCGTCACTCTCTTATTATTTTAGTCTCAAAGAGTTGAGGTGAATTCGGCTCCTATGCAAGATGATTCTAAAAATGTCGAGGCCCACTCAAGGCCCTCTGATTAACTAACAACCACAGCACATGGCGGCAATCCAAGGAAAGCTGACATGCGTGGAATTCTAATCATCAAACTGCGGGAGTTTGCATTAAAAACTGACTACTGAGCCGAGTGATGGCAATTTTCAGATCTTTGAAGCGAACTTTACATATGTTTTAGATCATGAATATCGAGAAGCGATTTGATCAAAAGGTCGCCAAGCCACTTTTCGTAATCATCCGATGTCCACCCTCTCTCTATAACAAACATTCGATATAGGTCACGCCCTGTCAGAGTCCATAAGATATCGCGCGCTTTTTGGAGGGTTAGTCCTTTAGCCAGGCACTTCCCCTCCATCATTTTTTTAATGTACTCTTCCTGCCTCTCATAGCGTCTCTGTTCTCTTTCTTGTTCAAGTTCCTTGAATTCAGGTGCAACTACCGAGGCGCTGCGCAAAATATCCATCATCCCTCTTTCGGCATCATAGATTTGACGTGCTAACTTTGCGCTGATGCACAGGCGTTTTGCTGGGGAGTTATCATGCATAGAGTTGTCTACCAATGCTGCAAATTGAGCTGGCGGGAGAGCATCATCGATAATTGCCTGCAGAACCCCTCGTTTGGATTTAAATATGGCATAGATAGTTGGTGTTGAAACTTCTGCAGCTTTCGCTATCTCGTTTATCGTCACACAGTCGAATCCTTGGGATTGAAAAAGTTTTTTGGCAGCTTCCAGCACGCTGGACCGAGTTTGGGCTGCACGTGCATCCCTTGATTCAGAGTTATAGGATCTTCTTTCCTCTTGCTTCATATTGGATATGCTTTGCTATATTCAATATAGCATGTTATACTCTATGTTCATATTGGCTATACAATACTACATTCAGTGATGGCCGTCAAAACTTTAATATGGAGATCGTTATGCAAAAAAATACTGTGGTACGAGCAGAAGAGTATTACACTCTTGTGGGAGAGAAAAATGTTGAAGGAATCAAAAACTATTTAAACGCAAATGTTGATTTTAAGGGTCCTTTAGCGACTTTAAAGGGGAGAGAGGCTGTTATCACGGCTACTAGCAATTTTATGAAAAGTTTCAAGTCTCTTAAGATAAGAGCTAAATTTGGTACGGATGATCAAGCAATGATTGTTTATGATATAGACATTCCAGGAATAGCAACAGCCTTTCCAGGTGCTTCCTTATTAACTTTTAGCGATGGGCTTATCGTTAAGATTGAACTGTTTTATGACGGAAGTCATTTCATAGAAAAGGGTAAAGAAATTTTTTCGTAACGATTTGTGTAATACAGGCCCCCAGTTGGATTAATTGGGTGCATGTGTTACATTTCAAGCTCGGTTTAATCCAAATATTATTGAAACTATTGCATATTGCAATTTGAAATTAAGGCATGCCTATTACTAGGCAGCTATCTGTAGCCTCTCATTTTTCGGCGCTCTTGATGAGCCTGTGAAGTTGTCCTAAAAGGTAGAACGGGAGTGACAACAGGTTGTATTCAATAGAAGACCCAAGGGAGTCCTTCACATCCACGGGACCAAGTCTTGGGAGATCTGAATTAATCCTTATAGCAGTCGTTTTCTTTTTCTCCTTTACAAACTGATGGAGTGACTTGAGCGTTCCAGTTGTACCTGCTTTTACTTCAACGGGGATTACCTGATTCTCGTACTGAATAATGTAATCGATTTCTGCCTCAGCACCTTTTTTTTCTCGCTGCCAGTAGTAGAGGGAGGGTGGGATGTATGCAGGGGTCAACGTGCGCAGTAGCTGGCCCACAAGCTGCTCAGCCATACCTCCACTGTTGATCATGGAAATTTCAGATACTGATCTTAAATGATGTAATGAAAGTCCCAGCGATGCACCACAAAGCCCACAGTCTAGCATGATCACCTTCAAAAACCTTTGATCGGCTTCCGCTCCAAGTGGTAACCCGTTGGCTGAGGTTGCCACAATTCGATGACATACTCTGGCTTTAGAAAGCAGATCAAGAGCCTGTTTTAGTGGAGATGAACTCACCTCGGAATTAGCATCCTTGTATACAAACTTCTTCCCAAGTTGGCGAGGAACCGAGCTCATTACATCTTCGAGGCGGTCGATCGTAAGACGTCCACTATATTTGGTAAAATCATCGCGATAAGTTGTGAGCAAATCGAAGTGAATCTGGTTAACAGCATCCGGAGCTTTTTCAATCGCCCAACTAGAAACGGCGGCAGGCATCCCACCCACTATTAGGTATTCTTTGATTGCTTTTATCAACTGCGAATGAATAGCTGCTGGAATATTGAGGTTCCAATCAAAGTTTTCCAGGTAGGCTCGAAGTTCATGTTGTCCGATTCCACTCAAAAATTCTTCGAAAGAAAGCGGCTCTAGATACATGTAGCCTATTCTACCAACTGGCATACTGAATTCATGTTTGGCTAGAGTAAAGTCTAACAGAGAGCCCGCAGCAAGTACTGGAAGTTCTGGCATCTCTTCGGCAAACCAACGCAGTTTTCCTAGGAGACGCGGGGCTGCTTGAATCTCGTCTAGAAATAGAATTGCTTTTGATGGCTCGATTTTATTACCTGTTGATGCCGCAATATTAAGAATGATCTCCTTGGGGTCATTCGACGAAAAAAGTGACTCTAGGTCAGGACGTTTTTCAAAGTTAAGCTCGATTAATTGTCGCCCTTGCGAATCAGCGAGGTCTCGAATAAGCCAAGTTTTTCCTACTTGGCGGGCCCCTCGAATAACTAATGGTTTTCGTGTGCTAGAGTTCAACCAGTGAATTAAGAACAAGGTGCGATCGCGTCTCATGCTCTTTAGTTTAACTTGAGTCCTTGATTTAAGTCTATAAAAGACGGGGGTGTTTTTGTTTACAGCTCTTTAAAAGACAGGGTTGTTTAGAAGGGTAATGTATTTTTAAAGAAATTTCAGAGTGGTTTTTTTTTGCCTTCATCTTGTTCAAAAGAAAAGGCTTCATTCCGAAGAATGAAGCCCGTTTTAGGTTTGGAGGTGGGGAGACTCGAACTCCCGTCCTTAGCAAACTCCCTATTACACACTACATGCTTAGTGTCCAATTTTAGCGTTAACCCCTTAGCTGGACACCCCTATGGGATTAACCGGTTTCGTCTCATCTCGAAAACCTTAGCCTAGAAACCTTCGGCTAAAGCCTCATACCGAGTACACTGACGGTAATCTTGAAACCCCCGGTCCAATTTCAAGTTACCGGGTCACTCGAGACGGTTAAGTCCCGAATAACAACTAAGCAGCAGCTGCGAACTCCACCATTTCTACTTCATCAGCAGAAGCGAATAGAGGTACAACTTTGTTGCTTTTTACCATTGTTTTGGCATTTAATGTTTTTATCGGTTTTTTAAAGAGGCCAACCGATAGTCCTCTGCATGCGTCTAATACTTTGTTCCCAAGTCGAAACCTATACACCCCCATTATTCATTCTAACATATTCTGATTTAATTTTATAGGGAAGCGTTAGTTTTTTGTAAAGGAAACAATCTTGACGCCAAAATGATTATCGACTGCTACAACCTCTCCTCGACCGATTTTGGAGCCGTTTACAAAGATGTCGACGAGGTCGTCGCAGAGCTCATCGAGGGGCAAAAGCGACCCTTTTTCTAGCCCGGCAAGCTCCTTGAGGGTAAGAGTTGTGCTGCCAAAAACTACCTCAATGTGTGCTTTGAGGTCCTCGAGTTCGCTGAGCGCTTTGCCACTGAGTTCTGCCAATGAACGAGGTGTTTCGCCCAGCAGTGGAGAAAAGGCGACTTGAGCAATTTTTCCATAGGATCCAGGGGGGCGCAAGGGGACTTTGCTTTTCTCCTCTTCGGTCAGCTTTTTCTGGGACATTGCCTTCACAATGCCCTCGATTTCATCAGGAGTGAATTCGCTCATCAAGAGTAACCGCTTTATGGGTGATGAAAAGGCCGGCTGTTGCCTGATAACGCTCTTGTTTGCCGATTCGGACGACAAGCCTTTGATCAACTGTTTGATCCAAGACAAGAATATCGCCCAGGTGAAGCCCCATATAAGCTACTTGGGGGAGCGATGCGGTGCCCAGGAGCGCCGTTACTTCAAAGGGGATTTCGTCTATCTGCATAATCCGCACTCTAGTGAAACTTGATTTTAAAGGCAAAATGATTGTAGATGGGTTTACTAATGATAGCTTTAAGTACTAAACATATTTCATGACTATTCACGAGCCGGCAGAATCTTTAAGGCAGGCCCACTTTGCCAAGCTGGGAGTGGATAGTCACCACAGAGAGGCTTTTAACCGAAAAGATGGATTACCTGAATAGTTACCATATTTCGTTTTTGGTGATGTTCTTGTGTTTTTTAGCTGCTGGGAGCGGTGCTGAGCCGCCTGCCCCTGTAAGGTCATTCGAGGCATTTGCTGGTGATACTATGATCCAATTGCGCTGGTCTCCTCCTCCAGAAAGAGGGGTTGTGGGATGGATGATCAGGCGTTCTGATAAAACATTTCCTCAAACGCCTCAAGAAGGTGATTTTGTCTACTTAGGAAATGGTATACACTTACTCAATGTCAATTGTGACAGGGGTTTAAAAAACGGGTACACCTATTTTTATAGCATTTTTTCAGTTGGTGAAAATCATGCCTATTCGGCGCCTGTGCATGCACAGGCAACCTGCCAAAAGCAAAAAACGGGTTTCAATCACATCCGGAATGGGGATTTTAATTTTAAACTTAAATTCTGGAAGAAAAACACACCAGGCTCTTTTAAAATCATTCCCTCAGAGCTGTTCCCGAGGCAGAAATGCCTGGAAATGAGGACAGAAGGGGGTAAACGGGTATCTGTATCTCAAAAATCCCTACCTACCCTTAAGCCCAAAACACTCTATACCTGTGCATATGCTGTGTATGCATTCGGATCGACAGCACACTTTAGTGTAGAAGGTGGGATTCAAAATGAACAGCAAGCCTCGGATTGTTGCCCCCTGCAATATGGTTTTGGGCCTATTGTGGACCAAGGAGACGCCGAACAAGAACAGATATTCTGGCAAGAGAGGCGCTTTGTATTTTGGACAGGTGACCTTCAAAATCCAACAGCTCCTTTCAAGGGGGCAGTGACATTGACCTTGTCATGTGAACCTCTAAAGGGCCGAGATACATTTGCTCAATTTGCAAACATCCGAATCGTAGAAGGCGTGATGCCGATGATTAACTCTGCCCTTGATCCACAACATCCCTTAGTTTCCCCACCTGCTTCAAATTTTGATATGTCTCTGTTTCAAGCTCAAGGGAAGGAATGGACATTTGAAAAAGGGCTCGATCCAGAATCATGGCTCATTTTGAATAAAATGGGTTCTGATCCTGCAAATATATCTACCGATGACGAGGGCAATCTCGTGATCGCTGCATGGGGGAAGCAAGCCAAAGAAAAACCTTTAACGGGAGCTGTCATTTTTTCAAGGGAATACTTCGCATCCGGAAGATTTGACATATGGGCAAAGATTGGCCCCGTGTACGATGAGAAGGGGAAAACTATTGCGGAAAATAAATTCCAAGGTGCGTCATTTACTTTTTGGACTTTCCATTACTTAAGCTATTTTGATGGACAACCGCAATGGTATGATGACCCCAGCCCGATCCGTAATTCAGAAATTGATTGGGAAATGCCCGGAGATTACCCAAGGGGTGCCAGAGCACCTATTTTTCCTCATTGCCCACTTATCTCATGGAAAAATTCCCGCTTCAGTGTGTGGGGAGGTCAAAGAGGAGGGGAGGAGGGAGGAACTGTTACGATGCATCTGCCTCTTCCCTCAGAAATAGATGTTGTTGATGGAGCATTTCATCAATATACTTTTGTATGGTATTCGGGTTTAGATACCGAAAATGGCATAAGAGAACCGGGATATATTGAGTGGTATTTGGATACAGGTGAAGAGTTGAATTTTAAGAATCGGGTTGCCAAATGGGTTGGTGATGAATATGGATTTGATAACATACCTCGCGTAGCCGGAAATATAGCTTTTAGTACTTGGTTCCCCATAGCAAGGGAGGGGTATGGCCTCAAAACCTGTTTGGTGGATGGTTGGGCCGGATCCTCAGACTGGCTAAAAGCAGAATTTAAAATTAAAAAGGTCCGTTATACTCCTTTTTTTCCAACTCACAAGCCTAATAGAGATCGCTGGGAAGCTAAATCACCATTGAAATTTTGGAATATTGAATAAATTTAAAAAGGAGAAGCTGGAATGCAGATAGGATTTATTGGACTGGGACAAATGGGCCTTCCTATGGCTCAAAATATTCTAAAGGGTGGATTTCCTCTCTGGGCTTACAATCGGACACAAGGGAAAGCAGCTCCTTTGCTAGATCTTGGGGGTAAATGGGCGGTATCTCCAGCTGAGCTTGCTTCCCAGTGTGATATATTAGTGAGCATGGTGGCAAATGACGCTGCTTTAAACGAGATTGTAGAGGGGCCATCCGGAGTTCTCCATTCTTCCAAAAAACCGTCGATTCATATTTCAATGAGTACCATTTCGCCCGATCTTGCGGCATCCATGGAAAAGAAGCATCAAGAGGCGGGGATTACATTTCTTGCAGCACCTGTAACAGGGCGGCCTGAGCGGGCCAAAGAGGGTTCGTTATGGATTTTTTTGGCAGGGGAGTCCCAGGCCAAAAAAACAGTTGCACCGTTATTAAAGACAATGAGTTTAAAAGTATTTGATTTAGGAGAGCGTCCAAGTCAAGCTTTGGTCTTTAAGCTGTGTAACAACTTCATGATTCTTAGTCTAATTGAGGCCTTTTCGGAAGCTGTTGCAACACTCGAAAAGAACGGAATTCCCATGGCTCAAGCTGCCGAAATTTGGGGGACCTCTATTTTTGATTCCCCAGTTTTTCACAGCTATACTCCTACGATCTGTAATCAAAAATTTGCAGAAGGGGGGTTTGAGTTAAATCTGGGGTTAAAAGACATGCGTCTTCTTCAAAGCTGCGCTGATAGAGCGCAAGTGCCTATGCCCTTTCTTTCTAATCTACATGAAAAGATGCTGGCTTGCATGAATAAGGGAAAGGAGAAATGTGACTGGTCGGTCATTGCCCAACTTACTTTCGAGCTTGCTGGATTACCAGTAACTTGATTTTAAGGCAAAAATTCCTTATCCTCTCGGACCTATGTTTGAAGAAATTGAAAACGAGAGTTTTGCTGAGCGTGAAGAACGCATTTTAAAGTTTTGGCAAGATCAAGGGATTTTTAAAAAATCACTTGAGAATCGGGAAAAAGCGCCCTATTTTGTTTTTTATGATGGGCCTCCTTTTGCAACGGGATTGCCCCATTATGGTCATTTACTTGCTGGAACGATCAAAGATGTGGTGCCCCGTTACAAGACCATGAAAGGGTATTATGTCCCGCGTCGGTTTGGTTGGGATTGCCATGGACTTCCCATAGAGAATGCTGTTGAGAAAGATTTTGGTTTGTCCGGAGCTCCTTCGATCGAAGCTTTTGGTATTGCAAAGTTCAACGAAGAGTGCCGCAAAATTGTCCTGCGCTATACAGATGAATGGAGATCTAAGGTCGAACGTTTTGGGCGTTGGGTCGATTTTTCTAAGACATGGAAGACGATGGATGTCACTTTCATGGAGTCGGTCTGGTGGGTCTTCAAGCAGATTTATGACCAAGGACTTATCTACGAAGGCTTTAAGGTCATGCCTTTTTCGGCGAAGCTCGGTACCCCTCTTTCTAACTTTGAAGCGAGCGAAAACTATCAAGATGTCGATGATCCGTCAATCGTAGTGATGTTCCCTCTTACAGAAGATTCTAACACCTCTTTGCTTGCCTGGACGACCACTCCCTGGACCCTGATCTCCAATATGGCCGTCACTGTGGGACAGGAGATCACTTATGTGAAGATCGACAATAAGGGCAAACAATATATTTTGGCAGAAGCGGCTCTACCTCGCTGGTTTAAAGTAGAGGGCGAATACCATATTGTCAGCCGATTTTTGGGTAAAGAGCTAGTGGGCAAGACATACGAGCCTCCTTTCAGCTATTTTTCAAACACACGTGCACAAGGGGCCTTTCGTATCATTGCAGATGCATTTGTATCCACAGAAGATGGTACGGGGATTGTGCACACAGCTCCTGCATTTGGGGAGACCGACTTTTTTGTATGCAAAAAAGAGGGAATCCCTCTTGTATGTCCTGTCGATAACAATGGCAGATTTACACCGGAAATCCCTGAATATGTAGGCCTGTTTGTCAAAGATGCCGACAAGGAAATCATCGCACGTCTTAAGGGGAGTGGTAAGCTTTTCTATCGAGGAACTTGCCACCACCGCTATCCTTTCTGCTGGCGCTCTGATACACCTCTTATTTACAAGGCAATCACGACGTGGTTTTTGCAAGTGGAGGCAATCAAAGAGAGAATGGTTGCTGCGAACCGCACAGTCCATTGGATGCCCCAGCACATCAAAGAAGGGCGCTTTGGGAACTGGCTTGAGGGGGCACGCGACTGGGCAATCAGCCGCAATCGGTACTGGGGCACCCCCATTCCGATCTGGCGTGCAGACGATGGGACTGTACATGTGGTTGGCAGCATCGCTGAGTTAGAAGAGCTCACGGGCAAGAAAATTGTCGATCTACATCGCCATTTTATTGACGATCTCACGTTTGTGAAAGAGGGGAAAACATTCCGTAGAATTCCCGAAGTGTTCGATTGCTGGTTCGATGCTGGTTCGATGCCCTATGCCCAGAATCATTATCCTTTTGAAAACAAAGAACTTACAGAAAAGAATTTTCCTGCCGATTTCATTGCGGAAGGGGTCGATCAAACGCGCGGATGGTTTTATACGCTCACTGTACTTGCCGTTTCCCTCTTTGATAAACCTGCCTTCAAAAATGTGGTCGTTAACGGAATTTTGCTCGCCGAAGATGGCAACAAAATGTCAAAGCGGCTCAAGAACTATCCAGAGCCCGATATCGTTGTCAACAAATATGGCGCTGACGCTGTGCGTTTATATATGCTCCATAGCCCTGCTGTTAAAGGTGACGATCTGAGATTTTCAGAAAAAGGGGTAGAGCTTGTTCTGCGCCAGTTCCTGATTCCTTTATGGAACGCTCACTCTTTTTTCTTAACCTACGCCAGGATTTATAAGTGGCAACCTCAGGGGGAACGTCAAAAACCACACGCCCTCATTGATCAATGGATCGTATCTCAATTGAACAAGCTGATCAAAGATGTTGAAGAGGGGATGGATAGCTACGATTTAAGCCATGCTGTTGAACCGTTTGTGGGATTTATCGATCAGCTCACCAACTGGTACATCCGCCGTAGCCGCCGTCGCTTCTGGGCTGATGCCGATACCCCCGACCGCCGTCAAGCTTTCGAGACCTTGCACCATGTGCTGATAGAACTGTGCAAGATTGCCGCCCCTTTTATTCCCTTCCTGAGCGATGCCATCTATCGCAACTTACGTGCGGCCGACATGCCTGTTTCGGTCCACCTTTGTGACTACCCGGTCTACCATAATGAGAGTCGCAATACAGCTCTTGAAGAGGGGATGGAAGCTGTTCAGGTAATGGTCAGTTTAGGCCATGCGCTGCGCAAAGAGCATAAACTGAAAGTGCGTCAGCCCCTTCCGGTTGCGCATATTGTCTGCGCAGACCAGCACGTATTAGACTTTATGCGACATCAAGAGCATCTGATTGCAGATGAGCTCAATGTGAAACGGGTTATCTTCCACCAAGAGAGCCACGAGTTTGTTAAACTCTCGATCAAACCCAATTTCCGTGTCTTAGGTAAAAAAGTGGGTGGTCACATGAAAGAGGCCCAAATTGTCATCAACATGTTGAATCAAGACCAAATCAATATACTTCTCGAGGGAAAAGATCTTCCTGTTGTGCTGGGTGGGGATCACTTTACATTCACAGCTGAGGATGTCGAGATCGCACGCAAAGTTCACGAAGGGTGGATAGCGATGAATGCAGGCTCTCTCACTATTGCATTGGATACGGAACTGACCGAGGAGCTCGTTTTAGAAGGAATCGCGCGCGAGCTGGTGAATAAGATCAATACCATGCGCCGCACGGCCGAATTGGCTGTGACCGACAGGGTCCGGGTGACCCTGGGCGCGCCAGACAAGGTGAAAAAAGCGTTTGCCTTGCATGCGGATTACATTAAAGAAGAGGTGCTGGCTACCGATATACGTTTTGGTAATCCAGCTAACAGCACACCTTGGGACATCAACGGCGAGCCTACTACTATCTTTATCGAAAAAGTTTAACCAGAAAAAGTATGAGCGAGTTATGCGATTTCCTCATGATATCTAATACCATTTCCAGAAAATAAAGCCATGAAGTGGCGCTGGGTAACACGACAGATTTGGATGATCGTTTCGAAGCCTATGTTTTTGCACCTAAGCGAGAAAGGGTCGTTCAAAAATGGCGTGTTATACAGTGCCAATTTGTGACTTTATTTTCTGGAAATGGTATAAGATCACTACAGATTATTAGGGCGTGGTCCTTCAACGTGTATGGCGTCAATGAGACGCATAATGGCCTCTTCCTTTCTCTTAGCCTCAACATCGACAGTGAGTGGGTTGATCTGTCTCCAAAGAGGGGGAAAGTCATCGGGGTTGATGTAGTCGTGATGCTGCCTGGGATTTTTGCTCTTCCAGCCATTTAGAGGGCTCGAAATGTGAAAAAGGGGCTCTACATTCCAAGTTTTCAAAGCATGCCCGGTGGCTTCCTCGATTGTCCACTCATCGGTCAGGCAGCGATGATGGTGCACGTCATATACCAAAGGGATTCCTAATGTAAGGCACACAGGTATCAGGTCTTGAGGTGTATAAGAAATATCATCATTCTCTAAAGTCAAGTATTTAACAATAGATCCATCGAGTTTTTGAAGATTGTGTACTAAACGGAGTAGCGATGCTTTTTTGTCACCATACGTACCTCCTGCGTGGATATTGATCACATCGGCTCCTACACGTTCTGCCAGGCGAGCATGGTAGTGGAGGTTTAATATCGAAGAATGTACCACTTCTTTTCTTGGTGAATTGAGTACTACAAACTGGTTAGGGTGGAAGGTGAGTCGGATACCTCTTTGCTGGGCTAAATCATGGCATACAGCCAATTGCGCGGACATACGCACTGCATTTGGTAGATCATCTATCCAGTAGTGGAATTCTGGATGTGTACAGAGTGGGAGAAAGTCGCTCGAGATCCGGAAACTCCCTATTCCGTGGTCTGCGCAGTAGTGAATCGCTTTCTCAAGGGCTTCGGCATTATGGAAGATGATATCTTCTAAAAGTTGGGTAGGATCTTGTCCGCAAGCACGGAGTTTGCACAGGTTTGCCGCTGTGGTTATGCGGAATTTGATGGGTTCATGCACGAAGCAACAGCAGAGACCGAGTCTCATTTATTCATCTTTTTTACTAAATATGGATCGTTTGTTGCGCCGGCAGATTAATAGAATTGCTATGGCGATGACGATCGCTGCCACTGTCCAAACAATGAGGTTGGGCAAGGTCATCCAAGGGTAGGGGGGCTGGGGAAGAGCGCCAATCCGTTTTCCGGGTGGCCAAAAAGTGAACGAGGGGGCTCCCCGCAAATTTTTAGTAGGGACAAAACCAAAATCGCGACTATCAGCACTCATTGCATAATTATCACCCAGAGCCACGAGCCCATTTTCGGGTACTTTTAAACCAAATGCCCGGATGAAATCGATATTCAGTTTGCCATCATCTTTCAGAGGAGCTCCATGATCTACGAAAGCAATATAGGGTTTTTCACGCGATGATGCATTTTGTTTGTCTGTCTCACTTTGGATAAACCGGATCAGAGTGGGGTCCGTTTTTTTCAAAATCGGTGTTCCCATTACAAACAAATCGCTATCGCGGTAATAAGCGAAACGTTGTGGATTATAGGGTTGGTTGGGTGCCACCGGTTCAAAAACTGTGTTAAAGCCGATTCCCAGATTAAAAAGCTTCATGATATTTTCCGCAGAGGAATCGTACAGAGGATGATCGTTTGGAAGACGAGAGAGGATACCACCTGTATGGACCTTGTAGCCAACTCCATAATAAAACTCATAGCAGCCATCGGGAACTTGAGGGAATCTGGGGTCATATTCAGGACGCTGTGGACGTCTGCGCCCCTCATGATAGCGGAAGGCCCTGCCATTTTGAACAATAAAACGAGCCGTATAAAGGGCCTTTTGGATCGTTTCTAAATGACTTTGTTTTAAAGGTACCAATGTAGCAAATGGGGTAATCATCGGTTGCACGAATCCCAATTCGCCTTGCCTTAAATCAGGTTTGGGGTAGGTCAAGTTAGGGGTATGACGCAGCTCAAGATAAGCGGAAGCTTCCCCTTCGGGGAGTGCACCATAGAAGGTTTGGGCTTTGGATTGGGTCAATAGTCGGGCCTGCGCATAGTTGCCGATTCCCCAAAGGTCGCTATAGCTCACTGGCATGTCGTGTGGGGCTTTGAGGGCTTCAACGCGATCTGCCACCCACTCTTGACCATTAAAGAAGCGTCCTTCGATTTGATCCTTCCCTTTTACCTCCAGTTTGCCTACAGGGAGGTTCATCTGGTTCAAAGTTACAGCTGTGAACACATTGTGGGCTGCTGGCCTTGAGACCGAGGGTTTACCATCCATCGAGATGTAAGGAATATGGTCGATCCTTTCAATGCCATATTTTTGCAGAAAAAGAGGATCGGCTTGGTCTAAGACGGGGTTGCCCTCTTTGTCAATAGCGTAGATCAGCCCACCGTAAAAATAAAGGGTATCGCCAGGCTTAGCCACACATCGTTTGATATACCGTTTTTTGCCGGGAATTACACCGAAATAGAGCATATTCGCATCGGCTACATCCATATCACGCACTGTGAACACAATGATGCTAGCCCTTTGGATAAAATCATCTTTAAAAAGAAGTGGCTTAATGCGGAAGGGAACTGTAATGCCGAACGTCGATTTGGAAACGACCATCCGATCCAGTTCTTCGACAGTGGGGCGCATCGAGCCCGTGGGTACTTCATAAAGCTCAAACCAGAACTGACGGATCAAGAATGCGACAAAGATTGCGAATGCCAAAGCGTAGGCTATTTCACGCAGATGATCTAAAATGCCCTTAGGAAAATGGTGTTTGACCAATTCCTCTACTCTTTGGGCTGAACGTGTCCCTTTTTCAGTATCTTTGGAAAGAACGGCCGTATCCAATGCTTTAAGCTCTGATTCCATCTCATTTTGTTCGCGCTCACTGAGGGAGTGTCTCTTCTTTTGGAAGATTTTATAGCTGTTTCTCAAGATGCGGCGGCATTTACGGAGGGAATATTTTTTCACGAGCTAATGTCTCCATGTGACACGACTAAGCCCATAATCTACTCAAAAATTGACATTTGGGCAACGCGAAAGGCTTCTGAATCCAGAGCTCTTCTCTTTAATGTTGAAAATCAAGTACGCTTTATGTTCGCTATAATGCCATAAATTTGGATCGGCTGAAGGCTCTAGGCTGTGGGAAGCATGTTGACAAGCTGTGTGTAAAAAATAACATTTCCTTAAATCCGTGTTTTATCACTTTGGCCATAAGCGACTTGCGTAAAACTCTCTCGAGAGGAATTTTTGTTTACAAGAATTGTGCTGCTGTGCAGTCCAGAAGAGGGAAATGCAACGCAAAGGCGCGAAGACCAAAAGGCATAATCGACTTGTCCCCTGACCTTGACGCTTGGCTTCGCAAGCATTTTAGTTATACCATTTCCAGAAAATAAAGCCATGAAGTGGTACTGAAGTGGTACTGGGTAACATGACAGATTTGGATGATCGTTTCGAGCCTATGTTTTTGCACCTAAGCGAGAAAGGATCGTTCAAAAATGGCGTGTTATACTAATTGAAATTTTAAAAAATACAGATGTTGTGGCATAAGCAATCTCCTCAAAATGGAGGTAGCAACATGGAAACAACAATTCTTATTCCCGAAGAACTAGAAAAGCACGACTTTATAAAGCTGTATAAATCCGCAAAACATCCTAGAGAAAAGAATAGATTCCTTGCCCTGAGTCATTTCAAGGAAGGTAAAACTCCTCGTGAAATTGCTGAACTTCTTCGGGTTACACGTAATACGGTTTACACATGGATACGCAATTTTAAAACTTATGGCATTGATGGTGTTAAAGAAAAATCTGGAAGAGGAAAAAAATCGCTTATTCCAGATAGTGAAACCGCAGCTTTTCGTTCTGCGGTTCTCGACCTTCAGAAAGGACGATCCGGTGGCGTAATTATAGGGAAAGACGTGTTGCAGTTAATGAAAGATAAGTATGGGATAAAGTGCTCATTAAAAAGTGCATATAACCATTTGAAACGGGCAAGACTTGTCTGGGTTAGCGCAAGATCAAGGCATCCAGATGCCAATCCAGAGGAACAAGAAGAGTTTAAAAAAAATTTCGCGCAAAAGTAGAAAACTCTTTGCCAAAAGGAATCCAACTCAACGATGTTGAAATCTGGTTTCAGGATGAAGCTAGATTTGGCCAACAGGGAAGCCTAAGCAGACTGTGGGCAGTAAAAGGAACTCGCCCTCGTGCAGTACGTCAACAACAGTTCAAATACACATATCTTTTTGGTGCCGTATGTCCTGAAAGAGGCGATGCTGTTGGTTTATTGTTGCCCTATGCAAACAAGGATACAATGGAGATCCATTTGCGGCACATTTCCTCACAAGTTCCCACCGGACGGCATGCAGTAATCATACTTGATAAGGCAGGGTGGCATACGACGCAAAAATTACCACATTTTCACAACTTAACATTGCTGCCCTTGCCAGCAGCATCACCTGAATTGAATCCATGCGAACAGGTGTGGAAATACTTGCGCCGCACACATCTTTCGAATCGAACTTTCAAGGATGAGGAGGAATTGTTGGATGCTTGTTCAGATGCATGGAATGAATTTACTAACGACCGGGAGCAAGTCATTTCCTTGACTTCAAGAATATGGGCAAAGGTGTAATTTTATTTTTTTCAATTAGTATTATACAATGCCAATTTGTGACTTTATTTTCTGGAAATGGTATTAGGCAGTCTAAATTGTGACTATTCACGAGCCAGCAGAATCTTTAAGGCAGGCCCACTTTGCCAAGCTGGGAGTGGATAGTCACCACAGGGAGGCTTTTAACCGAAAAGCTGGATTACCTGAATAGTTACTCTAAATTCGGAGTGTTATTTCTACGGATTGGTATAACTTGCAATAAGAATCTTATTCTTGAGAGAGGTTTTTGACGAAGTCGGAATTTTCAAAGGCTTGAATTTTGGATTCGATTTTTTTAAAACGTTCAAGAAATTTTCCGATGTTACGTAGTTGAACGAATTGCAAGTTAAATTCTTTGATTGGGATTGCAGGCGCGCCGCTGTACACTCCCGGCTTTAGAAGTGATTTGCTGACTGCTGCACGGGCGGCGAGCATGACGCCGTTTGTAATCTCTATATGACCAGCAACACCAACCTGTCCTCCTATGACAACATTGCGACCCGTTTTTGTAGATCCAGCAACCCCGACTTGTGAAACGAGCAAGTTGTCTTCGCCGATCTCGACTTGGTGTGCAATCTGGACTAGATTATCGATTTTGGTCCCTTGTTTGATGCGAGTCTCCTTAAAGCGGGCTCTATCGATTGTCGTATTGGCGCCAATCTCGACATCATCTTCGATGACAACTTTTCCACGTTGGGGAAGGAAAGTGTGTTTTCCACGGTTGTCGGTAAAATAGCCAAAGCCACATGAGCCGATCACCGCCCCTGGTTGGATAACGACTCGATTACCGATCTCACATCCTTCGCGGATGGTGGCGTTGGGATGGATTAAGCAGCAGGAACCAACAAGGGTATCAGCACCAATGCAAACTCCAGATCCAAGGATAGAATGGCGGCCGATACGGGCGCCGCGATCAACGACTGCATGGGGACCAATGGAGACACCCTCTTCGATGATTGCTTCGGCATGGATAGTAGCTGCAGGGTGAATACCAGAAAAGCCAGAAGGGTGAGGAGGAACAAATAGTTCGATCACTTTTTGGAAAGCTAAGGAGGGATGGTCTGTGACTAGATAATTTTTCCCTGGTAGGGGAGAAAAATCCCGATAAACAAACACCACTCCAGCATGGGTTGCTTCGGTCTGTTTTTCATAGCGAGGGTTTTCTAAAAAAGCGGCCTCGTAGAACCGGGCCGCTTCGAGGTTTTCTACACCGGTGATCACGTGCTCGGGGTCGCCGATCAATTGGGCGCCGGTAAGCTCGGCGAGTTCACTAAGGGTATACTGGCTCATATGTTTCCTAATTATTTAGCTGCAACACCGTTGTTCTCGTGATCAAATTGTGAGTTCATTTGATCAACAACAGCTTGAGTAAAGTCGAGTGAAGAGACGTGAGCGAAGGTAGATTCTTCATTCAAAAGTAAAGAGAGCTTATTTTTTTCACGTACTTTCTCCGCAGCCAGGCTTACTTCATCATGAAGCGTTTGGAGCATTTTGTAATTTGCTTGGTTAAGCAACTGATAGAACTGGTTTTGGTAGCGCCCATATTCTTGACTTAACATCTGGAATTTTTGTTTTAGCTCATCTTCTGCGCTAGGGGAGAGGCCATCCATGTAATCTTGGTCTTCAATTTTTTTTGCGATCTCTTCTAGCTCTTTGTCCGTTTTTTCCAATGCATCAGACATTTGCTTTTTGAGGGCTTCAAAATTATTTTTTTCGTACTGCCCGTGCTTAGAGCGCTCAATACATGTTTTGAAGTTTACAAAACCGATGTTGAGATCTGCTGCGTTCACTGTGCCAAAGCAAAATGCATAGGCCGTTAGTATCAGAATAGGTAAAAATTTTTTCATATTAAGAATTCCTTCTTGTAACCTAGAGTTAGAAACTTCCTCCCATCGCGAAGAAAAATCTCTGGGCATTGTTTAAATTCGAACCGTTGAATCTCTCTGTTGGATGGATGGGCCAACCAAGACCCATCATAATGGGCATATTCCGCATCACTTCGATGCGAATGCCAAAACCGACGCTGGCCGCAAATTGCCCCAGCGTGAATTCAGAAAGAGAAACGTAACCTGCATCCACAAATACAAAGGCATCCAAACAAGGAGCATCCAGCAGGTTATGTTGATATTCTTCTGATAGGAGCAGTGAAGAGACCCCCCCACGTGGCTCATTGTTGCCAAATTTGGGACCGATGATAAAAGGACGGTACCCTCTGACTGTCGTTTCACCTCCCAAGAATAAACGTTCGCTAAGAGGTAGATCTTTTGGACTAGTATGTCCATATGTTTTAATAAATTGGAGCTCTCCACGGAATTTTAGAGTTCCTTTTGGCAAGATAGGGTAGTAATGAGCATTCAGGTAAGCGAACTTCATGAATTGGAAGTTACCGCCAATGCCCGCTAGTTCATAGAGCAAACGGGAACGCAGCCCGCATGAGGCCCTTCGAGGATGGTCTGTAGAGTCATAGATCAGCATGTTACCAATAGCTGAGATAAAGCCGGAGGTATTGCCTTCTTGCTGAAGCAAATAATTGTTATCGTCACGGACAGAAACATGGGTGTGCCGAGCGCGGTAGTAGATATCATATTTCAAGAAGGGATTCAAAATGTACGTGGCATGCACATTGCCGCCATATGTTTTGATTGTATAAGCGCGAGAAAGTGCCCGGTTGTCACTTTTTTCTAGATCTACCCCTAAGATCCACGGTGTGTCTAAAAAGTAGGGCTTGGTCCATTGGGTTGTGTAGGTTGTCTGGCGATCCCCAAGATTGATTTTCGCATGGGCGTACTCGCCACCACCGCGTAAGCTTCCAGCTCCATGATGAAACACCTTAGTCAATCCCGCGATGTTAAAATTCCTTTCGGAAATTTCGACCCCACCAAACATCTTGTCAAGTGAGCTAAAACCGAAAAATAGTCCTATGTTACCGGTATCTGTCTCTTCAATTTCAATATAGACGTCACGGTAGTTGCGCTCACCCTGGGGGTCTATGATCTGTGAGCGGACAGCATAAACATTCACCACCCCGAAGTACCCTGTATTGCACAAACGCCCTTCAGTAGCTTCTAATTTGCGGTTGTCGAACACTTCGCCGGGACACAGTAAGCACTCATGTAAGACGACATTGGTTTGGGTATAGCAGTTACCAAACACTTTGACGATACCGACATAGTATTGCTCTCCCTCATCGACGGATACGGCGATGTCATAAATGGGGCAATCTTCGCGCAAAGAGAGCTGAAAATCGACATTGGAGTCAATGTATCCACAACCACCATAGAGGTCATTGATAGCCTGGACCGTGGCCCGAATATCATCGGGGGAATAGACGCTCCCGATTCCGAATTCAAATTGATCCCAGATTCTCTGGTTGTCAAAGAGGGTATTGCCGCAGAGGGTTAGGTTACCAATCTGGTAGCGAATCCCTTTTTCTACAGAGATCATCAAATTAATTCTGTCGTCGCGCGAGGATTTTTCGATGCAGATATCGACAAGGGCATCTGCATATCCATTATTTTGAAAATAATTGATGATCTGCATGCGGTCATGTTCGATCATTTCAGGGTGATATATCCCCCTTCCAGTCCACCAGCTTAAAAATAGGTTGTATTTCTTGGTGAGTATGGTTTCTAGGAGTTCATCCTCTTCGCTGGATGTAAGGCCACAAAAGCAGATCTTTTTGATTTTACCTGCGCGTCCCTCATGAATATGGATCTGGATGTCGACTTGGTTACAATCAAGAGGAATCATCTCATAATCAAGCTCGGCTTCAAAATATCCCTTTTTTACGTACATGAGTCGTAATTTGTTGAAAGCCTTGATAAAGACTTCTCTTTCAAATAGTGAGCCACATTCGATATCGAGAGTTTTATTGAGTTTTCTGGTAGAAACCCGTTCATTGCCACAAAACTCGATATTTCGAATCGTGGGCTTAAACCAGATTTGGAGCGTGATATAGATTTCATTATTGATCACATCGATGCAAGGCTCTATCCGATCGTATTCGTCGGCGAGCATTTTAAGATCGTTGTCGAATTCAGCCTGCGAGAAAAAGCTGCCAGTTTTTGTATGCATCCTGGAGCGAACATGATTCGGATTGAAAGCCACATCTGGGGCAATATTTTCAGCGATCACATCGATTTTTGCGATTCGCATCAATTCGAACTGTTCCCCCCTTGCTAAACAAGGAGCCAATACACAAATCAGAAGTAATAAAATACGTTTATTGAATGCCATAAAGATGGGAAATCGTATGACAGGCTACTTATTTATGCAATGCTAAATTGTGCCTAATAGGTGAGTCTCCCTGCAAATGCTCGGGCTAAGGTGCCTCCATCGATATAATCGAGAGAGCTACCCATTGGCAGCCCGAGGGCCAATCGGGAAGTCTTCAAAGCAAGTGATTCCAATTCTTTTTTTAAAAAAAGGGCTGTGGCATCTCCTTCTAGCGTCGAGTCGAGCGCTAAGATGAGCTCTTGCGTTCCAAGCCGAGCCGAGCGTTCCTTCAGTTTTGCTATGGAATGCGGAGCGGGGGCCATGCCTTGCAGGGGGGAAAGTAGCCCTCCCAGGACATGATACAAGCCTCGATATTCATGAGTTTGCTCAATAAGGAAGATATCTTTGGCGGAAGCGACGACGCATAGTGTGGTAGGATCGCGTCCGCGATCTTGGCATATAGGACAAGAGCTTTCGATTAAAAAGCCGCACTCTAAACAGTGATTCAAAAGAGTTTTAGTATCTTCAATGGTCTTGCTCATTTCAATCAGCTTTTCCTGGGGCCAGTCAAGCACATGAAAGGCAAAACGCTCGGCGCTTTTGGTGCCAACGCCAGGCAATTTTTTGAAAACAGCTATCAATTTTAACAGGTGATCTGGGTATTGCATCCCAGTAATCTACTAAACCACCCCAATTATTACCACAATCACCAAGTCATTTCCGTGCCCCTACCCGAGCTCTTGTCTGTGCCCGACCCCAAAAAATCGGAGAAGTGGACATGGGCAGGGGCACGGATCAGATCTTCTGAGGCTTGCAGTATAAGCAAATAACTGCTAAAATGCCTGTTTCTTATGACTACAAGGGTAAGCGGGTGGTTCAGGCGAATAGCCAAAAAAAATTAGCACGTCTGATCGGCACAGGCTCGTACCTTCCTGAGAAGGTGCTCTCTAATCTCGACCTAGAGCAAATGGTTGAGACCTCGGATGAATGGATCACGACCCGTACGGGTATTAAAGAGCGCCGTTTAGCACGAGCCGATGAGTTCTCTTCTGATATGGGTGCAAAGGCTGCCCAAAAGGCGCTTGAGGCCGCGGGCATGACCGCGCAAGAGATCGATCTAATTCTTGTCGCCACTTTAACACCTGATTTTATTTTCCCAAGTACTGCTACCTTGATCCAACGTGACCTAAGAGCTCCGCAGGCAGCGGCTTTTGACTTGCAGGCAGCCTGTACGGGATATCTCTATGGGCTCTCCATTGCAAAAGCTTACATAGAGTCAGGTCTGTATAAAAATATTTTATTGATTGCATCGGAAAAGCTCTCCTCAATTGTAGACTATAAAGACAGAAATACCTGTGTTCTTTTTGGAGATGGTGCCGCAGCGTGTGTCATCAGCAATGCAGGTGCGGGTTTTTTCATTCAAGAGGTCTGTTTGGGTGCTGATGGTGAGCTTGCTGAACTTCTCATGCTCCCCGCCGGTGGCTCTCGTCGCCCGGCATCACTTGAAACGGTACAGAACGGTGAGCATTTTATCAGCATGGATGGTAAAGAGGTATTTAAGCATGCTGTACGCCGCATGGAGAGTGCTGCCAAAGAGTGTTTGGTGAAGTCAGGACTCTCAGAGGATGCCATCGGTTGGTTGGTTCCGCACCAAGCCAATGAGCGCATTATTGATGCGATTGCTAAACGATTTGGAATTGCTGAGGAAAAAGTTTATAAGACAGTTCACAAATATGGGAACACATCAGCCTCAGCAGTTGCCATAGCCCTCGATGAGCTCATTCGGGAAAAAGAAATGCAAGAGGGCGATAACGTTCTCCTTGCAGCCTTTGGAGCTGGTTTTACCTGGGGTGCTGCAATTTTATCGAAGCGAGAGGATTGACAGATATCCATGACTGAACAAAAAATCGCATTTTTATTTCCTGGCCAAGGTGCCCAAACTGTCGGTATGGGCAAAGATTTTTATGACAATTTTCGAGAAGCTCGCGACATTTTTCAAAATGGGGATGAGCTGCTAAAACGGGCGCTTTCTAAAACTATTTTCGAGGGGCCTGCAGATACCCTTACGGAAACGCGCAATAGTCAAACAGGAATTTATCTTACCAGCATAGCTATACTCCAAGTCTTGAAGCAGCAGTTTCCGGATCTCAAGCCCGGGATCTGCGCCGGCTTAAGTTTGGGCGAATATACGGCTCTCACAGCTAGTGGACGGATCCCTTTTGAAACATGCCTGCCTCTAGTGCAATTCCGAGGAGAGGTGATGAACGCTGCCTGCATGGCAACTCAAGGAACCATGGCAGCTCTTTTTGGTCTTTCGGCTGAAGAGGTCGAATCTCTAGTGCGGGATCTTCATCTGCCTAATGACTTATGGGTCGCAAATTTCAATTGTCCAGGGCAGACAGTGATTTCTGGAACAGTAAAAGGGGTCGAAGCAGGGATTGCTGCTGCTAAAGAAAGGGGAGCCAAGCGTGCTATTTCTTTGAAAGTTCACGGAGCTTTTCACTCGGGGTTAATGCGTTCTGCCGAAGAGCAATTGGCACCACGGATTCGAGAAGTAGCTATTTTGCCCAGCCACACGCGTCTTGTCATGAATGTGACCGGTAATTTTGTGGACGATGTTGAACAGATCCGGGACAATATGATTCATCAAGTGACCTCACCTGTTCGCTGGGAGCAAGGGATTTGTGAAATGATGTCCCAAGTTAAATTGTACGTCGAGATCGGATGTGGCAAAACCCTTGCCGGAATGAATCGGCAGATCGGCGCTCTGGCGCCCACGGTGACTATCAATACAGTGGAAGATTTGGAGCGTTTGCATGAGATTACTAGCAGGTAAAAAAGCCATTGTGACAGGTGGCACGCGGGGTATTGGCAGGGCTATAGCTACCTGTTTTGCCCAGCAAGGTGCCTCAGTTGCCCTTTTTGGAATCAATAGAGAGAAAGGAGAGCTGGTAGCACAGGAGTTACAAGCCCTTACAGAGTCTAAGATCCAATTTTATCAAGTGGATGTTGGAGATACAGTCCAAGTGGAAAAAGGGATCGAACAGGTTTATGTCGAATTTGGGTCTGTCGATATCCTTGTGAACAATGCAGGGATCACCCGTGATAACCTCCTCATGCGCCTCTCTCCCGAAGATTGGGATACGGTTCTCACCACAAATTTAAAATCAATTTATAATACTTGCCGTGCCATCGTCCGCCCCATGATGAAGCAACGCCAGGGGAAAATCATTAACGTCACCTCAGTCGTGGGTTTGATGGGCAACGCAGGTCAGACCAACTACGCAGCATCTAAAGCAGGGATGGTCGGTTTCACAAAATCCCTGGCTAAAGAGCTGGCCTCTCGGGGAATATGCGTCAATTGCGTCGCCCCTGGCTTTATTGAGACTGATATGACAGGTTCTCTCAACGAAAAACAGAGAGAGGCGATACTGGGACAGATTCCGATGCAAAAATTGGGTACTCCCCAAGATATTGCCCAAGCCACTCTCTATTTAGCCAGTCCCCTTTCAGATTATGTAACGGGACAAGTGTTGACAGTCGATGGTGGGATGGTGATGTAAGGGCTTGTAAAGAATGATGTACTAAGTCGAGCTGAGGTCAGAAGTTTTTGCTGGCAGGCCCGTCTATTAAATATTTGCCAAAAAGCGGGAGAGAGGGTTATACTTATCCTTTTTCGTTTAGCTTTTAAGGAGTAACATGACAAAAGAACAGCTTGAGGATGCAACCATGTCACTAGAACAAGAAGTCATTGATATCGTTGTCGAACAACTGGGAGTCGATGAGAAGGATGTCACCCCCCAGAAGTCGTTCGTCGAAGATCTTAATGCAGATAGTTTAGATTTAACAGAGTTGATCATGACGTTCGAAGAGCGTTTTGGCTTTGAAATTTCTGAAGAAGAAGCAGAGAAGTTGAAAACTGTAGGCGATGTAATCACCTACATCAACCGGAAGAAAGGCGAGTAAATCGTCCTTTCATTCTGTTCAAAAAAGCAAGTATTCGGCTGAATGCTTGCTTTTTTTTGTCATGGCGTAATTGCTATGGTTATACCATTTATCAAAAATAGTTTTTAGTGCATGCTCATCCACTCTTTTGTAAGATCGGAGTGAAAAATGAACGCATTTCAAGAAGAACTGGCACAATTAAACGGCACTGATTTTTTTCAGTTTGCAAAACGGGAACCACATCCCCGAGTTCGTATTCGACTGCTAGCACTAGGGCACCTTCAATCAGGTAAAACGAAAACGGAAGTAGCTAATATATTTCAAGTTACCTTTCCTACTTTGCGCGCATGGATACTGCGATTTATTGCAGGCTGCTGAAAAGATTGAAATTTGGTTCCAAGATGAACCAAGAGTCGGGCAAAGGGGAACAGTCACTCGACTTTGGGCAAGACGTGGTAGTCGTCCTCGAGTTATTCGACAGCAACAATTCGAGTATGCCTACATTTTTGGTGCCGTTTGTCCAGACAAAGACCGAGCCGTAGGGTTGATTTTGCCTACAATCGGGATGTCTTGTATGCAACAACATTTGGAAGCAATTTCTAAAGAAGCAGAACAAGGAAATCACGCTGTTATCATATTTGACCGAGCGGCATGGCATACAACAAAAAAACTGTGTTTGCCAAAGAACATATCGGTATTGGCCCTACCAGCGGCATCTCCTGAGCTGAATCCAACGGAGCAAGTATGGCAAGTACTGAGAGATCGATATCTTGGAAATCGTTGTTTCGAATCATATGAGCACATTTTGGAGAGTTGCTGCGATGCTTGGAATGCTTTCACTTCAACCGTTGGTGTCGTACGTCAACTATGTAGCAGAGAATGGACAAAGACTAAAAATTATTTTTGATAAATGGTATTAGTCGTTTCGATTGCGCAGGTATAATCCTAAAAACGGCAGTTCGAGATGGTAAAGTGATGCAAGATTTTGATTTAGAATCACTTTTAATGGGGGGCGCACATTCCCAAATGGTGAAGAGGCCTCCTAGTGGAAGCGATTCTGGATCAAAAGATTGCGTCAATTTGCCGTCTCCAACTGCCGTTTTTAGGATAATACGGAGATCGCGGAAATTATTCCTTTGCGACTACTAAAAATCTGATTGTCAGGAAAATAAACCTAAATTTCAATTTAAGAGTGGCTTGGATTAGAAGCTTTATCGAAGTAACATGTTTTTAGGAGAGCACCTATATAGATCAAAGCGATCCCAGTACTCACGCCAACTAAAGCATAGGCAGCAGCAGCTGGCATACCGATCACACTCGTTAAACCCAAAATACCCAGAACGAGACTTGTAATAAAAACAAGTGGGTCGAACGCTAAAGTTGAGACGAAAAGATCATCCAGAAGTTCTTCAGAACATTTATGTTTAAGACTTTCTTCTGTAAAGCGAAAAATAGGAAACGCCATTGAAATCCTTTATTCCTTTATATAGTTCATAACTTACTATAGATTAAGCTGCTGTAAATACGCAAGAAAACTATCCTGTTGGTGATGGGCACGTTCTGCATTTAATACAAGTAGCTAAGTACAGAAGAGTAATTCCAACAGAAATGCCAATTAGGCCATAAGCAGCTGCAGCAGGCATCGCGCTAACAGCAGTTGCTCCTAATATGCCTACCACAAAGGTTGTAATTGAAATGAGCACATCGAAAGCTACGAAGCCTATTCTGGCTGCTGGAGACAATTTACCTTGAAGTGTTAAACAACAGCAATGAGTAAGCTCTAAAGTAGGAACAGTCATGTCGTATCCTTTTTTCGAGTGTTTTAGAAGTTAATTTATATGAGGGCTTAATATAGATCTATTTTTTTCGTGACTATTCACGAGCCAGCAGAATCCTTAGGGCAGCCCCAGTTTGTCAAGGTGGGAGTGGATAGTCATCACAGAGAAATGAATACACAGCAAGAAGCTGTCTGCCAATAACTTGGAATTAAGTTACTTAGGAGAGGCTTTTAACCAAAAAGATGGATTACCTGAATAGTTACTTTTTTTCATGATTATCCATGAGCCGTCAGAGTACTCTGGGGGAGGTATACTTTGGGAATGTTGAAAATAGCAGTCGTTTGTCCGCTTTTGACGATTTCTCGCTCTGCATATCACCAATAGTGCCAGCGCTCGAGATCACCAAACTGGAGGTAATACCATTTCCAGAAAATAAAGCATGAAGTGGCAGTGGGTAACATGACAGATTTGGATGATCGTTTCGAAGCCTATGCTTTTGCACCTAAGCGAGAAAAGATCGTTCAAAAATGGCGTGTTATACAGTGCCAATTTGTGACTTTATTTTCTGGAAATGGTATTAATCATCACTCGATTCAATTCTCAGCTGGTTGAAGTAAGAGATTCTTTTTTTTAACTCCCTTTCAAAACCTCGTTCGAAAGGTACGTAAAATGTAGGTCGGGCCATTTCACTCGGAAAGTAGTTTTGTCCTGAGAAACCTTTTTCGGTATCGTGGTCATATTTGTACCCTTTTCCACACCCAAGTTCTTTCATCAAGCGGGTAGGGGCATTTAATATGATCTGGGGAGGAGAAAGATGATTGGTTTTTTTGGCCAGTTCTCTCGCTTCATTGTAAGCGGTATATAGGGCATTACTTTTAGGGGCGAGAGCTAAATAGACAACGACCTGCGCGAGCCCCAGCTCTCCTTCTGGGCTGCCAAGCATTTGATAGGCCTCTTTAGCTGCAACAGCGAGCTTAAGGGCTTCAGGATCGGCAAGCCCGATATCTTCTGAAGCCATTCGGATGAGGCGCCTTGCTAAAAAAAGCGGCTCTTCTCCTCCTTCTAATATCCGGGCAAACCAATAAAGGGCGCCATCCGGATCAGAGCCTCTCACGGATTTATGGAGAGCAGAAATCAAATTATAGTGCCCCTCGCCCTGCTTGTCAAATAGTGCCGCTTTACGCTGGAGTAGTGGAGCGAGGGAATCGATAGAAAGTGGTGTGCATTCCTTGAAATTTTGGAGACCCTGTTCGATGTTTTCGACCAGGTTCAGTAGATACCGGCCATCTCCTGCAGCTAAGTTCACAAGGTAACTACGAGCCTCTGCTTCTAGGGGAAGCATCCCTCTGAGCATCTCGTAGCGGACCAAAAGTTCTTCCAACGCAGAAGTGTCCAGAGGGTTTAATGTTAGTATGCGCATTCTCGAGAGGAGGGCGTTGTTAAGGGCAAAGGAGGGATTTTCGGTGGTGGCGCCGATAAGGATGATGGTCCCTTTTTCTAAAAAGGGCAGAAAGGCATCTTGCTGTGCTTTGTTGAAACGATGGATTTCATCTACAAAAAGTAAGGTATAAGCATGAAAAAGGGGATTTTGCTCGGTTTGTTGGATGATTTTTTTGAGATCGGCGATACCACTAAACACGGCACTAAGGGAAACAAAGTGTGCATTGAAAGCGCGCGCATAAAGCCTTGCAATGGTGGTTTTACCACAACCTGGAGGACCCCAAAAAAGTAGCGACAAAGGTTTTTTGTTAGCTAAAATCCTCGTGAGGAAACCTTGCTCACCCACCAAATGGGGCTGGCCGATAACTTCCTCAAGCTTTTGGGGACGGAGCTGTTCTGCTAGCGGTGACATCATCAATTTATGGGATAAAAAAAGGGCATAGCACATGCGCTATACCCTTGGTGGTCTTATTTCTCAAACATGAGAATTAGGCTACAGTCGTTTCGAGTTGATCTGTCTTTGGCTTTGGATCTGTAAGTTCAATGTCAGTAACGGATTTGTGCTTTGTACCGGTTTCTTTAGCGCAGTTCATGCATTGAGCAACACCTAGCAGAAGAGTGGTGAGAACCGCAGCTCCAAATCCGCTTAACATTGTGTATAGACCCAAAGATTGTGACATGGTGCCTACATTTGTTAAGCTAATCTGGAGTATGTCCAGATAAACCAGTAAGCCGACAACTCCTGCAAAGATTCCGGCTATAGCGACAGCTACCAAAACTGCCTTCGCGCCTTTTACCACGTCACAGCCGGGTTGGTCTTGCATTTTACGTTCTGGAGCAATTGAATCTGTCAAATCTTCGATTTGGGTTTGATTACCTGTTGCCTCATTTAACAGTACGCCCTTAGGTTCTGGAGTATTTCGTTGTTCCTCTGACTCCTTTCGGGTTATTGGTTTTAGTGTAGTGAGTACCACTGCTGGATCTTGACCTTGTACTATGCTTGTTGCCATATTTACCTCCTAAAGGTATTTGACGTATTGTTTTTTTGTTTAAAGCTTGTTTGTGTATCTTTGAAGAAAGTGACCTGTAGCCAACATATTTCTGTTTAAGATTCCTATTTTAGTCAGAGAATGTTAATATAGTATTAAGGATGCACTTTTTTTTTCAACCAAAATATAGTTTATACATGGGAAAAATCACTTATTCATCAGACGAGCGGCGGCATATGAACCGTGCTATGCGCCTCTCATTGGCTGTGGGCTTCTTTATGCTCATCATCAAATGTTATGCTTATTTTTTAACCGGTTCGTCGGCTATTTTTTCCGATGCAGCGGAATCCATCGTACACATCTTTGCGGTAGGGTTTGCGGCCTACAGCATGTGGTTGTCTCATAAACCTGCAGATCGAGATCATCCCTACGGGCATGACCGGATTACCTTTTTCTCTGCCGGCTTTGAAGGGGCTTTGATCATGATTGCAGCCCTTTTTATTCTCTATCAAGCAGTGCAAAAGTTGTTGTTTGGGGTTACTCTTGAAAATCTTGACTGGGGGATGCTGTTTATTTCGGCGGCAACCATTCTGAACGGATGGTTAGGACTCTATTTGATTCGGCAAGGCAAAAAATATCATTCACTGGTTTTAGAAGCCGATGGGAAGCATATCTTGACCGATTGCATCACCAGTTCAGGAGTCATTCTTGCGCTAGTGCTGACGCGGGTGACAGGGTGGCTGTATTTTGATCCGCTAATCGCTGTGTTGATAGGTCTCAATATTTTGTGGACAGGCATTAGGCTTTTACACAATGCGTTCAATGGGCTGATGGATAGGAGTGATCCATCCCTCGACAACAAGATCCGCCAGGTTCTAAACGAGATGACACAACGTTATGATGTCCGGTATCACAACTTGCGCCATCGTGATGCGGGGAACCGTTTGCTCATTGAAATGCATTTGTTGTTTCCAAGCGCATTTTCAATTGTGAAAGCGCATGAGGTGGCTACCTGCATTGAGCAACTAGTAGAAACAAGCTTTGCCAAGCCAACCGAATTGGTGACCCATTTAGAGCCAATTGAAGACCATGATGAGGTTCATGCCCGCTTACTCGGTCGCGGAGATTAACCCAAAGTTTTAACTAAACATACTTTGTCCACAAAGACATTGAAAGTACTCAGGTTGCCACTTATCCAAAAGAATCATTGCGGCAGGAAGGAGAATCGCGGCGCCTAGAATCAAGGTAATTCCCGTCCCAAGAGGTCCCCCCAGAAGGGCTGTGGGAAAATAGTCCATGATACAAGCGGCGGCAAGCGCTGTGATCAGCCCGCCAATAACCGCTGCTGCAATTGCCCCAATCTTAACCCAATCGGTTGGCAGATCTTTTGTTTCAACCTTGGGGCGTAGCAAGGGAGCGGTATAGCGATCGACTCCAGCAGGGAGTCGTGGGGAGGAGGGGGCCGAAGACATTTACTCAATCCAGTTGATGTTGCGGAATTGGTACTTTGTGGCAATTAAGATGACATCAACT
The DNA here is from genome assembly GCA_963832835.1 of uncultured Chlamydiales bacterium. GTDB lineage: Bacteria > Chlamydiota > Chlamydiia > Chlamydiales > JAAKFR01 > CAVPKN01. The sequence goes on along the minus strand of CAWHVD010000001.1, from coordinate 1,830,894 downwards.
AGCCACCAGATTCCAAAGCCACCTGCTGTGATCAGTTTAAGAATGCCTAATCCGATGTGCCCCATGATAAAGCGGTCGATACCCAGTGTCCCAAAAAAAATTGACATGACCAGCGTCAAGATCCAATTCACATTCCGTGGTTCATCTCTACTCATTTTATCCCCCTATGAGAAATTTTCTGAGGACGCAGATAAGACTTAGAGCTCTTAATACCATTTCCAGAAAATAAAGTCACAGATTGGCACTGTATAACACGCCATTTTTGAACGATCCTTTTTCGCTTAGGTGCAAAAACATAGGCTTCGAAACGATCATCCAAATCTGTCATGTTACCCAGTGCCACTTCATGGCTTTATTTTCTGGAAATGGTATAATTTGCTTTCTCTGCGCTCTCCGCGTCCTCTGCGGTAAAATTATTTATTTTATCTAAAATAGCTTCGCGGTATAAGCAGTCGGCTATTCCTTTAATAATAGGCTTTGTCGTATTTTTTCTGAAAGAGGTGTTACATGAGAGATCCACGGCTCACGAAAATGGCGCAGGTGATGGCGCACTACTCATTGAATGTCAAACCGGGCGACCAGATATGGATGACAGGAGAAATCGCGGGACTTCCTTTACTGGAAGCTCTTTACGAAGAACTCATCATTGCGGGGGGACATGTCAAGACGACGGTGATTCCCGCCGGCTGGGATGAGATCTTTTTTAGGCATGCCACAGAAGAGCAACTCCAACGTACTTGCCCCTTTACGCTATATGAAGCCACACATTGTGATAAGCGCATTCGGGTAATTGGGCCTACTAATACACGTGGGTTGTCTCATGTCGATTCAAAAAAACAGGCCCTTGTCTCTCGTGCAAACCAACCGATCCTCTCTCAGGTGCTTACACGTTCAGCAGAGAATGGATTAGATTGGGTCGTCACTTTGTGTCCAACAGCTGCGGGAGCTCAAGAGGCGAATATGGGGATACGAGAGTACGAGGATTTTGTGTTCAGCGCAGCCCATCTTGATGAAGAGGATCCGGTAGCCTATATGCGCGAGGTGGAAGCGCGCCAACAGAAGATGATAGATTTTATGGAGGGAAAAAAAGAGCTTCACTTCAGCGCTCAAGGGACTGATCTACGAGTGAACATTGAAGGAATGGTATGGCGCAACTCATGTGGCAAGCGCAATTATCCTGATGGTGAGATCTTTACGGGCCCGAATCTCAATGCACCGGATGGAGGAGTGAATGGGGTGGTCTACTATACGTTTCCCGCGATTTGGCAAAATACTGTGGTTGAAGGGGTTGAATTGACTTTCGAAAAGGGGAGGGTTGTGAATGCACGTGCCCGCCATAATGAGCCTTTCTTAAAGACAATTCTTGCTCAAGATGAGGGGGCCTCGCGTCTGGGAGAGATTGCGATCGGCACCAATTACAAAATTAAGACCTTTACTCAAAATATTCTATTTGATGAAAAGATCGGGGGAACATTTCATGCAGCGCTGGGCATGGGTTATCCAGAAACGGGCAATACTAACAAGTCTGCGTTGCATTGGGACATGATTTGTGACTTGCGTGAGGGGGGGGCGATAACAGTTGATGGTACGGTCATCTCTCAAAATGGAGTCTTTACATTCCCTGGTTGGCCAGCTAGTAAGTAATACCAATCCGCAAAAATAACACTGCAAATTTGGGCTGTCTAACATGCCATCTTTGAACAGTCCCTTCTCGCCCATATTTAAAAATATGAGCTTCAAAACGATTGTCCAAATCTGTCACGCCATCCAGTCTAAATTTGTAGTGTTATTTCTACGGATTGGTATAAAGGCCTAATCTTCGGTATTTTGGCGGCGCAGAGCAAGAGTAAGCATAAAAACAAGGCCTCCTCCAATGCTTCCCACTACCGCAATCATCGTAAGAATGGTGATCATTTCCATTAAGGCACTCTCTTGTTATATAGGGTTTTATTTGCCAGCCACCGGTTGAGAAGGAGGAAGACAATTATGGCAATGCCCCATTGAAAAAGGACAGTACCTACGCTATACATCCGGAACGGGTTCCACCATTCTGGATCGATATGTGTGATGCTGTTATAAAAGTACCAGCTAATCAACACGATACCTTGTACAGGGATCAAAACTCCTATAAGAACATTATAGAACTTTCCCAATTTAAAGTCTTGTGGGGAAGAGTTGATGGCCTCCTGCCGGAAGCGGTCGACGCCATAGCGTACCACGGCAAAGGCGATAAATAGCCCATTGACAATCAGGCCAACACTCCAAACCCAGTCTTGGTTTTCAAAGAAAGCCATACTAAGAGCTGAGGGGGCTCCAAGAAGGAGGCTTATCGCAGCAGTCAGAAGAATGGCTCCATTTCGGGTCATACCCATCTCATGGAATACCTGCATGGTCAGCTGTAGCATTGAGATCATTGAGCTAATTGCAGCGCAGACAAAGGCAAAAAAGAAAATCGAGGAAAAGATTGTTTGGACAAAAGTTCCCCCAGGCAAAGCTTGAAAAAGCTGAGGTAGAAAAATGAAAGTGAGACCGGTATTAGTACTGCCTTGACCATCAATCAATTGAAGAATGCCTTCCTGGCTTTCGAGAGCAAATGCTGTAGAGAAAATGATGACACCCATGACAAGAGAAACGGCGTTATTGGCTAATGCCGTTATTGAACCGTTGATGATAACACTCTCTTTACGGTGAATGTAACCTGCGTAGACAAGCAAAAGGCCCCAACCAGCTCCTGTGTCCCAAGCATTTTGGGTGAGCGCCTCGAGCCAAACATGAAAATTGAGCAGGTCCCTTAAATTCGGGGTGAAGAGATATGCAATTCCCTGCAAGGCCCCCGGAAGTGTGACGGCACGGATTGCAATCAAAATAAGAATGATAAGGAGAGTGGGGATGAGTATCTTATTACTTCTTTCGATTCCTCTAGTGATTCCCTTATAGATCACGTAGCATCCAATCAGAATGGAGGCAAAATGGAAGTAGAGCGGCTGAAGGCTATGTGTGAAGCTATTCCAAATCGCTCCATGGTCAGTTGTTTGTGTAAGGTATCCTGTAACACTGTAAAAGAAGTACCGGCATCCCCATCCCACCACAACCGAGTAGTAGAACAAAATCCCTGTGGTCACCAAAGCAATAAAAGCGCCCATCCAGGCAAAACGACGGCCCGCTACCTCGGTAATAGTACCGATAGGAGCACGCCTACAGAGCTTGCCCATGGCAATTTCGGCAATAATTAGAGGGATCGACCAGACAAAGAGGAAAACAACCCACGGGATAATAAAGGAACCCCCCCCATTTTGGGCTACAATTCTAGAAAAGCGCCAGATGTTGCCCGCTCCTATGCCCACTCCCAACATCGACAGGATGAACCCCCATCGTGAGGTAAAAAATTCTTGAGGTTTTTTAGACATACTCTAACTACCACTAGTGAACCGAAGCGCGAAGAATAAACATACAGGGATTTTTTGTCTTTGCGCCTTTGTGTTTAATTTGGTCGAAAAAATATCATTTTTCATATATCCTCCATCCTTTATCTTGACCTTTTGCAAAAGATGTCGAAACAACAAGAGATTTACATAGCACCCTCGATCCTATCTGGAGACTTTGGGTACCTTGCCGATGCTGCTCAGCAAATCGAAGCTGCTGGGGCAGATTATGTCCATGTAGACATTATGGATGGCCATTTTGTCCCCAATTTGACTTTGGGGCCACGAGCCCTTGCGGCCATTAATAGGGCGACTGATCTTTTTTTGGATGTCCATATCATGATCTATAACCCATATGACTTTGTCGAAAGATTGGTCGAATCGGGTGCCGACCGGATCACTTTCCACTTTGAAGCGACAGAGGATGTGGAGGATACGATTGAATATATACGAAAATGTGGGGTTCAAGCAGGCCTAGCTTTTCGCCCCGAAACCTCTTGTGAATTTATTCCTCGTTTTCTGCCACTTTGCGATCTGATTTTGATGATGACAGTCCCGCCCGGTTTCGGAGGTCAGAAGTTTAGGCATGATGTGGTCGAGAAGGTACGTTTTGTGCGCGAGGCGTGCGACCACCTCAATATACGAGCGGGTGGCGCGATTGCCAAACCTAAGGAAGTGCTTCCTCCTTTTCTCATTGAGGTTGATGGTGGGATTGATGAAAAGACTGCCCCTCTATGTGTGAATGCGGGAGCAAACGTTTTAGTTTCCGGCACCTATCTTTTTGAGGAAGTAGAGATGACCGAAGGGATCCAAAAATTACGACACTGTGGAGAAAAGTAAAATGGTAGCTAGCCAGCAACTCACACCCGGAATGACTGTTTCTGTAGACAATAAGCTTTACCGGATCGATTCGGTGATTAAAGTTACTGCTCCTAAAGGTCAGCCTTTTATTAAGACCAAAATGAGGGACCTTAGCAGCGAAAAGGTTTTAGAGAAAAACTTTAAGGTAGGGCAAGAGGTCAAAGATGTAGCTCTTGAAGAGCACCGTCTTGAATATCTTTATCTTGAAGGGAAAAATTATCTTTTTCTCGATATTGGCAATCTCGAGCAAGTCCTAGTTCCGCCTGATGTGATCAACGAAAAAGTCAATTTTTTGAAAGAAGGAGTTGAGCTTCAAGCAACGTTTTATGGGGATACAATCTTTTCTGTAGAACTCCCTCAATTTTTAGAATTGATGGTTTCAAAAACGGAATTGCCCTCTGAAAAAAATTCTGCTCTTTCCAATGCCACAAAAGAGGCAATTTTAGAAACGGGGGCAGCTATTGAAGTGCCTCCTTTTATTGAAGCTGGGGATGTCATTAAAGTCGATACCCGCACAAAAGAATATATTCAAAGGGTGTAATTGACGTGGATTTGAAACAAATTGAAAAGTTAATGGAAGCGATGGAAAAGTCGCGCATCAAACGTTTAGCACTCAAAAAAGAGGGTTTCGAAATCGAAATCGAGCGGGAATGTCAGGGTTACCAACTCGACCAACATGCGCCGTCCGGCCCTCTGCCAGCATATTTCCAGCCCCATTCTGTTTATCCTACTCACCCCCCCATTGATGCCAAGCATAAGGTCCCCCATATTGAGCATCCCGCACCTGTAGAAGCAAAAGAAAAAGTCCAAACGGGCGTCTTTGTGACATCTCCGATGGTCGGGACCTTTTATGCATCTCCTTCTCCCGATGATCCACCCTTTGTCAAAGTGGGAGATGTCGTGAGCGAGGGTACCATCGTTTGTATCATTGAGGCTATGAAAGTGATGAATGAAGTAAAGGCGGGGATTAATGGTAAGATAGCCGAAGTACTCCTGCGTAGCGGAGACCCAGTAGAGTTTGGAACCCGTATGTTTCGGATTGATCCCACATGAAAAAAATCTTGATTGCCAATAGAGGGGAGATTGCGGTTCGCATTATCCGTGCGGCGCACGATTTGGGGTTGCAAACTGTAGCTGTCTATTCACAGGCAGATAGCGAGGCTCTGCATGTACTGTTTGCAGATGAGGCAGTATGTATTGGGGAGCCTCCCTCTTCTAAGTCTTACTTGAAGGTCGCCAATATCTTGTCGGCCTGTGAAATCACTGGCGCTGATGCGATCCATCCCGGTTATGGCTTTCTAAGTGAAAATGCCAATTTTGCTTCGATATGCGAAAGCTGCGGTTTGAATTTTATCGGACCATCACATCAGACCATCTCCTTAATGGGAGACAAAGCTAAGGCCAAAGCGCTTGCCAAAAGTGCGAAGTGCCCTGTGATCCCAGGCTCTGACGGTGTGGTCGAGACCCTCGATGAGGCCATGAAGGTCGCCAAACAGATCGGCTTTCCCGTGTTCATCAAAGCTGTGGCAGGGGGAGGAGGCAAAGGAATCCGGATTGCCCAGAATTTGGAAGAATTTGGCAGGCTGTTTGCGGCAGCACGCGCAGAAGCTGCTGCAAGCTTCAATAATCCCGATGTCTACCTCGAAAAAATGATTGCCAACCCTCGCCATATCGAGATCCAAATCTTGGGAGATAAATACGGTAATTATATCCATCTTGGTGAGCGCGACTGTACCATCCAAAGGCGTCGCCAAAAACTCATCGAAGAGGCTCCTAGTCCCGTTCTGACAGATTCGCTGCGGAGCAAAATCGGTACCGCTGCTATCCGCATCGCTAAGGCTGCAAAATACTTTTCTGCCGGAACGATCGAATTCCTACTCGACCGCGAGAACAATTTTTACTTTATGGAAATGAACACGCGTATCCAAGTCGAGCATACGGTGACCGAAGAATTGACCGGGATTGATCTAGTGCAAGAACAGATTCGTATCGCGATGGGTGGAGAACTCAAACGTAAACAAAAAGACGTCGAATTTAAAGGGCATGTGATCCAGTGCCGCATCAATGCAGAAAATCCCTCAAGCAATTTTGCGCCCTCTCCAGGACTTTTAGAGTACTACCTTCCACCTGGTGGGCCTCACGTGCGTGTGGATAGCTCTTGCTATTCAGGTTATCGGATTCCTCCGAACTACGATTCGATGATCGCAAAACTCATTGTGCGTGGGAAGAATAGGAAAGAGGCGATTGCCCACATGAAGCGAGCCTTAAAAGAATTTCATATCGGTGGAGTTCATTCGACTATTCCTTTCCACCAATACATGATGAATAACCCCGATTTCCTCGATATGAAATACGACATCAAATATATCGACGATCTCCTCGATAGCGGCTTCATCTTCTAATTTCGTCTTAATATACGCTTAATAAACATTTGGTAAAATAATCGTATGTCTTGGTTTGTTGTGGATAACGGAAGTAAATCGTGTGTAGATCAAAATTTTTGGGTTACCACGTTGCCTGACGAATTACTCGTCGGAATCTTCGGTGAATTGGAGCCCGAAGATTTGATCAGGAGTTCAGAAGTCTGTCTGCATTGGTACAAGACTTCTTTAAGTTCCCATTTTTATTTGAATTTTGCTCAAAGAGTGAAATATTTTTGTTGCATAAATGGGCCCGCCGATTTCACAGTGGATCCCAAATCTCTTTTCATTCAGCACTACTCTGCACTCCAAGCACTGCCACGATCTGGTCAGACCCGCTATCAAGCTCTGCGACATCTCCTAAGTCCCGATGGCCTTACTGATTTAAAAAAAATCTGGGATAGTCTTTTACCTTCTATAGTGGATTTGCGAAGCAATAGTTTAGCCATTTTGGCGGCTTTCCCTTACCAAGAGCATGTAGCCAAGTTGAGAGCTTGTGTGAGCGCGGGGGCATTTACCATCGAAAATCCGCTTGAAAATCGTGTTTTTTGTTTGAGCTGCTTTCACGGTGACATTGAGACTGCAAGCATGGTTTGGGGAAATATCCAATTAAAAATCCCCCCTGAAAAGAAGAACAGGGTATTGCAATATGGTATTATATTTGCAGTCGAGGGAAAGCAACCCGATATCGTCAGGTACTTGAATAGCGAGGGAACAGTCTCTGTTAGAAACACAATCCTCGGTAACTTTAATCATGCTGACTTTGAGTCAGAAGGCCCTTATGCAGCCATGGCTGAATTCTTAATTGATGGCTTAGGTCTCTAGTCCCAAGTCATACGTAGGCTCTTCACCCACTTGCTTGAAGTGTTTTTCGATTTGGGCGGCTACAAAATCAGAATCGTCCGTAATCGTGATCCGCTCAAAGTCGCTTTCAGAAAGAAAATTCTCGCGTAAAGGATGTTTCCTGAGCCACTGGATGAGTCCTTCCCAGTATGAAGAGCCCATTAGAAAGATCGGAAAGGGTTTGATCTTGTTGGTTTGCATCAAGGTGAGTGCTTCGAAAAGCTCATCAAGCGTTCCCATCCCTCCGGGGAGAAAAACAAACGCGAGTGCATACCGTATAAACATCACTTTACGGACAAAAAAATAGCGGAAGCTAAGGTTGTATTGAGGGTCAATAAAAGCGTTATGGGACTCCTCAAAAGGAAGATTGACGCTAACGCCACAAGAGCGCCCCTTTGCTGCTTGGGCTCCTTTGTTTGCAGCCTCCATGATTCCTGGCCCGCCTCCCGTAATGATTCCAAAGCCTTTTGCAGCGACTTTTTGAGCCGTCTCGATTGCTAAATGGTAGTAGGGGTGGTCGCGTCCGATTCGGGCCGAACCAAAAAATGAAACAGATGGACCGATGTTGGTCATGGTTTCAAAACCATCTACAAACTCGGATAGAATCCGAAAGATGCGCCAGGCATCCATTTCAGCTTTTTGTCTCTTATGCATGAAAACCCGGTTTACATATTCACTGGATTCATAATAGATAACAGAATAAAATTCTAGTGACTGTTCTTAAATTTTATTTACCGATCATTTTATGCGTTTAGCTGCTTTTAGAGATTTGACCCGCTTCGAACAGACGTTGTTTGGAATCCCTTTTGTCTTATCTGGATTATTATTGGGAAGTTTCAATTTTTTTGATTGGAAGATACTCACGTGCATTTTAACCGCTTTCATGCTTGCCCGTATTTCAGGCATGGCATTTAACCAGTTGATTGATCGCCATATCGATGCCCGTAACCCGCGTACTCAAAACAGAGCCGTTCCTTCAGGAAGGGTTTCTGTTACCCAGGCGCGCACCGTAGCATGGGGAGCCTTAGGTTTATTTATCATCCTATGCCTACAAATGAATAGATTAACGGCCGTCCTTTCTGTATTAGCGGCTGTGCTGCTTTATGCCTATTCGTATATGAAACGCGTGCACGCGTCGTGCCATCTTGTTCTGGCGTGCATCCATTTTTTAGGTCCTGTGATGGCATTTACAGCGGTAACGGGGACTTTTGCTCCTTACGCTGCTTTCTTGGGAGCGGCTGCAGCCTTTTCGATTTTAGGGACAGATATTGTCTATGCCATGCAAGATTATGAATACGATTGCACCGAAGGGTTATTTAGTATCCCATCACGCTTAGGATTAGAAAAAAGTCTGTTCATTGCAGCGCTGGCTCATGGTCTTTGTCTACTGATGCTCGCCTGCTTGGGGTGGAGCGCGCGCCTGCCCCTGGTCTACTATATGATTCTCCCATTAATCGGGGCGGTTTTAGGATATTTCCATTTTATTGCGCGCCAGCAATGGCGTGCTTGTAAAAACTTCGTAACTATTCACGAGCCGCCAGCGTGTCGAGGGCAGGCGTATTTGATCAAGGCGGGAGTGGATAGTTACCCTAAAGAGGCTATTAACCGCCAAGACCGATTGCCTGAACAGGTACTAAACTTTCGTGCAATCGAGCCCTATTTTTTCTTTTGTAGCGTTGCCGTTTCAGTCATTACTTTATTATTTATCTTAGTGAGTCGAGTATGGGCCGTTTTGTTGTAGGAATATCGGGGGCCTCAGGGGTTATTTTGGCTCGCCGCTTGGTTGTGGAGCTAGCATCCGGCGGACACTCAATCGAGCTTGTCATGAGCCAAAGCGCTCAGTACACAGCCGCGATCGAGCTGGGTAAGGAATGGGCAACGGCAGCAAAATGTGTGCAGCAATTTCCTGCATCTATCCGTCAGCAAATCACTATTCATCCCATTCAAGATGTAGGCTCTGCTATCGCGAGTGGCTCTTATCTAGTGGATGGAATGATTATCATTCCCTGTAGTATGGCAACAGTTGCAGCTATAGCCGTTGGACTTGGTGACAACGTGTTGAGAAGGGCTGCAGATGTGACCCTCAAAGAAAAGCGGCCTCTCGTGTTGGTGCCTCGTGAGTCGCCTCTGAGTGAACTGCATTTGGAAAATCTTTTGAAACTGAGTCGTCTGGGTGCCTCTATCGTTCCTCCTGTTCCTGCTTGGTATACAGCCCCTCAAACTTTGGAAGATGTCGAAAACTTCATCGTCGGTAAAGTTCTCGATGTTCTGCACATTGACCATCAGCTCTACAAACGCTGGAAATCTGATTATACCATTTCCAGAAAATAATGCCATGAAGTGGTACTGGGTAACATGACAGATTTGGATGATCGTTTCGAAGCCTATGTTTTTGCACCTAAGCGAGAAAGGATCGTTCAAAAATGGCGTGTTATACAGTGCCACTTCATGGCATTATTTTCTGGAAATGGTATTAGATAGTACCTGTTTCCCTGCTCGTGCCCAATCTAATCGAGAATCGGTCACGTTTAGGTAGAGGAAGGGGTTTTTTCGGGGAGGGAATTTTGGCGGCCATTGATCACTTCGTGGAGGTTTTCCACCGCAATAAAGGCTTGAGGATCTTCGCGATGTACAATTTCTTTCAATTCAGCTAGCTGCAAGCGTTCCACTACAATATACAAAATTTCTCTGGCGTCACCGCTATAGCCACCACGGCCGTACATGACAGTTAGACCAACGCCCAGTTCTTCCATCAAAACATTACATAGATGTTGCGAGAGCTTCGAGATAATCATCACCGATTTGGTATCTTCAAATCCGACGATGACCATATCCATGACCTTCGTGGCAACCACGTATGTGAGCAGCGATAGGAAGGCGGAGTGCCAATTTTCGTATACAAAACCTGCTGCTGCAAAAACGAAGATGTTGACGAAAAGAATGACCTGCCCAACCGTAAAACCTTTTTTCCGGTTAATCAGAATCCCTAAGATCTCGGTTCCATCGGTAGAGCCGCCGTGTCGGATAATTAAGCCCGCCCCGGCTCCGATGATAAATCCTGCCAGAACGATCACCTCGATGGAGTCGCCATGGAATTCAAGAGGTGGGAAATTAAACCAGATAGGAAGCCATTGCAATAAGGCCATAGCAATAGCCAATAATGCCACTGCGGTAAGCATCTGGATGACAAAGTGCCGTCCAATTTGCTTGTAGGCCATGTAGAGGAATGGGAGGTTGAAGAGCACCAAGAAATAAGGGAGAAGCCCCTTGCCAAAGAGATGAGCAGCCATCATGGAGATACCCACAATCCCACCATCAATCAATTGATTGGGGATTAAAATCGCTTCAATACCTAAAGCGGCTAAAAAGGCTCCAAGAGTAAACCAAACAAATGTTTTTAGGTAATATTTACCAAACCGAAACTGCGTATAGGCTGTTTTCATGGTTGTACTCGCAGTTGTAATTAACGGGTCCTTGTGCGCATTCCCTTCTTTGAAGAGATGCGCGGGAGACGGGGCTCGAACCCGCAACTTCCGCCGTGACAGGGCGGTGCTCTAACCAATTGAACTACTCCCGCAGATCAGATCTAATAGGGGCCATACAGCCCTTGTGAGCCATTACAAAACTCTTGGCCCTTATAAAATCGCGCTTTTGGCGGCAAGTTATAAGGGACAGGAGCTTTGTAATTGGCTCCTATGGGCGCAACAGGGATTGAACCTATGACCACCTGTGTGTAAGACAGGCGCTCTACCGCTGAGCTATACGCCCTTGAAAAAGAGAATCAACATACTTTACTGCCTAATTTTCGACAACTCAAAATAGCGATCAAAAGTCTCTTGTCGATTTTTGAGCTCATCATGAGCCGTTAGGTCGTGGACTTGGATGGGCACAGCTGCCAAATATCCTTTTTTAAGCCAGGAGATATCACTATCTTCATCTTCGGCAATTTCTTCGGGTTTTCCGCCAAGCCAATAGCTTGGGCCATGTTCAGTTTGAAGATGGAGTATCGGATCTTCTGACCATCGCCCCTTGCCCTGACGAGTCATGCGAAAACCCTTCACTTGGGTCTGAGCAGCATGGGGAATATTCACATTCAAAAAACAACCTGAAGGAAGAGGTGTTTCGAGAAGATATTCGACAAGATTGATAACGTATTTTTGAGCGACATGGAAATTGGGTTTTTCACCATTTTCACATGAGAATGCGATGCCCGGGATGCCTCGAAAAGCACCTTCGATGCAGGCTCCGACAGTGCCTGAGTGAAGGACGTTCCTGCCCGCATTAGAACCGGCATTGATCCCTGATACGATCAAATCGGGTGTCCCTTCTAAAATAATACGTGCACCCATTTTGATGCAGTCAGCAGGATTGCCACCAACAGACCAGGCTGGGGTTTGATCCTCCCATTCGACTTTTTGGATCAAGATTGGCTTGTCCCATGTGATACTTACCCCAGTTCCCGATTTTTCAATGGCAGGAGCAATGATGAAAAGATCTGCAAAACGGGCCTCATGTAGAACGCTCCAGAGCGCTTTGATTCCCGGTGCATTGATACCGTCGTCATTTGTAATGACTATTTTAGGACGTAACATAAAAAATCCATTTAAAATATATACTCATCTGCAATCTCCCTTTTGTCATGGCCATCCAAGACATGAAATGCTCGGATTTTATTGAGCATCACTGGAGAGATCTGCCCTAGGGGAAAATAAACAATTTTTCTTCCAAAGCGGGCCGCAAAGTCCTTAATTCTACAAGATGGCGCCTTTTCTGACACGTAAACAACAAGAGGTTTAACGGCATAATCGATTGCAGCCATCAACAGCAGTTCCGCCTTGGTGCGGCATTCAAAATAATCAGGATCTCTCCACACGTCCATCATCCTGCGGGGAGGGTAGGACATCAAAAAGCCCCCATATTCACACCGGCTTATTCCGGGACCGACCACATTGCTTCCGAGATGAGTGGCATAGAAGGCCATGTCCGACTCTTGGGAGTGCTCTCCATGCCAGGTGGTCCGCCAGGGATATTTTTCACCGTGTTCCAAAGCTCTTTCTGGTCCATCCTCATCAAAAATCACCACGACAGAGCCTACAGCTCCTGGGGGCCTCCCCTTGATTTTGACATAAATTTGATGTGTATATAGATGACGGATCGTCTCCCGGGTATCAATTCCATCTTCTAAGCTTGTTGTGAAGGGGACAACTCTTCCTTGTTCATCGCCAAGCAGAGTTTGCCCTTTCTTTTTCAGGAATTCTCCAAAATTCTCTATTATTAGATCTTCAGGAGGATAGGAGCAAATACTGAAGGGTGAGGGAGGACGCATACGGATCTGCTGGCGATCTTTCGCACGTCTTTGAAAGGAAAGACCTTTGCGTTGTTTTTGTTTGAGGTGGAATTGGATCTGTTTGGGGCGCCCCCATATCTCCTCTACCGATAGATTCAAAGCAGGCAAGTTGTCGATATTTTTGAGATGGGGAGAATGGGTTGCCAAAAACCAAGTTTCGTAAGCGTAATTATGGTCGACACACCCCTTAGCGGCAGTGAGGGTTTCGAAAAGGTCGGGCATAAGGCGCTGGTGCACCAAGGCATAGTTGCGGGCGAATTTCATAGTGTTACGCATATGGTAACTTAAAAACGCGTTTCCCGTTTTCTCCCGGTATATTTCAGCGGCAGTTTTATAAAGATCATAAATTGTTTTTTGTCTGTCCAAAAGCCCAGAAGAAGGGTTTTGCCTCCACGCTTCGTAGGCTGAGCTCATCCAGCCGCTTTCAGCCATCACTTGGCGGCTCGAATCTTCAGTCAATGTTACCAACTGGATCTCAGAGCGCTTAGCATGCTGCAGCGGCTCGAAGGAGTTTTGAGAGGTCATTTTTAATACAGAAGCCACATGGGACATACCCCCAATGAAAAGAATTTTTTCATAGCGCAAGCTCAACTCCTTGAGACGACGAGCCATATGGAGCTCACGCTGCAGATCTAGGCCATTTTTTTGATGGACTTTTTGATTGGGAGAAAATGTGCGGGCATAGGCCTCATAATAGGCCTTAAGGCCAATATGGAGGATTGAATAGGGGTCGGGAAGAGCCTCGGCTTGTTGAGGATAATTGCGCACGTCAAGATCGATGCAATAAGCCCCCTTGCCATCATCTATGGCGCATCTTAAACCTTCAAAAGCACCATCGCAGGGCTCACACATATAGTAAAGATCATCTGCTTGGATCACGCTGATATCCGGAAGTCTCGAAGCTGCATGCACCGCATGGTTTTGAAGTGTTTCGGGCAATTCAACTGCCACGCAATCGGGACGAATCGTGTCAAAAGCGATCTTGACTTGGCAAGCCAGTTCCATTGTGTAATGGAGAATGGGCACAGCCCAGATAGAATCTTTGCGCACAGTAAATGGGTTCATAAGATCAAAGCGCGTGAATGGTGGCTTCTTGTCCAAGAGACATCATGATAGACTGGCGCAAAATGGCTTCAGGTAGAGCCCTACCATTGAGTGCTTCTAGCCGTTTAGCTGCGTAGCGAGCGATGTTAATGCCGTCGCGTACTGTATAGGGTTCTTGCGCTGAATGGGCTCTTTGCAAGAAGGCTACAACGTAGTCTAAAATCTCCTCTTTCACAAAAGGGAGGTTTTCCTTCAGGATCTTTTTTTCTTCGTCAGCTTCTGGAAAATCCAGATAGATTTGGGGCTGCAGGCGACTGTGGATGTACTCTGGTACCTCAAAGGTTGAAGAATCATCATTCATCGTCACACAAATGCGGAAGTCAGGGTGGGCAAATATTTTGAGCCCGGCGACGATCGACTCGATATAACGACGCGCATCTAAAAGGGGAGCGAGCGAAGCCCACGATTTTTCACTCATCCGGTTTCCTTCATCAAGAATGCACACACCACCCCGAATCATTGCAGTCACGAGGGCTGAGGCGACATAACGGATTCCCCCTTTCTCATCCACAACAGGAGTGATCAGCAGATCTTCGGGTCTTGTATCCATTGTGCACTGGTAGATAAAAACAGGGCGGCCAATTTTTTTGGCAGCAGCATAGGCGAGCGTTGTTTTACCCACCCCTGGCTTGCCAATGAGACGAGGATTGAGGGGAATGTCCCTTTCATCGATCACTAACCACGAGGCGAGCAGTTGATCGAACACATCCTGCTGTCCTACCCATCGGAAGGGGAATTCATCGGGAAAACCTAGAGCAATTTCCACGCCGTCAATCGTGATGCGTGTCTCATGTTCACTGGGAACTGGGTACTGTTGATTCATGTTTTTTTCCTCGCCTTATCTGAGCCATATAAAAAACCTGCTTGAGCCACGTTGGCACGTACATTTGGGAAAAGCACTTCCATTTCATCCAAAAGCCTGTCGACTTGTTTACGCATCGAGTTTTGCCCTACAGGGCATTGGCATGTGATGCGCGCAAAGCCATTTTCCTTAGCGAAATGGCCGATCTCCACCTCCTCGGCATAAATCAGGGGGCGAATAATCGTGACCCCAAAGTCAACCATCTCAATTTTAGGTAAATTGCCTGCAAATTCTCCCTTATGGAGAAGATTTAACAAAAGAGTTTGAGCATGATCATCGCGATGATGACCAAAAGCAATCGTCGTGGCGCCCTCTTTTTTAGCAGCATCAAAGATGAGCCGACGCCGTTCTCGGGAGCACGAATAGCATTCTAAAGTTTCCCTTTTTTGCGTCGAGGTGCAGCTCACAAAGTCGACATCAAGCTTTCGGCATATAGAGCGCAAAAAATTTTCTTGCACCCCAGCTCCGCATGAAAACTCGCCACCGACATGGATCGCGCATAGATCCAAAGCAGGAAACCCACGCCCCAGAATTGCTTTTAACATAAAAAGAAGAGTCAAGCTATCCTTACCACCACTTAGAGCTATTGCCAATTTTGAAGCACCTGTGAGCATCTGATGCTCATACAAAGCCTTCCGGATCATGCTTTCGAGCCGTTTACCACGCCTGTTCCAAGGAGGGGATGCAATAGGTAAAGTGATTTCTAATATTTCCAGCATAGATTAAGGAGTATATACCTGCTCCAAATAGAATTGGACCCTTAAAACCCGTGGCTATTCACGAGCCAGAAAGAATGTCTAAAGAAGACCCACTTTGTCAAGGTAGGAGTGGATAGTCACCACAGAAAGGCTATTAACCAAAAAGCTGTGCTGCCTGAACAGTTACTAAACCCACTCCCATGTCCGTTTTTTTCCGATCTCATCAAAAATCTAGAGACTTCTTACAATAAATTGACGCTTTGGTTAAAATCCGGTTAAAGAACCCGACCCTAAAAAGAGGCTGGGATTCTTTTTCGTTTAGGTATTTGTAGGTTAAGAGGAATAGATGGTCGAGAAAGTGGGACGCAATGACCCCTGTCCTTGTGGATCAGGAAAAAAATATAAAAATTGCCATATGCTCCTTGAAAAAGAAGCGGCCGTGGCAAAATATACCCCCAGCGGTAAGCGCAAATTTAAAGCAAAAGTCATCAGTTCTTCCGAAAAGAGCCTCTCAATTTTTGGACGCACGGCAACAGCGCCACAGGCGCCTACCTCTTCTGCCACTCTTGAAAAACTCAAGTTCCGCATGACAAACAAAGATTATCGTGCTCCGGTCGAAAAGGAACCTCTCCCATTCCCTATCCCGTCTGCCGCCCAACCCACTGAAAAACCTGAAGAGCGCGAACGCCATTTGCCCCAACCAGACGAAGCTTTCAAGGCTACCAAAGAAGATTTTCGGAAGAAAAAAGAATGACTTTATCGAAAAGAACTCCTTTTGGTATAAAGAGCCCTCTTCACGCTGGAGTAGCTCAATTGGCAGAGCACCCGACTTGTAATCGGGCGGTTGAGGGTTCAATTCCTTTCTCCAGCAATCACCTACGGGGGTGTCGCATAGTGGCCAATTGCATCGGACTGTAAATCCGACAGCTTCGGCTTACGCTAGTTCGAATCTAGCCACCCCCAATTCATTGGACGGCCCTTGATCTGAGCGAGCATAGAAAATGGCTCACGCAGCTCCAGGGCCAACTTTTTACCCTCTAATACCATTTCCAGAAAATAAAGTCACAAATTGGCACTGTATAACACGTCATTTTTGAACGATCCTTTCTCGCTTAGGTGCAAAAACATAGGCGTCAAAACTCTTATCACTGCTATTATCGCCTATTTTTCAAAATACCCTACAGAGGAGGCGGTACAGCTGTACATCAAAAAAGCAGTTGTGTTTGAATTGACGCTGGGGAACAAAGACCTCCCCCAATTGATAAATGGTACTATAGGGGTTATTGTGACAATAGAAGATCGACAGCAGTTCCCACTGAGCATTTTCTAGAGGAGAATTAAATTTTAGTTTCGTAAACTTTTGGACAATTTTTAACGTCCAAGAGTTCGAGACATGTCATCATCATTTAGAAAACACCTCGGCATACCGGGTCTGATCAAGACAGTGTATGACCACTTTTCCAAAATTCCAGATCCTCGCGAGTTCAAAAGAACAGGCTTTGCCCCCCTGGCTAACCATCTCATGTCAGGGCTAGCCATCTTTGGATTAAAATGCCCCTCCTTACTCGATTATGATAGAAAACGCAGAGATATAGCGATCGAGCACAATCTACGTGATCTTTATCACGTTGAAAATCCGCCCAGTGATACCTATCTGAGAATGCGTCTAGATGAAGTAGATCCCAACGCGATCCGGCCCGCATTTAAGAATGTATTTGCTTCATTTCAAAGAGGAAAAGGAATCGAAGCATTTGAATATCTTGATGGACATGTGCTGATCTCTGTTGATGGGACAGGACATTTTTCATCTAATCATGTCTCTTGCCCATATTGCTGCCGGAAAAAAGGCAGTGATGGCAAATATTCGTATTACCATCAAATGCTAGGAGCATGCATTGTTCACCCTGATAAAAAAAATGTAGTACCACTATGTCCAGAAGCCATCCTCAATCAAGATGGGGCGGCTAAAAATGATTGCGAGAGAAATGCATGTAAGCGGTTTCTGGCAAATTTTCGCAAGGAGCATCCTCACCTTAGAGCTATTCTTCTGGAAGACGGGCTAAGCTCTAATGCTCCCAATATCCAGATGATCACAGAGCACAATTTACGTTATATTTTGGTTGCCAAGCCTGGAGATCATCAGTTTCTCTTCGAACAACTCCCGCAAGGGATGATGCTCTTTACCATGAGATTACGACAGAGGATGGTGGCTATCATCAATTCCAATTTCTTAATAATGTGTTCCTTAACAAGTCGAGCCCAGGTTTGAAAGTGAATGTGCTTGAATATAGGTACACGAATTCAAAGGGTAAGGAAGTTACCTTCTCTTGGGTAACTGACATTACCCTATCGGCAGTCAATGTTTTACAAATAGCTAAAGCGGGGAGGGCAAGATGGAAGGTCGAAAATGAAACATTTAATACGCTAAAGAACTTGGGATACAATTTTGAACATAATTATGGTCATGGCAAAAAGTACTTGTCTACAGTCTTTTGCATGCTGATGATGCTGGCATTTCTCATAGATCAAATTCAAGAGATTTGCTGTGATCTATTCCGCAAGTGCAAGCAGGTTGCAGGCACTTATCGGAATTTATGGGAAACCATGAGGGCGTTTTTCCGTTTCTCCCGACTCTACGATTGGGAAAGATTTTATTTGATCATGGCCAAAGAAAAAATTTTGGACAGCTCTTAACAAGATGAGTATCCCTGTTGTTTTTTAGCGTTACCCTATTATTCGTTATCTTTCAAAAGACCTAGGATCTATCCGACGGAAGTTTTGTGTCCCAATATTCTCGCTCGATCTTCAAACCGGCCAAAATCACAAATCTGTTATTTCAGTGGGAGGAGCTGAGACTTATTTGTTTAAGGTTTAAAAAAGCACTAAATAGGGGTTTCGCCAATTGGCAAAAAATCTCCATGGGGATTTTCACGAAGGCTTATGTACTCCAATCGCCATTGATCAACTTTTCGGATATCAGCAAGAGAAAAGTGGGTATCTGCAATTGCTTCACAGCTTTCTAAAATGAGTTCAGTTGCATGACTTGGAGTACCAAATATTTCATGGAATAATTTTTATATATTTGCGGCGCACTCTTCAGCGACTTTTCTAGCAGCAGGTCCGCCAATACTGTCATACACGATTGATATGCGTAAAAAATAAGGTTGTTCAGGAGGAAGATCAATTGTACGTTCTTCTCCTAAATCGAAAAAAATACCAACTAGCTGCGAGTTGGCTGGCGATAATATGCTAGATAATTTTTTTTCCAGGTTTTTGTCTTTTTTCAATCTAGCTTCAAAAGCATTGGGAAATGCGGGCCGACCATAACGGGCTGAAAGCCATTGTCTAAGCACTCGTTTTTCTTCAGGTGGAAGGATAAGATTTAGGTTGGGTACGGCTATTTGAAAAAACTCTTTTTTTGAAATACACAGCCGCTTTGCATGAGTCAATTCAATAACAGCAAATTGAGATGAGTTTTTGATTTGGTATGTAATATGTAAACGGCGAGGGTGACGCGCATGGGTAAAATTCGAATCAGCTTTGGTAATCCTTGAACCCAAGATAACCTCAACAAGTTCTTCCTTTGCGTTGGGTAAATCACAGTCATGCGTGATAACAATAGCGTGAGTATTCTGACCTTTTTCGGCAGGGCAAAGGGTAGAAAAACTTTCCTGAGTGATAGCACTTCCTTGTCGCCATTCAGTATCGCGCGAGATCATTTTAGCATCCTATGAATCTTCTTCTTGATATGCAGGGATCGATATAGAAGCTTTCCAGTCGTTCGTAGATTCGTAACCGTCTAATTTGCCCATCTTTCTTGAATCAGTAGAAAAAGGCAGTCTGGGGGCATGAAAAAAGAACCAGGAGGTTTTTCATGCGCAAATCATCTACTGAGCTCAGGCATACGTGGGAAGAGAGAATTCAGAAACAAAAAGCCAGCGGTCTCACGATCCAGCATTGGTGCCGAGACAATCTAATTCCCCTTTATTTGTTTTACGCTTGGAAAAGGCGTCTTTTCCCCAAAACACTTAGTCGCGGGAGTTTCATTGAGATTGCTGAAGCAAAAGATGTCGGGATCACCATTGAAATGAAAGGCATATCCGTTCGCTTAGAAAAACATTTTGATGCTGCTACCCTTAAACGTTGTCTGGAAACGCTGAGGTCATGCTAAGCATTCCGGGCAATGCCCGTCTTTTCCTTTGCCGGCATCCTGTGAGCATGAGGAAAAGTTTTGATGGTCTCATGGCTGAGATTGAAGTACTCTTCCCTGGAGAATTGCTCACGGGAGCTTTCTTCATCTTTCTGAATCGGCGTAAGAATCATATGAAAGTCCTCTTCTGGGATCAGGATGGCTTTGTCATCTATTTCAAACGGCTGGAGAAGGGATCTTTCCGTTGGAAAGATAATAGCTCTGTTTTAGATCGTAGAACCTTTCTCATGCTTTTGGAAGGCATTACACCCAAGCGGCTACAACCTCGTTTTTCTCTCTAAAAACTCTATATTTTTTTGAGTATTTTGGGTAAAATTCTTCATATGCAAACAGCAGAAATCCATCTGATAGATAAGCTACAAGCCGAAATTTCCAATCTACATAACCTTCTTGCCGAGAAAAATCATAGTCTTAATCAAAAGGATCGAAATATAGCTGAGAAAGATCATTGTCTTGCCCAAAAAGATCAAGATATTGCCCATCTTGAAGAACAACTCTCATGGTTTAAACGCCAGATCTTCGGTCAGCGCTCTGAAAGAGTCGTGGCTGACCTCGACCAAGAACAACTCTCTTTTCCAGGATTTGAAAATCTTCAAACAGCCATCGAAGAAAAGAAAAAAAATGTAGCAGCGCATACCAGAAAACCTCACCGGGATGGTAAAGACAAGATTGCTCTACATCCCGATTTGCCCGTAAAAACCATTGTTTTGGACTTGCCTGAAGACAAAAAAGTTTGCCCTGAGACAGGAGAGCCTCTCGTCCAAATCGGTAGGGAAGTCTCTTACAAATTAGCCCATCAGCCGGGCAGCTACTTTATAAAAGAGATCATCCGGCCCAAATATGCCCATCCCCAAAAGGAAGATGCTGGGATTTTCACAGCCGATCTGCCTGAATGCATTTTACCCAAATGCCGTGCAGATAATAGCCTACTCGCTGAGATCATCACCCAGAAATTTGTCGATCACCTCCCTCTTTACCGCATCGTGGAGATTATGGGCAGGCAAGGAGTGGTCATCAGCCGCAAGCTTCTTTCTCAATGGGTGATCCGAACAGGGCTGGCCCTCCAGCCTCTTTATGAGGAGATGCAAAAACATGTCCTGAAAAGTGAAAACATTTACATCGACGAAATCCCCGTCAAGCTCCAGGAGAAAGAAAAATGCAAACTAGCCTACATGTGGGTTGTAGTAGGAGGAAGTGCAGCTGATCCTCCTTACAGAATTTATGATTTTCGTGAGAGTCGCAGCCATGATCATGTGCAGGATATTCTAAAAGGGTATCATGGCGTGCTGCACTCAGATAAATATGGAGCTTATGAAAGACTGGCTGAGAAGAAACAGATTATCTGGTGTCCCTGCTGGAGTGTGCCGCAGCAAGCTGCGTGAGAGATGAGGGAAAGGCCCCTCGCAATCGGCTTACAGGAGTAGGTTGCAAACCGCCTTAAGCGGCTATAGTCAAGAGCAATAGTCGTGAGCGTTAAGGAAAAGGTACTGTAGAGGTATTAGGTATAGATCAAGAAGACGAACACAAGTGAACCACCGCTCAAGTGTCGAAAGTCACTAAATGGTATCAAAACTGGGAAGACCAGCAGACCCAGGATAAGTTTGGAAGGAGACCTGTTTACTGGCCAAACGGTATCCGGCATAAAGGTGGCGTGAGCTTGATCTGGGCTCTCATGCGGAACTGTGGGAACCTGTCGTAGCGATGCCAAGAGAAAAAGTACAAGCAGAGAACCTGCGAGGCTGAAAGTATCGAAGCGCTGCACAGGGACGGACAAACTTGTAGTAGTGAAGAAGCTGCCGTAATGGCAGTGGAGCGAAGAAGTTTGGTCATTCAAGGCTCAACGATTGCCAACTGGAAACAGGAGGAGTAATTGAAAGAGAACAAGCCATTTAACATACACAAGACATTGATATGGGAAGCATATCAAGGAGTAAAAACCAATGGAGGTGCAGCTGGTGTAGATTTAGAACCAATTGCAGCATTCGAGAAGAATCTAAAAGATAATCTCTACAAATTATGGAATAGAATGACATCAGGCACCTATTTTCCGCCGCCAGTGAAGGGAGTCCCAATTCCGAAGAAATCGGGAGGGACAAGGATGCTCGGAGTGCCGACTGTGGCAGATCGAGTTGCACAAACGGCAGTCAAGATGGTTCTTGAACCAATTCTTGATCCACTATTCGATGAGAACTCTTTTGGATACCGCCCAAGGAAATCGGCTCTTGATGCGATTGACATCACGAGAAAACGTTGTTGGAAGTATGATTGGGTTGTCGAATTCGACATCAAAGGACTATTCGATAACATTGATCATGAAATGCTATTAAAGGCCCTACGAAAGCATTGTGACTGCAAGTGGGTAATACTGTACATCGAGCGGTGGCTAATAGCCCCGATGCGATTAAATGGACAGGATATCCCACGCAATAAAGGTACGCCACAAGGTGGAGTAATTAGCCCTCTCTTAGCAAATCTGTTTCTACATTACGCGTTTGATACCTGGGTTAAGCGAGAAATGCCGAATGTTCCGTTCTGTCGCTATGCAGATGATGGTTTATTGCACTGTCGCAGCAGAAAGCAGGCGGGATATGTTATGCAAAAGATCGCTAAGAGATTTCAAGAATGCAAGCTGGAGATTCATCCTGATAAATCACGGATTGTCTATTGTAAAGATAGGAATCGGAAAGAGGACTATTCAACGATCAAATTTGATTTTCTAGGTTATACGTTTAAACCGAGAAGATGCATTGATAAGAGAGGGGATCTTCATTCGAATTATCTTCCTGCGATAAGTAGCACATCAAAGCAAGCCATACACGCAACAATGCGGAGTTGGCATGTGCAGCTCAAGTCAGATCGAGAGCTAAAAGATATCGCAAACATGTTCAATCCAGTATTGAGAGGATGGTACCAGTACTATGGTAGGTTCTATCCATCAGAAATGCACCAGATTTGGCGGCGCTTCAATATGTACCTCATGCAATGGGTGCGTAGAAAATACAAAAGATTTGCTAAACATATAGGACAAGCAAAGCAATATGTCAGGCGTGTGAGGCAAGCGCAACCGTATTTATTTATGCACTGGCGCTTGTGGCAAGATGGACTGAGTGATAGGAGCCGGATGAGCTGAGAAGTTCACGTCCGGTTCTCGGAGGGGCTGAGGGTGAAATTCCCTCGGCCTACTCAACGTCATATACGTCGTAAGTTTTTCGAGGCCGAAACGGATGCTCCTTTCCAAGCATGGGTTTTACGCAAGATCAAGTACTTGTTTATGCTAGAAAGAGTCGCTTGGGTTAGATCAGAGGAAGAAAGACTGCAAATCCGCCAGGAGAAAGAAATCCCCATTATTGACGAGCTCATCGAGAAGATCAAAGCCAAGCTAGTATCAGGCAAAGTATTGCCCAAATCTAAACTAAGAGAGGCTCTCGGTTATTTCTCTGGGCTGATTCCTTACATGAAAAACTATACCCAACATCCATTCGCTCGCCTGGACAATAACGTAGCTGAAAGAGCGGTGCGGCCATTAGCTATTGGGCGTAAGAACTGGCTGTTTTTCGGCAGTCCAGCAGGAGGAGAGGCTGGGGCAATACTTTTTTCTCTAGTGCAAACATGTCGTGGTCTGAGTATCAATCCCAGAGAGTATTTAGAGGATATTTTTGGCAGGCTTCTAGGACATAGCGCTCAAAGATTACATGAGCTTCTTCCAGATCAGTGGCTTGCCAGCCGCAAACAGACTACCACTTGATTTTTCTCCGTCAACATGTCTAGATTAGACGGTTACGTAGATTCAGCGTTAGACTGGCTGAGTCCAGATCGCACATAAGATGCTTCTATTATCTTTGCTTCTGAAATGAGAGCTTGAACTGCTTTTTCATATGGTTTTCCAGCTTTTAGTAAATCGAATAATGATTGACCCTCAAAAGCTTTCATATCAAGTAAAGCCCCAGCTCGTTGTATGCCGGCCTCTTTAAATGCATCTGCAACTTTACTAAGCATGGTGATGCGGACAACTCTGTCATGTTCAGGCACAGACTCTTGTGCTAGCCATTTATAGATTGCTTGCCGAGATACCTCGAATAAAATAGCTAGCTCGCTAATAGGAGGGTTAAGAACAGTACGAATATTTTCGAGATGCTCAATCGGTGTCCGAACATCAACATTGGGAATAGGCTGTTCATCTTTTGTAGGAATAAATTGAACACGAGGCTTTAGATATTGCTCCCATTTTTTTCCTTCCTCTTGAGCATAAATACTTCCTGTACCTGTTAAGATTAATCCGGCTGACAGTGTACTAAGCATTACTGAGATTCCTACATAATAGTGTATTATTCATTCGTTTAGGCCCAAGTTGATTTGGCAAAATCTGTGATGGTAGCAAAAAAGGCTCTTTTAATTCCCGCATGTAGAGAAAACAGTAAAGCCTCCGCCTGCTTTATATTCAATGGCACCTGCCCTTCAATAAAATGGTCTATGTCTATCACAGCATGGGGAATATTCTCTGTAATTGCAAACTGCTCCTTGCGCAATAAATTATTAGGAAGCATATCGGCAGGGTAGTCTAGTGGACCGGATTTATAATGCACACGGTTGACTAAGTTGCCCTTAAATGGTGAGTGTGCGACTTCAGTATCAAATACTGATTCATTAAGAGAATAACGCCTTGCAATGTCTAAAGTTATGCCATGCAATCCTGTAACTAAATATTGATTTACTGTCTCATCATTTTTTGGTAGCACGGCGTTCAGATACCGCAAACCCAATCGACTCAAATGCTCTAGTTTGACAATATTATGGACAATTTCTAAAACTGATAAAAATTCATTAAAAAATTGTTTGTGTGTTTCATAGCGCGTCGTATGGAAAGCCAAGGATGATTTACCTAGGGTAAATCCCGCGCTTTGGTTTGCTCTTGTAAATTGCCAAATGGGCAATTCAACAAATTCTGCCTTTGTAGAAGCGGATGAAGATGATTGAAAACGTAGCTGGGTAATTTTCTGTGCTTCAAAAAGCGTATAGCCACTAAGACGCAATTTATCTTGGATTTCGTCAATATACTTTTCCATAGCAGCAACGGGATTAAACTGTGCTTGGGTTAAGGTATAATAAACTGGCGCATTAAGCATTTTTTCACTCATCTGAACCTCAAATCATTGCTATCTTCTCTGTCAGTTTACAGTTTGGTTGACATATGAAGCAAGAGCAAATACAAGGCTGCATAGAATTACATCTGAACCTTTTGAACCTTCGATGATCTGCATTTTCAAAACCATCCAGTGGGTTGGAGGTATGGCTCAAGACAAATCCGTAGTAGAATTCATTTTCTTCAAAAGTAGCTAGCTTGGGACAAGAATGGGGCAGCATTAAGCTTAAACTGCCTAGAACTCCCAACAAATATCAATATTTATTTTAACTCAACTGTCTAGTTTTTAGATTGATATGTGTTGTTTAAAGCCGTGGGGAATTGGAAAAGAGGAGACTGTAAATCCGACAGCTTCGGCTTACGCTAGTTCGAATCTAGCCACCCCCACTCTTTTCATTCTCTGAAACTTCCATTCACTTATGCGCAATTCATCTCGATTTGTGTTTTTCTCCAATTACGCAAATTTTACGCACTCAACCGGCGCAAATGAAAGCTTCAATCCTACAGCCTTGGGATCAAGATGAGCTGCTTGTTTATCTCTAAATTATTTTATCGGTTCATGGACTTTTTTAATCCGTCCAAGCAGAAAATCCCATGCTTGCACTGAGGGGGTTCCTTCTTTATTTAGAAAAAATGCCTGATTTATGACGATAGCCTGGCAAATAGGCCACCTCTGTCCCTTTTTGACTTCAAATAAAGCTTTCCATTTCTCATATAGACGTGCATTCTTCTCAAAATGATCTCTTTTGAGTACTTTTGATAAATTTTTTTCTATTGCATTTGTTAACTTAACAATCTCCTCCAATGTGTGATGCAAGCGGATTATAATTTGTAAATTTGCATAAACACATATCTTCCACATCACTTTATCTTTAATAAGTTCATTGACTGCAATCCCACCCTGAACTTTTTTATACAAGTTCTGATCAGCAGATGATGTAGCGTCAAATATATTTCTGTACTCACATAGTAGATCTAGGATTTTCATATGGATTTCGCCCAGGACGCAGCCAACATCAAGCGTTGGATGCCCTATACGTGGGATTGAATAGTAGAAAAGAGAATTGGGTGCTCGATGCAGACACTCGAGGATTTTTCGATACGATCAATCACGAATGGATGATGAAATTCTTAGAGCATCGAATTGCCGATCAGAGATTGCTGCGTCTGATTCAAAAATGACTCAGAGCAGGAGTATCCGAGAGAGGTAATACCATTTCCAGAAAATAAAGTCGCAAATTGGCACTGTATAACACGCCATTTTTGCAAGATCCTTTCTCGCTTAGGTGCAAAAACATAGGCTTAGAAACGATCATCCAAATCAGTCATGTTACCCAGTACCACTTCATGACTTTATTTTCTGGAAATGGTATAAATGGGCACAAACGGTAATAGGTACGCTACAAGGAGCGGTGATTTCACCGTAATGCTGCACGTACGGATCTGAGCGGGGGGCGTCGAGAAATTGACGTCCCTACCGTGACCGTGACCTAGTGCAGCGAGAAGAGAAGGTTCTCTACGCACTTTAAGATAGCCTATATATCTAATACAAATAAGCTCATATCATCCACACGGTCCTGATTATCTTTTTCGTAAGCCTTGAAGTAAGCGCCATTAGCTGCTAGTGCCGAGGAGTCAACAGCCCGATCAGAAATTGCTTTTTCCTTTAAGCGGTTAAAAAGTTGGTCACTCGCAGTGGTTGTGATGATTTCTTTTAATTCTTCAAAAGTCATAAATTCACCTATCCCATCTGAAAAGCCGATTACTCTTTTGGCTCCTGTGATATCAAAAGATTGAACAGGTACTTTATCGCCAACCCCCTGGTGACTTGACTTTTGAGTGGTTCTTAGCTCTCCATTGAGCATTTCGACGACTATCATCGTATCACCTGCTTGAGCAGTAAGAAGAATGAGTTGATCTTGTACACGCACCAATTGTGCAAAACTCATAGCTGGCCTATAGGTTGAGTCAAGAAAAGTACCAAGCTGAGGGTCATTGTCGATGTCTGTACATTGCTTTTTTAATGGATAGACTTTCACTTTGTTCGTAGTCAAATCTTTATCTTTGAACTGCTTATTAAGATCTATAAACCTATCTTTAAAGTATTGGGTGGCTTTTTCTTGAGTAGTAGGCCCATCATTTGATAAGCCTTCACTGTATTTCTTGATAAATGGATCAAAATGTTCCTTGAGTGCTGTTCGCATTCTAGGGTTGTTGTGTCCTGTGCCATCTACAACACATCCAAAACCCGACTTAGTATCGTGATAAGCTAAGTCTAAAATCCCACTGTCATCATCGCGATCGTATGACGCATCTATTGTTGTGCTACTTCCTTGTAATTCAAGAGGGACGAGAGGATGCTCTATAGTTGCTACTTGTTCTGCATTATTTTCTTTGGTATTCAAACACTTAACTTCATTTTCAGCGGAAAGTGCTGTGACTAAGCCGACTATTCCTGCAATTAAGAATATGATTCCTCCGCCGCCAACTCCCATCATAATAATTGCATAAACTTGGTCGAGATTACTCAGAGAACCGGCTGTCCACCATCCTTGGTGCGCCCCGAAGCTAGCTAATCCGACCCCAGCTCCCACTAGTCCAAGGCCACCTATAATAATGAGCGCAATAAAAAGAGGCTTTTTCCATTGCGCCACTTTCTTACCGCCCAGATTGCCTGTATTTTTATGCATCACGTTTGGGGTTAGCGAATTTTCCCCAGTACCTAATGTTGCAGTTTTTGTATCTGACATTGTTCTCTCTATTTATTTAATTTTTCAAGTATTATACATTATCTATGTTTATAAGTAATTAAATTAAAAAATTAACTATAAATTAATGAAGCTTAATGATCTCTTTTTGCACGTTTGCGAGCAGATACAATGACCTTCTCCCCTGAGATAAGGCAATTTAGATCATCTTCATGTTCTTTGATCCATTTGGCATAATCTGTGTGCAGGCGAATCGTTGTAGTAGGAGGGGACTTTCTTGTGCCTTGAGGACGGCCTGCGCCATTCTTTTGCCGACGTGCCCTTTAGTCATTAACCTTTTTGTGGAGCATAGATCAGCGCTAGGATGGGGGATTTGAGGGTTGTTGTTTGAGATGTGGGCAGTTTGAGATGGCACGCGGTTTTCCCGTATTTTCCATCTAGTTTAGTGGATTAAATTAAATATTCGATTAAGAATTATTTATATTGCTTGCAGCTGACATGACATGAAGTGTAAATTTATGAGAACTTAACGCGAGTAGTCTATGATGGGTCTTTAATAAATTGTTTTTTTGTGGAAAAAAGGAATGGCACAGTACATCAATCAAATATATTCAGCTTTTCATCATCAACCAGATTCTCACTTTTTGGTAATAAAAGGTTCAAAAAAAATAGGATACACTTTTGTGGCTTCAGAGACTTATGACGAAGCTGTCGCTGTGCGGACACAAAAACTCTTTAAGCAAATTTTTAATGACTTTCCCATTCAGGAAATTCTAGAGCAATGTCCGACTCCAGCCTTGACAAAGGAGGTGCTCAGACAAGTTTTTGTTAAAATGGCTGTATTTGAAGAGGATGGCCCACCCTTAAATTTATCGAACCTGGAAGGATTCGAACAAATCTTTTTGGATCAAGCACCAGAGGCCAATAGCTTTGATGATGATAAGGCAAAAACAAGCGGAAAGGGTTTTGAAGGGCTTTGTGAAAAGGTCTATCTACAGTGGCATCACTATTTTACCACTCAGCAAGAAGGGGACCCTCACAAAATAGCGATTCGCGGGGCTGAATTTTTGACCTCCCGTATGGCTGACCGGGAGTTTCAAGAAGGCGCATACATCTACTTGGGAAAAGAGGACATTTTTCAAGTCGATAAAATCATCGTCCGAGAAGGGGCTTATGTTTCCATTTTAAAAAATATAGCCGACCCAACGCAGGTTAAGATCATATGTCGAGGTACGGCTATGCGTCGAACAGCAACAGATGGGCTCAAAAGTGGACTGAATGATCTTCATTATGAGATTGGAAATGGAGGTATTCAAGCTGTTTGGCCGATGGTTTCTGAGTATCTGATCCAACAAAAAGTGCAAGAAGTACGAATATATGGCAAGAGCCTAGGAGGAGCACATGCCCAAAGGCTTGCTGTTCTAGTGATGCAACTTCCGGAGTGCGTGTTAGCCGGTTTGACAACGGTGGGGTCAGTCGGTGTAGGATCTGAAGCTGAAGCTTTGTTTAAAAATCTTGTGGAGCTAAATGAGCGTTATCACAAATTACCTCTTACAGTGATTCGTAATGGTGGAGATGAATCTGATGATGGAGCAGATTACATTCCGTGCATAGGAGGAGCTCATTTAGGCTCAACAGTTGATCCACGCTATCTTGATTTACAAGTTTACTATATTCATCCATCTGCACAACAGATATTTGCACCAAAGCGTGATCTAAATATGCTGCAAAAAGGTATACGCTTTGCCTCTTCGTTTTCTAGCGCTCATGTGAGACAAACTACAATAAGAGATTTTTCTTACCAGCGTCTAGACAATAGAGAAGCTATTCAGTCTGAATTAATACTTGGTACAAGTTTGGAAGGTCCTAGAAGATGGATTGCATATCGCAATGCCATTTCATTTTCCGATTTTGTGCATCCACCATTAGATCCACTCGATTCTCTAGTTACAGAAAGGGTTATCTTAGTCGTCAGTGGTATTTTTCTGACTCTATTGTTTGTCGGGTTTATGACCTGTCTGGTTCTTCAACCAGGAAGCATTGTCTATCAAGGAAAGGGAATCATACTGACGCTGCCCACAGTCATCCTGATGGCTGGAGGGGGAGTGGTCAGTGTACTCATGATTGCAATTGGTTCATGCTCATGGTGGCTCTCGTTAAAAAACGAAATATCTCCATAAAATCTCTCTTTGCATGTTCTCTTCTTCATCGGGAATTTTGCAAGGGGTTCTTTGGAGGTAAAAAAAGAAGGCGGGTTGAATACCCGCCTTCTGCTCGATCTTTTTGGCTTTAATACCATTTCCAGAAAATAAAGTCATGAAGTGGTACTGGGTAACATGACAGATTTGGATGATCGTTTCGAAGCCTATGTTTTTGCACCTAAGCGAGAAAGGATCGTTCAAAAATGGCGTGTTATACAGTGCCAATTTGTGACTTTATTTTCTGGAAATGGTGTAACTATTCACAACCGTCTTACATGTGCCAGTTTAAAGTAAGATAAGGTCCTGTGTATGCAAAGTTGTTGGTAGTGATGGAATTAATCCTTTGATCGGTGGGGGCTACGAGCCCTGTAATTCCGGTGATTGTATCAAATGGACCGATATAAATATTAGCCTGATAGCCTAATTCGAGCCCAATTCTAGATCGGCATAGGCAAAAATTGTAGGCGAGCCCAAGTCTACCTCCAAGGGTGGTGATGACACGGTCTGTGCTAGGAGATTTATATCTGTATTCAGTGCCGAAACGCAAAATCGAGTTGGCGTTTACAGTTCCCATGAGCACCGATGAATCAAAACGGGTAGTGATACACAAGTTTCTCCAAAGGGTGTATAGACCATCAATGCCAATCATAGGGCCAACACCCCTATAAGTCGACTTCACGTTGCCTGAAAGAAAAGTTAGATCATGACGTAAGTTGGCGTACCGCACACCAAACAGAGGATGCAGCTGTAGGCGACCACAAGCTCCGATAAAACGATGGCCTAAACTCACATCGACTTGATTCAGTGAATAGTTCAAGTGAGAATCACTGATGAAAACTGTCCCGGGCGGGGTAGGAATGGATAAATTGAAAAACACGCTACCGAAACTCAAGGGGTTATCTGAGGTATCGTTAACATTGTGCCTAGAATTATCTAAGTGCACGTATTCAACTTCCAGGTTGTTTGCTGTGCATGGAATATCATAGCCCAGCTTAACAGCACCAGCTCCTTTATACTTGGCTTTAGATGGCTTGCTTAATGCAGTAACACCTGTAGAATCCGCATACTGCCAGCTATCTGTAAAGTTACCCAGCCCTGTCTCGCTAGGCACAGCATAAATACCTGTTAACCCAACATACAAGCCACCTTGGCTGATCAGAGAGCGGAAACAACTGTCGTAGCAATTGTTGGAACAGCATTCAGAGTCAGCAAACACAGATCCTGAAAGCATGAAAAGCGTCATAAAAGTGGGAAAAATTTTCTTCATATTTTAACCTCGATTTCTTTTTTTTAGGATTTCGAGGTTAGCAAGAATGATTATATAATAGAAAGTTTTTTTATTTCGAGCCCACACGCACCATACTTTTCGTTCGCTGCTTCTTTGACCAGGTTCTTGCAAATCAAATCGCTAGTCTCGTATGCAATTTCATTGGCTTTTACAAGATCAGGATGAATGGTGTTAGAGTTCGGAGTATTTTTCATCTTATTGACAACCTATAACTAATACATTTATCAAAAATAACCCACGAATTGGCACTGTATAACACGCCATTTTTGAATGATCCTTTCTCGCTTAGGTACAAAAACATAGGCTTCGAAACGATCCTTCAAATCTAGCATGTTACCCAGTGCCACTTCATGGCTTTATTTTTGATAAGATGGTATAACGGTCTTGATGTGAAGGCGATTGTCTGGGTGAATGATTGTTTCTACCAGAGTAGCCCCTAGAGTGGTTTCTGGACCCCTGATTGCCACGTCCATTGGGAATGGGTTCAGCAGCGATAGAAGGGTCTGGTTCATAACCAGGTTCAACCACTTTAGGAATCTTTCGTTTTAAAAGGCGCTCGATGTCTGACAGTAATTTATTTTCATCAATGCAAACAAGCGAATAGGCTTTTCCCTCATTCCCTGCTCGTCCAGTACGTCCAATGCGGTGGACATAATCCTCAGGAACATTGGGAAGTTCAAAATTAACGACATGGGGGAGTAGATCAATATCGATACCCCTTGCAGCAATATCTGTGGCTACAAGTACACGTATTAAGCCTTTTTTAAAGTCGTGTAGAGCCTTTGTACGCGCATTCTGACTTTTATTGCCATGAATCGCATCAGAGGTAATTCCGTTGGCTGTGAGTTGCTTTGCTAGTCGGTTAGCGCCATGTTTGGTGCGCGTGAATACCAGAACTTGTTCCCATTTTTTCGTAGAAATTAAAAAGGAAAGGAGCTCATGTTTACGTTTATTATCCACCGGGTAAACGACTTGGGAGACTAATTCAGCTGGAGTATTATGACGCGTGACTTCAATAGTTTGGGGGGACTTGAGGATGCCGTAAGCGAGAGTTTTAATATCTTGTGAGAAAGTTGCAGAAAATAAAAGGTTTTGTCGACTTGTTGGCAGAAGGGCCAAGATCTTCCTTAGGTCATGGATGAAACCCATATCCATCATACGATCGGCTTCATCGATTACAAGGATTTCGATATGTGAGAGGTTAATGATTTTTTGTGAGACGAGGTCTAGGAGGCGTCCAGGAGTAGCAATCAAAATATCTGCACCGCCCTGCAATCTTTTAATTTGCATATTGATATTCACTCCTCCAAAGATGACTTGAGCCTTCAAAGGTAGATACTTTCCATAAGTTTGAACACTATCAGCTACTTGAGCTGCAAGTTCGCGCGTAGGGGTTAAAATCAGTGTACGTATTGCGCGTTTTTGAGGCTGATGATTGTTCATCAAAAGCTGAAGAAGCGGAAGGGTAAAACTGGCTGTTTTTCCGGTGCCTGTTTGGGCACCCGCCAAAATATCATTCCCTTTAAGGATGAGCGGGATAGCTTGTATTTGAATGGGTGTGGCCTCAGTGTACCCCTGTTCATCAATTGCTTGAAGAAGTTCTGGTTGAAGGCCAAGAATTTTAAATGACATTATTTCCTGTTAAATTCTCATTTGAAAAGCGATTAACTATAACAGGTTCTCTTATTTATAAATATTTAAAAAGAAAAAAGCCGAGAAATTTGGCCCGTAGGGTGAGTACGGGCCAAAATCGTGCCTGCTTGGATGGTCGGGGCCATGCCGACAAGAACCTACCTGAATGGGTAGGCGAGTCAGTAGACGCCCCTGAGAGCAAATAAAAAAATACAGCCTATTTGTTCTGGAGGTTGTGAAAGCCCATGTGGCCGTGTCACCGAAATTCCCGCAAACCATACACTATCGGGGAGACGGATTATTCATGATCTCTGGGCCGACAGTCAGCAAATATCGCAAATTTTTTAAGCCTGAAAATTTGTGAGGCCGAAGTTTACAAAAAATGGCCATATCGTATTAACTCCATACCAAAATATTTTTGGAAAATAAAAATGATACGTACATTACTTTACTTCTTTGTGTTTGGATTTGTTGTATCAAATCCCTGTCAGGCAAGCAGCAGACAGTATACTCACTCACAAACTGCAGAAAAATTTGTACAGGCTGGAGGGACGGAACTATTTTGTAGAGAGATCGGCACCGGGAATCCTCTGATTATCCTTCATGGAGGAGTCGGATTTCTCACGCAAGATTATTTACTGCCTCATATGACTCCTTTGGCTAAAAGTCATCGCGTCGTTTTTTACGATCAGAGGGGACTTGGCAGATCGACTTGCGATATCAATCCTGAACAAATCAATCTTAAAACATATATTGAGGATATTGAGGCAATTCGTCGTTCCCTTGGAGTCAAAAAAGTGTCTATCTTAGGGCACTCTTGGGGTGGTTTTTTGGGATTGCAATATGTCCTTGCTCATCCAGAATCAGTAGATAAATTGATTTTGCTCAGTTCGATGCCAGGTTCTTCGGATGATTTGGGTTTATCCATCTGGCCGTAAAACTCGCTCCTTCAGGGGCGAGATGTAAGGCCAAAATCACCTCTCTTTTGTCTCCAAAAGAGAGGTGATTTACTCTTTTTTCAGACTAGAGTCTTTTGATTTTCGATATGAACATGCATTTGAAATACGCATGTCCTTAAGTAGCGGGATTGCCACAATGTAGGTTCACGATTCAGTTGACTTTGACATAGGTCAAATGATAATTTTACTGCGTGATTGTGCGCAAATCTTTTCAGTTTCGACTTCATCCGACCAAAAAGCAAGCTGGCATGCTGCAAAAAATGCTCGATGAGTGTAGGTGGCTCTACAATGAGTTATTAGCTCAAAGGAAGCTAGCGCACGAAGAGCTAGAACTCTCTTTGACAAAGTACCAACAGCTGATGTTTTTGCCTGAGCTCAAAGCAGAAAGGCCTTCTCTTGAAAATGTCCATTCACAGGTTTTACAAAACGTTGTAGACCGGCTAGACAAAGCCTACCAAGCTTTTTTTCGTAGATGTAAAGAAAAAGGGGCTGCCGGCTTTCCTCGATTTCGAGGGATGAATCGGTATAACAGCTTTTGCTATCCCCAAAGCGGCTTTGCTGTTGTCTGTAATCAACTCAAGCTATCTAAAATAGGTGGCATACGCATTAAAATGCACCGTCCCATCGAGGGAAATATCAAGACATGCAGCCTACGTAAAACAGCTTGTGGGGCATGGGATGTCTCTTTTTCATGCGAAGTACAAGCAAAGATACTCCCTGCTAATGAGAAAGCTATTGGAATAGATATGGGCATCGAGAACTTTGCAGTGCTCTCTAATCAGGACGAGATTGCAAATCCCCGCTATTTCAAACAGAGCCAAAAAACTCTTGCTAAGGCCCAAAGGAAGCTCTCTAAATTAGAAAAAGGGACTCGGGAAAGGCGTAAATGCGGCAAAGCTGTGGCAAAAATCCATGAAAAAGTTCGGAATCGAAGGAATGATTTTTGCCATAAGACAGCCCGAACGATCGTGAATACCTACCAGTATATTTACATAGAAGATCTCAATATCAAAAAGATGGTGGAAGGATCATTTCTTGCAAAAAGTATAACAGATGTGAGTTGGAATCAATTTCGACAATTCTTGACCTACAAAGCGGAAGAAGCTGGTAGGAAATTAGGATTGGTGAATCCTGCCTATACAACCCAAACTTGTAGTCAGTGCGCCCATATACAGGCAAAGCGGCTTTCTGAGAGAGAACATCACTGTTCTCAATGTGGCTATAGGGCAAGCAGGGATTTCAATGCATCACAAAATATTTTGGCCCTCGGACTAGATGGCCTGGGAGTAATCCCTAGAAGCCTTCGCCTTCAGGCGAGGGAGTAGTCACTCTTCCAAGAATTACAAAAACGGCTAGGACCCTACCAGGAAACGCTGCAAAAGATTGAAAGCTCTGAGCTCTATCTCATGGGAGATCCAGAAACCGTTGAAAAGCAACAACGTATAATTTTTCAGGCCTATATGCACAGTCCTGAAAATATTCAAAAATTGGTTCTTTTGAAATCTAAGCAAGAATCCCTCAATGGTGTCAAAGTATGGAACATCTTCAAAGAGCAGATCTTTATGAAGCCCTATGATCTATTCCATGAATTAAGCGCATTGCAATGCCCTACACTGCTCATTCACGGTGACGTTGATGTAATCCCCTTTGCATCATCTGAAAACCTCCAAGCCGCCATTCCCTCTTCAACTGATCAAGATTGAGCAATGCGGTCATTTTCCTTTTGTTGAACAACCGGAGGTTTTCTTTCAAGTGATTCAGGATTTTCTGCGTTAGGTAATCGTTTCCTTTTGTATAAATTTTCTTTATGCTATGCGTAAAACGATGTCAAATACAACGGAAGAGCATGTAATACCATTTCCAGAAAATAAAGTCACAAATTGGCACTGTATAACACGCCAATTTTGAACGATCCTTTCTCGCTTAGGTGCAAAAACATAGGCTTCGAAACGATCATCCAAATCTGTCATGTTACCCAGTGCCACTTCATGGCTTTATTTTCTGGAAATGGTATAACTACTCAGGCAATATGATAGATGGGATTTTAATTTTTTGGTTTATTCTCACGGGTTTGTCACTGATTTATGTCACCTATGATTTAATCAAGGTTACCCCCGAAGCGAACGTGATGAAGTGGGGGTGGTGGCTAGTTACACTGTATAGCGGCCCCGCAGGGCTTTTTTTGTATCTTCTTTCTTGTAAAGAACCGATGCAAGGTACCCATGAAGCTTTTACAGCCGACCATTGGAAACAAAGTGTTGGCTCAATGGTTCATTGTTTGGCGGGTGATGTCACCGGAATTATTCTTGCTGCCATCATCTTGGCTTTCGTTAAAGTCTCTTTGCCTGTCGAAATCACCATCGAATACATTGCAGGCTTTGCTTGTGGTCTATTGATTTTTCAATCCCTTTTCATGAAGGGTATGATGGGAGGCTCTTATACAAGGGCCATGAGGATTTCCTTTTATCCGGAATTCACTTCGATGAATACCATTATGGCCGGAATGATTCCGGTGATGGTGATTTGGACATTAATTGAACCTTCGGCTGCTTCTCCTTCATCTCTGCATTTTTGGGGAAAAATGAGTTTGGCTACAATCGTTGCAGGGCTAACTGCCTATCCAATGAATTCCTGGCTTGTAAAAAGAGGACTTAAGCATGGCATGATGACCGTCCGCGACCGTGGGGAATTCCAACTCCCTGAAGGCAAGGTTCTTCAAGACCATTCCAAGCATGACTCTATGCAAATGCCTAAACCACAAAGGCGAGAGATGGGAATCAAATGTGTTCTGTCTCTCATTGCCTTAGGAATCGGAGTACTCCTCGCTATTTGTGCTTGGGTGATATCCAAATCATGATATTGGTCCTCAAAGCGAGTGATGCAACTCCCTCTAAAACTCGTGACTATTCACGAGCCAGCAGAATCCTTGTAGGTTCAAAAGGGGTTTGGAGAAAATCACAAGTTAAATTTTCTCATTTCTGATATAGATGAAAATAAATTTATCTAAAGAAGGCGTGCTATGAAAAATGACAACCTCAAACCCACTACAAACGATGCCGGAATTCCGGTTGCCAGCGACGAGTATTCTCTAACAGTCGGGCCCAATGGTCCCATCTTACTACAAGACCACTATCTTATCGAACAGATGGCTAATTTTAATCGAGAGAAAATCGCTGAACGTCAACCACATGCAAAAGGTTCAGGGGCTTTTGGTTATTTCGAAATAACTCAAGATGTCAGCGCCTATACCAAGGCAGTAGTATTTCAACCCGGTGAGAAAACAGATACATTAATACGATTCTCAACAGTGGCCGGAGAACAGGGGAGTCCCGATACTTGGCGCGATCCGCGCGGCTTTGCTTTGAAGTTTTACACTAGCCAGGGGATTTACGACATGGTTGGAAACAACACCCCTGTATTTTTCGTTCGAGATCCGATGAAGTTTCAACACTTTATCCGCTCCCAAAAACGGCGCGCAGACAATGGATTGCGCGACAATGATATGCAGTGGGATTTTTGGACCCTTTCACCTGAGTCTGCACATCAAGTGGCGTGGCTCATGGGGGACCGTGGGATTCCCAAGACATGGAGGTATATGAATGGTTATTCAAGTCATGCCTACATGTGGGTAAATGCAGAGGGGGAACGTTTCTTTGTGAAGTACCACTTTAAGACAGATCAGGGGATAGACTTCCTCAATCAGGAAGAGGCAGACCGTTTAGCCGGTGTCGATGCTGACTATCATCGACGCGATCTCTTTGAGGCTATTGGGCGGGGTGATTATCCCAGCTGGACTCTTAAGGTGCAGATTATGCCATTTGAGGAAGCCGCCACATATCGGCTTAACCCGTTTGACCTGACTAAGGTTTGGCCACATCGTGATTATCCACTGCACGAGGTGGGTCGGCTGACCCTTAACCGCAACCCTATAGATTTCCACACAGAGATCGAGCAGGCCGCTTTCGAGCCGAACAACATGGTACCGGGAATAGGTCCCAGCCCGGATAAGATGCTCCTCGCTCGTCTTTTTGCTTATTCCGATGCTCATCGCGCACGTCTGGGGGCAAACTACAAGCAGATACCGGTCAATCATCCCAAGTGTCCTTTCCACAGTTATAGCAAAGATGGGGCGATGCGAGTGGAAAATGTTTCTGATCCTGTATATGCTCCCAATTCAAAGGGAGGGCCTAAAGCCGATGGTGAACGCTATCCCCAGTTGGAAGTATGGGATGCAAACGGTGATTTTGTGCATGCTGCCTATACTCTAAGAAAGGATGATGATGACTGGAGTCAAGCAGGTGATTTGGTACGTAAAGTCATGGATGATGCGCAACGTAATCGGTTAGTCTCTAATGTTGTCGGACATCTTAAGAAGGGAGTATCAGAGCCCGTTCTACAGCGAGCATTTGAGTACTGGTACAACATCGACAAGGATATTGGAGAAAGAATCAAAAAAGGTGTAGAATCATACCCTGGATAGGTTTGATAGCTTTCTCTGGCTTCTATAGAAGTGGAGTCATTTGTAACATCACCTACAATCCCTACTATTACTAAATTACTGTACAGATGTGTTTGATGTTGCTTCTTGAAAAAAAGGTTTGCTTGGAATGAAATATTGGCTGGCATCCCCTGCATAGATTTCATTATTAGCTAGGGGCAGCTTTTTTACAGGCATTCTTTCTTGTAGATTTAAGTTGCTTATCTCAACCCAAAAAACATTTGGCCTATCTGCACTCTCAAAGTAATAAACTTTTTGTTTTAAATCGGAAACGCTACGCCAAATAGTCGCTGCTACATTAGGCTTTCCTGAAATTTGCTTGGAAAATGGAACCGAGGCGTTTCTAATGAGAGAAAATCCAATAGCAATAGAATATTGTTGGTCTGCAGTTTTAGGAGCATTATTAACATAATAATAAGTCCGTACAAACCTATCATCAGGCTCAGCAGTGCCGGGTAGAAAAACTCCATCAAGCCTTTGCCAATATTCATTTAATATTAGTTGCTTATCAAAATTAGGCTCATTTGTCATCACGGTGTATTTTTTATTTTGGTACACAACTAATTTGCCACCAACGTATTCAAAAATAGCGTTAGCTCCGGTTGAGTCAGTGATAGCTAAATGCACGGCGGGGTATTCACCATTTGGAAGTAATTGAGCGGTCATGTTGAATTTGTCTTGACTAAAGTCTTCAACAGCCTCTTTTACAGTTGCATAGTTGTCCAAAAAATATTGTGCCCAGCTAAGAACAGAAATATTTTTGCGATTAGCTTTAGGCTTTCCATAGTCTGAGGTGGCTAGATAGAGTAGGTTTGCATTAAGCCCCTCTGTATTAATTCCATCGGTTGTTGCAATATTGTACCCGCATGCGATTATGCTCCCATATTTAGATGTCCATTGAACACTGTTTGGTTCTGAACTACCGACCTTTGTGAGGCCTGCAGGAAGCGCCCATAGGTCTGTTTTTATATCTTCTACCCAATCCATTGATCGACCGGTCACTACGATATTTTCTAGTCCATTGTAAGTTAATCTAGTGCATGCTTCGACTGTTGAGTAGAGCAATACCATTGATAACAAAACTAAAAGAATCGCGTTTTGTAGTTTTTTCATAATCTACTCTTGGATTATAGAAATTTAAACAATCCTAGGTCATCTGTACGCTTCCATCTTAAATTAAGTCAATGCAGTCTTATTGCAAAATACTGAAGAAAGCAATACCGGGGGTGTCGCGATCTTACAAAGAAGATCATTTACTCAGCAACATCTGCTATGTTTTTTTAAACTACTCATGAGGGAGAGGGTAGGTTCAGGAGGTTTTTAAAACATGTATCCTAACATGAAAAGAGCTGTTCCCAGTCTTGCTTTAATAGTTTGTTGTTCTCCGTTGCTGTAATTAAGAGTTTTGGAAGGATACCAGCGGTAATCGAAAGTAGTTCTCAGTGTCCAGCATTTTCCGATTGCCTGCTCGATTCCAGCTCCGAAAGCACCCCCTATTTTGAAGTGTTGATATCTACTATTCACGCCAGGAGTCACATAGTGAAAGTCATAATGACCCCAATCAGGCCCTCCATAGATAAAGATGCGATTGGAACAACAAGTCGATAACCCAAGCAGCAAATCTAAGCCAAGATTCCCTTTCATTTGAAAAGTTCGATTTGTTTCTGAAGGGCTTGCCACCGTTTCGAAAAAGCGATTTTCAGTTTCAGCACTATTGTATTGACCATAGGCCTCTAAACCAATAAGTCCTCCCCCACAAAAGGTGCAACTTTTGGCTAACTTCAGTTGCACTGCCACACCACCACTACCGTAATTAGTATGACTCGAAGGTTTGATCCCCCCTCGGCTTGAGATCAGAACCACATTGCTATAGCCCACTCCTAAATTGATGTCAAAACCTTGAAAATGGTCAGCATACGACCCTCCTTCCCCAAAGAGGCTCGGGTGCGTGAACACAATAAGGGCTCCAAAAATCCAAGATAAAATTTTCATATGATAGTTACTCTAAAATGACTCAATATTTTTTTTATACAAGAAAGCTTGATCAGAAGCAACCATGTTTGAATGGGTATCACCCCTTTTATCCATTTGGCCGTAAAACTCGCTCCTTCAGAGGCCCTTTTCTCAGACTGGTCTCAGGATATATATATATATAATTTGACAAATAGAAGTCGCTTGCCTTACTATATGATTAAGAGAGAGGTATATATGAGATACATTCTTTTAATTTTTGCATCTTCTGTCAGTTTGGCTGTGCAGGCTATTTCGCCTCAAGCCAATCGTCCTTACACTCATGCTGAATCATATGGACAAGCTCAGTCATACAGATGGCAGCAACCGAATAGGGGGCAATTTCAAACATACGGACAACCCTACTATAATCCCTACTACAGTCCCTATTATAATCCCTATTACACTCCATATGAACCGGATAATGGCCCTATGAGGGGGCCTAATAGCATTGAAGGGCATCAGCACAACTTTTATCGTCCATAGGGGAAGAGGTTGAATCACGGCAGGAATAGTAACCAGAGTTCTGGGTTTAGATTGTTGAGGAAATGGCAAACCTCCCTTTGGGACCAAAATTATCAAATTTGGCCCTCAAAGCGAGATATGCAATTTCCTCGGAATCGATTTTTTGCTGTAGGTTCCTGATAGATCCATCGTATATGTTATGGAAAATGAGGTCGAAATCAAAATCCAGAAGCCCAAGACAAAAAAGAAGCCTCAGAGAATTTACGTCAGCGATGGCGAAAATGGATAGTCCTGATTTTTTTGTTGCTAAAGGCATTAATGTAAATAAGCTGGACATCAAAGAAGACCTGAAATCTCTTCCGTTAACGCAGCTACAGGAGAAGTTATACCATTTCCAGAAAATAAAGTCACAAATTGGCACTGTATAACACGCCATTTTTGAACGATCCTCCCTCGCTTAGGTGCAAAAACATAGGCTTCGAAACGATCCTCCAAATCTGTCATGTGACCCAGTGCCACTTCATGGCTTTATTTTCTGGAAATGGTATAAGCAGGAAGTTGAAGGGGCTATCAATCAATGAATTTGCCTTGCGAGGTTTCCGTTCGCTAGGTGTGGCGCGATCTGAGGGAGAAGGGACATGGCAGTTTTTGGGTGTGTTGCCTCTATTTGATCCACCGCGTGAAGATGCCAAGGCCACTATCGAAACCGCGCGCCAGATGGGTGTGAAGATTAAGATGGTCACGGGCGATCAACTACCCATAGCCGAGGAAACTGCAAAAAAGCTGGGATTGGGAACAAACATTCTCGATGCCAGCGGGCTGGGAGATGTCAAACATCAAGAATCTGCACAAATGGCCAACTCGATCGAAAATACCGACGGTTTTGCGCAGGTGTTTCCGGAACACAAGTTTCATATCGTGGATGTGTTGCAAAAATGCGGTCACATCGTTGGCATGACAGGCGACGGAGTAAATGATGCCCCAGCACTGAAGAAAGCCGATTGCGGTATCGCTGTCTCAGGCGCAACGGACGCAGCCAGAGCTGCGGCAGCAATGCTAGGTCTCACAGGGCCTGTGGCCTCGTTCGGCCTGTTTTACCTAGGTGACCACGTTTTTCACCTCGACCATCAATTCCTGCAGCCGATGATGTATTTAAAGCTCTCCGTAGCGGGACATTTGACCATCTTTCTTACTCGCACCCGCGGTCCCTTCTGGTCCATACGTCCCGCCCGGATATTATGGATAGCCGTGCTGGGCACCCAAATCTTAGCCACGTTCATCGCTGTCTACGGATTTCTTATGCCCCCTCTAGGTTGGAAATGGGCTGGCTTCGTATGGGGATATGCGCTGCTCTGGGCCCTCATAAATGACCGCCTAAAACTGCTTGCCTACCGAGTTTTCGATCCACCCAAACCTAACATCCCCTCTTTATCTGTAAGAGGGACTGCCTGAATACTTACCAATCTCCTGCATTCTTCAATGTAGAAATTCCTGTGATATCTTTTAATTCCTGTGATACCTTTTGGTTAGGAAGGGAGTTATGCAATTTCCTCTAGGGTTAAATAAAATGCCAAAGCTCAATTGACAAAGGAGATCTATCGTGACAAAAAGCTATAAAGAGATTACCTCTGATATTTCCTCTTCATTAGTGAAACTACGCAAGGAAATCCCAGATGTAATGAATGGATTTTACGCGCTCGCTCAAGCAGCAACAAAAGACGGTGCTCTTAGTAAAAAAACCAAAGAATTGATCGCTTTAGCTCTAGGTATTGCGACACATTGTGATGGCTGCATTGGCTTTCACACACAGGCTTTGGTTAAATTAGGCGTAACTCGAGAAGAATTACTCGAGACATTGAGTATGGCTATGTATATGGGTGGAGGCCCCTCTTTAATGTATGCTGCTGAGGCTCTAGGGGCTTTTGAAGAATTTAGCTGAAAAATCTAATCCCTGTGATTTTTCCTAAAAGAAAGACGGAATCAAGATAACTACACCCAAATTAACGGAAATGTTCGGCCTTGCTATCGATCGATTTTGCTGTAGGTTCCTGATAGATCTATCATGCGTATGTTATGGAAAATGAAGAAATCGTAGAAGGCTTCGGAAATATTTTTGAGGATTTAGGCTTTCCTGATGCTGAAGAGGCCCAGGCCAAATCTAAGCTTGCGATCGAAATCTTCCTCATCATCAAAGTAAAAAAACTCACTCAAAATGAAGCAGCCAAAATCATGAAAACTTCTCAGCCCCACGTTCTTGGAGGGGTGCGAGGGACTGCACAGAGGATACGGCAAGCTACCTGGGATGATTCTTGGACTTTGAAACTGCTGTGAAGAATATTTGACGTGAACTTGTAAAGAAATTTTAATAAAAAAGCCCTGGGTGCAAACTGATTGTTTGTACAAACTCATTTAAGACCCTTTGAACTCGTTATTTCTCGTTTAAGGATTTTTTTAATTCTGTTCGTGCTGTAGAATGTTCTCCGTATAGACCGTGACTGTTCACAAGCGACTGGGAGTACTCTAGGAAAAATATACTTCATACTTCGTTAGGACGGGAGTGGAATACTCACCCCAAAGGGGGCCACCGGTAAGAGGGGTTACCTGAATAATTACGATCGAACTTTGCTTATAGGGCATGTACATGATTCCATCTAACCTAAGGGGGCTTTGCCCCGAACCCCAAATACCTTGGAGGGCCAGCCAAGAACTCTCCCACAGACTACAGCGTGTTAATGTCTATTTTAAAGCTGCGCTTCTTTGTCCTACCGATCCAGAATTTACACTTATTGTAGGGATGGCAGACAAGATTCCTGGTTACAGGATTGCCAGAATCACTTATGTCTACAATCTCTCTTTGCATAGGGATTTTATGGCCCACTTGCAGCATAACGAAGCAGCACTTGAGGGAAATAAATTGGATGGGGATGAGGCTATTCACCATAAAATTTTGCCTTTTTGGTGTGGAACCTCGCCTGAGCAATCCGAATTTATTTGTGCGATGGGTTTTACTTTCTGTAGGGAGGGGAGAAGATTAAGAATTGCTGAAGCAAATTCTTTAAGCGAAAGCATCTGCTTAACAGATAGCGTTCAAAATGCAGCCTTGAAAAGCAAGAATGGTTACTTACTTCTTTCGGTGGTTTCTATCTCTGAACCACGCAGTGCTATGAGTGATAAACCCCAAGTAGAAAGAAAAGGGGTAACTTTAGATGCTTCGATCCTGTCCGAGAATCTTGAATGCAACAAACTCTCCTATCTAGGTCAAAAACCGGCCTGGAATGAGTTTTCCGTCTTCCAGAAAGAACAAGCCTTGCCTTGCTTTGTCATAGAACTGGCAGCAGATTTTCTCCATCCTCCGATTAAACCTCCTCAATCTTCTGATTTGGAGGGATATTACTGTCGATCCCTAATCAATTCCAAAAGAGCAAATTTAATTAAAGATCAGATCTTTATTTTGGAAAAACTCAGTGACATCTTTATCCGAAAAAAGGACATTTTAAATGGGGCTAAAATTCTCAATTGTGCCTTAGCCATTCTTAAAAATAACCCCCCTCTTGAACGCTACTTTCTGGACAAATTGGAGACAATCGAAGAGAGCTTCCCCGAGAGCCAAGGCATTAAAATCGGGGCTGGTAAGAATAATTACTTGGCAGCAGAGCGAGCTCATTTAGGAGCTTTGCGTACTAAGCTCCAATTAAATTTGGAAAAAAAGGTATCCCCTGACAGACTTCTAAAAGAATTGACATTGGGTTTTCGAGATATCTTAAGTCATCTGATTTTATCGGCTCAAAAGTGTTTAGGCCCTCCCCCTGTAAAATGGGCATGTATCGGTATGGGATCAATGGCTCGCAATGAAATGTGTCCCTATTCAGATGTAGAATTTGCTTTTCTTATAGAAAAGGAAACTCCTGAAAACCTAGGGTATTTTCGAATGCTTACTCAATTCATCGAATTGAAAATCATCAATATGGGGGAGACACAATTCCCAATCTTTGGAGATAAAGAGCCTAGCCCAACTCCTGATGGATTTTGTCTTGATATTGGAGGGAATACTCCTTATGGAAATAGAGATACTTATGAGCTTATCGGAACACCAAGCAATCTTGCACGCTTTCAACTCCAGGAGTGGATAGATCAAAATATCATCGTATCCAATGCTATGGGGTCAGTCTGTTTTGTTACAGGAGATAAAAGGCTCTTTGAGGAATATGAAAAAGAGAAAGCAATCATTTTGAATGAAAAAAAGAGTTTTTTTGGAGAATCTCATCGAAAGGTCTTTGCCATTCAA
This sequence comes from uncultured Chlamydiales bacterium, assembly GCA_963832835.1. GTDB lineage: Bacteria > Chlamydiota > Chlamydiia > Chlamydiales > JAAKFR01 > CAVPKN01. Next base: position 1,785,941 of record CAWHVD010000001.1, on the reverse strand, counting down.
CTTCTGGTAGGTCATCTGCAAGAATTTAAACCCGACCTCTCTCAAAACAAAGAGCAGCAGAAAGCTTTTGGAATTAAAAAAGAGATCTACAGGCCGTTTCAGGAGATGATTAGTTGCTTAGCTCTATTTTACAATTTAGTATCCACCAATACTTTGGAGCGAGTCCAATCACTTGTCAAGATAGGTGTATTTTGTGTTGAAGGAGGGAGGAATCTAGAAAAGGCTATAAGTCAAGTCTTACTACTTCGTCTGAAAGCCCATCTCTTTTACCGGGATGAGAAGGAATTTTTATGTCACATCATCGAGGGGGAACTTCAAGAGCCGGAGTTATTGTATTTGGACGCTGTGCATATCAATCTCGTACGCCAAATTTATAGAGTGCTCATTCCATTTTGTAACAGTTTCAAACGATTTTGTTTGACAAAAGAAAAAAACACATTAAATACACTGACTTTTAATGACAAGTCGATAGAACAAGCAGAAACTTTTGGCGAAGTGTCTAAATTAAGAAAAGTGGAGATCGCGAGTCAGCAAGCGCTCTCTTTAAATCCCAATAATGTAGAGGCCCTCATTAAGTTGAGTAAGATTGCGACGGAATTTGGAGATGATAAACAAGGATTTATGCGTGCGAAAAAGGCGCTTGAAGTCGCTCAGAAGACTTATGGGGAAAAACACAACGTTGTAGCTGCAAGTCACAGTGCGATTGCATATGCTTTATCGGAATCTGAAAAACACGTAGAAAGTTTGGAACATTACCAAGAAGCACTACTCATTCGTCTCTTAATCTACGGTGAGGAACATATCAAGGTGGCTAAGTGTTACTATGATCTTGCCGGTTCTTTATTCAAATTAGGGAAGAACGAAGAGGCTTTAGCTTATTACGAAAAAGCTTTATTAATTTATTTTGACGTCCAAGGAGCGGAAAATTGTAATGTGATGCTTTGCTACAACGGGATTGGAGCACTATTTGAGGATTTGGGAAAAATTGAACTGGCCTGGGAGCATCATGAGAAAGCATTAAGTATCGCTGACAAATTCCGGTGGGATATCGGAAAGAAAACCTTATTAGTTGCTGCAAGTTATGGTCATATTGGAGATTTTTTAGTTAACTGTGGCAGGCTTGAAAATGCTTTAAATTGTTACCAATCAGCCTTAAATGCTGATTTACAAATCTTAAATGGGGAAAAGGCCCATCCTAGAATTGCTAAGAGACATTACTGTATCGGAAATATCCTAAAGAAAATGAAAAAATATGAAGAAGCATTGACGTATTATGAAAAAGCACTGGAGATTTTCTTAAAAACGTGTAAGGAAAGGCTCAATCCTGTCATCTCTTGTTATAACGTCATAGGGTATTGCTTGAACGATTTGAAAAAATGGGAAGGAGCTTTAGAATCTCAACAAAAGGCTCAGAAACTTATATTAAAAATTTATGGTGATGAACACCTTAAACTGAGTATAGGTTACAATAATATTGGCTATTACTTCTATCAGTTGGGAAAATATCCAGAGTCTTTGGAATATCACAAAAAGGCTCTGAACATCTACTTAAAAGTGTATGCGGAAGATCATCCGATTGTTATGACCACTCTCAATTTTATTAGCTTAACCTCAAAAGCCCTCGGTCATTAACGACCTCTTGGCGAAAGGTCTTTTGGATAGTCACCCTCCTGACACCTTAAAAGTGCCCAGATTTATAATCCAGATAGGAATATACATCCAGATAGGAATTACTTGGGGTGTGACAAAGTCGTAGAAACTAGCAGAAAACCAGTGCTTTTTCTCTCTATAGCTCCAGTTGAATCTTGCCCTATTTTTCCAGAGGAACAGAGGATTGAAATGAAGGGGAATGAATTCAGAGGCACCCATACCTTGTTCGTAAATTTGTCAAACCCCAGGACTTATACCATTTCCAGAAAATAAAGCCATGAAGTGGTACTGGGTAACATGACAGATTTGGATGATCATTTCGAAGCCTATGTTTTTGCACCTAAGCGAGAAAGGATCGTTCAAAAATGGCGTGTTATACAGCGCCAATTTGTGACTTTATTTTCTGGAAATGGTATTACTCAGACAAACATTACTTTGTTACCTATTTTCATTACAGCGGGGAACGGATCATCTGGATGCAAGTTGTCAAGACAATGCAGATACGATCTAGCAACTACATCATCTTGTTTAGCTGCCTTTTCAAACCACTTTCGCGCCTCGCTCCTATTTTCTGGTATGACTTGCGCAAATCCCGTGTAATAATATCCCACTTCGATTTGAGCATCTGCCAGTCCCAGATCAGCTGCTTGTTTGTAAAAATCAAATGCTTTTTTCCAATCTTGGTTTTCGGAATAAAGCTGACCCTGTCTATGATAGCTTTTTGCCTGAGAGCTAGCCTTATAGGCCTCATCACCAAAGCTGGAGTAATTCCCATCATCCGCAAATACTGGCATTAACTTTTGGCCTTCTTCTTGAGAACAACAAAACGTTTTCAAAGCTAGGTAACAAAGTGCTAGTGCTCCACAAACTGTAAAACCCAAGGCGAGTACTACCACCCCTGTATTTTTGTCTTCTGCACCTTTGGAAATATTTAGTGCTGCGTATGTAGCCCCCCCTATTATCGTTATAAGGGATAGAACAAGAGTCAGCCATGGATATTTAAGAAGTGATTTATCTAAACACGACATGGAGGATACGCATGGTTGTGAGGAAAGACAAGGTTGAAAGGTCAATGATGACGACATAATAAATTTCTCCATTTAGACATTTAGATTCCTAATTCTTAAAAAGTATTTTTGATCGACATCACTGTAGCTATAATAAAAGATTATCACAACTAATTATTTCATTTGTAAGGGCAAAGCGATAATGTCAACTTTTCGCCAAAAGTTAAAATGTCCCCTAATGGTTGGGCAACCAGAGCGGAACATGGCAACTGCCTCTAGTCTAGAGATTCCTGGTGCAGGATTCGAACCTGCGACCAATGGATTAACAGTCTTGTGCAACCCCACAGGTCACAACAAAGCACAAACCATAACAACGTCACCATTAAAAGTTTAGTGGAATTTGATTCTTGTCATGATTTGCAGTTTTTGGCCATTCTTTGCCCTGAAGTGGGGTAAAAGTGGGGAAACCATATTCAATGCAGAGCTTGAATGAACTCTTCTTTGGGTCCAAAAATTTGGAAGGACCAAGGGTTGTAATTAAATAGATCCTTGATTTCTAGCTTAACATTTTTGTAGTCACCATCCAACATGACTGCTTCAATATTCAGGAACTCACCAACAGCTGGCTTTATATGTTTATAAATTTTCAAAATTCTAAAGTGAACCCCTGGCATCACTGGGCGATACCAAGATTCTGCGCAAAAAAACCATGCCTCGGGATCTTCCAAAAACTCCTCTACGCTCGGTGGAAAGTTGGTATTACTATGGGGCAATACCAAATGATGTCTTCCAGATCGGTCATCCTTGTAATTAAGAATGTATATACCCTTCTTAATTTTGAACTCTTTTCCAATCCATTGTTTGGTGAAAGGATCATTTTCTAAACTTTTATTGCTTTCGGATAAAAAAATAAAATAAAATACACAGATTAGGATGATAAATCCTAGGCTAAACTTGAAGAGAAATTTCACAAAACACGTGCCTATACTGCTGAATGATTTCCTGCAACTTTCTTTGGTAACAAGGAGCAGCGAAGGAATGCTCCCAATATCCACAAGTTGCATCCATGCTTTGTTCTAAGACTGATAGATTAGAAATTTTGCTAAATTCTTCTTGATAAAACTTTTTGCGTTCTCGATAAAAAGTTGAGACTGCTTTTGGTTCAATAGTTTCTAGATAGTAATCTGCATCTTCAGAAACCAAATAATCTATTATTTCTTCCTCAGATAAACCTCGTTTTTGTTTTTCATGACGCCTGATAATCAGTTGTGCGAGTTGAATGGATCCAATGCGAGGGATAATGTCGGCTTCACTGATATAATTATGCGTCTCTTCGTGAGCTTTTCCTGGAGCAATTAAAGAACCTCCACCGAATGCGAATAAACGTATGCGTCGGCGATGCGCTTGGCTCAAGAGATCAAGGGCTAAATTAGCGATGATGGCTCCTTGGCTATGGACGAAAACGATCACTGGAGGTTTATCAGATTCTCGTTCAGATAATTGGATCAATAATTCAAAGAACTTGGCAGCAAATTTGACAATAGTCGTATCTTTACAGATTTTTTGACGACCACATTCGAGTATATCTTTTACTTTACCCTTTGTGTTATTGATCAAAGAGAAAACGTGCTCGTTTTCAGCTATCAAGGAAATCAGATTGGCCGAATCAGTTGCGTCTTTTGGAGTATTCCACACGCCATTGATGTATCCCCAGATGCATTGGCCTTCTTTTTTATTACCAACGTCTCTAATAGCTTTTTCAAATTTGACCTCTGAGTCAAACTCATCACCTGAAAAACGTATCCGGTGTAAATGATGTCCGGGTCGAGATCTAAGATAAACCGTTCCATTTTTCCTGTGCACGATTACCGCATCTAGACGATGAGATTCTACTGATGCAATAGCTTCGCCTTTAGTAAGCAGTTTTTCATAACCCACTAAATAGTATTCTACATGGCCTTTGCTGGAATAATATCTTGCTGAGATCTTTGGAAGCAGGATTAGCTCACCCTCTTGTTTAGCAGAAAATTCGCAAAGCAGTTGAATCGCTCGACTTAAGCGATGGATCTCCTTTCGAGATAACGCTTTTATTTCAGTTTCTTCTGGTAGCTCAGAAAATTGACATAATTTCTGAAGAAATTCATCAGGTGCTTGAGGGTGGTAATACTTGGCAACAGCTATCAAGCGACCATTGATAAATCTAGGTGATTTTAGCCATTCACTCAGAACATACACTCCTACCTGTGCTGAAGGGAAAATAACGAACGGATATTGCGCTCCGATGGTATTAAATTTATGTACATAAGGTTCATGTGTATGCAAAAGGCCCGGATTATTCAAGCGCCAGGAAAGACTGCCACCTTGTGCAACATACTTATTATCTTGCTCATCAAAGTAAAATACAGTTTGGTCATCAAAGCGATATGCCTGCTTGAACATTCCATCCTCTCATGGGTCTTTAAGAAAAGGCTATGCAAATACTCAATTTGTAGAAAGGATATCAATTTTTTTGATTAACGCTAAGCAAGTTTTTAGCGGAGATTGATTTTGGCCACGTTTTGCAGTTTTTGGCTAGAAGTGGGGTAAAAGTGGGGAAAAGTCCTTATATCCGGCTGGTATAGTAACGTTTTTTTGATATTTCCAAAAACTCCTTGATTTTGTACATTGTCTTATGTACAATTAATAGTAGATCATGAGATGAAGAAGCGAGACATTGAGAAGAAGCTGCATGAGCTCGGATGGTGGTTTGATCGTCACGGGGGGAATCATGATGTATGGACAAATGGTCGAATATGTGAATTTGTTCCCAGGCATGTAGAAGTAGGGGAGATGCTCGCGAAAAAGATTATAAGGAAGGCTAAAAACAATCCTCCTGAAAATAATGAAGGAGAAGGAAAGTAGTTATGGAGCTAGAAGGTAAAATTTGGAAAAGCAAAAAGTTTTGGCTCGTCGAGGTTCCCTCGTTGGATATAATGACGCAGGGTAAAACCATGGAGGAGGCGTTGATGATGATAGAAGATGTTATCTATGAGCTTGGCTTTAGCTATTTGCCCAATATCACCAAAAAGACCTTCCAGATAACCGTAAACGATTATTCAAAAGGGGTAATCGGCGTTTCAGCTTCGGATAGTAAGCGGCTATTTTCACTGGTGCTGAAGCGGCAACGGGAAAAAAGCCAAACCACCATTCGCGAAGCGGCTGATCGTCTCGGGTCTAAATCTCCCAACTCCTATGCTCAATATGAAAACGGGAAGATTAATATCTCTTTGGACAAATTTGAAGATCTCTTGCATGCGGCAAATCCCTCTACACATAGCCTCTTACGTGTCATCTAGAAACTTTAAAAAGCTAGCCACTGGCAAGAGCATGCTCTTAAAAAGGTGTTAGGAAGAAGTAGGGAGAAGAGAAAGTTATGAAATACCACTTTAAAATACACAAAGAGGGCAAGTTTTTTTGGGCTCAATGTATCGAATTAGAAGGATGCGTGACACAAGCTTATTCCTTGGAAGAGCTTCATGAAAATATGCAAGAAGCCCTGAATCTTTACATACAAGAACCAGAAGACTCAATAGATTTGGCGGCTCTTCCGGACGATTCCGTCAGGAAATCCAAAAATATTGTCGAGGTCTCCGTCGATCCCCAAATAGCATTCTCTTTCATGGTCAGATATTACCGTATTCAACACGGAATGACCCAAAGGCAAGCGGCAAAGCTCATGGGTTTTGACAACCTATACAGCTATCAGAGACTTGAAGCAAAAAAATGTAATCCAAGCCTCAAAATTCTTTATAGGTTCAAGCAGGTCTTTCCCGAGCTATCGATCGATTTTGCTGTAGGTTCCTGATAGATCTATTATTTGTATGTTATGGAAAATGAAGAAGTCATAGAAGGCTCCGGCAATATTTTTGAGGATTTGGTTTTCTCGATGCTGAAGAAGCGCAGGCTAAGTCCTAGTTTGCGAACGCTTTTCACGTTCCAATGTTCGTAACCGTCTAATCTAGACATGTTGACGGAGAAAAATCAAGTGGTAGTCTGTTTGCGGCTGGCAAGCCACTGATCTGGAAGAAGCTCATGTAATCTTTGAGCGCTATGTCCTAGAAGCCTGCCAAAAATATCCTCTAAATACTCTCTGGGATTGATACTCAGACCACGACATGTTTGCACTAGAGAAAAAAGTATTGCCCCAGCCTCTCCTCCTGCTGGACTGCCGAAAAACAGCCAGTTCTTACGCCCAATAGCTAATGGCCGCACCGCTCTTTCAGCTACGTTATTGTCCAGGCGAGCGAATGGATGTTGGGTATAGTTTTTCATGTAAGGAATCAGCCCAGAGAAATAACCGAGAGCCTCTCTTAGTTTAGATTTGGGCAATACTTTGCCTGATACTAGCTTGGCTTTGATCTTCTCGATGAGCTCGTCAATAATGGGGATTTCTTTCTCCTGGCGGATTTGCAGTCTTTCTTCCTCTGATCTAACCCAAGCGACTCTTTCTAGCATAAACAAGTACTTGATCTTGCGTAAAACCCATGCTTGGAAAGGAGCATCCGTTTCGGCCTCGAAAAACTTACGACGTATATGACTCCAGCAGGGACACCAGATAATCTGTTTCTTCTCAGCCAGTCTTTCATAAGCTCCATATTTATCTGAGTGCAGCACGCCATGATACCCTTTTAGAATATCCTGCACATGATCATGGCTGCGACTCTCACGAAAATCATAAATTCTGTAAGGAGGATCAGCTGCACTTCCTCCTACTACAACCCACATGTAGGCTAGTTTGCATTTTTCTTTCTCCTGGAGCTTGACGGGGATTTCGTCGATGTAAATGTTTTCACTTTTCAGGACATGTTTTTGCATCTCCTCATAAAGAGGCTGGAGGGCCAGCCCTGTTCGGATCACCCATTGAGAAAGAAGCTTGCGGCTGATGACCACTCCTTGCCTGCCCATAATCTCCACGATGCGGTAAAGAGGGAGGTGATCGACAAATTTCTGGGTGATGATCTCAGCGAGTAGGCTATTATCTGCACGGCATTTGGGTAAAATGCATTCAGGCAGATCGGCTGTGAAAATCCCAGCATCTTCCTTTTGGGGATGGGCATATTTGGGCCGGATGATCTCTTTTATAAAGTAGCTGCCCGGCTGATGGGCTAATTTGTAAGAGACTTCCCTACCGATTTGGACGAGAGGCTCTCCTGTCTCAGGGCAAACTTTTTTGTCTTCAGGCAAGTCCAAAACAATGGTTTTTACGGGCAAATCGGGATGTAGAGCAATCTTGTCTTTACCATCCCGGTGAGGTTTTCTGGTATGCGCTGCTACATTTTTTTTCTTTTCTTCGATGGCTGTTTGAAGATTTTCAAATCCTGGAAAAGAGAGTTGTTCTTGGTCGAGGTCAGCCACGACTCTTTCAGAGCGCTGACCGAAGATCTGGCGTTTAAACCATGAGAGTTGTTCTTCAAGATGGGCAATATCTTGATCTTTTTGGGCAAGACAATGATCTTTCTCAGCTATATTTCGATCCTTTTGATTAAGACTATGATTTTTCTCGGCAAGAAGGTTATGTAGATTGGAAATTTCGGCTTGTAGCTTATCTATCAGATGGATTTCTGCTGTTTGCATATGAAGAATTTTACCCAAAATACTCAAAAAAATATAGAGTTTTTAGAGAGAAAAACGAGGTTGTAGCCGCTTGGGTGTAATGCCTTCCAAAAGCATGAGAAAGGTTCTACGATCTAAAACAGAGCTATTATCTTTCCAACGGAAAGATCCCTTCTCCAGCCGTTTGAAATAGATGACAAAGCCATCCTGATCCCAGAAGAGGACTTTCATATGATTCTTACGCCGATTCAGAAAGATGAAGAAAGCTCCCGTGAGCAATTCTCCAGGGAAGAGTACTTCAATCTCAGCCATGAGACCATCAAAACTTTTCCTCATGCTCACAGGATGCCGGCAAAGGAAAAGACGGGCATTGCCCGGAATGCTTAGCATGACCTCAGCGTTTCCAGACAACGTTTAAGGGTAGCAGCATCAAAATGTTTTTCTAAGCGAACGGATATGCCTTTCATTTCAATGGTGATCCCGACATCTTTTGCTTCAGCAATCTCAATGAAACTCCCGCGACTAAGTGTTTTGGGGAAAAGACGCCTTTTCCAAGCGTAAAACAAATAAAGGGGAATTAGATTGTCTCGGCACCAATGCTGGATCGTGAGACCGCTGGCTTTTTGTTTCTGAATTCTCTCTTCCCACGTATGCCTGAGCTCAGTAGATGATTTGCGCATGAAAAACCTCCTGGTTCTTTTTTCATGCCCCCAGACTGCCTTTTTCTACTGATTCAAGAAAGATGGGCAAATTAGACGGTTACCAATGTTCGACTATCCAACATTGTTGAGGAAGGTCATTGTGGTTGGATTGAAAATCCAACAGCAGTCCAAAAGCTCTTTAAAGATTTCAGCCCTTTATCTTTGCGCTAAATCCAGAGGTAACATTTGACAGATTTTTTAGCTGCACCACTCAGCCATTCCCCGTTTTGCATATTAATCGTCTTAAAACCATGAAAATTATTGATGAAATATTCTTTTAGCGGTTGCCCTGTCTTTTTCCAAAAAGTTTTTATTAAAATTTACCTGTTAAGTGGAAAAATGAAAAATTTATTGAAGCTTTGCCTTTGGGCTATTCCGATCAACGTATGTTTCTCGATCACTGCGATTGCTTCTAGTGGTTCTCAATACAAGGAATCAACCAATTCTGGTCTATATCTAGAAGGTGTGTATGATTTGTACGTAGAGCCTTTATTTCAATCTCCATTTGTTTTTCTTTTACCCAAAGATGAATACAAAGTATTTCGAACTAGTTCGAAGAATTCGCGGAGTAGTCTTGAAACCTGTTTGGATAAAGGGAATGTAGATATCCGTTACAAAATGCATACGGGCTTCTTACTCCACCGTGAGGACGATTCGCATACAAATACTGATACAGAATCGAAATACGTTATAAAGCAGATCGAAAAATTTTTAAACACCCAAATGACAGATCATAAAGTATTTTTTTACGATCAAAAATACGATTTTGCCAATGAATTTTCTGCAGTTTGTGAAGGAAATATTTTTTCACCAGCCCTGAATGCAAAAGGCGCGACAGGTATTTACTTCTTAAAAAGGTATATGCCAATTTATAATGGCCAGCATTATACATTTCAGGCCTGCTACTTGCTCTTTTATAGTTTCGAATTAGATTACGAATCAGCCAAAGCAGAATTTGAGAAAATTTCAGGCTATGTTCATTGCGTATATGATGGTTGTGTGAGGTAACTTCTGCAAAAAAGAGTCATCCAGAGCTATAAATGAACCCAATGGTAGTTATAGAAATGCAACTCGAATTTTAAGAGTAAGAAGAAAAATGGAAAATGAAGAAATCGTAGAAAGCTCCGGAAATATTTTTGAGGATTTAGGCTTTCCTGATGCTGAAAATGCCGTACTCGATAACAGTGCATAACATGTAACGGCAACAAGATTAAGAAATTATAGAATTCTATTCAACGTGGAAATCTGCGAAGTGTCGCGTGGTTTTGCCTGCAAGTGCAGCAAAATTGCAGCATAGAGAAAATTCTATCTTATGAAAAAGGCGTCGATAAAGTAAAAAATCAATTTATCAAATTTTTATTTATTTTAAATTAGTTGTTTGGCAAGATTTATCCTCACAAAATAATGTGAGTGCTCAGAAGTGTTTCCAGGCGTTTTGATAATCAACTGTTTGATAATCTTGCAGCTTGCCATCGTTTTTCCATGTGATGCTTTTGTGGAAGGATGGATTTGGAAGAATTATTTACCTGGATACCACTGCACGGGAGTTCCTGTTCCTCAAGATACATTCACGTATTCGGATATTGCTTGGGAACGATTTGTTGTGCAAAGTGACGATTGGACTATTGGAGATCTGCCAGGGTTCGAAATCTGCTTACCTCGTCCAGGAATGCGAATTTTTCGTGGTTTTACTTTTAGAGGTTTGCAACCTAAATCGTTTTGTTTTTCAAATACCGAAAAAGACAATGAAATAGCCTTTTTCGTAATGGGTTTGTACGATGGGTGTACTATAGAAGAACTCTATTCATCTGGAACTCTATGTATATGGGCACCTGATCAATTTAAATACAAATATGGTAACGTAACGCCTAGGGATTTGGTGGAAAAATTAGCGATAGAATATGCAAATTCTAATAATAATATCGACATAGAATATTGGCCTGAACCTAATATCGAGATATCATTAACGATCGATACTAATGAATTGATTTTTAAAATATTAGTGTCTAAAACGGGTGTCGTCTATCAATTGTTTACATCTATGCCGAACGTTGATCATAAAAATTTCTTTTTAGAATCATTTAAAATTTACCAATAAATCCCTCCGCTAAATTGAAAATCCATTTTATTTAATAGATTAAATGAATTCTAAACTTATCCTTTGCTTTTTACAAGATACACTTTTCTAATTTTTTAGAAGGCTCAAGGTCCATTATTGACGTTTTTGGTCTTTCCTATGGGATTCGATTTGTTTAGCTTCGTCGATCGCTTCTAAAAAATGTTGTTCTACCGATGAGGGAGCATTGATAGTTTTCTGCTGATATTTGGCGTATTCTGTCCTTGCCTTTTCAAGTGCTGCCTCATTGCTGGTAGTGCCGGCATGGGTTAAAATATCACGTTCGCTGATGCGCAAAAAATCATCCAGTTTGGCGATCCAATCCTTCATGTACATAGGCTTACGATGCAGTGCCTGCAATTCGGCAAAGTCTAGATACATAGAGACAATTCTGTTCAAAACGTCAAGCTCTGGAGCTTTAAGGTAGTTTTTCGCGACCTCGGTATCAGCTTTACGGGGCTTATCTCCCATCCACGATGTCAACCCCATATTGGGCTTGTCTGCATCAGCACGAGTATGAATAATCTCAGCCGCAGTATTTCCATGTGCTGCCCAATGCATTTTATTTTGAATGATAGCAAAAAAATTCCGAGACATTTCAGTTCGAGAGTCATAGTCGATGCTAGTAGAGTAGATATCCAATACCTTGCGCCAAAAAGCTTTTTCTGAGGAGCGGATGTCACGAATACGGGCAAGGAGTTCATCGAAGTAATTACCCCCTCCTGATTGCTTCAGACGCTGATCATCTAATACAAATCCCTTGATGAGATATTCTTTTAACCGTTGAGTTGCCCACATGCGAAACTGGGTACCACGATGGGAATTCACCCGGTAACCCACCGAAATGATCATATCGAGATTGTAAAAATCAACCTGCCGTACAACTGTGCGAGTTCCCTCAGTTTGAACTATCCGGAAATTCCGGATAGTTGCATGGGGTTCCAATTCATGTTCATTATAAATATTTTGAATGTGCTCATTAATAGTCCGAACATCTTTTTGAAAAAGCTCGGACATCATTTTCTGGTTGAGCCAAACGGTTTCATCTTGAAGATGCACTACAATGTGGGTATTTCCGTCATCAGTCTGGTAAAGAATGAGGTCGCTATTGGGTGGCTCAGAAGGGTTGATCGTCATTTGCGTTCTTTAAAATTTTCAATAAGTGTAGACCAAGTGGATGCAAAAATCGAGAGATTTGTTGGTCAATATCTTGATTAGCTTTTATGACAAATCCGCCGGCTGTCCTACGTACTTACCATTTGCATCTTGGGTTACGCGCGCGCAAGCGGTTTGGTGATCGTGGGTAAATAATAAACGGCCATTTTCATGGATCAATTTTTTTAATAATCGCTCTTTTTCATCTACGAGAAGTTCAGGAAAGCGATCATAACCCATAGTAACTGGAAGATGGACCCATGGGAGACCGGGTATTAAATCGGAAGCGTAGACTAGTAACCCCGAGGGCAGGTCTAAATAAGACAACATCATTAAAATGGAGATGAGACAAGATAATGATATCGATATCTCCTTCAGAAATCCCTATTTTTTCCAGGCTACTGATTAACGCAAAATTCCCCTCAACCCCATAGCGGTTATTTAACTTGGGGTCAAAAAAATTACCGGTACCAACATCAAATAAAATGTTGCGGCCATCGTCTGTTTGTAAAAAAAGGGATCGGCAAGCAAACTGAATCCGATTGAGGGGATCTGCAGGAGTCCATTTTTCCCAGAGTGGCTTAGGAATATGCCCATACATACTCCCTCCATCTAAACGCATTGTATTACAGGTAATTGCAAGTAATTTCATTGATTTCAATCGATCAAAACGAAACTGCGCAACTTTTGGGCAGCTTCTGCTTGGGTGATCTAAGGAAATTAGGTACTCCGGCAAAAGCACGGTTTTCATAACCGGGGAGAAAGGATTATGAGCTTAAGTCCCTGGCTAGAAGACTCCGGGTGTAGGATTCGAACCTACGACCAATGGATTAACAGTCCAGCGTAAGCCCATAATCTACAACACTCTACAATATCTAGCAACAAAAGAATCAAAGACTTAAAGGAGAGGAGCTTATTGTAAACAGCTGTGGACTTTGGTGCTTTTTTGTACCCAACTGCACCACCACTGCACCACCATTGCACCACAATCAAGCTGACAAAAGTGTCTTTTAGGCATGCTTTTTGCTTTCGTAAGTGCAAAGAGGAACAGATGCAAGAAGTGATAGAAGATGTGCAAAGAATTATTCATATTTCAAAAGTGTCAACTGCTGCTTGGGACTCTTTTGATGATAAAAGAAAGGACCAGCTAAAGGCTGGGTTAGCAATGTCATGCAATCATGCTATTGTGTGTTTAGAACTTCTTGACCATTATGTCACTCATTGGAAAGGCAGCTTTGACCTTGCATCAAGCGAAATTGTGTCTCTTAAGCAAGAGAATGGAGGGAGAGTGATTATGGCAACGAAAGGGCTGTTTCTTTTTTCCATATCAGCCATCGAGTTTTCTATGAAGCACGCCTTAAGATTAAAAGCGCAACCACTCAGTATCCCAAAAAAAAAGATTAAGTTCTTTAATCTTATTGAAGAATCCTATGACAAGAAAATAATTTCAATAGATAATTTTAATTATTGGCGAGGAGTTATTAATATAAGAAATTCTGTCGTGCACAATAATGGAATATGGGAGGATGAGGATAAAGTCTATAAATATCCAAACGGTTTGTTGCTCAACTTAAAGAATGAGTCCATGATTCGAGGCAATCTAAGAGTATTTAGTCAACTTACAGAGTGGACCTTAAGTGCCTATATTCAATGGTCTGTATTTCTTATGTTAAGCAAAAAATATTAGGTGTTAGATGTTAAAAAAAATTCCTGGTAAAAATTTTCTTATAGAGATAAAGCTTGTTGCCAAAAGCCTTAGCTACAATACTAAAATAGATGAAATTATAAAAAAGCACAATCCTCCCAAGAGCTACGAATCGGGAGATAATTCTGGCTTTGAAAAAAAATGGCGCCCGGTTTTAGATGATTTAATTAGTTTCGCTAAGGAAATGCAATTGCCGACCTATCATCTTTATGGGAATTATGAACATCCTAATAGTAAAAATGTTAAAGAATTAGTAAGGGGTATGCGAGAATATGCTCAAACACGCTTTGGTCAATTAATTAGTCTTTTTGCAATTTGTTTTTCATTTTTGAGTGTTGTTGTATCAATTGTGGCATTGATAGTAGCTTCAGTTTCTAAATATTAGGATTCAGCAGGAGAGCATGACCCACAAATTCGTCTATGATCCCTTTATTGCTACAAAGGATAATTTGATAGTGTCATCTTAACTCTTTTTTGTTACAAATTGCTCAAGAGCCACAGCAATGGCATTCATGCTGCTCGAAATATTATTTAATGCACCGGTCAATGAATTTTTCCCTGTTTCTTCCTTGTACTGTATAGATTCTGCAAGAATGTTTATGGACTTTGCAATTTCATGCAGCGCTGATGCGACGTTCCTCATCTCGTTCTCACTTGACATTGAATTCTCCAATTTTATTTTGCTCTTTGTATCCTCTAACATTTCAAATTCTAATCAGATATGCCTAAATAATCAAAATATTTCTTTTCAATTTTCCATGAGCTCAAAGAAATCCAACCCTTTGAATTGTGATGGATAAGAAATAAGAAATATTAAAAAAAAGATTGGTTCTATCTTATTCTAAATCACGAACTCAATTAGTATCTCTGGGTGTTATTACTTGGAGTAAGCGAAATGAAGACAGTGTTTAAATTTCTATTGCTATCAGTCTGCGTTAGTTAAACTAGTTGTGCCAGTTATCAAGCCTCGTCTTTGAATAATTTGTTTCCAGTTATGGTTACGAGAGGCACCACGGGTGTGCATGAGGATGTTATTGTTTACGTAAAGACTTTTGATAGGAAGGAGTGTAAGAAGTATCTGGATCGGGACGTCATTAGCAATGGTTATTATCCTGTACAGATGTACATCGAAAATAACTCAGACAAGGATTATCTATTTTCGTTAAGTAGAGTAAGACCATTTCAATTATTTGGGGTCAACGCAACGGACGACCAGTAAAGACGTCCTAAATCGTACCCCCAAGACATATTCTGTAATTTGATACTCGTGAGACTTGATCGTATGGAAGAATCCACTTCCCTTGTAACTCCTTGCTTTCGCCTCGTTTTAAAGACAAATTTGTATATATAACACAGGATGAAAGCACAAAATTATTTGAATCGAGCAGTTCAATCTCTAATCTGAGCTTTGGGTAATCCATGTTGCCTGAAGAAAGGAATTTCTTAGGTGTTTCATTTAAAATGTCTAAGGACCAGAGCCATTCAATTAAGTTATCCATAGCCAACACTCTATTAAATTTTCTTTTGAACTCGTAATTTATTATTTCCCCATCCCACATTTTTAAGCGATTTCTATGTATGAACGGGTGGGAAATCTCTTGAGGTAGTGTTAGTGTTTGATGAGATGGTTCACAAGACAATTGACTTACAACGCGATTATAATAATCAATCTCAGCAGCCACTCTATTCTCTTTTTCTAATTCTGCGCGATGTTGTCTTTCACGTGCGATTGACTGAGCTTGTTCCATGCCTTTTGAAAAACCTTCTCCCAAACTCCTTCCGAATTTTGCTGCAGCGCTTTCCTGGGCAGGGAGTATCACAATGGCGTGCATTGGTAATGCTGGGCATAATGTTAATATACAAATGGTTGTAAATAGGCCGCTGATTTTCTTACTCATGATTAATATTCCTGTCTTTATTTCAGTCTTTATAGCTATCTATGTAGTTCTATTTTCCCCTCTATTCGCCAAAAATTTGAATTACATCAGAAGAGTAAGGGCTGCCCGCACCATAAGGGTTATTGATACTTTTAGAGGAGTATGGGCTCCCATATCTACCGTAGGGATTAGACACGGAGTCGGGGTCATAACGATTTGAGCTCAGCTTACCCCTGTAATTCCCATTTTGGTCATAGAGTTTGGGCGCATCTGTTGCGTGGGGGTTCGTCGCTGATTTATTGCTGTAAGGACTTCCATACCGCCCATAGGTGTTATTAATGCTGTTCGAATTATATGGACTCCCCGAAGTGCCATATGGATTGTTTACCGAATTTGGGTCATACTTGTTTGTATTGTAGTTCCCGATATATGTCGGAGCGGCATGTAAAACCGCTGGAGCCAAGACAATTAGTATTAAAATTAGATGTTTTCTAAACATATTCTTACCTCAAGCCTTTTTAATTAAATCTTTTGAACATTGCATACCTTATTTCATTCTCAGCATTATCCACTTCTTCAATTATCGCGGTGGTCCCAAATTCTAATTGCCTACCTTCTCTCTCAAATTTTTCTTCATATATAAATGCATAGCACTTCGCACCATCTAGCCACTGTTCAAATTGACTTTTGGTACTGGTGAATTTTTTTCCTAAATAGAATTCGAACTCTTGTTTGGTAGGCTGATTATCAGGAGAGAGTCCCAAACCTTTAGAGGGGGGAGGCCGTTTAAAGAATGTTCTAAGTGTTCCATTGTCAAACTGTGCAATCAGCACCCAGAGAATGTCATTTTCTTGGACCCAAGATATTTTCCAAGGTTTGTTGTCTATTATCATCAACCCCTTATCGACCTCTGCGGCATTTAGATGATTAGGCAAGAAATTGAATGACGACACCGCCAAAAGAAATAAACCTAAGACTACTTGTCTTATAATCATTTTCATAAAACTTTGTAAATTGTTTATGTTAAGATTGATAAAGCGTAACAACTGCAGGGATTTATTTGTAGCATTTTGTGCTCAGCATTTTGCAAAAAATACGTTTTAACTTCTTGTAAATATGGCATTTAATTAAAATATCATGAAGTCGCATAGGAGATTTTAACCTCATGATATTCTGCCCAATAGTTACGTGTTTTATTAGAGGTATATTTTTTGCCTTAACACTTATTCCTCTAGCCCTTAATGCGGAATTTTTTAGTTTTGAAATTCTTGGCGAAGTCTTTCCTATGGCCATGAATAACCATGGACAAATCGTAGGAATAACATCAAAAGGTGAAGCATTTCTTTGGGAATCATCGAGAGGAATTCAGATTGTTGGTCCGAATGACCAACGACCCTCCACGACTTATGACATCAATGATCTTGCTGACATGCTTGGACGCGCTACCATGCCTTGGGTCGTTTTGAATAGCCAACTTGCTTTTACATCAAAATTAGTCTGGCGACTTGATGAGCAAAGTAACTTCTTGTTTGAACGGGCGCCCGCAAGTGGTGCTTCATATGGGCGAAATAGCCTTGGTGACCAAGTAGGCTCCATATACTCCAATAGATATAATAAAAACTATGCTACACTCAACAATAATGTTATTATGACAGCTTATTCAGAAGCAAATGCGGTAAATAATTTAAAGCAGGTGGTAGGCTGGGCCGAAAATCCTCTAAAATTAAATCAATTTGTTTCTGTTGATATTGAGAGATATAGAAATATCCCTTCGGGACGCATTATTTTCAACTGTGGAAAGAACCTTTGGCACAATGAAAATTACTATGGCAGCCTGAAAAATTCAGAAGGTTTTCATAATGCGGTTCATAAAATGGCCTTCGTATGGAAAAAGGATACCTATATATTGTTAGATGGATTCGGTGGTCCAGTCTCCGAAGCGTGCGACGTAAATGATAATGGAGATATTGTTGGCTTATCAACAATTAACAGCCAAAGGTTAGTAAACCATAATCCACAGGTCCTTGCCTATGTAACAAAAGCCATTCTTTGGAAAGCGGGAAGACCGATTGATTTAATGGCCTTGATTCCTGATTTACCAAAGGATATTTCGTTGAGAGTAGCCCTTTTCATAAATGATTCCGGTCAAATTCTGTGCTCTGGTCTTCGAAATAACAAGCAATGCGCTCTACTTTTGACCCCTAATACTGAACTATAAAAAATGCATGCCTTTAACAACTTAGAAGTTTTGCGCCATTCTAGGAAATGATTATCTCTTAAAAAAGGGCAAGCTATAAACCTGCAAGCGCATTTTTATAATCTTTTACTATTTCACGAATGGTCCGCCTCTCAGCAGTAGCTTCTTTTGATCGCATGCCATGCTTCCATGAACCCATTTTTTGGCGCAGTTTGCCTTCTTCCGTTTTTGGACCAGGATTGTGCTTAGGAACTTTACCGCCATGAAGGTGACAGCGCCCATTGGCCATTGCTATACGCCGGCATGGCTGGTGTCCATGTGTTCTGGCCTTTGCTCCGCACTCTCGTATCATGGGATTACCTCGTCAGTTTTTTTATTTACCCCGCCCCCATGGTTGATTGTCCCGACGATGGCTTGACCTCCTTCGTTCACATTGACGTGCTGTACAAGGACACGTTGCTCGCCACCTCTACGATACTTGCTAATTGCGTCGACTGTTTCGTTATGAAGGCGTAGGAGCTTGATCGCACATTTCATATAAAACTCACTATGGAAGAGCATGTTTGAACCTTCTGCCCTAGAAAGGTAATGCATACCCTGGGAATAGAGAGCAGTTGCCTGTAGGCACAGCCTAGCTTCTGTAGCATCCCTTGGACTACTGTCGGCAAGAGATTGAAGAGCTAGATTTGCATTTCGACCGGGGCGTTCTGTGCCTGGAAGAGCGTTCCTGCCTTTATCGAATATTTCGGCGGCAAGCTCAAAATCTGTTGTGGCTGTAAGGTATTTCAAAACATCAGACAGGGAGTTGTGGGGGTCCTTTAAAATCGGATATTCCCATTTAATTTTTCCCTGGTCCTCTCTCAGCCAAATCGGGGATTTACCCTTTAGCAACGTTTGGCTGGCTAACTTGATTTTTTCTTCTAGTTGTCTTATCTGCTCTTTCTTTTCAGTGATCATCTCCTTATCTGTCGAAGACTGTGCAACTTGTTTGATGTCATCTTTGGTTTTTTCGATTTTCTCTTCTTTGCTCATGTTTGTATGTTCCTTTTTTTGATTTTAATTGCTTAGGGACAAATGGGACAATAGGGACAAAATCTATTCCATATCATGTGCATATGCGCCGGCTACTTTTCTAGAACCTTGGGATTGACTGAATACATATCGGAACGGCGTCCCACGGATGGAGCTTTCTCCCATCCTCGAATAATCTCTGCTTCTTCAAGCACTAAAAGACCAGCTGGGACACTATCCTTAAGGCGTCTGAATTTTCTCTTGCAATCCCGTAAAGAAAATTGCTCTAGGTTTTGCTCTTTTATCCAATGATAAATGGAACGCGCTATCTGCATTGCATCATCTTCTTGCAATAGGTCGAAAATTGCTAATGCATGATGCAACAGGGTATGTCCTATTTTTACGGCGGCAGACATGTCATGAAGGGATATCTTACGTTCATGGGGGTGTTGATGAGCGTAACGAGCAATATGTAACAAAGCGGCAAGGCGCGCTACGGCTCCAGGGAGCTTTCCAGCCCAATCCGTAATGTGCGATAGAAACCCTATATCTTCGCCCATCAACGTCTCAATACATTTCGCAAACTCTAGCCATTTTCCATATGCCTCTCCATCCAGTTGGAGAGTATGTATTCCAATCGTATCCGTAGCAGGTGTTAGCTGATTTAGAATCGCTGTGATGATCGCTCGAAAACGCGCAGAGCATTCAGGTGACATAGGAGGCTCGTCCAATGTTCTCGAACCAATATTAGACTTGGGTAATACATACAAGAATCTACCAAGCAACCCTCTTCCTCTAAAGGTCTTGTTGCTAGTGATTTTTTTTATCACATGCGGCTGGACGGTTAGTCCCATGGTCAATACCGCTCGTTCCATAAAAATAGGAGGGCGAGAGCCTCTATCTACACGGAAAGAACTTCCCGCATGGGCTTGCAAGAAGAGGTCAATATTGCTTTGACCGTCAGAATATAGACCCGTAATGATGTCGAATATACCACCCTCATCGCTCAGTAATGCCATGGCATCTCCGTTGGCTGCCATGATCACCCCAAGCTGCTCATTAGTCACGTCACTAGCCCAAATTCGAGGATAGCCGGGGATTGCTGTCAATGCGCTTTCTAGCTGTTCTATCTTCTCCTGTAAAATAGCGTAATCATGATCATTGGAAGCTTTAGCAGCTTGCATTCTCAATATTTTGAGTCGAGCCTCTTGAGTTTTGAGATTGCTTTCTGCGGATCGAATGAGTGGCTCGAGAGCAGCTTTCTGATCACGTTCCCATTCTTTAAGAGGTGCTGCTATCTCTTTATATACGCTAGACTTTCTGGAGGCCGGAGGCAGTATCCCTATTGTCCAGAGATTGACGGGCTCGCAGTAACCTTCTTTAACTTGAACCTGATACTTTTTATGGCTAGCAGTGGCAACAGCGGTGATAGCAAGCATCGCGCTGAGTTCAATTGGAGTTTCTGTGAAACGAGCAAGCTCACGAACAAAATCTTCCATAGCATCAGGAAATACATTCTGAGGCCAGGAGGGGAGAGCCCTCCCCACTAAAGAGAGAGGCTCTCCCCATTCATCATTGTTAGGATAGAGGTCTTGCATTTACTAAACCTCCCGGCTACAATCGGTATTGTTTAGTTTCTCAGTCTCTCTTGTGCGCCTGGTCCGCGCCTTGAGGACATATTCTTGTACAGCCCTTTCCACGATTGGTTTTAGTTCAAGTGGTATGTAGTACTCGCCAGGACGGCATTGATTGCCGTCCCGGTCAGTTACTTCAAAGCGTCGGGTTTGGATGATACCCTGAAAGCCTTGCTGCCGTAACTCGAAGATGATTTGTCGTGGATTAAGTGCGCCGATTTCAGGACCTAAGTCGTTTACGGAGGTTGATCTGTCTAAAAGGACTTCGAGAGCCCTTTTTTGTCGAGGGGTTTTGATATGAAAATGGTTTATCATACCTTACCTCCCTTGGTATTGTTTTCAGACACCCACCGAAAAAAGGCCGCCTCATCAATTAAAATTCTTCCTGACGCGCGTTTGATTACTAGGTCAAAGCCATTTGTCTTAGCGTGGAAGACCAAGTGGCGTAACCCGCCTAAAGGAGGCCAGGGGTGATGTTTTGGCCAGTCGGTTAAAGGGATAAGTTTTATTTTCTTAGGGTAACTTTCATCTTCAGACATAATTTTTTTTGCCTATATGACTTGTTTAACAAGCTCGCTCGTGCCGGCACGTTGCCAAGCCATTTCGCTCACTTTTGACAAAAAAGTATGAAGAAGAATGTTTTATTACAGCGGGCGAGGCTTGATTGTTTCCGCATGGACTTGATGCGGTAGTATTTCTCTAGGGGAATAAGCAATTTTACTAAATAGTTTGAATCCGCCTAAGCGGTCATTCGGTAACTTTTGCAAGATAAGGATAAGGAAATTTAGCGGGTTTATTCGGATTTTTTGTGTTAATGCGGAGACACACTCCTTTAGAGTATCCGCATCAGGGATTCAGGTAGAGTAATGAAGCCAACGCGAATCATTTCATTTAGTTGGTTTGTTTTTTATATTACGACTATCTTCTAGGTCTTTAAACCATTCGGGATCAATGTCCCCTTGCACTGGTTCAAGGCCTCCCAGTTTGTTGATGATTTCGATAAGTTTTAGCATATCTTTATTCCGTGTGTAATCAGCCTTGCTTGATGCTTTGTTTCTCTTGCCTTCAGCCACTTCTTTTTCTTCTCTATTGCGTGTAATTTGTCCCATTAAGCCCATAATTTTCTTTCTTAGCTCCTCATTGTCAGGTCTTCGAGCACGAATGTTTGCCTTTTGTTTGATGCTTTCGTTGGGGAGGTCTTCATAAAAGAATTCAGTTCTAATGGGGATTTTTATTTTCTTAGCCCATCCTACAAAATCCTTAGCGTCTATATGAAACTTATCATACATGGGTAGGGTACCTGCTTGTATGGCATTCATGGAGAGCTCAAAAATTAAAAACTCGTCGACTTCTTTGAGAAATTTCTCAAAATGAAGAAGCTGGAAAGCATTTTCATCGTTATCCCCAGGCTCAATACCATAAGCCAAAAACACTCCTTGATGTAACGTCAGAATGCGTGTTTTGGACCAGCGAAATTCATTCGCTGGGTAGTTTTCGAGGAGGTAATTGAAAAAAGTTTGGTCCTTTGATTTGATCTTCATAGTCTATCCTATGTACAAAATATTTGTTGGTTCATGCGTTCCACAACTTGGGCTGTGTGGGTTTCTGATAAGTGGGCGTATCTTTTGACCATGGCGAGCGTTTTGTGACCAAGAACCTCTGCGATTTCTGCAAGAGAGCATTGAGCCATAAGGAGATAGCTTGCACAAGAATGGCGGTTATCATGCCAAGTATAATTTTTAATTGCAGCTCGTCTTAGGGCTTGTTCCCATGGAAAACGGAGGTCCATTGGTTTTTGTGGATTTTCTTTAGAAGGGAATAGTAGGCCTATATCTTGTTGCATGGACGAGAGATGAGCTTGCAGTAACTGTAAGGCAAGCCCTTTGAGTGGGACTGCCCTTCTTTCTCCATTCTTGGTGTGATGGAGGATAATTCGTCCTTTGAAGATATCAACATTTTCTGACCGGAGTGTCATTAATTCTGCCTGTCTGAGGCCAGTTGAAATAGAGAGGACGAAGGCAAGGTAGAGATAGGGATTGCTACTTTCTTTACAGGCGGTAAGAAGAGCGACTCTTTCAGTGTCGCTGAGGAACCTAACGCGGCCACGTGGTTCGGTTGGCTTGGTAACTTTACGCATAGGTGAGTCGTCGAGCCAGCCCCACTCCTTGGTCGCGGTAGTAAGGGCGTGTGAGAGGGCAGCAAGATATCGGACAACAGTGGCAGGGGAGCGGACGGTCCCTTTGGGCGTTATTCCTTTTAGGAGTTTGTCGCGTTGTTCTGCGATGAGAGCAGGGGAGAGGTCAGAGAGTAGGCAATAGCCCAACTGTTCTTTCCACCACTTCAACTGGGCTGTGCAGGCGGGGGCATTTCTGGGTTTGGTTGGAATGACGTTTTCTATGTAGCGGTCGACTAAATCGCCAACCGTGTGCTTTTTTGATTCTGAGGTCTTGAAATAGCGCCCCTCGCGCATAGCCGCTTCTGTTTGTTGAGCCCATTGCTTTGCGTCCGTTTTCCTCTCAAATGTAGCGGTGGCTGTCGGATATCCTTTCAACCTAACTTGAACCCGGTAATGAGTTTTACCATCATCTTTTTTACGTTCTTGAATGTATGCCATAGTAGTTGCTCCAATAAATCTTAACAATTCACAAAAGGTTACGACAATGGATTGCTAATCATCGGTTGGAAGCTCTGATTTCTCATTGAGAGGTTAGTCTCAAGGCGTCTAATCTTCACCGACCTTTCCTTTGGTGCACTAATGGTGCATTCAAGGAAAAACTATGAGGCAAAACTCAAATGAGTTTTGTCCCTATTGTCCCTTTTGTCCTTAGATTGAAGCGTATTGTTGGCAACAAGAGTCGTCGCCATTTTTTGTGGGTGAGTGCACCATCAGTGCACCATCGTTGAAAATGGCAGCTACAACTCTTGCTGTAACTGCCTCTAGTCTAGAGACTCCGGGTGCAGGATTCGAACCTGCGACCAATGGATTAACAGTCCACTGCTCTACCACTGAGCTAACCCGGAATAGAAGGGCAAATCTTAAGAAGCGGGGGATTTAAATGCAATGGATTCGTCAAAAAAACTGGGCGGGTTATTTGGAGCTTTTTTTAAGTGTGGAAACAGGTATCCACTTTTAAAACCCTCGTGTGTACTGAGATGAAAATTACCCCATCGCTTATGATAGTGAATTCCTTTCTCATCAAGGAGCATCTTGTAGGCAATTTGATTTTTTTGGGATAGCTGGATCTTTTGTTGTGAATCACCTTGAGAATAATAAATGAGTGGATTGAGTCCTGAATAATTGAATCGGGGTGTAATCCCTGAGCCCCAACTCATGTAAGGAAAGGTCGGTGGAGATTGGAAGCCTTGAGAATTGCGCGGCGACAATTAGCTCAAGTTCAGCGAGTTACTATCGAGAAAGGGTGTCGAAGTTTGTCGGATTTAACACTACAATTTGAAAATTCACAGAATAACCTTTTTACTTTTTAAAATTTGTGTTGGTATCCCGGGAGACCTGTAGACTCCTTTTTGATTTTCCTCTGCATTCGTTGTACTTCTATGATAGAGGATCTTGCCTTCTTTGGTTTTTGCTTGCGACGAAAGCTTTTTAGCAGCGGTCATTACCCAAAAAGTTGCCGACCATATGCCCCTCTATCGCATCAGCGAAATGTATGAGAGAAATGGTTTAAGGATCAGCCGAAAGCTTCTTTCCCAATGGGTTGTACGCGTGGGTTTGGAGCTAGAGCCGCTCTATAATGCTGTGCGACGCAAGATAATGGAAGGTGAGTCTCTGTTTATTGATGAAAGCCCTCTCAAGATGCAAGAGAAGGATAAGGCCAAAACAGTTTTTATGTGGGTCCTTGCAGGAAGCAATGGTTACAGGCTTTATGATTTTAGAGAAAGTCGCTGCTATGAGCACGCTTTTGAAATTCTCAAAAACTACAAAGGGGTGGTCCATTCAGATAAGCATGGGGCTTACGAGATCTTAGCACAGAAAAAAGAGATCAACTGGTCACCCCGTTTTGCCCACATCCGGCGTCATTTTTTTGGGCCCATACAGACCCTCCATTTAGAGACTGGGTTTTACGCAAGATACGGTACCTCTTTATGCTCGAGAGGATAGCCTGGAAGCGGAGCCCCGAAGATAGACTTAGAATTCGGCAAGAAAAAGAGATCCCGATCACAGATGAGCTGATCCTGCGTATCAAAGGGATGCCGATGGAAGGTAAAGATACTCCCAAATCAGCATTACGAAAAGCCCTAGGCTATTTTTGTGGTCTGATTCCTTATCTAAAGAACTATACGCAACATGCAAGTGCGCGATTAGAGAATAATACCATTTCCAGAAAATAAAGCCATGAAGTGGCACTGTATAACATGACAGATTTGGATGATCGTTTCGAAGCCTATGTTTTTGCAACTAAGCAAGAAAGGATCGTTCAAAAATGGCGTGTTATACAGTGCCACTTCATGGCTTTATTTTCTGGAAATGGTATTAATTTAGACGTAAATGGTGCGTGCATTACCTACCCATTCGGGTAGTTCTCGTTGGCATGGCGTGTTGAGCCAGTAGCTCTGAAAATCTTTGAGTCTCCTAGAATCAGGAGTTTTGCAATAGGCTTAATCAACAAAAAAGCCCCTCGAATGAGGGGCTTTTTTGTCTTGACAGGGTGTCGAGACTAGTAGTCCATGCCTCCGGGCATTGGAGCAGCAGATTTCTCTTGAGGGATCTCGGTGATGATCGCTTCGGTCGTGAGCAGCAGGGCTGCGATCGACGCGGCGCTTTCGAGCGCTAAGCGGGTCACTTTCATCGGATCGAGGATTCCAGCTTCAAACATGTCGACATACTCTTCGGAAAGAGCATTGTAGCCCATGTTTGTGCCAAGGCCAGCGACTTTCTGGAGCACGATAGCTCCTTCGAGGCCGGCATTCTCTGCGATGAGCTTAAGGGGAGCTGTAAGGGCTTTAGCAACGATGGTTGTGCCGATGCGCTCATCTCCCTCGAGGGTTTTTGCCAGTGCTTCAACTGCAGGGATGCAGCGAACAAGAGCTGTTCCACCGCCAGGAAGGATTCCTTCTTCAACGGCAGCAGCTGTTGCATGCTGGGCATCGTCGACGCGGTCTTTCTTCTCTTTCATTTCTATCTCAGTAGCAGCTCCTACACGGATAACGGCTACGCCTCCGGAGAGCTTAGCAAGGCGCTCTTGGAGTTTTTCTTTGTCGTAATCGGAGGTGCTCTCTTCGATCTGGCGTTTGATCAGAGCGCAACGTTGTTCGATCTCGGCTTTAGTGCCGGCTCCTTCAACGAGGGTCGTGTCTTCTTTTTTGATGACGGCTTTTTTCACGCGGCCGAGCATCTCAAGGGTTGTGTTTTCGAGCTTCATGCCGAGCTCTTCGCTGATGAGCTGCCCACCAGTGAGCAGAGCGACATCTTGTAGCATGGCTTTTCTGCGGTCGCCAAAGCCGGGGGCTTTAACAGCGCATACTTTCAAGCCGGCTCTTAGGCGGTTAACTACAAGAGTTGCGAGCGCTTCGCCTTCGATATCTTCAGCGATGATTAAGAGGGGACGTCCCGATTCAGCTACTGCCTGCAAGATGGGCAGGAATTCTTTCATCCCGGAAATTTTCTTTTCGTAGATGAGGATGAAAGCGTCTTCGAGGACGGCTTCTTGAGTTTCGGGGTTTGTCATGAAATAAGCTGAGAGATAACCGCGGTCGAAATTCATTCCTTCGACTACGTCGAGGGTGGTTTCGAATCCTTTGGCTTCTTCTACTGTGATGGTTCCGTTTTTACCGACACGTTCCATCGCTTTGGCGATGATTTGGCCGATTTCGTCGTCGTTGTTAGCTGAGATGGTTGCAACCTGTGCGATCTCTTTTTGGTTCTGAACCGGTTTAGCAATCTTCTTGAGCTCTTCTACAACGGTCTTAACCGCTTTTTCGATCCCGCGCTTGAGGTCCATGGGATTAGCACCTGCAGTCACGTTACGCAGTCCTTCTGCAAAGAGTGCTTCGGCAAGCACGGTCGCTGTAGTTGTGCCATCGCCCGCTTTGTCTGCGGTTTTGCTTGCGACTTCTTTGACCATCTGAGCGCCCATGTTTTCATGGCGATCTTCTAGCTCGATCTCTTTGGCCACGGTCACGCCGTCTTTGGTGACCTGGGGTGCGCCGTAAGATTTATCGATTACGACGTTGCGTCCTTTTGGGCCGAGCGTCACTTTAACCGCATCGGCTAGTGTTTTGACCCCTTTTAGGATCTTTTGTCTGGCTTCTTCTTGGTATTTGATATCTTTTGCTGCCATAGCGTGAATGCTCCTCTAGATTAATTATTCAACGATTGCAATGATGTCGTCAGCGCGCAGGATGATAAGCTCTTCGCCATCGAGAGTCACTTCCTGGCCGGAGTATTTTTCCATCAAGATTTTATCGCCGACTTGGACTGGAAAGGGAATGAATGCCCCTGCTTTGTCTTTCTTGCCCGTACCGATGGCAATGACAGTCGCTGTTTCTTGTTTTTTCTTAGCTGTGTCAGGAAGGATGATCCCTCCTTTCATTTTTTCATCGGATTCTAGGCGTTTAACTAAGATGCGGTTGCCAAGTGGTTTTAACTTGGTTTGTGTGGCTTGATTTGTCATGTCTGTGCGCTCCTACTAGTTAATAGGTTTTTTGTAAGGTAGTGAAGATATCAAAAGGGGGGTTTTTAGACAATGAAATTAGCACTTTTTGTCTTGGAGTGCCAGATTAATGCAAGTTGAGAGTTTTTGCTCTCAACTTGCGTCAGTTAGTCGTTCTAAATCAGTAACTAAAGAGTCGAATTTGCGCAGGGTCGCCTGCACAGGCTCGGGTGTAGTCATATCGACTCCCGCTAATTTTAACAGGTCGATCGGAAAGAGTGAGCCGCCTCCTTTTATAAAGGAGAGGTAGTTATCCCTGGCATGAGTATCACCTTGCAGCGTTTTTTCCGCTAAAGACAGAGCGGCGCTGATGCCTGTCGCGTATTGATAAACATAAAAATTATAATAGAAGTGGGGAATGCGGGCCCACTCGATGGCTATCTCAGGGTCAATTGTGGCGTCAGGGCCAAAATAATCTCGATTCAATTGAAGAAAGATCTCGCTTAAAAGAGCAGGAGTCAGCGGAGTACCCGCTTCGACAAGTTCATGAATTTTTAGCTCAAATTCGGCAAACATTGCTTGGCGGAAGAAGGTGGCTCGAATATCTTCAATTTTTTCATTGATGAGGAAGAGCTTTTCTTCTTTTTTCTCTCGCCTCTGGAGTAGTAGGTGCATGAGGAGCTCTTCATTAAAAGTCGAAGCGACCTCGGCGACAAAAATAGGGTAGCGGCTGTAGTGATAGGGCTGGTTTTTGTTGCTGAGATAGGAATGCATGCTATGTCCCGCTTCGTGTGCGAGGGTGAACACATCACGTAGAATTCCCCGGAAATTCATCAATATATAGGGGAAGCTATCGAAGCAGCCGCTGGAGTAGGCTCCTGATCTTTTATTTTTATTTTCAAATCTGTCGACCCATAGATCATTTTTGAGCCCTGTGCGCAAAATTTCCTGATACTCTTTCCCTAAAGGAGCTGCTGATTCGATCACGAGCTCTTCAGCTTCCCTGTAGCTCATGTGGATCTCAACTTGGGGGATCAGTGGGACGTACATATCATAAAGATGGATCTGATCTAACTGAAGAAGCTTTTTGCGCAACTTGACATAACGATGGAGTGAGGGAAGACCAGCGCGTACGGCATCGATTAATGAGCGGTAAACGGCCTGAGGAATTTTTTTGGGAAATAGTGCAGCATCTAAGCTGGAAGAGAATTTATGCGCTTTTGCTGAAAAAATATGACTTTGCACTTCGCCGTAGAGCAGCTCTGCCATGGTGTTTTCCAGATCGGAATACTTACTGAGCATGCCTTGAAAAGCATTTGCGCGTAGGGTACGGTCTGGAGAGCGTAGATACATTTGGTAGAGCCCATGCGATAGCTCCCTCTCTTGGCCTGTACCATCTTTCACTTTGCCCAGTTTGATATCGGCGTTATTTAACGCTGAAAAGGCTTTTGGAGGGGTTTGCATGGGCTTTCCGGCCATGGCGAGCAATTCTTCTTTATCGGCCGAGAGTGTGTGAGGGCGCATTCGCACAATTTTTTCGATGTGGAATCGAAACTCTTTTAATAGAGAGGAGCTCAGGTATTGTTCGATGAGTGCATCGGGGATCTCTAGGATTTCAGGTTCAATCCAAGCGCATTCTTCCTGAAAATCGTATAAGAGGGCAGAAATACGTTGGAATGCACTTTTATGTTTGTCGTTGGTGATCTCTTCATCATGTCGCAAATGGGCATAGGTGTAGAGTTTTTCAAGCTTGCGGGCAATAGAGAATGAAACGTCCAGAGCCTCTTTCAAAACGGCAGGACCCTCCTGTAGTCTCCCTCGATAGGTTTGTAGGCTCGGCCAATAAGGGGAGGCGGGCTTTTCACAAACAGCGGAAAAATCTTTTTCCCACGCTTCGAAGGAGGGGAAAAGAGCGGCAACATTCCATTGGTCTTCTTTCAGGACCTCTGTGCGGATTTTTACTTGATCAGAAACAGATGACATAATTTTTAATAGTGGATGTAAAATTTATTCCGAGCCAATTCAATCAGGGTAGCGACAGCCTCGGTGGCATCCTCACCAACGGCTTCGATTTCGATGCGTGAACCTCGCGATGCTGCTAACGTAAGAATACCTAGCAGGGATTTGGCATTGACTACGAGGTCTTGGTGATAGAGCGTGATTTGGGCTCTAAAAGAGGTCGCGCACTTCACGAGCTCTGTGGAGGGGCGGGTATGCAACCCTTTGTCGTTGCTAACTATGAAAAAACCTCTTATTGAGGATGGCCGCGCTTTGGCTGCGGTATTACCTTCGCTTGGAGGACATATGGTTCTCTTCTGTTTTGCAATCATATGGGATTCTTTCAAAATTACATCCATTTGTATATGCACTTGGAAATACACATAGCGCATCGCGCCTAATCAAACAATATTTTTATTCAGCATAGGGGATGATTTTTTCCATTACGCTTCGTGTACAGTACACCGGGACTTTGTGTAGAAGAGCGAGTGTGATGCAGTCCGAGGGACGGGCATCGATTTCCACGATATGTAGCAGGTCACCGATTTGTTGTTCGAGAAAAAGGCGTGCAAAATACACGGTATCTTGCACGTCATTGATAACTACTTGCTTAACTTTTATGTCGAGCCCTCGGAAAATTTTTGACATGAGGTCATGAGTATAGGGACGAGGCTTCTCTGCCCGGGCAAGGTACATTTGCAAGGCTTTGCCACTTGGGGGATCCGTGTAGATGGCAAATTTTTTTTCATCGGTTCCCAACACCAAACAGGTGTATGAGCGCGATTGCATGACTTTTTCAAACTTAATAGGGATCAGTTCTGCAGTCTCATCCATCAAATGTTGTCCTCACGAAAAGCAACGGTGCCATCTCCACGACCCAGTAAAAGTCGAAGCGGAAGGTTAAAAAAAAATCCAGTATCCACGATGCCGGGTTGGTGGATCAAACGTTCATGGTCCTCTTCGGGCTTGGGAAAGCCTCCAGGAGAATGAATATCAAAAATATAATTGCCATTGTCAGTGATATAGAGTGTACCATCTTTATTTGCCCGCATGTTTCCTTGGTACCCCATCGATTCGATTTTGGCAAGTGTTGCTCTAATGCCAAAGGGAATAATCTCTACTGGCAGGGGGCGCTTTCCTAAAATGGGAACCAATTTGCTCTCGTCGGCAATCACGATCATCTGGCGGCTCGATGTGGCTAAGATTTTTTCTCGTACTAAAGCCCCTCCACCGCCTTTGATCATCCGATTTTGGGGATCAATCTCATCTGTTCCATCTATGGTTAGATCCAGATTGGCAAATTGATTAAAATCTACCGTGTGGATACCTCCAGCCCGGGCTTGCTTCAATGAGCGTTGGGAAGAAGAGACGGCGGTGATTTTAAGTCCATTCCTGCATCTTTCGATGAGACTGTCAATGAAGCAGGCAGCAGTGGATCCCGTTCCCAGTCCCACCAACATGCCCTCTTCGACAAGAGATGCGGCTTTTTGACCGACAAGTTTTTTGATCTCGTTTTGAGTGAACTGTTTCATAAAAAACTTATATAATGCATGCTTGTAGGCTACGTCAAAGGAATAATCATGGTTCAACGCAAAGATTTAGAAGTTTACCTAGGTGATTATCTCAAAGTGTCAACCATCAAAGACTATTGTCCTAATGGATTGCAAGTAGAGGGTAAAAGCGAGATCAAAAAAATAGCTACCGCCGTTTCTGCTAGCATGGAGACCTTCGAGCAGTGTGTCGATCAGGCAATAGATGCCTTAATTGTGCATCACGGACTTTTTTGGGAAAAGGATCCTTATCAAATCGTTGGTAGCAAACGGGCTAAAGTTGAATTGCTCCTGAAAAGGGGGATTTCCTTATTCGCCTATCATCTTCCACTGGATGCTCATCAAGAGGTGGGTAATAATTGGCAAGCGGCACGCGATTTGGGATGGGAAAATCTTGAGCCCTTTGGTGATTATTACGGAACATTCATTGGAGTGAAAGGCACCTTTACTGAAAGGGCGATCGAAAAGCTGGTGGGTGAGGTGGAAAGCTATTATGGCCATCCCGCAGCAATAGCCCTTGGAGGTAAGAAAAGAGTTGCGAGTGGAGCGCTGATCTCGGGTGGGGCCTACAAAGAGCTTGCTAAAGCCGCTGCGGCCGGTGTCGATTGTTTTATCACTGGGAATTTTGACGAACCTGCATGGAGTGTAGCTCATGAAGAACACATTCACTTTCTTGCTTTAGGGCATTCAGCCACAGAAAAAGTAGGTCCGAAGGCGCTTGCTAAGCACATCTCTGAGAAATTTGGTGTTCCTGCTCAGTTTCTGGATACCTCCAATCCCTTCTAGGTAATACCATTTCCAGAAAATAAAGTCACAAATTGGCACTGTATAACACGCCATTTTTGAACGATTCTTCGTTTTTAGGATCATTTAAGCACGAAGACACGATTCGAAAAAAGAGCCCTCTTATTCCTGAGGGGGTGGAGGGGGGGTAGCAGGGCGGCCAAGGATACGCTGTCCAATCGCCGAAATTTCGGAGAGTAGAGCCTTTTTAAGCTCTTGGATATCTTCGCTTTTAGGGTCGGTTAGGATGGTTCGGTCTTTGAGAGTTTTATACTCCGAAGATCCCCTTGTTGCACGCTTAACAATTGCTTGCGAGGCGATTTCAATGAGTTCCTGTTTGGTGTCCGCTTTACGCCGTTCCATGATTTTTTGGAGCTGCTCTTTTTCGCGCTCAAGATACTTTTCTTTCATATCTTCCCAATTTTCAGGGTACTCGATAATATCGGCGCCGGCATTTTTGCGGTGAATGTCGCCTTCCATAAGATATGCTCCTTTACACTGTGGGTCTAAATTACTATGATAGCAAATTACATTTTTCTAAGGAACAGGCGAATAAGATGTCAATAAAAAATATT
The DNA here is from genome assembly GCA_963832835.1 of uncultured Chlamydiales bacterium. GTDB lineage: Bacteria > Chlamydiota > Chlamydiia > Chlamydiales > JAAKFR01 > CAVPKN01. The sequence continues at coordinate 1,753,779 of CAWHVD010000001.1, read as the reverse complement.
ATTAAAACTCTTGAGGAACGTGGTTTTGTCGATGCCAAAACAAGTGAGGAAATCTACCAATTGGCTGACCAGCCTTTAGCAGTCTACGTCGGTTTTGACCCAACTTCGGACAGCTTGCATTTAGGAAATCTCATGGGAATCATGGTCCTAGCTTGGTTTCAAAAATATGGTCATAAGCCCATTGCTCTTGTGGGAGGGGCGACGGGGATGATTGGAGACCCCTCTGGCAAAAGTGTAGAAAGAAATTTGCTCGATGCTACGAGCCTTGCCCACAATCTTGAGGGGATCACGCGTTCACTTAAAGCCGTTTTAAAGAGCGATATCACCATTGTGAATAACTACGATTGGTTCGCAGGGATTGGTTTTGTGGATTTCCTGCGCGATGTCGGCAAACATTTCCGCTTAGGCACGATGTTGGCTAAAGATAGCGTTAAAACACGCCTTGCTTCCGAAGAGGGGATTAGCTTCACCGAGTTTAGCTATCAGCTTTTACAAGCCTATGACTTCTTACATCTTTACAATTCGCATGGAGTTTCACTCCAGATGGGTGGAAGTGACCAATGGGGGAATATCACGGCTGGCACCGAACTGGTGCGGAAAGTATGTGGGGTCAGTGTCCATGGACTCACTTTTCCTTTGTTGACCCGCAGTGATGGGAAAAAATTTGGGAAATCGGAAGAAGGTGCTATTTGGCTTAATTCTGATAAACTTCCTCCCTATGACTTTTACCAATACCTCTACAGAATTGCTGATGCCGATGTGCCCAAGATGCTGCGCATGCTCACCTTTTTAGATCTGACAGAGATCCAAGTGATTGAAGAGGGAATGCATCACAAAGACTATGTTCCCAACGCAGCACAAAAAAGATTAGCGGCAGAAGTGACGCGGATTGTGCATGGAGATGCGGGATTAGAAGAAGCATTGCGAATCACTGAGGCTGCCCAGCCCGGATTTCACACCAAATTAGATAAACAGACCCTACTGGCACTAGCAGGAGAGATTCCAAGCGAGCAGTTGCCCCGAGGGCAGATTGTGGGGCTGAAATTCATTGACGTGCTCGTGCATGCCAAGATCTTGCCTAGTAAATCTGAAGCGAGGCGTATGATTGTGGGGGGCGGTATCTACCTGAATAATGAAAAAATCAACGATGAGAACGTTGTGATCGATGACTCGCATCTCATCGAAAACGAGTTTATGCTCATCGGTATTGGCAAAAAAAAGAAGGTGATTCTCCAGGTAACATAAAAAAAAATCGCCGTAAGTGAAAAATTCGCTTGAACCGAAAGATAAGATAGCTATTATACGGTTATAGCTTAAGTAAATATGGTTACCCGATAATAGGAGGCATCACTTATATGGGAACAATGACAAAGAAGAAACTGATCACGACAATCTCACAAGACCAGGGAATCCATCCAAATCATGTTAGAGCTGTGATCCAAAATTTCCTCGATAAAATGACAGACGCATTGGCCAAAGGCGACAGACTTGAGTTTCGCGACTTTGGAGTATTGCAAGTGGTTGAGAGAAAACCAAAAATTGGCCGCAATCCTAAAAATGCGTCCGTACCTATTCACATTCCAGCGCGCCGTGCGGTAAAGTTCACCCCCGGAAAGAGAATGCGCCGCTTGATCGAAGGTGGTAAAGAGATCGATATCGATTGTGATCTCGATTGCGACTTAGATGATGATGAATAAGAAGCCCTCTGGCTTCCCGGATCTTGTCAACCCTCACCGCCTACGCGTTGAGGGTTTTCTTTTTCTAGCGTCTTCCATACAACCATTGACTGCGTAAGGCGAGTTCATTACTATCCCTTGCATGTTGAGTTTAGAAAGTTTTCTCCATGAGCTCTCTCAAGCTGTGCAACAGGGGGCCTCTGCATCCCAAATAGAGCATTGGGGTAGGTCACCCCTTCTGATAGAACACGAGCTTTTACAAGCAACCTATGCTGTTGTAGCCATGCGAGCGGGTTTCGCAGCTCCTAAGCCCCATCTTGAGGCTTTGCCAGGAGGGGGCGTGCCCCTATTCGGGCGTGGTTTTTTTCCTTGGAAGGCTCTTCCTTACCCAAAAGAACATGCACAGTTAGGTGTTTGCTTAGCGGAATTGGGAGAAGTGCAAACAGCTCTGAGAATGGCCCGTTTTCAAGAAGCAACCCTCGATCATGCCAAGCGGCCTGCTTATGCCTTATTCACTCAGGAGGGCTTTCTATGCCAAACGGCTCTTGATTGCGCGAATGCAACTTTTTTTGAAAAAATTGGATATACGCCATCTGACGCTCTCAGGTTCTCAGATCGAGAGCTGGGAATGGTTTCCTGGCGCACCCCAACATCTACCGTGATCTGTTTGGGGTCGGGTTGTAAAAGCGGCCTGGGTCTCTTTTTGAACCAGGACGCAGGCATTATCAACTGGGGTCCTCAAACCACCCCTGCTGGAATATGTGAGGGTTTTGGACTTGCAGGTAGAGCGCAAAAAGTCCAGCTTGACGCTACCGAGCAACATTTCGCACTCTCTTTTCAATGCCGGCTAGCTTCTCCAGCTGCTCGAGAAACAGGGTTTTCCCACATACGTGATGTCGGATATAGTGCCGCGTGGATGGAAGCTTCGATCGAGGGCGATAATGAAGAAATTGCTTGTCGCATCCACTTTGAAACGCTGCATTCTGAAAAAAAGCCACTCTTTGTCCTGTTTGGTAAGGGGAGCTCATGTTTCGTGGCACGATCCCATCAACTTAAACCCCGCTCTTTAGACCGCTATGGAGGCCCTTCTCAGCCAGTGCATCTCATGGGGCATTTAGGAAATGTATGCGTGATGGCCGATGATATGGCCCATATGGAAATCATTCCCTTAGCCGGGGATGAAAGCTTTTGGGGAGCCGATTTTCTGATAGCCTATACCCTTAATCATTCAGAGGCTCGCCTCAAATTGCAAAAAACTGAGAATATACATGTCTAGATCTAAAATTTTAATAGGAATATTTGCTGCACTGATTGTGGGGATCGTTTTTTTCAATTGGCCAGCACAACCCCCCAACGACACGATTCAGATTGAACACATCGAACCTCAAGCTGCCTTTTTGATTCCTGCTGAGCCCCCGCCACCCATACCGGAGATGAGTGGAACACCTATTCTTTCCATATCTACGGATAGTCAACTGCCTTGCGATGTTGACCGGGTAAACGAACTTTTCCAGCCCTATAGTACGACGCTGCCCTTTATCGAAACTGTTGTATTTGTAAGTCGCGTGGATTGGGTCTGTGGCAGGCCGGCCTATCTTGGCGATTATGCCTCCCACTACCAGACCTCTAAACATTTTATTGCAAGGAGTCTCCGTGGTACCGGCAATTACCTCTCGGATGTCGTTTCCAAAGCTGAGAAATTTAATGTGTATCGCAAAGATCGTCCCATCGAGTTTCATCTTGTGCTCGATCTCTCCCGATTGAAGCTTTGGCTCTATTGTTACGATCGTGAAGTGGATTCCAAAATACTTTTGAAAACATATCCCGTTTGCGCAGGAAAACTCGATGCGAGCCGCAGGTCGGGCAGCCTTACCCCTATCGGCACCTTTGCAATGGGTAGTGAGTTTGCCGTCTATCAAGAAGGTGCTAAGGGAAATTTTAAAAATGAGCCATGCGAAATGATCTCTGTCTATGGGAAACGGTGGATTCCTATCGGCCGTGAAATTGCCGGATGTTCCAGCTCTTGTAAAGGACTTGGTTTGCATGGTGTTCCCTGGAAACGACCCGCCGATTCTTCTCCTGCTCAAGAGCAGCGCAACTGCATTGGACACTATGAGACTGAAGGAAGCGTCCGTCTACTCACCGAAGACATTGAAGAAATCTATGCTATTATTGCTTCCAAACCTGCCTATCTGCACTCTGTCAAAGACTTTGTTGATGCCAAACTCCCCGGTCTAGATTGATTCTAAAAAGTAAAAAGGAAGGGTGGCACTAAAACTTGTAAGAAACATATCGCTTTGATATGCTGTTCTTTTAATTTGGGAAAATTATGGATGTTTTGCCACACGAAAAGCAAATTGTTGAATATGAAAAGGCTATTCAACAGTTTAAAGAACAGAACACCAAAAATCCTCTTTTGTCCGTAAGCGAGCTCAGTAAGCTCGAGGGCAAACTCGACAAACTCAAAGCAAAAATTTATTCCACCCTGACACCCTGGCAGCGGGTACAAATTTGCCGTCATCCTTCCCGTCCTCGTAGCACCAATGTGATCGAGGGTATCTCCGATGAATTTGTAGAACTTTTTGGGGATCGCACTTTTAGTGACGACAGCGCTGTGGTCGGAGGATTCGCAAAGATCGACGGTAGAAAATTCATGGTGATTGGCCAAGAGAAAGGAAATGACACTGAGAGCCGTCTGCATCGCAATTTTGGGATGCTGCATCCAGAAGGTTTCCGTAAAGCGCTCCGCCTCGCCCAAATGGCCGAAAAGTTCAATCTCCCCGTTTTGTTTCTACTCGATACGCCTGGTGCTTACCCAGGGCTTTCGGCTGAAGAAAGGGGGCAAGGATGGGCAATTGCCCTCAACCTGCGCGAGCTATTTAGAATTGCTACTCCGATTATCGTGATTGTTATTGGAGAGGGCTGCTCGGGAGGGGCTTTAGGGATGGGGATAGGCGACACTGTGGCGATGCTCGAGCATGCCTATTATTCGGTGATCTCACCCGAAGGATGTGCTTCGATCCTCTGGAAGGATGCCACCAAACATAGTGAAGCAGCTTCGAAGCTTAAGATGCAGGCTGAAGATTTGATGGAGCTCGAAGTAGTCGATTCGATCATTCCAGAGCCCCTTGGAGGGGCACATCACGATCCCAAAGCCGTTTACGCCAACATTAAACAATTTATCCTCGATGAGTGGGAGCTTTTAAAAGCCTATCCACCAGACGTACTCCTAGAAAGAAGATATCAAAAATTCCGCAGAATTGGACGTTACACCATAAACGAAGAACAAAATGAAACTTCTCCTCAAAGCAGCCCTTCTCAACCGTAAGCACGTATCGCTTCTATTTTTTACGATCATTGCTATGTTTATGCTCACCATTGCATCCCAGATGGAGATGTTCTCTTTGGGAGTCATTGCCAAAACAGGACCCGATGTTTTTGTCCTCTTCGGTGAAGAGAAAGAGGGTAAACTGGAAGCGGTGAAACAACTGTCTTTATCAGACGTTGAAGCGAAATGGGGGCAGGTCGCCCAGTCTTCCGACGGGGTTATGACGCAGCAAGCAGCTAATGCTTATATGGCAGCGCGAGGGGGTACTACTATTGTACAGAAGATTGCTGGGTTTATGGATGACCACTTTCATATCCACTCCAATCTTTCCCGCCTAGCTGTGTTGCTCGTGTTTATCGCTTTTTTTAAAGCCATTGCCCTATTTGCTCACCGCTATTGTACTCAGGTTGTTTCGATCCGTGTGAGTCGTGATCTGCGCCTTGCCTATTTTGAGCACATCCAATCACTACCCATGTCTTTTTACCACGACTACGATATTGGTTCGCTCTCAGCTCGCGTTTCGGGCGATGCGGGTATTGTTGCACAAGCGATCAATTCGATGCTCATCAACTACATCCAGACACCCTTTGCCATCGTCTCCACACTCCTTGCCTGTATCTATATCTCTTGGAAGCTCTCGATACTCATTTTTGTAGGCTTTCCGGTGATTGTTTTTCCAATCATCTATATCGCTAAGAAAATCAAAAAAATTTCCAAGCAAATTCAGCGCAAACAAGAAGGGTTTGCCATGACGTTGCTCGATTTTTTATCGGGTGTCATGACTGTGAAAAGCTTTGTGATGGAAGACTTTTCGGTTAAAAAATACCGCGAGCAAAACCATGCCATGTGTCGCTTAGAAGAAAAAAGTGCTCGGTATGGCCTGGCAGCCCGTCCCATATTGCATACGGTTTCATCGATCTTTTTTGCTATCGTGATTCTCTCTGGGCTTTATCTATTCCGTTTAGGTCCCGCTGAGCTCCTGGTATTCTGTGGTCTTCTTTATGTTTTTTATGAGCCCATTAAAAAATTTGCTGACGAAAACAACAATGTCTTCCGGGGTGTCGCTGCAGCTGAGAGGATGTATGAGGTGCTCGATATGGTCTCTCCCATGGTAGACGCTCCGGATGCAACCGAGCTCTCTACGTTCCAGAATGCTATTGAATTCAAAAATGTGTGTTTTCGGTACCGCGAAGATTGGGTCTTGCAAGATCTCAGCTTTTCGGTCAAAAAAGGAGAGACTGTCGCTATCGTGGGCCCTACTGGCGCTGGAAAATCGACCATTGCAAAACTTTTGCCACGTCTGTATGAAGCCCAGAAAGGGGAGATTCTCATCGATGGAAAATCGATTAAAAACTATACACAGCGCTCTTTGAGAGAAAGTATAGCCTTTGTCCATCAAAAACCTTTCCTCTTCTTTGACACGATCAAAGAAAATATCTCGTTTGGACGCACCTTTAGTGACGAACAGATTCAATTAGCTGCGCGCAATGCCCATGCAGAAGAGTTTATCGTCCGTCTACCGGGAGAATACAATTTTAAGCTGGAGGAATCGGGCAAAAATCTCTCGGGAGGTCAGCAGCAAAGACTAGCCATTGCTCGTGCTCTTGTCAAAGAAGCCCCCATTTTGCTTATGGACGAAGCCACCTCATCTCTCGATGCGGTGAGCGAAGGAAAAATCAAGGATGCGATCATAGCCCTGCATGGGAAGCTTACCCAAATCATCATTGCCCATCGCTTTAGCACCATCGAGCATGCCGACAAGATCGTCTATATCGAAAAAGGACGTAAGGTTGCCGAAGGAACACGTGACGAGCTGCTCAAGAACTGTCCCAACTTCCGCCATATGTGGGAAATGATGTACAACACTTCTGTTGAAGAAGAGGAGCTGAGCACTAATCAGCTCGCTGGGGTTTAAACCTAATACCATTTTTAGAAAATAAAGCCATGAGGTGGCACTGGGTAACATGACAGATTTGGATGATCGTTTCGAAGCCTATGTTTTTGCACCTAAGCGAGAAAGGATCGTTCAAAAATGGCGTGTTATACAGTGCCAATTTGTGACTTTATTTTCTGGAAATGGTATTAGTAAGGCCTTAGGTGGTTGGCTACTTGGGCTGCGACAAACACAGAGGCAAGAACAAACGCTGTGCCCGCGATAGTTAATCCTAAATAAAGCCACTGTTGTGGAACCATCTGAGCTAATGAATTAATGCCGGCCAGGTCATGACCCTGTTGAGCCATGGTGAGTAGCACTCCGGCGATCAACCCTATTGAGGCCAAGGCTAGCAGAGTAATAATCCCTGTATGCTTTATGTTGATACACGCTTCTGACTGCAGCAATCTGACGCAGCCCGAACTTTCCCCTTTAACAGCGTTTGATGACATAGCTTCTCCAAAGTTAAGTAGTTTTCAAAAATAATTGTTATGTCAGAGCTTTAGGCCATATTAAACCCTAGCTTTTCCATACGCTTCAACCGGCTTCTATCTGTTAAAAAGAACTCGGTGATTTCATTTAGACTGTGGTTCTTTCGGTAAGTGATGATGTAGAGCATTTTCTCCTCTTTGGAGAAGCGCTCTGGGTCGTTGCTATTTTGGTTTTTGATTTGATGTATGAAGCTGACCTCGTACCCCTCAAACTTATTGTTATCGAGTGGCTTGCGTACGTGAAGTTTGCGTGCATTGTTCACAGCAACCTTAACCTCTTCTAAATTGACACAGTCTGATAAAAATTCGGCTCCTACCTCTCCTGAAGTTTCCGGCAGTATAAACGATACGAAGTGCTCGACTTTAGGATTCCCTTCATGCTTTGCAGCAAAGAGCGTGCAGTTACAATGGTATCCATCTTTGGCAAGAGTAATACGCTCAAAAGTGAAATACCCTTCTGGTAACCATAAGGCTAAACTAGCACACTTTCTGTTTAGCCACTCTATATCTGTGAGATGGTGAATACGTTCCAATGAGACCTTGAGATCGTCTGCAAAGCCTGCTTCTTTCGCAGGCTCATAACCTTCGTTCTCGAGCCTAGAAATGTGAGCCTCTAGTGAATCTTCACTTCTAAAAGGAACTACCGATTCTTGCCCGAGCTTATTTTTGGCTTGAATAATATAAGCTGCGGGCCTTGGGCGATCAGTCTCAGTTTCTGGAGTTTCATGAGAGATGTAAACAGAATAGTGGAGGGGCTGCAGGTCAGCTTCCGTCGCTTTGAGATTAGGAAGCAACTGTAGCTCGTCCATTTCTTCTTGAGAGAAAACTTGATTTGTATAACCCCGAATGAGTGCGTAGATAAAAGCACTATCGAGTGCGAGCACAGTGGCTGCCACTGCAACGGTTGCGTAAATAGCTAGCGGATGGACATTTTTCGCAAGAGAGTTGATGCCTCCCAAATGATGTCCTTGTTGAGCCATGATCATCAGGACACCTCCTAAAACGGCAATCGCAGAGAGTGCTGCGACAATAACTGTGGCTACGTGGATTGACTGTGTACAGGGGTCTGCTTGCCGTATCCAAAACCAACAATTGTTTCCTTCTACCTTCCGGTCCAGTGCTGCTGTCGATGCCATATGAAACCTCCATAAAAAATGAAAATTTTATACATCATCTATAAAAACTTCATTAAGAAAATGCGTAAGGGTGGTAATGGGCTCTAAAATGGGTGAGAACTGCAACACTTTCGTGCGGCCTTGATGTTGTAAAGGCCCCCTAGGATAAGACTCCCGGGGGGAGGAATAGGTTGTTTATATTCCTTCAACTTCTTGCTCTCGCACGAGCTGAGCGTTGATAAGCCCTTTATAGTGTTTTTCAATGTAATCTTGTCTTTGCCTTTCTGTTTTAAAATATTCAACTCCTGCTGCTGCTTTCCACGCATAGACCCATAGATTCTCCCGGCCTACCATGGGCAAGTTTATGTTCTCATATTGCTGCGATTCGACCTTTTTGTCTGTGAGTTGTTGAATGTCTCTCTTGTCTGTCAGATAGTCCAACTCTTTTGGGGTGTAGTTGTGTGTCTTAAAAAACTTATTTTTGGCGTTAACATGCGTTGAAGGCAGCGTGTTTAGAAACTCATTCTCAACTTCTACTGTAAAAGAGTGGTGTATGGTCACATCATTGTCTTCATGTTGATAGGCGACGAAGTAGATGGTTTCCTCTCTGAGTTTTCCTATAAATTGCCAGAATTCACCCATCTGAAGGGCTACTAGGACTTGGTTTTTATATTCGTCTTCAGCCAATTGCTCTATTTCTCCCAAATTCCTTAAAGCGGCGTACTCGTTGTCGATTGTAGCATTTCTTGCTTCCTCAGTTTTGAAGAAACGCGTAACAGGGTACTCATCTTGAAAAGCTGCTAAAGGCCAAAATACGATTTTAGACACAGTTTGACGGTCATAGTCGTCCATATAATATCCCTTTTCTAGACCCTCACAGAGTGCATTGTTCCATTTCTGGAATCGCTTTGATCCTATCAAGGCCTCTAAGTATTCAGCACGATACTCTTGGCTCTTTGCTTGTAAGTCTTGAAGATTCTCATACCCCTTTTGCTGCAGGCGTATTTGATGGTAGTCGGATTCCTCTTGGGTACGGAAAGCAATGTAAGAGGCGTTGCCATCCTCATCTTTAGAAACTATTACATATTGCGTTAGCTTTGTTGTTTCTGTGACAAAAGATCTGGGAGCGAGTTGTGCAACTATGTGCTTATTGGAAAGCCAATCAGAGAATCCGCCCTGTTTTAATTCATCGTCAGGGACAGTTTTATTCAAATAGCTATGGACCTGGGCGATGATGAAGGTCACGTCGATTAGGGTAACTGCTCCGACAATACCCATTCCCAAATAAATCCATTTCGCCTCTACCATTTGGGCAATCGAGTTAATACCGGCAAGATCAAAGCCTTGCTGAGCGAGAATAAGCAGAACACCTCCTGCAAGTGCGATAGCCGCCAGTGCCGCTACGATGGCAGCACCTGCATGCTTTACTTGGGCACAGCTCTCGGAGTGCTTCACCCAAAAACAACAATTTTGTTCTTGTACTCTCGTATCCAGTGGTGATGTTGACATGCAAAAATCCTTATAATAATTTCTTAAAGAAATAGTATATTCTATACTTGCAGGGTAAATTTATCATTAAGAAATGCAATTGAAAAATTACCTACTGCATAGGTCTTGCGAGAGAAATGAGAATGTTTTCTGCGATTTGTTCTGAGAGCTGGGCCTTATGTGTTTTGATCAGTGCTCTCCCACCAGGCGATGCGAAATCTGAAACAATTTTCCACATCCTACATGTTTTTCCAAGATGCTGGGAGGCGTAGGCAATACCATATCCTTCCATATCGACAAGGTCCCATTGCCTAGCTAAACAGGCTTTGTGTTCTAAGTGGTGAATCGGGAAATCAGAGGAAATCAGGTGCCCCGCTTGTTTTTCTAAATGGAGATGGGGGATTGTAAAGGCTAAGCATTCTTGGGTACGAGCGTCTAAAGATTCTGGAGGAACCGGGATATACTTACCCACGGTCCCAATCGAGAGCAGTGAGCCTACAGGGTGTCTATCATTTAAAGCTCCCGCAAAACCTAAATTCCAAACCTCATCACAAGGGTGGCTATAACGAGCGACACTCATTTGAGCTGCATGGAGCCCCACGCTGCTGATCGCTATCCAACCTCTATCAAAGCGATATAAACAGGGAATTTCACCTTCAGACCACACGTGGGTCATCTCTCCTACCACAGGCTCAGCTTGCAAGCTACGCAGGGTGGCCGCAGCTTCAGCTACTTGGGCAAACACAATCAAAATGCGATTCTTCGAGGTCACTAGACACCTATCTGTTTTGAAAGAAGTAGGGAGATGGCTTTTTTTCCGGTGGATGAGAGCTGGGCTGTTTCTGGTGTCACATAAGTTGCAATATGCTGCGCTACGATGGAAGCATCTTTTTCTTGGCTGTGATGGAGAATAAAAGGGAGAGCTTGCTCTGGTTGAGAGTGGGCTACAGATAGGCTTTGTTGCAAGATAGCAATAAGACGCTCTTTGACAGGAAGGGGAGTTGTACGTAGCAGGACCAAAACACCCAGAGGCAGGGGGGCGCCTGTTTGAATATGCCACAATTCTCCCAGATCGGCGATCTCGACAAAGCCAGCTTCTGCAAAAGTAAAGCGTGACTCGTGAATAATGAGTCCACAATCGGCAATTCCTGCTTCGATGAGGGAGGCGATTTCGTGATACAGACAAAAAACCTTTTTTTGTGGCGTTGGCAATAAGCACCCAAGCAAGAGATGAGCTGTGGTGTCTTTTCCGGGAATGGCGATGGTTTTATGAGAAATTTCTGAGGGGTGAAAAGGGGTTTTAGAGATGATTTTGGGGCCGCATTGGAAGCCAAGCGCAGCCCCTACGGGTAGAATTTCATAGGCATCCACTACCTGTGCATAACATCCTAAAGAGATTTTGATGAGGGGAAAACGTTTCTCGAGGGCCCATTCATTGAGCTGCTGAATATCTGCAAACTCAGCTACAACGGGGACATCCTGCCCTACAAGTCCAGCTAGCCATGCATAAAACAAGAAGGTGTCATTCGGACAGGGCGAAATCGCTATCTTCATACTTTAACTGCTGAATCTAGGATCATAGTTTGCCAAGTTTTTTGAGCGCAGCTTTTAAAGAGGTGTTATCGGGTTTGTCGAGCGCTCCCTGTTCTTTCAGCCAGAGGATGTAGGTAGAAGGAACTTCGCTAAGGGGTTTTCCCTGATGTTTTCCAAAGGGCATTACCTCGGGAAGAGTAGAAGGACCAGCCTTCTCGAGCAGCTCGAGGGCCGTTTCAAGTGGCAAATCATCGATCATAACCGAGAAAATTTGGTGTAAAACCATAACATCGTCAAGAGCTCTATGTGCATTGTTTTCGGCTACACCGTAAATTTGTCTTAGAAATTGGAGGCTGTGGCGGGGTAGATCGGGACGGTATTTACGGGCCCATTTCAAGGAATCGAGCATAGGCCAATCTGGAAAGGTCAGGTCGTGGCGTTTCCCTTCATGTGTTAAAAAATGTTTGTCGAAATTGTCGTTATTATGGGCAATCAGGACGCATGGGCCAGAACAAAAGTCGATAAATGCTTTGCCAGCCTCTGCGAAAGTAGGTGCGCTGGCGACCATTTCATTTGTTATCCCATGGATTGCAGACGCCTCATCAGGTATAGGAAGGCCCGGATTGACGAGCAGTTCTAAATGAGTACCATTAAGGGGGTCGAAAGCGGCAATTTCTACAATACGATCTTTTTCGGGCCGTACACCGGTCGTTTCTGTGTCGTAGTAAATAGCTCTCATCAATCTGTTCATATTAAAAATAATTCATCTAGTTTAGCATGAATATGCTCATATTGCAATGATGAATAAGAACATATTACTCCGATTTTTTGACGACGCTATCTCGATTGGTTTTTGCAGCTGCGGAAGAGAGGGCCTCTGAGAGTAATTCTTCGCGTACTATCTGCATTTCCCGGGGAGCTTCGATTCCAATCGAGACGTGGTCGCCCTGAACTTTCAGAATAGTAATGACAATGTCTTTACCAATTCTTATTTTTTGATCTGTTTTACGTGTTAAAACTAACATATTATCTACCCTGCATCATAAATGAGGAGGGTTTTTCGCGTGTAACCATTGGGTTGTTCATTGTCGGAAGTGTCGAAAGGCAGTCATCGGTAGGCATTTTGTATAGGCAGCCTGTGAGAGTTGTCAGGAGAGCGATCGTGCATAGCGTGATCTTTTTCAAAGTAACTCCTAGAATTTAGAGTGTTAGACACAGCAGGATATCGGAAAAGATCAGAAATGCACAACCAAATTCTGAAAGAGAACCCAGAATTGAGCGAAGCCCTTCTGCAGAAGTGGGACAAACAGATAGGTGCTTGCAGCAATAGCAAAAAGCCCGACAAGCAGTTGTAGAGGGAAACCGATCCAGAAAATAGGTAAAAAGCGTGCGAGCAGGGCAAACAAAGCAATCAGGGCAAGAAGGAAGGTAAGAGGAAAGGCTGCGAACGCAAGAGCCTGTTTAAAAAGTAAGGATGATGCTGCAATGAAGGTTTGGGCCACTTCATGGGTAAAAGGAAAGCGTAATGGTGGAATGATTTCAAAGCTGCCATAGAGCAGTCTAAGGAGAGGGTGGTGCAGGTCGAGAGCCAAAAAAAGTGCGCAGGCTACTACAGAATAAAGCCGGGCCATGAGGGGATAGGAGGAGGTTGCCTGGGGATCGAGAAGCTCGGTTAGAGAAAAGCCCATAACAGTTCCCACGATTTGTCCAGCAAAAGCGGCGGCTTCAAAAAGCAATGAAAAAAGAAATCCCATTAGGTAACCGATGGCTCCCTCTCGAAGGATATGGAGGATCAAGAGTTCTGGGCCCTCAAGATTGAGTGTATGGCGTGCCGAAAGAGGGGGAGCCAAAATCAACGAGCACACAAGAGCTGTTCCTAGACGGATACTTTTAGGGATTCCTTTTTGCGCAAAAAGAGGAGAGATAAGAAAAAAACCTGTGAAGCGTGAAAACAAGAGCACGACATTATTGTACATAATGAACCAAAGAGGTGACTTTGTCCCACTGGTGGATTAAAAGATTATGGGTAAATTTTGTGAGGATCTTGAGCATCCAAGGAAAGAAAACGATGATGGCGGCAGTCAGTGCCAGCATTTTAGGCACGAAGGTGAGGGTCATTTCTTGCATTTGTGTCATCGATTGTAATAGGGCAATCAAGATACCCACAATCAACGCCAACAGCAGAAAAGGGGCGGCGATCTCGAATGCGGTCCATAGCGTTTGTCGGATGACATGTGTAATCTGTTCAGGTGTCATTTATATCCTTGTACAACTTGCCCTGCGATCAGCCTCCATCCATCGACAATGACAAAAAGCAAAATTTTAAAAGGGAATGAGATCATCACGGGAGGTAGAAGCACCATCCCCATCGACATCAAAAGTGAGGTGACGACCATATCGATCACCAGAAAGGGTAGAAACAAAAGAAAACCGAGCATAAAAGCTGTACGGAGCTCTGAGATGACAAAAGCAGGAATCACGCAATACCAGGGAATATCAGCAAGCTCCGCCTGCTCGTCCAAATGGACTTCACCCATTTCGAGAAAAAGGTGAAGGTCCTTTTCCCGTGTGTTGTAAAGCATGAATGTACGCAAAGGGGGCCACCCTTTTTCGATCAACAGTGCAGGGTCTTTTTTCTCAGATTTTATATAGGGTTCGATCGCTTCTTTATGAATTTGGGTGATCACTGGGTGCATGATATAGCCCGTCAAGATCAAGGAGAGGCCTATGATGATCTGTGAGGAGGGAACTGTGGTGCTAAGAGCCTGCCTTAAGAAAGTGAGCACGATCGAAATACGTGTAAATGAGGTCATGAGGACAAAAACAAAAGGAATCAGAGCGATGAGAGCGGCTGTCGAGATCCAGGTGACATCAGGCATTCTGTTTTCTGAATTTTTTGATTGTTTTGGCCAAGTTTTCTGTAAAAGAGGTCTCTGGCTTTAACTCTTCTTGCCTTTCATCGATGAGGTCTTGTACGTTCACATCTGCAGGAAATTCTGTCACAAGATGGATTCCTGCTGTTGACTCAGAGATCACGACCCCTCTTCCCAGAATGTCCACCAGATACAAAGAAGCTTTGGGATTTAAGGGGCGCCTTTCTAAAATTTTGATACCATTGCAACGGTTGAGTGTTTGCAAGCGCGAGCGCATAATTTTTTTGAGGAGCCATACTGAAGCAAAAATGAGAATGAGCACAAAACCAAGGGTCAATAGCATGTTGACAAACTGGCTGCCGTAGTTATACGTTGAACCCTCCACATCGACCATATCTTCAGCAAATATAGACGTGCACATTAAGAAGGGGAGTGCTAAAAATCGACGCATATAAAAAAACCATTTAGAAACGTTAACCTGTATCATAGTGCATGAAGAGATTTAAAGGAATTATCGCCCTCGACATCGATGGTACGCTTACAAACGCGCGGCATGAGCTGGAACTGCTCGTGCAAGACTATATCAATGGGTTGATAGAGCAGGGTTGGTGCCTTATTTTTTTGACAGGCAGAACCTTTTCGTTTGGGTATCCACTTCTGGCAGGTTTGCGTGGGAATTATTTCTTTGCGCCCCAAAACGGGGCGGCTCTTTATCGCATGCCTGAAAAGGCATGCCTCAGCAAAAGGTATCTTCCGGCATCTATATTGGAAAGCATTACTCCCTTTTTTCAAGAGCAGAGGGTAGGTCTTTTGATAGAGGCTGGCAATGAGCATGGAGATGTGTGTTACTACAAGCAAGAGGATTTTACCTCGAAAGAGCTGGACTATCTAGCCTTTAGATCTCAGATCTCTTTGGCCAAGTGGGAGCCTCTGCAGTCCTTTGCTGCACTTCCTATCACGGAATTTGCGGTGGTGAAGTATTTTGCGCCCGAGTCCCAAGCAGATATATTAGCTAAAATGCTATCTCAAAACCAATTAAATGTGATTGTCATCCGTGACCCTTTTCGCACCGGCTTCTACATGGCTCTTGTGAATGCCCCCAATGCATCCAAAGGACAGGTTTTAGCCGATTTCATTAAAATGCATCCCAAAGGACTTCCGGTGATTGCGGCAGGAGATGACTATAATGACGTGGAAATGTTAAAAAATAGTATGGTGAAAATCATCATGCAAAGCGCCCCTGCAGAGATGCATCGGCTCGCTGATATTCTAGCCCCGCCCGCACAGAGCCAGGGCATCATACAAGGATTGGAGCAAGGTATATGGAAGGCATTATCAAAATAGAAGGATACAAGATCCACTGCATTATGGGCTCGCACGCCTATGAAAGGGAGGAAGATCAGGAGATTATCCTCGACATCGAAATGCGAGTCGATATTACAGAATGTGTGCAAACAGATTCGATAGTCGACACACTCGATTATAGCAAAGTAGCGCAGGTATGCCGTGAACTTGCACAACGTAGGCGCTATCATTTGATAGAAACCTTTACTTACGAAATGCTCCACCTCCTGAATGAGACTTTTGCGCCCTTATGGCTACGTGTGCGCGTCAAGAAAAAGCATGCTCTGCCTCTGGCAAAAGCTGTTGTGTTTGAATTGGAATTTGCCAAGTGAAACCGATTCTGGTAACCGGTGGAGCCAAAGGGCTCGGTGCAGAACTTTGCCTTGAGCTTGCCTACCAAGGTCATGATGTAGTGATCCATTACCGTTCGAGTCAGGTAGCGGCGCATCTTCTTACCAAAGAGTGCCGCAATTTCCGAGTCAAGGCAGAGGTGATTCAAGGTGATTTTAGTGACCAAGATGGGTTAAACGATTTTATTTCTAGATACACACAGCTTTATCCACACACAAAAGGCCTTGTCAACAACGTAGGCAATTATTTGATGGCCTCCTCTCAAGACACTACTCAAGGCCAATGGTTGGAGCTCTTCCAAACCAATTTCTTTACCCCTGTCTTTTTAACGCAGGCACTTTTGCCCGCTTTGCGCGCATCAAAGGGCTGTATCATGAATGTGGGAGTGACAGGATTGGAAAGCAAACGCGGTTTTACCAAAACAACAGCGTATGCAGCTTCCAAAGCAGCGTTGCATTTTTACACAGTATCCCTTGCCAAAGAGCTTGCTCCAGATAACATCCGGGTTAACATGGTCTCTCCCGGCTATATGGAAAATGCAATCGACCTTTCAGACCCTGATCTTTTGCCCATGAAAAGATTTGCAACCCTACAAGAAGTAGCCCGCATCATTGCCACCTTTTTCGATCTCAAAACAGCCTACATCACCGGTCAAAACATCGAGATTGCTGGCGCTTTTGGTCTATAACTTATACCATTTCCAGAAAATAAAGCCATGAGGTGGCACTGGGTAACATGGTAGATTTGAAGGATCGTTTCGAAGCCTATGCCTGACTTTGACAGTTGGGTCTTTCAAAAACGCTAAGGGCTTGATGTTCAATTTTTTTTAGATTTTAATGTTGTGCATGGAATTAATGTTGACTATCTCGTTTATTTGTGCCATAATGTTATGCATGTATATCAGAATGAAGACATCCAAGAAGGCTAAATATCCTACTCTTCAAATCGTGGAGGGTATTCGGGAAGGCAAAAAGGTAAGACAGCGTACTATCGCCCATTTAGGAGTTGTCAAAAGCAAAAAAGATTTAGAACGGCTTAAGGATCTAGCTGATAAGATTATTCAGAGATTAGAGAAAGAGGGTTTGGAAATCGATCCCAAAGTGGCCCTCAATGACCTCAAACACAAACAAACTATCTACGATGGTTTTGGCCTGGTGGTAGACCGGCTAATGGCTGTATCGGGCTTTGGAAAAATCATTCAATCTGCTCAAGGCAAGCACCAGTTCGATGTCCAGGAGATCATCAAATTGATGCTTGTCCAACGATTTGACTTGCCTAGCAGCAAACTACGCACTTACGAGCGCCAGGAAGAGCATGGTTTTGAAGGGATTGATTTACAGCATATTTATCGCTCTATGGATGCTATCGCATCCCTAGATGACGCGATTCAAGCACAAGCTTTCGATACTGTTTCCAAGGCTTTAGGAGGACTTGTTGACTGTTTTTTCTTTGATGTTACAACCCTTTATTTTGAAAGTGTTACGCAAGATGACTTAAAAGAATTTGGCTTCAGCAAGGATCAGAAGCATCATTCGGTCCAGATAGTCTTGGCTCTAGTTGTTGATTCCCAGGGATTGCCAATTGCTTATGAGGTCTTTAAGGGTAATTTAGCGGAAACAAAAACACTCATTCCCGTTCTTGAAAAATTACGCAGTCGATTTTCAATTAACAATGTCACTGTGGTATGTGATCGAGGTTTGGCAAGCCAGCAAAACGTGATAGCCCTTCAAGAGGCACAATTCCATTTTGTAATAGCGGCAAAGCTTCGCTCTATGTCTCAAAAATTAAAAATTAATGATTTAGCAGCTTATCAGTTTTTGCCAGGCCAAGAAGCCATTCCGGAAGAAGATAGGGTACGCTTTCGTGTGATGCAGCACCCGCAGTATGCTGATACCCAGCTGATTGCAACCTATAGTCCTAGCAGAGCCAAGAAAGACAAAGGTGATAGGGAACGCTTGGTCGAAAAATTAAAACAGAAGCTATCCGATACAACAAACGAAACTTCTGTCAAAAAAGTGATAAGCAATGGCGGGTACAAAAAATATACCACTGTAAAAGAAGGCTCATTGCTCACACTAAACGAGAAAACAATCGAAGAGGATGCAAGCTGGGATGGTTTTCATGGTATTACTGTTTCAAATAGCGCACAACTAAGTGTGGGACAGGCCTTAGCGCGCTACCGCGATTTATGGCATGTCGAAGAAGCATTCAGAATTGCCAAATGTACCCTCAAGGCACGTCCAATTTTTCACTGGACCACTCATCGGATCAAGACACACGTTTTACTCTGCTTCATGAATTTATTTTTCGAAAGATTTTTAGAGTGGTTGCTTCGACAGAAGCGCTTTGATCTTACCCCTGACCGCATCAGACACGCGTTAGCTCAAGTACATACAACAGTTTTTGAAGATCAATCGACGAAACGCGAGGGAAAAATGCAATCTATGCTTTCGCCAGATGCTGAGAAAATTTTTCAGGTACTTGGGATTTCGACCAAACGAGGCACTGCCCTGAAAACTGAATGTTGTGCCTGAAATTTCGATCGTAAAAACCTAATTATTTGACACTTGTGAAGCAAGTGTCAAACTCAGGAGCGTTGCATTTTTACACAGTATCCCTTGCCAAAGAGCTTGCTCCAGATAACATCCGGGTTAACATGGTCTCCCCCGGCTATATGGAAAATGCAATCGACCTTTCAGACCCTGATCTTTTGCCCATGAAAAGATTTGCAACCCTACAAGAAGTAGCCCGCATCATTGCCACCTTTTTCGATCTCAAAACAGCCTACATCACCGGTCAAAACATCGAGATTGCTGGCGCTTTTGGTCTATAACTTATACCATTTCCAGAAAATAAAGCCATGAGGTGGCACTGGGTAACATGGTAGATTTGAAGGATCGTTTCGAAGCCTATGTTTTTGTACCTAAGCGAGAAAGGGTCGTCCAAAAATGACGTGTCATACAGTGCCAATTTGTGACTTTATTTTTTGGAAATGGTATTAGGTGAGCTCAGACTACTTCAGCGTTTGATTTATAATCAATTTTTCAGATTCTTCAGTATTCTTTGCGCAACAACACCAATAGCAAGGAAGGAATAGACAGGTGGATGTGCATACAAAACAGTAAAAGCAACATCCATGATCCTCTACAATTTGTGCTGCATGAGGTGTAGGTTTCCCATTATTTGGGATTTGATTCATACGTGCGCTGATTGATTTTACACGATCGTTGGCAGGGCCATATAGGGGAAGCAAAATCTTTAAAGCAGCTTGATAAGATTCATGAGATTTTTCGTTTTTTCCAAGTTGTTGATAAAGAAATCCCCTGTATTCATGACTTGTGGCTATATCAGGATGGTTTTCGACCAAAACTTGTCGCTGAATCTTCAAGGCTTTTTGAGAATATTCTAGTGCATTTTCGTAGTCCTTGAGGTCCAAATAGCCAATGCTAATCGCATTGTAGCTGATGACGATATGGAGATGATTGCCTTCTAGGATCTGAAGCTGGATCTTCAAAGCATTTTGGTATGATTGGAGGGATAGGTCATATTGGCTGAGACCTTTGTAGGCAAGGCCAAGACTATTATAGCTTGTGGCTATATCAGGATGGTTTTCGACCAAAACTTGTCGCTGAATCTTCAAGGCTTTTTGAGAACATTCTAGTGCTTTGCCATATTCCCCAAGCTTCATATAGGCCGTGGCAATATTGTTGTAGCTAGTAGAGATAACGGGATTGGTTTCATCCAAAAGGCGGAGCTGTAATTTTAAAGTTTTTTGAGAATACCTTAGAGCTTTGCCATACTCCCCAAGGTCTTTATAGGCATGGCTCATGTAGCCGTAGCTTCTAGCTACATCAAGATGATGTTTACCTAATATCTCGTGCTGAATCCGGAGAGCCTTGTGGTAAAACTCGAGGGCTTTGTCGTGTTTGCCGAGGCTATTATAGTCAGAACCAATATCAATGTAGCTATTGGCTACATTGGGATTTTTTTCCTCCAAGAACTGGAGCTGAATCTTGAGAGCCTTTTGGTGGAGCTCAAGAGCTTCAGCGTGTGCACCCCGATGTCTGTGGATAGAGCAGACGTAATTGAGAGTTGCGACTACTTGTTCCATTACAGCCATATCAGGAAGGTTTTTCACCATCTGTAGCAAAATATTCAAAGCCCTGTTGTGACATTCGATTGCTTTTGGGATCTCTGCGAGGTTTTTATAAACAATGCCCGAACTGTTATAGCTTATAGCTACATCGAGATTGTTTTCGCCCAGAAGCAGGATCTGAATCTTCTGGGCCTTTTGGAAATATTCGAGAGCCTTAACATTCTCCCCCATGCGTAAATAACCATGTCCGATAAGATTACAGATTCTAACTACAGGGAGACTGTTTTCACCATATTTGTCCTGGGCCAGTGCTAGTGCCTTCAGACTTCTTGAT
The DNA here is from genome assembly GCA_963832835.1 of uncultured Chlamydiales bacterium. Classification (GTDB taxonomy): domain Bacteria; phylum Chlamydiota; class Chlamydiia; order Chlamydiales; family JAAKFR01; genus CAVPKN01. The sequence continues at coordinate 1,733,217 of CAWHVD010000001.1, read as the reverse complement.
ATAGCTTTCCTATCTCCAGCCACTCTCAATTCAATTTCACCGAGCTGCACCTGAGCAACAATATCATTGGGGTTAAGAGAGACGGCTTGTTGGCGCGCCTTTTTTGCCTTTTTATACTGCAGGTTTTTATCAAAGGCTTCTCCTTGGACAGACGGGCTTTCATCATAAAAGAGAGCTTTTGCAAATACTTTGGGATCTTCTGTGCACAAAAACTCTTCTCCACAGCGGTGAAAGGGAATCAGTACCCTGTAAATCTCATTCAGGACTGAGAGGCGTTTTTCTTCGAGGTAAAGATAGTGGGGGTCTTGAGGTTGTTCCTTGTCCGCATGGAGGAGCAATTCCTCTTCATTTTGGTAAAAGGTATGGGCTTCGAAACGTAAGGCAAGGACTTGTTGGAGAGCTTGTGTCAAGCTTCTGGAACCTTCCTGAGAGAGGATTTTGTTTTGTAGAAGTTGCTCAACCATTCCGAAAGAAGATTGGAGTTTGAGCCCACAAAAAAGAGTGAGGCTGGCCAGCAGGGATTGAAAAGGACGGTAGAGCTCTTTTTTAATGCCGAAGGCATTGGTCTCTTGTTTCTCTTGGGATAAATCGGGTTTAAATTCTTGTAGGTGCCCTTCCAAGAGCCTCATGGCAAGCTTTTCGCGAAAAGGGGGTCCTGCAAAAAAAAGGCTATAATCTGCTTTATTGAATTGTGCCTCTTTAGCTGTGTGATAGGCATTTGTGAGTGTTTCACTGCCAGCAATATAACAAACGGAAGAGAGGGCATTGGTGACAATAATGTCAGCCTCCATCCACTCAACACGTTGGAATTGGGCAAGCTCTTCTGGTGTATCGATGAGCTCATAAAACCCGGGCTTACCCAAGGGGCTATTGCCTCCTGAATCCATAGAAAAACCGCTAGGGGTGGGGCTGGCTTGAGCTGATTTCTCTCCAAACAACCTGCCGAAAAGAGGAAAGTTTGTCTCTCCAAAGTTGATGATTCTCAATTCTAGGAGCTGGGTGAGAGTCGTAAAATATTGAAGGCTTTTTTCTGTCTTCGCCGCGACGAGAAAGGCGAATTCGAGATCGGAGTAGGGGCACATTTCGTCCCTTGCCATCGAGCCCATTCCCATACATGCCCATTCTACGGGAGGAGCTCCTAAGCATTCTTGAGAATCTAAAATTAAAGAGTTTAAGATTTTTATGAAAAAGGCCGTGAGGTATCTCTGTATCCCTCTTATAGGCGCTCCCTTCTGGAATTGCTCAGAATAACGAGAGCGTGCCTCTCTAAGCTGGGTGCGATAGCGGACGATGGATTTTTGGTGTGCAGCTGAAATGGTGAAACCCCTACTCTTAAGAAAGAGGGCTGGTATCTGCTCTAGTCTTGTTAAAAGATGTGTTGGATTACCGCCCTGTTTTTCTAGAATGGCGAGTGCTCCGTTGAGGATTTTTGCTGCTTGTACCCAATTGTGTTTTTCTAAGTAAAGATCACCGAGCTTTTCTAGGCAAGAGATCTGCTCTTGGACGTCTTCTGCTTTTTTTGCTTGAAGAAGCCTGTTGCAGTAGTAACCCTCGATGTCTTTGGAAAGCTCCACATACTCGAGATCACAGATAGGAGGGGAAGGGAGAAGGTCCGCTGTGAGCTCAATGATAAAAGAGGGCAAGGCTTGTGATTTTTGGAAAACGACGATCTGATGGCAATCCGGTTTTTGGTTTGGGGTGCAGGGGAAATAGTCTATTGTATCTGCACTAGCTGGCAGGCATGAAGCAACGGGAATAAAATGAGTATCGTAGTATTGATAGGCCTCTTTTCCTTTGAGGGCCATAATATCTGCGCACAGCCTGGGAGGGATCGTATCGCTGACAACAGGAAACGGTTCCCTCATGCTGACCCACGAAAGGAGCAAAAAACCTTTATTGTTCATGGAGGCATAATGGGCGCTGTCTGTAAAATACATACCATTGCCAAAATAACCATCCTTTTCACAATTAGTAAAGCCTGAGGAGCTGATCGATTGGGCTTTTTTAGAGGAGGTGCCATACCAAAGAGGAAGAACTTTGGAAGAGCTCAGGGTCTTTTTCTCCTCCTCTACCTGTATTGAAAGAGGTGAAAAGGGGCGTGTCAGGGCTCTCCAGCTCGCGATAATGCCCTTTCTTTCTTGAGGCAATGCTTCAGTATGCCAAGTGGGAGGAAACTTTTTGGCATTTTCTTCTATCGTATGTAAGTGAGCTACAAACTCAGTATGCAAAGAACTGTTATAGACACAGGTAATTTTACCGATGTTGTAGCCGGGGGGCTTATTTGCCATGAAATAACGTGAAATAAAAATGTATTCAGGATCAGTGGCTAAAATAAGGGCGGCTTTGAATTGGGCGTTAGCAGGTTGCAGCCGTTGGGAGATCTCCTGGCTCATGCACCAAGGCATTTGGGAGTTAGGGAATTTTGAATCAGAGGGAATCATGCTATATCTCGTTTAAGTTCACGAAAAACTGTGTGGCATGAGCTCTTTTTAGACAAATATTTTTTCTTGGTTTCAGTGTTATACCATTTATCAAAAATAAAGCCATGAGGTGGTGCTGGGTAACATGGTAGATTTGAAGGATCGTTTCGAAGCCTATGTTTTTGTACCTAAGCGAGAAAGGATCGTCCAAAAATGGCGTGTTATACAGTGCCAATTTGTGACTTTATTTTCTGGAAATGGTATAACAAGAATGACTGAAGCACCCTTGCGTTCCGGTGTTATTGCCCATTTTATCCATGTACGGCCTCAACTTAAGGCACACACGGGAAAAATTGGTGACTATTCAGGCAATCCCCATCTTTTCGGTTAAAAGCCTATCTATTGTGGCTATCCACTCCCCCTCGGTTAACTGCGTCAACTCTCGGACAATCCATCAAAAAAGCTCCACTGGAGCTTCTGTGAGGTACCTTGTCCTTGGCAAACTGAGCCTGCCTCAAGGATTCTGCCGGCTCGAGAATAGTCACCAAAATTGTTGCTTTATTTTTTTTGTAATGATTGGTGGTTTAGTAAATTATAAATCCATCCGAGAAGAAACAACCCGATAAAAGCGTCAAAAAACCCATAAATGAGGCCGATTAGGCTTCCCCACCATGAAATTGTGTATCCAGGGTAGATGCTAGACATAACATTTAGAAATTGTTCAGCATATCCAGTGTAAATCGCGATGATTGTACAAATAAACATGCAGAAACCCCATAGTATTCCCCCAGCGAGGCCAAGTTTTCTGGAATGGATCATATTTTTCTCCTTTTTTCATTTAGGAAAAATATGCTAAGCAATTAGCATGCCAGGATCGCCGGTCAATTGAGTGCGAAACATGTGATAACTAAAGGATTGTTTTATACATGGTTTGCCTACGGAGCAGGTGGCGGCGGTTCTGGGCGGAGCATTTCGGGGCCCACACCCATGGCGTGCATCCCTTTGTCGACATAGAGGGTCACGCCGGTGATGGCGGATGCTAAGTTCGAGACAAGGAAAGCGGCCGAGTTGCCCACCTCTTGTGCGTCAATAGGTTCTTGAAGAGGCGATCCTTCGCGTGCGTAGTCGATCATGCGGTCGATAAAGCCAATAGCTTTCGCAGCTCTACTTCTCCAGGCGCCGGCAGAAATGGTGTTCACACGGATGCCCCATTTGCGACCCGCTTCAAAAGCGAGTGTGCGTGTGTCGCTCTCCAGAGCTGCTTTGGCTGAGCTCATTCCTCCACCGTAGCCGGGAACTGCCCATTCTGAAGCGAGGTAGGTAAGCGAGAGAGTGGCGCTGCCAGGAGGCATGAAGGGTCCGAAATGAGCCAGCAGGCTAATAAAGGAATAGGCTGAAGAGCTCATCGCAGCTAGGTAGCCTTGACGGGATGTTTCGAGAAGGGGCTTTTTCACTTCTGGAGCGTTCGCAAGAGAATGAACGAGGATGTCGATGTGTTCAAAATCTTTTTTGATCGCTGCAGCGACCTCTGAAATGGTGTAACCTTCAACATCTTTGTACCGTTTATTTTCTCGAATTTCTTGTGGCACATCGGCCTGAGTGTCGAACACAGCATCCAAAGAGTAGATTTTCGAAAAGGTAAGCATCGACCCATCGCTGAGACGGCGGGATTCATCAAACTTGCCAGCTTCCAGGGCACTTGTAAAAATTTTGAAAATAGGGGTCCAGGTACCGACGATAATTTCGGCTCCGGCTTCTGCCAGCGCTTTGGCAATAGCCCATCCAAATCCTTGATCATCACCGATTCCGGCGATAAAAGCTTTTTTACCTTTTAGGTTGATCTGTAGCATCTTGAACCTCTTTCCTAGATTTAGAGGAGCTAAGGTATCATGCTGACCGAATAATTAAAATAGAAAATCGGAAGGGATAGGAGCTGTGAAGTGGCGGGGAGTGTGGGTGGTAGGGTGCTGGAACTGGATGGTGTGGGCGTGCAGTAAAGGGCGTAGAGCCTTTGTGTGGGAACGGCGCCCATAGGTGGCGTCTCCGATGATGGGATGGCCAATATGGGCTAGATGAACCCGAATTTGATGGGTTCGACCTGTGAGGGGAATACAGCGTAGTAGAGTTCGGTTACCTCGATTGGAGAGGCAAAGCCAGTTTGTTTGGGATGAGAGGCCGGTAGAAGACATGCCCCAGGTGACCGCCCCTTCACGTCTAGAGAGGGGGGCCATTTTTCCAGAAATGGTACCCCCCTCACCTGGATTTCCTTCGACAAGAGCCATATATTCTTTTACGATGGTACGGCTCTGGAATTGCTCCTCCAGGTTTTTTTGAGCTTCCTGTGTTTTAGCAAGAATCATTACCCCGCTGGTGTCGCGATCAAGGCGGTGAACAAGGAGGCATTGAGTGAGTTTACCCAACTGTTCGGAAGAAATAAGAGGGGCTTTATCATAGACAAGTATTTGGTCATCTTCAAAAAGAACACGTAGTGGATCTTTTTGAAATAAAGGGCGTTTTTCAACTAAGATCGAGATGGTGTCGCCTGCTCTGACAGTAGTTGAACCAAAGCGTTCAAGGGTTTGGTTGACAAAACACCGGTTGTGGTCGATTGCCCACCGGATATCTTTGACAGTGTAAAACCCTGAAAGTTTGGTTTTTATTTCAGTGAGTAGACGGTTTGTATTCTTAACTTTCCAACTAGTCATTAATGGTTTAAAATTCTACGCGATGAAAGTCTTAATTGTCAAAACATCGAGTCTGGGCGATATTATCCAGACTTTTTCGGTTCTTGATTATCTGAAGCAACGCTCTCCTGAAATGGAGGTGCATTGGGTTGTGGAAAGTGCGTTTGCTGAGCTGGTGCGAGCTCACCCCTTTGTCGACAGGGTTTTGACGATCGATAGCAAGAAGTGGCGCCATGCCCCTTTAAGCAAAGGGTCCATTCAACAGATGCTCATTTCGCGCAGGGCCGTGCGCGAAACTTTTTATGATGTTCTTTTTGACTTCCAGGGTAACGTCAAATCGAGCCTGATAGTGGCAAGTGCACGGGCAAATAATAAAGTGGGATTCGGATGGAAAACGGCAGCAGAATGGCCGGCGTGCCTCTTTACCCATCACAAGATGAATCCGCCGGCTGGTCGTAATATCCGTGAGGATTATCTAGCGCTCGCCCAAGGGTATTTTAAGGATCCCGAGCCCTACCGGCCAAGACCCTTTTCTTTAAAAGTCGACTCTTTGCAGCAGCAGAGACTCTCCGATCTCTTTTCTCAAGACTCTCAGCCCACTTTGGTGTGTCCTTCTGCGGCCTGGTCCAATAAATGTTTATCTGAAGAGGGGCTAGTACAGGTGCTGCGCCGGGTGAATAAAGGTCCTTATTGGTTTGTCTGGGGCAACCTGGCCGAGAGGAGCCAAGCGATTCGTCTTGCAGCTCATTTTCCAGCCAGTTCTGTTTTGGAGAAATTGAGCTTACCACTTCTTCAGCATGTGATGGCTCGTAGCCGCTTGGTTATAGCGATGGATTCGCTGCCGCTGCATTTATGTGGTACGACAAAAACGCCAACGCTGAGTTTTTTTGGCCCCTCATCTGCTGAAAAGTACCGTCCTCTTGGAAGCCGCCACAGTACTATCCAGGGGGTGTGTCCTTATGGAGTTCATTTTGAAAAGAGATGTCCTCAATTGAGAACATGCGCGACAGGATTATGTCTCAAGAGCACTCAAGACATCGATCGGCTGGTTGAAGCAGAAATGCTGGCGCATCCAGAGCATCACGTGCGTGGATGATTGCGTAAAATCATAATCTGGCAAATCGGGTGAGGGGAAAGGATGCACAGTGTTTTGCTTAAAATCCGTCCACTTCTCTTCAATTGCCGCTTGATTTACCATTGCCTGCGCGTAAACCTCACTTTTTTCCATCTTTTCCTGTTGCCAGAAGTCTACTGCGTCTTTTATAGGCTGATATTCTTTATGGAGATGTTGAAGTTCTACTCGCTTATCCTCGGGAATAAAACCGTAGCGAATGAGGTTGTTGAAGTTGTCCCCGTATTTTCTTGTAACTTGATCAAATGGTAGTTCTTTCAGGTCGTTTGAGACACGGGTTGCGCAAATAGGATCGTGGTAGGGAGTCCAATCGATATGCTTAACGGCATACATGAGAGGTCCAAAGAAAAGGTAGGCCAGTCCCTTTCCGATCAAAGCGGTAGGGTTGACATAAGAGGTGTAATTTTTCTCTGTAATACTACAGGTCGGGAATTTAATGTACGTTAAGGCTCCCAGTACCCCCACTATAAATGGAGAGGCTACAATAGCTTGAGAGGGGATAGGACAATAGGAAATAATATAGTAAAGGGCGGTACCCAGAGCCGCCAAATTGAGCAGGCCAATGATGGCGACAGCTATTTTTTTGAGCACAAGATCTGTACCACAGGTTGGCGAATGAGTTTCCCAAAGGGTATTAGGGGGCGGAGTTATTATGGATTCTGAAGATGTTTGTTCAATTGAACTCATCAAATACCGCCCCTAATTTCATTTAAGTCGTAATATATCAGATAATTAAAGAAAAGTCGAGGTGTTTTTCAACTACTTCAATTGCTTTTTTGACCTTTGAAATATCTTCTTTACGGATTTTAGCGGTAAATGAAGTGATCATCCGCATCGCATCGAAGCTGGTATGGGCTGCGTAAAGACTGGGAAGATGAGTTTTTTTTAAAAGTTCTACAAGAGAGGGTTTGGGAGGATGGCGTCCTGTCAGGATCAATCCCTGCTGCGGTTCATGGGACAGATCATGACGCTGCGCAATTAATTCCAGGATGATGTCCTCGCGTGTGGCTGGAGTGACGATCAGCTGGTTGGGAAAGATTCTTTCTCGAAAGGTTTCTAAAGAAGTGGCCACTAGCCGGATTGTTTGGAAGTGGCGATAGTGGTACTGCTCACCTGATAATAATTTTGTTTTAAAAAGGGTTTCAAAATCTTCCATAGAAGGTGTGCTAAGGAATTGATCATAAGGGACGCAACCGATCAAAGGGATGTTCCATCTTTTTAAGGCTTTATTGAAGTAGCCCAGGATCATCTCCCGTTTGTCGTCCAGGACTCGGTTAAGAATCACTCCCCCGATTTTAATTCCTAATTGGTCACATAAAGCCTTGTTGAGTGCCAGTTCGTCAAATGCGCTACCAAGACCACCTTTTGCAATAATCACCACATCTAGTCCTAAAGAGGCTGCAACGCGGGCATTGTTGAGATTCACAATCGATCCGACACCCACATGTCCGGTTCCCTCTACGATGGTAAAATCGTTGGATGAAGAGATAGTGTCGAATGCGTCATGGATTTTTGCTTTTAAATCCGATTCCTGGATTTTACCGTCAAGAAAATCACGCGTAAACCCCCTTGGAAAAATGACGGGACTCATGTCTTCATAGCGTGATGGAAGATGGAAATATTCCTTAAAGAGAACGACGTCTTTATCGACAAGGAGATTACCAATGACCTTTTCATGCTGCTGGCCGACCGGTTTCATAAAACCGAGAAGGGGAAAACGTTTTTTTAGGGTAGCAATCATCCCCAGGCAGATAGTCGTTTTACCTACATTTTGCCCTGTTGCAGCTACAAAAATCGCTTTTCTTGCCATAAAAAAGTATGGTATACTCTTGGACCTCGGAAAGGTACCAAAATTTGCTAAAATTTCCAACTGATGTTCTCAAAGAATGGTTTGTTGCCAACAGGCGGGTGTTGCCCTGGCGCGAGCGTCCCACTCCTTACCGGGTCTGGATTTCAGAGGTGATGCTGCAGCAAACCCAGGTAGCTGTAGTAGTACCCTATTTTGAAAAATGGATGCTGGCTTTTCCTACGATTGGGGCGCTTGGGGAGGCTTCCCTTGAAAAAGTGCTGAAATGTTGGGAGGGATTGGGGTATTATTCACGCGCTCGCAATCTACACCAAGGTGCCAAAAAGATTGTCGATTGCTTTGGTGGTGAGTTTCCAAGCAGCGCGGAAGCCTTATCAGAAATACCTGGCATAGGACCCTATACACAGGGCGCACTTTTGAGCTTTGCTTTTAAGCAAAAAGCGGCGGCTGTAGATGGTAATGTCTTAAGGGTGTTGAGTCGGTTTTTAGCCTGTGAGGAGGAAATTGATCTGCCACAGGTTAAGAAAAGGCTCCAAGCTTATGCCGAAGGTATTTTGCCCGAAAAAGAACCGTGGCTTTTGAGTGAGGGGTTAATTGAGCTGGGCGCGCTCATCTGTACAAAAAAAGCCAAGTGTAGCGATTGTCCTTTACAAAAAGATTGTGGGGCCTACCGTAATCAGTTGCAGGACATACTGCCCAAAAAGCGAGCTCGGCCGCAGTGCATAGAGCTGAGGCGCCATGTGGCAGTCATCCAATGCGCTCAGAGGTATGCTGTGCAAAAAGGAGTAGCAGGTAAATTGATGGCCGACCTATATGAATTTCCCTTTATTGAGCAAGCAAATGGGCAGGAACTGGCAAAAGAGTCTGTTTCTCGGCTCACTGAGCAATTTGAAAGAGCTTGTGGAATGCCATTAAACTATCAGAGAGCCCTACCTATGCAGCGACATTCATTTACACGTTACCGAGCACAGCTATTTCCTCATGTGCTGGAAACGAGTGCTCCTTTGGAAACCTATTTATGGAAAACTAAGGAGGAAATGAAAAAGCTTCCTTTTTCCTCCGGGCATAAACGGATTTTAGAGCAGTATTTTGTCACTATTCACGAGCCGCCGGAATGTCGAGGCAAGGCGTATTTGATCAAGGCAGGAATGGATATATGAAAATTTTGCATACCGAAGCCTCTCCAGGTTGGGGTGGACAAGAGTTACGGATTTTACGTGAGGCGGAAGGGATGCGTAAGCGTGGCCATGAGGTGATTCTTGCAGTCCAAGAAGGTGGCGGACTTGTAGAGCCTGCTCGGGCAAGTGGACTATCTGTTTACGAAATCCCTTTCAAAAAAGCTAAGGCTCCTCAGATCTTTTACCAGTTGATGCGCATGATCCGCACCGAGGGCATAGAAATTATTAATACCCACTCATCTTTAGATGCATGGCTCGCAGGTCTTGCAGGAAAAATGAGTGGTTGTCTGGTGATTCGTACCCGCCATCTTTCTACAGCTGTCCGTAGAGGATTTAACAGTCGTATTCTTTATAACTGGCTTGCCGATTATGTCGTCACAACATGTGAAGAGACAGCTACCACCATTCGTGCTCAGGCTCATCTATCACCGGAGCGCTGCTTTTCAGTGCCAACGGGGATTGATCCTTCGCAAATTACTGATGACCCCCAAGCAGCCTTGCAATTTCGGAAAGAGCATGGCATTAGTGAAACCGATTGTTTGGTCGGAACGCTATGTGTCTTACGAGGTTGGAAAGGTGTAACGGATCTATTGCATGCAGCCAAGTTGCTTGAGCATGTCCCCCATTTGAAATGGGTGGTGGTCGGGTCTGGTCCGAGCGGGGATCAGTTGCGGGCAGAATGGAAGATGTTGGGGTTGGAAAAAAACGTCATCTTTACAGGCTATCTCTCATCACCCTACACGGCGTTGGCAGCAATGGATGTTTTTGCGCTGCTTAGTCGTGGTCATGAGGGAGTGAGCCAAGCGAGCTTGCAAGCCGCGTGGCTTAGAAAGCCTCTGGTGACCACAAATGTAGGTGGGCTACCGGAAGTGTGCTTAGAGGGACAAACAGGATTTCAAGTACCGAAATATAACCCTCAAGGCGTCTCAGAAGCAGTTTTGCGCTTGGCCAATGACCCTCATTTACGTCAGTCTATGGGAGAAGCTGCACATGCCCTAGTAAAAGAGCGTTTTACCCTCAATCACATGCTCGATCAGATGGAAGCCCTCTATCATTAGGAATAATACCATTTCCAGAAAATAAAGCCATGAAGTGGTACTGGGTAACATGACAGATTTGGATGATCGTTTCGAAGCCTATGTTTTTGCACCTAAGTGAGAAAGGATCATTCAAAAATGGCGTGTTATATAGTGCCAATTTGTGACTTTATTTTCTGGAAATGGTATTATTCCTGGTCAGTGGCTCTACGGTCGGCAATGTCAAGAAAGAGCAGCCTGAGTACAAGCTGTTTGTAGTGAAAGGGTTTTCCCATGGCATCAATCATGGTGCGTGTTCCTTTGATAATTTTAGGCGCGATGTGGGCTGTGATCTCTGGGGCTAATCGGTTGTGGAGTTTAATTTCTCCTACAGAGATGCACCCTTTGACTGTAAAATGCTCAGTGAGCTGGCTCAAAGATGTAAAGCTCTCGCCTTCAAAAGCTTCTTTTTGAATTTGTGTAATTAAAATTTTTAACTCATCCCCTTGCATCTGTTGCGCGATCCGATTTTGCTGTAGTCTCTCTTGAATCGCTTTGATGCTCTTCAAGATCTGATCGCTGAGCTTCACTTCTTTGTCTTCAATCTCTTTTCTTATAGATGGAGTTTCTGGAAGCTCTGCCAACTCCGTTTCTTTTTTTTCGATCCATTGTTGGACGCCGGCTTGCAATGCGCTCAAATTAGAAAAGATAGGAACTTTTGTGGCAAAAAAGGAGGGGTAGAAAATAGTGTATAACTGATTGGTAATTTTAATAGCTAAATGAGGGGATATATCACGCTTAAAATCAACATCTTGAATTTGATTCAGCCAATTGCTGCGTTTTTGGATAGTTTCGAGCAAGTCAGCTTTCCTTAGGTCCACAGCTTCTTGTGTTAGGTAGGTACTATTCGTTCCTTGTAAATCGTGATATTCTCGGCTTTCCAGTTTGAGGGAGTCCAATTCGTTCTTAGCTTGTGCGAATAATGCTTGTTTTTCCTTCAGTCCACCCAGAGTCTTATTTACTTTTGCACGAAGATCAAATGTCGTAAGTTCGGCGATCGTGTTTTCAAGCGTATCTCGATCCCCAATGACAGCTTCTAATTTTTGCTTAAGCTCCTCTTGGATGCTAGGGGGAAGTTGAGTTTGGATAGCTTTGCAGGTATCTATTGTCTCTTGAAATGGTCGCTCCAGTGAAAAATTGTGTAACGCCTTTTCGCAGGTGTTTGTGTCTACAATCTCACCTTCTGTTTTGTTGATCGTATTCATCGCGATGGCTATCTGATTCATTTTCTCGTGCAGCTTATTGAGATGGACAATTGCAGAGGCGTAAATATTATGCAAATCACCTCTTACATCACTATAGCAAGCTTCTAATTCGGGACTGGGCAGTTGAGCTGAGATATGGGACAAGTATTGCTCGATCAACGAAATGGCTCTTGAGACGCTTGCCTTGAGGGGAGAAGAGCTGGATTGAGTAGTGTCGGCAATATTGAATTGGTTACCTAGCTGTGTTAGCTCTTGAACGAAATTTGCATATAATTCTTTTTCATTTTGAACATAACTTTTAATGTTATTGTGCTTTTCACCGCTCACATTTTTTAAGTGCGATTCTAAAGCTGCTGCAACTGCGGCCCGAGAGAGTTGATCTTGCAAGGAGCTGAGGTTTTGGTCCACCTGTGCGCATTCTTCTAAAAACTGTCTTTCGCTATCAGCTCTCTCATTTTCGGGAACGTAAGTGTAGGATTTATCTAAAACATCAAAAATGGTTTGTAGGTTTTCCTCAATTTGCTTTTCCTTATCCTCGAAAAGGGCAAGTAGGGCTGTCTCCATCGCATGTGTGGAGGCATCTTCTAGAACTTTACCGATTGAGAAGGGCTCCCCTTTGTAGACGTTACTGGCGGTGCTCATGATCTCTGAGACAAGAGCGCTCACACGGTTATCGAGATCGGCCAGCTTCCTCTCATCGCCATTGCAGGATTCAATATCAATAAAGCGAAGCAATTTGGAACTATGCTGTTGGATGATCAAATGCAATTGACGTGAGATGAGCTGTGTTTTTTTTGCTTCCAGATCAAGAGAGGTAGGCTGCACCGGTTGAGCAACCAGGGGATCCATAACTACAACAGGGCGTGAGCGCGATCGTTGCACCATCTTGAGGACTTGATCTAGCTTTTGCGCCAAAAGGCGCTTAAGTCCTAGCTGCGCATAATGAACAGAATCGGTTCCTTGAGTGAGCATTTTTTTGACGATGCCCGCTTTATTCATGGCATGCCGCACAACGGCTTTACGGATCGAATGGCCGATCCATTCGAAAAAACTGGATATAAGAGGGATTTTGTAGCCAAAAAATTTGATTTGGGGTCGAGGAACAAAGTTATCGACGATATAGTCGCCAAAAATCTTCATGAGCTCTTCCTCAGTCAATTTTTGCTGACCATAAGCCTGGATTGTGTGTTTAAGAAAATTGTCAAAGGTGCCGCATTCGTCGTTTCGATTGGGTTGGGTATAATCGCAGCGTGCTTTTTCAATCCTGCCATAGTAGTCAGCCATATCTCCCATTTTTTTCTGAACAAGTTGAAGAAGATCGACGTCGCTATTGAGGAACTTACGCAAATGGGTAATAACCTCTTCGATGGTTTTGCCGATCAGGGGACGGATGAACCAAGCAATAGTGCGGAATGCTGCTTTGTATAAAATCCGACGCACCGGACCGTCAAATTTCTTGAGATAAGCCTCTTCAATGTTTCCACCCTCTTGTAAGATTTGTTGATAGATGGCAGGGTCAAAGCTGTGATTACAGATACGGTGTATGATGTACATCGTCGCGTAATGAACGGTCTTTTGAGAAAAATTGCTGACCAAAGTATCGGTTTTAGTCACTAAGGCTTCTATTTGTGCTTTCTCTTCTGCTGTTTGAAGAACGCGTGTTCTTCGGGAATTAGAAGAGGGGATGGTAGGGGAGGGATTGACTAAATTCAATGCATGGTTAGTACGGAGTGTGCGCCAAGATTCCTGGCATTGCATCAAAGAGTGGATCGGGCTGTAACCGTCCAAGTTGGGGCCCTCTGATTTTACACGCTCATCGCGCATTTTTTCGTCGGAAGAGTTTTTGATATTAAGGTTAATCCCGCCAATAAGAATATGGTATTTGTTCAGTGTATTCCACACACTCTTTGCCGTTTCCGGAAGTGATTTTTGTACGTTTTGGTTTTTGGTTAAGGTTTTTATAGCTTCAGCTTGGAGATTGACATCTTCCTGGTCTAGATCATAGGTTTCAGAATTTTCGAGTAGTTGTTTCATCACAAACGAAGAGCCAGCAGAAACACCACCCATCAAGATCTGGGAGAGGCGAGAAGACAAAGCAGCGGGAGCTAAGGACACAGTGTCTTCATCCTCGGCAGTGGGTTCACCTGGCGCCTGGGGCGGTACTTGAAGAGCAGCCATAATACCTAGACCCGTTCCTTTTGCAACTTGCGTAGCAAATTCTGTGGGATCAGCTATTACTTCCTGTACTTTCTGGGAAGTTTGCATGACCGCACGAACGGTCCCTACCCCTGGGATATTAGGCATATGATTCCAAGCTCTTCCCAATGACTCTCTGCCTGGAACATAACTCCAAGCTGTTCCCAATGATTCTCTGCCTGGAACATAGCCCCACGCCGTTGAAAACACAGACGAGTTACTTCGGGCTTGTTCAACATCTAGTTGGTCACGTATACCAGGATCAAACATAAATTTTACTTTCTATTTAAGTGTTAGCATCTAAACTGATACCAGATTTTTGCGTAGAAAACAATTAAAGAAAAGCCATGACAAATCAAGTTGCTTCAGAATTTTTTAAAAGATTACTCAATCTTTCGGATACGCTCATGGGGCCCGATGGGTGCCCTTGGGACCGGCAGCAAACATTGGTATCCATGCGCGAGTCCATTTTAGAAGAGGCGTGCGAAGTGATCGAGGCGGTCGATGAGGGAAGTGATATTGACCTGATCGAGGAGCTAGGCGATTTGCTTTATAATGTCATATTTTTTTGTAAACTTGGGGAAATGGAGGGGCGGTTTACCACTCAAGAAGCCATTGGTAGAATCTGTGACAAGCTGATCCTCCGTCATCCCCATGTATTTGGGGAGAATAAATTAGCTGATAGCGCTGCTGTGATGGAGCAATGGGAGAAGATCAAGCAAGAAGAAAAAAGCCATCGTAAAAGCCTTCTTGATGGGATTCCAAAAGGATTGCCAGCATTGAGTCGCGCCTACAAAATAACGGGAAAAATGGACAAGGCTGGGTTTGATGTCAACGAAGATCAGAAATTGTTTACAAGCGAAGAGGAATTAGGAGAGCTACTTTGGGAACTTGTTAGGCAAGCGCGGCACAGAAAAATCAATCCTGAAATGGCCCTTAGAAAAGAAATGGTGAATCAAGAACGAGCTTTTCGGAATTGGGAAAATGCGCAACCTCAATCTAATTGAGCCCTTATCGCAAAAGCAACTTTATGCAGAAAGGGTGCGCCAAGCGTGTGAAAAAATCCCCTTTGACAAGCTCGATCCCAATCGAACGGTCTTAGAGAGAGAGCGCGTTCACCGTACACTAACACTATTGGTTCAATATACAGAAATGTGCGGCACACGCATTGCAGACATCGGTTGTGGCACCGGTTCCATCGCTTTAAAGTTGGCGGATCTGCAAGCGCATGTCACTGCGGTTGATGCGTCTTTGTCGTTTTTGCAGCGTCTCAATCATCCTCAGGTTGTGTGTAAACAGGCCTATATTCCCCACCTTCCTTTTGTGGATGCGAGCTTTGATGGTTTGGTCCTGACCGACACCATTGCCTCGATTGATACGCATCTACACCGCCTCACCCTTTCTGAATTGGCCCGTCTTGTGCAGCGTGAAGGCTGGCTGCTTATCTCTACTCCTCTCGATGTCTATTCCTGGGATCCTGATTCCCACTTTCTCCAGCTTGTGGAAACAGAATTTGAGGTTATGGCCACTGTTTATAGCTACCATCGCCTCCATTTTCACCTATCTCGATGGCTCGAGGCTCCTACTCGTTTTGTACGAGCCGGAAAATCTTCTGAATATCGCCGAGCTCAGCTTCAAAAAAGGGATGGGTTTGGACGCTTGTGGTTCGCACTGAATTCGTGTCCATTTTTAGCATCTATATGGAATCCTATTGCATGGCTCCTCTCAGGTCTTAAGAACCGGATCAAAAACAGCCGCTTCTTTCTTTTGCAAGCAGAGCACCTGTCTAAGCTTCTATGGGGGAATTCTGCGATGACTCATATGATAGTCCTGGCCCGAAAGAAGAAAATGGTATACAATGTTTGACGCCGGGGACCTTGTGGAAGGGGACGGTCCGAACCAGGTCAGAACCGGAAGGTAGCAGCCTTAAGGATTTAGTCTTTTGCCTCAAGACACTCTCCGGCTTTTTCTTCTCCCACTGTTAATGCCAGTATCTCCCTCTTGAAAATTTACCCTACGCTGCTTTGACCAATCTCGATTTGGCGCGAAAGTACATTGCTGCCATCAAAGCGTGTCTTGTGTTCAATAATTGTGGAAATTATAATCCCCGTCAATTAAGACCAACGACAAGGACCTCATGATGAAACGACTGATTTTAGCAATAACCGCAGCCGCTCTGCTTTGCGGAGGATGTGTAAGACACTATGGCGATACCTCGCTTTATCAAATTTCTGGAAGGCAAAAAGCAGTTGTCGCAGTTCTTCCTGTCATCAACCAAACCGTTATGGCAGATATTCCATGGGATTTATCTCAGGAGCTGACAGATGAAATCCGCAAGAAAGTATATGAGTCGAATAGAATCTACTTACATCGGGAGCCCACCAGCCTAGAACTGGCCCAGTTGCTCAGTGTTCCCAATCCCCAGTCTATCTCTCGCAGCGCCTCGGAGAGCTTGGGAGAAGCTGAGTATGCAATTATCACCGAAGTGATCGAGCAGAAAGAAAAAGCGTTTAGGGCACGCTCAGAGCTGGGCGCCATATTGACATTTGCGTTGCGAGTACGCGTTCTTGACTTGCGTCAATCTACCCCAAAGGTCATCTTGCAAGAAGTATTAGATAAGGACTATGTAGTGGCAAGACCCTACATGCATTGTGATTATGAAAAAATGGCATGGGGCACCGATGCCTTTAACTACACGCCCATGGGCATAGCACATAATCGCTTGGTGCGAGAGCTGGTTGGCCGAGTGGAAGCTTACATAGAGGCATCGCAATAATTGGACCTCATCAGAAGTGAGCAGTCAGTCGGAACTTTCTTCTACCTCTTACTGCTGCTCACTTTTGTCATTTGGGTTGCCAAACAAAATGGTTTTTTTCGTCTCCCTCAACCCACTCGCAGCTCTCCTGTAACCTGGGTCCATCTTGCAGGTGGAGCACTTAGCTACCTTGTTGCTGCTTCGGTCATCATACCGCTTGTAATTACCCTAGTGGTTTACCTGGTCAATGGATCGGTTATCTCCTTCAAAGATCTATCCCCATTGTGGAAAGGTTGGGGCCAATTGGGTGGCTTATGCCTCCTTCTTCTTATACTGGTCCTCTATTGCTTTCTCATTTCCCCTCAAACGCGTCATTTTATTTTCTGGGGAGAAAAACAGGCGAGCTGGGTACGCTTTGCTAAGAGTGTCGGTATGGGATTTGTCGGATGGATTGTAAGTTATCCTTTTGTCCTTGTATCAACAGTCATCTCTACAGCTCTAGCGAAATGGCTATGGGGAGAGAGCCACTTAGAGCAGGTGGCCGTCAAGCAGCTGAAAATGACTATGGATAATACTCCACTTTTCATATCGATGATCCTTGTGGTAAGTCTCTTTGTCCCCTTTATGGAGGAGCTTCTCTTCCGAGGTCTATTACAAAACGTTCTCAAGAGATACCTGAATCGACGCTGGGCAATTGCGTTGACAGCACTGATTTTTTCTTGCTTCCACTATTCTTCCAGCCAAGGTACCGGAAATTTTCAACTCATTTTATCTCTTCTGGTGCTTTCGTGCTTCTTGGGCTTTATTTATGAAAGGGAGCGCACGTTATGGGCTCCTGTAGCGCTGCATGCGACCTTCAATAGCCTTAACATCCTTGTCATCACCTTTGCTCAATAGAGATCATACCGGACTCTGCTTATACCATTTCCAGAAAATAAAGTCATGAAGTGGCACTGGGTAACACGCCATTTTTGAACGATCCTTTCTCACTTAGGTGCAAAAATATAGGCTTCGAAACGATCATCCAAATCTGTCATGTTACCCAGTGCCACTTCATGACTTTATTTTCTGGAAATGGTATCACAACTTGAGTACAAAAAAAACGGGGCGCATTGTGCATGCGCCCCGCTAACATTGGAATGAATCTTAGTCTAAGCTTAGAAGCGGATTTGGCCGTTCACGTGAACAGCTTTTTCATCGCCAAAGCGTCCTTCGACAGTCAAACTTGCTTTTTCGCAATCAACAATCGAAACACCTACAGCGTAACCCCAGTCCTTCTTATTCCCTAGGTTATGAAGAGTAGTAGCGTCAACTCCGGGTATTGCATTGTCAAAAGTAAAGCGAGCACGGCTCCACTTTACAGCAACATAGGGAACGAAAATGTTGATACGATGGGAAAGACCCACCCCAACTTGCCATTCAC
The DNA here is from genome assembly GCA_963832835.1 of uncultured Chlamydiales bacterium. Lineage (GTDB taxonomy): Bacteria > Chlamydiota > Chlamydiia > Chlamydiales > JAAKFR01 > CAVPKN01. The sequence goes on along the minus strand of CAWHVD010000001.1, from coordinate 1,715,341 downwards.
GGTATTTGGAAGAGACGGTATTGTCAAGATAGGCACTGTCTGTAGCACCTACTGTGACGCGGCGTACATCAGGTTTTGTATAGAAGTATTGTCCTTCAATACCTAAGCTTGTGCATCCACATTCCCAAATCGTTCCACGTGCACCCACGCTCCAAGAGAAGTTTGTCTCAGTTTCTAAGACGAAGCGGCTGCCATTAGTACCGCCGAAGGCAGATGCGTTGGTTTCGAGAAGGAGATTAGTAGCACCAAATGTTGCAAAAACATCCATGCGGTCCCAGAAGTTTGCAACTACCATGCCGGCATTTGTGTAAAGCTGGGCGCTTTCGATGTCACTACCATCTTCGTGGCGGTCAATTTCCAAATGTCTGTTGAAAACATAGTCGCCGTAAAAGCCAACACGGAGGCTAAATGCGTCGCACCATGTTAAGCAAGGATCGCAAGGATCTCCGCAATGGCCTTCCCAAAGCAGTCCGTCGCAAAGCAAGCTGGCGTCAGAGGGGTTTCCCACGGGCAAGGCATAAACCGAGCCGCAAGCTAGAACAGTTAATAATGTTGTAAAGAGTTTTTTCATTCTCACCTCGGTAAAATAATATCTGATTAGCGTAGTTCGTTTTTCATTCCTAGTGCTGCACGCATCAAGACCGACGCCTTTGTACCCAAAGAAAACCTAAATGCTTGATAGGTAGTTCATTAAGTTTAAGGGCGCGGTCTTAATTAGAAAAGTTCCCAAAAAGGCATTCCAGTGAATTCCTCAGGGCATTTTTCTTAAAGTGCAAACGCACCAAGCTTGTTGGCAGGGAAGATAACAAATTCGTTTCTTTAACGCTAGTCTTTATAGACTTAGAACTTTATTTATATATTTGGGTGCATGGATCTAAATGGGCAAAGTATGTTTTTCCCAGAGTGCTCTGGCGGTTCGTTGAGAGTCGAAAATTTTGTAACTATTCAGGTAATACCATCTCCAGAAAATAAAGTCACAAATTGGCACTGTATAACACACTATTTTTGAACGATCCTTTCTCGCTTAGGTGCAAAAACATAGGCTTCGAAACGATCGTCCAAATCTGTCATGTTACCCAGTACCACTTCATGACTTTATTTTCTGGAAATGGTATAACCCATCTTTTCGGTTGAAAGCCTTTCTGTGGTGACTATCCACTCCCAGCTTGGCAAACTTGGCCTGCCTTAAGGATTCTGCTGGCTCATGAATAGTCACAAATTTTTTTTTATTCGATTTAGAAGGTGGTTTGAGGTATAATAGCCTAAAATATGCCTTATAAGACTTTACATTTAGAAAGTTTTGGGATGACCGATATCGGGCTTGTGCGCGATCACAACGAAGATGTGTGGGCAGCCTATCCGGATGTTGGACTTTTCCTTCTAGCAGATGGAATGGGAGGTCATGCTTGTGGAGAAGTAGCTGCTAGCGAGGCGGTCGAGTACCTCTACAGACTATTCAACGAATGGAAGACCAACCAAGAGGTTCCTGCCAGTAAAGCAAAAGCCTTTTTTCAAGAGGCCTTTCTCAAAGTAAATGCCTATATCTACAGACAAGGACAACATGACGATGACTTAAAAGGGATGGGCACAACCCTCTGCTCTCTTTTTTTCTTGAGAAAGGAGGCAATCGTAGCACATGTAGGCGACAGCCGTATTTACCGTTTTCGCGAAGGGGTGCTAGAGCCATTAACCGAAGACCATTCCCTTGTCGCAGAGCTAACGGCTCTGGGGGCAATTGAGTCGGCTGAAGCCGATTCTTTTCCTTATAAACACATTTTAACCCGTGCCATCGGGACACAGCCCCATATAGAACCTTCCCTTGCCACTGTTCAAGTAGAACCCCACGATGTTTTTCTCCTGTGTTCAGATGGTCTGAGCAACTATGTGACACCCGAGCAAATCACCGAAATTATCCAAGCCAGCGGCTCTTTAGACATTAAAGGACAGGCGCTGATCGACGTAGCTAATGAAAATGGGGGAGGAGATAACGTCACAGCTGTTTTGGTAGAAGCTGGTTATACTTAGGATATATGATTTATCTCGATAATAACGCTACGACACTTCTTGATCCTGAAGTGTTGGATGCGATGCAACCTTTTCTCAGCTCAATAACCGGCAACGCATCGAGTGTCCATCGATTGGGTCAACAAGCTAAAGGGGCTCTCACTGAAGCCACTCGCCAATGTGCCCGGTTTTTTAACGTCCGTACCGATGAGCTCATTTTTACCTCAGGTGCTACCGAAGCCCTTAATTTAGTGATTCGCAGCGTACCGAGAGGTTCACATGTCATCACGAGCACATTAGAGCATGCTGCGGTGCTCGAGCCCTTAAAACTTTCCGGATGCCAGGTTACTTATCTTTCCCCAGAGAAGAACCAAGGATCGGTCACTCTAGCCCAAGTGAGCGGGGCTCTACAACCACACACCCGCATGATCATTTTGACTGCGGCCAATAATGAGACGGGAGTTAAAACAGATTATGTCCCTATTGCGGCACTTGCAGAGCGCATGTCCATTCCCTTTGTGCTCGATGGTGTTGCACTGCTAGGTAAGGAGCCCGTCTTATTACCAAAAGGCATTTGGGCTGCCAGCTTTAGTGGTCATAAGATCCACGGACCTCTAGGAATAGGGATTGCTATCATCCGTAAAACACATAAAGCCGATCCGTTGATTGTAGGAGGAGCGCAACAGCGCAGTCTTCGCGCAGGGACCGAAAACATCCCTGCGATTGTTGGCTTTGCCAAAGCCCTCGATCTGCTTAGCCAGCATGGTGAAAAATGGATGCATCAGATGACTCAATTACGGGATCATTTTGAAAAACAGCTTTCCCTTGCCATTCCCAATATGGTGGTACATGGCCAAGATCAGCCGAGGATTTGTAATACCTCGCACATCGCTTTTCCGGGGATAGACGGAGAAACTCTTTTAATGACACTTGATCTTGCGGGTTTGGCGAGCTCTCATGGAGCTGCTTGTTCATCGGGTACTCTAGAGCCCTCCCGCGTCCTGCTTAACATGGGACTTGGCCCCACCCTGGCTCGTAGCTCACTCCGCTTTTCTCTTAGCAGGTTCACAACCAGAGCCGAAATCGATGCCGCCATCAAGCTCATCGTAGAAGCAATCAAACGCCTAGAAGCCCTATAAATCAGAAGGCGGCCAAAGGCCGCCTTCCTCTCGCTTAAGCAAATAATCCTTCAAATTGCGCGAGTCCCTGTTGTAGGCCCTCGAGCGCTTTCTTGATCTTCTTGGCAATTTCAGTAACTTTAGTGCCCTGTGCCTCAATTTCTTGTAATTTGGCTTCGTCTAAAAGCTGATCTGGCTTAACGGCTTCGAGACGCCTGCGGAGTTTTTCGACGTCTCGATAGACGTCACCTAAGTCGACTAACCCTACTAGTACATTTTTTCCGTTCGATTTGAGTTTGGTGAGATCCATCGTTGTCAGATCATATTTCTTATCGCTAAAAGGCTTGAACCATCGGGCCTTTTTACAGATTGTAGTTTGCTTTTTGAATTGAGCTTCAGTACGTGCCTTATTAGCCGCCTCTGCCTCTGCCTGTTTGCGCATTGCGTTAGCCTCAGGATCGCCAGTCGCTATTCGGTTTGCTGCCATAATCTGAGCTTCGAGTTTAGTAAGTGCTTCGTAAATAGCAGGTAAGCGAGCTTTTATGCTCTCTTGTGTCTCTCCTGCGTACATGAAATTGCTCAAGGCTATCAAGTAAGACCCGAGCCACTCTGGTAAGTCCGCACTATCGATTTCAGTTGCTGCAGCATCAATGATGGATGCTCCCAAATCTCCCGAAGGGGTAATGACCTTTGCGTTAGCTTTTTTCTCAAAGTATTCACGCACATAATTGAGGGCTTCATTAACTTCATTTCTTTGGATGATATTAGCAAGTGATGCCTGAACAATAGCAGGATTAGTTGCGATTTGAGGAGCCGCCAACTGTTTCTTGACGAATAATCCCAAGCTCGCATGGAGATCTTCAATGTTATCTTGTACGTATTCCATTGATGGAGGAGGTGGTAGGGAGGCTACCAGTTTCAGCAGTTCTTGTTTTCCCTGCTCATCCAGGGGAATCTCATCCCCTGAAAGTGGTGCGGTAGGCAACGGGTCTCTATCTAGATTGTTAGGCGGAGTAGCAGATTGTTTCAACTGCATCGTTGTTTGATCGGGACTGTTTAGTGTCGCTGGGGCAGAAGGGGATCTAGGGCGTGCAGCAGATTGTATTTCTGAACCAGCACCTACTTCTTTTGGGCCTCTGGGTGGTAATAGTGGTGCTTCTGAGGTTTCTTTTTTGCAGTTTTTGATGGCAAGGATAGATAGGTCAACGAGGATCATACCACCACCTGCTGAAATGAGAGAAATTGACCATGCTTGGGAGAGATTACCTAAAAAGTTAAGGGGGCCAAGATCATGCGCTCCTGCTGCTAGTGCCAAAGCTCCTGTTGCCAAAGCAATACTTGCGAGCACCAAATCCATGATGAGGGCGCCCTTCTCATTGAGTGGATTTTTGGGAGCTTCAGTGCCCTCTTCAGCTTTAGGAGGGTAGTATGAGTTTACAAGTAGGGTTATTGAATATGCCATATGGTTGTCCTTTTAATTGTTTCTTTTAATAATTTTAAAGCATTCTTTTATTATGGTAAACAGCAAAGTGATATTAATTAATATTTTGCGGTATAAATAATAATAAATTTTACTGTGAGAAGGGTGCCATTTCTGGGTTCTGCAGGGTAAATAAATGCGTAAAAACTACGAAGGAATGTATGAATGTATAGGTTTAGTCCGAGTAGGCTAAAAAACATCACACAAAAAATAGGAGGCAAGATCTATTGGGTGTCATGCGAAAAAATTTAGTGAATCGAGGGTCAAATCTGTTCGCCTTCTACCCTTCGAAGTTCTTTATAAATCACTCTTTATCAACCTGGAACTCCTTTTGCTGACTTATCGAGGGGTTGCGGGTTAATTTTCTGTATTTTGACTGGGGCTTTTCCATGTTTACTTCTTGCAGTAGGCTCTTCAAGCGTTTTTGGGCAGCACTTACTGTGAACTTCGGCTTATTTTTACGTGAAGCATATAGACTTTTTTTACGAAGAGCAGATAGAGTATTTAATATTCGGTTAGTGTTTGATATCTTGGCAGCAGTTCCCGCTGACGGTTTTTCTGTCTGAAGATCAACGAGTTGCAAAATTTCATTTCGTAAACTTTTTTCCTTATTTTTTTTGGTACTCAAAGGCTTAACGTTATTTTCAACGGGAACCGCTGATATATTGGCACTAGTTGTATTCTGCGTACCGGTGACCAGTGTTTCTTCGTTTTCTGAGGACATTTCGCTAAGCGGCTCAATTGGTAATTCATCTGAAGGTGTGTCGGGATTGTATTTTTTGAAAGTAAATAGAACCCAATCAACCACAATGACGGTGCCTGCAGCAACCGTCATGGAGATGGACGTTATCTCAGAAAGGTTTGCTAAATAACCGACGTGACCTAAAGCACAGCCTGCAGTTGTCATCATTAGGATGGCAACTACCATATCTGTAATGAGTGCCCCTTGGTCTTCGTAAGAATTTTTGGATAAATCTTCATGAGCTTTTGAGGGTGCAAAAATATCTTTAATGAATATAATTGGGTATGTCATTAACTGCTCCTTATTATTAACTATAGTTAGTTTTACAGGATTTGTTTATTAATGTAAACTGTATCGTTTTTATTTTCAGTCTTATAGATTAATTATAGACGCTGATTTGATGTCTGTAAAACTAGCTTCTTACACAATCAATTCAAAAAACGGCAGCTGTCTGTTATTTGCATCTGAATTGGCAAATTATACCATTTCCAGAAAATAAAGCCATGAAGTGGCACTGGGTCAGCGGTTCCCACTGAAAATGACGTTAAGTATTTGATTGCCAAAGAAAATAATGAAAAAAGTTTACGAAACGGCATTTTCCAACCCATTGCTTCTCAAACAGAAATACCTCCAGTGGGAATTGCTGGCACTGGGTAACATGCTAGATTTGAAGGATCGTTTCGAATCCTATGTTTTGCACCTAAGCGAGAAAGGATCGTTCAAAAATGGCGTGTTATAAAGTACCAATTCGTGGTTTATTTTTGATAAATGGTATTAAGTGGGCAAACAACGAAGGAACGTAATTGTTCGTCGGCCATATTTATCTGAACAGTGATTCAAATAAAACAACTGGGTCGGCGGCAGTAGAGGCTCTCATTCCTGCATAAATACCCTGTGCATGGTTGTACACGATGTTGCTCATGTTTGCAATTTCCTCTAACTTATCAGCTGTCAATGTGCCCAGTTTGCCTTGGCCTTCACTGATAAGATCACTCAATTGGTTCACATCTGCTGCAACCAGCTCCCAATGAATTCCTACTTTGTGCACATCTGCAAGCTTGTTAGATGTCATCTGTGTCATGTTGTATTTTTTGCCAGCAAGCAGACGAAATTGAGCTTGATCTAGCAATTTTCGTTGTTGGATAACTTCTAAACCTTCTTTTTTAGGTGCTTCAATAGGGTCGCGAAATGGTTTGCTAGTTGAAGCAGGCTGAGGAGTCTCAATTAATAATTCATCCGAAAGTGTGTCGGGATTGTATTTTTTGAAAGTAAATAGGGTCCAATCAACCACAATGATGGTGCCTGCAGCAACCGTCATTGAAATGGACGTTATCTCAGAAAGGTTTGCTAAATAACCGACGTGACCTAAAGCACAGCCTGCAGTTGTCATCATTAGGATGGCAACTACCATATCTGTAATGAGCCCTCCTAGGGAATCGTCAGAATTTTTGGATAAATCTTCACGAGCTTTTGAGGGTGCAAAAATATCTTTAATGAATATAATTGGGTATGTCATTAACTGCTCCTTATTATTAACTATAGTTAATTTTACAGGATTAGCTTATTAAGATAAACTCTATATTACTGTTTGTTAGTCTTTTGGAGTAATAATAGTGACTGATTAGATGCCTAAAAGGCTCGCTTTTTCAACAATCAATTCAAATCGATCGACAATGCACAGCATTATTTTCCTATTCCGTTAACGATTAGGTGATAAAATTATTTTCACTAGCAACTGTCAAAGTCGGGAGACTATAAGCTGCTTTTCGTTCCCCTTTTTCTCATTTTCTCATTCACTTTTCACTTTTCAGATCGGAATAATCAGGCAAACTTGGACCCCTTTGATTATACCCACTTATACCATTTCCAGAAAATAAAGCCACAAATTGGCACTGTATAACACGCCATTTTTGAACGATCCTTTCTCGCTTAGGCGCAAAAACATAGGCTTCGAAACGATCATCCAAATCTGTCATTTTAGCCAGCGCCACTTCATGGCTTTATTTTCTGGAAATGGTATAACACTTTCTCCAAAAAAAATCCCCTTTCAGCACCGGAAGAGGATTTTATTGGTCGTAAAATCAACTCGTGAATTATCCTGTCTTCTAGGAAATTTTTTTATAAAGAAAAGCTCATTAAAAATTAATGCAAAAATAATTTTAATTAAACAATTAATTAATATAGATTTGCTATAATGATTGCATGAGTTTAATAAATTTAACCCAAAGAGGAAAATATGAGTGATACATCAGCAGCAACAAGAGTAGGTGGAGTGCCAGAATTGCTTCCCAGATCAATTATAGAAATACCTGATGCAATGTTTGCAGATGGTAAATCCGTTGAACCGATGAATAAGCAAACCTCAAAGGCTTGGTATGGCGTAGCCATTGCCGTGGGGATCGTAGCTGTCCTAGGAGGAGTCTTTGGTGGCTTAGGCTTGTTACAAGCACACTACCATTTCTTACCCGGGTCCTTCGATTGGCTAGCAAAGGCAGTCGAATGTGTAGGTAATCTGGGTCCACATAACGCAGTTCTATGGGCATTAGCTGGAGCTGGAGTGCTAGGCCTTGGCGCCATCGCAGGTGGCTCTTATAAAGTTCATAAAGCCGGAATGGAAGATCAGAGAATTGAACAAGAAAAAATAGCGTTGATGAAAAGTGTTAAGCAGAGTCTGACTGAACACACAGATAAATTTCCAGCCCGAAAGGCTGAAACAACTGCAACAGATGGTACAGACGTGGGCTCAGTCAAACTGGCTAAAGACGCCCCGAACAGATTTGCGTTCGCTAATCCTGACATGAAAAAGCAGCCTAAAACTGTCGATGAGATCTCATTAAATCCCAAGTTAGGAAAAGTGCGCTCTGATGATGTAAAGAAACAAAATAGACAGAGTCTAGCCCTTGAGCCTAAAGTAACTGAGGTATTAGCAGAGAAGCAAAAGGCGCTGGAAGCAAAGCGGGCATTGGCAGAAGAGCAAATGCAAAAGAAAACGCAATCGCCAGAAGGTCTACCGGGCCCTACTTTTAATTCCCATGGTGGAAGCTAATAGTGTCCAAAAAAGATTCCTTAGTAACGTATGCCTCCCCATTGGGGGCATACGTTTTTTTGTTTAGCGGAATGGAGGAATAGAAAAGGGGCTAGGGTTTAAGGATGCTGAGGATTTTCTCACGCAAGGGGATGTGCTGGACAATTTTCTCGACAGAGGGTTTGAAGCGGTAGGTCCAGTTGGTGTCGAGCACTTTGCCTGGAATGTTGATGCGCTCATTGTGGGGGTTTTGCGATACAAGCTCAGGGATAAGGGCCAGATACTCCTGAAGCAAATTCACATGGAAAAGGCTGCCGGAATGGTGGGAGTCGCGTAAGATAAGTTCTTGATATTGAGTGGAAAGGAAAGGTGTATAGGGCCATCCTTTGAATTGGGCAAATAGTTTGGCTTCCTTAGGGAAGTGGCGCCACCATAGTTGTAGGGTATCAGAATCGTGGGTGGATACGGTGGTCATGGTCATGGGTTGATATTCTTCTACAGGAATGAAGCCGCCGTCTTGATCCCACCGTCTTTCCCAGCGCATCACTTTGGTGCCGCAGATGCCTAAACTGTAGAGGCACTCCTTAACGGCCGGGGGCACTAGACCGAGGTCTTCGCCGATGGGCAGAATCGGCGCTGCGTGCAGCATCATTTCCATCAGTTTGCGCCCATGGCAGGTCCATTCCTTTTCCCGTGCTGGAATAAAAGATCCTTATTGGTATCCAAGTCGATCTGCAGGGCAACCTCATCGTCCTTAAAAGTGATCAAGCACGATTGGTGGTTGTCGGCACGTAAGGGAATATCCATGACAGCACCTAAAGCATGGATGAGATCTTCAAATGGATTCATGGGTCACCCGCCATCAGATTTGTCGCAGCCCTATAGGCTGCTGATAATGTTTTTTGGCTCTTTAAACCCAGGGCGTTGCCCTGGGCTAGCACTGTCCCAGCCTTTCAGGCTGAGATGTAGACCTTCCCTCAGCCTGAAAGGCTGAAACTGCACTAGCCCAGGGCAACGCCCTGGGTATTCACAGTCAGTACTTTGCAGCCTGTAGGGCTGCGACAAGCTGGGTAGAATTTTAGACATGTGGTGTAAAAATCTTGCCGCTTTGGATCCTGTTTGCCTTTTGGTTTGCAGAAGAGGTCTCCTGGCCTAAGCAAACCCTTGCCATCTGTTTTGCTATCCCGAATATGACGGCCTCGATAAGCTGCGCAAGTGTCTACAATGCCTACCCACACTTTTACAACCACGACATCCTATGGATTGATCGCACTTTTTTCATTTCCCTTTGGTGTTTGTCTCTGCGCTGATCAGTCTTGGGATATTCTTTATTTTAAAGTCGCATCCAAGAAATCCGCCCTTGGCTAAAAAATAACTCCCTCGCAGAAAACTGATTTTATTGGTTGTAAAATCAACTTGTGAAGTATTCTTTCCTCTACGAAATTTTTTTATAAAGAAAAGCTCATTAAAAATTAATGCAAAAATAATTTTAATTAAATAATTAATTAATATAGATATGCTATAATAGTCGCATGAGTTTAATACATTTAACCCAAAGAGGGAAATATGAGTGATACATCAGCAACAGGAGTAGGTGGGGCGTCAGTATTGCCTTTCGGCAGAACAATTGAAGAAACACCTGGTTCAATGCTTGCAGATGGTAAACCCGCTGAACGGATGAATAGGCAAACCTCAAAGGCTTGGTATGGCGTAGCCGTTGCCGTGGGGATCGTAGCTGTCCTAGGAGGAGTCTTTGGTGGCTTAGGCTTGTTACAAGCACACTACCATTTCTTACCCGGGTCCTTCGATTGGCTAGCAAAGGCAGTCGAATGTGTAGGTAATCGGGGTCCACATAACGCAGTTCTATGGGCATTAGCTGGAGCTGGACTAGTTGGCGTTGGCGCCATCGCAGGTGGCTCTTACAAAGTTCATCAAGCCAGAAAAGCTGAGCAAGCTGAAGGCTCAGATACCGAGGGCGCATCGGAAGAACAAGAGGGGGATCCTGTAAAACAACAGTTGGAAGAGCAGCATGCATTGGAAGCCCACGGTCATAGAGTACAATACTTCGAAGGGCTGTTGGGTCACAATTTTGAGAAACTTGATATGGGCTTGGGCCAAGTCAAATTTTACCAAGAGGGCCTGCAAAACAGCAGTTATACTACAAGGCATTTTGGTGAATGGGTAGGGGAGGGTGATCAGACAAAATTCATCCCAGAAGACCGTGCGGATAGAAATTTTGTGGTCATAAAAGATGGTGACGGAGTTCTAAAATTTTCGGGAAGAAACACTAATGAGCAGCAGAGAGAACTAGAGGATTATTTGGTGCTCAAAGAATATCAATATATCTCGCTCAACTTTGAAGGGCTGTTGGGTGACAATTTTGAGAAACTTGATATGGACTTGGTTCAAGTCCAATTTTACCGAGAGGGCCTGCAAAACAGCAGTTATACTACAAGGTATTTTGGTAAATGGGTAGAGGAGGGTGATCAGAGAAAATTCATCCCAGAAGACCGTGCGGATAGAAATTTTGTGGTCATAAAAGATGGTGACGGAGTTCTAAAATGTTCGGAAAGAATTACTGCTAAGCAGCAGGAAGGACTAATGGGTTATTTGAATTCTAGATATCAATATATCGCTCTAAGTTGAGCCTATCAACTTCCTGATAACGTATGCCTCCCCATTGGAGGCATACGTTTTTTTTTGTTTAGAGGAATAGAAAATGGGCTAGGTGTGGGCTAGGGTTTAAGAGCTCGTTGCAACACTCCAGCTCCTCGTAAAACCGTACTTTTGGCGGCAATTTTCGCCTCGCCTCCTCACCTACCCTGCCGGGTATGTTCTCGTCTGTGCGGACCGGTCAGCCACGCTGACCTTTAAAATTGTCACCAAAATCATCGATTTTCCTAGGACCGCGGGTTTTACAATGGGCTCTTAAGGATGCTGAGGATTTTCTCACGCAGGGGGATGTGTTGGACAATTTTCTCGACAGAGGGTTTGAAGCGGTAGGTCCAGTTGGTGTCGAGCACTTTGCCGGGAATGTTGATGCGCTCATTGTGGGGGTTTTGCGATACAAGCTCAGGGATAAGGGCCAGATACTCTTGAAGCAAATTCACGTGGAAAAGGCTGCCGGAATGGTGGGAGTCGCGTAAGATAAGCTCTTGATATTGAGGGGAAAGGAAAGGTGTATAGGGCCATCCTTTGAATTGGGCAAATAGTTTGGCTTCCTTAGGGAAGTGGCGCCACCATAGTTGTAGGGTATCAGAATCGTGGGTGGATACGGTGGTCATGGTCATGGGTTGATATTCTTCTACAGGAATGAAGCCGCCGTCTTGATCCCACCGTCTTTCCCAGCGCATCACTTTGGTGCCGCAGATGCCTAAACTATAGAGACACTCTTTAACGGCTGGGGGCACTAGTCCGAGGTCTTCGCCGATTGGAAGAATCGGCGCTGCGTGCAGCATCATTTCCATCAGTTTGCGCCCATGGCAGGTCCATTCATTTTCCTGAGCTGGAATGAAAGATCCTTCAGTGGCTGGCTTTCCAAGGCCAATGGCCCAAATGCGGAAAAAACCGACTACGTGGTCAATGCGATACAAGTGGTAGAGATGAGAGGCCAGTCGGAGACGTTGTTTCCACCAGCTATATTGATTTTTAGCCATTTCTTCCCAGTCGTAGAGAGGAAATCCCCAATATTGTCCGGTACGGGAATACATGTCGGGAGGGGCACCTGCTGCAAGATGCAAGAGAAAATACTGCCGATTGTGCCACACATCTGCACTATCTTTACTGATCAAGATAGGGATGTCTCCTTTGAGGAGAACGCCTTTCTCTGTGGCATATTTTTTGACGGTTTCAAACTGTTGGAAACAGAGGTATTGGATGAAAGTATGGAAGCTGCAAGCTGCTGCATGCTCCTTGAGGAGTCCCTGGTAGCCATCGATGGAGGGACTTTTCATTAAGGTGGGCCAATCTTCCCAATTTTTCCAAAAATTGACCTCTTTGAGTGCTTTGAAAAGTGCATAAGGTTCGAGCCAATGTTGGTTTTCTTGGATAAACCGGAGATAGGCTGCGGATGTGCCAATTTCTGGAAAGAGGCGTGAAAAGTAGTCACGTAAAAAAGCGAATTTGAGCTCGCGGATGATATGGTATTTGACCCTGTGGGTGCGGCTCCAGTAGCGGATTTTGGAGAGTTTCTCTTGCCAGTCGGCAATCGCTTCAATACCTGGAAGTTCGCTGATGCTCAAGTGGATGGGACTGAGTGCAAAAGCTGAAATCGAACTGTAAGGGCTAGTGCCTAGGCCAATATCATTAAGAGGTAAGAGCTGGATCACATCTAGCCCCAAATCGCGGCACCATTGGATCATGGGGAGCAAATCATAAAATTCGCCGATACCACAGCTTTTTTCAGAGTGTAAGGAGAAAAGGGGAAGACATATCCCATGATGGCCTCGTACACCGATCTGTTGCCATTGTTGTCCTGCAGCTGAATGAATAAGATCATCTATTTTCATGGTTGTAGTCCGTACATACCACTTCCACGTGCAGTGCTTGGGTCAGTGATATTCGGGACATCGCCGGCAGCAAGTGCTTTTTTCCAGACAGAGGTGTGCTGGCGAAAAAGGTGCAAAAAATCATGCAGTTTTTCGCCTGTCAGCCAGGCTAATTCAAGGAATTGAAAGAGGACCAGGGTATCGTTTTTTTCACTGAAAGCCAAAATGCCGTGTGGCTGTAGTGTCGCACCATTTGCCCGTAGGGCTTGGGTGAATAGGCGCTCTCTGTAGGCACCTGGAGTGATCCGTCCCAATTGGCTACCGATTAAAATCCGGTCACCGTTGGTATCCAGGTCGATCTGCACGGCAATCTCATCATCTCGAAACGTAATCAAGCACGATTGGTGGTTGTCGGCACGTAAGGGAATATCCATGACAGCACCTAAAGCATGGATGAGATCTTCAAATGGATTCATGGGTCACCCGCCATCAGATTTGTCGCAGCACTACAGGCTGCTGATAATGTTTTTTGGTTCTTTAACCTAAAAACGGCAGTTGGAGACGGCAAATTGACGCAATCTTTTGATCCAGAATCGCTTCCATTAGGGGGCCCCTTCACCATTTGGGAATGTGCGCCCCCTATTAAAAGTGATTTTAAATCAAAATCTTGCATCACTTTACCATCTCGAACTGCCGTTTTTAGGTTTAACCCAGGGCGTTGCCCTGGGCTAGCACTGTCCCAGCCTTTCAGGCTGAGATGTAGACCTTCCCTAAGCCTGAAAGGCTGAAACTGCACTAGCCCAGGGCAATGCCCTTGGTATTCACAGTCAGTACCTTGCAGCCTGTAGGGCTGCGACAAGCTGGGTAGAATTTTGGACATGTGATGTAAATATCTATTCATTCTTCTTCTTCGCTGTTGCGGTCTTCTAGTTCTTCAAGAGTTTCTAAGATGACCATCAATAAATCTTGTCTGTGGCGTAGAGATTTGTAGAGCCGAGGGGAAAGGCCCCGTATCGCATCACGGTATTGCATCAACACGATGATCTTCTGTACATCGTCCACGAGGCCCAGCTTTTCGGCCTGCTTCAGCAGTTTCATTGCAGATGGGTATCTTTCTTCAACGAGTCCGATAAAATCTTTGGCCAGATCTTCAAATGAGAGCTCGTCTTCGGCATACTCAAGGCCATATTGTCCATAAAGAGAGCGCAGTAGTCCCATACGCCCTTTGAAAAAGAGATAAACCCATAAAATCGATTGCAAATTACGTGTCTCACTCATCAGGCGCATGAGCTCGGGACTTTGTATGGAGGGGCCTTTCGATTTGAGATCGTAAGCCATCCCTTTGAGTAAAAAAGCAACGACCATTTTGAGTTGGTTAAAGGGGTATTTCTCCGAAAGCTGTGAGAACAGGGTATTATGGTCTCTGGGATTACCGGTAATATCACGGTAAAGGTTGCGTAGCTCAGTGGGATTCTGGCCCAGTCCTTTTTTATTGAAAGCTTTGGCAGGAGCATCGACATTTCGGCCGGCAATGATTTCACGTCCTTTTAATTCACCCAATAGAGCGCGGGCACTGCGGACATTACCTTGAAGAGTACCTGTTGTTTGCTTTTCTAGGTATTCGAGGGCTTCATCAGCAAGGGTAGCATCCTCGAAAGCTTCGCTCACCTCTCTTAGCACTTCCTCGGCTGTATGAGCTGTACCGATATTTTCTCTTAATTGGCGCAGACGGTCGGCAGGAAGTTCAGGATTGCGCCGATTATATTGCTGGGCAAGGTCCTCTTCTGCTTTTTGATCAACGGCTTTGATTTTTTGTTCGGCCTGTTCTGTCGTTTTACGGCGACTCTCTAGGGTGCGAAAACGGCCTAAACGTGCCTGCTGACGTTCTGCAGCAGCGGGATTAAAGCCCCTTTCCACATCTTCGATGAAACGGTCTTGTGTCGCAACTTGTTCAGCAATTTCTTGGCGCGCCAGCTTTTGACCGGCGCGTTGCTCAATGGCAGCTAGATTGAGCTGAATTGGATCACTCATTGTATAATCCCCCTAGGGTCATTATACAATTAAATTTGAATCCTGCCTAGAGGTTGAATACGAATTTCAGGAAGAACTTCTTGATAAGAGACTACAGAAACGTCAGGGTATTCAGTTTCAATAAGTTTACGGGCAAAACGGCGGACATCAATTGCCGTGAGTAAAACAGGGGGCTGGCCACCGGGAGGGACAGGTGTGATGGTATTACGCATTGCCTTGAGTATCATGTTAACAGAGTCAGGATCAAGGGCTAAGTAGGAGCCTGCCGAAGTTTGTTTAATCGCTCCACGGATCATCTCTTCAATCTCAGGGTCAAGTAGATAGACAGATAGCGTGGACTGACCTTGAGAATATTTGTAGCTGATATACCGTTTCAAAGAAGCACGGACATACTCAGTTAAAAGAACGGTATCTTTTTCTGTTTGTGCCCACTCACTTAAAGCCTCCATGATGGTGCGCAGATCTTTGATCGAGATTTGCTCTTGGACGAGACGTCTAAATATTTCGGTCAGCTTTTGGAGAGGAATCAGGCGAGTGACTTCCTTAACCAAATCGGGGAAGGAGCGCTCCATAAATTCGAGCATAGAGCGCACCTCTTGGATACCAATAAATTCCTGGCCGTTCGTGCGGAAGAAATAAGAGAGGTGCAAGATGAGCACTTCTAAGGGAGTCCAGTATTTGATACCTGCCTTTTCCATGACCTCTTTATAGCGGTCTTCAACCCAAAGTGAGGGTAGCCCAGCTGCATTCTTATAAGAAATAAAGGGAAGATTGTAGCGTCTTAAATTCTCTTCGGATTCATTGGTCAATAGGTAGTTTTCCGGGATTTTTCCACGGTTGACCGGAACTTCATTCAGCATGATCGCATACTCATCATTCTCGAGTAGGGGAGAGTCGGTGCGCACATGCACGCCGGGATAGCGGATCCCTAAATCTTGGTAAAGGGCTTGACGCATTTTGGGGATCAGCTCGTCAACGAGGTTATACTTACCCTTACCTTTTCCTTTTTTGATCTGCTCGGATAAATCTTTACCCATTTCTAAGATGACAGGCAGAGTTAAAGTGAAATCTTCAGCTCCGCCTCCTTTAACGATTGCATGTCCTTCGATGTCTGTTTCGATAGAACCGCCACCGGCAGCTGCCCGTGAGGCTTCTTTTTTCTTTTTGCGCAGCACGGCAATTCCGCTAAAGGCTACAAGTCCTGCCAAAATGGTAAATGTCCAGAGTGGGAAGCCTTTGAAAAAACCAATCCCGAAGATAGCCGCCGCAGCGATCAAAAGGGCGCGCGGTTCACGTAGAAGCTGTGTAGAGATCTCCCTACCTAGGTTAGCATCTCGTCGATCACTGGAAACACGGGTTGTCACAATACCGGCAGTCAAGCAGATCAAAAGCGAAGGGATTTGCGATACAAGACCATCACCAATGGAGAGTAGGGTATAGACTTTGGCTGCTTGTGCCATCGTCATTCCATGCATCGCAACACCAATGATCAGACCGCCGACGATGTTGATAAAGGCGATGACCATACCAGCGATCACATCGCCCTTCACGAATTTCATGGCACCGTCCATAGCACCATAGAGCTCACTTTCTTTCTGGATGAGTGACCTTTTTTCTCGGGCCTGGTTAGCATCAAGAGAACCTGCACGCAGATCGGCGTCAATGGCCATTTGCTTACCTGGCATCGCATCCAAACGGAAACGGGCAGCTACTTCTGCGACTCGCTCGGCGCCTTTGGTCACCACAATAAACTGTACAATGGTGATAATAATAAAAATCACCAAACCGACGACATAATTCCCTCCTACCACAAAGTTACCAAAGGCCGAGATGATATGCCCTGCGTAAGCGTGTAGAAGGATCTGCCTTGTAGAAGAGATGTTTACCCCTAAGCGGAAAAGAGTGGTTACAAGCAAAATGGAGGGAAACATCGAGAGGTGAATCGCGCTGGGGATATAGAGAGCGACCATAATAAGGCCGATCGCAGCTGTCAAATTGAACGTAATGGCTAAGTCGATAAGGGGTGGCGGAACCGGCAGTACGATCATGACAATGACCGCAATGATCCATGCAGCCAAAATCAGATCGCTTGATTTGCTGATTAAGCCCAGTGCGCCCTCACCACTGAAGGTGCGGGCAAAAAAATTGGTTACTTTACTATTCACTTTCATGTGTTTTCAATGTCGTTACGTAGAGTAGGACTTCCCCGATAGCATCATATGTTGATTCTGGGACCAAGCGGTTTGTATCACCCTTTTCAAGCAACTCGTGTGCCAGGGGAACATTGCGCATGATCGGGATGTTATATTTCATCGCTTCGATAATAATAGCGGCAGCCCTCTTTTCTGTCCCCATCGCAATGATCCAAGGTGCTTTATATTTTTCGGGCTCATAGCCGATAGCGACTGCGATGTCAGTTGGGTTGGTGATAACAGCCTTTGCTCTACGAATTTGCGTTGTTCCTTCATCATAAGCGATCTCTTGTGCAATTTGGCGCCGTTTACTTTTAATTTCGGGGTGCCCTTCTGTGTCTTTATACTCTTGTTTCACCTCAAATTTTTCCATCTTCATTTCTTTGGAGAAGTTGAAGCGCTGGTAGACCAAGTCGGCGACAGCAATCATAATAAAATATATTCCTATCCAGATCGCCACTTTATAGATAATGGATTTAAAGATTTGCAGGCTTGCAGCAGGCGGCAAAGCCACAGTAGCTACCAGCGCATCTATATCATGATAGACGGCAAAATAGAGCAGAACAGCCGCTCCAAAAATTTTGAACACTGATTTGATCAGTTCAACCAGCGTCTTCATTTTGAATTTTTGTTTTAAATTGTCGACAGGGTTGAACTTTTTGAAATTCGGTTTAAAAACTTCAACGGCAAAAGTAGGGCCAACAACAAGAAAACTCACAATCAAGCCTACAATGGTGACAAGACCAGCAATCGGTAGAGATGAGGTCAAAATCACTCTGACCAGTCTGTCTTTTACATAGTAATTAGCGATAGTATGTACGTTGGTGGTTGTGGCGTTTTTAAAAATTTCTAGCATGTATCCCACAATCTGGTCATACAAGAAACTGCCGAGGTACAGGGTAACGGAGATTGCTACAACGAAAGTCATGGCTGAGGGGAAGTCTTGGGATTTAGCAACCTGACCCTTCTTGCGCGCATCGCGCAGCTTTTTCGGGGTTGCTTTTTCGGTTTTTTCAGCCATAGCGCGGAGTATATCAGATAAAAAAAGCCCTGTCCACACGAGCTCGACATAGCTCAAAATCCCTGCTTTATGCTAAGATCTTGCGTTATTTTTAATTGTGAAGGTGCATGTCAGAATTAGCCTGTGGAATCATAGGACTGCCCAACGTAGGCAAGTCCACCTTATTTAATGCCCTAACCCGTGCGGGTGCTGCGTCAGCGAATTATCCTTTCTGTACCATCGACCCGAATGAAGGTATCGTTGATGTGAAGGATCCTCGTCTGGGAGTTCTCTCCAATATATCGGGTAGCGAAAAGCTTATCTATGCAAGCATGCGCTTTGTCGATATCGCAGGTCTTGTTAAAGGCGCCTCACAAGGCGAAGGACTAGGTAATAAGTTTTTAGCCCACATCCGCGAAACCGATGCACTTGTGCATGTGGTCCGTTGTTTTGAGAGTGATGACGTCATCCATGTCGCAGGTAAAGTGCATCCGATCGATGACATTGAAACCATCAATTTGGAACTCATCCTTTCCGATTTGCAAACGGTACAAAATATTCTCGGTAGGCTCGAAAAACAGGCC
Organism: uncultured Chlamydiales bacterium; assembly: GCA_963832835.1. Taxonomy (GTDB): domain Bacteria; phylum Chlamydiota; class Chlamydiia; order Chlamydiales; family JAAKFR01; genus CAVPKN01. Next base: position 1,696,678 of record CAWHVD010000001.1, on the reverse strand, counting down.
AAGAGTAAAAAAGATTTGCAACCTACAGTCGAGCTCTTGATCAAAGTCCAGGCTCATCTTGATAAAAGCCTTTCCTTACGTACTCTTGAGCTTTCAAAAGAAGAAAAATTGCTTTTGAAACCCTATCCACTACTGACACAAAAAAGAGTGCTCTATGCAGCTAACGTATCAGAAAATGATTTGCCTTCAATGGAAAATGCTTATGTCCAGCAAGTCAGAGAGTATGCTGAGCGCGAAGGAAATCTTGTCATTCCTATCTGCGGCAAGCTAGAAGCTGAGGTCGCTGAACTTCCCGAAGAAGAGAGCCAAGAATTTTTAGAGAGTGTCGGTTTGCAAGAAACAGGGCTCAATCGTCTGATCCGCACTGCATTTGACATGTTAGGGCTTATTACGTTCCTGACCACTGGCGAAAAAGAGACACGCGCTTGGACCATCAAACGCGGCACAACAGCGCCCGAAGCTGCTGGTGAGATCCACACCGATATCCAAAAGGGATTTATCCGTGCAGAGGTGGTTACCTACGAGGCGATGGTGCAATACCACGGTAAAGCAGGCGCGCGCGAAGCCGGTAAGCTCCGTGCCGAGGGTAAAGAGTACATCGTCCAAGATGGCGATGTCATCGAATTTTTACACAATTAGTCCTGATGCGGCCCCGATGTCTTCGCGGATTTGGGCTTGAAGCTCTAGGAAGGTGTCAAAACGTTTTTCGGGGCGGATGAATTTTTGGAAGATGACCTCTAATTGCTGGCCGTAGAGGTCGCGCTGTTCGTTGATCAGGTGGACCTCCAGGCAGGGAGGCCTTGCAGTGTGAATTGTTGGGGCATGCCCCAAGTTAGCAACGGCCGGTAAAAGTTTGCCATCTAGGTTCACTTGTACCGCATAGACGCCGAAGGGAGGGAGTGCGAGGCCTTCCACGGGCAGATTGGCGGTATGAAAACCTATTTCTTTGCCCCTGCCATGCCCTGGCTGAACGATCGCTACAATCGAATAAGGCCGACCTAGAAGCGAGCCTGCCTGGGCTAACTCTCCTGCCTGGATATGTCTGCGGATCGCACTACTTGAGACAACCTGGTTTTGGTGAGTAATCGAAGGCAGGTACTCTAGAGAAAAGGCAAGTGGACCACACAGCTGCTGTAGGTCGCGTTTACGATCATGTCCGATCACTGAATCATGACCCAAAATGAGGTGAGTAAAAGGGAAGTGTTTTTTGAGGGTTGCGAGGAATGCTTCTGCAGATTGGCTGGCAAACTCTTGCGTAAAAGGGACGATGATTACGTGGTCGATACCTATTTGTTCTAGAAGCGCAAGACGGTGAGCTAGCGTAGTCAAACGCAAGATCTGAGCGTTATGTAGTACCTCAGCAGGATGATTGGAGAAGGTAAAGACTACAGTTTGGGAAGCAGATGCTTTGAGGCGCTTCAGAACAGCTTGGTGCCCTAAATGCACGCCATCAAAGTTGCCAATGGTGAGTGCAATTGGTTCCTCAGATAGTTGCGCTAGTGCTAAAACACTAAGGTTGTTTTGTATCTTCATAGCTCAGAAGATGGGGGGTGATGTCAAAATCGGGCCTGTCGAGCAGACTACCGTCAATGCATGCTTCTAAAGAAAAGATGCCGCTACGCGTACGGTTCAGTTTTGAGAGGTGGCCACCGCAGCCGAGCAATTGCCCTACCTCATGTGCAATGCTGCGGATATAGGTCCCTTTGCTGCATGCGACACGCAGGGATAGGTTAGGGTAAGTATAGGATAGTATTTCAGTGGTCAGTCGTACCTTAGCAGGTGTTCTTTCAATAGTCACACCTTTACGGGCGAGTTCGTAGAGTTTTTTCCCCTGAACTTTTTTGGCCGAGTACATAGGTGGTACCTGCTCGATCTCCCCCTGAAACTTCGAGATGACCTCTTGGATTTCTTCCAGAGTCGGGATTTTTTTGGAATTGGCCACTACTTTTCCATCGCAGTCATAGGTATCGGTCGTGACTCCTAAAGAGACTGTGGCTAAATACTCTTTGTCTTGTAAAAGGAGCTCTGAGGAAATACGGGTGTATACGCGTCCAATCAACACGACCATGACACCTGTGGCAAAGGGGTCGAGCGTACCGGCATGACCTATTTTTTTGATGCCAGTCAATTTACGCAGCGCCCTAATGAGGCTGAATGATGTACGTGCTTGTGGTTTGTTGACGAGCAGGATCCCTTCTTTTAGCTCAGTCGCCACAGAGTCATTCACGGCCTTCGCGCTCCTTCTCAATTTGATTGATGAGCGTATCAATGCGCATGTGCTTATCGACAGAATCGTCTAAAACAAACGTGAGTACCGGAAAATAACGCATCTCTACCTCTTTGGAGGCATGCACTGCAATAAAACCTGATGCAGATTGGAGTGCTTGAAGTGCCTCTTTTTTGACCCCTTCATCACCAATCACACTCACATATACTTTGGCATACCTCAAGTCGGCTGTGACCTCGACATGGGTGATGGTCACAAGGGGTGGTAAATGCGGGTTTTTCACCTGTAGGCGGATCACATCTGAGATCACCTGTTTGAGTAAAGAATTAATGCGTTCTGTGCGTCTACTCATAGGTTATAATTCTTGAGTGATATAAATGATTTCATATGCTTGGATCACATCCCCTTCATGTACATCGTTGTTTCCTTCAAGAACGATACCACATTCAAAGCCTTTCCTAACCTCTTTGACGTCTTCCTTAACTCGTTTTAGAGACGCAATGTGCCCTTTCCAAACCACTTGACCACCGCGGCTTAGGCGAACGCGGTTATTGCGGCTGATTGTGCCCTCTATAACCTGGCAGCCCGCAATGACGCCGAGCTGTGAAGCTTTGAAGGTTGTTTTAACCTCAGCGGCGCCGGTATCTTTTTCTTCTTCTAGCTTGTCAAGTAGAGCAAGCATGAGCTTTTTGACCTCATCGACCGCATGGTAGATAACATCGAATTGGCGCACTTTAACGCCCAGCTCTTTAATCAGAGACTCAGCATGGCTCTCGATCGCTGTATGAAAACCAATGATGACAGCGTTAGAAGCTGCAGCAAGTTGGATGTCTGACTCGGAAACCTCTCCCACTCCCATCGCAATAATGTCAACAGAGGCTTTATCTGATTTGATCTTAAGGATAGAGGTTTTGAGTGCTTCAACAGATCCTTGCACGTCGGCACGCAAGAGCAGCTTGAGCACTTTCTTTTCGACTGCTCCTCTTAGGAGAAGAGAATCCATAGCAGGCGCTTTTTTCTGTTGTAGCGCAGTACGCTCGAGGCCCACTTCACGCGTTTCAATAATATCGCGCGCTTCTTTTTCAGATGCTACCACGATAAAGGGGTCACCCGCTTTGGGAATCCCTGAGAGACCTGTGATCTCAACAGGTGTTGAAGGACCAGCTGCTTGTAGTAGTTTGCCGTGCTCGTCGTGCAGTGTCTTCACCTTGCCCCAGTGACGCTCAAACACAATGGCGTCGCCTACCTTGAGCGTTCCGTTCTGCACAAGTACACGGGCTACTGACCCTAGCCCTTTATGGAGCTCTGATTCGAGGACTGCGCCTCGTGCTCTCATGTTGGGATTCGCACGCAGTTCCATGACCTCAGACTGCAAGGCCAGCATTTCAAGCAGTTGTTGGATTCCTTCTCCTGTCACAGCCGAAGTATTGATGGTGATTGTCTGCCCTCCCCAGGCTTCGGGTAGCAATTCACGCTCAGAAAGTTCACGGTAGACATTTTCAACATTAAAGTTGGGTTTATCACATTTGTTAATCGCTACGACAATCGTTACTTTGGCCGTTTTGGCATGTTCGATTGCTTCAAGAGTTTGCTCCCGTAGCCCCTCATCGCCTGCGACGACAAGGACAACGATATCGGTTACTTCAGCGCCTCTGGCCCGCATAGCAGAAAAAGCCTCGTGACCTGGTGTATCGAGGATCGTCAGATCACCCACCGCAGTTGAGCAACGGAACGCTCCGATGTGCTGTGTAATGGCTCCAGCTTCTCCGGCTGCTACATTCGTTTTACGGATAGCATCGATGAGGCTGGTTTTACCGTGGTCGACGTGACCCATAAACGCAACGACCGGTGGTCTTGTAATGAGGTGCGACTGATCTGAAGCTGCAATCTCCTCGCGAATGGAACGGGCTGTAATCTGAATTCTTTCCTGTTCCGATGTATCTACTTTGATCTCGCATCCGAATTCCGAGCCAATGTATTGCACAACAGTCTCATCATCGAGTATATCGTTGAGCGTATAAATCAGGCCATGCAAGAAGAGTTTTTGGATCAGCTCGGAGGCCTTCAATTTCATTTCTGAAGCGAGATCCTTCAAAACGATGGGAAGTCTGATTTTTAATTTGGTCGGACGGATGACGGGCTCTTCCCAAGCACTGGAAGATCCTTTGGAAGAACGTCTTTTTCTCCATCTCTCGTCATCACCTTCTGAGAGCCCCTTCCGGGCACGGCCATCAAACCCTCTCTCACGATCCCGTTTCAGGGGTTTGAGATCCTTGAATTCTTTAACTTTTTTGCCCTTATGCAACTCTTTTTTCTTCTCTTCTTCAGAAGTTGCGGCAGGGGATTTGGCTTCTTGTGTCCGAGTTGTTGCCGCTGCAGGAGCTTCTTTAGGAACCTCTTTTTTCTTAGGCAGAAGGTCGTTGATGTGTCTGCCTGTGGGCCCAAGCTTCGTATAGGGCTCTTTAACTGGAACCGGCGGCTCTTTAGCAACGGGCAAAGGAGGGATAGGCGTTTTACTCTTTGGAACAAAGCGAGCAGGCGCAGGCTCTTCTACTTGTGTAGGAGCTACTTCCTCTATTTCTGGAAGTAAAACAGGCTCGGGTACCGGCTCTGGCTCGGGTTGAGGTTCCTCAAAAGCTTCTGGAACTGCTTCAGAAATAGCTGCTTCAACAGGTTCTGGATTTTCATCTTTTGCAAAAGCCGATTTTGTTTTAGCACGAACGCGCGGTGCCTTTTGCTCTTCACTAACTGGCTCAGTGGGTAACTTTTGCGCTTTAGGTTCTTTTTCCTCTTTGGCAGGTTCTTGTTCTTTGCGAGACAATTTAGCTTTCAGCTTGTCCAGTCCGGCCGCTTTTGCCAATTGTGTGTTAGTGATATTGAGTTTTAAATTTTTAGCCAAAGTTATTCTCCGCAGGGTTTATTCGGGGTCTTGCTAGCCTCTTCCAAAACCTTGTAGGCCATATCAATGCTGACCCCTGGGACTTTGGCGAGCTCTTCGGCAGAAGCTTGCAAAACTTTTCTTAGCGACTCAAAACCTGATTGGGCAAGGTTTTCAACTACCAGGCGGTTAATGCCTGGAATTTCAAGAGGCTTATCGAGATTTGGATCTTCGGATTCAGCAAGCTGCATCCGTTGGATCTCAAGGGCCTTATTGTATTCGCTCATGCGCTGGACCTCCAGCTCATAGCCAATCAATTGACCTGTCAACCGGGCATTCATGCCCCGTTTTCCGATCACAGCTGCATAATCTGCATCATCGACTACGATGGCGACCACATTCTCTTCTTCGTTTACACCAATCTTACGGATTTCGATCGGAGAGAGGATGTTTTGAAGCAAAGTGACAGTATCCTTGCTGTAAGGGATAATGTCGATTTTCTCGTTATTCAATTCGCGGATGACATTTTTAACGCGGTTTCCTCGCATACCCACACACGCGCCTACAGGGTCGACCTTTAGATCGGTAGAACGGACTGTCATTTTTGTGCGGTAGCCTGCATCCCTCTCGATAGCGATGATTTCAATCGTCCCGTCTTCTAGTTCCGGGACTTCTTGTATAAAGAGACGTTTAACAAATTCTGGATGGCTGCGTGTCAAAATCACTTCGGCACTGCCATTTTCTAGATCTTGCACTTCGTAAAGCAGAGCGTAAATTTTATCGCCAATTTTATATTTTTCGGTTTTAGGGTAGTTGCGCGCAGGAAGGAGTGCTTCCACTTTTCCCAAATCAACAATTAAGTTTGCGCCGCGTTGAAAGCGTTTGACCAAACCTGAAACAATTTCGTTGGTACGGTGTCGATACTCCTCATAAATCACATCTCGTTCAGCACCACGCAACTTTTGAGCAATGATCTGACGAGCTGTCTGGGCAGCGATCCGGCCAAAATTTTTGGGAGTCACCACCACATCGATAAACTGTCCAAGTTGGCAATCAGGATCGAGCTCTTGAGCAGTTTCCCATGAAATTTCCAGAGCAGGGTATTCGACCTCTTCAACAATTTCTTTTTCACAGTAAACTTCGATGTCGCCCGATTTAGGGTTGATCTGGACGGAAACATTGGCTTCATCTTTGATGCTTTTGCGGGCTGCTGCTTTGAGCGCCGACTCAATCGCGCCAACAACAACATCACGCTTGATGCCTTTTTCACGTTCCATGTATTCAAAAATGGCCACGAGATCTTTGTTCATTCTTACTCCCTAAATAACCGCCCACGCTGGGCGAGATAACCATACTGGCCTTTCTAAGGCTCTCATACTAAATTTAAAAACCGAAGGATTGGAACCTTCGGTTTTTGCTGAGCAAAAAAACACTTCGCCCACCTGCAAAGCAGGTGAGCTTAACCGTCTTTACTCTGCTACCACAGTATCATCTTCATCTGCAGTTTCTGCATCTCCACCAACCACGATGTCATCGCGGTTCACTTGGTTGCGCTCCACCTGATACTCTTTGACAGAAAGAGAGACTTTCTTATGTTCCGGATCGAGCTTGATCACTTTTGTAGTGACTGCATCTCCCACTGAGAGGACATCTTCAACCTTGGCAAAAGCCTGGTCGGAGAGCTCTGTGACATGGATCAATCCCTCAATGCCATTCTCCAGTTCAACAAATGCGCCAAAAGCTGTGATCTTGGTGACCACTCCTTTTACCAAAGAACCCACCGGAATCGTTTTTTCGATCTCTTCCCAAGGGTTGGTGCTCAGTTGTTTCACGCCTAACGTGATTTTTTTACTTTCCTTGTCGACCGAAAGGATGATGGACTCAACTTTATCACCTTTCTTGAAGAGCTCTGATGGATGGGAAACTTTCTTGATCCAGCTCATATCAGAGATGTGGATCAGCCCTTCAATACCAGGCTCAAGCTCTACAAAGGCACCATAGTTTGTCAAACTTTTCACTTCGGCTTTTACGCTGGCGCCAAGAGGGTATTTTTTCTCGACCTCATCCCAAGGGTTATGCTCAGTTTGCTTGATCCCTAAGGAGATTTTACCCTCCTCTTTTTGGACAGACAGGACAATTGCTTCGACCTCGTCGCCTTTATTGACCACTTCGCTTGGATCGGTGACATTTTTCACCCATGACATTTCTGAAACATGGATCAGTCCTTCAATGCCCGGCTCGATCTCAATGAATGCGCCATAGGGAAGGAGTTTGACGATTTTCCCTTTGATGCGAGTCCCTTGAGGGTATTTTTTCTCGATATCATCCCAAGGATTATGCTCTTTTTGCTTGAGGCCGAGGGCAACCCGTCCTTTATCTTTGTCGATGCTCAAGATCATCACTTCGAGCTCTTGGCCCAAGTCAACGATCTCGGATGGATGCTTAATCCGCTTCCAAGTCATATCGGTAATGTGCAGTAGACCGTCGATTCCCTCTAGATCAAGGAAAACACCGAAGTCTGTGATGTTTTTCACAACGCCGGTGCGGACATCGCCGACTTGGATCGTCTCTAGCAGCTCAGCTTTCTTAGAAATGCGTTCTGCTTCGAGCAATTCGCGTCTTGAGACCACAACGTTCTTTCTTTCGATATTAATCTTAAGGATTTTGAATTCGCATGTCTTGCCAAGGTAATCATCGAGGTTTTTGATACGCTTGTTGTCGATCTGCGATCCGGGAAGGAATGCCTCCATCCCGATATCCACCATGAGGCCCCCTTTGACCTTACGGATGATCTTCCCTTTAACAATAGAGCCCTCTTCACAATGCTCGAGAATGAATTCCCACTGTCTTTGTCGCGCCGCTTTTTCGCGAGAAAGAACGATCTGACCGTGTTCGTCTTCGGCTCTGTCCAGATACACTTCGACTTCATTACCTAAGACGAGCTCGTCGGGGTCACTAAATTCGGCTGTGGGCACTAGCCCTTCCGATTTTAGGCCTACATCGACGACAACATAGTCTTTGCCGATCTCGACGATACGCCCGCGGAGGATAGTCCCCGGAGCCATGTCTGCAGCTGGCTTATCTCCCTCAGCTCTGTGGCCTTGGAGGAGTTTTTTAAATGTTTCTGCATCGGATTCATGATAATCGATGTCATCAAGAATATTTTTTGCTGTCCATGTATATTCAGGGTGTTTTGGCATTTATATAATTCTCCTTATGGTAGGGATGCAGTGTAAAGCTCTTCCTAAAAAAACGCAAGTAGCTCTTTCCTATCCCGATTTCTGTTTTTTGAATGGGCTTGGTTTTGATAACCCACTCTGACATTTAACCTAAAAACGGCAGTTCGAGATGGTAAAGTGATGCAAGATTTTGATTTAGAATCATTTGTAACTATTCAGGTAATCCATCTTTTCGGTTAAAAGCCTCCCTGTGGTGACTATCCACTCCCAGCTTGGCAAAGTGGGCCTGCCCTAAGGATTCTGCTGGCTCGTGAATAGTCACAATCACTTTTAATAGGGGGCGCACATTCCCAAATGGTGAAGGGGGCCCCCTAATGGAAGCGATTTTGGATCAAAAGATTGCGTCAATTTGCCGTCTCCAACTGCCGTTTTTAGGTTTAAGTCTTTCAGATTTGTCGCAGCCATACAGGCTGCATGATGTTGGTTGCCAAAACCCAGGGCATTGCCTTGGGCTAGTGCAGTCCCACTCTTTCAGGCTGCTGGAATGACCTAACAGGTATAGAGGCAATTAACTTAATTATTATAAAGAATATTATTTTGAAATAGAATGAAAAATGAATTAATATTTAACTATATCGATTTATGAAAGAAAATTATGTCTGCTAGAATACCGGAAAAAAGAAATGGGGGAATTGTACGAGGCAATGGGCAAACTCTAAGTCCTTTAAAAATAAGTGTCGCAATCAAAAATAAAGACACTAACAAATGGGAAACACCGGACTTGAATGAGGGAGAGAGTCTTGCTCTAGAGAGGGCTATTTCATCTATCAGGAAAGCGGGTGAAGATGCAGGTCTTGGGATTTGGAATGCATTCAAGGAAGAGGGAGCTATTCTGGAGCTGTCGGGTGAGGGAGTTTTTGTCAAAAAGGGGCAAGTATGGACCGATCTTCTTGATGATCCGACAGTGGGGGGGGCTGGGACTTTACGTACGAATGTCCGTAAGACTCTGAGGGCTGTAACTGGTGTATTGGAAAAAAATGAAAATAGAAAGCAGGCTTCGGATGAGGTTGCGGTGAACGCGGAGAGTTTGCATCAAGAAGAAGTAGTGATCCAGGTACGAGTGCTTCCTCAACCCTCGCCTCTTCTTGGGCAGGTTACAGAAGTGATAAGAGCTTCCTTGGGCAAAGAGCATGCATTTAATCAAAAGGTAGCCGAAGCGTTAATCGCATTTGATAATCCGGTTTTTTCAGAAGATCTAACAGCTCGTGGATGGACTGAGAAAGAAATCCAGGAGCATAAGGGGGCGTTAGAAGCACTTAAGGCTCAATCAGACCGCGCAGTAAACATTTTGGAGAACACGTTATTAAAGCTCGATGATGGAAACATGAAAGAAGCGATAAGCTATTTTTGCGCTCATATGCAGGAACATTATCCTGCCTATATCCGTGCTTGTAGCGCGCTTGTTATCCCTCAAAAGGTAGCAAAAGGGCGCTCCTTAACAGAACCCCGATTACCCTTTATGCTTGATTTAGAGCATGCTTTGAGTCATGCCGCTAATCTAGACACTCTCTTATTAGGAATACAAGAAGGTAGCGATCCTAAACTTAAGAAAATTGCTAATGAAGGCATATGGCAAGAAGCTTTAAACGGCATGCAAGCCGAGACTAAAAAGCTACGAAAAGAACTCGCATTTACTCCTATGGTTGCGAGTCTGAATTACAACCTTCAGCTCAATCAAGAGTTTGCCAAACGAATCAGTTCCTTCGTTGAAACATATGAAGAGAATGCAGAGCAATTTGATAAAGTGATGGGTGAGTATGGGATTAGCGCCCTTGATAGTGCTTTTATTTTTAACCACTATGTCTCTTTTTGCGATGTGCTTAAGCTATGGAATGGGCGCATGCAGAAAGTGGTTGATCTTGCGAATGCAAAGGAATATCAAGCTGCACTTGAAGAATATACAACTGTTATGGAGGATTTGCATGCCGCACTGACAGCTTGTGTGCGCAATGTCTATTTTACCCTTAAGCTCCTTAAGGATGCTGGCGTTCAAGCTGCCGTTAAGGCATTTGCTGCCCAGGTCGGGCTACTTAACCCTAATCAGGTTTTGGCTGATTTAGAGACCGAAAGGGCTGCAATCAAACAGCAATTGATGTACACCGAGGCGATTGAAAAGGCACAAAAGGCGCACATTCCGGTTTCAGCTCGGTCAAAACACGCTTTACTAGAAATCGAATCGCGCATCAAAGCAGAAGAAATGGCCTTGCCACAATTTACGCGCCTTTTTGATACCGACGAAAAATTTGTGTATATGTTTAATTTTGGAGGCCTAATGCATCCGGCCCACCCCCTAAACAAGGTATGGAGGGGCATTCTCCAAAAATACAATTGGCCGTTTAATAATATAGCTCAATTTGCTGATCTCATGAATGATTATGCTGCATTTATTCGTCCCTTCAGCCAAGCAGAGCAGGGAATTGCCACGGAGACGAATCCAAACAGAAAAGCAACTTTGCAAAAACAGTTCCAAGAATTGGCAAAAACGCGATTGCCTGAGCTCCGAACATTGCAAAAGGAATTAAAGCGATTAGGGGGCATGGACCAAATGCGTACTGTTTTGGATGCAACTAAAGAATTTGGAGCAGCTCCCGAGCTCAAAAGCTCTAAGCGTCAAGCCGCTTCCCAAAAATTGCAGGCCGAAGCCCAATCTCAAGTCCAATTGATGGAAGATCGGCTCGCTTATATCAGTAAGATATACAAAGATCTTCCTCAAAAATAATTGTGACTATTCACGAGCCAGCAGAATCTTTAAGGCAGGCTCACTTTGCCAAGCTGGGAGCGGATAGTCACCACAGGGGGGCTTTTAACCGAAGAGCTGGATTGCCTGAATAGTTACAAATAATTCATCTTTTCTTTATTAATTATAATTATTTGAAAATGAACAAAAAATCATTTACAATCTAATTAAGTTAATTTTACTTTGAGATTTTTATGTCTGGTGGCGTGCGAAGAGAAAAAGAAAGTACCGTGCCTCAAAGTGGCGGACAAATAGAAGGTCGCTTGAAGGTCACTATCGCTGTTTGGAACGAACGAACTAAGCTTTGGGTAACGCCAAAGCTGAATCCTACTGAAAATCGCAAAGTAGAAAGTGCTATAAAGACAATTAGGCAATTGGGTGCAAATGCTGCTGCTTGGAAAGCATTCGATCAACAAGGTACTGTTCTAGAGATGACAGAGGATGGTATCTTTGTTAAAGAAGCAGATGGATGGAAAAATTTACTTACTGATCAGGCAGGTGAAAGCGCAGGTGTTCTCAAAACACTGAAAACTGCAGTTAACGCCATTACGGGAGGCAAAAAGAAAAAAAGTATCAACGCTTCTACAGATGTGGCAGCCAATGCAAAAGCTTTGGACCGTGGCGAGGTTGTTATCCAAGTAGAGGTGACCTCTACCCCTTTGGCCGCAAGTCTCAGTAATTATCAGGAATTTAACGAAGAGATGACAGAAAGAATAGGGACGTTTGTTAATGCCTATCAGGGCAATAGAGAACTATTTGAGAGTGTGATGCGCAAGCATGGTATTTCCGATCTAGGCAGTGCTTTTATTTTTAACCACTTTGTCCCACTCTACGCGGCACTGCAAGAATGGGATGAAGCATTTCAAAAATTGGTTGATCTTGCAAACACAAATGAATACGAGGCTGCACTCGAGGCTTTTACAGTATTGATAAAGGATGATTTACCTAAACTGCTAGAAAAAGTTCGTAATGTTCACTTTGCAGCTGAGCGATTCAATGCACCACAAGTTCAGAAAGCATTTCAAAAATTCGCCATAAAGGCTGGACTGCCTGATGCTCAACAGATCCTTGATGATTTAAGCAACATCAAAAAGATAGGTCAAGTACATCAACTGAATTTTGTTGAAAGCATTAAGAAGGCTCGAGAAGCAGGTATCCCTGTTGCCGAAGAAGCAGGCTTAGTTTCCGATCAACTAAAGGACCGTTTAAGAACAGAAGAAGATGCGCTTCCAATATTCAATAGTCTTTTTGTACAAAATCAACGATTGATGTATTTTTTTGATCATAAAGGTCTTATGCAGGCTCATCATCCTCTTCATAAGCAATGGAAGGATATCCGTAATAAACACGGTTGGAGTTTAGAAAAGATAACGGCTTTTACAAACCTCACCAATCAATATGCTGCACACATCCGCCCCCTTAAACAAGCTCAGCAAGCGATCAATATGGAAGCTGACCCGACCAAAAAACGGGCATTACAGGCGCAACTTAAGGAATTGGCACGTAAGGTAATGCCACAGATTAATCAGTTACATCGTGAATTGCAAAAGCATGGTGGGTTGGGTCAATTACGTTTATTGTCCCAAGCAGCTAGAGAACTGTATTCACCAAAATCAGACCTTCAAACTGTGCAGGGATTGCAAAAAGAGGCAGATGGTATTGTTGGTTTAATAGAAGAGCGGATCGCTTACGTAAACAAGTTATATAACGATCTGGGTTTGGTCGCTCCCCCCACTGAGACAGTATCCAGAGCCCTTCTTCAAGGGCCCCATGCCCGAGATCAGACTTTCATGGATGTTCTCAAGGATAAGGGCTGGGATTTGGCAAAAATCCAAAAGCTGAGTACTTGGTATGATGCTTATTTGAAAGAAGTTTACCCTCTTGATCGGGCAAAAAGGAATCTGGATGCAGATCCAGAAAATGTCATCTTGCAAAAAGAATTCAAAAAAGTAGTGGATAAGCAAATTCCCAAACTCAATGTGCTTTCCAAAGAATTCAAAGCCACGTTCGGTAAAAAACAGAGCTTGAATGATCTAGAAGATGCGATCAATACGTACAAACAAAAGCTCACTGATGCTCTTCTTGATCTTAAAAATGCTCAAAAAAAAGTGGGCCCACGATACGCAGGGGTATCTACAGAGGTAAAAAACATAGAAGCGAGTTTACGCATGTTATCCTCATGGAGCATTTCTGCAGAATTTGATCGTAATCAGACTTTCGTAATAGAGATGGATCGTCTAGCTAAGCAACCGATGAGCTGGGATAAGGATTTTTTAAAAGAGCTAGTGCCTAATCCAAGTTCTCCATTGATGAAGTATAGTGCATCAATGGGCAGAGCTCCTTGGCAGAAGTATTTGGAAGACAACAAAGTAGAAAAAGAGAATGTGGAGTCCATCCTGAAGTTACTGAACAAATATCAGCAGCATCTCGAAAAGATTATGATTTTAGAGCGTAAGCTCGAGGCTCATCCCGAGGATGAAGACCTGCGCCTCCATCTGATTAATAAATTCTCACTTCATATCAACTCTTTGCAAAGCATCGACAGAGAATTTAGCAATATGTCCATAAAGATTACACCCCTTGAACAAGCTCTTCGGGATTTGAAATCTAGGCTCGAGCAGGATATCAACCTCATGAGGCAAGCAGGCGCTGGGGAAAAAGGGGAAATGTTGGAAGCTGCCCAAAAAACTGAACTTGAGGCCAGGAATCTACTCCTTATTGTTAACAGATTAGGTGTGTTAGATGCCTTCCATCAGAAACGGGATTTTGTTGCAGACTTGATGAGACGTTTTACTCGCCGTCGCACTGTTGCGTAGGGTTTGCTCAAAATAGGTGGAAAGCTCGGGATCGTGGGTGTTTAGCCAGGTGCGGAGGCGCTGGGTGGTCTGCCAGAGAATGCGCTCGGGGTGGATAGATGATCCACGCTCAAAGCCTCCTATGTCTAAAAAGAATGCTTTTTGATTGCGAAATCCTAAATTTTTGTGGATCATCGCATCGTTGTCTGCAATGTCTTTTTGTAAGCGTGTTTTTAAGAGCGCGGCAAGATGTGCCAGCGCTTCTTTTGCCTCCTGTCTTTTTCCTTGCTCGAGCAGGTGAGTGAGGTAAGGGAAAATTTGTTCACCTTTTTTCTGGATGATAAATTCATACTCATCGATGAGGATCGGAAAAGGCCTTTTGAGTTTGTCATAAAGAACAACTGTTTGGTTGAGGCGATGGGTTTTGTTGAGGTGGAGGTAGATCAGCTGAGTTTCTTCTCGTAGCTCTTGGTGTGCAAGTTTACAGCTTGCAAACAGGGTGTTGAGCTTGTGCTGTTTCATTGCCAATCTTTTATTTTGGATCTCTGCCACAAAAGCAGGAGCTGTGATGTGCTGGGCAAGAGTGTGGAGGCGGTAGCGAGGGAATCTAAAAAATTTTAAGACTACATCGTGGTCTTCACTTTCAAAAACGTAGCATTGAGACCCTTTGCCGATATAGTAAAAATTTTGTTTCAGAAGAGCTTGAATAGCCTTTTCATTATGGCAGGCGGTTTCCCAGTGTGGGGAGTAACTTAGATCACTTTGGATGTGGCTTAAGCAAAAGCCATCGGTGAGCCGTAGCAGTGCTGCTGAAAATAGAGCATACCCTGCAAACAGCAGAAGAGCTCCCAATACTATTTTGCGCATGATTAACCGCTAATAGAATAGCAGATTACCTTCCACAATCCAAGCGGAGGATGCATCATTAGGACAACTGTCTCTATGGAATTGGGTTTTTGGGCAAATTGGGTCTGATAAGTGATAATCATAAATTCACCTTGAGTCCCACCTGGCAAGACCTGGACTGCACGGTGAGAGGCTACCTTGCGAGCTCGGACATTGCCCAGACCCTGGCGGACGACGCGCATTCCGGCGCTCCACACTTGTTGGGGGACGACATCGTGCATCAGTCCTCCGGCTTCCAACCAGGCTCCGGCATAAACTTGGTTGTCGACAATGCTCAGGAAGTGGATTGCAGCGGCGTTGGCCTCGGAGAATGTGGGCGCTCTTACGCCTCCGGCAAACTCGTAGGGATTAGGCGGGTAAGCCGCGCTGGAGTCGGCAAGAAGGGAGGCTGCCTTTAGGACAATGGCTAAAAGAAGTGTGGATCTCATATTTAAATTGCGAAAAAACAAATTGTTTGGGTATGGTCTATTTCCTTCCACGTTAAAGGGAAGAATGAAAGAGGGCAAGAGCAATTTTTTTCTCTCTTTTTATGGGGGCTTAGCTCAGTTGGTAGAGCATCAGATTTGCATTCTGAGGGTCAGGAGTTCGAATCTCCTAGCCTCCATTGAATTTCGCGGTTATAGCTCAGTTGGTTAGAGCGCGACACTGATAATGTCGAGGTCCCAAGTTCAAGTCTTGGTAACCGCAATCTCTTGGCGTAGCTTTTGAAACGCAGCATTGTCACCTAGAAAGTGGCAATTTTTATGCAAAAATTCCAACATCGACCGTTCATCATCCGTGCGGTTATCCTTTGAAAAAAGCTGAGTAGCTGCCCACTCTGCCCAACTCTCCCACTGTTTTTTTTTAATCTTGTTGGTCAGGCCATCCCATGCGCCCTTGGGATCGGTAAGGAATGCTTTGCAGAGTGCTTGTCCATCCATTTTTGCTAACAAAGAGTCTCGATTGTGTTTCAAATGCTTGGACACTAATTTGGTAATGGCCAAGCCAATCACCAGGCTGATAACTGAACCTAAGATTGCAAAATGGATCACTTGTACAGTACATGCCGAGCAGTGCTGCGCTTTAACAATTTCCACCATAACAACCACAAGAGAGATACTTGCTAAAGCAACCAGCATGATGACTTTTTGGGCCTGACGTGCACGGATAATATGCCGATTGACACTGTCAACATGTGTGTAGGCCTCTTTTAGAGCCTGGAGTGAAGAATACTGATTATCTACTGCTGACATGATTCCCCATATGGGTGTAACCCTAATTTCCCTCGACAATCTCTTACAAAGTTTATTAACTGATCCATTTTTTCTTGTTTTAAGATTGTAGAAATTGACCTCTGTTCTTTGATGCGTTCTCCTGCCTTTTGGGCGGTAAATTTTTCATATTTAATCAAATAAGCAGCAACAGCCATTGCTGAACGACCTACACCTGCTCTGCAATGCACATAGACATTCTTACCAGCTTGCAATTGCTTGTGGATAAAGTCTGCAGCGTCATGCAGCTCTTTAATTTCCAATAGAGAGTGGTCCAGTACATTCATTGCCTTGTAAGTAACTTCTAGTTCCTCCCAATGTTGGTTGTCATAGGGGAGTGATACGCCTAAAGATGTTGAGGTTTCCCATTCTTCATTGATAGATAGCACAGCCTGAACTTCTTCAACCTCCTTCAGCGTCTCACCATCATCCAAAAGACGGTTAGGCAGTGCGCCTAGAAAAAGTTTGCTACCCGTCAAAGTTTCAAAAATTGAATTGTAATTTTTTTGGGGCAAACGAAGCAGTGCGCTGAGTTCAAACTCAATCTTTTGCTTTCCTTTGAAGGGTAAATGACCTAGAACGCCCAGAGCAAAGCCGCCTGCTACTGCAGCTCCGATCATCCAGGTATGCGGCTGTATGCCAAACCCTAAAACACTAATTGCATACAAACCTGCCACAGCAATCCCGGCAAAAGCGAAAGGGGTAAAAATCCTGGATTCGAGAATGCCCGAGGCCAGATCGCTGGCTTTATTGTGCGTTTGGCTAACGACTGCAAGGGCGGTACTTAAAACGAGCATGCTGCTCCCAGCAATCAGAGAGGCTTTAAAAACTGTAGATTGGAGGATGTTTGTTCCCGCGTAGTGAGCCAGCCCGCCAAAGTAACCTGCAGCACCCAGAGAGCCTACGGCAAGTACGAATAGAACTACTGCAGCCCATTTTATTCCCGTTTTTTCAGGTCTTTCCGGATGGATTTGAGCAAAGGCTTTTTGTGGGATAGGGGATAAGTCTGAGGAGGCCATAGCTTTACCTTATTATTAATTTATATAAATATTATACTTTATAATTTATTAAATTACAATATATTAACTAAAGTTGTGGCAGCAAGATTAAAATGTCCCCTTTCGCATTAAACTATGCATTATATATTATATTTATTTAGTATAAAGACCATGGTAAAACATAGAGAACCTGCCAAGGCTTTATGATTTTGTATGACTATCCAATCCCACTGGCTCAGGTTTGTCGCAGCCATACAGGCTGCTGGTTATGTTTTTTTGCCTTTGACCCAGGGCGTTGCCCTGGGCTATCGCTGTCTCAGCCTTTCAGGCTGGAGAAAGAGATTTTCACGATTGAACCTACGTTGCGCCAATCCCGCGTCTTTAGGCACCAGCCTGAAAGGCTGGGATTGCACTAGCCCAGGGCAACGCCCTGGGTCAAAGGCAAAAAAACATAACCAGCAGCCTGTATGGCTGCGACAAATCCCATAGATTTATACCATTTCCAGAAAATAAAGCCATGAAGTGGTACTGGGTAACATGACAGATTTGGATGATCGTTTCGAAGCCTATGTTTTTGCACCTAAGCGAGAAAGGATCGTTCAAAAATGGCGTGTTATACAGTGCCAATTTGTGACTTTATTTTCTGGAAATGGTATTATACCAAATGTATTAAAAATCCCTAATTTCTAAAGGGATTATTTTTTCCTTTTTTTCTGGATTTTGATGAGAGCGCTATCGATAGCGGTTACGATCTTCTCTTGCCGGGCATTGCGCTCAGATTTTTCTGCACCCATTTTCTCTTTAATATCCCCAAGGATTTTTTTTTGATAATCAATGCTCCAATGGGTGTTTTTTTGCACTTTGCCCGGTTTGTCGGGGTCAGAACGCCAATCGAGAAGGTTGTGGAGGATAAAACGGACTCTGCTCTTTTCTGACTCATTAGGAATTTCATACTCATCGAGGAGAGTGATCATTTGATCAATTTTCTGTTCACGAATGGCATTCTTGTCCCTACTTAAGCGAACGGCCAGGATAATGAGGGGAATGCTCAAGATAATTGCACAAAGCCCAGGGACAACAGCTGGGAGAATGATATGGTTGACGACATTAATGCCCGGTAGCATCAAACATAAGCACCCGCCTGTAATGATGATCAGGGCCCCGATCAAAAGGAAAGATGCTGCAGCTACTGAGCAACCTGTAAGCAGGACCTTGTGGCCAAAATCATCATGAAGGGTAGTGAGGGCATCTCTTTGAGGTTCAGATAGGGAAGGAATAGTCATAAGGGTCTTGAAAAGAATTTTTTAGAGAGGTTATCATACTCGATTATGTCATACCCTTTCAAGATTTGTGATCCGGTTCATGGATTTATCCGTTTTGGAGCGCTAGAGCAAAAGCTCATCGATTCAGCTCCTTTCCAAAGACTTCGTTACATTCATCAGATGGGGACAGCTTATCTTGTTTACCCGGGGGCCACCCATACCCGTTTTGAACATTCGCTAGGAGTCATGGAACTTGCCGGTCGCATCTATACATCCTTGACAGCACCCCATAACCAAGTGGTCTCACTGGATAAAAGTCCTGAGGAGCTGGGTTACTGGCTTCTCATTTTGCGCTTGGCAGCCCTTTGCCATGATTTAGGGCATCTTCCTTTTTCTCATACAGCCGAGAAGTCACTTTTGCCCGATGGGGGGCATGAGCAGATGACCCTCGCCTTGATTCGATCACCAGAACTCAGACCCATTTGGGACGCCATTGGACCGGAGGCGGAACATGATATTGTCAAATTGGCAGTAGCTTCTGCAGCTGATATCCCGCTCAGTCCCTGGGAGAAGGTCCTTTCCCAAGTGATCACTGAGGATAATTTTGGAGCAGACCGGATCGATTATCTCATTCGGGATGGTCATTATACCGGGGTGGGCTATGGCCATTTCGACTATCACCAGCTGATTGACAGTCTGCGCATCCTTGCCAGTGGACCGGGTTTAACTTTGGGGGTCACAGCGAGTGGTATCCAATCTGTCGAGTCGCTTTGGATTGCTCGCTACATGATGTATGCGCGTGTTTACCATCATCCCAAGGTGCGTGTCTATTCCAACCACATGCGGAGTTTCATGAGTAGATACTACCACACTCTGCTCAAGACCGATGTAGCTGATTATGTACGGCACACCGATTATACCCTCCTCACGGCATTGAGCGTAGCTGCAGAACAAGGAGATTATGATGCGCTCTGCCTACTCAAGCGCGAAAAGGCTTTTTGTGAGGTATCTCATCCTCATTTTTCTAAACAGATGCTACCCGATTTAGATAAGGCTTTTGGGGATGCCGTTTTTATTGACTATGTTCCCACTAAAGCATCTGAGCGTCTCTTCCCGGTCTTCAGCGAAGAGAAGGGGATGCTCACTTCTTTGCAAAGCTCCTCATTTTTATGCGATATTCCTGTAGGAAGCAAGCCTTTATGTATCTATGTACATCCCCAAAGGCAAACTGAGATCAATGAGTGGATAACGAAAAAAGCTCTTCGCGAATCTGTTGGATGAGCTTTTCGGAGCACATGGGATCTGTGCGCGAGGCAGGATCCAGGCAGTAAGTGGCTACGATTTTGCCACTGCTTAATATGAGAATTCTATCGGCTAAGGCCACAGCGTCGCGGAAATCATGAGTCACCATGACAATTGTTTTTTGGTATTGGTCGCCAATGGTGCGTAAAAGAGCATAGAGCTGTTCCCTTAAAATCACATCTAAAGAAGCAAAGGGCTCGTCCAAAAGTATCAGGGGACGGTTTTGCAGTAGCGCCCTTGCGAGTCCCACCCTTTGGCGCATCCCACCCGATAATGTTTGTGGATAGACATCTTCGTATCCACCTAATCCTACGCGGTGCAGTAAAAGAGAGGCCTGCTCCTTAAGGGCGGAATCTTGAAACGCTTTTTTACCCAGTTCGGAAAAAAGCATCAGGTTACCTATTACCGTGCGCCATGGTAACAAGAGGTCTTCCTGGCGCATATAAGTGGTCATTTGAATCCGATCAGGGGAGGTGCATCCCCCAATCTCTACTTGACCCTTTGTAGCGGAGATTAAACCTGTAATCAGTCGGAATAAAGTCGTTTTTCCCGAACCCGAAACCCCTATCAAGGCGATGATTTCCCCGGGATATGCCCTAAATGTCACCCCATCCAGAATGGGTTTGGTTCCGTAGGCAAAATGAAGATCTTCGATGTGTAGCATGATGGTAGTATTTTCTCCCTGAGAGCTCTCATAAATCAAGAGAAAAACGTAACTGTGTAGGGTATCCTGTCTTATGGGTAAGCAGCCTCACTCGAGAACAGTCATTAACCTAGATTAAAAAAACATTTTGTAATGACAAGTATTAAGCTAATGTAAATAATGGGAGATCTTTTTAATTTTAAGAGGGTCCTATGAGCATTTCAGCAACAGATCGGGTTTTTCTATCAAAAGTTGTCCAAGACGCAGTAGATGACGGGTTGATTTCAGACCAAAGCCATAATGGTAGGGATGTAAATGTGAATATGGGCGGATGTAGCCCCTGTACCGTTTGCTGCATATCCGGTGGTGGTAGAAGCGAAAAGGGGGAGGTTGCTGTGGTGATTTCGATCGCACTTTTTGCGATTTCTGCTTTGGTAGGCTTTTTCTATACAGCCCGTTCTGCGCGCAGTGCCGTGCAAGCTCAAGTCAATCTCTCGGAAGCTCGTAATATAAATATAACAGACATTACTGGAGCTGTAGATGCTTTTTCGCCCTGGCAAACAGCATCAGCGCCTCAGATGGATAATTATT
This sequence comes from uncultured Chlamydiales bacterium, assembly GCA_963832835.1. Taxonomy (GTDB): domain Bacteria; phylum Chlamydiota; class Chlamydiia; order Chlamydiales; family JAAKFR01; genus CAVPKN01. The sequence continues at coordinate 1,675,850 of CAWHVD010000001.1, read as the reverse complement.
CACAGCAGCAAGGCTTTGCCTTTCCCCAACAAACGTTTCAAGTTTCGGAGAGTTATGGGCAGCCACAGTACCCGTCCTTTCAAGCTCAACAAGGCTATGGACAACCATACATCTACTCTACTCATTATCAGCAGAATGTGCCATTTCAAGAACCGCATCTGGAGCAGTTTCCCTACGTCCCTCCTCAACTTGAACCTGTATATTATCCAAAGTATCAGCCCGAACCAACCTATGTGCGCTCGGATCGTCGGGAAGTTTATGACCAAGCTGTCATTTTGCTAGAGGGGCACCGCAATGAAAGGGCTTTTGCCGCATGTGCTCAGGGCATCATGACTATCGGCGCTGCCCTTTTGACAGTCGCTCTGTTGATCTCGTTGATCGTTGAACCAGAAATAGAGACTGTATATCTGGGACTTGCAGGTGGTGGCGTGGGCTTTACGGGCCTTGTCATGTGGCTGGGCAAACATGCCTGTTTGATCAATGCTCGAGAGCAGGAGGCCGCTCGAAATATTCTGCAGATGCTCAGAGCTTGATCTTAAGCAGTGATGGTGGGACCATTGAAAAAATCGAGTTTTGGTGGTTTTTTGGATGATTTTGTCCCATTTTGGCGATCTCGAGCGCTGGCAGTATAGGTGACGCCTAAGCGAGAGATCGCCAAAATGGGACAAAATCATCCAAAAACGGATAAATGCCTGATATTTTCAACGCTCTCATCTTTTCTCATCTTTTATTAATATGATATAAACAATTGAGTATTATAATAATAGCAGGCTCTTAAAGAGTGTGTATTATTATGAGTATAAGAAAAGTTTCAGATTCACCGGCTCCCACTCTGAGAACTGCAGAATTACCCTACTCCCCTCCCACTAAACGACCTTTTCTACCCGTACCTTCTGCGGATCAAGAAGGCGCTGGTGTGACATTTCAGGCAAAAGAGATAGGCGGAGAGACCCTTTCCTTCTTCGGTAATGAACAGTGGATGTCTTTTGTTACGGACATGCTTGCGATTGCTTCTCACATGTGCTCGCTTATGGAACAAACCCGCGCAACAGAATGTGTCCCCTATATCGGTATCATCAGTGGCCCTCTTTACCTATACCATGCAGTTGAGGCAGCGGTCCAAAAGTTTAAGCTGATGGTCAGCGCATGTAAAACTTCTCGGGTAGCCGATGTCTTTTTTTGGGGAGGAGGTGCTATAGGATCTTTTGGTATAGCGCTCGGTAATGTGATCAAACCCATTGCCGGAGGGGTCATCCTTTTTGGATTAAAGGGCGCCACTTTGAATCTGGTATTCTCTTTTGTGATTCCGATCATTTTGATTACTTTCAGTGTGATCGGAGGGATGAACCAAACATGGTCCCGTGGAAGAACTGAGCTGGCACAGCTCAATTTCAACCAGCGTAAAACGGGATTGAAGTCTCTCAAAAATGTAGAGGATTTTTTAAAGGATCTGCTAGGTCCTCAAATGGTATCCGAAGACTCTCTTGCCAAGCACCATTACAAACTCGATCTAGAACACTTTCAAAATGCCCATTTTACAAGCGATGACCGTCGTATGGCAATACACAAGAGAATCGAGCGCCTATTGGGATTGGGCGGGCAAGATAGCAATGTTGAGCTCACGCAAGCTCGCGATGCATTGGGCTTGAGCGCAATCTTAAGCCAGATCGAGCATGTACAAGATATTGCGAGCACTTCCCAGGGTTCTTTGTTCGAGCAGATCGACAAAACCCTATCTCTCAGTGATAAAACGATCCTGCTTGCAGAGCAAAGGGGATTACTGGTGGAAGGTTTGGTTTCGGGAAAAGAGGGGCTGATCACACTCAAAAAACAAATGCTGGAAGAAGGATTTGCGATTATTGAATCGGTCGAAAGCGAAATCCACCGCAAGATTGCCATGCAAAATGTCGGAATTTTAAATGCATTAGTCACACTAGGTGCTGGGATTCTCTTTTTAATCGGCCCCCAAAGTCAGTATTATTTAGGATATACCCTCTCTTTGAGCGCTTCTGTCATGGGAGCGATAAGCATTATTGTCGATAAAAGTGTCTCGCATGAACAGTATCTGCGTATGGAGCAATTTTTAGGCTCAGTGCAAAAACCTTCCATCCTTGACGCCAATGCAGCGACAGGGAAAAGAAGGAGCCTCGCGCGCCGTTGTCACAAAGACTTGACCTAAGTTCTGCATCCTTTTATAAAGCTCCTCTTCTCGCGTTGAATCGAACGAAACTCCAATATCATCGATACATAGTGAGGGAGGTGTTTCTGTGAGTGCTTGCAGCCATTTCCACTGAGCCAGTTTCAGGGCTGCAACGCAACCCCGTTGTTGCCCTTCGCTAGCAAATAGGCGCGCTTCCTTCCCTTGTAGCAAGATTGCAAGATCATCGCGGTGTGGTCCTGAGAGCGTGATTCCAAGATCGCACTCCCGTTTCCGGTGTTTTTCAAATTGTTTGAGATAATAGGCGTGCAAAGCTTCTCGATCTGTGCCTACTGCCACTAGTGCAGATGAGCGGTAGCCTAGCTCGAGCCGTTCGGTAGCAAGCGTTTCGCCCTGGCTTAGCCGCTCTAACTCCTTTATTGTTCCGGCTCGGCAGCAGGTAAGATGAGCTGCAGAGAGTGCCATCTGCTCTTCCCATATATAAATTGTGTCTAAAATACGGCTCTTGAGTAGTGCGTTACGCTGTTTGAGCGCTTTTAGATAGCGAGAAAGATGGTGGAGGTAAAGGGGATTGGCTTGGGCCAGCAGGAGATCGAGGAAATGGCGGCGCGTTTGAGGTCCACCTTTGACAAGGGAGCGGTCTTCAGGCGAAAGAATGACTCCATTGAGAATCCCTAATAAGGCACTTAAGCACGGCAAGGGGGTGGCATTGTGGATGATTTTCCGCTCATCTCCATCAAAGGCGAATTTGAGAATTTGTTCGACCCCATTTTTTTCAAATAATGCCTCTATATAAAATGAGGAGGCGCCAAAACGGATCAATTCCGAAAGATGTTGCGTGCGAAAAGAACGGCCTGTGATTAACAGGCCGATGGCTTCAAGAAGATTTGTTTTACCTTGCGCGTTGTCACCTACGAGGACATTGATGGTTGGGCCAAAATCGATGACAGCCTCTTCGTAGTTGCGAAAATCACGTAAGTGAACTCGCTTAATCGTCATTCAAGCGCATGGGCATGATGATGAAGAGGCTGCTTGTGGAATCGGTGATCACGCCCGGGTTGTACGAATCGGAAACTCCCAAGTTGACTGTTTCATCGGGGGTATGGCGGAGAATATCGAGAAAGAAGAAGGGGTTAAACGCGATCTCCATTTTCTCGCCCGTGTAGTTGACGGGCATACTCACTTTCCCTTCACCGACATCGGCGCAATTAGCGGTCAGCAAAAGCTCACCTGTTACAAAGGTAAAGCGGACAGAATGAGAGGTGTCGTTGGTGAAAAGGGCGATCTGGCGCAGCAGCGTGATCAACTCTTCGCGGTGCAAGGTAACCTTTTTTTCACTTTGGGTGACAATCACCTGTTCAAAATCGGGGTAATCGCCGGAAAGCAATTTGGTGACCATGAGAGTGCCGCCTGCTTCGACAGCCACTTTGTCGTCAGTGAGGTAAACGGTTGCTTGTTTTTCTTCAGATAGGATTTTAATGATCTCATCGACTGCCTTAAGAGGAAGAATATATTCTCCTGAAAACGAGCTGTCTAAAGCAATAGGAGTTTCTGTTTTGGCCAGCCTCTTACCGTCTGTACCCACAAATATCGCCTTGCCATCTTGAATACGCATCAAAACGCCTGTCAAGACATACCGGTTGTCTTCTTTAGAGACGGCAAACGCTGTACGGAAAAGCATTTCTTTAAGGGTTTCACTCTCAATTGGGAACTGAGTGGCTTCTTTGAGGTCGGGAAGCGCAGGGTATTCTTCTTTGTTCATCCCATTGAGGCGAAAGCGCGAGGAGCCCGACTTGATTTCAGCCATCTCACTGTCAGCTGCGGTCACTTCGATATCGGTATCAGTTAATTCGCGTACAAGTTGAAAAAAGCGTTTGGAGGGAATTGAAAGGGAGCCTTTCTCGTACACTTTTGCTTTAACACGGCAGCGGGAGCCGACCGTTAAATCCGTAGCGGTAAAGACTAGCTCATCCTCTTCGGCTTCGATCAAAAAATGAGATAAAATGGGGATCGGGGCATTTTGGGGAACGATGTTTTGGATCTTGCGGATAAGGCCACTTAACTCAGTGCGGGAAATGACAAATTTCATAAGAACGATCTCCAATCAAAAAGGAGTAAAGATAGGTCACCGATTGCTGGTTGTCAAGTGTAACGAGAAATTGGTATAGTGTTGGGCATGGCTGAGTCTAACGAACTGGTGCGCAACCGGCGCGCCTACCACGACTATGAAATTTTAGAAACCTATGAAGCGGGCATTGTTCTTCTTGGCACCGAGATCAAATCGCTGCGCGCTCATGGGGGGAATCTTGCTGAAGCTTACGTCAAAGTCATCCGCAATGAGGTGTGGCTCGTTGGTGCAAGCATCGCCCCCTACCGTTTTGGCAGTATCCACAATCACGAGGAGCGTCGTGACCGTAAACTCCTCATGCACAAACGCGAAATTGCCAATTTACGCTCGCAAGTTCAGCTCAAGGGCCTTACGCTTATTCCGATTGCCCTCTATCTCAAAAAAGGGCGAGTCAAAATCTCCATTGGCTACGGTCGCGGTAAAAAGAAAGCCGATAAAAGACAAGCTGTCATGGAGCGCGAGAAAAAACGGGAAATGGACCGCGCCATCAAAGGTGATAGCTAGTAATACCATTTAACCTGGGTTAGGGCATCTCACGTTGGTAGAGATGGTGGATCGCTTCTGACATGATCTCACAGATCGAAGAGGGCTTACTAGCCAGGCGCTTTGAAAAGATTTCTTGTAGTTTATGTGAATCATCTTTTGAAAGGGCGTAGAGTTTGCGGGCTCTGGGTGCTGGCTGGTTGGGAGTGACTATAGGAGTTTCTATGACCGTCTCTTTGGAAACAACATAGTCCCCAAAGGAGAGCTTCTTTTTCATTTTGTCGCTTAAGTTTGCTATTCCTGACATGGTTGTGTTCCTTCTTGCTTGATGATTTCATCGGCGAGGTTTTCGTAGGCTACAGCGCCTCGGCAGGTGGGGGAGTAGTCATAAACCGATTTTCCCTGAGACTGTGCCTCGTTGATTTTGACATTTTGAGGAATCTTGGTATGAAAAACTTTTTCTTTGAAAATGTCGTTGATCGAAGAGTAAACCTCGCGTGATAGCTTGGTTCGGGTATCAAAAAAGGTGATCAGAACACCTGCGATCTCAATTTTATGATTGATGATGGCGTTAATATCCCGGTTCACAAAATTGATCGTGTCGATGAAGTTACTCACTCCTTCTAAACTTAGATAACCGAGTTGGATGGGAAGGATAATCTCGTTTCCAGTAGTAAAAGCATTCATCGTCAGCGTACCAAAAGTGGGAGGACAGTCGATCAAAGTATATTGATATTCATTAGCAACGGAGCGGAGCTTATTGCGCAGTTTGAACTCTTTAGCTCCCATGGTCGAGAGCTTGAGATCGGCTATTGCCAACGATAAATCGCACGGGATGATATCGAGGTTAGGGGCATAAGTTCTTTGGATCACGTCTTTGGCAGACACCGTCTCATCGGTAAGGAGCTCTGCGAGGCCTATATGACAGTCTGTCGAAACATTCAGCCCGATAGTCGAGTGTCCTTGCGGATCGGCATCGATGAGAAGGACCTTCTTGTTTCTACGTGCTAGGGCAGCTGCCAGGTTAATCGCTGTGGTGCTTTTACCCACGCCCCCCTTTTGATTGGCAATGATGATTGAACGCATGCTCTATTCTCCTTTGCCAAAGGATTTAGCAAATCCTATGCCAACCTTAAGAATCGTAAAGAAAATAATACCATTTCCAGAAAATAAAGTCACAAATTGGCACTGGATAATACGCCATTTTTAAACGATCCTTTCTAGCTTAGGTACAAAAACATAGGCTTCGAAACGATCATCCAAATCTATCATGTTACCCAGTGCCACTTCATGGCTTTATTTTCTGGAAATGGTATAACTTCCACATTTGTCCTTTTAAACAAAAAGTAATCATATTTTGGTGGCCTTAAAAAAATAGAGAATCACCTTCCTCACCCTAAGGTATTTTTTATAAAGGAATATTCATAAAAAATTAATGAAAAAATGCTTTTATTAAAACAATTAGTTATGTTACAATTTTTACATAAGTTTAATAAATTTAACTCAAAAGGAAAATATGTCTAATCCAGTAAGTCCCAAAGTAGGAGAGCAATCAGCTTTACCAGCGACAGAAAGTATACAAATCAAGCCCTGGCATGGCATAGCCCTTCTAGTGGGCAGCGTAGCTATCCTAGGAGGGATCTTTGGTACTATAGGCTTAGCTCATATACACCATAATTTTTTATCCCCATCTAGTTGGTTGGCTAAGACGGTCACATATCTCGGCAATCTTGCTCCCCATAACTTGATTCTCTGGGCATTCACGGCGGGTGGAGTAGTTGGCATCTGTGCGGTGGTTGGCTATGGTTGGACATGTTTTAACGATAGAACAGGCCAATCCTCCTTAGATAATGGCTCGGGCACTCAAGCAGAGAACCAAAACGATAATGATAGACAACTGGACGATGATGGAGTACTGGGCCAAGATCCTAGATTCCCCGACCAGAAACCGAAATCAAAGGAGATAAATTTCGTTTCCCAACCTATTGGCGAAGAGGAGATTAACGCGAGTGTGAAAGGGCTATTCAACGAAATGAATGAGAAGAATTTTGAAACATACGGTATTGACAAAACTAAGTTTCAAGACGTGGTTCTAAAAAGATATGCAATTCACTCTTTTGAAGATTCTACGTCCGTGTTCATAAGAGCTGATGACAATCCAAATGAGAAAGGTAAAGTAGTACTAACGTGTTCAGCAAAGATTTCTAATGCAAAACTTGCTGACGGGGAAAGCATGGCAGACAAGCTATCAAGCTATATACACCAAACTCAAGGCTATCAAATAGCTTAAAGAGAGGCCTTATTGGGAGGCTAGTAATACAGTTGGCATGCTCTTAAGAGGTGATGGCGATCGAATCGACGCCATCACAATCTTGTCGGCGTATCTATAGATTATATAAGTAAGGCATCCTACCAAATATAGGCACGAATTCCGTGAGAATAGGCCCAGTTTTGGGCATCTGCGACGGAAGGAAAGAGCATGAGAGCGGTGGCGAGTGCGTCGGCCTCGGCGCAGGTGGAGGCGATGACACTGACACTCGAGATGGGGGAGGCTTGTAGAGGCTCATATGTGCGGGGATCGATGATATGTGTATAGGAGATGCCATCGATGGTCCAATTTTGGATATAAGTGCCGCTTGTAGCAATCGCGCTATCCAGGAGATCGATCGCATCAAGACCTTGAATACCTACTTTCCAGGGACGCCCTTCGGGGTGCCTGCCTACAGTTCGAATCTCACCTCCCCATTCAACGTAGACCGAGCCATAACCTGCTAGGGCAAGGCGTTGGGCAATCAGATCGACAGTGTAGCCTTTTGCCACACCTCCCAGATCGATCGCTGTCAGGGCGTGATCTTTCCAAAAGAGCTTACCTTCCAGATGGACGTGGCACCAACCTGTTGCTTGTACTAATGGTGCCAGCGTGGCTTGTTGGGGAAGTTCTCCTGCATGCAAATGTTCTTTCCAGGCATGTTGCAACCTATCTACTGTTGGGTCAAAGCGCCCTTCTGTGCGCAATACTATTTCATCCACAAAAGCCAAAAAGGCCGCAAGAGAATCGGACAATGTAATAGATTGATGAGCGGGAAGCTGTCCTAACAGGGCCACCTCAGAATCGGGGTTCCAGTTATTATAGATTGTGTTTATTTCAGAAAACGTCTTTAGAATGACTCCCTGAATCTCTTTCAACTGCTCATCAGTGAGCTGATCGCCTACTTGGATACAATAGGGGATGGTCATCGCGCACCCTTCAAACCGTGTCAGGGTATGCGAGCGGTTACATCCACACAAAAGAAAGATAAAAAATTGAGCACAGAGACACAAAGCCACAGAGACGTTTGCGCTACTCTTTGTGCCTCTGTGTCTTTGTGTTTTAATCATCTAGATTTACGTTGATGGCTCAGGAGTGTGTTTTGAAGAAGCATAGCGACTGTCATGGGGCCAATCCCTTTAGGTACAGGAGTGATAGCATGGCATTTGGGAGCCACAGTGTCATAATCGACATCTCCTACGATGCGGTAGCCCTGGGGCCTCTTTGCATCTGCTATGCGGTTGATACCAACATCGATCACAACGGCTCCTTCTTTGACCATCTCCTTTTTGATGAACTGTGGGGAGCCTAGGCTTGCGACTAGTATATCTGCTTTCTGGGTATGGGAGATCAAATCGCGCGTTTGACTATGAACAACTGTGACAGTTGCATTGCAACCTGGGGCATTTTGCATGAGAAGTGCGGCGAGTGGTTTACCAACAATTGCGCTGCGACCGACAATGACAACCTCCTGCCCCTTAGTAGGAATATGATAACGCTCTAATAGAATTTTGATCCCTAAGGGAGTACAGGGGGTGAATCCTCCGGGATGTCCTAAAAGGAGTTTACCCAAGTTGATAGGGTGGAATCCATCCACATCTTTATTAGGGTCAATGGCGATCACGATGTTTTGGGAATTAATATGTTGAGGGAGGGGGAGTTGCACGAGTATCCCATCCACAGCAGGATCATGATTCAAGGTGTCGATCAACTGGAGCAAATGAGACTCTGAGGTGGAGGCAGGGAGGTGGTGAGAAAAGGTTTGAATGCCCACAGCTAGGCATGCTTTTTTTTTCATGGCGACATAAGCCTGAGAGCCGGGATTGTCGCCTATTAGGACTACAGCCAAACCTGGGGGTTTGAGAAACGAGGCTACTTGCAGCCGGATTTCATCCTGAATCTCATCAGCTAGTACTTTTCCGGATAAAATCATGAGGGTTTAAACAGCCGTAATTTGCGGATCCCATATAGTAACTTAAAAGGGAGAGAAAAAACAAGCAGGGCATAAAGAGCATCTACCACAGGCATTCCAATCAAATCTGTAGCTACCCAAATCCAGGAAAGAGGGTAGCCTCTTTGAAGAAAAAGAGCTCCAGCTGCTAAAAACCCTGTCAAAAGAAACGAAAACAAAAAAGTCATCAAGGGGAGAGTGGAGAGCTTGTCTTCAAAAAAATTGCGTGTTTGTCCAAAAAGAAGAAACGCGGCACAGCAGTAATTGATAGAGGTCAATCCAAACAGAGGTCCTGAGGAAAGTAGATCGATGAAGATTCCACATAGGCAAGCTCTCCACAGAACAGCAACGCGCGAAAAGCGGTACAGGCAAATCACAAGGTAGGGCACAAAATAAAAGAGATGAATCCTGGGGAAAAAGATGGGGCCACCCAGAGTGGCTGCCAGAGCCAACCAAAATGTAATTTGAGTGTTAGTACGCATCAGTTGGAAATAAAACCTTAGGAATCGTTTTTAAGATCAATTTTAAGTCGAGCCATAGCGAACGCCTTCCGACGTAGGCTGCATCCAGGGCGATGCGCTCTTCAAAGGTGGTTCTGTTCCTGCCCGATGTTTGCCAAAGGCCCGTGATTCCGGGTCTTACTGATAAAATAGTGGAGGCAAGGAATCCCATTTGTCGCTTCTGATAGACCATGTAAGGCCGTGGCCCTACCACACTCAAGTCACCTCTGAGGACATTCCAAAACTGGGGAAGCTCGTCGAGCGAAGTGCGCCGTAGCCACTTCCCAATCGGAAAGATACGGGGATCATCTCGCAGTTTTTGATGCATTTTCCATTCATCTTTTAATCTGGGATTTTGTGAAAGCAGATCGGGTAAGCTCCGCTGGGCGTCAGGGTACATGGTTCTAAATTTGTAACATTTAAAAACCTTTCCCCCCCTTCCTACTCGCGTCTGCATATAAATGGCTTTCCCCCCTGATGAGAACCTGATCGCCAAGGCAATGCCCACAAATGCAGGAGCTAATAAAAACAAAACCGAAATGCTGAAAAGCAGATCGAACATCCGCTTTGAAGGGGTACGCCGGATTTTCCATATCGCATGCTTGTGCGATACCCTTTGAAAAGGAAGAACCTCACTTTCCATAAAGGGTATTATTAGGCAATTACCATTAATCGTGAAGCGAAAAGGGAATGGGTGAGGGATTGAAGTGTGGTAGAGTCTCCTGGAAGGGACTCAAGTGTAGCGAGAGTAGATTGATAGAGTGTTTGGGCCGTCTCTTCAGCACGTATAGATCCAAGAGGATGGTCACCGTCGAGCAAGTCATCGACCACCTGGAAGAGTTTACCAAAATGGATCGCAAATCTGTCAAGAGCAGCAATTGTAGAGGGTGGTGCAGAAGCAACTATTCCGCCAAAAGCAAGAGCTGCTCGGAAAAGGGCAGCTGTTTTTAGGGCGTGCGTTAGCTCTACAGCGGATGATTGCTCGATATCCATGACCTGGCCACCGATCATACCTTCACCCCCGGCACAATCCGCAAGAGTTTGGATGAGCGAGATTTTTTGCTCTGCCGATAACAAGGGTGCGTTCGCAAGCATTTTAAATGCAAAGGTCAAAAGATAGTCTCCCATCAGGACTGCATGTCCTTCAGTATAGACTGTGTGAAGTGTCGGCAGGCCGCGGCGAAAATCGTCATCATCCATGCAAGGTAGATCATCGTGAATCAGAGAATAGGTGTGGATCATCTCAAGGGCGCAGGCTGGAATGAGAGCCGCAGTGGCAGCCCCTGTTTTGAGCATTTCGGCAGCGCAGAGTGTGAGTAGGGGACGTATCCGTTTTCCTGGTGCAAGAAGAGCATGTTTAGCTCCGTCATAGAGCGACTGGAAATGAGGAGAGCTTCGCTCAGCTAAGAGGGCAAGCTGCGTGTCGATTTGCTGCTTATAGGTGCTGATTATTATGTCCAATCAAGCACTACCTTCCCGCAATTACCCGACAGCATCGCGTCAAAACCTTTTTGAAACTCTTCAGCTTTATAACGGTGAGTAATTACGGGCGAAATATCGAGTCCGCTTTGAATCATGTGGCTTACCTGATACCAAGTTTTGAAAATCTCGCGCCCGTATATCCCTTTAATAGTTAGCATTTTGAAGATCACTAGATGCCAGTCAACAGTGGCATGCGAGGGAAGTATCCCAAGCAAAACAATGTGTCCTCCATGTTTTGCAAGCACCGGCAAAGAACTAAGGGCTGCTGCACTTCCAGACATTTCTAGGCAGACATCAAAGCCGTCGATGCCCAGCTCTGTCATAGTCTTCTGGATCGAATCTTCTTTGATGTTCACTGCAACTGTCGCGCCCATCTTTTGAGCGAGATTTAAACGGTAAGGGTTCATGTCAGAGATCACCACATGCCGAGCTCCTGCTTTTTTAGCAATGGCAATGGTCATTAAACCGATTGGACCGGCACCTGTGATAAGAACATCTTTACCAACAAGATCATAGGAGAGGGCAGTGTGGACTCCATTTCCCAGGGGGTCAAAAATGGCAGCGATCTCATCAGGAATGGTATCGGGCATCAGAAATGCATTGTCAGCAGGGATGCACAGGTACTGGGCAAAACAGCCATCGCGGTTTACCCCTACGCCGATGGTTTTAGGGCATAGGACGCGCATTCCCGTACGGCACTGATAACACTGTCCACAAGTGATATGACCTTCTCCTGAGACTCTGTCACCCTCTTTGAAACCTTTGACATTAGTGCCTAGCCCTACGACTGTGCCGACAAACTCATGGCCGATGATCGAAGGGACAGGCAGGGTTTTAGCAGCCCATTCATCCCATAGATAAAGATGAACATCTGTGCCGCAGATAGAGGTTTTATTCACCTTGATGAGCAGGTCATTGTCGCCAGGTTTTGGGGGCTTGACATCATCCATCCACACCCCTTCCCGGGCCTCTTTTTTGATAATGGCTTTCATGAACTTAACTCATTAAATTAATTGATAATTTTTAGCTCTCTACCGACTTTCTCGAAGGCTTTAATTGCCTTATCGAGATCTTCCAATGAATGAGCTGCCGACATTTGCGTACGGATCCGGGCTGCACCTTGAGGAACGACCGGATAGAAAAAGCCAATCACGTAGATGCCCTCACTTAGCATCTTTTGGGCAAAGGTTTGCGTGAGTTTTGCATCTCCGATCATTACTGGGATAATGGGATGGTCTTTCCCTCTTAACTCAAATCCCAGCGCTGTCATTTTGGTGCGGAAATATTCTGTGTTTCGCCATAGAGTGCTGCGCAGTTGGTCTCCTTCGCGCTCTAAGAGCGCCAAAACCTCTAAACTTGTAGCAGCGATGCTGGGACAGAGTGTATTGGAAAAAAGATAGGGACGTGAGCGTTGCCGCAGCCATTGAATGATCTCTTTTTTACCCGAAGTATACCCCCCAGAAGCCCCTCCTAAGGCTTTACCCAAAGTTCCGGTGATGATGTCGATCTTGCCAAGCAAGTTCCAATACTCTGCAGTTCCACGTCCTGTTTTTCCCAGAAAGCCGGTGGCGTGGCAATCGTCAATCATCACAAGAGCATCATATTTATCGGCAAGAGTGCGGATTTGTGGCAAGTTGGCAATCGTTCCATCCATCGAAAATGCGCCGTCGGTGGCAATCAAGCGAAAACGGCTACTTTCAGCCTCTTTGAGCTTTTCTTCGAGATCTTGCATATCGTTATTTTGATAACGCAGGCGCTTTGCTTTGCAAAGCCTAATCCCATCAATAATGCTCGCATGATTGAGCGAATCGGTAATCACGGCATCTTCGGCACCCAGCAGCGTTTCAAACAAACCCCCATTCGCATCAAAGCAAGAGCTATAGAGGATGGTCTCTTCGGTACCTAAGAAATCAGAGAGCTTTTTCTCCAATTCAACGTGTACTGTTTGGGTACCACATATAAAACGGACCGAGGCAAGGCCAAAACCATATTTTTTGAAACTCGCGATTGCAGCTTCAATGAGCGCTGGATGGTTGGCTAGGCCAAGGTAGTTGTTAGCACAAAAGTTGAGGACATGGGAGTTATCGCTCAGGGTAATAGTGGCTTGCTGGGGCGATGCAATCACGCGCTCTGTTTTGTAGAGTCCTACTTCTTTGAGCTGATCTAGCTCTTTTTGTAGATGGGCAAGGTATGTTTGGCTCATGTTTTATCCTTTTAAATGTCCATCCCATAGGACTAACTTACGGTCACACAGTGAGGCCAGGGCGTCATCATGTGTCACCACCACGAGGGATTTATTGAACTCTTTGACAGACCCGAGCAAAAGCTCCTGGATTTGACGCGAAGTGGTGTGGTCGAGATTCCCGGAGGGCTCGTCGGCCAGGAGGATTTCAGGGTCATTACAAAGTGCGCGGGCCAAAGCTGTGCGCTGCTTTTCTCCTCCAGAGAGGAGTTTAGTGGGATACTCAAGCCGCTTTTCTAACCCCACCTTTTTCACAAGGTCTATAGCTCGTGCATAAGCCTCTGATTTGCTATGGATCTCTTTTCCTCCAATCAAAGCGGGCATCAGCACATTCTGCAGTACTGTGTAATCCTCGAGCAGATGGAAGGATTGGAACACGAATCCGATGTGCCGATTGCGCAGACTAGGTGGAGGGTTATTTTGGACTGATTTTCCTGCAATGATCAATTCCCCGGAGGTTGCCTCCTCTAAAGTCCCCAGAATATGCAGTAGAGTACTTTTTCCCTCGCCCGAGGCTCCCATAATGGCAATGCTCTCACCTGGATAGATATCGAGAGAAACACCTTTAAGGATCTCAATTTCAGCAGGTCGCAAGAAGACCTTTCGGATATTTTTGGCAGATAGTACTGGTTTGGGCTTCATCTGCATCACTCCGTTCTTAAGATTTCCGTAGGGCGAATCCGTGAAGCTTTGACTGCCGGGATAATCCCTGCGAGCAAGGAGATAACAAGTGTTGCGGCAGATACAAAAATCAATGCTTCATAGCTCACATCATTGGGGAGCTTGCTACCGTAAAAGACCGCTTGGAATGCATCTCGACCCTGAAAAAAGCTCAAGACATCAACTAGGGACTGGAGATTTTTTAATGTCAAAAGGGCCGCTGCAGTTCCAATGATGCAGCTCACTAGCCCCGTTACAAAGCCGCACAGTCCAAAGATGACAGCAATGCGGCCAGGAGATGCGCCGAGAGACTGCAAAATGCCGATTTCGCGCTTCTTATCGTTTACAAGCAAGATGAGCATCGAAATGATATTGGAGCAGGCTACAATCAAGATGATGACGGCAATCAGCGTGAATAAATTTTTATCGCTTTGCAACTGCTCAAGGATCGGTTTAGTAAACTCGTAATCATGGTAGGACTCGACGTTCCAGTATTGTCCAATGCCTCGCACAGCAAGAGAGTGAATGAGGGCTTCTTTTACAGAGGCCGCTTGAGCTAGATCATTGACCCAGACATTGATTCCGTTGCCAAGAAGGGGGTCTGAGACGGCCATATTCCCTCGCAATAGCGCGGTGATCTCGTGATCGACAAAAATCAATTTATTGCCGACAGGCATCATACCGGGATCGTAAAAGCCGGCCACGTAAACGGGAATTCTTTGTTCTTGCATCGAGCTACCGGAGTGGGCGTAGTAGGAAAGATACCCACGATCACCGAGTAGGACTCCGTTATTTTTAAAATGTTTGGCGATTAAAAGGCCCTCTCCAAAGGGGATCGAAGTTCCACCTGAGGGGATTTGACATCCCCCTTCAGGGCACTGATAGACCCAGTATGCAGGGCTACTGTTCACGGGAGCCGCCTTCGCGATCTCCAAATGGGTGAAAGAAGTTTGACCTGTAATCAACGTGTTTTGTACCTTCCCTTCGACTTGAAGCTGCAATGTGGCTAAGGAATCGGCAGTTTCCAATGAGTCTTTAAAAAGAGTAGCCTGGAAGGGGATGTTTGCATCCAGTATGACCTCAAAGCCGGCAAAGCTAGAATACGGTGCCTGTGTTGACAGATGCACTACCCCATCTTCAAATAGAAGCTTAACGGGTGCAGTTTGGTAGCCTAAATTTGTCAGTTTTTGTTCCAGAAGAGATAAATCTTCGATTTTCCCAGGAACGACTACTCTTCTGATGGCGTCATGCCGGACAAGTCCGATTCCTTCTAGGTTATGTCCCAGAGGAAATAACGAGGGATTGAGGACAAATCCATCGATGGTTCGCACCTCTTCTAAGGCAAGGTTTGCAAAGAACTTTTGGATACCTTCTCGGAAATCACTTTCGACTACAGGAGCGAAGAGCTCATCCTTTTCACTAGGAGCTAGCCGACCGCCACTTTGGGCAAGCGTGCGCAGAAGGTTATTGTAATCCCCAGCCGTGGGCGGAATAATCATCTGGTTCACACGGCGGTTTTCACCATCGTGAGAGGCAACATAAGAAACTTGCGTTACAAAGGTCTGCTTCACCTCACCCCTGGCAGGGCCGTCACGGAGCATCTGAAGGCGGAGGTTGCCAAAGGACACCTCATATTCCTGTGGGCGTAGTCCGCTAAAAGGGAGGGCCCTCACAGCATCGTATCCCTCTTTCACGATGTCTTTCAAACGCCCGTCTTCATAACGGTCCGGTGCTGGAAAATCAAAGGTGAGCTCTTGATCAAAACGGGGATCGTAAGGATCGGATTGCAAAGAGGCGAGTTTTTCGCCGATTGTTTTAGTGGTGTAGTTGGAATCGAGACTTAAGGAGTCAATTTCATAGTAATACGAGTGGTAGTAAGCTTCCGTGGGCGTCATGCGCACGGGAGCATTCAGCGCTACCAACTCTTCGATCCATTTTCTTTCAATTCCTTCGGTCACAGAAAGAAACAGGACTACCAACCACACAACAAGCGAAATGACAAGGATGGAAATCAAAGAAATAATCGAAACAGAAAGCTGCCGCCATTTGGGTATCAAATACTTCAGTGCGACGGTTAGCTCAAAGCGCATCGATTACTTAGCTTCTTTGAAAATCACATGTTTGCGCAATGTAGGATCATACTTTTTCAGTTCGATCCTTCCAGTGGTCGTCTTTTTATTTTTGGTTGTCCAGTAGACAGATTTGCTCTCAGAGCTTCTTAGCTTGATGATCTCACGACTTTTGCTAGCCATTTCCGTTTCTCCAGGTTTACAAATTAAACAAGTAGCCTAAAGAATCTGCCTATAATCTTCAAGATTTTTTGGGCCCCCCTTCCAAGAGTAAAAAGATGTAGGATAACCACAGAGACTGCGGAATAGTGGAAAGAAAAAATCAGGTAGAAGCTTATATGGTGGGGCGTGTATGCTCTTAGGGCATGTCAGGGAATAAAGTCAATTTTACTAGTTTAGGCTGTCCACGCAATCTTGTGGATAGCGAGGTTATGCTCGGGATTCTTCTAAAAGCCGGCTATGAGGTCACAGAAGCGGTCGATGCGGCCGACTATCTTGTCGTCAATACCTGTGCCTTTCTAGAATCATCTAGGGAAGAGTCCAAAGAGGCTATTAAGGATCTTTTAGCAACCAAAAAGAAAAGTGCAAAGCTAATTGTCACGGGTTGCATGGTCTCTAAACATCGACCTGAAATTGAAGAGACCTTTCCGGGTGTCCATTATTTGCTCGGTTCGGGCGATATGGAAGGGATCCTGAAAGCGGTCCAATCTGATGCTCAAGGACAGCAAATTGGGACTGCCCGCAGTTATCTCGAAGCAGGTGAGGTTCCACGTGTCCTTTCAACCCCCTCTCATTACGCTTATTTAAAAATTGCTGAAGGGTGCCGTAAAGCATGTGCCTATTGTATCATTCCTAAAATCAAAGGCCCCCTGCGCAGTAAATCTGTTGATCAAATTCTAAAAGAATTCCGCTCCCTTTTAGCCCAAGGAGTGACAGAAATCATTTTAATCGCACAAGATCTGGGCGATTTTGGCAAAGACATCAGTAAACAAAAGGGCGATAAAAATAGTAATCAAAAGGGGAGTCTAGCGCCTCTTTTAAGAGAGATTTTGAAAATTGAGGGTGACTACTGGCTACGCCTTCTTTATTTGTACCCCGATGAAATTGATGATGAACTGATTCAGTTGATGCAAGAGGAGAAACGTCTTCTCCCCTATCTGGACATGCCTATCCAACACATCAACGACACGATGCTTAAATCGATGCGACGTACGACATCCGCAGGGCAAATTAAGTCAGTCATCACTCGATTACGTGAGAAAATACCCGATGTCCATATCCGAACCAGCCTGATTGTCGGTTTTCCGGGTGAGACGGATGAGCAGTTTGAAGAATTAAAAGCTTTTCTTCAGGAATTCCCTCTCAATCATGTTGGGATTTTCAAATATTCCCAAGAAGCGGGCACTCCTGCTGGCGAGATGGAAAATCAAATTCCAGATGAGGTCAAAGAAAAGCGACACGCCCAATTAGCAGCTATCCAACACGATGTTGTGGCCAAGCTCAACAGAGCCATGGTTGGGCGAACAGTTCCCGCAGTGATTGAGGCGTACCATCCGGAAACCGACCTACTTTTGGTTGGCAGGTATTTTGGCCAATGTCCCGAAATCGATGGCCAGGTGATCCTCAATGACTGGCAGAAAGTAGACTCTTTTGGTGAGCGCTATCTTGTAGAAATCACAGATGTTGCTGGATACGATTTAATCGGCACAGTTATGGGGTCTATTAAAAAACAAAGTACCAAGCCGCCTAAAAACCAACGCCGGGCGTTGCCCATGACTAGTGTCATCCCAGTCCTACCCAGTTGATGCCTGAGTTTAAAATTTGCCTGGTAAACTTGAGGCTTAAGAAGCAGATGGGTAGCATCAGGTAATTTTATTTTTTAAGATTCTGTTAATAAATCTTTTCTGTTAAAATGATCACTTTAAAAGAGGGTTCATATGTCTGGGGGAAACCTTACAGTTCGTTTTAAAGTTGATACTAAATGGTTACAGCTTCCCGGAAGAGAAGTTCCCGAATATCGTGAGGGCGTGCTGGATGCAGCTCGACACCCTCTTTATCGTGAGGGAGAACTTGGAAGGGTATATGCTCGCAAGGAGCTTGCCCGTTTCACTTATATCGATAAAGTCACGAATGGGCAGGAGGCTTACAAGAAAAGAGGGGGATCAACCAGGGATTATATCTTAGAAGTTGTTTCTAAAGTGATTGCTGTTATCCTATCGACTCTTTCGGTTCTTATGCCTCTTGCTTTTTGCTACCTACCAGCCTGGGTACCCTTTGGAATCGGCTTGCCGGTGATCCTCGTTCTTTCTATCGTACAAAGTCAGATTAAAGCGAGAATTGAAATCTACAAGCGTGAACAAGAATTTCTCCCAAATCTCTCCAGATTTGTGCAAAAATCCACCTTTAAAGATCTGAAAATCATTGGCAAGGAAGATTTGCCTGTGATGGATGAAAGGTTGAAATCAGATGAGATGATGCATGCAGATAAGATAAAGCAAGTGAAAGAAGGAAAGCGTCCACTTTTAGAGCATCCTATATCACCAGATAGTCGATTCGATCTGGATGCGCCCTCCTATCAAAAACATAGGGTTGCAACCATTGCTAGCAGGTATGATTTGGAGATTTCACCCTACCTCCTGCAAGCTGTAGCAGCAGAATATGCTGGGATGCCCCATAAGCGGGAAAAATGGGAAAAAGTTCTCAACGTGCAGTGTGACATTCTAGCAGGAGCACGAGAAGGTTATTTTAAGGAATTTAGCAAAAAGATCGAAAAAAAACAGGAGATGGCCTATGAGGCATCCCAGTTACCCAATAGCCCATTAGTCGATTACCCAACGATCACTCTCAGAAGTGATATAGAGTCTCGTGTTCAGCTTTATAATCGCTTTTATCTAAAACTTGAAAGGTTGGAGAGTTTGCGCAAAGAGGGGGAAGCGCTTTATGGTACTGCTCCGGAGGGTTGGCAGCAATATCTTGACCTTGCTGAAGAAGCCAAAGCAGAGCTTGAAGAGTGTGAAAAGAAAGTAGAGTCCTTGGAAGAATCCCTGGACGCGCCTATTTTGGTGCCCGATTTTAAGCCCCATCGGATCTTCTACCGATTGAACGGCGAAACTTGTCGTATTGAGGAGCAACTACTGAACTGGATCGCAGCACATCCCTCCAAGAGACACAAGGCCATTCAAGCCAAGTTAGATAGTTATATTATTCAAGAAATGCCCACGAAAGAAGAATCCAAGCGGCTTGCCACTTGGATTGATAAGCATCCGCTTGAGGCCGATCAAACAATCGTCCATTTGGGTCTAAAATTCCCAATGGAATTCAAAACGTGGATGAACAAAAACCAGTGGATGCACTTTGAAACCCCGCGGGATTTATGTGAAAGATTTGATTTGGTCCGGAAAAGTTTTCCGGACCGCATCCAAGAAGTGCTCACAGGGCAGCAGCTTGGGGTAGTATTTGCAAACTGGGTTAAACAACATCCCGATCAGATCGATCGGACAATCATGGATCTGGTCGATCATTTCCCTGAGGAGCTTAAGGGGTGGATCGAAAAACACCCGCAAATGCGCTTTGAAACGGCACGCGATTTGTTTCACTACAGTATTAAGGCTGTTGAGTGTTTTCAGGCAGCTCGGAGGGCATTTAAAGACTTGAAGGTTGAGACAGAAGCGATTGATACATTCGAAAAAACGATGATGATTCCCTTAGCTGTTGCGATTGCAGGACAAAGCGAAGCTGTTGAGTTCAAACAGAAGTTCAAGGCGACGTTTATGAAATTACCCACTATTCCTTTTGCTAAAGTACCTAAAAAATTCATACGAGAAAAACCATCGGCTTTAAAAAGCCGCAAAATCGAAGAGATCAGTTTAAATAAGCTATTGCGTGAGTTCGATAGCCAGATGCTTTTCACAAATCGCGCCCGCAATTATGTCCTGTGCATCCGATTAATTGCCCTGTTTACCATTGAGGGAATTGTGGCCTGCTACTTCGCCACACCCTGGTTATTTTGGGGGCTGTGCGTATTAGCAGCATTGGGCGAGGGGGTATCTTACTATGTCGACAGAAAGCTTGAAGAGATGGAGCGCAAAAAGCAGGCAATTAAATTGCAGCACATTTTGCGCGATCATCCTGAAATTGATGTTATTCCGGGAACTAAACCTCATCTCCAAACACTCAAAGAAGTTCAGCGGAAATATGGCCTTGAAGGAGTGCGACCCACGTGGGCCCGCATCCTCACAGAAGAGAGTGGCACTCCCTTGGAAACAGCGGGTAATCATGCAGAAGCTGTAGAAGCGACGCGTGATTTGGCCGAAGAGGGAAGTGGATTGGCAGCAGCTTACCTCGAGGACGCGCTACTCAATCTTTACAGTCAGAAAAATGCATTGCAGGCTTTAAACAAGAATGAACCAACTCTAGAAGGGCGCATTGAGAGCATGGAAAAAGTGCTATATCCTGAGGAGGAGACGCGCGAGCCTAAAAAGCTTACTCCAAAAGAAAAACTGACCAAAGAGTTGCGCGAAGTGGCTGAAAAGCAGCGTGAAGAGTCTCAAAAGCAGTACCAACAGCGGCATCAGCTCGAGAAAGAGCTGGATGGGTTAACTAAGCATGCTCTATATGAAACCAACCAAATGGCCATACTCAATTGCAAGCAGTCTCACTTTGATGTGCTTGCCCAAATACTCCCCCCTGATTTATTGGAAAAAATTCTTTCTAAAGAAGCAATTGAGGAATACCTGGGTAAAGTAGATCCATCGCAAAAAAAAAGACACGCACAAGCTTTGTACAACCTAGCCATTCTGCAAGCTGATCAAGCGGTCCCTACGCCCTCAACACTAAAAGCTCAGCTAGAAAAAATTCAAGATACTCTTAAAAAAATTAAAGATAGACGCTCCCAACTACTTCAAGATTACTGTGTCAATAAAATTCATGAAATAAACGCTGTTATTGCAGATGTGAATTCTCAACATGTTAAAATATCTAAAAAATTTAGCGAGAATCCAGTTGAAGAAACACAAAAAGAACTGAAGCAAAACCGAGCCCACTACGATAGCCTATTAAAGGCATTGGAAGAGTACCAAAGTGGCTTACTTAAGAGCTGTTATGTGCCACTGGTGCGCGAACGGCAACTGGTGGGTGAAGCGCTCGACAAATTAGCGGAAAAAAAGATCTACATGGAGACGAAATGCAAAGAGTTTGGGCAAGTCAGCCGCCGGTTTGCGTGGCTGGAGCGGCTACTGACTCCTCAATTTGTCAAAGAACCCGTTTTGCAAGCTGAGATTGATTTGCTGCTTAAGACATTAGAAATGGAACCTCTGGAGCTCGACTCAACAATCGATGTGAGGCAATTGCTGTGGGATATCAAGGAAAAATTGAGCTCTTTTTGGACCAAGTTTCTGTCATTTGAAGAGGAAATGAGTCAATTACTAAAGCTGCCGCCTGCACATCGCCTGATACTCGCCAAGCTCTTGAGAAAGCTGCAAATCCTCCAAAATGATAAAGATTATAAGAAGAAAACAAAGGTCGATAAAAAATTGAATGTAACCAAAGCAAGGTTGAAAGAGATCCAGGAAGAAATGACCCTTCTCATGGAAAAATATGGTGAGCTCTCCAAGCAAATCAGGAGTGAAAGCCCTGCGGATTGGTATAAACGAGAAGATGGACTACCCAAACAGTTACCGTGGGTTTCTGGGAAGAAGTTACTTTAGGTTTCTGGGAAGAGTTGTAAAGAATGGGATTAGAGAGTAAAATCTCATAGCTTCACGAGCCGCCAGAGTGTCAAGGAAAAGGTGATCATGGAGGGATTGGGCGGTTGCCGCAGGGCGGCAACCGCCCAATCCCTCCATGATAAAGTATGTCTTCCCTAGAGTACTCTGGTGGCTCGTGAATAGTCACTGGAGTTGTTTCTTTTATTCATGTCAAATGAACTTGTTGAAAAATTTCTAGATGAGGCGCAAGAGCTAGTAGAGAGTGGTGGACGAGGGGAGAGCCTATTAGAAGCGCTAGAGAGCGCAGAAAAGCTCTTCCCTGAGGACGTTTCTGTCTTATGCCGTAGCGCGCGCCTGCTTTTCCGCTATGGAGTTCTACACAGTAAAGGCCGTTTTTTTCTCCTCGCCCTCGATAAGTTGAAGCTTGCTGCCGAGAGCAACCCGCTTTTTTTTGATGGTCGTTACCTCTGGTGGCAGCTTTGGGGTAATATCTTGATTCAGCTCGGTAAGTTGGTAAACGATGCCTCCCTTTTTGAGATGGCCCTAGAGAAATTTGAAAGAGCCGCCTCGGCTTGTGATGCCATCAGCGCTGAAGTGTATTGGGATTGGGCTGATGCCTGGGTTTTATTAGGGCAAAAATCGGGAGAATTAACAGATTTCCAACAAGGGCTTGCTAAGTTCGAAATAGCTGCACAGCAAGAAATTCTTTCCCCTTTTTTCCGTCTCGACTATGCACATGCGCTGAGTTTGTATGGACAGCATGTGGGTAATCCGGCGCTTTTGGAGACTGCCATGACCCAGCTCAGGGGAGTCATTGTCGAGGCTTGTGATAAAGAGGGTAAAGAACCCTCGATCGTTTACTTGGCCGCCTGGCGCAAAATGGCTTTGACTGCGAAAAGGCGCTATCAGCTTTCCCACCATTTAGAGCATTTCGAAGAGGCCGATAAGCTCTTGCGCGAAGCGATCCTAACAAGTCCTAAAAATGGTGAGCTTTGGCTCGATTGGGGTGAGCATTTTTTGTATGCCGGCTGGATTCGTAGAGATCTCAAACTGGTGGAAACGGGTCTTGAAAAACTTACGGCTACCAAAGTCAAAGAGTGCGACCCAGTAAGGGTTTCTTACCTTTTGGGAATTGGGCTCGTCACGTTGGGGCTTTTTCTCGAAAGTCTGAAGTTTCTCAAAGACGGCAATGAGCGTATTCAGGCTGCAATAGAGCTCGCTCCTCAGTATGGTCCACTTAAGTATGCAGCAGGTTTTGCAGATTTGGGGTTTGGACTCTATTTTTCCGATGCTGGGGCTTTTGCTAAAGCTGCGGCTGTTTTTGAAGCTCAAATTCTTGAGTATTCAAACGCTGTAGATGATTGGTATGCCCTATTTCAGACCTATATTGCCTGGGGGCTACAGGAAGAGGATCCAGCTCTTGTACATAAGGGATTACAAGCCATTGTACGCGTGTGCGAGCTGCGTCCCTATTCTGCCGTCCATCTCAATGAGTGGGGAATCGCCCTGCTGAGGATGCGTCAGCTTGAGTTAGATAAAGAGAGTGTTCAGAACTGTGTGGAAGAGGCAATTGTTATCTTTCAAAAAGCATGGGACCTTGCCCAAGAAGATGAAACTCTTTACAATTGGGGATGCGCTTACGATCTACTGGGTGATATCACAGGTGAGGAAGAGCATTACGGCAAAGCGATCGATCTGCTCTCTAAAGCTCTTGATAAAAAACCTTCTCACTTGCATGTACGCTATCATCTAGGTCTTGCCCTTTCTCATCTCGGAGAGCTAGTGGTCAATGCTGATTGCTTGTCACAAGCTATCGAATTATTGGAAGCAGTTGCTCAAATAGAGTCAGATGACGAAAATATCTGGAGCGATTTAGGTTATGCCCTTCTAAACTTGGCTCAAGCAATCTTAGATCCTCATCATCCGGAGGAAGGGGAAAGCCACCGTCGAGAGGCTGAAAAAGCCCTACTGCGCGCAGCGGAGCTCGGCTGCGGAGATGCTTGTTATCACTTAGCCTGTCTTTATTCTTTAACTGGCTTCTGCGATGCCGCGCTCCACTATCTTGCCAAAGCAGATGCAGCAGATGCTTTGCCTCCACTTGAGGATCTTGAACACGACGATTGGCTTGATGGAATCCGAGATACTCAGGCCTTTCGCGATTTCCTAACTACGCTGGGTAATCATGGTTGAAAATCGAGAACATCATCACGATGAACCAATTGGTGTGGGCAACCTGATGGAATCGCGTACTAGCCACTTAGATGATGAGCTGAGTGAGCGGTTAGAAGAAGCCTTTCACAAAACCACCTTTAATATACATCTGCATGATGTCGCCAAGATTGCAAGTGAGTATAATCCTATTGACCTTGCCTATGCGGCATCCCGGTTACCCCCCAGCGCGCGGCCTGTGCTTTACGAAAATCTGCCCAATCAAAAAGCTAAAGTTTCCTTTATGATTAACACAGGTGGCACCACCCGTTCAGCTGTTTTTCGTGCCATCGAAGATGAAGAAGTGATCTACCTCATCGACAAAATGCCAGCAGACGAAGCGGTTTGGGTCCTCGATGATCTTCCTGAACGTCGCTACCGCCGTATCCTTGACCTTATCGATACTAAAAAAGCTTCCCAGATCAAAGAACTACAGCAGCATAGCCGCAACAGTGCCGGCGGTTTGATGACCAATGAATTCTTTGCTTTTCCAATTGAAACCACGATTGCAGAAGCTGCTGCTTTTATTCGTGACAATCCGGGTATCGATATGACACGCCGGATTTTTGTGATCGACCATCAGGGGGAGCTACAAGGTTATGTACCTGCACGCAACCTCATCGTTAACCTCCCTCATCTTTCATTGCGGCAAGTGATGCGGCAAGTGGTACATCAAGTTACACCCGATGCGACCCAAGAAGAGGTGGTTGACCTTGTAGAAAGGTATAAAATTGCCGCTTTGCCGGTTGTCAATGAAAAAAACCAGCTTGTAGGGGTGATCACCTATGAAGATGTCGTGGAAGCAATCGAGGATATGGCCGATGCGACCATTGCTTTAATGGCAGGTACTGCCGAAGATGTGAGCGAGTATGATCCAGTGTTCAAACGCTTTTTATCGCGCGCGCCTTGGCTGCTTGTCACTCTTTTTGCCGGTTTGATCAGCGCAGCTGCCATGTCCTATTTTCAGGGTATTGAGCCCAAGCTTTTGGCCTTAATTGTCTTTTTTATCCCTCTCATTAATGGGATGTCAGGAAATGTGGGAGTGCAATGCAGTACCGTCCTGGTCCGTAGCATGGCCATTGGAGTGATTACAGTGGGAAAAAGAGGGGAGGCTATTTTCAAAGAGTTCTCCATTGGCCTGCTTACCGGGGTCATTTTTGGATGTTTGTGTGGCATTATCGTGTATTTAATCAGTGCCCTCAATATTGGAGAGTTCTTAGGTAACCCCATTCAATTGGGTGTCACCGTGGCTGCGGGTGTTTTGGGAGCCTCATTAACCGCCACCACCCTTGGCGTTTCCTCTCCCTTCTTTTTTGCCCATATGGGGATTGATCCTGCCCTTGCTTCCGGGCCAATCGTGACGGCCTTTAACGATATCATGTCGCTTGTGATGTTTTTTGTGATCTCGGGCTTCATCGACAACGTCTTTTTCACTTAATCTTTTTCTTTTCACATACCCCATCTTTGCGCCTCTGTGCTTAATAAATGAATGGAAGATTGAAACACAGAGGCACAAAGAAGAGAAATTATCGCCAGGTAATTGCATTGTGTATTATATCAGATTTAATGGAGGTAGATATGGAAGAGGATGACAAAGTGAAGCGGGCACGTGAACGAGTCCGCAAAATGAAGGGTTTTTATTCGAATGTAATCACCTTTGTCTTGGTGAACATTCTGCTGCTCGTGATCAATTTAGTCACGAATCCCCATAACCTATGGTTTTATTGGGTAACCTTGATTTGGGGAGCTATCTTGATTATTCAGGCGATCAATATTTTCACCATTCGCGACCGGTTTCTCGGGGAGGAATGGGAGGAGCGCAAAACCCGCGAGCTTCTCGACAAGGAGAACAAAAATAAGCCTTCTTGACATTATACCATTTCCAGAAAATAAAGTCACAAATTGGCACTGTATAACACGCCATTTTTGAACGATCCTTTCTCGCTTAGGTACAAAAACATAGGCTTCGAAACGATCATCCAAATCTGTCATGTTACCCAGTACCACTTCATGACTTTATTTTCTGGAAATGGTCTTATTTAAGAGTCCTAATCAAGCTTCTTTAGGAGTGATTCTTAAAACATCTTCTAGAAGGGGTATCCATTTAGCGGAAACGGGTGTAAGGGGGAGGCGGGGCTCTCCTGCAGGGAGGCCTGCGAGATTGAGGAGGGCTTTGAGGGGGATGGGATTGGTTTCGACCAGTAGGGCTTTGAAGAGAGGGGTGAGCTCCAGGTTCAGCTTTTGAGCGGTGATGAGGTCTCCTTGAAGGGAGGCATTGATGAGCTCTTTCATCACTTTGGGAGTCAGATTAGAGGCTCCCGAGATCACTCCATCACCCCCTATGGCCAGGGTGGCAAAAGCTAAATTGTCATCGCCTGCGAGCAGAGCAAAGTCAGGGCGGTTTTGCTTGATGGTATAGAGAATATCGCATACCTGAACGGTACTGCCGGAGGTCTCTTTGATGCCCGCAATACCGGGAAGATCGCCAATCCGTTGTAGGGTGGAGGTTTCGAGATGGACTCCTGTACGCCCAGGATTATTATAAATGATGATGGGAAGAGAGGTGGCGCGCGAGATCGCTTCGAAATGACGGAACAAACCCTCTTGGGTGGGTTTGTTGTAAAAAGGGGTGATGACAAGAGCAGAATCTGCACCAAATGAGGCTGCATGGTTGATATTTTCGATCGTCTGTGTGGTTGAGTAGCTGCCGCATCCCACCATGAGAGGGCAAGTCCACTCTTGACGGACAGTGTGGATCACAAGCTCTTTCTCCTGTAGGGAAAGAGTGGGAGCTTCTCCCGTGGTGCCAAGGGCTACCAAACCATCTATGCGGGCAAGCTTTTGCATGTGAATAAGCTGACGCAATCCTGCAATGTCAAGTGCGCCTGTATGGTTAAAGGGCGTAATGAGCGCTGTATAGATCCCTGAGCATATCATCGAGTGTATACCATCCTGTTTTACCTTGAATCCAATGGGCGGCTGTGAGGGCACCTGCTGCGAAACTATCTCGGTTGTGCGCTTCATGGATGAGTGTGATTGAGTCTAAGGGTGAATCAAAAATGACCTCGTGTTTTCCTGGAATATGCCCACATCTCACGCTTGCGAAGGGGGCAGGCATTTTCAGTGCGCGTGCCATAGCTATGGCGGTGCCGGATGGGGCATCTTGTTTTTGGTTATGGTGGTACTCCACACCCGCAACGTCATAATCTTTCAGAAGCGCTCGCGCAAGGTGTAATAGTTGAGTAAAACAGGCGACTCCCAAAGAGAAGTTGGGGGAGAAAAGAGCTGCTATAGAACTCTTTTCAATGCATGCACGTGCAGCCTTCTCGTCTTTTTCCCAGCCGGTAGTACCGATGATGATGGATTTTTGGTGCGCAGCTGCCCACTGGACATGACTGAGCACTACGGTGTGATGGGAAAAGTCGATACAAATGTCAGCATCCTCAGGGGCGACTATCTGATCATCCCTCAGCTTAGCTAGACGCTCGACACTCTTGCCCATTTTGCCATATCCAAAAAGACCAATTTTCATGCGGCGATCATAAAGCAAAACACCCTTTGCTCGAAAGGCTCATTTTTCGTTACATTCTTGAAAATATATGTAGAGGTAATCATGAATGATCGGCAGCGGGCCGTAAGGGCTATTACGGAAGGGGCAGCAAGTCGCAAGCGCGAGAACCAGCAAGAAAGGCATCTTTTTGATTTTTTTGGGAACGATGTCTTTAATGAGCAGGCTCAGAGAGAGTATTTAAGCGAATCTGTTTTTAAATCTTTGCAAAAAATCATTGCGATGGGCGCAGAGTTGTATCCAGGAATTGCAGATGCTGTCGCAAGCGGCTTGCAAAAGTGGGCAATGGAGAAGGGGGCAACCCATTTTTGTCACTGGTTCCAGCCGTTAACAGATCTCACCGCAGAAAAACATGATAGTATGTTTGTGCCCGGTAAGGAAGGAAGTGCGATTGCCGAATTCAACGGTAAACTGTTGATCCGAGGGGAGCCGGATGCGAGCAGTTTTCCTTCGGGGGGCTTACGCACCACATTTGAAGCACGTGGTTACACAGCGTGGGACCCCAGCAGCCCCGCTGTATTACTAGGCAGGACACTGGTTATCCCCACAGTGTTTTTGAGTTGGACGGGGGATGCGTTGGATAAGAAGACACCCCTGCTCCGTTCGATGGAGGCTTTAAATGAACAGGCGCTGCGCATTTTAGCACTTTTTGGAGAACGCAGAGTCAAACGGGTCTTCCCCACGGCTGGCGCAGAGCAAGAATTTTTTTTGATCGATAAGCATTTCCTGAATATGCGTCCCGATCTTCTTATATGTGGTAGAGTGCTTTTTGGTGCCAAAGCGGCAAAAGGGCAGGAGCTTGAAGATCAATATTTTGGCTCCATTCCTGCCAAGATTTTGTCTATCATGGTCGAGGCTGAATATGAGCTCATGCGCCTCGGTGTGCCTATTAAGACGCGGCACAATGAGGTCGCACCCTCACAATATGAACTAGCCAATACCTACGAGCCGGCTAATATTGCTGGCGATCACAACATGCTGGTGATGGAAATATTGAGGCAAGTGGCCGACCGCCACGGAATGGCAACTCTTTTTCATGAAAAGCCATTTGACGGTATCAATGGCTCGGGGAAGCACAACAACTGGTCACTGTGCACTGATACTGGCAAAAATCTTTTGGCACCGGGAGATAGTCCTCAAGCAAATGCTCAATTTCTCCTATTTTGTGCGGCCATTGTCCGTGCTGTGCATATGCATGCCGGCTTGCTCCGCCTAAGCATTGCCTCTCAGGGCAATGATCATAGGTTAGGTCAGCATGAAGCACCCCCTGCAATTATCAGTGTATTCTTAGGCGAGCAGCTCTTTGATATTTTCGATAGGCTCGCCAAAGGAGAGAATAAAAAAGAAGAGGTGAGTAAAAAAGAGGGAGAGATGCACCTGGGTGTCTTGATGCTTCCCCGTTTACCTCGTCATACCAGTGACCGTAACCGAACCAGTCCTTTTGCCTTTACTGGAGATAAATTTGAATTCCGCGCCATTGGCTCAAGCGAGAATATTGCCCCTGCAAATACCGTATTGAATACGATCGTAGCTGAGTCGCTTGATTATTTTGCCACGCAGCTTGAAGGGAAAAGAGGAAACTTCAATGAAAGGCTCCAGACGTTATTAGCGAAGGTGGCAAGGGAATTTTTTCCAGTCTTATTCGAAGGGGATAACTACAGCGAAGCCTGGCGACATGAAGCTAAAAAACGGGGCCTTCCCAATATAACAAACACCGTGGACGCTGCTAAACTCTATACCTCAAAACAGAGCGTCGATCTGTTTGCTAAATACCGGGTTTATACGCAGCGCGAACTGGCCAGTCGTCAAGAAATTCTGCTGAGCACTTATGCAAAAAAGGTTACCATTGAAGCAAAAACAGCTTCCAACATAGCGCACACGATAATTGTCCCGGCAGTTCTCTCTTATGTGAAAGAACTTGGGGATGCAACTGTTTTTCTGAATTCTGAAGATCAGGATTTGCTTTACGAGGTAGTTAAAGAATTTAGCTTGTTGCGTAAGGCCTTGCGCGCGCTCGATACGATTTTGGCTGAGTTACCTCAGGGCTTGCAAGAAGAGCAAGCGGTCTACTTGCGCGACAAGATTCTTCCGGCAATGAATACCTTACGCAGCCATGCGGACAGACTTGAGCTCATTGTCTCGGATGCATGCTGGCCCCTCCCCAAGTATCGAGAGATGCTTTTTATTCACTAAAAAAAACGTTCTTTCCCATACTTCTTTCAACTTAGCTCTTTGGATAGGCGTAAGGGTGTGGAGGATTAGAAAACAGTCGCGATTACGTGAGAAAGCCGACAGTGTCCAGTTGGCCGATCCATTGACGAGAATCTCGTCGTCAATCCATGCAAACTTATGGTGCAGCAGACCAAGCCCTGAGCTCAGCCTCACATCGATTCCCGATTGGGCAAGCCTTTTAATGGTTTCAGTGCATACCCCAATGGCCTGTCCATGGTCGTGCACAATCTGTACATTTACCCCACGCCTATGAGCACGGATCACTGCAGTGGTTAGTTCGGGGTGAGTCCATGTAAACATGGCTACCTTGATTGTTTTCTGTGCACCATCGATGAGCCCTACTAAGCGCTCGACCCCATCTTTCCCCTTTTTAGGAAAATCCCAATACTCAACTCTTTGACCGCCAATATTTAAGAGCGCATACGGCTTTTCGTATAAAATGGCCGAAGCAAGGTCATGATCGATCACCCCCACGACCAGGTTATCATGTACTTTCAGCGAATCGGTGGTCATATTAGCGGAGCCGATCCACACCTTGTGCTCATCAATCACCAAAATTTTCTGGTGCATTAAGCCAGACCTTTTGACTCCTACATTCTCAATGTGTGTCGAAAGCTTTTGAAAACCTGTTTGATGGGTTGAAAGATCATGCATCACCATGACATTTATCCCTTTCTCGGCTTGAGAGTTAAGAGCCCGAATCAACTTCTGATCACTCAAGGAATAGATCACCAAAAAGACCGATTGTTCAGCTCCTTGGATGGCTTGTGTGAACAATTTCTCCAAATCATCATGGCAAACATTCGCATACAATACAGGTGGCTCGCCCGGTTTAATTACCTCGAGATCATGCTGTTCAACGAGATAGAAAATCAAAAGGGCACAAACGAGGGAAGCTAACCAGCGAATGACTGTGATCGGACGTTGTTTGCCTGGAGATCTTTTAGAACGCGCTCTTTTCTTTTTCATCAAAACCCTTCACAATAGAGATAGGGGGAGCTTAAGCTCCCATAGTGGGGTCAAATATGCGTAAGACGGCAGAAAAGGTGAAGCATCTTTTTGTGAAACGGCCCTCTGTGCTTGTCACCGATGAGGCTTACCAGCTCGCCAGTTTGCGGCATGCCCCAGAGATGGCCGATGTGATTTGGGAGGTGAAAAGGGCCTTGGCGCAAGGTGTTTTACCCGAAGCGAGCCCCCATGGAGCATGCGGTACCTATTTTCTGAAAAGTTGCGATCATTTGCCCATCGCGGTATTTAAGCGGGATCACTACATTCGAGAAGTTGCCGCTTTTAGGCTAGATCATGAACGCTTTGCAGGAGTTCCACCAACTGTGGTGACAACCCTTGAGCACCCCCTCTGGGGTGGAAAGGCGACAGGCTCTTGTCAGTATTTTATGCCAGATACAATTACAGTGGTAGAAGCTCAAGGAACTGATTTAAGTCATTTTTCAGCCACCTGTGTCCGTAGGATAGCCTCTCTTGATATCCGTCTCATGAATGAAGATCGCCATACATCCAATATTTTAGTGTCAGCGTGCCGCAGACTACTCACTCCGATCGATCATGGGTTTATTTTTGCTCATGATTTGTGCAATGTCCACTTAGATTGGCTTCCTTGGGAGCAGGCGAGTACTCCTTTTAATGATCGAGAGCTTTCCTACATCTCCTTTCTCGATCCACAGAGTGACCGTAATTTATTGATAGACGAGTTGGGGATAGAGGAGTGCCGGGCCAACCGTCTGTTTGTGGCAACTGTTTTGCTTCAAATGGGAGCGCTGCGCCGGTTGACGGCATCGGAATTAGGCAATATCTTATCGCGCAAACGCTTAGGGCTTCTGCGCAAAGATACAACTCCCTCCTATTTTGAAATGCTACTAGGAAAACTGAAAGAGCGCAATCCACCTAACTGGACAATATTCTCCCGGATTGTCTATGAAGAAGTACAAAGAACCCTGGATGATTATGAGAAAACAACTCCTGAACGTGGATAGCGGGCTGCCAATCATTGAGTTTGATGGGGAAAGAACCCATATTCACAATAAGTTTCTTGAACAAGAAATGCGCACACTTGGCATACCCATTCCTCACGGTTTACGAGGTCTTTACCATGGTAAAGATTCCATCGTGCTAAATGATCCCGATTTCCAACAGGCCTTTCAAGAGGTTTACTACCTCACTTCGATGAATCCCGCCACCTTCAAGTGGGTGGAAGGATAAGCCAATACCAATCCGTAGAAATAAAACTACAAATTAATACCATTTCCAGAAAATAAAGCCATGAAGTGGTACTGGGTAACATGACAGATTTGGATGATCATTTCGAAGCCTATGTTTTTGAACCTAAGCGAGAAAGGATCGTTCAAAAATGGTGTGTTATACAGTGCCAATTTGTGACTTTATTTTCTGGAAATGGTATTAGTAGATATATAGCAATAGGAGGGTTTTATGGAAAATCATGAAATATGTTCTAAAGTGATTGCAAAGGCGTGGAGCGATCCTAAATTTAAGCAGCAGCTCTTGACCAATCCAAGTGATGCCTTGCATGCATTAGGGATTGAGATACCTCATGGTACAAAAGTGACTGTTTGTGAGAACACAGAAAAAGAAATATTTCTTGTTTTGCCGCAAAAACCGGCAAGCATGACTGAAGAGCAATTGGAAAGCATCGCCGCAGGAGCCAGTGTAGGTGAAGAAGCGCTGAAACTTTTCGGTGGTTTTGTCCTTGGTAAGTTTATAGATCAAATCGGGAAGAAATAACAGTAACAGTTTTCTTCTCAGAGGTGGGCAGTATCACTACTGCCCATTTTCATGCCTAAGGGGAAGTAGCGGTTCCACTTGTGGGTGACAGTTTGAGCGGTAACTGGATCACAAATGAGCTCTGGTGGGTAAGAGTGCTTCATGCGGGCATCGATCAGAATGGGGCCAGCGTGACAGACGTGATTGCGGAAGATGCGGGAAGCCGAATGGATATCGGCGGCCGGTTCGAAGCGAGTGAAGACAGTCCAGAGAAAGCTGGTTGTACTGTTGAGAGTTTTTTCAAGGCTGTCGACGAGAATGAGTAACGGCCAGTCGGCAAAGTCGGGATGAGAAAGTATGGGCGAACTAGTCTCTTTTAAAGTCTCTTTTAAAGTCTCTTTTAAAGTTCCTTCTAACACAAGACAGCCAGGCGAAAAGGCTTTAGCATCTGTAATGCCCGGAGGCAGGGTGCCACGGAATTCTGTAGGCAAATCACGGACTTTCTCGCCGATACCCAGCATCACTCCTCGGGATCCTTTGTTGAGAGAGGGGCCCGTATAGTCGAGAGTATCAAGAGAAAGATTAGAGAAAATAAACAGATCTGTCTCTGGACGGAATCTTTCCAAAATGGTCGTCAACAGCTCGGGAAAATCGCGTAGGTTCACAGGCTGATCTGTAAGCAGAAGGAACTTGGTTAGTGAAAGCTGTCCTTCGCCTAGAATGCGGAAAGCGCTGGTCATACATTCTCTGTGATATCTTTCGCGCACAACAGCTGCCGATAAAGAGTGGAAGCCTGTTTCTCCATAGCTCCAGAGGGATTTGACTCCCGGCATCACCACAGGAAACAGAGGAGAGAGCATTTCTTGGAGATAGTCACCGATGTAGTAATCTTCTTGTAAAGGTTTGCCTACTACCGTTGCTGGGTAAATGGCATCTTTACGGTGGTAAAGAGTTGAACAATTGAAGACGGGGAAGTCATGAGCCCAGCTATAATACCCATAATGATCACCAAAGGGACCTTCAGGACGGCGCACGTGGGGTAGAGCCTCCCCTACAAGAGCAAACTCACATTCAGATAGAAGAGGATAGGGTGTCGAAGGGGTATGAGCTACTCGAATTTTCTGCCCTTGCATCAACCCTGCGATCAAAATCTCGGGGATGTTTTCAGGAAGGGGTGTGATGGCGCTGAGAATAAGGGCCGGAGCTCCTCCAATGAAAATGTGAACGGGTAGAGGACGGTTTTGTTTCTCGGCTTGGTTGAAGTGAAAGCCACCCCCTTTTTGGATTTGAAAATGGAGGCCAGTGGTGGTTTTATCATACCGTTGGATGCGATACATCCCGAGATTAGCAGGTCCACCACCTGGGGGTTCAGTATACACCAAAGGGAGAGTGATGAAGTGTCCACCATCTTGAGGCCAAGTCTTGAGCATAGGCAAGATCTCTAGATCAGGAGGACAAAGCATGCGCTCCATGACAGGAGAATGTGTTGTTCCTTTTGTTCCTAAGGCAAGAAGATTTTTAAGAGTGCCACGTTGACGCCATAATTCACTCGGTTTAGGAGGAAACGGACCTGTTATGAGCTCGACGAGTTTCGCGATGATTTTTTCGGGACGGTTTGGAAAAGCGAGGTCGACGCGCCGTCTAGAACCAAATAAGTTGGTCACAACGGGAAAAGTGGAATTTTTAACTCTGTGAAAAAAAAGAGCCGGCCCGTCTGCAGCAGCAACGCGCCGGTGAATCTCTGCAATTTCTAGATGGGGATCAACCTCTTCATGGACATCCACGATCTCGTTTTCAGCGCGTAGTCTTTTGATAAAGTGGCGCAGATTGAGAAGAGGCTCTACCATCTACTAGATCTTTTGACCTTGAGCCCGCATCTCTTTCACTATTACTCCCAGGCCGCGCTTATCGATGGTGCGCATGGCAGCTGGACAGAGTTTTAGGGTGATAAAGCGTTTTTCCTCGGGAAACCAAAATCGTTTTTTGACGATATTAGGCAGGAAACGGCGTTTGTCTTTACCGACGATATTCAGGCCAATCCCTTTCTTTTTTTTCGCAATCCCGCGGATAGTATAGGTCATCCCAGTAGATGGTCTTCTTCCCGTAACTTGGCATTTCTTGGCCATGAGTATCTCCTATTTTTGAACGGAAACTATATCAATTTGGCACGTATCTTGCAAGCCCGTATATTGTGGAGAATTTGAAAGTCGATTTTGCTGTCATTGGTAGCGGTCCTGCTGGGCAGAAGGCTGCGGTTCAGGCTGCCAAACTGGGGAAAAGCGTTGCTTTGATCGAAAAAGAGATTGTCCCCGGCGGGTACTGTCTGAATTCGGGAACGATTCCTTCCAAGGCGCTACGCGAAGCGATCATTGACCTGACCCGCTACAATGAAAGAAGTTTTTATGGAGCAAGCTGCCTGAGAGAAGTGACAATTGGCGATTTGACTTACCGTTTGAACACTGTTTTAGAAGGGGAGCGGGCCATACTCCTTCGACATTTTAAAAAAAATCACATCCACTACCTGCAAGGTGAAGCCAGCTTTCAGTCGCCGCATCATCTTTTAATAAAAGATGAGGACAAGATTCTCTATACCTTAGAAGCGGATAAAATTTTAATTAGCACAGGCTCGCAGCCCCGCAATCCTCTCCATGTTCCATTTGATGATGAGGTCATTTTAGATTCGACACGCCTTTTAGCGATTGATCGGGTCCCTAAAACGATGCTTGTCTTAGGTGGTGGGGTGATCGGTACTGAGTACGCCAGTTTTTTTGCTGCTTTAGGATGTCGCGTGCAAGTTTTGGACAAAAGGGGGCGTCTGCTTTCCAATTTGGATGCTGAGATTGGGATCCATCTTCAAGTGGGACTGCAAGATATTGGCCTCGAATTTTTTCCCCATAAGGTACCCATTCATATCTGCCGCGTTGGTAAAAAGGCCCGTGTAGAATGTAGCGACGGCTCTATTTATAATGCGGAGGTTTTACTTTACGCTTTAGGGCGTGAAGCGCAAGTGAAAGGACTCCGGATAAAAAACGCAGGAATTGAATTGAATGAAGGGGGATATATCCCCGTCAATGAACACTTTCAAACCAATATTGCGCATATCTATGCAGCGGGTGACGTGATTGGCTTTCCAGCACTGGCTTCAACGAGCGTAGAGCAAGGGCGGCTCGCTGCACGCCACGCCTTTGGTGCCTCAACGCACAACTTCCCAACCGTTTTTCCTATTGGGATTTATACCATTCCAGAAATCTCTTGCTGCGGCTATACTGAGGAGGAATTGCAGACGAAAGGGACCGATTATGGAGTGGGGCGCGCTTATTACTACGAGATTGCCCGTTCCCATATCACAGGGAGTAGCCATTTAGGTATGTTTAAAATTCTTTTTGATCGTCATACACTACAAATCCTAGGTGTCCATATCTTGGGACGCAATGCAACTGAAGTGGTCCATATTGGTCAGGTGGCCATGTCCTTTGGAGCTAAGCTCGACTATTTTGTCGACCAGGTGTTTAACTACCCCACTTTTGCTGAAGGGTACCGGATCGCTGCACTCAATGGGCTGAACAAAGTAACCAAACTTTAAGAGATGAGCCAATTGCAATATTTATTGATGGCACTCTTAGCGGCTCTGCCAGTGTGGTCAGGCCCTCAGCGAGCCCTCTACAACAGTCTTGATCCATCTTCCTGCGCTGAAGTTTTGGCTTTCTGCGAGCTCTACCCTGAGGCAGAAGAGACGCCTAGCGCATTAAAACGAGCTGTAGGGCTTTTACATCTTTCTTCAACAGAAGTGGTCCCCTCTCTTTTTTCTCTGATCAATCGCCTCAAAGGAGCCTCAGAGCCCTTTTCTGAACAAGAGCTGATTTTCATTGAATCGCTGGGGGCACATTTTCCAAACCGCCAATTAAAAGGGTATGTGGCCCAAACTGAAGCTGAGGTAATCGCGTTGCCTACCGAAGAGATCGACCTTGGCATGGCCCTCATTTTGTCTCAACTAGGAGATGTCCCCGAAGCCGCTTTTCAGGCCCGTAGCTACTGCGCGATGCTCGACTTGATGGCGCTGCAGATTATGTCTCGGCTTCCCCCTAATGCTACACATTTGCAAAAGATACACGAGACCAACCGGTTTATATTCGAGCAGATGCATTTCCGTTTCCCACCACATTCAGTTTATGCGGAAAACATCGACCTCTATACCTTTCTACCTTCTGTCATGGATAACCACTTAGGGGTTTGCTTAGGTGTAACGGCCCTTTATTTAGCAGTCGCTCAGCGGATCGATCTTCCTCTTGAAATTATCACTCCTCCCGGTCACATCTATATCCGATATCGTATGGGGGATAAGACCCTTAACATCGAGACGACAGCCCGTGGCGTTCACATGACCGATGAAACCTATTTAAGTCTTCATAACCCCACTTTGCAAGAGCGCCCTCTGAAAGAGGTGGTGGGAATGACCCATGTCAACCAAGCCTCCACCTATCTCCACAAGGGGGAGTTCCTCAAAGCGGCACAGATTTACGAAAAAGCCCTTCCCTATATGCCTGAAGATCCTCTCGTCAAAGAATTGCTCGGCTACAGCTACCTTTTCACCGGCAAGAAAGACGAGGGAGAAACTCTTCTCAAACAAATTGGTAAAGGGATGCACTCTATTGCCGAAGATTATCTGGCAGGAAAGGTAGATCTCGATGGGATTCAGGCCGTTTTTACCATGGTGGACGAAACTCGACAGTCACTGATCGAAAAACAAAAAAAACTTGAGCTCACTCTAAAAAAATACCCTGAATTCCGAGATGGCCTTCATCAATTAGCGACAACTTGGGTGCAGCTCAACCGTGGACGCGAAGCCATCGACGCATTAACCCGCTTTTACGCTCTCGATCCTGATGACGCTGTGACCAACTATTACCTCTCTGTTCTGCATGGTGAGCGGCATGACTTCAAAAATTGCTGGCGTTATCTCAAATGCGCAGAAGAGGCTGTCTCCAAAGAGAATTTCTATCCCAAAGCCTTGCGCGATCTGCGACGTAGCCTTGTCCTTCTTTGCCCAGAATGACCGAGATAAAACACGTGCTAGTACTTTTTTTCTTTTTCAGTATAATTAATCTTTTAGCAAACAAGGATGCCTGTGAAAATTCTACAGCAAAAATGGTCCCAAGACAAAGGATGGTCTGAGGATACTTCTTCTCTAGATAAAAAAAACATTCAACTTGTCTTTGCATTCGGTGACCGGTTTATCTTAAGTGATCCAAAAAGATTTGAAGAATTGAAAGATGCCTTTCCGCATGCGCATATCATTTTAGCCTCTACTGCTGGCAATATTAAAGGAACAAACCTGGATGATGCATCAATTGTTGTAACCGCAATTTTTTTTGAAAAACCTTTAGAATTGCAAGTTCACAGGATTAGCCTCTCCGAAGCAGGAAATAGCTCCCTTGCCGGAGAGAAATTGGGGAAAAAGCTGCCTAAAAATGGCTTAAAGCACGTATTTTTGTTTGCTGATGGGCATCTTGTCAATGGAAGTGATCTGATCAAGGGCTTATCAGGAACTCTTCCCAAATCTGTAAGCATCACAGGAGGGCTAGCCGGTGATGGCACCCGTTTTGAAAAAACAGTTGTGGGTGCAAATGCCCCTCCGCAAGAAGGTGAAATTGTCATCGTTGGTTTTTATAGCTCTCATCTTAAATTTGGATGTGGCTCTGTAGGTGGGTGGGATCCTTTTGGGATCGAAAGAAAAATTACGCGCTCCTCATCGAATATTCTCTACGAATTAGATAACAAATCAGCGCTTGATCTTTATAAAAAATACTTAGGTGAACAAGCCAGAGAGCTTCCCAGTTCGGCTATGCTCTTTCCTCTTGCAATCCGGCCCGATAGACAATCTAGGGCCCTTGTTCGGACAATTTTAAGCATTGATGAAAAAAACCAAGGGATGGTATTTGCCGGCAACATGCCCGAAGGATGGTATGCACAACTCATGAAAGCGAATTTCGATCGTCTTGTGGACGGGGCCTTTCGCGCAGCTTTGTATAGTTTGGAAATGGTGGACAGGGAAACCCCAGATCTAGCTATTTTGATCAGTTGTGTAGGCCGTCGTATTGTTTTAGGCCCCCGTGCCGAAGAAGAGATCGAAATTGTTAAAGATCTCATTGGGAATGAAACAACGATCGCCGGATTTTATTCTTACGGAGAAATTGCTCCAACAGCTCCTTTGGCCAATTGTAAGCTCCACAACCAAACGATGACCATTACGACCATTGTAGAGAAGTAATTTGGACTCTAAATATACAAATTTACTGACAAGACAGTTGAAACGGTATTTAAAGACCGACACCTCTTTAACTCCAGGCCTAAAAGATCTCTTGGATGCCATTAACCGTTCCTATGAACACTATGAACGCGACCATGCTTTAGGAAAACAATCGTTAGAAATCAGCACTCAAGAACTACTAGAAGCAGGAGATGCGCTTAAAGCGAAGGAATATTTCTTACACTCCATTTTGGAAGCTGCATCAGATGGCATTTTGGTCATCAATGAAAACCAAAAAATTGAGATTTGCAATTATATAGCTGCCCGCTATTTAGGCTTCGGCGCTGAGACTGAGCTTATCGGAAAAGATATGCCAACATTGACTATCCTGCCATCAAGTCATGGTTTATACGAGCTCTCCTCATTAAAACAGCCGGATGGCTTGCCATTAACTATTGAGCTCTCAACCTCTGAGGTCACTGTTGGCCAAAAAAAATTGAGAATTTATATATTGCGCGATATCACGCTGCGGAAGGAACAAGAACAATCCCAACTAAGGGAGCTTCAACTGCAGAAACAATTAGCAACAGCTGCCAGGCAGATCGGCATGATGGAAATGGCGACAAGTGTATTGCATAATGTCGGCAATGTCTTGACAACGGTTAATGTTTCAGTGGGTCTTCTTCGAGAAAATGTTTGTCATACAGAGCTTCGGAGCCTGCCGAAAATCGCCAATTTGATCAGAGAGCATAAGGATGATTTGGGTACCTATATAGAAAAAGACCCCAGGGGTAATCGTTTACCTGATTTGTTAATAGCCCTTTCCGAATGTTGGGAAAAAGAAAATCAAAGAAACTTGAATGAGCTGGATTTGTTAGAAAAAAATGTCCAGCATATTAAAAGTATCATCACAGTCCAGCAAGCGACGGGTATCATTCTTGGGATTAAAGAAAAAGTATCCATTAATGAACTATTGGACGAATTAATTTCCATGCATTCAAAGGAATTCCAAAAATATAATGTTAAAATCATTCGAGAATATGCCCCAGCACCAGAGATTTCTATCGATCGAGCTAGACTCCTTCAGATTTTGGTGAACCTTATCCGTAATGCTCTCGATTCTTTGAAAGAAAAATGTCCGCCTCAGAAACAATTGATTTTCCGCACAATGATTAAAGATAAAAATACATGTCAAATTGAATTAGTTGATAATGGAATGGGAATTACAAGCGAGCATCTCCCAGATATATTTTCTTTTGGTTTTACAACCAAGAAGGAAGGCCATGGTTTTGGCCTGCACACATGTGCGCTTTTAGCAAAGGAGATGGGGGGTAAATTATCCTGTCAAAGCTACGGTCCTGCAAAAGGAGCAACCTTCACGTTAAACTTACAAATTCAGGCTTAAATGGAATCTTATGCGAATCGTATCCTTATTATTGATGATAACAAAGACATCCATAATGATTACCGCAAGGTTTTGGCAGCTTCCGATGAGCATTTGAGTAGCCTAAAAGAAGCGGTCTTTGGGGAAAACGAACAAAGTACCAAGACCCCTGAGTATGATATTGATTCAGCCTTCCAAGGAGAGGAAGGTCTTCAGAAGGTTCAAAAATCTTTAGAAGAGAAGCGCCCTTATTTTCTCGCTTTTGTTGATATTCGCATGCCTCCCGGCTGGGATGGAGTTGAGACAATCGAAAAGATTTTAGCAGTTGATTCGGATATTCAGACTGTTATCTGCACTGCGTATAGTGATTACACGTGGCATGAGATGACTAAAAGGCTCGGATGGAGCGACCGCGTGCTGATTTTGAAAAAGCCCTTCGACAGCATTGAAGTGCATCAACTGGCCAGTGCTCTACAAGAAAAATGGAAACTATTGCAGCAAAGTCGTTTTAAGCTCGATTGTCTCCAATCGATGGTCGAAGAGAGGACAGCGGAGATTCGAGCAACTCTTGAAGCGACAACCGATGGTATCCTGGTAATCAGCAAGGAATCTAAAATCATTGACTATAACCTGAATTTTCAAAAGCTTTGGAGCAATCTGACAGGGAACAATGAGGGGATTGAGCCTATTCTAAAGCATAAAGATACTTCTGAGTTCATCGCTTTTATCGTTTCCAATGTGGAGGATGGGCATATTGTGAAACCCACATTTGAAGATTTAATTTATAATTTTGATGAAACGGCTTACGGTGAATTAAGATTGGAACTCCATTTAAAAAATGGGAAAGTTCTTGAATTCTATACCCGTCCGTTGCAATTGGAACGACATATTATCGGAAGAGTATTAAATTTTCGCGATGTTACCGAACAACGGTATTTTGAAGAGCAGCTTACCTTTCAGGCTACCCATGACCCATTAACCCATTTACCCAATCGCATGTTGCTTGTCGACCGCTTGCAGCAGGCGATTTTTCAGGCTGAAAGGGATAAAACACAAATTGCCGTCATCTTCCTGGATTTGGACCGTTTTAAAATTGTCAACGACAGTCTGGGACATAATTTTGGGGACGAGCTTTTGACTGTGGTAGCTGAAAGATTACTGGGCTGTAAACGAGCATCGGACACTCTATGCCGGGTTGGAGGGGATGAATTTGTTTTAATTTTGCCTGGCATGCAGGACAAAAACCTTTCTTTTTTTACCGTCAAAAGAATACAAGAAGCATTCCGTACGCCTTTTATGATTAATAATCAACAATTATCCATAACCCCCAGCTTAGGCATCAGTTTTTTCCCAAAAAATGGCACTACTGCAGACGAATTGCTCAAAAATGCCGATGCAGCCATGTACAGAGCTAAGGCGATGGGTAAAAATACATTTCAGTATTATACCGACGATATGAATTCTCAAGTGAGAGAGCTTTTAGACATGGAGCAAAATTTAATCCTTGCCTATAAGCTGGGCGAGCTGCTCCTCTATTATCAACCCATCCTGGATGTTCAGACCCAGACATTCAGGGCAACAGAAGCCCTTTTGAGGTGGCGGCATCCCCAACTGGGCATGATCGCACCACAGAAATTTATTTCGATTGCTGAAGAGACAGGATTGATTATTCCTATTGGTGAATGGGTACTACGTACGGCTTGCGAACAGAATTTGCAGTGGCAAAAGAATGGTTTGCCCCTCGTTCCTATTGCCGTTAACTTGTCTGGATACCAGGTAAAAAATGTTGACTCCATCAAAATGATTGAGAAAGTTTTGGATGAAATAGGCTATGAAGGAAAGTATCTGGAGCTTGAATTGACCGAAAATGTTTTGATGGAAAGCTCTGATGAAATTAAAGGGATTTTTAAAAGCCTTCGGGATAGGGGCGTCTCTTTTGTAATTGATGATTTTGGAATAGGATATTCAAACTTAAATTACTTGATGCATTATCCAATTACAAAACTTAAAATAGATAAAAGTTTCATTGGGAACATAGAGACAGATCCTATTGAAACCCCTATTATCCTAGCGATCATTTCAATGGCTCATAGCCTTAACATGAAGGTGGTTGCCGAAGGTGTTGAGACTGAACAGCAATATCGCTTTCTTTTAGAAAATCAGTGCGATGAAATGCAAGGATTTTATTTCAGCAAACCTATTGATGCAAATGCCTACACCCTTTTATTGAAGGATGGCATTCACGTGAAGTGTTGATCGCACCTTTTTCCTTCCTTATCCTGAGGAGGACTGCTTTTTTCCTTCAGCTTTTTGAGGCTTTCAGTAGTGTTCATAAGCTTTCCTAACGTGAATGACTTGCATTCTTCAAGATTGAGGATGCGTATAATGTGTCCTTCGGCTCTAAAGCGCTCCATATCTTGCCTTAAAATAAAATGAGACTCATCGCTTGATGCTCTGATAGCTAATAATACCATTTCCAGAAAATAAAGTCATGAAGTGGCACTTATAACACGCCGTTTTTGAACGATTCTTTCTCGCTTAGGTGCAAAAACATAGGCTTCGAAACGATCATCCAAATCTGTCATGTTACCCAGTACCAATTCATGACTTTATTTTCTGGAAATGATATAAACTCGAGCCCTTTAATGGGCGGGCTTTTAATTCCGAACCGCCCGCTTCACTTTTCACTTTTCATTTCACTTTTCAGATCTTAACGTAACATTAATATTTTTTGACTAGAATCACTTGCATGAAGGCAGTAATTTTAAATAAAGGAAGGGAGTGGGCCGTCACACAAAGACACCACTGGATTTTTTCCGGGGCCGTAGCGTCGTACC
The DNA here is from genome assembly GCA_963832835.1 of uncultured Chlamydiales bacterium. Taxonomy (GTDB): domain Bacteria; phylum Chlamydiota; class Chlamydiia; order Chlamydiales; family JAAKFR01; genus CAVPKN01. Next base: position 1,632,952 of record CAWHVD010000001.1, on the reverse strand, counting down.
CTGATGGGTATGTAGATGGTGAGCTTGTAGCGATCCGCAGCGCTGAGGGGAGGCTGATAGGGCACGGCTTTTTTAATAGAAAAGTGTCACTTGCGGGTCGGGTCGTGAGTTTTGGCGATGCAGAAGTGTATGCCGCGCTCACAAGGACATTAGAAGAGGCATTAGCATTAAGAGCAGCTTTGCTGGCGTCTAAACGCACGACAGCATTTCGGCTCGTGAACGGAGAAGGGGATGGTTTGCCGGGATTGATTATCGATAAATATGGGCCTTACCTCGTGATGCAAACAGGAGCGCTGGGGATGCGCACATTGCTTCCCTGGTTCATAGAGCAGTTGAAAGATCGCCTAGAGATTAAAGGCGTTTATGATAAATCGTCAGGAGGTTCGCTCAAAGAAGAGGGGATAAAACCACGTGAGGAAGTACTATGGGGAGACATCCCGGACCGCGTGGAGATTCTTGAAGAGGGCATCCGTTACATTGTCGATATCAAGAAAGGGCAGAAAACAGGTTTTTTTCTCGATCAACGTGAAATGCGTAAGTGGGTCAGAGAGCTTGCTCATGACAAAAAAGTATTAAACGGGTTTTGCTATACAGGTGGCTTTTCTTTAGCCGCTCTGGCAGGTGGTGCTGCGCGCGTGGATTCGGTCGATATATCGGGCTCCGCTATGGGGCTATGCCATGAAAACGTTGCTTTGAATGGGTTCAACACCAGTGAACACGGGTTTCATCAGGCCGATGTTTTTGATTTTCTGGACCAGCATGCATGTGATTATGATCTAGTCATCCTCGACCCTCCGGCTTTTGCCAAAAAGAAAAAAGATATTGTTGCGGCGTGTAAAGGTTACAAGCGGATTTTCTGCCAAGCATTACGCACAATGCCAAAGGCAAGTTACCTACTTGTCTCCTCGTGCTCTCACTACATCTCCGAAGAGCTATTTGAAAATTGCGTGCGAGAAGCGGCTCTTGAAGAGGGAAGGGCTCTTCGTGTCGTTGGCCGCCATAGGCTTGCTTGTGATCATCCTGAAAACCTTTTTCATCCCGAAAGCGCCTACTTAAAAAGCTTACTTGTTTGGATTTAAACAAGTTGTGAAAGCAAAGTTTGGGCTGGCACAAGAATGGAGTTATTTTCATCGAAGCAGTTTTTATTCACAAAGGGAAGATCAAAGGCTACTTGAAAAGCGTGCATTGCCCCCGTTTCATTTTGGAAATGATAGAGCGCTGAAGAGATCCCTTTTGCTTTTGTTTTAACCTCGGCTAGGAACCACGGTTTTTCATTCTTTGTAACCAAGAAGTCGACCTCGATTTTGTCCTTCGTACGTAAATAATAAAGGCCATATTCTCCAAACCCTCGATCATTCCAAAGAGGAAGTTTTTCCATTTTTCAAATTTGTGGATCTCATCAAAAATCAGGATAGGTATCTTGTCACTCAATTCTTCGAGCCCAACCTGCTTGGCAATAGCTTGAGGTCCCTCTATAAAGAGCAACCTCTGTGCAGAATTATCCCAATTGAAGTAATGATGGTTTTCCCACTTGCCTGGGTCCCATCAAAAAAACCATTTGACGATACTCAGTGAGGTGGTGGGCGATGAGCTCCTGATAGATCCTTTTCATAACGATCGTTATACGACATGTCTTATTTTGGTCGGTTTTCGCAAGGCTCCTTTAGCGCTAAAAAACCTTTATGGTATAGTGTGGAATCATTGATGTGGAGGTGAACATGGCCGACTACTCCGAAGCTGTCCAAAAGGCCCTGGAAGGGGCGTTTCAAATTGCTCAGACAAGAAAAAATACCGAAGTTTCTGAAAATCATCTGCTTTTATCCTTTCTAGAAGATCATCAAGGGTATTTCAACATTTTATTAAACGAGCTTAAGGCAGATCCTGCACTATTAAAGGCCCAAGTAGAACAAGCGCTTACCAAGCTACCTACTTTTTCGGGAGAAGGTGGCGAGCCACAAGCGGCAAGAAGCCTGCAAAGCCGTGTGGGCGAAGCGCAGAATTTTGCCAAAGAAATGAAAGACACCTATGTGTCGAGTGATCATTTCCTGTTGAGTTTTTGGCAAGGAGCGGCAGAGCCTTTTGCTTCCTGGAAAAAACAGACGGGTATATCCTTGAAACAACTTCAAGAAGCGGTTCAAAAAATACGAGGAGAGCGTCATATGGATTCGCCCACTGCCGAAGGGAGCATGAAAAGCTTAGAAAAATATTGCAAAAGCTACTCAAAGCTTGCGCGAGAGGGTAAGCTCGATCCTGTCATTGGGCGCGATGAAGAGATCCGCCGCACGATCCAAGTACTCAGCCGCCGTACTAAAAACAACCCCATGCTTATCGGCGAGCCTGGGGTGGGCAAAACGGCAATTGCAGAGGGGTTGGCTCAACGGATTTTCCAAAAAGATGTCCCAGACTCTTTGAAAGATAAAGAGCTTGTAGCTCTTGATATGGGAAGCTTGATCGCCGGAACGAAGTTCCGCGGAGAATTCGAAGAGAGGCTTAAATCGATTTTGCAAGAGATCGAAAAGAGCGAGGGTAGGATTATCCTGTTCATCGACGAGGTGCATACTTTGGTAGGCGCAGGAGCTGCTGAAGGAGCGATGGATGCGGCCAATCTTCTAAAACCGGCACTTGCACGCGGCACCCTCCATTGTATCGGCGCGACAACACTTAACGAATACCAAAAGTATATCGAAAAAGATCCTGCTTTAGAGCGCCGTTTCCAACCTGTTTATATTGCAGAGCCTTCTTTAGAAGATGCGATTGCGATTGTGCGTGGTTTGAAGGAACGCTACGAGATCTATCACGGTGTGCGCATCACCGAAGGCGCCTTGCATGCCGCGGTGATGCTTTCAAACCGCTATATTGCTGACCGCTTTTTGCCCGATAAAGCGATTGACCTCATCGATGAGGCGGCCAGCTTGATCCGGATGCAACTGGGCTCCCGTCCTTTGCCCATTGATTTGAAGGAACGTGAACTGGCCTCGTTGATTGTGAAGCAGGAAGCTTTGAAACATGAAGATACCCCATCAGCTCAAAGCGAAGTGAAAATACTAGAGAAGAAAATTGTCGATCTAAAAGAGGAGCTTGCGCTCTTGCGACAAAGGTGGGACAACGAGAAAAAGGTTCTAACAGCGCTTAAAGAGAAAAAAGATTTGCTCGAGAAGCTCCGTTTTCAAGAAGAAGAGGCAGAAAGGGCTTCTGATTTCAATAAGGTAGCAGAACTACGCTACAGCCGGATTCCGGCCCTGCAAAAAGAGATCGAGGAAATGGGCCAAGAGCTCAACAAAAAGGAGAATCGCCTTCTTCAAGAAGAGGTAGATGAATCACTCATTGCCCAGATTGTCGCCAAATGGACAGGGATCCCTGTGCAAAAGATGCTTGAGGGCGAAGCGGGTAAGCTCCTTCACCTGGAAGAAACGCTCGAAAAAAGGGTTGTAGGCCAGCCCTTTGCTGTGAAAGCTGTCAGTGATGCCATAAGGGCATCTCGGGCTGGACTCAACGATCCCAACCGACCCATTGGAGTTTTTCTATTTTTAGGTCCAACAGGTGTCGGAAAAACCGAGCTTGCCAAAGCCCTAGCTGAGCAGCTCTTTAATAAAGAAGACGCGATGATCCGTCTTGACATGTCCGAGTACATGGAAAAACATACCGTCTCTAAACTCATCGGTTCTCCTCCTGGTTATATTGGCTACGACGAAGGTGGGCAGCTAACAGAGGCAATCCGCCGCCGCCCTTATGCTGTAGTGCTTCTCGATGAGATTGAAAAGGCTCATCATGACGTTTTCAATATTCTATTGCAAATTTTTGATGAGGGACGCCTGACCGATAGTAAAGGGCGGCGCGTGAATTGCCGCAATGCCCTATTTATTATGACCTCAAACCTAGGCTCCCAACAACTTATGGAGGTGCTCGAAAAGCACCGTGGGGAAGTGACAAAAGAAGAAGTGCTGGCCATCATTGAGCCCACCCTGGCTCAACATTTTCGTCCCGAGTTCCTCAACCGTCTCGATGAAATTCTCCCTTTCCTACCCCTGCATGAACGGGACATGGCCAAAATTGTCGAGATCCAAATGCACTATGTGGTTGCCCGTTTATGTGAACGTTTCATCCACCTTTCATGGGACGAATCTGTAATACACCATTTGGCTAAAGAGGGTTATGACCCCGCATTTGGAGCCAGGCCCCTCAAACGCCTCATCCAGCACGAAGTGATTGGCAAGTTATCTAGAGCCCTCTTAGAGGGAAAGATTCTCCCCAATACCGATGTTAGGTTGTACATGAAGGGAAGCGAGATTGCTTTTGAATCGCTTGCGCCGGTATAGGGCGTCATAAAGTTGAGGCAAATCCCTTTGAGCGCTCCAGGGAACTCGCTACGCTCGTTCAAGAGTAAAACCTCAACTTTATGACCTTACCAATATAAGGATAAGACATGTGCTATTCTGCGACCGCCAGCTTTTCAGCCTCTGCTGTATTGGCAGTGATGGGCCTCACCCTCGTCTTGCGCACCCAGAACAAAAAATTCTTGCCGCTAGCTCTGATCCCTTTACTTTTTGCCATTCAACAAGCAGCTGAGGGTTTTTTGTGGCTGGGCATAGCTCCCGACTTTGCAAAAAGCCTTTTTCTGTTTTTTGCGTTTGTAGGCTGGCCCCTTTGGATCCCGTTTGCCTTCTGGTTTGCAGAAGAGGTCTCCTGGTCTAAGCAAACCCTTGCCATCTGCTTTGGGGTCGGTCTTATCATAAGCAGCATGCTTGGCTTTGCTATCCCGAATATGACGGCCTCGATAAGCTGCGCAAGTGTCTACTATGCCTATCCACCCCACTTTTACAACCACGACATCCTATTTGCGAGTTATGTCATTGCTACAGTATTTCCTTTTTTTCTTTCGAGCCTTCCCAAGACATCCTATTTTGGCCTCCTTTTTGCCGCTTCCGCTCTCCTGATCGCTTGGATTGATCGCACTTTTTTCATTTCCCTTTGGTGTTTTGTCTCTGCGCTGATCAGCCTCGGGCTTTTTTTTATCTTAAGTAATCCCCTTTCCAGAAAATAAAGCCATAAAGTGGCACTGTATAACACGCCATTTTTGAACGATCCTTTCTCGCTTAGGTGCAAAAACATAGGCTTCGAAATGATCATCCAAGTCTGTCATGTTACCCAGTACCACTTTATGGCTTTATTTTCTGGAAAGGGTATAACCATAGTTAATTTTACAGGATTAATTTATTAAGATGAGCTTTATGTTACTGTTTATTAGTCTTCTAGAGTAATAATAGTGACTGATTTGATGCCTAAAAGGCTCGCTTCTTCAACAATCAATTCAAATCGATCGACAACGATGGCATCCCCAGGTGTAGGAGGATGATCCAGTAAGATGACCAATAACTGGGCAAAGGTCTCGACGCCATGAGCATCGAGGTGCGTTTTGTATTCACGGTTAAAATCGACAATCTTCGTATTTCCGGGAAAGGTTCGGTGGATAACGGGCAGATGAGCTGTTTTTTTGATCTCTTCTTCCAATGGGTATTTGCCAAAAATTTCTTCAAAAATGGCATCAAGGGTGAGTATGCCAATCGCAGCTCCATTGGGATCCAGCACGACGGCAACTGTTTGTTGGTTACGTCTGAATTGGGCAAGTATGGGCATCAGCTTAGTTGTCGAGGTAATAAACCACGGCGGGCGGGCATATTCACGCAGCGTTCTGTTATCGGGAAAGCGCACCAGATCGCGTACATTTGCGATAGCGATGATGTTGTAAGGGTTTTTATGGAAGAGAGGGACAAAATTTTGTTCAGAGCCCGCGATTTTACTGCGCAGAGCTCCGACAGTAGATGAGGCTGCGATCATATCGATTTTGTCCAGAGGGGTCATCACGTGATCTGCAGACAAACTTTTTAAGGCAAAAATCCCTTCAATTACAATATTGAACTCGTTTTCCTCTTCATGGCTCTCTAGAACTTTTTGCAACTCTTCACGGCTAATCAAGAGCTCGAAGCTTTCTCCTTTTTTTCCAAAAATCTTAAAGGTAATATTCATGAATTGGGTAATTAACCAGACAATAGGAGCAAAAATGATGCTGGTTGCATAAACAAGCGGTATGCCCAGCATTACCACGTGTTCGGGATAACGGCGCGCGGCAAATAGGGGGGCAATCTCAGCAAAAATCACTACTAAAAAGACTTGCGTGATAGGCGCTAGATCAGGATCGAGTCCCACAGAGCTATAAAATTCGCGTGCGGTTTGAGATCCCACTTGAAGTGCCACATTCACACCTAACATCACAGTTCCAAAAAGGCGCGAGGGCTTTTGGAGCAAATAGCGAAGCCACAAGGCTCGTTTGATTTTTTTGCTAACGTAGTATTCGAGACGTACACGGTTGAAGGAGACCGCTGCTAGCTCTAGCATCGAATAAACGCCTTGGACAGCGATACACGCTAAGGTGATCATAAACCAAAAAAGAGGGGAGCTATTCATGCTTCAACCTCCTGATATAGATCCTACGGACTCGATTGGGGTCGGCTGCAAGAACTTGAAATAAAAACCCTTTCCACAAGTATTTCGTGCCGCTTTTGGGAATATCTCCCAATTGTTCAGTTAGCCACCCACCTAAGGTAACCATATGATTCTCACTGGGAAGCTGCACATTGAAGAGCTCCTCAAATTCGCTTAAGTCCATTTTCCCACTTGCGATAATCACATCTTGTCCGGCTGATGTGTAGCGCACTTTTTCATCTCTTTGGTCGGTGATTTCACCCACGACAATCTCGAAAAGATCTTCTTGCGTAATCAAGCCAGAGATAGAGCTGTATTCATCTATGACGATTCCCAGCTCCTCATTTCTGTGAAAAAAATGATGCAAGAGAGTACGTGCCACAATGGTTTCAGGGATATAATAGGGTTTTTTGAGATAGGGGATGAGATCGTGACTTTCTTTGATAGAGTTACTGTTTAAGAAGAATCGAGTTGCGGAGAGTATCCCTAAGAGGTTTTGCAGACCATTTTGGCAGACAGGGATGCGGGAGCACTCTTTTTCTGCAAATAGGTAGGTGAGCTTAGATAGTGGCTCGTCTAGGTCGTAGTAGAGGATTTCGTGGCGCGGCCGCATCCGTTCTTTAACAGTTACTTCTGTTAAGGAGAGGTAACCATCGACCAGCTTGGCCTCCTCGCGACTTAAGATTCCATAAGATTCTGAGCTGCGCAAAAGGACGCTGAGCTCTTCATGGGAAATTTCTTTATCCTTTTTAAGGAAGAAAAAGAGAATTCCGGCCAGATGGGTGGTGAGATCAGTGATCCATCTGCGTACTGGCCCTAAAATCTGGTGGAGTATCCTTACAATTGGTGCGACTTGGTAAGCGATCATGCTATTGAATGGAAGGGCGATGGTTTTGGGCATGATTTCACCCAAAACAAGGGTAAGGGCTAAGGGAATTCCAACGGTCAAATACCAGCTTGCAGAGGGACCAAAGAGATTGGCGGCGGTGTTTTGGATTAAGATGTTAGCTGTGATGTCATAGAAAAGAAGAGTGACTAGCAAATCGCGCGGCTTGGAAAGCAGACTCCAAATCTCTTTTTTGCGTGGATCAGAGTCATGTGCATAGAGTTTGACCTCGGTCGCCGATAACGAAAAGATCGCGATAAAGGTGAGCGAGAAAAAACTGGATGCGAGTGTAAAAACAAATAGAAGAAGAATGATAAGGGTGGTTGTCATTTTTCCAATGAGCTCATTTTACAAAATGCACTTTTTGTTGCCCTTCTGGGACAAGTCCTAACTTTTGCATCAGGACCAGCTCGATCCAGCTTTCATCATTTTGGCTTGCGATTTCCCGTTTTAATTCTTCTTGTAGGGTCGAAGCCTCTTCTTTAGCTCGAAGGATTTGCTGGTATTTCTCCTGTAGTATCAGCTCTTCACGATCCCTTCTTTTGGCGGCTTGATCATAGGCGAAAAAGCAGACCATAAAAAAAAGAATTGCCCACCAGGATTTTAAAATGAGCTCTTCAAAAAGGCGTGACCGTTTCATGAGTTATACGATGGGTACTGTAATCCCACGCTGTTTCTGGTACTTTCCAGCGCGATCCGCATAAGAAATGGCACATTCTTCGGCTGCCTCCAAAAAAAGTACTTGTGCGATCCCTTCGTTGGCGTAAATTTTCGCGGGCAGGGGTGTGGTATTCGAGATTTCTATGGTAACATGCCCTTCCCATTCAGGTTCAAAAGGGGTTACATTGACGATAATACCGCAACGCGCATAGGTCGATTTGCCCAAACAGATGGTAAGAATATTGCGAGGGATGCGGAAATATTCGATACTGCGAGCCAGTGCGAAAGAATTGGGAGGGATGATGCACTCATTTGCAGTGATGTCGACAAACGAATCTTCTGTGAAATGCTTGGGATCCACAATCGAGTTATAGACATTCGTGAAAACTTTGAACTCGTCTGAAACTCGGATATCGTAACCATAGCTCGAGAGGCCATAACTTACCAGCTTTGTCCCATCGGGTGAGGAATTGACCTGTCCATCGACAAAGGGTTCGATCATTTGGTGGCTAAGTGCCAGTCGTCTGATCCATGTGTCTTCTTTGATACTCATAAAGTCCTTCTCTTAAGTCCGCAATTAGATATAGCGTTTGATTCTCTTTTTTGCTAGTGTGATTCTCTATGAACCCATCCCGATATCCCAAAACTCCGCCCTTAGAGCTTTTTTTCACCGCTTTGAAGATCGCTTCTTGGTCTACTTATGCAAGTATGTCCTGCGAAGCGACTTTCAAATCAGTAAAAAAAATCTTCAAAAATCAAGACTTCCGGATATCGGGATAGGTTCATGTCCAAGGAAACTTACATTGAGTCAAATCTGGCAAAGCAAGATTTTTCTTTTGAAGTACCCCTTCGTCCTCAGTCGCTCGGAGATTTTTTGGGACAAGACGAGGTGCGCGCAAGGCTAGACGTGTTTATGGGCGCTGCTAAAAAAAGAGGAGAGACGTTAGGTCACTGCCTCCTTTCGGGACCGCCAGGCCTCGGTAAAACCACACTTGCCGGAATCATTGCCAAAACGATGGGGAGCTCGCTGGTTGTCACCTCCGGACCGATCTTGGACAAGCCGGGCGACTTGGCAGGTATTTTAACGAACTTGCAGGCGGGAGACATTCTGTTTATTGACGAAATCCACCGCATTAACCGGAACGTGGAAGAATATCTCTATCCTGCTATGGAAGATTATGTACTGGACTTGATGATCGATAGCGGTCCTAATGCACGGTCTGTACAGGTCAAACTCAATCGCTTTACTCTCGTGGGGGCTACCACTCGCAGCGGACTGCTCACTGCTCCTATGCGTTCTCGTTTTGCCTTGAATTGCCGCTTAGATTATTATCCCCCGTCTGTGTTAGAGGAAATTCTTTTCCGCTCAAGCGGGATATTAAAACTGCCTATTGATAAGCCCGGGATTAGTGAGATCGCTAAGCGGGCGCGGGGAACCCCTCGGGTCGCCAACAACCTTTTACGTTGGGTGCGCGATTTTTCCCAAATGCGTGCTGCTGGAAATGTAAACCAAGAGGTCGTCGATCAAGCTCTGAAGATGCTGGCAATTGATGCACAAGGGCTAGACGAAATGGATAAGAAACTCCTCTCTGTCCTGATCGATCATTACCGTGGAGGGCCCGTTGGGATCAACACACTGGCAGTTGCGCTGGGCGAAGAGGGACACACGATCCAAGAGGTTTACGAACCATTCCTGATCATGCAAGGATTTATCAAACGGACACCACGTGGTAGGATGGCTACGGATTTAGCCTATCGCCACTTGGGTAAGAAAAAAGAAATCGATTCATTATTTTGAGGGTATCATGAAAGTATGTACACTTTTATTAGTCGTATTAGCAACTGCTGCACAAATGGGCGCATCAGAAATGCACCGGCCAGGTTCTAAGCGTGCTCAGATGGAGCCGCTTGGGCCTAAGATTCATGTTTTGTTAGAAAAAGATGCGGCCTCAGCTTTAGTGGAAGCCAAGGGTAGTTATCGGGTGATCCGCAAAGACACATCAAAGAGTTTGAGCTTTGGAACGGTGGGCAAGCGTTTTATGCTGCAAGCGATGCAACAGGGGCTGCGCTGGGGAGAAGAATATCCCGATGTGTACCAGATCTCCATCATTCCAACTAGCAAATCAAGCACCATTTCTGTAAATGGAATCCAGTACAAAGGTGCGCTCTCTGTTTATCATGTGAAAGGCAACCATATAGCCATTGTCAATGAAGTGCCGATCGAAGCTTATTTGAAAGCTACGCTGGCTGTTAAATACGAAGACACCCATCTTCCCGAAGAGGCGATGGCTGCTTTAGCCATCATTGAACGCACTGAAGCTTACAATAAAGCCTTAGCGCGCACTTCTCGTCCTTGGGACGTAGTGGCTCGTGAAACTGGCTATTTTGGCTCAGGCACGGCTCAGCCTAAAAATGTCGAGACATCGGTCAATTTAACCCGTTACATGGTCCTTGAGTCTTTAAAAGAGGGAAACCCCATTCAAAATCCCCATTTTTCGGCTACTAAAGCTGAAGCTCTTGCCCAAAAAGGGATGGATGCTCAAAAAATCCTGAAATCGGCCTTCCCAAGTGCCAAAATCGGTGCTACTATCTCTGCTGACGAAGTAGCTGTCCGCTAATTCCATAAGAACACAGCTTCCTATTGCCCAGGGCGTTTGCTCTGGGCTCGATTTTATACCATTTCCAGAAAATAAAGTCATGAAGTGGTACTGGGTAACATGACAGATTTGGATGATCGTTTCGAAGCCTATGTTTCTGCACCTAAGCGAGAAAGGATCGTTCAAAAATGGCGTATTATACAATGCCAATTTGTGACTTTATTTTCTGGAAATGGTATTACGGGGTGATTTGGCCATCTTCCAAATAATCGACTTTGTCTGCAAAAGGGACGATGCGCTGATCATGGGTGACGACAATTACGGTGATATCCCGCTTTTTCACCATTTCTTGTAGGAGCTCCATGATCATGGTACCTGTTTTATGATCGAGAAAGCTTGTTGGTTCATCGCAGACAATGAGTGGGGGGTCGTGGATAAGGGCACGAGCTATGGCAACACGTTGTTGTTGTCCTCCGGAAAGCTCTGGGGGGTAAGTGCCTAATTTATCACTCAATCCCAGCTCTATCAGAAGTTGTTTAGATTTTTCCAAAGCGATGCTTCTTTTCACACCATTTAAGACGAGGGGGATAGAAACATTTTCTTCGTTTGTTAACATGGGGATGAGATTAAAGATTTGGAAAGCAAATCCAATATGGTTGGCACGATAGTGGGTTTTGTCTTTGTCCGAGAGATGATTGAGGTCGGTACCCAGGATCATGCACTGTCCAGAATCTTGTGTTAAAATGCCTGCGATGACCGAAATCAATGTCGTTTTCCCAGATCCCGAAGGGCCCATCAGCAAACGAAGTTCGCCTTGCGGGATAGTGAGGTCTACACCTCGGAGTGCTTCAACACGTGAGCTTCCCGATCCATAAGTCTTTTTAACAGATCGGCACTCAACAGCTAATGGACTTTCAAGCACTTTTATACCATCCAATTTTTTTAATACCATTTCCAGAAAATAAAGCCATGAAGTGGCACTGTATAACACGCCATTTTTGAACGATCCTTTCTCGCTTAGGTGCAAAAACATAGGCTTCGAAACGATCATCCAAATCTGTCATGTTACCCAGTACCACTTCATGGCTTTATTTTCTGGAAATGGTATAAGCCATTGCAGGGCGGCGCAAAGCTCCGCCTTGTCATGAATCAAGAAGTCTGAAGGAATATGCTTAACTTTTAAATACAATGGCCGGGTCCAATTTGATCACTCTTCTCATACTAAAAAATGCTGCAAGAATGCTGATACATAAAATCGATGAGCCGCTCAATAGATATAGATACAGCGGCATGTTGTATGAAAGCTCGGTGCGTCCTGCAAGAAAATAAAATAAGGCGGCAGCTCCTACCCCGATTCCCCATCCTATGCAACTTACTAATAGCGACTGTAGGAAGATCATTTTAACTAATAGCGTGTTATCCGCTCCCATAGCTTTGAATACCCCAAAATAAGGGAGATGATCGACAGTGAAATTGTACAGTGTCTGTCCTGCAATTGCAGTCCCTATGATAAATCCCATAATGATCGCCACTCCGAAATTCACAACGATACCAGTATATTTTGTGTAGTATTTCAAAGTCTTATATTTAAATTCTGCACTTGTAGAAGCAGTAAATCCGGTTTGGGCTTCAATTCTTCTGCACACCTCTGCAGGATCGAGGCCCGGTTTTGCTTTGCCGATGATGAAGGATAGGAGTTTGCGCTGTGCCGGAACAAAAGAGGTTGCCCTGTCGTACGTGGTATAGATGACAGGCTGGGATTGAAAGGTACGTGACACCTCGCAAATACCTGCAACATAGGCGCGGTGATCATTGAGCTCCATGGTATCACCTACGCGTAGCGGGATGCGCGCACCGTCTTTCACTTGAGGAGGGGAGGCTAATTTGGTTTGTGCACCCACTCGGTCCACAAGCACAGCATCATCCATGCGCAAATCCAGTAGATTCCCTTCAAGTATTTTAGGGGGCGCCCCGATGAGCGTAGCATCATCGATTCCAATGAGCACGCAGGTTTGAAAGGTGCCATTGCGCAAACGGGATTGGATTGTTCCTTTGTAAATAGGTACTGCCCAATCGACTCCCTCGACACTGCGTACACGGTACAGATCGGTATCTTTTAGAGGCTTAATGTCCTCGATGTATTGTACTGTAGGATCTGTCACCCAAATGTTGGGCTGAGACGTGTCTGTTACAAATCCGTATGTCCTTTTCATGATTCCCACCATGATGGCTGCTTGCTGTGAGATAATGAAAGAGGCAAAGCTCAGGCCGATAACAATACTGATATATTTGATTCTGTCACCGATCAACATTTTTATGGCGTATAGCAGCATTCCCAACCCCCTCCTAAGGCTTTATATAGAGCAATGAGGTTAGTAGCTAAGGCTTCTTGGCTGGTTGTCAAGTTACCAAGCGCAGTCAACCAAATTTCCTGGGCTTGTATCACTTGAGAGTAACTGGCAAGTCCTGCTTGATACAGATCTGCTGTCAAATCAAATGCTCTATGGCTTGCTTGAACTGCGCTATTTAAATTCTGAAACCGCTCCTCTTCGTTAAAATAGGCGACAAGGTCGCTCTCGACCTCCTGTAGTGCGCTGACGACCGTTTTTTCATAGGTGAGCAAGGCTTGGTGTTCCAAAGAGACTTGAATATCAATGGTGGCTATGCGCTTACCAAAATCAAATAGGGGCCACGAGAGTAATCCTCCTATCCCCCAAATCCGACTGGGTGCGGTGAAGAGTTTGCATAGAGCGTTGCTTGCAAAGCCCGTATTAGCCCCCTGTAGAGGGTTAGCGCTAAATGAACTACTCGATCCGGTTAAAGAAAGTTGAGGAAACAAACTTGCCACGGCAACCCCAATCTGCTCAGTTGCCGCGGCAATGCGCCTTTCAGCAGCACGCACATCCGGTCTCCTGCGTAGCAAATCAGAAGGAAGCCCTATAGGAATTTTTCCGATAGCTTCGGGAATGGGTCTAGCAATTGTGAAAGATTCAAGCAAAGATTCAGGAGGGCGCCCCAAAAGAGTAGCAAGAGAGTAAATTGTCTGTCTTAATGATGTTTCTAGTACTTTAAGAGCTGCTTTGTCGGCTTCAAGAGAGGCAAGAGCAGTGTCCATGTCTTGTTCACCTGCTAATCCAGCTTCAAAACGGGCTGTGGTCAGTTGCAAAAGATCTTTATCTAGTTCGACTGTTTGCTCTTGAATAGCGACTTGTGTTTGCAAGCTACAGATCCGTGCATAGGTGATGGCGACCTCGCCGAGCAACACGATCCGCACAGCCCGTGCATCCTCAGCGCTTGCCTCCCATGTGTCATAAGCTGACCTTGCAGCACGACGTAAACCCCCAAATAAATCGATCTGCCAGATCGTATCGATACCTGCCTGGTAAAAACTTTGAATGGGTGGTAAACTCAGTGAGGAGGTGCTTGTCAGGCTTTGGCTTGTTCGTGAGCGCGTAGCTTGGGCACTCGAGTCAAGCTCAGGGAGTATGCCAGTTACCTGCACCCAATAAGCGGCACGCGCTTCGCAAATCCTTTCCATAGCGATCAGTAAATCAAAATTCTTGCAAAGGCTCTCTTCTAAAAGCTCGTTAAGAAAGGGGTCATTGAATGAGGTCCACCAATGTGCCAGATCCTCATCTACTAAGGTATCTGTTTCCATAATCCGGTCTTCACTAAACGTATCGGGCATCATTTGCACAGGGGGAAGGTAATTGGGACCTACCAGACATCCCGACAAAGTCAAACTCAAGCCCAATATAAATATCTTATGTTTGATGCCGGACAAAGTTTTCAATGGGTTCTGATTTTATGAAGATATCTAAGATTTGTCCTGCATAGACAGGCAAATCTTTCCGCTCAAAAATATAGAGCACCTGCAAAACACGCGTGTCGACTCTCTCGATTGTTTGACCAGTAAAAGAACTTTTGGGGATGATATAAGGTTCTATCCGCAAAAATTGCAAAGGGAAATTGATTGTACTGTTTCCCCTGACAAACGCTGTGGCCTCCGCCCCCTTTTGATAGCGCCATGCATCACTCTCGTCGATATCGATCCTCACTTCCATGGGATCAACAGTGCCCATTAAAACTAGGGTACCATTGGCAGCGGTAAGCCATGTTGATTGAGGTGAAATAAAAGGAACTACGGGTGCAATTTCACCTACATGGCAGTTGACTTGAAGAATTTTACCATCTACAGGAGCCTTTATGATCGATCGTTGAATATTGACCTCTGCCTGCTCAAGATTAGCGTTGGCCAACTTGAGATTTTCTTCAGCTTGCAGGTAAGTATAGTAGGCTTGTGCGTAGGCTTCTTCACTAACAGCTCTTGTATCTTTTAGTCGCTTGTAAAAAGAAAAATCTTTATGCGCATTTTCAAGTGTAACAATAGCAACATTACGCTCAGCACAAGCAATGAATGCTACAGCTTCGAATGCTCTGAGATCGAGTTGAAATATCGGATCTCCTTTTTTGACATTGTCCCCCTCCACGACAAAAATCGTATCGATGACTTCGTTGAAGGGGCTACCAATGGAGATATTTTGAGAGGAGGCTTCAATGATCCCTGCACCGGCAATTGAGTAGGGATAAGGGGATTGAGGGGGAGGAAAAAGAATAGGAGGTGGAGGCATTGTGCGTGAACTTAAGTAAACCACAAACAGGGCTAAAAAAGCTCCGAGAACTGCAAGAATAGGTAAAAAATATTTTCTAGCCATCGGCTTCTTTCATACGGTGAGGTGTCATATTTGTCTATAAAACCTCGAGGCTCGGGTTTTTTTTGTAATTTTTACTTTACGTAAACTTAAAATTTCTTTATCCTATCTAATTTATTTTTATTTAGAGGCTTAAGATGAAAAAATTCCTTCTCTTCTTTTTCGCTCTTACCTTACCCCTCTCTATTTTTGCCGAATTAGCAGATTCTGATTACTTTCCATTTCAAGCCTCTAAAGAACGTGTACTGGACCGACGTGAGAACTATTTTCTGACCTCGACCGATTATCGGATTACTCCGAAGGTCAACCCTGTTACAGGGGAATATTGCGAGGAGGAGCTCGATCTAGTTGTGGCAGGCTCAGAGCCTTTATCGGTACGCCGCTACTACAATTCGAGTGCCCCTTATGATCCGCGTTATGCAAGTTGGCGTTACAACCCAGAATGCTTTTTTGTTGCGAATCTGGAGTGGGGAGCGCAAGAAATCTTTGCCAGCATTGGGGACACAGACGGAAGTGTATGCTCCTTTAAACCCTCTTCCAGTATTCAATATGTCTTCGATTTCGAAGTTCCCAAAAGCTTCTCAGCTTTTCAGCCCGATGGCCAGTCTCATCCACTCAATACAAAAATCAACTATTGGCGCCTGGGCGACCCTAAAGACAAACGGCGCTTCCAGTACATGGGTACTATCATCGATGGTAGCGGAAGACAGCGCTCATTTGCTTCTGCCATGCACCGTTGGACACATGTCGTTCATTGGACAGAGAAAAAAAAAGGCTTTGGATGGGGATCGGAATCCTTATGGGAGATTGTCCCTAACGTTTGGACGCCCTATCATATCCCCATTGTCGAAGAAAAACTCCCCAACGGTAACATCCTTTGTTACACCTACACCCAATGGAAACCAGAGAAGCAAAACTACCCACTCCCCAAGCTTTTAAGCACAATTGTTGCCTACAATTCCACTAAATCCAAGCAGCTTGGCTCCATTCAATTTCATTATCCAAGAGCCAAGCATGATGAAGTAAACGGCATTCAAGTCACAGGCAGTGACGGCAGGTCAGCCTTTATGCAGCATGCTGGAAAATCCCCAATAAAGCTGAGCTCCGCGCTAAGGCCCGGCCAGCCTTTCACTGCCTATGGATCCCACAACACCACGCTCAATACCCTGCTTAAGCCAGATGGGAGAGTGTTGACTACAGAATACGGTGCGGATGGAAAAGTCACAGCTCAACATGCCCCTGTAGGCCCTAATAGTGAGATACATCCTATCGGCCGCTATGAATATCAGGACAGAGCTACCATTGTTCTTGATGCAGAGGGTCATAAAACCATTTACCGTTATGATGATCACAAAAAAATCACTGCGATTGAAATCTATCAGGACAATGCGCTCTACCGCACCGACCGCTTTAGCTGGGATCAAGCCACAGGCAATTTACTCTGCAAAACAGTAGAAGATAGCACGGCCAAACCCCTTCAAATCACTCAATACGCATACGATAAGAACCAAAATCCCATTTTGGAAAGAGTCGGGGATGGCAGCGAGTGGCGCACCTTGACTCGCACCTTTTCCGATGACGGCTTCAACCTCAGGCTCACAGAAACAGATAGAGAGGGCAGGCTTACCTGCTACACCTATATCCCCGGAACCAATCTTCTTGGCTCAGAGCTCACCTATGAAGGGAACACAATCCGCGTGCGGACTTTTCATACCTATGACGATTGTGCCATTTGTACCCAAACCATTACCGACGACGGATCCACTACAGATCCTGACAACCTCCAAGGAGTCAGCTACCGAAAAATCACCACCATCAACCCCAAATATACCCTCCCCTGCTTTGGGCTTCCTGAGGTCATCGAGGAAAAAACGATAGACGCATCTGGCAATGAAATGCTTCTACACAAAGTGATCTACACCTATACACCCTCCGGCCAAGTGCTTGAGGAAGAACATTATGATGCCGATGGTGCCTACCGCTATTCCATCTATAACACCTATGATGCACAAGAGAACCTTGCCACCACAACAGATCCCCTTGGCGCTACAACCACCTATACCTATGATGCCAATCACAATCCCACCTCTATTACAGGCCCCCGAACTGACCAATACCGCGAGATTGCCTATGATAAAGCCAATAGGCCGACTTATATCTCAAATTGGCAGGCAGATGGCACTGTCCTCTTCACCGAAAAACGGTATAACAAGCTAGGACATATCATTGAAGAGATCGACGCCTGTAAAAACAGCACCCGATTTGAATATGATGCGTTAGGCAGAGTCAAAGCGATCCAACATCCCGACGGAGCTGTCGAAAGAAAAGAATATGACATCCTTTGTAATGTCATCAAAGAGATCGACCCACAAGGGTATGTAACCACAAAAAGCTTCAACACATTCTGCCAGCTTTTAAGCATCCAGTACCCAGATGGCTCTGCAGAACATTTTAACTACAACTCCACCGGGCAAATCCACACTCATCTCGATAAAAACGGGACGACAACCTGCTACACCTATGATATTTTCGAGCACCCCATCCGAACTGAAACCTACTCCTGTTCTGGACACCTTCTCAAATCGACCACCTCGTCCTGGTCTCCCTTTCAGAAACTCTCCGAAACCAAAGATGATCTCACCACCCTTTATACCTATGATTGTGCAGGGCGCAAAACAGGCGAGCAAAAAGCCTATCACAAAACGGAGTATACCCATGATCCTTTAGGCCGGCTAGTTTGCAGCCAAAATGAAGAAACCCAGCATGTCACAGAGTATGATCTGTGTGGCCGTCCCATTCGAATTCGGACAGAAAAGGGCTTATCTCTCCAAAAACAAGAAGAATGTACCTATGACCTTGCTGGCAACCCTACCCATACCATCACTTCGCAAGGCTTCACAGAAACCCACTTTAATACAGACGGCAAGCCCCTTAGCATCCAAGATCCCCTTGGACACACCACCCTATTTTCTTATTCTTATCAAGATGTGCTCACCAAAACCACCACCAATCCCAAAGGGATCCAATCGGTCATCATCTATGACATCCGAGGAAGAGAAGCCATACGTCTCAAAAAAAATGTTATTGGAGAGACCATACAACGCTCAGAAAGCTGCTATGACAACAACAGTAACCTCATTCAACTCACCCACACCCTCTTTGCAGATACAACGCCTATCAAAACCATTACCCATTACTGGGAATACGGACCCCAAGGACGCCTCGAAAGATTTGTGGAAGCAGGAGAAAAAGAGACACGCTACCTGTACGATCCTAGAGCTCGCCTCCATATCATCATCAAACCAAACGGCTGTCAGATTATCCATGCGTATGATGAACTCGGGCGCCTTGCTCGCTACCACGCCCATGACTTTGACTACCACTATACCTATGATCCCAGCGACCGAGTCATAGCGGTTCATGACTCTATTTCCAATACCACAACAAAGCGCACCTATGACCCCCTAAGCAACATCTGTCAAGAAACCCTCGCAAGTGGCCTCACTTTTTCGCATACCTATGATACGCGAGGCAGAAGAATCAAAACCACCCTCCCCAATAACTCGATCATTGATTACACCTATGATGGCATCTATCTCCACACGGTCTCTAGAAACAACTACAAACACACGTACTCCGCACGCAACTTAGAAGGGCAAATTATCCAGGCATTAACACCTGCTGGTGAAATTCTCATTACACGCGATGCTCTGGGACGTTATACCTCTCTAGTTGCACCCCATTTCACAGCCCATTACACCCAATACGACCCCGTAGGGAACCTCATCCATTACACCTATCAGGACACCCTTGGAAAAGCAAACCGCCACCACACCCATGACGACCTCGACCAATTGACCCAAGAAGATGAGCATATCTACCATTATGATTCGCTACACAACCGCCTCAAAAAAGATACCCATGAATATGCCATCAATTCATTGTGTCAGGTGACCCATGATGGAGAAACAGCCTATACTTACGATCCTTGTGGCAACCTGATCTCAGATGGCACAAGAACCTACTCCTATGACAATCTCGACCGCCTGATAGTTGTGGAAGAAGGGGACAAAAAAACCGAATACACCTACGATCCCTTCCATCGCCGCCTCTCCAAAACCACCTATCTCAGAGGATATAAACAGAAAACGATTCGTTACCTCTGGGATGGGAACAACGAGATAGGAACAGTAGATGAGTACGATCGCCTCCGTGAGCTTAGAGTATTAGGTGAGGGATTAGGTGCAGAGATTGGAGCCGCTGTTCTCTATGAGCTCGACAGTAAGCCTTATATTCCCATTCATGATCATCGAGGATGTGTCGTCACCCTCATCTCTCCGGGCACACAAAAACCTATCGAATCTTACCGCTACACCGCATTTGGCCAAGAGCAGACAGATAGCACCCTCTCACCTTGGCGCTTTTCCTCTAAGCGCATCGATGAAGAAACCAGCCTCGTCTTTTTTGGAAGACGCTATTACAACCCCCAGCTCGGACGCTGGATCACACAAGACCCACAAGGTTTTGGAGATGGACCCAATCTCTATGCTTATGTCCACAACTGCCCACTAACACAGTTTGACTGCTATGGCCTTGTAGGCGTTGGAAAATATTTTAGCACCCTCTCCCGGATGGCTTTTAAAGGCATAGAATGGACAGGAGCCAATTTACTCCCTATCCCTTATGCAAGAAATTTTGTAGAATCAGTAGGTCGTTGGGGATCAGGAGGGGAGTTTCGTGGACCCAGCCGCTACCGCTCCGCAGCAAACGAGGTGATCACAATTCCAGGAAGAACCATCCCTGGTCACTCCTACACACATGGAAATGGAATGCTCACCCACAAAACCGATGCTGTCAAACAAGCAGAGTATATTTCCCAAACCCATGGAGGCGTTCAGGTGGATTTGATGTACCATGGCACAAACGGCTTAGTGATGGATCTTATCAACAGTGGACTTTCCAAAATAGGGATGCCCACCTCGTACAATAAAATGTGCGCCAACTACTACCAAGAGAAGCTCCGAGGCGATCCCAACCACCTCTTCACCAGCAGCGTTCACAGCCGCGGCGGCACCCAAATCATGAACACAGGTAGACTAGTCGGGCCCGAGATAAGACCACACATTAATGTTCTTTCCTATGGTTCTGCAACCTTGATCCCGGAAGGTTACTTTAGATCCGCCGAAAACAACCTGAGTTGGATGGACGTAGTGAGCATGACAAACCCCTTAGCTTTTGGAGTGGGTTTATTAACTAAACAGTATAACATGAATTTCCTGAAGTCTTCAACAGGCTGTCCCTTGAAGGCTCATGGTTTTTTAGAAGCAACTTATGCAGAAGAAATTGAAAGGAAAGGTCGTGAGTTTAAACAAAAATATTTTAATTAGCAAAATTAGTTACTTATTCCCTCTCTTGTGCTTATTGAGCTCTTTTGGTTACCGAGAGCCCAGCTACTGTAAAATGTCGGACCACATTGTTAGAAACTATATCAAAGAATTTGTCCTACCACGTCGATTGATGCTTTCTGGCTCTGGGGGGGCAATGATGAATGATATTCAAGAAATTACTCTTAGATTTTTATCTTTTGATACGATCGATGTGAACGAGGCTCGTGTTTTGTATATAGAAATGATGGAGGAGTTTTTGCACCGCATCAATTGTAATGAAAAAATCCGCCCTTTTTTACATAATTTCCCTTTTGTAGATGAAAATATCAAATTAAATATTAGTTTTATCAATTCCGAAGGACGTACCCTAAGAGATGGTCACGTTGCGATGATATTTATTGGGAGAAATCATACCATTTATTATGAAGCTTATGATCCAATCACAAAATTCTACACACTTCATAGAGAACCCTATGAAGAGGCACTAAGAATAGTCGTGGGGAATTGAGTCAGGATTAAGAAAAAAGGTTCGGTTCCTCTTTTGTCATTCTCTTGGGCTGAGCTCAGCTTTATCGGGGATTTTCCAGTATGCTGCATAAAGGCTGATCGGCCGTCAATCCCCGTGACTTGAACTCCGTACGACCCCGTAGGGAACCTCATCCATTACACATATTAGGACACCCTTGGAAAAGCAAACCGTCACCACACCCATGACGATCTCGAACAATTGACCCAAGAAGATGAGCATATCTACCATTATGATTCGCTACACAACCGCCTCAAAAAAGATACCCATGAGTATGCCATCAATTCATTGTGTCAAGTGACCCATGATGGAGAAACAGCCTATACTTACGATCCTTGCGGCAACCTGATCTCAGATGGTGCAAGAACCTACTTCTACGACAATCTCGACGTGCGACACGAGGTCGCACAGATTCTTGTTGTTGCAAAACAACAACCACAAATTCTGCTTTGTGACTCTACCGGGAGGTGCGTCTGAAGTAATTCAGGGGTGCTAAGCTCTCGGGACAATGTAGCCCTTATCCTAGCACTATGGATAAGAGGAGCTAGAGAGGAAGTATGGCTAACAAAAGTAAATCACTATAAGCATCGTTAGGTCGAAGAAGCCAAAAGTGCTGATAGGCTTTAACCAAAATGGTACGCAGTCAGGAGATTCGATTGTCTAGTTCGAGTCCGCAGATGAAGAACTGCCGGTGTAGTAGGTGGAGCCTAACCTTCCATATAGAATCTGTGCGGAACGTGGTAAACCCGTAAACCTCCTACGAGGGAAATCTTTCCGCAAGGAAAGACGACAGGCATGCGGGTAATGATGATGGAGAAAGCTAACGCCCTTTTGTAATGAGAGGGATAAAGGATTATTCCTTGCGCGAAAGCGAGCAGACTTCCATCAGGTGCTTGATCACGAGAAATTTGTAAGATGGAGCCACAAAGGCAAAGTGTATGATGACAGCTCAAACTGTTGACGCGAATCCTTACAGGAAAATCTACTGGGATACAACCAATTGGTCCCAAGTAGAAGAAACTGTGCGAAGATTACAAACACGTATCGTGAAGGCTCTTAAGAATAATGCATTTCGACAAGTCAAAAACTTACAAAGGCTTTTGACCAAATCCCTATCAGCCAGACTGCATGCAGTTAGGCGAGTAACCACAAATAAAGGACATAAAACACCTGGAGTTGATGGCATTATATGGACAACTCCGGAGCAGAAGATTCAAGCCGTCCATGATTTAGAACAGGATATTAAGATATTACCACTCAGGCGGATCTATATCCCGAAGAAGAATGGAAAAATGCGCCCTATCAGCATACCATCAATGCTCAACAGAGCAAGCCAAGCTTGTCACCTATTAGCATTAGATCCAGTTGCAGAAACACGCGCGGATGAACATTCCTATGGTTTCCGAGTTAAAAGGAGCGCACAAGACGCTATTGGATATATATTTCATATCCTACGTCGCAAAGGCTCTCCACAATGGATCTTGGAAGCAGATATAAAATCATGTTTCGATGAAATAGACCACAATTGGCTTAAAGAAAATGTCCCTATGGACAAGTTTATACTCCAAAAGTGGCTGAAAGCAGGGTTTATGGAAGGGAAGAGACTCTTCCCCACTAAAGGAGGTACTCCTCAGGGAGGTATCGCGTCACCAACGCTTGCCAACCTAACCCTTGATGGTCTTGAAAAGATGCTAAAGGAGAGATTCGGGGACAAACCCGGACATAAGAATCGCAAGATGGTACATCTTTGCAGATATGCCGATGACTTCATAGTCACCGGCAAAAGCAAAGACCTGCTTCAAGAAGAAGTCCTACCGGCCATCAAATACTTCTTAGCAGAGCGAGGACTTCAAATCTCCGAAGAGAAGACCCGAATTACCCATATCAACGAAGGGTTTGATTTTCTTGGTCAAAATACACGCAAGTATGGGGAAAAGTTACTAACAACTCCCTCCAAGAAATCACAATCAAGCTTAAAGGAGAAGTTGAGAGCAACGATAAAACGCCACCGAAGAGAAGCACCAAAGCTCATTAAGAAGATCAATCCGATCATCAGGGGCTGGTGCAACTACCATCGATATATCGTCAGCAGAAAGGTATTCGAAAAGGTCGACCATTATGTCTTCATATTGCTGTGGAAATGGGCAAGGCAGCAACATCCCAACAAAAGCAAACGATGGATAACAAAAAGATACTTCCATGCTAGCAAAAAATGGGTGTTTGCCACAAAGACAAAGCAAGGAAAAGTCAGAGAACAATATCTTGCTTCCTCAACACAGATTAGGCGCCACACTCTTATCAGGGGAAAAGCAAATCCCTATGATGAAGAATGGACTACCTATTTTGAGAAAAGGGCACAAAGGAAAAGTGTCCCATGTGCTGTTTAGAAGAGGAATGGGACACCGAAATCATTGAAAAGCCGGATTCTATAAAAGGGGTCTTACAAGTGCTTGAGCCGAATGCGGGGAAACTCGCACGTTCGGTTCTTAGGGGAGGGAGCCACGGTAACGTGGCTTTCTTACCCGAACGCCTGATAGCTGTTGAAGAAGGGGACAAAAAAACAGAATATACCTATGACCCCTTCCATCGCCGCCTCTCCAAAACCACCTATCTCAGAGGATATAAACAGAAAACGATTCGTTACCTCTGGGATGGGAACAACGAGATAGGAACAGTAGATGAGTACGATCGCATACGTGAGCTTAGAGTATTAGGTGAGGGATTAGGTGCAGAGATTGGAGCCGCTGTTCTCTATGAAATCGACAGTAAGCCCTATATTCCCATTCATGATCATCGAGGATGTGTCGTCACCCTCATCTCTCCCAGCACACAAAAACCCATCGAATCTTACCGCTACACCGCATTTGGCCAAGAGCAGACAGATAGCACCCTCTCACCCTGGCGCTTTTCCTCTAAGCGCATCGATGAAGAGACCGGCCTCGTCTTTTTTGGAAGACGCTATTACAACCCCCAGCCAGGAGGGGAGTTTCGTGGCCCGAGCCGCTACCGCTCCGCAGCAAACGAAGTGATCACAATCCCTGGACGAACCACTCCCGGCCACTCCTACACACATGGAAATGGAATGCTCACCCACAAAACCGATGCTGTCAAACAAGCAGAGTATATTTCACAAACCCATGGAGGCGTTCAGGTGGATTTGATGTACCATGGCACAAACGGCTTAGTGATGGATCTTATCAACAGTGGACTTTCCAAAATGGGAATGCCCACCTCGTACAATAAAATGTGCGCCAACTACTACCAAGAGAAGCTCCGAGACGATCCCAACCACCTCTTCACCAGCAGCGTGCACAGCCGCGGGGGCACCCAAATCATGAACACAGGTAGACTAGTCGGGCCCGAGATAAGACCACACATTAATGTTCTTTCCTATGGTTCTGCAACCTTGATTCCCAAAGGTTACTTTAGATCCGCTCAAAACAATGTTAGCATGTTAGATGTCGTGACGATGACCAACCCCTTAGCTTTTGGAGTGGGTTTATTGAGTAACCAGTATAATATGAATTTCCTTAAGCCTTCAACAGGTTGCCCGTTGAAGGCGCATGGCTTTTTAGAAGCAACTTATGCAGAAGAAATTAAAAAGAAAGGCGATAAATTTAGAGGACGGTATTTTGATGAATAGGATTTTTTCTTTGCTTGGTATGTTTATTTTATTTAATTCTTTTTTTTATCGTGAGCCGAACTATTGCAAAATGTCCAATCTAATTATTGAGGCTTATGTAAAAGAATTTGCTAAACCTCGTGCACTGTTTTTAACAGGTTTAGGCGGGGCGATGGCGAATGACATACAAGAAATTTCGCTCAATTTTTTATCTTTTGATGCCTTAAATGTCGATGAGACCCGCAGACTTTATGTTATTATGATGGAAGAGTTTTTATGTCGCATCAACTGTCACGAAAAGATCCGACCTCATTTGCATAATTTTCCATTCGACTATAGTAATATTGATTTGACTATTGGTTTTGAAGATTCAAAAAGGAAAATTACCGGAGATGGACATGTGGCACTAATGTACATCGGCAAAAATCAAGATCTTCTTTATAGAGCTTATAACCCTGACACAGAAGAGTTCTATTCTCTTCATAGAGAACCCTATGAAGAAGCGCGCAGAATAGTTATGGGAAATTGAGATTTCTTGATGCATAAAATCGTTTATTTCTGTGCTGTATTTTGTTTATTGACCTCTTTTGGTTACCGCGAACCTCACTACTGTAAATTGTCAGATCGAATTGTTAGTAGTTATAACAAAGAATTTGCTGAACCGAGAAACTTGAACCTTACAGGTTATGCAGGGTGTTCTGGTGAAAAAGATTTGATAGCCGCGTAAAGTTTTTCTTAGCCGTAAACTAAAGTTTTCTATTTTCCTTTCTCCGATACAGTAGAGTGAAAATGCCCCGTCGAAAAACCCAAAATCCAAAATTTTCTGAATTAAAGCAAGATATTGACTGAATTTTGCAAGGTTTCTAAAGGAGTGGGATTGCCGCAATGTAGTTTCATGGGGGTAGAGGTCAAAGATTTAATTTTCATGAAAAGTGTTATAACGGGTAAAATCTTACCCTTTACCCTTCTGGAGGAAACATCATGAATGGGATGAGTAGGATTGTCGTGTTGTTTATGGCCTGTTTGTTGATGGGAGCAACTCATGTCGGCCCAGCGTATGCTACGCGGCCTTATTATGTTGTAGATAATTTTGGGAAAGCGCTGGCAAGAGAGCATCGATTAGAATTCTTAAACGGTGGTTTAGGCTCTCTTGCCGAAGCACGACAAGGCATCTGGGCACTCAATCTTGTTTCCCGACAACAAATGACCCTTGAGGAAGGGCGTCAATTGGCGAGAGACATTTCTTGCAAATTTCTGGATAAAGTTTGCAAAGATCCCGTGTTCGCTAGCTACTGCAGAAAAACAGGCTCTCCTCTTAAAAAGGAATGTGTAGCATTTCGTCTTGCATTTTGGGACAAAAATACCGATCGCCCCTCGTACCCCTTTCTAGCCCAGATTAGGCTTGCTGATGGAAAGCTTTACTACCACTATGCAGATCCCGATACACTTATCTTGCAAGAACCTATCGTAGAGGATTTGGATGTATCTAACTTAAAATTACCTATTTAGTCATAGCTTTTGAGGATGAGGGCTGAATAGGGCGCGAATGTAAAGCTTGGAGAGGTGATTTCAACCGATTCGTTTTCTGCGACAATATCTTCCGGGGAGGGGAGGAAGGTATACACGTGACGGTGCCACGGTTTTTCTCGCTCAGGTAAAACAACAGTAAGTTCTTCATGGAAGGCATTGAAGGCGATATAAAGAGTATAATTACTAAGTGTATCGGGCAGGGTACACGAAATGAAGCGATTTTCTGCACTCCAATCGATCTGATGGGGCTCAATACCATGCCATGTGACATCTTTTGGGCCCAAGAAGCGTGAGCGTGTGAGAATCGGGTGGGCTTTGCGCATTTGGATCATCATAGAATAGAAACGGTAGAAGGATGGGTTGCTATTGAGATTGTCCCACTGAAACCAATTGAGTCTTGAATCATGTCCCCAGGTGTTGTTGTTGCCAAGCTTTGTGTGTCCATACTCGTCTCCCATAAGAATCATGGGGACGCCCTGTGAAATCATGAGGGCTACATGAAAATTTTTTCGCTGCCGCTCTCGAAGCATGAGGATAGACTGATCATCAGTTGGCCCTTCAAAACCACAATTCCAGCTGATATTGTTGTTGTCGCCGTCTTGGTTGTTTTCTCCATTCGCACGGTTATGCTTCTCATTGTATGAGACCAGGTCGGCAAGTGAAAAACCGTCATGTGAGGTGATGAAATTGATGCTATGGGAGGGATGACGATCTTCCCCGTAAAGATCTTCCGACCCGCTAATACGGGTGGCAAAATTTCCGCAGCTGCCATCGGTTCCCTTGATAAATTGGCGCACATCATCTCGGTACCTTCCATTCCATTCAGCCCACCTTCCAAAAGCTGGGAAGCTGCCCACTTGATAGAGTCCAGCGGCATCCCATGCTTCTGCGATCAATTTCGTATTGGCTAGGATGGGATCCTGATTGAGGGCTTCAATCAGGGGTGGGTTGCGCAGCGGAGTCCCATCTTGCCCTCGGGTTAAAATGGACGCGAGATCAAAACGGAAACCATCCACATGTGTCTCCGTTACCCAGTACCGCAGGCTGTCGCGTATCAAGTCCCTAACAATGGGGTTGTTGCAGTTAAAGGTATTGCCGCATCCGGAAAAATTACAATATGTCCCATCAGGACCTAGCATATAGTAAACAGAGTTTTCCAAGCCTTTAAAAGAGATGGTTTGCCCATGGCCATTGCCTTCTGCGGTATGGTTGTAAACGACATCTAAAATGACCTCAATGCCATGGGCGTGCAGCTCCTTGACAAGTGTCTTAAACTCCGTGAGGGTATGCTCACGGCCCGTTCCATAGCGATTCATCGGAAAAAAAAAGTTGATGGTTGAGTAGCCCCAGTAGTTATAGAGCTTCTCGCCTGTGTGTGGATCCTTCAACAGATTTTCCATTTCATTGAATTCATGAATGGGCATGAGTTCAACAGCATTAATACCTAATGATTTAAGATGTGGAATTTTCTCGATGATTCCCAAAAAAGTGCCTCGGTCTTGCACGTCGCTTGAGGGATCTTGCGTAAAACCTCGTACATGCATTTCATAAATAATGAGATCTCGTGCAGGAATTCTAGGGAGGACATCTCCCTCCCAGTTAAAGGGTTCGATAGGGGCAGCACCTGCTGGGTAGGGATAGCTTCTACTCGGCGGCCGCTCTTTACCCCATTGCTGTGGACTTGCAATTTGTTTCGCGTAAGGATCTAAAAGGATCACGCGGTTGTCAAAGCATTGTCCTATTTGGAGATTGTAAGGACCTGCAACACGATAGCCATAACAATAATCACTGGGAAGGTCATGGACAAACACGTGCCATACATCTCCCGTTTTATGGATAGAGGGATTAAGGGGAATTTCGCAGCAAGGGGTGCTCTTGCCAGGCGGGAAAATGCAAATTGAAACATGGTCTGCATGCTTGGAAAAAAGGGCAAAATTCACCCCATGAGAAAAAAATGTAGCACCAAACGGTTGAGCACAACCGCGGCTTGTTTTAAATAGATCCTGCATGCTCCAACAAATACCTTGTCTCGCTTGTAAGAAGCAATAAAAACGTGTTGGAAAATAAGAGGCGTGTGCTATAACGTTGAAAAATAGGGAAGCTTAGCTTTTAGGAAGGAAACCCATGTCATTTGAAAACGCTAAAGAGAATTTGAAAGAATTCGGGAAAGAGCTTGGCCTAGAGGGGCTGGCATACGACGAGAACAACACGTGTATTCTCGGTATCGATGATGAATTTTCGATGCACCTCACCTATGAGCCTAACTCAGACAGGCTATATGTTTATTCTCCTCTCTTGGATGGACTGCCCAAGGATGATAAGATTAGAGTGAAGCTGTACGAAAAACTTCTAGAAGGCTCAATGCTAGGCGGCCAGATGGCTGGTGGCGGCGTGGGTGTTGCGGTGAAAGAAGAGCTCATCTTGATGCATTGTGTCATTGACATGGCTTATGCCGTACCCTCACTCTTGCGAGCTTTCGCTCCGCTCTATGTAGAGACTGTCGAAAAATGGAGAACCGTTTGCCGTGATATTTGCGAAGGACGCGAGCCATCTGTTGACACAATGCCTAAACCTCCTCCAACGACACCTCCTCCCAAACCGGGAACAGGTATCCGCGCTTAATCTGCACGGTAGGGAATATATCTAAAAAGGGTGAAAGGCAACTTTCATCCTTTTTTTGTTAATATAGAGGGAGTTGCATAATTCGCTTTAAGGGCCAAATTCCTTTTGTAATTCCCTCAAATGTTTGAGATTAAAACTTGTCGCAGCCTTTCAGGCTGCAGATAAGTTTTTTTTGCCTTAAAGAAGTGCAAGATTTTGAGTTAGAATCCCTTTCGATGGGGGCCGAACATTCCCAAATGGTGAAGGCGGTCCGCAACAAAAGTGATTATGGCTCAAAAGATTGTGCTTATTTGCTGGCTCCAACTGCCGAATCTAGAATGATAGATAAGAGCAATATCTTTCGATCCAAGCCTCGATTGTCCTTGCGTGAGAAAAAACCTCTTCATCTGACTGCACAATTTCCCTATCAAGCTCTGACATCAGCATCGAAAATTCAGTGGCCAGTTCAGAGAATTTTCCTCGGTAGAGTGCCCTATTAGAGGGTTGTTTGGCTTCTTTCAGAAACGTATCGAGATAAAGCTTGAAACGGATATCTTGGACTTGCGGTAAGTGTTTTTCTGCGAGCACAGTTGCCTGGTGAATCCTGCGAGCTAACATCGCCTTAGGATGTTGACCAAATAGGAATGAGAATCGAAATTTCCTATTGAGCGGGATTTGGGCCCCTTGCTGAAGCAGATGGAAAAAGGGGAGGAGGAGATCTTGCTGCCCTTTTAGCAGCTTGTTTTGTTCGGTGGCTTTTTGCAGTGCAGTCTCTGCTACAACATATTCTGTGCAACTTTCTGGGAAATGTTCTTGGATTTCACGTAGCAGCTCCTGTTTGCTTTGGGCTGCAGATACTTTTTTCTCTTCACCTAGTTGATCGAGCTGAGCATCGATCATTCTTAAGCTGTTCTTAAGCAGGCTAATTTGCTCTTGCTGTTCTTCAATCTTTTCTATGAAAAAAAGTGCCTTTTGGGGATGTACATCTTGCAGTCGGTGCAGCTGAACACGATCGGCTTCCACATTCTTTTTGAGAGTGTGCATTTTGGCTACTTCACTCTCCCTTTCTTGAGACAAGTTTTGGTATAATTTAAGTTCTCTTTGGGAACGTTCAAACTCCTGTTTGATTTCTTGAAGTCTAGGTTGCATTTTCCTTTCCATTCATCTATGCTGATCCTTCATATATAGCAAAAGAAAGGGTAGCGTGTCATGATCATTGTCGAAATCGCCGGATTCTTAGGAGCCGATCCAGAAGAGCGCTTTACAGCTAACGGAAAACGTGTTGTCTCGCTGCGTGTTGCCACACGTATCCGCAAGGGAGGCCAGGACGAGACTGTTTGGTGGCGCGTTAATATTTGGGACGATCGATTTGACAAAATGATCCCCCACTTGAAAAAAGGATCCGCGGTCATTATCGTAGGTGAAATGGCTAAGCCCGAAACTTACACTTCGCGTGATGGGATCGTTCAAGTTTCTCTGACCATGAGCGCCGAGATGATTAAGTTTAGTCCCTTTGGAAAGCCGGGTGAGCGTTCTTCGGAATCTCAATCAAACCAGGCAGCGCGACAGGGTAATGATTCGGAAGATCCTTTCTCATCCTCCTCTCGCTCATCCTACGGTGGCAATTCTGCCGAATATGCAGGAGCTGGAGCTGCCAATGCTGGAACTGCTAATGAAAGCTCATTTACCGGAGACGATTTGCCGTTTTAGTGTGACCCATGTTATTTTCGAGTGTAGATCAACTTAATAAACGTAAAGAAGCAGAGCTCATCATCCTCCCGTTTTGGAAGTCTCCCAAAAGGGGACCCAAAAATGGAGCTCGTGCCAAATCTGCCGCTACCCTAAGCGCTGCATTAGAATCTTTACTTAAACCTGCCTTAGAATCCGGAGATTTTGATGGAACGTCAGGAGAAACGCTTCTGCTGTACATGAAGGATCATAAGGAATCACGCTGCTTACTGCTGGGACTAGGTAAAGAGGAAAACCTCACAGTTGAAGGTTTGAGGCAAGCCTATTCGAACGCCACAAAAATATGCCAAAAAAAGGGCATCACCAAAGTGAATGTGGTTGTTCCAACCATCTCCGAGTTGCGTAAAATCACTGTTGAAGAGTGTTTGAAAGGGATTACTGAAGGGATCTTGCTTACCAATTACAAATGGGAAAAGCTGGCAACCCTGCGCGAAGAGACTGTCTTGCTTAAAAGCATCGGCTTTGTCGGCGTGCAGCCCTCATATTTGGGCATCGTTAAAGAGTGTTCTCATATTGCAGAAGGGGTTTATTTGGCGCGTGACCTGATCAATGGGAACGCTGATATTGTCACACCCCGTTATTTAGCAGAGTCCGCTCGCAAAATTGCACAAAAATTTCCTTCCGTTAGAGCCACAGTATTTGAAAAAGAGCGCATTGAAAAGGAAAAGATGGGGCTGCTATTGGCCGTGGCCCGTGGTGCTGCTGTTGAACCAGCTTTCATTATCTTAAGCTATAAAGGGCACCCTGGCTCCAAAGATCATACTATTGTGGTGGGTAAAGGTGTCACGTTTGACACCGGTGGCTTAAATGTGAAACCTCAGGCATCGATGGTATCCATGCGTGATGACATGTCGGGGGCTGCTACCGCGCTTTCTACAGTTGCAGTGGCAGCTGCGCTTGGACTCAAGCTGAATGTCACGGCTGTCGTTGCTGCAGCCGAAAATGCGATTGGCTCGAAAAGCTATAAGCCAGGCGATGTCTATGCCAGCTACGATGGTACCACAGTAGAAATCGTAGATACCGATGCTGAAGGGCGCCTCACATTGGCCGATGCCCTTGCTTATAGTGTCAAAGAACTTAAGCCCACGCGTATGATCGATCTGGCCACCTTAACGGGTTCTATGGTTGTGGCTCTAGGCGAGGGGATGTCCGGATTGTTCTGCAATGATGAGAAGCTAGCCGATGGGCTGCTGGAAGCTGGAATTAGAACAGCGGAAATGCTATGGAGGATGCCTCTATACCCTCCTTATAAAGAACAGCTTAAATCTGATATAGCCGACATGAAAAATGTTGGCGGAAGAGCAGGCGGTGCGATTGTCGCCGGTCTATTTTTACAAGAATTTGTTCACAATCTTCCCTGGGCCCATATTGACATTGCCGGCACCGCCTTTGGTGCTAAGGAACATGGGTATTGGCCCAAAAATGGGGTTGGCTTTGGAGTAAGACTGCTGGTTGATTTTTTACAGCGGCTCTTGAAAAAAAAATAAGCGCCTATCATACTTATTATCAAAAAGATGGAAAGACACTCTCGGTCCCGAGAGAATTTTTTTTCTCATTTCACTAAAGTCTCTCGTACGATTTGCCGATAAATTCATTAGGCAATGCTATAAATAATAATAGGAGGCAAGCCATGTTGAGACTCCAACGACGTCGAGCAACTGCAGCTACCAGCAGCCGTCGCACGAAAAAAAGTGCAACTGCTAAGCGTACCACTGCTGCTAAGACAAGTACAGCTCGCAAGACAACTGCTAAAAAAGCATCAACAGCTAAAAAAGCATCAACAGCTAAAAAAGCCGCTCCCAAGCGTGCTGCTCCAAAACGCAAACCAGCTGCTAGAAAAGCTGTAGCTAGAAAGCCAGCTCATAAAGCAACAGCTAAAAAAGCCGCTCCAAAAAGAAAAGCTGCTCCAAAACGCAAACCAGCTGCTAAAAAAGCTGTAGCTAGAAAGCCAGCTCATAAAGCAACTGCTGCAAAAGCTGCTCCAAAAAGAAAAGCTGCTCCTAAGAGAAAAGCTGCTCCTCAGAAAAAAGCCGCTTCTACTTCTAGCTCATCTGTATCTTCTTCACGCCGCCGCAGAGCTGTATCTGCTAGCGCATCTCCTCGAGCTCGCAGATCCACACGTCGCACTGCACGCCCTAAAGTGCAAACAGCCGAAGGCTGGCGCCGTAATATCATGAAACTCTACGGAAAAGAAATGCCTTGCTAGGCTTCTTGTAGGTTTATCTTATCTTTAGCGGCAGGAATCACCTGCCGCTTTTTGTAACTATTCAGGTAATCCATCTTTTCGGTTAAAAGCCTCCCTGTGGTGACTATCCACTCCCAGCTTGGCAAATTGGGCCTGCCCTAAGGATTCTGCTGGCTCGTGAATAGTCACCGCTTTTTTTTCATTTCTCAGATGTGGACTCATGATCTAGGATCTGCTAGCATAGCTGCCATGCACTTGATTGTAGGTAAAGATTCTGAAGAGGTAAGGCAGGCACTGGCCGGACTGCTACGAGAACAGAATGCGCCTATCACCAATTTGTATCCTGAAAATTTTACCGTAGATCTGTTTTACCAAGAGGTTGAGACACCCCCGTTTCTTTCAAAAAATAAGAGTGTGGTTGTGTATGGAGTGGACCTTCTCTCGGAAGAGGGACGGGAAGCGGTACGCCGCTACTTAGAAAAGCCCACTCCTTGGGTCTCTTTGTACTTAACGGCTGAAACCTTGACTCCGCAAAGCAAAATCGCCAAGTTGATAGAGAAAGCGGGAAAAGTGCTCCGCCTTAAAGAAGAAAAGGCCTGGGAAAAAGAGAAACGGCTGGCTGGCTGGCTGGTTGGGGAGGCGAAACGGGAAGGTGTTCGGTTGAGCCTGCAGGCTGCAACCGGGCTTGTGCAAGGATCCGATCCACAGATGCTGCGGTCTGAGCTCGATAAATTGATCTGTTTTGTAGCAGAGCGCAAGGAGATTACGCAAGAGGACATCTCTTTGATCGCGACGCCTGCCCCTCATCAGACAATTTGGCAATTGGGGGATGCTCTTTTTGCATGCGATACAGCAAGGGCGCTCACAAGTGGTAAAATTTTGATCGAAGAGGGAATGGCTATATTTCCGCTTTTGGCCAGCGTGCGCTCACAATGTGCGACGGGCATTGGAATTCTGGATGCGGCTGAGAGAGGAGAGGTCTCCCAAAAATACCCCTATCTGAAAGGGCAAATGCTCGAAAAAAAACTTAGGGTTTTGAAAAACTATGGCAAGGAACGTTTGCAAAAAGCCATGGTTCTCGTATTCGAAACTGAGGTCAAAGCCAAAAATAGCGCTACCGACCCTGCCCTTTTATTAGAAATTTTGACAGTAAAGTTGACACGTCCATGACCCTCTATCTACTACCTAATGTGCTGGGCCAAGTGAAAGATCACCGCCTCTTTTTACCCGAAAGTGTGACCGAAGCGATGGCAAGCATTGACGGACTCATTGCAGAAAGCGAAGGGGAGGGGAGACGTTATCTAAAACGATTCGCACTTAAAAAAAAACCTCATGAGATGCCTATTGCTCTTTTAACGAGCAAAAAACAAGAGCTGAATTTTCTGCTGGAGCCTCTATTGAAAGGGGAGACCTGGGGTGTGGTTTCAGATTGTGGCTTGCCGTGTCTTGCAGATCCCGGAGCGGCACTGGTGCGCAGGGCACGAGCGTTGCATATTCCGGTACATGCCTTTGCCGGTCCTTCTTCTATTACCCACGCATTGATGCTTTCTGGCTTAAGCGGGCAGGCGTTCACCTTCCATGGCTATTCTCCCAAAGAGCCCGAAGCCCGCGCCTTCACGCTTCGCTCGTGGGAGAGCGTTAGGGGTATGACCCATATCTTCATCGAGGCCCCTTATCGCAATCAGCATACCTTGGCAGCTTGTATACGCGAGCTCCATGATAGCACCTTGCTCTGTGTAGCTACGGAGCTCACAATGCCCGATCAATACATCTACACGCAGTCCATCAGCGCTTGGCGTTCTACGCAGCTTCCTGACATTGCTAAGCGTCCTACCATTTTCCTCTTCAGCACCTAGTCTTTCTCACTCCATCCGGTCTTTTGTGGGAATATTGTGTTCCTTGGCAATATCCACTAGAGGGCCTGTCCCATTAAAAGCTTCTAATTGAACAGAAACCCCCGTTTTTTTCATTTCATCTTGTAGAGCCAAAGCAGCTTTCTCAAAACCCCATTGTATGTTTTGGGTTTGATTACCAAAGACACCCCCTCCTACTGCAGTTGCATGTAAAAGAACAGGTTTTCCAGTTTCCTTGGCGAGGTCAATACCTTTTTGAAATAAAGCCAGGTAGTTGGCCAAGGCAGCATATTTTTCCAACTCATCTGAATTCTCCGTAAGGCCCCCATTACTCTTAGCATTTGCGATAGCAGGGGCTGCTTGTAGGAGAATGTAAACAGGATTTTTGCCGTTTTGCGGAATACTTGAATAGCACACATATTCGGCTTTAGAATAATTTGCCCTAAATGCATTTGTAAGAGCCTCGATATTAGCATTACTTGGCCGCAAATACCCATGCTCAATAGCTGCTCCCACCTCATAGGTTTTACCTGCTGAGGGTAGGACCTGATCCAGCATATTAAAACCGCCATGGGTTAAAAAGGCTGTCACAAGCTCAAAAGCTTGAGGATTTGTACGTTGGCACAGAGGTCCTTGGGTCCTATCACACTGTGAAGCGCTCATCGCTTCTCCAATACGAGGTGTCATAGGCTTATCTGCTTCAGCTGCATTATATTGGCTGGCAGCTTGCCAAACGTGCATACGCTCTTCGTCCCCAGAAGAGGGCGCAACGTCATTCTCAACTCCTTGAGTAGTCGAGAGGTGAAAGAGCTTCTGATCTAATTTTCCCGTTAATTTATCGAGATCGCTTATTGGGGGAGGTTTTGGGAAGGATACATTTGATCCCAATACCTCGCCCATTATCTGTGAAAATTGCGTCTTCGCACCTTCTTGAGATTTTTCTCGAGCAGGGATCATTTGTAAAGTTTGTATAAACGCCGAGAAGTTCGTTGAGGAGCGTAACTGTGTCGCTAATGCGCTTTTTTGCGTCTGTCCTCTGGCAATTGTTCCAAAAAAGATAGCAGCGGACAATCCAGTCAATCCTGCTGCACTACCTAGGGATGCAGTAAAGATGGTAGAAGATCCTATGTTGTGCGATGCAGCTAGAGCCAGAATAATGGTGCACGCTACGGTGCTTATCACAAAGATGCCCAAGGAAATCTTTGACGCTCTACTCAATTCTTGGTAAGGCTGTCCAGAAGATGTTTTTTCTAAACTAACGCTGCTCATAGATATAAACCTCAATAAAATTTTAGTGATTGTAGCATGATTGTTAATTTCATTCACGGCATTTATATAAAATTAATTTGATTTCGAGGGTTAGATAGACATGATTTCTTCGGCGACAGTGTCGTGGAAGAGCAGGCCTTGTGGTGTGAGTCTTAAAGAAGTGGGAGTTTTTTCTAAAAAACCCTTTTGAATGAGAAAAGTGAGTTTTTGTTCGAGGGGATCTGGCCATAATTGCGGGGTAACTCCCTCTAAGAGGCGAAGACCAATAGCTAAATGCTCTTTGAGTTGCTCATCTAAGGGCAGAGTCTCTTTGAAATCGGTAGGGTCTTGTCCTGCCTCTAAGGCTTTGGCATACTTATTGAGATGTGCCACATTACGGAATCGGCTCCCTTCCCAATAGCTGAATGCTGAAGGGCCAAATCCTAAAAAAGGACGGCCGGTCCAGTAACCGCTATTATGCCGTGAGAGACAGTTCTTGCGAGCAAAGGCTGAAATTTCATATCGCGCAAGACCTACCCCTTCGAGAACTTCCACAGCCTCATTGAGCATCGCCAAGCTGGTGTCGGGCAGAGGCTGCTGAAGTGAGGCTCTTTTTTTATAAAAAGCAGTATGGGGCTCAATGGTCAGGTTGTAGAGCGAGAGGTGGCTAATGGGCAGTTGAGTAGCGCACTTGAGCGTTTTGCGCCATTGTTTTAGTGTTTGTCCCGGTAGATCATACATTAAATCGATGGAAATGTTGTTAAAGCCTGCTCGGGCTGTCTCCTCAACGGCCTCGATGGCTCGTTGAGCTCCGTGAGTGCGGGTGAGTGTTGTCAGCAAGGGATCGTTCAGGGCTTGCACACCGAGACTAATGCGGTTTATACCGCATGCATAAAAAGAGCGCATCTTCTCTAGGGTGACATTTTCGGGGTTGGCCTCGAGGGTAATTTCACAATCTAATGAAGGAGAGATCCAGGACAAGATCTCTTGGAACGCTGCAGGGTTTAAAAGAGCCGGCGTTCCCCCTCCAAAATAGATAGATACCGGACTTGTAGAGGGTAAGAGGGGGCGGCGCAAATCCCATTCACGACGCAAGGCAGACATATAAATCTCTTTAAAGCGCTTCTGATCAGGGAGGACAAAAAAGTGACAATAGTCACATTTGCGCGTACAAAAAGGAATATGAAAATAGAGGGAATATCTATTAATACCATTTCCAGAAAATAAAGTCACAAATTGGCACTGTATAACACGCCATTTTTGAACGATTCTTTCTCGCTTAGGTGCAAAAACATAGGCTTCGAAACGATCATCCAAATCTGTCATGTTACCCAATACCACTTCATGGCTTTATTTTCTGGAAATGGTATAACTTTACCACTCAGTGGCATCAGGGTCGATAATGCCTCCGCGCCGCCAGCGGTTTCTATCGCTGAAGGGATCTTCCTCATCTTCTTCCTCATCTTCGGGCTCTTCTTCGATGGCAACGGAGGTAGAGGCAGTTCGCTCTTCCCGTTCTTCTTCGACTGACTCCAGGCCGACTGTCGATTCGGTGTCCATCTCTAAAGCGGCTTCGGTCGATTCCCCAAATTCGACATCGGACATGCTTGGGGTTTCAGGATAAACGGTTTTGGCCGGACTACGTCTGGGAGCCGTGTATTCTTCCATTTCACCGCTCTCTTTGAGGAACTGTAGTCGCTCTTTTTCTTCCTCGATGCGGGCTTTAAGATTTTGAATCTCTTCCCTGTGTCTTTCAAGCTCTTTTTTGGGGACCAAACCGAGCTTCATCCACTGTTCGAGATCATTTAGCTCTGCTTCCAATTTTTTTAGTCGTTCGCTTTTCATGTCGCTATTTACCGCCAATACAAATGTTGGAGAAGATTTACATTCTTGCCCCTTTTTTTTCAATCTCGTAACTTCACAACCTGCCAGAGCGCTCTAGGCAATACACTTTTCATCAAGGCTCACACCTTGGCAAACTGGGCCCGCCGTAAGAATTCTGCTGGCTCGTGAATAGTCACAAAAATCGATTACCTGAAGAGTTACTCAATCTCCTGATTTTCCGTACACTCTTATTTTCATCCATGCGGTGGATATGAAAAGAATTTCTGCTACTAAATAGAGATAGTAGTAGATTTCTCCCCCATGCCCAAAGCCGTAGCTATGCAGACCACTGCCTAAAATATAATTGACGCCATACCAGGTGAACGTGATGGCCATGAGACCTACAATAGCTCCTAATGCAAGCCCGCGCCCCCCAATTTTTTTGAAACGATAGGCATGGATCCACATGAGATAGACTCCACTGGATATAAAAGCCCAGGCCTCTTTGGGATCCCAATCCCAAAACCGCCCCCAGCTCTGAGCAGCCCAGACGCCTCCGAGGATTGTCCCACCGATTAATAATCCTGTGCCCAGGTACATGATTTGCATCAGTTTTTTTTCTAAAGAAGGCGAGGGTTTGATGAGCAGTAGGTGTCCCAAAATCCCTGCAAGGAAAAAAATCCCGTAGCTGCCTACGACCATCAAAACATGCACGGTGAGCCAGTATTGCGAGTCGAGCACTGCTTGGACATTATCCAGACTCATTCGTGCAGGGAGAAAAAAAAGAAGAACTGCTGCCACAAGGGCCGCTGCACGAGGCTGAAAGATTAAGCCGGTTACTACTGCGATCCAGGGGACATAAAGAATCGTTTCGGCCATATTAGCCACAGGTGGGCGAGATAATACGAAACAGCGTAGCGTTAGGAGGGTTGTATGAAGAACAAAACCAGTTAAAAGAGCTGCCCAGCCTAGAGGTCGATAACGAGATAGCACAATTGCCGCTAAGAGATAGCAGGCAATGATCATCCATTTGAAGGGAACAAAGTAGAGTAGCCGTTCACCTGCAAGTTGAGCTGTTGTGGGAAATTTGAGGGATTTACCCTCTGCTTGGAGATAAACGGTTCCTGAGACTGCAGCATAATCTTCGAGCTCTAGTGTTTCATAATGGGCCCCGGGTGGGACTGTTTCGATAGGGCGGTACCGTCCCTCATACAAAACAGGAGAGCTCAGTAACAGAAATAAAAGAAAAAAATT
The DNA here is from genome assembly GCA_963832835.1 of uncultured Chlamydiales bacterium. Classification (GTDB taxonomy): domain Bacteria; phylum Chlamydiota; class Chlamydiia; order Chlamydiales; family JAAKFR01; genus CAVPKN01. The sequence continues at coordinate 1,593,838 of CAWHVD010000001.1, read as the reverse complement.
ATACATAGTGCTTGCGAAGATAGAGGAAAATGATTCCTAGTGCAAGAATGATTGCACCGGGATAGGTGAGCCAGTATTTGGCAGGATCGTAGTTAACCACGATCTGCACCTGGTGAGCTATACCGGGCGATTGAATGAGGTTTGCCAAGTAAAAGCGATACCCTTGTTTTTCGTAAACATGGTTCATACTCAAACGTGCCTCTTGCCCGTCGATCAGAACCTTAGCTTCGTAACTATAGGGCTGTGTAGTGCCCGGATAATTGATCTGGCGTGCACTTTGCAGCCTGAGCCGCATCGGAATCTGAATCCGGTGGGCCTGAAAACGGACTAAGAATTTTCCGCCTAAAATCGGCCATTTAAAACCTTGGCCGTATCGGTCGTAACTTAAGGTGACGATTTCCTTGTGCTCTCCTAAGCGAGCCAGTAGTCGGATGCGAGGTTTTGCCTCTTCTTGTTTGCGCGGAGCTTGTGTAATTGTCCAGGCCCTAGTAATAGGAGCGATCAGATCAATCTTGGGAAAATACTCTGGAAGCTCAGCAAACAGAGCGTACCCCCCATATCCTTTATCGTAGACATAGTAAGTGTAGGGATCGAGCGATTGAACATACTGGGAGCCTGAGGCATTAAACGCGACTAGATGTTCTTGTTTGTCTTTGTCTTGGAGAAAAAACAAACTCGCCTGCCCAGGGAATGAGATCTCTTCTTGGCTTTCCACCTGCCTGGTATACATTTGGTAATCCGGGGTGGATAAACTCTTTTCAAAAGGGGGATGCCCAACTAAATGTCCCCATCCACCCTTGATAAATCCCTCAAGCCGCTCTTCAGCATGGGGCAGCCACTCTACTATTGTCAGTTCCAGTCCTTTTAATGCGGAAGTTATTTCTTTACGAGCCCTAAGTGTTCCTCGCTTGCCGGCCGGTATCTTAATCCATGCTCCTCCTTGCCTGTCTTCAACATGCAAAGCATAGCTTGTGGGTACAAAAATATGGGCATCTGCTCCTCCTTCTGTCAATGCGCAGGCCCCCTGCACCCCAAAGTGATTTTTAACAAAAACACCCATCAGTAACATCAAGAGTCCCAGATGAGTCAGTAAAAATGGGATGTGCCTTTTTTTGAACGGAAAGCGGTTTAGGGCTGATAATAAAATGTTAATGAAATACAGCCACAAAAGGAGCTGGAAAACCGGATTATGGTAGGTTAATGCGGCCGCAAATAAGTGTGACTCCGACCAAGATTCTAAAAAAGTTCCTGCAATGACAAAGGTCACCGTTGCCGCAATCAACCCCATCGCAAAAGGTAAGCTTCCCAAAAACTTCATCATCAATTTCTGGAGGGGATCTCTTGGATGAGCTCAAAGCTGTCTGCAAATAGATCGATGGCGATACGGTGCTTTTCTAACTTATCGGTTGGTCCAAAGGCTTTAAGTGTATAATCAGCTGCCATCTGCTGGTAATGCTCTTCCTCTTCAACTGTTGCTGCGAGGAAATGGAGCGTTTGGTAGTGCTGCATATCGAGCTGCAAGCTCCAGGCACGCACAGTCCCTTTCTCGGTGTACCCCTCTAAGTAGAGGCCAACAAAACCTCCATGAGCAACCCCGTTGACATGAGCAGCCAGCCCCTTTAGTTGCCCTTGCCATCTTTGCACTTGTGCTTCTGGCGGGATCCGCTCTTCTAGTGAATGTGTGGGGAAGGTATGTACCATAAGCGAGACTCCTTCATCGATTGTAAATGAGACAATCGGCTTTGTAGTGTCCATGATCGATTCATTCTCTCTAGGATCGATTCGTTGCCATCCTACAGGAACCTTTGCTCGGTATACCGGCCTCCTGACCCTTTGCCCATAGGCAATCACCTCGTCCCGTCCATTGAAATCTTGCCACGTAAACGGCGGTACTTTGTCGGGGCACTTTTCACAACCCGCGCATATCATCAAGATTAGAAACAGGGGGATCGATCTAGTTTTCATTTTCTGCCTTCAAAATAACGGGGGTTGAACCTACATTGCGGCAATTCTGCTCTTTTAGGGGCGGGTTAAGCAAGCTTTCTACTCATTCCTCGGCCTTAATGGTGCAGAATCCCGAAGCCCTTCAGGGCCGGGTTCTTCAAAGTCTCTTCACTCCCACCTTGGATAACTGGGCCTGCCTTAAGGATTCTGCCGGCTCGTGAATAGCCACTATAAAAAATATCCTAAATGAGGGATATAGAATATTGCCACGGAGGCCGCAGAGAATGCAGAGAGAGCAATAAAATTGGATGGTTTCAATTTAATGGCACTATGGCTTGGATTAGGGCGAGTAAAGCAATCCCTTTAAATATCTTCTCTACGCTCTTAGTAGTAAAAATCTAATATTGTAAAACTGCACAGTTTGTCCCCGGTTGGTATGAAACATGCTTCTTTGCTTGCGCAAGGAGCAGAGTATGCCGGGATCGAGTCCTTTTACTTATATGCATTTGGCTCATGTTGAGATGCTTGAAAAGCTGTACGAGCAGTTTTTGAAGGATCCGGAAAGCGTAGAGCCCTCATGGCGTCATTTTTTTGAGGGGGTCGAGTTTGGGCAGTATGTTCAGGTGCAGAAGCTGCCGCCAGGTGGTGGCGATGCCCGCATTGCGCGGCTGATTGATGCCTACCGGACCTTTGGACATTTGCAAGCCCATGTGAACCCGATCGCCACACAGCCTATACAGGCAGCAAACGAACTGAATCTGAGTGTGCTTGGTTTTGAAGAGAAGGAACTAAATCAGGAATTTTCTACTTGCGGATTACTTGAAAAACCGACGGCCCCGCTTTCAGAGATCATCACGGTATTGCAAGAGATTTATTGTGGGACCAAAGGGGTTGAGTACATGGGCTTCCACTCACCTGAGTTGCAACGGTGGGTGCAAGGCCAAATCGAGCCAATCCGTTTTCATCCACAATTTTCAATCGAAGAGAAAAAACGGATCTTGAATCGGTTAAATCAGGCTGAGCTGTTCGAGACTTTTTTGCATACGAAATATGTGGGTCAAAAGCGCTTTTCACTTGAAGGTGGGGAGATGTTGATCCCGATTCTCTCCGAGATCATTGACCAAGGGGCGGTGAATGGGGTTGAGGAGTTTGTCCTAGGAATGTCGCATCGCGGACGACTCAATGTCCTTGCCAATATTTTGAACAAATCTTTTTCGATGGTTTTCAGCGAGTTTGAGGATAATATCGATCTCAACTTGCCGGAAGGAGCAGGGGATGTCAAGTACCACAAGGGCTATTCGTCCAATATCAAAACTTCGAGCGGCGCATCTGTTCACATCAGTTTAACCGCCAATCCTAGTCATCTGGAATCGGTGAATCCAGTGGTTGAGGGTAAAACACGGGCGAAGCAGGAGCAGCTTCAAGATACTTCATGCTCGCGTGTGATGCCTCTTTTAATTCATGGAGATGCCGCCCTAGCAGGACAAGGGGTAGTCTATGAGACTTTGCAGCTTTATCGATTGCCTGGCTATAGCACGGGAGGTACCCTCCATATTGTGGTGAATAACCAGATCGGCTTTACCACGCAGCCATATGAATACCGCTCGAATAACTATTGTACAGACATTGCCCATGCTTTTGGCTTTCCCGTATTTCATGTTAACGCAGAGGACCCGGAAGGGTGCATTTACGCCACTCAATTGGCGCTTGGGTTACGCCAATTGTTCCAATGTGATGTCTTCATTGAACTGAACTGTTTCAGAAAATATGGTCACAATGAAAGCGATGAACCTGCCTTTACACAACCGATCGAATATCAACTGATCCGCAATAAAAAATCGATTCGGGAGATTTACCGTGACGTGCTCATTCAAGAAGGTATCGTGGAAAAAGAGATGGCCTTGCGTCTGGAGGAGGAATTCAAGAAGGCTTTGCACTACGCTTTGGATGAGATGAAGCTAAAAAATGAGCCGGCACCAACTGAATCATTTGGTGGTTTGTGGTCTGAATACCAAAGAGCTACCACTGAAGAGCTTTTGCAGCCTGTCGATACACAGGTAGCACAAAAAAATCTGTGCCAGATCGGTGAGCAAATCTGCGCTATCCCTCCTCAGTTGAATGTACACAAAAAGCTACTCAAAGTGATCGAAGGGCGTCGCAAGATGATCGAGGGGGCCCGCCCATTAGACTGGTCTATGGCAGAACAATTGGCTTTTGGCTCCTTATTGTGGGAAGGGACTCCGCTGCGGCTTGCCGGCCAAGATAGTCAAAGAGGTACTTTTACACAACGGCATGCGGTATGGGTAGATCAAACCAATGGAGAGCGTTATTTCCCACTCGCCCATCTGAAAGAGGGGCAGGGTGCATTTGCTATTTATAACTCGTCTCTTTCAGAATATGCCGCGCTGGGATTTGAGTGGGGCTATAGCATGGCCTATCCGACTGCTTTAGTGCTCTGGGAAGCCCAATTTGGGGATTTTGCAAATGGAGCCCAGATTATTTTTGACCAATACATGGCAGCTTCCGCTCAGAAATGGCAGCGGTATTCAGGGTTAGTGGTACTCTTGCCCCATGGTTATGAAGGGCAAGGTGCTGAGCATTCCTCAGCTCGTTTAGAACGGTTTTTACAATTAGCAGCCGAGTCCAACATTCAGGTAGTCAATCCCTCAACACCTGCGCAATATTTTCATTTGCTGAGAAGACAGATGGTGCGCAAGGCGCGCGTCCCCTTGATTGTCATGACACCCAAAGGGCTATTGCGTCATCCCGGTTGCGTCAGCTCTATGGAAGATTTAAGCCACGGTCGTTTCCAGGAAATTTTAGATGATCCACTTACCATCCCTCAAGCAACACGTGTACTTCTGTGTAGCGGTAGAATTTATTACGATCTGATCCAGGAGCGTGAGAAAAGGAAGAACCAATCGACGGTCGTTATCCGGATCGAACAACTCTACCCTTTACTCCAAGAAAAAATTATGCAAGTGTTAGGAAAATATTCAGTTGCAACGGAACACTTTTGGGTACAGGAAGAGCCTCGTAACATGGGCGCTTGGGGTTATATTTACCCTTATTTAGAAGAAATGGTTCCGATCCGCTATGTGGGCCGCAATCCCAGTGGAACGACAGCTACCGGCTCACATGCACAACATGAAAACGAGCATAAACAATTGATGCAGAAGGCGTTTGAATGAGACAGGAGATTAAAATTCCCCAGATGGGAGAATCGGTTACCGAAGCGACAATTGGATCGATTCTCAAAAATGCAGGTTCTGCCGTACAAGAAGGCGATGAGTTAATCGAGCTTGAAACCGAGAAGGTCAATCAAGTCCTTTACGCACCTCACGCAGGGGTTATTTCTTGGTCAGTCAAACAAGGCGACAACGTCAAGATTGGCGACGTCATTGGATTTGTAGACAGTTCAGCAGAGGCGGCTCCTCCTTCCAAACCAGCTCCTGAGCCCAAAAAAGAATCAGCCCAGCCAGAGCCAACTAAGCCGGAGCCAACCCGGGCAGAAAAACCTTCTGAGCCCAAAAAAGAGCCGCCTCAACCTTCTCCCGGCTCGGGCCAAAGAGTGATGGCAGAAGCATTTGTTCAAGAATTAAAGCAGCCTCCAACTGCAGCTAAACCTCCTGTTGAAGAGCCTAAGAAAAAAATGACAGAGGGAGTATCGCGTAAAAAGATCACCAAGATCCGCCAGACAATTGCTAATCGATTGGTAGAATCGCTCCACACAGCAGCCATGCTCACAACCTTCAATGAGGTTGATATGAGCGTGATCATGGATCTGCGAGAAAAATACCAAAAAACTTTTGTCGAAAAACATGGAGTGAAGCTTGGCTTCATGTCCTTTTTTGTAAAAGCGGTTGTCGATGCGTTAAAAAAATATCCTAATTTCAATTCCTACATTGATGGTGATGAGATTGTGACACGCCATACCTATGACATCGGTATTGCTGTGGGCACTGAAAGAGGTCTTCTTGTCCCTGTGATACGTGGGAGTGACCAACTGACTTTCCCTCAGATAGAAAAAGAGATCGCGGCCTATGCCCAGAAAGCGCGTGCGGGCAAGATCACCATTCCTGACCTTGAGGGGGGAGGATTTACCATTACCAATGGGGGAGTATATGGCTCACTGCTCTCGACTCCCATCTTGAACCCTCCACAAGTGGGTATTTTAGGCATGCATAAAATCATGAAGCGTCCTGTCGTTGTCGACGATGCCATTGTGATTAGACCCATGATGTACTTGGCCTTAAGCTATGATCACCGCTTGGTAGACGGAAAAGAGGGCGTGAGCTTTTTAGTGCATGTCAAAGAAGTGTTAGAAGATCCATCCCGTTTAATGTTTATTGATACCGATGTTTGATTTAGCAGTTATAGGATCCGGTCCTGGGGGATATGTTGCGGCCATCCGTGCAGCACAAGCCGGTATGAAAGTTATATGTATCGAAAAATATAAAACGCTCGGAGGCACTTGCCTCAATGTCGGCTGCATCCCTTCCAAAGCTCTGTTGCATGCGACAGAATATTACCACCGTGTAGCACATGAGGGAGACATCTTCGGCATTGAAGCGGAAGGTTTGAAAGTCAATTTTGGCCGAATGATGGAGCGAAAAACACAGGTGGTTGCAGGACTTACCGAAGGGATTGCCTTCTTGTTCAAAAAGCATCACATTTCTTCACTTGTTGGTGAAGCTCGCATCACTTCTCCCACCCAGATTCAAGTCGGTTCTGAAAAAATTGATGCAGCTCATATTCTTTTAGCAACAGGATCAGAGCCCATCCCACTCCCTTTTCTTCCCTTTGATGAAAAGCGCATTCTCTCTTCCACGGGGGCCTTAGCATTAACCTCCATTCCAAGCAAAATGCTCATTGTTGGAGCCGGTATCATCGGACTCGAGCTTGGCTCGGTCTATAACCGGCTTGGAACGGAGATTGAAGTGATCGAGCTGCTCGATCGAGTCACGCCTAATCTGGACAAAGAAATTTCCAAAATGGTGCAACAGATTCTTACAAAACAAGGATTTACTTTCCAGCTCAGCACAAAAGTGACTGCAGGGAGAGTGGAAAGCGATCAAGTGATCTTGACTCTAGAAGGCAAGCCCGAAACTGTGGCCGATGTTGCTCTGGTTGCCGTCGGACGGCGTCCGTTCTCAAAAAATTTAGGTTTAGATGCTCTTGGAATTACACAAGATAAAGCGGGAAGAGTGGTCATTGACGGAAATTTTCGCACCTCTATCCCTAATATTTATGCCATTGGCGATCTTGTCGATGGCCCTATGCTTGCCCATAAAGCATCTGAAGAGGGGGTCGCTGTAGCCGATATCCTTGCAGGGAATACCGTGCGCATCAATTATCTTGCCATACCCAACGTGATGTACACATGGCCCGAAGTGGCATGTGTGGGGATGACCCAAGAAGAAGCAACGCAAGCTAATCTCACCATTCTTATAGGAAAATTTCCCTTCAAAGCCAATCCACGCGCACGTTGTAGTGGGGACGCAGAAGGGTTTGTCAAAATCATCGCAGAAAAAACGACAGGACGGGTGATCGGCTTGCATATCATTGGTCCAGGCGCTTCAGAGATGATCGGCGAAGGAGTGCTTGCAATAGAACATCAACTCACCCTCCATGACATCGCACATGCTTCTCACGCTCATCCTACATGCTCAGAGGCCATCAAAGAAGCCGCTCTTGCGGCTATTGGATCTGCATTACATATCTAAGTTTTGGTCCAACCTGACCAGAGGGGATTCCCATCTTTGTTACGGAGTTTTAAAGTATAGCCCTCAAGATGCGCTTCTTGGGCGATCATGAGGATCGACCCATCCACGTAGATTTCAGAGCCTGTGACTGTAATCTGCTGACCTGGGGTAAGGCGGGGCCCTCCTGAGGTGTAACATCTAGGTCCTAGAATGACGGGGATGGCCCCTTTTTCTGTTTGCATGAGAATCCCTACCGTGTCTGAAGAGGTGGAGGGGTCATAGATATCCATGATCTGAATGATCTGTCCCTTGTAGGTTGTCACATTTTTGGGATTAAAATTGAGGGTTTTTTCTTGAGGAGGGGGTGCTTGAGGTGGAGGTGGGGTATTGTGTGTTTGATCACAAGCGCTGCAGGCAAGTATGCCAATGGTTGCTAAAAAAAAGGCAGGTTTCATCGTAGTCCTTATTAAAGGTTTTTTTGATGTGTTACCTTCCTAGTCGATTTTTGTCAAATCGATGAGGGAGTTGCATAATACCATTTCCTCCGATGTCTTAGGTTTCTATCTTTCTTTTTTTTGCGGGAGATTCGTGGCCGCTTGAAGTAGTAACGATCGGAAAATCGATCACGACAACTTCATTGCGCTGATCACGAAAATACAGGAATTTGTTGTTGGCAATGTTACACAAATAATGACCCTCCCCGTCGAGCGCGATACCCTGGTTATCTGTGTAATTAAAAGCCATTTTTCCACCGCCTCTTAAGTCAAAGAGTGAGATAAAATCAGGATCAAGATTTTCGGATTCCTCATCAACTTGAAAATTATGTGAATAAGCGATGCTAAAAACGACATCGCCCCTGAAAAAATATACCGCTTCTTCATCTGCTTTTAAATTGGAGTCTTCTACAAGAATAGTTTTTCCACCCGTTCCATATGGCTGTGAAGGGTTGGTTCGAAAACAGCTGAAAGCCATTTGATCAGAAAGAGCGGCAATCAGGTTACCCCATAGGTATATGCTTAAGTTTTGAGCTCTCATAAAGGGCGTAAGTTGTATTTGGGGGATATTAAGAGAGGAATAACCAGCCTTTTTTTCGTCAATGTCATGAAAATAAAATAAAAAACGCTGATTGAATAATTTGACATCTTCGGCATCGACCCACAGTGTCGGGGACTCACACATCTTCTGACAACGTCCGGTTGAACGTCCATTTTCAGAGAAAAGTCTGAAGTGGACAATTTCTGTACAAGAAACAGAAACCCAACCTGTTGGAGACTCTAATAGGTGTCGCACAGGTTCGTTATGCGCCTTGTAATCAAACAATAAGGTTAAGGGTTCGAGAGAATAAACGTTGATTGTACCATTATCAAGTCCACAAACGATCTGATCGTGATAGACCGCAAGTTTTGAAATAGAATGAGTGGTATGGCACGGATTCACTTGTTGAGGTGAAGCAAAAAAACAAACGCTAAATTGTTTGTCACTGTAGTGAATAAAACCCCGATCTTCAATCCAAGCGACCTGCATGTCTACCTTTAATTGCTTGCAGTAGGGGATCGTAGTGATTGTGGGTTTTAAGCCTTGGTTATTTACAAAAAAATTGCCGATAGCAAGACGGTAAGCATGTTGCCAACTCGTATGCATGTTTTTTGGAAAAGGGAGACCTGCAATCCCAAATACCATGCGTCCTGTATCAGTGTGATTAACAACCTGCGTCCACCTTTTACAGATGAGTGCTAGAGTCGAAATATTCTTTTCAGAATGCGCCAACAATTTAGTGAATATCAGCAGCAAACTGTCTTGAGGGATAGAAGAAAAAGCAAACGTGGTCTGAACTTGCCCTGGGCCTACAGAACCTATTGCCATACATTTAGTAACCTTGAGAGGTGCCGCAGCCGCAGGAAGATTTCACGTTGGGGTTGGAGACTTTGAAGCCAGCCCCTTGAAGGCCGTCAACATAATCAATCACACAACCAAGAAGACGGTTAATCATTCCCTTTTTGATATGAATTTGAACATTTGAGGATGCAAACACAACGTCGTCAGGTTCTGCTTGTTCAGAAAAATCGAGGATGTACTGGAAGCCGCTGCAGCCACCGGCCATGTCACCAAAGCGCAGAGCATAATTTTCGTTACCCTCTTCTTTGGCAAACTCACGGAATTTTTTAGCGGCTCTTTCGGTGAGGGTGATGGTATCGAGGTCAATCTCTTCAGCAAGAATTGCGTTGAGCTCTTTGATAAGCTTGTCGATGGCCTGTTCGTCCATCCCATGCCCGATCATACCAGCTTCCAAGGTTTCCCAAGTGGCAGCACTGCAGCTTGAACAATGGAGGCCAGAATTGGTCATTGCCTGAGCTAGACGTTGGCTTTTGTGAGGAAAAACAGAAAAGATCTCTCCGATTGTCATTCCACGCGTAATTTTCTCTTCTTGCTCAGTTGTCATATTACTATCCTTAAAAAGAAATTTTAACACATCCGCCCTTGAGCTTGCATTGGCAAGCTAGGCGTTCGGTTTCTAATGATCCTAAAAAATCTTGCTCTTCTTGAGTAAAAGAGGTGAGGTTTTCCATGCCTTCCTTGACCTCGATCACGCAGGTGCCACAAACTCCTTCTGTGCATGCAAAGGGAACACCTGCTTCTTCACAAGCAGTAGCGATTGGCTCGCCGTCCTCTACTTCGTACTCTTCACCTGTGTCTTCAAAAATCAATTTTCCCATGAATAACCCGAATTTTTGTAACTATTTAGGTAGGCCACCTAGTTGGTGAGCAGCCTTTCGTGAATAACCACGAATTTTCTAACAAATTATGGCGAGGGGTAAAATAAAAAGCGAGCTCAAAATGAGCTCGCTTTTTGGATCGGAGTAGAGGGATTTGAACCCCCGACCTACTGCTCCCAAAGCAGCCGCGCTAGCCAAGCTGCGCTATACTCCGGGTGTTATCCCACTATACGTATTGATCAAATTTACGACAATTATCTTATTCACCCTGCTCTGTACATTATAATATTTTTTTAGAATGATGGGGTCCATGCAAGAAAAAACAGAGAGCCCCAGTCAGCGTAAACTCAAAAAGGCAAGGGAGTATGACGAGTTTGCTGTTTCATCTGAGCTCACTTCAGCCCTAATATTAATGGGTGGACTACTACTTCTCTGGGCTTTTTCTGCAGTTTTAAATGCACACCTGCAGGGAATTTTCACAGAAGTTTTCTCAGAATTGAACATCCTGGATCCGGAAGAGGGATTGAAGAGGGTGATCTGGAAGATTGTACCGCCCCTGTCAGCATTTTTGATATGTCTATTTGTGATAGCGCTGGCAGCCCAGTGGATACAAGTTGGTTGGGTATGGGGCCGACGCAAAGGGAAAAAAAAGGCTCAATCCCGCATTTTTTTTACGCTGCTGAAAGTGGTAGTGATCGGGGCCATCGGCTTTTTTACGATGAAGAGTGTGCGCCCCTCTTTACATCCCACCTCGATTTGCGAAACAGTGTTTCCTTTGCTCGTCAAAGTAGCGCTTACTCTTGTTGTTTTGGGTTTGGGAGATTTCATCTATCAAAAATGGAAGTTCAACCAAAACATGCGCATGACCAAACAAGAGCTTAAAGATGAGCAAAGGGAAGCTGAGGGTGATTGTCAAAGCAAATCTAAAATGCGTAAGCGCTAACAGTTCCATTTGCTTGAAAAAGTACGCCTTGAGTTCTGTTCCAATAGTGTGATAACGTGCCCGGTTGGCTGATTCAGCTGGCTTTTTGATGAAACGATCTATCAGTTACTCATCCCAAGTCACCCCGATTTGCTAGCGCCCGAAACCCCTCCTTTGCCCAAAGCTTTTAACAATGAGATAAACACATGCTTCCCATCCCAAAAGACTCCCCTCCCACATCCCAGACACCTTGGCAACTGAGCACAGAGCTTTTTAAGAGACTGCAACCTGCTAACCCCCGCTTTAAAGCTACTGTCGTTTTGCCTACCGATCCGGAATCTAAATTTATTGTAAGCCAGTTTATGAAAGATCGTCCTCCCGGATACGGCATTACTAAAATCACCTGCGTCTATAACCAATCCTTGCATATGGGTTTTTTGGGTCATCTTTTTAATATCGAAGAGGAGGCCCAAAAATTCTCCTCCTCTTGGCAGGCCGGACCTTTATCCCAAGAAAGAAGAGGAGCCATAGGAACGTGGAAAGAGCTTACAGATCCTTTTTCTCCCTTAAAAGTAACCATCGATCAGGAACCGGAAACTCTACAACATGCGAAGGTTCTTCCCCTCTGGCATGGAACTTCCCCCGAAAAATCTGTCTCTATCTGCGCTTCTGGTTTTACCTATTTTGGGAAACATGCCTACTTTGCAGGTGGTGTAGAGGCTGGTAATACAGATATAGGCTATTTTGGAAGTGGCATCTATTTTACAGATAGCGCTCAATATGCCGCTATGTACAGTAAAGGCTGTTTGTTACTTTCCTGGGTCTCCATGCGAGAGCCCTATCCTGTTGTGAGTGATCAACCCTACCCCAAAAAATGTACTGATATGCTGACTCTCGAGGGTAAAGGGGCTTATCAAAACTATGATGCTCATTTCGTTCCTGTCGCTGCCACTAATCGACGTATGGAATACTACCCTTGCTTTGAAAACCAAAAAGCGCTTTGGCATGAGATTGTGGTTTTTCAAAAGGCTCAAGCTCTACCTAGTTTTATTATTGAAATCGGCGCAGAGCCCGTTCGCTCCCCCAGCATGAGCTACACCTTTGCAGCGTGCTACGCAGCCTGTAGAGCAGGAGATATAGTACAAGTGCAGAGCTGGATTCTAGAGGATAGAAAGAGGCTCTGTGAAGAAGATATGCAAGGAGAAAACTGCCTCTTTGCGGCTGTTTTAGGCAATCAGATGCCTCTTCTTATGTGGCTCTTGTCCCAAGATCCGGCCCTTTTTAAAAAATGTAGAAAGGATGGGACAAGCCTTATGCATATGGCAGCAGCAGAAGGGCATGTCCAGATTGTTTTTTGGCTGCATAGAAAAGATCCTACGATGGTCCATAGCGGTTCTTTCACTCCGCTTTATAGCGCCGCATTGTGCGATCAGAGCCAGGTGCTTCAAATGTTTTTAGAAGATGTCAAAAAAAACACCTCCTTGATCGAAGAGATTGTCCAAAGGCCTTGCCCAAAAAGCCTGCAATTTTTGTTAAAAAATGGGCTTAATCCCAATCAAACCAATAAGTTTCAACAAACGCTTCTCCACCTTGCAGCTTATAAGGGGCAAGCGGCAAATATTGAGATTTTACTTGAGCAGGGGGGGGCCTCAATCAATGCTCAAGATCTTTCAAAAAAAACGCCCCTGTATCTTGCAGTTGTGCAAGGTCATCTCTCAGCAGCTATTTGCCTTTTAGACAAAGGTGCTGATCCCAGGCTATGTGCCATAGAGGGAGACACCATCCTCCATGTAGCAGCCTTTTATGGATACGCGCCCCTTCTCCAAATCATTTTAAAGCATCCCATAGGAAGGACATTGATCCATGTTGCAGATGGAGATGGAAAGCAGCCTATCCACAAAGCTGTTTGGACACATGACAAGCCCGATGTTATGCAACTTCTTTTAGAAGCAGGAGCTCATGCTGGTGCCAAAAATGCCTATGACTACACGCCCCTTCACTGGGCAGCTAAACATGGACATGCTGCCAGTGCTCAGGTTCTTATCAAAGCAGGAGCTTCTTGGGATAGTCTCAACAAAAACAACGACACTCCCCTGGATTTGGCCATTAAGTGGGGTCAAAACCAGATCCTCTGTACACTTCTAGGGGCACACAAAACACTTCCCGAAGAGCCCGTCTCAAAGGATGCCGAAGGTTATTATTATAGACGCCTTGTCACTGCCAAAACAAGTGATCTGATTGAAGAGCAGATTATCCACCTGATTAAGTTGGGGCTTCTCTATACAGATAAAAATGATCTTCTTAGCGCAGCTAAAATATTGAATGGGGCTCTACACCTGGTAGCTACTCATAAGGGGGGCTCACCCCTTCAAAAATTACTGCTGAAACAACTGGCTCAAATCGAAGAGGATTTTTTTACCCAGCATCAAGTGCCAGGCTATAAGCAGACCGAAGCCAGAATCCTTAAATACCGCACGCAGCTCTGCCGTATCCGCATACAAGCTAAGGAAATGTTGGATGCAGAGGTGCCCTTAGAAAAGGTGCAAAACCTATTAACAGAAGGCTTCAAAGGGATTTTATGTGCTCACATCAATGAGATCCAAAATCTTCTTGGCAAGCCCCCTGTAGAGTGGGCCTGTATTGGCATGGGATCGATGGCAAGGGCAGAGATGTGTCCCAACTCTGATATAGAATTTGCCTTTATCTTGAAAAAAGAGACTCCCGAAGCCCTCGATTACTTCCGCCGCCTCTCTCAAATCCTCGCTCTGCAAATCCTCAACTTAGGGGAGACTAAATTCCCTATCTTTGCGCGTGTAGACCTTGCCCACCCTAGCCCTACACCCAACGGGTTTTCTCTCGATAGTGCAGGCAATAGCCCCCTAGGTGTCCCTGGTATCTATGAGCTCATCGCAAGTCCCAAGAAACTGGCCGGCTTTCAAACGCTCAAATGGATCGACCGTAATATCATCTTGCCCAATGCCCTCAGCGCCGTATGTTTTGTTGCAGGCAATGAAAAACTTGTTGCCACCTATCGAGAAGCTGTCAAAAAGGAAATGAAAAAAGAACGTCATACCCTAGCCTTCCGTCTTCTAGCAGGACACCTACAGGAATTTCGTCCCAATCTCTGCCAAGAAAAAGAGGAGGCTAAAGCCTTCGGAATTAAAAAAGAGCTCTACCGCCCCTTTCAAGAGATTTTAGGCTGTTTATCCCTCTTTTTTGAGCTCAAAGAGAGAGGTACACTCGCGCGCCTGGGCGAGCTTGTAAAATTAGGAGTGTTTTCAGCCCAAGGCGCCGCCCATCTTAAAACAGCCATCCTCAAAGTCCTTGAATTTAGAGTACGGGCCCACCTCTTTTACAAAGACGAGATCGAATATCTCTTTCATCTCGAAGAGGGGCAAACAAGAGATGCAAGCCAGCTCTACCTTGAGGGAGAGTCTTTAAAAGCTTTAGAGGACATCTATAAAACGTTAATTCCATTCCATAGATGCGCAGAGGAGTTTTATCAAACACGCAACAAAAAAGCTTTCCGGAGCTTATTTTACGATGATAGCCCCTCTGTCCAAGGACAAGCCTTTCAAAAAACCCTCCAATACGCCAAAGCCCAAGTGGCTTGCCAACAAGCCGTCTCCCTTAATCCCAATGATATAGAGGCTCAATTGTTTTTGGGAGATATAGAAGAGAAAATGGGGAAAAGTCAGGAGGCCTTGCCAAGAAACTTGAAGGCGCTGGCACTTGCTCAGCAAAAATATGGCGAAAACCATCCCGATGTGGCCGTATGCTACAGCAATATCGGCAATGTCTATAACAGCCTTGGGGAGTACGACAAAGCTCTCGAGTGTCACCAAAAGGCTTTGAAGGTTTTCCTCCAGAGCCTCGGGGAAAACCATCCCTACGTGGCCGCAAGCTACAATAATATCGGCATGGTCTATCAAAACCTTGGGGAGCATGACAAAGCCCTCGAATTTTACCAAAAGGCTTTGAAGATTCAGCTCCAAGTCCACGGGGAAAACCATCCCTCTGTGGCCACAAGCTACAATAATATTGGGATTGGCTATGGAAACCTTGGGGAGCACGACAAAGCCCTCGAGTTTCACCAAAAGGATTTGAAGATTTTGCTCCAAGTCCACGGGGAAAATCATCCTGATGTGGCCTTTAGCTATAACAATATCGGCTCTGTCTATGGAAACCTTGGGGAGTACGACAAAGCCCTCGAGTTTGGCCAAAAGGCTTTGAAGATTAGGCTCCAGGTCTTTGGGGGAAACCATCCCGATGTAGCCACAAGCTACAGCAATATTGGCTTTGTCTATGACAAACTTGGGAAGTACGACAAAGCCCTCGAGTTTTACCAAAAGGCTTTGAAGATTAGGCTCCAGGCCCTCGGGGAAAACCATCCCGACGTGGCCGCAAGCTACAATAATATCGGCAATGTCTACGACAACCTTGGGGAGTACGACAAAGCCCTCGAGCTTAACCAAAAGGCTTTGAAGATTAGGCTCCAGTTACTCGATGAAAATCATCCTGATGTGGCGCAAAGCTACAACAATATTGGGATTGTCTATGGAAACCTTAGAGAGTACGACAAAGCCCTCGAGTTTTGCCAAAAGGATTTGAAGATTTTGCTCCAAGTCCACGGGGAAAATCACCCTAATATTCAAGTGGCATTGGAAAACTTGATTACCTGTGCGGAAAAAGCATCTCCCCCGCAAGTCAAAGCACTGCGAGAGGTCTCTATCCTATGTAGGAAGAGTTTGGGGGAACAAGATCCCTTGGTGCAACGTCTCATTCAATTAGTGGGTGAAGAAGATCATGGCTTGTCCTATGGCAAGCCCTAGGGTGGGCCCGCGAGTGTAATGCCATTTCCAGAAAATAAAGTCACAAATTGGCACTGTATAACACGCCATTTTTGAACGATCCTTTCTCGCTTAGGTACAAAAACATAGGTTTCGAAACGATCATCCAAATCTGTCATGTTACCCAGTGTCACTTCATGGCTTTATTTTCTGGAAATGGTATAATTTGCCGTCTCCAACTGCCGTTTTTAGGTTAAAGATAATGTTTTTGTATGTCCTCAAAAAATCAAAGGACTCGCAAATCATTGAAATCCACCCAAAATTTTATTTCACGGGAATTGCTGATTTGCTTGAGTAGCTGTAGACAAAAATGGTCTCGTGGATTATGTGGAATGGTGATGAAGGGGGAATGGGGGAGTCGTTTTCGTCGATTAAACAGATACACCGATACCCTTTTAGGGGTGGGTGTGGTGGGCCTTGTCCTGCTTTTAATTGTCCCTCTGCCTCCGCTGATTTTGGATGCTCTTTTATGCCTGAGCATAGTCTTATCGGTCATGGCACTTTTGTTGACAGTGTATGTCGAAAATGCCCTTGAGTTCAGTGCTTTCCCCTCCGTTTTGCTTTTTCTGACATTGTTTAGATTGGGGCTGAATGTTGCCTCGACACGGATGATTCTACTTCGATCCGAGGCTGGGGATATTATCCATACATTTGGCACTTTTGTAATTCAGGGTAATGAGGTGGTGGGCCTGATTCTGTTTGTCTTGTTAACAGTTATTAACTTTATTGTGGTTACCAAAGGTGCCGGTCGGATTGCGGAGGTAGCCGCACGCTTTACTTTGGAGGCATTGCCTGGCAAACAAGTGGCAATCGACAGTGAGTTAGGTACTGGGTTAATTACTCAGGCTCAGGCGAAAGAGGAGCGCAAAAAAATTGGTGCTGAAGCCGATTTTTATGGGGCGATGGATGGAGCCTCTAAATTTGTAAAAGGAGATGCAATTGCTGGGGTTATCATCATCTTGGTGAACCTGATAGGGGGTCTTGTAGTAGGTATTGGAGTCAAAGGAATGCCTTGGCAGGGGTGTTGGACTACGATTTCAAGACTCACTATTGGCGATGGACTCGTTTCACAAATTCCTGCGCTTTTAGTTTCCATAGGAGCTGCCATGATGGTAACCCGAGCTGCAAGTGGCTCTTTGGGTAAAACAGTGCCAAGGCAGATTTTCCATCAGCCCAAAGTGCTCATGATTACGGGAATATTACTTTTACTCATCAGTTTTATGCCTGGGATGCCTTTGTGGGTTGTTTTGCCGATGAGCGGCGCTCTTCTAATTGGAGGTTACTTCCAGCAAAGGGCACAAAAAGATGAAGATCCCTCTTGCCAAGAGAACCCTATTGATCATTATTTAGCACACCCCATTGAAATTCAGTTAGGATATCAAGTGGTGCTTCTTGCTCAATCGCTTCAAGATAAATTAGGGGAAGTGAGAGCGAAGATTTCAAGCCATCTTGGAGTGCGCGTTCCTAGCGTACATATTAGTGACCAGATGGATCTTTCGCCTACAGGATGGGCTATTTTGATCAAAGGGGTCAAAGTGGCTTCAGGGCGTGATGCGGAGCTGAATGTGCTGGTGGGACGGCTCATCGAGGTGATCGAAACACATGCCCATGAGTTAATTAATCGTCAAAATGTAGCCCAGATGCTCCAAGAGGTGAAAGGATGTGACTGCGCTGTGGTGGATGAACTCTATCCCAAAAAGCTCTCCTTGGGACAAATCCTGAAGGTCTTGCAACACTTACTTAAAGAGGGTGTCCCTATAAGGGACTCGGTTACTATTTTAGAGGTACTTGCTGACCATGCTGAGGGAGAAAAGAGTAATCTAGACCATCTCACAGAAGAGGTAAGGCAAGCTCTTTGTGGCAAGATCTCCGAAGAATTTTTTGGCAGAGCACGCAAGGCGTATGTCATTACACTCGATCCCAAAATCGAACAGATGCTGGTAGCCTCAAAGGGGACACTGAGGCCCAAAGCAATCGATCAAATCGCCCGCGAGGTGATGCAGCTACAAGAAAAAGCAAAAAAACAGGGATTTAAGGCAGTGATTGTTACTTCCTCAACATCCCGGGCCCCCTTAAGACGCATCATCGAAAAGCAACTGCCGCAACTCCGTGTCTTATCTTATAAAGAAGTTGCATCGGATATTGAGCTGGCTCCAGTAGGAGTCGTTACTAACGAGGTCCTCATTTGAATATCAGATACAATGTTTCTGAGATCAGACGTCTCATGGCAGAACGTAAAGGCGGAATGCATGCAACGGCCCGATTTTTGGTATCAAAAGGGATCTGTGCAGCGCTCGCAGATGACATTTCTCAAGAACTGACCGATGAGGATAAGGAAATTTTTGAGACTACTCACGAGCCGGCAGAAGCTTTAAGAAAGACCCACTTTAAAGAAGCCTTGCCGCAGCTGTTGCAAATGTCCCACCTGAAAGAGAAGATCATGCAACGGTTGCGTATAACAGGAGAGCTTTGCTTAGAAAAGCCGCGTAAGCTAGTTCTTGTCGGTCCAACAGGAGTTGGAAAGACAACGACTTTAATGAAGCTCGCTTCACATTATCTTAAGCAGAACAAAAAAGTGGCTCTGGTTACTCTCGATGTAGGAAAAAAGAGAGTACTTGAGAAATGGGCAGAACTGCAGAAGATTCCTTTTTTTGCGACGGTTCCTCACACTCACTTCGATCTTCTTCTCATTGATACAGAAGGGTGTAATTTCTATCAGCCCAACCGGGTAGAGGCGCTCGGAGACAAGCTTGCCACATGCGTAGGGGATGCCGAGGTGCTTCTCACGTTGAGTGCCTCTGCCAAAGAGGTTGACCTATATGGAGCGGTGCATCAATTTTCACCGCTTAAGCCCTCCAGTTTGGTGTTCACGAAACTAGATGAGACACTCGCTGCAGGTGTTCTTGTGAATGTATGTGCCAAAACAGATATACCAATCCGCTATATTTCGTTTGGGTATCCTTTGCCAGGAGACTTGCAAGTTGCTGATGCTAAATTAATAACTCACAAAATTCTTACAGATTTTAATAAAGAGGAGTTTCAAATATTAAGGCAGTTAAGCACATTAAATTAAAATTTGTTATTATCTAGAGATGGTAGAAAAAGCAGTCATAACTGAGCTCTGGAAAAAGTATACCCAAACAGGTAAGGAAGAGCTACGTGATGAACTGATTGTACAGCATCTTTCCCTTGTGAAGTGTGTGGTCGGCAGAATGGGTAGTTCCCTTCCCTCGCATGTGAAGCTCGATGATCTGTATTGTTCCGGAGTAACCGGGCTTGTCAGAGCTGTTGAGAAGTTTGACCCGACTAAGAATAGCAAATTTGAGAGTTACGCCACCCTTTTGATCAAGGGAGCGATCATCGATGAGCTGCGGGAGCTAGACTGGATTCCTCGAAGTATCCATCAAAAGGCTAATCTCCTCTCTGAAGCTCAAGAGGTATTGCAACAGAAATTAGGACGCGAACCTACTGACCAAGAGCTCTCTTCCCATCTAGGTTTAAACGAAGAGGAGTATGGGGAGCTTTTGCTGCGCGTACGGCCAGCCATTTTAATTTCTTTAAACGTGCAAGTTTCTCAAAACGATGAGGAAAACACCTCCATTGGAGAACGCATTGCCGACATCAAGGCCGAGACAAGTTTTGAAGCTGCCGATCGCAAAGAGTTTGCAGCTCTTTTAGAGAGCGCCATTTCTGATTTACCTGCTCAAGAGAGGCAAGTTCTCACTCATTATTACTACGAAGAATTGATGCTCAAAGAGATCGGCAAAATTATGGGAGTCAGCGAATCGCGTGTTTCCCAGATCCACACCAAAGCCCTTCTAAAGCTCCGCGGTCGTTTGAAAATAGTTGCTAATGAGTATGTATGATTGAGGGGACTAGCAAAACTCTCTCGGGCTGACTTTGCTGGAAATGGTATAATGAGGGAATTGCAAAATAGTTACCTAATATCCTGAGCAGATAGGCCGGTAACTGCCTGTACTTGTTGGATACTCATGCCTTGGGATAACAGGTTTTGAGCTATTTGGATGGCAGCATGTTTAGCACCCTCAGCTTTACCCTCAGCTTTACCCTCAGCTATCCCCTCGGTTTTGCCTTTGTCCCAACCTTCGGAAAAACCTTTGGTCTCGTATTTTTTAAGGGTATTAGCCTCTATTCTAAGCCACTTGAGATGCCCTTCATAGGCTTCCCTTTCCTCATCACCGAAGCTCATGACATCGAGTACATTCAGCGCTTTTTTTAGGATCGGGTTGTCCATTGTTGAGGGGAGATGCTCCTTGTTTAGTAAATCATGACGCGTCAAAAAAGCAACCCACATATCTAGGGAGTTTTTGACTTTAGCAATCAGATCTTCCTCCTCTTCCGGGCCATTGTTTGAAAACTTCTTCAACTCGATGGTATGAAGTTCCAAATCTTTGAAATACAGGAATCCGGTCTCTTTTTCTTTGATGTGAAAAACGTTATGGTAGTTATCTACCTCTGGAATCGAGGTGAAATTCAAAATATGAATACCGATAGCTTTAGAAAGACGGCCATAATCCTCTGCAACTCTTAGCTGTTCTGTGTAGAGCTTTGCCCAGTAATAGAGCGCCCTTTTGTCATAGTCAGCCTCATCGCTGATCTGGATTTCGATATTGAACCTTTTACCACTTGTCCCTTTTGCCTTAATATCCAAAATAGAGCTTTTGTCATCCTTGAAGCTTTTGGGGTTGTAGGGATTGAGAAGAGTCACTTCCTCGACCTGATCCTCTTGCGCTACAATAGCATTAATAAGAGAGATCAATAGGTCTTTATTTTCTTCCACGCCAAATATTTTCTTAAACGCAATATCCACTCGGGGACTTATTTGTGACATAACCCTTAGCTCATAATCTTTTTCTCAGCCAAAGGATAACAGAGATGACTCAAAAAATCTAGATATCCCATTTCTCTCGCCATTTTAGTAGAGGTTCATTAAAGTACTTGGCAAATCCTTGAGGTACATATGATTCCATCGAATATCCCCCAAACTCCCTGGCATGTGAGCCCTGAGGTTTCCGCGCGTCTACAAGCAGTGAACCCTCGCCTTAAAGCCGCTGTCCTTCTGCCTACCGACCCTGCATCTCAATTTGTGTTAGCTCAATTTATGGCCGATAAGCCTCCTGGTTTTAGCATTACTAAGATCACCTATGTTTATAACAGCTCTTTGCAGATGGGCTTTTTGGCACACCTGAGCAATATAGAACATGAGGCCAAACAGTTTGTGCCCGCATCCCTATCTGCAGAACGCAAAGAGGTGGTTGAGAACTGGAAAGATCTCACCTCTGTATATTCTCCCTTACAAGTGATGGTAGACCAGGAAGAGCAAATCCTCCATCATGCCAAAGTTCTTCCTCTTTGGCATGGCACCTCTTTGCCAAAATCCCAATCGATTTGCGCATCCGGCTTTACCTACTTTGGCAAACATACTTATTTTTCCGGTCATGGATCGGGTAGTACCGACATTGGCTATTTTGGAAGCGGGATCTACTTTACGGAGAGTGCTCAATACGCCTCGATGTACAGTAAGGGAGCTCTTCTTCTTTCCTGGGTCTCGATGCGAGAGCCCTATCCTGTTATCAGCGATAAAGCCTATCCCCAAAAATGTAGTGATATGCGGATGCTGGAGGGTAAGGGCGCCTATCAAAACTACGATGCCCACTTCATACCCGTCGCTTCTATTCTTCCGGATAATCCTTATTGCATGGACTATTACCCCTGTGTTCACAAACAGCCACCTGCATGGCATGAGATTGTCGTATTCCAAAAGGCTCAAGCCCTTCCTAGCTTTATCGTAGAGATTGGGGTAGACCTTCTTCCCTCTTTGGGCCCCAACTATACCTTCGACGGTCTTTATGCCTCCTGCCAAGCCGGAGATCTACCCCAAGTCAAGAGCTGGATTCTGGAAGATAAAATGCGTCTTTTAGAAGAGGATGCTCAAGGGGAAAACTGTTTCTTTGCAGCGATCTTAGGAGGCCAGCTTCCTGTTTTAAAATGGCTTTTAGCTCAAGACTCTACAGTGCTTAAAAAAGAGAGAAAAGATGGCTGGACTCCCATGCATATGGCCGCCATGCAAGGTAGCGCCCCTATCGTCTCTTGGCTCCACAGGCAAGATTCCACCATGATTCATAGCGGTAAGCCCACACCTTTGCAGTGTGCTGCCTTTTCCGAACAAATCCCTGTGCTCAAACTTTTCTTAGAAGAAGTTAAAAAAGATACTGTTCTGATCGAAGAGATGCTGAAAAGACCGTGTCCTCTCACCCTGCAGTTTTTGCTAGAAAATGGTCTTGATCCTGATCAGGCCAACCGGTTTAAGCAAACGCTTCTACACCTAGCTGCACAAGCTGGGCAGGTGGAGCACATCGAACTGCTACTCGATACGGGAGCCAAAATCAATGCGCAAGACTTGTCCAAAAAAACGCCCCTTTACTTAGCTGTAGCACAAGGTCACATTTCTGCTGTTAAATGCCTGCTCGCTAACCAAGCAGATCCTAGCATTGTCGGCATAGAGGGAGACACCCTCCTTCATGTTGCCGCCTTCTACGGATACACGCCCATTGTAGCCATACTTCTCAAATACCCCCTTCTTCACTGCGCCGATGAAGATGGGAAGCAACCCATCCATAAAGCTGTGTGGGGTCATGAAAAACCGGATGTGGTAGAGCTTCTGTTAAGAGCAGGAGCAGATCCTAATGCCTCGAATGCTTTTGGATTCACCCCCTTGCATTGGGCTGCTAAGCATGGGCATATTGCCAGCGCCCAGCTACTGCTTCAAAAAGGAGCCTTGCCAGATATTGCCAATCAGAAACTCGATCTCCCCTTTGATCTGGCGGTTCGTTGGGGACAAGATGCGTTTGTACAGTTTTTTTTAGGAGTCAAACCTAAAGAGCCAGATCAGCTACCCAAAGATGTAGAGGGATATTATTGTGCCCAGCTTTTGCAAGCCAAGAAAGAAAGTAATTACCAAGAGCAAATCTTTTATCTAGAAAAGCTCAGTGACCTCTACATTCAAAAAAAGCAGTGGGCACAAGCCGCTAAAATCCTCAATGGAGCTTTTGCCATCCTGGAGAAAGATGGGGATAACCCTCTTCTGAAACAATACCTGTTAGCAAAACTTGAGCGGATCGAAGCTCTGTTTTTAGACAGCAGAGGGTTAAAAGTTCCTCATCACCATAAAGGGAGTGTGCTCAATTACAGAGAATGGTTGAAAAATGTCCGGAGCCTCTACTTCAAAGAATTTGAAGAGAAGAACCCCATTGAAGGCATCCTTCCCTATCTCACAGCTTCCTATAAAAAGCTTTTAGGCTCCCTTATCCTAGATGCTCAAGGGCTCATAGGAGATGCTCCTGTGCAGTGGGCTTGTGTGGGGATGGGCTCTATGGCCCGTAGTGAGATGTGCCCCTATTCCGATCTGGAGTTTGCCTTTCTGATCGGGAAAAAGACCGAAGAAAATCTCGGCTATTTCCGCACTCTCGCAGAACTTGTCGAGCTCAAAATCATCAACCTAGGGGAGACATTCTTTCCCCTCTTTGGCACACTCTTTGAGGAAAAATCGCCGAAGGCAAGCCCTACACCTGCTGGTTTTTCGATGGACTCAGGAGGCAATACCCCGCTCGGTAAACCAGGCTTTTATGAGCTCATCGACACACCAGAAGGCTTAGCCCAGTATCAGAGCATCCATTGGATGGAAGCTGATATCATTGTCACCAATGCCCTCTCAAGCGTTTGCTATGTGGCCGGTGACAACAGGCTCTTTATGAAATATAACCAAACTAAGCAAGAGCTGCATAACACTACAGATGGTTTCTTTTCTTTTACAGGAACCCCCTTACGCGAGACGCTTGCCCTGGAGCTATTAGAAGGACATGTACATGAGTTTAAGCCCGATCTTTCCAAAAGCAAACAGGAAACAAACGCTTTTGGCATCAAAAAAGAGCTCTACCGTCCCTTCCAATCTATGTTAGGTAGTCTTACCCTGTTCTGTGGACTTCCAGTGTGTTCCACCTTTGAGATGATTCAGCAGCTCCTCAAAAAGGGATTGCTCTGCCCCGCAGGGGCAAAAAATTTAACCCAAGCCCTTTCACAGCTCCTTAGCCTACGTTTTGAAGCGCACATCTTTTACCAAAGTGAAGGGGAGTTTCTACTACATATCAAGCAGGGGCAGCCCCAAGATCCCCGAGACCTCTATCTTGATGAAAAACGCCTTGCCTCTCTCCACGAAATCTACAAGGTGCTGATCCCCTTCCATACCTGTGCCGAGGAGTTTTTACGTACCAAGAATCCTAAGTCCTTTAGCAAATCGCTGTTCTATGACAAAAGTCCTCAAATCCAAGGAGCTGATTTTGAGAAAAACCTCCAATATGGTCAGGCCCAAGAAGCCCACCAGCAGGCTGTTTCTCTGAATCCCAATGATCTCCTTGCACAGTTGCAGCTCGGCAGCATAGAACAGAAAATGGCTCAATACCAACAAGCGCTTAAGCGTAACTTGAAAGCCCTTGCATTAGCTCAGGAAAAGCACGGCGAAAACCATCCCGATGTGGCCACAAGCTACAACAATATAAGCAGTGTCTATCACAACCTCGGGGAGAACGGCAAAGCCCTCGAGTTTCTCCACAAGGCCTTGAAGATAGATCTACAGGTCCTGGGCGAAAACCATCCCTCTGTGGCCACAAGCTACAGCAATATCGGCAGTGTCTATCACAAGCTCGGGGAGTTGGCACAAGCCCTCGAGTTTTACCAAAAGGCTTTGAAGATTAGAATACAGGTCCTGGGCGAAAACCATCCTGCTGTAGCCACAAGCTACAACAATATCGGCATGGTCTATAAAAACCTCGGGGAGAACGGCAAAGCCCTCGAGTTTTACCAAAAGGCTTTGAAGATTCAGATACAGGTTCTTGGCGAAAACCATCCCGATGTGGCCACAAGCTACAACAATATAGGCAGTGTCTATTGGAGCCTCGGGGAGTTGGCACAAGCCCTCGAGTTTCTCCACAAGGCCTTGAAGATTGAGCTACAGGTCCTGGGCGAAAACCATCCCGATGTGGCCACAAGCTACAACAATATCGGAAGTGTCTATAAAAACCTCGGGGAGTTGGCACAAGCCCTTGAGTTTTACCAAAAGTGTTTGAAGATTGAGCTACAGGTCCTGGGCGAAAACCATCCCGATGTGGCCACAAGCTACAACAATATCGGAAGTGTCTATAAAAACCTCGGGGAGAACGGCAAAGCCCTTGAGTTTTACCAAAAGGCTTTGAAGATTCAGCTACAGGTCCTGGGCGAAAACCATCCCGATGTGGCCACAAGCTACAACAATATCGGAAGTGTCTATAAAAACCTCGGGGAGAACGGCAAAGCCCTTGAGTTTTACCAAAAGGCTTTGAAGATTCAGCTACAGGTCCTCGGAGAAAACCATCCTCATGTGGCCACAAGCTACAACAATATCGGTAGTGTCTATGACGACCTTGGGGAGTACGCCCAAGCCCTCGAGTTTTATCAAAAGGCTTTGAAGATTTTAGTTCTGGCATACGGTAAAGGTCATCCTCATATTGAAATAGTATTGAGCAGCTTGATTGCCTGTGCGTCTAAGGTGTCACCTTCCCAACTCAAAGCTTTACAGGAGGTCTATATTCTTTGTAGGAACGTTTTGGGAGAACAACATCCCAGAGTTCAACAGCTTATTAAGCTCATAGCCCAATAAACTCGGGCTACCTGAATAGTAAAGATCGGGGATAGGCCGTGTAAAGGTAAGGGCGGTCAAAAATGCGGATTTTGCCTTCTTCTTCCCATACGTCGATCCCCCATTTTATCAAGCGGATTTTTTTGCCTGTTTCTGGCGCCTCTATAAAAGTGAGCTCGTCCAATTTCACAATTACATGAGTAACACGTACATTTTTGGCTAGATAGAGCGGATCGCCGGATTGCAGGGTATCGACAGGTCGGCTGATGAGATACTGGTCATGAGCATTGCGGGGAATATGTATCCCTTGAGCGCGGTATAGGAGATTGACAAGTCCTGAGCAGTCCACGCTGGCGATTTTGTTAGAGGGGCCTAAAGCTCTTCCTCCCCATAGGTAGGGAGCGCCGATAAACTGGCGCGCTTCGAGAGCCATTTGCTCCCGGTTGGGAGAAATAGGTATCGGACGGGGCTCTATCTCATTCTGCTGAGAATTGACCCCAGAAGCAACCCAAGTACCATAGGAAAGAGACCCCGGAGTGCATACGACGTGTGAGTACGGTGCTGAAGATCCCTCTTCTACTTCTGAGCGATGAACCCAGCCAGGATAGGGGCTCCACCCTTCTTGATCAGTGTAACGTAGTTGCTCGATGGCTCCCACTTTGAGCCACTCGCCTCTCTCTTCAAACAGATGAAGATTTTCTCCTTGAAGGAGTTGCGTTTCACGCCCCGGTTGATAAGAATAGTCATTTGGTAGAACAATACCTGGTGAGTTTCTTAAATCGACAATTGGTTGGATCACTACAAATGTGCGGGCCATGCATGCTCAATCCGTTCAACGGCTTTTAAAATATGGGGTCGATTGCCAAATGCACTGAAGCGCAAATACCCTTCGCCTTGGGCTCCAAATCCACTTCCAGGGATGGTGATCAATCCGGTTGTTTCCATGAGTCTCTGAAAAAGCTCCCATGAGGGTTTACTGCCACACTTTACCCAAAGATAAGGGGCATTGATCCCTCCATACACGACAGGGCCTTTGCTTTCGAGTGCTTCTCGAATCAAGCGGGCATTTTCTAGATAAAAAGCCAACGTATGGCGCATTTCAATCAGTCCCTTTTCGCTCAAAGCGGCAGCTCCACCGGCTTGTGCAATCACAGAAGCGCCATTGAAAAAAGTGGTGATGAGGCGGTTAAAGTCTTTGTGGACAGATTCGCCTCCCGCGAAACGGAGCTTGTGCGGAACAACGGTCCAACCCAGCCTAACGCCTGTAAAGCCGATCAATTTTGAGAAGGAGGAGACCTCGATGGCTACTTCATCGGCTCCCTCGATTTCGTAAATGGAATGGGGAAGCTCCGGGTCTTGAATAAACCCCGAGTAGGCAGCGTCAAAAATGATGAAAGTGCCTTGCTGTTTTGCCCAACTGATCAGTGCCCGAAGCTGCTCTTTGGTGGCGACAGCGCCGGTAGGATTGTTGGGGGAGCAAAGATATAACAACTCAACTTGAGGTAGTTTGAAAAGATCGGGGAAAAAACCGTTTTCTTCCCCACAAGGCAGATAGGTGATCCCTTGATTACCGATCACCACGCTCGTGTCGACGTAGACAGGATAGGTAGGATCTTGCACGGCTAAACGGGCTGTTTGCCCAAAAAGCACTTGCAAACGACCGATGTCACATTTGGCACCATCAGAAACAAAAATCTCATCCGAAGCGATGCGACCCCTATAAAAGACCTCCGCGATCCTCTCTCGTAAAAAAGGATCGCCCTGCTCAGGGCCATACCCTTTGTATCCCTCGCGTGTTGCCATCTGCGTCGCTTGTAGCTTCAATCCCTCAACTGTCACTTCTGTCAGTGGCTCGGAGGTGTCTCCAATACTCAAACTCAAGAGCTCAACTCCCGGATGCTCAGCACGATATTGACGTACGCGACGCATCACCTCGGGGAAAAGGTAGCTTTCACTCAGCCCCAAAAAATTTGGATTCCGCCTAACCACACACACCTTTTTTCAAAGCATTATACAAGAAATCCCTGTTTGCTTTGAGCAAAAATATAAAACCTCAAATAATCCTAAAAACGGCAGTTCGAGATGGTAAAGTGATGCAAGATTTTGATTTAGAATCACTTTTAATAGGGGGCGCACATTCCCAAATGGTGAAGGGCCCCCCTAATAGAAGCGATTCTGGATCAAAAGATTGCGTCAATTTGCCGTCTCCAACTGCCGTTTTTAGGATAATCAAACGCTCTTATACCATTTCCAGAAAATAAAGTCACAAATTGGCACTGTATAACACGCCATTTTTGAACGATCCTTTCTCACTTAGGTGCAAAAACATAGGCTTCGAAACGATCATCCAAATCTGTCATGTTACCCAGCACCACTTCATGACTTTATTTTCTGGAAATGGTATTATTTGTGATATTTGGTACGGGCTATTCGGAGTAACGGCGGGTGCTTTTGCGAGAGCCCCTGCGGGGAAAGGCCTCTTTGGGGATGGTCTGTCCGGGTTCTGAAGGGTATTGAGATTCCCAAGGCAAGGGGTCGGTGGTGAGGGGAGGAACCGGCTCTTCGCCCAAAGAAGCGGTGATAATTGGTTCTAGCAGTCCACCAATGAGCAAGCCGATTCCTCCACCTGCTGTCTTAGCAACCAGGAACGCAATCCGGGTATAGGCAGAGCTCCAATCGAGTTCTAGCTTGTCAGTTGTCCCACGCATCAGGACCTGAAACATATCTTGTTTATGTAAACCTGCAATTTTGAACCGTTCACGCAGAGTTGTAGGAGCAATCCCGAGTGTCATGGAAACATGGTTGTTAATCAGATTGATGCTTCCCCACATTGCGATATGGATGTTATTACCTAAAAGGGCATCGAACCGTTTATAACTGGCCACCCCATCTTGGAGGGAGATAAATATGGGCGTGAACCAAGCCTGCATGAGTCCATCCTGGGAGAACTCTTTTGCCTGCAAAAAATTGACCAGGTACTCCACTTGCCCTCCATTGCGGACACGGATTTTACCGATGTCGAGGATTGCTTTGCCAATTCGGACACCTTGTAGTGAGAAGGGGCGTATTGGCATCATAAATCCATGAGGATCAATATACAATTTAAGGGGATGGTCTGAATAGGCACCGGAGATGAATAAGGGATTGACGTCTTTGAGCAATGTTGCATTGACCGCTTCTGTTAAGGTGATTTCCGCATCGACATAGTCACGTAGATAGATCTCGTTTTGATGAAGCTGCAAAGGAAGATTGGCTTTGAAGTTCGATGCCTTAATGTCGATTGTCAAGGGACCGCTGAGCTGAGAGATTTCACCATAGATCCGTGCATTCATGAGCTCGCCTAGAATAGCCTGAACAATCGTGCGAGTTTCTGGGTCAAGAGGCACTATACCAGAAACTTGACGAACAGGTAGCAGATCTAAACTTAAGGCTCCCTTGATTGTAAGTCCCTGTCGATTAAAGTGGCCATCGGGTGTCCAAAAATTTAACATCTGACCATCAAAGGCGAACGATGATTTTTCTGATTGGGGAATGTTGGCAGCGAGCATGTCCCCACTCAAAATTAAATCAATTCCTTGAGAGAAATTTTCCCCCTTAATAAAGCCTTTGACTCCCTGGAATGTGATCGATTCACCGGCATACTGACTGTGAAAGGTAGCAGGGTCGAGATGGATATTACCCACAAATCCACTCTGGCAGAGGAAATGGCTGAGATCTTGAGGAAATGAGGTAGGGCATGAGAACTGTGTGATATCCAGCTTTAATTGGGTTGTCCGTGATAAAATAAACGTGGGCTCAGTTGTTTGATCGAGCTGGAATGTGTGCATTAAAGCGTTGTACCGCTCTGGAGTAATATCCCAATGAATATAAGAGGGATGATCTTGTTGGACGGCAAGCGTTCCATCTAACGTGAAGCCCAATGAGGCAAAAAAACCTGATCCTTCGGCATTCATAGCCATGGAAAAGCGCGGCTCACCAAGAGGAGTATAACTGCCTCGAGCTTTCACATTGAGTGAGTCTCCTACAAAAGCTGAGAGATCAAGCGTTTCAGAGATCAACAACCCCAACACATTTGAAGGAAAATTCTGTAGCTGTGTAGAAAAAGTTGTCTGAGCTTGGGGAAAAACAATGCTATCGTTTTGAATGAATTGATCTACGTCAATCACAGCATCTACTCCTGGCCCCTCTGCCTTGATGTAGATGTGGTTTTTAGCCCCATCTACCTGGAGGTATACAATCGTATTCTCGATAGTGAGGGCAGGGGAGGCCTGCCCCTCTTGTACGGGGAGTTTTTTGATTACTCCAGTTGCCATGAGCTGCATGGTATCCGGAGTTAAAGGCAATCCTTCTTCACCAATTTTTCCACGCAAATCAAGAGAAACAAAAGCATTCGATACATTCCCTTTTACAAAGGGAATTGAGAGTTGATTCTCAGTAAGGTTCATTTTGCCATTCAAATTGAAATCGAGGGATTTTCCTATCAGTTTGGCCTTGTCATGAGGGATTTGAGTCGTACCGGTGCTCTCAAAACTGAACTCCGGGAGAGTACCTGTCAAGTGGCCATTCAATTGAGTTTGACGTGAAGCTACGGTCACATGTGCATCAAGCTCATTATTCACATAAGTACCCTCGCTTTCCATATCGAATTGTCCCCCGAATAGAAGGCGCACATTTTTTTCCAATTCTGAAGAGAACAAACTCAGTAAAGAAACCGGAAATCCTTGATAAGCGTATTGAAAAAGGACCCCTTTTTCGGGCGTGATCGAAATGGTTCCGGAAAGTTTAGTTTGTTCCTTACCCTGAATTTCACCCTCGTAAGCAATTTCTAGATTCTGATGCGCAATCACAAAACCTGTAAAGTGCTTGAGGGAGTAACTTCCCAGGCTTTGATGATGCAGCTCGGCTCGATCGATAGAAAGATTTGCCTGTAGCACAATGTCCTCAAAACGGGGCGTACTTAGGGTCATTGGGAAAATCCCTGTCTCAACTTCAATTTTAATTTGAGTCTTACTCGCCAAATCCCAATCCTTCCTTTCTTGTTCATCGATCAATGCTTTGAAAAGAGCTGGAGTGACCGTAAAATCGAGACGAGTTTGTGGACTGAGGTTAAATTTGTTATCCTCTGTGACGCCTTCAACATAAGCTGTCAGGTTGGCACTGGAGGCCGTGCCGTAAATGGACAGGGAAGAGTGGCCATCCTTCTCTAAGTGCATTTCCAGGGAAAGTGTAGGGCCTAATGCGTCGGTAAAGAGGGAAGAACCTTCCAGGCCATCTAAAGCGGCCAAAGGAAAATTGAGAAGATTTACCGTGGCTTGAATTTTTTCTGCAAAAACCGCCTCTACAGTGATAGTCCCATCCTGCTTACCTTGAGTAGTTTGAGCGCTTAAAGTGAACGAATCATTCCTCGCATTTTTATCAATTTGGATCTGAGCAATAGTGATCCCAGGGATTCGGCCTGCTGCAAAAATTAAGTTGCCGTTATGGACATGTAGCTCACTTTTGAAAGTTGGATAGCACCATCCGCGTTTACGTGTTTTTTTAAGCCCAGCTTTTCTTTTTTGTGTTTGATGCAATTTTTCTGTTGTTTGCTCAGAAAGATATAGATAAGGCTCTTCGACGGTGGTCTTTCCAAGGGAGCGTCCTCCAAAAAGCAGATATAACAGGCTGGTGTGTGTCTCCAGGAAGTGGAGATTAAAAATCAGATTGCCCGAACCATCCAGCCAAGTGACATTCTCCACTCGTTGACTGCCTAGCCAGTTCACATCGAGCTTACCTATCGTCAGCTTTCCATCAATCCGCGCATTGATCCAGCCCACTACTGTCTTTGTGCCAGAGGGAGTGGAAAGCCAAGATGGCAAAGCTGCAGATAGGGTAAAAAAAAGTAGGAGGAGAAAGCAGAGAATCCAAACAAAAATCTGAACAGTTTTTTTTTTCATTTGATATCTTTGAGAAGGATGTTTGCATCCGATTGTTCCATAGCAACGCCAAATTTCTCTAAGTTCTTAAGGATTAAAGTTAATTCGTGTGAAGGAGAGAGAGGGATCACTTCACCCCTCTCGTTAATCATATCGATTGTGCGCTTTATTGTCAGGGACTCTGGACTTCTTCCCGGCAGGTAAGCCTCCTCCTGGTCATACTCTCGCTTCACTTTTACCAAGACCTCGGCTCCTACCAAATTATAGAGGAGACGGTTTGTGAGAGGTAATGGGATAGCTAACCTATTTGAAAGTTCTAGGGCTGAGGGTGGAGACTCTTCACGCATAAATTTCTTGATGCAGTATTGAGCAAGTCGCAGTGAGCAAATCAAACGGAATCTATGACTTAAATGGATATTCTCTGACATAAATTCGAATGAATCCACATTCTGGGTAGCAAAACAGAGCTTGGCTCCCAGAAGAATCATCACCCAGCTCAAATGAAGCCAGATTAAGAAAAGAGGGATAGCCGCAAATGTTCCGTATATGGCGTTGTAACCGGCTACGCCGATTTGGAAATAAAAGTACAACCATTGGAGAATCTGGTAGATGACCGCAGTAAAAATGCCGGCAAACAAAGCCGGAAAAAAACGGACACGCGTATTGGGCATAAAAATATACAAAAACGTGAAGAGCAGAGCGCTTAGGAAAAAAGAAACCAAACTCAATAGAGGAATGAGGAGGGGAGCGATATGCTCGAGCAACCTACCCTTGTGGACTGCTGACACAAGGGCAGACATGTAGCCTGTCAGACCACTGGCTAAAAAGATCAGGATCGGTGCTAAAAAGAGCATAGCCAGATAATCAGTAAAACGGCGGGCCCACGATCTGCCCTCTCTAACCTCCCAAATCTGATTCATCACCAGCTCAATATTGAGAAGGATTTTGATCGCGGACCAGAGTAAAAGGGCAATACCTATTCCTGCGATCACTCCACCGCTGGCGGCTTGTAACGACTCGCCAGCAAACTTGAATATCTGAGTAATGACTAGCTTTTGTTCTGCAAAACGTTGGAGCAACCAGGTTTCTAGAGATTGTTCAAAGCGGAAGCCTCGGGCAATCCCGATCAAAAGAGCAATAACAGGCACAACAGCAAGCATTGAGTAATAGGTAAGAGCAGATGCTCCTTGCTGGATTTGACTTTTAGTAAATCCCTGACTAGTTAGCATTAAGGTGCGCAGTGCGCGATAGCCCAGCCGCTTCCAGGGTGGCAGGGTTGCAATCTGCACGTGCCAAATGTCTTTTGTTAAAAATTCCCAAATATTCATTTAATTCTTTAAGAAACAACTCGTTTATTTGCGTTTAGAGGAAAAAGCAAGTTATGCAACTCCCTCAAATGGTATAATTGTTATTTTGAGGGTTTAGCGAATTTTTTGGACTAAAAATGTGAGGAAGAGGGGAAATTCAGCGCGCGCACGGTTTTCCATTTTGGCAGTGGGCCCTGTGCTTACTTTATTAGAGACCCACTCCTCGATCAGAAGGATAGTAAAGCCAGCGTCGGCCAGAAATCGGCTAAAGTCACTGATACTGTGATGGAAAGACCAAGTGGTTTCTGATGCCTTACCTTTACCGGGATGCATCTGGATAGGGATTTTCTGGTGAGTAAAGTAGGCGTCAAGGCGCCTGTATTGGAGCTTTTTGGTAGTATCCACGCCCCATGCGCTCTGTCTGGGGATCCTAAAGCATGGATGGTTAAGGACAATGGCTAATACCCCTCCTTTCTGAAGATGATGAGCTGCATTTAAAAGTGCCTTTTCCGGGTGGGCTACATTCTGTAGGGCTAAGAGAATAACGGCATGAGTAAAATCCTGTTTATCAATGGGAAGTGGTTTGCAAATGTCCCCCACTAGAAAATGTTGGGTTTTGGGGCATTTTTTCTTAGCTTCTGCAATAAAAGAAGGGGCTAGATCGACACCCCAATAGGGAATATGTTGGGGAATGTGCTTGGCCAAAATCCCTTGTCCACAAGCTAGGTCGAGAAGTGATGGGGAATCAAATGCATCGAGGCCAAGCAGGGTCAAGAGCTTAGGGAGGATGATCTGGCGGTGGTAATAGTGCCCCTCTTGTCCAACAATTTGGTCGTACCAACGGCTGGCATTTTCCCAATCAGTTTTTGAGTTCATATGTTTTACATTCCTGGACTACGTTTTCGACTTTTTGGGCTAAGCTGCCATTGGTTTGCTTTAATTCGGCTGCAACTGCTAAAAGCTGCTGCAGAAGTTGCTCGAACCCTTCTCGGATATTTCTTAAACGTTCGATTTGCCTTCTCTGCTCTTCGAGTTGGAGCTTTTGGATCTCCAATTGTCCTTGAAATCCGGATACTTTTGCACCTAAATCTTGGGACATCGAAAGACGCCTTTGAACTTCTTCACCATCTTTCCATTCACAAATTTCTGCAAAGATCTTTTCGATGACCTTTGCTGACTCCACCAAAGTCACTGTTTGGGTTTGCACCTGGGAGCCGGCTTTTTCAAATTGCTCACGAATCTTTTGTAAAAGCTCGACTTGTTGAATGAAAATGGCTAATTGACCTGCAAAAGAGGAATGGTCTTGTTTGGCTGAGACTTGAATCTGGGATAATCCATTATGTAATATTTTGAGCTGAGCCACCTCCGCGTCCAACCGAATCTGTAAAGTGGAGCGCACCTGTTCTAGGTCTTTCACGCTCTTTTCCAAACCGCTCACAGAGCTTTTTAAGTGGACATTTGATGCTTGCAACGTGCTATTTTCTGTTTGCAAACTCCCTAAGGAATTTCTAAGGCCAGCGAGTTGAGTATTGAGTGTTGCATTGGAAGCTTGAAGCTGTTCATTTGCTACCTCTAAATTCCCTAGCGATTCTTTGAATTTTTCATTATTTTCGCTCAAAGTTTGTAGATTCTGAAAATCCCAACCCAGGAAAATGAGGTAAATGGAACTAGCACCTGAAGGGACAAATGCGCCACAAAGAGAGGGAGTCTGCCAATAAAGGGAGTAGACCACAGCGATGACGCTGGCAGCCAAACAGACGAGACCGGGCCCCATCCGCCAATAGGTGCAAACCCGAGCTTTTAGAGAACCGGTTTCAAGGTCTTGAGCTTCCGAGGACCAACACGTCCAACAGATCGATCCTGCCTGTACAGCATCGGTCATGTTCCACCATTTTAAAAAAATGAAAGGATGTTTGATACTCTATAAAAGCTTTTTTGGAAAGAAAGATTGGAGTTATTTTTTGCTAAGCGATGATGATGTCTTTGCTGAGGTAGACATCTTGGATCAAATTTAGCATTTTAATTCCCTCTTTCATAGGCCTTTGGAAGGCTTTACGACCTGAAATCAGCCCCACCCCGCCAGCTCTTTTATTGATAACGGCTGTGCGCACCGCTTCGGCAAAGTCATTTTTTCCAGAAGGGCCACCCGAATTGATGAGGCCACATCGACCCATGTAACCGTTGGCTACTTGGTAACGGCATAAGTCGATGGGGTGGTCTGAACAGAGCTCGGAATAGACTTTTTCACTTGTTTTACCGAACTTCAAAGCATTGAAGCCCCCATTGGTAGTGGGAAGTTTTTGTTTAAGGATATCGGCCCCAAGCGTAGCTCCCAAATAGTCAGCCTGACCGGTTAAGTCAGCAGCAGTGTGATAGTCTGTTGCAGATGTTGCAAAAGCAGGATTGCGTAAATAACACCACAAAACGGTTGCCATTCCGAGCTCATGAGCTAAGGCAAAGGCTTGAGAGACCTCGACAATTTGCCGCGTGCTTTCGGGGGATCCAAAATAGATTGTGGCACCCACTGCCACAGCCCCCATATCATGAGCTGCTTTTACTGTGGTGAAAAAAATCTGATCGTATTTATTCGGATATGAGAGGAGTTCATTGTGATTGAGCTTTACAATGAATGGAATGCGGTGTGCATAACGGCGCGCGACCATGCCCAGAACACCATAGGTAGAGGCAACGGCATTGCATCCTCCTTCAAGGGCTAATAGGACAATGTTTTCAGGGTCAAAACAATCGATGTTAGGCGCAAAAGAGGCTCCAGCTGAATGTTCTACACCCTGGTCAACTGGTAGTATTGATAAATAACCTGTTCCGGCCAGGCGTCCTGTACAAAATAGAGATTCTAAGGAGCGCATGACTCGATTATTTCGATCAGAAGAGGTAAAAATGCGGTCTACCCAATTACCATCGGGTAGATGCAAGTGGTCTTTAGTAATCGTGTGGCATGTATGCGTAAGAAGAGACTCAGCCTCCTCGCCCAGCAAATTTTCAATTTCATTACGCGGTATTGAGACCACTGTGCCCATAAAAATCCTCCACTTATTATTTGATTGTCCCCCGAGAAATGATTTTTTACAAATATATTTCCGAGTGCTAAACTTATTGGGGCCGTCCAACTGTCCAAAGACTTTGCTGCAGAGTCACAAAGGTTCACAGAGGAAGTATAGAATTGAGAAACCGACCTACGTTCCAATTGAAGGGTCATATTGGAGGAACAAATAATACATTTTTCTGCCCTCAGTGTGAATCTCTTTGTCTCCGTGTCTCTGTGTTAACAAGGCTACACAAGTACTTGCGAATGAAGTTTGAGGGGGATGCCTGAATGGAAATTATCAAAGTAGAGAATCTCTCGAAGCGGTTTCAAGGAGCTGAAGCTTTAAAAGGCATCAACCTGTCTGTCGGGCAAGGAGAGGTTTTTGGGATTATCGGGATGAGCGGGGCTGGCAAATCAACTTTAATCCGGTGTCTGGCGTGTTTGGAGAGACCAACTGAGGGAGAGGTCTTTTTGAAAGGTGAGAAGATATCAGCGTTAAGCCCAGGTGAGCTGCGAAAAGCCCGGAAAAACATGGGTATGATTTTCCAACACTTCAATCTCTTTGCTTCCCGCACGGCTCTTGAGAATTGTATTTACCCTCTTGAGATCACCGGTGTCCCAACCCATGAAAGAATGGAAAAGGGAAAGGAGCTGCTGGATCTGGTAGGGCTTAAGGGTAAAGAGGGGTATTATCCCCTTCAGCTCAGTGGGGGAGAGCGCCAAAGGGTTGCGATCGCAAGGGCTCTTGCCAATAGACCTTCTGTTCTATTGTGTGACGAGGCAACTTCATCTCTGGATCCGCGCAGTACACATGCCATTTTAGACCTCCTGGCTCAGCTCAACCAAAAACTGGGACTCACCATTGTTCTGATTACCCATGAGATGGAGGTGATCAAACAAATCTGCACCCGTCTGGCAGTTTTGGAGTATGGACAAATCGTTGAACAAGGGGTCACAGCAGAGCTTTTTGCGACGCCGCATCATCCTACCACGAAACGATTTTTACAGAGTGTGACCCATTCCATTCCAGAACACCTGCTTCCCAGAAAAGAAGGGCAGGAGTTGCTCCGTCTCACCTTCAGAGGTAAAACTGCTAGTCTGCCGGTCATTTCGCGTCTTATTCGAGAGCATGAGGTAGAGGTTAACATTCTTTTTGGTGGCATCGATGTTTTAAAAATGGAAACAGTAGGCAGTCTCGTAGTGACTTTGGCAGGCACTCCATCACAAAGAGAGAGTGCGCGCCAATTTTTAGAACAGGTAGGTGTGCATGGAGAGGTGATATGACATTCCTTGAAAATTTACACCTGGCTTGGAGAATCGTTCCCAAAGAGCTTTTCAATACGCTCTATATGGTGATTGCTTCAGCCTTTTTTGCTTTTTTGATTGGCTTGCCTTTGGGGATCGTCCTTTCATTGACTGATAAGGGTGGCTTAAGAGCAAACCGCCCTATCAATCAAAGTCTTGGAACGATTGTCAACATTGGCCGTTCGATTCCTTTCGCTATTTTGATGGTTGCGATGATCCCTCTTACTCGATGGATAGTGGGCACCAGTATTGGTACGCATGCTTCCATTGTCCCTTTAACACTAGCAGCAGCTCCTTTTGTCGCTCGTATTGTTGAAGCTGCCCTCAAAGAAATTGACCCGCACATTATTGAGGCGGCTGTTGTCATGGGATCCACTACTCATCAAATCGTCACTAAAGTATATTTGCCAGAGGCCTATCCAGGATTGGTAAGGGGTGGCGCCTTGACTGTGGTCAATCTGATTGGCTATAGCGCAATGGCCGGCCTTGTGGGCGGTGGAGGTCTGGGCAAAGTGGCGATTCAATATGGTTATCAAAGGTTTAATGGATTTTTAATGTGTGTCACGCTAATCTTACTCGTAGTGTTGGTCGAATGTGCTCAGGGATTGGGGAACTCTTTAGCATGTGCCATTTTGAGAAAACGAGGTAGAGTGTGAGGCTGAGACGTCTAGTAGCCAGTTGGATTGTGGTTCTTTGTTTGACAGGCTGTCACCTAGAAGAAAAAACCCTGACAATAGCTGCGACACCCGTTCCTCAGGCTGAGATCTTGGAGGCAGCAAGGCCTGCCCTGGAAAAGCAAGGGATTCGGCTTAAGATCGTAGAGGTTGATGATTATAATCTCCCTAATAGACTTTTATACGAAAAGCAAGTCGACGCTAATTTCTTTCAACATCAGCCATATCTCGATGAACAAAATCAACGTTTTGGCTATCACCTGGAAACCCTTACCACAGTCCACATGGAGCCGCTTGGCATTTATTCCAAAAAGATCACTACTTTAGACGCATTGAAGGAGGGCGCTATTATTGCGCTTCCCAGCGATTGTACAAATGAAGCTAGAGCTCTGATGCTTTTGGAAAATTTGGGCATTATCAAATTAAAAGAAACTAAATTAAAAGAAAACAGGGGCCACCTAGCGACTGTCTACGACGTCATCGAAAATCCTAAAAATATCAAGATTGAAGAGATTGACGCCGCCTTTTTGCCTCGCACGCTTGCTGATGTGGATGCTGCCCTTATCCCAGCTAACTATGCTCTGCAAGCAAACCTAAATCCTTACAAAGATGCTTTGGCTCTGGAATCCTGTGATTCTCCCTATGCAAATATCGTTGCTATCCGCAGAGGGGATGAGAGCCGCGAAGACCTTCAGAAACTCAAACAGGTCCTCTCTTCAGAAGAAATGCGTAATTTCATCATTAAAAAATACCAGGGCGCTATTACGCCCACCTTTTAGGGCTCATCCTCGAGCTATTGCTCCCGATTATTTCTTTTCTAACACTTTTCTAACGTTTCTTAATGAATTTTTAATATGTTTGAGATAAGATATATGCAAAGATTTTAAAGAAAGGTATTAACATGTCGAATCCCTCGATCAAAGTATCGAAGCCAATTCAAGTAGATGGGGCGCGCAGTGCGGTCTTTGAATTTTTTCCGGATCACAAAAAGCTAGGGGGGAGTGCCAAAAGGAGCATTGTTTTCCTTCACCGGGGTAAGACAGAGGCCTGGAAAAGTGAGTATCAGCGAGACAAGATCTTTCAGCAATTAGCACGGGTAGAAAAAACGCTTAACAGTCGGGACATTGTAGAGATACTTGAAGTCAATGAGAGCACCTGCAGCTATTCTTATCGTGAAGATGGAAATCTCATACGTAAAAACCTCACTTTAGATCCTCAAGCTCAAGACCTATCTAAAAGCCAAGCTGTGCCGGCTCACCGCACTGTAAATTATCAAGATCTGCTTCAAGAAAAACCTGTCTTAAGCCATCAAACTGTTGACATCGATGATTGTTTCCGATCTTCTGCTAAGAAGAGGGCCCCTATGGTGCAAACCTGCTACAAAACCCAAGAGCTCTCATTGCGGCAATTTAAGCAAATTGAGCTATCCAGCGCCCTGATTGAGGGCCTGAAATCGGTCATCGATTTTTTTGCGACTCCTTTTGTAGCTTTTTATCGCCTCGTATCGGGCTCAGAAGCTCGTTCTTTTGCTGAGATGTTAAATCCCGTGCAGCATGATCGGGTGGGCGAGCTAAAACATGAAGATGTCCTTTCCCAACTTCATTTTGTGGGTAAATTTTTTGCCTCCACAGACACCAATCAGTATGAAGGGAAACTGGGTATTAAAGAAGACCCAGAATTGATCGTCTCTTATTATTATCGTGGGCATCCCGGCAGAGAAAAAACTGATGCGAATGGCAAAGCTTATTATGAGATTTGGATGGGTCAAACTAGGATACCTCCAGAACTTTGGGTTGGAGAGAGGGCAAAGTACGCCGTAAATTACGATAAGACGGCTAATTGGAAGCCTGTTGCTAAAAAGAAAAATGAAACTCTTATGCCGAGTAAGGATGGCAAAGGGGTAATTGTATGCGAGTGGCGGAAACGTAGGGTCAAGCTGACAGAAGAAGAGCTTGAGGCGACTAAGCCACGTTTCGATTGGCAAGAACAAGTAACGACAAAAAACATTTATGAGTTCCATGCCGATGGGGAATGGAAAGAGCTACCAGAAGGCAGCTTCGAGAAAGGTGTAGGCTCTGTTGAGGTAAAACACGAGAAAGTACCGGAAAGCTTGAGTAAGCCTAAGTATCAATCGGCTGTGCAAAAAGCCGCAGCTCTTTTTAGTGACGGCTCCAATCTGGGTCAAGAACTTCATGCGGCCCGCAATTCGGGTAGCACCAAACAAATCAAAGAAGCTGCAGAACTTTTAGGTGCGCGCTACGAAGCGCTTGCAACCGAAAAAGCCATGATCGTCCCCATCGCACAAGGAGAGGGGCGTGATTATGTGTCGCATTTTCTCGTTTTTGTAGATGTTCCGGAGGTTTGCGTTTTTAAAAATATTTTAACTTCTCCCCGACGTGTACTTATGAA
Source organism: uncultured Chlamydiales bacterium (assembly GCA_963832835.1). Classification (GTDB taxonomy): domain Bacteria; phylum Chlamydiota; class Chlamydiia; order Chlamydiales; family JAAKFR01; genus CAVPKN01. The sequence goes on along the minus strand of CAWHVD010000001.1, from coordinate 1,553,356 downwards.
ACATATCAGCTTCTCTTCGACCTCATTAGAAAAAGGTAACAAAATAGAAGCTGTCACAACCTATGATGTGACAGCGCAGTTAGGCGACTCTGTTTCTCGGTGTAGTTTTTTCCGTGAGCTGATTACACATCTCCCCTATACCCGCAAAAAAGATGAGCAGGAGCTCACCTTAAAAGGACCGATGCATGAGGATCTCTCGTTTGAGAAATTACTTCTGAAAGCCGGACAGATCATGATTGCGGAGTCAGCACCTCGGCTATCCAAGGCCAGTAGAGATCCTGTAAAGGCTCTTTTTACCCTAATCCACGAACTGACTAAGAAAGAAACCATTATTTGTGAGCTCACTGGGCAAGAATATAGCAAACCGGTTGCACTGGAAGAAACTTTTCTAGCACAAGTTGACAGTAAGCTGCCCGAAATTTCAGCTTCAAAAGCTAAATTTTACAAATTCTATGTTGAGCATTTAACGTCCTATTATGAAGAAAATGAAGGAAAGCTAAGTGGTGAGCAAAGGGCAAGGGCGCTCGATGGGATTCTCCATTACGCTCAAAAAGTGCGTCATTACATGGAGAAAGAGCTGGGAGTTGATGCTGCGTTAGCAATTACCGAACACTTCATTGGATTTGTCGAGAAAAAACTTTCGGAAATGAAACGGACAGAAGCACTCGAGCAAGTGGATGTGGGGAATCTCCAGAACACAGCCAATATCTTTTGGGCAAAATTAACCGCACCGATCGAGGAAACCTTAGCCTTTAAACAAACCACGAACTCGATCGATGGGTACCGCATGTGTATCGATGAGGCTGTGCATCTTGTAAAAATGCGGTCCGAGTTAACAAATATCCATCTGAGCCCAGATCAACACCATTGCCCTCTTGAGCAATTTCAGGACTTGATGCAAAGAGCCAAGAACCTTTTAAAGGAAAAGGATCTGCTCTCTGCAAAAACGCTGCTACTGGAAATGATGCAGGCTCTACCACCAGCCAGACCTGCGGAGGGTGAGGGAGAGATTACTTTCTGGGATATGATCTCAATAGATGCAATCACTCAGTGGAATGTCGAATTAACAAATTTAACTGAAGCTATGTTTGAAGCCTCGGCACGCTCCGGCACCTTCCCTCTGAGACCGCACGAGATATTTGACTTCCACACTGTCATCCCCCTCATTCAACGCTATCTTTTCCAACGCAAAATTACTTCTAAAATTGCTGAATTTAATAGTGCCTGGGAAGGCTATAAAACGCCTCCCGCCTCTACTGCTTTAAGACCTTACTTTTCGCCCCAGGACTTGCAGCGGGAGGCGATACAAACACTGCTAGCATCTGTTTATGCACTGCCGCTTGAGACCGCATTGCAAAAGATCATCGCTGCAATCTCATTGACACGTAAGCCCACTCCAGTACAGTTGCAAGCTCTTAGGCTCCATTTTACTGCCCTACACACGAAGGCTCAAGTAACAGTTCAGTTACAAAAGCGTAGGGATGAATTTATTGTCATGCGCGAAGAGCAGATTGTCAAGGAAGTCACTAAACGTCTTGAAAAAGAATGGAGTGAGGAAGATAGCCATGAGCGCACAGAAATGGCCCAATACTATGCGGCTGAAGCGGCGTACCCACTCCAATTACTTGGGTTTCAAGCACAGCAGGCTTTGGACCATCGTTACATGAGATCGGCACCAAGCAGACCCGTACCGCCTGTGCATGATGATGCGGCAGTGAAACACGATAAACGGTATGGAACCAATGGCATACTTGTGCGCGAAATTGAGACCGCCAAAACAGTGGATGGGTTTTTAAATGAACTGAAAAACCTTGTTGTTACCGATATGAATTGGGATGCCCTTCTCATGAATTGGAATGCCCAGCCCGAAGACAGTGATAGGAGGATGATCGCAGTGATGGGATGCTTCGCCAAGATAGTGGGGATTTCTCAAGACCTGATGGCTTACAAACTATGTGGACAAGGGTGGATCAGCAAAACCTTTAATGATGATAGGCGACCTGAAGATGTTTGGTTGATAAAAAAAGACCGCAGTATTGTCGTGGGAAGCTCTCCGTCCTTTGAAAAACGTTACCAAGCGTGCGAAAGGACCTTGCGTGAACTTTCTACAGAGAATCCAGACACTCCTGCTGCAAGGTGCCTTGCTAAAGGTTTGATCATTGGCTTTGAAGCAAGAGGTGATGGAACGGTTATCACCGACAAAGAAGAAAATGAAGTTTTAGATAGTGAGATTTCTAGGCATCAAAGGGGTTATTTTGACCCGGGTAAAGGCGCAGCTATGCTTGTACCAGAAGAGCTCGCCTTATGCTGTAAAGTAGTAGAGATGCGGAAAATATTAAGCAATTGTGAAGGACATTTACAACCCCATAGCTCAGGCATGGTAAGCAAAATTCAAAATCTCTTGATGGGAGAACATTTGACAGCAGATGCTATCAAACTGAAGTTTGCCGCAATGTCCTCTATGCACATCGTAGCTTCAAAGATGGAAGATACGATGTGCTTCACAGTGTCAGCTACTGCCGATAGTCCTGGGCTTTTTGGCACAACAGATATGCCGGAAGAGGCTCCGACTCTCCAAGATAGGGCAAACTTTACAGGTCAGGCCAGTCCCGAAATGTGTAACAAGCAGGTAGGGGGCGATAAAGAGCGGGAAGCCTACACAGAGATTTCACATATGCAGAAATCTGAATATAAACTTTTCCCGGAATTAGACCCGGTAGAGGCTTTTCTTTTAAGTATGTGTGCTTTGGAAAAGGGCGCCAATCCAGAGGAATTATCATATTTGTCTGTTTCTCAATGTTTCCACTTCATCTCTCAGTTTCCTGAAAAAGTGGCCGTTCCTGCAGTGCAGCATAAACTTTACTTAACTTTTTTCCAGCAAGGCCTCATTCAAGAACTTTTATTAAAAAATCCCCAATTCTTTATCGTTAATAGTAAGCTGTTGAACCAAATTTGCTTCTATTTGCAATCTAAACCCGATCACCTTAAGAGTGAAATCTTTTTGCGTGAGGTATGCGAAAGGATTCGTCGCCATGCTAAAGATCTTCAAAAAACCAGAAAGCTGAGCGCAGAGATTGTCGAACAAATCTCAGGTGCACTCCCTGTGTATGATCGGCAGTTTGTTGCTGAAGCTTGCCTGAGGAAAATGGAAGATAACGAACAAAAAGAGTTTGCGCAATACACCCTTTCTTATTATTGCCATCAGTGTGACGATGACCCTTTGGCATTCGAAGCCTCCGAAAATGTGGGAAGTTGGGTAGAAGCCCTTAATGCTTTTTATATCACGCAAAAATCCCCGATCGAATTGGGGCACTCGGGATGGCAAGCTGAACTGATCCACACCTTCCAATCAAGAGTATTGCCCCCGATCTGCAAGGCCATCAATGAAAGTAAGCCTCTACGCGATCGATTGTTAAACCTTCTATCTGTAGAACAAGGCTCTTGGTTTAGGGTCAAGAATAAGGACTTTGCGTACGTCCGCAGAGGGGCAAATAAAGAATTTTCTGAATTGGATGAAATTGATCTGCGTACAGGAAAAGGCTTCAAGGCAAAAATTGTTCGGGGAGAGAGATGCAAATTACCTGAGCAGATCCGCAATGACGAAACGAACTTCCGATTCTTGTTCAAACAATGGGATCCGACAGTTATCAGTAAACCTGGAGACAATGGTGTCACCAAATATAAATGGAAGGATGAAACGGGGGAGGTCCAATATGAATTCCGCTACTTTAAGGACCGTTCTTTCCAAATTTTCCAGACTGTAAAGGGACAAACCTACCGTTTTCAAAGATTAGATTTGAGCGAGTCGGTATTTAGCAAAACTTGGCAGCTTTTTGCTCGTCACAATAACAGCACCATTGAAGATTTGGTTAAAACCAAAGGTGTTTGGATACCTATGGATAAAGCTGGAAAAGCAGATCTCACACGAGTGCTTGTAGCTCAATATCCCTCTAGCGTTGTGGTCTCCCAATCTAAGGAAGAGAAGCCAAACACAGAAGAGGCCGCTGCGTCAGAGAAAGGAGCACCAATTGGTGAGCCAGTGAGGTTACAGAGCCTTGACAATGACCCAATCACATTGCGGATTAGAGGGGATAAAATCGTTGAAGCGACCATTGGACAAGAAGAAGGGACACTAAAAGTGTGTTCTGGTCTTACCCAAAAAAATGGCACATTGATTAGTTGCCGTGATGGCAATGGGCTTCTACTTCTTTCGAAAGATGGGAGCTATGTTGACGAAATCCGCTTTCCTGTCGACAAGGAGAGTAAAGAACAGCTGATCTTAAAGAAAAGTGACAAAAATCCTGAAATCTGGGTTGTTAGCGGAAGAGAAGATTGGAAATGGCAATTGACCAATACTCAAAGGTATGAAAGCCGCTTTGGAAAAAATTGGCGCCAATACATCCTTCCTTTGAGAAACAGCCGCCCTATCCGCATCAATAGTCAAACGGGCGAGCCTGAATTTGAAGAAGAATTTTGGATCTTTCCCCACATGGTTGCGGGGGGCGAGAAAAGGGGAGAGGAGGCCATATTCCTACGCTCTGCTGTCGATTTCATCGATGCGGCCGGCGGGAAATTGAGTGCAATGGGTCTGCCTGAAGGTGTTGAGCTCGAAGATATCAGAATGTTTACCGGTGCTGCTGAAAATTTTGCGGGAGGCGCCGCAAACTTGATAGATGGAATAGGAGTCATAGCAAATTTAATACCGGGTGAGAGGGGTGAACAGGCAGGAGGTGTGCAAGACGAATTGATCGCTCTTCTCAAGGGTATAGCCGCTCCAAGAGCGATTCGTTACCGCCTCGAAGGGCGTACAGAAAGCTCTTCACATGCAGGCTTTTTCTATCTTGCTTTTGTCGCCTCTAAGCGTGGTGATTGGGCGACAGCCAGCCGTTACTTGAAGTGCATGGGCGATACTGGCCATTCCAGGGGGCCGGAAGATATTAGACAACTCCGGAAAATGGCGCTATTTCTTTTAGGTATTGATGGGTTAACAGGAGAGATGCAGGACCTTGTAAAGGCGCGCACCCCTTTGGAGGCAGCTTTTCGTGCCAAATTAGCAGCCAAGTTACTTGTTCTCAATACAACTATGAAGGCTCAGCATGGTATCGAATTACTTTCTGATGAAGGACTTGTAGCTAAGGTGGTGCCTGGACAAAGAGTGCCACAACTGTCTGAAATGATTAAGATGGGCGGTGCTCAATTCTATTTACAATATCGGCAGGGATTGTCTCAATATCACCGACAGTTAACTGAAAGTGGCTTGTTATTAACCGAGCGCGAAGAAACGATTCTGACCGATGACACTTTGGCCTTTAGCGCAAGCACGGTGATGGTTAAGAAGCTGTTAGAGGCAGCTGAAGCCAAAAGCAATGCAAGAGCTGCCCCATTCCAACTTGAAATCCCCGATCCTCAAGGTTTAGAGGTCACTAAGATGATCGATACCATGAGCAGTCTGACCAACTCCACTGGCGTTTGGTCAATCCATGACATGCACAGGCAATCGGGGACGTATCCTAAGTGGGACACCGTCCTCGCCCATTTTTGGGACTATTGGGATTGGATTCACCGCGAAGAGCTGTCTGCAGAAGACGTCTCCTTCCTGATTCGGGATATCCCACCGAATACAAAATACCGCGCTGAGGTCGATACAGCCCGCCGCTTTCTGTTGATGCGTTGGCATTACAAAAAACAGCTTCAACCGGGTGATCCTTCTGTGAGGCCGATGGAAACGGAGGTAACAGAGATCCAAAAGATACGGCTAGGGATGATCGATATGGCCGCGATCCAAATGAAGAGTGCCACTTTGAAACAAGAGGCATCTATGTCTCCTGGCATTTTAAACGTGGCTTACGCAAAAGCCTATGAATATTTGGCCCTGAAAATGAAATGGTACACCGATCTGACTTATCTGGAAAATATCGGGGGTAATGAATATGTGAGGGGGAGTACGCATGAGTTTAAACAATATTCTCGCAAGGTGCTCGTAGACTTTCTTGCCCTTGCGTTTGAAGGCTCTCGTGCAGCAGGTAAAGTAATCACAATCGATTCGATTACAGCTTTGGTTGCATACGATCCTCCGCAGCGGGTTAAACCCATCGATCCACGTAAAAAGCATCAAGAGGCCGCTTTACGCAAGCTGGGTGAGCGCCTTCAGAGACATGGCCTTCCCACACAAATCCTTGCGCAAGCTGAGGTAAGCGCTCTTTTAGAATCTCTTTTGGATCTACCGCTCAAGGTTGCACAGAAAAAACTGACCGACTCAATCTCCCTTATAGTCTCACAGTTTGCTCCGGGAATGGCCAACATGGTCCCTTTTGAAAATCTGATTATGGAACCCTTTTCTGAAATTCACCAGAATTATGCACGCGCAGTAGGTCTTCCCCTGACTGTCTATCCTAAGCACGTCCCAAAAGGCAAGTACGAAAAAGTAGAAGTGCATCTTCCAGATCAGAGGCCTAACTGGAGTACTTATTTTGATGACTCCTGTCGTAGATGGGACACGCAGGCCCAAAAGTGGGAGATTGGAGAGTCGATTTGGGATAAGCGCAGCCGGGTTGCAAAAGCTGGACCTGGAAGAATTCCAGAGGGTGAAGATAACATCCGTGAACGCCATAAGTTCCAGAAGATCTGTGACGGTATCGATGAGGCCCGCGAGGATCTGAAAAAGCGCACAGGGAATTCTTTTGATGTCACCAAACTCAAAGAAATCCACCGCGAGATTTCACTGAGGCTGAAAAGCTTGAAGGCTGCTGAAAAGAGGGGCCTTGGCGCTGTGATCGACTTTGCCAGATCCCACGGTCCTGAGCTTGGAATCTTACATCTGTTTGCAGATCGCAAACGGTTTACCGATGGCCAAATCTTTGACCACATGCTTGATTTGTACCGCTATGGACAGCTGGGGCGTCTTGAGGATCCTCAGCTCCAAGTCTACCTTGCTGAATTGATTACGGAAACCATCCTGATTGCTACTGAAAGGCAGCAATATGAAAAAGCACTAGCCAAATGCCGTGACCTCTCGGTAGTTTTGAAAGGAATCGTTGCCGGAGTACCCCGTGGTGTTGATTCTGAAACGCGTAAAAACATGGTCCAAAGTCGCGCTAACCTCAATGTCGATTGGATCATATACAGCACCGATTTGAAGCGATTTTTAGACGAGGGTTCTTACCGCTTACGCTATGCAAAGACTGAAGACGGAATTCATTATCTTAAAGATCAAGTATTCACGCGCAGGTATTTGGTGAGTGATTATCGAAACCAATGGATCTCTCGAAACAAAGCGATCTCGGCTTTAGAGCAGATGATGAACGATCTGCATACGAAAAAAGATGAAAGGGGCCAGCCGGTTCGCTTTATTCGAGCTAAAATGGGAACAGGAAAATCTGATTTCATCTTTCCTGAGGCAATTGATCTGCTAACTCAGCGGGGTAAGCAGCCGATCATGATTACAACCGACGATTTAGTGCGTCAGCTTGACGAGTCGATGGGACACAAGGCATTTATTTTCAACTTCGACATTCACTTTGGTTTGACAGAAAAAGCTAAACCCCAAGAGATCGAGGCTCATCTCAACACAGTGGTGAATACGCTGCATGCTCTGCAAGCAGAAGGGAAAGCTGTTTTGACCTCTCCCTCCCAGATTGGGGGATTAAGAGATAAACGCGTCCACCTACAGGATGAGATGGGCGAAAAGGCCCCTGGGCCTGAGCGCGCAATCATGTTCCAACAACTGCAGCTTGTCAAACAAATCGAAGCGCATTTCAAACTTGAGACCGCATGTTATCTAGTTGATGAAGATGTCAACTTTGATAACAGCTACGAATACAACTTTGCGACTGGGGCTTTTCGCAATGTGAATGCGATCCGCTTTGATATGGCTGAGCACATGATTTATCTCATAAAAGACAAGCACCCTGATTTGTGGGACAAGATCGTAACCAATAACCTCCGCTCAATTCAAGATGTGAAAGAAGAGTTTAGGGCTGTTGCAGTGAATATATTCCATGACACAGCTTTTTGGACAAGTGTGGGTTGGACCTTAGATGCTTGGACTGCTATAGACGAAACCCAATTTGTCGAGTTTGTGTTGGGTAAACGTCCTGAGCTTCCCGAGGGCATGGGGCTTTGGAACCCCAAGCTCAAAGACGAAGATCAACGCGAAAAAGCCTATGTAGGAGCGTTAAAAACGTATTTATCTACCACACTTGCATCAGTGCGTGGTGCAAATCCTCGTTTGGAACGAGGGATCTCTGCCTATAATGGAGTTACTGTTGTCCCCTATAGTGACGGCGAGGAAAAGAAAGGAATTCTCTATGGTGAAGAGTCAGAAACCATCTTGCATCATGCCTTCCACTATCTAGGTGCGCGCAACCAAACCGGAGACAAGCCCCATATCGGAGAACAAATCTTCCTCGATAAAGAAAAGGAGCTGGGAGCTTTAGATTTGACCATTTCTCCGCATCGCAGAGAAACCTGGCGTTCATGGGCAGGCCGGATTGCAACGGTCCGAAACGAGAAAGGGTACACTTCTAAATACGAAGCGTTTACGAAAGATCCAGACCTTGCTTTGGAAAGATTACAGTTCTTACGCTACTTGATGTTGAATGCACCGGAGATGGAGATCAAGGTTTACTTGGAGCAAATTACCTTTAATTCGCAAGATTTAGGGATTGGGACCGATGTACGTGTCGGTTCAGGAACAGGGCAACCCTTTGCCCTTAACCTCGCTGACTACCTTGATGATGCAACGCAAAGTGCCGACTCAGTATTGGGCGAGACGCTCCTTTGCATGGACCTTACGCAACCTACAACGACCTTTAAACCGCATCTAGAAAATGGGAAAATGCGTCCGGGCACTCCTTTGGAGCATATCCAAGAACAAGCTGCCGACAAGCATTGTATTGCTATCATGAACTTTGACTACGATGTGCTGGGCGGTGATTGTGAGCGAGTCGCTCAAATTCTGCGACAAAAAGGACGGCAGGCAATTTATCGTGATAAAAACCTCGAGAAGAAAATCTGGGGAGCAAACCAATTCTTTGCAATGGGATATGAGCCTGGGGCAATCGATCAGGAAGCCCTTTTCTATTACTCTCGTAGAGATTCACGCGGAGTACACTTCGATGTTCCCCGAGGAGGGCACCATTATGGTGACGCCATGATTGGGACAGGTAACAAGGAAGATGCGATTGCTCAGCTTCTGTGGAGGTTGCGTCACTTGGATATGGGACATCGCGTCCGCCTCTCCCATGATCAAAAGACTGAAGATCAGATCCGCAGAGCATGCAATAAGCTAGACAAAGCAGATCCCATCACTGTGGGCGATGCGATGCGCTACTTCATCCTTAATGCTCTGGAAGAAGAGGATGTCAAGAACGTCAAAGGTGTCATTTTCAAAGCACAAACCCCTGCTAAAACGCATCTCGACGCAACTGTCAGAGCTCCCTACGATCTTAATGGGATCTCGGACTCTTCTTGTCTTGAAGAGCTGGAATTGAAAGTTTTTGCAGCGACACGTGGGCTTTATATCCTCAGTAGCAAAATCAATTGGCTTCGTGAGTATCAGCCTCAACAGACTGCAAATCCTATACAGTTCATGCGGCAGCTCTATGAGGATGAGCTAGGAAAACTTGTTCAAAGAAGCGTCGAATTCAGAAGAGGGCTTGATAAAGTGGTGCAAAACCAAGAGCAAGCTCTGTTAGTGAGGGAGCAAAACCTAGTAGGGGACTGGTTGGATAAACAGTCTACAAGCATTAATGAAACGCCCCAAGTAAAAATGAAAATTATGATGAAGGCTAGGGAGGAAAAGGCTAAAGTTCAAGCTCAACATGACCAAAAGCTTCAAGAATTGGTAGCACGTGCATCAACAATGCCTGAGAAGGAATACGAGGCTCAGCGTGCAAAGCTCCTTGAAAAATTTGAAGCAGATACGAGCGCAGTGGTATTTCAGATGAATTGCGATCTGTGTCTGTCTGGTTGGGATGAGCGTCGAATTTCCAAACTGCCTGCATTTAAGATCGCTCTTGAGCAAAAGCTAACTTCATTTGCAGTTTCGTATAGTCAGGAAGAGATCGCAACAGCACGTGAAATTTTGCTCAAAACACATGCTCTTCGGCTAGGCTTTGAAAAAACGGCTCGTGCGATTCGAAAAGAGCAGCTGCGTATAGATACTCCCGAATATAAAAAGTTCCTTAAAGAAAACTTGCCAGCTGACATCACTGTGGATCTTGAAGGAGGGGCCCGCAACGAACAGAGAGTCCAGCAGCTCCAGCAACAAGAGCGTAAGCAGGAACAGAAAAAGCTGGAACGGGTAACGAGTCCTACAAACCACGATCAAGATTCTCATTCAATTGACTTCAACCATTTCAGGAAAATAGTGTTAGGGAAAAAGGGTCTCAAAAAGACCACCGTTCGCAATTACTATAGCCATATTACGAGAACGCAACATAAGTTTGAGAACAATGGGTATTTCCTGCCCGTGTCCATTGTTTTTCGTGAACAATTAAAAGAAAAACCCGCATGTTTACCTGAAGATTTGTATAAAGATATCTACATATCTCAGCGGGCTTGGAGAATGCTTTATGTAACCGGAGTGAATGGCGCACCTACCGTTGAGGTGATGGTCGCAAAAATGGGTGGCAAATGTCACACAGTGATCGTTACGCCTACGGAGCATGAGGAGGTGCTCGCAGATGTTTTCATTCAAGAAAGAAAGCGCGCATCTAAAGCGGATCCTCTGGTGCTGAGACCAGCCCCAAGTGGCCCACCTGCACCTCCTTATAGTGAAATCGATGATTTGGCCGTGTACGCTCTTTCTAACGAGAATTTTTCCTATCTGTGCATGGACTTTGGAGTAAACCTACCTAAACAAGACGATAGTTTTACCCACAAGATGGTAATGAACAAGCTTTGCTTGAACTGGTGCCAATTCTCTATATACGAATTCGACTATTTGATCAGGCTTGTAGACGGATTGGATAACTTGTCCTTTAAGGACTTATGTACTCAACTTGAGAACGCGCGCTGCCTTGCAATGGTAGGGCTTTTGAAGGATATCCGTGTTAGAGTGGAAGAAAGCCTTCAACCCTCAGAGGGTTCTAATGTAGACAATACTGAAAGGCCTAGATGGAACATGATGGACTTTATAAATCGTAAATTACAAGAGAACTATCCGTACTTTAGCAAAGAAGAGAATGCAGCTCTCAAGAGATGGATGCAAAAAGCTGATCAGTACCAAATAGGAGCAAAGCTTAACCAGCTCAATATGGGTGCCCCAGTGGGACGCAAGAACCCTTCGGTTCTCAAAATCGAAGCAATTCAGAAAGAGATTGCACAAGATAGGGCCGCAGCCAGGGAGGAAGCTAGATAACAACATAACATAGATTATCAGACGTTACGTTGAAGGCTTCTACACTTTTTGGATTGAATTCACTGCCTAAGCTCGGCCATAAAGGTTCCGAGTCCGAGTCTAGGCAGGCTTTTTACCTGTGAGAAAAATAAATTAATATGTCTACGAACTCCACAGTAAGCGGATACACCAGCCCGCAAGGGCCCACCGGACCACATGATGATAATCCGGATGGCCTTTCGCGTGCTTGTGACATCTGCCTTCAACTTAGTATTGCTGTGGCCACTTTAGCGACAGCTTGTTTTATCACCTTGGCAGCGCTGCACTATTTTACCATAGCAACTGCGCTCATCGCTGCATTCAGTGGCGTTGCCGACATCATTTTGATTGCCTCTCTCAGTTGTAAAAAATGCATTCTAGAGACTCCGCCCTCTGATATTCCAACCCAGGCACCCAATCCGAGTCTTAAACCTGGACAACCTGTCCCGGCTGGTCCAAATCAAACGGATATACCACCCCGGGTGACGCCACCTATCATCAGACCACCCAACCCACTCACAGCCGAAGAATGGGAACAGAAGCTCAATATCCTACCATCTAATCCAAACTTCTGTGGGTATAATCTCATCGATCCGACCCAGCCACCCGCCCCTAACGCAAAAAATGGGTGTATCAGTTTGCCTACCTTCGGAAATTACAAACAGGGCTATAGGGACATAACACACCGCCCCGCTATGGCAGTACGTTTGACGCCCACGCAACTTTCTGCTTTTCCAAAACAGATCCAGGATATATTTCAAGCAGATCCCGAGATTGAGCTCTATTTTTTAATTTTTGACGATTCTGGGGCTATGAGTAAAGAACGCAACCTCGTTCTACATCACATGGCGATACCTGAATACGATTGTAATAAACAAATACAAAGCCCAGTCCCTGGATTGAAAAACGCTGGTTGCGAAGGATTTGCATGTCCTGTAGGAGTGGGAATATTTGAATCTCGTGGTGTTGAAAATATTATCAAAGACACTATGCTTGCACACAATCACCTGAAAAAAACTCATGTTCATTTACACCCTGACAAGGGCGTTTCTATGGCGATTTCTCCTGACAACTCCATTTTGGTCACCTCCAGTAAAGCCCCCGTCTCCAGTTTCTACACAGCAGCACGCTTTCGAGCTCGTTCCGTGGCCTTTTATACTCTCTTAGTACGAGATCGTCGATCCCCTGAAGGGCAAACCATCAGCATCCTCGATGCTTTTCAACAAAAGCCCCTATCTGCCATTCTTCAAGCCCTCCAGGCAGACAACTCCCCCTTGGCTGCTGAAGTAAAAAAACTTTTCGCTTATTACCCTTAATTAAACATTTTTATAACTTTTTAATTATAAGTATGTTACAATTACTTAGAATTTAAAAAAATAGGTCTTATGCTTCCTGTTAAACGATCTCCAATAGATGGTAATCTTTCGGACGTTCGTGGTAGATCGATGAATAAAGATCCGATCATTCCTAACACTTGGAAAATCATCGCGGTAGTCGCTGTTCTTTTTTCTGTGACACTCATTGTTCTTGCCCATTATACAGGAAATGGAACTCTTGCTACAGCAGACTGGGTTACCACGGGGCTGAAATATACAGCCTGGATTGTTGGTGGAGCCCAGGTTCTTTCAATTCCCCTCTTAATTGTCTACTACTGCCATAAGAGCGCTAAACGCCAGCACATTGCGAACATCAATGCCGCTAAAGATATAGATCCAGACCTAAATCCTGATGAATATAGGTCTCTCTATACTATTAAAGATGTGAGGGACGACTCCTCAGAAGAAAGCTCCTCAGGATAAAGGAAGCTCAGGGATCTGATAGTGGCTGGGCAAGTGAGCGTTTGCCAGCTCAATGACGTAATTGAGCTTATCATAGGCCTGCTCCGGTGTAATCTGTGGGATTGTACGGACCAGCGTTGAAAGTTCGTTAAAAAGTTTATTTTCCTCATCCCACGGCATCTCCCCATTTTCAGACAACGTATTGAGACATTTTTGTAGGGTAATCGCATGGTGTGTCAAGGCCTGTACTTGGCTGCCTTCTGAGGTGAACAAAAATGAAGGAAAGGGTGCTTTTCCAGGAACAACAGTAGTGTTAATCTGGGACACGAGCTGGTTTAAACTCGTGGCCAACTCTGCTGTCGGTTTGCCCGATTTAATACCATTCTTAAGCTGAGACACTTGGCGTTTTACCGAGCCATCTTGCCCTGTTGCAGCCACAAAAATTCCTAAAACCGCTGTCTCAAATTGGATCTCGAACATCCGATGCGCTTCTGCCGGTGATTGTGAGTGAGGGTGATAAGCGGAACTTGAAGGAGAAATAGCATCTGTCATGTCAACCTCGCAAGAATGAATTACTATTCTTATAGTATAATTTTATTAAATAATTTTATAAGGAATAATTTGTAATTATTCAGGTGATCCGCGGCAAACTGGACCTTCCTTAAGGGTAAAGCCAATCAGACGTGGGCGCACTTTCGTGTCAGATGATATTTCAACCTGTATTCAGACGAATATGGTATAAGGAGATCCATTTTGATGAATTGGGTCTCCATGTCCGAACCCTTCCCTGTCTCAAATTGCATCGCAATGTGGCCAACGCCATCTGTAGCCTAAAAACGAAATGGCTCATATCCATTTTCATTTCTCAACCTCCATCTCATCCCAAACTTAACCCCATCATAGTGCTATTTTTGGCGTCAACCAATGGGCACTTCCGGATTGTAAACCATAGTTACCGAGTCTCGACTCTCTGCATCTTTTGCAGATCGAAATCCTAATTTCTGATAAATGCTAATAGCCACTTTGTTATCTAGGGATACATTGCATGTAATTTCTTTATTTCCTTCTGATTCAAATATCTTCCTCAAACCAGAACTAAATTGCTCGGTGATTCCTAATCTAACTGCAGAGGCTTTACGAGCGAGATTATGCACATAAACAACATCCGTTCTCAACCGCAAGGAAATACAGCCTAATATTTGCCCTCCTGATGGGGCATCACTTCGAATAACAAAACAGGGATTGTGTTCACTAACCCAGTGTGAATACTCTTCGTCGAATATTTCAAAAGCTTCTCGGAGAATTGTAGTAATCGCCTCCATATCCGCTTGGTATGAAGGGGATGTTTTTTCGATTTTTTCTAAATTTAATTGAATTCTTTCGCCCTTCAAGCGCTTCAATTCTATAGAACAATCTATCATATGCTTATTCTCTTCCCCGTGCAGTTCAATCCCATGAATCTGACTGATGAAGTGACTCCACTTCTCTTTTAAAGAGGCACTACCCTCCTTTAATATATATTCGGAAATAGATGAAAGATGGTAATAAAAAGTATAAAACTCATTTGCACTTTTATAGTGGCATGATGTTAATAATGCCTCAACCCCGCAAAAATGATCATGAAATTCAAGGTTACAAACATCTTTAATGGGACTTAATATTTCCAATATCTGCGGATGGACGGTCTGTCGATTGATAGTTTGGTTCTTAATAGATGCAGAATTCTGTTGCTGTCGATTTGAATTGTCTAAAAGAATTTTATCCCGATTCCCTGGTTGGCAATCGCCAATTGCAATTTTAGCAACTAGTGCAATGAGAGCTATTGCGGCTCCTCCATACAAGCCATAGGATAGATAAGTAGCGTTTACCGAGCCCATGGCATTGAAACATCCTGTAGTTGCTAAGACGGCAATCGTCAAGCAGGCAATACCACCTAAAATGAGGGCAATATCAATCCATCTTTCCTGCATTTTATGACAAAATGCATATTCACTATTTTGGTGAATAGGATGAATTCCTTCACTAGACATAGATCTCTCCCGATAACATCTCTATATATATTAAAGTAATTATAACCCTAGAATATTAAGAATAAATTAATTTAACTTCATGGACCTATTTTTGGGGAGCAGGTCAGTTCTAAAATTACCCAAGCCACTGTGGAAGAATCCTTAGCGCTAATCTAAGTCATTGTAAAATCAGCACCTGGATTACGAGATGAGACTCTTAAAAAACCTGGGACTCCCCAGAAAAAACACCTCATCACGATAAAAAAGATGTCTAATACCAAAATTAAGACCATTACGAAATCCAAATCAAGATGCTTAAGTGCTTTTACGGTTCCATTGCGCCTCGAGCCCCAGGCCCCAGATCCCTAGGGTTTGAGGCGGCAATAGTGGGCAGCACCTTTTAAGCTCGCCTTATCATCCAAGATCACCTGAATGGGCACAGTTTCTAAAAGAGCACGGAAGCGCCCTTTATCCACAAAACTGGCAAAGAAGAGCGGTTCTTTGAGTCTGGGAAGGATTTTCGGTGGGATGCCGCCGCCCAAATAGACACCTCCCATCGCCATAAACTTCAATACAGTATTGCTGCATTCAGCACCTAATATGGAAACAAAAAGATTGAGGGCGTCATCGCATAGCTCAGATTTTTGATTCAAAGCATTTTGGGTAATTACTTTAGCAGGATCGTCTTGCTTGAAAGCCTCTTTGAGCCAGGTAGGCTCTGAGCGCCCCAGCTCTTCTGTAAAGAATTGATAGATGTTAAATAGGCCAGGACCTGAAAGAACCCTTTCGTAAGAAGCATGGCCAAATTTTTTGTAGATAAAACGGCACAAATCAATTTGGACTTGGTTGCGCGGTCCAAATTCACAATGTCCTCCTTCACAGGCAAATGGGAAGTAACGCTTTCTATCCCAATAAAGCCCTGCTTCCCCTAAACCAGTCCCCGGTGAAACCACAGCTCTGTTGCCCGTTTTTTTTCCACTTCCTGAGTAGAGTTTGCACAGTTTATCAGGGGCCAAAATTTCGATGGCCCATGCATTGGCCTCAAGGTCATTCAAGAGATAGATCTGAGGGATATGGAGGGCTGTAGATAGGTCGTGGGCATCTACAACCCAAGGGAGATTGGTTGCATGGCACACGCCATCGACCACGGGGCCTGCAATTGCAAAGCAGGCTCGTCTCAAAGTAGCTGGGTCATATAGATGAGCGCAGCTCTCTAAAAATTCAGTAACGATCTGTTTCAAATCGGTATAGTGCTGGCTCGGATAAGAGGCTTGATGAATGGGAAGATAATTTCCCTCTTGATCTTCGAAAAGAGCGAGATTTGTTTTTGTTCCTCCAATATCACCTGCAAGGATCATGTGCACTCTCCGCTTCTAATGTTTTCAAACAATTGAGCTATGTTGGTAAATGCGATTTTCTTGATTTCCTGTTTAGTAAAAACCTCGTTGAGGTAGGTAATCAATTGTGGGTAGCAGCTAGCATCTGAAAAGGGCTCATAATAAAATGGAAACGGATATAGGGAGGCGGGCAGGTCTTTGTCGTAGAAAAAATCAGCTCCAAAACAATATTGATCCAACGCGCCAAGCGATCTCGCATAATCGACTTGGCGGGTAAAATCCTCCGGAAAATGTTTCCCTACAAAGGGTTTGAAAAAATTAAGCCCTATCACCCCCTTGCGTCTGATAATTTCTTTGGCGATCTCGTCAGATAAATTGCGCGATTGGTCGGCAATTGCACGGAAATTAGAATGACTAGCAATGGGTAGGAGCTTAAGTCCTTTTTTGTCGATGGTGTTCAAGATCCCGTGGGCCAAAGCATCTGAGGTATGGCTCAAGTCCACCGCTATCTGTTTACCTGAGAGATATTCCAATAGATGCTCCCCATCGGGTTTTAAACCGACTTTCGTGAGGTTGCCACCCCCAAAACGGTTCTCGAAGTTCCATGTAAGGCTAATGTAGACGATGGGGCCTGCTGTTTCACGGTATTGATCAAAACGGGTAAAGCAAGCTTCTAGAGGCTCGGTCTCACTGCAAAGACCCGAGGCATTTTCGATGGCTGCTGCTATGTGTACTTTACCGTTGGGCTTAGGTATTTTCAGTTCGGCCAATCGTGCAAAGTCATCGGGATACAGTTTGGGCAGCATGCGAAAAATAGTGAACTGCTTTTCAGCAGAAGCGATCGATCTCTTGCTGGTGTCGGTAAAGATAGCCATCGTTTGAAAACAGATATTACCTTTTCTCAATTGAGGTAAAGAGCAACGGGCTTCTGTCTGTCTCACATCACGATTATCGTCATGAGCTAGGTAGGAAAGTAAATCGCAATGAAGGTCGGCGGTATGCATTATTTGAGGGGTGTCCTATTTTCGGGAACACTACCAAAAGAGGTCTTTATTGGGAAGCTCGGGTAATGCGGTTCATCAACGCTAAGTTTTTCTGCATTTCCTCATCACAAAAGATCACTATCTCAGAATAACCATCTGTATCAGACTGTCTGAGAGCTGCATAAAGGTGTTCGGGATGGATGCGCTCCAGCACCATGCGCTTGAGCTTGGGAGCGGTTTCCAAATAGCCAAAAAAGGCGTGTTGGGTTTGAAAGACGACAATTTTTGCTAGAGGAGCATAGTGGCGGTATTTCATTCCAGGTGATAAAGGTTTGTCGGCATGAGCCTTAGCAAAAGGGACATTGCACCCCAAAACCTCTTCGAGCTCCTTTTGACAAATGGCTCCCGGACGGAGAATCTGGGGAAAGGGGGATAAAGTGATGACTGTAGATTCAATGCCATAATGGCATGGCCCACCATCAATGATTCCATCGATTAAGTCGCCAAAATCGGCTCGCACATGCGCTGCACAGGTGCTGCTGGGCTTTCCCGATAGGTTTGCCGAAGGAGCCACCAGTGGCACGCCAACAGCTTCAATGAGCAGTTTTGCAATTGAATGAGCCGGCATCCTTACCCCGATCTGAGGCAGGTTAGCTGACACAATCTCAGGCACGGTATCTAACTTAGGTAAAAGCACCGTTAGAGGTCCCGGAAAAAATCTTGCGGCAAGTTGATGGAACAGATACGGCACATCCGAGACAATCAAGGGAAGTTGATCTAACGAGGAAATATGCACAATCAAGGGATTATCCTGCGGACGTCCTTTAACTTGGAAAATGCGCTGAATAGCTTCTGGATGGAATACCGAAGCGCCAAGCCCGTACACCGTCTCAGTGGGAAAGGCAACTACTCCTCCCCTCTTTAGGATCTCTGCGAAATGTTGGATATCAGAAGCTGGGACGTTCATCTTGTGGACTTGACCATGTTAATACCGCGTCACCTGTTCTGAAATCGAGTCGTAATTTTCCGGTTAAATATTTGAAAGGGAGGTCGCCAGAGTAATCTTTGATGCCCACGAGTTGCTCAACTTCCAGCACATTTCCTTCAGACAACAGATTAAAGCGTGTATTTTTTTCTTTCTGCTTAGGCGTCACATCGCGCTCGACAACTAGGGTTATATCAGCGCATTCGTAGCGCGACCTTATTGTAGTCATAATCTCCACAAGAATCGATTGGTTGGCATAAAGACCAGTATCCTTCGGATGGATAGATTGATCATCATGACGAGGTTTACCCAAGGTTAAGTATTCATGCGCGATCCGTTCGATTAGCGACTCGCCCGCTTGGGCTTCAATAGGTTCACCGTCTATGCAATATATTTGGCGCTCAGTGTCCAGTTTTAGTTGGCCCTCCAAGTTAGCGCCAACAGCTTTATTGGTTTGAATATAATTTTTGGCAAAACCAGGTATCTTAAATGCATAATTAACGCCTTGGTCAGTTGCCAAAAGAGCTTTATACTCCTCAAGGTTTGTGCAGTGGTGCAGCATGCGGGTTTGATTTTCCCGCTGCGTCAAGTGATAGTCAACCGCTGCAATGATCAGCGCAGAAATGCCAAAAAGACTTTCTGCGGTACCTATCCAAAACGCGTTTGAACCTACGGGTTGAGTGATCATCAAGCTCGCTCCAATCGCGGCTACGATGACAGCCGAGATGGCTGTGATGACTGCAAATTTGTAAATGGCAGGGCCCGATACTTCAAAACGTGCTGCGGGGATCTCCTCTTTACACGACTCACCGGTCAACGAATTTATTGACGAAATATTAAACATGCCAGTATTGTACCATATTAAAATTAATTCTGGATTAAGAATATTGTCATAGCCTTACAGGCTGCATTTTTTTATTAACCATTGACACCCAGGGCGTTGCCATGGGCTATTATTGTTTTAGCCCTTCAGGCTATTGGGTTTTGCCTTTGGGGTTATGTGGCATCAACTGCAGCCTGAAAGGCTGCGATAGTGCTAGCCCAGGGCAACGCCCTGGGTGACAATGGTTAATAAAAAATTGCAGCCTGCAGGGCTGCGACAAGCCAAAAAGGGAGTTTCATATGGCCTCGAAAGTATCAGGCGGTTGGATTAAAAAGGGATACTGGGGATTTGCCAAAGCCGAAGGGTTTTTAGGGCATTTTCTTCTGCTCATGATCCGCCTTTACTGGGGATATTTACTGGTGATGACAGGAGCTGGTAAATGGATGCACATTCAACATGTCGGCGAGTATTTTGAATCCCTGGGTATCCCCAAAGTAATGGCGTATGTAATCGCATCCATTGAGCTTTTGGGAGGTATCTCGCTTTTTTTTGGAATACTGACTCGGTTTTTTTCCTTGTTCCTAACCATCATTTTAGCCACCGCTCTTGCAACGGCACATAGCGAGGCTATCACGAGCGTCTCAACTTTTATTCAGCAAGAGCCCTTTTTATATCTTTACGCATCACTTGTTGTTCTCTGTTTTGGTCCGGGACTTTTCTCTGTAGACTATTGGCTCGAAAAAAAGAGCTATGGGCAGCCGCTTTGAGCCGGTCTTAAAAGTTCCACGAAATCGGATGGGTAGTCGGTGATGATCCCATCGACACCCATTTCGATGAGGTCTTGTGAGATTTTAAGGTCGTTGATTGTCCAGGGGATGACACGAAAACCAGAGGCATGTAGCTTTTCAACGTGCTCGGCTGTTAGGAGTGTATGTTCAACAGCGAGCATTTCGGCTCGTATCTGAGAAGCAGATTGGACCACAAAGGGTAACCAGTTCTCGGGCTTGACCAGCCATTTCTTTTGCAGCCATTCGGAGCTAAAGATAAAGCCCAGTTTCGCACTGGGATCGAGTTTACGCATTTCTTTGAGCACTTCTAGATCAAATGAAGAGTATAACACCCGATCTTCCAGGCCACTGGCCCTCACTTCAGCCAAGATTTTTTGGGCAACAAAAGCCCGACTAGGGTGCTCTGCTGTAGAATAGGGATTGATTTTGATCTCAAGGTTCAATTTGACATGTTGAGCCAAAGGATGTGTACGGATCACGTGAAGCAACTCTTTCAATGTGGGAATCTGGATTCCCTTTAGGGCTACCTGCTTTGGAAAGAGGGGGTTTTGTTTACTGCCGCAATCGATTTTTTTTATCTCAGCGAGCAACAGGTGGGCAATTAAGGGTGCTTGTTTAAGAGGTTTGCCATTTAAGTAAGTGCATAGCTGAGAGTTGAGAGCAAAATCATGATAAATCACAATTGTGTTGTCGGAGCTCAGCATGAGGTCCAGTTCGAGAGTGTCAGCTCCCCCTTCAATGGCGGCCATAAAAGCGGGTAGCGTATTTTCGGGAAACTGCCCCCTCGCCCCTCTATGTCCTTGAATTTCAAGAGCACAGAGATGGCCTGTGAGAATACAGGCCACCATAAAAACCATTTTGAAAAAATTACACATTCATTTTAGCGCCATTAGCCTTGGCAGGCGGAGCCACTTTATGTTGTTCGGGCTTAATTAGATTGAAGGAGTTAATAAAATGGATGTAGTTATCGGTCATATCCTCACTTGCCTTGTAAACAGTAAAGACTTGATAGAGGGTGTTATGGACCAAAATCAATTTGCCCTGAAAATAGATATCGTCATTTTTGACTAGGAATTCGAGGGATTTGAAGCCATTTACCTCGCCCATCTTCATGTTCAGTACTTCAGATCCGGGAAGGGCAGAGAGCATCCCCTTGAAACCATCTTGCAGATTCACCTCTGGCTTGGACATATCGATTTGTGAGGGATAATTCCACACAGATACAACAAACACCATAGAGTCGCTTGGCTCACTCAAATAGGTTTCATAATTAATTTTGAGATCAGACTTGGGTACATCAATTGACTGCTGCACCCATTCTGGTTTTTTCGGGAGATCGATTGAAAACCCACTGCTTTCAAATGTGTATTTTTGCCATTTAAGTTGGGTCTCAGTTGCTTGTTGTTGAGTGGTACTAGCCGCTATTACTAGATTCAAAGGGCAAGAGAGAATTAACCCGCATGCAAAAACATTTAGTAAAAATTTGTTCGGAAACAAGCTCATGGAGATTCCTCTGATTATTTTTGTTATATGATTAATTTTAATTCATATTACATTATTTTAGAAAATATTTCGTTACTGTTTAAAATTGTTGTTGTTGAAAACAATAAGGAATTTTTGTACCCTGTTAGGCATGAAAAGAGTCGTTGGTGTTATTCCTGCCCGTTGGCAAAGCAGCCGTTTTCCGGGCAAGCCACTCGTCAAAATTTTAGGTAAATCTCTTATACAAAGAACTTACGAGAACGCGGTGCAGTGTAAAAGCTTGGATAGGCTGGTGATTGCCACGGATGACTCGCGCATCTTCGAGCATGCTCAAAGCTTTGGGGCTAAAGTCTGTATGACATCCCTTGCATGTGCTACAGGAACCGACCGTTCTTGGGAGGTCATCGAAAGCTCTTTCCCGGACGCCGAAATCGTGGTGAATATTCAAGGTGATGAGCCTTGTCTTGATCCTGAAGTGGTTGACCTGCTGGTGACTCAACTCCAACAAAATCCCGATGTGGTGATGACCACACCCGTATCCCCTATCACCGATAGACATCAAGCTTTAATGCCGAATGTGGTCAAGTGTGTGTTTGACCGCAATGGTCGGGCCCTTTATTTTAGCAGATCCCCCATTCCTTTTGCACAAGCACAGGATCGGATCCCCCCATATTACCGGCATATCGGGGTGTACTGTTTTCGGCGCGCTGCGCTGCGCCACTACGTGATGTTGGGGAAGACTCCTTTGCAGGAGTGCGAAGATTTAGAACAATTAAAAATGCTAGAAAATGGCTTGCCTATCCATGTATGCATGGTGGACGATCAAGCCGCCGGCGTAGATACGCCGGCCGACCTTAAACTTGTGGAAAAGTTATTATGGCAAAAAGAAAATATCTGTTCATCACTGGCGGCGTCGTCTCCTCTTTAGGGAAAGGGTTGACCTTAGCTTCAATTGCCCTTCTCCTTGAAAAAAGGGGGTATAAGGCCGCAATGCTCAAGCTCGACCCCTATCTAAATGTGGATCCGGGCACAATGAATCCTTTTGAGCATGGCGAGGTGTATGTTACTGACGATGGGATGGAAACCGATCTCGATCTAGGGCACTATTACCGCTATACGAATTCCCCGCTTACCAAAGCTTCAACTGCCACATCGGGCCAAATTTATGAAACGGTGATTAAAAAAGAGAGGAAAGGCGACTATCTGGGTAAAACAGTCCAAGTGATTCCCCACATTACAGATGAGATTAAAAAACGGATCTTGAAATGTGGTGAATCGGCAAATGCTGACATTGTCCTGGTAGAAATTGGCGGCACAGTGGGCGATATCGAATCCCTCCCTTTTTTAGAAGCGATCCGCCAATTTCGCTATGAACGGGCTCAAGATTGCCTCAATCTCCACATGACCTATGTCCCCTACCTCAAAGCCGCAGGAGAAGTGAAGACCAAGCCCACACAGCACTCTGTACAGACACTCAGAAGTATCGGCATTTTGCCCGACCTCATCCTATGTCGCTGTGAGTCTAACCTCGCAACAGATATCAAAAAGAAGATTAGCCTCTTTTGCAACGTTCCTCAAGATGCTGTCATTGAAGCTGCGGATGCCAAAACATCGATCTATGAAGTGCCGATCATGCTTGAGCAAGAAGGAGTAGGCAAAAAGATTTGCAACCTTCTTGGTTTAGAAGAGCGAGCAGTCGATCTTTCTGAGTGGGAAGCAATTATTGCTACGATCAAAAAGCCGAAAGGAGTTGTGACAGTCGGTGTGGTGGGTAAATATTTGCAGCATAAAGATGCCTATAAATCGGTTTTTGAAGCACTCCAACATGGAGCGATTGCTGCAGGATACCAACTGCGCATCAAAACCATTGAATCGGATAAAGTGAAATCGTTTGATGCGTTGAAGGGATGTGACGGCTTTTTGGTTCCCGGAGGTTTCGGAGAGAGAGGTTGGGAAGGAAAAATCACCACAGCCCATTTTTGCCGCGAAAATCAAGTCCCCTATTTTGGCATTTGCTTAGGCATGCAGGTTATGGTAGTTGAGTTTGCTCGCCATGTGCTTCAGTTGGCCCACGCTAACTCCACTGAGATGGATCCCGAAACGTCCGATCCCGTGATCTCTTTGCTCAGTGAGCAAGAAGGAATTGAGGATCTGGGAGGGACCATGCGCCTTGGTGCTTATCCCTGCCTCTTAAGCGAAGGAAGTAGAGCGCACCAGGCTTATAGTGCGACCCAGATCTCCGAGCGTCACCGCCACCGCTATGAGTTCAACAACCGCTATAAAGAGATTGCCCAGCAGCAGGGCCTCCTACTCACAGGCATTTTAGAAAACGGCAAGCTATGTGAAATAGCCGAAGTAAAAGACCATCCTTGGATGGTTGGGGTACAGTTCCATCCTGAATTTAAATCACGCCCCACGCTGCCCCATCCACTATTTAAAGATTTTGTAAAAGCTATGATTGGACAACATGAAAAAAACAAGAGTAGCTAGCCTCGACTACGGCCTCAAACGGATTGGTGTCGCGATCTCTGATGAAAACAAGATCATCGCAACCGCCCTCGGTGTTGTGCAAGCGGGCAAAACGAGCGCAGAGACGATCCAAAGGATCATCGAGCTTCTCAAACCCTATGAGCTAGAGCGCATCATTATCGGCAACCCCATCCATCTCAGCGGAAAAGTCGGGTTTTTAGCCGATGAAGTGAAGCATTTTCTCAACCTCCTCCAGGCCCAGGTCAAATGCGAGGTTTCTCTGTTCGATGAGCGCCTCTCCACTGTCCAGGCAGAGCGTTCCCTCAAAGAAGGCGGCATGAGTCGAAAGAAGCGGGCTAAAGTGATTGATACCGTTTCGGCCGTTATCGTTCTCCAGTGTTACTTGGGTTATTGACTTAGCCTTCAAATTCAATTTGCAAAAAATTATTACATTTGTTACAATTCTGTCATACTTTATGTAATTTTGTTAAAAAATAAATAAAAGAGTTTAAAAAATATGTCTTCCAATTCAGCAGTCCGTCACGATCAGCCATCCCCTAGTTTATTTCAAAAAGTTCCTTCTGCAGCAGAAGTGGCCATTATCATGATTACGACCATCGCCCAAGGAGCGATTTGTGCGGGACTCGCGATTGCAGTTTTAAATACCCAGGTGGGCCTTTCGCTAGGCATCGGGATATCTATTGGAGCGTTGGTTGGAATTAGCCTGATTGGTATCCGGATACTAGTTACAAAATGTAGACAGACACCACCTGAAAATTTATCAAACCGTACAGTCACACTCCTAAATCCTCAAAAAGCTGAAAGAAAAAGATCCCTGAGCGCTCCGCCGGGTACGCCTATACGCCCTCCTGTAAAACCACCAGAAAAAAGAGAGCTCTCCCCCGCTAACGAAGAGACCAAAAACATTCCGGAAGTTGCTGAACCAGAGGATACAATACTAAATGAGAATGAGGTAGAAACCGAGGTAACCTCAAATCCAAAAGTGTCTATGCAAGCAGTGTTTACGCAAGCCATCAATGCGCCCTACACCCCTCCGGAGGTAATCCCTAACAATATAAATGCCGATGAGCCAAATTCAATGCAAATAACTGAAAATCAACATACTGAGATTCGGACAGTCATTGAACCGCCAATTCCTCAGCCACCCGATACGGCACACCGCAAGCAGCGATCAACGAGATCGGTTAAAAGTAAAAGTGTCACAAACTCTGAGAATGGAAAAAGCGCCGAATCGAGCACACAAAGACCCCGTAGCAAGAGCACTAGTACACGCGTAATTTCTCTGGAAATGGCCAAAGTTCTCGCAGCTGCAATCAAAATAGAGGCGCTCAAGCTACCAGATCCAAAACCGGGCGCACTACCTCAAATAGCCCCTATTCCGGCACAGCTAGTAGAACCTATCGCTCCAGCCGTCAAGGTTCTAGCACCGAGAGTTGAAGAAGCTCAAGTAGAAGTCAGTCTGACTTTTGAGCAGCAACTTGTTGAATTCCAGAATATGACTGAAGGATTAAACAATCAACTTGCTGCAATTTATAAAGATTATCCTATCGTAGAAGCTATTATCAATAGCGCTGTGGCCGAAATAACGGTAAATACCGAAAACCTCATACATAATGTTCTAGCTGAAGCTGTCGATCACACAGCAGATATGGTGATGAATAATCTATTGAATGTAGTTGAAAAGAGCTTGACTGTGGTGATGGGCAAAGCTGCAAAACCAGCCGCGGCTTTCATTTTAAATCGAGTCGCGTTATCTAGCCTGATCGATCCTTTAAATCCTGCTGCACCTTTGGCCATATTGGATTTGCCCCTCAAATTTTTTATGTTGAATGAGCTGCTCTCCAATTGGATAAAGGGAAAGTTTGCAGATAAAGAAAATGAGCTGGATCGTTTTTTTGAACAGATCCTTGATAAGGGTTTAGATAAAGCACAAAACTTATTACCACAATCTGATGGTCTAATTGTCAATACTATCACAGAGTTTGTTCATGATATGGCCCTAAATGCTTACGATGATTTAAAAGCTGTTTGTAAAGAAAAATTGATGGAGAAAGTATTTGAGGGATTAAACCAACTTGATCAGATCATGAAAAATGAGGAAAATGGAAAATTTATAAACTATTTTTACGGGATTTCTACATATTTGTTAACTGAGGGGAAAACTCAGAATACATTCGTGGGCACTATGTTTAAAACAACAATCCTGCAACCCCTCGCTGTAGTTGCAGAAGGTGCGCAAGCTTTGGGTGCACCTGCCAATGCTACTAAGAGCCTAATTTTAAACGAGCTCTCTGATTACGTTCAGCATGCTAATTGTTTTGAGGCGCAAGTGATTCGTCATTGCTATCAGGCTGCTTTAGGCGTCACTGGGGTCATAGGTGCGGTAGGCGGATCTGTTGCTAAAAGAGCTGTTCAAACGGCAGTTAATTTTACGGTCAAACCCATGATAGGCAAATTAGCTAAAGATGTTGGCCAAGCTGTAGGTAATTCGCTTTCTCTTGTTCAGCTTGTTGAGATGCCGCAGAAAGTAGTCATCAGTGACTACCAAATCGCAATAGCTGAACATAGTTTTTTGTACCATTTAAAAGATTTTATTGATGTGCGTGGCTCTGAGTGCGTAGATCTAGCCGATCAAAAGCTTGCACAATTCATGCATAATCGTGTGCTGGGACTTCGCGAGATGGCACTTGAAAAGTTAAAGATCCATTTGGGGCGTTATTTAAGGAGACATAATATAGATTGGAAAGACCCTGAAGTAGAGGATGCTGATGCTTTAGAAAGGATCTTTGAACCCGGAGATAATTTTGACTTAGATCAGTCTATTGAGACTATGATTAACCTGATTACAAGCGATGTTAAAAGGGTAACAGAAGCAATCCTAGATGCACGGGAAAAGCTTCAAGACGAAAAAGCTGAGAAGGTAGCTGCTGAGAAGGTAGCTGCTGAGGAGCCAAAGGTGGAGGCCATCCAAGCCAATGAGGTTCAACCTGGGTTAATGCAAAAGGCTTTAGGTGCAGCTTTTTCAGCATTCACAGCAGTTAGGCAAGTGGGAGGTGAACTAGCGAATAATGGGATTGATAATGCACTCGAGGATGCTCCTGATTATGTAAGGGAGTGGCTGACTGAAAACGTCAGGGTTTTAGTAGCAGATTTTAAATCCAAACTCAAAACTGAGACACTT
This sequence comes from uncultured Chlamydiales bacterium, assembly GCA_963832835.1. GTDB lineage: Bacteria > Chlamydiota > Chlamydiia > Chlamydiales > JAAKFR01 > CAVPKN01. The sequence continues at coordinate 1,526,120 of CAWHVD010000001.1, read as the reverse complement.
CCCTCTCTATCAGATGCAGTCCAAGCAAAGATAAGGGAAAAAGGTCAACAAATACGAACTATTGAAACGGGCTTAGGTGTCGATGAACTTAAACAGATCCACATCACGTTCCCAGATGCTATGACATTACTCATCCAGCATAAATTACAAATAGGCATTCAAAAAGGAAGCATTGATGTTGTAGCACTCGCTCTTACAAATGGTGATGAGGATAAGGCCAGAAAATACTTAGCGAAGTATGACCCAACATTTGTGGAAAAAGTCATGGATTTATGGAATCTATTCGCCAGCTGAGATTTTAAGCAGCTCAACCTCTATCAGAACACCTCTCTGCACTTGTCGACGATCAAAATTGACTTGCGGTTAAAAAGTTTAAAGGGTAATTCTTAAAAGAACTTCCTTATCCCTTTAGGTTAACATGCACGATTTTACTCATCCTCTTCCAGATATCACCACGATCTCTATCGATAAAAATACAGGAGCCTTCCAAAGCCCTTTAGCAGAGGATAGGGGCTCCTCAAAAGTGGTAGACCCTTGCATTTTGGTGATTTTTGGCGCCACTGGTGATTTAACGGCACGCAAGCTATTTCCCGCTCTGTATAATCTCCAACGCGATGGCCAGCTCCCTAGCCGTTTCGCCTGTGTAGGGTTTGCCCGTAGGGAGAAGACGCAGGAGCAGTTTGCCCAAGAAATGCACGATGCTGTTGGGCAATTTTCACGTGTTAAACCTATAGACGAAAACCTATGGGGAACGTTTGCTAAGCAGATTCATTACCACTGTTCTAACTTCGATGATGATAATGGCTACGATGAGCTTAGAAAATTACTCGACCGGCTTGATGCGCAGCATGGCACACAAGGCAATCGTGTTTTCTATCTTTCCACACAGCCCAGTTTTTTCCCCGACATCATCTCAAAGCTGGGAAAGCATCAGCTGATGTACGACACTACCAAAGTCAAAGATAAGTGGTCTCGGGTGATTATTGAGAAACCCTTTGGGCATGACTACACATCGGCAATCGAGCTGCAACAGTTGGTTGTCAATCATCTAGGCGAATCGCAAATCTACCGGATCGATCACTATTTAGGTAAAGAAACAGTCCAAAACTTGCTCGTTTTTCGTTTTGCGAACTCCCTTTTTGAGGCCTTTTGGAATAATCATTATATCGATCATGTACAAGTCACTGTTGGAGAAGAGATCGGAATTGGTACGCGAGGTGCATTTTTTGAGGAAGCGGGTATTTTACGTGACATTGTCCAAAATCACATGATGCAGCTTGTATGTTTGACTGCGATGGAGCCGCCCTCTTCTTTAACAGCTCAGGCGATCCGAAATGAGAAGGTCAAGGTCCTTCAAGCTCTGCGTCCCCTTGATATGAACAACTTCAGCAACTATGTAGTGCGTGGACAATATGGGCCAGGGTTTATTAACGGACAGCCAGTAGCAGGCTATCGAGAGGAAAAAAATGTTAATCCTCATTCCCCTATCGAGACATTTGCCGCGATCAAGCTCTATATCGACAATTGGCGCTGGGCAGGTGTCCCCTTTTACTTACGTGCCGGTAAGCGCCTGCCTAAACGGGCCACTGAAATTGCGATCGTCTTTAAAGAGGTTCCTCAGATTCTTTTTTCACAAGGGGGAAAGAAAAACGAAAATAATGTCTTAGTCATTCGGATTCAGCCCGACGAAGGGATCTCGCTGCGGATTAACTGCAAGGTGCCGGGCCCCAGCAGCCCCATCCAACCGGTAAAAATGGATTTTCGCTATGGCTCATATTTTGGACTAACCCCACCAGAAGCGTACGAACGGTTGATTTGCGATTGTATGTTAGGTGATGGCACCCTCTTTGCTCGTGGGGATGAGGTGCTCACCTCCTGGAAATGGATTACTCCTATTTTAGAAAGATGGAAAGAAAATGCCCCTAGCGACTTTCCCAATTACCCAGCGGGCAGCTGGGGGCCGAAAGCTGCCGATGAGATGCTGGCAAGCGATGGTAGATGTTGGAGATTAATTTGATGGTATTGATGGACTCTATTCAACTGACTGATTTGAATGAAGAATTAGCTCGTCTATGGGAAGAGGAAGTTGGGCAAAAAAAAACCCGCGCCTCTCTTTTTAACTTAATTTTCTATGTGCAAAAGACAGAACGGACAGAATTTTACCAAAGCCTGATCAAATCTGTGGTAGGCAAATTTCCCTGTAGGGTCATGTTCATTTTGTATGACGATCAGGCTCCCGAACCCTATTTACGGACCTCGGTCAGCTCTGAAACGCTCGGAGAAGGAGAAAATCAGGTTTTTTGCGAAATCATCCATATCGAAGTGGCCGGCAAATTAAGCGAACGGGTTCCCTACATTATTTTACCCCAGATTCTATCCGATCTTCCCGTCTATCTTTTATGGACGCAAGATCCAACTACCGAAAGCACCATTTTACCCTATCTTGAGCCTTTTGCAGACCGGATCCTTTTTGACTCTGAATCTACCCTTGATCTCCAGCAATACTGCCGCTCTGTTCTCTCTTTAAAGAAACGCTTTCACTGTGCCACAAGCGATCTACATTGGAGTACAGTTTCTGGTTGGCGCGCTCTTTTTGCCCAAGTATTCAATGACCCGGAATCGGTTCTATCGCTAGCTCAAAGTAAGTTCATTCGCATCAATTACAATAACATTAAGGGCCAGCATCTCAAGCATACCTACATCAAAGCAGCCTATCTGCAGGCATGGCTTGCCTCACGCTTGAGCTGGAAGTTTGAAGCAATTGAGTCTAACGAAGGAAACATCCGTTTGGCTTACCGCCGTCCCTTGCAAGAGGTTATCTTCCTTTTAGTACCACAAGAAGCCCCCTCATTACCACCGGGAGCCATTCTTTCAGTTGAGATCGAAAGTGTGAAAAATAACGGGCATTATAGCTTTAAAAGAGAGCTCCATTCTAATCAGGTGTCTATCCAATATTCAAAAAACGACCTTTGTGATTTGCCCTATCGCTACTATTTGAATGGGAACTCTGAGAGCCAAGAGATTGTGGAAGAGATCTTCTATCCATCTGGAGGTAAACACTACCGGGATATGTTAGAAATGTTGGCAAGTACACCTTGGAGAAGAGCATGAACAGGGAACCTTATCAGATTTTAGATAACCGTAGAAAGATCGTGATTCCCGGTGATCATGATGTCACCATTGCATTTGCTGCCGATTTATGGATTGAAATGGCTAAAGAAGCCATTTTAGATCACGGTTTTTTTGCAGTTGCCCTTTCGGGTGGGTCGACCCCCAAAAAAATCTATCAAAGATTGTCGATGTTTGAAAATCGACTCGATTGGTCGAAAGTGTATTTGTTCTGGAGCGATGAGAGGAGCGTCCCCCCAACTGATCCTGCCAGTAATTACTACATGGCGATGGAAGAGGGTGGACTTAAAAACCTTCCCATCCCCCAAAATCAAATTTTCCGTATGGTTGCCGAAGAGGATATTGAAGCGAATGCTAAAGCCTACGAAGATGTGATCTTAGACAAACTCGGCTCCCACCCCTTTGATTTAACCATGCTAGGTATGGGAGACGACGGGCACACCGCCTCGCTCTTTCCCTTTACCGATGCTTTGAAAGCAAAAGGGCGGCTTGTTGTTCCCAATTACGTACCCCAACATAATGCTTGGCGCATGAGCTTTACCTATGAGTGCATTAACCGTTCTCACAATATTTGTATCTATGTTGTTGGTGCACCTAAAGCCGAAATTCTAGAAAAAGTTTTACTTGGCAAACTGCAGGCCGAAGAGTACCCCTCGCAACTGATTGGCACCACCACCAATCCAGCTTTGTGGATAATTGATACTGAAGCTAGTAAAAATCTAACCGCCCACCTAAAATAACTACCGAGTCAAAGAGCTGCTGGGTGTTTTCAACTCAGGGTCATAAGGGTACAGAGGCACAAAGGGGTCATAACTAATTTTATTATTCCCCTGCGACTCCACCTCTATGTCTCTTTATTAAAATAGACCCATAAAACACTTTTAAAGGGAAATTTGTGGAGATACATAAATAGTGTTGGTTTTAGGGATTGAAAGTACTTGTGATGAAACAGGGATCGCTGTGGTGCGGGATGGAACAGATATCCTCTCCAATGTGGTCGCCTCACAAGAAGATCTTCACCAGGTCTATGGTGGCGTGATCCCAGAACTGGCATGCCGTCGGCATATTGATGTCTGTCTTCCCCTCTTGAAGTCTGCTTTGAGCCAAGCGAGAGTGACCTTTGAAGAGATCGATCTTATTGCTGTGGCCAAAGGCCCCGGGTTGATCGGCGCACTTCTGATCGGATTGAATTTTGCCAAAGGACTTAGCTTAGCCTCTGGCAAGCCACTCATTGGAGTCAACCATATCGAAGCCCATCTCTACGCGGTCTTGATGGGAAACACCGTTCCCTTACCCGCATTGGGCGTTGTGATCTCTGGGGGGCATACTACTCTCATTGAAGTCGAGGCTGTGGGAAGATATAAGCTGCTGGGGCAAACTCAAGATGATGCAATTGGTGAAGCGTTTGACAAAGTGGCCAAACTCCTTGAACTTCCCTATCCAGGAGGGCCTCAGATTGAAAAATTGGCTCTGCGCGGTAATCCACATCGTTATCCCTTTAAAGGAGGCCGCATCAAGGGCAATCCGTTGGATTTCTCCTTTAGCGGACTCAAAACAGCCGTCTTCTATCAAGTAAAAGGGCAGAACGCCTTAAAATCTACTCCCCTAACGATCACAGAGGAAGAAAAAGCGGATGTTGCAGCCAGTTTTCAGCATGGCGCATTTTCCTACCTTGTGGAAAAAATCCTTCTTGGGGCACAACAGAGGAAAAGCGAAAGTATTATTTTAGGTGGTGGCGTGAGCCAAAACCGGTACTTGAGAACACTTTTAGAAGCTTCATTAGAAGCTAGGGGAGCACCCTGCCCCCTATTTTGGCCGCCAGATGGCCTTAGCCTTGACAACGCAGCGATGATCGCCGGCCTTGGGGCTCATACGTACAGGCAGCAAGGATGCGACTCATTAGAACTTGAAGCAATGACTAGGATACCGTTCGATGCGCATCATCAATTTAGAGACAGTTACAAAACTCCTACACCTTAGAAAATCACCCTTTTGGCGGCAATTATCCTTTCGCATTGTCACCCAAAGCATTCTCTTACTCATAATAAGTGCGAGCTGCACTAAGCACTCCTCTAACGTTCCTTCTGGGCAGGTTTTACGTTTAAATCTTTCGGATGATCCAGTCTCACTCGATCCGCGGTCTGTACGGAGTCTCAAGGACCTGACAGTTGTTAAGCAACTTTTTGAGGGTTTAACCCGCCTGGATGCACAAGGGATCCCTAGGCCAGCCCTAGCATCCGCTGTCACCATTTCTGATGATCTTCTCACCTATACCTTTCATCTGCGCGATACCCTTTGGAGCAACGGCGACCCGATTTCCGCCCATGATTTTCAGGATGCGTGGATAGCTGTTCTAGATCCTTCCTTTGCATGCGATTACTCGTATATGCTCTATCCCATCAAAAATGCCCAAAAACTTCGACAAGGGCTATGCTGTCCCAAAGATTTGGGAGTTTCTGTTATCGACGACAAGACGCTTGTAGTCGAACTACAAACCCCCACTCCCTACTTTCTCGAATTGACCGCCTTCCCTACCCTTTTCCCTGTTCATCGGCACATCGCCGCCGCCATTCCTAACTGGTCAGTACCTCCTTGCGAACATTTCGCTTGCAATGGGCCATTTTGCTTAGAAAAATGGCTTACTCAAACAGAGGTGAGCCTAAAAAAAAATCCGAGCTATTGGGATAGCCAAAATGTCATTCTTGAGCGGGTGACCTTCTCGGTGATCGCTGATAGCAATACAGAAAGCCAGCTCTTTGAAACAGACAAGCTCGATTGGTTGGGTCAACCGATTTCTAATAGCATCTCCCCTGAACTGCTGGAAAAAATGAAACAAAAGGGACAGCTTGCCTCTTATGGCATTGCAGGAACGCTCTGGTTTAAATTCAACACTGCCAAACAACCTTTTGACAATCTCAATCTCCGCAAAGCCTTTGGATATGCGATTAATCGTGAAGAGATCATTACTCATGTCCTTCAAGGGAATCAAGCCCTTGCGACCGGCCCTCTTCCCCCCTGCATGGCGGTGAGCTCCACACCCTATTTTGTCGATGGAGACAATCTCGCTGCTCAGGCCCTGTTTGAGCAAGGATTGGCTGAAAAAGGATGGACGCGTGCCACATTTCCCCGTATCACCCTCAGTTATTCACCCTCTGAACGTACCAACAAGATCGTCCAGCTCGTCCAACAGCAATGGCATAAGACATTAGGTGTTAAAGTTGAGCTTCAGGCGCTCGAGCGGCAAGTATATCAACAATGTGCCAAGCGGGGCCTCTATCAAATAGGGGTTGGAGAATGGATCGCCGATTTCAATGATCCACTCGCCTTCCTTGAAATCTTTAAATCTACAATCGATCCTGCAACCTCTACCGGTCTAAACGACACAGGCTGGCAAGATGAGGCCTATTCTGCTCTTCTTGAAGCCTCCACCCACGAACGCAACCCCCAATCACGCCAAGAGCTGCTCCTGCAAGCCGAAACCATCCTCATGAACGCGATGCCTATCGCCCCCCTCTACCACTACGCCTTTGACTACGCCAAAAAAAGCTATGTCCAAGACGTCGTCCTCTCTCCGCTTGGCATCGCTGACTTCAAAACCGCTCATGTTAAATAAATTTTGAGGAGATTCTCATTCTAAAAACCATTCTGACGCATTGGTGTCTTGAGAAGTTTGATCCAGAACACGTGGGTAGGTGATCACATATGATTAATAATTTTTGTGGGAGAATTATCGGGCAAGTTGATAAATACGTAAGACAGACGTAAGGAATTTAGTCGTGCTGAGGCCAAGTCGCGTTCGTCATCCTGAGGTTTGAGGCGCAATGGAACAATAAATGCACTTAACTCCATAAACTAAATAGAAGCTCTACGTTGCTTAGAAGGCTTGTCCTCTATCACAGATAGGATTGGGCTAGCTTTTCTGCTCTTATGATCTTTAATACGAATTTCGATGTCTTTACCGAGCATTCTTAGGAATCGCATTAATCTATCGATGGAATACCTTGAGAGTTTGCCTCGAATAATATCAGACACTTTTGGTTGATCTATACCCAGTATTTCGGCAGCTTGTTCTTGTGTCAGTTTACGAGCTTTAATGGTTTTATAGATCTGACGAGCTAAATCAGCTTTTGCCAAAGCTTCTTCTGGGTTTGGATATCCTAAATCCTCAAACACATTCCCAGAACCTACAAAAACCTCTTCTTTCTGCTTTTTTTTCATACAACCCTTATTGCAATGCCTGTCTATCTGAAATTCATCTTATGATGAGAGATGGCATCTTTTAACCTTTTTTCGATCAAATCTATATCCTTCTTAGGAGTTGCTATCCCCTTTGTACTCTTCTTTTTGAATACATGTAGAACATAGATGGCTTCCTTAAATTTAACAGTATAGACTGCTCGATACGTGTCTCCCCGATGATCTTCTATCAGCTCAACAACACTGCGACCACCAAACCCTTTCAAAGGTTTGGAGTCCACTGGTGTTTCGCCAAGAGAAGCTACGTATAAGCCCTGAAGAAAGACATCTCGCACTCCCTTGGGTAAGCTTGCCAAATCTTTATGACTTGAACCCATGTAAACGGTCGGTCTTGTAGCATCCTTACTCATTCTCACTAATTATGCCATAATGTGTATATTTCATCAATGTTTTTATTACCTTCACTGCCAGTACAATATCACTGTAACACTGAAATAGTGTCAACTAGGGTTGATTGGAACTTGTTGTGGGAGTGCAAAAAAAACAAGGCAATCCGAGCAAACAACCCTTTAAAGATAGATTGCGTGTGATAATTGACCTCGCCAAAGAGATCCCTCGGCTCTTTTCTTGCCTGCGTAACTGAGATCCCACTGTTCTTCTGTGTATATTTTTTTTTCATATATCTTCTCTATTCTAAAACTGTTAGCTATCTTTGCTAGAGATCATGGACGCGGTACACTAGCGGTACAGCGACCAACATATTTAGCCAACACAATTCAGCAAAAATGATTACCATTTTTAACACAAAGTGTTTATTTTGTTGTGCATAGCGGCTGGTATGTGTTGGATGATAAGGTGGTCCGCCTCCCTCATAACCCGTCGGGCCTTAGGTTCAAATCCAGGTTGCCCCACTCTCTTTATCTCTTTAAATAAGAGTCATACCATTTCCAGGAAGTGGCACTGGGTAACATGGCAGATTTGGATGATCGTTTCGAAGCCTATGTTTTTGTACCTAAGCTAGAAAGGATCGTTCAAAAATGGCGTGTTATACAGTGCCAATTTGTGACTTTATTTTCTGGAAATGGTATTATTTTGTTTCTTTGGCTTCTCCGTTTAAGGCTTCGAATCCATATTCGTTTCACCTCTGCACAAAGGCTCCCAAAGGGAAAATATTTCCGGGAACAGCATAATAGTTGAAATATCCTCGAACTACCGATAACCACCCAAATTTTTGGGATGCATCAAAAATATGAAGAAAAGATTAACTTAAGACAAAAATTTATCAATACATTTGTATTCCGAGCCATTCCCGGGTGATTGCTTGGTCCATTCGCATCTTAAGGGATCTTAAGGGAGCCTTGAATCCTAATGAGAGTTGGGATATCCTTGCTCCATGATACGAAGGATTTTACTGGTTGTATTGGCATGCGTCGTGGCAGGATGCACTTCAAAGCCAAGCACGCAAGATAGCAATATCCTTAGGCTCAACCTATACACAGAGCCTCCCTCTTTGGATTCTCGGAAAGCGACTGATGCCACGTCCATGAATGTGCTTGTCATGCTCTTCGAGGGATTGACGCGCATGGGTGGTGATGATCAGCCACAGCCTGCTGCGGCTGAAAAGATCGATGTTTCAGAAGATGGGCGCACCTATACATTCACTCTAAGAGATACGCATTGGTCTAATGGAGCAGCCCTCACTTCTGATGATTTTTTGTATGCCTGGCAGTCTATGCTCGATCCGAAATTTCCGGGTTTGTTTGCCTATAAGCTTTATGTCATTGAAAATGCCGAAGCAGTGAAACTGGGTAAACTCCCCATGAGCGCCCTTGCTGTAAGTGCACCGGATCCTAAAACCCTTGTTGTTAAGCTAAAATACCCGACTCCCTATTTCCTTGAGCTGACGGCTTTTCCTACCTTTTATCCCATCTATAGGCCAAGTGATGAGGCCAATCCCGAGTGGGCTGCTGCAGCCGGTACTCAGTATGTGAGCAATGGTCCTTTCCAGCTCACGAGCTGGGCACATGAAAGTGAGATCCTTGTCACAAAAAACCCTCATTATTGGGATGCAGCAGCAGTTAAACTTGCCGGTTTACACTTGGTGATGATCGATGATACGACCACCGAGTTTTATATGTACGAAATGAACGAGCTCGATTGGTGTGGCTCTCCGTTATCTAACCTCCCCCCTGAGTTCATTCCTGCCCTGCTGGCTGAGGGGAAGGTGCACTTTTATCCAGCGGCAGCCTCCTATTACTACAAACTCAATACCGAGAAATTTCCTCTGAATAATGCCAATATCCGTAGAGCATTAGGGCTCTCGATTAATCGGCATGACATCGTTACTCATATCACCCAAGCGGGTCAAAAACCGGCTCTGGCTCTAGTACCTGAGATGCCGGGCTGGTCTCCTCCATCCCACCTCTTTTCCGATGGAGATGTTGAGGGCGCAAGAGAACTTTTCGCTACAGGTCTTGCAGAGCTTGGGTTAACACTCGAGCGATTCCCTACCCTTATTTTTAGCTACAATACCAACCGCGAGCATCAAAAGATCGCTCAAGCGATTCAACAACAATGGAAAGATGCTTTAGGGATAGATGTACAGCTCGTTCATTATGACTGGAAAGTGTATCTCTCTAAAATCAGTAATCAAGACTACCAAATCGGACGGATGGGATGGGTGGGAGATTTTAACGACCCCATTTCCTTTTTAGAGCCTTTCAAATTCCGCAACGACCCTGAAAAAGGAGGCAACAACGATACTGGATGGCAAAACCCAGAATATATCGCTTATCTCGATGCGGCTGATCGTGAGCTTAACTTGCAAAAACGGTCTCAGATTTTAAGGGAGGCAGAGGCTCTTTTAATTGGAGATATGCCTGTGGTTCCCTTATATTTTCTCATGTATGGGTACATGAAAAAGCCCTATGTCCATGGAGTCTACCTCTCGTCTTTAGGGATTGCCGATTTTAAGGATGCTTACATGATGAGGCAGCCGTGATACGTTATATCATTAAACGTTTTTTCTCTAATGTGCTTGCTCTACTTGTGATTATCACGATCACTTTTTTCCTCATGAAGGCTATCCCCGGCGATCCTTTTACTCAAGAAAAAGCATTGCCCAAAGAGATTCTCCAATCACTCTACGAACACTATAAGCTCAATGACCCGTGGTACGTCCAATACCTTCACTATCTTAAATCCATTGCTATGTGGGATTTGGGGCCCTCTTTTAAGTATAAAGCCCGTACCGTGAATGACATCATCAAAAGCGGTTTTCCCATTTCAGCCGCGCTCGGATTAGAGGCCATGGTAATCGCGATTGGGTCTGGGATTTTCTTAGGGACTATCGCCGCTTTAAAGCAACACCGCTGGCAAGACTACACTGCCATGATTGTAGCAGTAATTGGTATCTCTATTCCGAGTTTTATCTTAGCCGCTTTTCTGCAGTATCTTTTTGCCATTAAATTAGACCTTCTCCCTGTTGCCAGATGGGGTACTTTTCAACAATCGATTTTGCCATCTGTCGCATTAGCAGCGCTTCCTACGGCATTTATTGCCAGATTAACTCGCTCCAACATGCTTGAGGTCCTTTCTATGGACTATATCAAGACAGCCCGTTCTAAAGGCTTGAGTGATGGTGTAGTGATCTTCAAGCATGCGCTTCGCAATGCTCTTTTACCCGTGGTGACCTATTTAGGAATGTTGACGGCCAATGTTTTGACAGGCAGTTTTATCATCGAAAAAATTTTTGGGATCCCAGGACTCGGCCAATGGTTTATCAATAGCGTTACCAATCGCGATTATACAGTGATTATGGGTCTCACGGTGTTTTATAGCATTATCCTACTCACCGCAATTTTCTTTGTGGATATCATCTACGGATGGATCGATCCTCGGATCAAAATTGGAAGAACAGGTAGTCCATGACCATTGATGCTGATCTTTTCATACCCATTCAACTAGATGCACAGTTAGCAGAGCAGATCACAAGCCCCTCGCTCAGTTTTTGGCAGGATGTGTGGCGTAGACTTAAGGGGAATAAAGTAGCCATGGCAGGACTTGCAACGCTCATCCTTTTGGCTTTGTTCGCTATTTTTGCTCCGCTACTCTCTTCTCATCCCTACTATGAAACAAATCTTGTCTCAAAAAATCAATCCCCTTCTCGAGAATTCTGGTTTGGAACAGACGATTTGGGAAGAGATATGCTTTCCCGTATAGCTTGGGGAGCGCGCATCTCCTTGTTTGTGGGCATCACCGCCGCATTGATCGATGTGATACTAGGCATCGTGTGGGGTGGCATTGCAGCGCTTGCCGGAGGGCGCATCGATAACCTGCTCATGCGTATCGCCGATATTCTTTACGCGATCCCCTACTTGCTAGTTGTCATCATGCTGATGGTTGTGATGGGCTCGGGTTTGATCCCTATCATTATCGCTTTGACCATTACTGGGTGGATTGGAATGGCTCGTATCGTCAGAGGCCAACTGTTGCAACTCAAAGAGCAAGAGTATATCCAGGCGGCGATCGCTCTTGGAGCTAGCAATACACGTATTTTACTCAAACATCTTATTCCAAATGCGATGGGGCCTATCATCGTCACCATGACAATCACTGTTCCTATTGCGATTTTTACCGAAGCTTTTTTAAGTTTTTTAGGGCTTGGCGTACAAGCCCCCATGGCCAGCTGGGGAACGATGGCAAGTGACGGCCTACCCGCGATGCGTTATTACCCATGGAGGCTCTTTTTTCCTGCAATCTTCATCAGCATGACTATGTTAGCATTCAACCTAGTTGGCGATGGTCTACGCGATGCTATTGACCCCAAATTGAGGAAATAATGAGTCTCTTGGAAGTTAAAAATCTTTCAATCTCCTTCCGCACCTACATCGGAAAGGTTCATGCTGTAAGAGATGTTTCATTTAACATCAAAAAAGGGGAAACGGTTGCTATTGTGGGCGAGTCCGGCTGCGGTAAAAGTGTGACAGCTCAAGCGATCATGGGCCTCATTCCCCTTCCTCCAGGTATGATCGACGGAGGAGAAATTTGGTTTGCCAGAGAGGATATGACCCGAGAAAATTTGCTCCGTAAATCGCGCAAAGAGATGGAGCGCATCCGTGGCAAAGAGATCGGGATGATCTTCCAGGATCCAATGACCTCCCTCAACCCTACGATGCGCATAGGCAAACAGATCATGGAAGTGCTCATCAAACATCAAAGACTTTCAAAACATGAGGCACAAATCCAGGCAATTGAAATGCTTAGATTAGTGGGAATTTCCGATCCTGACAAACGAATGGGGCAGTATCCCCACGAATTTAGCGGTGGCATGCGCCAAAGAGTCATCATCGCCATCGCTCTTGCTTGCAATCCTAAACTTTTGATTGCTGACGAGCCTACAACCGCTCTAGATGTAACCATACAAGCTCAAATCCTTGAGCTCATGAAAAAAATTCAGGCTACAATGGGTACGAGCATTGTCTTAATCACCCATGATCTTGGGATTGTCGCTGGTATGTGCGATCGTGTGATTGTCATGTATGCCGGAGAAATTCTAGAATCGGCATCCGTGGATCAAATCTATTCCAAGCCACGCCATCCCTATACACAAGGCCTACTCCGCTCTGTACCACGCCTCGATATGGATGCGACAAAAGAACTGGTCCCGATTAATGGCACACCACCCAATTTGCTCCACCCTCCGACAGCTTGTTCCTTTTGTCCTCGGTGTGAGCATGCCATGCGGCTTTGCCAAACCCAAAGGCCGGTTTTAGAAACTATTGAACCCAATCACCAAGCAGCTTGTTGGCTGAACAAAAGAAATGAACAAAGTACTATTTGATATCAAAAATCTGACAAAAGAGTTCCAGGTCGGGAAAAAATCTTTCAACGCCGTCCAAGGGCTCAATCTGCAAATTTTTGCCGGAGAAACCCTCGGCCTTGTCGGTGAGAGTGGTTGTGGAAAGTCAACGGTAGGCCGCACTATTCTCCGTTTGCACGAACCTACTTCAGGGAAAGTTTTCTTTGGCGGAATCGACCTCAGCCGTTTAACCAAGCAAGAGATGAAACGGATCCGCCGTAAGATGCAGATTGTGTTTCAAGACCCTTACGCTTCGCTCAATCCCCGCATGACAGTTCAAGATATCATTGGAGAACCTCTGGATATCCATAAGCTTGCCTTTGGGCCGGCGCGCAAACAGCGTGTTGCAGAGTTGTTAGAACTCGTTGGCCTCAATGCCAATCACATGAGCCGCTTTCCGCATGAATTCAGTGGTGGGCAACGTCAAAGGATCGGAATTGCCCGTGCTCTTGCTGTCGAGCCTGAATTCATTATCTGCGACGAGCCTATTTCCGCACTAGATGTATCAATCCAGGCTCAAGTTGTGAATCTCTTAAAAAGACTACAAGCACAAATGGGACTCACCTATCTATTTATTGCGCACGATTTGGCCATGATTAAATACATTTCAGACAGGGTTGCTGTCATGTACTTGGGACAGTTGATGGAGCTAGCTCCCAGCGCATCTCTTTATGCGACCCCCTTGCACCCTTACACAAAGGCCTTGTTATCGGCTATACCCATTCCCGATCCCACCATTGAAAAAAAGCGGCAACGCATTGTCCTGACAGGAGATGTTCCCAATCCCCTCTCCCCTCCTCCCGGGTGCCCCTTTTCCAGCCGTTGCCCAATGGCTACTGACTATTGCCGGATACATATTCCTCTCCTACGAGAAATCAAACCCAACCATTTTGCTGCCTGTCATTACTCTTAGAAACGCTTTTAAAAAAAACCTAGTTCGATTTTTATACCATTTCCAGAAAATAAAGTCATGAAGTGGTACTGGGTAACATGACAGATTTGGATGATCGTTTCGAAGTCTATATTTTTACACCTAAGCGAGAAAAGATCGTTCAAAAATGGCGTGTTATACAGTACCACTTCATGACTTTATTTTCTGGAAATGGTATTATTTTGTATTAATACGGAAACAATCATATACTTAAAATTTCGGCAGTGACCGAAGCAGCCTGAACTTGTCCGCAAAGAAAGTTATTTTTTCATTGCGTTATGTTTTGTAAGTTGCTAGCTTCCGTTCTTTGAGTCAATTCAAAGGAACGTCATTATGATCGCAACAAGAATTATGATCGCAACAAGAAATGGAATTTTTCTGCTGTTATGTATTGCGCTAAATGCATGTGGCGGTTTGGAGACAAAAGAATCTAAAGTGTGTACTTCAAAAGAAGCATGCCTCAACGATCCTAATTGCATGTGTTGGTGTTCGCAAATGTGTGGATTTAGAAAAAAAGCTGCAGATGACCATCCTGTGTATATTGAAAATGATCCTAACGGTAAATACTGTTACTGCAAACAGTGGGACTTCGACCATTACAAAGACAATTGCATCGATCATAAAAATGTAAAAGAGCCTAAAGGAGCAAGATGACTAAGGGCTCGTAAAGAAATAGCTTCCACATTTGGACTGGCTACGACCTTGCTCAATAGATCCTCCTCATCGCCCTTCCCAATTAGGGAAGGGCGCTCCTCGCTCGGATGCGAGCTACACTCGCTTCGATTGGGCTTTGTCTCGCAGAGTCCAAATGCGGAAGTTATACCATTTCCAGAAAATAAAGTCACAAATTGGCACTGTATAACACGCCATTTTTGAACGATCCTTTCTCGCTTAGGTGCAAAAATATAGACTTCGAAACGATCATCCAAATCTGTGATGTTACCCAGTACCACTTCATGATTTTATTTTCTAGAAATGGTATTATTTCTTTACGAGCCCTAACTATGAGCTTTAATGTGCAGTCATTGGCGTGCCATGTGAAGTGCAATGGTTAAAAAAAACGCTTCCCCAAAAAAAAGGATTTCGCACATGATATGCAGTAGAAGCAAATGAATCTGAGAGACTGGTCTCGAGGACATTTGCTGACACTAATCAAGTGGTATATCTATGTCCAAGAAAGATAAGCCAGGAAGCCCAAAGCCTCCTAAAAAGTAGTGTATAGCTTCTGGCGTGTAAAACGTCAGAAGCATTTAGAGGAAACTCTAGTAAAGCCCAGGAAATAGTTCCTGGGCTCTTTTTTTAGATCAATCAGGCAAAAACAGATTCTCATAAAGAAAGGTAGCTGTCTAGATTCTATAGATTTGCGCAGCCCTACAGGCCCATAGGCATCAACAGACTGCATAGAGTGCTGATTGCTAACACCCAGGGCAACGCCCTGGGTGTTGGCAGTTAATATGTTGCAGCCTGTAGGGCTGCGACAGGAACCTAAAAGGTCTGTGTTCTTGAAGTTATTTATTACGGATAACTTCAAGGATTTCGATGGTTTGGATAGGAACGTTTTCGTGCCCTTTTCTGGTAGCTGTTTTGGCAGCTTTGATCTTATTGACTACGTCCATACCCGAGGTTACTTTTCCGAAAACGCAATAACCATAACCACTCGGTGTAGGACTGCGGTGATCTAAGAAGGTATTATCGGACACATTAATAAAAAATTGGGCTGAGGCGGAATGAATATCGGAAGTGCGAGCCATCGCGACTGTGCCCGTTTGGTTTGATACGCGGTTTTCCGCTTCATTACGGACGGGGGCGTGTGTGGATTTTTCTTTCATATCTTCAGTCATTCCTCCCCCCTGAATCATAAATCCGTCGATCACACGGTGGAAAATGGTATGGTTGTAATATTTTTCATCGATATACGTGAGAAAATTGTTCACTGTGAGGGGGGCTTTGTCTACAAATAATTCAATTTGGATCTCTCCAAGTGTAGTCCTAACAGTAACCGTTGGATTAGTCATACGATTTTCCTTTTTTGTGTGTTGTGATTGGCAGCCGCAAAGGGCTAAAAATAGAGAAAGAATCAGTAGTGCTCTCATTGTTCATCCTGATTAATTGGAACTATTTTAGCGACTCGTGCAGAGAATGTCGAGTCTAAATCGTCAGGTGAGCGATTCATGGGCCGTGCTAAAAAAACACCCACTTGGTATAACATCCGCCATGGAAGTAGCACACATCCTGGAAGAGCTAGCTTATGACTTAGGTGAATTGCCGCGTGAAGCGATTGAGGCGGCAGTTGCTACCAAAAGCCAGATCACGCCTTATCTACTCAAAATTCTCGAAGATGCTATCGAACGGATTGATGAGCTGATCGAGGATGACAATTACCAGGGTCATCTGTATGCGATGTACCTTCTCGCTCAATTCCGAGAAGAGAGGGCCTATCCATACATTATTCAATTATTCAGTTTCCCAGACGAAATCCCACACGCTATTGCTGGAGATATGCTTACCGAAGATTTAAGTCGGATCCTTGCCAGCGTTTGTGGCCAAAATATCGAGCCTCTTTATACTCTGATTGAAAACCCCACAATCAATGAATATGTCCGCGCTGCATGTCAAACAGCACTTGTGATTTTAGTGGGCTGTGGCCGTTTGCAGCGGGGGGTTGTTTTGGACTACTTTAAATCCCTTTTTGAAATCAAATTACCACGTACCCCTTCCTTTGTTTGGGGTAACCTAATTACCTGCTGCTGTACTCTATATCCTCAAGAGCTCTTCTTATATATCCAAAGAGCTTTTGAAGATAAACTAGTCGATACCTCCTTCATAGGTCCTGAAAATGTAGCAACGGTTATGTCTGAAGACAAGCAAACATGTCTTTTCAATCTTTTTCAAAATGCCGAATTAATTGATGATGCTGTTTCCGAAATGGAAAAATGGTTAGTGACTCATGCATAAGAAACAAATAATCCTCCTTCTTACCGTTGTCCTGATTGGACTCGGAATCTGGTTCGCTCCTCGTCCATTGGAGGTCGATGTGCGGGCATGGCGCCTACTGGCTCTTTTTATTGCCACCATTATAGGTATCATCTTAAAGCCTCTGCCGATTGGCGCTCTGGTGATTATGAGCTTAAGCGTGGCAACCCTCACCAAAACCCTTAGTCTCGAGCAAGCCTTGTCAGGCTTCCATAACCCCATCGTTTGGCTTGTCGTATTCGCGTTTTTTATTTCGAGGGGTTTTATCAAAACGGGGCTGGGGAGTCGCATTGCGTACTATTTTGTCTCCATTTTTGGTAAAAAGACCCTTGGTTTAAGTTATGGTCTTGTGCTCAGTGAACTCTGTTTGGCACCTGCCATCCCAAGCGTAACAGCGAGGGCTGGTGGTGTGATTTACCCCATTGTTTTAGGACTAGCTAAGTCTTTTGGCAGTGAGCCTGCACTTGGAACCGAAAGGCGCGTAGGCTCCTTTCTCATGAAGGTCTCTTATCAGGGATCTGTTATCTCAAGCGCGATGTTTCTGACAGGCATGGCTGCAAACCCCTTACTGGTCGGGCTGACACAAGATGCGGGGTATTCAATTTCCTGGGGAAGGTGGGCTCTAGCTGCTATTGTACCTGGCCTCCTCTGCCTTATTCTCATGCCTCTTATCGTTTACAAAATCTATCCTCCAGCAGTGAAGCATACCCCAGATGCCGCTGTTTTGGCTCGCACCCGTCTAACCGAGATGGGTAAACTCCAAAAAAACGAATGGCTGATGCTTGGAGTTTTTATCCTGTTATTGGTTTTGTGGGTACTGGGCACCTCGATCGGTTTGAATGCTACAGTAGCTGCCATGGTAGGCCTCTCGCTTCTCATCTTGACAGGAGTTTTAGAATGGCAGGACGTCATCAAAGAGTCCACAGCGTGGGATACCTTTATTTGGTATGCGGCGCTCATCATGATGGCAACTGCACTCAACACCTTTGGTTTTACTCCCTGGCTTAGCGAACAGATAGTCGAGCTTGTAGGAGGACTCAATTGGTCCCTTGCCTTCCTTATTTTAGGGCTCATTTACTTCTACGCTCACTACTTCTTTGCAAGCAATACAGCCCATGTGAGTGCTATGTACCCCGCATTCTTAATGGTTGCTATAGGGCTAGGTACACCTCCTGATTTTGCTATTTTAGTGTTCGCCTTTTCTAGCAGCTTAATGGGTGGGCTTACCCATTACGGCAGTGGTCCGGCTCCCGTTTTTTATGGTTCGGGCTATATCGACGTTAAAGATTGGTGGCGCATTGGCTTTATTTTAAGTATTGTCTATTTAGTTATTTGGATGGGAGTGGGAAGCATTTGGTGGAAAGCCCTCGGCTTTTGGTAATGCAATTCAACACAGCTGATAAAAGCTCTCCCAGCAATTCCCACTGGAGGTATTTCTGTTTGAGAAGCAATGGGTTGGAAAATGCCGTTTCGTAAACTTTTTTCATTATTTTCTTTGGCAATCAAATACTTAACGTCATTTTCAGTGGGAACCGCTGAAGCTCTCCTGACTTTGACTGTTTCTAGTGAAGAAAATTTTAGCACCTAATCGTTAACGGAATAGAAAAATAATACCATTTCCAGAAAATAAAGTCATGAAGTGGTACTGGGTAACATGATAGATTTGAATGATCGTTTCGAAGCCTATATTTTTGCACCTAAGCGAGAAAGGATCGTTCAAAAATGGCGTGTTATACAGTGCCAATTTGTGACTTTATTTTCTGGAAATGGTATTAATCCAAGTGGCGGCTGGCAGCACAAGTGTTGGGTCTAGGCCATTAAGCGAGGTCGAAAAGGAGGAGCTCGCCCTCAGCTAGACAACGGATGTGGATGGTAGATTCATCCTGCAGATAAGCCCCATCTCCCGCCTCTAAAACTGTCCCTTGTACATCAAACTTCCCTGAAATAATCTGAACCCAGTAAAAGCGGTCGAGTAGCGCTTCGAATGCCGTTTCATCTTGATCATCCAACAGGGTTGCATAAAGATCGACATCTTGATGGATCCGCAAAGAACCCTCGCGGCCATTGCGCGAGCAGATGAGGCACCATTGTCCCCATTTAGAGGCAGTTGAGAAGGATTTTTTTGTATAGCTGGGGTCAAGTCCATTTTGTTCGGGGTGGATCCAAATTTGTAAAAAATGGACCGGAAGATGGTGAGAGAGATTGTATTCGCTATGGTTGACGCCAGAGCCTGCTGTCATCAGCTGTACCTCATGAGGTCGGATCACGTTAGTGTTGCCAATGCTATCTTGATGCTCTAGAACCCCTTCCAGCACATAGGTTAGAATCTCCATGTCTTTATGGCTATGCGAGCCGAATCCTTTCCCGCCTTTGACAGTATCTTCATTGATTACCCTAAGCTGGCGGACTCCTTGAAAATCGGGATCATAATAGGTATCGAAAGAGAAAGTGTGGTAGGTCTGCAGCCACCCTTTATCTTCAAAACCTCTGTCCTGGGAACGGCGTGTCCGAATCATGTGCGGGCTGAATCCAGCAAGTTGTTGATGCCCTCGAGAATGTGATCGTAGTTTGGCTCTTGAGTAACCTCTTTGACCAGTTCGACCAGATGTACTTTCATCTGTGCGTCAATCAAAAACACCGCACGCGCCAAGAGCCCTAGATCTGGGATCAAAACGCCATATTTTTCCCCGAATTCATGATTCTTGTAATCTGAAAGAGTGGTGACATTTTTTACCCCTTCGATGGTGCACCAACGCGATTGAGCAAACGGAAGATCCATACTCACGCAAACAGTATTTAAAGCATCTTTGAATCGATCAACTTCTTTGTTGAAGCGATGGGTTTCTTTGCTGCAGACGTCGGTGTCAAGCGAGGGCACTGACATCAGCAGGATTGGTTTGCCTTTGTATGATGAGAGTTTAACCGATGCGAGGTTAGCCCCTACCAGTTGACAATCAGGTGCGGTTTGTCCCTCTTTGATGAGGGGTCCTTTTAACGTAAAGAGCTGTCCCTTTAGAGTTATCGTTTCTGCCATCTGAGGCCTCCTTGTATGGCTATACCCAGTTAATCGCCAAGGTATAGTTCAAAATTGATTATAAGACAATGGTGCTGTATGCTTCGATCATCAATTTAAGGAGATTTGACCCATGCAATTTGTGACATTTATCACAGCTTCTGCACTTTCTAGTTTGAGTATGGCCAGTTTGAGTATAGCTGCAGCACCCCCCTCCGAGCCTCCCCAATCTGTCCGTTCAAGCTCGCAGCTTCAAGCCTACCAAGCACAAGATTTTTCCCACTTACTAGGCATGCCCGGTTTCAGTGATAATGCCCTTAATAACCACTTCAAGCTTTATCAAGGCTATGTCACTAATACAAATCTTCTCATCACCACTTTAAATCAACTGACTCAAGATGGAAAACAACGCACTCCCCAATTCCAAGAGCTCAAGCGCCGGTTTGGCTGGGAATTTGATGGGATGCGCCTTCACGAACTGTATTTCCAAAACTTAGGAGGTAAAGATACTCAGCTCGATCCACAGACTCCTCTGGCGCAGCAAATCGTCCGGGATTTCGGAAGCTTTGAGGCATGGAAAAAGGACTTTGTGGAAACAGGAATGCTAAGAGGTATCGGCTGGTCGGTTCTTTACGTAGACCCAATCGAAGGTCGCTTAATCAATACATGGATCGGCGAGCATGACATGGGGCACTTAGCAGGTGGCAAACCGATTTTAATTATGGATGTATGGGAACATGCCTTCATGCCAGACTATGGGTTAGATCGAGCAGCCTATATCAACGCCTTTTTTAATAATATCAAGTGGGATGTCGTATCCAAGCGCTACCAATGAAACAGAAGCTCGTCCAACGCCGCGTGGGCGGACTTGATATCTTAGAAAAACCAGGTGACCCTAATCGGGGAACGATTGTACTTCTACACGGGTTTGGGGCAGATGCATACGATCTGGCCCCTCTTTGCGAAGCCCATGAGGGTCCCACATGGATTTTTCCACAAGGCCCCTTGGAGATCTCATTTTCTCCAGGTCATACCGGTAGAGCATGGTTTCCTGTGAACATTGCGTTACTCACGCGTGCTGTCCAAGAAAGGCGTTTGGATGACATCTTCAAAGCCTTTCCTCCAAAGCTCAACGAAGCGCGCGACAGAGTCGATGCTCTGCTCGATGATTTAAATATTCCCAGATCCCGAATTATTTTAGGCGGCTTTAGCCAGGGAGCCATTTTAGCTGTAGAAACGGCCCTCCACTCCCCCCTAAGATGTGGCGGGCTAGTGATTTTTTCAGGGACACTTATCAATGAAACGAATTGGAGACGGCTAGCACCCATCCATGCAGGGACTCCTTTTTTTCAAAGCCATGGCTCCCATGATCCCCTTCTTCCTCTACCCAACGCGCAGGCTCTCACGCAGCTACTGCAAGAGGGCGGGCTCACAGGAGAGCTTCATACTTTCAACGGAGGACACGACATCCCTTCCGTAATTCTTAAACAACTTACTTCTTTCCTGCACAATCATATATAGTGAGCCCATGGAAAATCACGCGTGCTCCTTTCCGCCGGTTAAGCAATTTGCTGAGCTGGCACAGATCAAACCAGACGACCTCCAAGCGCTGCGCCGCCAAGCAACCGCAAATCCCCTTGCCTTCTGGGCTGATTTAGCACGGAAGGAGCTGTTATGGCACAGACCTTTCACTGTAACACTCGATGATTCGCAAGCGCCCTACTACCAATGGTTCACCGATGGTCTGCTGAATGTTTCCTTCAATTGTCTCGATGTGCACCTGGAACAACGGGGCCAGAAAACGGCGATTATCTTTGAGGGTGAGCCCGGAGATACGCGCCATATCACTTATAGCCAGTTGCATGCAGAAGTCTGCAGATTCGCGCTTGCGCTCCGTGCACAAGGCATTCAAAAGGATGACCGCGTGGTGATCTACATGCCTATGATTCCCGAAGCTCTGATTGCTATGCATGCCTGCAACCGTATTGGTGCTGTACATTCAGTTGTGTTTGGGGGGTTTTCGGCGCCCGCACTCCGCGATCGGATTGAGGACACGGAAGCAAGGCTAGTGATCACTGCCGATGGAGGTTGGCGAAACGGCCGTGTTATTGAGCTTAAAAATGCTGTCGATCATGCTCTTCAGAGTGGGTGCCCCAGTGTACTAAGTGTCGTGGTGTTTCGACGCGTCGGTCAATCTATACCCATGATTTCAGGACGTGATCTGTGGTGGCATGACATCATCGAAGGGCATGCATCCCTTTGCACTCCTGAATGGGTGGAGGCTGAACATCCCCTTTATATCCTCTACACTTCGGGCTCAACAGGAAAACCTAAAGGCATTGTACATACAAGTGGTGGGTATCTACTCGGAGCCAAAACCACAACAAAATGGGTTTTTGATCTGAAAGACGACGATGTTTTTTGGTGTACAGCTGATATCGGTTGGGTCACGGGTCACACCTATGTAGCGTATGGGCCACTTGCGGCTGGTGCTACTGTTGTTTTGTACGAAGGATCTCTGATGATACCTGATGGGGGACGTTTCTGGAAAATTTGTGAAACGCACGGAGTCTCGATTTTTTACACAGCACCCACAGCCATTCGGGCACTGATGAAGCTGGGTGACATGCTTCCTGCTCAGTACAACCTAACAAGGCTACGGTTGCTCGGCACCGTCGGTGAACCGATTAATCCAGAAGCATGGCTGTGGTATCATCGCATGATTGGCGCCCAGCGGTGCCCGATCGTGGACACCTGGTGGCAAACTGAAACAGGTGCGATTATGATCTCTCCGATGCCGGGTGTCACTGCCACTAAGCCCGGCTCTTGTACTCTGCCTCTGCCTGGAATCGAGGTAGACATCGTCGATGATGAGGGTGCTTCTATCACCGAGCCCCATGTAGGCGGCTACCTTGTCATCAAGAGGCCCTGGCCCGCTATGCTCCGTACGATTTGGCACACCCCTGCCCGCTATCTTGCAGGCTATTGGGAGAAGTTTCATAACCAATACTATGTTTCCGGTGACAGCGCGCGCCGTGACAAAGAGGGCTATTTGTGGATAACAGGGCGTATCGATGATGTTCTCAATGTAGCAGGACACCGACTCGGCACAGCCGAAATCGAATCGGCACTCGCCTCTCACCCACAAGTAGCAGAAGCGGCTGTCGTCGGTAAGCCTCACGAGGTCAAAGGTGAGTGTGTCTTTGCATATGTTGTATGTCGCGGCTCCCAACCAGATGACAGCTCACTGCTTGTGACCGACCTACGTAAATGGGTTTCTGAGCAGTTAAGTCCTATTGCTCAGCCCGATGAAATTTGCTTTGTGGAGAATTTACCAAAAACCCGCTCTGGCAAGATCATGCGCCGCCTTCTGAGAGCGTGTGCACGTGGAGAAGAGATCTCTCAGGATATTTCTACTCTCGAGAATACAGCAATCCTTAATGAGCTCCAAAACAACATTCCGAACAAAAATAGGTAAAAATATGGATAGTTCGGCCTCGATTCGCACTAGCGAGCATTTTTCCGATACTCGTTCCTTAGAATGTAAACGTCATAAGACACTCGGTTTTGCCCTTGTCATCATAGTGAGTATGGGCAGTTTGGCTTTAATGGGTGTAGGACTAGGTGGCTATTTACAAGCGGGAGCGCTCAGTCATCTCGGTCAAATCAACTCAACGCTCATGATGGTAGCAGGCTTTGATGGCGTGATCATAGGATTGATCATTACTGTTATCGGTTCAGTAAAAAATTGCCCAAAAAACATTCAGCAACAGAATGACACGGGTATTGAGCATGTACTGCCGCATTCGGGTCAACCCCCTGGGCAGCCCTTTGGACAAGCTGTTGATCCATCTTTAAGCCATGATCGTCAAGAGCCCAAAGCGCAACAGAACAGGATTACGCAGTTTTTCAGCTATATTGATGAGAACGGTGAAGGTATCCCCCATGTACAGCGACGCTTTGCTGAGCTTTTTACGAAAAACCCATCCTTCACGCAACAAGATCTAACCCTTTTTATTGATGCTCTAGAATCGGGCAATCGAAAAACAACAAAGGCTTTTTTTCTCGCTATTTCTCCACAGCTTGCAAAGCAAATGTTTCATTACATAGTAGAAGATTTAAACATATCGGAAGAAACCTGTTGTTATATTACTCTCAGTCACTGCAGAAATATAAAAAATTTATGTGCATTGGATGTTTTAGAAAAGATGGAAGAAGCTGGGATCACTGAAGAAGAATTTCGGTACAAATTTGCGATGCTGGCTTTAAAACACGACGCCTCTGGATTTATTAAACACTTAACAGAATTTGAGATCGAAGAGCCCAGGCATATTAGGCGTCTTGCGGAAGTTAGCCTTTATACAAGTGCACATACCTTTTTTTCAGATTTCAATGAATTCAATTTTGATGAGGATAAGGTCCGAGACGAGTTCTATTTACGTGGACTGATGCGCTCGACTGAAGTCGTCCATGATTTGCTGGATGATAGTGATTTTTTTGACACTCTTCAAACTTTATCGGAAGAAACGCTTGGTTTTTTCTATGACACCTTTAACTTTTGCAACATAACCCTGCGCAAAGCATGCGACAGTTCCCAACAGGCTCTCAGGAATTCCCAAGAAGCTACTAAAGAGCTATTTGTTTCAATTTTCAAAGAACATCAACGCACTACTGGATTAACTCTTAATTATAATTTTCTTCATTTTGCCATGGATGACCGAGACAAGCATGCATTTCTGGCTATGCTTTTTCTAGTTAAATCTTTGGAGAATCCAGATGAGCTGCTAAAACAACCTGAATTAGTGGATTTTTTAAAAGAACTAGATTCTTTTCCTGATCCTTGTGCTACCTTTGCTACTATAGCAATAGTTTTAAATCGGATCGAAAATGGATATAGCCTTACAGGACAACTGAATCGTCTGCAAAGTAAAAATAAAGGTGATTATCCGAAGATGGGTTCTGTCATCCACTCCGCCTGCCACCATCTCCTCCCCTCGACATCAACCACATCGACCACAGATTGGGTTAAAACAGTATGGAAACACCCTAATTCTAGAAAACATCTTATCTGCTTTGTAGCTGAGCTTCTTCTAACCGATAAATTGAGTTATGTTGGAAGAGGAGCAATTTTAAGGCAGTTCATTGCAAACAAAGAGCTCCACAAACCGGGCGTATTCGCACAAACACTCATCGATTTTTCTGTCTGTTTAAGCCGTGGTTTAACCAAACAGCTTATCAGAGAAAAATCGCCCACTCAAATTCTCCGAGAAAATCAATTGTTTTTTATCAACCAATTGGGATTCCCTTTGGGGTTGTCGCTCTCCTCAGATTTATTTTGTAAGCTTAAGCATACTCAAGAAATCGCCTACTATGCTCAATCACTAGAAAAATTATCCAACTTAGAGGAAAAGGAAGCGATGACCCGCTTTTTTTTCAAGTTTTTGACATCGCTTGCAAATGGGACATTAGCCGAAGAACGCAATACCCCAGAACTTCTTAAGCTATTCAAAACTCACAAATTAGATTACGAACTTTGGACACAGGAAACATGTTCAACCGTTGCACAACTTGTGGAAATACATCATTTTTCCATTCCAAAACAGGAAACATTAAATATTCAAGCTGCTCTTCAAGAAGCTTTCAGACAAGGTCATTTGCAAGCATCGGATTACCCCTTATTTTGCAATTACGGCTTTGACAAAACACTTTCTGCCCCACCTAAACTCGATAGAGCAGATTTTGGAAAAAAATCTCAGAATTATGAAAAATTAACGGAAGAGGATAAAAAACAGGTTCATACATACCTGTTCTGTGAGCTATTTGAATCAACAGAGAAAAATAAGCAAATTGTTAAAATAAGGCAGCTCAAAAAACTTTTTCCAACAACTAGTAATTTTTATGTAGTAGACCTTTTAGATTGGGAAAAAACCTTAAGTCAAAAAAAGCAAAGCAAAGATGATCCATTCGAAAAGAATAAGGATTATAAAATCATAAGGAGCAGCGACCCCTACATCTTATTTCGCGTAGGTTCACTAGGAGGGGGCACCTGTCTGCGTGTGACCGGAGATCCTGGAAAAACCAAAAGTCTACTAGGGTTTCCTTGTGATGGGAAAAATGAGGTGATCTATGCTCAATTAGGAAATAAAGATCCCGAGGCATGTGCTATTCTCCGGTTTTTTTATGCATGTCAACCCACACAAGACCCGACACTCGTGGGAAAGGGGGGGCATGAACCCTTGTTTCCAGTTCTTTACTTGGAACCAGGGAGTTTTCACTAAAAAGATTTGACAGGGTTTAAGGTATAGTACGAACATGCATCCCCATATTGGAGGTATTGTATGTCACGTCGCAAAAAAATAGACCCGAGTATACTGGAAGCTGCAAAACAGTTTGATGCTGAGAAATTTGTTGAAAATGTACGGGGAGAATTTGCAGATTTTCCTGATCATAGACGCAATCAAAAGAGAATTTTGTACCCCATCTGGTACATCAGCCTTGTAATTCTCTGCGGATTTTTTTGTGGATGCAATACCGTTGAGGAAATTGCCGAGTATGCCCTACTACAGCAGGAATGGTTTACTGAATTATTGAAAACATCATATAAACCCCCTTCTTATAGCACCTTGTGGTGGTTTTTAGTCAGAGCAAAACCGGAGGCTTTGAAACAATATTTGCGGAAGTGGTTTGTGAAATTACCCAATCAGTTGAAGGATCAATTGCTAGCGCTTGATGGAAAGAGACTAAGGTCGGCCAATTTTTTGGATGGCATAACGCATGTAGTTGAGCTGTTTGCGGCAAGTGACCGACTAGTCATCACGGTTGAGAAAGTTCCGGATAAGACAGTAGAGAAAAGCTGTTTACAAGATATTCTAGAGCAGGTCGATGTTACCGGAGCCATTATTTCTGGGGATGCACACTTCACCAATCCAAAAGTAGCAGAGCAAATCATTGACCAACAGGCGGATTATTTATTGGCTGTGAAAGAGAATCAGCCGACTTTGCATGCGGAGATGGAGAATTTTTTTTCTCAAGCACATGCTGTTAATTGGGAAGCTGTTGAACACTCAGCACACACAACTATTGAGAAGGATCATGGACGTGTGGAGACACGAGAGATCAAAGTAGTCAACGATTTGGAATGGTTGCCACAGAAAGCTTCATGGAAAAAATTGACCTCTCTCATAGAAATAAAAGCTGTACGAGAGCATGTGAATGGTGGAAAACGCGAATCAGCAACTCGCCTATATCTCTCTAGCCGGCAAGGAAGAGCTCTTGATTTTGCTCAATGGGCACGTGATCATTGGTCGGTTGAAAATAATTGCCACTGGGAAGTGGATGTGATTTTTCGAGAGGATGCGGTTCGGATGGATGTAGGAAACAGTGCTGAGAATTTGGGGATATTTCGTCGATTAGCCATGAATATGGCAGTCGTTGCTGATCCAGATAGGGGCTTGGCATCTGTTAGAAGAGCGGCTACCTTCGGTGGCGGGTATTTGAAGGGCCTTTTGGCAAAGATATTCTTGAATCGAAAAACATGTTAAATCTTTTTAGTGAAAACTCCCTGACTTGGAACCTGTTTATCCAGGATCTACAGACGTCCTATTGAAAGAATGTATTACTTTTTCTGCTATTGAATGTGCAAAAAAATTAAAGGTTCCTTTAGTTCGGCAATTTAAAAATCAGGAAAAAAAAGAGGGTGAAAAAGGATACGAATACTTATTAGGCACAATCAATGGACCCGCACCTTTTGAACATTTTGATGGCCTATCACTTCAAGTAAAAAATAATAATACGTATGATAAGGTCTCTACATCTTCGTATTTCGGTTGGATTGATGGCTCGGAAATAAAACTCATTTTCGATCCAAAAAATGATCTTGGAGCTTATACCAATCCGCAAAAATATCACTGAAATAGATGCTCTAAGATGAAAGCGACAGTAAAACCGATCAGGCCGCAGGCAGGAAAGGTATAAATCCAAGCGGCAATAATGCGGTGCGTCACACCCCAACGCACGGCCGAGAAACGGCGCGTAGCTCCAACTCCCATGATGGCAGTACTGATGGTGTGGGTAGTACTTAGGGGAACACCGAGTGAGGAGGCAATTTCGATTGTGGAAGCTGCAGCCAGTTCCGCTGCAAATCCTTGTGGGGTATCCAAATGGGTAATCCTAAATCCCATGGTCTTTAAAATCCGCCATCCACCCACAAGAGTTCCTGTGGCCATGACGAGTGCGCATAAAATGATGACCCAAAGCGGAATGGCAAACACGGGTAACACATTCCCGATAACCAGAGCCAAAGTAAATACCCCCATGAATTTCTGGCCATCATTCGAGCCATGGCTAAACGCCATAAAAGCGGACGATACCATTTGCAGGTAATGAAATATCCGGTGCACCTTACCCTGTGAAACACGCTGGAAGAGACGGTATATCACTGACATCACGGCAACCCCGCTGACTAAACCCAGTAGACTCGAAAAGAGAAGGCCCAGCATCACCTTTTCCCACCCGGTCCCTACCAGTACATCAAATCCCGCTGTTGCAATTCCGGCTCCTCCTAATCCTGCGACAAGCGCATGTGTTTCACTAGTGGGAAGCCCCATACGAGCTGTAATGCTACTCCAAATGACAATCGCTAACATACTGCTTGCCAGCGTAGTAACGTTGATTACCGATGAATCCACAATCTCTGTACCAATTGTATGCGCAACTGCTGTGCCAGACAATACTCCTAAGAAATTGAAAATAGCTGCCATGATGACTGCCGCAAGAGGAGAGAGCACACGCGTGGAGACCACTGTCGCAATCGAATTCGGCGCATCGGTCCATCCGTTTGTAAATTCGGCAGCTAAAATAAGAAGGAGTAGAAGGTATAAACCCAGGGTCATATCGAAGGGTTACCCATACTTCACCACAATGCCCCAAATGATGTCGGCAATATCCTCACATGCATCGATAGCCCTTTCCAGAAAATCATAAATTTCTTTCCATTTGATCACCTCTAGCGGCTCTGCACCCTTCTGAAAAAGGGCGCCCAGTGCTCTTTCAAAGAGGCGATCTCCCTGATTTTCTAACGTATGAATTTGGATACATTCTTCGTAAATGGCCTCAGTATCTTTTAAATCGCGTATCTTATGGATTGCCGATACAGCCACGCCCATCGCTTGTTCTAAAACATCTGCCATCTCGATCAACTCCCCTCTTACCGACTCGATTTGAAAGAGGAGCATTCTCTCGCTTAAGGCGTGGATATAGTCCACTAAATCATCAATTTTTTTAGACAAAAGATGGATATCTTCCCGGTCAATGGGAGTAACAAAGGTCTTGTTGAGCTTCACCATAATCTCATGGACAATGAGATCGCACTCATGCTCCAGATCCCTAAGCCCAACGATTGCAGGATGCTGGAGGTTCCATTCCTGAACTAGGACTCGAAACAATTTCACCGCTTTTTCAGCCGTGCTAGCCAAATTTTCTAGTAGTTGAAAGAAGACCATGTCTCTGGGCAAAAAACTCAAGCGCATGAGCCCAATGTAGCACAAACCTCGAAAGAGTAAAGTTTAATTTAATATAACAAAAAAAAAAACCTCACCCAAGATGGGTGAGGTTAATAGAATGAATTTACTCTTCTGAGTAGTTCCCCTGGATAGCTCGCTGGAGTTTCTTCCACTGGTCTTGATACTTTGCGATTTCTGTTAATGCCGCATCATAAGCAGGATACTTCTTAGGATATTTTGCAAGATCGTCCTTGAATGTCTTTCCGTGGCTCTCAAAAGCTGCTTTTTTTGTAGCTTGCACATGATAACCTTCGAGCAAGCCACTCAGCTGGCGACCTTCATCTTCTGAGATCAGCCCATTTCTCACTAGAGGTTGCATCCCCCCATCGCGTCGATAGTAATTCTTATAAATATCTTCTAGATTTTCACTAGTTAAGATGAAGAGTTCCTTTTCAACAGCTCCCTCCCCAGATAGATCTTTGCTCCAACCATTCCGTTCTCTCTCTAGATCAATCACAGCAGCTCCTGCAGCCAAACCAATCACACCAGCGGTACCCAAGATACCCGGTACAATCGCTGCTAAGGCCGGATACTCATATATAAGAAAGATTTGTCCCCATCTGTTATGAACCCAAATCGCGATAGGTGATAACTTGGCGATTTCACTGACGGCAACAATCGTTACAATCAACAAAATGATGGCACCTACTACCATAGCTATTTTGATAGCCATTTCTTTTTTTTCATCAGCGGCACTGATATCCCGAAAACTAACCGCAGATTTAGTAACATCTAAAGCTCCCCGTTGCAGATAAAGCTGATCTGGAGCATCACCGAAATTACTTAATTGAATATCACTGTTCATTCTTCCCTCGACTGTTTTAAACTAAATTAATAAAGAGTCATTATAGATAAATCATCAACTATTAGTAAATAGCTAAAATTAAGTTGTTTAAAGAAATCAACCAACATTACTAAGTTCACTTTACCAGGCAGGCATATGTATACATCAAACTTCTCTCAGCCCTACGGGCTGCATAATTTGTTGATTGTCAATACATAGGACATTTTCCTAGGCTAGTGCAATCCCAGCATTTCAGGCTGATAGATGGGTAGACCTGACTTTGACAGTTTCTAGTAATACCATTTATCAAAAATAAACCACGAATTGGCACTGTGTAACACGCAATTTTTGAACGATCCTTTCTCGCTTAGGTGCAAAACATAGGCTTCGAAACGATCGTCCAAAATCTGTCATGTTACCCAGTGCCACTTCATGGCTTTATTTTCTGGAAATGGTATTACCCAGTACCACTTCATGGCTTTATTTTTGATAAATGGTATGATTTAGATATAGACCCTCAGGGATATCTTGAAGATGTCATGAGGCGTATCATCCTAAAAACGGCAGTTGGAGACGGCAAATTGACGCAATCTTTTGATCCAGAATCGCTTCCATTAGGGGGCCCCTTCACCATTTGGGAGTGTGCGCCCCCTATTAAAAGTGATTCTAAATCAAAATCTTACATCACTTTAACATCTCGAACTGCCGTTTTTAGGATCATGGATCATTGCTCTCAAAAACTGGATGAGTTGCTCCCCGACCAATGGCTCCTAACACAAAAGAACCTTTCTTAAAAAGATGGGTTCACTAGACGCTTACCTATACTCGACTTTTTGGGTGCTCTGAATCTATATATTAATATTTTTTCTTGTTCGTGCATGGCATGCTTTTAATATAGGCATTTAATTCGGTGTCTGCAATCTGCAGTATCGATGTGGATTGTGGTGTAAACTTTCTAGCATCGATGCTCTTTTGAATCTCTCCAGGAGATACGTAATCTATCCGAGATCCGCCTTGTTCGCATGTAATAATACACCCTTCTTCTTGATTAAGGCTTACTGAGGTAATCACGAGCGATGTATGCATTTTCCGGTTAATGCACATCTCGGCATGGATGGTTGATGCGGTTTTAGCATGAGTCTCATGGGAACTGCGCCAATCTTTGCAACGATGCGAACTATCCTGAAAATTGTGGTTTGTAACATATTGATTGCGGTTAGCAAGGCTTTTGAAATAGAGAAATGTAGTCTCTTCTGATGGAAGTTTGACAAGAAGGATAAAGACGCTTTTATCTGATGGATCAAAAGAAGATGATACAAAACCAGGGTGAAAGCTCATCTGAGCTCTTCTGTATACACGATCGGGCACATTCCAAGTGATACATTCATTAATCGCAAGGTAGGAAGTGTTCTTAAGAAGATCTGGCTCCTTGTAAGATTGTGCCTCAGAGGAACGAGCTTCAGCTAAGCGCCTACCGTAACTTCCTAAGTAGCGCCCTTCTCTACAATCTACCTTTTCAGCAATTATGTCGTCATATTGCTCTCCAAAACTTAAAAACTTGTATGTAAGTAGAGTATCCCCTTCTTTCTCAGTAAAAAAGATGCGTTGTACAAATCCAAAATCTTCGATCCAATACTCTGAGGGGTCCTTTATCTCCAAACCCACTTCTTCCATTAGTGCATCCTTATCATTGGGTAGGTGCTCTCGAATATACTCTCTTCGGGTGTGCTGATCTTTGAAATAGATGCAATCTTTCGGATCATTCGCTGTCTTTAAAGCATAAAGGCACCTACCATCCCAAGCAGGTATGTCCAAGATCTGATAGCATTGAGCTGTAATCGGCATGCTCAAGAAGAAGTTGATATCATGAAAACGCAGGCGTTCTATTTCATCTTTAGTGTAAATTAGAGCTGGAGCCTGAGGAGCCTCCTCTTCTGATTCATCCAGATCTGATTCATCCAGGCTTTCATCAGAGATGGGCTTTTGCAAATCTTGTTTTCTTGGTGCGGGCGGCGGCGTTGGGAGGCTTATATCTCTCGTTGATATAACATCTATTTCCGGTTGTTTTTGGGTGCAATGTGTTAGCGCGATCTCGAAAAGAGCGGTCGCAAATGCGGCTCCGGCAATGCCCACACCTATGTAAATCCATTGCGCATCTAGTAATCGAGCACCAGTCACTTCTTGATAAACAATTAGACAAACACATCCTGCAAGCGCAATAGCTGCCAGAGCAGCTGCAATAGGTGAAATGTAGGGCTTTACACGAGCGCACCCTTCTGGCTGCATATCAGAATGACTACCTTCTAATCGGACATTGGACATGTTGATCACCTTTGTAAAACAACTATTATAAGCCACTAGAATGAATATTTGATTAAGAAATTTACTATACTACTTCCAGAGAGAGGAAAAGCATTTCAAGGCAAGTGCTTAACTTGGTAGAACGGGCATGGGCTAGGCGTGCTAGGGAGATGTGTTTTTCAACGATTTCGAGAGGTATGAGTGGTGTGTTTTTAAGAGAGTCAAGATGCTGGGGGAAATGGAGATGCTGCTCGCAATCCCCGATTTCCAGAAGAAGACGGTCTCGGTACCAAAAGAGAATCGTTTCAAACACTGCATCGGGATGCTCGCTCTCAAAGGTAGAAAAGTGACGTGGCTTTGCACCAGCAAGAATCAAGAGAATGGAAGCGTCGATAGGCGTGGTGGCTTGCGGAGGAAAGTCGATGGTCTGGCAACGAGAGCGCACTGTAGGTAAGAGACCCGCGGGGTGATGGGAGATGAGGATGATGAGGGTGTGCTCAGCTGGCTCTTCCAGTGTTTTAAGAAGGGCATTGCTGCTGGTGGGGAGCATTTTTTCGGCTTCATGAAGGATAAAAATTTTCCACCGTCCTTCATAAGGGACAAGTGAGACCTCTTGAGCGAGTCTGCGGATTGACTCGATAGGATGCATACCCACTTTACCCTCAGGAAAATAAGCGTGAATATCTGGATGATTTTCAGGTTTTTTAGATGTTTGAAGCAAATCCACAGCAAACTGTAGCGCTGCTGCGCTTTTACCAGCCCCTACCGGTCCTGCAAAAAGAAGAGCATGAGGAATGTTACCTGATTGGAAGAGGCGCTCAAGGCGTAGTTTTGGGTTCATAGCTTGAGCATCAGATGGGGCTCCACAGCCTCTAGGCAAGCCTGCACGACCTGTTCCAGGGGCATAGCAGCATCGATGATGGTGATTCGTTCTGGGTGGGCGTCAGCCAGGTGTAGGTATCCTTGCCTTACTTCTTTGTGGAACTGTAATTTTTCTTGTTCCAAGCGATCTTCTATCTCCCGCGAAGCGCGCACACGGCGGATGCCTACTTCGGGATCTAGATCGAGAAGGAGGGTGAAATCGGGGTGGGGACATACGAGTTCACAAAGTTGTTTTACATAAGGCATGCCCAGATGACGAGCACATCCCTGATAAGCGATACTCGAGTCATGAAAGCGCTCACACACAACAATCTCACCGCGATGGAGTGCTGGCTTGATACGCTCTGCGTAATTTTGAGCGCGCGCGCTCAAGTACAAAAGAAGCTCAGCTTCTGGCGCTACTGTATAATCTCCTTGAGGATTCAAAAGAAGGTGACGAATTTGCTCAGAAAGCGATGTTCCGCCCGGCTCACGTGTCTTAAATACAACGTGTCCCCTTTTACGCAAGTGATCCACAAGCTGCGAGGTAACAGTGGTTTTACCGCAACCATCGCCTCCTTCGAGGGTAATAAAAAATCCGTCATACGGACGGTTGATCTGCTGCATGCTCCTCCACATTGCCATTCTCAGCTCCAACCCCTTCTAACTTTTCAATCGCTAGTAAGGAATCTTCTTCTTTGAGGTTGACAAGCTTGACACCTTGCGTCGCTCGGCCCATGACTCTCAAATCATGCATATTAATCCGTACGGTTTGGCCACTGGCCGACATCATGACAAGACCATCATCATCCGATATAGCCACGGCTCCCACGACATTCCCGTTGCGTTCGCTAGTGATAATCGAACGGACACCCACACCACCTCGGTTAGTCTGTCTAAATTCGGAGACTGCAGAACGTTTTCCGTAACCGTTTTCACAAACGACCAAAATAGTCTCCTCTTCGCTTGCCACGACCTCGCAGCCGACTACACGATCGGAATCGGACTTGAGCGACACTCCCCTGACCCCGCGCGCTGTCCGTCCCATCGGGCGGACCTTAGTGTGGTCAAAGCGCACGGCCATGCCTTGATAAGTGAAGAGCATGACCTGCTCCTGCAGGCCGACGAGGCGGGCTGCTATGAGCTCATCCCCCTCATCAATCTCTAGGGCACGAATCCCTTTACGACGGATGTTGCTAAATGCAGACAGATTTGTCTTCTTCACAGTCCCGCGACGTGTAGCCATGAAGATGAACCTTTCTTCTTCAAAGGTTTTTGTATGTAAGATCGTTGCGATTCTTTCACCCTCTTGAATGTCTTCGAGCAGGTTGACAAGCGCCTTACCCTTTGAGCGACGTTCCCCTTCGGGCAATTGCCAGACCTTCAACCAATAGCAACGCCCAAAGTTCGTGAAGATCAGAAGGTACTCATGAGTGGAGGCGACATAGATCCCTTTTAAGGCGTCGGTTTCGCGCTTGATGTCAAAGCCAGTTACGCCCGATCCCCCTCGTCTCTGTTCGCGGAAAAGGGAGAGGGGCATTCTTTTGACATAATCGTCTTGAGAGATCGTGATGATTACTTGGGTCTCAGGAATTAAATCTTCAACGTTAAATTCATCTTCCATCGGTACAATCTGAGACCGACGGGGTGTCTTGTGCGCCTTTTGGATTGCTTGCAACTCCTCGGCAATGATATCGCGTACCATTTGCTCTGAGGCCAATACAGCGCGGTAATGATCAATTTTTATCAGCAGCTCTTGGTGCTCGGCATTGATTTTGTCTTGCTCAAGACCTGTCAGTTGGTAAAGACGCAAATCAAGCACTGCAGTCGCTTGTGCGTAGGTCAGATGGAAGGTGGCTATCAAAGCGCCACGCGCTTCGTCACGGCTACTACTGGCTCGGATCAACTTAACAACAGCATCGAGGTGATCAATGGCAATGAGATAACCTTCCAGGATATGGGCGCGTGCTTCGGCTTTTTGCAACTCAAAGCGAGTACGGCGGCGTACTACATCAATGCGATGGTAGATCCATGCCGAGATCATCTGCTTGATGTTCATGGTACGCGGTAAATTCTTATCGAGTGCTAACATATTGCACCCAAAGGTCACTTGCAAATCGGTAAACTTGTAGAGCTGATTGATGGTCACATCGGGGATTTCCCCTTTCTTGAGCTCCAGCACAATACGCAGGCCATCTTTATCAGACTCGTCACGCACATCACTGACGCCGTTCATTGTCTTGTTGTTCACAAGCTCTGCCATTTGCTCAATGAGTCGGGATTTGTTGACGTTATAGGGAATCTGGTCGACGACAATCCGGTCTCTTCCAGGATTAGAGGGGTTTTCTTCAGCACGGATCACACCGCGTAGGATGAGTTTTCCTCTGCCTGTATGGTAGGCCTCACGAATTCCCCTTGTTCCGCAAATCAGAGCGCCTGTAGGAAAATCGGGCCCGGGCATGACCTGCATGATCTCTTCGATGGTTGTTTCTTTATTTTCTAACACCAGAAGAGTTGCTGCAATCAATTCGCCCAGATTTTGTGGGGGGATGTTGGTCGCCATGCCCACAGCAATTCCTGAAGAACCATTACATAATAAGTTGGGGAATTTGGAAGGGAATACGAGGGGCTCTGTTTTCGTCTCATCATAGTTTGGGGCCATGTCAACTGTTTCTTTATCCAGGTCTTCCAT
This sequence comes from uncultured Chlamydiales bacterium, assembly GCA_963832835.1. Lineage (GTDB taxonomy): Bacteria > Chlamydiota > Chlamydiia > Chlamydiales > JAAKFR01 > CAVPKN01. The sequence continues at coordinate 1,489,819 of CAWHVD010000001.1, read as the reverse complement.
GAGCTGCATGGCGCTGGTAGTCAAACGGGCCTCAGTGTAACGCATCGCAGCTGGTGGGTCACCATCGATCGAACCAAAGTTTCCTTGCCCATCTACCAGTGGGTAACGCATCGCCCAATCTTGTGCCATACGCACGAGCGTTGGGTAAATCACCGATTCACCATGTGGATGGTAGTCCCCTGAGGTATCACCGCAAATTTTCGCACATTTTCGGTGTTTGGCGCCAGGAGAGAGGTTCAGTTGGCGCATGGCAAACAAAATGCGGCGCTGGGAGGGTTTAAGCCCATCGCGTACGTCGGGAAGGGCGCGCGAAATGATGACCGACATCGAGTAGCGTAGATAGCTCTCTTTCATCTCCTCTTCGAGATTCCGGGGCAATACAATTTCGTTTTCTCTAAAAGACATGGTTATACCTCAATCTAGTCAAAAATTCACATTTGCGCAAAGCGAAAGCTCCCGCGGCTAAACGATATTAAGTTACCTCATATTTCTAATATGGGGTACCTTAATATCGTTTAGCCCCGGGGCTTTGGCTCACCGCAAATGTGAATTTTTGACTAGATTGAGGTGTAAAGTTCCTAAATATCAAGATTCTTGACGGATAGTGCGTGGTTTTCAATAAAGGCCCTACGGGGCGGTACATCCTCTCCCATTAGCATGGTAAACATATGGTCGGCAGCAATTACATCGGGCAAGGTGACTTGAAGAAGAGTACGCTGGTCAGGATTCATCGTTGTGTCCCAAAGCTGGTCAGCGTTCATCTCTCCTAGACCCTTGTAGCGCTGTACCTCTACCCCTTTTCTTCCGTGGATCCTTAAGTGATCGATCAATTCCTTGAGCGTGAAAAAGTCATGGAAAACCTCTCCATCTTCCTTGACGATAAACAACTTTCCATCTGCGATCATGTAACGGTCGAGCGTCAAGGACCACGTTTTTAATCTGTCCATGAGCTGCAGGCAGCTCTCTTCTTTGTACAGCTCGATGTACGGAAGGGGTTTGGGACGGAAGGTTTTCTGAGCCTCTGCAACTTCTTCTTCGGATAAATCTTTCAAGGTCTCTTGATACGATTTGCGCTGCTCTTGGTCATAGCGACGTGCGATATCCAAAAACTCGTCTTCGGAATAGACCAACTTGGTCGGCTCGTTTTTAAAGGCAGTGATGACATAACGGGGATATGCGCCTGTTTCATTTTTTGCATCGAGAAATTCTCTGAACGGAATCGCTTTACGTTCAATTGATTGAATAAACTGTTCCACATCTAAAATCAACCGGACAAGAGTATTAGTCTCTTCTTCAGTCAACGTCTTTGAGACGGCTCCTTCGCATTCGATGGCAGTTTCGATTGTCACATCGCGTACACCCAGCTCCAACAAGTAGTCATCCATCTCCCGCTCGGAAGTGATGTAGCGGCTCTGTTTTTTCCGTGTCACTTTATAAAGAGGAGGCTGAGCAATATAGATGTAGTTATTTTCGATTAAGGCCGGCATGTGACGGTAGAAAAAGGTAAGGAGCAATGTGCGGATGTGAGAGCCATCGACATCGGCGTCGGTCATGATGATGATGCGATGGTAGCGCAGCTTAGCGATATTCATCGAATCGACACCAATTCCACAGCCCAAGGCAGCGATGATGGTACCAACTTCTTGGTTTTGGAAAACCTTCTGCAACCTGGCTTTTTCAACGTTCAAAATTTTACCGCGGATAGGCAAAATCGCCTGATAACGACGATCACGCCCCATTTTTGCCGATCCTCCCGCAGAGTCCCCTTCTACAATATAGATCTCACACTTAGCCGGGTCTCTTTCTTGGCAATCAATCAATTTTCCGGGCAAACGAGCACTATCGAGAGCCGATTTGCGCAAAGTGAGCTCACGCGCCTTTTTGGCCGCCTCACGCGCCTGCGCAGCGACATGAACTTTATCAACGACCATGCGTGCAAGCTGTGGGTTCTCTTCCAGATAAATCGAGAGCTCTTCACCGACAATCTGCTGAACAATGGATCCTACATCACTGTTTCCAAGACGCTGCTTGGTCTGCCCTTCAAACTGAGGATTGGGAACCTTTACCGAAATGACAGCGGTCAATCCTTCGCGCATATCTTCACCGGTAATGGCGATCTTATCTGTTTTGAGAAGGTTATGATTCTTGATATAGCCATTCAAAACGCGCGTTAAAGCAGTTGAAAAGCCGGTGAGGTGAGTTCCTCCCTGGCGTGTCGGAATGTTATTGGCATAAGAATAGACAGTTTCGATGTAGCCGTCATTCCATTGCATTGCCACTTCAAAATCGATCGGACCACTGTCTCCCTCGCGCGCACCACGGAAATAGACAGGTGTGGGAAACAGGGGGATTTTATTTTCATTGAGATAAGAGACAAACGAGACAATACCACCTTCGTAGTAAAACTGAGTCTCGGGACGTTCTGAGTCGCGCTCATCACGAAAGCGAATATTGATTCCACGATTCAAGAAGGCCAATTCGCGCAATCTACGCGTTAAAATGTCGGCATCAAAGACAGTGGCTGGAAAAATTTCGGGATCTGGCCAAAAAGTGACCCTCGTCCCTCTTTTGTCGGTGCTACCCACCTGCTCGAGAGAAGTAATCGGTTTTCCTGCCGAAAATTCCATCTGATAAATGGTGCCCTCTTTGAAGACTTGAACACGAAAGAGTTTTGAGAGAGCGTTGACACAAGAGACACCGACGCCATGCAAACCACCCGAGACTTTGTAGGTGTCTTTGCTAAATTTTCCCCCTGCATGCAGAACCGTTAACACTACTTCAAGGGCAGATATCTCAAGTCCCCGTTTTTTGGACTCTTGCTCATGTTTGCCCACAGGAATACCACGCCCATCATCTTCGATCGTGATGCTGTTATCTTTGTGGACAATGACATCAATCTGAGTGCAATGTCCTGCCATCGCCTCGTCAATGCTATTATCGACTACCTCGTAAACGAGATGATGGAGGCCGCCGCTACCGGTGTCACCAATATACATCCCAGGGCGTTCACGGACAGCTTGCAAACCCTCCAGGACGGTGATCGAACTGGCATCGTATTGCTTCTCTTTTTTAGTTTGCGTCTTCAAGTCTTGTTCAAGTTCCATATGTCTATTTATCCTAGGCGGAAGAAGATTGTTTTGATCAGGGTTCCTGGAAATTTATCTCTTAGATTTTGAATGAGACGGGGTTTGTCATTCTGTGATAAAAGGCTGTAGAGCGTCGAATTGTTCACTTTCACTGTCAAAACGCCATTCAGAAACGAGATGGCCTTTGTCAAAACAGCAAGATGAGGACCAATTACTTCGGGCCATGCAGCGATGATCAGATCTGGTCTATCATCGCATTTCCGTCCTATTTCCTCGAGGAAATGGGACAAAAGCCCGCGGATATGGTGTGTTGTAGTTAACGGGCCGTCATAGTAGCGTGGATGGCGCTTGGACACTTAAGTTCTCTCCAGTCATGCTCGAAAATCGATACCGGGAATATAACTCACTCCCTCAGAAACATCAATAAAAAAAGACGGATTCAAAATCGTGACTATCCACGAGCCGCCAAAGTACTCTCAGAAAGACATACTTTGCCAAGGCGGGAGTGGATAGTCACTACAGGAATGCTATTAATACTATTTCCAGAAAATAAAGTCACAAATTGGCACTGTATAACACGCCATTTTTGAACGATCCTTTCTCGCTTAGGTGCAAAAACATAGGCTTCGAAACGATCGTCCAAAATCTGTCATGTTACCCAGTGCCACTTCATGGCTTTATTTTCTGGAAATGGTATAACAGCTAAGATAGAGACCTAAACAGCTACTAGAAATCCGCTTTTTTTCAGTGAGATGCGTGTCGATTATTCCACAAACATATTTTCCTGTTTGGGAATCAGCAGTGCGGCAGCAATTGCAAATGACACCATGCTTCCCACTGTCAACCCACCGGCAATGATGCCCATTTCGCCTCCCCCAAAAACTCCAGCGGCAAAAATTACGGCAAAAATCAATGCCACGGCTGCCCCTACAAGAGCCATTAGACCGAATACTTTCCTACCCTCGCAAGCACAACTGTACTCGCGCCCTGAGACTACTACTTTTTTTGAACCCTCATCCAACACATCTGTATTGGGGGCTTCATCTTTTTTAACTTCAGCTGTTGTTGACATATTATACCTCTTTATTAATAGGGAGTAACCTTTACTCCGGAAACTATTTTACCAAAGCTTAAATATATCTTAAATACGATTTAATATTTTAAGATCTAATAAAATTATTTATTAACCCTCCCTGCGTCCTCTGCGGTAAAAATATCTCAGACTGAGCTTAGTCAGCTTGTTATTTTTGAAAGAGCGCAGACAGTGAAATTTTTTAAAATTAATTTGTTAATCACATTTCGTAGAGGGGTTCTGTGACTTGTCGCTCTAGTGATCCAATCCAGGTGCCGTCCCCATCCATATCATAAAACGAGCGAATATGAAGAGGGAGATCATTTTTTTGAGCAAGCTCGATGGAGCGTGCATGAAGGACACGCCCTCCTGTTCTTTTAACCACAACCAAAGCTTCCTCATAGGAGAGGGAGGTATAAACGGGTGTACTGGCGCTCAGTTTGGGATCTTGTTCGAAAATACCTGCAACGTCCTTATAAAATTCAATTTTCTCGGCGCGCAAAGCGATTCCTAAGGCCACGGCTGTGGTGTCTGAGCCTCCCCGGCCTAAAGTTGTGATCTCTTTTTCAGAGCTCACCCCTTGAAAACCGGCAATAATAACAAATTTAGCAGCCTCTAAATGAGGGAGCAGCCGGTGCGGGCGGACATCAATAATCCGCGCTTGGGAGTGCGCAGTTGAGGTGATGATCCCCGACTGGCTCCCTGTAAAGCTAACCGCTTCCCGCCCTTGAGCTGAAAGAGCCATAGCTAATAAAGAAATACTAATACGCTCGCCTGCGCTAACGAGCATATCGTATTCCCGCCGCGGAGGAGAGGGGTGGACTTGGTGGGCGAGGGTGATTAACTGGTCGGTCATCCCTCCCATCGCACTGACCACAATCGCGATTCTAGGGTATTGCAATGAACGCTGAACCACCAGTTTGGCAATGTGAGCAAAGCTTTCGGGAGTTTTAACTGAAGCCCCCCCAAATTTCATAATGAGGGTTTTAGCTTGTTCTGGCATAATCTTTCCAAAAAGCCATGAATTCTCTTATCCTTTGCCTACACGTCACTCTCATTTGCTCACTCACCTTGGGTGCGCTGCGCCTTGGCAAAGAGGCCATGATTGCCTGGCTCTGTCTGCTGGCAATCGCAATGAACCTTTTCGTGCTTAAACAAATTAACCTTTTTGGGTTAAATGTAACTTCAAGTGACGCTCTTGGAGTAGGGTATCTTCTAGGTTTGAATTTAATTCAAGAATATTTTGGGCGAGCGTATGCTCGAAAGACAATCTTCATCTCTTTATTCATCGCCTGTGCCTTCCTGATTTTGTCACAAATCCATCTTCTATATGTTCCGAACCGTTTTGACGAAGCTCACTCCCATTTTGTCTTTCTGTTAAACCCTATGCTCCGCATTTTGGCAGCTTCCCTTTTTTCCTTCCTAGTTGTCCAACTAGTCGATGTCAGTTTTTTTGCATTTTTGCGTACTCAAACGGGAGGCAAATATTTAGCCATGCGCACAATGGCTGCGCTGCTGCTGGCGCAAACACTCGATACACTCTTGTTTTCGTTCTTAGGCTTGTATGGAAATGTAGCTTCTGTGATCGACATCGTCTTTTTAAGTTTAGCCATCAAAGCGCTCGTTATTTGCTTATCCACTCCATTTGTCACTTTATCTAAAAAAATGGTTGCCCATGCTTCGGTTTGAAATTCTGCACACCTCTAAAAAGTCTCACGCCCGGGTCGGTAGGATTCATACCCCGCATGGCATCATCGATACACCCAATTTTGTAGCAGTAGGGACAAACGGCACCCTTAAAGCCATCGACAATGAGCTGGTAGACAAGATCGGATTGCAGCTCATGTTTTGCAATACCTATCATCTGCTGCTTCAACCTGGGCCAGAAGTGGTGAAAAATGCAGGTGGGTTGCACCGCTTCATCAACCGCACTCAACCCCTCATTACAGATTCGGGGGGGTTTCAAGTCTTTAGTCTCGCCTATGGTTCTGTCCATGATGAGCTCAAAAGCCGCGGCAAAAAAAAGGGGGATGGATCTGTTTTAAAAATTAACGAAGAGGGAGTCATTTTTCGCTCTTATCGCGACGGATCTAAGATAGTATTGACCCCAGAATCATCAATCCAAACCCAAAAGTCACTCGGAGCTGATATCATCATTCCCCTCGATGAGCTTCCCCCTTATCACATCGAAAAAGAAGCATTGCAGCTATCGCTTGCACGCACACATCGCTGGGAAAAAAGATCACTGGACGAACATCTCAAGAATCCCCAAAACCAGGCCATGTATGCCGTGATCCACGGTGGAGTGGACCCCGAGCTACGCAAACTCAGTTGCCAGATACTCACCGATCTACCCTTTGATGGCTTTGCCATTGGAGGAAGTGTAGGTAAAAACAAACGAGAGCTTGAAGAGGTCATTGCCTTCACAAGGCCGCTCCTCCCCGACGACAAACCAAATCATCTACTGGGCATCGGTGATCTGCCCTCTCTTGCTACCCTAGTCCCTCTTGGCATCGATACCTTTGACAGCTCATACCCAACACGCGCCGCTCGTCATGGTCTACTGCTCACTCAAGACGGAGGCATCAAAATCGAGCAACTCAAATACCGTCAGCAGTTCAGGCCCATCGAAGCAGATTGCGCCTGCCCCACTTGCCAGAAATTCACCCTTGCCTATCTCCATCATCTCTTCAAGGCCAAGGAGATCACCGCCCTCACTCTCGCTTCAATCCACAACCTGCACTTCATGGTGACCCTCATGTCCCGCTACCGCGCCCTCATCCTCGACAACCAAATCTAAAATGGTATAATTTATACTTACTTATACCCACTTATACCTGATTTTGAGTATAAGCATGTATAACTGAGTATAAGTAGGTATAAGTCGTTATGGATCCTATCGAAAATCCCTTTTCACCAGGAGCTGGCACCCCACCACCTGAGCTGGTTGGTCGTGAATCTATCCTTGCCAATTTGTGACTTTATTTTCTGGAAATGGTATTATTCTTTGGAAGAACCCGAACCTGGGGGCTTCGGGATTCTTAACCATTATGGCCGTGAAATGAGTAGAAAGCTTGGCTTATGCCCTCCCCTGACAAGGCTGGGTTGCCACAATTTTCAAAGTATAGTGCACCCGCAACATCCTTCTTGATCAGTTGGCACGACAAGGGCGCTAGGAACTTTTTTTGTGGTAATTGTTAGTTGATCCCACTTATCTAGAGAAACGCCTGCATGTTTAAAAGTAAGGACTTCATTGTCGGGAGCTCGAGTGTCTGAACTATCTACTCGCTCTCCATTTTCTTTTCTCCCTTGTACAGAGTACAGGCACTTATAAAAACCGGCATTGTTGATATTGGTAGCAATTGTGTTGCAGCAAGGGCATTTCGAGAGATGAGAGGCAAGATCTATATGAAAAGCTCCTATCCCTTTTGGAATCACAACCCGCTTGCCAGATGCTACACATTCTTTGTTTATGCACGTCCCTGTTAAATTCAACCCAGGTATGACAGCCCGCCATTTAGGCGCTGCCTCCGAAAAAGCTACTCTTTTTTCATGAGTCATATGATTGAAAGAAAATGCATCTGGCCCCCCTCCCCTCAGACGTAAAAGTAAATGGATTGAAGATTCATGCTTAATATTGCAGCTTAACAATGTTTGATTATCTTCTAGCTGCCTTCCCTCATATGTTAATCTCTGCTCAATAAGGGGGATCCCTTCCTTATCTTCTATTCTCGACTTTAGTGTTGCTACTGTATCTTTCGACGTCACGACTAAGGTGACAGTTTTACCATTAAGTTTCTTAAGACAAATATGAAACTCGTCAAGTGTTAGTGAACGCTCTTTAATATCCACCGAGATTGGAAATGTTTCCATGATGTGGCGTATCTCGAAGCTGCCTACATTGGTAATCAATTGATAGGAGGGAAAATCATAGTTTTTGATTTTTTCGATAGCCCAAATCAAACCAGTTTCGGAATACAATTGAACACAGACTTTCTTATCAGCAAAAAAACCTATGACCTTTTGCTCTTTAGATATTTCCCTAATGAAAAGGCAAAAAATGACAGTTGATCCTTTATCCACTAGCAGCGGCTTAAAACTATGGTAATATGCTTGTTGGTTTGTCAATCTAATCTCGTGGGGCGCAACCCATCCAATCGCATTTTTTAAAAGTCGGTAGGGGACTTTCTGTCCCCTACCGCTTTTTAAGTAGAAATCAGTTGCCTCTGCATTTTTGACAGCATACAGAGCACCGTGACACTCCCAAGAACAGATAACTTGATCTATTTTGAAATAAGACATTTTTAATAATTAATATCCAGTTCAATGAATTTCCATTTACGAATATCGAGATTATACTTTTGACCACCCTCGAGCATGAGCGTCTCTTTAACATATTTGCCCTCCGAGTTCATGCCCACTATTGTATACGAGCAATGCGAAAGAACGATCATATTGATGTCTTTGTATTTGATGAGCTTTTGGCATTTTGGGCAGCTTGTATTAGCACATACTGCACGTACATTAAATGAACCCTTCTGATTCATCGGTATAAAATGGATTTTATCGAAATCGGTACACGTTTGATTGGAACATTTCGCCTCTACATTTAATCCTTTCCGAATAGTCCTCAGCAATTGTGTAGGTACTTCAGGGATATTTATCGAGGTGAGCGTTGTTTGTAGGAAAGTCAACGCCGTTGCCTTATAGCAACGTTCATGCTTAGAAGTCCCCTCTTTAAATTTTGCTTCATCATGGGCTGAAGCGTGGTATGTACTTAGAGCTCCCTCTTTATTTTCAAAATCTTCCATGTCACCCATAAATAACATGCCCACAACCTCATGCGTTTTTGAAAGGAAAACAGGCGAGCCGGAATTGCCAATAAAGGCATCCAAGTTGGATGTAAAATACGTGGATGTAGGAATCTGTTCAATCACAACTGCATCTCGTGTATATTTCAAAGGTAGCCCAAAGGGATGTCCCAACATGTAGACATCATCTGCGACCAACGCATTCCTTCCAACGGAAACCTCGTACCCAAAATTGATTTTTAATGGCTGACGCCCCTCAACCTTCTTATCTAATTTGAGAATTGCCCAATCCTCCATCCCTCTAATGTATTTATATGCCAAAACGGTAAAACTATATGTATCTTTACTAAAGTCACAATTCCATTCGTTGTGGTTTAATTTGGGGCATTCTGCGCATCGTGTCATATAGAAGTCGAAAATCAGGCGGAAATGCTTTATGTCAGGCTTTAGGGTTTGTGTCACCTCATCATAAATGCAATGCGCAGCTGTCAGAGCTAATTGGTCCCCTACTAAAAAGGCTGTTCCAAAACCGCAAGCAGGCTCTTCTCTAAATCTTTCACGCTCGGATAATCCCCTGCATTCACCCTTGGGCCCTATCCAATCTGGGTTTATTTTTTTTTGGTTATTCATCATGAAGTGATGGAATGAATCCACATTAGCTTTTAGGCAAAGTGTATTTGGCTCTAAGGCATCCTTGTGAATCAAACAAGCGACACTTTTCGCCAATGTTTTCACCTTAACCGCTTCATCATGAGCTAAATAATTCTCGATTTCACACCAATTTGTGCGCTTATCCTCAGTGGAATAACACCCTCTATTGATAGCCATCTCGTTTCTCCTTTTTATTTTTGGCTGGCAATTTCATTTAAGGTGCTTCCTACTCCTATGTCCATTCCCTGCTGTGTTAGATCGGCTTTTGTAACCTGATCTTGCTCGCTGGCTCCAAATTGAATTAGTATCTCTTGTAACTCAAGGATCATGGGCCCTTGATGATTTGTACGTATCAGTTGCATTTTTTTGAGCCAGCAGAGGATATTGGCCTCTCGTTCATCAATGGGAATTTTGAGTTGAAATTTCAAGTTTTCAGGATTTTTTTTCGATTGAGAGTCTAAAATAAAATGAAGGCATGCAAAGCATGCTTTGTATTCTAAGTGGGATTTGCACCAGACCATCTCAAACACAAATTTAGGAATGAAGTAAAATAATGGATTTTTTTGAAATGCCAGATTGGCGTGAGCGCCTTGCCCCATTAAATATTCCACCATGGGCAGGTGGCCATAAAAAGCAGCCTCGTATAACGCACTGGTATTGTTTTTGCCCCCGCAATAATCAAGGGCTCCGTGCTCCACAAGAAGCTGAGAGATGGCCAGATTGCCTTGCGCAGCCCAATACTGCAAGGGGGTACGCTGGGTTTCATGAGTATAACATTGTACTCCTAAAGCACCTGAATAGTAGGGTGGAATGACATTTAGTAGCGCAAGCTGATTTTGCTGTTTTAAATCTGATACAATACCTTGCGCTTGCTCTAAACCACACTTTTCTTTCCCTTCACATAGCTTTTCCACTAGTTTAAAATCATCTTCTGAGTTAGTGATGGAGGGAGCTGTGTGTACAGAGAGTTTGGATGGCATGAGAGCCTCTTGTTCGGGTGGGATTTTTTTAGAAAAACCTGTCCCCAATAAGGCAAGGCCTGATGAAACAGTGACTAAGCCATCAACTACATAGCCCCAGGTTGGCAAGCGGTATTGGGAGATGTTACTTAAGGCCACTCCACATCCGCCTACAAAGCAGATGGTGAGTACACAACGCATCGCACATAAATGCGTTTTATCAACGGTCACTGAATAATCCGTATAGGGGATGAAGAGCATCTGCTGGTTTGGTTGAATTGATAGAGCCATTTTTCTCCTAAAATTTTATAGTAAAGTGCATCCTGATGATGATTGTTCTTTAGTAATTTTTTTACGTGCTTGTGAGCGCGCCTTAGGGACTTCCTTTGTGGTAATGGTTAGCTGGTCCCACTTTTCTGAACAATCGACTTTAACATCTTCAAATGAGAGAAATTCATCGTCGGGTGCACGGATATCGAGACGATCTTTAGGGTCTTCACCTTCCTTTGTCCCTTGTATCGAAAAAAGGCATCTATAAAAGCCGGCATTGTTGATATCGCTAGCTATTTGATGACAGGAGGGACATGTGGACATGATCGATTCTTTATCCATATGAAAGACATTCATGCCTTTTTGAATCCACACCGCCTCCTTAAAGGCCTCACAATCTATGTTGGTACAAGTACCACGTAAATTCAAACCAGGAGCGATAGTCCACCAAGAAGGGCCTTCCGCACCCAAAGCGAATCTTTGTTCATTTTCCATATGACTGAACGAGAATGCATCTGGCCCGCCTCCCGTCAAACGTAAAACCACGTGTAGAGTGCAGCAATCTTGAATGTTCGAGTCTAATAAAGTGCGTTCGTTGACACGATCTGACAAGTCTCCGCTATTCATTTGCTTACCCGCAAACATCAATCTCTGCTGATCGGGTGGGATATCTGTTTTGTCTTGGATTTTCTGGGTCACTGTGCGGATTGTAGAGTTCCCCTTGACAAGAAGAGTAGACGTATTACCATATGGACCTTTCACGAACAATTGCATGTCGTCCGCTCGAAGACAACGCGTGCTTGTATCCACAGAAACAGGATAATCGTTTATCATACGATAATCCCAGTAAGAATCCCCATTATCAATGACTTTTTTGTAAGTAGGCAGATCGACATCTTCAAATTTTTCGATCAGAAAGGACAAACCTTTTTCGGGGAAAAACTGAACACACACTTTCTTATTGGCTAAAAAACCCACCAACAGTCCTGATATCTTTTTAATAAAAAGACAGAACATGACGGTGGATCCATCATCAATCAACAGAGGCTTAAAATCTTTGTAAAATTTTTGTTGCCTCTCTACTTTAATCTCTTCAGGCTCCACCCACCCGATCGCATTCTTGATCAGACGATAAGAGACTTTCTGTTCCTCACTACCTTCTAAACAGAAGACAGTTGCGTCTGCTTCTCTAACAGCATAGAGCATGCCTTGACACGACCAAGAGCTAATCACATTTGCTTGTAAAAAACACATCCCTGTATTACTCCTATCGATTTAAAACAACAAACAACCTGAGTTGGATCGTTGAGATTTTTTAGAACTTCCTGGGGATTGAGAGCTTCTTGCCGCTCGCATCGCAGATCGTTTTGCCGATTCGGTATTGATATCTAAGAAAACCCAAGTCTTGTGTTCTCCGGATTTAAAAGTAGTAAATTTCTCGTCTTCTACTACCACAGTTCTCTTGACAATTAGATCAGCTTGATCTGTGACAGTTGAATCCTCTTGCCGTCCATCAATTGTGTATTGACACTTCCAAAAACCCAAATTCTTGACAGACTCTGGAGGTAGGGTTTTTTGGCATGCAGGACAAATGGCCTTCTCAAAAACCAAACGGGGAATCTGGTATCTTTTGTCTTCACCAGGACCGCTAATACCAATGGGAACGTAAACAATATTTCCATCTGCTACACATCCCGCTGTAGCACACCGACCTTCCAGATTTAAACCTGGGATGACCCGTCTATATGCAGGGGCTGTTGAGGAAAACGAAAGTAACACTTTGCTTTCGAGCGCACTAAACTCCAGGCTTTTATTAATACCTGCTGTCTGAAAATCAATCACATTCATTTCATAGAATACGACCGAATAAATGTTTTTGCATTCTGTAACGATGGGAAAGTATGCCATGAAAAATTCAGATGTTTTATCTGCCACATTTAATAAATCTATATCGTCTCCCTCATATTCGATGTGATCCTCTGCGATGTGAATGTTATTTTTTCCAGTATTGAGGAATAGGCCGTATCCTTCCGTTTCTTGAATAATCGACAAGCTTCCCTGCGAAACTTGCCATGTATAGAGTGACGTGTCCATAAATTTTGTCCTAATTTGTTTCGGTATTGAGATAAATCAGATTACTGTTATCTAAGGCGTATACTTTAGCCTTTTGATTTTTTGCCTTTTCCATATGCTCAATCTTATAGTTAGGATGCGCCCTTCCATCTAGGGTAAATTGACAATCCCAAAAAAGAAGGCTGGTAATTTTCTGAACAGATACGGGCATGTCACAGGAGGGGCATTGCAGGTCATAAAACGTGCGCTTGAGATCGACGGCGACCATTCCTTTTTTAATGTAGACCGTGTTTCCATTCTCTAGGCATCCCTGCGCTATGCAAATTGCCTCAAAGTTTAACCCTTTTACCGGTTGTCGGTGGATAGGAGCTAGTGGGTCAACGTTGATCAATTGACACGCATGGAGCTCTTTGAGTTTTTTCTGGGCTTCTACATGACCTAAATAGGCAGCCTTTTGCAACCACGAGATCCCCTTTTTCTGTGTATTTTGTTGTAAGTAATGAAGTCCCAATTGATATTGATCATCCGCTTTTCCATTGGATGCTTTGATATACATCTGGAAAGTGGTATCGATCACACTCAAACGGGTACATTTTTCGTAACCGTAAAATTTAATTTCTGCATCAGTTGCGCGGTGTGGCTGTTTGTGGCTCATGCCATCCGCATTTGTCACGGTTTCGTAGTCGGTTAAACCTCTAACAAGTATCCCTATCACTTTACGGGTCATAGTATTAAAGACTGGTGATCCTGAATTTCCCCCAAATGTATCGAGATCGGCTTCAAAACAATCCGCGTGGTCAATTTTTTTGATTTTGGCGTCATTTGTGTATTTCAAAGGCAAACCGGAAGGATGTCCCAGCACATCTACATCCGTGTCTTCATTTAACATGCTTTGAAAGTCTAAATCCAAAGGGACTCGTCCTGTTACCTGACGATCTAACTTCACTAATGCCCAATCCAACTTACGGTTCTTGTGCATCACAAAGCAATGCGCGACGACTTTTTTAATGGAATAGACGCAATCTACATCAAAAGTCTCTTGGCACTGCTTATCCCCTAGCATGTGAAAATCAAAAACAAACCTAGTGCTTTGATTGTTAGCGTGATCTAACAGGCCCGCGTTAGTACAAACACAATGTGCAGCAGTCAACACAAGATCGCTGCTTACTAAAAAAGCTGTTCCTGTCCCCGCAGTGAGTTCATCATAAAATTTTGCATGTTGATCTAATTGAAAATGTGTACCAAATGTTTTTGCATGCTGAAGCTGAGAGCCATTAGGCGTCTGTTGAAGATAACCTGAATGTATCATACAGGCAACGCTACGCCCCTGTAGTTTAACTTCATCTAGAGCAGCTTCAGCATAAAGATTTTTCCGCCGATCAGGAGAGCCAGGATAAATAGTTTTGTTGATTCCACTTGTTGACATAAAAACCCATGAAAAAAAAATTAGAAAAAGAGACAGTAAATTTAAAATGTAATTTTAATCAAGAAAAGATTTTTTTACTGAGAGGACATCTAATAATTAGGGTTGTAATCCCTTCTATACTTAGTGTATCAGGTGAAAAAAAGGATGTCTTATGCTACGTCATGTTGGGGTGTGGGCTGCAGCTTTTCTAACGATGGGTTGTTTGCATGGAGCTGCTTTTCAAGATCAAAACCACGTCTACATGATCACGTTCCCAGAGGGATGGACTGTCGATGAGAACGATTCCAATAACATCTCATGGGTCACAGCAAGATCACCTACTGAAAAAGAAGGGGATCCTTACCTTGAGAACATCCAAATCACTTACAATCAAAAGGCTTCTAAAACAACATTGAATGAATATTTGCCCGAGTTGCTGGTTTTTATGAAAGAGAAGTATGCCAATGTCGAAGTGATGGAAATTGGATCCACACAGCTTGCGGGCAAAACAGCAAAATGGATTCTCTTTACCTCGCAAGGTCCTGGAGAATCTGGCCAGCAGGTGCGTTTAAAAGCAATCCACTATGCCCTTGTTGCCGACAAACATCTCATGATCATCCTTTGTGTCGCACCCATAGCCCGATTTGATGCATGGAAGCCCACGTTCGAAAAATCACTGAGCACCTTGAAATTCCTAGATTAGTCCTTGGCGTGCTTTTTGACATAACCGCTGATAGGAATTTTATGCCGCTTATACCAAGCAATCGGGTCAGCTTTGAGATTTTCAACCATTTTGGGAAGTGTTTTTCTAAGAGATCTTTTGGGAGACCAGTCTAGGATTTTGCGAGATCTATCCATTGTGAATTCATAATTGTCGTCGGCTAAATTGACCATCCACGGCTTAATAAAAGGTTTTGCTCCAAATGGATTGAGACCCTGAGCCCATGCTCCGAATTTGGCAAACCATTTGGGCACCCATAGCATCGGCCAGTGATCATTATTATGGACTAATTTCCCAATGGCAGTCTGCAAATCGCGGTAGCTGATCGAATCTTCTTCACAACAGAGGAATGTCGATTGCTTGGGCAACTCTTTGCGTTTCTCAATCAACAACATCACCATGTCGACAAAGTCATCAAAGTGCGTATAAGGCACTCCATTAGAAACATTTCCAGGAAACAAATAGCTGGCCAGTTGTTTTTCATAAATACGGGAAATGTGCTGAGAGACCGGCACGCAGTTACACTCTTCATCATAACAGCCTGCAATGCGTAGGATCACGTAAGGGATATTCTCGCTCTCTTCACGAATGACCTTCTCAGTTTTTACCTTGGAAGCCGGGTAATGCCATTTACCACGGATGGGCGAATCCTCATTTTGAATTACTCCCCTCTTTGTCGGCTCATGCACTAACATGGTGCTCGTGAAAATAAACTGTTCCACCTCAAATTTTTTGGCCTCCCGAAGTACGCGACGAGTCCCATTGACTGTGATGGCATCGTACATAGCCTGATTTTCTCCTTCAAAACTATAGAACGCGGCTAAGTGGACGATACAAGCAATACGATTTCCATAGGCATAACGCACCCGATCAAAAGCACGTGTGACACTATGGTCAGATGATAGGTCAACATAAATAAATTCCATTTCAGGCTTTTCGGAGGTTATGCCGATAAAGTCCATCCCTATGGGTTGATAGGCTTCCGTTAACCTCTCGATGACACGTGTACCAATGCGGCCGCTTGACCCTGTAACTATGACCACTTGCTTCTCTGACGCCATACTCTCCACCCTTTTTAAACCTTCTTATTAAGGATAATAACTTAAAAACCTTAAAAAAATATACAATTTTTTTTAGATTTATATTATCATACAGGAAAGCACTAAATAGATTCTTGAACCTAAAAACGGCAGTTCGAGATGGTAAAGTGATGCAAGATTTTGATTTAGAATCACTTTTAATAGGGGGCGCACATTCCCAAATTGTGAAGGGGCCCCCTAATGGAAGCGATTCCGGATCAAAAGATTGCGTCAATTTGCCGTCTCCAACTGCCGTTTTTAGGTTGAAGGGATTCTTGGTCAATTTATGAGAATCTGCGCCTTTATATTCGGAATTGTGTTTCTCGTTCTAGGAATTGCCGGATGGACGGTGAGGGATGGCTATTTGCTGGGGGTGCTGAAGGTAAACTATTGGCTAACTGCCCTGTATCTGATAACGGGATTGACCGCATGCACCGTCGGTTTCCTGCAGAGGAATTGGGTGCTCCTTTATTTTCAAATCTTGGGGTTAGCTTACGGCCTGCTCGCGATCATGGGATTTGTCTATGGCGAGCAAGATATTTTAGGGTTGTTTTCTAGCAACCTCCCTAATACATGGCTACATGTGATTGCGGCTACAAATGCGTTGATCCTCGGTTATGGGTCTAACACTTAAATTAAAGAGTCAAAGGAATATATATGAGCGAAATCAAAGACACATCCCGTAGCCCTGAGAGCTTCTTGGAAGATCAGTTGGCCATCAATACGATCCGCACACTTGCCATGGATGCTGTCCAAGCTGCTAACTCAGGGCATCCCGGTACTCCCATGGCACTGGCTCCTGTTGCGTATTGTTTATGGCAACGTTTTTTACGCTTCGATCCTCAAGACCCGATCTGGCCAAACCGCGATCGCTTTGTCTTGTCAAATGGACATGCCTCGATGCTCCTCTATTCACTTTTGCACCTCAGTGGAGTTCAGGCTGTGAATGAAAAATATGAGATTGTCGGAAAAGACTCCGTTTCTCTCGAAGATATCAAAAAATTTCGCCAGCTCGATAGTAAGTGTCCCGGTCACCCGGAATACAGATGGACCTCTGGAATTGAAACTACCACGGGCCCTCTTGGACAAGGTATTACTAACAGTGTAGGCATGGCAATCGCTAGCCGTTGGATGAGCGCGTACTTCAACAAGCCCGGCTTCGAAATGATCAATTACAATGTTTATACCATTTGTGGTGATGGCGATATGATGGAGGGAATCTCTTCGGAAGCCGCCTCCCTGGCAGGCCACCTAAAGCTCTCTAACCTTTGTTTGATTTACGATAATAACCATATCACTATTGAGGGAAATACCCACTTGGCCTTCTCAGAAGATGTCGCTTGTAGGTTTATGGCATATGGATGGAATGTTTTACGTGTTGCAGATGCAAACGATCTAGAGATGCTGAGCAGGGCTTTTCAAACCTTCCACAAAACCACAGATCGTCCGACACTCATTATCGTTGATAGTCATATCGCGTGGGGATCTCCTCATAAACAAGATACACATGGAGCACATGGAGAACCTTTAGGTGAAGAGGAAATTCGTCTCACTAAACGCAACTATGGATGGCCCGAAGACGCTAAATTCCTGGTGCCTCCACAAGTTTACGATACAATGCACAACGGTCTTGGTGAGCGTGGGCGTGCATTACGCAATGGCTGGATGACCCTTTTCGATAGCTATACACAAGAATATCCCGAACTGGCGAACCAGCTCTATCAGATGCAACACCGGCAACTTCCCGAAGGTTGGGACAAAGACCTGACAAGCTTCCCTACAGATCCTAAAGGTATCGCAACACGCGACTCTTCGGGCAAAATCCTGAATGCAATAGCCAAAAATTACCCCTGGCTCATCGGTGGGGCTGCTGATTTAGCTCCCTCTACGAAAACCCACCTCAATGACATGCCTGATTTTGAAGCAGACAGTTATGATGGTCGTAACTTCCATTTTGGCATCCGTGAACATGCCATGTGTGGCATTTTAAATGGCTTAGCTCTCTCTAAAATTCGGCCATTTGGTTCAGGATTCCTTATTTTCAGCGACTATTGCAGAGCGCCCATCCGCCTGAGTGCCATTATGGAAATCCCTGTCATCTTTATCTTTACCCATGATTCCATCGGTGTCGGAGAAGATGGACCCACACACCAACCCATCGAGCAACTACCCAATTTACGTGCCATTCCTGGGCTAACAACTATTCGTCCCTGCGATGCTAATGAAGTGGTAGAGGCCTGGCGCTACATTGCTGAAAGCCGCCATGAGCCTGTGGCACTTATTTTAACAAGGCAAAAAGTACCGACCCTCGATAGAGAAAAATATGCCTCCGCCTCTGGACTGCATAAAGGAGCTTATGTGATCTCCGATTGCTCAGGCAAACCTGACATTTTGCTCTTAGCTACTGGTAGTGAGGTTGCGCTGTGTTTAGATGCCTCGCAGCAGCTGGAAAAAGAAGGAATCAAGTGCCGCGTTGTTAGTATGCCCTCGTGGGAAATTTTCGAACACCAAGATGAAGCTTACAGAAATAGCGTGCTCCCTCCCGATGTCACAGCACGCATATCTGTTGAACAGGCCTCTACTTTTGGGTGGGATCGCTACGTCGGCCTACAAGGTCGGGCGATTGGCATGAAAACTTTTGGTGCTTCGGCCCCATTGCAGGAGCTTTTGAAAAAATTTGGTTTCACCTTAGAGCACATCGTCGCCCAAGCAAAAGAACTCTTGCAACTGATCCACAAATAGTTATAATCGATCTACACTGATAAAGTTAGGTCGAAAAATGAAAAGATTAGCAGCTTGTTTCTTGTTGCTTTGCGGCTCCCTGCCCTTAGCAGCATATCCTACGCATCCTCGTGAACTTTCCCGGCCTGTGCAGACCCTGTATCGCCTAGAGGAGACCAGGCAACTTCTAGCGATGGCGGAAAAAGAAGGGGCTATTAACATACGCACTGCCACATTTGGTTTTGAAGCTAGCAATGCTGCATGGATGGCAAGCGAAAGGACAATCTACCTCAATTTTTCCAAACCTCGCTCTCCAGGAAGCCTGATTGCCTCTATCGTCTTTGAGCTCCACAATGCACTGAGCAGCAGAGAATTTGCCTATTATGATCGCTTAGCCATGAAAGGACAACTCACTCGACAAAAATATATAGAAGCAGTTGAACGCCTTGAGTATGCCAATGCACACAAAACAGCCCACATCCTCTATAAAGGGGTCCGTAAAGGAATCTTTCCCTCAGATGCATTTTGGTGCATCGCTCCGACATTCGAAGAACACTACCAAGTTCAGATCGAAGCGGGCCATTCAGGCCTAATCGGTTGCATTTATGATGATATCATTCGTACATCCTCCGCCTCGCTGGCCAGTAAGTAATACCATTTCCAGAAAATAAAGCCATGAAGTGGTACTGGGTAACATGACAGATTTGGATGATCGTTTCGAAGCCTATGTTTTTGCACTTAAGCGAGAAAGGATCGTTCAAAAATGGCGTGTTATACAGTGCCAATTTGTGACTTTATTTTCTGGAAATGGTATTATCCCAAAAACGGCAGTTGGAGACGGCAAATTGACACAATCTTTTGGTCCAGAATCGCTTCCATCAGGGGGCCCCTTCACCATTTGGGAATGTGCGCCCCTATTAAAAGCGATTCTAAATCAAAATCTTGCATCACTTTACCATCTCGAACCGCCGTTTTTAGGATTATGAACATTTTTCCATTCGCGAAGCACAGCGGGAATGGCTCAAATATCTATAATTGAAAAAATAAAATTATACATGTAAGCTTGAAAATAGAACTATATTTAATTTATTGAGGAAAAATGAAAAAAAATCCAAATAAAATATCAGAGCTTATCATTAAGTGCTTAAAAGACCCAGCTTTGCTAAGCCAATTAAAAAAAGACCCTAAAAAATGGATAGAAAAAGAGTTAAATATTCAACTCCCTGCATCCTACCAACTGGAAGTTATACAGGAAACTTCTGAAAAAGGCTATATAGTCCTGCCACCAGCAGAAATAATCAACGACTGCTCAGACGAGGAATTGAAGGCAATAGTCGGTGGAACAAAACAAAATACAGCATGGTGTCTGTCATGCCTTTTTGGTAGCACTAATAAACATCCTAAATAGCCTCAGTTCGGATTTGAACTAACAAATCATCAGCGATTAGGCTCGAAAACAGACAGGTTTAAAGAGTTTTTTTTGGTTGATGGCAATAAGCAATCAGCCCACTGAGAAGATTCACGATGAAATTCAATGGACTGCGATGCCTACTGTGCTCTAAATGAGATTGAGGCTCTTTTTTCATTTTTGAAAGAAATCGATTTTTTCAATGCTCCCATGATATATTTAACGTATGGTGGTGTCTAAAGAGAAGCAAGAAGAGCTGGCGGCCCGCATGAAACGCCTCCAGATCCAGGAGGGTGACCTCATCGAAAAATTCATTCTCGGAAGCGGACCAGGAGGTCAAAAGGTCAACAAAACAGCATCCACTGTTTATCTAAAGCACATCCCCACGGGCATTGAAATTAAATGCTCTCAAGATAGATCTCAGGATACAAACCGTTTTTTGGCCAGACGTGCACTCTGTGAAAAACTCGAAAAAGATCAGTTTGGCATTAAAACTCCTAAAGAGAAAGAGATTGAAAAAATTAAGAAACAAAAAAAACGTAAATCAAGAAAATTAAAAATAAAATTACATAAGAATTCTGAAGATAATTATACTAGTAATAGGTAATCAAAACTTGTTGCTTTCATGAATTCTATTAAGCCCCCAAGAGTTTTATTTTGTGCTACCCTTGCATTTTTATTGATGCTTGCTAGCTCAACATACTATTTTGCTAAATCCAAACTCCCTCCTTCCATCACAATTGAGACCAAAGGGCAGCCCACCTTGGGCTATGCCAAGGCGCGTGTGCATGTCGTCATTTTTGAAGAGCCCAAATGCTCACACTGCCGTGAACTCAATAATGAACTGTTTCCCATCATCAAGAAAGAATTTATAGATACGAACAAGATTAGCTATACAATAGTCCCTGTGTCATTCATGCCCGGATCGATGCCCGCAGCCATTGCTGCCCTTTGCATCTATCATCAAAACACTTTGTATCCCAATGACGAGCTCTTCTTCAAATTCTTTGATTATATGTACCAACACCAACCAGATACAGGTGGTGATTGGGCCACTACTCAAACACTTGTCGATTATGCACATGCCACATCTCCTGCCATCCAGCTCGAGCAATTGCAAAAATGTGTTGAGATGGAGAATTATAGGGTTCAAATAGAACAGAATACAGCCTATGCGAAAGAGATCATGGGAGGCAGTGTGGCCACTCCCACCATCTACGTAAATGGAATCATGGCCCAGGACATGTCTCCCGATGCCATCCGCAGTCTAATCAATACAGTTTTAGAGCACGAAGGAATCTATTGATATGCGATTGATTAAAAAATACGGACTCTATACAGCCTGGCTTATTACCTCACTAGGCATGCTCTTCTCCTTGTATTTCAGTGAGGTCAAAAACATTGAACCTTGCCACCTATGCTGGTATCAGCGGATCGCCCTCTTTCCTCTTTTCATCATCTTAGGAATAGCCACATACCGTGGATTTTTAGGTATCTGCCGCTACGTCCTCCCCCAAGTAGGCTTTGGACTCATCTTTGCTTTATATCAGATAGCCATTCAAGAAATTCCCGGGTGGAATCCCATCGATATGTGCGGCGGCGGCCCCAGTTGTGCAGAAAAAATTATGATTGGACTGGGGCCCATCACCATTCCTATGTTTGCGGCAGGCGGCTTTATTACCATTGGAACCCTGCTGATAGCTGTATGGGTAGCCGAATATCGATCTCTTTGCACCTCAACAGAAATAGAGACAGGGAATTCTGGTAACTAGTCAGGTCGCTGACCTCATGTTTATAGCCGTTCTGTGGTGACTATCCACTCCCCTCCTTGACAAAAAAAGTACGTCTTTCCTAGATTACCCTGGCGACTCGTGGATAAATCACGAAATTCTATTTGATAAGATATCATCATCTCAAGTAACATTCCCCTAAGTGTTTTTATAAACACAGAAACAGACCAGTTTAACCATGCTTTGGCATATGTGTTAAACAGAAATTTAGAAATTAAAGGTAGACTAAGATGAGACTGTATGTTGGCAATTTGCCCTATTCTTGCTCTGAAGATGATATGAAGAATCTCTTCGCTGATTTCAATACGAGCAGTGTAAAATTAGTGATTGATAGAGAAACGGGCAGATCCAAAGGGTTTGGCTTCGTGGACATCGATTCAAAAGATGAAGCGTTGAACGCGATTCAAGCTCTTGATAAAAAAGTTGTAGATGGAAAAACGCTGGTCGTCAACGAAGCACGCCCTCTTCAGAAGCGTGAAGGTGGCGGTGATAGTCGTGGTGGAAGAGATAGCCGCGAAGGCGCCGGTCGTCCCTTCAATAAAGCGCCACGTCGTTTCGGCAACTAGTCGCTTTTCATAAGGGTGTGCCATCCATTATTTTTTATTCTAGACGGCATATCCTAGGTTCGATATACTAAGGCCTTTTTCTAAACAAAAAGGGTCTTAGTATGATGAGATTGTTGTCGCTTTTAGCATTTATCACTATTCTATTCATACTTCCTTCAAGCGTAATAGGTAATGCAATGAGCAATACAGACAACTGTTCCTGCGATCAAACAAACAAAAGACCTGTAATTTTTATCATGCTAGGAGCACCGGGTGCCGGTAAAGGGACTCAAGCCATCCGTTTGAGCGACCGTTATTGCATCCCTCAGATTTCCACGGGCGACCTGTTTCGTGAAAACCTCAAAAACAACACTCCCATCGGCAAGAAAGCCAAAGAATATATGGACAAGGGGCAGCTGGTTCCTGATACAGTTGTCTTGGATATGCTTTTTGATCGGTTGGAGCGCAGCGACTGTGCGCATGGATATATTCTCGATGGATTCCCGCGTACGATCCCACAAGCTGAAATCCTCATGCAACGTTTGTCGCAAACAGATGCTCAGATTTTCGCCATCAGCTTAGAGGTGCCCGATGAGATGTTGGTAGAAAGGCTCACGGGACGTCTTGTATGTGAAAAATGTGGAGCGCCCTATCATAAAACAGCTAATCCCCCCAAAATTCCCGGTATTTGTGATCGCGATGGATCCCCTTTGATCCAACGTAAAGATGATACAGCCGAGGTCGTTCAAGAGAGATTGAAAGTTTTCCATGCCCAAACAGAACCTGTAAAACATTTTTTTGAGTCACAAGGAAATTTGGTCCTCATCGATGGTAGCCTTTCGAAAGAAGAGACTATCTGTCAGATCGATGCTTTCTTATACCATTTCCAGAAAATAAAGCCATGAAGTGGCGCTGGGTAACATGACAGATTTGGATGATCATTTCGAAGCCTATGTTTTTGCACCTAGGCGAGAAAGGATCGTTCAAAAATGGCGTGTTATACAGTGCCAATTTATGACTTTATTTTCTGGAAATGGTATTAGAGCTCGTCAAGGAATAATTTCCATACATAGAGGACATAATGGAGGAAGGAGGAAGGGAGCGGGCCCTCCCTCTATGATAAGTTATAGGTTGTCATCATTTACATATGACTGATTATTAGTTGTACTCTCATCCTTTGGATTAAGAGCTATTGCCCTCTTAAGTTCTGTCCATTGACGTTCGAGAATTTTTAAGGTGTCTACGGCCCTAGTGTACCTATGTCCTGAATCTTGCCCAATACCCTGCATCAGGCCGGAAGGGCTATTGCTGTACTCAGCAATAATTTTCGCGCTTAGGTGATAATCTCTGTCGAGCTTAAATAACTCGCTTTTTTGTGGGTTTGTTAATATCCCCTTTGTTAGAAATGCGAGACCCGGACTTACTCCCCAGCCTGAATATCCGCTACCATAATTCTTATATACATATTCAAGATTCTGAGTTAATAGATTATGCTTTTTTTCCTCTTGTTTCGCTATTGTTTCTTTAGATGTGAATAGCTCACCCCTTTCAAAGCTGATACAGCTACCTGCTGGTATTGCCAATGCCAGAACAATAATAGTTCCGAAAACAGCAGGGATTGCACTCAGAGGCGCATTGCTTACGGGGAACCAGCCGTCTACAAGACGAGTGGTATTGACACAATAATAAATAGCGACTGCCATTCCAACAGCGACTAAGAGGGCTAAAACAAGCATTGTTGTTCTTGTTACCCGTTCCTTTACGAGATCACCGTTTGTCATATCACGCCAGGTGCCACCTTCTTCAACTTCACGTGGAGAATTCCACCAACTAATTGAATTTTCTCCTGCTTTTACTGGAAACATAATAATCCCTCCATTTTTGTTATATTTTAATTAGAATTACATATAGTTTATAATAAAATAAAGAGTTCGTCAAGGAATAAAATATTTAATACCTGTATTTGCTTATTTACCCAAGCCTCTGTGCTTGCAACGCTCAGTAAATAATGATTTACTTTCGTACCTTTCAAGATTATCCTACCATATAAAATCCACAACAAGGAGTTTGTAGATGGGTAAAGCACTGATTAAAGGAACGTTATTCGGGGGTATCATCCTGTTTATATGGATGGCACTATCTTGGATGGCACTGCCATGGCATTGCGCCACATTAAAAGGTTTCAATAATGAAAATTCTGTCGCCTCGATCATCAAAACAAATACAACAGAGAGCGGCATCTATGTCCTGCCCCATATGTGCGGAGGAAATAATGAGCATATGGACTCAACTAAGGGTCCATTAGTCTTTTCGGTAGTCCGCAGAGATGGATATGACTTCTCCTCCCCTAAACCTTACATCATTTCTTTTGTGATTGATTTGGTTGCAGCCTTTTTTGTGACCTACTTGCTTCTGCAAATGCGAGAAAGCTCATATTGGAGCCGGGCCTGGTTTGCGACCGCATTTGGGATTGCAGCCGGTATTCTCGCGATGTTCCCTAATTGGAACTGGTGGGGATTTTCTCTTAATTACACCCTGGTGGGTTTTCTTGATTTCGTGATCGGTTGGTTCTTAGCCGGTCTTGCGCTTGCTGCTGTCACACGGCGCGCATAAAATTCTTCCTCCTCTGAGCGTATCTCAGCACTCAGAGGGCTCATTTTCTTCATTCTAATAAACGCTTTGTCAGAAGTACATGCAAGCCTATCTGGAATAGACATAAATTTTAGAGTACCAAAGGTCTTGAACTGGAAGCACTTTATGGGGTTTCCAACCGGGAACAGCAAAAGAGTTGGAAAGAACATACGCTCCAGGCTTTAATCCCTTTTCCAATATAGGCCGCAGTTTGTGCATTGCACCTGGGTAGAGGTAGCAAACTACTACATCGGCCTCTCTTAAGGAATAAGAAAAAAAATTTTTCCTATAGATTTTAACATTCCTATAGCGACAAGATACTTTTAAACAAATGGATACTAACCAAGGCAGCCACGAAAGCTCAAAGGCATGAATGGTAGCCTTTGGGCAGACGCGCGCCATTGCAAAGGCAAGGCCTCCCCAACCAGAACCTAGCTCATAAACGTGCTTTGCATCCTTTGGCAGTGCTGTCAAAAAACTTTTTTGCGCGGCACGCGAAGTGGGCATCGGAGAAATACCGGTATATAAGGAAAAGCCTACAATTGATATACTCAGGATAATCAAGATTAACAAGAGCATGATATGCATATTTTATTAGCCATTATCATCAACACTATCGCTGTACTGCTTACAGCCTATATTCTTCCCGGCATTCATGTAGCTGGCTTCTGGACTGCTGTCTTTGTCGCCATTGTGCTCGGAATTGTGAACGCTGTTCTCAGACCGATTATCTTTATTCTCACCCTTCCAATCAACATATTGACGTTGGGGCTTTTTTCGTTCGTGATCATGGGACTGCTTGTCTACCTTGTCAGTGCAATTGTGCCGGGCTTTAAAGTCGACAACTTTTGGTGGGCAATTTTGTTCGCGTTGATTGTAGCTGTTATTAACTGGATCCTGTGGTCCATTCTTTCACCCAAGAGCTTATGAACTATATACTCGAAAATGACCTCTCTTTGATGGATGCGCTGCGCTCATTGTTCCCCGATAGCTCGCGCAGATCGCTGCAAAACTGGATCCGTTGGGGACGGATTTCTGTAGATGGTACTCCCCTATTAAAAGCGAATGCCACCGTGCTCAAAGGGCAGAAGCTCTGTTTAGAAAAAAAAGAGTTACCGCAAACGGCGTGGGGTATCCCCATCATCTATGAAGACCGTTGGATGGTGGTGATCGATAAGCCACAAGGGCTATTGAGTGTGCCAGCTGTTAGAGAAGAGCTAAATGCCTTTCACTTATTAAAGGTAAAACTCAAGACTACATCACTTTTCCCTGTACACCGCCTCGATCGAGACTCTTCTGGTGTCTTACTTTTTGCGCGATCCAAGATGGCCGAAGAGCAGTTTAACATCCTTTTTGAAAAACATGATCTGTGCAGGCAATATCTCGCCGTTGTGGATGGTCATCTCCCCGAACGTTGCGGAACCTGGGAATGTTTTTTACGCGAAAAAGAAAATTACGATGTTGAGGTCACAACCCCAGAGCTAGGTAGAAAAGCCACAACCCACTACGAAGTGATCCGCTATTCCAAAAAGCTGACCTACTTAAGTTTGAAACTCGAAACAGGGCGAAAACATCAGATCCGCGTCCAAACCGCTCACATGGGGTTTCCAATCGTAGGTGACAAACGATATGGCTCTCTTGTCAATCCCTTCAAACGCCTTTGTCTACACGCGTATCACCTTTCATTTATTCACCCCTTTACGCATAAACCCATGGTCTTCACTTCACTTCCTAAACATGCCGAGGGCAAATCGACCAATACATTCCCTTTCTCACTCGATCCTGTTTAATAGACTCTGGAATCATTGAAAAGCAGACAAGCGGCTGATATTTTCAACATTCCCACCCTATTCAACCCCCATATAAAGGCAAGAAGTGGGTTAGTAGGCTATAGGCGGCATCTAAGTGCGTTTGTTTGGGGTCGTTGATTTCATCCAGACAAAGCTCGAATAGGAAGAGACCAATTAACAAGTCTGTTTCATGGGGATTTTGGGGCATAAACGGCAATTGGTCTGTCTTCTTCAGATAGGCGCTTAAAAACGCAGTTCCGATCCACAACGACCATCCCAAAGCCCTTTCTTGGGCCTCGGCCAAATCTTTGATTAATCCTTGGGCGTGCAATTTTTCCGCTGCTTCGAATGCAACCTCAGTGAATGAATAGAGCATGGATGCTATATCTTTTAGAGAAGAACTCTTATATCTTCTTTCTGACTGCGAAAGTGCTACTTTTCCCCCAAAATGTGTCACCAAAAACTCTTTGCCCTCATATATAAGGTGATCAAGAATAAAGTTGCCGTGATAGCGGAGTCGCAGTCCTGTTAATGACGTATGCAGAAGACCTTGAATACTGTTCAAAAACAGAACTTGCAGTACCTCCACATCCTCTGGGGATTTGAGCTTTCTCAGCCTAGAAAAAGCCTCCATCGATTTGCGACGCATCGTTTGATAGATCGAGCGTTGATGAAAAAGGGTAAACGGTATCGGAGCGAAATCAAGATCTTTGTCAGCAGAGCAAAGGGCTTGGTGTAATTGAGCTGCCGTCTCGCCCAAGAGTCCAGCCACCCCCCCCTGCCCTTCTAAAAGTACTTGAATCTTTGTCGGTAGAGAACTTGCAACCAACTCCATCCAAGTCTTTCGTGGCAAAATCAATCCTTGCTCCCATTTCTCTGAAAGTGCTTCTAGGCTTTGCAAAAACCGCCCGGCTGCCTCTGCAAAAAGTTGTTTTGCGTTTTGTTCCAGTGCATGCTCTCTAAATTTCTCGGCCAAAGCCAGATAAATTTTTTGCGGCCCATCATAGACAAGGTAGCCTAATATGGGCACGAATCCTTTAAATTCTGTCCTATCAGATAAGAAAAGACGCACCTCTACATCGGGATCAATCTCACCTTTAGTCCTCAGGAAGGTTTTTACAACTCCTTCTTCCAGCGAAGCCCTTTTAACCCCATGCACTCTACTTACCTGATTTTTTACCTTTTTTTGCTGATTAATCAGAGCCAACAAACTGCTAACCAAAAAAGGACTTTCTCTTAGATCACACAGGGAATAGGTCATGTTTGTGGTCTTTACAAGACAGATCCTTTTGCTAATAGATCCCTGAAATTCCTTCTGAAAAGCCTCCTCAGATAAAGGAGATATGAAAAGAGGGACATGATCTATAACACCTGTCGGCATGGTGATCTGAACAATTACCAGATAGATGTTGTTGTTTTTATCGATTAGCAGACACTCGCTCACAGAGATTTTCGATTTGTCAACATGGAGGATATGGGCAGCCAAATATGTTTTGATCACTTTTTTTAAAGAATGCCTCAATGTCGTCTGAAACAGGGTATCTATTTCCCCTCTAAGTTCGATTGTCACGGTTTGAGTCTCATCTACTCCATGAGGTTTCAATGATTTTTCTAAAGAAAACCAATAATAACCATAAGCGCCCAAAGTGACAAAATAAGGAAGCTCTCCTATCCCGGGAAACCGCTCTCCAGAAAACATCTCAATGAGGCTGAAGCCATTATACTGTTTCAGATCCAGTTCGACATATTGAGGAAAACGGGAAAGATTGACGACAACCATGATCAACTCTTCATGATACTGACGGAAAAACACGAGTACCTTGCGGTTTTCTGTTGTCAAAAATTGGGTTGTACCATAGCTGAAAGCCTTAAAGCGTTTACGCAAGGTGATGAGTTGTTTGGTCCATCTTAAGAGTGAATGGGGATTATTGAGTTGGCTCTCAACGTTCACCGTTTCATAATGGTATTCAGGGTCGATGATAGGCGGCAGATACAGCTGTTGGGGATTGGCCTTCGAAAATCCCGCATTACGATCGTTTGACCACTGCATAGGAGTGCGCACCCCATCGCGGTCTCCAAGGTAGATATTATCTCCCATACCGATCTCGTCGCCATAATAAATGACCGGTGTTCCATTCAAAGAGAATAGCAGGGCGTCCATGAGTTCAATTTTCCGACGGTCATTTTTTAAAAGTGGTGCTAAACGACGACGGATACCCAGATTATGGCGCGCCTTTGGATCGTGTGCAAAGATACGGAACATATAATCCCTTTCTTCATCCGTCACCATCTCGAGTGTTAGCTCGTCGTGGTTGCGTAAAAAGAGAGCCCATTGACAGTTATCGGGAATCACAGGTGTTTGTTCCATGATTTCTATAATAGGCATGGAATCTTCTAGATGGATCGACATAAAGAGCCTCGGCATTAAAGGGAAATGAAAGGCTGCATGACATTCATCACCTTCCCCAAAATATTCGGCTGCTTCTTCAGGCCATTGATTCGCTTCTGCCAGAAGCATTTTTCCCTTAAAGTGAGCATCAACATAGGCGCGCAGTTTTTTTAAAAAAGCATGGGTCTCGGGAAGATTTTCGCACACAGTCCCTTCCCGTTCAAAAAGATAAGGAATCGCATCAAGACGGAGTCCATCAACACCCATCTTGAACCAAAAGCTGAGAATCTGAAAAATCGCTCTCTGGACGGGAGGATGGTCAAAATTCAAATCAGGTTGGTGGCTATAAAATCTATGCCAATAATAACGGCGGGACTCTCTATCCCATGCCCAATTGGAAGGTTCAAAATCTTGAAAAATAACCCGCGCGTCTTTGTATTGATTAGGATTATCACTCCATACGTAAAAATCTGCGTCTGCCGGTCGGGCATCTACTTTTCTAGCCTTTTGAAACCAAGGGTGTTGGTCGGATGTGTGGTTAATCACAAGTTCAGTAATCACCTTAAGACCACGTTTGTGTGCTTCTCGCAGAAAGATCTTAAAGTCTTTTAAGAGGCCATAGGAAGGATGAACATCTCTATAATCTGCAATGTCATAGCCGTCATCTCTTAAGGGTGACGGATAAAAGGGAAGCAACCAAATTGCTGTTATCCCTAAATTCACCAGATAGTCAAGCTTTTGTGTTAAACCCTCAAAATCTCCAATGCCGTCACCGGAACTGTCATAAAAGCACTTGACATGCAGTTCATATATCACAGCTTCCTTATACCATTCTTCTTGTCCCATATGATTATAATAGCTATTTTTAGACTTTGAAATAAGCCCTGAAAATACATTATCAACATGGGATTAATATTTGATTTAATTAATGTAAATGGCCATAATGCCTCGGCAATCCCTTCCAAATGAATAGAGGTAGTTTATCTTTACCGAGCAACTTAGCAATGAAGCGAATAACATGACACAAACGCAGCCGCTCCGCCTCCATCTTCCTCGAGCAGCACAATCTATCGATCCCAGAACAGGTGTCGACCGTACTTCCGGAATTGTCATTAAAATGCTATACGAGGGACTTTGCCGATTTAACCTCAAAAATGAGATCGAACCGGCAATTGCTCGGACCATTACATCTTCGATTGATCAGAAAAAATACGTATTTGAGCTCCGGGAGACTTTTTGGTCTAACGGATTACCTTTAACAGCTTACGATTTTGAATATGCCTGGAAAAACTTCCTGAGACCTAATTTTCACTCACCTTACTGTTTCCTGTTTTTTACCATCAAAAATGCCGAAGCCGTTAAGCGGGGCGATATACCCATGAACGAGGTCGGTATCGAAGTTGTGGACGACTATACCTTAATTGTTACACTCGAGTATCCCGCTCCTTTCATTCTCGAGCTGATGGCAAGTTGGCTCTTTTCTCCACTTTGCCGTGAAATCGATCAAAAACATCCCGGTTGGACTCATCATAGCGGAGCGACCCATGTTAGCAACGGCCCTTTTAAGCTCGACCTTTGGAAACTCAGCGACGAGCTACAGCTTATGCAAAATCCCCTTTATTGGGATGTCGCAAACGTTAAGCTCAATAAGGTTCAAATCTCTATTATTGAAGACGAAAGCCATGCGCTCGATCGATTTATCAATAACGAGCTTGACTGGATAGGCGATCCCCTCAGCAAAATCCCATCCCAAAAAGTAGCTGTCTTAAAAAAAGCCAACATACTGAAAACCGAGCCGCAGAACTATGGACTTTTTTGGATGCAGATGAACATACAAAAAATGCCTTTTCAGAATGTCCATATCCGCAAGGCATTCGCTTATGCAGCAGACAGGCAAAAACTGATTCGCGATGTATTGCAAAGCGAAGATACTCCTGCCTTTGGCTTTTGCGCGAGCGATAAGCACACTTACCCCCCTTTGTTTTCTGATGGCGACCATGCAAGAGCTCTAGAGTGCTTTGAAAAAGGACTCCAAGAATTAGGAATCTCTAAACAAGATCTACCTCCCATTGTCATTACTCATAGTGAAATTGAAGAGCAAATAGCGATCAGCCAGGCGCTGGCAGAACAGTGGACAAATCTTTTTGGCATCGAAATACAATGTGAGTGCATCAAATGGAACTCCTATTTTGACGCGCTTGGCCGAAGTGATTTTATGATTGGTGGGTTGGTTTGGTATCCACGCTACACGGATCCGGTTTATTTTTATGACCTTTTTGTCTCTAGAGCTTACGCCATCAAGGTATCATTATGGAAAGACGACCAATACGAACAACTCATCCATACAGCTAAATTGACAACCAACAAAGAGCAGAAAGAACATCTACTCATGCAAGCTGAGAAAATCTTGATTGAGGCAATGCCCGCTATTCCTTTATTTTATCAATACTTACGTCATGCCAGGAATCCCCGCCTGCAAGGGTATATTTCCACCCATACCAACCAAATCGATTTCCGCAATGCTTACCTAGCCCAGGATACATCTAGATAATCGAATAACAGGCTTATCCTATTCTTTTTTGGAGCCAGTAATTCTTTGCATCCTGTAATATTCATATTAAAAATAGATTAATCAGGGATGGAATATGAAGTTCATTGTGATGGGTTTAGTGGCGACACTCGCATGTGTCTTTGGGTGCAATCAAAAAGACAAACTGGTGGATACATCAACCAACCGTTCAGATGTAAAATTACCCCAAATCATCAAGGTCTGCAATCCAGGCCCTCTCACTTCGCTACACCCACATACCGGAATCGATTTACAATGCCGAATTTTCCAAAAAGCCCTTTTCGAAGGTCTCACACGCCTCGATGTAGAAGGTAAACCCATTTTGGCAGGTGCACAAAGCCTTGAAATTTCACCCTCTCAAACTACCTACACCTTCACGTTGCGTCCCATGCAGTGGACCAATGCTGAGCCTGTTACTGCCTTCCAATTTGAAAAGGCGTGGAAATGGGCTATTGCTCCTGGATCCCCCTGCTTAAGAAGCGATCTTTTCTATCCGATCAAAAATGCCAAAGCTGCCAAGCTAGGAGAAGTTTCTCTTGATTGTGTAGGCATCTATGCCTTAGATACACAAACCTTGGTAGTCGAACTCGAGCATCCCACTCCCTACTTTTTAGACCTGGTTGCCACCTCTCTTTTCTCTCCATTATTTGATGACAAACCTATTCCTACCATCTTTAACGGTCCCTTTTATGTCGCCCAGCATGCAGCCGACGCAAAAATTGTGCTGTGCAAAAATCATGGATATTGGGATGCCCAGCATGTTGCCTTGGAAACGATCGAGGCATCTTTTATCTCGGATTCTACCACAGCCCTGCACTTGTATGAAAAAGGTGAGACCCATTGGGCGGGTCATCCTTTTACTCCTATTCCACTAGACGCCCTACCTCGCCTGGAGAAATCTTCCGAATTTCATTCCAGCCCACTCGATGGAATCTATTGGCTCTGTGTGAATACAGAGTTACTTCCGCTGAGCTCCTCGAAAATCCGCAAAGCTCTCTCCATGGCGCTTGACCGTGATGCATTAGCTCACCATGTCCTGCTAGGTGAAACGCCCACACGCAGTCTCATTCAAACTGGCGTCGCCATTCTAGGTAAAGATGACCGAAATCAAAAAGAGGCTAAGTCTCTATTTAAAGAGGGGCTACAAGATTTGCACCTGACACAAGAAACCTTCCCTACTCTAACATTGAGCCATAGCGATTTTCCCGGACAAAAAAAACTCGCTGAGGCCATCCAGGAGTCCTGGCAAGCAGTATTTGGAATCGACATTAAACTCCAAAACAGCGAATGGAATGTTTTTTTTGCAAGCTTAGGGGAAAGGCAATTTCAAATTGGCGGCTGCATCTGGTACGCGCCTTTCCATGATCCCATTTACTATTTGGAATTCTTCAAAGAAAAAGCAAACCGCTATAATGCTCCTCAATGGGAAAACAAGCACTATCAGCAACTCCTTCAACTCGCTGACAATGAAACAGATCCTTTCGTTCGCAGGGAGCACTTGAACCAAGCTGAAAGGGTATTATTAGATGAAATGCCTATCATTCCCCTTTACTCCTACCGAGCTAAATACCTCAAATCCCCCCATATTCAAAGCCTCGAGGTCAATTCGACAGGACATGCTGATTTTAGATGGGCTAGCGTAGAATGATGATATTTAAAGAGCGCAGAGATGCAGGACATCGTTTGGCAAAAGCTCTCAGCGAATTTGAGGCCAAGCCTCAGACAATCATCTTAGCTCTTCCCAGAGGAGGCGTTGTAGTAGGCTATGAAGTGGCCGCAGCACTCAATCTTCCCCTCGATATTATTTGTCCTCGAAAAATTGGCGCCCCTTTCAGCCCTGAACTTGCCATCGGTGCCGTGACAGAAACAGGTGAAAGTATTTTATCCGATGATCTCATCAAAATTTTGGGTGTTTCTGAAACATACATTCGAGACGCAATTGTACAAGAAAAAGAAGAAGCTATCAGAAGACTTGCCTATTACCGACAAAAACGTCCCCCACGCGTGCTAAAAGGGAAGACTGTGATTCTTGTTGATGATGGGATTGCTACGGGCTCCACCATGCGCGCTGCCATCAAAATGTGTAGAACAGAAGGAGTGCACCGTCTTGTTCTTGCAGTCCCAGTTGCCCCACCAGATACACTCAAGCGGATCAAACAAGAAGTGGACCAAGTAATCTGCCTATTAGCACCCTCATCATTTCAAGCAGTTGGCCAGTTCTACAGCCATTTCGACCAAACCTCAGATGACGAGGTTATTGCTCTTCTGGCAACAAACCAGTCCCGTCAAAGTTGACCTCTGGATCCTCCCATATCTCCTTTTCTGCTATTTCATTTTTCCAAATAGAAATCGTTTTTAATAAGAGCGCTAAAATACAAAGCCCACCACCAGTTGCCATATAGCCTATAAAAAATCCTTTTTCTATAGCAGTGAAGGAGAGGATAGAGTGGTAATCGTGGTGCATGATAAAGCAAGTGGAACAGTGCAATACACCTAATGCTAAAGCAACAACTGCTAGTATTACCGCATATTTTGCATAGGGAACAGTATTGATGAGCTTGAATGGCTCAGTAATATTTTTTTTAAAATCCCCCCAAGCAACTTGACTCATGGTACTGACCTCTTTGGTTTTACAGTTAAATTTTACCTCAAAAGGTTAAATCTTGTCATATGTTTTTTAGGATTATAAATATTCAGAAAACCAAAGGGAGGCCATGCGTCCCACTTCTTCGAGGGCACCGGACTCTTCAAAAAGGTGTGTGGCACCGGGAATCAGTTCAATTTTTTTTTGACACTGTAGAAGATCAAAGGCGTGTTGATTCAGTTCAATTACGCCATAATCATTGCCACCTACAATGAAAAGCGAGGGGCATTGCACGCGGGAAAGGGCTTGCCCTGCCAGGTCAGGACGTCCCCCTCTAGAGACAAGAGCGCGCACACAGGTGCCCATTTCTGCAGCAGCGCAAAGGGCAGCCGCAGCTCCTGTACTTGCTCCAAAATAGCCAATAGTTAAGTGGCGGGTTTCGACAAAAGTGGATATCCAATCGGTCGCACTGAGAAGACGTTCTGTCAAAAGAGGGATGTTGAATCTCCATTCGCGCGTGTGGATGTCGACAGAGTCTTCTTCTGGAGTGAGTAGATCAAGGAGGAGAGTGGCTGTTTGGGTATCTTGCAAAAAACGGGCAACAAGTTGGTTACGAGGGCTCATCCTCGAACTGCCGCTACCATGTGCAAAAAGGACAATTCCCTTAGCATCGGGTGGTAGCGTCAGATCACCCGTCAGTTGTTTAGAACCGATGGGGATCTTGACTTCGATTTGAAGATTACTTTTTTTTACTACCACTTCTTCACCCACTTCTTCTATAGATTAGATTATGAATACAAAACGTCTTTTTTGGGGAATGGAGGTGCATGCTCCGTGGCCTGCAAAATTGCCTGATGGCCGTCTTCTCGATCCTGAGCATCGCCATTTGACCTTAGCCTTTTTGGGCAACGTCGATTACCCTAAAATGCAGGAGGCGCTCCGCACTTTTCCCTCAACTCCCTTCACACTAGGTTTTGCTGCCACATTTGATCAATGCCTTTTTTTACCGCCTCGCCATCCCCGTGTTGTCGCCTGGCACGTGAAATGGGGTGCCCATGCAGAAAAACTGGCAGCCTACCAAAAAACATTGCTTCAATGGCTCCAAAAAGAAGGTTTTCCAATCGATATCCAACATGAATTTATGCCCCATGTTACTCTTTGTAGAGCCCCTTTTGAAGAACGCTCATGGCAACGCGCATTTACACCCCTTCCTCTTCTAGTCCAGGACATCCATCTTTACGAAAGTGTGGGGAATTTAAAATATGAGTCGTTGTGGCACTATCGCTTATTAGCTCCTTTTGAAGAGATCGAGCATACGGCCGATCTTGGCTTTTTAGTACGTGGACAAACCTACGAAGAGCTCTTTTACAATGCAATTACTGCGCTTTGCTTTCACTTTCCTCCTCTACTGACATATGTCCAAACGATACCTGTTCAGAGTTTAGAAGAGATCATCTTTGCGCTAAATCAAATGGTCTACAGAGCAGACTGCGAGATCGGCTGCCCCTTCAAAGCTGTGAGCTTTCATAGTCAAATGATAAATGAGAAAACCATGTTACAATGGACGATGATTATCGATGTCTGAAACACTACAAAAAATAGCCCCTTGCACGTATGTTTTGCCGCGCTCAGGAAAAATGCACGTGCCGGGCCTGATTATCGCATCTGATGAGCTCTTGAAAGAGATAGACATCGCAAAACCTCTTGATCAAGTGCGCAACGTCGCTCACTTACCAGGGATTGTGGGTTATAGCATAGCCATGCCCGACATCCACTGGGGATATGGCTTTCCAATCGGTGGCGTAGCGGCAATGGATACTCAGACAGGGGTAATTAGCCCAGGAGGCGTAGGCTACGACATCAACTGTGGAGTGCGGCTCGCAGTGGCACCGCTCCTTTACCGTGAAATTGATCCAAAAGAGCTGAACAGACTTTTACAAGCGATCTTCCAGCTAGTCCCTTCGGGAGTGGGCCATGGACACCGCGGAAGCGGAGTTTCTGATCACGAATACGACAAACTCCTTACACAAGGTGCTCGTTGGTCTATTGAACAAGGGTATGGAATAGACAGCGATCTGGATCATATCGAAAGTAAAGGTTGCCTCGAAGGGGCCGATCCGGAGGCTGTTTCCCCAGAAGCGAAAGAGCGCGGTCGCAAACAGATTGGCTCCATTGGATCAGGTAACCATTTCGTAGAGATCGGTGAGGTTCAGCAGCTTTTGTTGCCTGAAACCGCCACAGCTTGGGGTTTGCATGAAGGACAGCTCTATATCCTCATTCATTCGGGCTCACGTGGCTTTGGCCACCAGGTGTGCCAAGATACTTTGAATACATTTGTGAAACTTGGATATGCACAAGATCTGCCCGATCCCCAGCTCGCCTGCGCTCCGATCCACAGCAGTGCAGGTAAACACTATTTTGCAGCGATGGCGGCCGCTGCTAACTATGCATTCAATAACAGACAGCAAATCTTGCATGGGGTACGGCTCGCCTTCCAAAAAATACTGGGGCTGGACCCAGCAGAGATCCCTCTCCTCTATGATGTATGCCACAATATTGCCAAATTCGAGAACCATATAGTAGATGGAACTAAAAAACTGCTGTGCGTACACCGAAAAGGGGCTACACGCGCCTATGGACCGGGCTCTTCTGAGCTTGCCCCTTTTTGCCGCACAACAGGACAACCTGTACTGGTACCCGGTGACATGGGTCGCGCCAGCTACATCATGGCAGGTTTGGGCAATCCCTTATCTTGGTGTAGCGCATGTCATGGAGCGGGCAGAGCCAGAAGCCGGATCCAATCGATGCGCACATGGAAAGGGCGAGATCCAGTCCAGCACATGCATCAGCAAGGTGTCACCGTGATGGCCAGTTCTCTGCGGACAATTTCTGAAGAGATGCCCGATGCGTATAAAGATGTAGACGTGGTGGTTGAAGCAGTTGAAGAGGCGCAGCTTGCTCGCCGCGTGGCTCGCCTGCGCCCCTATTTGGTCATCAAAGGATGATCCCGGGCCTCTAAAGGCCCGAGATCTTATGAATTAGGGATAGTAATAAGGCTCAGGAGCTGGCTGAACCGGACATACATTGTAGTGGTGATGGTGGTGGTACTCTCTCACATAAGTACGCTGCTGATAGTAAGGAACAGGAGGTGGGGGTGGACAGTAATAAACAGGTGGGGGTGGAGCTACAAATACGGGTACAGGAGCGCACCTAGATTGCGGTTGTAGACATTCAAACAAATTCAGCGAAAAACTAAAGTTTGTTCTCGCAAGCGCGCAGGCGGGTGTTAAAACGATAGCCGCCGCAACTAATATAGTTAAAAATTTAAGACATTTCATGAAACACAACCTCATTGGTGTTTAATGCGTTAAACTATAATTTAGTTCAATTATTAGTGCAATTAATTCTTATTCTTATTGTCCAGGTAGAGTCGAATAATCACCAGGAACAGTGTTCACATTAGGTCCCGAAGGATTAATCTGGGGCTGCGGACGGCCCATGATCCGATTGAGATGCTTGGACTGCATAGGTATTTGAGGATATTGATATTGTATTTCATAGCCCTGCCTAGGATTTTGAAATGCGGGAGGAGCTGGACGAGGCACAGGCTGCGTGTACTGATTGGTATAGGGCGAAGGACTCCTTTGAATGGTGACTTTCTTTGGGGCAGGCTTGGGTTGAATCCCAATATCTGGCTCGTCGTCTACAAAAATCGGGCGGGGTGGCAAAATAACGCGGCGAGGAGCGGCTTTCAAATCCTGAGGCAGAGGACCAAAAAAGGGTTTTTCCGGCGCCACTCCCGTCGGTTGTCCGGTTCCCTTCGGTACTAAAGCTTTTTCTTTAGGCACGTGACCATTAGGTTTTTGGGGATTCGCAAGATTCTGTATCTTTTGGATTTGCTTGAGCTCCAAAGGGAAGATGGGCAGATTGAGGCCTGTCATCTGGTTCAACGCGTTGAAAAGGGGCCTTTCGCCCACAACTCCATTAGGAGTCACAAAAAGAGGGGGCACGACCTTGCTCATCATATCAACGACAAACTGGGGAGCAGGTGTAATATCCTGTGCAAGCTCTGGAGTCAACCATGTGGGATGAGGATATCCGGGATGGGTCCACCACCACCACAAAGCCCAATCTGCAGAGCGAGGCAAAGAGGTCCACGTAGGCCAGTTCCACCAAGGAGGAGCTGCACCCCATGCCGACCAAATAGCGTAATGGAAAAAATAGTGGTAGTGAAAGAGACATGAGTAATCGGGCCAATAGGGAAATATCTGCTCCATCACAAAAAGGGAATCAAGAGCATTTCCCTGAGTATAAACGAAGCTTTCAATCGCTTGTAGATCGACATATATGGTAGCAAAAGCCTCTCCCCTCACCTTCATCGGCCAATCCCAAAAACCAGGAATAAAAACATAGCCCGACTCGCGCCACACATAGTGGGAAGGACAATACACCCAGTGGGTATCCATGATATCCCAACGGCCTGCATACCAAATGTATTGGTTAAGCGCGCCATCAAATTGCCAATTTCCCGGTACCCAAAAATAATTCTCAGCAGGAGGCGTAGAAACGCGTTGATCAATGGGCTCCGGAGGCGGTGTGGATAGATATTTGATTTTTTCAGCTGGCGTGTCAGACCAAAAACCACTAATCCAAACCCAACCCTGTGGATAGTTTTTCCAGTGACCTGACACCCACTGCATTTGAGGAGGAGGGCGCCGCCAAACACCGCTCGTCCACAGAAATACACCATGTCGGCAGCTCCAAGACCAATATCCCGGAATCCAAATGGCATCCCAATCCTCTTGTCTGGGAACAAGTTCCGTGATCTTAGGCGGAGGTGCGTGGGGAACTGGCTCAAGAATCAAAGAGCCCGATTCGTTGACAACAAAAGCTTCATGTATCGGCCCATCATTTACAACTTGATAGTCAGCAGCACATAGATTCACACACCATGCCAGTACCGCCAAGGAAAATATCACTCGCACCATTTCACACCTCTTGTTTTTATTATTAGGAATAATTATTTTAATTACAAAAGGTCCATGGAGGCACAATGAAAAAAATTTTACTTACTACTCTACTGTGTGTCATCGCACAACCTGCTTTCGCACTCCTTTCTCCTCTCAACCAAAGTCTTGAGGAGATCAGCGCGATTGTGCACAGCTCAGAGATTGAGAAAAAAATTCCGCAGGGCCAAGCGATTACACAAATCGAACGGCATGGTAATGGATACCTATTAACGGCTGGGGAGATGCAGATGCGAGTCGATATTCAGTATTTGCCATCCACATATCCCGGCCGGCAGAAATTCTCACTTGTTTTCCATGCACCTACTCAAGCAACACCATGAAGCTCTATTTAGTCAGACATGGCATAACAGCCTCCACAGCCAATGCCGAACAAACCCTGTCGGAAATGGGAATGCAGCAAACCCAAGATGTCGGGCGCTTTTTAAAAAAAGCCGGCGTCGAAATCGATGAAATCATCCATAGCGAAAAATGGAGGGCCAAACAAACAGCTCAAATCATCGCTCAGATTGCAGCTCCCGATCTAACGCTCATCGAAAAATCTGGGCTCAAACCTAACGACCCTATTGAACCTCTATTACATGAAATTGCCACATTCGATCGAAATGTGATGCTCATCGGCCATCTGCCTTTTTTAGAAAAACTCCTCACCACGCTAACTCTTGGTACTGAGACCTTATGCCCAGTAGACCTTTGCGGTACTTGCGTCGTCTGCCTCCAAGGCACAGGCCATATCTGGCAAATCGCCTGGGTTGTCTCCCCCCAGCTGATTCATTCACTGCACTGATAGTAAATTCAAATGCTAACTCTTAATTTTTATCTCATTTCTCTCCAACTGTTCTTCTGTTGCTGGGGCTGCAACCGAACCTTCTGGAAAATGATAGGGCCCTGGATCTTCGTAAGTTTCGATATTTTCTCGGACCCGCAAAATATTTGCCATTCCACCCAAGACCGTCTTCCCAAATTGACCATCAAAACCCAGCATGGGAATACTGTTTGGTGGAATGGGCATCCCCGATTCTGTCATATCATGCATTCCGGTTGTTCCCATTGTGATATATCCTGGAATGAGTTGTCGAATTTTCTCATCCAAATCTCCGACATCCATGCCAAGCATATTGGGAAATTGGTGACCCATTTGATTCATAATGTGGTGAGTCATATGACAATGAAAAATCCAATCCCCAGGATTGTTTGCTATAAATTCGGTCAC
The DNA here is from genome assembly GCA_963832835.1 of uncultured Chlamydiales bacterium. GTDB lineage: Bacteria > Chlamydiota > Chlamydiia > Chlamydiales > JAAKFR01 > CAVPKN01. Next base: position 1,449,025 of record CAWHVD010000001.1, on the reverse strand, counting down.
TTTAACTGCCCCTACTGGGACCAGCACCGTAGTTTCGGGGATAAGCACTGATTTGTCAGGAGCCCATCCGCCATCTGTTCCAATGATTTTGAAGTTATAGCCATGTAAATGTATGGGGTGGTGATCCATTGCGCTTAAATTTCCATAACGGATCCAAACTACATCCCCTAACTTTGCGACAAGAGGTTCTGTTGATGGCATCACTTTTCCGTTCATGGTCAAAATACTGAAGTCTGACATATTAAGAGGATTGGGCTTTGATGTCCCTACATCAACATTCCATTCGTTAAGCATGATAGAAAAATCGCGATCTGGTCTTTTTGTGAGGTCAGGTTCTCTTGTGTGTACGATGATCATCCCGTTTAACCCCATCCCCTCTTGGGTCATGGTATCATGGTGGGGGTGATACATAAACGTACCGCTATCGGGGAAAATAAATTCATAGAGATAGGTCTGTCCAGGAGGGATTGCAGGTTGGGTTAAACCTGAAACCCCATCCATACCACACATCAGTAAAACTCCATGCCAATGCACAGTTGTGGGAGCGGGGAGTTTATTGGTTACAAAAATACGCACCCTATCGCCTTCAGCAACCTCAATAAGTGGCCCTGGGACAGATCCATTATAACCCCATGCATGTACGATTAGCCCCGAGGCAACCTCCCATTCGATGGGCTCTGCTATAAGATGAAAGACCTTAAAACCATCAACAATTTTATATTCCGCTTTGTTGCCGTTGGGTATCACTGCAGGCGTATAATCTTTACCAGGCTCTCCGGGGGATAAATGTTCTTTGGCTGCCTTCGTCCATGGTCTTGGTGGATTGGCATCCTCAGGAGGCTGAATAGAATGAGAATACCCTTCTAAAAAGAGAAAACTACAGAAAAATAATAAAACAGAAACTATTCGGTTCATTAGTGAATCTATCTTCTCATTGAAATTTCAAACATATCTCTTCCCATCAGGTGACCATTTAATAAAAGTTCCAATTCTGTATGGGCAATCCAATAATCTCTTGCCAACTCTACGCTTTGAATTTTTTGTTCAAGCTCATGGATTTTTGCCGCCAGCAGCTGGAAGACTCCTAACTGCATTGCGTTGAGTTGTAGTAAGGTAAGAGATGTTAACTGTTCAGAAATGGGAACAAGAACTTTTTGGTAATATAAAGCTTGTCTATGCGTATTAAGTAGATGAACTCTTTTCATACGTGCTGCAGAGCGAATGTCGACGGCCAAGGCTGTATAGACATTCCATTGTCGTAAGATCTCAGATTGGGCAGCAGCTGACGCGGCTTGCCCAAAATCAAAAAATGGAATCCCTATTGCAAGCGCAGGACCGACATACCACACTCCGTCATCTCTTTCAGAGCTAGGACCTATTTCTACTTGGGGGAACACAATGCGAGTCGTATCAATCCCAAATCCCGCAGCTGTTGCATAGATTTGTCTTCCTGCAATCTCAAGGTCGAGACTATTGGCTACCGCACAATTTTCAATATTGTCCCATGCTAACTCTTTCTCTTGAACAGGAGGCAAGCAGCATTGTGCTTGCCAATTGATTTGAGGCCCCCAAAGTCCCAAAAGGACATTAAGGTGTTCTCTTGTCTTTAAAATCTCTACCTCTAAACTCGAGAGCTCTACTTTAGTCTGCTCATAAAATTCACGATTTTTGGTAACCTCAAGCTCTTTCATATTGCCAGCCTCAAAAAGCTTATGCGCGGCTTCATAAGAAGATTCCGCACCCAAGAGAACCTGTTTTTTCAGATCCCAAATGCAAGCAATCGCTTGAAATGAATAAAAAGCAATTTTCGTTTGTGCAATCACATCAAAGATTTGGGCAGTCACCATGGCTTTTGTGGCTTCAAGCTCAGAGGTAGCCATCCGCTTTTTAATAGGGATGAGAAGGGCCTCTAAAAAGTTCTGGAATAATCCAATATCGATGAGGTCTGTAACAGAAGATTTCGTCGAAAACCGGTATGACAACGAGAAAATAGGGTTTTTTAAAAGCCCTGCCTGTACAAGTTGAGCTTTAGCGATCCCCAAGTTTTCGTAGGTAGCTTGAAGCTGGTGGTTATTGAGCAGAGCAATATTAATAGCTAGATCGGGGGTGAGTTCCTGTTGCAAAGCATTTTCAATCCAGCTTTGATAAGCATCGTCATCCGGGCATGTGTTCCAACAAGGGGTAAAGCCCGATTGCATCCGGACGTTTTGTTGGACTTTTTCAAAAATAGGTAGAGGATTGGTATTGACTCTTACGCATCCGGAGAGAAAAAGAGTAGAAAAGATCCCAAAGAGAACAAGTAGTTTTTTCCTTACGCAACGTTTTAGCATCAACGCACACCATGAGAACGAGGAACAGGAAGAGGTTGCTTTGCGGAATCAATTTCTAAGATAGAGGATAGTTGTATCTGAGGAGATGAAATATCTGGACAGGCAGGATGATCATGCGTGAGCGCAGGTACTTGATAATATGCACATCCAGCTAGAATTGAGATGGATGAAAAAAAATAAATGATTTTTTTTGTAACTCTAACCAACATATAAGAATATTTCGCAGCACTCCGATTTCCAATATACAATTCACTCAGCGTTTCATCATGCATGTAACAAACATTATTTTAAAAAACTAGCTTTAAAGCAGAAGGTGAAAAGGACCAACGGATCTGTTCCCATGAGGGGTTATACCATTTCCAGAAAATAAAGCCATGAAGTGGCACTGGGTAACACGCCATTTTTGAACGATCCTTTCTCGCTTAGATGCAAAACATAGGCTTCGAAACGATCATCCAAATCTGTCATGTTACCCAGTGCCACTTCATGGCTTTATTTTCTGGAAATGGTATTACCTGAGTTCGATTCGAAGAAAAAGAGTTTGCGCAAAGCTGATTAGCAAGCAAAAATCATCAGGGACACGGGAGGGACATCCTTGTAAGAGGTCAAAGTTGGTATCAAAAGGGGGAATTGGATTCCAAATGGAGTTTTGCAATTTCCTCAAGCAATTCCTTGCACTCAATCCTTCATCTATAGGAAACTCTATTACTTCAGATTTCTGGAGATGCTGTGGAGGCTAGTTGTGTCACAAATGATTTCTCGCTTTTTACCTCAAAGTGCAACCGTTGGTTTTTTTGTTCAAAGAACATCCTTAAAGCTCATCAGGGCTAAATTGCATCGAGTAACTGAACACCTTTCGCGGTTCTTTACTAACGGTAGTCCTCACCTCATGACCAAAAGGTTTGTAAGGCTGAACCATACCTTTCAAAAAAATCAACCCGACCACAGTTCTTGGATTGTCCTTCTTGCAGTGGCTTTGGTTGCTGCCACTCTGGCAAATCAAAAGGCTGAGGCAGAAGAAGTAGAAGCAGACCTCAGTTGGGAAGAGTTGGAGAAAATAGCTCTCTTATTTGATGTCAATCTACCCATCAGCCGGGATCCAGAAACCTTCAAAAAGACAGCTCACAAGTGTTTTTATGCAGTATTGCAGGCTTGCCATGATGGCGATTGGACTTTGATTGATCAAATCTCCGAGGCCACCCTTTCTAAGCTTACTGATACTTGGGGACAAACGCTGCTTATTGCTGCGGCAGGTGAAGGGAACAAAGTTGCCGTTGAAGGTCTTATCAAACGTAAAATTGCTTTGCAAAAAACAGACCGTGACGGCAATACACCTCTTCATGCTGCTGCGAAAAATGGGTTTTCTCATCTTGTGCCTTTGCTTTGCGATTACTACATCGAGGATCACAATAGCCGAGGGAAAAATGCTCACCACATTGCCATCGAGTACGGCCATCTTGCCGTCTTAAAAACTCTGATCGCAAAAAAACCGACTAGTTCCTCTTTGAAGGAGGGAAATTTAAGTCTAACTCTTCTTGCCTTGTGTGTCAGATACTCCAAGCACGACTGTCTGGACTTTCTGCTTAAACAGCCAGATTATCGGCTGGAAGAGCCTTCTCAGCTTGGAACTCTTTTGCATGTTGCTATTCACTTTGGACAATTTAGCACCCTCAAGCATCTGGTAGGGCGCTCAGAGGCTGCCGTTCTGTTACAAAAACAGGATGATCAAGGGCGCGATCCCCTTGCGTTGGCTTCTTTTGTCGGTGACCTGGAAGCTGTGGATTTTCTGTATCAAAAAGTCAACAGTTCCAATGGACACAATGGTTGGACTGCTGCCCATTGGGCTGTGATAGGCAAGCAGGGAGAGGTCCTGAAACTTCTTGCTTATTTGGGCATGAATCTTGAAATCAGAGATGGAGAGGGAAAGAGGCCTGAAGATCTCTTAAAAGACGATACGAGTTTTGAGGCTAAAAAAATCAAAAATATCTTAAATGGATTGATTCAAAACAGGGTTAAAATTCAGAGAAGCCCTCTAGATTTTCACTCTCAACCACCGGAGGGTATCGTGTTTAAAGGAGGAGGTCCGAGGGGTCTTGCCTATTTAGAAGCACTGCGCGCTTTGAAGGGCAAAAAAGCTTTAGATGAGGTGCAAAGAACCGCCGGAACTTCTGCTGGTGCCATTACGGCTGCTATCTTTGCTTTAGACCCCCAATTGAAAGATATTGCTTCACTTGAAAATCTTGATTTGATGCAGTTCTTAGACCCAGTAAAGGGAAAAGAGCCTCTTGTGAATGCCATGCTTGCTGCCAAAGACAAAGAAGGGACAATGTCTAAGATCCTCTCAGGAAGTTTTGAAGTTGCCAAGGGTGCATGGAACCCTCTTAAGCTCTACAACGCCTTTTCTCAACTGGATGGTATTTGTGAGGGCGAGAATTTACGTAAATGGATTGAGGCAGAAGTCTCCAGAAGAACTGAGATAGAACATTGTACTTTTGGGGAGTTGAAGCAGGAAATACAGCGAGGGAAAAAGTTCCTTCATCTGCATGTTTACACAACTCGTTTGGAGGCTGATCCAGACAAGAAAATCCTCCATTTTAGTTCAGAGAACCCCGAGTGGGATAACATTGTGATTTCAGATGCCATCCGCGCCTCGATGTCCATCCCCGGAGTCTATCAACCCTACATTGTAAGGGAAAAAACACGCTCCAATACATTGGTTCCTAGAACAGATCTGGGTCCTTGTGTCGATGGAGGGCTGATTAAAAACTTTCCTATCGATGCATTTGATGTTCCAACAGATGGATATTACTCTAGCTTCAATAGAAGGACACTGGGACTGTGCTTAAAAGATGTTGAAGGGACAAGTAGTAAAACACCCCCTGTCAGTGGAATTCTGGATATCGCGAAGGCATGCGCCAGTGTCTACTGGGCTGCTGAGGAGATTTATGTAAGCACAGAAGAAAATCGGCATCGTACCATCGAGATTCCCATTAAAGGTGTCGGGCTGTGTGATTTTAACCTTACACCAGAGCAAAAAGCAGGCCTTCTTAAAGCGGGAAGGGATAGCATTGAAAATGACAACTCCCCCTTTGCTGCAGCAAGAGATCCCGATGTCCTTGTTCACCTGAAGGCGAGTAATGTACCCACAAGTCTCCCCTTTTTTACCGGTAGGCAGCAGGAGTTGCGCAGTTTGGAGCAGACCTTCATCTCCGATCCCCCTGCCTCCAACGACACCATCGTCCGCCTCGTCTATGGGCTTCCTGGCATGGGCAAAACCGAATTGACGCGCGCTTTTGCTAGAAACCACCGGCAAGATTTTTCCATCATCTGGTTTATTAACAGTGCAACAGCTGAAGAGAAGAATCAAAGCTACCGAGGACTGGCAGAAGCGCTTAATATCTCTATCCTTGACAAGGAATCTCCCCAGCAAATCGAAAGAAAGGTGCATACGCGTTTACAAAATCATACCTATGACAAACCCTGGCTTCTTGTTTTTGATAATGTCGAAGAGAAGATCGTTGTGCCACAAGGAGGATACGTTTTGATGACCTCTCGCAATAGAGAAGTTTGGCGGAACGAGAAAGAATGGATCCAACTTACCGAGTTTACCCAGACAGATAGCTCGAAGATTCTCGCGGATATTACAGGGAAAAGATCATCTTGGATGGCTGAACTGGCAAAAGAACTAGGGCATTTCCCTTTAGCTCTGAACCAAGCAGCTCATTACATTCGCAGTGCAAATTGCAGTATTGAAGAATACCTAACAGAACTTAAGAAAAATCCTGTACTCGGCAAAATGGAACCGGATGAGCGTTACACAAGAACCCTGCAAAATGTATGGCTCATTACACTGGAAAAGTTAGAAAAAGAGAACCCAAAAGCCTCTGCATGGCTAAAAGTATGCGCATATTTAAACCCAGATGACATCCCTGAAGAGTGGTTGACGGATTGGCTAGAGAAGCAGCCCGATGTAGAGGATTGGGATAAGATGGAGATTACCAGAACTCTTGAAGGTTTGTCTTTGATCAGGTCTCATGGCGAGGAATACTCCATGCACCGGCTGATGCAGCGCGTCGTCTGCATGGAATCAGGAACCGAAGATAGATTTAAAGAAGCCTTGGAGCTTTCCCTTGATCAGTATCCGAAACTGAATATCCAAGACTGGAAGCGCTCTCAAAAATGGGTGACTCAAACTGACTCCCTTAGGGAATCACAGTTTTTTGAGAATATTGATAAGAGCCAGCAGGCAGATGTGTTAGCCCATATGGGATCAAGTTTGCGAGTTTTAGCACGGTACGAAGAAGCCTTGGAGTACCAGCAAAGAGCATTGAAGATCAGAGAAGAAGCGCTGCCGCCTAATCACCTTGATATAGCGAAGAGCTGTAACAACGTGGGAGCAAGTTTAGGAGCTTTAGGACGGTGCAAAGAAGCCTTGGAGTACCAGAAAAGAGCATTGAAGATCAGAGAAGAAGCGCTGCCACTCAATCGCCATGAGATAGCAAGGGGCTATAGCAGCATGGGAATAACTTTAGGAGATTTAGGACGGTACGAAGAAGCCTTGGAGTACCAGAAAAGAGCATTGAAAGGCTGCGAAGAAGCGCTGCCGCCTAATCACCCTGATATAGCGACGAGCTATAACAACGTGGGATTAAGTTTACGCGATTTAGGACGGAACCAAGAAGCCTTGGAGTACCAGAAAAGAGCATTGAAGATCAAGGAAGAAGCACTGCCACTCAATCACACTGATATAGCAAGGGGCTATAACAACGTGGGATTAAGTTTACGCGATTTAGGACAGCACCAAGAAGCCTTGCAACATGTGAAAAAAGCATTGAGGATCCGGAAAGAAGTGCTGCCGCCTAATCACCCTGATATGGCGTTGAGCTATAACAACGTGGGATTAAGTTTACGCGATTTAGGACAGCACCAAGAAGCCTTGCAACATGTGAAAAAAGCATTGAAGATCAGGGAAGAAGTACGCCTGCCCAATCACCCTGATATAGCGCAGAGCTATAACAACATGGGATTAAATTTACGCGATTTAGGACGGAACCAAGAAGCCTTAGAACATCAACAGAAAGCACTAGAAATTTGTGCTTCTCAAGAAAATCATCCGGATCATGAACTCTATCTGGAAAACTTCATCGATACTCTCAACAAACAATCCGATAATCAGGTGTGCGAAAAGGCGAAGCAGGAGATCCTCTCTTCGTATGCTGAGAAATTAGGGGAAAATCACTCCCTCATCAAAGAGCTAAAACAAGCCTGTCCCAAAAGATGGACATTCTGGTAATGGAAGAAATGTTATACCATTTCCAGAAAATAAAGCCATGAAGTGGTACTGGGTAACATGACAGATTTGGATGATCGTTTCGAAGCCTATGTTTTTGCACCTAAGCGAGAAAGGATCATTCAAAAATGGCGTGTTATACAGTGCCAATTTGTGACTTTATTTTCTGGAAATGGTATTACATAAAAACTATAAAACACAACATAATACCAAATATCATAAACTATCTGATGTGTCCTGAATACATTCTGAAAGAGGCATTTGCGAAAAACTTATATTTTCGGCTATCTTGAAATGGATTAGCCAATCACTAAATTAAAAATGGAGATAATGTGGCCATCAATTTTCCTAGTTTACCTCCAGAAATGTGGATACGCATTGCTCAACACGGCGATGCCACTGTATGCTCTACTTTGAGTCAAGTGTCGACGTTATTTGATGCCATTGTCCAATCTCCAGTACTTGCCAAAACTTGGAAAAGAGAGGTTTACACAGCTATCGATACAGGTCCAAGATTTGGCCTTTTGCTTGATTTTCTTCTGGAGGACAAAAGTAGCTGGAGAGAGTTGTTTCTCGCGCAAGCTGTAGTACAGCGTTTCTTTACCATTAAAGAAGCTTATAACAAAAATGATAGCTTCCATACGTGCACATTGAGGTTTGCAAAAAACACCATTGATCCTCTGATTCTTCTAGAAGGTCACCTAGCCTTGGATGTTGAAGAAGAAATTGAGGAGCAGATCGAGGCTATGAGAGAGCCTCAAAGACGCACGCAACATCCAGAGACTTACGAAGCCGTATTCTCAAACTTGAAGACATTAGATGCACAACAACCAGGGGATTCAGAAGTTTGTTATTATCTATCCGAGTGCTATTTTAGGGGAATCGGTGTCGAGGTAACCCCTGAAAAGGCATTTGCTTATGCCCTTGTCGCAGCCAAAAAGGGCTGCGAGCCTGCTTGTTGTAATCTGGGTGCATTTTTTGCCAAAGGATTTGGCGTTCAACAAAATTATAATGAGGCAATAACTTGGCTTCATCCTTTGACGAGTCCCCAAGCAAGGTTTTTTCTTGGCATTATTAGGAAAACAGTAGCAATACCTGATTTCCATGCTGCATTCCACCTTATTGAGGAAGCAGCAAAAGGAGGTCATGCAGAAGCCCAATGTTTGGCTGGTGGGTATTACTTAACTGGGTATGGGACATATGAGGAGGAAAATCATCCGGTTGTTACCGTCATTGACCCACAGAAGTCGTTTAAATTTTTTGAATCAAGTGCTCGCCAAGGCTACATCGATGCTATCTACCCACTAGGCGATTGTTATCTACAGGGACTTGGCACACAAAAAAGTTTTACAAAGGGCTTTGCTTGCTTTAAGCTAGCAAGCCGATATGGTGACCGTTATTGTTCAACCGAAACCTTCCTTAGTATAGAAAGTAGAGAGGATCGCTGCAAGATGTGGCAATTTTTAAAAGAGGAAGCACAGAGAGGGGGTATCAATGCTGACATGGCCATTTGGTCTATTTCGAGAGAATTAGGCGAATCGGAAGTTCGTTCTTTCAGTTTATAAAACACGCTAAGGATTCTGCTGGTTTGTGAATGGTCACACGCCCTGGTTTTTAGCTGGTGGTTTCTAAAACGTTGAGGAACATGTTGAGGGCAGCCTCTGTTGATTTGAGTCCTATGTGATGAATCCCTTGAATACCTAACCCTTTAGCAACTTCAACTAGCATCGTTCTATCGTCAATATAGGCGATTTTGGTGGGTGGAACCTGGACGACATCAATGGCCAGGCGGTAAATATCGGGGTCAGGTTTACGGAAATGTACGAATGAGGAGACAACAAAAAAATCGACAAAAGAAGGGAGATTGAACCGGTGGATTCTATCAACAGCAAGCTCTCTGCCTTCATTGCTAACAACACCCACTTTAAGGCCATGGCGCGCTTTGATCTCTTTAATGAAGGCAATCATGTCATCATGAGCACGTGCTGACTCGAATATGAATTGCTTTATATCCTGCACGGAATAAGGTCTTTCAACATAAAAGATGATCTTTTTTAGGTAATCGTCAAAGGTCATTTTACCTGTTTCATAAGTGTCAAAAATTAAACGATGTCGACTATCCATTTCCTCGTAATCGATATGAAAAGCCTCAGCTGTTTTCTTCCGCAACGCATGATCCCATCCGTTGGTCATGAGAACTCCGCCAATATCTAAAAAAAGCGCCTGAATAATACTCATAGCTATTGCCCTTATATTAATAATTTAATACGATAGTAATAAATAGTTATTTATTATTATAGGTGATTTTTATGAACGAAGATAAAGGGGTGATCTTGGTCACCGGATCTTGCGGGCGCATAGGGGCTGCGGTGGTCAAAAAGTTAGGGACCGACTTCCGGATGGTCGGTTTTGAATTGTTAAAGGCATTTTACGCCTCAGCTAGCGAAGAACTTGTACCTTGTGACATCTCTTCGGACGAGAGTTTGCACCAGGCCCTTACCCACATCCGTAATTTTTACGGCAATACCATCACCGCTGTCATTCATCTAGCTGCCTATTACAGCTTCGAGCATGAAGAATCTGATCTCTATAACAAAATCACGGTGGAAGGGACAAAACGGCTTCTACGTGGCTTAAAAAGCTTCAATGTCCAGCAGTTCATTTTCTCAAGCACAATGCTTGTCCATGCCCCTTGCAAACCTGGGCAAAAAATCGACGAAAACTCGCCCATTCAAGCGAAATGGGGCTATCCTGCCTCAAAGGTCAAAACTGAAAAAGTCATTCACGAAGAGCGTGGCAATATCCCCACGGTCATTTTGCGTATTTCGGGTGTCTATGATGATGCATGCCACTCAATCCCCATCTCCCACCAAATCCAACGTATCTATGAACATCAGATGAACGCCCATTTATTTGCCGGCAATCCATCACACGGCTCTGATTTCATGCACATGAACGATTTGGTAAATGCAATTACCTCGTGCGTCTATCGACGTAAAGAACTGCCTGAAGAACTCACACTTCTAGTAGGTGAAGGAAAAACGTTAAGTTACGAATACCTACAACAGCGGATTAGCAATCTTTTATATAATAAAGATATTAAGACCATTGCAATCCCCAAAGCCATCGCTAAGTTTGGGGCTTGGGTCGAAAACCATGCCCCTTTCGTGCATGATGAATTTATCCAGCCTTGGATGATTGATTTAGCTGATGATCACTACGACCTAGATATTTCGCATGCTAAACAAATCCTACAATGGGCCCCCGAACATTCATTAGATAAGACCTTACCCCTCATGATCAATTCACTCAAAACTGATCCTATTGCCTGGTACAAGAAAAACGGATTACGCATGTCTTCGGCCATCAAAAAACGGATTGAAGAGGAACAACTTGCCCACAAATAAGATGCGCGTGATGGTCTTAAGGGGGCCCAAGAACCCCCTCCATTTAACAGAACTGCCCATTCCACAACCGGACCCTGAGCAAGTGTTAATTAAAATCGCTGCTTGCGGATTGTGTCGCACCGATTTACATATTGTGGATGGTGAGCTGCCCACCCCTAAACTCCCGCTAGTGCCTGGTCACCAGATCGTGGGTCACATCGTCCAACTCGGCACACAAGTCGATTCTTATCAAACGGGCCAAAGAGTGGGCGTTCCCTGGTTGGGTAGCGCTTGCGGAACATGTTCCTATTGCCTGAATAGACAGGAAAACCTTTGCGACAACGCGCTATACACTGGCTATCAGATTGATGGTGGGTTTGCCGAGTACTGCGTTGCTGATGCCCGCTTTATCTTCCCTCTGCCAGATGCGTACTCAGATCTGGAAGCCGCTCCCCTTTTGTGTGCCGGTTTAATAGGTTACAGAGCTTTGCGTCTTGCCGGCACAGTGAAGCGCATTGGCTTTTATGGTTTTGGATCTTCGGCTCACCTACTCACGCAGATCGCCCTTTATCGAGGATCTGAAGTGTATGCGTTCACTAGACCGGGTGATAGCGAAAAACAAGCCATCGCTACCAACTTAGGCGCCATTTGGGCTTCTGGTACAGATACATTGCCACCCTATCCCCTGGATGCTGCGATTATTTTTGCACCTGTTGGCGAGCTTGTTCCCCACGCTCTAAAAGCAGTCAAAAAAGGGGGTGTTGTCATCTGTGCTGGTATTCACATGAGCGACATTCCCTCTTTTTCCTATGATCTATTATGGGGGGAAAGGATCTTACGTTCGGTTGCCAACCTCACGCGCGAGGATGGTTATGAACTCCTCGCCCTGGCTCCCCAAATCCCCATAAAAACAGAGATCCACACCTACCCTCTTGAAGCGCTCAATCAAGCAATCGATGATGTGCGCCATGGTAACATTTCCGGCACTGCTGTCATCATCCCCTGAGATCTTATACCATTTCCAGAAAATAAAGTCACAAATTGGCACTGTATAACACGCCATTTTTGAACGATTCTTTCTCGCTTAGGTGCAAAAACATAGGCTTCGAAATGATCCTTCAAATCTGTCATGTTACCCAGCGCCACTTCATGGCTTTATTTTCTGGAAATGGTATTAGTCAATAACCACTGCTTGTCAAAAATGTTAAAAATTTTATAATGAAAATTTTGGTTAATATGGGTGAGGGAAGCATGTACGCGAAGATTAATCCGCTTAAATTAGGGCTTGCAGGAGGAGTACTTTGGGGGCTCATCTTGTTCATCATGACATGGATCTCCATGTATACCGGCTACGCCATGTTTTGGCTTTCGCAATGGATGGACGTCTATCCTGGCTTTGATCTTTCGAAGACAGGCACCTTTTTAGGTTTACTGTATGGCTTTATTCATGGTTTTGTAGGGCTCTTTGTTTTAGGTTGGTTATATAATAGATTTAAGCCGTGAATTCAAACTCTGACCACTATACATATCTCGTTATCGGCGGAGGCATGACAGCGGATGCAGCAGCAGCTGGCATCCGCTCTTTAGATAGTACAGGAAGGATAGGCATCCTCTCTCAAGAGACTGACCCTCCCTATGACAGGCCACCGCTCACTAAAGGACTTTGGTTTGGCAAAACTGTAGAGTCTACCTCACGCAAAACAGACCAGCATCATGTCGATCTTTTGCTTGATAAAACAGTAGTTTCCATCGATCCTGTTGCACATACAGTAACAGATCAATCTGGTAAACGCTACACATATGATAAACTCCTTATGGCCACAGGAGGAACCCCTAAGCATCTCGATTGTCCACAAGAGGGAGTGATTTATTACCGTACCCTCACCGACTATCGCAGGCTCAAGGCCTTGTATGCACAAGGCAATGACTTTGTCATCATCGGGGGAGGCTTCATTAGCTCTGAAATCGCCGCCGCTCTTTCCATGAATGGAAAGAATGTCACGTTGATCTTTGAGGATCTTACTTTGGGAGAAAGGCATTTTCCTAAAAAATTCTCACGCTTTCTTAATGCTTACTTTACAGAACAAGGCGTAAGGCTAGTCCCCGGCCAAAATGTCAAAAGCATTGTCCCGGTCCATGACAAATGGAAGGTCACTACTCATAGAGAGGAATCTTTCTTTGCCGATGGCGTGATTGCGGGATTAGGTATTGTCCCTAATGTCCAGCTCGCTCAAGCAGCGGGTGCTGCCTGTGAGGATGGGATTGTGGTCGATGAGTTTTTATGCACCTCTTTACCCGATATCTGGGCGGCCGGCGATGTGGCAAATTTTTTCAGCCCCCATTTAGAAAAAAGAGTGCGTATTGAACATGAGGATGCAGCAAATAGCATGGGGAGTGCTGCAGGGCGCAATATGGCAGGTGCGCACGAGGCTTATACCTATCTTCCCTTCTTTTATTCTGATCTTTTTGAGATGAGCTATGAAGCAATCGGTGAGATTTCCAGCGATATGCAAATTATCGAAGATTGGATCGACCCCAATCTACGCGGAACCATTTATTTCCTACAGGACGGTCGGCTGCGAGGCGCCCTGGTCGTGGGAATTGGAGATCAGATCCCCAAAATCCGCGAAATCATCGCTTCACACCAACCTTTCCTGCTCCAGCCGAGCCTCAATAGCTTCTAATCTTAAGGAGAGATCACGATTCTCTAGAAGCTTATGGGTTTCTACACATCGGACAAATTGTACTATAGAACCTATTGCGAATCCCAAAGTACCACCCAAAGAACCGAGCAATGGTATGGACAGAGTAGTATTAGGGATTGTTGGACCAAAAGGATGAATTGTAAAGTATGCTGATAGGCTCATGGATACTGCAAGCAGCACCATCAGCACAATTGTAGTGATGATGTCACATCGCTTTTTTGATGCACTTGGCTTTTCACGGTTTTCAACTAAATTGGACGTCTCGGTTGGGGCTCCGGGGGAGCAAATACTTGCCATATAAATTCCTATAAAATGTTGTTTTCCAAAGTTTTAGCACAAAAAGCAGATTAATGCAAAATTTATATTTTAAACAACCCAAAAGAAGCGGGATTGTCCACAAGAGGGAGTGATTTATTACCGTACCTCAAGGTCACTACTCATAGGGAGGAAGCTTTCTTTGCCGATGGCGTGATTGCGGGATTATACCATTTCCAGAAAATAAATTCATGAAGTGGTACTGTGTAATATGACAGATTTGGCTGATCGTTTCGAAGCCTATGTTTTTGTGCCTAAGCGAAAAAGGATAATTCAAAAATGGCGTGTTATACAGCGCCAATTTGTGACTTTATTTTCTGGAAATGGCATTAGGTATTGTCCCTAATGTATTATACCTATCTTCCCTTCTTTTATTCTGATCTTTTTGAGATGAGCTATGAAGCAATCGGTGAGATTTCCAGCGATATGCAACAGAGTAGTGTTGGGGATTGTTGGACCAAAGGAAGGATGTGTTGAAAAATATACTACTAGGCTTATGGATACTACAAGTAGCACCATTAACACAATTGTAGTGACGGTATCACATCGCGTTATATGACATCAGGCCCAAAATGGAACATAAGTTGTATCTTTTCGTGAACCAACACCGCCTCCATCGTAACAGTTCACCGCCCTCTTACGAGGACGGTGAACTGTTACGATTCTTGTACTCAAGAAAAAAAATGTTATCGTATCGGGCAAATTAAAGGAAACGTATACTCACTAATTGATTGTGTCTGGACATTAAAACCAAAAACATTGTGGAGGTGCCCTCGTGGCCTACCCTAATTCTATTCAATCGGTACAGAGGCCTCATTTTATCTCCGATGAAAAATCTTCACCGGCTATATTGACTGCGGATCTTCTCACCTCTGAAGTTGTTCGACCTCAATTGCAAAGTGCAGCACTCCTTGCTAGGGATTTGACTAGGTTATCAATTACCCCCGCAGAAAATGTGATGAGGATGAATGGACAATCGCCATTTGACTGTATGAAAGTACGTGAGGTTGCCTTTTCTCAAGCGACTGTTTCCCCAACTTTTTCTGATGGCCGCTTGCTGATTGACATGGTACGACAGTTAACAAGCGGGAAACTGGGTCCCTATGATATCGAACCGATTCGCATCGTGAAGCACAACGGCAAATGGACAACGCTCGATAATCGAAGACTGCGAGCCTTCATGGATGCTTTTGTAGATATGATTCCGGTGGTTAAATTTGATTTAAAAAATCCACTTGTAGCTAAGGAATTTTGGGATAAAAAAAGCAACAAATCACTTACGAATGGTGGAACTATCAGGACTCCCTTCCCAAATGATTCTAAACAAAACTACGATCAAGGAATTTATGTTTTCAATAAACGTGTGCTGAACTGGACATTTGAGCAGATCGCCCTACCTAATCCGTCTCTTACAAAAGTTGCACTCCCAGACAGATATAGCAGCCGAATAGAGCAATATAAAAGTTTTGAGGAGTTACTTATTGAAGAGGCACGTGCCATTTTACAAAATGGATTGGAACTAACTAATTTAGAGAAGGAGCATGCGTTTAGATTTTTATTATCAAAATTCAAACCTGCAAAAAATCCTGCGAATCCTACTGAAATGAAGTTTGATGTTCTTCCTGAATCTGAGAGGGATGTAAAATCAGGGGATGCCTTATTATTGGAATACGCAGAAAATCCGCGGGTACGCCTGATAGCTCTGACTAGTTATTCCGAATCAGATGTTGACAATTCCAAACTCTCTTTCAAGGTTGTCGTTGACCAAGCTTTAATAGCACAATTCCCCCTTGCCTTTGCAGCAGGCCAAAAATGGAATGCTAGGGCCATCGGCTCTCTTATCACTCTTCAGCGTATGTTTGAAGCATGTACAACCTTCTCTGAAAGAACGGAGACCTTTTTGGAAAGAAGTATTTGGTCCGGAAATTTATTCCCCCATGGGCCTCAACAAGACATCGACTCTCCTATCACTCTTCAACGCATGTTTGGAGCATTTAGAACCTTCCCTGATTGGTCCGACGATGTATTTTCCAATGGGTCTCAGCAAATAACTACTTCACTGTCCCTTTCTCTTGAAGAAAATCAATTGTTCTCTACCTTGAATTGCCCTCAATACGAAGCTATAGAGAAATTCCTGCAAATAAAGCAAGGACTACAACTCATCCAGGGACCACCTGGCACGGGTAAAACCACAACGGTGATTAAGCTATTAAGGGCTTTGCAACGGCGTGGAGAAAGGATTTTAGTATGCGCCCCATCAAATAAGGCCATACATATTTTAGCTGAACGCTTTATCCATGACTTTCCTGATATACCCGTTATTTTAGTGGGTGTCGAACAAAAACTACCCCCGGATGGTTCCTTAAATAGCATTTTTCTTAATTCATGGTGTTCTGAAAAATTAGGTGCTTTAAAGGAGTTGGAGAGACGTCTCTGGGACTTCGAACCGAGCAAGGTGGTCAACGGTTCTATGAAATTTCTTCCAAACCGTATCGCTGCGGTTTCCAAAGAAGTGGTACGCTGCGCCAAGGATGTGACTGAACTAATTGAAAAAATCGTAGTTTATGCATTTAGTTTCCTCGACAATTTATTAATAAAAAAATCCGAAATACTCGAAGCGTTGACAGAGTATCACAATCTCATCTCCTCTCAAACACCTGAAGCATGGCAAGAAGTTGCCCATTATGTCAAAATGCAAAAAGTATCAGTTCCTTATGAGATGCCCCGGCTTATAAGTAGTGCCCGTTTCTTTTTGAGTACTATATCGGTGGCCTTATTTTCGCTGCAGACGAAATTAGCAGTAGCTGAGAAGGATCCTTCAAAAAATGGATTGGAAGGACAGTTGTTAGATCATGCCAAAATCCTATTTACAACTCTTAGTGTCTCGGGGCAACAAAGGCTAAAGAATATGCAACCCGTCGATACATTGATCGTAGATGAAGCCGGCCAAGCAGTGGAGGCAGAGACATTGATTCCATTGAGAGCTAATCCTAAAAAATGTTTGCTGATTGGTGATATCCAACAATTACCGGCCACGGTTATCTCTCAAAATGCGGAGAGGTTAAAATTTGGACGTTCCATGATGGAGAGGCTCGCCAGGGATTGCGAACAGCCTTACTCGATGCTCAAAATTCAATACCGCATGCACCCTGAAATTAGTCACTGGCCTTCACGTCAGTATTATCAAGGCAAGCTTGAAAATCATGAATCTGTCTGTGATAAACAACATGCAATAGGCACAACGAAAGATATCTTCCCTTTTCTTGCCCCTTACGCTTTTATCAATATCAATGCAAAAGAGGGGCGTGGCCCCTCCGGACATAGTTTTATCAATATCCCGGAAGTGGTGGCTACTACATCGATTATTAATTATATGGCACAAGAACTTCTGATCAAAGTCGTGAATCGTGTAGCAATTATCAGTTTTTACGCGGCGCAGGTGAGTCGTATCTACGAGGCCCTGAAAGGTAGATATCCCGGTATTAAGGTCAATACGGTCGATGGATTTCAGGGGGGTGAAAACGATATTGTGATTATATCTTGTGTCCGTGCCAATCTTGAAAAGCAAATTGGATTTCTGAAAGAGTCTAAAAGATTAAATGTTGCCCTCACACGAGCCAAGTTTTCACTCATTATTTTAGGGAATAAACCAACACTGATACGTAGCGATATAGCCAACTTAGTAGCCAATGCAGATCAAAGAGGACTTCTTTTTGAGGAGGGTGTCTTGCAGAAATTGAGAACACCAAAGAAGGAACCATTGAAGCAGATCAGTGATGCTGGGTACCGCAAGAGGGGTGAACTCCCTGGGCGAGTACCCACAAAATTGATAACTAATCATCCGTCTAAAAAAAAGGCTAATGTCGCCTCATCCCCTTCTTCGCACAGTTTTCCACCTGCTGCGAGGCAATCATCTAACTACAAAACACAACTGTGTCATTTTTTTATGAACGATCCCTCCTCCTGCTCCAAGGGAGAGCGCTGTCATTATGCACACGGAGAAACTGAGCTACACACAGCCTCTGAGAAAGCTGGTCCAAAGCTTCTTCAAAATAATCCCAAAACACAGTTTCAATCTAGGGAGAGGAAGTGATCGCAGAAATTGCGAGGTTTTACAATTTCTTTAGTGATTCTAAATCAAAATACTGCCATTTTTAGGTTTAAACAACCCCAAAAGGAGCGGGATTGACGCAATGTAATACCATTTATCAAAAATAAACCACGAATTAGCACTGTATAACACGCCATTTTTGAATGATCCTTTCTCGCTTAGGTGCAAAAACATAGGCTTCGAAACGATCATCCAAATCTATCATGTTACCCAGTGCCACTTCATGGCTTTATTTTCTGGAAATGGTATAATATCTTTATAAGGGGCGGGATTGCTACGATAGATCCAACACAAACTGCTGAGCTCAAAGGATGTCATCCCCTCTTGTAAACATCGGAAAACCAGAATAGGTTTTTACACATCGGGAAAGTTGCACTAAACAGCCTATCCCGAATCCCAAAGTACCACCCAAAGAAACGAGCGATAGTATGGACACATTAGTATTGGGGATTATTGGATAAGAGGGATGATGTATTGAAAAATATACTGTGAGGCAAGCAGATATTACAAAAAGCACCAATAGTACAATTGTAGCGATGGTATCGCGGCACTTTTTTGATGCGCTTTGTTCTTTCCGGTCAACAATGGTGATGGTAGTACTGCTTGATTCTCGCGGGTTTCCAACTCCAGAGGGGGCGCCTTGTGACATAAAAAACTCCTATACAATATTGTTTAACAGCATTTTAACACAGAAAGCAGATTAATGCAAATTTTATATTTTAAACAGTTGATTCAATTGGCATTCCAGTTGCTATAGAAGTAGAATCCAAGTTGTGACCAGGAGCCTAACATGAGAAAAGTATGGATTGTTGTTGCCAATAGCACCTATTCCAAAATCTACTATGCAGAGAACACTCACAAAATCATTGAACTCAAAAGCTTTGAACACTTAGAAAGCCATATGCGCGCAAACGAGCTAATGTCAGATTCTCTGGGTCGCACGACAAACGTTGGCCTCTATGGCTCCCAAGCGATGGAAGAGCAGACTTCTCTTAAAACGAAAGAATCCATGGTGTTTGCACGTCAGATCATTGCTTATCTGGAAGAGGGCTGCAAAAAAGGGGAATGCGAAAGACTCTATCTGATTGCCAGCCCACCTTTTTTAGGTCACTTGCGCGAAATTCTGACTCCCCACTTAGCCAAGCTAGTTCATGCTGAAATCAACAAAGATTTGACACAACTAACTGCCGAACAAATACGTGAGTATCTGCCGCCTGTTTTGTAACTAAAAACATAGGTAAAGGGCCATGCGGACAATCGATTGTTCGAGCCAATGATCATCTCGTTTAATGGAACGGAAGATGTACTCAATCTCACCTGAGAAAAGAGTGGGTGTCGGAATTTGAAGCCCACAAGTGACTCGATTTTCACCGAAGCCGGTATGTTCTAAGAAAAAAAACTCACTGGAGAGATAAGGCTTTAAGTATATACAACTTAATTTAAACGGTAAAAATACCCTCGGACGGATACGATACAGCCAAAGAGTGCGTCTGTGATCGAAAATACGGCATTGGATCTGGTGTCTGAGCGCAAACTCCCATTCCCTACACGCGCGTTTCATATTCACAATCAGCATCGGCTCATAAACAGTGCGCCAGCGATTGTTTGCAAAATCCTTAGGAAATGCCTGACGATAACCGGGGGCTATTTCAAGCCAATCTTTGATTGGAATCGCATAATTTGTTTGGAGGTAAAAAAAATAGAGTGTGGATGCATCTCCTCCCCAGCGCTCTTCAGCATACAGACTTAACTGCCTTTTTTTTCCACAGGAGCGAGTGAGTGAGTGATGCCACCATACCTGAAAATCACCGTCACCATTAATTGGCCGAGCTATGAGTGGAAGATTTAATAATAATAGAGGGGCTAGAATGAATAAGACTTTGATCTTCATGTGTGCAGATAGTATACTCTTGAGATCATGTCATCAAGCGCAACTATTAAAATAAATTCGTTAAGCTCGACCGGCGAGGGTGTCGGGACACTCGATGGTATGAAAGTGTTTGTTGATGGCGCCTTGCCAGGAGAAATCGTTACCATCCACATCACCGAAAGTAAAAAAACATATGCCAAAGCAGAACTTGTAAAGATTATCACCCCCTCATTTGTCCGGACAGAACCGATGTGCCCTCTTTTTGGAACCTGCGGTGGTTGTCAAATCATGCACCTACAATACCCAGCCCAACTTCTTGTCAAAAAACAGCGAGTGGCCGATGCTCTCAAGCGGATCGGCGGCTTATCGGATTTAAACATCCTTCCCTGCCTACCTTCTCCAAGCTCGTTGGGTTACCGCAACAAAATCCAACTTCCCATTGTGTGGGATCATGGAAAAAAGACTATAGGACTCTATCGTAAACAGAGTCACGAGATCATTCCTTTAAAAAAGTGTTTTATTCAATGCCCGCAAGGTGAAGAGATACGCGCCCTCATTTCTGAAAAACTGAACATTACTGCCGTCCGCTATACCCTAATCCGGAACGCCGTATTTCAAGATGAGGCATTGGTGATCTTTGTCACTACAGGCCATTTTTCCAAAGAGTTGAAAAAATTTGCCGAAGAACTGATGGAGAGCAACTCCTTAATTAAAGGAGTGGTCGAAAACCTCAATCCTCGCAATGACAATGTGATCCTAGGACCTACGTTTCGCCTGCTGGCAGGGCGTCCCTATATCTATGAAAAACTCTTAAATAAGACATTTAAAATCTCCCCTTCCGCTTTTTTTCAAGTCAATCCAGCCCAGAGTGAAAATCTTTATGCAAAGGCCCTTGAACTGGCTGCGATTGAGCCTCATGAAACTGTTTTAGATGCTTATTGCGGAGTGGGAGCTCTCGCTTTATTTGCCTCGGATACCGCAAGCCGGGTATTTGGCACTGAGTATGTCCCTAGCGCCGTTGCCGACGCGATCGAAAATGCCCGCCTCAATCATCAAGAAGCGTGCACTTTCCTGTGCGGACCTGCAGAAGAGCTCATCTACCGCCTTCCTGCTATGGATACGGTCTTTCTTAACCCTCCACGCAAAGGATGTGACCCCACTCTGATTCAGGCCCTTTTAAAGAAAAAACCACTTAAAATCGTTTATATTTCGTGCGATCCGGCTACCTTGGCACGAGACTTAGCAGCTCTGCGCCCTTTATACCAAATCGATACGGTCCAACCAATCGACATGTTCCCCCAGACAATGCATGTGGAGACAGTTGTTCGCTTGACCCGGATTAAGCCTAATACCAATCCGTAGAAATAACACTACAAATTTAGACTAGATGGCGTGACGGATTTGGACAATCGTTTCGAAGCCTATGTTTTTGCACCTAAGCGAGAAAGGATCGTTCAAAAATGGCGTGTTATACAGTGCCAATTTGTGACTTTATTTTCCGGAAAAGATATAAGAGGCCCTTAAGAAACATTTGCAAATTAATGCAAGCTTAACCTTAGTGTGCTATAGTTCCTTTAGGGGTAATGAAAAAATATGTCATTTTCTGCACAAAGTATCACATCTGAGCTCGCAATAAAAATAGCACCTCAGCAAATGAGTTGCTGTGAAGTCCATAAGGGAAAACTGATCACGGCACTGGTTTGCACAGCCCTTGCCTTAATGGTGAGTGGCGGGGTTCTTTATTACTTTTCTATTTTTAAAAATATTATTTGTTATTCTCTGATAGGTGCAGGAGGAGTTGTTGGCTTAAGCGCAGCCGTGACTGCTTTGATTCTTTACCAAGTGTGTTCTACGACTTCAATCAAGACGCAAGAATCGGGGCCAAAACCCAAGGTGGGAGCAGACTTGAAGTCCCATCAACTTCCTGTTCCCCCTTCAAATCCACGATCCACAACAAATACTCCCTCCCCACCTCCGATGATAGATTCTCTGGAGCACCTGATCAGTCTACGCCAACAACAAGGTGCATTGCCTCTTATTTCCAGAACAATCCCACCACTTGCCTCTCTTTGCTTGCGCACAATAATCCTAGATTCGGCAGTATCTAGGATAATGGTCACCCAGCAGAACGACAAGCGTGAGAAAACCGTAACTCGGTTACCAACATGTGTTTTTTCGAGCCAAGCACCCCGTGTATTTCGCTTTGGAAAAGACCTCCACGCAGACCATGTGCGTCACCTAATCAGAGTATGGCCTCCGCAATATTTATCCCCAACAGGACAAGAACAAGGGTCCAGCGCTGATGAGCTCAACCTTAATGGCTGTAATCATTTGGAGCTCGATCCTTCGATCTTAGTCCATAACCAATTTAAACTTCTCAAGCTTGCGGGATGTAAGTTTAAAGATATCAATGCGTTTGCAACATCCCTGAGCACACAGAGCAATCTTCACACTCTCACTTTTGACCATGAATCGATGTTAACTCTCTTTGCATTTCACAAGCTTACTAGCGGTTGCTCTAAGCTCAAAGAGATGACTGTATCTGTGATGACGCTACCCACAGATTCCTTATTTACCATTTCAAACCAATTGGAATATTTAAATATTCAGGTCTCTAGCCTCTCATCAAGCATCTTGAGTAACATCCTATTGCGCTGCCCCAAACTGAAAGATCTCAATCTATGGTACACAAATGTTGCTGAAAATACGGATATTAGAAAAATCATAACAAGCCTTAAATCAAGTACTCTGCGCCATCTCAACATCATTGTCGATTCTCCACTTAATAATATGAAAGAGCCTTATTACGAGACAATTGGAGCAGTTGAAATCTCTGTTACTCAAACCTACACCCAGTCCCTATTTGGACATACTCAACCACATGAATACCCTTTCTGGTTTCCCTCATTTATAGCTGCAGTTCAGCGTTATGCTCACGATCCTGAGAAGCTGAATACAATACTCAGACAGGTAGCTCAAAGGGGAAGTAATACTTGCCACCTGAACCAGTTACCAGGCTTTGGAATCATCCTTGCAAGCCACCTCAATTGGATGGACTGGTCAGCTCTTGAGCACATATTTACCCCTTTCGACCTAGAATTCCCCAATGCGCCTGATTACAACTTTGTTTTGGAATTGCTGCTACAATCCACTTTGACACACTGCCTAGACAAGATGCAAGAAAACGAGTCAGAAAAAAACTACGGCTCATTCTACACGTTCAATAGCGAGGTACTCACTCGTATCCTCCATACACACAGAGATTTTTTTTTGGATTCCGACGCAATTCGTAACTATTCAGATAGTCCTAGGTTCGGCAGTTCGAGTCTAGGATAATCCATCTTTTCGGTTAATACCATTTCCAGAAAATAAAGTCACAAATTGGCACTGTATAACACGCCATTTTTGAACGATCTTTTCTCTCTTAGGTGCAAAAACATAGGCTTCGAAACGATCATCCAAATCTGTCATGTTACCCAGTACCAATTTGTGACTTTATTTTCTGGAAATGGGATAAAAGCCTCTTTACGGTGACCATCCACTCCCCCCTAGGCAAACTGGGCCTGCCTTAAGGATTCTGCTGGCTCGTGAATAGTTACCGCAATTCTTTATAATTAACATATTTGTAACATCTTATTTTTGGTTATTGAACTAATAGTAGTTATTATTAATAATTTTAATTACTGGTGGCGAATGAAAAAGACATTAATATTCTTTCTACTTTTATTCCACATGCCTATTGTATATGGACATGAGGGATCTGTTGTGTGTCTTCATGGCTTTTTTCGTTCCTCCAAGTGCATGATCCCTCTTGCGAATACGCTTCGAGATGAGGGACTTCAGGTCTACTTATGGGGTTATCCCAGTCGCAAAAAGACCATTGAAGAGCATGCGGACAATCTAATCGAGATCTTGCAAGCGATTGCGCGTGAAAACCCTGGCAAACCCATACATTTTGTCAGTCATTCCATGGGTGGCATTATTGTCCGAGCAGCTGTTAATCACCCTAGATGCCCTCCAGAAGCCAAGATAGGAAAAGGGATTTTATTAGCTCCCCCCAATCGCGGGGCTGCCCTTGCAAGACACTTCCAAGGCTGTCCAGTTGCTCGGGGGATCTTCGGCAATAAGTCCGGCACCCAACTGCTTACCTTCTCAGAGAATGAAATGACCAATCTAGGAGAGTTCCCTCCCTCAATGGAAGTGATGGTCGTGGCTGGTAAAAAAGGAAGTCGTTACACGAAGTTTTTTGTCAAAGAGCCTAACGATGGGAAAGTGACCGTTGAAGAGACCCGTCTCAACTCCCCCCATATCCATAAAACGCTTCATGTTAGTCATCATTGGATCATGACTAGCCGTGAGTCGATCTCCCTTACCAAGGATTTCCTCATGAATTATACCATTTCCAGAAAATAAAGCCATGAAGTGGCACTGGGTAACATGACAGATTTGGATGATCGTTTCGAAGCCTATGTTTTTGCACCTAAGTGAGAAAGGATCGTTCAAAAATGGCGTGTTATACAGTGCCAATTTGTGACTTTATTTTCTGGAAATGGTATTACAGCCACTCCCGCAAGTGACTATTCTGCATTCTCCGTGCTCTCTAGCGAGCATGGCGAGCGTGTGGTTAAATTATTGACTCATATCACTCTTTTGCTATAATGTGTACACATATGCTCTTGTGGAGTCTATACTTATGATGAGAATAATCCTTCCCTTTGTCCACTAACGTTTACTGCGTTACCTTTTTGTTAACTTTTTGTTGACCTGCTCAGCTTTATGGTTGGGAGTTTTGCTTTTTTAATTTTTTTTAGTTTTTAATTTATGAACCATTTATTTTTACGTGTTCGCAACGTATCAAAGACCTATTTTGCCCATGGCAAACCATTCAAAGAGGCTCTCAAAAGGATTTCTTTGGATATCCGCTCAGGAGAAGTTTTAGGACTTCTCGGAGTCAATGGAGCGGGTAAAACGACCCTCTCTTCCATTCTTGCCACTCTGCACCCACCCACATCCGGTGAGCTACTCTGGCAAGGAGAATCGGTTTACAATGATCTTTTTAATTTTCGCAAAAGCATCGGTTACTGTCCTCAAAACCCCAACATAGAAAAACATTTTTCTTTGGAACAAAACCTCCTCACTATGGGTAGATGTTATGGACTGACCCCTAGTCAATCACGAGAGAGGGTCGATTGTTTACTCACGCAATTTCAGCTGGAGCCTTATGTGCACGCCTAC
This sequence comes from uncultured Chlamydiales bacterium, assembly GCA_963832835.1. Lineage (GTDB taxonomy): Bacteria > Chlamydiota > Chlamydiia > Chlamydiales > JAAKFR01 > CAVPKN01. The sequence continues at coordinate 1,423,783 of CAWHVD010000001.1, read as the reverse complement.
GTTTCCCAACTTTCGGGAGGCTATCGTCAACGCTTTTTAATCGCTCGGGCTCTTGTGCATGAGCCTACTTTCGTCATTTTAGATGAGCCTACAGTGGGACTAGATCCTCATATCAGACGGGAGATCTGGGAAGTGATCAGGACTCTACAAGCGCAAAACGTCACAGTCCTTCTCACAACCCATTATCTTGACGAGGCAGAAACTCTTTCCGATAGAGTTTGCCTCATCCACGGAGGAATGATACGTACGATTGACACCCCAGATAACCTCAAACGTTTCCACCAAAAAAACAACCTAGAAGAAGTCTTCTTGAAATTCGTGGATGACCCTGAAGCTGAATTATTTAACTCTGCGAGCAACGATCATGATGCATAAAATATCCTTCCTTGTTTTCCTACAGCTCTTAAAACGTGACTTGCGTGCATTCTCACGCGAATACCCAGCCAAGCTGTTCGATACTGCCTTCTTATTTTTCACAAATATGATCGTGTTTGCCTATCTGATGCCCAAGCAAGGGCTTGATCCTCAATATGGCGTCTTTTTGATGATCGGCGCGATTGCAAGCTTTGGACTCATTGAAGTGGTAGGCAGAGTCAGTATTCTGCTTTCCGATATCGATGGAGAGAGGGCTATTTCCCAAACGCTCATCTTGCCAGTGAGCGCGAACGCCGTGTTCTGCTATATCGCTATTTATTGGGCCATTTCCTCCATGCTTCTGTCAGTTCTACTTTTTCCTTTGGGAAAATTGCTACTCTGGAACCGTTTCGACCTGGAGGCAGTCTCACTGATCCGTTTGATTCCCATCTATCTGAGCGCTAACATTTTTTTTGGTTTTTTTGCCTTGTGGCTAACCAGCATTCTAAGGGGCATGGAAGGACTCAATACGCTATGGATGCGGGTTATCAACCCTTTGTGGATGTTTGGAGCCTACTTTTACTCATGGCATGCCTCTTTCGAGCTCTCTCCCACCATTGCATATATAAGCCTGGTCAATCCCATGGTCTATATTATGGAAGGGATGCGAGCTGCGACATTAGGCCAAGAGGGCTATCTGTCCTACGGAGTGTGTCTTTTGACAATCTGGGGATTCATCATTGTCTGCGGAACACATGCGACGAGGAGGCTGAAAAAACGTCTCGATTGCATTTGACATTGGCATCTGTTTTGCTATAGCACGATGAGAATTCATTAGGGGTTGAAATGAAAAAAGCGCTTCTTTTTTTTATCCTTGCTATTCAGATGCTTGCATTTCAGGCTCATGGGGATACAGTCGTGGGTATTCATGGTTTTATCACCGATTGGCGCAGCATGAAACCGATTGAACCCGTTTTAGGCCGCTGTGGATTAAATATTCATCTCTGGAATTATGCGTCCAGACGTAAATGTATCGAACAGCATGGCTGCGATTTGGTCCTGACTCTGCAAGAAATTGCCTGCTCTTGTCCAGGGCGCCCCATCCATTTCGTTGCTCATTCTACAGGAGCCCTCGTACTACGCTCAGCGCTCTGCTCTCCCAATTGTCCAATGGAAGCGAAAATTGGACGCGCCGTTCTTCTTGCCCCACCTAACCAGGGATGTGGACTTGCTCGCCGTTTTAGAAATTTTGGGCCGGCCGAGTTTGCGATGGGAGACAAAAGCGGGTGGGAATTGTTGAATTATGGTCCATGCGAAATGGCTCAGCTCGGCGTATTTCCAAGCTCAATGGATGTCCTTGTGATAGCAGGGACAAAGGGAGGCACACACACCTGGTTTTGTGAGCCTAACGATGGATTTCTTACAGTCAAAGAGACATGGTTAAACACACCGTTTTGGCTGCAAAGCTATCCTGTCACACATAGTGATATCCTGAAAAGCCATTGCGTGCTATGCAGCATGAAAAAATTTATTAGCGGCTGGTATTGTGATCCCAAGCCCGCAGCTGCGGACTTAGGATCTTGCGGTGCAGTAATTATTGATTGCCCCAAATAGGTTGACGTTTGTTATCCAGAAGTTGGAGCGTGTTTCCATTCTTCTGAACTTGAGCAGCCATAATCACATCAGAGCCATTAGCTTTGATGCGATAACCCAAGACGGTAACTTTATCACCGGCTTGGAACTTGATTTTTTGCTGATCAATATAGTTAGCTGGACCTAGGATAATCAACACATCACCTTGGTCAGTAGCCAGAATCATTTGAATCTGGGTTTGATTGGGCATAGCTACACGGTTGATCGATTGGACTGTACCTATATATTTCTCTGTAGATTCAATCTGTAATACTTTACCGGTAGGTGCTGCAGCTCCCCTATTGCCACCACCGATCAGATTAGGATCCCCAGTGCATTTAGAAGCTGGGTAACATGGACGTTTGCCATTTGGGGCAGTCGGCATATTGGGGTTAGTTACAGCTCCGCCTGGCTGTGGTGCATTAGGGGATGTTTGATAGTTGCCCCTTTGTTGCTCACCCAATGCCAGTGTTTTCGAATTCAGCTCACCTGCTGTCGATTGGTTACATGCGATCGTTAAGATGCATGATGAGATAATTGTGCTTAAAAGAAAAAATTTAGTTTTCATTCTGCTCTCCTGAGAGTAATAATCAATCTCTATAGTTATTTTCGTAAATTAGTTAGTTTAAATAAATAACTTTATTAAATTTAATCATTTATAAAGAAACTAAAAAATTCGAACAAACCATAAGCTTCAGATTAAAAGTAATTTGCGAAATTAGACTAACAAATTTATTCCAATTAATAATATGTAAATAACAGAATATTCAAATATCATGTATACTACTATTTATGGGCTGGATTCTAACTTGTATAGGGTTACTCTGGGGATTTTCTGCGCTTTCTGCTGCAGATACACCGCCCATTTATAATTCTCAGACCGTGCAGACGCTCCAAGGAGAGATCGTCAGCGTCCAGAAATTTAGTTTTGCTAATAAGCCTGCGCCTTATCTCCAGTTCATTTTCCGCACAGCACAAGGCGAATATACTGTTGAAGCAGGACCTGAGTGGTATCTCGATTCGAGGGGCATTATCATTCTCCCTGGAGAGAAAATCGAAGTCCACGGCTCCTTAATAGAGCTCGAAGGGAAAAAGATTATTCTAGCCGATCGCCTCAAGCAAGGCCACTCGGAGATCAAACTACGTACCTCAGATGGTAGTCCTCTCTCCTTTATGCTTCACATCTAAACATTCTGCACAGATAATACAATACGATATGAACGTGTGCTAAGCCATAATCCCGGCCCTTCGAGACCGAGTGAGGTGAGCCATGCAAACATTTATTGAAACAAACAACGCAGGCTTTCGCAAGCTCCCTGGTACAGAACTAAAAAATGAGCAGACTGGCGAAATTGTATATACCCCCCCACAAGATGGTATGCACATTTCCAAACTCATGAATAATTTAGAACAATTTATTAACGATGAAGATATTAGCAATCTCGATCCGCTGACCAAGATGGCAGTCATCCATCATCAATTTGAAAGCATCCACCCCTTTTATGATGGTAACGGGAGAACAGGACGAATCATTAATGTCCTCTATCTTGTAAAATATGGACTACTGGACACACCTGTGCTCTACCTTTCACGTTACATCAATCAAAATAAAGAAGAATATTATCGACTTTTGCAAGCCGTTCGTAATCAACAAGCCTGGGAAGAATGGATACTCTACATGCTGGAAGCTGTGATCCAAACTTCTCATCAAACGACCTGCTTGATTCAGCAAATCAGAGATTTGATAAGGAGTTGCATAACCAGTTCTCTAACCAAATAGTTTATTAATTTAATTAATTTTTATTATAATGAAGATAGTGAGGTGATGCATTATGATGGCTGCTCTTTTTCTACTGATGTCGGGCGTAATCGGCAGTGCTTATTGGGGTAAGCGCACATTTGCAATTACACTACTTATCATTACGTTAGGACTTTGCTGGTTAATGCTCGCTCATCATGCGACAGAGGCTTTGAAAATTGTGCTTTAGAGGAAATTGCATAGTTCCATTTAATCTGAGTTTTACTTGAAGGATAGTTTATGTGGGAAAGAAATGCCAATGCTCTGCTAGCCATTATTCTAGCTGCAGTCTTGGGAGGCGCTCTAGGAATCCAGTTTTTTAAACATGAAACACCCTGCGCTTTGTGTATGCTTCAACGGCTTGGAATGCTAGGTGTTGCAGCAGCGGCTTTAATGAATGTGAAATTCGGACCGCGTAAAATCCATTATGGCCTTTGCCTATTCGCTGCCATTTTTGGTGGGTTTGTAGCTCTCAGACAGATCTCGTTGCATGTCTGCCCTCAATTTCCTACTTTTGGCGTACCTTTTTGGGGATTAAGCCTCTACACCTGGTCGTTTATTGTATATGCTTGTTCGGTTCTCTATGTAGGATTGATGCTAATGATTTTTGACCACATTGAGCTCCCTGCTAAACACTCCACTCCGAACTGGTGGGGACAGCTGGCTTTTGCACTTGTCTTTTTAGTGGCGGTAATTAACATTTTTTCGGCGATATGGGTGTGCAAACTGGGCGCTTGCTGAATCACATTGGTGAGCTGCAAAAACAGATCCGAGAATCACAAGGGACCCTTGCCCTACAATATACGCAAGGAAGCTCCAACACAACTCGTTCCAAATCATATAAGCGTGGCTGCAGATCACTCTCATGCAAAGGTCTTGATCAAGTACTCCAAGTCGATGTAGAAACAAAGCGTGCTCAAGTACTACCGCGGGTAACGATGGAAGCTCTTGTGCGCTGTACGCTCCCCTACGGCCTTATGCCTCCGGTTTTGCCAGAATTTAAAGGCATTACCGTCGGTGGCGCGATCATGGGCGCAGCTGCAGAGAGCGGTTCTCATCGGTGGGGAATCTTCCATGATACATGCTCAGAGGTCCAGTTGCTCGATGGTACCGGCAATTTAATTACAGCAAGCCCCACCCAGAACCCGTCCCTTTTTTATGGGATTTCGGGCTCTTATGGCTCTTTAGGCATGCTTGCCTGCGCTGAAATTGAACTGGTTTCCGTTTTACCTACTGTCTTTTTACGTTATTATCCTTTCCAAGATCCGCATGAGGCTCTGGAAAAAATGAAGGAGCTTGTAGGACATACCGATTTTCTCGATGGTATCCTCTTTGGGCCCAATCAGGGGGTGATCATCACAGGGGAAATGATCCCTGAACAACCTCCTCAATCCTCCTCTTGGTGGTTTGCTGGACATGCTCAGGGTATTACTGCCTACCGTGAAGAAAAGATGCCCCTATTTGACTATCTCTTTCGTTATGATGAGGGAGCTTTTTGGATGGGCTCCTTACTTTTCAAACCTGGGTTTTTAGCTCGTTATTGCTTGCAAGGTCTTCTCAAATATCCTACCAATCAAAACCATTTTTCGGATTACGAGATTGGCCTTTTTAAAAATTTCTCCTATCCGGACATTTGTATGCGCAAAATAGCTCGCCCTCTCATGAGTAGCAAGCGCCTATGGAGCCTACTACACTGCGCCGAAACATGGATCCAAGACCGCTTAGTGATCCAAGATTGCTTAATTCCAACATCACAAGCGCATCGATTTCTTGCCGAAATGCTCCAAGATCCAGGAATCTATCCCATCTGGCTGTGCCCTGTGAAAGGGACCGATACTCCACAGCATTTTGCCCCTCATGTGGGTCATCCTAGCTTCATCAACTTTGGCCTTTATGGAACCCCCGCCTACTCGGCTCCCATGGAGCAAATCATGAAAGCATTAGAAACCAGAACACATGCATGCGAGGGAAGAAAGGTACTTTACAGCCGCTCGGATTATACAGAAGAAGACTTTTGGAAGATTTATCCACGACAGGAATATGAGCAATTGCGCCAGCAGACACATGCGCAGGGTATCTGGCGTGGCCTGACCGAAAAAGTCCTCTCGCACTAACAACTCTTCCGTGTTGGCAGGTTGTTTGAGTCTAATTTTTTTTATCCATTCCTGAAGTGATATTTTTTTTACGGACAGGTGGTTTTGCACTAAGGCGCTGTAAGCAAATAATACCATTTCCAGAAAATAAAGTCATGAAGTGGTACTGGGTAACATGACAGATTTGGATGATCGTTTCGAAGCCTATGTTTTTGCACCTAAGCGAGAAAGGATCATTCAAAAATGGCGTGTTATACAGTGCCAATTTGTGACTTTATTTTCTGGAAATGGTATAAGCGTTACATTTGCTTACAACGCCTAGTGACCCCCATTTACGTATTCACTCATTGAAATAGATATGAATGTTTTGTGATCTTAGCTTTGATGTGACTATTCCTGCATTATAATGTTGTTGGATGGGGCCATTCCCTGAAAAGTGTGCTTCAGGTCCGTGAAACGCTCCTATGAGAGGGTGCAAAGCGGTCAAAAGAATATCTCCATGCCTGTTAAAATCTACCCACCCCTGCATCCCTGCTATGACTAAAGCATTTCTTACGATACGCTCGGCAGATACTTCCAAAAGAAGCTGATACAAGCTTCGAGCTTGAGCTTCATTTTCCATAAATACGCTATGATAAGCCCCGCTACGCTCAAATTCGGCATTGATCAGCAATGTAGTGGCCATATTCATGACAAATACTTCGGGTAAAAGGTGGCCTGGCTTGGCACACAATTTTTTCAGTGCCAGTACCTCTAAGTAATGCGCGTGTTTATTCTTTACTATCTCGCTGAGCATTCCTTTCTCTCTTTCGGAAAGAATTTTGAAATTCGGATAGCTTTGAGGCGCATTTTTCTCAACAATACACTGCCAAGTTTTGAGCTCAATATCCTTAAGCCAATCCTTAGTTTCAGCCGCACTATCCTCATCTCCTCCGGAGAGAATAAACGCATTCTTCTCGCATGTTGTTTTATAGAATTCTAACCAAAATTGGAGCAATTCACGTAATGCTTTCCGCTCCTTTGCATTCAAATGCCCTTCAATGGTGGGATCACCTGATTGCGAAAAGACATCTACTGCCATGTGCTCCATCTGGTTAAAATCTGAAGCGCCAGGGCCACTGATCTCTGCATTTTTCAGTCTAGCTCCCCATTCGATGAATGATTCTTGATAGTGCCACCCATACAGGCGTTGTGCAATTTTATAAAGAGTGTAGAGGTTGTTTGTCTCGATCAGCGCAATCGTTTCATGGATGGATCTTGTTTTTAAATAGTGGTTAGCTAAAAAAACATCCCTCATGGCATTTTGAACTAGAACATCTGTTTTTTCAGAAGCTATCAATTTTTTCTTAACGTTCTGGAATATATCTTTAGCACTCGATATTGAAAAATTTTCTGGATAGCAGCTATTTTCAGGTAAATCTATTGCCGAGTTCAAGGTAAAGACACAAAATTTTGCCCACTCTAAGATTTCGTGATCGATTTGATAGGGACGATCGGCTGGTCGGAGATCTAAATACTTCTTTAGATGGGCCGCTGATGATTGAAAGGCAGGCTCTAGAGCCCCCTTTGCCGCCCCCTTCAATCCCGATTGCAAGATGCCTATAAAAATAAGAGAATCATCAGGAAGCGGAGTGTGCTCAAAGTTGAGTGCTGGCATCACATGGGATGTCGTCAAACCCACTATCAAACCGTATACTTCCCTAGTGGTACATGTCGCTAGGGAACGGACAGATTGTGATGTCAACGCAAGATTATCTAAAAATTTAAAGAGTGGGATTTCTTTTTTGTGAATAGAAGAAAGACCAAATTTAATAGAGGGAAATGCTAGGACAAATGAGTAGCTATTCTTCCCCGCCTTCTTTTCCGAAATTTCTTTGATCCAGGGGTCTAGATCCCCCATATTGTAGCAAATATCTAACAGTACTGATATGCATTCGAATAAAGCATCAAATAGTGGCCGATAGGTCTCACTAAAATTCTCATGAGGCCCTACATGTAATCGAGAAGCAAGATTTTGGATGCCAAAATACACAAGGGGCATTTGTTGCATATCAGACTTAAGGCTAGAGGTAGCCCTCTTTACAAATTGCGTTGCTAAAGCAATATTCAAAGGCTTTGTTTGAGACATTTTTACAAAATCTGCTAAAGGATCCTCAGACGCTTCTAAGTTCTCTTTGGGCATTGCTGCATCGTTAGGCATCATAGCCTTGAAGGTGTTAATGATGATCTGTTCCACAGAATGTGAACAGTTTTGAGTATGAATATCAGGCAATTGAGATGCTCTTTTTACCATTTTTTCAGCCTGGGCAAAATCACCAGAACAAGACCAGGCAACGGCTAAGTAGCGATGCAAAATTGCATAGCCACATAAGAGAGGAGTTGTCTTGACAATTTGCAAAATAGAAGGCCGTATTTCTCCCGAAGCAAGCGTATGGAGGGCTATTGCTAAATTCTCTGATACCGGAGAAAGATCAAGGGGAGCCGCCCCAGACTCCGACTTTAACCCTACTAGAAAAGCTGGGAGCACAAGATCTTGTGGATAGAGCTCTTGCAAAACTTCTAACACTGCATCTGCTCTGTATCCTTGAAACATATCTAATTCATTATAAGTGCAAGCTATACGAGCAAACCCTACAACAAGAGCATACGTCAAATGATGATCACATTCCTTAGCCTCTTCCATAAAGTGCTTGAGTGTTGCTTTTTCTAAACGACTAGCAAGCGTGGTTAATAAGGGGTGGAAAGGGATGAGTGCATGAGGATTGAGCTTTCTCAATGTGTCAAATAAGTCAAAAAATTCTCTTTGCTGAATTTTGTCACCACTATAAATTGATAAGTAAAAAGCTTTTTCAAAATATTTACGTTTATTTAAATTCCATAACTTCATTAATTCTTTTTGATCTTTTGTTAGATCTACTTTTTTTTGATTTAAAGATTCTTGTCTTTCAAATATTTGGGAGGATTTTTCAAAATCAGATTGGTCAAAAGCTTTTTGATATTCTTCTGTAGCACTGTTGATTAATTGATCAAGCGCTTGAGACTGGAAGCGGATGGAATGAGCTTTTGGAATAGAAAGTTTCTGTGCCATTTGATACAAAAGTGCAGGATCACCTGCAAACACATCACAAGATTGAAGATACAAACGCTCAGCATCCTCTTTTTTTATTTGTACTTCGATTACATTTGAAGTGCCATCTACCTTAATAACCCTACCTTCTTGAAGGAAAAACGTCCCAAAAGGGTGGGCATCTTCCTGAAGGGCATCGGGATTCTGCGCCATCAAGGCCGAGGAAGGAGCAAAAAGCGTGCTTAACCCACCCTCAAAGGAGCGGGACTGCGGCAATGTAGGTTCAATCCACGACACACCCTTTCTCTCCGGTACACTCGGCTCGTTCTCTACACCAACTTCTTGCGCTTTAATGCAGCGAGAAAAATGTGCACCATGATGATAGATAGCAATCGGTTCACTAGCAGCCCCTTCATCAACTGTTTCAGATAGCTCTATCGGTTGCGATGCAAAAATGAGGACATTTTTGTTAAAAAGCTGCGCTGCTAACTTAATTTCGTGGGTGTTGAGGAAAAATTCAGGTTTTGTAACAGCATCGACATAATGTTTAATCACGGCCTCCGAACGGATCAAACTCTGCTCGCCCGTGTTCCTTTTATCTCTAATAGCGACTAGTGCACTTTCCAATTGATCCATGTTAGCTCGATCATCTTGCTTTAGCAGGTCTAAAAAATCGTCTACCTTAGTCTCGATGATGTTTAAAATCTTAATGGGACTGACTGACAAGACCTGCCAAATCTCTTCTCTAGTCTTCCCGATATAAGGGCCAGCCTGCCTCTCCTGATCTGCTTTAACTTCAGCCATGAGTCGATCAGCAATTTCCTTACTGCCCTCAGCTAAACTTAGCCAACACACGGCTTTTTTGACTTGAATAGCCTCTATTTGTTGTTGGCACCCCGTTTGCAATTCACGCAACTGTTTCGAAAAATTATGCCCAGCAGGTGTTGTGGCAAAAAGCAATCTAGCCTCAAACGTACTATTCTCTTTGCTAGCATCACTCCAATAATCCATCATAATGCTGATAAAATGCGTAATCACTCCCTCATCGCACTTCTCCAGAGCCTCCTTGAGGGCATTTGTAAAATACTTCTTTGCCTCTACATCACAATCATTACCTGGAAAGCGATAGACTCCACTGGTCTCCTGGCCTAAAAGAGCATGAAGAGCACACGAGCCATTTCCCCTAGTAAATTTGATCACATAACCCTGTCCGTCATGAACAAATGTGTGATTGGGGTTGAACAGAGCCGCATTTTTCTGAATACTGCAATCCGCTTCAAAACTCTCTGTAAACAGCCCGATCACAAGCGCTTCAATACCTTCCACCATTTCGCTATAATCATGCGTATTTCGTACAGAACAGTTAGAATTAGTGATTCGATCTTGTAATTCAAGAAATTCATAAATAGAAATTTTATTAGAGTTAGAAACTAAATTAGCATAGCATTTCTTAATCGCTTCAAAATCGGGATCAACTAGAGGAACAAAATAAACACTCCCTTCCTTCAGGACAGGCACATATTGATTTTCTGTTAGCCACCTCACCGCTTTTTTAGGCGAGGCTTGTAGTTCTTGTGGGATCATGCTTATGGTGGCATAGGATGGATCAACAGGATAACAAACAGGGAGAAGTGTGTTTGAAAAAACGTCCGCGACAATCTGCGTCGCTTGCTTCTTAAAATCGACGCGATCACCATTAGGCAAAAAACTTGTAACATTGAGGCTGACAGCAGACACTTTTGACTCCCTAAAAGAATATTCGAATAGGAGACACTAAAGACTAAAATTTAAAAAGGCAAACAAAAACATGACTATTCACGAGCCGCCAGAGAGATCTGGGTAAGGTAATTGAAGAACCCGGCACTGAGGAGGAAATTGCAAAGCTCCACAACGAGAAAGAACTTTTGGGGATTTTGCTTCCGGCTTGGCGATCTCGAGCGCTGGCAGTATAGGTGACGCCTAAGCGAGAACTCGTCAAAATGGGACAACATCACCCTAGATTCGGCAGTTGGAGCCGGAAAATAATACCAAATATCACAAATAATTTGTGATATTTGGTATTAATCACACCGTTTGAGACCATTTGTATAGTAGGCACTCTGGAGGAAGTATTGATAGTCAGAATAGTTTCTCGGACATGCAGGACGATAGTTAAAATAATAGTTTAAAGGATAATTATAAGTGTCTGGATAGTTAATATTATCGACATAACCATAATAATTGGCATCATAATTTGCCGTAGTCAAATCCATATAACGTCTACATCCCCAGCAATATCTTTGTCCCCAACAGTAGCGCTGTGCTTCAAGTTGAGTTGTCATCAACATCAAAAAAGAAAAACAAACAAAAATCATTCTATTCATAGATAAATCTCCAACTAATTTATTATACGAATAATAATAATTATTATCGTTTAATTTAAAATGATATTCATTACCTCTAGATATCTAATTAGTTAGCGACTGCTCTTAAGCGATAGGAACATAGGATTGAAAAATCCAAAAGTCCTTCAGGACCAGATTCTTCAAGTCACAACAAAACTAAAGCCTACTCTTTATTTTTCAGTAAAAATCGTTTATGGAAGGCCGATGGAACGCGATTTTTTCAATGGTCCCAAGCTGTTTCACCATTGATGTAGCAGCCGTGGACGTGCAACTCATCATCTAAAATGATCATATCAGCATCAGCACCTGGCTCAAGTGTTCCTTTTATAGGCGCTAAGCCCAAAAGCTGAGCAGGTTTTAAAGAAGCAGCTTCCAATGCTGCCGCCCGAGAGCAACCTGTGCTCTTCCATAAATAACGCACTCCACTATCTAATGCGTGAGTGCTTCCGGCCAAAGTGGTGCTTCCACGAATAACAGCTTTACCTTCAAAAACTTCAATTCCCATCGTTCCCAGATGTGTGGCAGACGCTCCAAGGGCTGCTATCGCGTCACTGATCAGTATGAGTCCATCAGCGCGCGCACGCCAGGCAAGCTCAATTGCATGTGCATGAACATGGAAAGAATCTGCAATCAAAGTAAAAGGAAGATAAGGATGGGTCAATATAGCTCCCACGATTCCCGGTTCACGGTGATGAAAAGGGGGCATTGCATTGAACAGATGCGTTGCACATCCTAGGCCCGCTTGAATGGCTGCTTCCAGCTCCTTTGCGCTGGCAGCTGTATGACCTGCAGATACAATTATACCCTGAGCATGCATGTATGCAATTAAGCCGAGAGCACCTGCAAGTTCGGGAGCTAGAGTCATGATTTTTACCCCCTCAAGATCGCCATAAAGGGTGGCAGGGTCTAACTCCGCGCTCTGCAGACAATTAAGATCATGAGCCCCTTTAAAAGAGGGGCTAAAAAAAGGACCTTCTAAATGGATACCAAGTATCTGTGCACCGGTATTTTTAAAGCAGGCGCTTTCTTGAGCCCTCATGGCCTGCCTCAACTGATTTAAGATAGCGGGGTAACTCTCTGCAGGTGAGGAGATGACAGTGGGCAAAAAAGCCGTCACACCGCAGCAGGGAAGATGCCCTGCCACTTCGGCCACTTTTTGCGGTTGAGAGCAAAAATCGATACCGAAACCGCCGTTAATCTGGAGGTCAATGTAGCCTGGGGCAAGAATGAAACCACTAACATCAATGATTTCATCCACGTGATTGAGGGCACTCGTAATTTTACCCTCTGATACCCAAACATCTGCAGATTCAATTCTGCCTTGGCGCAGCACACGCCCTCCACGAAAAACTTTTTTCATTCTATAAGTTGGCATCCCAATTGCTTCTAGTCCAGACTACATAAATCAACCAAATAAAGGGTATAAGTATGCTCTGGTGGGCTTTTATTTTCTTCATTGTCGCACTGATTGCGGCTGTTTTGGGTTTCGGCGGAATTGCCGCTGGTGCCATGGGAATTGCAAAGATCTTATTCTGGATCTTCATCGTTCTTTTCCTCGTAAGTTTAATCTACGGATTAATGACAAGGAAAGGCCCGTGAGATTTTCCTACTTATGCGCACTGCTTTTGTGCGCCCTTTCGACTCTTCTGTGTGCCCAAGAAGACACCTCTCTACCTGTCTATTTTAGTTATGCGCCAGAAGAGTTGAAAGCGTTAAACAAGCTCCCTACAAGCCAAACCATGGATGTGCAAGAGGTACGTAAATGGGATGGGGTTGCTATGCGAGCCATAGAGGAGAAAAAACTCTCTTTCTACGATAACACACGGCTGTTCACTTACCTTTACGTTGCCCAGGCAGACGCTGCTTATCTTTCTCAAAATTTGATCGGGGAATTCAAGGGAAGTTTAGATCCTGTCTCTTACCAGGTGCTCTCCCTGTTTTTTCCAGACCTAGAAAAGCCTGTCCTTTTCGCTGAAGATCCCTACTCACTTGCTTTGGCCACGCTGATCACGGCTCAAATTGAGGCCCGGATCAAGCACGAAAATTCCCTTCCCCTATCGTTTTCTGTTCCCGAAAACCTTCAACAAGATTTTTCAGCAAACAAAGGTGTGGCAAAGTGGATGCCCTGGTTTGCTAAACCCTCCATCGATTATTGGCCTCCCTCTCCCCCCTCTCTTGACAATTCTATTTGGAAAGAGCAGATAGCAGCGATTAAAGCTGCACAAAATCCGATGACCGAAAAGAAAAAAGAGGTAATTTATATTTGGGCCGGATTGGCATATCCCAGGTCTGGCGACTGGAGAAACATTGTTGATCAGTATCTTATTTGCAGCAGTGCATCTCTGAAAACAAGTCTTGCCGTCCGCTCTATATTAATGGTAGGCCTCTATGACTGCGTTGCGGCCTATACAACCTGTAAATACCACTATCTCGTCCCCCGACCTCAAAAAATGGATCCCTCCATTCGCTACGAAATTCCTGTACCCAAAAGCCCGAGCTACCCTTCGGGGCATGCTACTGAGTCCACTGTAGCCTCTCGTGTTCTATCCTTATTCTTCCCTGGGGATGCTAAATATTGGCAACTCATGGCAGATCAGTGCCGCACCTCGCGCATCTGGGCAGGCATCCATTATCCAATCGACAATGAGGCAGGAAAAATTTGTGGTAACAAAGTGGCCGACAAAGTGTTGGCCGATTACTTAAAGACCCACAAATAATCCTAAATACGTCTCTATGTTAATTGACCCCAAACCATTTGGTTTTTAGCTTTGAATTTTAACACCGAAGCGACTAAGTTATTCTCGTATTTTAGGTGTAGATGGCAAACGAAGATAATTACTATATCGAGCGGTGGGGTGATGGTTATTTTGGCATCAATCCTCAGGGTAATGTCACTGTCAAGCCGGGTGGCAATGAACGGGAGGGTGATCTTTACGAACTGACCCGCTCTTTGGTTCAAAGAGGCATTGAAGCACCCATTCTGATCCGCTTTAATGGTATTATCCGAGACCGCATCCGCGTTCTTTATGAAGCCTTCCAGATGGCCATTGAGGAATATGACTACCGGGGCGGATACCAAATGGCCTTCCCGATTAAAGTGAATCCTCAAAGGCACGTTGTTGAAACTGTACAGCAAGCAGGGAAAAATTTTAAAATTGGACTTGAGGTAGGCAGTAAGCCTGAGCTCATCTCTGTCATGGCTTCTGACAAAAACCCCGACTCTTTGCTACTCTGCAATGGATATAAAGACATTGACTATATTTCTTTAGCACTCCTAGCCAGTAAGTTAGGCAGACGCACCCTCATCATCATCGAGCAGGCCTACGAGCTCAACCTTGTCTTGGAAGCCGCTGAAAAACTAGGAATCGAAGCCCAGGTCGGTTTCCGGATGAAATTATCTCATCAAGGAACGGGCAGATGGCAATCCTCCGGTGGAGAACAATCCAAGTTTGGACTCTTCTCCCACGAAATTGTGGCTTGCTTGGAGCAATTGGAAACACACAAAAAGACCCATTGGGTCAAACTCCTCCACTATCATTGCGGCAGCCAGATCACCTCTATCGATGCAATCAAAAAAGCCCTAGCCGAGGGTGTTCGGATGTATACGGAATTGGCCAAAGACTACCCTTCTCTTTGCTACTTCGATGTGGGTGGCGGTCTAGCAGTTGATTACGACGGATCTAAAACGATCGCCGATTCTTCCATGAACTATTCTCTTGAGGAATACGCGCGCAATGTCGTCTATGTGATAGGTGTTGCCTGTCTCGAAGCAGAAGTACCAGATCCTATTATCATTACTGAATCTGGACGTGCAATCGCGGCTCATCATTCGGTGCTGATCACCGAGGTGATCGATGTTACCTCTTCCCCTCCATTGATGGAGAAATTAGATCCACCTGCCGACCACGACATGCTAGTTACGCTCGTCAGCATGTACGAAGAGCTCTCTGAGGATAACTGCCGCGAGTTTTTCCATGACGTCATGGAATTCAAAGAGCGGATTTTGCAAGAATTTATTCTCGGCAACCTCACTTTGAAAGAACGGGCTTTTGCAGAAAAAGTGTGCAGCCTCTTGCTTGTCAGGATCCACCAGTTGTTCCGTCAGCTTTCAGACTACCCAGATGAAACTGAAGTGTTAGATACTATCTTGCAAGAGACCTACTTTTGTAACTTCTCTGTCTTCCAGTCCCTGCCCGATTCATGGGCGATCGGCCAGTTGTTTCCCATCATGCCCATTCACCGACTGCTGGAGAAACCTACCCATAAGGCTGTTTTGGCCGATTTGAGTTGTGATAGCGACGGTTCGATCGACTGTTTTATCAGTCAGAAAGGAACCAACAGTTCCATCAAGCTCCATGAGTATAAGGGCGAGCCCTACTACATCGGCATCTTCTTAACAGGAGCCTATCAAGAAATTCTCGGAGGACTGCACAACCTGTTTGGCGATACGAATGTTGTTCACGCCGAGCTCGATGAAGATGGACATTGGGAGTTCTCCAGCCTTGTTGAGGGAGACACGATCGCAGAGGTGCTCAATTATGTTCAGTACAACCCTGAAAGGTTGCTCAGCCAGCTGCATGTCCTAATTGAACGTGCGCTCAAGACAAATCAACTCTCTGCAACCGAATCGGCACATCTGAAAAAGAAATATAAACAAGCTCTAGAAAGCTACACCTACCTGGTCGTATGAAACAAGACAACTGCAACACTCCTATTGGACAGGGGCATGGGATTGAAGGGAGATTTGGTGGGCTGCCAGGTCCTTATGGTGCAAAAGAATCTGCCCGTGTTGTCATTCTGCCCGTTCCATTTGATCTAACTACTACCTACCAAAAAGGGAGCGATCTTGGTCCCTCTGCACTGATCGAAGCCTCTAGAAATTTAGAGCTGTATGACATCGAAACCCACTCTGAGGTCTATTTACAAGGGATTTTTACAGCTCTGCCCATAGAGGAAAAAAGCTCTGAAAAGATGCTGGACAAAACTTACAAGGCAGTAAAAGGCTATCTAGCTCAAGGCAAATACGTAGTGACTATAGGCGGAGAACACGCCATCTCCTATGCTCCTATACGTGCGTATGCCGAGAAATTTCCTAATCTGACGGTACTCCAGTTCGATGCGCATGCCGATTTGCAACCAGCTTACGAGGGAAACCCCTGGAGCCATGCTTCAGTGATGGCTCGGGTGAAAGAGC
This sequence comes from uncultured Chlamydiales bacterium, assembly GCA_963832835.1. Classification (GTDB taxonomy): domain Bacteria; phylum Chlamydiota; class Chlamydiia; order Chlamydiales; family JAAKFR01; genus CAVPKN01. The sequence continues at coordinate 1,407,261 of CAWHVD010000001.1, read as the reverse complement.
TTGAAAATGTCGAAAAAATTGTTTCGGTAGGCATCCGGAGTATGAGCATCGAAGAATTGCCCCTTCAAGAAAGATCCCATACATTTTTTGCCCACGAGCTTGATGCGAATGGCCTCTGGATCGATCGGATGCTAGAGCAGTTACGCGGCCCCATCTACATCTCATTTGATCTGGATGCATTTGACTCTTCACTCATGCCCTCCACAGGAACCCCTGAACCAGGAGGCTTGGGATGGAACCAAACGATGCAAGTCTTAAGCCGAGTCTTTGCAGAAAAAACTGTCGTTGGCTTCGATGTTGTCGAGCTGTGCCCACGCCCCCATGACCATGCCCCCGATTACCTAGCTGCAAAGCTAATCTACAAATTATTGAGTTATCAATTCAGGAGTGATCTATGACTACGACTATCCGTTCCTTTATGCAAAAAAATTTTAAGCATTTTAACGCTGCCGTCTGCGTGGAAGCAGCCGAAGGATGGATCGCTCATCTGGACAAAAAAGGAAAAATGATGGTCACCTTGGCCGGTGCCATGAGCACTGCTGAGATAGGGATCTCGCTTGCTGAAATGATCCGCCAGGACAAAGTGCACGCAATCACATGCACTGGGGCTAATCTTGAAGAAGATGTTTTCAACCTTGTCGCCCATACGCATTATCTGCGTCTTCCCCACTACCGTTCACTCACCAAAGCCGAAGAGGGCGACCTATTAAAAAGAGGAATGAATCGCGTCACTGACACCTGCATTCCTGAAAGCACCGCCATCCGCCGCATTGAAAAGGAAATCCTAACCCTCTGGCAAAAGGCTGATACCGAAGGTAAGAGTTACTTCCCTTTTGAGTTTATGTACCAGCTTCTCGATCTCCCTTCCATCCAAGGTGCATTTGAGATCGATCCTAAACACTCATGGTTACTGGCAGCTAAAGAAAAAAACTTGCCCATTATTACCCCAGGCTGGGAAGACTCGACGCTCGGCAATATCTTTGTCTCCCATGTCATCACGCATGACATTAAAAACATCCATGTTGTGAAATCGGGATTAGAACAGATGACTCTCTTAATCGATTGGTATAAGCAGCAGTCGGCACACTCCACAATCGGCTTTTTCCAAATTGGGGGTGGAATTGCTGGCGACTTCCCTATTTGCGTTGTTCCCCTCATCCGGCAAGATCTCCAGCTAGATGTCCCCTTATGGGCCTATTTCTGCCAGATTGGTGATAGTACAACCTCTTTTGGCTCCTATAGCGGCGCAGTACCCAACGAAAAAATTACCTGGGGCAAACTAAGCGTCGACACCCCAAGCTTCATCATCGAATCGGACGCCTCGATTGTGGCTCCCCTCATCTTTCACTACGTCTTGGGATAACGCTGCCCTTCTTCTACGGCTAACAGACCTTCGGCCAAACGGGGAAGAAGTGGCTCTTCATCAAAGCAAGCCGTAGAACCGGCGTGCGATCTGTCAACTTAGACTTTGGTTTAATCTCTTTTACTTCAACAGTAAGTACATCTTGATAGACTGCTGGAGTTTCGTCAGTTAATCCAGTTTTTGGATTGACTTCGTTGAAAGCCTCTCTCTCTATTACACGATCTGTATTTACTTCATAAATTTTAAACTCAACGTCATACGCGTCAGCAATGATCTGCATATGTTCAGAACCTCCCCAGCTAACTGTTTTTGTTTCAGACATGCCTTGTTCTACTAGCTCACGTGAAGACACCGTTATCTCTTTCAATAGCTCTTCTGAACACTCGAGCTCCTGTGCTAAGTGTTCAGCACATTCCATACGTAGCATCTTTGCTGTGATGGATTTACCTGTGTGTAAACTTAACTGCTGAGCCATTGCATGGAATAGACATTCTCCATTGTCTAATGCAGCACCCAGATAAAACTTGCCCTTTCCCAGCTCACTTGTGAGAAGCTGATCAATTTTAGAATGGGCCCGAGCGGCTTCTTTGCTTTCCTTCGCTGTTTGGTAGTGCTTCAACGCAAATTCGAGCTGAATACCTTTTAGGCAAGTTGTTGGAACTTCCTTACCGAGAGCAGCAACAGTATTTGCATCTAAGCCGTAAAGGCACTTGTAAACAAATTCTATGGAATCTTTTTGGACGTAGATATCAAGAAGTTCTGCTGCTAATAATTTCAAAAGGACAGCCCTCTTATCACCACAGGTTGGATGCGTCAACATTTCTTGATACAACCTTGCAAGCGGAATGGGAAGCTCATTGGTAGGATCGTAGTAAACGATTCCCGAATCTTGCATCCTCTTAAAGAACTTCTCATCTAGAGTGCTTATTAAATCAGGGAGCGATGCTCGATCCACAGCTACATTTTTTTTAACCTCGTAGGGTACTCCTACTAAACAGACAGCTTGCGTTGAAACTACAGCTGATGGAGTTGCATTGTTTGGTGGTGGTATCGAATCACTGAGTTCACGCTCATCAAGAGTTTTCTTAGGTTGAACATTAGGTTTTTGATTGGGTCCGGGTTCATCGTCTACATCAAGAGTAATCGTTCCTACCGAGATCTCTGGTTTAGGGTCGCCAAGGCAACAGCGCAGCGCGACAAAAGTAGTGACGCCGATCAATGCAAAGCTCCCACCTCCGGCGACTGCAGTCCACAAAATGACATGCTGGGTAAGAAAATAGGCAGCGATAGCAGCTCCCGCCCCTACAACAATTGCAACTACCAAAGCCGTGATCACATGGGCCGTGAGTGAAGAGCGAAAATTAGAAGAGTCAAACCAACTGGATTGTTCAACTATATGTTGATCTTTATTGCTTACACTTGATGACATCAGTATACACCTATTTTTAAAAACGCTTTATGTTTTACTCTAACAACCTTAATTTTTGATAGAAAAACTGCTCCAACTCACTCAAATTTTTAACTAACCAACTCATTCTCGTGATTATTCACGAGCCAACAGAATCCTTAAGACAGGCCCACTTTGCCAAAGTGGGAGTGGACAGTCTCCACAGGGAGGCTTTTAGCCGAAAATATGGATGATCTGTTTAGATTTGCATGAAATGAATCCCTTTCTTAAATTTAAGAAAATTATAACATCTTTTTAGTATTACAGTCAATTAAATAAAGAAATTGTAGGCTCAAAATAGAAATGTCCTAATCCTGCAAAGTAGAAATGTCCTATTAGACTTACCAATTTTTAACAAAAGTCTTTATGGAGAAGCTAACGCACCAAAAGGAGGTTAGCTTTGACAGGAGAAAAAGTAACTGAGGTAGGAGCCGTATACGGTAATACTGCACATACGGACCTGTGATGGGAGCGTCAAGAAATTGAAGTCCCTACTGCGACCGGAACTCTATACGCCGCAACTCACTCCACTTGATCAGCGCTCTTGTGAACGGATCTATACCTTTATCGATATAGATTTCGACGAAAGTAGCATAGTCGTAGACCTTACCATTATAGAGTACGGGCTCTTCAGGAACGCAGCATGAGATTATGCATTCTTCTTTTTTTCTTATCCCTGGTTCCATAGGCAGCTCTTTGTAAGGAGTAACAGAGAGCCGTCGTTGGTGTTTCATCCATGGATCCCAAGTTTTTAGGTATGCCTCGACACGTTCTTCACTGCATGCTCTTAATATTTCATCACCGTGAGCTTGTATCTGCGTATCCGTGATTTGCGCACTTTGCCTGAATATCATATTTTGCGTTGATAAAGGGAGCTCTAGTTTCTTAGCAAGGCCTATTTGAAAGGCAAGGTGGATCTCGATTTCATCTACCCAGGTGAGAGTTTTGGCATGCTCCTGTGCTTTTTTATTGACCATTTCTACGAGAAGCATGCTTCGCCCTAATTTACGGAGCTCTGCTTCTGAGTTACCTACTTGCCGAATACGCACGATCAGCTCAATCTCATCTAAAGCAGAGATGATGCGGTCATCGCATGAGCTCAGGCCATTGTCAATGATTGTGACGGCTAGATCCCTAATCTCATGATCGGTTGCCATGAGATTAAAAGCATCGATCAAACGCTGTTTTAGGCTTGGGCGAGATTGAATATTCTGATATTCAGGAGTTGTTGTTAGTCTGCCTAGAAAGGTAAGCACATACTCCAAATCCGTATCCTCTAGATCAATTACCGGCTGGGGCACTACTTCCCAAAATTTAAATGCTTCATCCAACGTGTTAAAAGTCTTCTCTAGCTTTGAAGCTGCGTACGAAAATTGAAACTGCATACCAGGGGCATCCGTTGCCCTGAGCCTATCAATAATAGCTTCAGAAAGGCCTGTATTTTCCAACAGTATGGTTCGAGGCCGCCCATCAGATAGAGCTCCTAAAGAGGTAATCCAAGATAGAAATAAAATCCTCTTAGAGCGCGATAGCGCTCCTTAGGGTCCAACTTTGCCGGGGCCCGCCCAACGGAACTGACCACCCTTTACATATTATTAACAATTAACATGTAAAATATTTACATGTTTTTTGAAAATATCTTTCATAGAAATCCAATTACCCCTATTTCTGCAATACCTCAGACAAGCGTTGGACAGACTCCCTCTCTTAAAGGGATTGAAGAGGACGTTTGCTTTTCGATCACAGCTCGTCAATTTGCGCACCGTTTAGTTCCAGCTTATCTCGATGGTACCGAAATTGTAGGCACAAGCAGCCTCGCGAGTGCAAACCACTGGATAGAACTGATTGCATTATGGAATCAGGAAAAAGCTCTCCCTCTACCTTTGAAAATTTCCAAAAAGCATCTCTGTGAATTAAGCATAATCCTACAAGACTATGCAGCAACCCTTAGACGGTATAGTAGCGTAGGAGAATGCCAGGTGGCGGCTGTGACTACTCTGGAAGAAATCAAGCAGGGGCTTCATCTTCACAAAGTGCATTATACGCCGCTAGGTTATAGGGAGGGAGTGAATAATAACGGCCATGCCATTCCTCTGAAATTAAGGGCCAGGGGAAAGCAGATTGAGGCGCTTGCCTTAAATTTAGGAGAAGGTGTGCATATGCACCCTCAATTAGATTGGAATGTCTCGGGAGGGCATTATCACTTCCAATCTTTTCCGGCAATGATTGAGACTGAAACTCTTTTTTCTGAAAGAGGCATAGAGGCTCTCTCACATCTGATACTTTTACAAACGCAGCAATGTCCCGCACAAGTCAGGGGTTATTCGGCCGAGGATGTCTACGGTGTGTTGTATATGTTAGGTAAGATCCACTCCTCTTTTGATTCCAAATTAGTCGATCGAAGTAGCAAACCTCAACTAGGCGATATCTGTGCAGATATGGCTATTGTTCTTGTAGTGAAAGATGTTTTGATCGATCGGGGCTACAGCAAAGAGGACATTAGGTGCCTTTTTTGTTTAGAAAAACTCTGTGATATTCTCTTTTTCTACCGGGATCTTAAGGAGAATAAGGGAACGGTAGATCTATGGACCTTATTGAAAAATGGTTTGCAAGAGTTTGCAATACATAGCCTGAACAACCAAGCCCTTACTCAGAAGGAGGTCGAGCACATCCACATGCTCCTTAAACCGATTACCCAGGACACAAGAGCTCAGATCAAAGGGCTCAAAAAGACCACTCTTGGTGCGCTCACCCCTCAACTGCTCCCAGAATCTTTTTCCTGTTACATGAGTCATCCCAAGTACCGCTTTAAAACCCACTCTCTCATCGCAAATGAGATTTATTGTGGGGAATCTGTCTGTACACCACCTCTCACTTCCCCTAATCCAGAACATGTCTTAGCCATCTTGCAAACTTGGGTTAAGGCAGCAGACGATTTAATTCAAAAAGTGGGACCACTAAAGGCACATCAGTTTGTTTACAAAGCGATGTCCTTTTTGCCTATTCCTCATCCGAAAAATCACGATTTTTGGGACCTTGTGCCTGAGGAAGCAATTGAAGAGATCGCAACCTCCTTAGCTCTTTTAGCAAACTTGGGGATATGCAATGAGCTGTCTAAAAATGAAGACCGGGACTACCCTCAGATCTTCATCCTATTGATAGGGTATGCCATTGTAGACAAGCTCGCCCGTAGAAAAGGGGGTGAGTACTTAAATGGCTTTGCTTCCCCCTTTTATCCCAGTCGTTTTAATTTGTTCACTTTCTCCGATTTTCTGTTCGACGATACGAAACTTTCTGCAAAAGACACCTATTTTGAATTTCTATGGCTCCCTGTTGGACCCCTTAATATTCAATGGCATGAAATCCGGTACTATTTTGAAACCATTCAGGCCCAAAGCACCTACACACTCTTTGCATTAGGAAGCAGCACTCTCAACATCGAGGCAGGTGTCAAGGAATTCAGAAAAAAGATTTATATGCAGGCCTGGAGCTCTGTCCACTCACACTTGAAATTTCTAGAACCCTTTTTAGAAAAGCTGGATCAACAAGCGCGTATGCTCCCGCTCGAGGAGCAATTTATCACTTTGTGGATGAATGAAGATGGCCGTTATATCCCACCGGTTATTGAAACCCTCTACTACCTTGCCCACACCTCTTGGCAGATTTTTCGGGGCGGACTATCCCTTAACAATGGGTTGCGAGTACACCGTGCAATTACCCAAGTCAATCACATCTCCATTGATGCTCCGGAAAGTACGGTAGTGCATTCCAAACTGACAGCTCTAGGTTGCGCTGTCTCACGCTCTGTAAGTAAATGCATCGATAAAAAATGGGAGGATGTTTCAGAAAATGCCACCCAATGCATGAAAAACGAAATTTTTCATCGTCCCATTTGGAATACATCGCTTTATAGGCAATGGGCGCGCATTTTTTCTACCCCTGCGCTACAGATCACTTCGGTGATTCAATGGATGCGCAGCCATATCTCCCTTCTTTGTGAGAGTGAAATCCAGCAGATGGTTGAAATCGGATTGTTTCAACCCGGTTTGTTAACACATAAAATCAACCATGAAAAAGCGATTTTGGACCATTTAAGGAATGTCATCGCACAAGGCATCGACCACTTTAGGGGTTCCCATACCAATGAGAATACATGTCACTTTTTAGTCCGGTTGGGCCTTTGTGTTGAGACATATACCCAAGCTTCCTTGACAACCCTTGAGGGTTACGAACAGTTTTTGTTGATGAGTGCAAAAAGCTCTTCGTCTCCCTATTCTCTTTATTGTCATTTACTCTTTTTGTACCAAATAGGGCTTCCCAGAGGGAAAGAGTCGTTACGGGAATTGATTAAAGCCCAATTTTGGATACTCCACGACGAACCATCAGAAAAAAAACCCCCACCCTGGTTGTTAGTAGAGATTTCCTCTCCTCTACAAACCTACCACGCAGAGATCGCATCTGCCTTTGAAGATAAAGCATGGGGAGAAAAAACCTTCGCGGAAGTGCTGCATCTACTCTTGCCAGAAACCCCCTTATCTGAAGATCTCTGCCTTGGGCATTATCCTATACTCACCAAAGGGCACTACCGTCTGAATGTAGAAACGGGGGTAGTTTATCACAACTCGCATCAATTGCTCTATCTCACAGAGGACGTGCGGTTAAAATTTACAGGGATGAAGAATAATCGACTTGTTTGGTTGAAGAACCCGGCCCTGAAGGGCTTCGGGATTCCGCACCATCAAGGCTGGAGAATGAGTAGAAAGCTTGCTAAACCCGCCTCTAAAGGAGCGGAATTGCCGCAATGTAGGTTCAAAGACAAGGTCTTTTATTCAGCAGATGGCCTGAGTAAAATTGCATACAGCTTAGTTGAAAACAAGAGCGCTGTCTATCATCGATTCCCCAATCTTGTAGGATATAAGGACAAATGGTTCTGTGAGATCCATATGGATGACAAATGGATAAAAAGTTGCTACTTAATGCACTCACCTTCTTTTGATTACTGGCGCTGCCACAATGAAAAATGCAACTTCCATCTCATTGTCATCTGTAAAAAAGGAGAATACCAACCACTCTATATGATCGAAGAATCTGGAACTTCTAGAGTGCTCAAATTACGCTCTCAAGGCAACCAGCAAATCCCCTTAAGACATTTACAATTGGTGAATACTTGGAAAAGGCAGTACTCTTATAAACCTCACAAGGACACCTCGCTTATTGAGTGGTTCAAGAGGCTAGCTGCTTCTAAAGAGGCTTGTGTATGGGTGAACCACATTTCAGGAAACATCGAAGAGCTCGATCTGATCGATCTGGAGGTTAGCTTCAAAGAGGAGACGGGCCGTTTCCGTTGCCTTACCTTTCCGGATTTTTTTCTTGCAGATGAGCAATCTTTGGATGCACTGGATCATTTTGAGGGGGCATTAGTCTTAGAAAATAGCACCAAAACTTGCGTCTTACTCCCTATTCGACCTTTGCGCCCTCAAGACGACAACTTTAGTACCGAGGTGATATACAAAGAGGGTTTCCTTAATCAGGATCCTTCCGGCTCAAAAACACTCAAGGTATATCTCTACGAACTGGATCCCTTAACAGGCGATCTTGTTCAACCAGATGCCGCAGCAAATCTTTATCTGACCCTTCTTTTTGCCATGAAGCGCAATTACGAAAAGGCCCTACGTTATCTTGAAAAAACGCGTACATTTTGTCACATGATGGGTGCGCTCGATTGGATAATCCAACCGTTTTACGATTTAAAAGATCATTCACCTGAAGCTTTGGCTTTTTATTTACGTTACGCCATTCATCTGATCCGCAATGCAGAGCAGGTGATTTTAGAGGGGTATGGGTATAAAGGAGCCGATCTTCCTTATATTTTTTATCTATGGACAGCTAAACACTATACCAAATACCTGCGCGTTCAAAACATCAAGCAAGTGAGCCGAATCCCCGCTCATATCCGTCTGACACATGAAGACGAGCTCTTTTTATTAAAAAACTTACACCGAGCTCTTACCGAGGAAGACAAAAAAGCCCTTTCTATTGCTAAGTCCAAGCTACCAAAGGCAGCTCAATTTAAGGCTGCCATCCAAGCTACCTTACCCCAACCTCATTGGATACCGCTATTTGATATACGTCAAAAGATGCTCCAGGCAGGAAACTGGATAGGACAAATCTCTCCCACTGATTACTCACCTCTTCTATCCGATCACGTTTTTCATTTGGCGACAGATTTTTCCCAAATCAATAAGCATTTCCCCTTCCTCGACATAAGGACCTCTTACCAACCTTGTGTTCGATTCACGACAAGCAATCTTCGCAAACATTTTATGACTCTCTATGAACGGGCACGCCAAGGAAAAGGAGAGTTTGATCTATTTTTTTTGATGCGTAGCGGTGAGCTAGGAGAAAATGCTCAGTATGTACAGCTCCTTCGGTATGTCTTATGCTATCCAGACAGATTCCAGGGACTGGATTTCGGGCCAGACCAAGCCACAAACCTAAAGGTCTTTGAAGAAATTATTGGGATTGGAGATGGGATCCTTGCCCATTTATGGCAGCAGGCAAACCGCGTGCAAACTTGGATGGGGAGTCATAGCATCCATTTTGATTATCAAAAACCCATCTCGCTGACTCTTCACAAGCCGCCCGCTTTAAAACCTCTGCTATGGAGGTTTGATCTGGCAGACGTAAGGGAGCTACAAAACTTCCTTAAAACTGTAGACTCTTACTTCCTTGAGACCTATCTCGAGTTTGTTCAAGAGGCTTATTTTAAACAAGACTCCACTTTTGTATTCTCCAAACTTGATCTAGACGCAGAAAACCCCACAACCCAAGATATCGTCACCCGATTGCAAGCAGGGCATGCACAGCTTTTACAACCACGCTACGGAAAAAAAATCTATCAGCTCAAACAGCAAACAACACTTTCTGACTGTTTGAAAGCTGCGACCCATCTACTTGAGACCCGCCATCAAAAAGCAGCACAGATTAAAGAAGAGGCCCAAGCACTTGCAAATAGCTACCCTCAAACTGCTTACCGACTAGGACTAGGTAAAATGGGGGCTGATCTTACCGAGATTACTATGGACGGAATTTTGACACAGTGTTACCTGGCTCAAAACATCACGCGTGTGCGCATGGCTAACCCCTCCTTAGAGCCAAAGCAGCTCTATCGACTCATGCTCATGACCATCCATTACCATCTGCTGCGGATTCAAATGCATCAGCTTGAGCGTGGAATCGTCACATTGCAAAAAACGGGCTCGATACAAATGTTTGCTGAGAGCATTGCCGTCTATGAGGATTTTGACCCTACCGCTGAACCTGAAATGATTTTGTATCAATCTCGTACAGGAAAAAGCCTGCGTAAACAACAGGCTGATTTGCTCACTTGGGAAATCGAGACGACTAGTCTAAGGGCTCGTAAAGAAACAACTTCCGCATTTGGACTCTGCGAGGCAAAGCCCAATCGAAGCGAGTGTAGCTCGCATCCGAGCGAGGAGCACCATTCCCGAATCGGGAAGGGCGACGAGGAGGATCGATTGAGCAAAGTCGTAGCCAGTCCAAATACGGAAGTTATTTCTTTACGAGCCCTAAACTCGAAAGTAAGATTATTTGTCGCTCCTGCCGGCGAGGGGAAAACAACTCTCTACATCCCCATCGCTATGAAACGACTCCAACGCGGAGGATTTGTACCCTTCAGCGCCTCTTCAAAAGCCCTCTATCGCATAGACAGGGAAGGGCTTAAAGCAACTTCACTCCACGTCTTTTCCTTTGAAATTGACGTTTTAGAGTTAGCGCTCAGTACGCATACAACTGCTGCTGATTTCCAATGGTTTTATGAAAGACTCGTGCAGTCCCCCCAAAATGGCTACAAATTGACACCTGAGGTGTATTATGCACTTGCGCTCAACTATCAACTCGCTTTGGAGCAGAAGAGCGTTCAAACGGTCTACTGGTTGCGGCGAATTTTTGCTTACTTTAAAGAAAAGGGAGCCATTTTAGTCGACGAATGCAGACAAAATTGCAGCCCCTTCACCCAAGCCAAAATCGGGATTGGAAAGCCCGTCTCTCTGCCCCCCATTGATTGTAAGACACTGCTTGAGATTTACCGCCTTCTGATGAGCACCACTGTGGTGACCCAGGAAGGCCGTACGATTCAAGAGACGGTTGGTCTGCAAGATAACCTGCAGGCCACGATGAGCCAACAGGAGCTTAAGCTTGTCAAAGAAGCGGTGTTAAAACAACTGATAAATGAGACTGACTGGTTAAAAAATAAGAGCATAGCTGCCCAGCAGCGAGCCTTCGAGCTCATCCATATCTATTTCGAAGAGTTTTTCAATACAGCTATGAGTCTTGTTTGGAGGATGCACCATGTGCAATCTATTAAACACGGAGAAGATCTCCATGTTCCAGCACGCACCCGGCAGGCTACCCGTTCCAACTTTGATGACATCTATCTTACCCTGATCGCTACCATCCATGGAATTTTTCAAGAAGGGATCCAAGATCCTCAAGCCCTTAAGCTCTTTGAAGAACTCGAAAAAACCCACATCTCGGAGGTTGGCTCTTCTACCGCTATTTCAGAAATAGAGACACTCTTTGGAAAATGGGTAGGCGTAGAGGGTTTTAGACTCTCTCATTTTTCAATGGCCCATCCCGAATCCAGGGAGAGATTTCATCGATTAGTGGAACGTAACGGCGAAGTGATTTTTTGGCTGCTAGAACATGTAATCCTCAAACAGGCGCAATACAGCCCTGAACAAATCTCAGTCACCCCTGTCCATTTTCTACACGCCTTTAATCAAACCACCCTCTTTTCTGCCGATCCGGGACCAAGGCAAATCTACGGGATTTATGACACTGGGAAACATATCCGCGAAGACCCCACCTTCCTTGCGCATGCTGTGCAGCAGTTTCTATCGCCTGAAAATAGCCAATTCATCACATTCCCCCACCTAGATCAAGCTAGGACATTTTTCGATGCGTTACTTAAAGAAAATCCCTCGATTTTTTCCCACTTAAGGATGATCTGCGATGCGGGTGGAATGCTGCGCAATTTTACTGTCACAGAATGCGTTTCTAGTTTTTTTGAGATGTTAAAAGAATATCCACATATCCTTTTAGATGGCCTGATCATGTTTGAGGAAGCCTCTGATAAAGAGGAGGAAACTCGCCTTTTCTTATGGATGAAAGACACAAGTGAACCCCAAGAGCTCAATGGACACGATATACCAGCAGCCCTGAGCTCACTTGGACTTAACTGGGAAAAGTTGAATCTTCTGACCATCATCGACCCAAGTCACCGTGCAGGGGCCAATATCGAGCAGCCAAAAGGATCTTCTGTGCTAGCACTCTTAGGTGAAGAACTTACCCTTTCTGATGACGCGCAAGGAAAACTGAGAGGAAGAGGAGTTCTAAAAAATGAGCAACGGATCATCTGGGGAGTCTCTCAAAAATTAGCCCCGCTCATTTCCGACCACCTGAATCCCACTTCCACTCTCGAATGGGAGATGCGCAATGAATCCAAGATGATTGATAAAGAGATTCTCTTATCAGCCTTCCAGCAGATCGATTATTGGATCGAAGAGCCTGTGCGCCGCATGCTGCTATCAGAAGATGATCCTCAAAAACAGATCGCCATTTGGAAACGGTACCGGCAAGGATTTGTAAAACAAGTTGCCATCGACCCTATCGCTCGTTTCAAAGGCAAACGGGCCCGCGCTCCCACTGAAAAAGTGTTGTGGGATTACGCAAAGCAAAAGTATGGCTCATTTCAATTCGATATGCCGTGGGATAAGGCCGCTGTTTTATGCCGCACGCTATCACCCATTATCCGCTTTGTTGCAAAGAGACAGCCGCAGCTCTTTACCACCGCACATGTCGATAGTAGACAGCACGCCACTATCTTCACCTTTCAAAAAGAAGAGATGAAAAAAGAGCAGATAACAAGCGATCACATCAATCTCGTTCCGGTAGCCAGCTTGCCACTTCCTGAAGGGATAACCATCTCTTCTTCTACCTTTGTGACCCATTTGATCAGCCATTCTCGGTCGGTCCAAGAAGTTTTTGGATCGTCCCATTTAACCCATGGCCTTTACTTTACACGCAATGCGCTGTGTACCGCCAAAATGGGCGAGACTCCCCTCCAAGAAACCTATTTAAAACCGGTACAATACTTTCTTCTTCTATACCACAAGAATCGCCTGGCCGCCTTTGCTCTATCTGACACTGAGGCTAGCTTCTTTCAAAACGCACTTATAAACAAAAAGATATGGGAGGGCCATCTAGCTCTTCTGTCTGCAGATGGTCAGCTTGTTCAAAATGGCTTGGGAACCTCTAGGTTTACATCCGCCATGCTCAATGCCACATTTATACAGGACATCGTCATCGACATCGGCTTAGCTCGATGCACCCTTCTTCATCCCTTACGCTTTATCGAACGGATCGAAAAATGGGACGATTTTTGGCCCATGTGGGAGAAAATAAAAAAATGGCAACCTCTACCCCATTTTGTCCATGCGCAGGGGGTCGAAAAACATGTTCCCGAACGCATCAAAAAATGGAGAAAACCTCAAAGCACAAATTTTTCCTCATTTTTTGGCTCATTCAAACTGTTTAGTTGAATTTAAGGAGTTTTAAAGCTAAACTTGTGACTATTCACGAGCCAGCAGAATCCTTAGGGCAACCCCAGTTTGTCAAGGTGGGAGTGGATAGTCACCACAGAGAGGCTTTTAACCAAAAAGATGGATTACCTGAATAGTTACTAAACTTCTATTTTAAAGAAGTAATAAAGGAAAAAGGAAAAGGAATCTATGGGTGCGTCAAAAATTGTTGCTTCTCAAGGTCTAGCAGGCCAGTCAACTTCAGTAAGTTTGAACACACCGGACAATAGTTACCATCCAACTACGGGAGGTAGAAGCTTTACAGAGGACTCTACACGCACTTGCTCATCACCAACAGCCCATATCATCACGGCTTTGGTACTCGCAATCATTGTAGGGGCCGGGGCTGCTGTCTCTACCTATTTTCTCACCCAACAAAACATATTGTACACGGCCCTCGCAGGGTGTGGTAGTTTTGCAATAACAGGTTTAATTACCTATGTGATGATGCGTGTTTGTCTGGGAAATGCCGATGCACCTTCCTCTGTAGTTACAACAGATGAGCTGTCTCACCATTAATTACTGCTATGGATATCATTAGACTGCCATTAGATGATGAAGAGCTCCTTGCACAGTGCGAAATCATCACCTGTCGTGCAAGCGGCAAAGGCGGGCAGCATGTAAATGTCACTGATAGCGCTGTCCGTCTCACCCATGTGCCCACAGGCATTGTCGTGACAAGCCAAAAAGAGCGCAGCCAACACCTCAACAAAAAGGACTGTTTAGAGAAATTGCGGAAGAAAGTGGAGCAGCTCAACTACCGCAAGCCCAAACGTGTTGCAACACGGGTTCCCCGTTCGGTACGCTCAAAAAACAGAGTCAAAAAAGAAAAAGAGTCCAAAAAAACCCAACTCCGTCGCCCTCCCACACCAGATAATTAACCGATCTATCTACTCAGAGCGACTTAAACATCACAAGTGGGTTAATAATTATAATATTGACCCACTTGTGATCGTGCAACCCCGGGGCTTTGGCGTCACCCAAAACGAATCTCAACAGCATCATCACTTCTATGCACGCATTCTCGAAAATGTCCTACCCTTAAGGCCTCTGCTATGCCTCTAGCATCATTTTTGTCCGTATTACATCTAGCCCCTGAAGAAGCGAGTTTTACGGCCAAATGGATAAACTAAATGAAAAAGTTACTTTAATAAAATCGGGATATTCAGCAAAAGTAGAGCTCTTATTATTAAAATAATAATTTACTTTAGTTATTTTTTATTATAATATCACGAATACGCAAGTATACAAACTGAGAGGGAGTATGGAGTTTCAGAAAGAATATGCGAAAGTGATCGCAAAAGCGTGGAGCGATCCTCAATTTAAGGCTCAGCTCTTAAAAAACCCCGAAAAAGTGCTTAAGGAACAGGGAATTATGCTTCCTCCTGGAAAAAAAGTGGAGGTGTGCGAAAGCAACGAAACGACCCTTTATTTCGTAATTCCTCAAAAACCCCAAGGCGCCCTTTCCGAAAAAGAGCTAGAATCGATTGCAGGCGGGGCCTGCATGTGCCTGGCGTGCGCCGCTCTTTCAGTTAAACGATAAGCCCGATGTGCTCATTACTAGACACCGAAGAGACCATCGAATGGAATATCGAACTGAAAAGTCAAAAAAAAGAGAGGGCTATCGCTATCTGACATCTGAGAAAACCATCAAGCTGTGTAATACCATTTCCAGAAAATAAAGTCATGAAGTTGTACTGGGTAACATGACAGATTTGGACGATCGTTTAGAAGCCTATGTTTTGTACCTAAGCGAGAAAGGACCGTTCAAAAATGGCGTGTTATACAGTGCCAATTTGTGACTTTATTTTCTGGAAATGGCATCGCTACTTGCCGCTCAACATAACAATGATGGCAGCAATCAGAAAAGGATTGATAAATAATTTTTTAATGCTATTCTGACAAAAAATACAGAAGGGGAAATATGACTAAAACTCTGACACAAACATCAGGATACGCCGTAACTAGTGAAGCTGCCCCCTTAAGCCCTTTTACATTCGAGCGCAGAGAGGTCCGTCCTCACGATGTCAAATTGGATATCCTCTACTGTGGTGTCTGTCATTCGGACCTGCATCAAGCAAAAAATGAGTGGAAAAACACCGTATATCCCCTTGTGCCGGGACATGAGATCGTTGGCCGTGTGACTCAGGTGGGTAATGAGGTGAAATCCTTTAAACAGGGTGATCTAGTAGCAGTAGGTTGCCTAGTTGATTCTTGCCGAACCTGTTCAAGCTGCAAAGACCACCTGGAACAGTACTGTGAAAATGGATTTGTTCTTACCTACAACGGAAAAGATAGAGTTGATGGATCTACCACCTATGGTGGATACTCTACTCAAATTGTAGTCGATGAAAAGTTTGTATTAAAGGTACCTGCAGAATTTGAAGAAAAAGATCTCGCAGCAGTAGCCCCTCTTTTGTGTGCTGGAATCACCACTTACTCACCCTTGAAGCACTGGAAAGTGGGCAAGGGCACCCGGGTCGGAGTGGTGGGTATTGGAGGGTTAGGCCATGTGGCCATTAAGATTGCTCATGCATTAGGGGCACACGTTGTTGTATTCACCTCCTCAGAGAGCAAAATCCAGGAGGCTAAAAGGCTGGGTGCCAATGATGTTATCCTCTCTAAAAAAGAGGACGAGCTCAAAGCATTTGTTGGTAGCCTCGATTTCATTATTAATACTGTGTCGGTTCCCCACAATCTAGATACCTATCTGGCGCTGCTGAAACGCGATGGTACCATGTGCTTGGTAGGAGCCCCTCCACAGCCTCATCCTAGTCCGAATATCCAGAATTTAATCTTTCAAAGAAGACAAATCGCAGGTTCATTAATCGGCGGCCTACAAGAGACTCAAGAAATGCTCAATTTCTGCGCCAAAAACCATATTTTGGCTGATATTGAGCTAATCCCCATCCAGAAAATCAACGAAGCTTATGAGCGTATGCTCAAAAGCGATGTCAAATACCGCTTTGTGATCGACATCGCCTCTTTAAAAAAGAAAGAGGGCTAATACCATTTCCAGAAAATAAAGTCACAAATTGGCACTGTATAAAACGCCATTTTTGAACGATCCTTTCTCGCTTAGGTGCAAAAACATAGGATTCGAAACGATCATCCAAATCTGTCATGTTACCCAGTGCCACTTCATGGCTTTATTTTCTGGAAATGGTATAACGCTCAATTAAAAACGGTCGATATTTTCGTCAATGTCCCTTAAAAAGGAGATTGCCTCTTCGAAGGAACAATTTTTTTCTAACATGGCGAGAATCATCTTGAGGGTTGAAGGTGTGTACTCGCCTCGTTCCTGATACTCTTTTTGCATTTCATAAACCTGGATGATCTGTTCATAAAGAGCTTGATCATCAAGGTTTTCTAAGAGATGCCTGTCTTTCCATTTTTCATGAATGAGGCGCATGCAGCGATCAATGAGCTTATTGTTTGAAGTACGCAAATCAATCATGCGATTGCCAGATACTTTTCCCACCTCCACCATGGTGCTGTTGGAAATCAAATTCAACATCCATTTGAGTAATTGACTGAAGGTGAGTCCCAAAAGGTCATCTTCTTGTTGGATAACAATCACAGTATCACTTTTAACATTCAGTTCTTCAACAGTCAGTGGTGTTTCTGAAATCACAATTAGAGCAACTCGTCCCCCTCCGTCCTGGGTCGCAGTGATGGTTTGCAATAATTGAGCCGAAGGTGTTTCTCCTTTGTGCAAGATCTCTACACCGAGTACAAAATTTTCAGCACCATGCGGACGCTTCGCAAAACTTTCATTCCCACTTACTTCTGTTGAAAGAATAAAATCATGGATTTCCTTGCTATCCTCTGGAAAATAAGGTTCTCTTCCTAGCGCAATTTTCCACGCTTGGTTATTGTCCTGCTCTCCCACCAGATATGCTTGGTATTCAGCGCGCCTTTTGTGGCCTTCTTGTTCTCTTTTGCGGGGATTTAAAAAAAAAGTCGGCGAGGTTTCAACACTATCAATAATCAATTCCCGAGCAGAAGTGGCTGTACCTAGCAATGTCACATACCCCGCATGTGTCTCATCGCGCACACGCCGGAAGTTAGAGTGCGGACTAGAAAAGACACGGTGTTCTCCATCAATTATTTTTACCAGATCTGGAATGACAGCTTTTATTTTGGTCAACGAGGAGGTGAGCTGGTGAGCAAGATAATCGATCGAGAGCTTTGCAGGATCAATTTGAGAATCCAACTCTAAAATGGTTTGCCCTAACATGTAACCGAGGCAGATACGTGCCAAACTATAACCCTGAAGACGAGTCGACCCTATGATGGCTTGTGGTCCAATATCGAGTAAAAGCGGTTCTACAGGATTGTCCGCCCGCTTAAAAAGGGCGCTCGTTCTTTCAGGCACTTCAGTACTATTATAAAAACAGTAGGTCTTCGCACCCGCGTTTGCAGCCGCATGCCCAAATCCGGCATTAAAAGATGCAGAACCGCTAGCCGAAATTAAAAAAACAGAATCCTGAGGAGTTATGGCCAATTTTTCCGCTGAGAGTCTTCCCTGCTCAGGAGAATCTTCAAAGCCCTCCCGCGCCTGGATAAGAGCACAATCTCCGCCTCCCATCATTCCCAAACATTTCAGCTGAGGATACAACTTAGTTGCTTTGGTGGCCAAATCGATACCTGCTCTTCCACTTGAGCCTACACCGATAAAAATGATCCGCCCCCCTTGCTTTGCTTGCTCTGCAAGAGAGAGGGAAATGGGATTCAATCGTGGTGCAAATACTTTAAATCCTTCTATGACGCGCTCCTCTTCTGCTAAAAGCATGGCAAGCCCGGCATGTCTATTTTTAGACATGGTCTCACTTAAATTAGCTGTATGCGGGTTATCTTTTTCTGTGGATGTTTCTCCCAAACTAAATTTAGACTTAAACTCCGTGTAAGAGAGGTATTCAGAATCTGCCTTAGCTTTTGGATAGGTTATTTTATCTACAAAATCGGATGAGACAGAAGAAATTGCCATTTAAAACCCCCATTAAAATAATTTTTCTAGCTCTAGCTTTTAAATTAAATAGTTATTTCAAGGCAATGGATATTTTATAATTTGGATTTAAAGGGAAGCCCTAAGAAAAATACAAGGGCGTTAGCACCTGGATTATGATGACCCAGACTTGCATTAGAGATGTGATAAAATTGAGCACCTAAACGCAGGCCATTATTCTTTTCATAAGCCAGCTCTACTGCAGAGCGGAACTCGATTGGATGACCTAAATTCCTACTCCTCCCCATATAATAGAGTCCAGGCTCAAAACTGGGGGTAAAGACAAGATGGTCGCACAAATAAAAATCGACACCCAAACCCGCGCCAAAAAAGACTCCCCTCATTTCAGGAAACGCGAGGGAAGCCTGGGGCCTGAAGTAACGTAAGAAACAGTTTTTAGCCTTATACTCTAATTGAAAAACGCCACCTGAATGCCGAGGTCCTCCATAATACAAACCACTTCCCACGGTTAGGAGAGGGTAATTTTTACGAGGCGGCAGGAAAGTGAAACTCTCAAAAAGGAAAAGTATAATGAGAAGCGAAGAGATATAGATGACTTTATGGAATATCAACCGCAAAGATGATTCCTCTCAAAAGGTATACAAAAAATTTGTTGATACCAGAGGAGAGCTATTTACACCAGCACATCGACAAGTTCGTGGTGGGAATTTTGTTTCATGCAGTACTGCTTCTCCCATTGGCTGGTAAAGAGCACCATGGGACGAGCTTGCCGATCATTTACAAGAGCTGCATTGGTGGGCTTTGAAAAGGTTTTTAGATCGCCTAATACCCAGGCGCTACATTGATAGGGAAGGGGCGAGAGTGCCGTCTCTACTCCATATTCATCTTTGAGACGGTACTGCATCACTTCAAACTGGAGCTGACCCACAGCGGCAAAGATCAATTCATTCTCATCGTGGAGCGCGCGTAGCATCTGGACAGCCCCCTCATCGATGAGCTGGAGAATTCCTTTATCGAAAGCTTTGCGTTTACCGATATCCTTAGGCTGCAGACGAGCAAAAATCTCGGGTTGGAACTGCGGAAGCGGTTTAAAGGCAAAACCACCTGTTAGAGACACAGTATCGCCAATGGCAAAAGTGGAAGGGTTGATGACGCCAATAATGTCTCCAGGATATGCAAAATCGACAGTTGCTCTCTCTCCTGCTAACATTCCATGCGGACGGGAAAGACGGATCTCTTTGCCTAACCGGTGATGTTTGACAACGATGTCACGCTCAAAACGGCCTGAGCAGATACGGATAAAGGCCATGCTATCGCGATGGCGTCTATCCATGTTGGCCTGGAGTTTAAAGACATACCCGCTGAATGGGGTTTTAAATGGGTCTATTATGATCTCTGTTCCATCCGAGCGATTGGCAAGACGGCTATGTGGGCATGGAGCCAGATGAATAAAGGCGTCAAAAAAGGGCTCAATCCCAAAATTGGTGAGGGCGGAGGCAAAAAAAACGGGGGTCACTTTGCCTGCTAAAAATTCCTCTTGTGAAAATGGATTACCTGCAACGGCAAGCAGATCCAATTCCTGCAGGAGTTGGATAGTGGCATCATGGCCAATCTTTTCTTGAATTACAGGGTCATGGGGTTGAAGTCTAGTAATTTCAGCTCTTTGAGCGCCCCCATGAGATGTTTTTGAAAAAAAGACATATTCTCCTGTCGCTCTATCGACTACGCCCTGAAAATCTTTGGCAGACCCAATGGGCCAATTCATAGCGTAGGAATGGATCTGAAGGACATTTTCTACCTCATGCATTAGGTCAAAGGGATCACGGCAGGGCATATCCATTTTATTGATGAAGGTGAGGACAGGGATTCCGCGCAGACGACAAATCTCGAACAACTTCCGCGTTTGCTTTTCAACCCCCTTCGACGCATCGATCACCATGATCGCGCAGTCAGCAGCTGTGAGTGAGCGGTAGGTATCCTCTGAAAAATCTTCATGACCTGGCGTATCCAAGATATTGATGACCGTATCTTTGTAGGTAAACTGCATGGCCGACGAGGTGATCGAAATCCCCCGTTCCTGTTCCATGGCCATCCAATCGGAGGCCGCGGCTTTCCTTCCCTTACGCCCTTTAACCATGCCTGCTGTGTGGAGCATGCCCGAGTATAGCAAAAGTTTTTCAGTCAATGTCGTTTTTCCGGCATCGGGATGGCTAATAATGGCAAAAGTTCTTCTATCTGCGACAGCTTGTTCTAAAGAGGGTGCAAAATCCATGGCGCCATTTTAGACAGAATGGCCAGACATGTCCACCTGCATTTTTCACAAAAAGGATGCATTGTCAGCTCTTCTAGGTTATGCTAATCCCTATGACCGAGTTGTTTTTGCCAGAAATTGCCGATGGAGAAGATAAAAGCTCTCCTTTTAAGAATCGGATCCGTAAAAACTACCGGCATGTGCGTAAATGGGCTAAAAGAACAGCAACAAATTGTTTTCGTATCTACGACCGAGATATCAAAGAATACCCTCTCGCAATCGATTTTTATGCGGGCAGATTCTGTGTGCAATACTTTTCTTATGATCGCTTAAGCGATGAACCACCTCCTGAACGAGTCGAAGAGACCGAAGCTGCGCTTCATTCTATTTTTGGCGCTCGTCCTGAGGACATTTTCTGGCGTACCCGCCTAAGGCGTACCCGGATACAGCAATACGAAAAAAGGAGCGCGGACAAGGAATTCTTTATCGTACAAGAGTATGGGGTCAAATTCAAAGTCAACTTGCAGGATTATCTCGATACGGGCCTTTTTCTAGATCACCGCGAAACACGTAGGCTTGTTGCCGCCCATTCGCAAGGCAAAAATGTACTCAATTTATTTGCTTATACATGCTCTTTTAGTGTTCATGCAGCCCTGGGTGGGGCAGCATCTACCAAAAGTGTCGATATGTCGAATACTTACACTGCCTGGGGCAGAGAGAATTTCGATTTGAATTCTATCCCAGCAGATCATCACACCATTGTACGGGCTGATTGTTTAAAATGGATTGATCTGGAGATTGCATTTAAAACTCAATACGCAATCATCGTGATCGACCCCCCTACAATCTCGCGCTCCAAAAAGATGGAAGAAATGTTCGAGATTCAAGCAGATTATTTGCATTTACTTTCTCAGGCTCTTCGGCTTCTCGCGAAGGGTGGCACGCTTTTTTTTAGTACAAACTTTCGGAAATTTTCTTTTGATCCCTCACTATTTCCCTTTTGCACAATCAGGGAAATCACCGCTCAGACCATTCCACTCGATTTCCATAACCAGAAAATCCATCGTTGTTGGCAAATCAGTACAAATTAACTCGCGTACTTGCGACTTAATCTACTGAGAGCTAATGCTGCTATTAACAACCCAAAGTCACGTAGAGCAACATCATAAAATTTCCGTAAAAAGATCACATCCACAATTAGACAAAGTAGCCATAGTACAACAACATATGAGAATTGCCGTGGTTTAAAGATGACCCCTATTCCTACAAAGATTTCCAAAGCCCCCACTGCCATCATTAAATTCCATTGGTTGCCTTGTAAAAAATTGATTGTGCTTTCAGAAAGGTAGTTTGTCCAATTGGCTAGAAAATAAAAGAATTTATCTAAACCCGCTATGATAGGCATGATCACAAAAGCGATTTGTAGCAAACGAAATGCTTGATACTCATAGGCACCTGAAAATTTATTCATAATCATCCTTTAGATGAAATTGGGGCATCCCTATGCTATCATAAATAGTATTTTATTTTTTACCCCTAACTTTGACAGTTAGCAATTCCCGTGAAATAAAATTTTGGGTGGATTTCAATGATTTGCGAGTCCTTATAGCCCCCACCAGTATTGACTCATCGTCTACCCCGGCAGCTCCTTTGTTTGCTTTCACACGTTTAAATGCTTCCATTACTACGTGTTTGGAAATATGGTAACTATTCAGGTAATCCACTTAGATCCTTCCTTTCGGGTGTCTATTTGTATTGGCTGGTCAGGAGATCCCTTCGCTCCACCCTCGTTACAAGGGTTTCTCAACTACTACGAATCTCTCCGCCCCCGTGCTACGCATCAGTATTTCGCTCTTGGTGTCTGTCACCTTGCAGCTTTTCCCTTATCATCGTAGCGACAGGTTCAAACGTTCCATTGTGTAAGCCTTTATTAGGATCATGGTATCTGTGCGCCGGACACCATTCAGCCAGTAGTTCAGGTTTCCGCTGAATTGTTGATTCCTGGGTAACCATCTCGCCCAGTTATTGATGTCGTTTAAGTTCTTCTCGACGCTTTCCTACGATACTTAATTGTTGTTCATCTTCCTGATAATCACCTTGTGCGATCTAGTCACACTTTTTCCTTAATGTTCACCACAAGAAGCATTTAACCTTTGCAGCTTAAGGTGGTTTGGACCTGCACCTGCATGCCGATCCGAGAGGCCTTCTCTCATCTCTGCACATATAGCATGAGTTACTCACCATTAGTAACTCTTCGTTTCACAAAATGGCCTAGAACTTCCGCAGGGCGCAAGCGGCGCCGTAATCGTGGCTGATGACGAAGTCGCCGTCGGAGATGTCGACATAGAAGATAACGCTGCCGACATCGTGGCCATCGGGGTCAAAACCTGTAACAATGATCTTACATCCCTCAACACTTTTTTCACATCGTGTATAGGTCCATGGACTGTCTCCATATAAACGAACCCCAGAGACCAGAAAGTCCATCACCATACACACAACCGCCTCGATGGCTTGGGGTACTTGATAGTGAGGATGCTGGGCTAATAATAGCTGGTCGGTGTCGCTATTGTATTTGCTCCCGGGGATGATATGCCGGGGCATCAGGACCCAATGGGCCTGCTTGACAGGGGTAGTACCGCGCTCTTTTTTAAGCTCGTCATTGAAAAAACACTTTATTGCGTGACCTTGCTTGGGGTTCTGGAAGAGCTCTCCAAGTTTGTTGAGGGTGAGGGGGCGCCATCGATCGTGGCAGGAATGAGGGTGAGGAGGTGGGTCTCTTTGGTCTTTTTGCCTGGCCAAAAGGGGCAGGGGCTCTCGAGGATGGTATGGATATCGGGAGGTAGGGGTGGCTCAATTCCTATGTCACCAAAGTGGGTGGCCCAGAGGGCTTTGCCAAAGGCTTGAGGGGGAATCAACGTCTCAACAACTTTTTCTTTAACTTGAATAGAAGCAGCCTTTAACTGTTTGATTTTAGCTTTCATTTTTAGCTGGTTCAGTTCGAAGAACAGGATTCTGGCTTGTAGGTGCTCGGGTTCTTGGATCGTGACCATTCTACAGAGCTCTATCCGTCCTTTGAGGGGCATCGAGGGCTCGTGGGCCCCTTTGAGGAGTACGTGGGCCCTTGTGTCCGCGGGCTGGAGGAATGCAAGTGTTTTCCATGTCTCTGCACAACCGGGAAAGGCTTCGAGGGCTTGATGACACAGGGAGAGGGCTCTGATTGGATCTTTATTGTACAGGGCCTCTTGAGATAGTTCCAGAAATAGAGTGGCTCCTTCTTGCTTGTCGCCATTATTATTCAGTATGTGGCCAAGCTTTGCTTTGACACCGGGATCGGGTAGGAGCTGTAACGATTTTTTTAAGGTGATAATGCCCTCTGCTTGTTTGCCCTCTTCTATTTGAAGGTCAGCTAAAATGATATAGGCCGTAACGGCGTGCTGTTTTTCTCCTTTCTTTTCAAACAAACGGGGCAGATGGGCATAGTCTTCGCTTTTAGAGGTAAATTGCAGTGCCATGACATACAGCTGCTGTGCATCGGCAAGCTGTCCTTTTTGTTCTAAATCTTGAGCACTATTCAGCAGAGGTATAGAAAGTGCGTCATTCTGCTTTTGTTTGGAGGGCTGGGATACATCTTTTGTATCATGGCTTGGGTGGGGCGCCTGATGCGACTCAATCATCTCTTTTAGGGCGCGATTCGGTACAAGCATATCTGGGGTAATCGGTTGGTTGTTGAGTGGACAGATGGCGCTCGTTTTAAGCCACGTGAGTATGGCTTCCTTTTCAAAGCTGTGGCCATGCGGATCTATCACAGGGTCGGTCATGACATCCTGGGTGATAGGGCAAATCAATGAGGGGGGGGGACGGGCGGCTGATGAATTACTGAGGGTGCTGCAAATGGGCTGCTTTGTACTGGGTTCATGACTATCTCCAAGTTTTAATGACATGCTCCCGAAGGGAGGTAGTAAAGGGTTGAGATGAATGCAAGGGACAAATGTGTAATTTACGGGGGCACCGCAGCGATTGCTCCATTACCGGTTCCTCTTTTTAATGCACTATTTTATGAAAAAGAATATCATCACGAGTGTTTTGGTCATGCAAGTTCGCTCACGTAGTGACCTTCCCGAAACAGTTCGTTTTATACTCAAATGAGTGGTGTCAGAATATTGATGATTCACGGATCTCAGTAGCGTACATCAAGACAGAACTTCGTGCCAACTCCTGGAGAGAAAGGGTGTGATTGTCCTGGTCTCCAAATAAAATACAGGGGATGGGGGCTCGTATGTGGCTGTATCCGTTTCTGTCCTCAGTGCTACAGATGGGCGTTGGCGCAAAAGCTGTTGTCGTTGTTGGGGGTTTTGACACCGATGGCCTCAATGTCAACAACAACAACGGGGACAACGACAACAATGGCGTTGGTCCTTTGCGGAAATTCTGTTGTTTTCCCCGCTGTGTTGAGAGACTCAGTGGGGGACGGACTTGATCCAGCCACCGATCATCCTCCCAATTTCTTGAATAATCTCCTGAATTTCAAGATATTGTTTGTTGTTAAGCGTACGGGTCTCTTTGGCTAGTCTAATCAATACCTTAAGTAAATCTAGTTTATTGCTGACAAGGTAAAGAGCGCAGGTGCGATCATCCCCCTTCCTATGACCTGTTTCAATGAGGGCCTCTAAAAGAGCAAGTGTGGTATTTTCACACTTCTGCCAAAGGGTATAACGTTCAGATTTGGGGATGCAGTGATGGTGGCTATGCAATAGCTTGTAGAGCTCGTAAATTTTGTGAAAAATGGGAATATCTAGAACGGAACGTACTTGTGCCATGAAATTAACCGATAACCTTTTTGAGAAAATGACAGCCCCTAACCATCTTTTTCAAAGCTGGGATCAGTTTATAAGAGGGAAACGTAAAAGAAAAGATATCCAATGTTTTGAGAGATATTTGGAAGATAATATTTTTCAACTGCATCACACGCTTAGAACGTTCGAGTATTGTCATGATCCCTATCAACATTTCTACATTTCTGAACCTAAACAACGTTACATCAGTAAGGCATCTGTCAAAGATCGTCTTGTCCATCAGATGGTCCATAACATTCTTGCCGATGTGTTTGATAAAAAATTCATCTTTTATTCCCTTTCAAGTCGCCTGGGAAAGGGTACGCATGTTGGAATCACATCCTTACACAGGATGATTAGAAAAGTAAGTGCCAATAACAGTAGGCCTTGCTATGCCCTGAAAATGGATATTAAATGTTTTTTCGACAGTGTCGATCATAAAATTCTTAAGGTCCTCATCCGGAGAAATATTCAAGACCTGGGTGTTTTGGAGATCGTTGATAAGATTATCGACAGTTTTCAAATTGATGAAGCGATGGGCATCCCTCTTGGAAATGTGACCTCACAACTATTTGCCAATGTCTATTTGCATGAATTGGACGATTTTATCAAGCAGACTCTTCGAGAACCCTACTACCTCCGATACTGTGACGATTTTATTATCTTATCTAGGGATGAATCCCATCTGAAGCACCTGATCTTTGTGGTTCAAGATTTTTTAACAAAAAATTTACGCTTGAAACTGCACCCCAAAAAAGTGATGATTAAAAAATTGACTGAAGGAATCGATTTTATAGGCTATGTCCTATTTCCAAACCATAGATTGGTACGCACGCGGACAAAACAGAGACTGAAAAAAAGACTGAAGGAAGCTTATACGGCGTATCTCAGAGGGGAAATAGATCTCAAACAAATGGATCAAAGGCTACAATCCTATCTAGGAATCTTATCCCATGCTAATCAACACACTCTCGCGCAGGCGATAAAAAATGCCTATTGGGTAAGGGGCTGATCCAATAGGCTTTTTACTGCGCTCTTGAGGGGGACATGTCCCCCTCAAACTCCCCCTGTTCTATCACAGAGACCTCCTCAGCTTAAACAGATGCCTTCACTCCCCTGCCCCACAAGCTGCCAAGGACCCAAGCTCCAAAAAACAATGGCCATACAAGCACCAATGTTCCAAGGACCGATGGCCTAGAACTTCCGCAAAGGACCAACGCCATAGTAGCCGCTGACCCCGATGCTGTAATTGACATCGAGGCCATCGGTGCCAAAACCCCCAACAACGATTTGATATCCCTTAACACTTTCTTCACATCGCGTAAAGGTCCATGGATTGTCTCCATATAAACGAACCCCAGAGACCACAAACTCCATCAACATACACACAGCCGCCTCGATGGCTTGGGGTACTTGATAGTGAGGATGCTGGGCTACTAACTGCTGTTGATAGGCGTAGCTCTTGTATCTGCTCCCGGGGATGACATCCCGGGGCATCAGGACCCAATGCGCCTGCTTGACAGGGATGGTACCGTACTCTTTTTTAAGCTCGTCATAGTAGTACTTATACTTTGTTTTGTGACCTTGTTTGGGGTTCCGGATGAGCTCTTCAAGTTTGTTGAGGGTGAGGGGGGCGCCATCGATCGTGGCAGGAATGAGGGTGAGGAGGTGGGTCTCTTTGGTCTTTTTGCCTGGCCAAAAGGGGCAGGGGCTCTCGAGGATGGTATGGATATCGGGAGGTAGGGGTGGCTCAATTCCTATGTCACCAAAGTGGGTGGCCCAGAGGGCTTTGCCAAAGGCTTGGGGGGGAAGAGCAGGGGCGGCGATAGGAGGGGGAGGGAGCACTACCTGTGGAGTGGCCCAGAGGGCTTTGCCAAAGGCTTGGGGGGGGAAGAGCAGGGGCGGCGGTAGGAGGGGGAGGGAGCACTGCCTGTGGAGTGGCCCAGAGGGCTTTACCGAAGGCTTGGGGGGGAAGAGCAGGGGCGGCGATTACTTTGGCCATCGCTCCTTGGGGAGTGGGGATAGGTAGAGGGCGTCCTGTATCTAGGAGTTTGGTGATTCTATTGGCTAGGGTGGTCTTGATGGTGGGGTCGGCTTCTCCTTTGGTTCTTTCAAGAAGGGTGAAGAGGGTGAGTTGGGCGGGATTTAGGGGGGTGGTTAAATGGGGGGTGATGTTTGTGATTTGGGTTTGTAATAGAGGGTGGATGGCAAGGGGGGCTTCGGGGAAATAAGCGCCCAGGGACATCATGAGGGTGAGGCCTGTGGCTGTGGGGACAAGAGCTGTGAGGTTGGGGCCGTCGGGAGCTAGGGTGACTAGATAGCGGGGAAGTACGTGCGAGGAGTCAAAGACGACGTGTTCGTCATAGGTGGGGTGTTGGAGGGATGTAATGGGGTGGTAGATGACTTCATTGGGATTTTGGGGGTTCTTGGGGGAAACGAGGGTGTAGTGGGCGTCATAATTGGAGTGGTTGGAGCTCCCTTGGAGTTTGGGCATGTCCGGTAGGGTGACGGGATAGGCTGAGTAGAAGGCTACCCAGTTGTAGAGAAGGGTGCCGTCGCTGTAGACGCGGTGGGCATACTCTGCGTGGCTGGTGTTGTAGATGCCTTTACCGAAAAAGCCACTGTCTGTGGTGGCAAGGTTTGCAAAGCCTGTGCGGAAAATGCTGTCTAAAAGGGGGGCTTTGGTGCCGTGGAAGGCGGGAAAGAGTTGGACGTTGTGGTAGGTGGCGGGGTGTTGGATGGTGACTGTCTTGAGGGCTTGGTCTATACGTGTGCGGAGGGGTTTGTCTTGTTCGGTATCCCATTTGGGAGCAAAGGCGGGGCTGCCGGCTCTTTCATTCAAAACCATCACTTTCCCTTCAAATTGGCGGGTGAGAGCGGGGTTGTGGATAATCTCTATGCGGCCTATGTGATAGCCTGCTATGGGAGATTTTTGGTACAGGATAGTGACTTTTTGGTAGTCGGATGGACCTCCTTCTAGGAGGGTGTAGGTGCTTGCCTTCTGCGGGCTCTGTTGTAGGGCTTGGTGTGCTGTGAAATCGATGTGCCAGGGCTCTGTTGTTATCATGGGGGGTAACTCTTCTTCTTTGGAATTTAAATCTTTGAAATTTGAAGGATAAGGTAAAGGCGCCTTCAATTGATGTCAAGGTACATGGATTTAATTTTTGCGAGTGTCTCTTCAGAGACGGATTCTTCAATCTCAAATTCTTATGTGACGGGAAGCGTATCCAGTCACTAATCCTAGAATACCCAGCGCAGAAGCACTAGCGATTCCCGACCCTTTGGCAACTAACCATAATTGATCACCCGAGTTTGACAGTTGCACATATGGAATTTATTTTAAACGTTGAATATCAATGTTCTGTCATAAAAATGTTGTGCATGATTTTTATATTTACACGAGATAATTTTTATGTAAAATGTCGTACTGTTAAAAATCAAAAAAACAGGATAAGCACGATCGCCAACTTATTCGATGGGCTCCCAGCCCCCACCTATGGACTTATAGAGAGTGATGAGATCTACCAGCGCCGCCGTTTCGCTTGTTAAAAGATTTTGTGCAGAGGAGTTCCATTGCCTTTCGATATCAAGTACATCTGTTAAACTGACCAGTCCTTTTGCATAACGGGAACGGGTCAGATTCACAAGCGCATCATACCTTTGCACGGCCCGGTCCAAGTCATAGGAGGCTTGCAGCTCTTCTGTATAAGCCACTAACGCCGTTTCTGCTTCCTGTAAGGCGTGCAGAACAACTTGTTGATAATTAAAGGCTGCTGCAGTTGCCTTAGCTTCTGCCAGACGCAAGTTACCTATTAAGTTACCTCCCTGAAAAAGAGGGACATTGATGTCACCTCCGATCGCCCAGGTCAAGCTGCCCGCTTGAAAAAGGTTACTCAGATTCAAAGACTGAAAACCAATATCCGCAGCTAGAGTGAATGAGGGAAAAAAGGAGGCGACAGCTACACCGATATTGGCAGTCGCATTCCCAAGATTCCTCTCTGCTACTCGGACATCTGGACGACGGCGCAATAATTCCGAACGCAGGCCGATATGGGCCGTCCGAGGCACACATGGCATTGACTCTATAGGAAGTAGCTCACAAAGAAGGGCTTCTGGCAATGCCCCTATCAAAACCGAAAGGGCATAGATGTTCTGATAAATTTGGGTATGCACAGCTGGCAGGTTAGCTTGGTCCTGGGCAAGTTCTGCTTCAACTCTGTCAAGATCTAGGCGATTGATATATCCCGCTTTAAGTTGGCTAGCTGAGATTTTACGAATTTTTTCTAGATAGGAGATATCCTCTTCGATCAATTGGCCCCGCAGCTGCGCGCTGCGCAGCTCCACATAGTTGCGGGCCACTTCCGCGAGTACCGAAATCAAGACATCGTTACGGTTAGCAATCGCAGCCCCAATCTGGTAATCAGCAGCTTCCACAGCCCGCCTTGTTTTCCCAAAAATGTCGATCTCCCAAGAAGCATCGATCAGGGCATTATAGAGGTTTTGGGTTTGGGGAGCCTGGATTTGGAAAGGAAGTCCTGTCACCGTGCTAGTCTGCCCTGTACCTATTGAAAAAACAGGACCATTTTTGCTAAAATAGGTCCGCGTTGCGCTCAAATCGGCAGCAACTTGCGGAAAAAGTGTGGACGCTGTCATCACTCTGATTGCACGGGCTTGCAAAATGTTAGCCTCTGCTCTGAGGACGTCGTTGTTGTAATGAGCGGCACTTTCGATGTAAGCATTAAGAAGCGGATCGCCCAGCAGCTCCCACCAGGCTATAGGGGGAGGTTCCTCTTCGGGATATATGGGAGCACACTCAGCATGCCAAGTATCATCTACCACATTTTCCGGAGCGCGGTAATTGGGACCTAATAAACAGCCACTTAAGAAAGCACTTAAACCTAAGAATGTGATAGTACGCCTCATTCGAGCCTCCTTCTGAATAATAAAGTTGCCCCCGTGAGTGTAAAAAGGGCAATGACTGCCATCGGCCAAAGGTTATGCAAAACAGTTTTAAGGTGTATATCTTTCAAGTATATCCCTTTTGAAATAATAAGCATAAACTTCATGGGGATGATGTTAGATACCGGCTGCAGCCATACAGGCATGTTCTCAACAGGTGTCGCAAATCCGGAGAGTAATACAGATGGGACCATGATCACAAAGGTACCTAGCATCGCCTGCTGCTGGGTACCTGCCAAGGAAGACACAAATAACCCAATCCCACCAATTGCAAAAATGAATATCAGAAGGCTGATTACAAAAAGAGTGAACGAGCCCGTAAAAGGCACCTGAAAAATAAAGACCCCGACTGCGAGCATCATCAACCCCTCCAACATACCCACGATCACTCCAGGCACAATTTTTCCGATCAGGATCTCTACAGGAGAGAGTGGTGAGACTAACATCTGGTCAAAAGTACCCAGTTCCTTTTCACGTGCTACGGAAATTGAAGTGACCACTAGACAAGTCAGCATCGATAAGGTCGTAACCAGTGACGGGTTATTGTACCAATAATACAAAATATTTGGATTAAACCAATTGCGGGGCACTAAACGTGCGTTCTGCTGTTTCACACCGATCATAGTAGAAAATTCTGTGCTGAACTGATCGATAATAGTGGTTGCATAGCCTGCCACAATTTGGGCCGTATTGGATTTGCGACCATCTAGGATAAGCTGGATATCGGCCGGTTTTCCAGCCTCAAGATTGCGAGAAAACTGCTCATCTATGGATAGAACCATGACACCTTTTTGTCGATCCATGAAAGCGCCAACCTGCTCCATTGCCTCTAAATAAACAATATCTTTGAAAGTGGGTGCGCCACGGAAGCGCTGCACAAGCTCAAAAGCCGGCCTGCCGTTATCCCTGTTGATGACTCCCATCCGCACATTTTTAACATCGAGAGTTGCTGCGAAAGTAAAGACGAATAATTGGATCAGAGGAGGCATCAGAAGAGAAAATAGGATTTTCGGATCACGCGAAATCCCTACCAACTCTTTCTTGATCAATGATAAAATACGATTAAACATTGACTGCCCTTCTAAAAAGCTCTATGATAGAGCAGATTATGTTAGCCAAGCGCACACAAATCGCCTTCCTAGCCACACGCCTCATGGGCACCCCTTGCTGGTGTCTGCTTAGCATGCTCGGCTTTATCCTTTATAAAAATGTTCATATCACTCCCCTGCAAGTCGCGGCGATCGTGGCCTTAAAACCCGCCACCTCTTTGCTCTCTCCCTACTGGAGCGGAGCGATCCATGGCAGGCCAGATAAGATTATCGCCAATCTAGTGGGAGCTCATTTTTTTCGCTATCTCCCATTTCTATTCCTCCCCTGGATTCAATCCGTTTGGCTCATTATTTTAGCGTTCGGCCTTTATATGATGCTCAGCCGGGCAACTATCCCAGCATGGATGGAATTATTAAAATACAACCTGCCTGAAACAAAGCGTGAACAACTCGTTGGGTATGGAACGATGATCGATTATCTCACAGGAGCTCTGCTCGCAGTAGGCGCCGGCTTACTTCTGGACGCTCATCCTGAAATGTGGAGATGGTTTTTCTCCATCACTGCTGCCCTGGGAATCTGCTCTACCTTTTTGCTTCCCTCCATCGCTCCCTCTCATGCTCCTATTGTACCCCTTTGCCGAGAACCATCACCTCACAAATGGGGACAGTTGGGATATCAGATTTCAAAACCCTGGAAGCAGATATGGGACCTGCTCTGTTTGCGTAAAGATTTTACTAGCTACCAAATTGGGTTCATGCTCGGCGGAGGCGGCCTCATGATCATACACCCGGCTCTGCCTCAATTTTTTGTAGATACTCTCGATCTTTCCTTCGTTGAAATGGGCCTTGCGATTTCTGTGTGCAAAGGAATTGGCGTTGCTTGCACCACACCGCTATGGACCAAGCTCTTCCGTAAATTCACGATCTTTCATTTCAGCGCACTGGTAACCCTTTTTGCCACCCTTTTTCCCTTTCTCCTGCTTGCGGCTTCTTGGCATTGGGTTTTGCTTTATCTCGCCTATGCCTTTTATGGGGTGATGCAAGCGGGTAGCGAACTGAGCTGGCACATGTCGGGTCTTGTCTTCGCTAAAGAGAAGGAGAGCCTTACATTCAGTAGCACGAACATCCTCACTGTGGGCCTAAGAGGGTGCGCAATCCCTACTCTAGGCGCCCTCCTCCTACCCACCCTACATCCCATCGGATTAATGTTACTGGGAGCCCTCCTCTGCCTCTGTGCCTCAGGATACTTCCTCATCAATAGCCCCATCCTCCGCGCTCATAAAACTACTTAATCCGCGGCAATTTGCGAGCCACCGGAGAGCTCTAGCCCGATTAATTGTAACTATTCAGGTAATCCATCTTTTTGGTTAAAAAGCCTCTCTATGGTGACTATCCACTACCACCTTGACAAACTGGGGCTGCCCTAAGGATTCTGCTGGCTCGTGAATAGTCACGATTAATTTAAGACTTTTTTGCAGCGCAATGCGGAAAAGTCTGGACTTTTCCGCAAAATGATGCAAAATAGTCAATATGCGAAGGTATCAACAAGCAGCAATAGAGCGCGATCTCAATAAAAAAATGGTTCTTTTGGCCGGACCCAGACAGGCTGGAAAAACAACTCTTGCCAAGGCGATTGCTGCAAAATATGAGTCATCGACCTATCTCAACTTTGACAGGGCCGAAGATCGCAGAATCATTCTAGAGGAATCGTGGCTCCCATCAGTGGAACTACTCGTTCTCGATGAAATCCACAAAATGCCTCAATGGAAAAATTATTTAAAGGGTATCTACGATACGAAATTAGCCCATCAAAAAATATTGGTCACAGGCAGCGCGCGGCTCGAAATCTATCAGCATGTTGGAGACTCACTAGCAGGTCGCTATTATTTACATCGTCTTTTACCACTATCACCTGCGGAATGTGACAAAATGGATGTCCCCTACTCGATTGATCACTTTTTGCAAAGAGGAGGATTTCCAGAGCCATTTTTAGATGAAGATCCCATTGATGCCGACAGATGGCGGCTTCAGTATGTCGATAGTCTGCTAAGAGAAGATGTTTTAGATTTTGAAAACATTCAAAACCTTAAGGCAATCCGACTCATTTTTGAATTGTTAAGGCTAAGAGTTGGCTCACCCATATCCTACACATCATTGGCAGAAGATGTGGGCATCTCCCCCAATACCGTCAAATCGTACATCCATATTTTAGAAGCGCTCTATATCGTTTTTCGAATCACCCCGTTTTCTCATAACATTGCACGTAGTTTGCTTAAAGAACCGAAAATCTACTTTTTTGATACAGGACTCGTGAAAGGAGATAACGGATGTAAATTTGAAAACTTAGTTGCCGTTTGCCTACTCAAGCATGTTCTGGCAAAAATTGACTACCAGGCTAAGCCCTATAGCCTTTGTTATCTTCATACAAAAGAGCACAAGGAAATCGATTTTGCGCTTGTGCACGATGATCAAATTGAACAGATCGTAGAGGTCAAATTTAAAAACCACCAAATCAGTCCCCACCTTCATTATTTTCACGAAAAATATAATCTTCCTGCACTCCAAGTGGTCAAAGATTTAAAGCGAGAATTTGTCGATAAAGGTATTCAGGTTGTACAGGGCGACAATTTTCTAAAAGCTCTCGAGCTCTAGTAAATATTCAAACTCATCCGTAAAAATAACATCTTTATTTAAGTTTAATTGGTTAATTAACAGTCTATCAGCTACAATTTCATAAAATTTTTAGTGACTATTCACGAGCCAGCAGAATCTTTAAGGCAGGCCCACTTTGCCAAGCTGGGAGTGGATAGTCACCACAGGGAAGCTTTTAACCGAAAAGCTGGATTACCTGAATAGTTACAATTTTTAGGATGCAAATCTATGGCTGCCAGGATTACAACAGAGAAACTCTCCCCGATAATACACCTAAACACAGAACCTTCTGAAGAAAAAATCATTGGATGCGCAATCACTATCATCTTAGCAATTGGTGGATTAGTGACTGCAGGGATTGGAGCGGGTGGCTATCTGCAGGTCGGGTCTCTCAGTCAATTGAGCCAGATGCAATCAATCATCATGATGGCAGCCGGTGGTGAGGGGGGAGCTCTCTTGCTGATCGTGGGTATTACCAGTGCAGTGAAAATGTGCCAGCAAAGAGGTTGTCGCATCGAAAATGAGAAACCCATCATTGGAGAAAATAAGACGCCCGTTCTTAAGCTAAGGGCTCGTAAAGAAATAACTTCCGCATTTGGACTCTGCGAGACAAAGCCCAATCGAAGCGAGTGTAGCTCGCATCCGAGAGAGAAGCACCATTCCCAAATCGGGAAGGGCGAGGAGGAGGATCGATTGAGCCAAGTCGTAGCCAGTCCAAATACAGAAGTTATTTCTTTACGACCCCTAAAAGCATTCAGGGCTGACACAGATGGGATACACGCTCCTCTTTCAATTGCACGTACAGCTTTCATTCCATCGATTGTTAAAGGCAAAGTTTATGGGGCAGAGGCAGAGGCATGGAAAATTTGGACAGTAGAGGTAGCCGATATTGTTCCCAAATCTCAAGAAGTGGATTGGGATGCATACGATCCTTATTTTGGAGAATCTTACCGAGAGAATTACGCTCTTTTATACATTCCTGAGGAAGTCCGTGTTAACGGAACGGTGAAAGCTTTTGACATCGAAATCCTTGAAGAAATTAGCGGCAATCCGAAAGGAGGCTTCTCAGAGAAAATCAAGCCTTTACTCAAGAATTGTTGTGGGGGTCGCTGGGTACTTGTCAGCACCAAAGTCATTCCAGATAGTTTAGCAAAAAATTACAGCCAGTTCTTTCAATATCCTGATCCTAAGAAAACCCAATCAATGTTGATTGGAGATACAGGTTTCCGTATGGCACATGCTCTAGAAGCAGCTCTACTCTGTTTAATGGTGCGTGCCTCCACCGGCGAGGAGTTATTTGGCAGACTGACTAATCCACCCAGATGTCTTAAGGATCCCCAAATTCACACCCGATGCATCGAAACATTTGAGGCATATCAAACAGGCGACTGGCGTAAACCTGCCGTTGTAGGTTTTGAATCCAATACTCTCAGGGTCACTTCCACACGAGAAACAGGTTATTTAACAGAAGGTGTAATCGCCGTAAGAGAGATTAAAAGTTTATACCAAATATCATAATGCCTACATAAATTTAGTCGAGCCGTTTGACGGTTTTGCGGATGGCAATCCCAAAAAAGAGCATACCAATGAGCATCAGGGCAATCATGTTAATGGACAATAGACTCCAAATGTCACCTACGAGGAAAAGAGTCTGGAGACCCTGAACGAAATAGCGGGCAGGTATTAGGTAGGTGATCCATTGGATCACTATTGGCATACTGGAGATCTCAAAAAGGAATCCTGAGAGGATGTATGCGGGTAAAAATCCGGTCACGATCGAGACTTGATAAGCGACTAGTTGATCACGGGCAAGAGTTGAGATCATGAAACCTAAGCCTAATGAGCAGAATAAAAATGTACTGGAGACAAGCCCTAGAAGCCAATACGACCCTCTGAAAGGAACGTGAAAGAAAAACACAGTAATTACCACACAGAGGGTCATCGATAGAAGGCCTAAAAAAAAATAGGGAATCAGTTTTCCAAAAATCAGCTCGCCTCGGGTGATGGGAGTCGAAATCAACGCCTCCATGGTTCCCCTTTCCCACTCGCGTGCAACCACCAGGGCAGTGAGCAGAGTACCGATCAGAGTCATGATGATGGCAAGAGATCCCGGAAGCAGGAAGTTACGGCTTTCGAGCTCTTCGTTGTACCAATAGCGCGTCTGTGGCCTCACTTGCGCAAGCAGATTTTCCCCACCCGTAATGGTTTCCTGCTGGAGCCAAACTTGAAAGGCACCTTGCATGTAGTTCTGGACAAAGTTGGCCGTGTTCGGTTCGCTGCCATCTGCAATGACCTGGATAGGGGCAATCGTGTCTTTCCGATGGCGAAACTGGCTGAAATATTGTGGCACAACGGCAAATCCGCGGATATCTCCTCGTTCCAGATCCTCCAATAACTCACGGTAGTCACGGACAATACGCACATCAAAATAAGGAGAGGCATAAAGCGACTGGGCAAAGCTGATCGCATCGGGAGCCGTATCTTCTAATACAAGACCTATGCGCAGGTGGTTCAAGTCTAGAGAGACTCCATAGGCATATATAAACATGAGAAATAGAGGAAGGACCACGCTGATGAGGATTGAGCTTGGATCGCGCACAATCTGCAGCGCTTCCTTTACCATAAGCGCTTTCAGTCTTCTGTATTTCATTCCTCGCCCTCAATCAATTTGATAAAGGTTTCTTCGAGCGTAGGGTTCGGATGTTCAGGAGTGCTCGCTTTGGCTTTTAAGGCATCTGGAGAATCCATATTGATCACTTTTCCACCATAAATCAGAGCAATCCGGTCACAGTATTCGGCCTCATCCATAAAATGGGTGGTCACCATCACTGTCACACCTTTTTCAACAAGAGCGTTGATGTGGTTCCAAAACTCGCGGCGGATGATCGGATCGACACCAGAGGTGGGTTCATCTAAAAAGAGTATGGATGGATCATGCATGGTCGCGCACGCCAAAGATAACCGTTGCTTAAAGCCAAGCGGCAACAGTTCAGCAGAGACGTTAAGATAGTCCCTGAGATCAAAAATTTCGACCATTTGGTCGATAACGTCTGTTTGTTTTTTACCCGATAGATTGTAAATACCTGAGAAAAATTGAAGATTTTGGAATACGCTGATATGTCCATACAGCGAAAATTTTTGAGCCATGTATCCTATCTGGGAACGGGCAAGCCCTGGTGCTTTCTGCAAATCGAGACCATTGATCAACGCTTTGCCAAATGAGGGCCTTAAAAGGCCGCAGAGCATTTTGAAGGTCGTTGATTTGCCAGCACCATTGGGTCCCAATAGGCCAAATACTTCGCCGCGCTCTATTTCTATGTTAATATGATCCACTGCAGTGAAGGTGCCGAATTGTTTGGTAAGCTGCTTTGCAGTAATCACCTTTTCATGTTGGCAAGGAACAGCAGCTCTTCTGGCAGCAAGCTCGGAGTGCCCTCCAGGGCCACCACCCAACATGTCGATGAAAGCGTCCTCAAAACGAGGTGTTGTGGGATT
This sequence comes from uncultured Chlamydiales bacterium, assembly GCA_963832835.1. GTDB lineage: Bacteria > Chlamydiota > Chlamydiia > Chlamydiales > JAAKFR01 > CAVPKN01. The sequence continues at coordinate 1,369,580 of CAWHVD010000001.1, read as the reverse complement.
AAGCCCATCTGGAGGCTGCTCATCTTTTTGGATGACCAGACGAATATCTTTGCCTTGGATCACACCATCGAGCACACGCTCATCATTCAACATGCACGCCAACTCAGCTCGGTGACTTGTATTGACCGTACCGGCTTTGAGATAGACTCTCCCCTCGACTCGCTGAGTTAAATCTTTAGGATCTCCTTTGTACAGAAGTTTACCCTCATTGAGGAGTAAAACAGTGTCACATTTTTCAGCTTCATCCAAGTATGCGGTGCTCCATACCACGGAAATCCCCTCTTCTAAGAGTACATAGACCATTTTCCAGAGCTCCCGGCGTGAAATGGGATCGACACCCACACTGGGCTCATCGAGAAGAAGCAAAGAGGGTTTTTTAAGTAGTGCACAAGCAAGTCCTAATTTCTGTTTCATTCCTCCGGATAAGTTTTTCGCAAGTCGGTTTTGGAAGGGGAAAAGGCCTGTAAATTCCAACAGTTTTGCAAATGTATCCTTTTTCTCTTCTTCAGCTACCCCCTTTAAATCGGCATAGAGATTTAAATTCTGGACAACAGACAAATCTTCGTAGAGGCCAAATTTTTGGGGCATATAGCCTGAGAGCGCATGGATCGCTTCGGCATCTTGCACGGTATTTTTACCAGCAATATGGATGGAACCGGTTGTTGGTAAGAGGAGGGCCGCCAGGAGGCGTATCAAAGTTGTTTTTCCAGCACCGTCGGGTCCGACCAAACCGACAATTTGACCCTCGGCTATAGAAACGGAAAGATGCTGCAGTGCAGCAGGTGTACCAGGCACAAAGACTTTCGAAAGGTCTTGGATGTCGACCAGAGCCTCTTTCACCGACAATGATACTCCGTCGGCTCGTCAATAATTGCAAGCCTTACCGTAACGGGCATTCCCTGCTTGAGGATGCCGCCCGGATTATCGACATAGATACGCAGCCGGTAGACTAAATCCGTGCGCAGTTGTGTCGTCTGGACTGTTTTGGGAGTAAATTCTGCCACAGGCGAGATAAACCCTACCCTCCCGGTATAAACAGGGGCATGCTCAGTATCCGTATAAATCTTGGCCTCCATCCCGAAGAAAACACGCCCCAAATCGGGCTCGCTAACAAAGGCTCTCACCCAAACAGGAGAAGAGACAGAAATAGTGTACACAGGATCTGCTACGTTAACCACAGTTCCCGGCTCTCGGATGCGAGTTAAAATGACCCCCTCCGTGGGCGCAAATGCTTCCGTGTAGGCTACATTATCTTGCGCTACGGCAACTGACGCTTGGGCTGCAGCTAAATTGGCTTGCAACATATTCCGATTGGCAAGAGCGTCATCGACATTTTCTTGTGAAACACCCTCGACACCAATTAATTCTTGACGTCTCTTTAGAAGGATTTCGGAATTGGTTAGGTTCGCTTGGATCGATGCTGCCTGCGCCTCAGCTTGTAATAGCTGGCTGGTGTAAGGCGTGCAGTCTAAACGGGCAAGCAACTGCCCGGGACAGACCACGTCGCCCTCTTCAAACAAGAGCTCCTGCACCTTACCCGTCACCCGAAATCCAATATCTACTTGGCGTACATCCACATTTCCATAGAGCACCAGTTCTTTGTCTTCCTCTTGGTTGCGAAAATAGAAATACGCCAACGCGGCTAATACGAGGACAGCGCCTATTATTAAGGAAAGCAATAATTTTTTTTTCATATCAGCATTGTGTGTATTTTTTTTTTTGCTTATATCTCGAATGATGAATTCACACAATCAACTAGAAGGTTTTCAGCTCTATTTCTTGCTCACAGCAATCGCACTCGCTGCATTTTTGACCTCACTGGATGGATTTATCGTCAATGTCGCCATCCCTACTATTGCCGGCGAGCTGGGTGTGCGTGAAGATGTAGGGACGTGGATCATCACTGTTTTTTCGACAGCAAGCACTATCTGTGTCCCCATTTCAGGATACCTCTCTCGCCGTATAAACGACTATCGTCTGTTTATGGGAGCCTTAATTGTCTTTATGTTTGCCTCCTTGCTGTCCGGGTTATCCAGAGACTTCGAGCTCTTAATTGTCTGGCGCGTATTTCAGGGAATGGCTGCCGGCTTCCTCACCCCCGTTTCACTCGCCTTGATCATCAATAATTTCCCCCAAGACAAAAGGAGTATCGCTGTTGGTTTTTGGGGATTTTTTGTGATGGTCGGGCCTGCCATGGGTCCCATGATCGGCGGTTGGCTATCAGATAATCATTGGCCTTGGATGTTTTTTCTCAACGTACCTGTCTGTATCCTCAGTCTTGCCATAGTCTGGATCCTTTTAAAAGAAGAGAAACATGCCCCTCCTACCACACCAATTGACAGATTGGGAATGATCCTGCTGTTTACATGGGTAGGACTTACTCAAATGGCCATGAATCGTTGGAACATCGATGACTGGTTCCGTTCCACATTCATTACAACTTTATTCATTATCGCCTTCATTGCCCTGATCCTTTTTATCATCTGGGAGCTCTATCACCCCGATCCCTTTATCAACCTTGCACTGCTCAAAAAAAGAAATTTTTGCCTTCCTGCGTTGACCACAGGATTAGGGATGGGAATCTTGTTTTCAAGCTTTGTGCTCGACTCGCTTTGGGTGCAAGAGGTCCTCGGCTACACTCCGGGCTGGGCAGGACTGACATTGTCTCCGGTAGGCATTTTTCCTTTAATCTTTTTTCCTTTACTGGGCCGTTTTGTGGGCCTTCTCGATCTGCGCATTTGGGTGATCAGTAGTTTTGTTCTTTTTGCCTGCACGTTTTTTTGGTTGAGCCATATCAATGTCTATACCTCTTTTTGGCATTTGGCCATTCCCCGTTTAGTACAAGGAATCGGCTTTGCTTTTTTTACCATTCCCAACTCTCTTTTGGCTGTCCAAGGAGCATCCCCTGATCGCTTAACCGGCGTCATCTCCTTTTTCTCTTTTGTACGGATGCTCTTTGTGGGATTAGGGGTCTCCATGGCCATCACCTTATGGGAGTTTCGCGAAGCCTTTTACCAAACCCGGCTCACAGCGCGCACAAATGCGTTTAACCCCTTTTTCACTGATCTCATAGCACCTTTTGAGGAAATTACCCATTCTATTCCCAAAAGCTACGGACTTAGCTACGAGATGCTTATCAATCATGCCTCTACGCTCGCCCTTGCTGATATTTATTATTTGTATGCCTGGCTATTTGTCGCTCTCAGCGTAATTGTCCTTTTCTATAAAAGGCCCGCCACATAATACTTGTAGGCCATGCAAAACATTCCTGAAATATCGATCAAAACTGCAGTTTCATTGCCGCTAGTTGGCTTAGGGACATGGAGGCTCAAAGGAATGGAATGTATCCGGGTGATACGCGCTGCTTTAGATCTAGGCTACCGCCACATCGATACAGCTGCAATTTATGAAAATCACGCTGCGATCCATAAAGGGATTACCGGTTTCGATAGGCGGCAGCTCTTCTTAACTTCCAAATTTAGCCTCGCACAGCTCGAGCACAAGACCCTGGAACAAGCATGTGACCAGACCCTAAAGGAGCTTGGAACCGACTACCTGGACCTCTACCTTCTCCATTGGCCCGATCGTTCATGTGATATCGGCGGGGCCATCCATCAAGCACTCCGGCTGGTCGACCGGCAAAAAATCCGAGCAGTGGGTGTCAGCAACTTCACCACGCGCCATCTCCAAGATCTTTTCGATCAAAACCTCACTGTTTCCGTTAATCAAGTGGAATTCCACCCCTATCTGAATCAAAAAGAGTTGCTCACCTTTTGTCGCAGGCACCACGTGCACCTCATGTCCTTCCGCTCCTTAGGGAAGGGGGCCTTGCACACCGATCCCATCTTCGAACACATCGGAGCTAAATACCATAAGACACCCGCACAGATCTGCCTACGCTGGCTTGTTGAACAAAATATCTCTGTCATCCCCAAGGCAAGCACACAGCAACATTTAGAAGAAAATCTCGACATTTTTGATTTCTCTTTGGATGCTGAGGATCACGCAATCCTCGAGCACCTCAAAGCACAACACCGCTTCTGCACAGGCCCCTGGACCGACTTCGACTACCTCTAATTAGTTGTATTAACATAGCAACGGCATTAAAAAATATTAATAAGAATCAAGCGCGAGGCGACCCTAAATAACACACATACAATTTGATAAGAAAAATTATCGTTCTTTACACAAACGTAGTCGTCTATTATATGTGAGATCTATGACCAAACTTGTCCCCTTTTTTGAGGCGGGAGTGCCAGCCGGCTTTCCCTCCCCTGCTGACGATTATGTCGAGCGTCCCCTCGATCTGCATGAGCTGCTTGTCACCCATCCGGCAGCGACCTTCTTTGTGCGTGTCGATGGCGATTCGATGCAGGGGGCAGGCATGTACTCCGGTGATATCCTGGTCGTTGACCGGGCGCTCACAGCTCATCATGGGAAGGTTGTAGTTGCTTTGCTCAATGGTGAGTTTACCGTTAAGCGCCTAAAGATCGAGAAAAAAAGAATCTATCTTGTACCCGAAAATTCCCGTTATCAGAGCATCGAGGTGACGGAGGAATCCGATTTTCAAGTCTGGGGGGTGGTGACATATGTCATTCATAGCCTTAGTTGATTGTAACAATTTCTTTGTCTCATGTGAAAGACTCTTTAATCCCAGATTAATCCGTCGTCCTGTCGTTGTGTTATCGAATAACGATGGGTGCATCATCGCAAGATCTCAAGAAAGCAAAGATCTAGGGATTCCCATGGGAGCTCCCTATTTTCAATGGGCGGACTTCCTTAAAACGCATGATGTCGCTATCTGCTCTTCCAACTTTGCCCTTTACGGTGACCTCTCACATAGGGTCATGCAGACACTGGCCAATCTTTCCCCTGATATCGAAATCTATTCCATCGATGAGGCATTTTTACATATCGGTGGGAAGCCTTTGCAGCATTGTCGCATGATACGCGCAAAAGTGTTGCAATGGACAGGGATTCCCGTCTCAATCGGTATCGCCCCCACCAAAACACTGGCAAAAGTAGCTAATCACATTGCCAAGAAAAATCCCGTCCACAAAGGTGTTTATTTCCCCAGCAGCCAAGAGCTTAATGCTGTTTTAGATCAACTCGACACCGTGGAGATCTGGGGCATTGGCCGCAAAACCGCCTCCTATTTAGCAACAAAAGGAATCCACACCGCCGGTAGCTTACGTGATTTGCCAGACATCTGGGTGAAAAAAAATCTCAGTGTTACGGGACTCCGGACTGTATGGGAGCTTCAAGGAACTCCCTGCTCAGATCTTGAAGAAGTGGCATCTCCCAAGCAAACGATCATGACCTCCCGTTCTTTTGGTCAGCCTGTCACGACACAAGAACACCTGTTAGAAGCCATCTGCACGTATACAGCCCGCGGCGCTGAAAAACTGAGAGAAGAGGGTAGCATGGCCAGTTGGTTGCAAGTTTTCACTCTAATTGGAGGCCATGCGCATGTGACCCTGCCCGAGCCCACAGATTATACCCCGACCCTCCTGGAGTATGCCAGCCGAGCCATCCGCTCGATCTTTCGTCCCGGCGTTGCTTACAAAAAAGCAGGCATCCTTCTGGGCGGCCTTGTTCCTGCATGTCGCTACCAGAGCGATCTTTTCACCTCTCAAGACCCGGCTACCACTCTCAAACGGAAAACCGCCATGGCCCTTCTTGACCAAGCCAACAACGATTTTGGCTACAAAATCCTCCAATTTGCCTCCCAAGGCACGACCCAACCTTGGAAGAAAAAAAGTAACATGCGCTCTCCGGGCTTTACGACACGCTGGTCCGACCTTCTCACCATCCATATTTAACCTAGCCCGCATTTCTCACAAATAAAGCCATGAAGTGGCACTGGGTAACATGCTAGATTTGAAGGATCGTTTCGAAGCCTATGTTTTTGTACCTAAGCGAGAAAGGATCATTCAAAAATGGCGTGTTATACAGCGCCAATTCGTGGTTTATTTTTGATAAATGGTATAAGCACAATCTTTTGAGCCATAATCACTTTCGTCGTAGGCCGCCTTCACCATTCGGGAATGTTCGACCCCATCGAAAGTGATTCTAAATCAACGTCTTGCACTTCTTTACCGACTCGAACAGCCGAATCTAGGTTAATACCCATTTTCTTTTTGAGGAATCTCCTATAGATTACGGGTATCTCAAAAAAAACAATGTGAATGACCATGTGGAGATGGATTTTAGTCACAGCATTAGTGGTCACCTGCAGTATTGGTACTAGCTTAATTGGAAATGGTTTTACCGTAGGTATGGTAGGATTTTGGCCCTCCTTGATCGCCATTTTTCTCTCTTGGGCCTATTTATTGATCACGGCTTTATATTTCCTCGAAGCAACCCTAGCCCGTCCTCCAGGAGCAAACATTTTTAGCATGTCCCGCCATTATTTTGGTCCCATAACGGCTTGGATAGTATCGATCATTTGGCTATTTCTCTTGCTAGGAGCTCTGATCGGCTTTTTTGAACTGACTCCCCCCCTAATCATGTCCATTTTGGCCCATCACGAGATAACGATCTCACCTCACTGGATTGCAGCCTTTTTATTCATTGTAGCGGGCGGAATTTTCTCCGGTGGAGTGCGCCTCACAATGGCTGTTAATTTAGCACTCTTTGCCCTCATGGGTTTAATTCTTTATCAAAGCTACCATTTAGGTTTTGCTCAGTTTAGCACGCATTACTTCAAAGTAGTTAAGTGGGAATTCATGATTTTGGTATTTCCCGTAGTCGTCACTTCGTTGTATTACCATTTTCTAATTCCTACGATTAGCTCTTTTTTGAATAACAATATCAAACAGATTCGCTCGTGTATTGTGTCCGGCTCTCTCATATCTGCATCCATTTTCGCTGTATGGTGTATAGCAATCGCTTCTGCAGCCGATCAATTCGGACCCGAGAACCTTGCAAAAGTTCGATTCGAATTCCTGAATTATGAAGAGCTCAGCCAAGTGCCTATTCTAGGTGCATGGATGCCGTCTCTCAGCCTCATTTGTATGATGACAGCCGTGCTCAATGTGGGATTGATCATTACCGATTTTTTTGGTGATCTTTTTGGATATCCCTTCAAGGAGAGAAAAGGGGTCAAGAGGATTGGATTGGTCGCACTTGCACTTATTCCTACTTATCTATTGAGCGTGGTCCCAATTGAATACACTTTCAACCCCATTCTTTATCTTAGTGATTTTGCGGGCTTGTTTATCACAGGCTTATTACCTATCTTATGGGTCTGGTCTTTAAGGCATTCTTTGCAGGAACACTCTGCGCATTACATGCCCGGAGGAAATGCGACCCTCGTTCTAATGACAGGTCTTGCCTGTTTCATGTTCTATCTTCTAGGTATCCAGATCATCTACCAAACCTCCATGTAATACCATTTATCAAAAATAAAGTCACAAATTGGCACTGTATAACACGCCATTTTTGAACGATCCTTTCTCGCTTAGGTGCAAAAACATAGGCTTCGAAACGATTGTCCAAATCTGTCATGTTACCCAGTACCACTTCATGGCTTTATTTTCTGGAAATGGTATAACACGCCATTTTTGAATGATCCTTTCTCGCTTAAGTGCAAAAACATAGGCTTCGAAACGATTGTCCAAATCTGTCACGCCATCCAGTCTAAATTTGTAGTGTTATTTCTACGGATTGGTATTGTCCTGTTCCGCATTGAGAGCAATGGCGTTCTTTCTCCGAGAGCCGTTTCGCCTCCGCATGGGCACATTGGCTACAGCATCATGTTGTAATTGAGATGGTTCATGATCCAGATGGAGCCTGTGATGATGATGATCAGGACAGAGAGAGTAGAGGCAAAAACAACTAAATTCCAGCGTGGCCCTTTTTCACTCAAGAGATTGAGGAAAAATATGGATTGGACAACGAACTGAAGAAGCGCAAGAATCAAAATAATATTGATCGCCATTTTAATATCTAGATGAAAAAAATGGGGATTAATCACAATTAAAAAGGCTGCTCCCGTAAGGATAAGGGATGCCACAAATCCGATGACACGTGATGAAAGAGTTTTGGAATGCATCTTGTTTCCTTTTTATAAAATGTGACCTATCGCATAGACAATGCTAAATATAAAAATCCACACAACGTCTAGGAAATGCCAAAAAAGAGCCATACGAAACATTTTGGAAGCTTCAAAAGCCGTAAGCCCACGAAACCAAATCCCTAATATGGCTACAAGCATCCACAATAGTCCTACGGCAATATGCAATCCATGAGTGCCCACTAATGCAAAAAAAGAAGAGAGAAAGCCGCTGCGCTCCGGCCCGGCTCCCTCGTGAATAAATGTGTAAAATTCATAAAATTCGATGGCTAGAAAAGACAATCCCAAAACAAAGGTCACTGAGAGCCAGAAAATGGTGGCTCCCCTCTGTTTCCGATACAGCATAAGAGTGGCAAGGGAACACGTAAAACTACTTGTCAGCAAGATGAGGGTTTCCGCAAAAGCAGAGGGTAAATGAAAAAGCTCGCGGGCGGTGGGTCCTCCGAAAGTGCTATTGCGGAGAACCACGAATGTGGCAAAGAGCACTGCAAAGATCACGAGATCGGTCATCAAATAAATCCAGAACCCGAAATTTTTTGTCTCCTGTGCTTCTTCTAAATGATGCTCCATATGGGTTACACTTTAACCTTTTTTGCCTCAATCTGTGTAATCTGCTCGGCAGTTAACACATATTCGGTCTCTTCATTCAACGAAAGGATGATGATACAAGCGATGACTCCTATGAGTCCTAAGAGGACAAGCCAGATCACATGCCAGACAATGGCAAATGCAGCTAGAAACGCAAAAGCAGAGATATAGATTCCCATGGGGGTGTTTTTGGGCAATAAAATGTCCTTATAGTCTTTTGATGGCCGCAGGCCTTCTTTTTTCATGTCCCAAAATGGTTCACGGCTCGTGACATGGGGTATCACCGCAAAATTATAAAAGGGGGGCGGCGAAGAGGTTGCCCATTCCAAGGTTCTTCCATTCCAAGGATCCCCCGTCGTGTCCCTATGTTTCTTGCGTTCCCTAATACTGACGTATATCTGCTGCACTTGAGTAATAACCCCCCACATAATAATCACAAATCCCACTGTGGAAGTAATGAACAACGGTTGCCAACCAGTCGTTGCAGCATAATGATCGAGCCTTCTGGTTGCTCCCATGAATCCTAAAAGATACATGGGTAGAAAAGAAACAAAAAAGCCGATCAGCCATAACCAAAAAGCCCGTCTACCCAGCCGTTCATTAAGCGTAAATCCCATAATCTTGGGGAACCAAAGAGTCAAGCCGGCAAAAATTCCAAAAAGTGCGACTCCAATGATCATCGTATGGAAATGGGCTATTAGGAATAAGCTATTATGTATCTGAAAATCAACCGGAGGATTTGCCAATAGTAAACCGGACATCCCTCCTATGGGAAAGGTGCACATAAAACCCATAAACCACAACATAGGCGTGGCAAAAGTGACTTTTCCTTTGTACATCGTGAGAATCCAGTTGAAAACTTGGACTCCTGATGGGATCGCAATCAGCAGGGTCACGATACCAAAAAAAGAGTTCACATTAGCCCCAGCGCCCATTGTAAAAAAATGGTGCAACCACACTAAGTAGGAAAGAAGGGTGATGGCAACAGCTGCACATACCAGCGAGACGTATCCGGAAACCGGTTTTTGAGAAAACGTAGACACAACCTCTGAAAAGATCCCAAATGATGGTAATACCAAAATATAGACCTCAGGATGGCCCCACATCCAAATGAGGTTAAAATACATCATTTGATTACCGCCGAATCCTGCTGTAAAAATATGCATATCCAAAAAGCGGTCTAACCACAAAAGAAAGGTCGTTGCGGTAATCACAGGGAATGCGGAAATCACTAAAATCATAGCGCACAAAGAGGTCCAAGTAAAAAGGGGCATTTTCAGCAAAGTCATTCCAGGTGCCCTCTTTTTGATGATCGTTACAATAAAATTAATTCCTGCAAGCAAGCTTCCGAGGCCAGAGAGCTGCAAGCTCCAAATTAAGTAATCCACCCCCACGCCAGGGTTAAACTCAAGCTCGGAGAGTGGGACAATCGCTAGCCAACCTGTATTGGCAAAATTTCCACCGATCACAAAAAACACATTAATCAGCAGCCCACCTGCTACCGTGAGCCATAATCCAAGCGAATTCAAGAACGGAAAAGCTAAATCGCGTGCACCAATTTGAAGGGGTATAATCCAATTCATGAGCCCGAAGAACAATCCCATCGTCACAAAGAAAACCATGATGTCGCCGTGGGACGTAAAAATCTGTTGAAAGTGATCCGATGACAAAAAACCTTGCGCATCTGTAGCGAGCGACTGTTGCAGCCAGATCAACCCCACATCCACCATTCCACGAAAAAACATAAGACCCGCAAAGATCATGTACATGGTCCCAATCTTTTTGGGATCAGTCGATGTTAGCCACTCATGCCAAAGCCATCTCCACCGTTTGGTTTTCGTAAGAAAAACAACAAGCGTCATGCCCATCATAACCATAAAAGCTGTCCCGCCAATCGTATACCACGCATGGGGCAGCGAGTCTAAAGTGAGTTTTCCAGAAATGAAGTTTGTCATAAGCTTACTGTGGTGCAGGATGCATGTATTTCATAACTATTTTATTGAGCATCTCTTTTTCTACGTATGAGTAAAGCGTAATTGGGTTGTTCTGTGAAGGCTTAAGCAGCTCGTTATATGTGGAATCGGTGAGTTGCAGAGGGGATTGTTTTACCTCGGCAACCCAATTGTCAAAATCAGCTTGCGAGCTCGATTTGACAACAAAGGTCATCCCTGCAAAGCCATCTCCATTGATTTCAGCTGCTCTTCCACTATAAACTCCCTGCGTATCGGCCATCATGTGCAGAGTGGTGACCATCCCTGACATAGCGTAGATTTGTCCGCTTAGTTGTGGTATCCAAAAAGAATTCATGGGAGAGCCGTCTGCAGAGAGCTCAAAGTGGATCGGGGTTTTTTCTGGAAATTGGACAAAATTCACCGATGCAATCCCCTGCTCGGGATAAATAAATAACCATTTCCAATCAAGAGCCACCACCTGTATCTTAAGCGGCTTCACCTCACTTTCCAGAGGCTTATAAGGATCTAGGGCATGTGTCATATTCCAGGTGAAGATGGCCATGCAAGCAACAATTACTGAAGGGATCATCCACAATACGAGTTGCCCGAAACCTCCATGCGAATGTTCCGGGTCATAGTGTGCTTTTGCATTTTGAGCCCGGTACTTCCATACAACTGCAAATAGCGCAATATATGTCGGGATAACCACGACAAGCATAAGAAGAATCTGAGTAACCATGAGCTTCAATTCACGATGCGCAATGATTCCCTTGGGGTGGGTAAGCAAGGCGAAATCGCTTCTCAGTACAAAAAAGATCGCAAACGCCGCGCTCAAGATGGCAAGCAGGGCAATTATGAATTTGATTCTTTTCATCACACCTCTCTGTAACATAAAATATTTAAGGCCTCAAGAAATTACAGGATTTCAAGCAAAAACAAGATAAACGGGATCGCCCGAGCAGGGTTTGCAGGGAATGCTCCAAGCCCCTTTTAAAGCCAAGGTAGAAAGTTCCGTATGGGAAAACGCAAGCATTGACGGTCTCTTATCTTATTTTTGACTTTTAAACAGCGTCTTGCCTTGATCGGCAGTAAGAAAAGAGTTAGTATCTCCTCATGGATCAGATCTTCGGATACATTGAGCGCATTACCTTTTATAACCAGGAAAATGGGTTTACAGTTGCGCGGCTGAAAATGCCGAAGAAAACCGATTTGGTCACCGTGGTGGGCACGTTACCGGGGGTTCAACCGGGCGAGAGTGTGCGTCTTTTAGGAGGATGGAAAATGAACTCCTCTCATGGGATGCAGTTTGAGGTTAAGGAGTGCACCGTCGAAACACCACAGGATGTGGTGGGCATCCAAAAATACCTTGAATCGGGAATGGTCAAAGGGATTGGTCCGATCTACGCAAAGCGCATTATCGAGATGTTTGGAAAAGTGACACTCGATGTGATCGATCAGACTCCCGAGCAGCTCCTGGATGTGCCAGGAATCGGAGAGAAAAGAGTCGAGAAAATCAAGCGGTGCTGGCACGAGCAAAAGGCTATCCGAGGTGTAATGATTTTCCTACAAAAATATGGAATCAGTCCGGGATTTGCGCAAAAAATCTATAGAGTCTATGGCGAGCAGACGGTCGAACAAATCCAGCAAAATCCCTACACTTTAGCCAGAGAAATCCGGGGTATCGGCTTTAAGAGCGCTGATACAATCGCCGAAAAATTAGGCATGCCCAAAGATGCCACCCAAAGGATCGATGCTGGCATTGAATATGCCCTGCTAGAGCTTTCTGACGATGGCAATACGTGTTATCCCATCGAAGAGTTTTGTAAAAAAGCCGAGGAAATGCTCGGTGTCGCAGTAGAAGCGCGCATCGATGCGCTGGTAGAAGAACAACGGATTGTGAAAGACGATGGTTATATCTGGATCAAGGGGCTCTGGCTATGCGAACAGGGCATCGTGCGAGAGTTGCGCCGTCTACAATCAGGTACATGTCGCCTACGTGAGGTCGATCAAGAACGTGCAGTCACTTGGTCTGAAAACAAGCTCCATATCCAATTGGCGCAGCAACAAAAAGAGGCTGTCAAACACTCCTTGTCTGATAAATTTCATATCATCACAGGTGGCCCGGGAACGGGTAAAAGTACCATCACCAAGGCAATACTTGCCATCACAGAAAAGTTAAGCCGCCATATCATCTTAGCGGCCCCTACAGGACGTGCAGCCAAGCGCATGAGTGAAATCACACAAAAAGATGCCTCAACGATTCACAGCCTGCTGCAATACGACTTCAAAGAAAGGGGATTTCGCCGCAATAAAGACAATCCCCTAGAGTGCGACCTAATCATCATCGATGAAGCGAGCATGATTGATACAAGCTTGATGTACCATCTACTCAAAGCAATACCTAACCATGCGCGGGTTTTATTGGTGGGAGATATTCATCAACTGCCCAGTGTTGGACCTGGCAATGTCTTAAAAGACCTGATCAGTAGCGGAAAAATACCTGTGACAGAATTGACTGAGATTTTCCGCCAAGCGGCAGGTTCGCGCATCATTACCAATGCCCACCGAATCAACCGTGGTGAGTTCCCCGATCTGTCCTCAGGAGCCCACAGCGATTTCTTTTTCTTAAAGGCAGAAGAGCCTCACGAGGTGCTCGAAAATATTGTATCCCTTGTTTCCAAACGTCTGCCCAAATCGTATCGTCTCAACCCCATTGACGATATCCAAGTGCTCGCTCCCATGAAACGTGGGCCCATCGGTACCGAGAACCTCAACCAAGTGCTGCAACAAGCACTCAATCCTCAGGACGATGTCCTCTTTCATGGAGCACAGCGCTTTGGAGCGTCTGATAAAGTCATGCAGATCCGCAATAATTATACCAAAGAGGTCTCCAATGGAGACATCGGACGGATCACAAAAATTGACCGAGAAGAGCAAGAGATGACTGTCAGCTTTGATGGTCGGGATGTACCCTATGCCTTTCATGACCTCGACGAGCTGGTGCTTGCCTATGCAACCTCCGTGCATAAATACCAAGGCAGCGAATGCCCCTGTGTCGTGATCCCTGTCCACACATCTCACTTCATGATGCTCCACCGTAACCTTCTCTACACCGCAGTCACCCGCGGTAAACGGCTTGTCGTGCTAGTGGGCATGGGCAAAGCAATCGGTATCGCTGTCTCCAATGACGATGTCAAAAAGAGGCACACCGGCCTCCCCCGCTTTCTTTAGAGGGAATTATACCATTTATCAAAAATAATACTAATTGAAAAAAATAAAATTACACCTTTGCCCATATTCTTGAAGTCAAGGAAATGACTTGCTCCCGGTCGTTAGTAAATTCATTCCATGCATCTGAACAAGCATCCAACAATTCCTCCTCATCCTTGAAAGTTCGATTCGAAAGATGTGTGCGGCGCAAGTATTTCCACACCTGTTCGCATGGATTCAATTCAGGTGATGCTGCTGGCAAGGGCAGCAATGTTAAGTTGTGAAAATGTGGTAATTTTTGCGTCGTATGCCACCCTGCCTTATCAAGTATGATTACTGCATGCCGTCCGGTGGGAACTTGTGAGGAAATGTGCCGCAAATGGATCTCCATTGTATCCTTGTTTGCATAGGGCAACAATAAACCAACAGCATCGCCTCTTTCAGGACATACGGCACCAAAAAGATATGTGTATTTGAACTGTTGTTGACGTACTGCACGAGGGCGAGTTCCTTTTACTGCCCACAGTCTGCTTAGGCTTCCTTGTTGGCCAAATCTAGCTTCATCCTGAAACCAGATTTCAACATCGTTGAGTTGGATTCCTTTTGGCAAAGAGTTTTCTACTTTTGCGCGAAATTTTTTTTAAACTCTTCTTGTTCCTCTGGATTGGCATCTGGATGCCTTGATCTTGCGCTAACCCAGACAAGTCTTGCCCGTTTCAAATGGTTATATGCACTTTTTAATGAGCACTTTATCCCATACTTATCTTTCATTAACTGCAACACGTCTTTCCCTATAATTACGCCACCGGATCGTCCTTTCTGAAGGTCGAGAACCGCAGAACGAAAAGCTGCGGTTTCACTATCTGGAATAAGCGATTTTTTTCCTCTTCCAGATTTTTCTTTAACACCATCAATGCCATAAGTTTTAAAATTGCGTATCCATGTGTAAACCGTATTACGTGTAACCCGAAGAAGTTCAGCAATTTCACGAGGAGTTTTACCTTCCTTGAAATGACTCAGGGCAAGGAATCTATTCTTTTCTCTAGGATGTTTTGCGGATTTATACAGCTTTATAAAGTCGTGCTTTTCTAGTTCTTCGGGAATAAGAATTGTTGTTTCCATGTTGCTACCTCCATTTTGAGGAGATTGCTTATGCCACAACATCTGTATTTTTTAAAATTTCAATTAGTATAAGCCATGAAGTGGTACTGGGCAACATGACAGATTTGGATGCTCGTTTCGAAGCCTATGTTTTTGCACCTAAGTGAGAAAGGATCGTTCAAAAATGGCGTGTTATACAGTGCCAATTCGTGGGTTTATTTTTGATAAATGGTATTACCACTATAAAGAGGTAAACTGGTCGTAGTCGCTGACATTGTACTTTCCCAACTGACCTAAAATGACTCCTTTAAAAAACTGTCCTCTCTTGTTGTTAGGGGACACTTCTTCTGCTAAGACCTCATCAAGTAAATTTTGGTACTGATTATTAATAAAGTTGCGTCTCTCGTCCCCTTGGTTACCGGCATAAATTCCGGCACCGGCTAAGGCCATAATCGGATACTCAACACCTGCTAGATAAGCGCCATCCAGAGCCGAACGCATGGTATGCTTAATGCATTCAACAAAAAATGGAAATGACTCTGCCGTTTCCAACTGTGCTTTTCGATTAAGCGTCCGAGTCATTGTACTAGTTGGTGACTTACCTGTAGCGTGGGCATTTACAGCGCACGAGAAAATCAAAGTAACAGGATAACTCACATCCCCTCTGATGGTTCTGTTCTTGTAGCCACCTTGCAGTGGCGATAGCCTAACCTGCCTCTCAGAAAGGTCTTGAACAATATGTGCGTAGTGATAATCTTGTGCTTCATTGGTTGTTGTAAAATCGGGACCTTGAATAGTTGCCTTGTTTGAACCATCTTCGAAATCCTTCATTCCCCATTGGTTCTTAAGAGTCTTTTCATACCAAAGTATTTGGCGCTCTATTGCCTCAGCAGCCTGATTCTCTCCTAGGTCATGGGTCAGGGTTTTAATCACATTCCCCAGCACAGATTCTTCTTGAGTTGTATAGTTAATTTCTTCGTCACCAATCAACTTCCCTTCCTCAAAATGATACCAACACATTCCCCCTGTGGCTCCACTATTGCCCGCTATTTGCACCCCAATGCGCGCTTTTGGGTCTCGTTGGGTTAGCATATACCCGATATCCGCAGCACCTCCCGGCCCTTTAAGAATTACAGAATGATGCCCAACTCTGCCAGGTTGTTTCCCTGAATAGACCTCACAGGAATCAGGAATGACCATTCGGCACATTTCATTCGACTTCGGGATTATCAGATTAGTCTTGTTTGCAGTTTGATGCTTGTCCAGGGTGGCTGGCTGATCGTCCAGGGTGGCTGGCTGATCGTCCAGGGTGGCTGCAGACGTGTGTGTTAGTGAAGAAGGATTCTGCTGATTGTCTTGGAATTTAGCACGATAAACCATAAAGCCTATCCCAGCACTTAATAAAGCTGCTCCACCGGCAGTCCCTAAAAGAGCCTCATAAATCGTCAGATGAGTAAATGTTCCTAGGTTGTAGCCCAAAGCGTTCATTGTTCCTAAAATAGCCAATCCTAAAATAGCCAATATTCCTACAACCAACGAAGTAATGATTACTCCAGCCGCTATCGTCTTTGTCCGTGCAGAATTATCCTCATTGTTAAGGGAAATTTGCTTTAAGGGGCCTGTTTGTGTTATGTTGCTCATAAAACCTATCCTCCTATAGTTAATAGGAAATATTGTATAATAAGTAAGGTATTAATCCAAGCTTTATACTAGGGTTAGCGAGTTGATCTTTTCTTAATCTTTAATTCATTTTAAAAAAGAGGGGAAATCTATGGTTAATTGTATTCGTTCCATGCACAATACTGCGCCCTATGAACTGGGCAGCGAAGAAGGAATTAAAATCTCAATGGCAAAAAGAGCTATTATAGGTCTAATCGTGGCTGCAGCTTTAGCAGTTGGAGGCTATTACCTAGAAATGGCAACAAACCTGTGGAACTATCCCCCCAATGTTCATTTTGGCATGTCTATCGCTGGATCAGTCTTAATAGGGGCAATGCTTCTAGTGGGCACTACCGGATGGGTCATCTCGGCTAGACGTATGGAAGATCAGCCTACTTAAGAAATAATAGCACCCGCGGGTAAATCTTGAAGAGTAACCAATTCCAAGGAGGAATCAAAGCTACCAGCTAAGATCATCCCATGGCTCTCTACTCCCATGATGGTCGCCGGTTTTAAATTGGCGACCACAATCACTTTTTTACCAACAAGTTGTTCGGGTGTATAATGGAGGCTGATGCCGGACAGGACAGTCCTTTTATCCACTCCAATATCAATGAGGAACTTGAGGAGTTTTTTGCTCTTGGGAAGCTTTTCAGCTTCCAAAATCACTCCGACACGTAAATCCAATTTACCAAAATCGTCGATGGAAATGAGCTCTTTTAAGGGTAGATAGGGAGGCGCTTGTTTCTCTAGAGCTTGAGCCTGCATCATTTGGAGTTTATTGATTTCTTCTTCGATCACATCGTCCTCGATTTTTTGGAATAAGATGAAAGGTTTGGGTAATAGGATTCCAGTAGGAAGTGAAAGCTCTAAAATCTCCTTCCAACGGCTTTGTACGAGAGGCTTTGAAAAGCCCAGTAATTCCCATAGATTTTGAGTTGATTGCGGGATAATAGGAGAAGCTACACAGGCAAGTGCTTTTAAGCATTCTAGACATAAGGAAATAGTCGTTTCCATGATGGGCCTATTTGTAGCCTCTTTAGCGTCTTTCCAGGGAGTTTTCGCATCAAAATAGACATTGCCCGCTTGAGCTAGCTCCATTATGAGCTGACTGGCCCGCCTGAGACGGTACAAGCTATAAGCTTCTTCAATGTCTGTAGTTAATCGGTTGATGTCGTTGAGGAAACGGTGGTCGATCTCTTCTAGAGAATGGCGCGGAGGGACACGGCCGCCACATTGATTCTGAATAAAAACGAGAACTCGGTTGGCTAGGTTTCCAAATTTTCCAAGCAAGTCGCTGTTACAGCGCACTTGAAAGTCTTTCCAGGTGAATTCAGAATCGCCCGTTTCAGGAGCATTAGAGGCGATTGCATAACGAATCTGGTCTGCATGATATCTCTTAAAAAAATCGTCGAGGTCGATAAACCACCCTTCCGATTTGCTAAATTTTTTCCCTTCCAAATTGTAAAATTCGTTCGCAACCAGATCATCAACAAGTTTGTAGGGTTGATTTTGGCCCATAATCATGGCCGGAAAAAAGAGGGCATGAAAGGGAATATTGTCTTTGCCCATGAATTGAACAAGACGGGTATGGGGATCGCACCAATAGTCTTTCCAAGCATCTGGCTTACCGGCTTGATTAGCCCATTGTTGGGTCGCACTAATGTAGCCAATAGGCGCATCGAACCATACATAAAAAGCCTTGCCGTGAGCCTCAGGCAGGGGTACAGGTATTCCCCATTCAAGATCGCGGGTGATCGAACGGGGACGCAAATCGTCGATAAAAGAGCGAATAAAGTGAGTCACATTAGGTTTCCAAGCTCGAGATGCCAGAAAAGACTCTAGCTTGTCTTTGAGTTTATCAAAGAGGAGAAACCAATGACGAGTTGTCTTGAGTATTAAGGGGGCTCCTGTAAGCTTGGAACGAGGATTTTTCAGATCAGTCGCTTCATAAGAAGCGCCACATTTGGGACATTCATCTCCCCTCGCCTCATCGTAGCTACAACGAGGGCAGCTGCCCATAATATACCTGTCGGCCAAAAAACGGTTATCAACAATCGAAAAATGCTGCTCAGTCTCTTTGGATTCGATATAACCATTGGCAAGCAAATCGTTGAAGAATTGCTGGGTAATTGGTCGATGTTCTTTGCATGTCGTGCGCGAATAATGATCGAATTGGATATTGAGATTGTCAAATAATTGTTTAATGACTGCATGGTAATGATCGACATGCTCTTGAGGGGAGCGTTTGGCAATGTCGGCACTCAACGTGATGGCCACACCATACTCATCCGAGCCGCACACATAGAGGACATCATTTCCTCTCAGGCGTTCAAAACGGGCATAGGCATCGGCAGGCAGATAAGCCCCGGCAATATGTCCAAAATGCAGCTGGCCATTTGCATATGGCAAAGCAGAGGTGATTAGAATTTTTTTCATATTTAATAACTATTCAGCACATGGGGTTTTAATGGTTAATAACCTTCCACTTCCGCCTTGACAAAGTATGCCTTTCGTCGAGGACTCTGGCGGCTCGTGAATACTCACCAACTTATTCTACAAGATCTTCATCTTCATCGTCTTCATCATCCCGAAGCAAATCTTGCCCAAGAGCAATCAGCGCCAATACATCGACAGCCGGGTTAGTATCTAATCCTTCCCCTCTGTGCACTCGAGCCCGCGCTAAATTTATCGCATACGTAACAAATGCAAAAGGGTTTTCAAAACGCTGATTCATTTGTTCATTTGTTAATGTTGGTTTGTTTGACATAAATAACCTATCTCCTTTTGTGTTCCTCAGCAATGAAGATGCTGCGTAGCACTTGATATGTGACATCCAGGCTGTCGTTTATAATATGATAATCGTAATGGGAAATCATCCCAATCTCTTGTTTGGCCCACAGAAGCCTCTCCTGAATTTTTTCCTCATCCTCAGTGCGACGCTTAAACAACCGTCTACGTAGCTCATCAAATGAGGGAGGGCTTATAAAGATAAAAATCGCGTCTAGTTGTTGTTGTTGGACTTTAAGCGCGCCTTGCGTATCAATTACTAAAACAACATGTTTACCTTGGGCCAGTAAAAGGTCAACCTCTTCTTTACGGGTGCCGTAGTAGTTACCAAAAACCTTCGCATACTCCAAAAACTCTTTAGCAGCGATTTTCTTTTCAAACGCTTCAGTCGAGATGAAATCATAATGTTTTTCAGTCACTTCTCCCGGACGGGGCAATCTAGTGGTACACGAGCAACTTTCAACGATGTGATCTGGAAACTCATTTTGCAACATCTCAATGAGAGTAGATTTGCCTGTGCCAGCAGGTGCACTCACAACAAAGAGTAGGCCTCGGTTGATGTTTCCCAATAGTTTTGCGTTCATTTTTACTCGACGTTTTGGACCTGTTCCCGAATTCTCTCCAGCTCACTTTTAATGGTCACTACGTGCTGAGCTACAACTAAATCAGATGCTTTTGAACCAATCGTGTTACTCTCTCTAAGCAATTCCTGAAGGAAAAAATCGAGTATCTTGCCTCTACTATCTGCCGTTTGCTCCAGTGGTTTGTCAAGCGTTTGCTCAAACTGGCCTAGGTGGCTTTTAAACCGGATAATCTCCTCTACGATATCAACCCTTTCGGCATAAACGGCCACTTCACGCAAAACCCGCTCTTCATTCTCAGGATTACCCACAAAGAGCTCATTTAATCTCGCTGCCAACTTATGCCGAAATTTTTCAGTAGCATTAGGTGCACGCACATCTATGGAAGCAATCTCTTTATTCAGAATTTTGAGCCTCTCGCGCACATCTTGTGCGAGAGTCTCCCCCTCTTGCCGCTTCATCTTGAGCAAAGCCTGTAGCGCCATACCAACAGCCTCAGCCAAAGCTTTCTGATACACAGATTCTTCAACCATGACCTCTTCATGTAACAGAAGATCTTTTTCCTGGGTTAAAAGGACTAGCGGCATATCCTTAGGCAACCACAAATCTTCAGCCAGTTGCTCCCAAGCCCCCTTGATGGCGCGGGCCAAAGCAAAATTAGGTACAACTGAAATGGAATTATTGGAGTCGGTTTTCCATCCTACAGAAACGCTCAACATGCCTCTGCCAATACTGGCAGCTATCTGTTTACGGACATCCATCTCGAATCGGGTTAAAAGACGGGGTAGACTGACGTTGACTTCAAGAAATCGACGATTAACACTCTGGATATCCACAGTGATGCGCCCAAATTCGAAATCGCACACACCCCGCCCATAGGCGGTCATACTTTTTAGTTGAAAAAAATCTTCTGACACCCAGCCAAAATATCACATTAGATCAATAAAAGCAATTAGGAAACACAAGAAAACGAGCGGCGATGAATGGCACAAGGTCCGTGTTTTTTCAAGGCTTCTTGATGCTTGCGCGTCGCATACCCTTTGTGCTGATCAAAACCATATTCAGGGTATTGTTCATGGTACTGAATCATGACCTGATCGCGGGACTGTTTGGCAAGGATAGAAGCGGCAGCGATCATTTGAGAAAGACGATCTCCATGGATGACGCGCTCGGAGACTGCCCCAGGAAGAGGCAGATGCACCCCATCTACTAATACATAGTCCGGTTGTTTACCAAGTTTTTCAATCAGTTGTGCCATCGCGAGTCGCATCGCTTCTAAAGACGCCTGGTGGATATTGATCTGATCAATCGTTTCATGATCCACACAACCGATTCCATAAAATACAGAAGGATGAGCTGTGATTTTTTCAAAGAGAGATTGTCTTTTCTGAACAGAAAGAAGCTTGGAATCATTGATTCCAGCAAAAAAAACACCCTCCTCAATGACGCATGCAGCAGCATAGACGGGGCCGGCCAGCGGCCCCCTACCTGCTTCATCGATGCCCGCTACACAATGGTACCCGCCAGCGCGAGCCTTCGATTCAAGTTTAACCAGTCGCTTTAGACGCGTTCTCTCACTCTGGGGAAGAGCTTTCCAGGTTGCTGCTTCCACTTGTGCTCACCGCCAGTTCGCTGTCATTTCCTGTTGTCTGTTGTTCGCTTGCACTCTTGCGCGCTTTTTTACTGACGATCCTTTCTCTAATTTTTGCCTTCTTACCGGTACGGCCACGCAGATAATAGAGCTTAGAGCGACGTACCACTCCCTTTTTCAACACTTCAATGTTCACAATACGTGGGCTGTGCAAATAAAAAACTCTTTCCATACCCTCGCCATAAGAAACACGATGGAGAGCAAAAGTTTCTGCAAGACCGCGCCCCCTGCGAGCAATCACTGTCCCTTGGAATACCTGAATACGCTCTTTTTCACCCTCGACAATCTTAGTAGAAATGCGGACAGTATCCCCGATATCGAAAGCAGGGACCTCGCCTTTTAGTTGGTCATGATCATAATCATCAATTATAGCATCCATTGCTAGTTTCCTTTGTTTTCATAAATTTTGTATGCATAGGTCGGGCCGCATCTGTCGAGTTTTCTCAAGTGCTTGGCTCTTTCGCCATTGTGCAATCTGTTGATGATTCCCATTCAACAGCACTTCTGGCACCCTTTTTCCTTCAAACACCTCAGGCCTCGTATAGTGCGGATAATCGAGAAGCCCACACTCAAACGAATCCTCACTTGCAGCATCCGGATGCCCTAGCACACCTGGAATAAACCGGGCTAGTGCATCAATCAACACAATCGCAGCAAGCGCTCCGTTTGTCAGGACATAATCCCCTATACTCACCTCTTCATCCACTTCCAATTCCAATACCCGCTCGTCCACTCCCTCATAATGCCCACAAAGAAGAATCAAGTGGGGCAGCAGACTCAAACTGCGGCATTTTTCGGCAGTAAGCACCTTCCCCTGCGGAGAAAGATGCACAACGTGTGACCCCTGTCGTCTCACCTTGCGGATCGCACTGACAGCAGGCTCTGGTTTTAACACCATGCCAGGTCCACCCCCATAAGGTCGGTCATCAACTTTCCGATGTTTATCGAGTGCAAAATCCCGTATCTGGACGTGGTTGATGTTGAGGAGCCCCTTTTCCCTCGCTCTTTTTAAGATACTCTCATCAAAAGGGCCGACAAAATATTCGGGAAAAAGGGAAAGGATCTCAATATCCACAAGGCCTCTCTTAAGCTGAGCTCAGCTCCTTCTTCTTCATTTTTTTCTTTTGGTTTGCCTTTAAGCGAGCTTGAGCCAGTTTGTCTCTGTAAATGGCCAATACTTGAGGAGCACTCTTCTTGACAAGCGTGGCAGCTCTTTCACTCAGGACAGCTCCTAGGCCGAGCCAATATTCAATCCGATCAGCATGGATACTGAGGTTTTTTTCGGGTTCAGATTCACTGGGGTTATACCAACCCAGATTCTCAAGATATCTTCCATCACGAGGAGCGCGTGAATCACTCAATACCAAACGGTAAGTTTGTTGATTCCTTCTTCCTTGCTGTCTCAAACGAATTTTCAATGCCATTTTAGTTTCCTTAAAAATCAAAAGGACTTTTGTCCATAAATTTATCCATCATTTTTCGGCTAGGCGGGTTTTTAAAAAACTGCTTTGACTGCTTAAAGCTCTTTTTGAGCTTATTGATCTCTTGAACAGTTGTCCCGCTTCCCCGCGCGACCCGTTTCATCCGACTCATTGAAAGCTCGTCCTTTTCAAGACGCTCTCTTTTAGTCATCGATTGGATCATCGCTTCTATTTTATAAAATTCTTTTTCCGACTGGTCCAAATTAGGTAATTTGGAAACACCCGGAAGCATCTTCATCAACCCTTTGAAAGAGCCCATTTTACGCACAGCCTGCATCTGTTTCAGGTAGTCTTCGTAAGTAAAGGTTGCTTTGCGTATTTTATCTTCAAGCAGCTCTGCTTCTTCTTCGCTGATATGCTCTTTGGCTTTTTTAACGAGGTTGATGGTGTCACCCATCCCCAGAATACGATCAGCCATCGAACTGGGGTTGAAAAGCTGCAAATCATCGAGCTTTTCACCGATACCTTCAAATTTCAAGGGCTTGCCGGTCACCTCGTGAATGGAAATCGCCGCGCCCGCACGCGTATCTCCGTCCAACATCGTCAGGATGGTCCCAGTCACACTCAGACGTTCATTGAAAGCCGCAGCAGTTGTCACTGCATCTTGACCCGTGGCCGCATTGGCAACAAAAAGGATCTCGTGGGGATCCACAGCAGTTTTGATCTCTAAAAGCTCTTGCATGAGCGCATCATCGATGTGTAAACGGCCAGCAGTATCTAAAATCAAAACATCAAAGCCCCCCTCTTGGGCAACCTTCAGAGCGGCTTTGGCAACCTTGACAGGACTTTTCTCTCCCTCAATGGCAAATACTTCAATCCCAATCTGCCCGCCAAGTGTCTTGAGTTGTTCAACCGCTGCAGGGCGCTGTAAATCACAGGCCGCTAAGAGGGTCTTTTTCTTGTGTTCACTTTTGCCCAAGTACTTAGCAAGTTTAGCCGCATGAGTCGTTTTTCCAGCTCCCTGGAGTCCGCACAGCATCACCACGGCAGGCTTAGCGCTTAAATGCAAAACTGCCTCGCCGCCGCCCATTAGCGCAACGAGCTCATCATGGATCACTTTGACAAATTGCTGACCGGGAGTGACCGACTTGATAACCTCTTCGCCTAAGGCTTTGTCTTTTACACTCTTAATAAAATTTTTAGTAACAGAAAAATTGACGTCAGCTTCAAGCAATGCCAAGCGAACTTCCCTGACCGCGTCAGAGATATTCTCCTCAGAAAGCTTCTTGTGGCCGCCAAGAGAGCTAAAAATACCGGTAAGTTTGTCCGTTAAAGCGCTAAACATAATACAGACACCTATGATAACTGAAAAATTCAGAAAAACTCAATTCAAAAATCAGTATGGATAAAGAAGAAGCCCTCACTCAGAGAATCCCCACGCTCAGCACAACAACTTTAAAAATAAAACTTTAATGTTGTAACTATCCACTCCCATCTTGCTAGAGTACTCTGGCGGCTCGTGAATAGTCACCATAATTATTGCTAAAAAATTGACTTCGGCATAACCTTTCGCTTTCAAAATTTCAATTTGTCGGGGTATATGTCCATATTAAAACGTTTAATTTTCACAGCGATCGTTTGGGCAATATCTACTAATACACTCACTGCAGCACCTTGCTGGACCTGGAATGGCTTTTATGCGGGGGTGAACCTCGGCATTATCCGATGCTATGACAAACTCAACCTCACACCGAAAGGATTGTGGGGCGCTGAGTCTGCTGCTCTTCAGGATTTTATTGGAGGCAATGGCACTACCCGCCTCTCGAACTGGAATTTTATTGGTGGAGGACAAGCCGGATACAATTTTCAGGCTTGTTGTTGGCTCTTTGGTCTAGAAGTAGATGGAAATTATGTCAATCTGAGCGATCACCGACGAACAGCACAACTCCCTTTTGATGATTTACTCAGTTATTCTTTTCGCGAACATATTGAACACCATTGGCTCGTCACAGTTAGACCACGACTTGGGCGTGTCTTCAAAACCCGCTTTATGACCTACCTTACTGGAGGTTATGCTACAGGAGATGTCAAAGTCAGATCAAAAATTATTGGAGAACTCGACGGTTACCAGTCGTTTGCTTCTACTTCAAAAGTTTTAAATGGCTGGACTTTGGGTGGAGGACTGGAATATGCCCTGCGCCCCCATTTCACTGTAAAGGCCGAATACCTGTACGTACATCTGGGCCACTTCAAAACAACTAGCGCGCCAGGCCCTGGATTTGCAGGATTTTTTGAGCAAAGAGAGTACAGCATCCGTGAAGATGCTATTCGCATCGGCCTCAACTACCGCCTCTAAATGATGTCCAAAACCTAACTAAGGGCCTGTCAAAAAATAACTTCCACTTCTAAAACCCAAACTCAGGTTATATCATTTCCAGAAAATAAAGCCATGAAGCGGCACTGAGTAACATGACAGATTTGGATGATCGTTTCGAAGCCTATCTTTTTGCACCTAAGCGAGAAAGGATCGTTCAAAAATGGTGTGTTATACAGTGCCAATTTGTGACTTTCTTTTCTGGAAATGGTATTAGTACACCTTTACCATCTCGAACTGCCGTTTTTAGGATGAAGAAATTTCTTTACAGACCCGCTCTCGGGAGCCCAATGCTCTTGCCGATGATTTGAAGAAATTCGCTGAGGGCTCGCTCTCTGAGTTCTACGACAAGCAATTTCTTCATGCTATTTCCCTGACATATGCTCTATGCGTGAGATAGCAAACTTTTTTTACTAAATCATCTACATGCCGAATCAATTTTGATGATTCAATTTTTTTCAGAGCTTCAAGAGCTCTTCTTCGAATATATTCTTCAAGAGACGTATCAGCTGCAATCCCCAAGAGAATCGGGAGAGCTTCGAGAGCCGATTTATGCCCCGATCCTGCGATCTGGCCTAGAGCCATAAGGGCTCTTCCTCGAACGTACTCCTCAAGAGACGTATCAGCTACAATCCCCGAGAAAATCGAGAAAGCGTCGTCAGGCAGCGCATCCCCAGTCCCTGCTATCTTACTCAGAACCACAAGAGCGCTCCCTCGAATATACTCTCCTGATGATGCTTCGCTTACTATCTTCAATAGGAACTTGAGAGCTTCCGGGGCTGATGTGTTGCTAGGCCCTACGATCTTACCCAAAACCTTAAGGGCTCTTCCTCGGGCAGTCTCTTCAAGCGATGTATCGGCTGCAATCCCCGAGAGAATCGAGAAAGCCTCGACAGACAGTTCGTCCCTAGTCCCCGCGATCTCATACAAAGCCTTAAGGGCTCGTCCTCGAAAAGACCTATCACGAAACTTATCAACGGCTATATCCATAAGAGCCGAGAAAGCATCGGGAGGTACTGGGTACCTAAGTCCAGTGCTTTGCTCCAGCGCCTTAATAAACTTGTCCACACAACACTCATCACAAGATGCATTGCTCGGTATTGTCTCCTCTAGAGACGATAAAGCTTTGGGAGCCGATGCTTGCCCCGATCCTGCGATCTTACCCAAAGCCTCAATGACTTTTTTTCGAATAGACCCGTTAAAAGACTTGTTACCTGCTATACCTTCAAGAACCGGTAGAACCTCGTCAGGAAATGGCTGCCCCGATTCTGCGATCATGAGCAGAGCCTCAAGGACTCTTCCGTCACTGTACCATTCAAGAGATGCATTATTTGCAATCTGCACTAGAGACAAGAGAACTTCGAGAGGTAATTTCCCATGCGCAAGTTGTCCCATTAAATTAATAGTCTCTATTTGGCTGTTTGGTGTTTGCATAAGCTCGATTATGAAAGCTGTAATTTCAGCATCACTGATAAGCTTCGTATTACGATTGAAAAGTTGGAACTTCATCTCTTGGAAGGGCGCTTCCTTGATGTAGGAAATAGCGCTCTTTATGAATCCTGCATACTGAGTAATCTGCCCAAGATGCTCATTTAAACACTCTTCAAAGCATTGAGCAAAGAGCGTTAATTCGTAGCTTTTAGCAAGATCGCGAGGTTCTGAGAAAAGATCATTAAAAAAGGCCTGGATATCGCTGAGCTCTCCTTTTTGAGAGAGACTTCCAGCTGTCATCCAGAGCACAAACCTATAGCGAGGCTCAAATTTGATCTTCTCTAAAAGCTCTCTAGCTTTTTTTGGCTTGTTTTTATAAAGGCGAGCAAGATGAGCCGCTGCAAAATACTCTTGAAAGGTCAGATGGATAAAAACGCCCTGGTTATCCTCAATGCGCAGGGGACCTACACTCCGGATAGCTTCTATACCAATTGCAATCTTCTGTGCATGCTCTACGGATCTGCAGATTTTTGTGATGCTTGTAAGAGTGGGATAGAGGGTGTTTCGATCCATCGCCTCCCATGCTATTTGCTCCATCACCTCAGTCAGATGGCTGACATCAAATGCAGAATCGGCATCAGGCTCAATTATGACCTCATCCGGGTCTTTTTTATTGCGCTCGATTCTAAACCGTTTAAATAACCAATCGGTGAGCTTGATGTAGATTCCTGTCAGAGTGGGAGATTCCGATGCATTGAAAAGAGGTTCGCCAGCGGCAGCAAGCGAGCAAAAAATCTCTAAGTTAATGGGGATGTGCGCCAGGCTTCTAACGAGGGGTTGTTGAAGCTGAGTACGTAAGTTCTGTGCCTGTACTTGTTGATCCTTCGAGAAAAAATGCTCGACATACTCTTCAATACCTTTCGAATCAAAACCTAAAATCTCTAAAACCACAGGTTCTTTGTCTTTGAAGTCCCTTATCTCTCTAGGCCTCGAGGTGATGATGATGTTCGGAAAATCTTTGAGTACTTGCAAAACAGGATAGAAACATCCTTGATTATTTGTCGCATCTCCAGACAATTCGTCGTAACCATCCAGTAAGACAAGTGTCTTTTTCTGAGTTTCTTCATTGCTGAACAGCTTACGTACTTGAGCGCTTGCCAATCCACATTCCTTCGCTACGTAATCAGCCCACTCAGTACCAGTTTTGGAATAAAGGTTAGGATTTAGACGGCGCAGAGGAAGCCAAAGCAGATACTCAAATTCTGTAAAGAGTGTTTTTTGGGCCCAACGGTAGGCTATATGATGACACAAGGTGCTTTTACCAATCCCTGCTGATCCTTGGATCAAGATCCGTTTTGTGGCTCCTTTTAACTGATCATGCTTAAATAGTTCCTCAAGGAGAAGGGATTGCTTGGGCTCAAAGATGGATTCGTGGGTCAACGGTCTTCGATCTTCGAGCTCTAGAGAGTGGCCCGGTTCTGTTTCTTCGGTTTCTTTTTTTGTCTTTTTTTTCTCTGCTTCACCGATGATCGCTAGACGGGTGTAGAGCTGTTCGATAGAAATTTGTTTTTGGGAAACCAGAAGAGTAAGATCCTTTTTCGAGGCGTAGTGGTCACGGAGATCCTGTTGAATCAGTAGGTGGGGTTGAGTGCTTTCGAGTCTGCTATAGATCCTTTGGAGATCCTGAAGGCTGCCGAGCTCTTTTTTTTCCCATCTATCTTTTCTCCACCTATCTACATCATCCTGACTGATCTTGCCGTTAAGAATGTCTTTGATGGCGTCTATAAAACACTCTTTTATCGCTAAGGCTTCTAGGTTAGATAACCCTGTCAGGGGAGCAAAAAACTCAAAGGCTCTATCGTAATAATTAAAGATTGTTTTTTCTATGGGTTGGTCTGCAGTTGCATGCTGACCTGCAAAAATGGGTTCCAGAAAGGGGCTTGGGCAAGAAGTTTGGCGGTTCCCCTGCAGGTATAGAAGTGAAATGCCACCAGCTAGTTCTGGCTTACCGTATCTCTCTCTTACAAGGCGGATTTCTTCGGCTACTCCCATTGGATGGTCAGACATGCATTTCGCTTTAAGCTCAGGCGTGCAAATGACAATCACTTTGTTAGCTGAGCTGATCTTTGCCTGAAAACTTTTGTAATCGCCGATATGAGAAAGATCTTGCGCAGCATAGATCGGGCTTACTCCGATTTTGGCAAGATCAAATGCCAAGGCATGGTGCACCCACGAGACTACTTCCTCGTCTTGAGGGCTGCAGCAGATAAAACATTTAGTGTTAAGTAACGAATCTTCAAAAAGTACTAGAGCTCTTTCAAAGGTCATCCGGATGGCATCTTTTTGAAGAAGGATGTAGTTGAATTCCGGGTGTTTTTCTACAAATTCGAGCAAAAATTTTCTGTCGATTTTTTCCAAAAAATGGGCGTAGTTAAGGACTGGGTCTGTTTTTGTAAAAAATGAACAGGCCTGTTTCATGCATGCTAGAGCTATTGCATCCTCGCTCACTTGCGCAAGGCTGGCATAGCTGCCAGCAGCTAGGAGGGGCTGGTCCAAAAGAAACTCATAAACTACCGCTCGCATCAGATAGACATGGGGTTGTTTTTCACCCTTCCAAACATGTATCCACTCTAAAAGCTGCTCAAAGGCAGGCATGCCTTCTTTCATCTTTAGAAATAGCACTTTTTCTGCTTCACAAAGATAGGTGGTTGCACAGATCTCGGCTTGAAGAAGAAAAAGCTTTTGCTTGGTAGCTAGAATGGCTTTTTCTAGTTCTGGATTGCCACCTTGGATTTTTAAAGCGGTTTTTAAGTACGTAAGGATTTTTTGGTAGTGTTCTGCAGAGCTTTCTTTGCAATGAATCTTCTTTGCTTCCCATAGATGATGAGCAGCAGCTGGGGTCGCCTCAAAGACCCAAACCTCATCAGGTTGCTCTAGGCTAGGATAAGGGAAAATAGCGATGTTATTTTTAAGTGTTTTCTGAGCGCAGCAATCAATGAGGCGCGAAGGTGGCAGTTCATCCAGTACACCAAAAACAACTTTTTTAATCTCAAATGTCTTGCCACCTGAGGGTGTTAACCAAGCAAACACTTGATCGTTGGATTGATATAGGGAAGCTGTATAATCCGCGTAAGGGATCGGAATCATATTTAAGCACTTTTTTTGTATTTACAGGGTATATTTGGGTTTGTAACGTGCTTCTGCCCATTTTTCTACTGCGTCTGAGTCGATGTTGTTTCCGAAAACCGCATTAGATATTTTGTCATAAAATACTTGCTTCAATTCTCCTGCATTCTGAATAGACATTCCTACTAGCGATGCGAATATACGAAAGGCCTTGCAATAGTAGTCATATAGGTCAGTTTCTCGCTCAGAATCTAGAGCCTCTACTCTTGCTGCAAAAATAGGCTCCAAAATGGGTGTAGGAATACAGTCCTTCCGTTTTCCATGCAGAAGCAGGGTAAATAAGGTTCCCGCTTTATCATCATCGTTATACCTCTCCTGGGCAATCCGCACCTCTTGAACACATCCAGTAATTGCCCTCACGCGTTCCGTACATTTTTTTTGCAGGCTGGGAGTGCATATGATGAGGGCAAGGTCGGTCTTCCGTATCTCACTTTGGAAGGTATTAAGATCCATTGCATGGGAGAGGTCCCAAGGCCCATACCTAGGCTTTAATCCTATTTTGGTGAGATCGGGAACAAATGTGCTGGACAGCCAATTTTCAACATCCGAGTCTAATGCAAAACAAATGAAACAGGTTTGATCTTGTATCTTAGCTTCGGCCTTAATGCTAAGTAGGCTCTTTTCGAAATACATTCTGGTGAAATCTTTTTGAATCAGAAGCTTTTCGAACAAATTTCCAGGCTGCTTCAGCCGGAGCAGCAAGGGACGGTCGAGGTTTTCTAAGAAGTCCAGGAATAGGGGGTTTTTGGATGTACATACTTGTGTAATCAAGGTCTGAATTTTTTTAATGCATTGTTCCTTCTCCTCGATGTTTTGATCCAATAATTGAATATAGGCTTCCGCAGCTAAAAGGGGATGATCTAGAATTTCATGCGTAATGGCCCGCACCAGTTGTATATGCGGAGGTACAAAGTGATTTTTTAGGTGAGGACGAATCTGATCCAGTACACATTCAAACATTTCGGAAGTAATCAGTCTTTGAGCACCTGTGATGATACTTTTTAGTTCTAAATCTGAGCCTTGCAAATATGGAGTGTTGAGAGCCTCCTTAAGGAAGGTCTCTCTTTTTGAATCCCAATCGGATGCAACAGGTTCTTGTTGTAGCTCTTGGTAATTACTTTGTGTGTTTCTACTATCAAGAACTACGCTAGCACAAGGATCCAAGGAAATTTCATGAAGAAAGTGCTTTACCACCTCGGTTTTAGAGGAGCTAGCCTCATTAGGAAGTTTTAAAGAACCCTTATTTAAGCCTCCAGTAGAATCTGGGACAGGTGCAACTAAGGGGTTTGAACTATTAAATTCCGGAGAAACTGCTTGTTCAGTAGGACTCGAGATGCGCTTGGTTAAACGCGTTTGATCCTCACTTCCTCTCAGACAATTCTTGCCCGCTGCAACTTGAGTAACCTCTAAAATGAAAGCGACTATGGCTCCTCCATACATTCCCCAGGAAAGATAGGTGGCATTAACCGTGCCAATCGCATGAAAATATCCTCCCGTTGCTAAGGCTCCAATCGTTAAGCTGGCAACACATCCTAAGATTAGAGCAACATCAACCCACTTTTCCTGTATTTTAGGGCCCAATACACAGGGGCTGTTGTTTAGACAATGAACTCTTTGGGTTGTTGCAATCATGGTTTTTACCTTCCTTAAGATTAGCGTAAATGCGCAAAGTCGATACGCGAGAGTGCGCTATGAAAGAATTCTTAGAAAGATAAATCGGCCAAAGATCGGGGTCTCAGTAATTGCGCACTTTAAAGACAGTTCGTGATCGGAAGATGGAAGAATAACATGATATGCATGATCGGCTACGCCGACAGGGTCGGGGAGGTAATCATGAGAGGAGGCAGAAGCGGTCGTGACCTGACCAGTCTGGCTTGATCTGACACTGCCAACCTTTGGCTTCAAAGAGTGCTTGCACAGAGGGGCCTTGCCCCGCTCCAATCTCGAGCCAGGCAAGGCCACTAGGGTTGAGATGTGAGCGCAAATCAGTTGCGATACGTGCATAGTATTCTAATCCCGTAGGGCCAGAGACAAGGGCTGTTTTGGGTTCCCAATCCTTCACTTCAGAAGAAAGCTGCGCAAATTCTTTTTCAGTCACGTAGGGTGGATTACACACAAAGAAATCACATTTTTCACCCACAAAGGGGGCAAAAAGATTCCCTTGCTTGAATCGTACTTCTACTTGGGCGTTGTTTTGAGCTGTGGCCAAGGCTTCGGGACTCATATCCGAAAGACAAACCGTTAATTGGGGGAAACGGGTTTTTAGGGCCAAACCGATACATCCTGATCCGCAGCACATGTCCCAAAGCGCCTTATTTTCGAGGGGCATCTCCTGCAAAGTCTGTGCAATGGTTTCAACCAAAATTTCGGTCTCAGGTCTAGGAATCAATACAGATTGGTCTACCTTCAGTTCGATCCCTGCGAAAGTGAGCTTTCCTGCAATATAGGCTGTCGGCTCATGTTTGGCACGGCGAGCAATGGCACTGCGCAAAGCGGGAAGTTCGCTATCAGTTAAAGGGCGGTCGAATTGCAGATAGAGATCAAGCCTTTTCATGTTGAGTGCATCGGCAATGACCTCTTCAGCAGCAGGCCGAGGGCTTTCGATACCATGCTGCGCAAGGTAATTTGCCGAACGTTTGATAATCTCAATGAGAGTAATCATATTTAGCTTGTCAGTTTCTGCTGGTAGTAAAACTTGACAAGAGCCGAGGTAACAGCTTCCAGATCACCCCCCATAACTTTATCGAGGTTATAAAGTGTCAGGTTAATGCGGTGATCTGTTAACCGATTTTGAGGGAAATTATAAGTGCGGATGCGCTCGGAGCGATCTCCGGAACCCACTTGAGCCGCCCTGACGCTGGCCTCTTCATCATGTTTTTTTTGTCTTTGGGCTTCGATAAGTTTGGCCTTCAGATGACGCATTGCTTTGTCTTTATTCTTATGCTGACTCCGCTCATCTTGGCAATAAGTGACCGTTCCTGTAGGGAGGTGCGTGATACGAACCGCCGAATCTGTAGTATTGACGTGCTGTCCTCCAGCTCCTGACGAGCGGTAGGTGTCAATCCTCAATTCCTTTTCATCTAAATCAATTTCTTCATCTTCGCCGGGCTCAAGAAGAACTGCCACGGTAATCGCTGAAGTATGAACGCGCCCTTGCGCTTCAGTTGTGGGTACACGCTGAACGCGATGGGTTCCGGCTTCATATTGTAAAAACCGCCTCGCATTCAGCCCAGAAAAGACCATGATGTATTCTTTAAATCCTCCGACCTCACTTTCGCTGCAGCTAAGAACCTCGTACTTCCAGCCCATGGATTCGGCAAAAAGTTGATACATCCTAACACAATCGCCAACAAAAAGAGCTGCTTCATCTCCTCCTGTACCGGCACGGATTTCCATAATCACATTCCGACTATCGTTGGGATCGGGAGGTACGAGAAGAATCTCTAAGCTATTCTCTAAGCCGGCGATTTTCTCTTCTAAAGAGGGTATTTCTTCGGAGAGAAGGGCGCAGATCTCCGGGTCTTTTTCGGTATACAGCAGGGAACGGTCATCCTCGAGCTGTTTGCGACATTTCACAAGCTCGTCCCATACGGTTTTGAGTTTAGAAAGGAAATTATGCTCTTGCGTCAGCTCACGGTATTTTTTGGGCTCATCAAAAACCCCCGGTTGCGCAAGCGCCTCTTCCACCTCAGCAAGCCGAGCTAAGAATTGTGCGACCTTCTTATCCAACTATGAACCTTCCCAAAAACACCCGCAGACAACCTGCATGATCTTATCGCGATCCTCGTAAGACCGCTCGTCGGTTATATGATTTCCAATATTACCCTCCTTGCGGTCTCGCTGGAGCTTTACGAGTCTCATCGACAATCTCATACAATTTATCTCGCGCTTACTTTTAGGAAAGGTTCATTTTTTCTTTTTCTTATTTTGCTGCTGTTGCTGCCCGCTAGAGTCTGAGGAATCCTGTTCCTCTTTCTTTTGCTGAACTGGTTTTTGAGCATAACGCTTCAAGAACTTATCAACGCGACCCTCAGCATCTACAAATTGTTTGCTGCCGGTAAAAAATGGGTGTGAAGCTGAGGATACTGTTACATGGTAAACGGGGTATTCTTTGCCTTCAAAAGTTTCGTTGGTTTTAGGTTGTAAGGACGATCCGCATACAAACTTGTAGCCTGTCGAATTGTCAACAAAAAGAACATCTTGATAAGGTGGGTGGATATCATCTTTCATGGGGGTTTATCTCCAAATTAAGCTTAAAAACCTGAGATTTTATCTTTGCAGTGAGTAAAAATCAACATGTAAAGTATACTTGGGTCAATGATGCGTATTTTATTTTCCACATTTTTGTTTTTGTTCGCCACGATTTGCGCCGGTGAGGTACAACTTAAAGGAAAACTGGCTGAGGCTCACTCTGGAAGCTATCTGGTCATTGAACAAAATAAAACATTTACCTTCTTCCATATTTACGATCGTTTTGACAATGCAGCGATTATCGAAGAGGTTTCTATTCCGACGGCCAGCTTTGCCCGCAATCCTATGAACTGGAAGCTTTGGTTTGAAAGCGGCGCTCCAGGTCATACTTCTTGGATCATGTCACAGGTTAACCTTGATACAGGTGTCTTTGAAGAAACCTTTTCCTTCACTCACCGAGGGTGGATCGACATGTCTTCTTCAAATCCTTTTTTAACCACTCTCCTAAACCTCCGCTTTCAAGAAGTTTCTATGGAGCAACGGCGCCGCATTGGTCTGCCACCCGGCCATAATAAAGCAGATCACCGCCCAATATGGAATCCTCGCCTAGTTGTCAATGGATGTGTCATTTCTAATACTTCCTTCTATGCTTATAAAGCCCGTTGGCCCTCCGACAGAACTGAACTCTCTCGAAAAATCATTGAAATTTACCTTCCTGCCGACATCCAAACCGAAACAAGTTGGTTCCCTGCGTACTTTCCCTACTGGCTTGAAGTAGATGGAAAGATAGGTAGCGCCAAAGCGCGCGTCGTCGATTCGGGATTTGAGGCTAGATCACCAAAGCCCTCACTACCTAAGCGCTCGCCCCAACTCACCCGCGATGTTGAGTGTGTATCAAACGGCATTGTCTTTCATGTGAAATCCCCCCTCTACTACAAAGAATTTATGATCTTTGCAGAAGACAATGAGGCATTTTTTGGCAACATGACCCCTCTTCCCTGCTCACTTTCCACTGAAGGTGAGATTGTCACTCTTTTCGTTTCCAATGAAGAGCTGAAAAAATTGCCTAATCAGACATCTAGCTACCGTTTTGCGATATCTCCCAAGGAGAATCCAGCAATTGTCCTAGAGACCCGCTTTTCAAAAACGCTAATTGTGGACAGTTCTACGCTAACCGAATTTCAATGAAATTTGGCTCTACTTGAAGAAATAGGATTTGATAATGAGAGCTTTCATCACATGACGATCAAGAGTTGATTCCGATAGCTTTCCTGAAGCCACAAGTCCTGCGATGGAGCGGATTCCAGTGGTAATATTCCCGGTAAATAGGAAGACATCATAAAGACCCTTGAAAGCGTCCTGTAATGCGCCTTCAAGAAGGTCTTGGGCTATGTTGCAGGCATCGAAAAAGGTGAGTGTTTTGAAGCCAATGGTCTCTTGGACATGGTCACCCAAAGCTGAAGATATAGATGATACACCCTGGAGAGATAAGGGAGGGAATCCTCCTTTTACCATGAAGGGGTAAGTTTCTTCCGGAGGGGGACATTTTTCCTTCCCTACGATGCCGTGTGCACTGCGAACGCCTTGACGGAATGCTTTTGCCTGCGCTTCGGTCATAGGGTCATTGTGCCCACCTCTTTCTCGGTCGAATTGCACATGGACTCCGAGGCGACGATTTTGGGCCATAACGGCTTTCCCAAGATCAGAGTAATGTTGCTGCGAAATAGGACCTGCAGGCAAAGGATCACCTTGCAAATAAAATGAGAGACCGTGCACAAAGTCATTAGCCAGTAAAAGAGGTGTTTTAGAAAGTTCCTGACACCGTTCGATGAGATAGGCCTGGCGACGATATTCCCCTTTGTGGAATAAGACGCCCCCGATCTGACATGACTGGATCAAAAGCTCTACTCCCTTTTGCAATTCCATATCGTAAATCGCATCCATGACAAAAAAACATAGCTGAGCTGCTTTTTCTTCTATCGTTGTCAAATCTAAGAAAAGCGCTTCAGCATGTGCTAAAATAGCTCGATCCACATAGACTCCAAAGGGGCCCGGATGAGCTTTCCCGGGGTTCTGAGGTTTTTGAGGAATACTTGGTTGGACAGGCAGCTCCTCTTCGGTTTCAATCCAAGCCCTTCCCTGGTATAAAACGCGCTTTTTTTTCCTTGGATCCTCTTCCTGGCGATCAGGATCGATGGGTTGAATACGGTTGATGGAATGACTGTGCTGTGGACCTAATATCATGAGTCACCTTTTAAAACAATTGCTAGTATATCACAAAGAAGTTAAGGCCTCATTAAGAACGAAGTCTGTTTTTTATGCAAACAAAACATTTACATATCCCATATTCGCCCACCATCTAAGGTGTTTCAGATATTCGAAAAAGGCCTCATATATCGATCTCAACGGATTAACTTCTCCAAAAATGTCTTTAACTTTTTATAAAATCTTTACAAATTTTCCCTACTCATATTAAAGCTTCTGTTAATCATTGAGTACAATTCTGTTAAATTATGAGGACGCAGAGAAAGGAGAAGATATTGAAAATTTGCTGATTTACTTTCCCTACCTCGCTGATCTCTTTGGTTTTTTCTATTTTGTTCGTATGCGAGCTTGAATTTTAGACATGCAAAACTTAATATTGCGCTTATGTCTTCACAAGAGTCAGTTCATCAGTTCATAAAGCGTGTAGGTAAAGACAACGTCCTAAAAGCCCTTAAGTCAATGCTACTGATCCGTCACTTTGAAATGCGCGGAGAATCGGCTTATCAACAAGGACTCGTGGGCGGGTTTTATCACTCGTACGCAGGTCAAGAAGCTATTCAAGTAGCAGCCTTCCAGGCATTTGGACAGAAAAATTGGTGGATAGGTTTTTACCGTGGTCACGCACTGGCACTGCTCCTTGGAGCTACACCTAAAGAATTAATGGCGGAATTGTATGGAAGAGCTACTGGTAATGCCAAGGGAAGAGGCGGCTCGATGCACCTTTACACCGAAAGGCTGCTGGGAGGTTTCGCGATTGTGGGGGGCCATCTCCCTATAGCTACCGGAGCCGCTTTTTCCATTAAATATCTTAAAAAAAAAGATGAGGTTGCTATCTGCTTTTTAGGTGATGGGGCTGTGGCACAAGGGGCTTTCCACGAATCGCTCAATTTAGCATCTCTTTGGAACTTACCCGTCATTTATGTCATCGAGAACAATCATTGGGGCATGGGCACACACGTATCACGTGCTTTGAGTGTTCCTGAAAAGATCGCTGAAAAACTTGCTCCTAGCTACAACATGAAGGGTTACACCCTAAATGGCATGGATTATTTCGAATGCTACAGCGGTTTTGAAATGATCCGCAGCGAAGTTTTGGAAACTTCTCGCCCAGTTCTGGTGGAGTGTGTATGTGAGCGCTTTAGGGGCCATTCCGTGTCGGATCCAGCTCTTTACCGCACCAAAGAGCACATGCTAGAAGCGATGAAACAAGATCCCATCACATATCTACAGCACATTTTAGAACAGGAAAAGCTATTGACCCCAGATGAGTTCCGGGCATTAGATAAAGAGGCTAAAGCAATTGTTTTGGAAGCTATGGAATATGCTGAAGCTAGCCCATGGCCTTCACCTGCCACTTTAGAAGAGGATGTCTATGCCCCCTAAGCTACAACTCATTGAGATGCGCGAAGCCTTGCGCCAAGCGATGGACGAAGAAATGGCGCGAGATCCCGCCGTGTTCATCATGGGTGAAGAGGTGGCAGAATACAATGGCGCATACAAGGTAACCAAAGGCCTACTTGATAAGTGGGGGCCCGCTCGTGTGATCGACACACCCATCGCTGAACTGGGCTTTGCAGGTCTTGGTATCGGCGCGGCTTTAACTGGCCTGCGCCCCATTATCGAATTCATGAGCTGGAACTTCGCCTTTGTCGGCTGTGATCAGATTATCTCTAACGCAGCGAAAATGCATTATATGTCGGGCGGCCGTTTTTCAGTTCCTATCGTCTTTCGGGGCCCTAATGGAGCTGCAGCCCAGGTTTCGAGCCAGCACTCGCATTGCGTGGAAGCATTCTACAGCAATCTTCCAGGGCTGATTGTAATCGCACCTAGTAATCCTTATGATGCCAAAGGACTGCTCAAATCGGCAGTGCGCAACAACAATCCCGTCCTCTTTTTGGAAAATGAGCTCGATTATGGGATGAAGATGGAAATTCCTGTGGAGGAATACCTAGTTCCTATCGGGAAAGCTCAGGTTGTCCAAGAAGGCAACGATTTGACCCTCATCGCACACGGCCGTATGGTAAACATCTGTAAAGATGTGATCCGCAGTATGGCCGCTGAGGGGGTTTCAATCGAACTCATCGATCTGCGCACCATTAAGCCACTGGATACCCCCGCACTTTTAAAGTCGGTAAAAAAAACCGGCCGCTGCGTCATTGTCGAAGAGGGGCATTACTTCACAGGCATTGCAGCAGAAGTAGGCTTTGAGATCATGGAATTTGGTTTTGATTATCTCGACGCTCCCATCACCCGTGTCTGCCAAAGAGAGACTCCGATGCCCTATTCGAAAGTCCTAGAAGCTCAGACCTTGCCCAACAAAGACCGCATCCTCGATGCGATTTTCAAAACCCTAAGGTAAATCTATGCCCTTCACATTCACTATGCCCAAACTCTCACCAACTATGGAAGAGGGAACCATCGCAAAGTGGCATAAAAAAGAGGGTGATTATGTCAATGCGGGCGATGTCCTTTTGGAGATTGCCACCGACAAAGCAACAGTTGAACACAGCGCGCTTGACGAGGGGTGGCTCAGAAAAATCCTCATTCCTGAAGGGGGCTCAGCCCTTATCAACCAGCCGCTTGCCATCTTTACCGAAGAAAAAGATGAAAGCATTGATCAATACAAACCCAAAGGAGTTGCGCCGCAAGTAGCTCCACCTTCTGCTCAGGAAGAACCTGTCGTAGTCGATAAAAAAGAGACAACCCCAAAAACTGTGCCTCTTTCTCAACCAGCTTTTGTTCCCGAACCCCCACTGGCCTTTTCACCATCGACACCTTCTAAGGAAAGGCCACACGCTTCCCCTTTGGCGCGCAACTTAGCAAAAGAGCGGAATCTCGATTTAAGTACCGTGCAGGGCTCAGGACCTGGGGGACGGATAACCAGTAAAGACCTTGCCCAAGCGCAGCCAGCTGGCCTAGTCACCTTCGGCCGTCGTGAAGAGCCCACAATCGCCCCAGGTACTTACTCAGAAACTAGTCTAAATCCTATTCGTAAGATTATCTCCCGCCGCCTTCAAGAGTCTAAGAGCTTTATTCCCCACTTCTACATTCAGCAAACCATCGATGCAGAGCCCCTCATCACCCTGCGCGAACAACTCAAAATCTTTAGTCTGCATGTTACTTTTAACGACATGATTTTGCGTGCCTGCGCCCTCGCTTTGAGACAACATCCAAGAGTTAACAGTGGCTTCAATTCGGTCAATCAAACCATTATCCAGTTCGAAACGATCGACATCTCGGTTGCTGTAAACATCGAGGAGGGTTTAATTACCCCGATCATCCGTCACGCCGATTACAAGAATTTAGGTCAAATCTCTACAGAAGTGCGCACTCTTGCCGAAAAAGCACGTGCCATGAAACTCAAAGAGCACGAGTATAAAGGGGGATCGTTCTGCATTTCCAATTTAGGCATGTATGGCATCACCGCCTTCACAGCCGTGATCAATCCTCCCCAATCGGCCATCTTGGCTATCGGTGGCATCGAGGATAAACCCGTCGTCAAAGAAGGAAAGGTAGTAGCCGGAAAAACCCTAGCACTTACCCTTTCAGCAGATCACAGAGTCATCGATGGAGCCCTTGCAGCACAATTCATCAAGACTGTTCAGAAGCTGTTAGAAAACCCCGCAGCTCTCACTTTGTAAGCTCTTCGAGCCGGGCAGTAAGCTTTATATGCCGTGCTTTGGTGATGGCTGGATCATAGATCTTGTATCTTTGACCTTTAGAAGCATCAACGGCATGCGACAAGCTTTCTCCGGTCACGATAACCTTGTCGTTAACCTTTTTATACTTGACGCGCGCAATCGGTTGCCAGCATCCTGCAAGATAAAAACCGTTTCTACCCAACTTGCTTGGTATTCCCCTGCCTTCCCAATGCCAGAGGGCTTGAGGTCCCCCTACAGACCAATATCCTTCAGAACGGGTGACGCCCTCGTTCCAATCACGCTCTAAGTAAGAGCCTAGCTTCCTGCCGTTGAGAGGATCTATCAACGAATAGAGAGCTCCGTACATGAAGGCCACAGCATAAAAAGGAGCTTTTATAATACGCCAAATAGATTTACCCATCTCTTGTGGAATATCAGTGAGGGTAAATGGCCTCTTCTCTTCGATCGCATTACCTGCACAACTTTCATATAATAAACACCCCAAGATATAGAAAGGGACTACTGCAACTCGAATCACGTTGTAGGCAATCGCTGCTATCATATGGACAGGGGTTATGGCTAGCACTGTCGCACTCACCGTATAGTGTCCCTGCTCATCTTTTAAGATATACATATAAGCAAAACCCTTGTCATTAACGGCAGTCGACGTGTCAATATAACCCGCATAGGCTCCATGTGTTGCACTTTGATAAACTGCCGAAACCCATTTAGAGTCGCCTATAAAGCCGCCGCTATCTTTGCCCGTATACTTGTCTTCTTGATGTTGAACCTTATGGATCAAGATCGCAGCACCCAACGTTAGCACTGTAAAAACACCTACTCCGATCCCCACATGCATCCAATTCACATTTTGAAAAAAGCGCATGAAATTTTGAGGGAAAGACGTGAGCGTTCCCTGAAGGGCCATAACACCTGCTGAGATACCAATCACAACCAAGGCAATTACCAGGATTCTTACCCCAACGTTCGCCTGATACTCTTCGGGCATTTTATTGCGGAAATTGATGTTAGCTTGGATTTTTTGAGTCAAATTCTTGGCAGCTAATTTCTTATCCTCCGGTATAAAGGGCACAGAGATCCAACCTTCTGGCATCCTCGTAGAAAATGAACAACAAGCCATTGCATTACCTCATCAAAAAGAACAATTATAGCAAAATCATTATTAAGAAACCGTAAAATTGAATTTTTGGAGGTAAATGAACACAAAAATTAAGAGAAAAAAACGCAGCCTGGCTGTATAACACCATTTCCAGAAAATAAAATCATAAATTGGCACTGTATAACACGCCATTTTTGAACGATCCTTTCTCGCTTAGGTGCAAAAACATAGGCTTCGAATCGATCATCCAAATCTGGCATGTTACCCAGTACCACTTCATAACTTTATTTTCTGGAAATGGTATAATTTTGATTGTCAAGATCCTGAGCGTTGCTATTGGCTATATGCGCTGTTCCAGATCAGAGCGCGTAGAAATGGTATAATCGACGCCTGCCATTGAGTTAATTGCCTTGGGCAAATAGTAGGCTTTGACAAACTCACCTTCCTGATACTCAGCAATACCCACTGGCTGCCAACAACCGGCGAGATAAAAACCATTACGGCCAAGTCCATTGGGCCCACCCCCTCCTTCAGGGTTGAATAAATCTTGCTCTCCCCCGACTGACCAATACCCTTCGGCTAAGCTCACTTCATCGTTCCAATCGCGTTCAATTGTGGCTCCCAACTTGCGGCCTCCCATAGGATTCACAAGGGAATACAACCCAGCCATAAAGACGGCTAAGGCGTAAAAAGGAGCTTGTAGTATTCGAGAGATCGATCGAATCATTTCTTTAGGGATATCAAGAATTTCAAAAGAACGCTCGTCTACATAGAGTCTTTTTGAGAATTCGCCGCTAACCATAGGATTGACAACGGGTGTGCCCACGTATCTATCCCTTACATACTGAAAAAGCACGTAGAAGGGGACAATCGCTGTGCGAATGACATTGTACACAATCGTTCCCACTAAGCAGATGGGAGCGCCCAGAAATGTGACGATCGTGCTAACTGAGTAGTGTTCGCCAGGTGATTTGATGTTGTAAAGATAGGCTTTTTCAGCCCCTATTTTCTTTATTGTTGACTTATCGATATAAAAATTCACTTCTCGCGCATTCCCTTTTTTAGAAGTATAGGTAGCAAGTACTGTCTCTAAACAAGAACCTACATCCTCAAACGTGCCACGCCCCCCCTTAAGAAGCTTATCTGCTTTTGTGCGGGCCCGGTGAATCACCCATGACGCCCCTGCGATTAGTACAATTGTTACCCCCATTCCAATGGCCGCATTAACGGGATTGATCGTGTGAATCCAACGCATAAAATCTTGTGGGAAGGTCGAAAAATGTCCTGAAAGAAGCAAGACATAGGTGGCAACGCCGAGTATGGCAAGGGCCACGAATGCTGATCGTGTGGCGATTGTACCGGGAGTAAATACCTCTCGGTATTCAGGTGGACAATCCTGCAACAGTTGCGTGAGCCCGTTAACAGATTTAGTGCCTAGAGCACCTGATCCCAGCAAAGGGATTTGTGGTGGAGTAGGCTGTGAAACTAATAGATCAAAACTGCATGACATATAATTATCTTTTATTTAATTAATGTTAAAATAATTATAGCATTTTTGCATTAATTTATTATTAAGTAACAAAATTTTTATTTGACATTCGGGTGCCTACTTTCTAATATTGACTAAGGGGAGAATTGCTATATGCCAGAATGTAATTATGATGATCTCAGAGAAGATGCCGATTCGCTGCGAGATTCGATCATCAAGCACCTCCACTTTACTCTCGCTAAAGACAAATATACAGCGACCAAGCGCGATCTTTATCAGTCCATAGCTTACACAGTCCGCGACCATATGGTAGGTAAATGGATCAAAACCCAGCAGCAGTACTACGATGCAGATACGAAACGGGTCTATTATCTATCGATGGAATTTTTGATCGGACGAACGCTGGAAAACAGCCTAGTCAATCTAGGGCTGCTTGAGAACTGTCGCAAGGCTGTCCATGACCTGGGATTTGATTTAGATATGCTTGTAGACATGGAAGCCGATGCCGGCCTAGGCAACGGCGGATTGGGACGCCTGGCAGCCTGCTTTCTCGACTCGATGGCAACACTCGGAATTCCGGGCTACGGTTATGGAATCAGGTATGACTATGGAATTTTTACCCAAGAAATAAACCAAGATGGTTGCCAGATCGAAACACCAGATAACTGGCTCCGTTATGGTAATCCTTGGGAAATTTGCCGGACGGAATATCTCTACCCCATCCAATTTTATGGTTATGTCACACAATACACCGATTCACGAGGCAAACTGCACAGCATTTGGGAAGGCACCCAAGAGGTCATGGCCATGGCATACGACTACCCCATCTGTGGTTATGACAATGAGACTGTCAACACGATGCGCCTATGGCAAGCCAAATCTCCACGAGGTTTTGATTTAAGTTATTTCAATCATGGTGATTACATCCGTGCCGTTGAAGATATCGCCATTAAGGAAAATATTTCGAAGGTCCTCTATCCCAATGACAGCTTTTTCGAGGGGAAAGAGCTACGCCTCAAACAAGAATATTTTCTTGTCTCAGCTACTATCCAAGACATCATCCGACGCTACAATAA
Organism: uncultured Chlamydiales bacterium; assembly: GCA_963832835.1. Taxonomy (GTDB): domain Bacteria; phylum Chlamydiota; class Chlamydiia; order Chlamydiales; family JAAKFR01; genus CAVPKN01. The sequence continues at coordinate 1,325,777 of CAWHVD010000001.1, read as the reverse complement.
GGGACATATTCACCTCGATGGCCTACCTGATAAGGTCGCCATCCAACTCAATGACACCCACCCTGCTTTGGCTATTGCAGAAATGATGCGTATTCTCATCGACAGAGAAGAGCTCAGTTGGGAAAAAGCATGGTCGCTAACAAAAGAAACGTTTGGCTATACCAACCATACACTCTTACCAGAAGCTTTAGAAAGATGGTCTATACCCCTTTTAGAGAGATTGTTGCCACGGCATGCCCAAATCATCTACGAAATCAACAGCCGATGGCTACAAGAGGTCGAGCGCCACTATCCAGACAATCCTGAAAAACAAAAGAGCTTATCGCTGATTGAGGAAACTCAACCTAAGCGGGTGAATATGGCCCATCTCGCAATTGTTGGAGCCCATAAAGTAAACGGCGTATCCGCACTTCACTCTGAGCTACTCAAACATCTTGTCTTTAAGGATTTTTGGGAGATGGATCCCGACAAATTCACCAATAAAACCAATGGAATCACCCCAAGACGTTGGCTCAAAACCTGCAACCCTTCCCTTTCCATGCTTATTTCTCGCCACATTGGCGAGCAATGGCCAAAAGATCTTACTCAACTTCAAGGACTCATTCCCTTGGAAAATGACCCCCAATTTTGCCATGAATGGCAACAGATCAAGCTAGCCAACAAAGAGCAGCTTGCTAAGTTGATCTTTGCAGAGCATGAAACGCATGTCGATCCCCACTCCCTTTTTGACTGCCAAGTAAAACGGTTCCATGAATACAAACGACAACTTCTCAATATCCTCAGGGTCATTCATGATTACAATTGCATCAAAGATCTGCCAAACGGACAGTGGACTCCTCGTACTGTCATCTTTAGCGGTAAGTCGGCTCCCGGCTATTTCATCGCTAAGCTAATCATTCAGCTCATTAATGCAGTCGCCCACATCATCAACCATGACAAATATGTTAACCCATACCTAAAGGTTATTTTTTTAGAGAATTACCGTGTTACACTTGCTGAAAAGATCATCCCCGCAGCTGATCTTTCCGAACAGATCTCGACAGCGGGCACTGAAGCTTCCGGTACCGGAAATATGAAGTTTGCCCTCAACGGCGCCCTTACCATTGGTACTCTCGACGGAGCGAACGTCGAAATTCTTGAGGAGGTTGGTGCCGATAATATCTTCATCTTTGGTATGAAAGCCGATGAGGTCGCCAATCTGAAGGCCCAAGGCTATAACCCCTGGGGATACTACAAACAAAACCCCACAATCGGCCGTGTCCTAGACATGATCCGCGATGGTTATTTCAGCCCAGGCCATCCCGGGCTTTTCAAGCCTATCGTAAACAGCCTTCTCGATGGTGGAGATACCTACTGCCTACTTGCCGATTTCCAATCCTACATCGACTGCCAAAAAAGAGTCAGTGAACTGTACCGTGACCAGCTCAGCTGGACAAAAAAAGCGATCCACAACGTCGCTAAAATGGGCAAATTCTCTAGTGACCGCACTATCCAAAACTACGCCGACGAAATCTGGCGCCTAGATTAATACACAGGACTCTTCCCAGTTTCTAAACCGAGGCCGCTCTGTTTGCGAGTTTAATCGCAAACGGCGTACCAAGGCATCTGGGAGTGCATGGAGATGACGCCGGCCAGTTTAATGTTTTCGTTCGATCGTTATGTTGGGTCCATGAAGAGAGACACTATCGGAAACTCATTCCATTGGATGAAGCGAGTCGCCAAGCAATCGAGCAAATCCGAGGGGAAATCTGGGATTTATATAAGGGATTGCAGGATTACAAGCTCGCTCCTTCTGAGAGTCTCAAAGTAAAATTGGAGCAAAAGTTTGACAACCTATTCTCGAAAAAACAAACCAGCAGCCCCACTCTGAACCACCAGCTGGCAAAAATTTATGCCAAAAAAGAAGAGCTGCTTAGGGTATTAGAATACCCGGAAACCCCGCTTCATAACAATGGTACTGAAACGGATGCCAGGGAGATGGTTGTAAAGCGTAAGGCATCTGGAGGGACAAGGAGTGCAGAGGGTCAAAAATGTCGAGACACTTTTGTGAGTTTAAAAAAGAGCTGTGTAAAATTGGAAATCAGTTTTTTGGGGTATTTGGAGGACAGAATAAACAAATTCTTCGAGATCCCAAGGCTAGCGCAGGTCATTTTGACTCGTTCAACAAAGCAGCCTGTTGGATCATAAGAATGCCCATGAGATTGAAGAAACGCCCCGATACGGGGGTTACCTCAATTTTATGAGCACTTGCGCCAAAACACCTCTTTTTGTTATCCATATTGCCTCTCATGGTTAAGTAAAAAAATAATTTTAATACTATCTCTACACAAATATTAGTGGGATAATCCCACTTGACATTATAACCCACATCGGATATAATGGAGTTAACATTAAAAAGTAGGAGGGTTTATGGAACCATTACAAGATGTAGTTGCTGACTCCAAGGGAAGAATTCCTTTAGGGATGCGACATGCCAGAGAGCGATATATTATCACTGAAGACAAAGAAGGGCGGGTTATCTTGGAAAAAGCCGTTTTAATGCCTGAAAGAGAGGTTTGGCTTCATAAAAATGAAGAGGCTAAAAAATCCGTATTAAAGGGGCTTAAACAGGCTAAACAGAAGCGTTTAAAAAGCAATATCATTGACTTAGACGACAATGACGAAAAATAGGAAAGAAAAGTGTTTGACCTGCAATGGACTGAAGAAGCGGAATGCATATACCATGAACTTGAAAAGCAAGCAAACGAAGTAAAGGGTAAAAGAGAGAAGAAACAAAAAAGTAAAAGCTTCAAGCAGGTCCAAAAAACGCTAAGACATCTGCGCGAAAATCCGCGGCATCCTGGGCTAGAAACACATCCCTATTCTTCGCTTGAACACCCATGGGACTCTTCTCAAAAAGTTTTTGAAGCATATGCCCAAAACAATACTCCGGCTGCATACAGGGTGTTTTGGTGTTATGGTCCTGACAAAAAAAAGATTACTATTATTACCATCACTGCCCATCCATAACTTAACTCGCTAATAGAGAGTTATTTACCATGATATTTTCGGAGATTCCATGCCAGTCAAGAGTTCTGAACTTGTCTCTCCACTTCCAATTCGAATGTATCAAGTCGCTAAAGAACTAGGGATTGTGGCCGCCCTAGGCAATAGTTGCGAAGTAAAGCTTGCATTATCCTAAAAACGGCAGTTGGAGACGGCAAGCTGACGCAATCTTTTGATCCAGAATCGCTTCCATTAGGGGGCACCTTCACCATTTGGGAATGTGGCCCCCTATTAAAAGTGATTCTAAATCAAAGTCTTGCATCACTTTACCATCTCAAACTGCCTTTTTTAGGATTATCGTCGCTTAATTCAGGGGGAGCTAGTCCCATACAGGTCGCCATCTTCTAAATCTACTTGTGTAGAGGATACAGAAGAGCTTGTGGCTTGAATAGTAGATATCATGGACAATCCTACATAAGACGTTTTCAACCTTTCAAAATCTCTCACACAATCTTTTTGTGTTGTTTCTTCTGAAAGCTTAAGGATGGCTAACATCTCCTCAGCATCTTTGATCAATGAATTGATTCGAGGGAGCAGCTCACTTGCATCGTAAATTCTATTTGCCATCTCCTTCCAAATGCGACCGATATCGTAGTAATCTTCCACAAAGAGATAGCTCTCAAGGCATTTTTCTGTGAGCTCAATGCAAGAGAGGATGGGAAGCCTTTCTATCGAAGGATCTACTTCATCCGGTTGTGCCACTTTTAGGCTGATTCCTGATGGATCTCTTATGACATACATCTGGACGTAGTGAGCTGGGCCATAGTTTACTTCATAGAGCGCTTCTGTCTCTGCTCTTTCATTTTTTGCATCCCACTCTCTTAGTGCGCCCATCCATTGATCTTGTGTAATCTGGTCGAGATCACCTGTAGCACCTGCAGCCATAAATTCCCCTATTTTTTAGGGACTAGGGTACAGGATACACTATATTAGTACAAAATCCTTTAGACGATAGATCCCCATAGATAAATCCCATTTTAATTAGAAATTAACATTTGAATGTTATAATTTGTTTAATAGTTAAAATGAGGCTTATTTTTATGCCATCAGCAACAAAAATTCAAGACGATTTCACACCAAGAAATGATATCCAGACGAACAGGGCTTTTCCAACCCATAACTCCAAATGGGTTGCTGTTGCGGCGCTAGTAACGACTGTGGTAGCAGCGGCTACCGCGGTATACTTTGGAAGTCAGGTGTGGCATTCAGGAGCCAGTTTGATGGGTAACATTCACAACCTCATGGGTTCAATCCCCTTCGATGCGACCTTCTTGGCCGGGTGTGCCTCAGGTCTTATAGGCCTTATAGCCATAGTTTATTGTCTCTGTCAAAAGGGTGCGAGCGAGGATGCCTTAGCACAATATGAAGATATTCCCCCATCAAATGTAAACGAACAAGAAGAGATCGACCTTAATGTCCTAACCCCAGAGAACTACACTAAGGTGGCTCGACAAATCACATGCGGCATCATCACGCCTAAGATAAGATTGGACAGCTACTTACAAGCAAATAAACAGAATTTAGCTTGGTTAGCGAGTAACTATAGCTTGATGTTAGAAGCGCTACCTGAGATTCCTGATTCAATAATTGCCATTGTTGAAGAGGTCTATCAGCAAAATATGGGTCAGGCGTTCATTCAGGCTGTGAATAAAAAAATTGAAAGTTTGAATGGACCCGAGGACAAAGAAGCGTGGATAACACTTTTCAATACAATTAAGGTGCAGTGTAATAGACAATTAATAAACATAGTTTACGCCCAAATGGATCCGCAAGGTCAACTCTTTAATGGCTGGCTCAGGGTGGCAGGTAATACAGCGGCGTTCCTGACATTCATGCATGCGCCAATCGACGCAGATAAGCGCGATGAGCAAATCAAGGCTCAAGTTACAGATTGGATAGGCACAGTGTCCTTACCAGCTGAGCATGTCGAGCCATTCAAACAAGTTTTTGTCCAAGCGATCACAAAAGTGAAAGCCAACCCTTCGGATTTTGGTCTTCAGGTAGCAGAACTAGAAGCTCAGCTTAAGGCAAAATTCCCTGATGAGGCCTAATACTAAATGAAAGAAATAAAATTACAAATTTGGACCGTATAACATGCCATCTTTGAACGATCCTTTCTCTCTCATGTTTAAAAACATGGGCTTCGAAAAGATCGTTCAAATCTGTCACGTTACCCGATCCAAATTTGCAACTTTATTTTTTTCATTTAGTATAATACCATTTCCAGAAAATAAAGCCATGAAGTGGCACTGGGTAACATGACAGATTTGAATGATCCTTTCTCGCTTAGGTGCAAAAACATAGACTTCGAAACGATCATCCAAATCTGTCATGTTACCCAGTGCCACTTCATGGCTTTATTTTCTGGAAATGGTATAAAGCTTTGTTTTGCGCAGGAGGCTAGAGATGAGGAGGGATTTTTGGGTTTGAAGGATTTTTAGCTCATGTTGGATCTCTTCTTTATTGGCCTCGCTCAAGGTATCAAGAAGGTCGCGCTCATGCAAAGAGATGAGCTCGATCTCATTGCGTAGATACTCTTTTTCATGCTGCCACTTAAACACTTTGCGAATGTAAGTGAGTAGGTTTTTGGTGGGGTCGTAGAGTTTAGGGAGAAAGTGCAAATAGTCGAAACGGGTGGTTCGCTCGGTATTCTCTTTATCAATCTCCTCTTGGGTGAGCTTGACACTGACCCAATTCTCATAGAGGGCCGTGATATTCTGGTGAGCTGGGAAGGCATGCCACACATTGAGCATGAACTTAATGAAGGCTGGCACAAAAAAGATGCAATCCCACAATCCCACTGAGTAGTATCTCCAACGGATCTTACCAATAAATAAGGTGATATTCCCAATGAGCTTAGAGCCAATCCTCCAAAAGACAGCGTCGTCGAGGTTGGTGCTCACCTGGATCTTAGCCTGTGAAGCGGGCGCAAGCTGGTGATAAAAATGGTAGTCCCGCTCATGGGGTGCCGGCGGGTTAAAGGCATAGACCATTTTGACCAGATTATGGGAATAGATACCGATTTGCAAAGCTAAGGCGCCTCCCATACTATGCCCCCCCACTAGGGGAATACCGGGTAGTTCACGCAAATGTTTGTGAATCCGGCGCCATGAATGTGCATAGGCAGCTGTTGCCGATCCGTTCTCAGCAAAATTGGTCATAATCGAGCCGAGCACCGAGGGTTGTGAGGGCCACAGCTCTGTCCCTTGGCATAAGTAAATGGGTGTGGCACCCTTGATTTGTGGTACAAGGCTTATTGTTTTAACCCCCTCTGCTATCAGGTGTTGATGGCACAGATAAGGCACCAAATCTCCCATTTTCTCGAAACTGGGGAGATGCAAAATGCGCCCCTCAAGCTCCCTATAGGCAGCTCCATGGCTGAGTACAGCCATGGTCAACATTTCCCGTTTCTTGGAATCTTCGAAGTGGCTGATTGTCTGCAGATCTTCAGCTATTAAAACGAGCAACTCTTCATCTTTCCGGATGCGGAAATAGCGAAAGAGCTTGGGCAGGATTCCTGGAGGTGTCGCATCCACATCGTGAAAATGGGTCCCTGGAAGATTCCATTCCACATGAAGGGGCTGCAATTCCACAGTTGTATCCTCAAAGGCCTCCCCCAATCTTTTCCACATGCGCAGGAACAGTTCGACACGCAGCGCTGCCCCTAGTGCGTACATCCTCAAGAAACCATCCTCAGCAATAATGCGGGGCAAAGAGCGGGGTCGGTTAGGGCCACTTTCTTCGATCCAGAGGGCGCGCACAAGTTGCGCCGCACGCTCTTTGGTTGCGCCCATCTCTTCCAGTTGGAACGTGAGCGCCTTATAGATCCGCGCTAATGTTTCTCGGTTATTACGACGGTCTACTGGCTTATATTGCTGTACATCAAAGCCATCTCCCGTCCACACAATCCACGCATCAGCAGGGATCTTTTTATTTCCTATAAGTTCACTAACTTTCATGTGCACCCCTGAAAAGTGCCGCCCCAATGCGAACAAGTGTCGCTCCCTCCTGAATGGCTAGCAAAAAATCTTGGCTCATCCCCATCGACAAAGTTGTCAACTTCCCTCCCCTTTCTTGAAGTCTTTGTGCCAGGCACCTGAGCTCGGAAAAGCAGTGCCGAACTACGGCTTCACCGCCGGCTAAAGGTGCGATTGTCATCAAACCATGAATCTCAATTCCTTCATATGACAACATGTCAGGATAGTGGGCTTCCCATTCACTTGGGGGAAGCCCCCCCTTTGTTGCCTCTCCTGAGGTGTTAGCTTGTATCAGCACGTGCGTGCATACTTGTATCTTCAGGCTCGCCTCCGAAATTTTCTTGGCAAGCTCTGGTGTGTCAATCGAATGGATCAAAGCAAAACGAGCTAATACTTTGGATATTTTATTTTTTTGCAGTTTCCCAATAAAATGCCAACGAATATCGGAGGGGAGCTGCTCCATTTTTTCGAGCGCTTCTGTCACGCGGTTTTCAGCAAAATCGCGTATACCCAAAGAATAGAGAGCGTGGATTTTATCGACAGATTGCCCTTTAGATACTACAATAAGGGTAATTTCTTGTGGATCCCGCCCCGCTCGGGTTGCTGCTTGATGGATACCTTCCCTCACACTCTTTAGGTTCTTTTCAAGCCTCAACTTATCAGTCATCTTGCAAACTTTTGGGTTCTCCGAGAATTTGGGAGGCAAGCATCATCGCTTGCAACGGCATCTTACCCTTCAAGGCAGTAGACAAAGGATCTGTTGCTGATCTGAGATGCTTTTTTTTCTTTTTTTTAGCTTCTAAGCGACTATGAAACTCGAACCTTTCTTCCTCCGTCCTAGGCACCATGGGAGTGGGTTGAGCAAATGGCGTTAAAGGAGGAGAAAATTCCTCTTCGGCTACTTCTTCCTGGCGTAAGTGATCTTCTTGTTTCTGATGGCGAGCGGCAAAGGTCTTGCGTAGCAAGGGCAGCAAAAAGATAAATAACACTATGAGAAACCCTAGGATGTCATTCCACTTCACTTTTTAGCCACCCTTGGTATTCGGATCATGATAGGTTTCATCTTCAGGACGGGCAATCGCCTCGCGCATTTTCGTATCGGCTTGGACATTCTTTAATCTCAGGTAATCCATATAACCTAGATTCCCCTTCTTAAGCGCTTCAGCGATCGCCAAAGGAATCTGAGCCTCTGCTTCTACAAAGCGGGCGCGCATCTCTTCGACCTTGGCCCGATTTTCCGTCTCATAGGCAACGGCCATAGCCCGTCTTTCTTCGGCTTTGGCCTGAGCAATCCGTTTATCGGACTCTGCCCGATCGGCGCGCAGACGTGCACCTATGTTTTCTCCGACCGTGATGTAGGCAATGTCGATCGACAAAATTTCAAATGCTGTTTGCGAATCGAGTCCTTTTTCAAGAACGAGCTTTGAAATACGCTGCGGGTTTCCCAAAACGTCTTGGTTTGTGTCAGCAGTACCTATGGCATTCACAATCCCCTCACCCACACGAGCAACAATGGTCTCTTCGGTAGCGCCCCCAACCAGTTGAGCGATGTTAGTCCGCACAGTGACCCGAGCGCGGCAAAGCAATTGGACCCCATCTTTAGCCACACCCACGATAAAGTCGCCTTGACCTTTTCCTGGACAGTCAATCACTTTAGGATTCACTGAAGTACGCACAGCATCGAGGATATTGCGTCCCGCCAAGTCGATCGCAGTCGCCTGCTTCCAAGTAAGAGGGATGTTCGCTTTGTCGGCCGCAATCATTGCTGCCACTACTTCTAAAACACGTCCTCCCGCAAGATAGTGGGTCTCCAAATCATTCACTTCGATCTGTTTCAAACCCGCTTTGTAGGAATTGATGCGGGCATTGACGATGATGCGCGGCGGGATTTTGCGCAAACTCATCCCAATGATATTAAACAAACCGATAGGTGTGCCTGAGACAATCGCCTGGAACCACAGGCTGATGAATTTACCCACAACTCCTAGGATGAAAATCCCCACAATTGCGAGTGCAAACAATAAAACGTAAATTTCTACAGAAAACTGCGCTATAACCATCATTTGATTTCCTTAACTATTAGATGAGCACCTTCTCCACCAATCACTTCGATGGGAGACCCTTTCTCCAGGTAACCAGACTTTAAAACAGCCTGGTACCTTTTCCCTTCCACCAAGATATGCCCGGATGGTTTTAAATCCGAAAGAGTTTCTCCCCTCTTCCCAATCATTTCTTTATCATAGAAGGAGGCCACATAGCCACTTTGGTCATCATTTTGGAAAATCCCTTTGAATTTCCCTTTGAGGATCCGGCGCATGGTCAACTTGATCAGCACGGCAACAAAGATAACCACTCCCAGTATGTACAAAGAAGTCCATAAAAACGATTGAGTCTCTAAAGCAAACAAAACGATGCTAGCCAGGATTGACCCACCCGCAATGACAGCCAAAATTCCTCCCGGGAAAAAAAACTCAAGAAAGAGGAGCAGTAAACCAATTGCTAATAGGATGAAAGGTATCCAACTCATGCCCGTTCCTCCACAATGATTTTGCTCCCTTCAATTCCGATCACTTGGATTTTTTCACCCTTGTCGATAAAACTTCCACTACTGACCGCATCGTAGATCGTACCCTCAATTTCTACCTTCCCGGCTGTACGCAAAGGGGAAACCACAATCCCTTCTGATCCGATCGGAGGCAAGTTTTCTGCAGCATGACCCGCAACATACCCTTTACCTGCCTCCTGCGATCCATGATGGACAAGAGGTGAGAACAGGCTCAAGCGAGGCACAATGTAACGTGCCAAAAAGGCCATCACCACAACCCCGAGAATCACTGCACCCGAAAGCCAAGCCAACCGCTCTAGAACATACTGTCCTGCGGCGTTTAATGTGCCGGTATCAAAATCAAAGTGAACCTCCTTGAGGCCGGGCAAAAGCAATCCGAAAAGACCCACAAGTGTAAGCACGATCCCGATTACTCCTGCCACACCAAAACCCGGGATAACAAAGAGCTCAAACAGAATCAAACCCACGCCCACTACCAGGAAAATCAATTCGAGCCACCCGGAGGCTTGGAGCGCAAAATTCGCAAGAATGATTAAGGAGAGGCAGATCACTGCAATCCCTCCCGCCACCCCAAATCCGGGCGTGCTAATTTCGATATAAAACCCGATGATCAGCCCCAACAATAACAGCGAACTCACCACGGGATTGGATAGGAATGTGAAAAAGCGGGTCTTCCAATCCATCTGATAGGCTTTGATCACAGCTCCAGGAATCTGCTCAAAAAAAGGATAAGTGAATAACAGCATCTTAGCTGCTGGCCACTCACCTGCCGCCTTTTCTTGTTCGGTGATTTCAGCAAGCTTATGAGGCAGAAGGCGCAAGTTAGCGACACCTAAATCAACCATCTGCTCAGAGTTGAGGGTAACCAATTTTCCTTTGCGACTGATCACGGTATCGGTGGGTAAGATTTGATCATCACTCCCCAGCTCCACAATCTTCTTATCTCGAACCACCAACACAATATCGGGATCGACCATCGCTTCGGCAACCAACCCATTGCGGTCAAAAAAACCGGCTCTTCCTGCAAAGTCGGTGCGGATGGCAGAATTCACTTTCTCAGATGTGGCCTCCCCTGTTGTCGTCACAGGCTTGGCAGCTCCCATGCTACCATCTTTAACTGTCACAATGTAACGGCATGAATAAGCTAGCATGGCACCTGCAGACATCGCCCAGTTGTTGATGAAAGCCACCACAGGGATATCAAAATTGGTATCCATCTCTTTTAGTGCATCGGAAATTTTCTGCGCCGGAAACACCTGCCCACCCGGAGTATCGAGCTCCAAGATAATAAATGCCGGATGAACCGTATTCTTAAAGTATTCCAGAGCATTTTTCACATAAATATAGGTGCCCTGTGAAATCTGATCCTCATGCCCGCCGATGTACAGATATCCCACCTGATTGGGCCCCTGTGCATCATAGTGGATGTGCTCGCGTAAACTTTGATCTAGACTATCGTCTGCAAAAACTAAAGAACATACAAACATCCATAGGAAGAGATAGCGCATAGCCCCTCATCATGCAACCCCTGCTCCTAAATTGCAACTGTGGCTCTTGTGGATTAGCAGCCCGATGTGGCTGCAACTGCGCTTGCCCAGGACAACACCATGGGTGTAAAAGTGATAAAAAATAAAGCAGGCACAGGGCTGTGACAAATGTGGCACGTGAGATCTCATCTTTTTTTATTATTAATGAAATCTTAATAGCAGTTGCTATAATAATTAGCATGAACGCATGCTATGAAACATATTTTCCTTATGAAGTTAACCCCACCTATACATGGAAAGTAAATGAAGCTCATCTTCTGAAAGCACGTCATAGACGGAATGCCATTGCCTGTATTGCTATTGGAGTTATAGGGTCTTTAGGAGGAATGTTTCTGCTATTTGCATCCTCACAAGTCTTGCCAAATGGTGTAAATGCTATGAGCGGGCTGGGGGTTGGGGGAAAGGTAATCGGTGGAATTATCTTGGGATCGGGTGTGTTAACAGCTGTTTATGGTTTGATGCGCTACTGTGGTACTTGCAAAGCAGCCAATAGGTCTTCCGCACCCAATCAAAATAAACAAGTGCCCATCCAATATACGCAAGAAGAGGCAAGAGCCCATTTTGATATACTAATTTCAAGATATGATAGCATTGTTGCAAGAACCGCTGGATGCGGCAAAAGGGTTCAAACGATTATTGACGTTGCTTGGGATGAGCTTGATGCATTTGCGCAGGCTTATCCAGAATTTAGGTCTGAAATACCAAAAAAAGCAACTCAATATGATGATGGACAAGATGGTCTTACAGGTGCTTTATCAGCCTATGGAGGCGCTATATCGCACTATGATCACTCTCGCTAATTGGGAAATCCTTATGCAACTTGTAAACCTCCTGAGTACCACACATGGCTGTTAATCCCAGTTCCTACCAAGGAAAATATTCTGATCCCAGAGTCCTTTCTATACTCAATGAACGGACCAAGGCGGTCTGTCAAATTGTCTTAGCAGATAAGGGAGGAACAGGCTTTTTAATCGGAAAAAATCTGATTATGACCAATAATCACGTGCTGGATTGCCTTGAGAGCGCCCGAAAGGCCAAAGCTGTCTTTTTCCATAGCGAGAGATCGAAGGCAGTAGGGGTCGAGCTCGATCCTGATGACTTGTTTTATACAAGTGCCACCCCCGATTCTCTAGGCTTTAAACATACCAAGATGCACAACCTAGATTTCACTATCGTTTCTATTAAATCACACCCCAAAATCACGGAGATTTCTTATCTTTCCTTCTCTATCTTTGATATGCCAAACCCCCAAAAAGGTGGCACTGCTAACATCATCCATCATCCTCTAGATCCTGCTAGAGAAACTACTTTCCAGAGAGTTTCCTTCAGAGAGAATCATATCAAAGAAGCCCTACGCACCACGATCCATTACACGACTGCCACTATGCCGGGATCTTCAGGAGCTCCTGTCATAGATGATGAGGGCAATCTGTTTGCCTTGCATCGAGCAACCTGCACGCTCATTCATAAAGCGCTTCTGGAAGAAGAGATGCTGAGCGCACTTCTTAAAGAACTCTTTCCATGCACTCAATTTATTGGGGGAACACTGACTTTAGAGCAAAAAGAATTTAAGGGTAGATGCGCAACCGTTGATGGCTCGCTACTCTATGTTTTTTCTAAAGGAGAGCACAAAGGGCAGTATTTTCACAAAGGAAAAATGGCCTCTCTTTTTAGACTCATCGGGACTAGACACCCCTCTCCCAAAAAGTGGGCCCTCGATTTCTTAAACCTAAGGCTGCCTCCAGAAAACCAACTTGCAGACTACCATGAAGAGTGTAACACCGCTGTTCCCATTCATGCGATCCATGATCATCTGCAAGCAGCACATCGCTTAGATACGCTTAGGTTGCGATATAAAGAGAGTCAAAAAAATTGGGGTGATCAACTGAAGAATCGCTATCGGACATACTATGCTAATTTATTACTGGTTTTGACCAACACACCCTTACCCATTGAGAGCTTTTCTACAAACCTCTCTGTTATTTCTAAGACCTCTAAAGCACACAACAAGGAGGTGGATCGTACAAAAAATCACGATCAATATGAGATCAAGCCATCTATCTGTGAAACAAAAAAAAACATAGATATCCAGGATCTCTTTAAAGATAGAGATAGTAAGACCATCAAAAGAGTCTTAGTTCTTGGAAGGGCAGGTGTGGGAAAAAGTGCACTCTGCAAGAAAATAGCCTATGGATGGGCTGTACAAGGTCATTTTGGGGAGAAATTCGATTTTGTGTATCACCTCAGACTCCACGATCTCAATACTCTCATAAAAAAATATCCTTACTCAGATCTAGATCCCAACAGTTGGTTGAGTAAAGTCATTGCTGATAGATGTTTTGAGAGTGCTTACGCCAAAGAGATCCTTAATGAATTAAAAGAGCATCCGGAAAAAATCCTACTGATCTTTGACGGTTGGGACGAAGCCTCCGCAGATTTGCAAGAAAACCTCAAAACATGTTTTTCAATCTCCAAAACACATTGCCTACTCACCTCCAGACCAGGAGAGACCCATCAAATCCAAGGTACCTTTGACTTGATTGTTGAAAATGTAGGCTTTGATCAGAGTCAAATTATCACCTACGCCAAACAGTTTTTTACACTTACAAGAAGTGAGAATGCAAACGCATTTTTAACTATGCTTCATTCTCATAGCCACTTGCTTAATGTTGCACAAACCCCCCTTCTACTCCAGATCCTCTGCGATCTATGGCAAAAAGGAAAAAATGAATTGCCGCAAACTCTCTCTTCCCTACTTTCTAACAGCACAAATCGCCTCTTCATACTGGAGCAAAAAAGGGAAAGGCCGACGGAGGGAAGGAAGCCTCTGGAAGAGAACCCTCCCTTAATGCGCGTACTTCTCTACCAAACTCTGGGAGAGATTGCTTTAGAAGGATTGGAAAATAGAATGCCCATCACCAAGCAGGTTATAGAAAAAGTGCTAATCGAAAATGAATTGGCAAATCCACGTTTTCGAGATATCAAGTACCAACAATTGATGAGTACAGGTCTGCTCAATACACGTGGTGAAGGTGAAGTAGTCTTTCTTCACCACATCTACCAAGAATATAGCGTCGCTCGTTACATCAGCAGCCTCTCAAAAAGTGATAAAAAACATGCGCTGGAGAGACAATGTCGCTTTGTCCAAACTCACAGATACAAACCCCATTTTCATACCGTTATCAGTCTGCTTACCGGTTGCATGTGGGAGGATTCCAAAGAAAATGTCAAAGCAATGGAGATGTTTTTTGAGTGGATCAACGGCGGGCATAAAGATATTGTTGGAAGTTACCAGATTGAACTCACTCTCTCTTGTCTAGTTGAATGTCGCAGTGAAGAGCTCGAAAGAAGGATTTGGGAGAAGTACAAGATTGCGGATTTTGTGGATTGTGTTTTAGGACGTGAAGGAGCTAGAGATTGTTTAAGTCGGTGGATGTCACTCTCTGGCCGTGTGTTTACGCAAGTTGTGGATCACATTAAAAATGATGATTCCCAAGAAAAAATAATGTGGTTTTTTAAGAATTTAAACCACTTCCTGAAATTAGACCACTTCCTGAAAACGGAAAATGTCCTGCCGGTTTTAAATTTGATCCAGATGGGTCTAAGCCATAAAAAACAGGATGTGCTCTGGGGTGCTAGTAGCTGCTTGCTAAAGCTTAGCTCCCATGTAAATGAAGAAACGCTCTCCCAGTTCTTAGATTGGCTCCAAATATTTCTCGCACATGAAGAGAGAGACATGCGATTGACAGCCATTATAACTCTTGAAAGAGTTGGGTCTCATTTACAAGGGCACCTGGGAACACAGATATTGGGCCGGGCTCAAGCAGCTCTCATCGATTGGATCGAAACCGCTCTCTGTGAGAAACACTCGTTCATGGTTTTTGGTATCCTTGAAGGGCTTGGTTCCTATGTAAAAGAGGAAACCATCACACTAATCCTAGTTCAAATCCAAACGGCTCTCATTGGTCAAACGGCTCACAGTAATAAAGGCCAGTGCGGGCACGAGGCTGCTCTCGAAAGATTCTATCCTCACATAAAAGCAGAGGAGCTTACCCAAACCTCACCCTGTCCCGCTAAGAATGGTTCTCAAGAAGTATTGGGGAATTGTGAACCCTCTAAAGACCACGCACCCTTAGAAAAGCCAGTGGAAACACTTGGTGGGTTCTTGGAGAAAGTGGGAATCGCGATATTAGATTGGTCCCAAACACCTGTAGGTGGCAAACCCATCCTCAATTGGCTTTCAGGCCTTAACGCAATTAAGGACCTAGCCCCCCATGTAAAAGAAGAAACAGTTGCGCTAATTTTAAATCCGATCCAAACAACCCTCGTGGGGTTAGTGCAAGCAGATTCTAGTCAGGTAAATTTACGGGTTTTACATCATTTTTTCGAGATAGGCAATGCTCTTTCTTCCTATGCAAAAGAGGAAATGCTTTCCCCAATTTTAGGTTGCATCCAAACAGCTCTAGGCAATAAAGACCAGCATGCGCGTGAAGCTGCTGTTGAGGTGCTTGGAAAGCTTGGCATTCATGCAAAAGAGCAAACTATGTTCCTACTCTTAGGTTGCATCCAAACAGCCCTAGGTGATAAAGACCAGGGAGTTCGATACCGTGCTGTTGAGGCTCTTAGAAGCATTTTTCCATATGTCAAGGAGAGAACAGCAGTGCTATTCTTAGGATGGATCCAAACAGCTTTAGGTGATAAAGATTATTTTGTGCGGAAAACTGCTGTCAAGGTTCTGGGAGAGCTTGCTCCCCATGTAAAAGACGAAACACTTACCCTATTCTTAAATCGTATTCAAATAGCTTTAGTCGATAAAGACCAGCATGTGCGGAAAACTGCTGTCAAGGTTCTGGGAGAGCTTGCTCCCCATGTAAAAGACGAAACACTTACCCTATTCTTAAATCGTATTCAAATAGCTTTAGTCGATAAAGACCAGCATGTGCGGGAAGCTGCTATCATGGTTCTGGGAGAGCTTGCTCCCCATGTAAAAGACGAAACACTTACCCTATTCTTAAATCGTATTCAAATAGCTTTAGTCGATAAAGACCAGCATGTGCGGGAAGCTGCTATCATGGTTCTTGGAAAGCTTGCTCCCCATGTAAAAGACGAAACACTCACCCTATTCTTTAGTCTTATCCAAACAGCTTTAGATGACCAATGGGTGTACGGTGCTGTTGCTGAGGCTCTTAGAAAGCTAGCTCCATGTGTAAAAGAGGGAGCATCTAACCAGATCATAATAAGCTGTATCCTAACAGCTTTTGACCGTAAAGGTCAGGACCTGCGCCTGGCTGCTGTTGAGGTGCTTGGAAAGCTTGCTCCTCATTTAAAAGAACAAGTGCTTATCCAAATCTTGTGCTGGATCCAAACAGCTTTAGACCATAAAGACTATTGGGTGCGGAAAACAGCTGTTGAGGTGCTTGGAAAGCTTGCCCCTCATTTAAAAGAACAAGCGCTTATCCAAATCTTGTGCTGGATCCAAACAGCTTTAGATGATAAAGACAAGTGGGTGTGCCAAGCTGCTGCTGAGGCTTTTAGAGAGCTAGCTCCTTGTGTAAAAGAGAGCGCCCTTGACCAGATCTTGAGATGCACCAAAATAACTTTAGATCATAAAGACTATTGGGTGCGAAAAGCAGCCGTTGAGGTACTTGGCAAGCTTACGCCTTCTTTAATAGAGAGATCGTTTGCACTGATCTTGAGCTCTATCCAAACAGCTTTAGACGATAAAGACTATTGGGTGCGGGAAGCAGCCGTCGAGGTTCTAGGAGAGCTTGCTCCTCATTTAAAAGAGGAAACACTTATCCTGTTTTTAGATTGCATTCAAATGGCCTTACACGATGAACACAAGCGAGTCAAAGAGGATACCGTTAAGATCCTTCTATGCCTCAGTAACAAATTTCTCCTCTCCGTATTCTGCTCACAAACCCTGTATTACCTTGAATTCCAATCAATCATTTTTGATCACTTCATCAATCAATCGATCCCCCTATATCTCGCGAAAAATGATCAGAGGTTTTTCTTACACATCAACGACATGTATTACACAGAGATTTCTTTCAAACAATTTACCTCACTCTCACATCTTTGTACTGCTCATCTGACAAATAAATGGATAGATCTAGGAAAAGGGAAAATGGCCAGGCAAGAAGAGGAGACATGCTTGATAATGTGAAACACAGCAATCGCTTTTCCTGTTTTCCCTCCAGCTTATTTGAGCCGTGGAAAAATCATTGGGAAATACTGATTAATGGAAGACAAGCTAATACCATTTCCAGAAAATAAAGCCATGAAGTGGTACTGGGTAACATGACAGATTTGGATGATCGTTTCGAAGCCTATGTTTTTGCACCTAATCGAGAAAGGATTGTTCAAAAATGGCGTGTTATACAGTACCACTTCATGGCCTTATTTTCTGGAAATGGTATAAGTGTTCGGTTCGGAATTAAAATTCGCCCATGAACCTTTTTAGGTCTCAACTTAATAATTTCTTAACTAAAATCAAATATAATTGACCGTATGAGTTTAGAACCAATTTCTACAGAATTAGAGGCACCCGTAGCCCAGCATGCAAATAAATATAATGGATGTCACCGCTGTGATATTATCACCACACTAGTTGTTCCTATTTTACTGGCAGTCTCAGCCAGCTTGACCATTTACTATGCTGTGCATCCTATAGCACCACTCGTGCCTATTTATGGTGACTTTTCTCTCTCTCTTCCCCTCTTGATCTGCGGAAGCACAGGACTTGCATTGACTATAGTGCTCATTGTGCAAATTGCCCGCAGGGGAAAGGTCAAAGTAGCATGCGGAGAATGTGTCGGTCATCAAGTCCATACATCTCCAACGATTCAGCACACGGTACGCACTATTTTACAACCAGGGAAACCTAATGGGCAGACTGTCGAGGCATATCGAACCGAGCATGCTAAGCTGGTAAAACAGATAACCGATCTATTCGGGCAGCAAGTTGAATTTCCAACTCGAGATAACGTATTACTACGGGGCTATTGGCATCAATCCTCAACCCTTGACGCTCCAACTGTCATTTTTTTCTATGGCAACATGATGACAGCCGAACGCACGGCTAATTATGGGATAGCGTACAAAAGTGCCGGCTTCAATGTCCTCTTGTTTAATTTGCGCGGTTATGGAAACAGCGACGGCATATCTGCAGGGCCCAATGCTGAATTAGAAGCCTATTTCGATGCAGAAGCTGCCTTAAGATTTGTCCAATCTCAAAAAGTCGACCGAGCAAAAATCGTTGCACACGGATTTTCCTTAGGAGGATCTTACGCGGCCGCTCTCGGTTATTTTTTCGATATCTCTTGCGTAATTCTTCATAACACATTCACAAGTTGTTTGGCAGTCGTCTCCCACGCTTCAAAGCTCGGCCCTGAAATGATCGTTCCAGCCCTTACGGCCAGTTATTTACAGGGCTCTGCCCCTGCTCTCCAAGAATTTCCGGAAGCTCGAGATTTGAAGACAGATGGGTTTGATACCCTATCCAAAGTCAAGCAGATGCGCAGCAAAATCCTTGTAATCCAGGGCACAAATGACCATTTGATGCCAATGGAGTTTGGAGCTCAGCTTGTGCAAGCGAGATATCCCGACCCAAAAGACCAAGAGTTATATCTCATTAACATACCCTGTGGGCACGAACTAGAGCCTTTTTTCCTAAATGAGGAGGCGATGGAACGGTTCAGTGATTTCTTTATGAGCGCATTCCCATCCCATCCCTGGACATCAAATCATTAGACTTGCTTAATGCTGTTTATACCATTTCCAGAAAATAAAGTCACAAATTGGCACTGTATAACACGCCATTTTTGAACGATCCTTTCTCGCTTAGGTGCAAAAACATAGGCTTCGAAACGATCATCCAAGTCTGTCATGTTACCCAGTGCCACTTCATGGCTCTATTTTCTGGAAATGGTATTATTGCGTATTTTTGAAAAAGCGGTTGTGGATTGTGTAGAGGACTGTGAGTGTGAGATATACCAAGGGAATGAAAATATCACCTACGTAGACAAACACCCCGCTGTTGTATGGGGAATAGTTACCCTTAGCCATCTCGATGATGTGGACGTAGGCGGCACCAAATATAAAAATAGCAGCAAAAAGAGCAGTCGCTAGCCAGAACCCTTTTTTAAACCATATACATAAAAGACCTGTGGCTCCCAAAGCTAAGTTAGCCATG
The DNA here is from genome assembly GCA_963832835.1 of uncultured Chlamydiales bacterium. Lineage (GTDB taxonomy): Bacteria > Chlamydiota > Chlamydiia > Chlamydiales > JAAKFR01 > CAVPKN01. Next base: position 1,306,445 of record CAWHVD010000001.1, on the reverse strand, counting down.
GCAATCTCCATCTGAAATGGGTTGTGCGCAGGCCAGCCGATTAACGCAGCTGTTTCTGGTCCATAAAAAGCATGGGCAATGAAGGCAAGAATCCCGGCAATTCCGATATTCAGAGGCAATATGTACGACAACAAGACTTTGACGGTATAGCGGAAACTCGCTTTTTCTTTAACTTTACTAAATAGGAGATGTGCAACGGCCGTTCCTATAGCAATGAGAAATAAAACAACTGGATACATAAAACAAATTATGTGCTCAGAGCATTTAAAATACAATCCCTAGTATAGAGCAAATGCTCTGTCGTATGCGCCATCGACACAAAATTGGCCTCAAATTGAGATGGGGCGAGATAAATACCTTGCTGGAACGATTTAAGAAATAGTTGGTTATAGGTTTTTGCGTTACATTTCTTGACATCTTCAAAAGAGTGGACTTCACGCGCACCACAAAATAGGGTGAATAGCGAACCTACTTGATACAAGCAGAAATTGAGGTCGTGTTCCTCGATGAGCTCACGGATCGGCTGAGTGATCACATTTGTCTTCTCTTGCAGCGTCTGATAAAACCCAGGCTCGGTACAGAGTGAGACAGATTGGTAGCCCGCTTCCATAGCCACAGGATTTCCAGAAAGTGTTCCTGCTTGATAGACAGGTCCGAGTGGTGCCAATACATCCATGATCTCGGCTCTCCCTCCAAAAGCCGCCGCTGGAAAGCCGCCGCCTACGATCTTTCCATAACAAGCAAGATCAGGGGTAACCCCGAAATACTCGGCTGCGCCTCCCATCGCCACACGGAAGCCCGTGATCACTTCGTCAAAAATCAACAGGGCGCCACAGTCGCTTGTCTCTTCACGCAGCATATGGATAAAATCACTGGAGGGCTCCACTAACCCCATGTTGGCAGCAATTGGCTCTAAAATCACTGCCGCAATGTTCTTGCCCTGCTTTTTGAAAACCTGAATGCACGCCTCGATATCATTGTAGGGAAGGCACAAGGTATGCTGCACACACTCTTTGGGAACACCGGCTGAAGAAGAGGTAGCACCTAGGCCCACCAGCCCTGAGCCAGCTTGTACCAAAAAGGCATCGCTATGCCCATGGTAGTTACCTGCAAATTTGATGATCACATTCCTGCCTGTAAATCCACGTGCCACACGGATCGCCGTCATGGTTGCCTCTGTCCCTGATGAGACAAAGCGGATCTTTTCAATTCCCGGTAAATGCTCCACAGCCAGCTCGGCCAGTTGCGCTTCAATTGGTGTGGTAAGACCAAAAGAGCTTCCTAACTTAAGCCTAGCACTTGCAGCTTCAATAATTTTAGGATGAGCGTGCCCATGAATTAAAGCACCCCATGAGCCGCAGTAATCAATAAACGCATTACCATCGACATCCACGACCGTATCACCATGGGCCGATGCCGCTACTAAAGGCGTTTGGTTTAACCCCGGAAAAGAACGGACAGGAGAGTTAACCCCTCCCGGGATAACCCCGCAAGAACGGCGGTAAATTCTTTCACTCTCTTCTCGCTTCAATTCAACTTTTTGCACGGTCCACCCAGATTTGTCGAAACAAAATTAATCAATGTATTGAATAAAATTCAAGACTACTCTAAATACTTAATATTTAGTAACATCAGGAAGAGGGTACTGTTCGTTTTCAGGAAGAAGGCTATTGAGCTTTTCTATAAGGGCAGCGAATTCGGAAACTCCCTCTTTTGCTGAGAGAGAAACTCCTACCTTTTCCCATAAGTTAAGAGAATCATTAAATAGAGGCGCCTCTTGTTGGATCGTAAGGTGCTGCGCTTTTAGCTCTTGATTGAGGTAATGCTCAAAAGCGACAATTTCCCCCTTCACAAGATTTTCGCTCGAGTCCGCAACAAGGTTAGGATAAGGGGCTTTGATGAGCTGATTGAGCTTTTCAATGAAGATATTGAGCTCTCCACAGGCGGCAAGAGGTCCGATCTGCCCAGCTATTAGTTTTTCCATCAGATCGTAGGTCTGCTCTTTATACTTTTCAAGGGGGCCGTTGATCTGCTTTTGATTTTCCTGACTGATATTCAGAAACATAATAAAAGTTTGAATAGCATAAAGGGCTTTTTCTTTGCTGAGAACAGTCATAAACACCTACCTGAGTTATAGAGGAAATTGTAAAAGAGCGAATTTGGCCCTCAAAGCGAGTTATGGAACTCCCCCTACACGCTAGTTTAAGAGAATACGAAAAAATGAGGAAGCGCAAAAAAACTTTCCGAGTTATGGTAGAGGCGTGCGTAAAATCCTTATACTTATCTTTCTACTTCTGTTTGTTTCTCAAGCGGCTTTTGCGTATCAAGTTTGTTTTGAAGGGATTGCGGCACCAGAGGTCCAGGAGCTGATTTCCTCGATCTCTCAGCTTCAGACAAAACTAGATCGCCCTCCACCCACCCTTTTTACCCTCAAAAAACGGGCCGAGAAGGATAAAAAGGCCATAATATGTGCCTTGCACTCTTTTGGTTACTACGAAGCAGATGTCTGTTTGCTCTATTTGGGGGAATTTCCAAATATAACAGTACAAGTACGGATTGTACCGGGTCCTCAATATGTTTTTAACGCTCTTTCCCTTGTCGATTCTGAGGGGGTTCCCTGGTGGGTCCGAGAAAGATGCTTGAACCTGCAGATGGGCCTCCCCGCACGCTCTGATATGATTTTAGACACCGAAGAACAAATTCTTGAGGAACTGGGCGCCTGCGGATACCCTCTGGCTTGTGTGACAGAGCGAGTGGTTGTGGTCGATCAGGAATGCAAAGGGGTTTCGGTTACCTATGTGATCGAATCGGGGCCGCTTGCCTATTTTGGGCCTCTTCATATTGAAGGGTTGAGAAAGATTAGGCCCGGCTATATTAAAAGGCGGATCATGTGGAGAAAAGGTGAGCTCTATAATCCCAAAAAGATGGCTTGCACAGACACCTATATTCAAGAGTCGGGACTCTTTACCTTTGTCGCTATCCGTCCCGCTGATGCTGTGGATGAGGACGGGACCCTACCAATGATCATCCAACTCGAAGAAAAGAAGTTCCGCCACGTTGGCGTAGGGGTGAGCTATAGCACCGATGAATCTGCCGGAGCTTTAGTGCAATGGGGCCACGACAACCTGACGGGATGGGGAGATGCTTTTTCTGCGGTGGGAGAGTATTCTGAGGTCGTTAAACGGGCCACATTTCTTTACGGGATACCCGATTTTTTCGGCCGAAACCAAGATCTTCTTTACAGTGCAGAGCTGCGCCGCGAGGACACTCCCGGCTTTATTGAGCGCGAGGTGAGTTTCCTGGTCCGTTTCAGCAAAAAAATTAACAATTGTTTCTCATATAACATTGGCGGCAGGTATGAATGGCTGCTCAGCACTAAATCAACTCACGATGCCAACTACAACTTGCTCAGCATGCCGGTGCAGGCACGTTGGGATACCTCTAACCGCCTTCTAAATCCCACTTCAGGCACCACCATCGCGTACTTTGGTACTCCTTACCAAGCGATAGGTGATTCTCACATCTTCTTCTATAAACAAGAGTTGTTTGCAGCCACCTATCAACCGATCACTCCATCAGGTAGGCTCTTAATTGCCAGCTGCGCGCAAATCGGCTCGATTGTAGGCCAGCCCCTTAATCTCGTACCGGCACCCAAACGATTCTACGCAGGCTCCTCTACGACTCTGAGAGGCTACAAATATTTGACAGTCAGCCCTTTGGATGGCACCAAACCGATTGGCGGCAGATCCATCATGGTCTACTCAATAGAGCCGCGCATCCGGGTATGGTGGGAAAATCTATACTTCGCGATCTTTTTTGATATCGGCAACGTTTACGGCACATCTTTTCCCAGATTAAATGAAAAGTTGCTGCGCTCCTACGGCTGTGGTATCCGTTACCTAACTCCACTTGGACCTTTCCGGTTAGATATCGCCTTTCCGATCGACAAAAGAAAAGGGGTTGACGACTCGTTTCAAATTTATGCAAGCATAGGACAAACGTTCTGATGAGAAGAATTTTGGGCAAATGGATCAGAATCACCCTTCTCCTTACTGTGCTGCTACTCATCGTTGCAGTGGTGGTGGCACAGACCGACTATGCCCACGAAAAGCTTGCTCGCTGGATAGAGAAAAAAACCGAAGGGGCCTTGAAAATCGGTAAGATCAAAGGCATCCTTCCCTTCTGGGCTCATCTGCATGCAATTCATTACCATACCGATACACTGGATGCAAAGATAGATGAGGCCCGCATCACGTTTTTGCCAGCTTCTCTTTTATATGGTCGGATACTCATCACCGATTTGAAAATAGGGCATGCTGAGGTGCACTCTACAGGAAAGCAATGGCCCTCCTTTCCTCTGCCGATCGATGTGCACTCCTTCACAATTAAGTCACTCTCATATAATGATCTGAAAAATCTTAAACTATCTGGCATTGCTGAACTTCAGGATAACTTTTTCCTGAAATTCTCCCTAAACCATTCCCAATTACCCGGGCAGATAAGCGTTACAATTGAAGGGGATAAAGAAAAAGAGATCCTCCATACTATCGCCCAGTTTAAACCCGATCAAACCACTGATGATCTATGGCTTTCTGGTACCTACCGATGGAATGGACAAGATTTTGTGGGCACATGGCATGGAAAAAAAGAGGGCTTTGCGCTGAGTGGAGACCTAGAAATAGATTTGAAAACCCGTAAAATGATGGCTTCAGGGATTTTGCTAGATCGCCCTTTTGTCGTGCGCGCCGATTTGAATCCCTCTGCCGGGCCGATCTTATTTCATTACGGAGACCGGCAGTGGAAGATGTCCGGTACTTTCGATTTGAATACCGGTCTTCTGGGCTACCATTTACATGCACACCAGATCAACTGGAAAAAGGCTTTTTTTCCCGAAATCATCATGGACGGAACGTACCAAACTGGAAAAACTGGCCAGAGTGGAATTTTAAATTTTATTCTTGCTGTTCCTGAATTTAACGTTTTAGATCCAGCCTATGAGGTCTTTCCTAAAGTAAGACTTTACGTGAATGGCAGTGCTACTGCTGGCGGTGTCGCCGTAAAGGGTACAATAGAAGGACTCGGCGAAAACCCATTCACCCTTGACCTAGAGCTGCCACTCCATATCCGCCCTTCTCTACAGGTTGATATCGATGAGGATGCTCCTTTTTCCCTGCGGGTCTGTGGGTATGGTTCCATTGATCCTATACTGGCATTTTTAGAAAACGCGTCGCTGATTGCGCGCGGCTGTATCGATCTCGATTTGCAGGCAACAGGCACTTGGAATAACCCTGAGCTCGCGGGGCATCTGTTTTACTCTGATGGACAGATCGAAAGTTTTTCCACAGGCGCTCTTTTCCACGGCATTCAGTTGGAGATGGAAGGGGTAGGAAATGCACTCCAAATCCGATCTCTTAGTGCTCACGACAAGGATCAGGGGGATCTGACCGGTTCGGGATACATTCTATGGGACCCAGACAACCACTTTCCCTTTTCTTTAAATCTCTTTGCCAATCGCTATCTGATTTTGGGTGTAGATCCGCTCACTCTCACCGTCAATGCCGAAGTGATCCTTGAAGGTAGCACTCAAGGCATGACCATTTCTGGCCATGCCAATCTGGTGGAAGGGCATCTTGCGATCCCTTCCGGATTGCCCGTGCAAGTGCCCATAGTTGAAGTCTGCTATATTAACCCCATATGTGCTCCAAAACCCGAAGAGGAGCTGCCACGTAAAATCATTCCTGTGGTTTGGGATCTTATGTTAGATGCCGATCGACATCTTTATATTGACGGAAGAGGCCTCGATTCTGAATGGAGAGGCACGCTGCACATCACAGGTGAGCAAAAAGATTTCCAATTCGATGGGAAGCTCCGCTTAGTCCAGGGCCGCTTTGATATTATCAACCAGACCTTTGATTTGGTTCATGGTCGCATTCTGATTGCAGGGTTAGAGCCTCATGATATCTTTGTCGACCTCAAGGGCGATTATGAGCTTCCCAGCTTGACTGCCTCTATACTTGTTACAGGCAATCTGGATAGCACACGCATCTCTTTTTGTTCCAATCCTCCGCTGAATACGAACCAAATTCTTTCGTGGATCTTGTTCCAAGAGGACATCAATGAGCTCACACCCATGCAGGCGTGCCGCCTTGCCTCTATTTTGGTCTCTCTTTCAGGGAAATATTCAGGTCCGAGTACCTTTGACAAAATCAAAAACAAGCTGGGCATCGATGTATTCAGCATTACCGATTGCGATATCGACTCAGCCGACCTTACCTTCCAAGTAGGTAAGTACCTCTCTCAAGGCACGTTTGTGGGAATCAACAAAAGCATCTCGGGCAACTTCGACTCGGTCCTCATCCAAACCCGCCTGTTTCACAACTTCTACCTCGAAGCCGACTATGGCGGCTCACTAAACGGCCTCACCCCCAATGGCGGCAAAGGCATCTTGAAGTGGTACAAAACCTATTAATACCCTTTCCAGAAAATAAAGTAAGGGTTGATGAATCCTGCCTCAAGCTGGCTCTAGCCAGCGGCCATGCTTTTTGATGAGCTCAACAAGATGATCATCGGCTTCATCCATGGGGATGTTTTTCTCAACACGCGTTTTGCCTACATAGAGATCGATCTTCCCAGGAAGTGAGCCTACATAGCCAAAGTCGGCATCAGCCATTTCACCCGGGCCGTTGACAATGCATCCCATGATGGCGATTTTCACGCCGGGAAGGTGCGCTGTACGCATACGGATCTTGGCAGCAACAGTCTGTAAATCGAAGAGAGTGCGCCCGCAGCCTGGACATGAAATGAACTCGGTTTTAGAAGAACGCATCCGAGCCCCTTGCAAAACAGCAAAGCCCAAAGAGCAGCGCGCTGCCAGAGGAATGTTCGCCTCAATGCACACGCCCTCACCCAAACCATCGCATAGTAAAGAGCCAAACTCTGCAGCCGCGTGGATCACCACATTTTCGGCAGATTCCTCATAGGCAAAATTCAAAATGACAGGGATACTTAAGGATTGCGTTTTCAACCATTCAAAAAATTTACGGGCATTGTGTAAAAAGTGCTGAGAAGGGGTAAAGAAAATAAGCTGCGGGCGATCAAAGAGAATCGTTTCCCAATGTGTAGAATCTTCCGTTACCAGATAGGGTGTGGTGATCACTCCAATACCCGCCGCGCGCAGCTTGTCCAATTTGGGATGATCAAAGAGAGCGATGACAGCATCGACAGTCCCTGTCTCTTTGGACGGCCTACCCAGCTGCATCTTGCATCCCAGATCAGTAAAAAAGGAGGGAGCTTCAAGCTCACTGGCAGAGATGGTCACGATGACCGACCCATCACGGTGCAAAGGGGCCGCGGGCGTTACCGTACGGCGCTCAAAATCTCCGAGCTGCCGTCCTGTCTCAGCAAAAGATGCAATTCCTTTACCAACATAACCTTGCGAAAATTGGACCAGCCGCCTACAAGGGTCAATTTCGAGCCATGGGTCTTCGGTAAGTGAAACACGCATCGTGTCTCCCAAACCATCGAGGAGCAAAGAACCAATTCCAATTGCCGATTTTACCCGACCATCTTCCCCCTCTCCAGCCTCTGTGACACCCAGATGTAAAGGGTAGTCCCAACCTAAGCGTATCATTTCAGCGGCGAGCAGCCGATAAGCCTCAATCATCACTTGAGTATTGCTCGCTTTCATGGAAAAAATAATGTCGTGGAAGTCAAGTTTACGGCATACCTGGGAGAACTCGACTGCCGACTCAACCATACCGCGCGGACTATCGCCATACCGGTTCATCACACGATCGGATAAAGAGCCGTGATTCACACCAATCCGGAGCGCTTTTCTAAGCCGTTTGCATTTTTCAACTAGGGGGGCAAATTTTTCTTCAAGGTGCTCTAATTCTCCCGCATAACTTGCATCATCATAGATAATGGTTTGGAAAGAAGCACGCTTATCGACAAAGTTGCCCGGGTTAATGCGCACTTTATCAGCAAATTCAACAACCAACATGGCAGCAGGAGGATAGAAGTGGATATCGGCCACAAGTGGAATTGTATACCCTTTCTTCAACAAACCATTTTTAATTCCTTCACAGGCCTCAGCTTCCTTCTTGCCTTGAACTGTGATTCTTGCGATCTCACATCCCGCATCTGCCAGACGGATAATTTGTCCAACAGTTGCCTCGACATCACGCGTATCCGAGGTGGTCATAGATTGGATACGCATGGGGTTATCTCCCCCTACACCCACGTTTCCAACTAGTACTTCTCGGGTTTTCCTACGTTGCGTCTGATAAATCTGTTCGCAATATTTCATGAGACTTTCCTTAAAAAATGATTTGACACGCCTGCCATCCAACTATCATAATTTAAGAAGGGTTTACTCGATACAAAAGAAACAAAGTTATGGCAGCTCCAGCTCCTAGACCAAGGGGATCTCCTCCTCCCCGCAAAAGGGCTCCCCTTCCACTCCCTTCTAGCCCTGCAGCTGCTCAGCGCCCCTCATTAGACAGTCCTTTGACAGCAAGCCAACCAAAACATCGAGCATTTTTTGGCAACATCCCGATTTTAGGGTCTATTGAGTCTTTTTTTATTAACCGGGCTATCAAAGAAGAGTATATTGAGGAAATAAGGAATAAATTTATTCTGGGTGCAATTGAACAAAAAATCGCCTACTTAGAGGCTTTTCGTGTATTTAATACCCATTTTCTCCCTTTTCTTTCGAAATGCAATGTAGAAAACTTACCTCTTTTCGAATCGCTATTAACAGATCCTGCTGGGATCCAATTCTCGATGCAGCACTTGACCACAAAACCTATTCCTTACCTCATTAACGCTTTTGCTACTCTTCCACTTGTCACAAGGCTCATTGGACGGCTCGGCCCGGAAGATCAACGAAACTACCTACAAGTGTGGATTCAAAATGCTCAAGAACTTACTCCAAATCTCTTCAAACAGCTCGTAGGCGGCTTTACAGCACATTTAAAGTATGCAGAAGGCTTACAAAACTGCAGACCTGAGGTATTTGATCAGGACGCTTCTAAAACTATTAGACTCAAAACAGGCTTTGAAGACCTATTGTCTAATCCCAAGCTCGCTATGCAAGCCCAACGGCTGGCTCCCTTCGATAGCGTGCTGCGTGATGTGACTGTGATTGAAAATCGGCAAATCTTGATGGCCGGAATTGCCTCTCTTTACCTGGGTGCTACATACAAAGGAGACTCGACTGTTCCAGAGCTTGTTCCACGCAGTATAGGCGTCGGAGGCAAGTCCCCTTCTTTTAGCCTTTTAAATCAAGTTGGAGCCCCCCTATCTTTCCCGGAGGGGCCTCCGTGGACGATCCTTGAGAATTTTCAGGCCCACGTTGAAATCTACGTCACCGATCCCTTTTCAATGGAAACCCGCAGGGTACGGATGCCTCTTCCCATTAGTGGAAGAATCACTATCGGTGAGCTAAAAAAACAATTAGAAATTTTGAAAAAAGTCGTCAATGATCCGGCTCAAATTGGTAAACGAGCTATGCCAGAGTCCTTTATCGAGTTTTCTCAGCAATTGGGTGTGGCATTTGGGCAAGCATTGGGTGATTTCAATTCAACGCCCAATCGTCCTAAGGGAACAACGGCTAACGCACAACCTGAAAATGCTGCCGCAATCGCCCATCCCAATTCGCGTGGGTACGCCGTCCAATCGGCAAGCCTGCATAATCTCTTCCGTTTGCAGGATGGTACGCTATCCCTGATTCCTAGTGGCCCTGGAGAACAGCACAAAAAAGTTGGCTCTCTGAGCAAAAGTGAATTAAAGCAAGCCACTGGCGCGCTATTAGGCCGTCCAAGTAGTCCTGTACCCATGAGCGTACCCGAAGGAGTCACTGATGATGCCCCACTCAAAACAGCACAATTATCCCTCGAAATTTCAGAGGAAACGATAGAAGAGAGCCCCTTTCTCCTGGTAAAAACGACTATCAGTTTGGATGGAAAAACCACGACATCCCCCTTCTATTACCCTGTCGCCAAGAAGGGCGGCCAGATCGAATCTATCGATGCTGTCAAACAAAGGATCGTACAATCTGGCTTATTTGAGAGAGATCTGCTTTTAGCAAAAGCTACATTCATTGAACAACATGTTGTCACTACCTTCAAGATGGCCCAAAAACTTAACCCTGAGGGGACTCAATGGGTACTCGCACATGCTGAGCGTGTCATCTTCCTAATGGGCAATCGTTTTTCAAACGCTGATCAAGAGCGATACCTCAACTCAATGTTAGAAATCGTGCGAGATATGCCACAAGATGACTTTACGAAGCTATCCCAGATGCTTGACAACATTGTGAACACCGCACTCAGTATTCAAGCCGAGAGGCCCAAGCTCTATCCAGCCTCAGAAAAACTAGATCTTGTAATGCTCGTATATGACCCTAAGATAGTACCGATAGTGAACCGATACCCTTTCCTTGCAGATATCTATATAGAGGAAATCTGCGAAATGACCATACTCATGAATACTCAAAAACTTCATGAAAACGTGGGCATGTACTTCACTCAACCCACCTCGATGAACAGGATGTTTTCTAATTTAACACCCTTGCACGAAAGATTTACTGCACTCAGCGTAGAAAAACACACCCCTTTTCAAATCTTTAAAGATGGTGATGAGATCACCGATTTTCACGCGGGGATCGATCTTTATGTCACCACAGAAAAAACAATGGAAACGCGCCATTTGTATGCTCCATTTCCTTTTGAAGGTAATATGACCCAAACAGAAGCGCGCCATTTATTAAAATTACTAGAGGATGCGATTGCTTCCCCCAAGAGGTTTGCTGAAACTTATGCAGCTTTAAAGCTCGATCCGCAGCTTCAGTCTTCACGCAAAGAAACCTTTTTAGCCTGGATCGACACTCTAGAACGGGAATATGCCAAAGTCCTTTTCGATTTCAATCCCACCCCCACACGTCCAACGATGTCCTTCGCCTTAGAAACAAAAGAATCCCAAGCAGCATTGGAGCAGCCGCAAAATGTAGCTGCTGCTGTTGAGGTAGTGAAGGCAAGGAATATCTATTTGGTAGATGGCAAGCTCTCGCTCCTACCTAAGGCAATTGCGCAATCCCATCAGGTGATGGCAATGATTGCTCCCCAGGAGCTGTCTGATTCAACTCAATTACTTCTTGGACAAAAGTCGGGGGCCATTGATATAGCCATCACTCCACAATTAACCGCTCGTGTTTCTTTAAAAACGGAGCCCAAACAGTTTAGTGACATAAAAGGGATTCAGCTGGAGACAACAGTTGAAGGGGATAAAACAAAACTTACCCGCACGACTCTTTATTTACTAAAGCCGGGTCAAACTCCTGACGAGAAGATCAATGAGATCATTGCCTCTCGCTTATTTGAGAGAGATTTACTCTTGGCCAAGGCTGAATTTATAGGTGCGCATGCCCAATTATAGTTTCAAAGAGACTCTTGCATTTTTCAGTGATAAATTGCAGACAAGCCCTCCTGAAGTGGATTTAGAGAAAGGAGCTGTCGAATTGGTAATCGATGGATTCCATGCTGTCCTCTCTCAAGAAGCTATCGAGGGATGCTTGCAAATGCGTATCGTATTGGGATTGATGCTCAAACCCATACGTGAGGAGAGGTTAAAAGAGCTGGCGGCCAGCAATTTTTTGGGCATCAATACAGGAGGATGCACCTTAGCTCTTGATCCAACAGGTGTTTCCCTAAGTTTACTTTGCCATACAACCTGCGGGACGATACCACAGGAAAACTGGGAATGGCTACACAGGATTGTCTGTGTGGCACGAGAATGGAATAAATCCCTGGGACTTTGGGATGAATTTGTCCCTTTAAATGCCCCAAGTCAGGAAAAAACATATGAGCCACGAAATACAACAGGGCCAGTCTACAAAGGTTGAGGAGTCTCCTGCAGTAAAATTGCCCGAAAGCTCTAACGCTTATCAGGCAATCTCAGAGGGCCCTCTATTGCAACCTCCCTTGGCGGGCTGGGATTGGCTTTTGTATATCATTTCTTTTCAGTGGCTTACAGCTATATTCACTTCTGCGACACCCATAAACACTTCACGTAACGCAAACGTAGAGCAACTCTTCGAACATGCTGGGCAGCTTTTAGTGGGACGCATTCATCCGGAACAAGGAAAAATGATAAAAGATTGGCTACTCAATCAAGCTAGCCCTGAATGGCTGGCCGGTTTCGCACAATTCCTCAACGAGGCTGAGCGCTTAGAGGCTCTCAAGCCAGGAGAGTTTCCTCTATCTGGCGCCCAACAGACAGAAAAGTTGCAAGAGCTCTATGTCGCAATCCTACCAGGAGCCGCTAATAACACACCCATTACAGACATGTTAAAGGAAATTATCTTCCTAACAACTACTAGCAATACACAACCCATCGAAGCTACATTGAAACCTCTAGGGGACCGCTCAAGGCCCTATCTTCATTCTGCCTATGCCTCAAAAGCTCTCTTTACCTTGCTATTCGAAATCCGCACCGACCAAAAAATGCTTCTGATTACCGATCCACGTACAAAAGAGACCCGCACTATTCAGTTTAATCCTGACCAAAACCACGATGAACATCATCTTCAGCTCGCAAAGGCCATTTATGACCTATCACATCCCGTAGTGACGGGAGGTTCCAGCACAACAGATAAGATCCATCAAGCGATTAAGGCAGGTTCCATTTACAAAGTTTATCTGGGAAACCACCCTATCCTTTCCCTATCCAATAGAACAATTGATTTATCTTCTACCGCCTTCATAGACAGAACGCCTATCTTAGATGCCAAAAAGCTGATAGAGAGTGGCATGCAGGGTGATATCGAAATACCAATACTCTCATTTAACAAAGAAAAAATAACCTTCACGCCTGAACTTACCGAGGGCTTTTGCAATGTGACCTTCGAGTATCAATCAAAAACGTATCAAACCCATTATCCACTGGAAGAGGGTGCAACCCTTCCTCAATTGGCAACGCGGATCACTAATGACCACACTTTAGAAAGAGATCTCTTATTAATACGATCATTTTTTGCAAGGAAACCATTATGAGCAAACCTATTCAACAAGGACAACAACCCGAAAGGGGTGGCAAAGCTCCTGGGGTCGTCCCACAATCAGACATTGCCACGCAAGGTCAATCAAGTGGAGCAATACTACCGGAAAGTTTTTTCTCTTACTCGGGCTTTATATTCTTGATTTCCTTTGCTTGGCTCAGTGCAACATTTGACGACTGGTCAGTCAAACAGCAGCTCATGAGCTCCATTATAGAAACTATTACTAAGACATCTCTTAAAACCGAAGTTAATGAAGACATGCGCTCCACACTTGAAAACTATTTGAATATGTTTCATGTGCCCGAACTACTGATGTTGCGTAAAGTGTTAAAAGATTTTCCTAAGGCGACATCCAGGCTGATCTCAGGTGCCGCCAAAGATCACGTGAAGCTGAAAAATATATTAACTCACCTCTCAACATCCAAGGGTCAGCAGCTTGCCATGCAAAATGAACAGATTTCTATTGGGACTCCTGAGGAAAAAATCGGCTTAGAGAGGGGGGAACTCTCGCAAATTGAAAGCTTTGCTGATACCGGCATTTCCAATGGTACCACTTCTAATGGTTATCTATATGAAATTCACCTGCCCTTTAAGCTACCCGAGCTATCTGAAAAGAAAATTGAAATGATAGCGGATCTAAAAAAAGATATAGACGTCATCGTAACCGATCCTCAAAAAGGGATAACCCGACGCCTATCCGTGCCTTTTGAGGTAAAAGGAGAATCAAATAAAATTAAGCTCCTCAATGAATTGCAAAAGTTTGAAAATAACATCTTATTAACCCCTGAGTTTTCAGATACTATCGTGAAAGCATTCAATGCTCAAGTTTTTGACCGTTTCCCTGTCGGATATAATCAGCCGGAGTTCCTCGAAAATTATAAAAAGGGGAACATTTACCTCATCGATGGGAAGCCCTCTCTGCTGCCAAACAAGAATTTACCAACGGCATGCATCTCTGAAACTGACCTTAAAAAAGCCCAAAAATTAATACTAAAGCAAAACGAAAATCACCCGACTCTTAATGTTCATATCCCTGATAGCTCTATACCTGTGAAAATCCCGTGTAATATTAATACAAGAGAGGTAGGTGTGAACAACAGGGATTACCTGGAGTTAACATTCATAGCGGAATACTTGGATAAAGACCTGAGCTATACCACACGGGTTCCTTACGGCGAGAATGAAACGAAGGATGCACTTATTGAACGCATCGGACAAGACGGATCTTTGGCAAGAGCGATGCTCATGGCAGCATCAGCCTTTACACGGGAGATGGTACCATGACAGCATTTGAAGTATTTTTGCTGGAACTGGCTAAAGTATTGCAGTTTTCAACCTTAGCGCCGGATGCTAAGGGAGCTTGTCTGATCATCATGAAAGAGGGAAATATTCCACTGTTATTTGAATACGATGAGCAATTGGTTCCCAATACAATACTTCTTTCGTGTTTAGTATGTGCAATTCCTATGGAAAAAAGGTGTGAGGTCTATGAGGCGAGCTTGATTGGGAACGCGAGTATTGAGGAAACGCTTTCTGTAAAGCCGGATGAGGATCTTCTCTATTTGCACCGCCGTTTTCATCCTTCTATTCAGGCTAGCGATCTCGACAAACTCCTAAAACGTTTTTTGGAAAATGTGAAATTGTGGAAAGGGAAGGTAGATATTATTGCTAAAGAGCCCTCACGCTCCGATCAGCTTCCTCATCATCCCGCTTCGATCCAAGTCTTTCCTTATAAGGCCTAATTATCTAATATCCCGAATGATGGCTATTGAAAGAGAAGGGAGTCGCAGCCCTACAGGCTGCATGGTGTTGATTGCCAAGTACCCAGGGCGTTGCCCTGGGCTAGTGCAATCTCAGCCTTTCAGGCTGATGCCTCAGATTAAAATACCTTCTGGGAAATAAACGAAATTCAGGGTGTTAGGGGTTTGGTTATACCCGGTTTCAGCCTGAAAGACTGAGATTGCATTAGCCCAGGGCAACGCCCTGGGTGTTTGGTTATCAATGTTATGCAGCCTGTAGGGCTGCGACAGAAATGCGCTGCAAAGTGTTTTAGGATATGCGGTTTTATTTACAAAAAGTCTTTGACGCGTGCGCCGGCGTGGGCAAGTGGGCCTTTTTTATGGGCCAAACGCTTTGGGCTACAGTCAGGCGCCCCCCTTCTTGGTCTCTCATCCTCGATCAATTTTACAACATCGGGGTACTTTCTATTCCTGTAGTGGCGATCACCGGTTTTTCGACAGGGCTGGTGCTGGCCGCTCAGTCTTTTTACCAATTGGCTGATAAGGGCCTGGCTAGCGCTACCGGTTTATTGGTAGGTAAAAGTATGCTCACAGAGATCGGCCCTGTACTCACTGCTTTTATGGTCACAGGGCGTGTGGGATCGTCGATGACAGCCGTGCTAGGCAGCATGCGTGTTACCGAACAAGTGGATGCCCTACGCTCCATGGCTGTCAATCCCCTGCGTTATCTGATTGCTCCCCGAATCATCGGAGGGATTACCATGCTCCCTTTGCTCACCCTCTTTAGCGCCGTGTTGGGAATTTTTGGAGGGTATCTGATATCGGTTTATGTTTTTGGAATGACCCGCCAGGGTTACTTCGATCCTATGCCTATGAACATCACCGTATTCGATATCTGGATTGGAATTATTAAAGCAGTTTTTTTTGGCTTTCTTATCAGCACAATAGCCTGCTACAAAGGGATCACAGCCCACGGAGGCGCGGCCGGTGTAGGCAAAGCGACAACAAGTAGCGTTGTCAGCTGCTACATTTATATCTTGGTCATCAATTTTGTGTTGACTATCGGCTTAAATGTGTTGCATATCCTTTTTGTAGAAAGAGTTGAGTCGCTTCCATGATCCTAGTAAAAAATTTACACAAAACCTACGGCAAAACCCAAGTCTTGAAAGGATTAAATCTTGAGATCAAGACAGGCGAAACGGTCGTGATTTTAGGGCGCTCGGGAACTGGCAAAAGTGTGCTACTGCGTCAGATCATGGGCATTGAGAAGCCCGACTCAGGGGAGATTTTTCTGGACTCGGTCTGTTTAACCTCCCTTAAAGAGAATGAACTCTACCACACCTTGCACGAGATGGGGATGCTTTTTCAGGCCTCTGCTTTATTTGATTCGATGACAGTCGGCGAAAATACAGCCTTTTACTTGCGCCAACACCACCATTTTGCTGAAGAAGAGATCCAAGAAAAAGTAGCAGAGGCCCTGGAGATGGTAGGTCTGGGAGGGACACAAGATTTGATGCCGGCCAACTTGTCGGGAGGGATGCGAAAGAGGGCAGCGCTAGCCCGTTTGATTGTCTACCGCCCCAAAGTATTACTCTATGACGAGCCTACAACTGGACTTGACCCCATCACCGCAATGCAGATCAACGATCTGATCTTAAAAACCCAAAAAGAGCTCAATGCCACGAGTATCGTGGTCACCCACGATTTATGCTCAGCCTTTCACGTGGCAGATCGGATTGCCTTGAATCACGAAGGGCAAATCGTTTATATCACCACAAAAGAGAACTTTATTCAAATCAATGACCCGATCGTGCAAACCTTTCTCAAAAATTCAATCCCCAATCTGGTAGCATCATGACTGAGAAAATGAAAGCCTTTTGGCTTGGCCTTTTTATTATCGTGGCGCTTGCCCTCTTCGCTTGGCTGGTCTTATTCCTCAAGCCGGGTATCGGTGACGGGACAGTCACACTCAAAGTCCGCTTCTCAAATATCGACAAAGTCTCAGTGGGAACACGGGTCACTTTTGCCGGCAAACCTGTAGGTGAAGTAGTCAAGATCCAAGAGATCGCCGATCCCCGCAAGGCCCCCGCAGATGCTTCTGGCAATCTCTATATTTATGAACTCACACTCAAAACCGACTCGAGCGTAAAAGTGTTTTCGTACGATGAGATCATCTTCGCCACTTCGGGCCTTTTGGGAGAAAAATCCATCGCGATCATTCCTAAAGCCCCGCCACCTGGCGCACTTCCGGCTCAAAATGTGACAGACGAGGTGCTTTATGCCCACTCCACTGATAAAATCGAACAGACCCTTAATAAACTCGTAGGCGTTGCCGATACTTTTGGGGATACTCTTACTCAAGTGGGATCTTTAATCCAATCTAACAGCGCTGATTTTAATGCTGTCCTCAAAAACTTCTCTCTGGTAGCTAATGAGGTGCGCTCTTTTATGACCCATGCCAAGGAAACGGAGGTCACATGCAAAATCTCTGAAGCATCCGATAGAATATCGGCAGCGATGAGAAAGACTGAAGAGTTTTTTAAACTCGTTGAAAGCCAGCAATTAGCTGAAAATATGGGGTCGAGCTTTGCGAATCTTTCTCTAATCAGCGGCCGGATCTGTCAAGGAGAAGGAACCCTAGGCCAGCTCCTCAACAGCGATTGCCTCTATGTGCAAATTACAACAGTGCTCTGTCAACTGCGAGCGATCCTCGATGATATACGTAACTATGGAATTTTGTATCAGTTTGACCGTAAATGGCAGCGTGTGCATGATGCGGAAAAATACTACCACTAGATAGGGCACTCATTTATGGAACCAATCCCTTACTCTCATCTCGAAAAAGGTACTTTTTTAATCTCGACTCCAGATGTCGAATCGGGAATGTTTTTTCGCAGCGTTCTTCTTTTGTGCGAACATAGCACGACGGGATCGTTCGGAATCATCATCAACAAAAACCTTGAGCTCGAACTACCCGAAGAAATCCTATCCATAGATCAGCTCAATAACGATCGGGTCAATATCCGTGCGGGTGGCCCTGTCCAGACCAACCAGATGATGCTAGTCCACTCATCTACTAGCATCCCAGAGCAAACCATCGAGATCTGCTCCGGAGTCTACTTAGGCGGCGATCTCCAGTTCCTTCAAGAGGCAATATCGGATACAAACGGCCCTAACATGCTCCTTTGCTTTGGCTATGCCGGATGGCAGGCAGGCCAGCTGGAGCGCGAATTTCTCGATGGCGGCTGGTTCATCCATCCTGCTACTTCCGAGCACATCTTCCACACACCTCCCGAAAAACTCTGGCAAACGCTCCTTAGAGAGCTAGGCGGCAAATACGCCACCCTCTCTATGATCCCCGAGGATCTCTCCCTCAACTAATCCCATTTCCAGAAAATAAAGCCATGAAGTGGCGCTGGGTAACATGACAGATTTGGATGATCGTTTCGAAGCCTATATTTTTGCACCTAAGCGAGAAAGGATCGTTCAAAAATGGCGTGTTATACAGTGCCACTTCATGGCTTTATTTTCTGGAAATGGTATATTTCTGGCAATGTTCGCGATGCTCGGTTATATAACCCATGCTATCCCTGTTGAAGGAGCAAAAAATCTTGCTCTACGCCCTACATATACAACTATAACCAGACCTTGGAAATTATTTCTAATTTAAACCTATCACTATTAATGAGACATCTTAAAATCTCCTGAATACGTTACGGTCTAACCACCATACAAGTACAGCATTTACTTGCTTATCATGCTGCTTGGGGATATCAAAGGCGTTTGCCTTTTTACTTATTCTAGAATCGGGTTCTGTAACAATAGCTATGGAAACCTCGGGCTTTAGCTCGCTAGCTGGGGCGGAACTATTCTGGCAGCTCCTGACACCTAATACAGCAATAGGAATCAACACCCCCAGGCCCACCAGGGATCCCCCTGCTATTGTACCAATTCCCTCTAGAGAACCTAAGTGGTACCCATGATTGGCTAAAATCGCTAAAACACCCAAAGCTATAGCCACAACAGCTGTCAGTGCCACAATCGTCGTGACTAATCTGGTAGTACAATTTGACTGACCTTCTCCGACTAAACTGAGACTCATAAAAACCCTTCTAGAAAAATTTTAATTACTTGAGCCAATTGCAAAACTCCTGACCCTCGTAAAACCGCGCTTTTGGTGGCAATTTTCGCCCTATACCATTTCCAGAAAATAAAGTCACAAATTGGCACTGTATAACACGCCATTTTTGAACGATCCTTTCTCGCTTAGGTGCAAAAACATAGGATTCGAAACGATCATCCAAATCTGTCATTTTACCCAGTGCCACTTCATGACTTTATTTTCTGGAAATGGTATTACCTACTCGCCTACCCATTCGGGTATGTTCTCGTCGGCTCGGCCACGGCCAGCCAAGCTGGCCCTAAAAATTGTCACCAAAATAATCAATTTTCCAAGGGTCAGGAGTTTTGCAATTGGCTCACTTAAACAATAATTTTATCTTATCAGTATTAATACTGTATTAAGAGAGTCCGCAAAAATTGGGAGCGCCCCGGCAAAGGTGGACCCCTCTGGGATAATAGGGTTACGTTGCATGGGTCGTAGAAACCTCAGAAATTCATCATGCGATGAGAATTTTACCCATGTACATTCTCCGCAAGCTTCAAATTAGGATCTCATCAATGCTGCCTGAAGAGGGGTGGTTTTTCCAAAATTTGAGCAACCATGTAGGTTCTGCTCTATTTCCTTCAATACTGCAATATTTTCAAATGCATATGATTTATAAGAGGCTTCCCAACTTACACTTGAATATAGAACCCCTCTCCCGAGGACTGTGTAAAAAAAATAACCCAGGGCGATGGCCCTGGGCATATATAGAATAGATTAACGTTTGGAGAACTGGAAGCTCTTACGGGCTTTCTTATGGCCATATTTCTTACGTTCTTTCTTGCGTGGATCACGTGTGAGAAAACCTTCAGCCTTGAAGTCGTGTCTGAGGTCTTCATTCAACTTCACAAGCGCGCGTGTAATGCCTAGACGAGAAGCGATCACCTGACCTTCGATACCACCTCCATTGACGCGGATAATCAGATCAAACTTCCCTTCTGCTTCAATCATCTTTAAAGGAGCGAGGATAGTCGCGCGTTGGATTTCAAGAGGAAAGTACTCTTCAAACTCACGTCCGTTGACATCAATTTTGCCATTTCCATTACGCATACGGATACTAGATACGGCGCATTTGCGTCGGCCAGTAGCGAGAGTTTCTTCAATTGTTTTTGCCATTTAGATAACCTTTCTAACTTAAACGTTCACTTGTATGGGTTTTTGCGCGCTGTAAGGATGCTCTTCACCTTTGAAGATCCGGAGCTTACGGAGCTGCTGCTTCCCTAAACGAGATTTGGGCATCATTCCTTTTACGCCATGTCGGATTGCGTAATCGGGGTGACGCGCCTGCATGTGGCTGAAAGGCACTTCGCGCAATCCACCAATGTGACCGGTATAATAACGGTAAATTTTTTGAGCCGCTTTGCTACCCGAAACAGCAATTTTGTCGGCGTTGATGATAATCACACCATCTCCGTCGTCGACGTTCGGTGTATAAGAGGGCTTATGTTTGCCACGCAAGATCTTAGCCACTTCCGAACAGAAGCGACCCAATGTCTTTCCAGAAGCATCCAGAACATACCAACTGCGCTTGACATCTTCCTTGCGCACCATTGTCGTTTGTCTTTCTTTCTTTTGCTGCATATGAATCCCAAAAAGTAATTAGCCGTTCATGATAAATTTCGAGAGCATTTTTGCCAACAAAAACCTTATCCAGTTTCCTTTTTTTTGATAAAACCGCTGCACCTTATACCGAATTTTTGAAAAAATTAGATTTTTACAATTCCCCCTAAGAAGGGAGCATTACTTCATGATGTAAATGGCTATCAGCACACCGATAAATAGGAGGCCAATGAGTCCATGGAGGATTTTGTAACCCACCGGCTTGTCCACGACCCGGCCTGCAATTTTCCAGCCCGTTGCAAGGTCGCAAACAATGAGGAGAAAGGCAAAGGTCAGCTTCATGTGGAGCCAGGGGGCTTTCCAGTTGGTATCTTTTAGGAACAAAAGACAGAGCCCCAAGCTCACCGCGATCAACATAGAGGGGAGATCGATGAGCAAGTACATTCTTCTGGTCAGGGCAGCCACTCTTTGTTGCACAAGGGGTGGTTCTTTGGCCAAATAGCCCATCAGACGAGACAGTGTCAGGAGAGTCCCAATCCATACGAAGATAAACAAGACGTGGAGTAATTTTAGTGTAGCCATAAAGAGGTGGTAACCATAAGATATTAGATCAAATATTTCGTAACTTTCACGAGCCGCCAGAATGTCTACGAAAGGAATATTTTGTCAAGGCGGGAGTGGATGGTTACCTCGGATAGGCTATAAGAATTGATGAAGAAGAAGAGTCCAAAAACATTTTTTATGCGGACCTACGGCTGTCAAATGAATGAGCTGGACACCGAAATTATGACCGGCATTTTGACCGCCAAAGGGCTCAAACAAACTGAAGACGAAGCGTTCGCTGATCTTTTGATTTTTAACACCTGTTCTATCCGCGATCTGGCGGAGCGTAAAGTAATGGGTAAACTCGGCAAATTGGGTCTACAAAAAAAACGTGATCGGATTATCGGCGTTACCGGCTGCATGGCCAATGCTAAAAAGGAGAGCCTCTTTCAAAAATTGCCTCATGTCGATTTTGTACTCGGGACAAACAATATCCACGATCTAACAACTGTTCTGGATGAGGTTTTGTTTACAGGTTTACAGACCGTGCGCACCGATGAAGAGTTTTCACAAGAGCTCGATTATTCTGTTGCTAAGCGGACCGATAAATACAAAGCTTATGTCTCTATCATTCGGGGTTGCGACAAATACTGTACCTACTGCGTCGTTCCCTATACACGTGGTCCCGAAGTATCGCGCCCCCTAGAAGCAATTATTCAGGAATGCAAGCAGCTTGTCGATCAAGGTTACCAGGAAATCACTCTGCTGGGCCAAAACGTCAATAGCTATGGGAACGATCAACCCGATTGGAATTGCCGTTTTCATGACCTACTTTATAACCTGGATAAGATTCCAGGAATGAAACGAATCCGTTTTTTGACCAGTCATCCTGTCGATATTACAAGAGAGCTCATGGAAGCGATTCGAGATCTGGACAGCCTTTGTGAGCATGTGCATTTTCCCCTCCAAGCCGGCTCTGATAGGATCTTACGTAAGATGCACCGGATCTATACACGGCAAGAATATATGGAAAAGATCGCTTTATTAAGAGAACTTGTACCGAATGTAGCGATCGGAACCGATATGATTGTTGGCTTCCCTACTGAGACCGAAGAAGAATTTTTAGAAACCTATGATGCTATGAAAGAAGTGCGTTACGCCAATGCCTTCCTCTATACTTATAGCCCTCGAAAAGGCACTCCCGCCAAAAGATGGGCCGACGATATACCTGAAAGTGTCAAGGATGACCGCCACAAACGTTTGCTAGAGCTACACCGGCAAACTGCCTCCGAGCTCATGCGCCATATGCTCGGAGAAACCGTGGAAGTGTTAGTGGAAAGAAGAAATAAGGACTCGCGGTACCTAAAAGCTGTGACTCGCTGTTGGCGCAATGTGATTTTTGAAGGAGACGATTCGCTAATTGGTACTCTCCAAAAGGTCTCATTGCACAGCTTAAGCCATCACACTTTTATTGGAGACTTAAACGGGATTTGAAAAAGAGAGGGAGTTATACCATTTATCAAAAATAAAGCCATGAAGTGACACTGGGTAACATGACAGATTTGGATGATCGTTTCGAAGCCTATGTTTTTGCACCTAAGCGAGAAAGGATCATTCAAAAATGGCGTGTTATACAGTGCCAATTTGTGACTTTATTTTCTGGAAATGGTATTATACCATTATCAAAAATAAAGCCATGAAGTGACACTGGGTAACATGACAGATTTGGATGATCGTTTCGAAGCCTATGTTTTTGCACCTAAGCGAGAAAGGATCATTCAAAAATGGCGTGTTATACAGTGCCAATTTGTGACTTTATTTTCTGGAAATGGTATTACATATAACTCGCTCTAAGATCTCTTACATTTGTAGGGACATGGATTATGGCGTATATTGAGACCTTAGCTCCACGAGATTGGAGCTTCTGTACTCTTTTTGGGTATCCCTATTATGAAGGGATACGCAATATCACTCTTGCGTTCCCCTGTTGCTGCCCTTCGGATCACACGCCTCCTTCTCTTTGCATGCGAGTGAAGCATTTTTTTGTTGGATGCGTGTTGCTCATCCCTCTTCTGAATACAATCGTATTTATTGTACTTCGGTTTTTTCAAAATCGGGTGATCCAAGATACTATCGAAACAATCGATTCTCCTTTAACTCCTAGGGGCTTAGCACAAATTACAACCTGCAACGAAAGACGCCAAGCCATTGTTCAAGAGCTGATCGGATCAAGCTGTAAAGGGCCACTGCGTACCGAGCTGCTGCATCAGCTTCGCGAGATTGAACATAGCGCCGCTGATTGCATGAAGCACCAGGATACAGATTTGGTTATAGAGCATCAACGGATGTCCTTAAATCATGAGCTAGAAATGACCATGTGGGATGGTGTCATCACATACCCTTTAAACAATCAAACACCTTCTGTTCATGTGGAGGGAGGGAAAGCCATGCCCTCGGCAACATTCACACAAATCGGTGGATTGACCCAGCTTAAAGCCCAAAACTATATGTGCGGCTATTACGCCCTATTTTTTCTGCTCAAAGCCACACAAGAACAAGAGGAAGAGTTCACAAATCGAGATGCTTTCAATACCTGTCTTTGCGAATGGCGCAAGCTCATCACCACCAAAAGGATGGCTGTTTGGCTCGAAACGCATCGAGAAACCAACATTCCTAACGGGCTATCACAAGCGGGGCATGGATTGTCATGGGGTGACATGCAATATCTGATCAAAAATAGTGAATCTTTAGCCGTTTTGCGAGACACGCCGGGCTGCTTCATGCTGGAGATGGATACTTATGAGTCCCCTTACACCGGAGAAGAGCCGGTGCTGTTTTTTGGGGAAAGTAAAAAGGAATTCGATACATCCAGTACATGCCCCCAAACATTCCCCCTCTTCATCATAGTGAAAGAGATGGACATGCACTATTATTTGTTCTACGCGCGCGCTCCAGGTGAATTCTGGGTAGCCCATTCTTTGAACCACAGCATCAGTAATCCAAAGTACTTTGAACCTGCTACCTTTGTAAAAATCATTCAGGCTATAACAGGCGTAAAAACTCAGCTTCGGATAAAATGGTGACACCAAGCTTTTGGGCTTTTTCGTATTTAGAACCGGGATCAACACCCGCGACCACATAATCGGTTGACTTGGCTACTGTACCAGATACTTTGCCTCCCCTCTCTTTGATCAAAGCGGCAGCCCCATCACGGGTGTAATTTTGCAGACCTCCTGTAAGGACAAATGTTTTACCATAAAAAGGGTGATCCTGAAAGCCGCGCACCTTTCGTGTGCGCGGCTTCACTCCGCGCAGTAGAAGCCGTGCAATCTCTTCTAAGTTATCCTGATCGGCAAAATAACTGAGAATACTTGCGGCTACTTTGGGCCCAATACCATCGATAGCTAGTAGCTCCATTTCTGTCATTTGGGTAATTGTTTCCAAATTGCCGGCCTTGTTAGCAAGCAGATCGGCAGTTTCTGCACCGACATGCTTGATCCCAAGGGCCATGATGAGCTTATCTAAAGAGACATCTTTTGACTTTTCAATACTCGCTAACGCATTGTGAATCGCTTTTTCTTTAAAATTTTTAAGCTCTGCGAGCTGCTCGGCAGTTAAGGAATAGATATCGGAAACACGAGTCACAAATCCTTTTTCAACTAGCTGAGCGAGGATTTTTTCGCCCATGTGGTCGATGTCCATACCACCTTTTCCCACAAAGTGAATGAGCCGCCCGAGGCTTTGCGCTGGACAACCTAAGGCGTTGGGACAACGCACTGCAACCTGATCTACAGTCCTTACTACAGCTGTCCCACAGGCTGGACACACCTCTGGCATATGCCAAGGAACCGTATTAGGAGGACGCATTTCCACATTTACCTCAACAACCTTAGGGATGACATCACCCCCTTTTTCGACAAACACATAATCGCCAATGCGAATGTCTTTCCTCCTGACCTCATCCTCATTGTGGAGAGTAGCACGTGCTATTGTACTGCCAGCCACAAAAACAGGCTCCAGCTCAGCCACAGGGGTCAGCACCCCTGTTCTTCCCACTTGTACAGTAATATCACGGACGCTAGTCTCTTCTCGTGTAGCTGCGAATTTATAAGCGACTGCCCAACGGTAATTTTTTCCTGTCACTCCTAATTTTTTCTGGGCTGACAGATCATTGACTTTGATCACAATCCCATCGATCTCAAAGGGCAGTTCTTTTCTGCTCTTACCGACCCGCTCGGCAAAAGCCATGATCTCTTCAAAGCTGCTGCAGAGCTTGAACTCTCCAACGATTGGCAGACCGAGCTGTCTAAGGGTTTGAAGGGCCTCAAATTGAGTTGCTGGGCTTTGGGCCGAGATTTCGGCAATCCCATAAAACGAGATGGCCAGCTTACGATTAGCAGCTATTTGAGGATCGAGCTGTTTCAAACTTCCTCCCGCTGCGTTTCGTGGATTGGCAAAACGAGGTTTCCCCTCGGCAGCTTGCTCCCTATTCAAAGACTCAAATACCTTTTTTGGCATGAACACTTCGCCACGCGCTTCTAGAACTACGGGAAAAGGTTTCTTTAATGATAAGGGGAGCGAACGGATTGTCCTAATATTTGAGGTAATGTCATCTCCTTGCAGCCCATCTCCGCGGGTTATTGCCCGGACAAGTATTCCTTTTTCATAGCGAACCGAAATGGCAATCCCATCCATTTTGAGCTCCGTCTCGTAGGTAATGACTTTTGTATGGAGCAAGCGCTCCATCCTATCGAGAAACTCCCTCACCTCTGCAGGAGAGTAGGTATTGGCAAGCGAAAGCATCGGAACAGTATGGGCAACAGTGAAAAAGCCACTGGAAATGTCCGTGCCGACCCTCTGTGATGGCGATCCTGAAAAAATCCATTCGGGATGCGCGCTTTCAATCGCAAGCAGCACCGCAAAGAGTCGATCAAATTCCTGATCGGTGATCAACGGAGCATTTTCAATATAATAACGACGACTATGCTCATCGATCTCGTTACAGAGCTTTATGTAATCAGCGTACGTCGGCTGCACAACGGAATCCATAGGTACTATTCACTGTTCCTGGGTTGTTGCGGTGCCTTAGTGAACAGCGCATGTCCTCTTGAAGGCTTTTCCAGCACCCTCCTCGTAATACCCGATAGACTCCTTGAAGAGGGCCTTTGGGATTATGGGGCTCTGAGGCGGAGATTTCGTAATAATTATAACCATACCAGTCGTGGCACCACTCGTAAACGTTGCCAGCCATATCATAAAGACCATAGCCATTAGGGACATAACTCATAACGGGTGTCGTATCGGAGCTGAAAAAATTCGCTTGGCTTTTCTCGATCTCTTCTCCTATGGGATACATGCAGTTTTCAAGGCCACCGCGTGCGGCAATTTCCCATTCCGATTCATGTGGTAGACGCTTACCGGCCCATTTGGCATAGGCAACAGCCCCATACCAGGTCACCCCTACAACCGGGTGCTTAGCATAGCCCGGCTCAATCGACAACCTACCACCACTGCGTGAAACACGCGAATCTTTTAACCGGATAAGGTCGTTATAGTTCTGGTCTTTTTCCCCTCCTACATACTCCAGGAAACGAATAAATTGTTCGTTGGAAACGGGGTGGATGTCGATAGCAAAGCTTTCTATCTCGATTTTGTGACAAGGCATCTCATCGCGGTTTCCTGTGTTGGAACCGCGCAGAAACAGGCCGCCTCTAATAACTATCATTTCTGTTTGAAGTGGTTCGATAGTTTTAGTCTCTTTTTTCTCAGGCTGATACTGGGTGATCACAGGATCGCGGTTCAACATTGCATTGAGCTGCCTTGCATAACTACCTTCTTGAACAGCAGGAAGTGTTAGGGGGAGTTCTTGCACGTCCACAAAAGAGATGCTTGGGGACACGCTCACGCTCGCTGTTGCTCCTACAGATGCCTCTACTCGCTGGAAAACCGTGGGAGTGGCCGGTTCTTCAACAGAAGCGGATACCTCTACTGCTGCAGTGGGCATCTCTACCGCGCGTTGAATGAAAGGTCTGAGAACCGTTTCTTCACGGACAGTAGCCCTTGGTGTAACAGCACGTAAAGGGGCTTGGGAGATTAGCTCCTCATGAATCGGCTCTACTTCCGGTTCAGACCGGATTTGAATTTCAGCAAGTGGTACGCGGCCTGGTGGTACACGGACTCTTTTTTTGTCCAATAAAGGAAGCAGTTGCGTAGGGCGTCGTTTAGGATCAAAATTTAAACATTGTGTCACAATGTGATCCCAATCGTGGTGGTACTCAGGGGCTACCTCGGATGGCATCAAAAAGATCCCTTCAGGAAAGAGGCCCGTGATCAGATAATAGACCAAGACTCCAAACGCGTAAGTATCCGCTTGAATCCCCACCTGCTCAAATCTCTTTTGCTCGGGTGCTAAAAAGGCATAGGACTGTAAAAATGAATGGCTCAATTTGGTTTGCTTTTCAGCATCAATTGGACTTGGCACATAACGCCCGTCGGGCCCTTCTTCTGCAGGTACTGCACTAAGAGCCTCTGCTACTGCTTTGAAGGTCCGTAAAACAACTTTTCCGGGAGAGATGATTTTTGAAAGGCCTAAATCGGAGATGAACACATCGATGCCACTCTGCGGCTTTCCAATCAAAATATTATTGAGTTTGAGCCCTTGGTGCACTGCACCGGCTTTGTGGGCATAGTCTAGGGCATCTGCGATTTGCCGCATCACGCTCAGCAGCTCTTCTTCGCGCAATCGTTCCTGCCTACCCGACATATACTGGGCGAGGTTCGTGGTTTCTCCCAGTGAATCTACTACACAGTCGGTTACTAGAAAATAGACACCTTCTGCATAAGAGACTGTATGGATTTTGACCAAATGCGGATGTTCTAATTGAGCCAGCATTGCCACTTCTTCTTCAAAACGCTGGATCAATCCGGAATCTTGAGATAGCTCAGGGGGCAATACTTTTAAAGCAAAGTGTTTTTTGATAAAGCGGTGTTCGGCCAAAAAGAGCCTGCCCAAAGTCCCTGATCCCAATTGCTTTACAACTCGGTAATCGCCATACATCTTATCTTGTTGCTGCATATTCACCTTTATTTTGATTCAAGTACTCTTGTGCAGCGCTCACAGCGCGGCTATAATCGTAGAGGGCACGTGCCTGGTCGATGATGGCCTGACAAGTTCTCCATTCGCATAATGCAACGGCTTCTCTTACATAGAAGGAAATATCCCCCCTCGGGACAGGGGTTTCATGGGTAACCATTCCATGTAAGTAGGTGCGTATTAGAGTATCATCTTTCTTATCTTTAGCAAGCAATACTAAGACTTTATAGATGCTTGCATCCTTAGCGTTTCTCTCAAGTGCCGCAGTTAACAGATGAGCAGCCTCTTGCTGAAAGGTGTGGCGTAGCTCCATAGAAGAGCTTAACTGGGAGAGGCGCAAGTAGAGAATTCCCTGAGTTTTGTAAGCTAAAAAAGAGTCGCTTAAGTAAGGGTACCCACGGTAGAATCTTTCAAAAAAGGCATCATAGCTTCCTAAATTGGCAAAGGCTGTGGCTATGAGAAAATTGAGGTGCACGTAATCGCTGTGGGCAGCTGCCACTTCACCATATTGATCTAAAAGCTCACTGGCGGCCTTCTCAGGGCAACGCCCCACATGAGCCAAATAGTTTGCAAGTGCGGGCTCATAAATATTTTTTTCCGCTTGCACCATGACACACGGCGCCCTTTTGTCCACCCTTTTCAACGCCTCCAAAAAATGCATGAAGGCTTGCGCGATCTCCTGATCCTCGTAGTAGGCCCGTGCTAGATCGTAAAAAATGGAGGCCTTCTCTCCCCCTGAAGAGGCTTTTTGTAATGCTTGTTTTTTAGAGAAGATCGTTTGTTTGATCTCTGCTGGCTCTGCAGCGTTTCCAAGTGTTGACAAAGCAAAAAAAAGTATGACACCCAATAGCATAGAAAACAATGTAGAAACCCCTCTTTTTTTTTCCGTGCCCTTGCCCGTTTGCAAGGGCTCGGGAAAAATTGCCCCCACCCTCTTAAGCTCTTAGCCCATGTATACACGCTCTTACCTTTTTATTCGAGGTTATGATAGGTTAGTCACCTAAACATTTAAACTGGACCCAAGCATGGATAAACGCACCGTACTCTTTGTCCTCCTCGTAGGCATTTCATTCGTAGGCTTAAACCTTTTTTTTGGCCAGCAAAGGGATAAAGAGAATCGTATAGCAATGCACGCCCAGAAGGCTGTGTCAGAAAAAGAGCAGTTACAACGGACGGCTGCAATCGAAAAGCGGACAGCAAAAGCTGAAGACCTCCCACTTGTAGCTCTTTATGCTGACCCCCAGCAGGCAACCCCTCTTAACTATGGAATCGCCGTCAGTGGAGGCACTCTAACCCTTGCTTGGGATATCCCTCCTCCAAAAACCATCTACGTGAATGGAGTTGCCCAGCAATTGGCTACCCAAGATCCAGTCAAAGATGGCCCCATTCTCTATGTCACCGAAGATTTTCAGAATCTGATCATTGCCGGCTTGCCCGAAATAGGTACCTACGATGTCCAATTGCTCACCTTCACAAGTGGCACAACCCCTCAAATCTATTTGGGCGAATATCAAGACGGTACCCTCGCCATAGCGCAAGCAACCCTAACCCAAAATGCCCTGGCCCTTTACAACACCCCACATGGGTGGCTTCCACTTGGCTTTTATGAATGGCGCGGGCGGGTCTTTATCGAACTCCAAAACCTTCCTTCTCTCAGCGGCTATGTCAAACCCGAGGTCACTAAAAAAGCTCTCCCATCTTCTAGCGAGCAAAGATATTACATGCTGGAAAATGCCTACCAACAGCTTGTCTTCACGAATGTCGGTGGGGCTCTTGTCGAGATCAACCTCCCCTTCGAATCCGAGCAAGACAAATCAAGCGCTGTCAAAGAAATTGGATTCGACAGGACAATCGCTGCCGATTATCCGGACAATGCCCATTTTCCGGGTCATGCCTATTATACTCCTGGTGCAACTGAGGCTCACCCACCTGGAACAATTGGAGGGTTTTACCCATTGCTGCGTCGGGGAATCTGGGGCCCCAAAGCCATTGAAATTGCACCTCAATACTACGCCCTGAACATCGTATCAGAATATCCGGAAATGGCTGAGCTTGTTTACGAAGTCAAAGAATTCACACCGACAAAAATTGTTTTCGAGGCCATTCAGCCTCATCGTAAGATCACCAAAACTTTTACGCTCAGTGAAAAAAACACCGGAGCTCCCTATATTGTTGATTTGACTGTCCAAGTAGATGGCGACAGCCGCGGCCTTTGGCTCTCTTCAGGTGTCCCCGAAGTGGAGATCATGTCAAATAGTTCTTCTCCCCAAATCCAATACCGCCTCTTGCGCAAGGGAAAGTCCGTGGTTGAAAAGCTCGATCTGCCCAAACCAAAAGAAGTGGTTGCGGTCAGTTCCATCCAACCCGATTGGGTTACCAATTCAAATGGATACTTAGGCTTAATTCTCGACCCTCTCACCGACATTGGAGCAGGTTATCGAGCTGTAGCCCTTACTGGAACACAAGCGCCGACACGTCTTTCTGTGATCGATCCTCAATACCAACCCTATCCCCTATCTAAATATCCCGGCTATCAGGTGCTCCTCCCTTTACCTGCCACATCGGGTACTTTCTCATTCCGCATCTATTCAGGCCCGTTTGATGAAGCTGTGCTCAAAACAGTCGATACTATCTACTCCAATCCTACAACTGGATACAATCCCGATTATGTAGCCTCATGGACGTTTTATGGGTGGTTCTCTTTCATATCAGAGCCTTTTGCCAAACTGCTCTTTTTTGTACTGAAGTTCTTCCATACCCTAACAGGCTCTTGGGGTTTCTCGATTATCTTGCTTACCCTCTTTCTGCGGATACTCTTGTACCCACTCAATGCTTGGTCCATCAAGTCGATGCGCCGCATGCAACAGCTCTCTCCTGAGATCCAGGCGATCCAGGCTAAGCATAAGAAGGATCCTAAAAAGTCTCAGATGGAAATCATGGCCCTCTATCGAGAGAAAAAGGTCAATCCCTTCACCGGTTGTATTCCGGTTTTGATTCAAATCCCCTTCCTGATCGCCATGTTCGATTTGCTCAAATCCTCTTTCCAACTCCGCGGAGCTAGTTTTATCCCTGGGTGGATTGATAACTTGACCGCTCCCGATGTCCTCTTTGCTTGGAAAACGCCTATCTTTTTTATCGGTAATCAATTCCACCTCTTGCCCATCTTGCTAGGCGGTGTAATGTTTGTGCAGCAGAGATTTTTCTCGGCCACGCCTGTCGATCCTAACAACATGACAGACCAGCAAAGACAGCAAAGGGCCATGGGAACCATCATGACCGTCGTCTTTGCCGTGATGTTCTATCATTTCCCCTCAGGTTTGAACCTCTACTGGCTCTCTTCCATGTGCCTGGGCATCTTCCAGCAATGGATCACCAACCGCATGCTAGACAAGAAAAAGACACAAGTGGAAGTCATTGTCCCGCCTGCTACAAAGAAGCTCGCTGGTAAAAAATAGACCTCCAAATAAACCGTTATTTGGGTCATGCCAAAAAAGGGCAGATGACATAGACTCGTTTTTGTTTCTACTAGGGTATCAGGTATGCGTGCGTGGGAAGAGTTTCTCACAAAACAAGAAAGGGAGATAGGTAAGGAGGCGGTTGACAAGTGGCTACGGCCTCTTAAAATCACCCGTTTTGATGCCTGCAACCTTTACTTAGAAGCGAGTGACTCGTTTAAAGCCCTTTGGTTTGAAGAGCATATGCATAGCCGTGTGCAAAAGGGACTGTATAACAACAATCAGAAGCAGATTAAGGTTCACATCGCGGTGGCTTCCCGTTTCGATGAGCCAGCATCTGTAAAACCACGAAAAAAAAGTACACCGACTCAGCCTGCCCAGCCCGCCTTCTCGCTTCGCTTTGATGAGATAGACCCCGAGTGCACCTTTGAACATTTTGCTTCCTCTCCCAGCAACCTGCTAGCTTATAAACTCCTCACTGAATGTTGTGTTCGGGAAAAAACAGACCCAGCAGCTCTTCAATTCAATCCTATTTATTTATACGGTCGTAGCGGCAGCGGCAAGACCCATCTCATGATGGCAGCGGCTGCACAACTGCTTCAAGGGGGAAAAAAAGCTGTCTACGTGCGCGCCGAAACCTTCACTGAACATGTCGTTGAGGCTATCCGCGCAGGTGAGATGCAGACCTTTCGCAGAGCGTACAGGGGATTTGATGCCTTGCTCATCGACGATGTCGAGGTCTTTTCGCGCAAAGCGGCTACTCAAGAAGAGCTTTTCCATACCTTCAACACTCTTCATGTCGAAGGTAAGCAGATCATTCTATCTTCCGGAGTCCCTCCTAATGAGCTCAAATTTATCGAGCCCCGCTTAGTAAGTCGGTTCGAATGGGGAATTGTGATTCCCCTCCACATGCCAGCCATTGACCAGATGCGCACCATTCTTCTTCAAAAGGCAGCCAAAGTAGAGTTCGAACTATCAGAGCCTGTCGCTACCTTCTTGCTAGAAACCTTTGGTGGCAATACCAAAACGCTCATCCGTGCCTTTGACGCTCTTCTATTACGTACCCATCTGAATGAACCTTTAAACAAAACACCCTCCCTCCCTTTGTCTGCCAAAGCAGTCCAAAACTGTCTAAAAGACCTCATTCAAGAAGAAGAAAAAGCCGCCCTTACCTCGGGAAAAATCATTCGCGCCGTAGCTGAGTATTACGGAATCCGCATGGATGACATTCTCAGCAAATCCCAAGCCCGAGAATCGGCGCTTCCTCGTCAAATTGCCATGCACCTGTGTCGACAACACCTCAGTCTCCCCTTTATGAAAATTGGAGACATCTTCGCCCGCGACCATTCCACAGTGATGGCATCTGTCAAGCAGATCCAAAAGGGATTAGAAAGCAAAAATTATGAGATCACAGGCCCCTTAAGTGGCATTATGAAATTACTCGAACGCTCATAATCTCGACTTTGTACCTTTTTGGTCCAAGGGCCTCGAGATAATTATATTCACATGACATGGATGTCTATTAAGCATGACAAACACAAAAATTAAATGTGCTTGGAAGGTAAAGTATGTCCACAATTTCTCCAGTTCCCAATAGTCAAGAAGCATCATCGCTTAGTATCCATGTAGATCCTCTACCGATCTTCTCCAATACTGAATGCACCACGCAAATAGCCGCTTCTACAAAAAGCTGGTACAATTTTATGGAAGAGGCACAATCCCGATTCTCATTGCCCAGTAGGTTCTGCCTTACAATCGTGTTTTACCACCTGAAACCAGGAGAGCTCCAGACAGATATCGAAACCTGGCCCCATGATGTTTCCCTTAAGCGGCTGCAAAGTATGAAAAAAATGTTGTTGGAAAACATTGACCGTTACTATGACGAAGAAAATAAAGAGGTGTTGTCCGAAGGAGAATGTGATGTCTCTTTTTTACAACTCGTCTATTCGTTGGGCTTCCTTCATTTACAAGATTATATACAGCAATGCCATCCCTCTGTACGTGCATCGATTCTTAATAAATTGATGCCATTCACGTATCCTAAACTGATACAACTCTCCTTGGAATACAATCCTTTTGTGGTAAGCTATGACCTTACTGTACACCTAGTCATTACTGCTGCCCTCTTCTCCCTCAGATTACCTACTCCGGCACAACTCAAATGGGAAATCGAATTTCACCAATCACTCGTCATTCCTCCTTGCTTTTCTAAGAACACGTTGGAAGTGAGTGAAACAGACAAGCTGATGACCTTCCTGATCTGCCTCATTATTGAAAAAACTGATCGATCCAATCTGCACGCACACCTTGAAATTCTTTTAGCCCAATGTCGAAATTCTAAAATTCTAGATTGGCTTCAATCTTTAAGCAATAAGACCATCGAGTCCTATCCGCTTTTAGCCAAGGAATTTTTAACTGAACACAATCCACTCTCAAATCTATTGAGTCAATTTAATGCAGCAAATAGCCTCTGGGATGCAGACAGCCTTCAAAATAATCAAGACACATTTTTTAGCTTGATTACCAGCCTGCGTAAGCGTTGTTTTGCTATCCCAAAAATTGACCTGAAGAATGATACAGTAAAATCGCAGATCGATAATTGGCTTTCACTAGGCGATCTCATCTACGGCTTTGATGATACCCTAATCAGACTTTCAATTTATACAAGGGCCCATATCGAATTGCATGAATATTACAAAGCAACACCCCTGGGGTCGCACAAAGGGGGTATTGTGCTGTTGAATCGTACATTATTCAATGGTACCCAAAGTCCCACCATCACCCGCTTATGCAACACCTTGTATAAAACCTGGTGGTATGCCAAAGAACGTCGTAAGCCCAAAGGCCTTTCACTTGCCGACCGGCTTGGTGAATGGTATACCATCGAGCTATTAATCGAAGAGCAAGCGTGGACTCTCACCGAAAATGAACTAGTACAGATCATCAAAGGGTTCTTCCACGCAAGGAACCCAGGTGTCCCCTACCTGCCATTCCATATCATCCAGACGTATCATAAGCTCATTGCAGCCAGAAAAAAGCGAGATAGGCATAGCTAGATATAGAGTAGAGAGATAGGCAACTTTTCAACGGCCTATCCCCCCTCATCAATTAGGTACTTGAGCTCTAGCTTATTGGGGAAAATGCTGCATCAACTGTCGAACCAAAGGATCTTGATCTCCCAAAATCTTCCTACAGAGAATACAGGTCTCCTGTAAAGTTTTGATCTGTGAAGGAGATGCCTTTCCTACACAGGCAATCAAGCTTCCTAGCACTCCTGGAACATGTGGGTGACTTGTCATAAGCCAGACCGTCAAAGCCTTTTGGAAAAATTCTAAGGCTTGGTCATACTTCCCGAGGTGATAATAGGTGCAGCCTAGATTGTTGTAGCTTGTCGCTACAAAGGGATGGTTTTCTCCGAAGGCCGGGAGTCTAATCTTCAGGGCCTTTTGGTGAAATGCGAGGGCTTGATCATACTCCCCAAGGTTTTTATAGGCAGCACCTAGATTGTTGTAGCTATCTGCCACATCGGGGTGGCTTTCTCCTAGGATCGGAAGGTTAATCTTCAAGGCCTTTTGGAGAAATGCGAGGGCTACATAATAGCTCCTGAGGTCATACCTCCCGATGTGGATATAGACCTCGCCTAGATTGTTGTAACTCATGGCCGTCTCGGGATGTTTTTTACCAAAGGCCAGACGCCTAATCTTCAAAGCCTTAGAAAAACACTCGATGGCTATGGGATACTTACATGAGTGCTGATAAACAATGCCGATACTGCTATAACTTGTGGCTACATGGGGATGATGTTCGCCGGAGGTCTGGAGCTGAATTTTCAAAGCCTTTTGGTGAAACTCGAGAGCTTTTTTATATTCCCCGATGTTGACATAGACAGATCCAATACCGCTGTAGCTTTTGGCCGTATCGGAATGGTTTTCTCCGAAGATTTTAAGGTTAATCTCCAAAGCTTTTTGGTAAGACTCTTGAGCTTGTGTCAACTTCCCGATTTTGTAAAAGACATTGCCGATATTGTTGTAGCTTGAGGCTACATTGGGATGGTTTTCTACGGGGATCTGAAGGTTAATCTTCAAAGCCTTTTGGTAAAACTCTTGAGCTTGTGTCCAATCTCCAAGGTTGAAATAGACTTCTCCGATATTGTTGTAACAGGTGGCTACATTAGGATGGTTTTCGCCAAGGATCTTAGACATGCTCTCCAAAGCCTTATGAAGAAACTTGAGCGCTTGGTCATACACTCCGAGATTGTTATAGACCAGGCCTATATTGTTATAACTGGTGGCTATATCGGGATGGTTTTCATCAAAGGCCAAAAGCCTAATCCCCAAAGCCTTTTGGTAAAACTCTAGGGCTTGTGTCCACTTCCCAAGGCTGCTATAGACAGAGCCGACATTGCTGTAGCTTCTGGCCACATCGGGATGGTTTTTATCAAAGGCCAGAAGCCTAATCTTCAAAGCCTTTTGGTGAAACTCGAGAGCTTTGTCGTGATCCCCAAGGCTGTCATATACGTTGCCGATATTGTTGTGGCTTGTGGCCACATCGGGATGATTTTCGCAGAGGACCTGGAGTTGAATCTTCAAAGACTTTTGGAGAAATTCGATGGCTTTGTCATAATCCCCAAGGTGGTGATAGGCTTCACCGATATTATTGTATTGTGCGGCCACATCGGGATGGTTCTCGCCATATCTTTGTTGAGCTAAATCCAAGCCCTTAAAATGTCGCTTGAGTGCTTCCTTGTATTCTGCCATTTGGTGTTCTATCATTCCCAAGTCTGATTGCGCCTTGATATTATTAGGATCGAGAGAAACATTATATTGGCGGGCCTCATGTGCATTCCCATATTGGAATTTCTTCTCAAATTCCGCTGCCTGGGTTTTAAAACTTTTGTCATAGAATGCAGATTTGGCAAATCTCATGGGATCTTGTGAACGCAAAAACTGCTCAGCACAAGAGTGAAAAGGGATCAGCACCTTGTAGATTTCCCGGAGACAAACGAGACGTTTCTCATCGAGATAGAGGTATTGGGAGTCCTGAGGCTGTCCCTGCTCGATATGCAAAAGAAACTCACCTTCACTTTGGTAAAAAGAGTGCGCTTCAAAGCGTAAATTGAGGAGCTGGGAGAGAGCCTGAGTGAGGTTTTTTGCCCCTTCAGGGCAGAGTAATCCCTTTTGGAGGAGCTGCTTAATCATCTCAAAGGTGGAACACGCTGGAAGTCCACAGAACAGGGTGAGGCTACCTAACACAGATTGGAAGGGACGGTAGAGCTCTTTTTTGATGCCAAAAGCGCTTGTTTCCTGTTTGCTTTTGGAAAGATCGGGCTTAAATTCTTGTAAATTGCCTGCCAGGAGTTTAAGAGCGAGTGTTTCCCGTAAGGGGGTTCCTGTAAAATAAAAAAGACCATTTGTTATTTTGTGCCGAATTTCTTTGGCTTGATTATACGCTGACACGAGCTCTTCATCTCCGGCAATATAACAAACTGAAGAGAGGGCATTAGTAACGATAATATCGTCCTGCATCCATTTGACAGACTGAAACCGGGCAAGCTCTTCAGGTGTGTCAATAAGTTCATACAAGCCGGGTTTACCTAAAGGGGTATTGCCTCCCGAATCCAAAGAAAAACCAGTTGGAGTAGGACTTGCTTTAGCTGATGCCTCTTCAAACAGATGGCCAAAGATGGGGAAATGGGTCTCTCCAAAGCTGATGATTTTTAGCTCAACTAGCTGTGCAAGAGTTCTAAAGTAACAAAGGCTTGCTTCTGTTTTTTCTAGGACAAGAAAGGCGAACTCAAGGTCGGAGTAGGGACACATCTCATCACGTGCCATCGAACCCATACCTACACATGCCCATTTTGTAGGGGGACCACTTAAAAGACGATGGGAATCTAAAACTAAAGCACTCAAAATATTTTTATACGAATCCGTGAGGGAGAACAGCACTTTTTCAATAGGCTCATGTTTTTCCCATAATTGCTCAGTACAGGATTTACGAACTTGTTTAAGCCAAGAACGTAGCCCAAGTGTGATGCCATTTTTGTGAGGAGCAACCCTCAATCCCTTACTTTCCAGGAACAGGTCTTCAATACTCTCAATTCTTGATATTAGATATCTGTGGAAAAAGGGATCAACAAGATGCTTATCAGCAATACTTAATGCGCTATTGAGGAGTTTGGCTGCGAATGTCCAATTGTTTTTTTCTAAGTAGAGCCCGCTGAGTTTTTCAAGATAAAAAATTTGCTTTTGGAACAACTTTTTCGTTTTTGCTTCAAGGAGCTTTTTAGAGTAATAGCCTTCGACATCCAGAGGAAGTTGTTCTATGGTACTTTCCATTTTGCTCCCTAATATGGATGGGAAGTGTCCTTGAATATACCTCTCGATAGCCTCTATTTTTTCTTCTAGTGTAGAGCTACATTTCTCTATGTCATGAAAACAATACCTTCCAAACTCTAAATTATCCGAATGCACCTGTTTCACATCGTACATATGCCCATATATCGAGCATTCAGCAGTTTGAGATATTTGTGAAAAGGCTTCTTGTGCTTTTGAAACTTTTGCTGATCGCAAACGCCATGAATTCTCAGCTCGCCGAAGACAAAGCACTGCTTTTTGCAGAGCTAACAAATCTGGTGGATATGAGACTGCCAGGTAAAATACTCCGTAACCGAAGCCAAAAGTTAAAGGATTTTTATTGGCTAAGAACAGAACCTAAGTTACTCTAAGTTTGTATTTTTTGCATTCCCTATCTGGCCCGCAGTTTTTGTTAGCTTGCAGAGCATGTAGGTTCACGTGAGACAGAATTCTCAGATAAGATTGTAGCCTTTTCTCCGGTTACATAAGCTGGTTGATTGTTTTTTGCCAATCGCTTATGAGATGAGCTTTGTTGCATAGAGGATAAAAACATGGATTCGCTCAAGCCATCTCATCGATCAAGTATAAAAGGGTATGATGCTCTAGAAGATCTTGCCTTAAACCTACGCTCTTCTTGGAACCACAGCGCTGATACGATCTGGCGCCGGCTTGATTCCGAATTATGGGATCTGACGCACAATCCGTGGGCGGTTTTGCAAACTGTATCACAAGAAAAACTGACAACCCTCTTGGCCGATCCACAATTTAGCGACGTTATCAATGAGCTCATAAAAGCCAAACATGATGCCCTGAACGCTCCTAGTTGGTTCCAGGAAAATCACAGTGGTTCACCCCTTACCTCTATTGCCTATTTCAGCATGGAATATATGTTGAGCGAGGCGCTACCTATTTACTCGGGCGGTCTTGGTAATGTGGCCGGAGATCAGCTCAAAGCCGCCAGCGATCTGGGAGTGCCAGTCATTGCCATAGGGCTCCTCTACAGCCAAGGCTATTTCAGACAATTTATCGACAAAAATGGAGAGCAGCAGGAGATTTATCCCTATAATGACCCGGGACAATTGCCTATCCGACCATTGCGCTTAGATAGTGGTGAGTGGCTGCGTTTAAAAATCACTTTACCTGGGTGGCCGCTGTGGCTGCGTACTTGGGAAGTTAAAGTCGGCCGAACAACACTCTATTTATTAGACACCAATGACATCGCAAATTTCCCTGCCCATAGGGGCATAACGAGTGAACTCTATGGAGGCGACCGAGAGCTCCGTTTAAAACAGGAGCTCGTTTTGGGTATTGGTGGGTGGCGTCTTTTAGAAGCCCTGGGGCAACAACCTGAAATTTGCCACATGAATGAAGGTCACGCCGCGTTTGCTGTTTTGGAAAGGGCCGCGAGTTTCATGCAAAAGACAAAACAAACCTTCGAAGTAGCATTAGATGCTACGCGCGTTGGCAATCACTTTACAACCCATACAGCAGTCTCTGCCGGATTTGATCAGTTTCCTCCTGATCTGATTGAGAAATATCTGGGAAACTATGCTCAAACGAAACTAGGCATACCCATTGAAAAACTCCTTTCTCTAGGCCAGATTAATTCCCATGATGATTTCAATATGGCTTATTTAGCTATCAGAGGGAGCGGCTCTATCAATGGTGTTAGCCAATTACATGGAGCGGTAAGTCGCCATCTTTTTAGAGATCTATTCCCTCGCTTTCCTGAGGCAGAGATTCCGATTGGCTATGTGACCAATGGCGTCCACGTGCCAACTTGGGACTCAAAAGCCTCCGACGATCTTTGGACAGAGACTTGTGGAAAAGAGCGCTGGCTTGGGGAAACAGAGGAGTTGGTGAAGAAAATGCGCGAGCTGCCAGAAGCCAAAATCTGGCAGATGCGCAACATATCAAGAGGCCGCCTCATTGATCAAACACGTAGCAGACTCACTCGCTTGTTAGAGGTAAGAGGGGCATCTGAAGAGGATATTAACAAATCCAAAACGTTTTTAAACCCAGATGCTTTGACATTAGGTTTTGCAAGACGCTTTGCAACCTACAAAAGACCTGATCTACTCCTTTACGATGAGGAGCGTCTGCTCCGTATATTGACCAATAAAGAAAGACCCGTGCAATTAATCATTGCGGGTAAAGCACATCCGGCAGACGGCCCTGGACACGCCTTAATTAAAAAATGGATGCAGTTCATTTCTAGACCAGAAGCACGCAGCTCGGTGATCTTCCTGAGCGACTACGATATGATTTTGACCGAACATCTCGTGCAGGGGGTCGATTTGTGGATCAATACTCCACGCAGACCCTGGGAAGCTTGCGGAACGAGCGGGATGAAGGTCCTTGTCAACGGAGGGCTGAATCTCTCGGAATTAGATGGCTGGTGGGCAGAAGCCTATGTTCCAGAAGTGGGTTGGGCTTTAGGAGACCGCAAGGAACATGGCGAGGATCCTAACTGGGATAAAGCTGAAGCGAATGCCCTTTACGATCTGTTGGAAAATGAAGTGATCCCTGAGTTTTATAATAGAGATGCGGGCCAGATCCCAATTGCCTGGATCAACAGGGTTCGAGAAAGTATGGCACTATTGACACCCCATTTTTCATCCAATCGCACAGTACGTGAATATACAGAGAAGTACTATCTGCCCGCAGCAGGGAAGTATCGTAAACGGGCTGAAAACCACGGCTTAATCGCAAAACAAATCGCCGATTGGGAGCTCTCTCTTGCACAGAATTGGGGC
Organism: uncultured Chlamydiales bacterium; assembly: GCA_963832835.1. Lineage (GTDB taxonomy): Bacteria > Chlamydiota > Chlamydiia > Chlamydiales > JAAKFR01 > CAVPKN01. The sequence continues at coordinate 1,265,724 of CAWHVD010000001.1, read as the reverse complement.
AAATTGGGATTTGGCGCCTTAAAAATCGAAGCCAAGGACGATCATACTCTATTTGAGGTCGAGGTCTATCTCAATCAATTAGACCCCAATGCTGTTAAAGTGGAGCTGTATGGGGAGGGTATGACCAAAGAAATGGACTACATTGGGCAGATCCCCCAGAATGGGCATCTCTATCGCACAGAGGTCCCCATAGCCATTTCCCCATCCAGCTTAACTCCCCGCATCAAACCGTATTTTGCAGGTGTTGCCATTCCTCTGGAATCACCTCAAATCCTATGGCAAAGGTAGAATCCTGTTCTTTTAAAAGGATGTGAATCAAAAGATTGCGTTAATTCACCGTCCCAACTGCCGTTTTTAGGATTATTTCTTTACGATCCCTAAGCACAAATCTAAAAGACTGTCATCAAAATTCTTGAAATCAGTGACATTTTATGGTACAATAAGGCGCAATTAATCTTTTGAAGGAGCTTTGTTCTGTGAGAATTTAAGTTTGAATCCAATCCATTAACTAAAACAAAAAGGATCAAACTTATGTCTCGGCTCCTTATACAATTTTCACATCTTTTTAAATCTTTCGGCTCTTTTTCCCTTTTCGAGGATATCTCTCTTTCAATCAACGAAGGGGAACTTTTTGCTCTGATCGGAGAAAACGGTACAGGGAAAACAACGCTTCTTCAGCTTTTGGCTGGAATAGCACAGGCTGATTCCGGAGATTTCAGCAGAGCATCCGGCCTTTCCATTGGATTCCTTCCGCAGGAAATCATTCTGGCCGATCCCTCGATTCTTGTAAGGGAATTCATAGAAGGAAGTTCTCTTTCTGACCTGGAAAAAGAAATGGCTGCCTGCCTCGAAAACCCAGACCGTTTAACGGAATGGGCTGAACTGCATGAAAGATACGAACATTTAGGCGGATACCGCCGGATCCCGATCGAACAGGTGCTGCGCGGATTAAAACTCGAAAGCAGTCTACTTGATCTATCCATGTCGTGTTTGAGCTGCGGGCAGCGTGTGCGTGCAGCTTTAGCCAAAGCATTGATTGAAAGCCCTGATCTGCTACTTTTGGACGAGCCTACAAACCATCTCGATCAGGAGATGATTCAATGGCTGGAAACAGCTTTGAAGCAAACGAAAAGGGCATGCATGATCGTCTCCCATGACCGCAAATTTTTGAATGCTGCCTGCAACCGGCTTATCGCAATTAAAAACAGAAGGCTTGCCAGCTATGGAGGAAGCTATGATTTCTACCTTGAAGAGCAAGAGAGAATTCTGGAAAGGCAAATGAAAGCCTACGAAGCTCAGGAAGAGGAAAGAGCAAGTCTGAAGCAAAAAATCAAGGCGGTTACCTTTTCCAAAGGAAAGTCCCCTCTCCCAAAAGACCGTAACATCATGGCCCACGACAAAAGAGGGGAGAAGCATCAGAAATCGCTACAGCATAAGCTCGATGCAATGAAAGAGCGTCTCGAGGAAATCGAATCCAATCTTCTTCCACATCCAAAACCTAAAAGCATCAAGGGACTCAAATTCGCTGAATCACCTCTGACATCTTCCGTTGCAATCGAACTGGACCATGTATGCAAGGCATACGGAAGCAAGGTATTGTTTTCCAATTTCTGCAAAAGCATTTGCAGAGGGGATAGAATTCTTGTCACAGGCCCGAACGGATGCGGGAAGACTACTCTCCTGAAAGTAATTGCCGGAATTGTTCCTTTGGATGAAGGGTGCAACCGCTTGGCACCACTTGCGAAAATCGCTTTCCTGGACCAGGAAATCGAGCTGCTGCCTATGGATCAAACTCCCCTTCAATACTTTGAAAGCCGGTTTCATCTTTCCGCAGAGGACTTAAGGCGTGAACTCCATAAAGCAGCCTTAGGGGAAGCGGAGCTACTGAGGCGCCCATTCTCTACTTTGAGCACAGGACAGAGGAAGCGCATGATGCTGCTCGCCCTCGTTCTAGAAAAACCTAATATCCTCTTATTGGACGAACCAACAAACCATCTAGATTTCGTGACCTTGGAAGCCTTTGAGAAAGCCCTTTTTGAGTTTAAAGGAGCCATCGTAGCCGTATCGCATGACGCCACTTTTATTGAAAAAATTGCTACCCAGGAATGGAGACTTGGAATCAAATAGATTTATCGAGTTTTTCATTTTAAAAATCCTCACTGCACCTTACGCTACGGCATTTCTTATTGTTACGCGCAGAATTTTAATTTCAAAGGCACAGACTTAGTCTGTTAACATCTAAATTATAAGAGGATATAAGAAATAGCGGCAGTCTGACTTGAACCAATGACCCGCGGATTATGATGGCGGCGGACCGCCACTTCACCCATCATCAACCAACCGCTATGCACACCAAGATAAGCGCTTTCTGTTAAAAATGGTAATCATTTTTGCTGAATCTTGCTGACCAAATGTGTTGGCCACTGTACCGCTAGTGTACCGCCAAGATTTGGCACAAATTTTGCTTTCCCTTGTTGCAAAAGGTGTTGTAAAAATGGAATGGTGGCCCGTAGGATTTGATTTATTAGTTTTTGTATTAGCGATCTTGGCAATATCAATAATCATATACTTTCACTATAAAAGTGTTTTTTTTAGAAAAGATAAGCTTTCTTTTGTATTGCTGGCTGTTGTTTTGTTAATTCTATATGGACTTGTAAACTACGATAGAAAATCAGGCATGACTGTAACCGATATTGATATGCTAACAAAAATTGCTGAAAGCTGTAGGATGTCTAGTACTTACGAAGACACTATTGAGAAAAAACTTATTATGAAGTTATCAACTATCAATAGTTCGCAAGAGATGACCTCATTAATTCAAGAATATATTGAGGGAGAACAATCACAGTTAAATGATATAATAAATAGACAATCTGAAAATCATTGCATGGAATTAATCGACGAGCTTAGCTTCAAAAGAAATGAATTTTGGAAAAATTTAGATCGAAACGCAGATCCAAAGATTTTTGGTAAAATAAACGTTCTAAACATCTATCTCAAAACATTGATACAGAAGACTTCATTAGCAAATCCAAGCACATGAAATATTAAAACAAATAAAGTCCCGAACAGACCTATCGCTTAATCTTATGCTTCTAATTTTTTTGTCCAGCCTTTGCGTGATAGTACATCCACAGCTAGAGCTATTTGACGAGGTGTAAACTGCCGTTTACACGCATTCCAGGCATAGGTAAGTCTAACTACTTCATCGACGGCATTTACAGTCATATTTTTCATTATCCAGTGGACTGTCGACAAAAGCTCAAGACCGAAGGGTGATTCGAAACCTTCGACTAGTTCTACAACCTTGTCAAAACGATTACGGGTATCTGGATGCTGTTGTAGGAAGGTTGCAGCTTTTTCCATGGCGCCTGGGACAAGTTTAAGCTGTTTCTTCGGTGCATCACCGCCATCGGCATACCCGGAGATAAAATGCCCTTCAAGAGCATGTAGCACATGACGGAGGTTCTCCGCATAAGGACCATAAGGAGCTTTAGAATACTTGAGCCGGAGTGGCTCGCCGGCCTCTTGCATGAAATACATTAATTTATGGACTTCTAATAGTGTAATAAATGGATCGAGTAAACCATTTAGATAACGGTACATAAGTTCTACAAGTACAGCTCGTCCAGGAGTCATGTTGGGCGCTTTACTGTTAGAGATTAATTTATTAGGTGCACCAGAAGGCTCGTAAATAATGATGCGTACATCAGCAAGCGGTTGTAGGGTAGCCTCGATGCGTGCTTTGACCTGTATCCAGTCAAGTCCGCCCAATCCACTACCTAAAGGTGGAATGGCAATAGAACGAATATCATATCGGCGTATAGTATCTACTAATGCATTGAGTCCAGCCTCGATATCTTCGATCTGACTTTTGCCGCGCCAATGGCGCTTTGTTGGGAAATTAATGATAAAACGCGGATTAGTTAATTTTCCGGTTTCAAACACAAACATCTTACCTGGCTGAATCTTACCCTGCTTGCAGGCTGCAACATAAGCTTTGAAGTTTTCTGGGAAGGCATGCTTAAACTGAAGGGCAATACCGCGCCCCATTGCGCCAACGCAATTCACAGTGTTGATAAGAGCTTCGGCATCCTCATTAAGGATGTTGTCATGTTTGTATTCAATCATCTTTGTTACTCATTTAATAATACCATTCTGGTTTTATGTCGACCCTTGGCCGATGACTAGCTACAGAAAAGGCATTCGTTACTTGTTGATAGGTTTCGCTTGAACGGGTGCCAATGCGTTCAACCAATTGCCAAGGAAAACTATATTCCATCAGAAATTCTGCTTGCTTACCTTCTTTTTGGTTGCCCCTCCAATCATTACTTTGGACAGCTGCCCAATCAATTTCATTCAGTTGTGATAGATTACACCGATCTTCGAAGTAGTTGGCTCCAGCATTTGATAAAGAAAATGCCCAGCGTCGGTTATTCTTTTGTGCCCATTCCGTAGAAAGCTGAAGGTCTGCTTCCAAGTGTACAATTGATTCTTGCCCACCTCGGTAAGTTAGGTCCCCATAGTTCTGTTTATAGATCAAATAGAGCATAACTGAACGCGGGCAGAAGTAAAACGGTACGCAATCACCTACATGTAAATCGCGGTAGCTGACTAGCGTCAGCTGATTAAGTCTCCGCTGTTTGATATGGTTCATGCCAATGCTTGTTCCGTCATGGTTGCGCCGAACAATTTCCGCATCACACCACAGATAACCATCTTGGATAATCGACAAAAGACGATCTACATGCACTATATGGTAAATTTTCGGCTGTGCAGGAACCATCATTATCTAACTCTTACCAGTTGTTCAGGTTTAGAGTAAGCATTTTCAGTTAAAAGTGGTAATCATTTCTGCTAGATGCGGCAAACTTAATTGATTATTTAGGTATGAGAAGGACGCGGATTTAAAGGTTTAAATTTATCTGTAGCCTGTATGGATAAAAGGATTTTAACCCTGAGAATCTTATGCCATCCAAGATTGCCAACTTGCACAAACTTCTTTAGTGCCCTCTGCAACCATAAACCTCCCGTTGTCAAAATAGAAATATTTGAAAACTATATTATTATTTGAATCGATTTCCATATAAAAGTATGAAGTCTCCGTTTTTCCTTCGGGAGACGTTATCAAGCAATATGATTCTTCACCATTTTCATTTACTAGAATGGTATAATTTGTAATTGGACAAAATCCATGATATCCACTAAATCCTTTAAACCTAGCTTTTGAGAGCTTAAAAACCAAAGCATCTTTTGGTTTAGACACTCTTGTTGATTCATTTCCAAATTTTATAACCTCATGCGGGTAGAAGCGCATATCTGGAAAACAGAAAGCGTTACCAGTAAGAATAATAACAAACAATGCTATAGCACTTAATTTTCTCATAAAAGCACTCTTATTAATTCCTCAAATTAAGGAAAAACGAGATAAGACTAATGAATAAACGCCTAAAAATCAAAGATTAAAGAAAGTTTAGTTGATTAAGGAAATTTTTAAGTTTTCTTCTTTCTTGAATAGCCTTTTTAGTATAAAAACCGTGTTTAATAGGAGTGGCTCCCCCATGAAAGTAGCACCTTCCATTTTTCATAGCCGCTTGTCTACAGGGTTGATATCCGTTGCTTCTGGCTTTCGCCCCACATCTCGGTAGCTTTCTGAAATCAAAGGCCATGGACTTCCTCGGATTTCATTTTACCCTCCCCCTGTTTGGATATTGCCTATAACAGCTTGAGCGCCTTGATGAACGTGGACATGTTCGACTTTCACCGTCTGATGCCCTTTGCGCCGATAGCGATTGAGAGCCTCAAGCTTTTCTCCATGGAGTCTCAAAAGCTTCACGCTGGCGTTGAGACACCTTTCAGCGAAAGCCCCTTCAGATTGTGACAGCTTGTACATGTAATTCATACCTTGCCGATGTAGAGCGAGAATCTGTATGCAAAGCATCAGCTCATGTACATCTTGGGGCTGCATGGCCTCTAAAGCCTCGATAGCAGCCTTATATTTTGCGCTGGGTTCCCTGATATCATCAAAATTGACCACCAAGTCTGGCAGGAGCGTATTGAGGAAATTTTCCTGCTGAACACCACTGAGTTGCTTGAGAAGATCAGGGAGGCTTGGCCTTAGCAGGCTTTCTTGCTTTGTATCTAGAGATAAAGAATTGTTCATGCTCTTAACTGTCATATATATTTGTTGCCACTTATGAGTTGAGAAAGGCACAAAAGGTTCAGAAATAGCTTTTCTGGACCTTTTGCACCTTCGGTCTCTTACATATTCTTGAAAATATCAGGGTGCACCCAATATTTCGTACTTCCTCTGCCAGGTGTCTTAATCTTCTGTGGCACCAAATAATTTCTTTCGCAAAGAAAGATGATCACCTCTTCTACCTCTTCAGCGTTAGTAATACTAATTGAAAAAAATAAAATTACACCTTTGCCCATATTCTTGAAGTCAAGGAAATGACTTGCTCCCGGTCGTTAGTAAATTCATTCCATGCATCTGAACAAGCATCCAACAATTCCTCCTCATCCTTGAAAGTTCGATTCGAAAGATGTGTGCGGCGCAAGTATTTCCACACCTGTTCGCATGGATTCAATTCAGGTGATGCTGCTGGCAAGGGCAGCAATGTTAAGTTGTGAAAATGTGGTAATTTTTGCGTCGTATGCCACCCTGCCTTATCAAGTATGATTACTGCATGCCGTCCGGTGGGAACTTGTGAGGAAATGTGCCGCAAATGGATCTCCATTGTATCCTTGTTTGCATAGGGCAACAATAAACCAACAGCATCGCCTCTTTCAGGACATACGGCACCAAAAAGATATGTGTATTTGAACTGTTGTTGACGTACTGCACGAGGGCGAGTTCCTTTTACTGCCCACAGTCTGCTTAGGCTTCCTTGTTGGCCAAATCTAGCTTCATCCTGAAACCAGATTTCAACATCGTTGAGTTGGATTCCTTTTGGCAAAGAGTTTTCTACTTTTGCGCGAAATTTTTTTTAAACTCTTCTTGTTCCTCTGGATTGGCATCTGGATGCCTTGATCTTGCGCTAACCCAGACAAGTCTTGCCCGTTTCAAATGGTTATATGCACTTTTTAATGAGCACTTTATCCCATACTTATCTTTCATTAACTGCAACACGTCTTTCCCTATAATTACGCCACCGGATCGTCCTTTCTGAAGGTCGAGAACCGCAGAACGAAAAGCTGCGGTTTCACTATCTGGAATAAGCGATTTTTTTCCTCTTCCAGATTTTTCTTTAACACCATCAATGCCATAAGTTTTAAAATTGCGTATCCATGTGTAAACCGTATTACGTGTAACCCGAAGAAGTTCAGCAATTTCACGAGGAGTTTTACCTTCCTTGAAATGACTCAGGGCAAGGAATCTATTCTTTTCTCTAGGATGTTTTGCGGATTTATACAGCTTTATAAAGTCGTGCTTTTCTAGTTCTTCGGGAATAAGAATTGTTGTTTCCATGTTGCTACCTCCATTTTGAGGAGATTGCTTATGCCACAACATCTGTATTTTTTAAAATTTCAATTAGTATAAGCCCACTCCAATGATGGCCTTGATAGACGTCCCTGGCTGAAAATGGCTCCTTCACATCGCCATTCTTAATCCGCCTAATGAGATTTTGGGCACTCTTTTGGACTGCATTAGAACCATTATGGTAAACCTTCTCTGCATGACTCTTCAAATAATCTACCCATACAGTTGCATACTCCAGCTCCCTCTTGCTAATCAATCCACATTGATCTTCGCTCTGATGGAGGTAGTGAAAAATTAAACTCAAAGCAGGCACCAGCTTTTTGTATTTGGCTAGATGAGCTTCCATATGTGGCGGTAAATCAGCTTGACGCAGTCGATTTTCCAATCGGGTCTGCCACACGTCAAAGGCTGCTTGGGCTTCTGAATCGAATTCCATGAGCACAGGCTTACCGTTTGAGTCAAAATCTAATTGGTCTAGAAAAAGAAACATCTCTTCTATTGTCTGCTCTAAATCAGAGCAAGGAGCACCTTCTACAAGCTTCCAGTCAGGATTTGCTTCTGGCCAAACCATTAGTTGGAATCTTTGAATAAATCCATCATCTCCCCTCCCCCCCCTGCAAAACACTACGGATATATTGTTCCAATGGACCAGGTTGAATAGAACCAATTATTGACAAACAGAGAGCAGGTATGTAAAGAGATCCTCTCCCGATACGGTCGACATTAAAATCCTCTTTTCCACTCCAGCTCTGCAAAAAAAATGGTCGATCGTTTTCTCTCCCAGTTTTTTCAAAGCTATAAAGCCAACCAGGTAACTCATCTCGAAATAAAAGCAAGCCTTGAGGATTATCAATTAGAAGCTCTCCTAGCTTTTCAATGGTAGTGTCATCAGTTTTATAACGTTTAGGTGTTGGTGCTTTTGGTTCTGGCTCAATGTCAATTATACTGAGCGATTGACAATTTACCTTCTCTCCTCCGCGTCAGGGCGTTCTGATGAAAAAGATTTGATAGCTGCGTGAAATTTTTCTTAGCGGTAAACTAAAGTTTTTTGTTTTCATAGCTCCGATGCAGGAGAGTGAAAATGCCCAGTCGAAAAACCCAAGACCCAAAATTTTTTGAATTAAAGCAAGATATTGACCTAGAGAAATTTGCGAGTTCTGTTAAGGGGGCCTTCCCTGATACAGACGACCCAAGGCAGCTAGGCAAGACGGTGTATCCGTTTTGGTTTTTAATGCTACTACTTCTCTGTGGATATCTCAGTGGATCCAATACTGTGTCTGATCTGACCATCTATGCTGAGCTTTATATCGAATGGATCAACGACTCAATAAGACAGACTTTTCGAGCGCCATCTTATGATACTTTGTGGTGGCTTCTTGCAAGATTGTCACCGGCAACCTTCAAGCAACTGCTCAAAAAATGGTTTGCGAACATGCCAGAGCAGCTACGTGATCAGCTGCTTGTCATCGATGGCAAACGTTTAAGAGGAGCCTCTACAGATGAGTGTCTCGTACATCTCGTGGAGCTGTTTGCAGCAGAGCAAAGGCTTGTATTAGCCCAAGAAAAGGTTCCGGACAAATCATCAGAGCCAAAAGTAATCAATGCTCTGTTAAAAGACATCGACGTAAGCGGTGCATTGATCTCAGCGGATGCCCTTTTTGCTAATGTGGCCCATGCTCAGAAATTCCTAGATCATGGAGCCGACTATTTGATCGGACTCAAGGGAAACCAGGGGAACTTTCATGCGGAAGCACAGAATTTTTTCAATCAGGCTCGAGCTGTTGCATATGAAGAAGTCGATGTAGAAAGGTACCTTCCCTCTCCAGAAAAGGGCCATGGGAGGATCGAGCGACGATCAGTATGTGTATGCACAGCACTAGACTGGCTGCCTCAAGCAGAGACTTGGCCTGGACTACAAGCCATTATTGTGGTGGTATCTGAGAGAGAGGTGGGCGATAAAAAAACGTCTGAAATTCGGTACTACTTTTCAAGCCGTAAGGCAACGGCAAAGCAGTTTGCTGGCTGGATTCGTGGCCACTGGTTGATTGAAAATCCATTGCATTGGGTTTTGGATGTGATTTTCAAGGAAGATGCTGCTCAAGCAAAAGTCGGTTTTATAGCGGAGAACATGGCATTTTTCAGGCGACTAGCGATGAATGTCATCAAAACAGTAGACCCTAGCCGCGGATTCGCTACAGCTCGTAAGTGCTGTACTTTCGAACCGAACTATTTGAGAGGGGTTTTAGGAAAGGTGTTCATGCGGTAAGCTATCAAATCTTTTTCATCAGAACGCCCTGCCTCCGCGTAGTCTTTGTGAAATAGATTTTTTCATATGATCTTCTTTTGCTTTTTTCAAAATTTTCCAGCTTTCTAATTTACCAACGTACTGTGAACAGGCTTCCTCATGTAAAGTTTTAGCTTTTGAAATCAAATATTCTAAAGGTTTGCGAACAGCCTTCATTGCTGGGCTTTTCATCAGAGATGGGCGTCCGATGATCATTCCCCATAGATTGGGAAATTCAATCCAATCTGTTCCCTTGCGTACTCTAACGCCTCTTTTCCTTCCGATAGCTGTGCCTGCATAAACCAAAAGCGGAATAGCCAAATAATCCACTGGGGCCTGCATTTCTTCAGCACGAATCCTTATCCATTCTTTTATTACATTAGGAAGTGTATGCACAGGGCAGCTTTTTACTGGCAAAACGCTTTCCCTGAAAGGTTCAAAAGTCGTTGGTTTCATAAGTACAGAGTCATTGAAATACTCCTCTGCTGGTTTGGAGTATTGTTCAACAGCCGCTTCAAATGCTTTGCGTAAATAGAGAGCCGCAGGCTCATCAATTGGTTGAAATCCACTCCATTCTGCAGGACACACCTCTTGACCCTTCAGCCAATCAGCAAAATCATCAGCTTTCCCCTGCAATAGCAGATGACATATATTTACTTCGGCTTCAGGGTATGCTTTACGAATCTCTTCGTACACTGACCGCATATACCGCTTTCCTGCTTCACCATGGCTAGGAACCAAAACAAAGCGTTGAAACTGCCTATAACGAGCTAAAACAGCCCAATTGGCTTTTGATGACCCTAGCATTGATGTCAAAGCTGTTAGATTAAGATGCTGGGCAGCCTCTGCGCACTTTTCACTTTCAAAAATAAATATATTTTCTTCAATATGGTGCTCTTGGAGAAGATGTGATCCAAAAATGGGCAGAGGAGTTGCCGCTCCTTCTGTCCATTTTCCATTCAATAGCTGGTACTGACGAAACCATGTATCTCTTTCTTTGCTATCGTATCTGACAACAAGTGCAAATGGCTCGGATGCAATTGCATCACGGTACCACCAATGATGAGTCAGATTTTGCCTTTCTACAATGTCCGGCAAACTACTCATGATACACCTCCTTTTTGTTCCTCGATCCAGACTTCAAAAAGATCCATGCGTAAAACAAGTCTTTTGCCGATTTTTCTCACCGCCGCTTGGAGACCATTGCGGTGGCGATAAAGGAGTTGATGGCGTATCTGCCCCATTGTAAACGGGTATCTCCCGCTTGCTACGATCTGCTGTGGAGACCAATACTCAAAATTGTTCATAGGCGCCTCCTGCGCTGGTTATTTTTGATTTGCGCCTATTGTAAGCAGAGACTACCGAATTATGTCGGCACGGAGGCGGACATTTTGAGATCGAACGATAAACAGAATATAAACAATTAATTATGAATGACTATGGTTGAAATCGTCGTAAACCAAAATCATGAGGGGAACTTAGCAATGTCACATATGTTATGTTACCAAATTCCGGTGGGGCAATATTTTTTGTTAGCTCATCGAATGTACGATTCAAGCTACGTAAGCACCTTGTTAAAATCGTTTTTCGAGGTACTTTAGAAGGTATGCGAGATAGTAAGTGGATAAATTTAGCGACTCGACCTGATATTTGCACATTACGGACGCCAAATAAAGTAGGTACACCTAGTATGGGGAACTCCCCCTCAAGTTTGATAGCTGAGCACTCTGTAGCATGGATTTTTTCTATCCGAATAGGAAGCCGTAACCTTGAAGCCGCAAGGCAAAGCCAGCAAAAGCCCAAGCATTCTACTGCTGTATGTCGAGTATCCCTACGGCCGTTCCTACATTGCTTAGCTAGTTCCATAAGGATCGCGCATGCTGTTTCTACCGGGAGGGGATAGACCTCAGGATTTATTAACCTGATGATTTTTCCATGTTGCAGGTCCATTTTCTGTGGAAAAATATGCTCTAAAAATGCGGCCTCCTGATTAAATTGCCTTATGTAAGCTAGAAAGCATTTAAGGGCACGCCATTCTAACCTAACACCCTTACCTTCTTCCTCTACAAGTCTGGCCATTCTAATTAGAAATTCACCTAAAGTTTCCTTTTGTTGAGGTTCTTCAAATTCAAAGTCATCAAAAGGTTCGTAATAGGCATCTTCAATCTCTAACCACTCTCTCCAATTCCTTACGCATTCTCTGGCATTGGTGTTTGACATTGGGGATGATGGGGGCCGATCAAAAAGCCATCTTTCCATTTCGTTAGTTTCTAATAACTCAGTTGCTCCGTGGATCCAGCAGTGAGCCTGTTTTTTTTGCCAATTCTGTTCTGAAACAGGTCCAAATCCTCGGTTGTCATTTTCGATCTGCATCCACAGTTTCCTACACTCTTCAAGGACATTTTCAAGATCATTTAAAACCTCAATTGCTTCATCTAGTAGCTCTTCTTTTGTCTCTTTAGGACACGCAGCGTGTTGTGCCATTAGGTTCGTTGAAGTTAAGATAGCTTTCATTTTGTACCTTTCTCGTTGAGAATTTGGGTAATTCCCACCGAGTATTTTCTTGTCATCTCAGCTTGCATATGCGTGTAACGTTGGATCATTTGCAAAGTTTTATGCCCCATTGCAGTTGCAAGTTCAATGTTGGAAGCTCCTTGCCTTGCTGCCATTGTAGCAAAAGTATGCCGTAGATCATGAAACCTTAAATTATTGATTTCTGATCTTTTAAGAGCTTCTTGCCAAGGCTTTTTAATCTCGATTTTCCCGAAAGCAGTGCGACTTGCAAATACATATTCCTTGGTGATTTGCCTTTGTTCGTAGAGCTGCTTCAGTTCAAGCAAAACTGGATCGACAAGAGGGACACTACGGGGCGAGCCATTTTTTGTATCCTGCAGATGTGCAACACCTTTTTCTAAGTCAATATCGGTCCATCTGAGTCCTAGGATCTCCCCTAATCGCATTCCAGTAGTCAAGGCAAGGAGAATGATGGGGAAAAGGTAGGAAGATCGACTCTTTTGACTTTCAATCAAGAGACGGCGGATTTCATCTTCAGAGAGTACCCTATTGCGACCTGCAGGCTCCTTGAGTCTGATGAGATTGAAGCAGGGATTGTCATCAATCCAACGAAGCTCACGACAACCATACGTAAAAACAGAAGAGAGGGCCGCAAGATAGCGATTCACGGTAGATGGGCTACGGTTTTTACCCTTTGTGGTGAGAGTTTCGGTTAAGAGCTGCCTCTCTTTGGCAATCAATTCGGGCGTCAGATGAACGAGAGCATAGGATTTGAATCTGGCCTTCCAGTATTCAAGATGGCGACGTGTATCTCTTGCCGCTTTGTGGTGTTCCAAGACACCGCTTGTGATGTAACGACCCAATAGATCGTCAAAGGTATGGAGAGTTTTCAGACGTTCAAACTTAAACTGTCCCATCTTGATTTTGTGCTCAACCTCCTGAGCCCAATCATCTGCTTCTTGCTTCCGATCAAATATCTCACAGACGGTAGGATATCCTTTGATACGGACCACAGCCTTCCAACCAAGCACTCGTGTGCCATCTTTGCTTTTGCGCTTGTAAATAGTTGCCATTGCTCAAACCTCCATTGTTTTGGTTCGAGCGGCTGGTTGATAATGGTTAAGATTGTTTTTCAGTGTACCGCATTTGTACCGCATAACTGAAAATTAGCTTGATACAACTTATTATTTCAAGCTCAATCGTGTCCACAAGTGCGTATAAATGATGAATGAGATGTGACGGCAGTCGGATTTGAACCAACGACCCACGGATTATGATGGAGGGAGAACTCCCCTACATCCAGCACTATCCAACCTTAATGCACACAAAGATAAGGAATTGCTGTTCAAAAATCTACTGGAATTTATCGGATATTGCTTATTGAATGGGAAATTCGGTAACTATTCAGGCAACCCATCTTTTTGGTTAAAAGCCTCTCTGTGGTGACTATCCACTCCCACCTTGACAAATTGGGCCTGCCCTAAGGATTCTGCTGGCTCGTGAATAGTCACGAAATTCGGTGCACCGTTTGTGCACCATCACTAAGTTTGTACTAATTTTAAAAGCGCAAACACTAGAATATTTTTTAATAATCACAAGTGCTAAGCGTTTCCCAGATCTTAACCAACGGAGTACTCTTTAATCTTTCAAGTTGAAAGGTGTCTATATTGAGGATCCAAGCAGCACTCTGATTCATCAGCATATCAAGCTTTTGCTTTGCCTCTTCTGAATTCTCAGCGCTTAACTGAGCAGCAATTGTATCAGGTGAGATCAAAGGGATGACTTTATTAACCCATTCTCTGACGATCTCCTGAAAAGGAAAATATGCGTAAAGCACAGAGAGTAAGTTGATTTTTTGAGAGCCATCTGTTTGGATTTGTCCCCCTATATATTTTCCAACGAAATGAGTAAACATAGTTTCTGCAAATGCTTGGCACTTCTTTTCCTGTCCTACCAAAGAAACCTCTTTTTCTCTAAAAGAGAATGCGACCGAAAAGACTAAATTTTGGTCAAAACGCTGCAACATTTCCATACACTTTGTCAGGGTAGTCACATACTTCATATATTCAGATTCATCAAGGTGTAGAATCTTGTCAAGTAACACGCCGATCACCATCATACGAACAGGAACCCCTTTGTGATCCATGGGTATTAGTTTAATAACTGCCATTTCACCAATGTGCTTAAGATGAGGAGGATCATTTTTCTTAAAGCAATCGAGATGGGAGGTAGACGTTATTTTGGATGGATCCGATGAAGGTGAAGGATGTTTTGTCGAGTTGGGGTTTGTCTGAAGATTTGTGGGATTTGCTCCACCCTTTCCAAGAGAAGCAGAGTTTGAGCTTAGCGACTGTTGAACTCGATTCTTTCTTTCTTGTTCCTCACGGTGTCGTGAAGCTGCTAATTCCTCCGCCCTTTTCCGCTCTTCTACTTCCCTTCTCTCTAATTCTGATTGCTGCGTAGCTTTCCCAGCTCCCCCTTCCTTCTGAAGCCCGCCCCTTTTTTCAGCCTTCTTTTTGCCTTCAGATTTTAGACTAAAGCGTTTTGTATCTTGAATTGTGGACTTATCATTGCCTCTGCTATTGGAGCTAGAACAAGTATTAACAAAGCCCACGATCCCAATGACTATGAGAGAAATACCGCCCATACCGCCAATAACTATCATAATTATAGAGTTCACTTGTCCCAAATTTGTGAGGGAGCCTGCCTGTAATAAACCGCCTGTACCAACGCCTGCTACAGCTAGGCCACCAATCCCAAAAATTATAAGAACAGCAAAACCAAGAGTTTTAAATTTTGATGGCTCATTCTCAGCCTTTTGAGTCGATGGAAATGTGTTCCCTTCCGTTCTAGTAACGTCACGACTACTCATTATTAATGACCTCTTTCATATTTTCCCTTTGAGTATACGACACGTAGATCAAGGCATCATTAAAATAATGGAATTAAAATATTAACTAGTATACTGAGATGATTAAACATTAAGTATTACACTTATTACGTTGGGAGCATTGAAAATATCAGGTGTTTTTTCGTTTTTGGATGATTTTGTCCCATTTTGACGATCTCTCGCTTAGGCGTCACCTACACTGCCAGCGCTCGAGATCGCCAAACTGGAAGCAAAATCCCCAAAAATTCTTTCCCTCCCATACAAAAAATCTTTTGGGTCTACCAAATTTTGCGTAAAATCCTCTCCTTAACCAGGGGGATTTTATGACTCAAAAGAAAACCGCTACAATTTCCTTTGCCAATTACCTTGTAAACACCAAAGAAGATCTCTGTCGTAGTTACAGGTCCTCGGTTATCAGCGGGTCTTCCCTAAGTAAGAGTAATCACTTTCTTTGCCCATCTACCTTCACTACATGGTTCGTTACGTAAAGGATATTGGATTTTGATGGTCTTAGGCATCTCATCCTCTCCCCATGCCTTACGAAGGTTCACTTCCGTTTAGATGGCAATTTTGACTCGGGCTTCTTTCAGATCCCGCATTGGCCCTTTACGACACGTTGGGTCTGCTGCCCGCAGCGTATGACGCATGTCTAACATCCAAAACGGCGCAGACCATATGAGCGATCATCCATTCTTCATCCGTGTGAATCACGCGCACTGCCACTCGGCTCGTTGCCGAAGAAATCACTCTCTCATGAGCGACATTGCGTTTTTCTTCGCATTCGATTCCAAGAAATTGTAAGCCCTCACAAATCCGAGAACGGATAGAGGGCGCATTTTCTCCAATGCCTCCTGCGAATACCAATGTGTCTAATCCACCCAATACCGCTGCAAAAGAACCGATCCATTTTTTAATCTGGTAGCAAAACAATGCAATTGCTTCAGCTGCGCGTACATCGTGCGCTTCATTGTCCAGTAGGTCACGCATAT
This sequence comes from uncultured Chlamydiales bacterium, assembly GCA_963832835.1. Lineage (GTDB taxonomy): Bacteria > Chlamydiota > Chlamydiia > Chlamydiales > JAAKFR01 > CAVPKN01. Next base: position 1,249,564 of record CAWHVD010000001.1, on the reverse strand, counting down.
CAGAGGTTGTCTCCGATATTCCTAGAAGCCCCGATTGGAAGTTTACCATCTCATTAAAGCGTTGGGCATCGAACCCCTCGGTGCGCGCCAAATAAGCAACAAGCCCCGGATCCAGATCGCCCGAGCGTGTACTCATCGGCACACCCGCTGCTGGCGTAAAGCCCATGCTTGTATCCATCGACTTGCCATCCCGTACGGCTGTCAGACTAGATCCATTTCCTAAGTGAGCAAGAACGACCCTTCCTTGTGCTGCTTCAACTCCCCCCTGATGAGCAAGCTCACGCATTAAAAACTCACAAGAGAGCCCATGAAACCCATAGCGCCGCACACCCTGCGCTGCAAAGCGACGTGGAATGGGCAGCAACTGGGCTACTCGTGGTAGATCATGATGAAAAGCTGTATCGAAACATGCTACCTGGGGCACATGAGAAAATCGGTGTCCAAATGCCTCAATCAATAAGATTTCCTCTGGCAGATGCTCTGAATCAAAGGGACTCAGTTGGTGCAATGCCGCAATCATTTCTGCATCGATGCGCTGTGGCCTGCTATAGATCGGCCCACCATGCACCACCCGATGCCCGACCGCCGTGATTGCGCCTTGTATGTACTCTTCGATCCAATCCATCAGAGCGCCAACTGCCGCTTTGCTGTCTGACGCAGCGATTGGTCGCAAAAAATTGTCCACCCCATCCAAGCCTTTCACTCGCAAAATAGTCCCCGGCAGTCCAATCCGCTCAACTGCTCCCTCCACAATCCGTCGAAAAGAATCAACGACTTCAAACAAGGCAAACTTGATACTCGACGAGCCTCCATTGATCGTCAGGATGTGAGGGCTCGTGGGCTTTGGGCTCAAATCTCCACCATCTTGCAAAAAAATCTTATTTCATCCTGAATACGCTTGAGCCCAAAAAAAAGGAAGGCAAATAAAGCGAGGAAATTTGTATTCGAAAAAAATCTTGATCGTATTTTTATATTTATTTACCCTTAGCCAGAGCCCAGAGAACGAATATACAATCTTTTTAAATTTAGGAGGGAGGATGAATATTTTTAAATTTTTCAGCATTATTCTGACAACATGCACTTCATTGGCATTAGCGAACCCAACTTGCATTCTTGAAATTCCAACTGAAATGGAAGTATCACTCAACCAAGTAGTATGCAATGATGATGGTATGTTTTTGCATTATAGGTGATACGCCGAGCTAGAGACCGTCAAAATGGGATAAAATCATCCAAAAATTCACCAAAACTCGATTTTTTCAATGGTCCCAATAAAAATTGGCTAAAGCCCATCCATAAAGGCTTGATAGGTTCTGCTCAGGCCCTCTGTCAAAGGTACGGTGGGCTTCCAGCCTAAAGCGAGGATACGGGAGATATCGATCTTTTTACGAGGCGTGCCATCGGGCTTGGACAGGTCGTGGGTAATCTCGCCAGGATATCCGACTACATGAGCAATCTGCTCGGCAAGATGGCGGATGGACACCTCTTCAAGAGACCCCAAGTTGATATGACCCGGTTCATCGTAGTGCTGCAACAGGTGTACAAGCGCTCTAACTAGATCTTCAACATATAAAAACTCTCTGCGGGCTTCTCCTGTGCCCCACATTTCTACGGTTTCAGAGCCACATAGCTTAGCTTCATGAAAACGGTGTAAGAGTCCGGGGATTACATGAGAATTTTCAGGGTGGTAATTGTCACCGGGGCCATATAGGTTAGTGGGCATCGCACAGATATAGCTTCGACCATACTGTGTGCGGTAAAATTGGCACATTTTGATGCAGGCAATTTTGGCCAATGCGTAAGCCTCATTCGTTTTTTCTAGAGGCCCAGTTAAAAGAGCCTCTTCAGCCATGGGTTGAGGAGCTTCACGTGGATAGATGCATGTGCTACCCAAATACAGGAGTCGAGGCACATCTGCCCGATGAGATTCATGAATCAGGTTGGTTCCGATCATTAAATTCTCATAGATGAACTGTGCAGGGTAGGTCATGTTTGCCAAGATCCCACCCACTTTTGCTGCCGAAATCACCACCACAGTAGGCTTGTGTGTCTGTAAATAACTTCTGACAGCCAGCTGGTCGGTGTAGTCCAATTCTGCATGGGAAGGGGTAAGAAGGTTGTGGTAACCTTCAAGCTGAAGGCAGGAGGTAAGGGCGCTACCGACCATGCCCCTTGCACCTGCGATGAATATTTTATCTTTTTTTGCGAGCATAGTAATTGATAAGTAGGCCGATCCCAGCAAGAGCAAAAGGGATACTGAGCAATTGGCCCATTTTGATCCATCCGTTTGCATCAAACGCCTCGTTTTGAGGCATTTTCAGATACTCTACCATAAACCGAAATCCAAACACGAGTAGGAAAAACCACCCCGTTATAAGCCCTGTACCCAAAGTGCGCCGATCGCGCAACCAAAGAGTTAAAAGGAAAAAAAAGACCAGCAAATAGAACAAGGCTTCATAGAGCTGTACTGGATGTAAAGGCACTCCTCTAATCCCATCGATGGGATGGAGGAAAGTGACTCCCCAAGGTAAGGAGGTAGGGATACCCGTGATTTCTTGGTTGATAAAGTTGCCGATCCGGATACAGCATCCGACAAAAGCTGTGGGAATCACTACAAGATCGAGCACCATTAAAAGAGTGAGCCGGGGCTCTTGTTTGCGATTCATCCACACAAAAATGATCAATGCGATAAGAACACCTATCGCCCCACCGTGACTCGCAAGCCCCCCTTCCCATACCTTAAAGACATCCAGAGGATGCTCTTTGTAATAATGCCATCCATAAAAAATAATATGGCCCAAACGAGCCCCTAAAAGGGCTCCTATGACAATGATCACAATTCCTTGATCGGTTAAGCGGAGCGCTTCTTTTTCAGCTTCAGCCTCAGAAAGGTTCCAAGTGGTCAGAAAATTAGCCAGAATTTTCCGGACTAAAAAATATCCCACTATAAACCCTAGCGCAAAAAGAACGCCGTACCACATGACAGGATGACGTAGATAGGGAATAATAAAAAAAACTCTATCAGGGTCCCATACAAAGTTACACAACATGTTATACCGAAAAAACAAAGGCCGTTATATACTCTAAGATTAAAATATTTCAACAGGACTTTAGGTTCTTATAGGATACTACATGAGATGTACACATAAAACACTGATCTTTTTAAGCGGGTTTGTCTGGATTTTGATTGGAACCTTCCTCTTGTCGCTGGGCATTCACTTTATTCTCGAAGCTTTGCGCGTAGCTGATGCGACAAGTGGCCGTTTTTCTGTCCTTGCATTTTTTGACCGCTTCGTCTCCGATCGGGCCAATGGCGTGATCCTGGTGGTAACCGCTGCCCTGATTGTGGGTTATCTTAAAGGAAGAATGGTCCTTTCCAAATCAGTAGACCGCCAGATCAAGCGGATTGCATCGCTTCCCAATCCTGCTCCTTTGAGACTGATTTATGGCAAAGGATACTACATGCTGATCGCCGGCATGATTCTGCTAGGCATCTCGCTCCGCTTCTGGCCCATCACCATGGATACACGCGGTGCTATCGATTTATGTATCGGCTCCGCCTTGCTCAATGGCGCCATGCTCTACTTCCGTGTCCTCTCAAAGCAAATGTATCTTGATAAGAAGAGGAACGCTGCCTTATGACCCTTTCGACGACATTTGTCCGGTTTCTCTTCATCCTTCTTAGCGTGATTTTCATGATCTCATTTGCTGTTGGCAACGTGGAGGCAGCGTCGGGGTGGACCTATGTTTGGGGAGCGGCCTTGGGCCTCCTGATCGCTGGCATTTTGATCGGCCTAGACATGCTCTGCAAACGGTTTAACCTGCGTGCATTCAATACGGCAGTCTTAGGTCTCTTTTTCGGATACTTGATGGCCCAAGCCCTCATGTTGGTTTTCAATGCCATTCTCGATATCAGTGGCGCCCATCCTGGTCATGTTTTTATCGAAATCGTGAAAATCTTCCTGTTCCTTTTTGGCACCTATCTGGGTGTTATGATGACTCTACGCTCAGCGGGTGAGATTTACTTAAGTATCCCCTTTGTTAAATTTACACCCACTACTCAGGTCAGCAAAGATATCTTGCTTGATCTATCGGCTCTGAGCGATCCGCGTATCATTGATTTAGCGGCATCGGGCCTTTTAGATAGGCGTCTGATCTTCCCTCGTTTCCTTATTAAGGAGCTTTACCAGCAAGAGGAAGATTCAGACGAAACGACCAGCTCTAAAGCCAAGCGACTTCTAGAGATTGTTCACAGACTCGAGACCCTGCCTAACTTGCACCTCCGTTTTCAGGAAACGGATTTCCCTGAGGAAAAGGAGATTACAGGTAAGATCCTGCGCCTTGCGCGGTTGCTAGATGCTGATGTTTTGTCAATCGATATCAATCGGATTCAAACAGCTCAGATCGAAGGGATCCGCGTCATCAACCTCCATACCCTTTCCAATGCCATGAAACCACTCATGCAAAAGGGTGAGTTTTTAAAAATTAAGATTCTGCGCCATGGTAAAGAAGAGATGCAGGGTGTGGGTTATCTAGAAGATGGAACGATGGTCGTTGTCAACGGCGGCGGTAAACATATTGGTGAACTGATCTCTGCTAGAGTCTTATCTGTGAAACATACAGCTTCGGGAAGAATGATCTTCTGCAATGTTTCTGAAAATGAAAAGGACTCCGATGCAGAATAGTCCTCCAAGCAGCGTACCTACAGTTAAGGGTGTGGGCACCGATATCATTGAAATCGAACGTATCAGAGAAGCCGTTGCAAGGCATGGCGAGCGTTTTTTGGACCGTCTGTTTACAGCAGAAGAAAAAGCGTATTGTCTACGCTACAAAGACTCGATGCCTCGTTTTGCAGGGCGTTTTGCTGCAAAAGAAGCGGTATTGAAAGCATTTGGTACAGGCCTTAGCAACGAAATGACCTGGAAAGAAATTGAGATCCTAAACGATAAACAGGGAAAGCCGGAAGTACAATTGTCTGTACGCTTGCAAGGTGTCTTATCGATCGACCATATTTTTTTGTCGATCAGCCATTGTGACACCTACGCAACTGCCACCGCAATTGTAGTTGGTTAAAATTAAGGATATTACTATGGAACATCGAAAAATTGTCATTATTGGATCGGGCCCGGCAGGTTATACAGCGGCTCTTTATACGGCACGCGCCAACTTAAGCCCTCTTTTGTTTGAAGGCTTTTTCTCCGGCCCTGCGGGTGGACAGCTGATGACAACCACTGAGGTCGAAAACTATCCCGGTTTTCCACATGGCATTACTGGGCCTGCTCTCATGGATGCATGTCGAGCCCAGTGTGAGCGGTTTGGAACGGTTCTGGTACGTGAGGATGTCGAGTCAGTAGACCTTTCTAAGCGTCCTTTCACTGTACGAGGAAAAAAAACTCATGTCACCTGCGATGCCTTAATTATCTCAACAGGCGCCACCGCCAAGCTACTTAAAATCCCCGGGGCTGGAGAAGAGGGCTTTTGGCAAAAAGGGGTTACAGCCTGCGCGGTATGTGATGGGGCAATGCCTCTTTTCCGTAACAAAGAGCTTTATGTCATCGGTGGGGGCGACTCGGCTGTCGAAGAGGCAACTTTCCTAACCAAGTACGGCAGCAAAGTCTACATTGTCCATCGCAGAGATGAGCTGAGAGCCTCCAAGATTATGGCCCACCGCGCGCTGAATCACCCTAAAATCGAAATTTTGTGGGATTCGGTAATCACCTTGATCGAAGGAGATAAAATAGTCCGCTCGGTAACAGTCAAAAACCTGAAAACAGGCGTAGAGGACAAGCGCGAAGCTGCCGGCGTCTTTTTTGCTATTGGCCATAAGCCCAATACCGATTTTCTAGGTGCTCAGCTTAAAATGAACGAACAAGGATATTTGCTTGTCACGCCAGGCACCACCAATACGAGTATTGAAGGGGTGTTTGCATCAGGTGACGTACAAGACCCGATCTACCGTCAGGCAATCACCGCAGCAGGTAGCGGCTGTATGGCCGCAATCGATGCCGAACGGTGGCTTTCTGCACATGAAATTCACTAATTTGCTACTGCTTGCACCAATAGTAGCTTGTGCAACAGAATACGAACCTTGGTTTACCCCACCCTTTGAATTCCAAGGGCGCATTGGGTACCGTTATGAGCACTCGAATTCCGTGCAAAGCCCTTTGGGAAGCTTTGCTGAGCCGACGCGCGACAGCTCGGCCCACCTCAGCTTAGCCGTCACTCCTTGGCCCCATTGGAACGTAGAAGCTGAACTATTTTTCACCCGCACCTCTGATATTGCCTTTACCTACGAATCTACTTGGCTAACTGCTCGGTATGCATGGCTCGATGATATTGCAGGAGATTGTTTGAGCTTTGTTACGGGAGTAACACTCTCTTTCCCCTCAAAATACTTCCTGCATGCATTCAGCTTCCCGTACCATGGACATGCCAATGCAGAGCTACATGCCACATGTGGAAAAGAGTGGTCCTGTGGTTCAGATTGGCACACACGCCTTTGGGGACTGATAGGCTATGGGGTGGCAGAAAAGGGTAGCCCATGGGTACATGGCATTGGAACCTTTGAATACCATTTCCCCTCTTGCGCTGTGTTAGGTTTTTTTACCGAAGCCCTTTATGGGTTTGGCCACGATGATATCGTTCCCTTTGTGCCCTTTACAGGTTACGCCTCTATCGAGCACCAAAGTATCGATCTGGGCGGCTACATGGATTATGAGATACGGTATTGGGGAACTTTAAAACTACTAGGCTGGTACCGTGTCCACGCCCGCAACTTCACCGAGAACAACTGGGGCGCCTCGCTCACGCTTCTTGTCCCCTTTAGTATCATCTAAAGGCTCCTGATGATCTTTACTAGGCAAGAAGTTGGAGAAAGCCGCTATGAACAATATTAGCCAGCTCATCACGTACGGCTGTAAAAGCTGGGTGGAGTCTTAGATCTTCTATCAACAAGGGATCTCCACACTGCCCGGTTTGCACATTATAATGGTCACGGTAAACACGTAGGACTAAATGCTTATATTCGTTTCGGGGACGGCTTATAATACTGTCTCTTCGCAGGCCGTTATCTGGATTTAAAGCGAGTGTAAATGATTCCTGTAAACCATAACTCGGATCGTAAGCGGCTGTAAAATTCTGCACTATCTCAACATTTTTTGGCTCTATGGGAATTTCAATCTGATTGGCCGCGCATCTTCTTTGCAGATACGCCAACATGCATATCAAGCCAAGCCCGCCTGATACAGGAATCGTGACAATCGTAGCAGTATCATAACGGATGACACCTGAAAAGGCAGATTTTACCAAGGGTTGCAAAGCTGTAATAAGAGCTATACTAAAGAGTGCAGCAGCAACGATTGCTAAAATGTTTGCACAATTTTCAACTTTTCCCCTAGCTTCAAAGGCATTAGCAGACTGTAATACTAAAAGCTTTGGAGTTAAAGGATTTGATGCGCTCATATGAAGCGATTATACCCCAACAAATATTTATGTTAAACTACAGAAAATCTTTTAATTAACAAAAAGCACAAAAATCTGGAGGCAGATTCCTTGAAGAATCCGTACCCTGAGGGGCGGGATTACCGTAATGTAGGTTCCGTTCTTCAAATATTTCTGCAAAATCAGCCAAACACCTAAAATCCTTGATCAGATCGAGCCGATCACATACGCCTGCGAGTATGTCATAATCACGGTGGAAATGATATATTTTTTTTACACTAGACTGAGAAAATGCTATGCTCAGGAAACAATGGAACTTCAGCAATCCGTGGTTTGTTTGAAGTTTGCAAATATCCTCTAGAGCTGTAAAAAAAATGGTCCTCATAAATCAACAAGCGCTAAAGAATCTTAGCCCGGCAAATTTTGCTTTTATAATGTCTTCGGGCTCTGTATCGCTGATCTTTTATAGAACAGGCTGGTTAACTCTTTCTTTGTTGTTTCTCGTCATTGGTATGTTGGGGTATCTGGGACTGGTTTTCTTATTTACATGGAGAGTATTTGTCATCAAAAGGGAGGTACTGCATGATTTCAAAGACATCCAAAAAATGTTTAAGTACTTAACATTTAGCGCCGGATCCAATGCTTTGTCTCTTAGTTTCTCTCTTTCCGGGTATGATCACATTGGATTAATTCTTGGCATAGTAGGTGTTGTTTCGGCTATCCTTTTAACTTATACCTTGTTCTGTACCCTTTTTTTTCATATCCAAGCATCCATTCAAATGATCAGTCCATTCTGGTTATTACTAGCGATCGCATGCAATTCTTCGGGCATCGTTATAACCACGCTTTGGGGAAAAGGAGCAATTTCTAACCATGCATTTTTATTGCTTGCGTTCGGATTTTGGACTTTCGGTGTTTTTATTTATTTAATTTTCATGACATTAAATCTTTTTCGGATGCTTTTCTTTCCCTTTGAGGGGCGGGATATGGATCCTTGCTATTGGACATGTATGGGGGCTGCAGCTATTGCAGTTGTTGATGGAAGCCTATTGATTCTGGCGCACAACCCGCCCCTCTTTTTAGATAGGGTTAGGCCTTTTATGGAAGGGATGATTTTGTTTTTATGGGGATGGGGTACAGCCTGGATCCCGATTTTGTGTTTGATGGAGTTATGGAAATGGGCCTACTTTAAAGTACCGTTTCGTTATCAGCCCTCTCGTTGGGCCATGGTTTTTCCTATAGCTATGTACGCAGCGGCGACTGATTTATTAAGCACCAGCATCCATTTTGATGCGCTTCAGGGGGTGGTGCAGATATTGCTTTGGGTTGCACTTTTTTTCTGGTGTTTAGTTTTGTATATGAGCAGGTTAAATCCTTTTGCCTCATCTTGAAGAACCCAGCCTCGAAGGAGCGATTGCGGCAATTTATGTCACGGCTAGGGGTCAACGCAATCTTCTTGCTAAAAATTTTAAATTCATTTAGAGTCCTTGCAAATTAGTGCCGTTTCAAATTTCACTTTAGGAAATGTACATGTCTGCCGGGATTAGCAATGAAAGAAATACTGATGCGCCTTCACAAGGAATTCGCGGGGGTACCTCACCTCACTGGGGATTACAGCTCTTTAAAGCTACAATTTTAACTGCAAGCAGCCTAGGCCTAGGATGGCTAGCCTCTCGGTTATGGCTTGGAAATTCAAGCAGTACAAACGATGCTTTAAACAACAAAGCGATGACTGTTTATGGAAAAAATGATAATCAACAAATAATGTCTCGCGTTGCTTTTCCGACAGATCGGCCATCATTTGGGATAGGTTCAAATCAGCCCTCTCAATTCGAAAGCATGGGAATAACCTTTCGCGGCTCAGCCAATCGAGAACCTGCGCTCCAACAAGATCGTAGCCCACAACAAAACCTATTTCAATATATCGATAGTAAACTGACTTTCCCAGTAGCAGCTGCTGCGGAGCTTGACTTAGAACCAGCTCAAGGAGAGTTCTTGCATCCATCGCAAAGTCAAGAGCTCCGATCAAATGAAAAGCGTTCTTTGCAAGAATCAGAGAAGATGAGTACGACACCCTCATATTATCTAACTGCTTTTGGTAATAATGGATGGGGTTCAATTTCTGCCCCTTCATGGGTGGGATTTAATACCATTTCCCCTACTAAAGCGGGCGAAGTAGTTGTATCAGGTGCTGGGCAACGCCAAGATGCGAGTTGGTATATATTCATGGGGAAGCTTGATAAAGATGGACAATTCACATGGTATCAGGAAAAGTCAGATATTTCCTTTATTTCCGGTTACCTTACAGAGGATGGATTTTTATGTGGAGGATCATTTGATAAGGTGAATGGGTATTGGATTGCAAAATTTGACTTGGATGGTAAACTTATGTCCACTACACAGTTGAGAGGAACAAGTGATCCCATAAGTTCACTTACTCAAATTTCTCCTAGCATCGATGGGGGCGGTTGGCTGACTGGAACTATTCAAGTGCCACTCGATACTTACCAGAAAGCACTATTATGTAAACTTGACTCTCAGGGCAATGTTATCGCTGCTCGATCTTTTTTTCCTGACCGCACAGCACAGTTTTGTAATCTTCACCCCATGAAGGGTTTTTCTGGTCAAGAGGTGAAAGTCTTGCGAAGTGGGAAACTCATCCTTTTAGCACGCTGCCCCCCTCCCGGTTCTGGTGGTCCTACGTTCCTTGTCAAACTTGATATTAATCAAAAAATTGAATGGTCAAAAGCCCTTACTAACTACCCAGGTAGGTGTACATTAATTGAAAGTCGGGATGGAAACCTTATTATTGCAGGTAAAGGGGGAAATTTTACAAATTTTTATGTTAGCAAAATCAATATGATTGACGGATCTGCAATGTGGACTCGGAGCATTGGCGACGATCAGAGTTCCTGGTCTGTATGCCATGCATATGAAGATGTAGATGGAGGCATCGTCCTGATAGGTAATTTAGAAGAACAACCAATGTATATACACGTGACTAAACTGAATCGTTCAGGTTACGTCCAGTGGGCTCGTAAAATTGGCGGAGGAAAAGGAGATTATTGTGTAAATGGTGCTCCCTCTGCAGATGGGGGTATGTTAATCACTGGGTCTACAAGCAGTTTTAAGCCAGATCCAAAGACCCCTTCAGCTAGTTTGATCATTAAACTTGATGCGAATGGAACGATTCCTAATGGTTGTACGTACATACGGGAGATTTATCCTGTTGCCCAATCCATATCAACTATGATAATTGATTACCCTCTTGTTTCTGAGACACCTAAATTATCAGCAGGGGCTGCCTCGCTCAACATCAATCCTATCAAATCCTCTCAAACGACCATCTGCTCATCCAATAGTACGCCCCCCTCTCCCCCCTCGCCTACGTCCCCCCCGTCACCTCCCGTTCCTAATCATTTACTGGAAATTATTATCGGTAGTGTGGCAGGCGGTACCTTGTTAACAATAGGCATTGGAGTGGGTGGATATTACTCTGTAAAAAAATGCCGTCAAGCAGATTATGAAGCAATACAGAGCTAGGTACGCTCAAAAAGCAGGGCATTTTGTCGATTTGTGCAATTGGTTCTTTTTCACATCAATCTCAGGTAGAGGCGATAGGCTCTGTGTACATGAAGCACAGTCTCCTCTATATTGAGATTCGTGTGGGATTACTTTTGCATGAATGCCTGCAAAAAATTGCAAACTCTCAAACGAGTGATCACTCACTACAAAAGGCAGTTGTTTGCTATAAAGCAATTGATACCCAACTTTACCCTGATCCAGTTAGTAGTAGCCGTTGGTGTGAATGGGATCATACCTTAGAAGGTCATCTTGCTGATCTATATCTTTTGAGATTTCACCTGACTGAGCGTTTACAAAATTTCCTTAAGCAATGGGAAGTAAAAAAACTCCTCCCTTTTTTTGAAGAGATAGTGTGCCAACTTGATCATCTGATTTGTTTCTTGAATAGCGGAAAAAATTTAGATGATAAGGTACTCCGAGGATGGGAGGAGAAAGTCGATCGCTTTCAAGAATTTTTTTTCGCCTTCTGCGATAGGCAAAGACTACAACTCCTATGGGGTACCGATCATCCAAAACTAATTAGAAAGGTTGAGATTTTATCCTTGTACCTTTCTTGGGAACAGGTTTTACAAAAAGAAAGCAGCGCTCTTTTTTTGCAATTACAAAAAACAACTAGTTTGTATACTGCAATTAAAATTAAAACACTGGTGACTATCGATAAAAAGTGGTTTTTCCGAAATTATTTTCAGGACAAACAAGCTAAAAGAGCAGTGGCACGTCTTTCTTCCGAATTGCAGTGTGCAGATTCCCTTTCAATCTCAAGCACCCTTGTCTCTAAGATTAAACAGGCAAAGGAGAGGATTTTGCAAAGCGAAAAGCACTTAATGTCAAAAATCAATCGCCTTTCCTATGTCGTCTCTACAATTGCTTGTTTTTTTCTGGACAATCCCTATCTGCGGAGAGCTTCTTTTTTTATTGAGAGCCAAGAAAAAATAACACTGCAATGGCAAAAGATCCCAGTTTTATCGACACCCCTGGATTCTTCTTATCTCGATCTTTCAAAGGTGATGACTGGCTGTGGACTGTTTGGTTTAGATCTCATGCAATGGAGTTTGGTCGGTGTCTCTCAAACTATGTTGCAGATGATGAGTCAGCCGTTTAATCTTTCAATAAATTCATGGATTTCCTGCTTTCAAAAAATCGGCTGCGATGAAAAAGTGGCTCTAGATTCATTACCATTTGTAGATATTTTTTTTGAATGCGCCTCATTTACAGCGATCAATGGGTACACTTTGGGGTTAAATACATCCGCTTTTTGGCAAGTCAGTTTAAGCTATTGCTTAGGTCTTACTGCTGTTGCACTGGCGGGAAAATCGGTGGATCTGATTTATACCTACACTCATGGCAAGCCCGCCGCCGCATCAAGCTACTCCTTTATACGAGGGATGACACAGATCGCTGTATTTCCTTTTGTTTCCACATGCATGACGACTTATTTTTTACCCCATCAGATCCCCTACTCGGGTCATATCTTCGAAAATCGGGATGCTTGCAAAGCAAATCAACCGTTGTGTCGGAAAGAAGCTTGTAAAATGCTAGGTCTTTCTGAAACGGCAACTTCCTCTGAAATCAAAAAAATATTTCGAGAGCTGGCCATGCGCTTCCATCCAGATCATAACCCTCAAGGTAGCAGAGTATTTGTGCAACTGACAGCAGCTAAAAATGCCTGTTTAACCTCATTTGATTTGAAATGAAATGAATGAACTTGGTTCTGGTTTGCTAGAGTCAGTCTATAAAAATGCACTGATCATTTCTCGAATCCGGGTTTTCTGGATCTCTACCACTATACGTACAAGGAGCAAATCTGTAGATAGTTGCGATTAGGTCAGGAATCAAGTATAGAGCTCCCAATCCTAACCCTTCAAAAAAGCCCCGAATATAGTTAGCAATCTTCACCTCGGTGGGTTCGTTATGCATAGAGCTTGTCTCATCACAAAGAGGGAGAATTAAGCGACAAACGCAAGGAATTAAACCGAGAACTGGCATATAGCCAAGCATATTCAGGACATTAACGGTGCCGGCACCTGAATATTCTTCATCATAATACTCCCCTGGCATCGTATATCTGGTATGAAACCCGAAGGTAGAAAATCCAGTTGATGGAATCGCCATAAAACCTCTTTTTAGTTTCTTTCTTGTATTTTTATCATTTTTTAATGTAAAAATCAAGAAATTAAGAGAACTGATAATCTTTTCTTTATTCCACAAAAGACCTGATGGCGAAGCCAAAGTAACCACATGAAAGAGATGGTATGGTTTTGAAAGAAAATTGAGGTGGGATGCCGCGCCGCAGAAGGGTCTTTAAAAAAGATTTGTCAATTCGTGGCATGAGTCCATGGATTACTGAGAGTTCAAGATCACTTTGGTGCAGATAGGTTGTGAGCTCTGAGGGTTTGATGAAAAGGCGATAAAGGTGAATGTGCCTAGGTGCGTTGGGAACAAACCATTCGATCCCTTTGATAGCAAAAAGCCAGCTCAACCAAGTTCTGTTAAAGGTATGAAAGAAAAAAAGTCCTCCGGGTTTGAGGACGCGGGAGGCTTCGGCAATGACGCGGGCTGGCTCTTCAACATGTTCCAAAAGGTCCATGGCGCAGACAGCATCAAATTGATCTTGTTCAAAGGGCAAGGAGCAGGCATCTGCTTGTTGGTAATGTGTTTTGCGGGTTATATCGTACGTCTGCGCGACTTTTAAACTAGAAGAAGAGAGATCAATGCCTGTAAGTTGATGTCCTTGCCGTGCGAGGGAATTGCTTAAAAACCCGGCTCCACAACCGATATCGAGCACAGAGCAGGGCCCGGCAAAATGGCTAGCCAATTGTGTTGCAACCCAAGGAGCTCTGGCTCTATTTTCGGCACGCAGAAGTGCGATGGGATGGTCATCTGCCTCATACCATTGAGAGCCCAGATCATCATAAAAGGCGTTATTGACTACTTCTCTTTCCATACAAAGTTCCAGTAGAAAATTTGATAAAGACAAAAAAGGGCAGCGGAGGACAATTGGAGGAGCATGAAAGGGCGGTAAACAGAGCCTTGCATCCACATCCAGCCGATACTGATGAGAACGAGCGGATGGTTGAGGAAAAGAATAGCATGGAGCCATTGTTCTGCGGCATTGCAATGCTCTTTATGCACAAATTCATCTTTGGTCACCAGAAAACAAGAAAATACGCCTAAGGTCACAAAACACCATAAGAAGGGGCTACTGTGGGGAAAAACCAGCACAAACGCAAAACAGGCCACAACACTCAGCGTATCAATTGGATGGCCGATGCGTTCCCAACGTGGCAGCCCACGCTTATGGTGAAAATAAAACTCATCCCAAACAATGACTGCTGTTTGAACAAGGAAGGGTATAAAAAATACAATCTGCCAAGTCATGTATTGCTCACTTTTTGTAATACAGCCCCGCTCATACATATGCCAGGGCCAAAGGCTAGTCCCGCGATATAGCTACCAAAGGGAACGTTCGGGTCCTTGACCATATCTTCCCAAATATGGGGCAAAGTGGCCGAGGACATATTGCCGTGATTATAGAGGATTTTTTCCGAGGCTGCCAGTTGCTCTACCGAAAGATTGAGCTTTTTACCGATCATGCCGATGATTTTGGGGCCTCCGGGATGAACGGCATAATATGCTTTGGAAAGAGGCAGACCACATTTCTGTTCTAATCTACCCATAAAGGCAACTATGGCACGGGAGATCCAAGCCGCTATTTCTTTGTGCAAAGTCATTTTTAAGCCCCACTCCTCGCATTCCCATTTCATGAGCTCATCTGTTTGAGGAATAAGCTCTTCGTAGACAGCGAGCAGACGGAGAGATGGTTTCTTTGGTAGGCAAGATGTGAGTGAATACTTGATCAGGCCGTCTGCAAAAAGGCTTTGCGCCACGAGCTGCTCATCGGTGTGCAAAGCGGGATTGAGATGAAGTGAACAGAGCTCAGTATGGACAATATCTACGTTTTTTTCCCTGAGTTGGCGTACCCAAGTCCCATTCTGATCGCGGGCAGAGCGGCCATGCATCCCATGTGATAGGCATGAGTCACCTGTGTCTTTTGCTCCCATCCTCTTTGCAACACAATTTTTTGCGCAGCACTCGGTGAATTGTAGCCTGTGCATGTCACATGAATCATCTCTTCGGGTGCCTGAGCTGTTGAAGGGTAAAAACGAACAAACACTTCTTCAGCAAATGCTTGATAATACCGCGCTCTGTCTCCAAAATTTCGCGGCGTTTGCATCCAATTCAAATCGACGGCTGTTTGCCTTCTTGAAATTTTATCCTGTTTACAGCAGACCCGGGCAATCCTTTGCTCCATGTGGGCACGCAGCTCTTCATCTTCCTCTAAGAAGAGGGCATGGAGGTTAACCAAGCGCTCGAGCAAATCATCTTGGGGGTAAGAATAGGGGAGATTTAAGATCTCAAAATCAGATAGGTAATGCTCGCTCATATACCTCCACGGGTTCCCCTTGCTCCAATTTCAATGTGAAGGTTGTATCATCGCAAAGCTGCGTTGGCCCTGCGTACTGAATGGGACCTGGGTAACGGTAATGGTCATGCAATGCCCAATCATCCCTCTGAGAGGCAAAATACTTGAAAGGTTCACCAGATAGATCTACAAGGCTTTTTTTGATCACTGGCTTGCTTTTTCCTTTCCGCTTTTCAATATCCATTAGCCAAGTGATTGGCAAGGCAACAGGAATCCACGATTCGGGCATTTCAGCTAGCTTTTGTAGACAACTCATATAGCCTGTGATGCCCGCCCGGATCAACGCAGCTGCCGTGTAGCCCAAAGCATAACAGTAATTCGCATCAAAGTTGGAAGGGTAGCCCGATCTTCCCTCATAACCCAAGAAGTGGGCGACCGGGTTGAACTTTCCTTGGTAACCAGTCCAAGTTTTTAACCTTTCTTTGACAAGCTGCATCAGCATCTTCTCTGTCGCAATCTTAGAAACCTGTACATTGCCGTGCGGATCGCGCTCGAGCAAAAGCTGAGAGCGGATCTCTGCTGGAAGGAAAGCGAATGTAACAGAGGCTTCAGGAGAAAGGTTCTGGGTCACATCTTCCTTTCCTTGCGCCAGCAAGATATTGATTTCGTGAATGAGAGTCATGATGTCAGGTATAAACTCAACAAGCCCCTCAGGAATGAGAACTACTCCATAGCTTAGGCCCTCTTCTGCCCTTTTTGCAATCATGGCACAAAGAGATTCTACGAGATCTTGGAGAGTCATTTTTTTTGCCGCGATCTCTTCGCCAATTAAAGCAATATTAGGATGGGTTTGGAGGGCACATTCTAGGGTAATGTGCGAGGCGGACCGCCCCATTAATTTGATGAAGTGGGTATATTTTTTGGCCGAGAGGGCATCCCGACATATGTTGCCGATCAACTCGGAATAAATTTTGCAGGCTGTGTCGAATCCAAATGGTATTTCCACTAAATCGCTTTTTAAATCCCCATCGATCGTTTTAGGCACTCCGATCACATGTGTCGAACAACCACTGGCCAAGAAATATTCAGCTAAAAGAGCCGCATTGGTGTTGGAATCGTCGCCTCCAATAACTATCAGCCCATTCAGATTGAGCCCTGAGCAGGTTTTAAGAGCCGCTTCAAATTGCTCGAGAGTCTCTATCTTAGTCCTTCCCGATCCGATCAGATCAAAGCCACCTGTATTGCGATAAGGAGCCAAAATTTCTGCATTCAACTCTTGATAGCGGTTTTCAATAATCCCCGAAGGACCTCCTAAAAAACCAAAAAGACGGCAAGCCGGATTAATCTGCTTAAGAGCATCAAAGAGACCCGTAATGACATTATGACCCCCGGCTGCTTGCCCGCCTGAAAGGACTACACCCACTCGCAAAGCAGGATGTTTTTGCGGGGCATGCATTCTGAAATGTAGCAGAGGCTGAGCTGCCGTTTGGGGCAAAAAGGATTGAATCGCAAGAGGTACATCTTTGCGCTCTCCGATAGTTAGATCTAATGATTCAATGTGCCTGAGTAGGCGAGGAAGCCTAGGCTGAAATTTCTGACGCTCATCCTGCAAGGGATTATTTGTCATAAGTAATCTTCAAACCACTGCTTAGTTTCTTCAAGAGCTCCATTGAAATCGGATGAAAATCCTAAAGAATGTTCTCCATCGGGGTACTTCACAAAGCGGACAGGACTTTCGCAGGTGGCACAGGATTGCCGGAAGGCTTCTAAGTGATTAATGGATACCGTTTCATCCTTTTCACCTTGCATCACCAGAAGTGGAACATCGTTCAGCTCACCTGCAGTCTTATAAGCATACATTTGTTTGAATTCATCTCTAAATGCGTCACTCAATTGGATGCCGCGGTAGCTCGAAAGGGCCTGCGAGGGGTTTACATGTACATATTCAGGGTGACGCATCAAAAAATCACGGTACCATAGCTCGCCACTTGCCACAGGAGCCCACAGTGCCAGAGCATTAACCTTTGCAAAACGAGCAGCCGCAAAAACGGCAATGGCACCACCGAGTGAGGCTCCAAAAAGGCCAATCCTCTCGCAATTAATTCCCTCGATGCTTTCAATGCTCTCTAATACAGAGACAGAATCAGAGACTAAATCTGTAAATGAGAGGTCTGTTAGAGTACCTTCGCTATCTCCTGAACCTCTAAAGTCGAAGCGGATGGTGGCGATTCCATTTTTTGCAAGGCACTCGGCAAGAGCTACATAACATCGGTTAGAGCCGTGCTTACTACTGGCAAAGCCATGATGGACCACCACAACAGGAGCAAGGTCAATACCGATGGGCCGATGTAATACAGCAAAAATCTGCTGCCCACCATTGGTGATCACCAGAGGCTCGCGTGTTTCTAATTTATCCAAAGTTGCTGGCATCCTACTCTCCCTTCGTGCATCATAGAAACGTGCTAATCTAACGATCTTATATGATAAAGTCACTAAAAGAATTTGTTATCATTGGTGGAGGCGCGGCAGGGATGTTTGCCGCCTTGGCGGCTAAAGAGGCCGATCCGACAGCTCAAGTGGTGCTTCTGGAAAAAAGCGCTGTTTTACTTTCCAAAGTGAGAGTTTCAGGAGGAGGACGGTGCAATGTCACCCATGCATGCTTCGATCCCCGTGAGCTCGTCCACCATTATCCGCGTGGAAATAAAGAATTACTGGGCCCCTTTCACCGCTTTCAGCCCCAAGATACCATCGCTTGGTTTGAAGCCCGAGGTGTCTTGCTCAAAACGGAACCAGACGGAAGAATGTTTCCTGTCACCGATTCCTCACAGACCATTATCGATTGCCTGACAAGAGAGGCCCGTGATTTGGGAGTGGAGATCCGTTTCAAGCAAAAAATTGAATCGATCACCTATAAAGAAAATCAATTTGAGATTGCATTTGAGGGAGGAGAGACGCTACAAACCTCTAAGCTCATGTTAGCAACAGGCAGCAACCCCGAAGGGCATAGATGGGCTAGTAAGCTGGGACACTCCATCCAAGATCCTGTCCCTTCACTTTTTACATTTAACATTCCCGATTTTGAATTGGCTCATTTAAGTGGGATTCCATGGGACCCAGTAGAGGTTACTCTCGAAGATGCCAAACTCTCTCAAATGGGACCGCTACTCATCACTCATTTTGGTTTCAGCGGACCTGCGGTCTTAAAACTGTCGGCCTGGGCAGCCCGTTTTCTCCATACCTGTAACTATCACTCCACCGTTGTCATCAATTGGCTACCATCACTTACTGAAGAGGCTCTATTTCAACAACTACGTGCCGCTAAGGAGAAACACCCCGGACAAACAGCTGGTGGAGCCAATCCGCTACGCTTGCCTAAAAACCTATGGAATACGCTTCTTAAAGGCAAAGCGGAGCTCAAGTTGCTTTCTTTTACAGATAAAGAATTGAGGAGCTTAAGCCACAAGCTGCACCATGATGTTTACCACATCGGAGGGAAAACAACTCATAAAGAGGAATTTGTCACCTGCGGTGGAATCAGCCTACCTGAAGTCGATTTCAAAACATTGCAAAGCAAGATATGCCCTGGTCTTTATTTTGCCGGCGAGATATTAGATATTGATGGAGTGACAGGCGGGTTCAATTTTCAAAACGCCTGGACCACTAGCTATATCGCAGGGACTCATGCATGCTCGTAACAACTACACATAGACCGCGTGACATTGATGCTTCGAGGGCTGCAGCCATCCTTTATGGCGATTGGGGCACTAGTAAAGCCTATGTAATCGGTTTGGCATTCGCCATTGCTGGTTATGCCTCTTTCTGGCCGTTGCTCGCCGTTTCCGTTCTTTCTCTTTTTGTGGGCCTCAACTATATCATCATCTGCCGCTTTTACCCTAATGGGGGTGGAGTGTACTCCAGCGTCCGTAAACGGGCGCTCGATAACCCCAAACTCGAATGGCTTGCTGTGATTGGGGCTTTTTTTCTGGTCGCTGATTATCTTGTCACAGCCTCTCTTAGCGCCTTGTCCGCTTTTTACTATTTTAATGTTGCCGATCCGGTCTTATATGCTGCCATTTTTACTATTCTGATTGGCCTGATTAACTATCTCGGGCCACGCCATACGGGATCTTTTGCCTTGATCATCGCCATAGCCGCCGTTGCGGTTTTTACCGGACTGGCCCTTCTATCAACCCCTTTCTTGGCTAAAGGGTGGGTCCATCTCCAAGCTCCTGCAAAAAATCCCCTCACTTTGTGGACTCAATTTTGTTCTGTCATTGTAGCCCTTTCAGGTGTGGAAACTATCGCAAATACCACCTCGATCATGAAGCTTAACCCCGGATCAAACTGGAAAAAACCCGTTGTCACATACACCTCAACTCCCTCTATTTTGATAGTGATGATCGAGGTGGTGGTTTACACCACTATTTTTGGTCTCGCAGCGTCGTCCATTAGTGGCTTTGTATTCCAAAATCATAACGTTTCTGCCCCCGGCTTTACCGATGTGCAAAACAATATGCTAAGTTACTTAGCCCTCACTTTTGGGACTGAAGTTTTAGGTGCCACTTCAGGCTTGGTCTTTGCTCATATCCTCAGATTTGTCGTCGGTTTGATTCTCTTATCTGCCGTGAATACGGCAATCAATGGCTTGATCTCATTGCAATACCTCATGGCTAGCGATGATGAGCTCCCTAAGGGCTTCCTTAAGGTCAATAAATTCGGCGTCCCCCTTCTACCTCTTCTGGTAGCAGGTCTCATCCCGGCTCTCCTGATTTTCTCCTTTGACAATCTCGTTTTGCTTGCAGACTTATACGCTATTGGTTTTGTTGGAGCCATTGCAGTCAATCTCTGGTCAACATCGACCTACAAGAAACTGCCCTTGAAACGGGCAGAGAGAATTTTTATGTTCTCTGTTTTTCTTGTCATGCTGGCAATCGAAATTACACTTTTTATCCAAAAATCGCATGCACGCTACTTTGTGCTGTGTATCATGTTGGTCGGGCTTGCCCTAAGACAACTTGCAAAAATGTTAAAAAAGGTTCCAGCGCTTGCTCAAGAAGTAGTAATGTCTCCCGATTTCCGTAGCAAGGCTGACCTATGCGTGGTCAGGAAGTTGGATAAAGCTCTCAAAACATCCGTCGAGGAATCAAAAACCCATAAAACACCCTTAAATATCCTCTTTGTGCGTGAACAAAAAGTAATCTCTGATCGAGACCTGAAGCGGACCACAGCGAATGATCCGGTAGCCAAGCGGATTTTCAAATATGCCCAAGAAAATGGAGATCCCGAGTTAATCAACTACTACTATAGTGTAACCGATTCTTTCGTCGATATAGCCGCTGCCTATACATTCCGCTTAGAAGCTACTCGCGTAATTGTCGACGCCCCCTCATCTAAAGTCTTGTCAGCGATCCGAGGCAACTACGTCGAGCTGCTCCGTCCTCACCTTCCTGAACACACAACCCTCAAAGTCATATCGTGAAATAGATCCTCAGAGGCGCTATCTCTTTTTTTGCGCACGCGGCCGCAGAAGCCACACATTAGTAAAACGATTACGCGAAACTGGTTACACCAACGCCTACTCCCTCATCGATGGGATCGAAGCCTTTTGTACCCTCTGACTTATACCAATCCGTAGAAATAACACTACAAATTTAGACTGGATGGCATGTTAGACAGCCCAAATTTGTGACTTTATTTTCTGGAAACGGTATAAGGTACTATGTTGAGGCTTTAAGACGGCGGACAGTCTGTGGATCGAGATGGATTTGCTCCGCCCTTTTGGCGGCAAGCTGACCACAGCCACCGCTGATATCCTGGCCGCGGCTATAACGGACAGGGGCTGGGATCGAACGTTCGGTGAGGTAGGCTTGAAATTGCTGGAGACGCTCTGCACTAGAAGCGCGGATGGGCACACCTGGGAAGTGATTGACTGGAATCAAATTGACCTTCGCTTTAAGGCCATGCACATAACGTACAAGCTTTTTGGCATGAGCTAGAGTGTCGTTCACCCCCTCGATCATGACATATTCAAACGTAATTCCATAACGTGCTGGCGAAGGGTATTCTAACAGAACTGCTTTTAAATCTTGGAGACTATACTTCCGGTTGATGGGCATCATGTCACTGCGTTGCGTTTCATCGGCTGAATGCAGTGAGATTGCCAAACGTACCGGCAGATCGGTGCCAAGTCTTTTGATTTCGGGGACAAGTCCAGCAGTCGAAATGGTCACACGGGATTTGGAGAGGGCAAAACCCTCAGGGGCAATCATAATACGGCAGGCTTTCACGACCTCCTCGTAGTTATCGAGCGGCTCGCCCATTCCCATGAAGACGATGTTCGTGACTCGCTGAGGTGTAAAGCCATTTGCTAGATGAATCTGTGCTAGAATTTCACCAGAGCTTAAATTTCGTTTGAAACCCATCTTGCCTGTCTGGCAGAAGGTGCAGCCCATTTTGCATCCCACCTGACAACTAATGCACAATGTCGTTCTGTTTTCACTGGGCATTAAGACCATTTCAGCAAGAAGATTATCGTCTGTGCGGAGAAGAAATTTTTGGCTGCCATCTTGCGATGTGAGGTGAGAATCGATAGCGAGCGCATCCCACCGAAATGCTTTTTGCAACAGCTCTCGCAGGGCTGCAGAAATATTGGAAAATGCGGAGGGACTCAAGACACCCTTACGGTATATCCATTCAAACACCTGCTTACCGACGTAAGCGGGTAATTGTTGAGAGGAGCACCAGCTTTTCCACTCATCTAAAGACAAGTCGAGCGCATAGCTCAATTTCAAATTATCTCTTGACATAAAGGCAGTTGTATTAACAAATAAACGGACATCATCTCAAAAATTAAAATGCATTGCAATAGTTTCTACAAAAATCATTAATAAAATGATTTCTGACCCTGAAATTAGGAACTTGTTATTTAAAAGATTACAGGGTCCACTTTAGGATTTTTTTTAATACGCGTATTAAAAAAATCCCAAAGTCGAGCTTATCGATACGAAGAGGTGCGGACTGTGAATTCACGGGGTTGATTGGTTTGAACGTCAATTAACGTAATATTGAATACGTTATCAAAGTCACTTTCGGGAACAAACATCACCATGTTCACATGTGCGTGCGCCGCAACAACTTGGTCTTTAGCTCCTTTTGATGCAAAGTCGGAATCTAAAGATTCATTAGCTTGTACCGAAAGAACCCCGTCTACTATAGCCGGAATAGCAAAAGGCCAAAAAAAGAGGGCCGCTGCCCCATATCCTGCTGCGCGTCCCACTGTCGAGGTATGGACCTGTTCGGCTACATCCTCAGTAGGTGTGCAAGAGAGACTGACCCTATCTAAGGAGAAGAGGTAATTGTGATCTGACTTGTTTTCAATCGTAATTTGTATCGGCAGATATCCCTTGCTGATCACATCACGATCTAAATATTGCTTGCAATCTTCCTCATCAAAAGTCCTCGCAGCAATCAGAACATCGCTTACCTTCCAGGGCATCCACGACTGCTTCGTAGCAATTGTATGCAAGGGCGCTGCTCTGTAACTGGCACAACCACTCATTAAAGCTAATCCCATTAGCAAACTTAATTTTTTCATAAAGCCCTCTATTCCATTGGCCATTATTTTCTAGATAGTTTATAAAAAAATCAACCCCTGAGAGCGTAGTGCTGGCACATAGTCTAATCGTTGAATATTTGCTTCAGTTTGGCCCCATCTTCTTGTTCTTTGCCCTTATGTTGGGAATCGTAGGATTGCCTATCCCGGATGAAACGCTGCTGGTCAGTGCCGGTTATTTAGCCGCACACCATCAAATCAATCTCCCAGTTACGGTCATTTTTGCCTGGTTAGGAAGTATGTCGGGAATCACCATCAGCTATCTCCTGGGGCGCTTAGTGGGTAAGTGGGTCATCAAGCGCTATGGCCCTACTTTGAATCTTACACAAGAAAACATCGCGAGGGTCCATCTGTGGTTCGCAAAAATCGGAAAGTGGGTCCTAACCATAGGCTATTTCATTCCCCTGTTCCGCCATATCGTCGGTTTCGTGGCAGGAGGAGCCAAGTTAGAGTACCACCTTTTTGCTCTATATGCTTATTCGGGGGCTATCATTTGGTCATCTACATTTCTCGCAATAGGCTATTACATGCACCCCTTCTTTAGCTCATTGGTTCATAAAACTTGATGGGATCAAAACTAGGGTGGCTGCATTGCGAAAAACTACATTAGCTTGATCTTTGCTGCAATAAGGCCATCCATTTCTTCCAGGAATTTATTAGGGTTTTCGCTTCTGGTTTGATCGATGATCTTTTGAACCTGAACGAAAAATTGTGCGTAAAGCTTCAGGGTATCGCTACTCTCTAACCCGGGATTAATGCGCATGATCCACGAACCTTCTTGCCGAATCGTCACAAAATTGGTTGTAGCAAAACCAAAGCTTGGGCGCATAGAAAGAGGTAATCGATGTAATTGGACATATCTTCCAAAAGAACGGCTGAATGCTTGAGCAACATGAGGATATCCTGGGAATTTGATATCCAAAAACACCAGTCGCTCATCTTCAATCCTTGAAATTTGCATTGGATTTGTGGTGTCGATCTGGTAGATCGCAGATTTAGGCATTAAACGATACAAGGCCTGTGTATTTGCCATTAAAGCGCTACGGTAAGCTTCAATTGCATCGCTTGCATGTTTTTGTAGATGGGTTAAACCTTGATAGCTCAAACCTTTCAACTGGTCATCGGGATTGTCCATCCTTTTATTAAACTTCTGAAAAAAATCAGGATTGTTGATAGAACAGGAAATTCCTCCGTAAAAATTATCGATGCCGAGCATATCAAATTTTTGTGCGCTTCTGACAAGTACTACGTTGAGCTTCCCTTGCTCGATGAGATTTTTGATTTCAGGATCTTCAAGAAAAAAGCGAATATCCTCAGATTGTTCAAGATTAATGGTGGTATCGATGATGACAGTAAATATTTCTGCAACTCTGTCGCGTGCAACCATAGCTTTGACAAAATTTGTAATCGGCTCGGGATGATACTCTTGTCGGTTAACAGAAATATTGTGATGAAATTCGCATAAAAAGACATCGAGGGGCAGAGAAGGGGGTGTATCAAAGACTCTTCGATCACCATTAAACGTAGATACCTGATAGGCGCTTGAATAGTCGAGCAAGTGGCCCGACTCGTAGTAACTGTCCTTCAATACGGCTACATTGAGCTGGTTGGTTCCTTTTTGCGCTTCAATACTTGCCAACGCACTTGAAACGGAATGTAAAGCTGAGTGTTTAAGGTGTACACGAGGCTCTGGCAGTTCGGAGGGTATGACAGGATGCTCCCCGCTTGTCAGGTTGGCGATGACACTCCTTGAAAATGCCTCTTCTCCATAGGGTGTGACAATGGTGAGAATCGTTTGCACTTCTTGATGAATGAGCTCAATTTGGTTATTGAAAGCGACCAGATCATCCTTGCGAAAGATCGCCTCATTCATCGCATTGAAGATACGGAAATACGCAATTTGCAGGACATCACCGATACCTTTGGCTTCAAACACTTGATTTATATTGTGTTCACCGAGCCCCTCTAACAGCGCAACCGTCGCTCGGGGCAGTATTTTTAAATAGGGCGGTGCACCTGTAGCATCCGAAAGTGCCTTAAATTTTTGCAGAATAGGTGCCTCTAAAAAGGCTTTGAAATCCGCGCATACCTGAGGAACCTCTGTGCCTCTTGTACCCAAAGAAGTGCCGGGAAGGCCTAAAACCTGCAAAATTTGCAGAGGAGTCTCTATAGCAAGCCAGGCTGATTTTGCCTGATCCGGACTTAAGTAAAACCCCGAGCGTGTTAAGATTTTTTTGATGAATGAGGGCTTTTCAGAGGTATGCTCAAATATCCAGGGAGTTAACAAGACATGTTGGCCTTGATGTTGCATCAACGCATAGGGCTGTAACTTAGACAAGAGCACCTCGATCCCATAAGATGTCATTTCAGGATGCATTTTTGCATATTCTTGTGCCCTTTCCTTTGCGATTACCTCTAATCCTTTTACAATTAGATAAATATCACCTGGATTGTATTGATAAGCTACCATCAAGCGTGTGATGTCAAATAGTGCCAATCTTTCAGGGACAATCCCCTTTGAGGCTTGGTTTAAAAATTGGTCGATCATCGCTCCGAACTCTTCTTCACTCCCTATATCTAAATGCACTTGTGCAATGGGCATCTCACGTGCAAACACTTCCCGCACCAGGGGGCTGCTCACCAAATAAAGATCGGGTGGATCAATCCCCATCTTCTTTGCGTAGGCACTATTAACACTTTCCAGGAGTGTGTTGGATGCCCCGCGATGGTATCTAAAATCCTGTGGAAGGATGGGCGTTGTCTGAATTTCAAGTCTTTTAGAATCCTCTTCGCGGACAGTAGCCGCCTTACTATAGCCGTGCAGCATAGCAAGGCCCAATTGCTGCCTTGTAGGCTCATCTACAGTTTTCATATATTCAAGATAGATCCCTTGATTGAGATACCATTCTCGATGCCTTGGCTCAATTGATTTATCAGTTATTCCCCCACTGATCAGACGGAATTCATCCAAATAATGCATCACCCATGAATCGACCGTAGATGCCATTTGATCGAGCAATGCTGCCTTTGCATCTATAATCGATAGCTCTTCTTGTGAAATAAAAAGCCCGCGCATACCCGAGGCCCGTTGTTTAAGCTCGTAGCTGCGCGCGCGTGCCGCTTCTTCTATGTTCCCAATAGCCTCATCTGACAGTCCCCTGCCGCGCGCGTGTTTGATGAACTCATCGATTTTATTGGTAAGTGTCCCCAAATCTTGAATATGCTTTTCATCAGAACTACCTTTGGGAAGAACGACAAATTTTTGGGCAACTGTGTCATAAGCAAGGCGATTTCCGGACTGTAAACCCTGAACAATCTCTTCCCCCTGCTCACGATTAAATGAGTACCGAGGTTGTAAAGAATCATCTTTTTCAGCTGGAATATGCATTTTAAATATGTATGTAATTTTTATTACTATAACATATTTAAAATATTAAAAATAATTAAACTAAATAACGAATGTTTAGTTGGTTATTATTGAACAAATGCGTAGCAAGGTAGTTTTTGCAAGACTAATAATCGTAAGACATGATATCTCAAAATCAAATGCATAGGAGATCCATTATGTTGAGAAAATTACGTCAAACTCTAGGGCCTTTGTTTTTAATCGCCTGTTGTCCGCCGGCCGTGATGATTTTTTGGTACACAAATACAGTGTTACAAGGCTCTTTTTCAACCTTTTGGCAGAAAGTTTCTACTCAAGGATTCTTCACGTTTCTGTACGAGATTTGGAGCCCCTATTTTTTTGGTACACCTCTTGCGTGGTTGATCATTGCCCTTTTTGCTGCAGTTCAGCTCTTTTTTATGAAAGTACTGCCAGGTACTACCTTTAAGGGGCCTCCCTCGCCCCATGGCAACATACCGGTCTATAAAGCAAACGGTGTCAGTGCCTACCTCACGACAATGATTCTTTTTATCGGCTTTTCTTCTCTCGGTTTGTTTTCTGCTACCATTCTTTATGACAATCTTGGCGGAATCTTAGGTGCACTTAACTGTTTTAGCCTGCTCTATTGTTTATTCCTCTATTTCAAAGGGCGACTGGCCCCCTCATCTAATGACCAGGGTCTTACAGGAAATTTCATTTTTGACTACTACTGGGGCACTGAGCTCTACCCTCGTGTTTTAGGCTGGGATTTGAAAATGTTTACCAACTGTCGCTTTGGTATGATGGGATGGGGACTCCTTCTGATTTCTTACGCAGCCAAACAAAAAGAGCTCTATGGTTTAAGCGATTCGATGGTTGTATCTATAGCGCTTCAATTTATCTATCTCACCAAATTCTATTTCTGGGAGACTGGATATCTCCGTTCGCTCGATATTATGCACGATAGAGCAGGTTTTTATATCTGCTGGGGTTGCTTGGTGTGGGTGCCATGCATTTACACTTCTCCCACCATGTATCTGGTGCACCATCCGATTCACCTAGGCCTTCCTCTTGCAGCGCTATTGCTCATCGTTGGAGGTTCTGCGATCTTGATCAATTACTGGGCCGACCAGCAACGCTTTGCATTCCGCTTATCTTCGGGCAAGTGCACCATCTGGGGGAAAAAGCCTCAATATACACCGGTCAAGTACAAAACAACTGAGGGAATGGTCAAAGAAAACCTCTTGCTCGCATCAGGATGGTGGGGCCTTGCGCGCCATTTTCACTATATTCCCGAAATCATTGGAGCTCTCTGTTGGAGCCTACCTGCCCTATTTGTCAACTTCCTCCCCTACTTTTACGTCTGCTTTCTCACCATTCTGCTCATCGATAGGGCGCTGCGCGATGATGAACGGTGTGGCCTAAAATATGGCGAGGGTTGGCAACGCCATTGCCAAAAAGTCCCTTATAAGATCCTTCCCTATTTTTACTAATCTAACGAGGGAATTGCACCCCCCTCTAACTTTGACAAAAAAAAGGGGCGGCCAAGGCCGCCCCAAACTCTTTACGGACTCTTAGTATCCGTAATAGCTGTAGTAGTAAGGACTGTAGTAGTTGTATGGATAGTAGCTACTATAATAGTAAGGACTATAGCCGTAGTTGTAGCCTCTATAGCCACCCCAACCACCGTAACCACCCCAACCATGTCCGCCCCAGTGTCCGCCGCCACCCCAGCCGTGGTGTCCACCCCAAGCTAATTCGCTAGATTGGACGGAGCTTGAAGCTCTATCGTTCGCTGAAGCAGTTCCAACAGTAAAAGGAACTACGGCAAGAGCACAGAGTAGCCCGAATAAGAAAGTACGTTTAAGGCAAGTCATAAAACCCTCCTCACTCTTTCAAGTGATTTATTGTTTTACAGCACTTATTAAATAACTAACTAACTGAATAGTGCCATGTTTACGATTATAGTTAATTTTTTAAGTATAATCCATATATTTATTATTGATAAAAAAGCCGTTAACTCAAAAAAAAGAAAGTAGCCTAATACCTCCTCGAAAAAGTGACCACACAAGAAATGATCGATCAAAAATCCGCTAACAAAAAACCACCCCTTACCAACGCTTTAATTTTCAATAATTTAAGAATAAAAGGAGCTCAAGTAAAAAATACGCCTGCATTTCTTTAAAATAAGCGCTCCAACTGCCGTTTTTAGGATAATACCATCTCCAGAAAATAAAGTCACAAATTGGCACTGTATAAAACGCCATTTTTGAACGATCCTTTCTCTCTTAGATGCAAAAACATAGGATTCGAAATGATCATCCAAATCTGTCATGTTACCCAGTACCACTTCATGGCTTTATTTTCTGGAAGTAGTATAAAGCGCTGCTGATACCGATGCAAACGAAGCCAACATCAGCAGTATAAAAAGTTGAGGCTCTATAGAGCGATGATAAGGTAATTACTGGGTAGCCCTTTTGAATGAAAAGGTGATAGGTACCACTCAATCATGCCTGGGATATTTTTCAGTAACTTTTGAGTGCCTCACGGCACAAAAACAGTTTTGAATCTTCTTCTAGCAGAAGGAGTCCATCTTCGATTTTATCTTCAATCTCTTCTCCGGTCAAAAGCTGAGGGGGAGCTAAGGGAGCATCCCTATTGATCAAATCATAAAATGAAGGATCATTGACAAGCCGATCTCCCTGGCAAGCGGAAAAAAGAGTCTGGACGATGTCGCATTGCTCATCGCAGTTTTGATGATTCAACGATTGCGGCATTCCAAGAAAAATCAAACAATTGAATTGATCAAAAGGGAGTCCTTCATGCTTGATGTCGTCCATCTTTTGAATGCTGTAGATCATCGCATCAACTGTTTGGTTAATTAATAGCGTTTGAGCAGCTTGATATAATGAAGAAGCAGTATGCATCCTCTTTTTATTGATATATGCCGTTGAATTGCTCGCCCACCCTATCTTCTTATAACGGCGAGATAGATAAGAATGTAATTTCAGGATCATCGTGCCTTCTGCCTTATCGCTGCAGATCACAATGATAGGAATGCGGCCTCGATTAGGGATAAACATCTTCAAAATGAGAGGGTACATATGCGCTGCTGTAACTGTGCCGATCTGAGGCTGAGCATTGATTTCGATGACTGTCCCCCCAGTTGTAAGGTAGGATTGCCGAATATCGGGCATGATGAGATCGATGCCGGCAATATCTAGCTTTAATAAATCTGCTGCTGTTTCCGCCAAGCGTTTGTTATCAGGATGCACCTCGTCAAAGACCGGCACTGGAATTCCTCCCGAACTGATATTAGAGATCCGGCTTAACTGGACAAATCGGCCCTTTTCCGGGATGCTATTGATGGTGTATCCTTGATCCGACAGGAATTCATGCGTGTCCACATCGACCGCGATGGGCTTGAGTGTCGGCGTTTGAGCGGTGTGTGGCACGCGCGTTCGATTGGTTTGATCAATCAACTGGTTGATGGTGCTCACTCCGTCGCCTTTTACTCCGGCAGGGATCCTTTCAATTGCCCACACTAATGTCCCGTTAAACACCAGCAAACGGTAATCTTTGCCGACGATGTGCTGTTCCAAGAGGACAATCTCAGAATACTGCTGAGCCGCAGCAAAGGCTTTTTTGACCTGTTCGTCTGTCATCAGTCCTGCGCTAACACCCCTACCCCCGTCTTCGTTGAGGGGCTTGATCACAACGGGATACCCCAGCTCCCATGCCTTTTCCACAGCCTCTGCCTCGCACTGAACGACTTCCTGCCGGGGAACTGGAATTCCCATTTTTTTAAGGAATTTCGCGGTACTATATTTGTTTCTAGCTATCGAGGTTGCAACTTGGGGGGTTTTGTCAGTCAGTGTGCTGTCAAACCATCGGGAATGGCAGCCGTACCCTAACTGGAACGTATTTTGAGCCAGGTGATGCCAAGGAATTTCATGCTGATGGGCAATCTCCAATATCCGTAAGCTGTTCAGCCCCTTCGGGGCAAAACTTTTTAAACTGTTTATCAACTCTACGATCTCGTCGGAGATCTCGATTTGGTAGGAAGAAAAGGGGGCGGCAAGATGATGCAAGAAAAATTGCAGCATGAAAGCTACTACTTGATGAAAGCACTCTTCCTGTAAACAAGGGATCCAAAGCTTGAAGGCGTGATCTTCTTCGGGTAGTGCTTCGATACGGATCGGTTCAAAAATCGGGAGCCCGGCAGCTTGTTGAATTGCGATGATCGCTTCTCCTAAACATGCAATCAGATCTTTAGGGAAACGAATTGGATTGCAGTGAAGGAAATATCTGTTAAAATACACCTCCAAAAATTTTTGCAAAGGCTCAACATGAGATAGTTGAAAAGATTGGACTTGCAGACTTAAACATCCGATGGGTTGACGGAATCCTTTGATGTATCCCTGATAAACGCAAGGCCTGTCAACCAAAGTAAGTAGAGTATAAGATTTTATGTCGCTTGAATTTTCCATTATATTTTTGAGAGTTTGAAGGTTGGGTAACACTGACCGAAATAATAACAAGGTATATGTAACTCCTTTTCAAGTAAATGCTTGGAAAAGATGGATCTGATCTCAATTTGTGTGGGGAACGTATAAATAGTGTTTGAGAGACGGTAGATATCGATAGTGCTGATTGTTTCAAGATTCCATTTTAATTTCTGCATATTCTGCAGAACCTCTTGTTTGAAACTCGAATCCCAAGTGCTCCAGATGTCTTTTAAACACACACCTTGACGAGGATCAGATTGCAGGGCAATTGCAAGACGGAATTTGAAAGCGTGAAAGCTTGCGATCTCTCCTGAGAACACATCGCGGTAAATGGACTCGACGGGATCAATGTTTTCTGGTTTGGTAAAAAAACGGATAATAAAGATACCATTCGGCTTCAAAACCCGCCGAATTTCCTGTGTAAGCGCTTCGTAATCTTTCCAACGAACTTGGCTGTAGCACCCATCTCCGATGACGATGTCGACTGAGGAGGATGGCAGCGGAAGCTGCAACCAATTTGCCAATAATCCGATGGGAGCAAGAGTCGCAGTTTTTTTAGGCAAGACAGATTTGATCATTGTCTCATTGTAATCGACCGCTATTAGTCTGGTTTGAGCGGGCCAAGAGAGGTTGATGATCTCCGGTGTAACGCCCAGAACCAATGCGGTTAAATAATCATTCTGAAGCTGCGCATGTTCATGAATCCAGGAATAGGAATTCTGGAGTTCTGCCTGTGAAGGCTTTAATGGTTCTCCGACCAATGCCCACTGCCGGGCTTGATTGTCCCAATGCTCCATATTTTACCGGATTCATACAGGTTAATAGAAAGACAACGGAAGCTAGCCGAATTTCGGCTAGCTTCGTTGTGGCATATTTTCTCAGCGACTACGATTGGCTTTATTGAAGTAATACTTGATGCCGATCATGAATGCTTGAGTACATGTTCTTGCTGAAGAAGATATCTTGAAGCCATTTGGGATCACGTTATCGTCTTCGCCGTTTGCAAAAGTCGAATCGCCGATCTTGTGTGTTTTGCTTCTTCCGTAATAGGAAAAAATGTAATCTGAAGTAAGACTCAAATTAGAACAGATTTTCCATTCACCCCCTACACCCAACCTTAGCACTGCTTTATAGTCTTTTTTGGCCGCGGAAAGGCTGTCGATTGAATGTTCTTCAATAGCATCGCTGAAATATTCGAAGTCCACCGTGTGTCTTGTGCGCAACTTATTTAAGCCGACACCGATACGGCCGAACAATAGCGTACGACAATCAAAGATGAATCCGGGACGCAAATCGATAGCAAATTCAGTTGTTCGCATTGAAGCGAAAGTTTTGGATGTTAAGGATGCGTTGAAACTACCTAATTGATCAGGGAATCCTTGCTCGGTGTATGCAAAATTCCTTATCAACGTATCGCGGTTGGCCCAACTTAAGAAGATCTCTCCTGCAAGGAACATGCATTTTCTAATTTGTTGGCCGTAGCCGAAATTGAGAGCTCCTTCTCCATGACAGCGATACACTTTCGCATCTTTTTGCCTAGAGGAGATAAGACCAGGTTCGTGGAAAAAGTTTTCATGTTGAGCGCTGCTCTCTGTAGTGAATTCGGTTGCCGATTGTAAAAACCCTCCCATGGCGCCTGTGTAAAACCCGTCGAATGGACGGCAGGGGTTAGAAAAAAGAGGTGTTGACGCACCTATTCCAATTACGAATTGGAAAACTTTCAAAGCTAATTTTGATAAAGAAAATTTCATAGACTTCTCATTTCATCCCTTCTGTTTTTATCTATTTTGGCTGAATAGCTCCACCAATTGCGATTCAACTGATGACACCATCAAAAAAATAATATTAAGACCGCAGTTTACTGTGGTTGGATAATATCTGTCAAAATTAATTTATCTTGTGGCAAAAAAGATTTGTGGATAGCGGTTTGCTCACCTGATCGATTTATGATCGATGCTTTTCAAGAAAAATCCAAAGTTATACCATTTATCAAAAATAAAGCCATGAAGTGGCACTGGGTAACATGATAGATTTGAAGGATCATTTCGAAGCCTATGTTTTTGCACCTAAGCGAGAAAGGATCGTTCAAAAATGGCGTGTTATACAGTGCCACTTCATGGCTTTATTTTTGATAAATGGTATTATTTATGATTTGGTATCATCAATCTGTTAGCAATTCACTAGCTAAATCTTTGGCTAACTTTCCATCAACAGCACTATTCAATTTCATGACGGCTTTCATGACCAATCCTAAATCTTTTTTTGTCTTAGCTCCTGATTCTGAAATAGCTTGGACAACAATTTGCTTAGTTTCTTCGGAAGAAAGAGCTTTAGGTAAAAACTCTTGAATGATCACAAGTTCCTTTTTCAAGGGCTCGGCGATATCAGGACGATTCAGATCCTGCGCCTGCTCAAGAGCTTCTTGAAGGCTGCCGAAATACGTTTTGAATAGTTTTATGACTTCTGCATCGGGAAGATTGGCACGTGCATCCACGACTAATATTTTTGATTTGAGCATACGCAATGTAGAGAGCCTAATCTGATCTCGGCTTCTTATTGCTTCCTTGATCCCCTCATTTATTTTTTCTATAATCGCCATGATACTACCCTTTTATTTTCGGATTCTTCAACCATTCAATTTAAATGACTTTTAAATTTTTCCCAATCAAAAGTTCTGAATGCGTCCTTCCACTTCAAGATAAATCCAAACTCAGAGTGTGCTCTTTGCGCATTGGGTAGGTCTTCAATTCTTTGCACAGTGCTTCCATTTCAGCCAGGTGTTCATTGTCCTTAGAAATATTTACTTGAAAATGGGAGATGAGTGTTGGGATCATCTTCAATAAAATCAGTTTTTTTTTGTTTGCTTTTACAACAAAGAAGAATGACCTGTCATTGCGTAGGAGAGGATCGATTGCATAATCATCAACTAAATCTCCTGTATCATAAAGGATCAATTTTCCTTTATAAATCTCAACTCCTTGAAAAACATGTGCACTATGACCGTGCAGAATATCCACTCCGAGATTCATTAATTCATGGGCAAAGGCGCGAAAATAGGGCATTGGTTTTTTACGCATATTCGGTCCCCAATGGATAGACAATATCAGAAGATCTACTTGCTTGCGTAGTTTGATGATCTCATTGTGCAATGATTCAAGATTACCAACTTCTACAAAATAGGTTCCTGGATGCGATGCCGAAGCTTTCCAAGAAGGCTCGTTATCCGTACATCCCAAAAAACCTATTTTGATCCCTTTTTTTTCAATGATACTAGGAGCTTTTGCCTCTTTTAGATCAATGCCCGCCCCTACATGAAGGATTTTTGCTCGATCGAGCACTTGAAGTGTCTCAAGAAGCCCCTCCTCTGAAAAATCGAGAATATGATTATTGGCCACATTCACAGCGTGGATGGCCCCTTCTGTAAGCACTGCAATTTTGTTTGGACTGGCTTTAAAATTGAATATTTTAGGAAGAATTTTCTCACTACATGTTAAAGTGGTTTCCAAATTGACAAGATTAAAATCTGTATTCAAAAGGACCGGCAATAAGTTTCCCCAGACGTAGGAAGGAGGTGCGTTATCTAAATAGTCATCGACAAGGCGGCCTATCATAAGGTCACCTCCAAGACCAATTGTCAAATATGTTTTATCATTCCATTCTTTGAGTTGACTTTCCATTCTCTCTGTATGAGATCCCAACCAAAAGAATTGTTTGCAGTTGGCACAAAACCAAAACTCTTTTGTTCCCTCAGGAATCTGAGCGAGTAAATCAACGGGAGCATGATTTTTTTCAAATAGGGCATTGCATCGAAGGCACCTTGTAAAAGGACAAAATAACCAATCAACACCTTCTTCCCCTAACTGTTCTACCCAATCATCAAGAAATTCACCGTGTAAATAGATGACTGTTTTTCCTTCTGGATCCATTTCATTAAAATATCTATCCCGTGTGAGGAGAAGTCGTTTTTCTGCAATAGACTTTTTAAGGATATCTTGATCCTTTAAAGGAGTATCTATGATAACCGTATCATATCCTGCTGCCCGCAACCATCGACCTAATTGCGCACACATCTGATCGCAAAGATACTTTTTCATTATTTGCACTAGCACCCTATCTATTGATGCCTATGCAATAGTTTTTAAATCTTTGCCAGCCAAAAGTGCAGCACCAACAAACCCCATTTTTAAGGAAAACTTTTTAGATGCCAGGAGAGTACTATAACAGGTATGCTACTGGGTATCTTCAATTATACCATTTCCAGAAAGTAAAGCCATGAAGTGGTACTGGGTAACATGACAGATTTGGATGATCGTTTCGAATCCTATGTTTTTGCACCTAAGCGAGAAAGGATCGTTCAAAAATGGCGTGTTATACAGTGCCAATTTGTGACTTTATTTTCTGGAAATGTATTAGATGTTCTAAAGGAGGCAAGATGACCAGTGATTATGCACTCATTTCTCATGATTCGATCGATCCTGAATTGGAAAAACTGTTGTTTGATGGTATTAATGTGCAGGCTGATTTGCTGAAGAAGATGCAACCTATCAAGCCATTTTCAGTAGAGCTTAGAAACCATGACCGTAAAGTCATTGGAGGAGGGGCTACCGGGGTTAGTCTCTTTGGTAACCTTTACGTCGATATGCTGTGGATTGAACCGCATTTGAGAGGGCAGGGATGGGGAACCCTATTGATGAGGCAAGCAGAAATGATCGGAAGAGATAGGGGTTGTTCTTTTGCAACTGTGAACACGATGGATTGGCAAGCATTGCCCTTCTACCAGAATCTGGGATACAGCATCGAATTTACACGAGAAGGTTTTGAAAAGGGCGCAAAAATGTTCTTTTTACGAAAGGCGTTGTGAGAATCATAATCTCCCAATTTTGCACATTATAAAAGCCCAATATTTTCTTGAACATCTTGTAAATAGATAATTGCTCGTGGATAATTGCATTTCTTTTGAAGCATCGTAAATACAACTTTCAGCGGAGAAGGAGTATACTTACCCATAAGATTCGCTTCCTTCTCTCGTTCATACGCTTCGATCACAAGTCCATATAGGTTTTCGCGTGACAAGCTCGATGCTGAGGGGTTGCTGATGCGCCACACGTAACAAATATTGCGTATGCAACGATCAATAAGTTTATTATTTGAAGTGCGTACATCTATCATCCGGCCACAAAATACTTTTCCCAATACAGTCATGGTGGCATTAGAAAATAGATTCAACGCCATTTTCAACGCTTGGCTAGATGTGAGTCCTAAAGGATCATCTTTAATCCCATCGATCACCACCAATTGCGAGCAAAATGACTCATAATTTGGAAATAACTCTTCCTGTTTATCTTCTGAAATGACAAACAAAATGGTTTCAGCCCCTTTCTTCTTAGCCTTGGTGAGAGCCTGAGTAAGGTGCGTAGAAATTTTACCCTCCATGCGTAAGAATTCCACACCGATGACACAATTTCCAGGGCCTTGAGGGCGGTTATCAAAACTTTCAATGCCCTGAGCTGTTGCCGAGAGGAGAAACTCTGAAGTACTTGCCCATTCCTCGCCAAAGAGGATTTTCCTTCCCAAAACCACGTTCCAGGCCTCTTCGTTATCAACACCTACTAGGAATGCCTGATACTCAGGCATTTTTCCACAACCTTTACCTTCCCTTCTATAAGGACTTAAGGAAAAAGTCGGAGGGATTTCCACGGCATCAATAAGAGCCTCCCTCACAGTACGTTCGGTGCCTAAATAAGTTATATATCCAGCCTTTGTCTCATCTTGAACTCGTCGAAAGTTAGATTGGGGACTGATGAACACTGTACTTTCTGCTTGAACAATCCTTTTCAGATCATGAATCTTTTTTCTAATTTTCTTAATTGCATACAAAAGTTTTGTGCAGAGCGCATCTACGGAAATCTCGTTGGGATCTATGGAGTTCCCGCATTGAATCAGCGTTTGTCCTAAAAGATAAGAGAAACACATGCGGGCTACACTATACCCTTGTAGACGAGTCGACCCTGAAATTGCGGGTGGCCCTATATCTAACAGAAGAGGTTCTACAGGGTTAACCGGGCGTTTGAAAAGAGCCTGAGTTCTGTCGGGTATTGAAATACTATTATAAAAATAGTAAACCTTACAGTTCTTATTAGCAGCTATATGTCCAAATCCAACATTGAATGTGGTTGATCCACTTGATGAAAGCAAAAAAATAGTATCCAAATCCGTTAATTCTAATTTTTTTGCGGCAGCTTCACCTTCATTAATAGAATCTTCAAACGTCTCTCTGGCAAGAATCAAAGCGAAATCTCCCCCTCCGGTAATTCCCATACATTTAAAGTTCGGATCAACAGATATCACTTTGGCGGCTAAATCAAGTGCTAGGCGTCCGCTTGAGCCCACACCCACAAAAAAAATGCGTCCCCCCTTCGCTGCTTTTTCTGCCAATGAAAGTGCAATCGGACCAAAAATACTTGAAAACTTTCGAAAAGCTTCAACAACAGGTACTTCCTGAGACAAAAGCATTTCAAGTCCTTTGGACAATCCACCGGCTGCGCACATAACCTCACTCAATTTCAAGGTATCGGGGTTGTCCATTTCAGTCGTTACATCTGCTAAATCAAATAGCTTGTCAAATTCGGAAAAAGGTAAATAACCCTCTGGAATGATTGGAGTACGCGGTGGCATAGTAGGGCTTGTATCACGACTGGGTGGGGTAGGGGGCTCAAGGTAATTTGATGAAGAAACAGATTGAAACATAAATGCTCATATTTTTTTTTGTTAAAACATGTTTTATACAATTATTATATATTTAATACAGCATCAAAAATAATTTTAATTAGAGAGTCTTAACCAACATTGAAGAATCCGACCAATGTACGCTCATTCTTTGCGCTAGGATCTCTTATTTATGGGAGATCCGAATCTCATTAGAGGCAAGATGAGCTAAACGGGTAGGTTCTGTCAAACGATAGCCTCTAAGACAACTTAAAATTAAGGAAACAGCCGTCTTAAGAGTAATCCGATGACCCGCAGAAATGATTAGAGGGGCACATTTTCTTTTAGTACGCACCACAGCAGCGATCTTTTCCCCTTTCCATATAAGAGGGATGTGGCTACCAGGCTCATCGGGCAGATCTTCTGTGGCAGCACCCACCAAAATCGATTTTGCCACTCCAATGGTTGGTATATCGAGAATTGAGGCAGGAAAAAGCCACTCCTGTTTCATTTATCTAATATGGACTGAATGAGTAACAATTTTTCCGCTCGAGACATTTTTTTGATGGCGCTTTCGCGACGAGAGGCTGAAGAGCGGTCTGGATGAGTCTCGCGAAATACAATTGCCTCTGCCTTGGAGAAGTAAAAAAAACGAGCTCCCCGGGCACCTTTTTGGTGCTCTGAGAAGCGTCGTTCCAGATGATTTGTAATGCCTGTATAAAGCTTACCCGATGAACTGCGGATCATATACACTTCCCAATGCGTCATGGGCGCTTAGGAGGCCATACTCTCTATGTCTTTGCGCCTTGACTTTGAGCGCAACTGACGAGACATTGAGGTCCAATGATGATATTCTTCTTTGAGCCTTTTTTTAGCCTCTTTGATTTCAGCATGCATGGCCTTTAATCGGCTTCTTTCAACCTGTTTTTCCTTCTTCAACAGCAAGTAATTGTCACAAAGTTGCTTAAGACGAGACAATTTGGCTTGTATATTTTCGGAAAGTTGGGTTACCTTTTCCGTTAGGATCTCTTTATGAGAGTCAAAGGAAGCTTGGATTGTGTTGAGCAAAAGCTTCTTTCTGTCGAGAAGGATTTGTTCTTCAATAAAATACCTGTGATTCTTCTTTAATTTGTATGCCAAGCCGATTTTGCTCATAAACCAAATTAGCCATTTAGCTGGGTCAAAGTGATACCATCTCACACCGTTGCGGTAATCATAAGCAAAGGCGTGGTGATAATTGTGGTATCCTTCACCAAAAGTCACCAGAGAGATCAGAAAATTATCGACAGCAGAAAGCTCCTGGCAAAAGGTATGTGCTCCCCACGTGTGGGCAAGCGAATTGATAAACCAAGTGAAGTGGTGCAGAAAAAATAGCCTGATCAGCCAGGTAAAAAGAAAAGCGCCGAAATAATCAGAAAAGCACCACCCGATAAAAAGTGTCACCAAAACATTTGTACTAAACATCAGCACTTCGTAGTACTTGTGTTGGAAACGGTATTGCGGCTTGCGTAACAGGTCTGCCACTACTTTATCTTCAATAGGTTTGGGTTTTTCCAGGATCCACCCAAAGTGTGCATACCAAAAACCCTTCTTGATTGAGTAGGGATCGCGATCCGTATCAACAAAAGCGTGGTGATAACGATGATCAAATGACCAGCGGATCGCGCTTCCCTGTGTGGCCATTGTGCCAAAGAAAAGAAGTAGGTATTCAAAAATAGGATTAGCTTTGAATGTGGAATGGCAAAACAGACGATGGTAGCCAGCAGCAATGCTCAAACCAGTTAGGTAGAGCAGCACAACAGAAGTGACGAGGATCCCCCAAGAGGGGGTAAAGTAGAGTAGATAGACAGGAAGTAACAAGAGCATTAAGAGATGATATCCAGCAAGGAATACGACGGGTCCCCAATTAAAATTAGAACCCTTGCCTGAAGCTTTTACTTTTTCCAACTTAACCTCTTTCGCTCATTTTATCTTACTTTTAAACACTTATAATTGATTCTTACATTTTCACCAACCCAAAGTTCTCTCGAGTAGTCAAAAAGATCATAAAATCTCATTTTTATAATAAATAATTATTGACAAGCGACAGGTTTTGAAACAAAATATAACCAAACCATGTCTTATTTTAAATTATTGTATTTGACATTTGCGATTTTTGTTTGCTCTTATTCAAGTGTTTGCGCCAACAACCTCTATGGTTTTTGGCAAACAGTTGATAATCAAACGCATTTACCCACTTCAGTCGTTGCGGTTTATCCCTACCAGGGAAAAATTTACGGCAAAATTGTGGCGAATTTCGATAAACAAGGTAATTTAGACGAAACGATTTATCAGCCACGGAGCCGAGCAACAGGCATTCAGGGGCAGCCTTATTATTGCGGCCTGGATATTATCTGGGTATCTCCAGCGTCAGGTCGAGAGCCTGCCAAGGGACATGTAGTCGATCCACGTAGCGGTAAAGTCTACTCTGCTAAACTCTGGGTTGAGAGAGAAAATCTGGTGCTCCGCGGTGAGTTCATGATGTTCGGTAAGAATGAAGTGCTTTTCCCCTTTCCCGAGCAGAACTTCAATACTCGGTTTCAAAAACTCGATTTGTATCAACTCACTCCAGCCTCTATCCACTAATACCATTTCCAGAAAATAAAGTCATGAAGTGGTGCTGGGTAACATGACAGATTTGGATGATCGTTTCGAAGCCTATGTTTTTGCACCTAAGCGAAAAAGGATCGTTCAAAAATAGCGTGTTATACAGTGCCAATTTGTAACTTTATTTTCTGGAAATGGTATAAGGACTCATCAAGGAATAATTTCCGCATCTCAAACTACGTGAAAGTTCCCGCAGTTGGGCGAGCTCTGTTCTACCGGCTAATCTTGTCCTGTAGTATCCTGTTTGCGTGTGTATTTTGCCTCGAGACCCATCAGGTTGTCCTTATTTGCAACTAGCCCCTATGGAGGGGATCGGGGACACCTGTTTTCGTAAAGCGATCGGATCAATAGCAGGATTTGACGAGGCTGTCAGGGATTTTTTGCGGGTTCCCTCAAACGCGCATGTGAAGAGCTTAGCGAAGGGCTACCATTGTGATGAGTTAGCGCCCATTCCATTGGCAGCTCAAATCATGGGCTCTGACCCTGAACTAATGGCTGAAATGGCCCAAGAGCTAGCCCGCCTTGGGGCCCCTCGCATCGACATCAACTGTGGATGTCCATCTAATACGGTCACAGGACGCGGCGCAGGGTCAAGCCTTTTAAAGAGCCCCGATTTTCTATTGGAAGTCGCCAAAGCTGTAGTGCAATCAGTCTCGATTCCTGTCACGATGAAAATGCGCTCGGGATACGCAGACACTTCCCTTTTCAAAGAAAATGTTCTGGCCGCCCAAGAAAGCGGTGTCCGTTACATTACTCTCCATCCCCGAACTAAAATCGATGGCTATGGTCCTCCAGCTAAGTGGGAATTCATCGCGCTTGCCAAAGCTTTGCTTAAGATACCTGTTGTGGGCAATGGCGACATCGTGTCTGTCCAAAATGCACTCGACATGCTCCGTAATACAAATTGTGATGCACTCATGATTGGACGGGGAAGTGTCATGAACCCCTTCATTTTTCATCAAATCCGCGCCCATTTCTCAGGCAAATCCTACCAACCCCAATGGGAGGAATTGATGAGTTACTTGCACATGTACGTCAACTCAATTCCCCTCTCAGCAAGACCTAAATTACGTGTGAGTAAGCTCAAACAGCTTCTAGGTCTGTTTTTTAAAGGCAGCCCAGAGTTGCACGCAAAAAGACAAGATCTTTTGACCTCTTCTTTGCCAACACCAGAAGCTCTGCTGGACTATGCAATCCCCATCCTACAATCTACTTGGACTGATACCATTTCCGGAAAATAAAGCCATGAAGTGGCGCTGGGTAACATGACAGATTTGGATGGTCGTTTCGAAGCCTATGTTTTTGCACCTAAGCGAGAAAGGATCGTTCAAAAATGGCGTGTTATACAGTGCCAATTTGTGACTTTATTTTTTGGAAATGGTATTAGACAGCCCTAATTTGCAGTGTTATTTTTGCGGATTGGTATAAATTCTTCTCAGTGCCTCTGCTTCTCAGTGCCTCTGTGTTTCAATCTCTATCCAACTGAAAATATGAATACAAATTGACGTAGTACCTTAATATTCACTATAATAATCTTTTGCGAAAAGCACGTTGGGAAAAGGGTGGCACTCACTGGTTCAATTTTACTTTGTCTCTTCTTTTTGATCTGGTCGTTCTTTTTGACAACCGTGACTCATTC
Organism: uncultured Chlamydiales bacterium; assembly: GCA_963832835.1. GTDB lineage: Bacteria > Chlamydiota > Chlamydiia > Chlamydiales > JAAKFR01 > CAVPKN01. Next base: position 1,207,642 of record CAWHVD010000001.1, on the reverse strand, counting down.
TCTTACGCGTCTTGGAAAGTCGCGTTCGCTGGAAATCATCAAGAAATATCCGATCCGGTTCTTTTATGCTCCGCTACATCGCTTATTCAATAAAGCTTGGCGCTTCGAATTGCTCGTTTTTGCAGCCACCCTAAGTGAAAATTTGGCCCGCTTAGGATATGTCGTTTGTGCAGCCATTGGCCTGTATTTTTATAGCCCTGAGACTACCACAGCGCTGATCGGAATCTTGGTCGTTTTACTTTTTCTGGTATTATTGATCGGTGATTTTTTTCCACGCTTTTGGGCCATTTGGGCTTCAGATCAGGCGCTAGCGGCCTCTTTGCCCTTTGCTTCCTTGTTTCTTTATCTTTCCTTTCCTATCTCATTTGTATTCTTAAAATTGGCCGAAATAGCCACCAAGGCACGTAAGGACCAGAGTTGGGGAGACCCGGTGGAGGAAATGAAGGAGACTATCGTGCAAATCCTGCATGATGCCGATGTGCAAGGCCAACTCAACCATTCCGATAAAAAATTGATCGAATCGGTCGTTAAATTTAAGGACCGCATCGTGCGCGAAGTGATGGTTCCACGCGTCGACTTGTTTATGTTGCCAGCCGATACAGAGATCCAGGATGCCGCCAAAGAGCTGACTAGTGAAGGATACAGCAGGGTACCTGTTTACCGTGATACCGTGGACAACATTATTGGCGTTTTAATGTTTAAAGATATTCTCCAGCTCTACATGGATTGCTTAGGAGGCAAAAAAGACAGCGCTCAGACAAACGCCCCGATCGAATCGATTACGAAGGGAGTTTTTTATACCCCCGAAACCAAAAAAGTAGCTCAACTGTTGCAAGAGTTTCGTTCCAAACAGATGCACATGGCTATTGTTGTCGATGAATATGGTGGTACCGAAGGGGTAGTCACGATGGAAGATATTCTCGAGGAAATTGTTGGAGACATTGCCGATGAGTACGATATCGATGAACAGCAGCTGTATACAACTCAGCCCGGTGGTGGAGGCTGGATTGTGGATGCCCGCATGACAATCCTTGATGCTGAAGAGACCTTTGACATCCATATCCCCCAAGACGGGGAATACGATACAATCGGAGGTTATGTTTTTCATAAGGTAGGTGCCATACCGCATAAAGGTTTGAAGATCCACCACGAAGATTTCGACTTGGAAATTTTGAGTTCATCTGAGCGCAGTGTCGAAAAAGTGCGTATCACACCCCTCAAAAATGAAGAAACACCATGATCAGTTTAGCCATCGGTTTTTGTAGCGGCATGCTCACGGTATATGCCTTCTACAAGTTCAAGAGGGGTGGTTTTGAGAAAATGGCTCAGGAGATTATTCACAAAGCAGAGTTGGAGGCTGGGGCCTTACGCTCCACTAGTGAATTGCACGTCCAACAACGCTCTTTTGAACAACGTCAGGAATTGGAAAAACTCACCGGACAGAAAATGCTCAAGATAGCCACACGTGAGGAAAAGCTCGAGCGCCAAAGCGCACTCTTTGAAAAAAAGATGCTTGAGGCCGAGAAAAAGGACAGAGAGATCGCTCGTTTGAAGCAGACGTTGGATGAAAAAGAGACCGCTCTTCTCATCAGAGAGAAAGCCTGTGATCTGCGTGTGGAGCAAGCGGCAGAAATGACTGCTGACGAAGCAAAAAATATGCTGTTCAATGAGTATGCTGAAAAGGTGCAAAGCGAGTGCGCCCATTTCCTGATCAAACACAGCAAAGAGACAACAATAGAGGCGGAGAGCTTGGCCACCCAAATCATCTGTACCGCGATCAACCGCCTCTGTTTGCAATCCGTTTCAGACATTGCAGTAACCACAGTCGCTCTTCCCAATCAGGAGATGAAAGGTAGGGTCATTGGACGAGAAGGACGTAATATCCGTGCGCTCGAAGAGGCAACAGGGATGAATTTTGTCATCGACGACACCCCAAATGCTGTGATTATCTCAGGTTTTGACCCTGTTCGCAAAGAAATCGCAAAGGTCACTCTCAAAGAGTTGATTCAAGACGGCCGAATCCATCCCACTCGCATCGAAGAGGTAGTAGCCCTTGCTGAAAAACGTGTAAATCAACAGATCATAGAGCGTGGCCAAGAGGCTGCTATGGAGGCCGGTTCTTTAGCCTTCGACCCTGAGCTGCTCCGATTACTGGGCCTCTTACATTTTCGCTACAGTTATGGACAAAATGTCCTGACACACAGTCTAGAGGTAAGCCATCTCTTAGGGATCATGGCAGATGAGCTTCACCTAGATAGTGAACGTGCTCGTCGCATCGGGCTATTGCATGATATTGGCAAAGCAGTCTCACATGAGACAGAAGGATCGCACGCTTTGATAGGCCAGCAAATCGCACTAAAGTATGGCCAGAGCGTGGAAGTTGCAAACGGAATCGGCTGTCATCACGATGAAATCCTCCCTCAAACGATCGAAGCGAGCTTGTGTAGCGCGGCTAATAAGCTTTCGGGAGGTCGGCTCGGCGCCCGTTTAGAAGCTTTAGAGAGTTACCTAAAGCGTTCCGCTAAGCTCGAATTGCTCACCCACCAATTTACGGGAGTCGAGAAAGCCTATGCCATGCATGCAGGGCGCGAACTCAGAGTCATCGTGGAACCGACCACTTATGATGACGCCAGTGCTATGCACCTGGCCCGGGCAATCGCGCAAAAAATCGAAAAAGAGATGAGCTATCCCGGTAAAATCAAAGTGACTGTTATCCGGGAAACCAAAGCCATCGAATACGCCTCCTGATAAATCTTACCCACGCGCCTGTGACCGATCCATTTTTTTTGGGACAAGGCATGGGCCGGAAATGAGGACCTGAAATGAGGACCTTGACATCTAATCCAAGAGTCTCTATCTCGAAGGTATTCATTTTTTTGAGGAGATAGGAGATGTCCATGGAGATCAGCGAAGAGAAAAAGGGAAACGTGATGGTATTTACACTCTCTGGAAGATTGGATAGCTCCACTTCTTCGGAAGTCGACAATAAAATCTTGGATGCTATCGAGGGTGGGGCGCACGATGTGATTCTGGATTTTAGCAGCCTCGATTACATCTCAAGTGCGGGGATACGAGTTCTGGTGCATTGCCATAAAGAACTTGAAAAAAAACAGGGCAATATTTTTTTAGCTGCTGTTCCTAAACCGATTGAAAATGTTTTATACATCACAGGCTTTCTTCCTTATTTCAAAGTATATGACGGGCAAGCCCAAGCACTCGCTGCTCTAGAAAAAATAAAACAATAACTCACGCAAGAGGCTCTTGAGAAAAACTCAGGGTGCTTCTATGATCAGGGCCTCTATTTTTAACTAAGACAAAAAGAAGTTATGCGTCGGTCAATTTGCTATAGTGATCCATCCGTGGCCCGCGCAGGGCAAACATCTACCTGGAAATTCATCTATACTACGTCCATGTCCCTGCCAAAAGGAACCCGGTTGAAATTCGACCTTCTCAGTAAGGGAAGGGATATTGATTGGGAAGTTCCTTCAATCAATTTGGAGGAAGATGGCAATGTGATTTATGCTGAGTTAGACAATGGTACAATCCTGCAAGCGGAAGAAATTGAAACACCTGACAGTATTGTCCCCCAATATGAATTTGTCCTCCCCTCTCCTGTAAAAATAGGAGAAAAAATCACAATCGGCATAGGGATATCACCAGACGTTGATGGTAATCCTGATGAGCTTGGTAATGAATGCCAACTCACCCTACAGCGCCGGCGCCCATTTAATCTATATATTGATCCCAAGGGAAAAGGGAATTACGAAGATCCTGAGGTATTCTCGATGGATATCCGGGGCAATCGCTTACATACAATCCGGATTTTGGCCCCTTCGTTTGTTGCTAAAAACAAACGCTTCGATATCACCGTCCGATTTGAAGATGACTATGGCAACTTAACAAACTTTGCTCCCGAAGATACTTTGATCGAACTCTCTTATGAGCACTTACGTGAGAACCTGAACTGGAAACTTTTTGTTCCTGAAACCGGTTTCGTCATCCTACCCAATCTCTACTTCAACGAAGCGGGGATCTATCGAATCCAACTGAAGAATTTAAAGTCTGGAGAAGTATTTACCTCGGCCCCTATCAAATGTTTCCAAGAAAATGACCGTAATTTGTTCTGGGGCTTGCTACACGGTGAATCGGACAGGGTTGATTCAACAGAAAGCATCGAGAGCTGCCTGCGCCATTTTCGCGATGAGAAGGCATTGAATTTCTATGCCACCTCATATTTCGAAAACCCCGATGAAACTCCCAATGATTTGTGGAAATTAGCCTCTCAAAACATCACGGATTTTAACGAAGATGACCGCTTTATCACCCTACTGGGCTTTCAATATCAGGGGGAGGCGGGACTAGAGGGATTACGACAAATCATTTATACCAAAGACAACAAACCTTTGCTCCGTCAAAAGGAAGCCAAAAGTTCTTCTCTTGCCAAAATCTACAAATCCTCCTCACCAAAAGATATGATCTCGATCCCCACTTTCACCATGGGCAAGGGACTACATTTTGACTTTAAGGAATTCAATCCTGACTTTGAACGAGTGGTTGAAATTTATAATGCCTGGGGAAGTTCTGAACAACTCAATGGCCCAAGACCAATAAGCGGTGGAATAGCTCCGACAGAGGAAGGTTCATTAGTTGAAGCCCTTAAAAAGAACTGCCGGTTTGGTTTTGTAGCTGGAGGGTTAGACGACCGGGGCGTCTACAACGACTTTTTCGAAAGTGACCAGGTACAATATTCACCTGGTTTCACAGGTATTATCTGCGAAAAATATACGCGAGACTCGCTCCTTGATGGGCTCTACCGCCGCAGTTGCTATGCCACAACCGGTCCCCGCATTATCGTCGGCTTTTATATTGCAGGTCAGCGAATGGGCTCTGAGCTATCCACCTCCACCAAACCTGGCCTTAATGTGAATCGGCATGTTTCGGGGTATGTTGCTGGGACAGACAAACTCAAACAAGTTGAGCTAATCCGCAATGGGGATGTCATCCATACTTTCTTTCCAAAAAATTACTTTTTCGAATACTACTATGATGATCAAGAGACCATCGACAAAATCAGCCTCGATGGAAAGGATAAGGATCCTTTTGTCTTTTACTATTTGCGGGTGACTCAGGAAGATGGTCATATCGCTTGGAGCTCTCCTATTTGGATCGATTTTAGCTCAGGACCCACGATTGTGCCTCCTAAGGTTGGTAAAAAAGGTGGCGCTAATTGACCCAAAACCTTTTTTTGACCATCTTGTTGGCAGTATTAGTGATGGGATTTGTGGTTGCCGCTTTAAGCATAGGTCTTCTAATGACTGGAAAATCACGCTTAAGTCGCGGATGTGGTCTAGCCCCGGTCAAGAAAAAGCCCGGAGAGAAAAAAGATGACGCTATAGGCAGCTGCTCTCTTTGCGGCGACAAAACTAGGTGTGACAAAGATGAGTTTAACAACGAACACAAAAATTGCCCTTGAGTCCATGCCGACTCCTTTTCTGGAGGGAATCGCAGAAAAAGTTATAGAAAAAGAGCGCATTTCGCCTGAAGAGGGACTTAAACTTCTCGAATCAACTGACGAGGAAGAAATCAGAGCTATAAGAACCCTGGCTGATTTTGCCCGTAAGCGAATTGCTGGCGATACAGTCCATTTCGCCTCCACTCTTTACATTCATCCCACTAACCTATGTGAACTCAACTGTCAGTTTTGTTCCTTTTACGCAAAGCCTGGTTGGGATAAGGCGTGGTTTTTTACTCCCGAACAGATCGAAGAAAAAGTGCGACAGCACCTCCCGGAAGGTTTAACCGAAATCCATATTGTGGGAGGTCTTTGGAGGGATTGTAACCTCGACTATTATGAAGATGCCTTCCGAAGGATCAAAAAACTAGATCCTGATCTTCATATTAAAGCTCTAACTCCCGTTGAATATCATTTTTTGGCAGAGCTGCACGGCATTTCCATCACCGAGGTCTTCCAAAGGATGATCAGTTGGGGGCTCGGCTCCATGCCCGGAGGTGGAGCAGAAATTTTAGTTGAGGAGGTTCGCAAGAAAATTGCTCCTGGTAAAATCTCGTCCGATACATTTTTAGAGATCCATGCTCTTGCCCATAGCCTAGGGCTGCACTCCAATATCACCATGCTGTTTGGCCATATTGAAAGCTGCGCTGATATCATAGAACATATGCAGCGCGTGCGTACACTTCAAGATGAGACTGGAGGATTCAAAGCCTTCATACCTTTAAAATTTGGCCAAGAAAACAATGCTTTAGGTAAGCGTAAAAGGCGCCTCATCGAGAAACATCTTCCCCTGATTTATGCTGTTTCTAGGCTCATGATAGATAATATCCCCCATCTTAAAGTCCTTTGGAATTATATTGGGGTTCAAGAGGCTTTGGAAATTCTCAGTTGGGGAGGCAATGACCTCTCTTCAACCAATACTGAGGAGCGGGTGATTGCTATGGCAGGATCCCCGCCCATGATCATGGATAAAGAAACCATGACCGAACTGATCCGTTCGATTGGGCGCACGCCCCGTTTGACACATTCTGGTGATGTGTGAATGTTGGCTGTGTCTCTTACATCAATGCTTTGCCCTTCCATCTCCCTTTTCAATTAGGGCATATCCAAACTTCCGCTCAGTTCATCTATGCCATCCCAAGCGTGCTGAACAGCATGCTACGCGAAGAAAGGCTCGACGTCGCACTCTCAAGCTCTGTAGAGTATCTGGATAGGAATTATCGCCTCTTGCCTCACTTAGGCATTGTGGGCTTAAATCAAGTTTTGAGTGTCAATTTGTACACTCGCACTTCTGTAAATAAGTTAGATGGCGCCCGCATTGGATTGACACATCACAGTGCCACATCAACCTCTTTGTTAAAAGTCTTGTGCCGCCACTTTTGGAAAGTCTCTCCCCAATGGGAAAACGAGCCACTTCCCTGCTATGATGCCTTCTTGCTGATTGGGAATGATGCGCTCGAGCAGGAGCACGTCCCGGGCTTTCAAACCATTGATTTAGCAACGGCATGGTACGAAATGACCGGTCTACCTTTTGTTTTTGCTGTATTCTCAGCTAGAAAAAACATAGAAACTTCAAGGCTCGATCGGCTCCAGCAAGAGCTAGACAATGCATTATCGTGGAGCGCACTCCACCCTCAAGAAATTGAGCATGCAGCATTACGACAGTGTAAACTCAATTCTAAGAGGATTCGTGCCTATTATGCGAGCTTGGGTTATCGTCTAGGACCACAAGAAATCGAAAGTTTAGAACTATTTAGGAGATATCGACTCGATGTATAAACAATCTGCTCCTGAAACCATCCAAGCTATGTTTGCCAGTATCGCCCCCAATTATGACCTTGCAAACGCTAGAATTTCCTTTGGGTTGAACCGGTACTGGAATCAGCAGTTAATCCATTCAATTGGATCTGCCAAATCCCTTCTTGACCTTTGCGCTGGCACGGGAGAAATTGCATTCGGGTATTTGAAAAAAAACCCTGAGGCAGAGGCCATCCTTCTCGATTTTTGCCCTGAGATGCTAGCTGTCGCACAGACTAAAGGAGCTGCTTTCCGTGAGCGTTTTGAAATCGTTCAAGGCGATGCCCAGGCCATACCTCTTTCCATAAGCTCTATTGATGCGGTGTCTATTGCCTATGGGATCCGCAATGTCAAAGATCCGGAAAAATGTTTCCAAGAAGTCTATCGGGTTCTCAAACCCGGCGGACGCTTTGGAATTCTTGAATCTACGCGTCCTACAGCCCCTTTGCCCAAACTAGGTCATCGTTGCTATACGCGCTTTATCCTCCCCTTTCTGGGAAAGCTTACGGCTAAAAATATGGAAGCTTATAAGTATCTGGCAAGCAGTGTAGAGGTGTTTTCCTCACCGAGCGTTTTGATGCACAGTTTGCGCACTGTAGGCTTTCAAAATATTCAGAGCAAACCTCTGAGCTTTGGAGCTGCCACCCTTCTAACAGCGACCAAATAGCGTTATACCATTTCCAGAAAATAAAGCCATGAAGTGGCACTGGGTAACATGACAGATTTGGAGGATCGTTTCGAAGCCTATGTTTTTGCACCTAAGCTAGAAAGGATCGTTCAAAAATGGCGTGTTATACCATTTCCAGAAAATAAAGCCATGAAGTGGCACTGGGTAACGTGACAGATTTGGATGATCGTTTCGAAGCCTATGTATTATACAGTGCCAATTTGTGACTTTATTTTCTGGAAATGGTATAAACCTATAGATAAGGACTTGCGAAGCAAGTGTCAAAGTCGGGAACATCTGATATTTTCAACATTCCCATCAAGTAACCTCTGAGATGTTATTGCGGAACTTACTCCACTTCTCGCAACCTTCCACAATCCACTTAATCGACAAGACCGTTACCACAGTACCCGCAATACCGACAGCTCCCATGATACTATAAAGGGGGATCTTACTCGTGCTCCATCCAAACTCCTGAGCTATATTCACACAGATAACAGTAGCAAAGATGATCATGGCTAGACCAATCACAGTAACCACCACATTGCAGCTCAAATCCACACATGTGACTCGGCGATTTTGAACCGTCTCACCTACAAGGTCCGACATCCTCGGAACCGCAGGATTCGGACCACCTTCATTTTGTATCCTTCCACTTGCACTCATATTATTAATTATAAAACTTTATAGTAATTTCATATTAAGTCATCTTCAATTTTTTCATTTTAAAAAGTTCTGTATAATAAATCACAACCATCCATGTAATCCATCTTTACAGCATCAATGTAGGGTAAAAATTAAAGATAATGTACAGGAGAGGGGCATTCTAAATACACCACAATTTAGCAAAGATTGAAAATCCGATAACTGTTCAGGTAGTCCGTCTTATACCATTTCCAGAAAATAAAGTTACAAATTGGCACTGTATAACACGCCATTTTTGAACGATCCTTTCTCGCTTAGGTACAAAAACATAGGCTTCGAAATGATCATCCAAATCTGTCATGTTACCCAGTGCCACTTCATGGCTTTATTTTCTGGAAATGGTATTACTGGTCAGTTGCCTCCCTGCGGTGACCATCCACTCCCACCTTGAGGAAGTATATCTTTCCTAGATTGCCCTGGCGGGTCGTGAATAGTCACAAAATCAGCAATAGGCTATACTCCCCTGACTATGCGTCTTATTTTAGGCTCACAATCACCGCGACGGCGTGAGATTTTAAACTTTTTCTCGATCCCATTTGAGCAAATCGCCTCACATTTTGCCGAAGAGCTTGTCCCCTTTGAAGGCGATCCTGTCTTTTATGCCTCTTCGCTTTCCGAAGGAAAAGCCTCCTCGTTGATTACCCACTATCCCAAAGCAGTGATTCTCACAGCCGATACCGTTGTTTTTAAAGAAGGTAAAATCTTTAATAAACCGGCTGATGAACAAGAGAATTTTGCTATGCTCAAAGAGCTCAATGGATCTTGGCACTCGGTATTTACAGCCGTCACAGCAATAAATGGTATCCATACCTGTACGGTATGCGAAGAGACTCGTGTCCAATTTCATAATCTCACAGATCCACAGCTTCACCTTTATCACCGGGCCTTCCAAGGTACCGATAAGGCAGGAGGCTACAGCATTCAACTGGGTGGCAGTTTGATTGTTAAACGCATGGAAGGGTGTTTTTATAACGCTATGGGGCTACCTACCCACGCATTGCAAAAAGTCCTCAATGAAGTAGGGATTAATCTATGGCATTATTTACCATCCTAACCTCTCTTTTTCCATTTGTAGCGGCTTTCCCTACGGATGTCAGCGGCCAGATGCTGTACGCGATTCACCGCGGAGAGGCAAAAAATGGGTTCGAAAATTATTTGAACTATGCCGGGGAGTGCAAAACTCAAGACTTTTCCCTCCTCCAACAGGCAGCCAAAGCCCTATTAGAACAGGGCATTGATTCGAAGGATCCTGAGATCCAGCTGATGTGCATGTTTGGGGCAGGGGTTTCCACATCGACAGAAATGCTCCCTATTTTAGAAAAAGGGCTGCACAGTAGCGAGCTGAAAATACAGCTTGTCGCCCTTTCTTATCTGGGAAAGCTGCAAGATGACGATGCGAACAGACTCCTACTCGATTCCCTTTCTTCTCCCTTTGTGATTGTCCGTCTTGAAGCGCTGCTAGAATTGGCTAAAGCAAACCATCCCTCTACCATGAGTCATCTCCAGTCACTCATGCACAAGGTTCCTCCGCAGATTAGGGCACTCTTCTCCCAAATCGCTATACACGTTGAGGGCAGCGAAGCAAGCCGCTTTTTACGTAGGTTGCTCAGTGATCCTGATGTCGAAGTGCGAGTCGATACGATTTTAACTGTAGCCGATGGCGGTCGGGATGATTTCCTTCCTATGTTGCGCACATTGGCACAAGGAGCCTCTTACGCACAACAAGAGAGCTGTGCCTTAGCTTTTGGCGCTCTAAAAGATCACCTTTCTCTTGGAAAGCTTAAAAATTTCGCAGAGAGCCGGCAAGAAACCGTCAAACTTGCCGCTTGCATGTCTTTGCATACCCTGGGTGAAACAAACTATCTGGCCCCAATAGAGAGCGAAGCCAAAAATGGTTCTCTTTTTGCTATCGGCATTTTAGGTATTCTCCAAGAAGGAAGAGAAGTACTTGCAGCGCTTCTTTCGCATACCGAGCGAGATGTTCGGCTTAATGCGGTGCTCGCGCTTCTAGCTCAACGTGATCGTAGGGTCTTGGATCATCTAGATGAGATCTTGTTCGATGATGCAAGAGATACCGGCTTTTGGCGCATTTCATCTCCCAGTGGAGGATTGAAAGCATGGAAAACACGGCCTTCTGCACATCAGCAAGATAAACAATTTCCAGGCATCGTTGGGCAGACACTTGGATTGCGCGAGAAGGTGTTGATCCATTGCCTCGAATTTGAAGAAGCAGATTTTCTTAAGCTGGCGCGCAAAATCTTCCAAAAAAAGCAAAACAATCTCATCCCCATTGTGATCGAGCTCTTACAAAACAAAAAAAGTGATAGTGTAATCCAGTTTTTAAAAGAGGGCTATCAAAAAGCTGGGGCCCCTCTTATCCGCAATTACTGCACTCTTGCCCTGTATCGCATGAAAGAAGAGGGGCCCTACGAAGAGCAACTCATTGCTTGGGTCAAAGCCCGCGGCTCTGAGGAATTGATTCGCTTCAAAGAGGATAAAGATACTCCCTCGTTTAGCGATCCACATAACCTGAACCCAGAAGAGACCTCCCGCTTCTTGATCGAAGCGTGTGAAACATTAGCATCAGTTCAAAACCAAGCAGGTACTCTCGCACTCATCCATACGATTGCATACGGAAATGCGAAAAACCGTTATGCTCTTGCCGGATTATTGATGAGAACCACCGAATAGATGTGAATCTTTTTTTACGCATTTCGTGACTATTCACGAGCCAGCATAACCCTTAAGGCAGGCCCAGCTTGCCAAGCTGGGAGTAGATTCACCGCAGAGAGGCCTTTAACCGAAAAGATGGATTACCTGAATAGTTACCGTATTTCCGCATGCTGCCTTTTTTTTCTCTTTTCTTCACTGCAGGCAGATGAGCTCACGGTAGATCCTCCCGAAATTTGGCCAGCTGTTTGCCTCCCTTGCCGTCCTCCTGAGATTCCCTTTGTATGCGGACTTGAGGATGTCATCGTAGATCTTATGGACCCTGTGTATTCAGAAGGAATTTTGACAACAGAGGCTGGTGGAGTGCTCTCAACACAGGGCCTGCGGATTCAAGCCCAAAAGATCAGTTACATCCGGAAGCTTGATGGAGAGGTACCCATCTTTACAGTCAATTGTGAGGGAAACCTACTGCTAGACTATAACGATCGAGTCCTCGTCGGAGACCGGCTGTACTACGACTTCATTGCACGTAGGGGCTTTCTGATCAATGGACGCACCGCATCCCCACCTTGGTACATCGGGGGCAGCGAGATGCTCCTGATGGAGGATGGAAATGTAGTCGTAATCGATGGCTTCATTACTACATCTGAGGGCGAAATCGAAGATGTCGTGCTACGCTCACCCTACATTTCCTTGACACCTGAGCGTATCTTGATGGCCAAAGACATCAACTTCCGCGTAAACTCGATCCCTCTCTTGTGGCTACCTCGCATCCAGCTCGACTTAAAAAATATCGAGCGCCCACCTTTTGCAGTTAAGTTTGGTTGGGGGGGATTTTTAGGCTCTTATGTCAGCCTACTCTATCGATTTCTCTCCTGGGGAGATTTCAAAGCAACTGCACGCATCGATGGTTTTTTTGGCAAAGGAGTAGGGGCCGGTATAGAAACGGTTTTTAATCCAAGCTGGCGCCCTACTCAATGGTACTCGCGCAACTACTTTGCCCACGACATCCCCCTAGACGATCGGCACCGGAAAGACCGGTACCGCTTCCAAGGGACCTTTTATGATCGGGCCTACGGGGTCACTGTTGATGGAATGTACGACTTTGTCAGTGATGGGCAAATGGCCGCGGACTATAACACAAAAGATTTTGATCTCAAAACAGCCGGTAGGACACAGCTGAATTTTCTACACAAAGACCGTGCTTGGATTGCTAACCTATTTACAAATGTGCGGGTCAATCGTTTCCAAACAGTCAGCCAGGAGCTTCCCTCTTTCCGTCTCAATTGGCACACCTTCGAGATACCCAAGACAGGCATCCTATGCGAAAACACCTTCAAAGCAAGTTATTATCGCTATAAATTGAGTGATGATGTTGTTTTAGATACACGCAATTTCGATACACACAATTTTGACTCTTCACGCATCGCCGTCCACCCTTTTCTTTACAGGCCCTTCCTTTTTGGACCTGTCACACTGACTCCTGAGGCCGGCTTGATTGGCATTGCCTATAGCAACAGCCCTGGGGGCAGATCAGCAGGACAAGTGGCAGGAGAGTTCGGTGTAAAGCTCGATACCTCCTTTTACAGAGGATGGCAAACCTGGAAACATGCCCTAGAACCTTATCTCCACTATAACTTTCTTACCACCCCACGTGTAGCTACCGATAATCATTTCATTTTTTCGATTAACGACGGTGTCGACCATCTCAACCTGACACGTTTTGGTGTCCGCACTAGTTTTTTCCGTAAAACATCGTGTGGGATTGAGCGCGTGCTCTGGATGGATCTTTGGGCAAATGCCTTTTTTGATACCCCAACGATTCGCCAAACCATTCCTCGAGGCTACCTCGACATCGAATGGATGCCCTATAGACGTCTTCTCTGTTGTATCAATAGCGCATGGAACTTCCAAGAGCATCAACTCGATTTTTACAACATCCGCCTCGACTGGACTACGAGCGCAAACCTGGCCTTTGGAATCGAATACCGCCATAGAAGCCGTTTTGATTGGCTCAAGGCAGACTTTTACAATTTCATCCTCGAATCTGTGCGAACCCAGCAAGGGCTTCTAAACCATCTTTCCGACAGACGCGATACCCTCCTCTTCCGTATTTTTACTCGCCTGAACCCCGATTGGACGGCCGAGTTTGACCTGCGTTACGGCTGGAATCGAGAAAAACAACCCTCTTACCTCGAATATCAAATCGAAATGGCACGGGTGGTCTTCCAACACTGGAGACTCGCCTTCAAATACGAAAAACGGGAGTCAGACAACCGGTTCTCCTTCTCACTCCTTATGGATCGCGGCCCTCCTCTTCGCAGCAAATATTGCCCATAACAATACAATTAATTTACTTAGTTACAAATTACTATTATTTTGTTAACTACTATGAATATTGTAGCTGAGGAAACATAGTCCTATTCCGTAATTTCTTGCGTTTTCAGGATTATACCTCCGTTTTGGCTGCCAAAAACGGAGTACACTCCGTTTTTATCTGAGGCGAAGGCTATTGAGGGTAACGCAGAGGCTGCTAGCAGCCATTGCAATAGCTGCAAAAAGAGGATTGAGTAGCCCCATACAGGCTAGTAGAATGCCCACGCTATTGTAGAAAAAGGCCCAGAAGAGATTTTGGTAGATGATAGACCTGCAAGAGCGGGTAAGGGTGCAAAGATGGGGTAGAGCATCGAGATGCTCAGTAGTGAGTAAAATGTCCGAGACCTCAACAGCCAAATCGGTGGCAGAAACAACTGAAATCCCTAAGTCTGCGGCTGCCATTGCCGGAGCATCATTCACACCATCCCCCACCATCACAACTGACCGACCCTCTTTTTTAAGAGCGAGGATCTCTTCTCTTTTTTGCAGAGGGTCTAAACCTCCTTTGCCCCACCGAAAACCACAGTGATGAGCAAGGGAGCCCACAAGCGCATGCGAATCACCCGAAAGAATGACACCCTCCACTTGCGGCAGTCGCTCCCGGATGCGGTCGCCAAAATGGATTTGAGCGAGTAGCAGCTGATCTTGCGCAAAATAGACGGTCGTTTCTTCTCCGTTGCAAGTGACAGTAATCCCTTTCTCTTGCATAAATTTTTCTGAACCGAGCCAATAGAGATGCCCCTGACAGCTGCACATCATTCCCCTTCCGACGATTTCTTGTACTTCCTGCATATGTGAAAAAGGGACCTCTAGGGCTTCTAGGAGGGCCATGCTGATCGGATGGGTGGAATGCATCACCAACCCCTTCAAAATGGATTGATGGGCTTCAGAAAGCTCTTGTAGGCCTCGCAAAACTTGGAATTTTCCTTCTGTGAGCGTTCCTGTCTTGTCAAAGGCAAACAAGGGGTTTTGTGCTAGCAGGTATAAACGGGCGCGATTGCGCACAAGCGCCCCCTTTTCAGCAAATAAGTAGAGAAGACGCGATTGAGCAAGAGGTGCCGCAATACCCAACGCACAAGGACATGAGATGAGTAGAATAACCAGTGCACGCAAAGGTCCTGCAAAGATGCCCATGATCAGGGCTAGCAGTAAGACTGTTGGGACAAATAAACGTGTGATCTGATCAATGATTCGCTCAGGAGTGTTTTTAGAAACTAAATCGTGTTCTACAAACGCTAGAATTTGCCCCAGAAGAGAAGTCGTTTGATCTTTGGTCACTTTGATACATAAGCTCCCTTGCTTGACAACACTACCACCTACCACTGCACTACCAGGCGTTTTACGTGCTAAACGTGCCTCGCCAGTCATCACGGCTTCATCGACAAGCGCTTCGCCTGTGCTCACCACTCCATCCAGTACAATTTTCTCGCCTGTGCGAGCCATCAGAATATCACCGGGAACAATCTCTTTGAGGGGTATGTAGGCATATTCGCCTGTGGCAAGTCGTTTGTATCCTTTTTTGGGAACGCAACGGGTAAGACGCAAAAGGGTCTCTTTGGCAGAACATTTCGCCCGCCTCTCTAAAATCTTTCCCAACAACACTAAGGTGAGCACCATGGACATCGAGTCAAAATAGAGGTACGTTGGTTCCTTGCACAGCAAATGGAAGGTAGATACGGCAAAAGCAGTTGAGACTCCAATCAAGACAAGAGTCTCCATCCCGAACAATCCACTTTTAAATGAGACATTCAGCCTCTTCCAAATCGGCCATGCTGCATAACTCATCAACGGCAAGGACAAAGCAAAGCAGAGCCATCCCATCGTTAATTCATACCCATCTGCCGCAATACCAAAATACGCCGTATAAAGGGGATAAGAGAACATCATGATGTTCATGGCACAAAAAGCAGCAACAGCGAAACGGACCCATAGCGCGCGTGACACTTGGCTTTTTTCTGCAGCAAAAAACTCGTGTGCGGTGTAACCCATTTTGTTAATGAGCTCGAGAACCTGCGTTTTAGAAAGAACTTTGGGATTAAAAGTAATGGCTCCAAGATCCGTAGCATAGTCAACTACACATGCAACAATCCCTTTGCGACGTTTCATGATCAGGCGGATCGCATCGGCACACGAAGGACACCACATCCCCTCAATCTGGACATGACACTTCACTTGTTCTTCCGCTTCTTGTGAAGCATTAGCCTCTTCTACCAAAAGAGGATTTGCGATCACACCTGCTTTGAGCGCCTCTTGAAACAGAGGATGCTCGCGAAAATTGTCTACTGATCCCAAAATCCGGAAGACTGTGAGACAGCCACTGCAGCAAAAAGCATACCCCCCATCTTGATGAGGATTGTTTGGAAGGGCTAACGCACACAAAGCACATTGGTTCATTCAGTGTCGATTTGCTCAGGACTTAAAAACTGATGAGCATACGGCAAATAGGCTTTTGTTTTAATAAAGACCTCGTAGAGATCGGGATCGAGATGCCCCCCCTTCGCCATCCCTTGCATGATCTTGAATACTACTGAAAGAGGAAGTGCCGGCTTGTAGGGGCGGTCAGGAGCAGAAAGGGCCTCAAAGATGTCAGCGATAATCAAGATGCGTGCTTGCAAGGACATCTCATCATTTTTCAAACCACGCGGATACCCTTTCCCATCTGCCCTTTCATGATGAGAAGCTGCAATTTCGGGTACTCGCCGCAACTCTTTAGGGAGGTGCAGTTGCGAAAGCATACGATAAGTCATCACAACATGATGCCGGATCACTTGCTTCTCTTCATCTGTGAGGTTCCCTTCGGGTACACTCAAGTTTTCAAGCTCATCGGCAGTGAGCAGCGGTTGGTCATCCCCACAAGTCACCCGTGCAATTTTTTGCAGTCTCTGGATCGTTGCATCCGTCACCTTTTCAGCGTTGAGATTGACATTTTCCAACCATAGTTGTTCCGCTTCCAACTGCTTCACATGATCGTGATATTCGGCCTCAATAGGTGCAAAAGCATGCTGTGCCTCTGCAAATTCTCGCGGATAGTGCAATTCAAACCAATCGAGTTTGCGCACGTTCATCTCTTTTCCCATTTTCTGAATGAGGGAGTTGTAGCGCATGCGCACAAGCTCAATCCGATCTGTGATCGTCTGGAGTTTACTTTGCTTTTCAATGATATGGACAGGAGTGGTGATCTTTCCACAATCATGCAAAAAGGAGGCGACCTTCAGCTCATAGATTTCCTCACGGGAAAAATGAACATCCCGGAAAGGCCCTTCCGAGTACTCATCGATTGCTTCAGCTAGTAGTAGCGCAAGAACAGGCACCCGTTTACTATGATTGCCCGTTGAGGGAGACTTTTCATCGATCGCTTCGGCTAGGACCCGAATTAACGACTCGAAGAGTGTACGCAAATTATGGATCAAAAATTGGTTAGTGAGGGCAACTCCAGCTTGTGAAGCAAGCGATTCTCCAAGCTGGATGTCTGATTCGGTAAAACCCTCTTCTCTTGGTGGATTAATGAGCTGTAACACACCAATCACGTCGTTCTCATGATTCTTAATCGGAATGGTCATCACAGCTCGGGTGCGGTACCCTGTCTTACTGTCAAAAACACGCGTTCCCGAGAAATCGAAACCTTGCTCATGATAGGCATCTTTGATACTGACCGTCTTTTTGTGATTCACAGCATAAGCGACTATTAAATTATCATTAAACGATCCGTCCTCTAGGAAAAGTGAGGGATCATCAAAGGGTATGGGTATAGACGAGGTCCCTCCCATGTGAAAGCCGAGCGATGTCGAGAGCAAAATCTCAAAATGGAGCGTGTTTTGAGGCGTCACCAAATAAATGGTACCCCCATCAGCCCCTGTCAGTTCTTTGGCATGCCTTAAGATCATTTCGAGCAGGATGGGACGCCGATGCTCTTTAGAAAGAGCAATCCCGATCTCGTTCAGCTGTTGAAGAATCTTCTGATCTAACTGCATTTATGCTACACTATTGCTTACTATACAGTTTATTTGAATTATGAATGCACTTCAACATGCGATTGACGCGCTCATAGAGAACGCGGATATCCAAAACCTTAAATTGGCTTCTCAAAGGATTACCGATTCGTATCGGCATGGAGGCACCCTCACCTCTGAAGAAGAGTTTCTTGCTTACCTAATAGTTCGATTACCAGCAACTTACACGGCCATCTCAGCAGTATTAAAAAACATTTCCCCTCCAGGCTCAATCCTCGATATCGGCGCCGGGCCGGGAACGCTCTTCTGGGCAGCAAGATCTATCTGGGAGACTATCCCTACCATTACAGCACTAGAGCGCGAGCGGTACTTTATTGAACTAGGGAAAAAACTGGGTAGCCAAGCCGATTGGAAACAAGGAGATGCCCTCACCGCCCCCTCGTTTGAAGCGCATGATTGGGTATTTTTTGGCTATTCTCTAGGAGAGCTCCCCGAACAAGCACGCCCAGCCCTGCTAGATAAATGCTGGCAGGCAGCAGATCACGGAATCATCATCGTAGAGCCCGGCACTCCCCGAGGCAATCAAAACATGCTCCAGGCCCGTTCCCATCTGATCAACCTCGGAGGCTCAGTTTGGGCTCCTTGCCCCCACTCCCTAGCTTGCCCTATGAAAGCTCCCGATTGGTGCCATTTTTCAGTCAGGCTGGACCGTTCCCGCCTGCACCGCCATGCTAAAACAGCCGCCCTTCCCTATGAAGATGAAAAATTTTCCTACGTGATCGTTGCCAAAACACCACCTGCCCATGTCGTCTCTCGGATTGTCCATTCCCCCATGCACCGCTCTGGACATACCTTACTTCCCCTATGCACCCCCAGGGGGCTTGAAACCCTCACC
Source organism: uncultured Chlamydiales bacterium (assembly GCA_963832835.1). Classification (GTDB taxonomy): domain Bacteria; phylum Chlamydiota; class Chlamydiia; order Chlamydiales; family JAAKFR01; genus CAVPKN01. The sequence goes on along the minus strand of CAWHVD010000001.1, from coordinate 1,189,070 downwards.
GTTTCCCGCCGCCACAAAGAGCTGTATCGACAAGCCCGCAAGTCCTCTTGGGGCGATCCCTTTCCTGACACCCCACAAGAATCCCTATAAGCAGATCAATTGGAATGATTTGCAGCGTTTAGAGTTTCAGGCGATCTACCAAGGGGACCGAAGTCCCCTTGATGATAGGATTAACGTTGGATATGCGCATCTCGCTTATGTTTGCAGCGGCAGCAGCATGTGGCTATGATGACACCAACTAAAAAGACAAGAATACTTAGACCTTGTAGGACTAACCAGAGATTCTTACCAATCATAATTGGAAGGTAGTAAAATCCTGGCCAAATCCAATCGATTGTAAAATAACCAAGGTATCCTGTGATGGCTAGCGCTATCATTCCGATATAACATAAAACTAAGGCTGTTTTTTGACTTCCAGAGCAGCAGCTTGAACTTGTAGCACATGCATTATTAGCTGCGTTGTTTGATTTTTCTACACAATGCGCATGGCACTTTGCTTTCCAGCAATGCAAAATTCCCAGAATGGCCATTGCAAGTCCACCTAATTGTAGGTAAGCGACACTGAGTGTTAAGGGTGAGCCAAACCAAAGTGTGATGTTAGATAGAAACATCTGTGAGGTATCATAAGATGAACCCACGATATATTGAAGAAGGACACCAAAGCCCAAAATAACACCTATGATAAAAAACCATAGTCCGCCTTTTACAAAACAACAACCTGTATGAAAACAGTGATCACTCTTATAATCCTCTTCCATTTTATACCCCCAAAGAATTGATTTTTGATTTTTTTGATCTAATATTCTAATGTTATCATATTTTTTTTAATGTTAAAATATTTTTTCAAATAAATAAATACCAATACTTTAAAAACAATCTCAATTGGAAACGGTGTTTGGCATCCGTAAAATGCAAATTATACCATTTCCAGAAAATAAAGCCATGAAGTGGTACTGGGTAACATGACAGATTTGGATGATCGTTTCGAAGCCTATGTTTTTGCACCTAAGCGAGAAAGGATCGTTCAAAAATGGCGTGCTATACAGTACCATTTCATGACTTTATTTTCTGGAAATGGTATTATTTACGGTATTTGGTATAAGCGAGAGGTCGTCAAAAGGGGCAAAATCATCCAAAAGCTGATAAACGGCTGATATTTTCAACATTCCCTACTGAATAGTTGCGATCGTTTTAATGACGGTCTGGAGTAAAACAGGGAGTAGCGTTTTCCAAATCGATATAAGGGTCGTCTTTTATCTTGGAGACTTTGACACCCAGCTTACCTAACTTAACACCGAGGTTATAGTTGCGGTCGCGATGACGGGGATTCAGCATGGACTCAAGATATTGTGTTTGCAGTGAGCGGACCTCATCTTCATTCCCTTCTTTGATATCTCCTTGGAAAATGACAATGTAACCATGCCCTCTGTATTCAGATAAGTACGATTTAGCGGCGAGTGGAGAAGCAATCAGGAGCAAGAGAATCAAGATTTTTTTCATACACCTTTTCCGTAATACTGCTGTTTGATACGACGCAAGGCAGGCTCAATCTCTGTGCGGCGCTTACCCTTAATTCGGTCAATGAAGAGGACTCCATTGAGGTGGTCGTTCTCGTGCATCCGGTTGCGGGCTTGATAACCATAGCACTCTTCATGAAACTGATTTCCCTCGATATCGGTCGCTTCGAGGTGGATGGAGAGTGGGCGGACAATGGGCAGATATAGCTTCGGGATAGAAAGACACCCTTCGCTTCGTTCCACAAGAGCATCACTTGGAACCGTAATGATGGGGTTGATGTAGATCTTCGGTTCACCTAGATGCAACTCCCCGTTCTCATCTTCCGATTCCACATTGGAAACAAAAATCCGCAATAAATAACCAACCTGCGGTGCTGCAAGGCCAATTCCATCATAATGCTTCATGGTCTCAACCATATTGTAGCAAATCGTGCGGATCTCATCGGTAATTTCTTCTACCGGCTTAGCTGACCCACGTAGAATCGGATCGCCATAATAACGGAGCTTCAGCGTCACGCTTCAATCGCCTCCACATTTGGGCGAGAAGATTGTTTTGGGCGCCCCATTGCCCCTGTCCATGCCGAGAGCAGAATGCAACTACCCAAAAAAATGATGGCAAGCCATGCGGTGATTTGTTTTAAGATCTCGGGTGTGGATGTGCCGAACAGCGAATCGCCAGAGTCCCCTCCAAAAGAGGCTCCGAGACCCGAACTTTTGCTTTCTTGAATAAGGATGACAAAACACAAAATCATAGAGATAAGCAAAAAGAGAAAAACAAAAAGATAGTAGACAATGGTCATACTGATGTTCCTTGATAGGAGTTGATAATCTGACTAAAACTTTGAGGGTCAAGTGAAGCCCCTCCGACCAAAAGACCGTCGACATTGTCTTGAGAGATCAAGTCGGCTGCATTTTCGGGCTTTACTGAACCGCCATATAAGATGGGAAGCTTGCCGGCTGTTTTTTCTCCCCATTTTTCGGCGATGACTGCGCGACAAAACTGATGAGCGGCTGCGGCATCTTCGGGCTGGGCTACTTTTCCCGTTCCAATTGCCCAAACAGGCTCATAAGCAAGAATAAGGGAACCGACCATTTTGGCAGTCAACCCCTTCAAGCTTTGAAGAATTTGTTGTTTTAAAACCTCATCGAAACGCCCCTCAGTACGCTCTTCAAGAGTCTCGCCGACGCAAACAATAGCTGGAAGTTTGGATGATAGAGCGCGTTTCACTTTTTTATTGATAAGAGCATCGGTTTCTTGAAAAAGATGGCGTCTTTCAGAGTGACCTAGAATGACAAACTCGGCTCCCGCATCTACGAGCATCCGAGCTGCAATTTCACCTGTAAAGGCACCTTCAGTTGCATCGTTCATGTTTTGCGCACCGATTTTAAGAGGAGCTTCCAGCTCCTTAGCCTTCTGGGCAGCCCGGGAAATGGCCGTGAAGGGAACTGCGAGGTAAACGGTTGCTTGACTTTTCGAAATTAGGGGTGTTAAAGTCTCTATGTAATTTACAGATTCATCAATGGTCTTGTACATTTTCCAGTTGCCGGCAATGATGACTGGGCGACAAGGTTCTTGAGACAAAGGTTTTTGAGACATGTGTCCTCTGAAAAATAATCCATACTCATAGCACATTCATGAGCGAAACGTCAACTCCTATCACAGTCAGTGCCCTCACTTCGGCAATCAAAAATCAACTTGAACCGCGCTTTGCGCATCTCACTGTTCAAGGAGAGATTAGCAATGCCAAAATGCAATCTAGCGGCCACCTCTACTTTGATCTGAAAGATGCCGGTGCTAAAGTGGGGGCTGTCATGTTCCGCCCCCAGTGCCAAACGCTCAAACGACCGCCGAAAGAGGGCGATCAGGTGATCGTTAGAGGGGGGCTGTCAGTCTATGCCCCTCATGGGAAATACCAAATGATTGTCCGTTCCCTTGATTATATGGGAATCGGCGAACTTCTGCTGAAGCTAGAAGCCCTCAAGAAAAAACTCCATAGCCTCGGCTGGTTTGACAGGGATAGGAAAAAGCCGCTGCCCGCTTTTCCCCGCACCATCGGAGTTGTCACCAGTCCTACAGGGGCGGTGATCCGAGATATCATCACAGTCCTTTCCCGTCGCTTCCCCGGTTTTCATTTGATTCTTTATCCGGTCCGGGTCCAAGGGGTGGAAGCTCCCCTTGAAATCGCCCGTGCCATTCAAGATTTCAACACATATCAACTTGCCGATGTGCTCATCGTAGGAAGAGGTGGCGGCAGTCTCGAAGACCTCTGGGCTTTTAATGATGAAAATGTCGCAAAGGCCATTTTTGAGAGCTCTATTCCCATCGTATCAGCCGTCGGCCATGAGACCGATGTGACTATTGCCGATTTCGTCGCCGATGTACGCGCCCCCACGCCCTCTGCGGCGGCGGAAATCATTTCTGCGGAAACTGCCCAGCACAGCGCCTTCCTTATTCGAGCAAGGAAAAATTTAACTTACGCCCTCTCTCACCAGCTCAAGCGCGTTCGCGCCCAATTGACAGGCTACTTGCGTCATCCTTTATTGAATACACCCTACGCATTGCTAGCAGGGCCATTACAAAAGCTCGATGAGGTCAAATGCAAGCTCGATGAAAAAATGTGCAATGCGTTGCTCAGGAGGCGCTTTTTGCTCTCGGGCAGACAAAAGCAGCAGGAAGCTTTAAAGCCTACAGCGCAGATTGCCTTGTGCCGCACGAGACTTAGGTCTTATGAAAAACGAGGGGAAACAATAGCCCTTCACCAGCTTCACATGAAAAAACAAAAACTGAAAGAGGTGGTCCAAAGGCTACAAGCCCTCGACCCAAAAAATGTCTTAAAACGAGGATACTCCATCCTCTTTGCCGAAAATAAGAGTTCGGTTATAGTATCATCTCTGGAGTTATCTCCTGGTCAAAAATTGTGCGCCCTCCTTTCAGATGGCGAAGTGAACGTTGAGGTAGTTGATGGAACAAGAATTTAATTTTGAACGTTCATTTTCCCGTTTGGAAGAGATCCTGGAAAAGATGAACTCGGGTAATGTTTCTTTGGATGAATCTCTCAAATTATATGAAGAGGCAGACCGCCTCATTGCAGGATGCTCACAAAAGTTGAATAGTGCAGAGGCTAAAATCGAAATGTTGATCAAAAAAAGAGATGGCGAGCTTGAATTGGATGCAGAGGGCAAACCGTGCATGGAATCCTTTCAAGAGGCGCTCAATTGACAATTCTCGAAAATATTGACTCTCCTACAGATCTCAAAAACCTATCTGTGCCCGAACTCGAGCAACTCGCTTCTGAAGTGCGGTGCCGCATTATCCAGGTTCTTTCAGTTACCGGAGGCCATTTAGCCTCTAATCTAGGCAGCGTTGAACTGACCTTGGCCCTCCATCATGTTTTTGAATCTCCTTTAGATAAACTCGTCTTTGATGTCAGTCACCAAACCTACACCCATAAGTTGGTAACAGGGAGAAATAACCAACAATTTGATCAGATCCGCTCCTACAAAGGACTCAGTGGATTTGCACACCCCAAAGAATCGGAACACGACCATTTCTACGCTGGGCATGCAGGCACTGCCTTATCACTCGCGCTTGGACTCGCCAAAGGTCGCGACATTGTAGGCAGCACCGAGCACATCATCCCGATTATCGGCGATGCGACTCTCACCTGCGGTCTCTCTTTGGAGGCTCTGAATAACATCCACAAGGATCTCTCGCGCTTTATTCTCATTTTGAATGACAATGAGATGTCGATCTCTCACAATGTGGGAGGGATTAAGCACATCCTCAGCCGCCTTTTGAGTAACCCCACAACTAGCAAATTGGCCCATGAGCTGGACACGATCGTTTCGAAAATCCCCATCTACGGTACAAAGCTTGCCAAACAAGGCCAACTTCTTGCCGAATCGGTAAAAAATCTAGTGAGCTCTGCCTCATTTTTTGAGCAGTTTGGCCTCTCCTACATCGGGCCGATCGATGGACATGATTTGAAAAAAATGACTGAGGTATTTGCTGCGATCAAAGACCTTCCCATGCCCGTCATCGTGCACCTTTTCACCAAAAAAGGGCAGGGTATGAAACAGGCCGAGAGCGACCCAATCACTTTTCACGGCGTCAAGCCATTTGACCCTAAAACCTGTGAATTCCATCCCTCGCCTACTAAAAAGCCCACATTTCCTAAGCTATTTGGAAAGTACATTGTGGAAATGGGAGAGAAAAACCCGCATCTTGCCGTCATTACTCCTGCCATGAGCTTAGGATCCTGCCTAGACACTTTCAAAGACCGGTTCCCTAACCGCTTCTTTGATGTAGGTATAGCAGAGGGACATGCTGTCACATTCGCAGGAGGCCTTGCGAAAACAGGTCAAGTCAAAGTTGTCTGTTCCATTTACTCCACGTTTTTTCAACGTGCTCTTGACAATCTCTTCCAAGATGTCTGCCTTCAGGAAATCCCTGTCGTATTTGCTGTTGATAGGGCAGGCTTAGCCACAGGTGATGGGGCTACCCATCATGGAATTTATGAAATGAGCTTTTTAAGAGCTATGCCCAATATGGTCATCTGCCAACCACGCAATGGTCAGCTTTTAAAAGAGCTCTTATTTTCCAGTTTCAGTTGGCAAAGACCTGTGGCAATCCGCTATCCCAACATTACAACGGATGAAGAGACAGATGCTGTGCAAACACGTCCTCTTGGAAAAGCCGAGATCTTAGCTGAAGGAACCGATCTTTTAATTGTCGCTCTCGGCCACCAATTCCTCGATGCATTAAAACTACGTGAAAAGCTGATGGAAAAAGGGATCTCCTCCATGGTTGTCGATCCAATCTTTATCAAACCTCTCGATACAGATCTTTTTGGCAAACTCTTTTTAACGCACAACCGGGTTGTAACTCTTGAAGAACATTCGCTAAAAGGGGGCCTCGGCACTGAAATCAACGACTTTTTGCTCTCGCACGATTTTGGCCATGTGCAGTCTCTCAATTTTGGGATCCCCGAAGCCTTTATCGAACAGGGAAGCTATCCCGAATTACTGCATGAGCTTGGACTTACACCCGAAAAAATGCTCTTGCGCATATTGGCCCACTTCTCGTTCAATACAAAAAGAGAGCTGCATGACTCGCTTTAAATCGACTTTGTATATTTTTGGGGCCGAAGGCCTCGGGATATTTGCTCTCAGGAGCATTTATTTAAACAGGCAGTTTGCCAAAGGCAAATGTCTGAGAGTAAATAGACGAGGCAGATAGAGTTTTGCACTTCCCTCCAAAGAGTCTGTTACAAAAAAAATAAGATATGATCATCGCTCTTTTCGCGAATATGAAGAAACGAGAATCGTGTACGATCGCTCGTCAGATCACCGATTTTCTTCATGACAAGAAAGTGACCGTAGTGGCTCGTGATGAAGAATCACAGGAGCTAGGCGTTCCCCCTCTCTCCTCGGTCCCCGCTGAGTCGATCTATTGCCTCATCTCTTTGGGTGGTGATGGTACCATCTTAAGATTAGTCCACCATTTCCCCCACCTCGAAGCGCCAATTTTAGGGATCAATCTAGGGCATCTTGGCTTTATGGCCGATATCCCCCTCTCCGATCTCTATCCAAGCTTAGAAGACTTAATAGCTGGCCGTTTCATGACAGAAGAACGTGTGATGATGGAAGGACACACCATTTCAGGTGAAAAGTGCTTTGCCGTCAATGACATCGTTATTCACCGTTCCCGCAATCCCAGCCTGATCGACCTCAGCATCTCAGTGGATGGTAATTATCTCAATACCTTCTCAGCCGACGGTATCATTGTAGCAACCCCCTCAGGCTCGACCGCCTACTCCTTAGCAGCCGGTGGACCTATCCTCACCCCTGATCTCAATGCATTTGTCATCACACCCATCAGTCCCCACACCATCTCCAACCGCCCCATCGTTTTGATGCCCAAACAAATGATTCAGGTACAGTATTTGAGCTCTTATGATCCAGTAGAGATTACCTACGATGGCTTTTCCCACTACTCCATGCATAGCGGGGAAACCTTCACCATCTTCAAATCGGATCGGACCTTTAAAATGATTAACCTGGAACGAACCGACTACTTCTCAACGCTGCGCACAAAACTGGGTTGGTCAGGACAGATCCGCTATAGTCAAATGAACCACCGCACAGAAGATCGCGAATGAAAAGCTTCTTTCTTCTTGAGCCAATTGCAAAACTCCTGATTCTTGTAAAAGCGTTCATGTGGCGACAATTTTCACCGCGCTTCCTCGCCTACTCTGCCAGGTACGTTCTCGCCTGTGCGGCATGGCCAGCCAAGCTGGGCATGAAAATTGTCCCCAAAATCTTCGATTTCCCCAAGGTCAGGAGTTTTGCAGTTGGGTCTCTTTTCGTGCTGATTCTTACACATATAGGAGCGCTTTTCGCTGCCTCACCTACCATTAAAGCCGTCGTCTTTGATTTTGGTGGAGTAGTTGCCACTGTAGACCACACGCAGCTAGCCCAGTTTATGATGGATTCTTTTCCCATTTCCAAAGAGGAGGCGACCTTGCTTCTTCACGCATGGGCCACCCATCTGAAGGAAGAGGGTAATGAAATGCAATTTTGGCAGCAGTACACCGCTTCTTTAAACGTACTTCTATCCTCCGATTGGCTGTCGCAATTTCAAGCTGCACAAGCTTGCGCCTTGCAGGCTATTCCCCAGACAATCAATGCCATTTTTAAGTTGAAGGGAGAAGGTTACCAGGTCGCATTACTCTCTAACGTCACCAAACAGCATGCAGCCATTATTCGTAGTTTGGGCTACTATACCCTCTTTCAGCCTGCGTTGCTTTCCTACGAAATAAAAGTGAAGAAACCCGATCCCCGAGCTTTCAGAATCCTCCTCCACCAGTTATCCCTTCACCCAGAAGAAATCCTTTTCATCGATGATCAAAATGCCAATGTACAAGCAGCTGAAAGCCTCGGTATCCAAGGCATTCATTTTATCCATCCAGAAACGTTAGAAGAAGAGCTTCAAAACCACGGAATCTATCTGCAATAGAACAAGCAAATGCGATGGGCAAAGCATAGGTAGGCTCTGGATAGGGTTCCAAGCAATGTCAAACATTTCTTCATACACTCCCTGATCACAACTGAGCCTCTATTAAATCTGTTAAGACACTGTTGAGAACCTGAGTATTAGGTGTCTCTATAGTTGTTAATCCAGAAACAACCTTTTTAAAACACTCAACTCCCTCATGCAAAGCAATCCCTGAGAGACACAAACTAACGCTGGGGTGAAAAGCCTCCGGAAGGCCCTGCTCTTTTTCTTGAAGATCCTCTAAAATCTGCGTATAGTTCCATGATTGCAGAGGACAAATATTTGTTTCTTCAGCACAGGCACGGATTATGGGAGGGTTGTGAATCATCCATTCCTTGATTATTGTAACAACGGCTTGGTTGCGCTGCTGGATATCAGGGAACAAATGCATATCATACACATGTTCCATAATTGCATGAGCTTGATTGGGGAGGGCACGTACCCATTTGTGTACTAAATCAAGTGCAATATAAGGTACACAGTTCTCTGCTGGGAAATAGGTCGAGTTTGAAAGCAATGACAACATCTTCTCCCCTTGTTCTGGCATTTGATCAGATGCTATTTTTAACACCCGCCCACAATCAATAGTTCGACATTGATTGGCATACATAGGCCCCATTTCTTCTCCATAGCCATTCTGCGGATTCAGAGGAATTTGAGAAAACCAATTAAGAACACTCGTACATCGCTCAGGGTGTAATCTTACCTGTTCATACTTCAAAAATTTAAGAGCAGATTGCCAATGGTAGTGTAAGCCAATCGTAAAAAGATGGTGTTCCTGAACTACAAAGGCACAGATTTTTTTGAAATCCGAAGGTTTCCTAGCAAGCCATATTTTTAGCAACCCGCTCATTGTGCTGCCAAAAAGATTACCGGACTCTTTCAAAAATAATCGGTGTTTGTGCATACCAATAAAAGAAAAGATTGGTCCCAGTTTTTTTGAGTTTTCAGCCCAAGTCATCAATAAATGTTCTGCAAGTTCTCCACGCGAGCGATCACTACAATCTCTTTGAATTTTATCTGCGGGTAACAATGTATCATCCATGGCATATTTCAACAATTTTTGACTCATTAAGGGCTGACGCTTACTCCAATTGATCAGTAAATTACTAGTAAGCTCACATTTTTGAGATGCGCTCCAACGCAAGTAGATCCTGTTTTCTCTGATAAGGGAAAATATGTAATTAGCACGATCTGGCTGATCTAGGATCCATTCAATGAAAAAATCGGCCAGATAACTCCCGAGATTCCCACCTTCTGCTACATTCCTATGGGCATAAACAGTGTCCCGCAACAGGCCAAAGACCTCTTCGCAGCGACTTGGATTTTGTTTAATTGTAGCCATTGCAAATTCATCACATGCGTCCGCAATTCTACTAAAAATTGCATCCTTAGAGACTATCTTAATTATTGATAAAAATGCTTTATAAGGATTTTTTTTCGATGTCAAAGAAGCAGATACTAACGTGAGGTCTTTATATAGACGGCCCAAATCCCATGATGAAAGACCCAATCCTTGCGAGATATTCCAGATAGTGTTGATAGCTTTGGGGGCTTTCCTAGCCCACGTTTTTAAGAAAGGAGTAATGTCTACAGCATCATAGATTCGTGTGCTCCAGTGAAGAGGTTTCTGGTCTTCGAAATTTTTAAAAATACGCTCATAAAGAGATATAAAAAAATTGTCCTCTTCTTGTGCAGGCTTGCAACAGCCGCCCTGCTTCCATATGTTCACAATCTCTGGAATCGAGGATGGATACATTTCGGCATACTTATAGACGATTTTTTGGATGTTGATTGCGTTATAAGAAGGATGGATTGCAAGCTCTATCAGAAGTGGCTGCGTTGATTGACAATAGAGCCCAAGGCGAGTCAAAAAAAAATGAGTCAACTCCCACTCTCGAGTTGAAGCAAAAATCTTTCGGAAAAGATAACGAGTCGCAAGCACGCGATTAACTGAAACCAGAGAATCATTTACACATCGATGAGAAGTAACAGAGGCCCTGCTAAAATTAAGAAGATCTATTATTGACAATCGATTAAGAATCAGCTCAGGTCTCAATTTTGAATGTAAGGATTCAAAAACTAGGTGTATTCCATTGTTTTCACTGACAGCAGCAGACATTTCAACTTCCTTCTAAATTTCCGATACACATCATTGATGCAAAAAAAATTTGCATACAAAATAACTTTAATACAAGTAAAATCCTATATTCCTAGACCTGTTTTGAGGATTGGTATAACCGAAAAAATGCGTTGAAAGGAGATCCTAAAACAATCGATGGAAAGTTGATTGCAAGTCGGAACGCGATCAAACATGGTTTTCTTGCCCAAAATCTTTTGATTAAAAGTGAGCTAGCGGAGGACCTCGCATCCTTTAAGGAAGCGGTATATTGGAATCTCAGCCCAGAGGGGCCTTTAGATGGATTACTGGTAGAAAAGATGATCGCTGCTACGTGGAGATGGAGGCGATTACTCAAGATCGAAAGTCAGAAATTCGAGGAGGAGGATATGTTCAATCGTGGCAATGATTTTAAAGTTAAATTTAAGACATTATTTTAATTTAACAAAATCGCCCACTTGCTCAAATTGGGTGATTCTGTTAAAATATCGATTATGGACATTCAGCTATCTCTACTGGTAAGCAAGCCTATCTTCACCACTAAGGAGGCAAGGGCACTTGGAATTCATCCAGCTCTGCTCTCGTATTATGCTAAGAAGGGTATAATCAAACGGCTTGGCAGAGGAGTGTACCAAGGGACAGAATATCCTTCCTCAAGTTTCCAATGGATTGATCTTATAGAAGCTGTTTATGGGGTCCATGGTGGTGTCATTTGTCTAATTTCCGCCTTGGCAGTCTACGGGTTAACTGACGAAATTCCACGTCAGCACTGGGTAGGCGTTCGGCATAGCACAGATGTTGCCAGTGGATCTCAACTAAAGATAGTACGCTTCCGTAATTTAGAACTTGGTAAGACCACTATTGAATTAGATGGGGTTATCGTCCCTATTTTCGATAGAGAGAGAACCATCGTGGATGCCTTTCGACTTCTAAGTCGAGAAACGGCGATCAAAGCGTTAAAGATGGCTCTTGATCGATCCGGAAAACAGAGGCTCAATCTTGTCAAACTGCAGGAATACGCAAAGAAACTGCGGGTCAATATCGACCCCTACCTCATTACGGTGACTACATGAACGAACAGGCTCTCAAAGATCGACTGCAAACTATAGCTCAAGAAAGACATATTCACTTTAATCACTGTTGGAAGCAGTTGGTATTAGAGAGATTTTTGGCTAGGTTGGCACGATCGTCCTTATCTGATAAGTTTATCTTCAAGGGAGGGTTTCTTCTCTCCTATCTACTCAAATTAGGCCGTGAAACGACTGACCTAGACTTTCTCCTCACACGTATGCAGACCAGGGAACTGGATATCCAGTCAGCCTTCGAAGCGATTACAGTCATAAATGCACCAGATGGCTTCTCCTTCGCCTATCAGGGATTATCGCCATTAATGCAACCTCATATGCACTACCCTGGCTATCGGGCAACGCTGCAAGCGAATTTTGGAAGGATGCAGGATAGAGTCCACATTGATGTAGGGGTTGGCGATATTGTGATTCCTCAATCTCTTCAAGTCCAGCTCTTCCAATATCGAGGCAAGCCGATGTTCGAGAATGATATTTCTCTTTTGGTCTACCCGATCGAGACTATCTTCGCAGAGAAATTGGAAACGGTCATCTCTAAAGGGGCAGCCAATAGCCGCATGAAAGATTATCATGATCTCTATCTGCTTGTACGAGAGAAGAAGATCAATGACCCAGCCAAATTAAAGGTCAGCTTATCTCAGACTTTCCAAAATCGAGGAACTGCTCTACAGCTTATCAAGTTCGATGAAGGCGGATTGGGTAAATTACAGAAGTTATGGGCTGCTCATCACAATGGGCTTGGTGATGTCGCATATAACCTCAACATGCCAAGTGAGATTAGCAACGTGATCGCGACTATTAATACTGTCCTATAGGCCGCGGTACACTAGCGGTACACCAACTTGCATATTTAGCCAACACAATTCAGCAAAAATGATTACCATTTTTAGCGCAAAGTGTTTATCTTATTGTCCATAGCGGCTGGTATGTGTTGGATGATAAGGCGGTCCGCCGCCCTCATAACCCGTCGGGCCTTAGGTTCAAATCCAGGTTGCCCCACTCTTTATCCATCATCCACACGCACTTGTAAGCACGATTGCGCTTGCCTGAATACCAAGTTAAAGTTTAAATTGCGTGCCGTGGTGCAACGGCCGCTCAATAAAGATCAATCTTAAACAGCCGCCATCCAACTAAACGCTTTTAACTCAAGCTTGGAACTATGGCATCAATTTACAAACGCAAAAATGCAAACGGCACAACAGTCTGGCGCACCGTCATCGTAACCATCAAATCTACCCATCTTTCTTGAATCAATAGAAAAAGGCCGGATCAGTGGTTTCTCGACCACAAGCCTTTACCCCAGCTTAATTCCTTGTCAACATGGGAGCATTTCCCGCTTACGGCGCGTCTGCTATTGAACCGGTAGTTAAAAAGAATGAACAGTTAAATATTGTCGCTCAAACTCTCCATGACTTTGGGCCTAGAAATGCCATAGAGGCTCGCCTTGCCCTACAGGCTGGTGCTTTATTTACTCATGGCATGATCAATTTGAGGCGTTCTGCGATGGCCGATATACTTTGCCACAGCGAGCACTATGTCAATAAAGCGATCAAGCTTCTACGGCTCCATAATGAGACTGTAGAGGCCCTCAATCGCTATCGACGTGGGGGTGAGCAGAAAATTGTGGTCCAACATAATACTGACAATTTGGAGGGTTTTCTCCTCGTTATCTCCGTTTTCCTTGTTCATAATTGATCTATAACCGCCTCTATAGCAAAAAGTTCAAAATCGAACTCAGGTTGCTTAACCCGCCCCTAAAGGAGCGGGATTGCCGCAATGTAGGTTTACACTTTAAGCCAGCCATGCAAGATGAGGCGTCCCCCATATCCCAAAAAAGTGATCCCTAAAAAGGCGGTAGCTGGATCTTTTAAAAAGTACCTCAGAATGGGTCTTAGCTCCTCAGAACAAAGATCTAACCCAACCAGTGAATCGTCAATTGAATTCTCATCATGCACTTTATGACAAACAGGGACCGTTGCAGTAGCACACAGTTTTTTTTGGTCTTCTTCTGAGAGATAGGGAGCCACAAAACCCCTTATCTTGGGCAGTAGATTGATTTTTTGTAAAAACAGAATTTGGCATTTTATACCTGAAAAGGGAATGAAAGACATCGAAACAATGATGGGTGATGCCATCATGTGGAAAATGACTCTTTGTTTCCAAAACATGGGATCTGCACGATCAAAATTCATTTTAAAATTATTTTTAATCGATAAACAGTCATCTATAGGATAATCGCACGTATTTTGAAACATCTGTGCAGGTTGCTGGTGAGATTCGGATTCCTGACTACAGCCCACGGAATAGGACTCGGGTTCAAGAATACCCTCTATTGTTAAAACGGAAATGGATGCCATGCCTAGACACGCTATATCAATTGCTTTTTATTGAAAATGAATTTTTAGTAACTAATCAGGTCAATCCATCATATTGGTTAGCAGTCTTCCTATGGAGACTACCCACTCCCGCCTTGATGGTGCGGAATCCCATGCTTTTCAAGGGTAGGGTTCTCAAGTATGTCTATACTGGAATACTCTGAGGGTTCATGAATAGCCTTAATTTTATTTCCAACAGTTTTAATTGTTAAAATTTTATTAATTTTAAAATTAATTTTTATTAAAAGAATGAAAATTACTTTATTTAAATTCAAAGCATCTATAAAATAGATACAAAAAATAAACTTTCAAGGAATTATCAATGGCTATCTCACGATTTACTGACTCCCCTTTACAAACCTCACCTTCACCTTCTCCTTCAAGAACGGAGATAAGGCAATCTCAAAATTTTAAATCTGCAGAGGGAAATGGTATTCAAGCAGCTTTTGCTAAGATCGCATCGGACCATCCACCTCAAGGGGTTAAAAGAAGCTTGTTCGCAGATTATGATGCAGGAGAATCCTCCGAGGAAAACATACAAGCCCCTCACACTTTAATCGCATCGGATCGTCCACCTCAGGGGGTTAAAAGAAGCTTGTTCGCAGATTATGATGCAGGAGAATCCTCCGAGAAAAACATACAAGCCCCTCACACTTTAATCGCATCGGATCATCCACCTCAGGGGGTTAAAAGAAACTTGTTCGCAGATTATGATGCAGAAGAATCCTCCGAGGAAAACATACAAGCCCCTCCTACTTTAATCGCATCGGATCATCCACCTCAAGGGGTTAAAAGAAACTTGTTCGCAGATTATGATGCAGGAGAATCATCTAAAAAAAGAGGGGCTGTGGTAGGCCTGGATGCTGCCGGCAAAGAAGCACCTGTCAAAAGCTGCCGTATCATGGATGTACGCGACTCTCAAATCGTACCCATTGCCTTTCAAAAATTAAATCTGCCCCAGCCAAAAATACAAGAAACCAATGCCAATGCTCCACACGAAATCAACCTTGAAGAACTAGAAGAAAAATTTAACAGTCAACTACCTAAAGCAACACCTGCTGCACCGCAAAAAGCGCAACGTACTCGTGGGAGAGAGACACCTTCCCTCTTTAAGATTGCTTCTGACAACGCACTGAATGGAACAATCCAGATCCAAGGTCAATGTGTTCAGCTGAAGCTGCTCTCTAATCAGGGCTCCTTTATGGATGTCTATACAGCAACAGCACCAAACCCAATTGTTCCAGGTCAGTCCAACGATACTCTGGTAGTCAAGGTATTTAAGCAAAAAAGGGCAGCATATTCCAAGGTGATACTCAAATCGTGGATGACAAATTCCCTCAACTTTTACAGGGCTACTCAAAACCTGGCAGTGCCTGTCGCTATCATCCACAATACAACAACAGCGACACTAGAGGGGTGCATCATTCAAGACAAAATAGCTCATCCTGCGAATGTGCTTAACCCATCTCATGTTAAGCAGGCACGTAAATTTTTTATGAAATCCCTGCAGAATCAACATGTCCTTTTCGACCTCTCTCCCAATAATCTATTTGTTGCAGAGTCCGGGGTCATGAAATTGATTGATTTTCCAGAAGAAATCCCTGTGGACTTATTGGATGATTCTTGGCAGGACCTATGCATCCATGCTTTGGAAAACTGGGCTCGTATCTACAGAGCCACTACCAGAAATGCCGATCACAAGACAACTTCGGATTTCCTCAATTCATTTACAGCAGGATTCGAGCATTATGGATATAAACCTGCTTGGAATGATGTTATTATTGCCAGCCTTTTTTCGTTGAGAAATTAGGGCATCATGAGGTCTTCGTAATGTCCTCACTGAGCTTAAACATTTCGCAGCAGAGCTTGAGCTTGATTTGATAAACCTGCCCTGGAAGAAAGGAGTAAACAAATTGCAAGTTCCCGTCGCAATAAAACGTGTTGGAATCAATGCTTCGGCCTACAATGCAGGCCATGTCATTTGAATCCGTTTTCTTTTCAAAAAATGTCAATTGCTCAGGTTCGGGATTAGACCTATCAAAGTAACGCATTCGCAAACTTTTGATACGAACAAGTGAGGCAGGGAAAGCGAAATTCAGCAGAACACGTTGCACAGGTTTTTTAGAAAAAAGCCTCACCAATGTATAAAAATGCCGATTGGGGTTGCTACGCAACGCAACCTGGGCTTGTGCTTTTTGAGGAAAATCTCGCCCCGTATCAAGAAACACATTTAAAGAATAGTGATCTTCCGATAAAAAACATTGAGGTTGCACAGCCTTTAACCAAACTGCCTGTGCAGCTAGTGTCAAAGACTCACTTTGCTTAGCCGTATAGGCCGACAGCCAATTGAGATCGTTTTCTTTAAAGGCTGCTAGGGGCACCATATCTTTGATGAAATCTTCGTAGTAGCTGTTTTTACCTATAGGTTGCGTTAGATGGCGAGGAGGCGCATGTTCGTGATTCCAAGCGCCAAATTTCATAGCTTCTTGCTTTGAGGCGTTTGTCATGGAACGGATCAAGATGGCACGTAGTTGATTGTGCAATGATTCTGAGTGCGCATCCCACGAAATCGCCCTGGACTGGTTGTAAGACCCCATATGATCAAAATAGGCAAAAATGCCCTTTTGAACTGCTTCGGCTTGGCTCTTTTGTTTTGCTGAAATCCACAGAGGATGCGTGACAATCCTACCTTCTTCATCTATGTCTGCAAGGGATCCCAAACCTGTTTCTGCAGTTGCCGTCTGCTCGAGCACAAAGCTCCCTTTTTTATGAACGAATTGTGGATAGCCCCCGCGAAAGAGAAATCCTTCTCTGATCACCCCTTCTAATACACCCACCTGCATCCCATCCGTTATGCCTAAGTAAAGTCCATGAAGTGGGATGTCGGAGTCAGCCCCTTTCAAAATTTTCTGCATAGCCACTTGTGTACTTCCTGCCCAACCGACATCGATCAATGTCATTTGATCTTGCGACAACAGATCTGTTAAACCCGAGAGATATTTTAGAAAGCACCTACGTTTTGCAGAGGCATGTTTGATAATTTGTTCACGCCAAGCAGAATACCTACACAAATCCTCGATAAGC
Source organism: uncultured Chlamydiales bacterium (assembly GCA_963832835.1). Lineage (GTDB taxonomy): Bacteria > Chlamydiota > Chlamydiia > Chlamydiales > JAAKFR01 > CAVPKN01. The sequence continues at coordinate 1,171,833 of CAWHVD010000001.1, read as the reverse complement.
TCATGTCTTAAAGCAGGATCCTCTAGCATCATATGTTTGCGTATAGACCATTTGCCCATGCTCGCTTGATCCAATCCTAAATAACTCCAAAATGTCCCTATAGTGACTCGTTCCATAAGAGTTCTCATGAAATCACTCAATTCTCTTTTACTAGCAGATTGCATGGAAGCGTGGGCGACAAACACTCTGGAAACCCAAAGTGGGGTTGCTGTTAAGGTATGTTCAGGATAGTAAGGGGCAAAACGGCGAATCAACTCGCCATAAAGCTTACCTTCGCGCATCAGACAAAATACTTGGGTTTGACCCATTACGCGGCAGCGCTCATAAATCCAGTGAATAAAGCTAAATAAAATGGGGCCAAGCACTTGAGCACCATATTTCCAATAAAACCGACTCTGGGCTTTTAAAGAGTCTATATCGGGATGGTACGCTATTTTGGCGCGCAGTGAGCTCAGACCAAAATCGCCGCTCTGTTCATCCAAAAGCTGCATTCTGCCGCTCAAATCCGTTTTCCATTCCCGCTCCAAGATCTCTTCGAACTCTTTATCGTACTTAGGAAAGTGCACTGTTTGCATTCCGGCTGCGGATGCAAAGTACATATCGCTCTTTTCGTGATCACCGATGTGGAGGATCCTGGCAGCGGGCACACCGATTTGCTTAAGCACCTGATTGAACAGTCCCGATTGCTTGCTACAACCATATTCACAAGAGAGAAATAAGTGTTGGATATAAGGAACATCTCCGATCAAGTACCGTACGCTCTTGTCTTCAAAATAGGTATCGGAAACCAGCACGATAGGAATCGATTTTTGCCCTGCGTAATGAATCAAACTGATAATAGATGAATCGACACGGATGAGCTTTTTTTCCAGAGCAAGCTCTATGCCCACTAGTTCCGACACCTCCCCGGGGTACACTCCCCTGCATCCCCCTGTCAGCATTTGCTCCACAGACAATTGTACAAAGATCGACTGGAGTTGCCAGTAAATTTCGGGCAAAGTCACTTCAGCGGTTTGCGGTGGGATGACTTTCACCTGGCGCGCCTTCTTTTCTGCTTCTATGCGCAAATGGACAAAGCTTTCGGGTGACACTGCGGGAAGCAGCCATCCCTCTTTCACCAATTGTTTGCCCAAAAGCAGAAATATATCTTCAAAGTGAGGAACCGCGCGCCATAAAAGGGTATCAAAAATGTCTAAAGAAAGGACAGAAATCGCTGCCGTGTCAATCAGCTCATATGCCCTTTTAAGCCTGCTGTCTACTTTACCTTGCCCCATTTCCTCAATAGAACAACCTCAAAGATAAATTTCAACTCCCTTACCCAAATTCTTAGAGAAAGTGTTTGGGATTAATGGATGCGTTTAAAGATTTCTAGAAAGGTGGCGAGGGAAAGCTCTTCGGGACGAGCCAGGGGACTTTCACCAAGTGATATTAAGATGGGCTCAACAGATGTGCCCAAAGTGCTTCTCACCATCTTGCGACGGTGCTGGAAAACAGAATGGACAAGGGCAAAAAACCCTTCCGCATCGGCAATCGGCGCAGCTTTAAGAGCTAGAGTCACGACAGCCGAGTCGATCTTCGGTTGAGGATAAAAGCAACGACGGCTTACCTTAAAGGCGTAATGGGGCTCAGAGTAAAAACGCAAAAACACGGAAAGGGAGCTATAGTCTTTAGACTTTGCCTGTGCCGTCATACGCCTGCCCACTTCTTCCTGGACCATGACTGTGATTGTGGAAAAAAGGTCATGACGCGGCGCAAGTAGTCCCAAGATAGGCGAAGTGAGGTGGTAGGGAAGGTTTGAAACTACTTTTGCCCCAGGCGGGAGCACATTCAGATCAAATGTACGGATATCTTCTGCAAAAACAGTCATTCCAGGAAAACGTTTCAGGGCTTCAGCATAGACAGCGTCCTTTTCAACAGCATAAATAGTAGCCCCCTTAGAAAGCAGAGCTTCCGTTAAAGCTCCAGGTCCTGGCCCGATTTCTAATACTGTGTCGCCCTGTTGGATATTAGCTTCTGTAATGATTTTCCGGACAATATTGCCATCGATCAAAAAATTTTGCGACAACCCCTTTTTAGGCTCTACTCCCAGGGAGCGCAAAAATTCTCGCAGTTCTGAGGGATTGGTAAGAGGCATCTCTTTAGGGCTCGTAAAAAAATAACTTCTGCATTTGGACTGGCTACGACTTCGCCCAATCGATCCTCCTTCTCGCCCTTCCCGATTTGGGAATGGTGCTCCTCGCTCGGATGCGAGCTACGCTCGCTTCGATTGAGCTTTGTCTCGCAGAGTCCAAATGCGGAAGTTATTTCTTTACGAGCCCTTAGCGCATGGCAAAGGGCTGAAGATCGCTTGGGATAATATGGCTCAGGTATTTTTCGGTCATGCCATAGTGTTTGCGCAGCTTTGTACGATACTCTGTATTATGTTTCTCCATCGCTTGCACAGTAAGCTCTTTTTTGAGCTCTTCTGCCATGGCATTAAATGTACGAGACTCCTCTTTTTCGATCCCCTTTAAACAAAACAGGCGGCTCACGGTCTTATTTGAGATGGGAGCCGATACAGAAGCACTGGGAGCTTCTCCTGCTGCCAATGTTCCTAAAACAGCGCGATAAGCTACGGAAAGCTCTTTTTCTTTTTGATGGTAAGCATCTGAAAATGTCAGTTCCACATTTTCTGTTTTAAGCTTCGCAATCACCTCTTCAACTGGGACTCCGACATCTTTGATCAAACGATGCGCCTCTTGCGCCACATGTTCATGCCCGGGGCCTCGCACAGACAGAACACGGTATACCCAAACATCTTGTATAGGGTTCTCTGCGACCATTTTTTCGTATCTTTTTTTCACAGAAAGCGGATAAACATCGCTCATTGCTTTGCTACGGACCATCATGGAAGTCATCCGTTGCACGGTCAGCTCTGTTTTAATTAAAGCAAAGGCTTCTTCCAGAGTCATACCCAGCTTATCGAGATTGAGTACGACATTTGGCCCAAATAACTGTTCGAGCTCTTCGCGCACCTCGCCATCATTTACCTTCACCTGTTTCTCTTCAGCATCAGCCATAATCAAATAGTCGTCGATGACCATGCCGAGTACGGTGCGCCATCCTGAATGGTAGAACTGATAGCGAGCTACGGCAGAAGAAGCGAGGTTCTCATACTGCCTATAAAAAAGGAGATCCATTTTACGGACTACATCCATCACAGTGATCGTTTTACCATTGAATTTGAGTAGAACACGGTTATTGATGACAATGTCTTCAGGATAGTTTTGGTCAAAACTTAAGCTGGAATTAAAGTCCATCGAGGGAGGCGCTGCACCCACAGTTGAAATGATCCCCAAACAGACAAGCAAAAACTTTGATTTCATGAACATTATCCCTCAGATTCCTAGAGGATAAAGGATAACGTGCAGGGGCTTTTTCCTGTTAGGAGAAAAAGAGGCATATGCCCCCTGGCGGGCACAAAAGAAATTATAATTTTTCGATAGCTTCGCGCATTTTGTTGACGTCGGTGATGGGCTCGTCGCACTTGTCACGGTAGCAGATATAGAGAGTGGTTTTGCCCTCGACCGGGGACTTATTGCGGGCGGTGGGGACCAGGTCGCGTAGCTCCTCGTCTGATTCCCTCTTCCAAATCACTGTTTTGTGAGGCATAAAATGGCCGGATAAGAGCGCGGTGATCTCTTCTTTGAATTCTTCTTGCTCATTGAGAGCAACCACAACTGTGGGCGCTTTTAGGTCCAAAAAGCGCAGAAGGGCCATCAAATGATAGCACGCCCCAGGTGGATAGAGGTCGATGTGTTCTTTAGCGGCTTTCAAGATATCGGCGGCCTCATTGATATACTCCTCAACACCTGTAATTTGATAGAGGCGAATCAGGTTCTCAGTATGGATTGCATTACCAGAGGGCTCAGCACCATCGTAAAATTCAGAGCGGCGCAAAATCAGGTTGGGGTCTTTCCCGTTAGTTAGGTAAAACGCGCCATGTTCTGCTTTGAAATCGGACTTTAGTGTATGGGTAAGGGTGAGGGCAAACTCAAGCCACCCAGAGCCTCTATCAGCTTCAAACAAAGAAAGAAGACCTTGAATCATAAAGGCATAATCATCAAGACACCCCTCGAACCTTGCATCTCCTTCTCTCCAGCGACGTAGCAGACTCCCCTCTTTCCATAATTGATCACGAATAAATGTGGCCGCCCTTTCGGCAGCGTCTAAATACTCATCTTTACCTAAAACCCGCCCGGCTTCGGCTAAGGCATAAATCATTAAACCATTCCAAGCAGAAAGCACTTTATCATCTTTGAAGGGGTGCACTCTTTCCTCACGTACTTCCCACAATTTATGGCGCGTCTCCTTCAACGATTGCTTCAATACAACAGGATCGAGATGTCTCTGTGCAGCAAATTCCTCATGGCTTTGGCGTAAATGCAGGATGGAACGTCCTTCAAAATTTCCCGTTGGAGTGATCCCGTAGTATTCGCAAAAAAGGGATGCATCTTTACCCAACGCAAGGTGTACTTCATCCCAAGACCATAGATAAAATTTACCTTCATGCCCTTCAGAATCAGCATCCTCAGCCGAGTAAAAGCCTCCTTGAGGTCCAGTCATATCTCTGAGAATATAATCCATGATCTCCTCAGCAACTTCCCGGTAAAAATCCTGACGGGTATATTCCCATGTTTCTAGATAGGTGCGCGCTAAAATGGCATTGTCATAGAGCATCTTCTCAAAATGGGGAACAAGCCACCTTTCATCGACACTGTAGCGTGAAAAACCACCACCCAAATGGTCGTAAATTCCTCCTCGATGCATCATGCTTAGGGAGCGCTCGACATAAAATAGAGCGCGGCTATCGGGGGACTTTTTAACCACACGAAGCAAGAAACAGGCTTGAAATCCGACTGGAAATTTGGGAGACCCCTTAGTCCCTCCATAGATAGGATCGGCCGTTTTATACAAGAGCTCAGCAGCCTCCTTGACCTGTTCAACATGAGGCAACTCTTTACCCTCGATGTGGACATAATCGGCAAAAACATCCACAATTTTCCCCGCTTGAGTGACCACGTCCTCTCTTTCTTCGGGTGTATTCCATATCTGGCGGATCCGAAGAACCAATTGTTTTACCCCTAAAAATCCTCGGTGAGCATCTGCTGGTAAGTAAGTCGATGCAAAGAAAGGCAGAAGATCGGGTGTCAAAATCAGATTCAAAGGCCACCCTGCTCCCCCCGACATCATTGCCTGCGCAAACTCCATATACAAGCTGTCAATCTCTGGTTTTTCTTCACGATCCACCTTGATGTTGATGAACGTTTCATTCATGAGCTGAGCCACTTCGAGGCTCTGAAAGGATTCGGATTCCATCACATGACACCAGTGGCACGTCGCATAACCAATGGAGAGAAAAATAGGCTTATCTTGATCTTTTGCTGCTAGGAAAGCCTCTTCAGACCAAGGGTACCAGTCCACAGGATTATGGGCATGCTGAAGCAAGTAGGGCGATTTTTCATGGATGAGGCGATTGGTGTAAAGGGGATGGGCCATAAAAAATATACTATTATAAATAAAATGATCTGTTTTTATTTTATAGAAAAGGATGATTAGATTGAAACACCGCATCTTGGGCCAAAATGCTTCCTATTGATACGGAGATAGATGCTCTAAAAAAAACTTAAGTCCAAAGGCCCTCCTTCCTCCCTTTTCACCAGCCATTTATAAAATCTTTAAAATTACAATAAAGCAAAGTTTAACATCTTAATAATTAGTTAATAATTAATGATATGTTATCATATTACTTTACAAAATAAGGAGTAAGGATGTCAAACGCTGTTACTGATACAAGTTTTTTAGTTTCTACAAGTCATACCAAATATCACAAATAATTTGCATTTAGGCGGCAGCGAAAGCTCCCCCCTAAATGCAAATTATTTGTGATATTTGGTATAAGAGCATGAGTATGCAGGGGCTTCCGTCTACAAAGTCCCCCGGTATTCAGCCCAAAGGGCTGAGACAGTAATAGCCCAGGGCAACGCCCTGGGTATCAATGGAATAACGTGCTATGCAGCCTGTAGGGCTGCGACAAGGCTAATAGTAATACAGAACTGCTGGCTAAAAAAATCTAAAGTCTAAACAGAGAGAAGATTAGGTTTCTGAATCGAAGACATTAGGTCCGCTACGCACACGTTTCATACTCACTTCCAATGCAATAATCACCACAAATCCAGCACAGACACACATGGAGGGCCATAGAATAGCTCCCATTCCAAATGGCCAGAGAGTTTTCACGCCCCCTGCCATAAACCCCACAAGACCCGCTGTAGTGATACCACGACAATGAGTAAGTAAAAAGCTGATCCCCCTCGAAAAAACAATAAATCCTAAAGCAATACCTACACCCATCGCGACAAGCAGCTTCAAAGAGCCTGGCGCAGAAGGGCAATTGAGTGCGCTGATCACAAGGGGATAAACTCCAATAATTTGAAGAATGTAGCTTCCTGAAACGCCGGGCAAGAGCATTCCCCCTACACCCAACATGCCTGCCAACAGTATCCAGAGAAAATGGGTCTCAAAAAGTTGCTGGCAAGGGAGAATTGTCAGCCCATATGACACAGCAATACCGATAACAAGTGCTACCCAATTCTGGGGTCGTTTCAGCTCTGCGCTGCGTGCATAAAGAAGAGTAGAGGCAGCAATCAAACCAAAAAGAAAGCCAAAAAGTGGGGCGGGGTAATTCTGTAGTAGGAAATATATCCATTTCGAAAACAAAAGGATTGCAGTGATGATTCCTCCACCCAGAGGGAGGAGAAACGGCCATGCAATCTTCTTAAAAGACTGAAATTGAAGAGTTTTAATACTTTCAAGCAGTTCTTCGTAGATACCTGAGATGAAGGCGATCGTTCCTCCCGAAATCCCAGGCATCAAATCGGCGATCCCCATGACCAGACCGATCAGGTAGAGGCGCAATTTCATGACTTAGAAAATACCGATATAGCGAGCTAAAAACCAACCCACCAAGATGGTCATGACCGATGCGCCTACCCACATGAGATTCGGCAACCATTTTACCTCCCCACCAGGAGAACCCCGCACTTCGAGGGTTCCGATTCCCAATGTAAAATCTTGAGACTCAGAATATTTTTCGTTCAAAACTTTCATGACATAAGGATGATCATGGAGAAGTTGTTCCGGATCCAACTCCAAAAATAGAGCATACTTCGAAATAAATCCCTGTGCATAGATGGGAGAGATCAGCTTGCCTAAATGCCCTTCTTCGATAGCCTGCAAATAGCCAAAGCGGATCGATGTGGCATTTTCCACCTCTTTCAAAGAGATACCTCTCTCTTCGCGTCTTTTCTTGATGATAGAACCTAATTGAATGAGCTCTTGATGCATATAGTGAAACACCTGCCTAGGCCCGCCATTATCTGCGACCGGCTGATTTTAATCAATTGAGCTGGGTGTTTTAACAGAAGTCTATAGAAATAATTTCATCTATCAAGAGTCGATTTAAGGAGAGTAGGTGTTATACCATTTATCAAAAACAAAGCCATGAAGTGGCACTGGGTAACATGCTAGATTTGAAAGATCGTTTCGAAGCCTATGTTTTTGCACCTAAGCGAGAAAGGATCGTTCAAAAATGGCGTGTTATACAGTGCCACTTCATGGTTTATTTTTGATAAATGGTATTATTGGCAATGACATCGGCAATGAGTGGATCTATGGCGACCATTTGCTCCAGTTGCCTGCCATAAATTGAAGTTGTGTACAGAGGAGAAAAGGTAGGTATTTGGGCCATCATGTGCCCTTCTGTTTCATGGACATCGATTGTTACCCTCATAGAAAGCCCTAGAAAAAGAGGTCTTTGGAGTAGCTCCTGTGGATCGATGCTGATCCGAACAGGGATCCGTTGTACGATTTTAATCCAGTTGCCCGAAGCATTCTCGGGTGGCAAAAGAGAAAAAGCATTTCCACTTCCAGGCTGAAAACCCAAAACCCTGCCATGGTAGGTGAAACTATCTCCATAAAGATCGGCGGTAAAGCTGACCTCTTGCCCTTTGCGCACATCTTTAAGTGCTGTTTCTTTATAATTGGCCTCTACCCAGATTTGATCGAGGGGGACAATATAAAGAAGGGTGGTTCCAGCAACAACTTGATCTCCAACCTGGACTGTGCGTTTGGCGATATAACCGGTTACAGGAGCCCACATTTGACAACGGATTAAATTTAAGTACGTCTGCCTTAAGTTCCATACAGCCTGCTGCACAAGCGGGTGAGTGGCAACTGTTGTGCCTGCCACTAACGCTTTGACAGATTCGTGCTCTTTCTCAGCAAAGTCCACAGCCGCAGCTGCAACAACTACACTGGTTTGGTAGGTTTCGTACTCTTCCACTGAAACCGCTCCGGTTTTTACCAGAGGATCCCGGTGGTTTAGGTCGAGCTCTGCCTGCCGCAACTGTGCCTTTTTCAAAATAATTTGAGCTTGCTTGGCCTCCACTTCCTGGAACATTCCTGCTACTTTTCGGACAGTAACTGCCAGCTCCTTTTTTGATTCCTCAAACCGCAGCTCAAAATCGCTAGGGTCCAACTCGACAACGAGTTGACCTTGATGCACAAGGTCGGTTTCATCGGCATAAATGGCTTTGACACCTGCAGAGACTTGAGGAGTCAGCATGACAGCGTTGCCATTTGTGTACGCATCTTCGGTGTATACATAGAATCTGCCGATAAATACCCAATAGATTAACCCAATCAGAGCTGCACATAAAAAAGCTGCTGCTAATACGAGGAGCCAAAAATTCCGTTTTTTTCTTTGGGTATCTTCAGAAGGACTTTTTGCTTCAGAGGGAGGAGTTGTCATAGTACCCTCCTCCAATGGCTCGGATTAATTCAACAGCAGCTTCAAAACGTGCCAATTGAATCTGTACTTTTAGATCTTGTTGAACAAAGACATTTTCGAGGGCATTCAAAAAGGTTAACTTATTGGCCACACCCTTTTCATATTTCTGCTGTGTCAAGTCCAAAAGCCCTGTCGCATCCTTTAGTGCATCTTCCACTGCCAACTTTCTCTTCGTAGCGGTTTGCAAATCAGATAACGCGTCACTCACCTGTTGTACAGAATTTAAAATCAATTGGTTATAGATCTCAATGGCAATCTCTAAATCTTCGCGAGCCACACCCAAATCACCTTGTAGCTTACCCGCCAAGAAAAGAGGAAGAGCTCCCGCTCCCTCACCTAAAGCTACAAGCGTTTCGCCTCGAAACAGCTTGCCTATCAGAATGCTCTGTACCCCTACCCAGCCGAGCAGATCTATCCGTGGAAAAAAATTTGCCTGAGCTACTTTAATTCCAAAACAAGCCGCTTCCACACGCCACCTCTGGGCCGTAACATCGGGCCTTCTAGCGAGCAGATCTATCGGCAATGTAGAGGGCAATGGAAAAGGATGATTAAACTGGGCTGCAGGGGTTACCTCTAACTTGCCGTCCGTGCCGCACAAACAACAGACATTGCCTGCGAGCGCTGCGATTGTGTGCTGATCGATTGCAATTTCACCCTCTAGCACATAGACAAAATCTTGCAAAAGCTGAACATCAGTATCTGTTTCATAGAGACGAAATTCTGAGATGATCCCTAAATCGAACTGTTGCTTGTGTAACGCATAGAGCTCACGACGAGCAGCCAGTCTTTTTTCAGTCACTTCTTTACGTGCCCATTTCATCTGCAAATCAAAATAGACCCCAGCAAGTGCTGTCGACAATAAAAGTCTTGCCTCCTCATACTCAGCGCGTTTGGCCTGTGCTAAATCGAGGGAGGCATAGTAAATCGAACGGTTTTTTTTCCATACATCGAGCTCGTATACAGCCGATGTGAGTTTTAAGGTCGTTTGTGTAAAAAGTGTAGGTAAACTGGGAACAAACCCTTCCCCTAATTTGCTGATCTTCTTGCGCTGCACGTCTGCCAAACCAAAAAGATGAGGAAAAAGGGCCGATCTGGCCACTCTTGCCTCTTCATAGGCTCTTGTGATACGTGCTTCTGCAATATGGATGTCGGGATGGCAAGCAAGACTTACTTCCATCAAGCGATCGAGTTGTTCATCCTGAAAAAAAACCCACCATGCACCAGATGGCAATTCGCCTGCCCTCACAACCCCCGTTTCTAAAGCCTCTTGAACATTTTCACCTAGATCGGTTTGGCATAATGAATAAGGATGCGACCGGTAGCAATGGCGAAAGCATCCGGTCGAACAGACTAAACAAAAAATACACACCAATAATAGGGGTTGCGACATTTGAATATGCCATGCAAAATCGATGCCATGACCTCTTCTTTTGTAGTACAAATCGATCTATCTCTTGCAGAAAAGCTTAAAGCAGGATTGCAAGAGCAGGGATTCGAGATTGCGCAGCCCGCCTACACCCTCTTTCAAGGAAAAAAAAAGGGGCTTACTTGCACCTTGTACACTTCAGGGAAACTCATGGTGCAAGGCAAGGAGATGGGCCCTTTCATCCAGTTTTATCTAGAACCTGAAATCCTACAGAGTTTTGGCTTCGGTTATGAAAAACTAACGCTCGATCTCACTGCTCGTATTGGTGTTGATGAATCGGGTAAGGGAGATTTTTTTGGTCCGCTTTGTGTCGCCGGCGTTTACGCAGCAGGAGAGGGCATCTCACATCTTGCCGATCTCGGGGTGAAAGATTCAAAAAAATTAAGCGACGCTTCGGTGTTAAAAATTGCCCAAAAAGTACGAAAAGATTATCTATTTCATGTTGTTCGCATCAACCCTGAAAAATACAACGAGCTTTACGAGAAATTCGGTAACCTCAACCTTCTACTTGCCTGGGGACATGCGACTGTTATCGAAAATCTGGTCGAGCAGTCGGGCTGCGTCTCGGTCATCATCGACCAATTTGCAGCTGAGCATGTAGTTGAAAATGCACTGAAGCGCAAAAAACGGAAGGTGCTTCTCACACAACGAACAAAGGCGGAACAGGATTTAGTAGTCGCTGCCGCCTCTATCCTGGCCCGTGCGGCCTTTTTAGAGGGCTTAGAGAAACTCAAAGCAACATGGGGCGTCCCTTTTCCAAAGGGAGCGAGCGCAATGACCATTCAAGCTGGCAAGCAACTGGTGCACGAGCATGGGGCTCAGGTTTTGATCCAAGTAGGAAAAATGCATTTTAAAACGGCGCAGGTGATTACATCATGATAAAAAAAACGATTCTTTTCCTCCTACTGCCCCTCTCCCTTATCGCTCAAGAGTGGGACAGTCAAGTATTCGATCTCGAAAACAACCCAAATCCTTTCTATCCCTTTTCTGTCAGCGGCAGCTACCTCGACGTTCAAAAAACACACTTTAGAACCCCCGGCTTTAAAGACGATACTCTCAAATACCGGCAAGCAGAAGCGGCAATGGCCTTTACCTACCCTTTTAATCCATATTGCGGCCTTATTTTCGGAGCAGGATGGATCGGTACAGAAGTCGACATGGAAAATAATCCGGATTTTGACGAAACGTTATTCAATTATGTCAACTTATCCATTGGAGGCTTTACCAAATCCTTTCCAGACTGGACTTGGACTCTGACCTTAGCCGCTTATCTCGATACAGAACATTTTTCTTTCATTGATTACGCCCTCTATGATGGGGTTCTTTGGGGCAAATATGATATTTGTAAATGGGTCGAACTGGACTTTGGCCTCATTGTGGAAGTGGGCCTACACAAAGAAAAAGTATGGCCCATCATTGGTTTTGTCTACCTACCCTGTGACAACTGGCGAATTAGCGTTGTCTATCCAATCGACATTTCAGTAAAATATGAGTTTTGGTCTTACTGGACAGCAGAAGGTTCCATCCGTTTCTTGCGCAACCGTCACCGTGTTGGGCAGTATGCACCTAATCCACAAAGTATCTTTGAATACAGAACCACCGGGGCTGAGTTCGATCTCACCTGCGCCCCCTTTGACCGTTTGTCAGTAACTGGCTTTGCGGGCTCAACTTTTAATGGCGATTTCAAAATTACCAACCGTAATAACCACCATGCGATCCACTACAAGTTTAAAGGCTCCTTCTATGCTGGTGCCTCGGCCATCTTGAGTTTTTAGAGGCAATTGCATAATACCATTTATCAAATCTTGTGACTATTCACGAGCCAGCAGAATCCTTAGGGCAGCCCCACTTTGTCAAGGTGGGAGTGGATAGTCACCACAGAGAGGCTTTTAACCAAAAAGATGGATTACCTGAATAGTTACCAAATCTTTAATCGTTGATACCCCCTTATTGCCCTCTACTCTTCTTAATAAAAAATTAATGCTATTACTGTAAGATATTACACAAAAAGAGGTGACTGTGGCGTCAGGGGCGAACTTAGGAATTATTACGAAAGGTCAATTGGCATGGTTAAGCGAGCATTCCGATCAAGACACTGAATTTGTCGGCCTTCCTGCCTACAAAAGTGAGTTAAAAGGTAAGTATGAAGTATCTCGGATCGGGATCGAAAAGGAAGGAGGTCATCTCAAATGTAACCTAATATTCTGTGGTTTTTTGGCAATGGTTGCTGGCTCTGGAGCAGCTTGGGTTTTTCTAACCCAAGGCCAGGGGGGATTCATTCCCGCCGTTTGCCTTAGCGCCATTTCTGCCGGCTTTGTAATCGCGATGGTGATTATGGTGGTTCTTACTGTCCGTACGCAAAAAGGACTCGAGAGTGAGTATAACTCACAAACTCGTGACACCGTTCCAACTGAGGTCATCTTGCAAGCCATGGAGCATGCGGATGTGAGCGGCTCAATGGTCCAAGCCATCACAGGTCGTTTAAATAATGCTCAACGTAAAGAGTTTATTCAAAATGTTTATGCCGTCTACGACACTCAAGACGTGCTTTGCCCGAGACAAGAGAAGGTGTTCAAAGCCCTGATGAAAGACCCTGCGCTGTTAGAACTGATTCCCCAAAAAGGACGTGCATTTGCTTTGAAAGTGCTGCACTACGCTGATCAGGAATGCCCCGAATCTTTAAATCTGTCTTTATTTGACACTCTTGTACGTAGCATCACAACCCCCAAGTCACCTGATGAGGCTGCCCTTCTAGCTAAATGTCCCGTTGCGCTGCAGCGCTATATCGATTCCATAGCAACAGAAGTAGACAAGTTCTCATATAAACTCGCTTTCTTGGAGCATACAGCGGTTGATACTCCTGATGATCTCATCCTACGATGGTTAGAAGAGCCTCGAACAATGGAGGAAGCGAACATATTCGCTCGCCATCCCCTGTCTGTAGAGGCTTATGCAAAGACAAAGAATGACGATTTTGCACTAAAAATGCTTAAGCACCTCCCCGGAGATAGTCATCTGGAGTTACTGCACACTTTATTAGTATTAGTGGGCCATCCTAGTAACACAAATGCAGTGCCGATTTATTACGATAAGCATCCCATTGCCCGGTCTCATGTGATCTCAAATGATGAAAAATTTGCGGTAGGCTACCTCCAATTTGCGAATGAAAATATCGTTTCTCTCGAGAATGTTGCAGCCCCTCAAAATCAAGAAGATGTCGCAAGCTACGCTCGAGAGCCCAAAGCTGTAGCTCGCTTGGCCCTCTTTTCTCCCCTATGGTTTGGCCCATCCGTGGTATGCTCGCTTTTTTCTGCGATGCACATTCAAGCACAAATCGAGTTTTTGCAAATGATGGATACCTCAAACCCACACAGCAACGCCGCTATTAGTTTTATCTTGAGCCAGTTACTTACAAAAGAATTTGTCCAGCAAAATGACAACATCCCTGAATCTGCCATTAAAAAAGAATTTGGGGAGCTGTTAGGACAATTCGGCAGATGGCCTGAGTTAGTTGCTAAACGCCTTTTTGAAACAAATTTTGGCACAGAAGATTCCCTCCTCAAACATGAGCTCTTTGTACGGTGCTTCTTTAAATCGATGAGTAAGGCAAATAAAGAGGCATGCGTCGGTCATGCGGCAGCTTGTTTGAACCGGCATGGAGAGCATGCGGTCACTGAATGCACAAAATGGCTGATGATGCAGCAATTCCCTGTTTGGCTTACTCCGGTTTTGGCAAACTCTCCGGACGTGCTGGCAAGAGCTCTGTGCAGCAACGCAAATGACCCCAGCAATCTCAGAGGCAATACGGTCATTAGTACGATGACCCCAAATCAAGTAGAGATCTATGAGCAAAAGCTTATGGAATATTTTCTGACTCATTATGAAAAAGTGGTATTTGAGGATAGGAAAGGCTCGCCTGGATTAACAGATAGGCTCATTGCGCGCATGCGCTATTTACAAAAGCATCCTGAGTGGTCAGGGAAGTATCCTATACTCGCTAAAAGATACGTTGAGCTGTTTGTGAACGCGGCTACAAATGAATTTGATTTGCAAAAAGATCTGATGCAGAAATATTTGCATTTGTTTGATCTATATACAGTCACCTTCAACGGTTGTGAAGCCGATTTCCCCGCTTGCCGTTTAGCTGCTTTGAGCCCTGTCCTTTCCGGCCGTCTCAGTTCCGGCATGAAAGGTGCTGGTAACGCAAAAACCATCACTTTGGACGATGCAAAAATAGACATCGCAGCAGCGCGGATGTTTATAGAGTATTTAAAAACAGGTGAGCTTGAGGAAGGAGCCGATGCTCTAGCTCTATCTTATCTAGCTCACTTTTATCAAATGGGGCACTTATCTACGCTTTGCACCCAAGCTTTACAAGAAGCGCTTGGTAAAGATAACTATAAGGTTATTTTAGAAGCCGCAGTAAATGATAGGCTTTGGGACCTTTTAACCATCTGCCTCGATTATATTTCTAGACATGGCCAAGATCGGGACATTGTCAATTATTCAAAAAACCCCGCTACAGTGGGCTCTATTCACGATGCGATTCTATTGGGAATCCGTTGCCAACAATTGGGTATTACAATCTCTTACCAGCTAGGTAAAGAAGAGATTCTAACATCGCCACAGTTTGGCCGCTATCTATCCATTCCTATGGGCGTACGCCATGTGCATTTGGAGCGTCCTTTGGCCGCTATTGAAGATTTGAAAGTACTGACTGCGCTCATAGGCCCCACAACCGTTTGGTCTACTCAAAACCCCTCAATTACACAAAACCTTATCCTAGTCTCTCATCAGCATGGCCAAACCGCCCTCACCGTCGCGCTCCTGCAATGGGCTGAAAATGAAGATTGGAACAACCCTATTATGATTCCTAAGCCACTCGACCTTTATATATTGACGTCTCAACAGGGTAAAAAGATTTTGGTTGCAGCCTGTTTGCAGCACATACAAAAGAATTTAAATGCTTCCAATTTGTTGAATATTTTGACTAGTGCTCTGCATCATCAACTAGAAGATTTAACACTCGCCTCCCTTATCTTTGTTTCCAAAAACAACAAGAATATAAGGTCAACGGAATTTCTGAATACCGCAGGAGACATTAAGAAAATTATTGAATTAGGAATCACATGTGCAAACGAAGAGATAGAGATCTCTTACCAAGCAGGTGAGCACCATGTACTAGTAAAAAGCCTTACTGAGGATAATCCAAAAAGAGGTTTGAAGGGTAATAAAGACAAGGTATTCACCGCCCTTTGTGCGCTCCATAAAATTAGACCTATCACTCACTTAGAGGCTGAATATCTGGATACTCTCGGAAGTCTTAAATCCGAAATGCAATTTTTAAACGAAAACATCCAATTCGTTCAAAAACCACGTCCATAACCCCTAGAGCTGCGCCTGATGAAGAGGCGCAGCTACCAATGCCAACGTCTAAGGAAGACCCCCTTTGCCAAGGGGGGAGTGGGTAATCCCACATACTAATCTTTGTGGATATTGCAGCTGGCAAGATGCTTGAAGAGTGAAATGCACCAGATCCCGGCAATACCTACGATAGCAAAGATGATACGGCTACCGACAGGGCCAAACAACAGTGACACAACATTGATTTGAAAAAAGCCGACCATGCCCCAGTTCAGAGCTCCTACAATCACAAGAGCCAAAGCGACCCAATGGATAATTCTTAGGGTAAATCTCATAAAATAAAACCTCCAATAAAGATAGTGATACCCTTACCAGTAACATCTCAGGTTTATGTTATCAAATACTTTTTTAGAGCATCTTCTAAGTCTGATAATTGAAAGGAAAACCCGCTGCCAGTCAAACGGCGTGGGCGCACATCTGTGCTTGACAAGAAAATCTCGGCACCGGGACCAAAAAGCATATTGAGCGCAAATTTGGGGACAGGAACCATTGCAGGTCGATGAAGCACTTTGCCCAGAGTTTGAGTAAAGATCAGGTTTGAAACGGATTGAGGGGCTACCAAGTTGACAGGGCCCTCTAATTCCGGATGGGTCATGATATGCGACATGGCTCTACACACATCGTCAATCGCAATCCAGCTCATGATTTGCTCTCCGGAACCCAAAGCTCCTCCCATTCCCACGCGGAAAGCCTTTGTCATCTGTTTCAAAGCACCCCCCTCTCCAAGAACGATCCCAAATCGGGTCAATACAACACGCACTCCTTTAGTAGCCAAAGCACTGGGTATGGCCTCCCATAAGCGGCATACTTCTGCCAGAAATCCAGAACCCGATGGACTAGACTCATCTAGCACCTCATTAGGGCGATCGCCATAGAACCCAATGGCTGATGCGCCGATATAAAGCTTAGGCAGAGCAGAAAGGGAAAGTAGGGTGTCACACAAAAACTGGGTAGCTTGAATACGGCTATCACGGATCTGTTCCATCTTTTTTGGAGTCCAGCGACCTAGGATACTTTCCCCATTGAGGTTGATTACAACATCACTCCCTTCCAAAACAGACGGGTCGATCTCCCGTTTTTCGGGATTCCAGTGGTGTGCGTGCGGTTGATTGGGATTTCTAGAAAGAAGGACAAGTGTATGTCCTTCTGCAGCAAAATAGGAAGCCAAATGGGTTCCCAGAAATCCTGTGCTACCTGTAATCACAATTTTCATATGGTTGAACTATAACTGAGAGATGAGTAATATTCCACAGTATGTCTGATCTCAATGAAGAAAGTATCCGTGTACTCAGTCGCCTCTGCCGTATAGAGGTCAAAGATGATGAGATTGAACCTCTCTTTTTGAGCCTAAAGCGGGTTCTAGACTATGTGAGCCAATTGCAAGAGGTCGATGTGAGTGATCTTTCGCCCCATAGCCACATGGACGAGCAAGGTGTCGATGTGCTCCGCTGCGACACTGTTAAAGATCACTTATCCAGAGAAGTTTTTTTATCGAATGCACCTGACCAGGTAGGTGGTATGATCCGCGTCCCACCGGTCATGAAACCCCAAACTTAAATTTGCACATGTACAAAGAAACCGCTCGCAACCTCCATCAACTCTTTAAAGACAAGAAAGCTTCCGCCGAAGAGATTGTCCGTTGTTTTTTAAGACGGATCGAAAAATTCGATGACCAAGTGGGAGCCTTCCTCTCTGTGTTCCCAGAAGAAGCTGTGGAAGCGGCACGCATACTCGATCAAAAAATGGCTCAGGGAAAAGAGGTCGGTAAATTAGCCGGTGTCGTGGTGGGTATTAAGGACAATATCCATGTGAAAGGGCAACTCACCACCTGCGGTTCCAAATTTCTTTCTAATTACCGTGCCGTTTTCGACGCGACTGTCGTCCGTTTGCTGCAGCAAGAAGGGGCAATCATCATTGGCAAGACCAATATGGATGAATTTGCAATGGGATCTTCTACGGAAAATTCAGCTCTTCGTAATACTAGCAACCCTTGGAATTTAAATTGTGTGCCCGGAGGTTCTTCTGGTGGTTCTACTGCTGCGGTTGCAGCGCGTTTATGTTCCATCACTTTGGGAAGCGATACGGGAGGTTCTGTCCGTCAACCTGCCGCATTTTGTGGAGTATCTGGCTTTAAACCCTCCTACGGACGTGTATCGCGCTATGGACTTGTCGCCTTCGGATCTTCGTTCGACCAAATCGGTCCTATTGCCACGTCTGTGGAAGATATTGGCATGGTAATGGAGGTTTTGGGACAACATGATCCACACGATGCTACTAGCCTGCCTATCCGCCCTGAAGACTATCTGGCCGTAGCTGATGCTGAGGTGAAAGGTAAAAAAATCGGTGTGCCCTGGAAATTCTTAGAAGACCTCCAAGGAATCGCCAAACAACGCTTTTTGGAATCCCTAGAGATTCTGAAAGATTTGGGCTGTGAGATTGTGGATGTCAACCTCGATATCCTAAAATATGCGGTTGCTACCTACTACATTATCGCGACTGCCGAAGCATCTACGAACTTGGCCCGTTTTGATGGCGTGCGTTACGGTGTCCGTTCTAAAAGGGCACAAAATCTCGAACAGGTCTATGATTTTTCGCGCACCGAAGGGTTTGGTACTGAAGTCAAAAAGCGGATTTTTTTAGGAACTTATGTTTTGTCTGCGGGCTATCAGGACGCTTATTACAAGCAAGCGGCCAGAGTCCGTGTCAAAATCACCGACACCTTCAGCCAAGTGTTTGAGACATGTGATATGATCGCAACGCCAGTAACACCTACTGTCGCTTTTGCTAAGGGCGCCATCCAAGACCCTCTTTCGATGTATCTGCAAGATATCTATACAATTGGGGTCAACTTGGCTCGTTTACCAGCAGTTTCAGTCCCCTGTGGCTTCAGCGAAGAGAAAATGCCTCTTGGATTGCAGTTGATTGGTGCAAAAAGAAATGATGTGCTTGTTTGTCGCATGGCACATGCCTATGAAAAGCGCGCCCCCTTCGGCCTACAAATACCATCTGCATTCGATAAGGAGGTGTAAACATGGATCCTGCTATCTATTCACAATGGGAAATGGTGATTGGCCTCGAAATCCATGTCGAGCTCAATACAAAATCCAAACTCTTTAGTTCCGCTGCCAATCATTTTGGCGATGAGCCCAACACCAATATCTCTGATGTCTGTACTGGCCAACCCGGAACTTTGCCCGTCCTCAACAAAGAGGCTGTCCACAAAGCTGTCCTTTTTGGATGCGCTGTCAATGCACATGTCGCCAAATATAGCCGTTTTGATCGGAAATCCTATTTTTATCCCGACAGCCCGCGGAATTTTCAGATTACCCAGTTTGACATGCCTATCGTTGTGGGTGGATCCATCACTGCCGATGTGGGAGGCTCAGCTAAAACATTTGGGATCAACAGAGCCCATCTCGAAGATGATGCGGGCATGCTCAAGCACTTCAACCAATTTGCCGGCGTTGATTATAACCGTGCAGGGGTTCCCCTCATCGAAATCGTCTCCCAGCCCTGCATCTTTTCATCACAAGAGGCAATAGCCTACGCTACAGCAGTTAAAGCGATCTTGCAATACCTCGATGTATCGGATTGTAACATGGAAGAGGGATCTTTGAGGATGGACGTGAACATTTCAGTCCGCCCTAAAGGCTCAAAAGAGCTGCGTAATAAAATCGAGATCAAAAACGTGAACTCCTTTGCCTTTATGGGGATGGCAATTGAGGCTGAATTCAAAAGGCAAGTGCGGGCTTATCTCAGCAATCCCAATCAAGCCCACCACGAGGTGATCGAGCAGTCGACATACCGTTGGGATGCCGACCGCAAAGAGACGGTCCTCATGCGCCGTAAAGAGACAGCTGACGATTATCGCTACTTCATTGAACCCGACCTCCCTCCCCTCGTTTTAGAAGAAGAATATATCGACACAGTCCGCAATTCACTACCAGAGCTGCCCTATGAACGGGAAAAGCGGTATATGGCCGATTTTGTTCTGACAAATGACGCCGCCATCATTCTTGTGAATGAAAAAAAACTTGCCGATTATTTTGAGGAGGGACTAAAGACCTGCTCAAATCCCAAGAGCCTCTGCAATTGGATTATCGTCGAATTTGCAGGTCGCTACAAAGAAACTGGCAAGCCGGTCTGGACAAGCGGCATCCCCGCCACTCATATCGGCAAGCTCGTTGCCAGCATCGACTCAGGGCTCATTACTGGTAAAATCGCTAAGGCGGTGGCCGACCTGATGGTCGCAAACCCTTTGAAAGACCCCCATGAGATCATCAAAGAAAACCCCGATTTCCAACCGATGGGTAATGAAAAAGAGCTTGAGGCAATTGTCGATAGAATCTTGGCTGAAAACCCCCAATCGGTAGAAGATTATCGCGGGGGTAAAGAACGGGCGTTTAGCTTCCTAGTCGGTCAAGTGATGAAAGCGACTCAAGGCAAAGCTCCCCCGCCGCTTGTCAACAAAATGCTTCAAGACAAGCTTTCTAGGGCCTAATACCATTTATCAAATTAGTCTGGATGACCTAAACGGTTGAATTGCGACTCGAATGAATCCGGTGCAAGAGCAGACTGTGCTCTGCGCGGGAAAAATGTACCATTGCTATCTTTAAACGTGCTAGCTGAGTGCTTAATCGCAACAACGGTTAGAGGAACCATCACGATGCCAGCCATAAAATACGCGTTAAACCCATAGCCTCCCATAAGTGAATGGAGTCCCGCTCCTACCATGCAAACTGTGCCCCCAACTAATAATAGCGGCAGGAGCACCGCCATCACTTTTGCGGCAGTACGTAGATGCTCTTTTAACAGATCTTCCATCAGAAATTTAAGGCCAAAGCCAGACAAGGCCAGCCCAGCACATATGGGCATTAAAGACATAATTGACGGGTCGGAGATAGACATGAACCTAGACATTGTATAAATAAGTAAAAAACCTGCTCCTACCATCAGAATATCAAAACCAATCCGTGCCACTTTTTTCCATGTAGATTCATCTATATAATCTTCAAGAAATTTTGGTCTGTTATCGGGAATAGATATAATGCTTTTTAAAAGCCCCCCTGCATGCTCAAGAAATTGTTCCTTTATTCCTCCATTATTGTCGGTTGAAGCAGCCATAATACCTTTTTTATTAAAATTTAATAACTGATTATAAGCTAAAAGCTATTAAAATTCAAGGATTTACTTAATAGACGGAGGGAGCAGGCTCTTTGACAAATTGGTAGACATGTAGGGTAACACTCACCGAGAGTAAAGAGATAAACATCCCTACAGAGGCAATTAAGGGAAGATGAAAGGTCGTCACCCCAATAAAAGCCGCTGAGCCGGCTAAGCCCAAAACAGAAAAAACCCAGGCAGAGAGCCAAGGTCCATAATTGGCTTTTCCCTGGCAAGCCTTGATCAAAGCAATGAGGGGCATGACGACCACCCCTACAGCGCAGATCACAGGAAATAGAAAAAGCTTTACAATTCCCGAAATAAGAGCCAACGGCGTAGCGATGACACGGGTTCCAACAGGATTTTCTCTATAAGATCGACCTAATTGGGCATGGATCAACGCCTCTGGCATCACCCAGCTACAAAAAATGGATCCTCCGGAACTGAAACAAGAACTTTCTGACATCAAAACTCAGGGTAAGAGGAAAGATTATCTCGATTTTATACATTTTTTGGCGAGGACATTCAGTAAAAGAGCTCAAAAGAGGGAAAGATTAATACCATTTCCAGAAAATAAAGTCACAAATTGGCACTGTATAACACGCCATTTTTGAACGATCCTTTCTCGCTAAGGTGCAAAAACATAGGCTTCGAAACGATCATCCAAATCTGTCATGTTACCCAGTATCACTTCATGGCTTTATTTTCTGGAAATGGTATAATGAGCCAATTACAAAACTCCTGACCCTTGGAAAATCGATGATTTTGGTGACAATTTTCAGGGCCAGCTTAGCTTAGCTGACCGGGGCCGAGCCGACAAGAACATACCCGAATGGGTAGGTGAGGAGGTAGGGCAAAAATTGCCGCCAAAAGCGCGGTTTTGCTAGGAACAGGAGTTTTGTAATTGGCTCTAATTATATTTGATTTCAAAAATCATAGTGGCAAGAGGGGCTACTTGGAGATTGATGCCTACCACTTTGTCTTTTTCACGGCAGATTTCTATCGTTTCGTTCTTCTTGCCGCTCCCTCCAAAATGTTCCAGATCGGAATTAAAAACTTCTTGAACCGATACGACTCCGGGCAGATTCAAGAAATAGCGCGGGTGATAGGTGGGGGTAAAATTATGGACACATAAAAGCTCGTAAGGAGTGCTGCCCTTACGCCGATAGCTAATGACACTGTTGTCGACATCATCAAAAATGACCCACTCAAAGCCAGTAAAATCAGAATCGCGTTCCCAAAGAGGGGAATGATTGAGATAAAAATGGTTGATGGCTTTCGTCAGATTCTGAATACCCTGATGACTTGGGTATTGTAAAAGATGCCAGTGGATCTCTTCTTTCACCCACCATTCACTGAATTGGCCAAGCTCTGCTCCCATAAATAACATCTTTTTACCGGGCTGACACATCATATAAGTTAATAGAAGGCGCAAGTTGGCAAACTTCTGCCAATAATCACCCGGCATTTTAGAAAGAAGGCTCCCCTTTCCATGCACCACCTCGTCATGCGATAAGACAAGCACAAACCTCTCTGAATAAGCGTAGAGCATACCAAAGGTCAGATCATTATGATGATGGCGGCGAAAAAGAGGGTCTTTGTGGAAATAGCGTAGGGTATCGTTCATCCACCCCATGTTCCATTTATAATCGAACCCCAGGCCATTGTGTTCGACACTTTGTGTGACACCAGGGAACGCAGTCGACTCTTCGGCAATTGTCAAGACACCGGGAATTTTTTGGTGGAGTACTGCATTCAAATGCTTGAGAAATTCGATAGCTTCAATATTTTCTCTTCCTCCAAATGCATTAGGAATCCATTGTCCTGCCTCTCTGCCATAATCGCGATATAACATGGAGGCTACTGCATCGACTCTCAAGCCATCAATATGCATCACTTCGATCCAAAACAGAGCGTTAGCAATCAGAAAGTTCGTCACCTCATGCCGACCGTAATTGAAGATCAGGGTACTCCAATGAGGATGATATCCTTGCCGAGGATCTTCATGTTCATATAGCGCTGTTCCATCAAATCGTGCTAAAGAAAAATGATCCGTAGGAAAATGTCCCGGTACCCAATCAAGAATCACACCCACATTGTTCTGGTGCAGAAAATCTACAAAAAATTGAAAATCTTCAGGAGTGCCGTAGCGACTGGTTACTGCAAAAAATCCCGTAACCTGATATCCCCAAGATTCATCAAGAGGGTGCTCTTCAATAGGCATGAGCTCAACATGGGTATAACCCATCTCTTTGCAATACGCTGCCAAATCGATAGCAATTTCTCTGTAATTACGGTGATGACCATGATTGGTTTTCCAAGACCCTAAATGGAGCTCATAGATATTAATCGGTTTGGGTAAGAGAGCATCTCGCTGTCTTGTTTCAATCCATTCCTGATCGCACCATTCAAATTTAGTAATATTGGCAACAACTGATGCTGTCAGGGGTCTAAGCTCGCTTGCCAGCTCAAAAGGATCGGCTTTGACTAAAAGCTCTCCCTGCTGCGTTTTAATCTCAAATTTATACCGTTCCAACTCTTTAAGCCCCGGCACAAACAACTCCCATACTCCTGAACTTCCCATTGTGCGCATGGGGTTGGTCCTTCCATCCCAGAAGTTAAAATCACCAACAAGCGCAACGCGCATCGCCGATGGTGCCCAAACAGAGAATTTGACGCCTGCAACATCTTGATGGACAGTCAAATGCGCTCCTAAGTGCTCATAGAGCTTATAATGAACACCTTGGTTGAAAAGGTGAGAGTCGATCTCGCCCCATGTTGGAGTAAAGGCGTAAGGATCCTCAGCGCACAATCCATTTTGATGGTAAATCTTATAATCTTTATGGGTGATCGGTATTGCTGAGATATACTCAAACAATCCCGCCTCGTGGACCTTGCGAGCGGCCACATTTTTACCCAAAACCTGCAGATAGACCTCTGTTGCACCTGGCCTATAGATACGGATAATCTGCTGGTTATCATTTAAGGGATGCAACCCCAAAAAATGATGAGGATCCCAATGCTCACCCTTCACAAGATGAGCCATTTCACTTAAATAAGCAGGATCTGCTTGGATCAATTCTTGAATGGTCATGGCACGCAAATTTTATTTTTGAAATCGATCCCATACATAGAGGGATCTCGATTTAATTGCCAGAAAATCGCCACATTTGAATGGACGACCCTTGTCATTTGGATGCTCACGGAGACGACAACTCACCATGTGGGGTGGAAAATGCAAACGAAGCTCACCATCTTTGTCCGCCCGGAAATGGAGTTGCCTAATTGTTTTTTTGCTCCATTCCAGATCGATTGTCCCATAAGGCGAAACCAAACCCGTCATTCGCCCAGCAAAAAATTCGGGTGGAAGATTAGGAAGGATAAAAATTTCCTGATCCGAGCTCTGGATAAACAACGAACGGATCAGCTTTGCACCCTCGGTGAGTAGATAAAGGGGCGAATCATCACTGGAAGGTGCATCTAGAGGGAGTATACCCTGCATCTGTGTATCTTGGCTTCTTGGAATGAGAAAAGCATCAAAACCGGCGAGCATCAGTTTTTCAAAAGCAGGGATTATAGCTTCAGGGCGGTGCAAATCTCGAGCAGCGATGCAATCTGCTAGTAGCGAGAACATTCCGCGATCGTCCCCTCCTCGGGGAGGCAGATTTAGGAGCGCTCCGAGCTTAAACCAAATGGGAAAAAGAGCTTGAAAATCACGTCTACGCCTGATGCTATCCACATCCAGTTTTTTATGGCTGCCTAAAGACAGGGCCTCTTGATGCACCAAAGGAGGTAAATGAGGATGTTTGGAAGTTACGATATCCAGATTAGGGAGGACATGGACTGCATACTGCTTGCTAAACACTGTCACGCAGCCTCTTTCCAGGTCTTGCATCACGGTAAATTGCTTTAAAGGCCCTTGCATTATCCTAAAAACGGCAGTTCGAGATGGTAAAGGGATGCAAGATTTTGATTTAGAATCACTTTTAATAGGGGGCGCACATTCCCAAATGGTGAAGGGGCCCCCTAATGGAAGCGATTCTGGATCAAAAGATTGCGTCAATTTGCCGTCTCCAACTGCCGTTTTTAGGATTATGAGCGGAAATTCTTTGATCACCTCCCCTGCGAATTCTCTAATCCTGATAAGAGCTGGAAAAGCCTCCACAACGTAAGAGGTGCCCGGAATAAAACAACAAGAACCAGGCTCATGTGAGAAGGGGCGTAGTTTCTGTGCAATTCTAATCAATGGCATAAGAGCCCGGAAGGACTGTTTTGAGTGAAAGTGGCATTGATAAGCTGATTGGGCTGCAAACCTTTGGCTCGTAGTTTGACACTCAAAAAATTCTCGGTATGGCCCATCACAAATTCCCCTTCACTACTTTCTGTCAAAACTGACATGGTTCTGCCCACATATTGCTCCCGGAGCGCGAATGCGATCTCTTCTGCCAGCCTCAAAATACCGTTTCTACGCTCTTCCATCACCGGCTTAGGAACCCGGTTGGGATAAAGAGCCGCGCGGGTTCTCTCCCTGGGACTATAGGGGAACATATGAACTTTGGCAAACTGCACCTGTCGCATCACATCTAATGTCTCTTGGAAATCACTTTCGGTCTCCCCTGGAAAACCGACAATCACATCAGTTGTAAACGTAAAATCGGGCGAGGCATTTTTCAATTTCTCGACGGCCTCAAAAAACATCTGTCTGGTGTATTTACGATTCATCCGTTTTAGCATGACGTTGGAGCCCGATTGCAGGACCAAATGGAAGCTGTGACACGTATGCTTGCCGTTGATTACAGCATCCATTAAATCGTCATCCACCTCATCAGGATCAATCGATGAAATGCGGACCCTCTCTATCCCCTCCACCCTATCTACTGCGCGGACCAAATCGGCAAGCCTCTTGCCCTCATCTTCAAAATCACCCACGTTGATCCCGGTGATGACAACCTCTTTGTAGCCCGATGCCACCAGATCCTCGACCTCACGCACCACCTCTGCAATCTTTCTCGAGCGAGATCTGCCCCTCACATAGGGAATAATACAATAGGTGCAGTAGGAGTTGCAGCCATCTTGCACTTTGACAAATGCGCGTGTATGAGCCTCAAAATGTTTAATGGAAAATTCAGGAATCTGCTCTTCAGGAAAAAGATCCACCACCAATCGCTCTTTCTCTGTATTGGGCACAACTCGAGTCACTCCCCCAATCTGCTGGATGAGATCAGGGCGTCTTTCAGCCAAACACCCTGTCACCACAACCTTTCCACCCGGATTCTGGCGGATCAGCTTGCGGATTTGATGACGTGAGCTTTGATCGGCCGACTCAGTCACTGTGCACGTATTGACAATACACAGATCAGCTTCTTCTCCCTCCCCTGCCTCCAAATACCCAATAGCCAAAAGTTGATCCCGATAGGCCTGGGTTTCATACTGATTGGTCCGGCAACCTAGCGTGGACAGCCGAAAAGTCTTTTTTTCCATAATATCCCAAATATCATGGCAAACCCCCTCTCAAAAGTCAATGCTCTCTCGCTTCCCTGAGAATACAAATAGATATGTTATACCAAATATCAAAAATAAACCCACGCATTGGCACTGTATAACACGCCATTTTTGAACAATCCTTTCTCGCTTAGATGCAAAAACATAGGCTTCGAAACGATCCTTCAAATCTATCATGTTACCCAGTGCCACTTCATGGCTTTATTTTTGATAAATGATATTATGCAAGAAGTCTATTTATTGAGAGAGTTCCGTGTAGGAAATGGTATAATCTTCCTGCACTGAAAACTTTACTTGCCGACCTAGAATTTCAAAGACGTTTAAATATCCAATTTCGCATTGTACGCCATTGTGGGATGTAACAAATAGCATGCCAGGCATTCCCTCCATCTCAAATTGACCCCGACATTGTCTATCGGTCAAAACAAAGGATTCTTCTTTTTGTAACCGATCAGTGAAGAGGTAGGGTGTTGGTTTTGCATAATACTGATCTTCTCCTGTTTTAACTGAAAGAATGTGGTTATTGATTACTTCAATATGACTGGAAAGATCAACAGAGATTTTCTGCTCTTCTTCTTGAACTTTGTAGCACAAGGGAAACAAATTAATTTGTTTAATTTCAGGAATATGAGCACCCGCACAAAGAATGACATTTTCTAATATTTCACCACAGGATGTAAAATCTTTGAACTTACCATTATTGTAACCATCGAGTTGTATTCTTTGACACCATGTAGGAGAAAATAATTCCTGTTCATTCAATTTGGCAAGTGTGTCAGAAAATTTGTAACGCTCTTTAATATTTGTGATTGGTCGTTGATGCGTCGTCATAGCAATTAATGCTAGGTTTTCCGGACCGCTATCCTGAGGAACAAATAATGGATTTTTGCTGCTTGTGGGGTGAAATTGTTCTTCTTCCTTATTCGATTGATTTCTTACGCATTTGATCGCAATTCCTACTAAGGCTACAAAAGTCCCTACAGAGAGTGCAATCCAACCCTCTGTGGTTCCAAAATGGCTGAATCCAGGGACATGAAGTAAAACAAGAATGCCTGCTATAGCGACTATAGCTCCCAATGCCACAGCGGTAACCCTTAGACCAATAGAATAACCCGTTTGTTCCCCAGAGTTACTGGAACAGCATGGCAGTTCCCAAGAAATTGAATTTGTTACTTGATTCATAATCCTCACAAAATTTAATTTTAAACATTTTTATTATATCACATAATTATTAAGATTTTATGTAAAAATAAATTTTTTCTCCAAAGCAAAAACTTTAAAATCGAACTCAGGTTGTAAATGTAATTGTCTCCAGTTGTGTTTGCAAGATATGCCAGACGGCCCCTCGACCAGAGGTGTTTCACAGTAGCCATGATAGAATCCACGCTCAAAATTAGTACTCTCGAATCATGTGCTACCTCTTTATTCTCTGTTGAGCCAGATATTTTTTTACCTTGGCAAAAGGGTAGGTGTTGAGGACCTGCGATTTCTCAAGCCCACCTTTGCGTGCGCAATTGACTCCGGCAAGATAGTAGCACAGATCTGAGGTACTATGAGCATCGGGATTAATGCTGCACATAAGCCCTTTTTCTGCCGCTTTGTACCAAAAGCGCCAATCCATATCGAGTCGGCTGGGCTGTGCATTGAGCTCGATGATTTTGTGATTGGCAATACAGGCATCAATGACCTTAGGCAAGTTGACTAGATAGGGCTCTCTTTTGAGAAGTAGCCGGCCAGTCACATGCCCAACCATGGTGGTATAGGGATTTTCGATTGCTTTGATCAAGCGAGCCGTCATTGCTTTTTCACTCATTTTAAATGATCGATGAACAGAAACGATCACATAGTCCAACTCTTTTAGCACCTCATTTGGAAAATCGAGTGTACCGTTGGTTAAAATATCACATTCCAACCCCGAGAAAAGGTGGACCGAAAATTTTTTTGATTTGTTGAGCTTATCTATTCGTTTAATTTGGTCGTAGAGCCGGTGCTCATCCATTCCATTTGCCTGATAGCTCGATTGGGAATGGTCAGCAATTCCCAAGTACTCCCATTTCAGCTCATCTGCCGCCGCAGTCATTTCCATCAGAGTATGATGCCCATCCGAATCTGTTGTGTGGCAATGGAATGCTCCTCGAATATCTCCTTCTTCGATGAGTGTAGGAAGCTTCCCCTTTTCTGCAGCTTCAATCGCCCCTATTCCCTCGCGCAATTCGGGCGGGATATAGGCAAGTTTGAGTGCCTTAAAAAGCGCCTTTTCTGTTTTGTAATGGGCTTTTTTTTTTCGCTCGCCCTCAAGAGGCTCCATGCCATATTCATTCAAAGTATACCCAAACCGATTGGCTCTTTGGCGCAAATGAATATTAAAATCTTTGGATCCAGTAAAATAAACAAGCGCATAGGCAAATTCATCTTCAGGCACTACACGCAAGTCAGCTTGCAGCCCTCCCTTTAGCCTGACAGATGACTTTGTTTTTCCCTTTGCTTGCACCGCTTCTACTGAAGGCTGCGTAGAAAACCATTCCATCACCTTCTCTGGATCATCAGAAGCTACTAAAAAATCCAAATCGCCCACTGTCTCGAGCCTGCGCCTAAAACTTCCCGCCACTTCAGCTTTTTGTACTCCTTTAAGCTGGGAGAGCTTTTCTCTTAGTGGAAAGGCTAACTTTCCTGCATCCCACCATAATACCCTTTTCCCATAAGCCTTGAGCTTTCTAATATTTCTCAAAAGGTTTTCTACGCTCTTGGGACCAAAACCCCGCAATGAGCTCAACTGACCTTTTTGACAAGCCACAAGCAGCTCTTCAATACTTTGAATGTGGAGGGCATCGTAGAGTTGCTTAACCTTCTTTGCTCCCAAACCTGAAACGGTCATGAGCTCTAATAAACCTACTGGGATCGATTTTTTAAGTTCTTCAAGGTAAGGAAGATGTCCTTTGATAGCGAGGAACATAATCTTTTCAGCAATGCCCTCCCCTACTCCGGGAATGTCTTGCAAACGATTTTCTGTAATAAGGGTATGAAGCTCTTCATCAAGATCCTCAATAGATCGAGCGGCAGCCTGATAAGCGCGTACCTTAAAAGGATTTTCTCCTTGAATTTCTAAAAAAAGAGCGATCTCTTCCAAGACACGCGCAACATCGTGTTTATCCATGATGTTTATTGCCACTTCTCTTCCTCGAGCTCCAATTTTAGGGAAATGAGCTTGAAAAGATCTTGAGCAGTTAAGATACCGACAAGCTGATGATTGCTGACAACTAAGAGTGTCGAAACGGGTGTTTGTTGTATGAGATCAAGAGCCTCTAATGCACTCGTTTCGGGAGAAATAGTGGAAAACTGGGGTAGTGGGACCATAATCTTTTGAATTGAAGTTGTTTCCCATTGTGTATGCGGCAATGCTTTGATCTCACTTAAGCTAATGTAACCCAGTAGATCCCCCTGCTGTGTCACGGGATACAAATGGTGGTGCGATTGGTATACATGCTGATCAACTAATTCTTGGACTGTAATGTCTGGCGCAGCAGAGATGGGATTTTCTGTCATAAACTTAGCAACTTTTTCACCCTCCAGAGCTTTTCCTACATAATACTGAGAACGGTTGAAAGTAGCTGCGCGATGTAAAAACCAACCGATGATAATCAGCCAAAATCCCGAGATGATGCTTCCATAAAAAAGGATTAAAATACCCCAAAAAATTAAAAAAAATCCAAAACTAGATCCTAAAAAAGTTGCGATACGCGTAGCCCATCCTAAATCCTTTTTCCACCACCAAAGAATAGATCTTAAAATCCGCCCACCATCCAAAGGAAAAGCAGGGATTAGATTAAAAAGAGCAAGAATAAGATTGATCAAAGCAAGATAGCGGGTGACTCCAATCACAGGAATAGACCAGCCCAATTGCACACCGAGAAGTGTCACCCAGTACAGCATCAGCGCAAGAAAGCCGCTCACAAGAGGCCCGGCGATTGTCATCAAAAACTCAATTTTAGCGCTAGGGGGCTCCTTTTTAATTTCAGCAACCCCTCCAAAGATAAAGAGAGTAATTTGAGAAATGGGGAGTTTATAATGCTTAGCAACAAGAGCATGCCCAAGTTCATGCAGGATTACACACACAAATAAACCAAGCATACCCAAAATACCCATCAACCAGTAGGTGCTAGTAGCCAGATTGGAGTAATGAAATGGAAAAAATCCGACGGCAAGAGACCACGTCAGAAGAAATGCAATAAACAACCAACTGAGATCAATACCAATTTTTAATCCGAAAATCGTTAAAAAATTATATCGTTTCCCAAACATAATAATACCACTGAATTAGGTTAATAATTTTTGCAAAAATTGAGCATCTTTGCAAGAAGAGTGCCAAAAGATCTTTATACCATTTATCAAAAATAAAGCCACGAATTGGCACTGTATAACACACCATTTTTGAACGATCCTTTCTCGCTTAGGTGCAAAAACATAGGCTTCGAAACGATCATCCAAATCTGTCATGTTACCCAGTACCCCTTCATGACTTTAGTTTCTGGAGATGGTATAAGCAATCACAAATTTTCGAAGAAAATTGCCACTCATAGCAAATAGGATTACCGATGGTCGGGATGGTCTCTGAGGTAGTTTTCGTAGGAGCGGAAGGCAAGATCGATGGTAGGAGGACGCAAATGGGGCACTTCGATGATACGGCCATCGGATAGAACAACGGCGAGTTTATCGTTGAGCATACGCATGGTCTTGACCTCCCGCCAAGCAATTGTCTGCGAGGGACTAATTTCAAAGAGTTCACTTGTGATCTTCATAACGCCTCCACCAGACTGATAATAGTTGGAGTTTATTTAATGATCAATTATTTAATTAAAGAACTCTCTTTAAATGAAATAAAACCCTGCTTTCCGATAATTAGATGATCAAGAATAGGGATGCCCATGGAAGTGCTCACCGTATTGAGCTGGCGAGTGAGACGGCGGTCTTCCTCTGAAGGGCTAGGGTCACCACTAGGATGATTATGAACTAAGATGATTGAGGCCGCTAAATAGCGGATAGCGGGATGAAAAACCTCCCGAGGATGCACAAGTGTCTGGGTAAGGGTTCCCACTGAGACCACCTCCCACCGAATAGGAGATCCTTTAGCATCAAGAAGGATCACACCAAATACCTCCTTTTTTTCATGAACAACCAGATCACGGACCCATAGATAAGCCTTTAGAGGTGTTTCGAGCCTTTCAGGAGGAGGTAGCCTCTCGCGGCTTGTACGCGCGGCCAAACTGAGCGCCGCTTTCAGTTGAATTGCTTTAGCCTTACCAAGCCCTTTGAACTGGCACAAGTCTTCAATTGTTGCCTCCTGAAGGCAGCAGAGTGAACCAAATTGTGAGAGAAGCTCTTGCGAAAGTGTGAGTACAGACTTCCCCTTAGTTCCAGAACCTAAAATCAGGGCGATCAGCTCTATACTCGAAAGTACGCTAGGACCATGGAGCAAAAGGCGCTCTCGTGGTCTTTCGGACAAAGGAAGCTCTTTAAGATTATACGTTAGAGTCATTTAAGTAAGGATCAAACCTATGTAGTGAGTTGAGAGGGATCTCGGCTCGGATCAAGACATCATTGCCTTCATATTCTTCGTAAAGGATATGGCCTATACGGCGGATATCGGCCACAAGGACATATTCACTTTGTGGGATCTTGAGCTTCACCACTTTGCGCAGCGAAGAGAGCTCTTGCATCATCATCTCGACCAAATGCTCAAGACCTGTACGCGCAGTTGCAGAGATCACCACGGTTTTAGGATAAAGGATCTTGAGCCTTTCAATCCTCATCTTATCTTCGCAAGCATCTGCTTTGTTTAAGACGGTAATGATCGGGGCCTCTTCCGCATTGAGCTCTTTCAACAGCTTGCGTGTGACAGCAGCATGTTCCTCTGCAAGAGGGTGCGAAACATCAACCAAGTGGAGGAGCACATCATCATGTAATGCAGCTTCCAAAGTACTGCGGAATGCTGCCACAAGGGTGTGAGGGATTTTGCGGATAAAACCTACCGTATCGGTCAGCAAGATCTCTTGATTATTGGGAAACATGAACTTGCGAGTGGTGGGATCGAGTGTGGCAAAGAGCTTGTCCTCAACAAAAACCTGCGCATCTGTCAGGGTGTTTAAAAGGGTAGACTTACCGGCATTGGTATACCCAATAATGGCAAAAGTAGGGATACCCGATCTACGGCGTGAAGCGCTTTGCGTTTGACGGTACTTGGCAACTTCACGTAGTTCATCGGCAAGACGCTCTAACTTCTTCTTTAGAAGGCGCCTATCAATCTCGATCTGCTTCTCACCCTCCCCCTTTAAATAACCACCACTTGCCCTTTGCCTTGAAAAGTGACTCCAAAGCCTTTTTAACCTAGGAAATTCATACTTTGTACGGGCAAGTTCGATTTGCAAACGTGCCTCTTTAGTCTGAGCCCTTTGAGCGAAGATTTCTAAAATCAGCTCGGTCCTATCCATGACCGCGACCTTAAGCTTTTTTTCCAAATTACGTTGCTGGGCTGGAGTGATTTCCGCATCAAAAATGACAAGATTAGACCCCGTACTCACAATTTCTGCTGCCACTTCATCTAGTTTGCCACTACTTAAAAAAGTAGACGCCTCGACCTT
Organism: uncultured Chlamydiales bacterium; assembly: GCA_963832835.1. Taxonomy (GTDB): domain Bacteria; phylum Chlamydiota; class Chlamydiia; order Chlamydiales; family JAAKFR01; genus CAVPKN01. The sequence continues at coordinate 1,138,793 of CAWHVD010000001.1, read as the reverse complement.
ACGCACAGGACACGCCATTTTTGAGAGTACGGGCACCCCAAAAGTATCTGCCAAACTTTCCAATTCTGCTAGATGCTCTACGCACTGCTCTTTGTCCTCATGACTCCCGTAGGTCCCGACAAGAACGGCCGAGGAGGCTCCTTCCTTACTATCGATTCCCATTTCGCCTGAGAAATTTTCTTCTTCTTCTTCTTCAAAATCCATGGTTCCATTCCAGTTTTAAGCCATCGTATGCCAAATGTACCCCCTTTGGCAATAGAGCACTGATAGCAGCATGCTCAACCTCGTGGGACATATGGGTGAAATAGGTTCTTGAGGCCCCCACCTTGCGAGCAAAGGCCAATGCTTCCTCAAGATTCAAGTGCATAAAGGAAGTTTCCTGTCTCAGCATACTGAGAACGAGAGTATCCACACCTGCCAGATCTTCAAAAATTGTTTCAGGATACTGACGTATATCCGAAATATAAGCAAAGGGACCAAAGCGGAAACCAGTCACCGGCATATTCGATTGCTCATAGCGCATAAAACCGATATCAAGCCCTAAAAATGAGATCTCCCCCCGTTCTTCTTCAATGACATGAAAATCCAGCTGAGCTGGAAGGGAGGCTTCCCGGCTCCGCTCCTGGAAAAAATAGTCATAGCGCCGTCTGAGATCAAGATAAGTCGGTTTGGAGAGGAGCACAGGCAACGGAGAGCGGTGCAGTAGATAATAGGCCCTGAGCTCATCCAAACCTGCGATATGATCAAAGTGCGAGTGGGTAATTAAAATACCGTCGAGATGGTCAATGCGATAGCGAAGTGCTTGAAGCCGCAAATCGGGACCTGCATCGATCAATAGCCTTTTGCCAGCTGTCACCAGTAATCCTGAAGGACGTAGCCGATTGTCACATGGATCCAACGAGGAGCAAACAGGACACGGACATCCTATCATAGGAATTCCTGATGATCCCCCCGTACCCAAAAATAGAAATTCACCCTGATCCGCACTCATATATCTCTTTCTGTTTCGATATCCCCACAAACTTTCATGTGAGAAGACTTGCGTTGTATTTTTATCAAACAATCATAATATAATGTGCTATACATTCCGTAACAGAGTTCTCTTATGGTAGCATTGGAAAAAGTATGCGTTTTGCAATTTTAGGAGCTGGATTTGCAGGCTTGGCAGTGACTTGGCACTTGCTTAACTACACCAAAGGCACTGCAACAATAGATTTGTTTGACCCTGAACCGATTGGAACGGGGGCGTCGGGATTATCCTCGGGTCTTTTGCATGCCTATGCCGGCAAGCATGCCCGCAAAGCGTGGGAAGCTGACAGGAGCTTAAAAGAAGCACACCGTTTGTTTACCGTTGCAAGCCTTGCCATCAACAAACCGCTCATTCTTTCGAAAGGGATTTTGCGCCCGGCCCTAACAGATGGGCAAATCGAAAGCTTTCAAATCTGCGCGCGCAGCCACGACGATGCCCAGTGGTGGGACAGGCAAAAGTGTGAATCAAAAATTGAGGGTTTAACCCTCCCGAGTAACGGGGGGGGACTTTTTATTCCTAATGGTCTCACTATTGACTCTCCCACCTATCTTCAAGGCCTCTGGCAGGCTTGTGCACTATTAGGCACTCAGTTCCATCAGCAGGCCATGATCCGAAAATCTGATTTGGAATCTTATGATCGCATCCTCATTGCGATGGGTCCTTTATCTAAAAACTTCCCTCCCCTAAAAGATCTCCCTATCGAAGCAGTTAAGGGGCAGATACTCGAGATCAAGTGGCCTACCCAGATCCCTCCACCGCCCTTTAGCCTGATCTCTCAAAAATATCTCGTTATGAGTCCCGATCATACCACATGCCTTGTCGGGGCTACCTATGAGCATACATTTGACTCTGCAAAAGCAGATCAAGAGAAAGCAAAACATGACATCTTGCCGCACATCACCTCCTTCTTCCCTTCACTGAAGGATGCTGAAATCGTGGGTTGCAGAGCCGCTTTCCGTGCGAGCACCCCAAGCCGCCTCCCTCTCATGGGCAAACTTTCTGACAACACCTATTTTTTCACAGGATTGGGCTCAAAAGGGCTTCTGTACCATGCCTGGCTAGGCAAGCGGGTTGCCAGAGCTATGCTCACCACCCAAGATAAACACTTTCCTCCTGAAGTTTATTACCAACTTCCCAATACAGCTTCTGTTGCACAGAAAGAAGAATTGTAAAACTGTTCGGGCCTCTTTGGCATATACACTAGGCAGCTATCAGTAGCCTCTCATTTTTCGGCGCTCTTGATAAGCCTGTGAAGTTGCTTTGGAGATTTGGCCTCTCTAGTTTTTTCCAGCAATCAATTGGATCAACTGTTGGGTCTGTGGGTGGCTGTGGCCCAAAACCTTGGCGCAAAGGATAGCAACCTCCTCCAAAGCTTTGACTTGAGAGGGTGATGCCTCCTGTGCACAGAGAATCAGCCATTGCAGTGCAGTTTCAATACCAGGGTGGCTTTTCCCATATGCCAGAAGCCTAATCTTCAAAGACTTTTGGAAAAACTCGAGGGCTTGTGCCAACTCCCCGAGGTTGTAATAGACACCGCCGATATTGCCGTAGCTTGTGGCTACAGAGGGATGGTTTGCGCCCAGGACCTGTAGCCTAATCTCCAAAGCCTTGTGGAGAAACTCGAGGGCTTTGCCGTTTTCCCCAAGGTTCCAATAGACCGTGCCGATATTGTTGTAGCTTCTGGCCACATCGGGATGGTTTCCGCCCAGGATCTGTATCTGAATCTTCAAAGCCTTTTGGTGAAACTCGAGGGCTTTGCCATTCTCTCCGAGGTTTTCATAGACCATGCCGATATTGTTGTGGCTTTGAGCCACATCGGGATGGTTTTCACCCAGGACCTGTATCTGAATCTTCAAAGCCTTCTGGTAAAACTCGAGAGCTTTGCCGTTCTCCCCAAGGTTGTAATAGACACCACCGATATTGCCGTAGCTTGTGGCTACAGAGGGATGGTTTTCACCCAGGACCTGGAGCTTAATCTTCAAGGCCTTGTGGAGAAACTCGAGGGCTTTGCCATTCTCCCCGAAGTTGTCATAGACAAGGCCGATATTGTTGTAGCTTGTGGCCACATTGGGATGGTTTTCGCCCAGGACCTGTATCTGAATCTTCAAAGCCTTTTGGTGAAACTCGAGGGCTTTGCCGTTCTCCCCGAGCTTCCAATAGACACTGCCGATGTGGTTGTAGCTTGTGGCCACATCGGGATGGTTTTCGCCGTGCTTTTCCTGAGCTAATGCAAGGGCTTTCAAGTTACGCTTAAGCGCTTGTTGGTATTGAGCCATTTTCTGTTCTATGCTTCCGAGATTCAACTGCGCATCGAGATCATTGGGATTCAGAGATACAGCCTTCTGGTGTGCTTCTTGGGCCTGACCATATTGGAGGTTTTTCTCAAAATCAGCTCCTTGGATTTGAGGACTTTTGTCGTAGAACAGGGACTTACTAAATAACTTGGGATTCTTGGCATGCAAAAACTGCTCGGCACAAGAGTGGAAGGGGATCAGCACCTTGTAGATTTCGTGGAGGGAGGCAAGACGTTTTTCATCGAGATAAAGGTATTGGGGATCTTGGGGCTGTCCCTGCTTGATATGCAGTAGAAACTCCCCTTCACTTTGGTAAAAGATGTGCGCTTCAAAACGTAGGCTAAGGAGCTGTGAAAGGGCTTGGGTTAAGTTTTTGGCCCCTTCAGGGCAAAGCAATCCCTTTTGGCGGAGCTGCTGAATCATCTCAAAGGTGGAACACACTGGAAGTCCACAGAACAGGGTAAGACTACCTAACATAGATTGGAAGGGACGGTAGAGCTCTTTTTTGATGCCAAAAGCGTTTGTTTCCTGTTTGCTTTTGGAAAGATCGGGCTTAAACTCATGTACATGTCCTTCTAATAGCTCCAGGGCAAGCGTCTCGCGTAAGGGGGTTCCTGTAAAAGAAAAGAAACCATCTGTAGTGTTATGCAGCTCTTGCTTAGTTTGGTTATATTTCATAAAGAGCCTGTTGTCACCGGCCACATAGCAAACGCTTGAGAGGGCATTGGTGACAATGATATCAGCTTCCATCCAATGGATGCTCTGATACTGGGCTAAGCCTTCTGGTGTGTCGATGAGCTCATAAAAGCCTGGTTTACCGAGCGGGGTATTGCCTCCTGAGTCCATCGAAAAACCACCGGGTGTAGGGCTTGCCTCAGGGGATTTTTCATCAAAGAGTTTGCCAAAGAGAGGAAAGAATGTTTCCCCTAAGTTGATGACTTTGAGCTCAACAAGTTCTGCGAGAGTGCGGAAATAGCCGAGATTTTCTTCACTCTTTTTTCCGATCAGAAAGGCAAACTCCAGATCGGAATAGGGGCACATCTCATTGCGTGCCATAGAGCCCATCCCCACACAAGCCCACTGCACGGGAGCATCTCCTATGAGCCCTTGGGCATCTAGGATAAGGGAGCCTAAAAGCTTTTTGTAGGAAGCTGTGAGATAGGGAAGGATGCCCTCAATGGGGTTCTTCTCTTCAAATTCTTTGAAGTAGAGGCTCCGGACATTTTTCAACCATTCTCTGTAATTGAGCACACTCCCTTTATGGTGATGAGGAACTTTTAACCCTCTGCTGTCTAAAAACAGAGCTTCGATCCGCTCAAGTTTTGCTAACAGGTATTGTCTGAGATGAGGATTATCCCCATCTTTCTCCAGGATGGCAAAAGCTCCATTGAGGATTTTAGCGCCTTGTGCCCACTGCCGTTTTTGGATGTAGAGGTCACTGAGCTTTTCTAGATAAAAGATTTGCTCTTGGTAATTGCTTTCCTTCTTGGCCTGTAGAAGTTGGGTGTAGTAATAGCTCTCGACATCTTTGGGTAGCTGATCTGGCTCTTTAGGTTTGACTCCTAAAAAAAACTGTACAAACGCATCTTGTCCCCAACGAACCGCCAGATCAAAGGGGAGATCGAGTTTCTGATTGGCAATATCTGGCAAGGCTCCTTTTTGAAGCAGTAGCTGGGCGCTGGCAATATGCCCATGCTTAGCAGCCCAATGCAAGGGGGTGAATCCAAAAGCATTCGAGGCATTAGGATCTGCTCCTGCTCTTAACAGAAGCTCTACCACATCCGGTTTTTCATGACCCCACACAGCTTTATGGATGGGTTGCTTCCCATCTTCATCGGCGCAGTGAAGAAGGGGGTATTTGAGAAGTATGGCTACAATGGGCGTGTATCCGTAGAAGGCGGCAACATGAAGGAGGGTGTCTCCCTCTATGCCGACAATGCTAGGATCTGCTTGGTTAGCGAGCAGGCATTTAACAGCAGAAATGTGACCTTGCGCTACAGCCAAGTAAAGGGGCATTTTTTTGGACAAGTCTTGGGCATTGATTTTGGCTCCCGTATCGAGTAGCAGTTCGATGTGCTCCACCTGCCCAGCTTGTGCAGCTAGGTGTAGAAGCGTTTGCTTAAACCGGTTGGCCTGATCAGGATCAAGACCATTTTCTAGCAAAAACTGCAGGGTGAGAGGACACGGTCTTTTCAGCATCTCTTCGATCAGAAAAGTATCTTTTTTCACTTCTTCTAAGAAAAGTTTGAGCACAGGGATTTGTTCGGAAAAGGCAGCACACTGCAAAGGTGTGGGTTTACCGCTATGAATCATTGTGGGATCTTGCCTGTGGAGCCAAGAGACGATAGGGGCGCTACCTTGTATGGCCGCCACATGCATGGGAGTCCAGCCATCTTTTCTCTCTTTTTTAAGCACTGTAGACTCTTGAGCTAAAAGCCATTTTAACACAGGAAGCCGGCCGCCTAAGATAGCCGCAAAGAAACAGTTTTCCCCTCGGGCATTCTCTTCTAAAAGACGCATTTTATCTTCCAGAATCCAGCTCTTGACTTGGGGTAGATCTCCTGCTTGGCAGGAAGCATAAAGACCCTCAAACGTATAGTTGGGGCTAAGAGAGGGAAGAAGATCCACACCTACCTCTACGATAAAGCTAGGAAGGGCTTGAGCCTTTTGAAATACGACAATCTCATGCCATGCCGGTGGCTGTTTGTGAACACAGGGGTAATAGTCCATGCAATAAGGATTATCCGGAAGAATAGAAGCGACGGGTACGAAGTGGGCATCGTAGTTATGAAAGGCGCCCTTACCCTCCAGCATCCGCATATCACTACATTTTTGGGGATAGGCTTTATCGCTGATAACAGGATAGGGCTCTCGCATCGAGACCCAGGAAAGAAGAAGAGCTCCCTTACTGTACATCGAGGCGTATTGAGCACTCTCCGTAAAGTAGATCCCGCTTCCAAAATAGCCAATGTCGGTACTACCCGATCCATGACCGGAAAAATAAGTATGTTTGCCAAAGTAGGTAAAGCCGGATGCGCAAATCGATTGGGATTTTGGCAAAGAGGTGCCATGCCAAAGAGGAAGAACTTTGGCATGATGGAGGATTTGCTCTTCCTGGTCTACCATCACTTGTAAGGGAGAATATACAGAGGTGAGATCTTTCCAGTTCTCAACCACCTCTTTGCGTTCTGCAGATAGGGATGCGGGCACAAACTGCTTGGCCTCATGCTCTATATTGCTCAGGTGTGCTAAAAAGCCCATCTGCAAAGAGCTGTTATACACATAGGTGATCTTAGTAATGCTAAAACCGGGAGGCTTGTCAGCCATAAATTGAGCTAACACAAATTGAGATTCAGGGTCGGTAGGCTCAAGGACAGCGGCTTTAAAGCGAGGGTTCACTGCTTGTAGACGCGCGGAAACCTCAGGGCTCACATGCCAGGGAGTTTGGGGGATATTCGATGGAATCATATGTACCTCAAGGATTTGCCAAGTACTTTAATGAACCTCTACTAAAATGGCGAGAGAAATGGGATATCTAGATTTTTTGAGTCATCTCTGTTATCCTTTGGCTGAGAAAAAGATTATGAGCTAAGGGTTATGTCACAAATAAGTCCCCGAGTGGATATTGCGTTTAAGAAAATATTTGGCGTGGAAGAAAATAAAGACCTATTGATCTCTCTTATTAATGCTATTGTAGCGCAAGAGGATCAGGTCGAGGAAGTGACTCTTCTCAATCCCTACAACCCCAAAAGCTTCAAAGATGACAAAAGCTCTATTTTGGATATTAAGGCAAAAGGGACTAGTGGCAAAAGATTCAATATCGAAATCCAGATCAGTGACGAGGCTGACTATGACAAAAGGGCGCTCTATTACTGGGCAAAGCTCTACACTGAACAGCTAAGAGTTGCAGAGGATTATGGCCGTCTTTCTAAAGCTATCGGTATTCATATTTTGAACTTTACCTCGATTCCAGAGGTAGATAAATACCATAACGTTTTTCATATCAAAGAAAAAGAGACCGGATTCCTGTATTTCAAAGATTTGGAACTCCATACCATCGAGTTGAAGAAGTTTTCAAACAATGGCCCGGAAGAGGAGGAAGATCTGATTGCTAAAGTCAAAAACTCTCTAGATATGTGGGTTGCTTTTTTGACGCGTCATGATTTACTGAACAAGGAGCATCTCCCCTCAACAATGGACAACCCGATCCTAAAAAAAGCGCTGAATGTACTCGATGTCATGAGCTTCGGTGATGAGGAAAGGGAAGCCTATGAAGGGCATCTCAAGTGGCTTAGGATAGAGGCTAATACCCTTAAAAAATACGAGACCAAAGGTTTTTCCGAAGGGTGGGATAAAGGCAAAGCTGAGGGGATAGCTGAGGGGATAGCTGAGGGAAAAATCGAAGGGATAGCTGAGGGTAAAGCTGAAGGTGCTAAACATGCTGCCATCCAAATAGCTCAAAACCTGTTATCCCAAGGCATGAGTATCCAACAAGTCCAGGCAGTTACCGGCCTATCTGCTCAGGATATTAGGTAACTATTTGGGTAACCTTTTCGATTAAAAACCTCTCTGTGGTGACTATCCACCTCGATTGACTGCATCAACTCTCGGATAAAAGAAGCTCTACTAGAGCTTCTTTCTTGAGATCATCCTAGATGCGGCAGTTGGAGCCAGCAAATAAGCATAATCTTTTGAGCCACAATCACTTTCGTTGTGAGCCACCTTCATCCATTTGGGAATATTCGGCCCTCGTCGAAAGTGATTCTAATACCATTTCCAGAAAATAAAGTCACAAATTGTCACTGTATAACACGCCATTTTTGAACGATCCTTTCTTGCTTAGGTGCAAAAACATAGGCTTCGAAACGATCCTCCAAATCTGTCATGTTACCCAGTGCCACTTCATGGCTTTATTTTCTGGAAATGGTATAACTCAAAACCTTATTTGGAATCTTGGATGGGATTTTCTTTGGGTTTGGTGGGATGAGTAGCTTCTAGCAACTGAAAGGACTCGAGGGCGAAGTTGAAAAAGTAAATCAGAGGGAAGGCCATGGCAGCTGCGAAGGGAATGAGCATGAAAAAGGCTTGTAGAACCATCACCAATTGATTATCACCTGCAGAGTAAACTTCAAAGGTCATCAGGGCCGCTTTTCTGACAAACAACCAGACAACCCATACAGGAATGAAAGCCATGGCAAGAGTGACTGTGTGTGTAAACAGATCGAAACGTAATCTTGCGAATAGATCTTCGCGCTCGATACGGGTTTTCAGGGCTAAAAGGGGTGTAAAGAAAAAAAGTGTCCCTAAGACAGCCACGAGCAATAAAAGGATGGACAGGTTCAGTAAAAAGGGTACAAAGGCGAGGATCACTCCAAAAAACACGCCAATATAAGGGATCGACTTCAAGAGGATAAAGAGGCCTAGCAAGATCCAAAAACCTATGAAAGCTCCTAGAAGAGCTAGAGAGCAATAGGAGGCTATGAGGAAAGGCTTTGTGGAAGAGAAGAAAGAGGATTTCAGACTCCCCTCTATAACTCGGGCTCCTGTTATATGTGTTGGGCCCTGCTCTTTCTCTTCGAGATAGGTTTTTATTAAGAAGGTTCCGACCATCATCAGAAGGGCTGCCGATACAAAGAACGGAGCAAATCTGAAGGCAAATTGCAGCCAGGGTGTGGAATAAGGGGCTATTGCTTGAAAAAACAGAAAAATTAACCCTACGATGACCAGCATCAGAAACATGAAAAGAAATTTGCGAATACTAAATGCATATTCCCAAGAGCGGTTAAACATTCCGGCAAGGTCTTTGAGTTTCATTCGCGTTCCTTATAAATATACTTGGGACGGACGATGGGGGTCCCTTTTTTGCCACGCGCTTCTAACCTTTCATAAACGATTTGGATAGCAATACCTACTGTGCGTGACATCCCAAATAGCACTGTATAATAATCGGGATAAGGAAATCCGGCTACTGTTAATATAGTCCCTGAAATAGCATCGACATTGGGGAAGGGGTTGGCGACCTTGGGATTTTCCTTCAAGACTTTGGTACCTGCGCTGCGGATCATCAAGGCCATTTTGACCAAAGGATCTTGCGGATAATAGCGCTGGGCTAGCTCATATTGGACAGTTGCGCGTGGGTCCTCTACACGTAATACGGCATGGCCAAAGCCATAGATGAGCTCTTTGTTTGCTAGTTTCTGGCGCAAAAGAGTCTCAACATCCGCTCCAGTGGCTTTTTCGCCCAATTTTTCGAGGAATTCTTTCACGAAATGGAGACATTCTTGATTGGCCCTGCCATGCAAAGGACCTGCAAGTGCATTCATCGCAGCCGCAATGGATCCATACATATCTTCCAGTCCTGAAGCTACGGCTTTGCCCACAAAAGTGGATAAGTTTCCACCACCATGGTCGTAGTGCAGGACATTAAACAATGTCAGCACGTGGCTTAGTTTTGAATCTTTCCCACCAGGAACATTGAGCATCTGAGCAAAATTTTCCATGTATCCTAGCTCGTGGCGAGGGATTGTTTTTCCCCACCCCGCATGGTAATTGATAAGAGTGGCTGCCAACTCGGGAATCTTGGCAATGAGATCGAGACAATCTTCTCGATAATCCCCTTTGCCTTCGATCATGCCTGCAATTAAAATGGCTGCTGAAAAGAGCGCCATGGGATGTCCCTTGCGCGGAAGCGATTCGATATGCCGGATCGTTTCTTGAGAAAGGGCTGCCCTTTTTTTAAGCTCTTGTTTGAAAGCATTCAACTCTTGGGGGAATCCATCATGTCCGTAATAAAGAAGGAAGATCGCCCTCTCCGGCTCCCAATTGTCTACTGAGCTTACGGGTTGTCTTCCATAAAATAGCCCTTTTTGTGGATCGACTGTCGAGGTAGTGCAATAGCCTACAGGAAAACCTCTTAGACCCGTATCTAAATGCTCTTTGGTAATCTGAAAAAGTACTTCTTCAGCCATGAAGTAACCCCTCAATACATGTGCGTTCAGCAATCAATTCTTTTTGTGTGATGGCAATTTTTTCTTTCATGGAAAAATCCAAAGGAAGATCGGGAACAATTGTATAATCCCCATTCCCCTCAGAACGGCAAGGGAAGCCAAAAATCAAATTCTTTTCGATTCCGTAAGGATTATCATCTGTACAAACTGCAGAAGTAAACCAAGTGTTCTTTGGAGTGACTGTATAAAGGCTTTTGACACTATCTGCCAAAGCACTTGCCGCTGATGCTGCGGAGGACTTTCCGCGGGCTTTGATGATCTGTGCGCCCCGGCTTTGCACATTCTGTATAAATTCATCTTGCAGCCACTGCTTGTCTTGAATGACCTCTACCACTCTTTTGCCTTGAATCTTGGCGTTAGTGTAATCGGGAACCTGCGTACTCGAATGGTTACCCCAAATAGTCATGCAGGTCACATCCCGCAGCGGAACTGCTGCTTTTTGAGCCAATTGAAAAGCTGCACGGTTTTGATCGAGACGCATCATAGCATGGAAGTTCTTCCGAGGTACATTTGGAGCATGGTGCATTGCAATCAGGCAATTGGTATTGCAGGGGTTTCCCACTACCACCACTTTGACATGGCTCGAGGCAGATTCATTGAGAGCTCTTCCTTGCTCGATAAAAATTTTCCCATTGTCCATAAGCAGATCCGCCCTCTCCATCCCAGGACCGCGCGGTTTTGCACCGATCAGAAGAGCCAAGTCCACCCCTTCAAACATTTTGAAAGGATCTGTCCCAAATTGCAGGTCTTTCAAGAATGGAAAGGCACAATCGCCCAGTTCCATAGCTACACCTTCCATGATACTCTCTGTACCGGGAAGATCGCATAAATACAAACCGATCTCTTCTTCGCTGCCAAACAAATCGCCATGTGCTGCTCTAAATACAAAGCTGTACGCAATTTGCCCTGCCGCTCCGGTCACTACTATCCGTTTCATACAATCCTCATAACCCTAAAAACGTAATTGACTATTGATATGCAAGGCCAGCTCATTGGCAAATCTCCCTTCAGCTGTAAAGCTCCACCTATCGTTTCCTACAAGGGTCACCCCAATTACACCGCCTACATCGTGATGGCTATCCAAATTAAACATCTGCGCAGTCAATGGTCCTGTAAAGGGGGACGTGAGCTGGATGATGTAGTCGTCCATGTTAAAACGGGCACGCGACCATTTGACCCCTACATACGGAACCACAAACGTTCCACATTCTGTTAAAGCAATTCGATAAGTAGCACCTAAACCGACCTGATATTCTCTGTAATTGGTACGGGCTCGGTTATCGAAATAGGAAACGTTGTACACAGATGTCTCAAAATAATTCAAACGGGGACGAGTATGAAAATACTGAGCCTCAGCCCCCAAGCCAAGTGGACCACACTCCCAAAGCGTAGCACGCACACCTATGCTCCAAGAAAAATAGCATTCTGTTTCTATTTCAACGGTGTCATTGAAAGTTACACCTGCTCCCCTCAGCGAAAAAGCGCTGCCGGGGGTTTCGATATGGAACTTAGTCTCTCCAAAAGTAAGAAATAAATCGTAGCGATCCCACATGTTGAATGCCAAGTACGCAGCATTGGTCATGATCCGTGTCTTGCGGATGTCAGAATCATTAGGGCGATCATCGACCTCTAAACGGCGGTCGAAAACAAAATCTCCATAGTATCCCGCGCGTAAACTCCAAGCATCACACCACGAGAGGCACGAATTTTCAAAGTCATTTCCTTCCCATAAAATCCCTTCGGTCAGCCAGGTTGCATCCAGAGGATTCCCCAGTGGCAGAGCCATCAATGGTGATGCAGAAACTGTCCATGCAGTTACCGCCACTAAAAAATTTCGCCTCAACATACCATAGCTCCCGGCTCTTTCGGATAAGAATGGAAAATATGATTTAATACCATTTTTAGCAACCAGCCACTTTTGTGACTATTCACGAGCCAGCAGAATCCTTTTTTAGGTTTAACCAAAAAGATGGATTACCTGAATAGTTACCCATTTTTCGCACCTCTTTTATCCTGAAAGAAATAAACAACCCATTTTTAATATTTACAGAATTGAATATAATAAAAATATAATTAAACACAGAAAATACATATGAAACTAAAAGAAATCTCACAGATTTCTATTCACGTAGAAGAGAACGCCCCTATTACTGCTTCTCCTTCTCTTCTCAGCCGTCTTTCTCAAAAAGTGAAACAATTGGTTTTTAAATATCTCCCCAAAACCTCGACTCCTGAAACACAATTCAAAACGACCTTGGCTCTCCTTCTTACTCAAGAGGATGTGCGCTCTTATTTGTTCCAAGATGGCAAACGGAGGGAAGATTTTATCTCTGCACTGATTCAAGCTGCTCATGAATGTGGGTTTACGGGTTTTTCCTTACCTCAAGCCACAGATCCTTTAGTGATATGCCAAGAGCTGACTTGCCTTAACGGGCAAGCAATCAGCCTGATTGACGACCAAGCAGAGCTCACACTTCAAAGTGCCTCTTTGAGCCCATCCAAGCGACAAGCAATTCTATTTAGCATCTTTGACCGTTTGGAGCGTCCCCCGGTTCACTCTGTGGTGGAAATCAAGGGTACAGGGGCGATTCAATCGATCCCATTGACAACGCAATATGCCCAATACAAGATCTTAGAGGGCAGGCCAGGTGTAGGAAACATCTCCTATTCCTATTTTGCAGACCATGCAACCTCCGGCATCCGTACGCTGCACAACTCCCTTCCTGACAGCAAAGGAACCATGAATCAACGGGTTGTATACAGTACGGACACAGGCTCGTGGATCGGCTCTTACTGTGGAGAACTCTCTACACCCTTTCATGTATTGGAACAGATCCTGCTGATAGCCGGCCAAACAAATGGTGAATTAACTGTTGTAGAACGCGCTCCTGAAGGAGCAACGGTCTGTGATCTTTCTATCCTCTTTACTTCCCTCTTTTCCTGGTATGAACTCTCCTTAATCACCGATCAAAAGGCAGGGGTCCATTTGTGGGATCAGAAAATTCTTTTGTGTAACGGAACATACTATCAACTCAACCTACTCTATTACAACATTCCATTTAACAGTTCTAACCGTCTACCCATACCGGCAGAAATCAAAGCTGCCATGCAAGATATCAACGATGAGGCCTGGATCCTATTAACTGCGGTTTTTTTTAGACATTTACACATCGAACTAGATTCCTTGTCAGAGATCGCAGCTCGTGTAGATTCTTTGCGAAGCATCAGTGATCATCACTTCTTGGAAAGAGAAAAGGCGCTGCTTGAAGAGATTGATGCCTTTCGAGCTCTTATACCCTCATTAATTGAAAAACTAAATGCTTGCACACAAGATCCTTTTTTAGCCTCTCTTAAGGGACTTTATGACAAAAGGGTGACTGGGATCGATAAGCTGCTCTGCCTTGATTATGCCATCAAAACAATTGAGTTATTTCATAACAAAAACAGCCGAAGCGGAGCCGATCGGATCGCAGGAGCTGTCGCCGCAGACAAAGCACAATACGCTTTTCAGCTCATTGAAAATAAACCTTTTTTACACTCCATCGCGAATTCAGACGAACAAAATTTATTTAAAAACCTCTATAGCAATTACTTGTTAAGAGAAGAACCGGAAGTTAATGCCGCTTTTAGCTCAGGGTTTAGAAAGCAGGTTCATCAAAACCCCGAAACCCGACATTATTTAACAGATTGATTATAAGACATAGAAGGCAACAAGATTCCCGATTCCAAACGACTTGAAACCGAACATTAAGTTTTTACGCCGCTTACTTTTTAGGGAATTCTGAAGATCTATCACCGTGACCGTCGATTGAAATACGATTGTTAACATGATACACCCGCCTTATTTACTTAAATTGAAAATATTATAGCATTTTCAAGTTAAGATTTTATTAATAAGGAAGAGCCAAAAAGGATCTTTTGGTGAATATTCGGGATGTACCCCCGAAAGGATAACTGCTCCCTCACCTGTCTTGCAATAGACCACAGCTGCCGGCTCTCCAGGGAGATCGCCATAGCGTGCAATGACCTCGGTAGAGGGAAAGGTGACTGCATCCTTAAAAAGGCAGCCTCCATTAAAATAAAGAGTACTTGTAAAATGGGTGCCAGAGCCTTTTTCCCATTTGACGGGGACAGCCCGGGCTCCCGCCTCACTATCGCAACGGAAGTCGTTGCCATAGGCAGGACCAATCGCAATTCCTGGAAAAAAGCCAAGCTCTCGCTCCCCTACAATTTCCTCAGCACTTCCTTGAGCAAAGACTATAGACGAAGCCCCGTAATAACCCCCGGCACAGAGTCCTAGAAAACGCCCCCCTTTTTCGACATAGGAGCGGATGCGCTCATTAGCATCCCCTTGCAAGGCAAGGTGATAGGGAATGTCCCTTCCGCCGGGAAAAATAAGCAAAGAGGTCGTTTCCTCCCATCCGGTAGTAAGAAAAAAATGACGGTTCACAATTTCGATGGAATAATGCGCAAGAAAAGGCTGGCTTAAAGCGATTTGGAGTTGCAAAAAGGCACCGGGACTCACCCCGGCATCGAAATAGACGACAATCTTAGACAAAGCGATTGAGCGCTTTTGAACCAGCCGAGATGATGCTGGCGGCTGTCACACTTTTGAGTGCCGAGCCCATTAGAAACGGATAGAAACCCATTGCCAATGCAGATGGATAACCGACAAGACAAGTTAACCATAGCGTGCCCATCGCTAGAATCACAAGAGATCCCAAGCTCACGGTAGCTAAACTTTTCAAAAAGCTCTCTTTCCATCCTCCTTCGAGCAAAAAGCCCATGATAAACGTTGCTGGCACAAAACCACACAGATAACCCCCAGTGGGACCAGCAAAAACGGCAAGGCTTCCGGCTCCCCCTGCAAATACAGGCAATCCAAGAGCTCCCTCTCCTAAGTACGCAATCAGGGCCAAAGTACCTCGTTTGCTACCCAAAGCGGCTGCAATGAACATGACGCCAAGGGGCTGAAGGGTAATCGGAACAGGAGTAAACCAAAGACGCAGTTCAACTTGAGCCAGAAGCGCCAATAACAGAGACGCACTGACAACGCAAAAAGCATCAAAAGCAAGGCCACGCGCAACGCTGGTAGGTCTGATTGCATCTACAAACATTTTTTACTCCATTTGAATTTAACATCCCTTTATAATAGAGATTACAAATTGATGCCAGCGTATTTTTTAAAGGAGTATCTATAATACCCGCAAAACCTATTAATAACGATGATGGTGCAAACCCTTCTTGCTTCAGAATGTCAAAGAATCAAAATTGACCGATGTCATGTTACCCAGTGCCACTTCATGGCTTTATTTTCTGGAAATGGTATAAATTCATTCGTGGTTGCGAGGGTGATACTGAACAAAGGCTTTCTGGAGATGGGAAGCTGAGACGTGGGTGTAGCGGTCGGTGGTAGCGACGCTCGCGTGGCCGAGCATGTCTTGGATGATACGCAAATCGGCTCCATTTTCGAGCAGATGGGTAGCAAATGAATGGCGGAGGGTATGAGGGGAGATTACCTTGACAATTCCTGCAAGTTGCGCTCTGCGCTTGACCATCCGCCAAATGGCAATTCTGTCTAAAGGCTTTCCTTTTTCTGTTAAAAACAATGTTGGAGATTCAAAATGTTCGCGCATGCCCAGATACCGATCAATCGCTTTTAGTGCCGGTACGCCAATGGGCACGACTCTTTCTTTCCCCCCCTTGCCCATCACCTTGACCGCAGTATCATCCACTGCGTAGATGCTTAATGAACACAGCTCAGAGACTCTGATACCCGTTGCATACAGCACTTCAAGGACTGCTTGGTCACGTGCTCCAGCATAGATAGTAGTATCGGCTGTCGCAAGCAAGCTGTCCACCTCTTCGCACGTTAAGACCTCTGGGATAAGTTGCCAGAGCTTAGGTGAATCGAGCCCAATGCCAATGTCCTGTCCCAAGATTTTCTCGCGGTACAAGAAACGGCAAAATACTTTCAGGGCTATCAAGGCCCTGGCAATGGATGCGGAGGCCAGGCCCCTGGTATGCAGAGCGGCCAGATGTCCAATGAGTTGACTTTGATGAAAGGGGGGCTCAAATGCTTCTAAGAAAACCTGGACATCTCGACCATAGGCCTCTATGGAATGGGGTGAAAGCCCCTTCTCAGAGCGCAGATAAGCGATGAAATCAATTAGATGGTTCATATACCCATTCTGTGTCATGAATTAGAATGGGTATCCAATAACTGATCAATGACTTGAGCTAAGGTCTCTCCTTCTTGAGGTGTCAGTGCTATAGGAGGTACATCGAATACCTCGCCGGTAGCTGGAGCCTCGTACAGGGTATGGGTTCTGCGCATCAGCTGTTGTTTACGCTGCAGATAGAGCGCTAACACAAACCGTAATTTTTCATCAGAAGCACTGCGAAAAAGCTCGAGAGCTTTAACGTCAGGATTTGTAACTTTTTCTTTTTTGAGGGGAATGTTTCCGCGCCATAAATGTCCACCGGTGGGCTTAAGTGTTTTCTCCCAACAGGTGAGACAATAATCCTTTCGGCCACCATCGAGATCTAACACGGAGATGTAATTTCCCCCTGGCTCAAACAGTTCATTCCCTAAGGCACAGCGGGATAAGCGGCGTGGTATCTGTTGCATAAGTTGATTTTACCAATTTTAGCCTAAAAGAGCCAGTCCGCAAAAATCCTATGAGACAACTTCCATTGTCACACCAATTTACAAGGATCAAGCGTTTTACGGGCTAGCTCTAAAACAAACTCCCGAATAGAATGGCTGGAAATGAAAAAATAAATTTAAAGGGTCTCATGAGTCAAACATCCCTGCGTTCAGAAACAACGTTCCGCCGTTACAAAGCTTCCAATTTTTTAAAGAGTCTAGCTGCCACTCCTTATGATCTTACGGTACCGGGCAACCTTTCCTCTGATAGAATCGACCGTTATTGTTCCCAAGCTGGGGAATTTAAGCTCCTGTATGCTACAGAGAGGGTTAGCGACGATGTGTTACATGCGTTGAAGGAACTGGCCTTTGAGGCTCGCCTGGTCGACAAAATGCAGGCCATGCAAGAGGGTGCTGTGATCAATAAAATCGAGGGATACCCCAGCGAGAACCGCATGGCCCTACACACAGCGATGCGTGACCTATTTGTGCAACCCATCAACACCGCTGCAGCAAAGAAGGCAGCGGAAGCAGAAAAAAAAGAATGCGAGAAGCTTAAAAGCTTCATGTCTAAAATTGAAAGCATGAACCAATTTACAGACATCATTCAGATCGGTATAGGTGGTTCTGATCTCGGTCCAAGAGCTCTTTATATCGCCTTGCAGGCGTATCAAAAACCGGGACGCCAGGCCCACTTCATCTCGAATGTTGATCCTGATGATGCAGCAGCTGTTCTCAAAAAAATCAATCCTAAAAAGACGCTTGTCGTTGTAGTATCAAAATCAGGAACAACCCTTGAAACACTTACGAATGAGGAATTAGTACGTGCCCATTTCCTGAAAGCGGGCTGCAAACCTGAAGAGCATTTTATTGCGGTAACAGGTGAAAAAAGCCCCCTAGACAATCCTGAAAAGTATTTATCCTCCTTTTATATGTGGGATTATATTGGAGGCCGCTATTCGGCCACTTCCATGGTGGGCGGAGTGATGCTCGCTTTTGCCCTGGGAATCGATCAGTTCATGAACATTCTGAAAGGGGCGCATGAGATGGATAAAATCGCTCTGAATCCCGATTTTTATCAAAACCTGCCCTTACTGTCTGCGATGCTGGGGATCTGGAATCGTAACTTCCTCCACTACCCAACCGTTGCCATCTTACCTTATTCTCAAGCCCTTTTACGCTTTCCGGCACATCTGCAACAATGCCACATGGAATCGAATGGCAAACGCATCGACAAAATGGGTAATCCAGTTGATTTTGAAACGGGACCCATCATTTGGGGAGAGCCCGGAACTAATGGACAACACTCCTTTTATCAACTCATCCATCAGGGAACCAATGTCGTTCCGATCGAATTCATCGGTTTTAGAGAAAGCCAATATCAAGAAGATCGCCAGTGCCAAGGAACAACTAGCCAAGAGAAACTGCTCTCCAACTTGTTTGCACAATCCATCGCTTTGGCCAAAGGACAAAAAAATGAAAATCCAAACAAAGTGTTTCCAGGTAACCGCCCCAACCGCATTTTATTGGCAAAACGTCTCGATCCCTTCACCTTGGGGTCACTGCTCGCCTACTACGAGCATACCATTGCCTTCGAGGGTTTTTGCTGGAACATCAACTCGTTTGATCAGGAAGGAGTACAACTAGGTAAGGTTCTTGCACAAAAGATCTTAGATCTTTTTACGACAAAACGACAGAAGCAGAAAGCTGAGAAGTTTGTAGAGGCCGAAGCGATGCTACGTCATCTGGATAGTTTGTAAACTCGCGTTTATAACCTCACCACCCGCTGCAACAAATCCCCTGATTTTGCGCAAGCCTCTCTCTTCGAGCCATTCCGGAAAAATGATGAGTTTTTCAATTCCGTCCCATTCCTGGGTCAAAAGAGCCTCTGGAATGACTCTGAAGGGTGTTTCTCCCAATGAGGCAATTGCATGCTCCATGCAGGCATCTCCCCCTCTTTCGGTCAGGCAAATGGCATATTCGATACGCCGTTGCGATACAGGAGGACCACAGGAATCTGAACTGAAACCTAAAGGTGAGCTCAAATGGCCCCAAGCAAAGGTAGGCAAGGCATAAGGAAAGCGCTCAGCACACGGACCCTTGATAACTAGATGTAAGTGGCCAAATGACTCCAACGACAACAGACGGAAATAGGACGCCGGATCTACAATGTGTGTGGTATCGAAAAACAAAAAGCAGGGCGCCTCTTCGGGCAAAAGGGCGGCGAGCAATTTGAGATACGCGATCATCGACTTTTCGATCTGCTGCGAAAAAAGGCCTCTATATAGTGAGACACCCAAAGTCTGAGCTTTAAAAAAGGACCAAATAGCTTCCACAAAATGCTGCACACCGAGTTGCAGGGTCATGAATCTAGCATCATCCTCTAAGGAGCCCTCTAGTAGGTCCAATTCAAGATCCCACATCAGTAATCGTCCTTGTGCGACCTGTTGCTGAGCCTTTAGCACCGCCTCTTGCCAATGCAAAGGTGAGCGTTCAGAAGCGTCTAAACAGATGCGTGCTACGTTAAATCCGGAGGGAGGTTCCCCAGCCCCGTCATAGATCTTAGGCACAAAACAACTGCCATTAATGTACATCTGTTGTTCAAAGCCTGTGTACTCAAAGTGGATTTGCATGCTTCACAAAATGGGTTGAATGGATTTGCCTTCCCTTCTCGCGCCACAGATTTTCAAACCAAGACCCTCCATAGCTTGAGTCCTCAGTTCTAAAATAAGGGGTGGGGAGTGTCGGTTCAAAGCAGCGATGGCGTTGAAAAACGTCGACTGTACTGTTTAAATAACGAAGGTCATCACTGACAAAGGTGACGCCCTTACCCTGCACTAACGTCCTAGAGAGCTCATCTAAAAAACGGCCCTGCAAAAGGCGGTGCTTGGAGTGGCAGGCTTTGGGCCAAGGATCTGGGAAATGAATGAAGACCCCATCGACTGTTTGGGCCGGAAGATAATGATGGGTAAACGTATACGCCTCACCACAAACGATCAGTAGATTCTTCAACTGCTGTTTTTTCAGCTTAGTCCAAATCTTGCCCACCCTGTCTAATCTCTTTTCAACAGCAATCCAGTTCTTCATCGGCTCACTCTGGGCTTGGGCAGCTACCCAATCACCATTTCCCGAACAATATTCCACGTATACAGGATGCTGGTTGCCAAATAGCTCGTTAAAAGAAGGTAGCCTGAACTGGTCGTACGCCTGATAATGGACAGGAACGTAAAAGACCTGATCCGCCAGGTAGGGGCGTCTCTGCTTAAAAGAGAAGGGTATCGTAAAATCTTTGGGCTTCATAGATAGGGTGAAAGTATAACATTCTTGATTCTCTGAAGGTAGTTTTTTTTACTGAAAAAAAGACGGCTAACTCATGTTAGCCGTCAAAAAACAAGTCTGTTGTCGATTAGTCACACTGGTAAACATAGATCCCATTGGTATACACCCAATGGCACGCCATGGAACTGGTAGCTGTTCTGTGTGGGTAGGGTGTGTAGTATTGATAGTTGTATGGATAATAAAAGCTATAAGGGCGACCTTGTCTCCCAAGCTGTATATCAGCAGTCAAACTAATGGTCGCCAAGCTCATTGCACCTAACAGAAAAGATAATATAATTTTTTTCATATCACCACCCATAGTTGTAATTATAATAGTATGGTCGATAGGGATAGAAAAAGTAGTTATAGTAATATGGTCTACAAGGATAGTAGTATCCGTATCGATTAAGAGATGGTTGATTTGAATAAACTCCTATACAGAATCCACCTGCAGTGTATTCAGGCTCTTGCTTATTTTCATTTTCAGTTGTCAAAGGATTTGTCAAAGGAGTCATGCCCGAAAGCGTTTTGCCATCTTCTTTTGCCATCACTACCGGGGCGCATAGTACAAGCCATGCGCATAAAACACTTATTTTCATATAACCTTTTAACTAATTTAAAATCGTTCCACCTCAGCTTTTCATTATAATCATAATTTGAATTAAAAGTCTAATGAGATCAATAGGTTAGGAAATAATATGTAGCTTGTTTTTACTAAAATACTTACTATTTTCTCGTTATGTCTCAGTTTATCAGGCTTGCCGCAGCCCTTCAGGCTGCTGGTTTTTTTTGCTCTTTGACCCAGGGCGTTGCCCTGGGCTAGCACTGTCTCAACCTTCAGGCTGAAAAAAAGTTTTGTTGGAAACGGTTTTCATTATGCAGAGTCCCTAACTCAGCCCAGAGAGCTGAAAAATCTTGTGCATAAACATCTTCCGTTCGGCAGAGCCCTTTCAGCCCGAAGGGCTGAGACAGTGCCAGCCCAGGGCAACGCCCTGGGTCAAAGAGCAAAAAAAACCAGCAGCCTGAAGGGCTGCGACAAGCATCATAGGATCAAAGATTTACTAAAAAATCCTAAAGTCGAGTCTGTGTTAACAGAGGAACATTAAGCTGTTACTAATTTACAGATCTTTACAGAATGATAATCCCCTTGAGCACTGACATGCTCAAAGGGGCATAAAAGGGACTAAGAACCAGTTTTTTTGTTCTGCTTCTTTTCTTGCTTTTTCGCTTTTTTTTCTTTCGTTGAAAGCGTTGGTTTTTTCTTGTCTTCTTTGCGGTGTTTAACGGTTTCTTTTGTCATAAGCAACTTCCTTAGTTGTTAAGATAAAAACTTTGCCCAGGATAGGACTCGAACCTACACACCTTACGGCACCAGAACCTAAATCTGGCGTGTCTACCAATTTCACCACCTGGGCACACATACAGTCAAAAAGACATTGATCCGCATGGTGATTTACAAATGCTAGTGGTCTTGCCTCTTTAAGTCAATGCACTTGCAGGAAATGAGAACTTATACTAGGTTAACTGACTGATTTTCTTTGGGGGCGGTATAGATTATGGGAATAGGGTTATCACAATCCGTGCATACGGAAAAGGTGGGCTGCGATCCAGCAGCGGCAAGCACAAAAAACCAGGGAACGCTGAAAGCCGAGGGTGGCAAAGAGCATACATTGGTCGCTTTTGCCGACACTGAGTCGGTTACCGAGGCTGTGGATCAATTCCTGCAAGAAGCGAACTTACAAAAGCGACCCCCTGATGCCCTTCGCGAATTCGTCTTTATTCACATCACTCCTGAACTCGTAGAAATTGAAGGAGAGATTGCGGATCTGCTCCGGCAATTGGCAGCTAAACAGGATGGCAAAGCTTCCGAAAATACGCAGGCACATTCCAAAGGTGAAAAACCTCGTCTAGGGACAAATAGTCATGTACGAGAAGGCCAGCAATCTCGCAGCGCAGGCAACTCACAAGCACAAGGCAATGGCGCACCGCGAGGAACTGAAGTTGTCTATTCGTCTCTTTTTACACTCGCTCGCACATTCAACTCGACTTTGGCTGGTAAACGGGAACAGGTCAAAAACGACACTCCCAAAAATGAACGGCCTCTGGGAAAAGAAGTGGGGCGCAGCGCATTTTTGTCAACCTGTGCTTCCCCTTTTGAACGCATCACCCAAGAGCAAAGCCGTTTTGAACGTGATGGAGAGGGCCAGCAGAATCAAAAAGGGCAAGACGAAGAAAATGAGCAGGGAGGCCAGCATAATCCCCACGAAAAAGGCTCCAACTCTCAATCTGAAAAGAAGAAAGGTATAAATGCTATCAGCGGTATGCAAGCAGGAGTTGGAAGAACTCCTAGCGCTTCCAAGGATGGAGGACGTGTTCAAGCAACTGGATCCAGCTCACATGCCAGTCCCCAAAAAGTTGTGGGTAGTGTGGAGAACATCTATATCCGCTTTATGGCTCTTATGGCCCGAATTTTGGGCCAAGCCGAACGGGAAGCTCATGAGCTCTATCTACGTATCAAAGAGCGCACCGATAATGTCGATGTACTCACCCTTTTGCTTTCTAAAATCAATTCTGAAAAGGGTCCGATCGACTGGACCCAAAATGAAGAAATGAAAGCACTAATTGAGAAAGCGCGTGCCATTGGTGTTGACATCCCCCTCGATAAGCTAACCTGGACAGAAGAAGAGAAAAAACTCTTCAAAGAGAATATCCAAATGCGTAAAGACAGCATGGAAAAAGTAACTCAACTCGAGCGGACCGATATGCAACGCTACCTGCAAGAGGCATCACAGTGTCATCAGGCACGCTCCAACATCTTGAAGCTGCTGAAAGAGGTTACCGATACCATCCTTGCTAACCTGCGACCATGAAATTAAAAGAGCTGATACGCCGCATTGCCATTAACCGTAAGGAAGATTTCCCTTTCCCGGATGATCTGGAAGCTTATTTGGATGATTTTATCCCCAATACGCTTTTAAAAAGTGATACCCTACAACAAGCATTTGGTGTCTCAGGCTACGAGATGGAAGAAGTGTATCATGAAGCGTATCGCTTTTACCAAGAGGATGTCTATCTGGAGGCAAGCGCTGCCTTTCGCTGGCTTGTGTTGCTCAATCCTTTTGTTGACAAGTATTGGAAAGGACTTGCTGCAAGCCTTCAGCTTTTGGGTAAATACGAAAAGGCACTCCATGCTTATGCTATGGCTGCCCTCTTAGATAGTGACAATCCCTATCCCCATTTTCATGCTTATGAATGTTATGAAGACATGCACAATCCTGAGGATGCTGAAAAAGCGCTAGATCTCGCTTACCAGCGCACGCTAGGCAACGAGACCCATCGCGATTTACAACAAGAAATTGAAATTTGCAGAAAACGTGGAGGTTACTTATGTCCTACGGAATCCAAACAACGCTAAATCTTGCCGAGACTCCCCTTTTTGCTGAAGTCTGTGAAGAGGCCGAAGGGCAAGAGGCGCAAAGCTCCTCCCAGAACCATGCATCTGGCAGCTTAAAATCAGGTTCTAAGCAGTATTGCTTCACTCCCCAGCCCCAAGCCCCAAAAGCTAAAGAAGCCAGGGAATATGTTTTGCAGCTCGGAACTTCTCCGGGCAAGCACATGCAGCAGGCCGAAAAACCCTCTTTCATGAATATGGCAAGGGCCTCTGCGTACCGCCCCTCTCAAACCCCCAAGGGGGATGTGAAAGAGTCTTTTGTGCGACCCAATAGTACATCAGGAGAGTCCAAATCCAGCCACACAGCGTCTAAAAGCGGCGAGCATGCCGCACATGTACGTTCAGCAGTAGCAAATACCCCACAGGGCATAACTCTAAAATCCCCTTCTGCAAACATTGCAAAAGAAACCATCAGGGCTAAAGGTCAAGAAACACGCGGTGAGCGTAAAGAGAATGGCAAAGAAGCTACCATATCTTTAGCGACCCGTAAATGGTCTAGTGAAGAAACACGTGAATGGTGGGACGCTCGCTATGATCAAAAAGAGCGCCAGGGTGATCAGCAAAAACAGGACCAGCAAGAGGAAAAGCAGCAAGAAGAAAACGCTCTTCGGGTGACCAAGAAAGGGCGTAGTGCCTCTCGAAATACCCCCAATCCTCATATGGCTACCGAAAACAATGCAGCTAAGCCGCGTAAACCCGATTTAATCCCTCCCAAAATGGGAGTGTTTGCTCTCTATTACGTTCTGACAAAAATGGGAATCCAATCGGATGGTGCCTCGAACTTCTCCTACAAAAAAGAAATCGAGCAAGTAGATGGCCAAGTGACAGAAACCCACAAGAAACGACTAGCAGAGCTAAAAGAAGCCATCAACAAAGAGTCTGAAAGCACGCGCTGGGGCGTTGCCTCAAAAATCTTTTCTTGGATGGCCTCGTTTATTGGGATGATCTCGGGCGCGGTCTTGATCGCGACGGGTGTCGGTGTTGTGGCGGGGTCCATGATGATCATCGGCGGTATGATCCAGATCACTAATCAAATCCTGGAAATGAGTGGAGGCTGGCAAAAAATTGCTGAACTTCTCCCAGGAGAAGATACCGAAAAGAAGGGTGCTGTCGTCGCATGGATGCAAATCGGTGTTGCCGTCTTAAGTTTGATCCTTGCTGGCGTGGGAGCGATTTGGGGCGGTTATGCCAATTTTGGTGAGGCAGCCTCAACCGCAACAGCCCTAATGAGCTCCATTGCCACGATGGGACATGGAATCACAACCATTGGTCAAGGAATCAACGTGTTTATGTTCAAAGATAAGTTAGGCGATATCAAACAATTCGAGCTGCGCCTGGCCCAATTAAAACACATGCGCCAGGATCTGATGGAAAAAGTGGAGTGGGGTATTGACAGGCTTGAAAAGCTTTTTGAAGACCTCGCTAAAGCTCTGGAATTTGACGAAGAGCTTTTTTATGCCGACCAAATGTTGTACAGAAGGTAACTCAAGATGGGATTTTCAATTGGTGGTTCACAGAATACGAGCACTATCTTAGCTGAGCTTGCGTTATCAGATGGCGGGGATGCTCAAGAGATGGAAGGACTGACAGTGCCTCAGGAACTTCCCGAGGGCGAAACATCCCAGCAAACAAAAGAAGGGATGCTACGTGGTGGATCCAAGGAATTTGCCTTTGTCAAGCAGCAAGGCTCTGATCTTGCCCGTCAGTTATCCGATTCTCTATTGGACATGCAAAGACCCCAGCAGAATAAATTGGCGGACCCCAAAAGTCCCCTGCATCATCTCTCATTCAAAGAGAACTTGCTTAAAGAGAAAATGTTTAAAACCCTGGAGACCCATACTTCACATTTGGAAAAAAAGCAGTCTCAAGAACAAACACCCTCTCAAACTTCTAGACAAGCACAACATGACAAGGCACATCAAGCTGCCCGCCAAGTGCTCAAAGAGGCTCAAACTCCCCCAACAGCTGCCCGCATCCGCGAAAATTCCCTCAAGCAGCAGCAAAGTAGTTCCCGAACCATTGAGCAACGTGTTCACAAAGAGCTCAAAAAATCCGAGGGTGACAAAGCCCCACAGCGACGAGCAAACGAAGGACAATTGCGCGCTAATGAACGCCAAACGCCTTCTTTACAAGAACGCTATGATAAAAACCTCGATAAAAATGAAGAGCGGGAGCAAAAGCGCGAGCGGGAGCGGCGCGAAGAAGAAGAAGGGTTTGCTGACGGTGGTCATCAAGGATCTGGGCAAGATGACAGCTCAGAGGGTGCCTATGAGTCCGATAGAGTGCGTACCATCGACAAAGCCTTTGCTAAAGAGTTTAATACTTACGCAGCTGAAGAATCGATCTTAAGCCAAATCTTCAATATGCGGATCTCTCAATTTGACGTGTTAATCCTTTTTCTAGAGATTATGAAACTCGACCTCAAAAGCCGTGAGTTGCAAAAACTAGCTCGGCAAAGTGAGCGTGAAATGCAAATCATGCACATGCAAAAAGTGGTTGAGAACTACAAAGGCCAAGGCAATTACCAGTTATTCTCAAGTTTAGGTTCGGGTGTATTAGCCATCATATCAGGATTAGCCCCAGTGCTCGGTCACATGCCAGTTGGCGACTGGCTCATTGAAAAATTAGGCGGCTTCATCTCAAGCTTGCGTGACATGGAGAAAGACAAGTTAGTTAAAATGGTCACCAAAGTCACCTTCACTATGTCGGAGATGCAAAAGAATACCGGACAGATTCAATCTACTTTTGCTGAAGGGCATCGTACGTTTGATCAACACATGAGCGAGCTGTATCGTGCAGACTGGGACGAGAGCACCCGTACGATGGAAGAGATCAAAGACAACTGGAAAGGCATCGAGAACTTCCTCTACCAAACCCTCCAGATGTACCACGATGCTGTCCGCTCACTTTATAGTTAACGGCACGTGCGCATTTTTCCTTCGGAAAAACCCGCACGTGGTAACGGCCCCACAACTTATTTTCAGCATAATACCATTTCCAGAAAATAAAGCCATGAAGTGGCACTGGGTAACATGACAGATTTGAACGATCCTTTTCTGGTGTAGTTTCTCCCTTAGAATGGCGAGTTTCGACTGTTCTGAAGTCTTTTCTGTACTAGGCATAACCAATCAGTTTCCTTTCCTTGCAGTTATCCGCATAGTCTGCCCACCTCTCTACATGTCGAATAGGCAATTCACATGACAAGCTCCTTTCATCTTTTTAGAGTTCACAGGCTTAGCCTGGCGCATAAACTGAGTTTGGTTTGAGGCGCTCGTTTAAATAGACGGTAGCAGTTCCCCAAGGGAAGCGGGCTGGAAAGGACTTGATGAGTTTAAAAAGCTTACCATGGCAGTAATCAGTCAAAGGGTAGCTTACGGTGATGACACGAGAAGCGGGCTTTAGACAGCCAAGATGCAGGGTGAGCTTTTCAATGAGCGCGTCTTCGAGACACGTTCCATAGAGGTAGATGACGGTTGCATCCGAGAAATCTATTGAGAGCATATCGGCTTGAAGAAAGTCAAGCTGGCTCAAGTATCTCTTTTTTTTGACGTAGCGAGCCTTCTGAATGAAGGCGGGAAGATAATCAATCCCCGTCACACGGCACTGCACAAAGGTACGGAGCCAAAAACATGTGCGCCCCGAACCACATCCTAGCTCGTACACGACATCATGCGAAAGAATGTGGCAAGCGCGGGCTATCTTATCTAGGGTGGTTAGTGGGGTTTCACCAAACTGATAGACGTTGGTCTCACCGCGCGCTGATAAAAAGGCCTTACTGATGCGGTGAGGACTTTTAAAGATATATTGAGTGGCAAGAAGCAGATCGATAGAGAAAAACGCGGGCACACGCCAATAGTAACGCAAGACCACTCTTAGCCATTCATAGAGGCGGAAACTCGTGGTTCCTAAATTGAACAGAATGCTTTTAATCAACTGTCTGGAGCATTTTGGGGATTTGAAAGACAACATCCTCGGTCGTGTACACCACATCTTCAACCTCTTGCACACCCAGGTGGATCAATCTTTCAATGCAAAGCTGAACGATATTTTCAGGGGTAGATGCACCAGCTGTCAAACCAATTGTTTGCACCCCTTCCAACCAAGTGGCACTGATCTCGTCAGGGCCATTGATCAGATAGGCGGGAATACCCCGGTTTTTGGCAACTTCGCGCAAACGATTGGAATTTGAGCTTTTGGGGTCTCCAATCACTAAGACAAGATCGGTCTGGTCAGTGATCTCTCGTAGAGCCATCTGACGGTTGGTCGTCGCGTAGCAGATCGAAGAGCTAGCTAAGGTCTCAATGAGGGGATACCGTGCGATGAGCGCCTGGGTGATATCGGCCACATCATCTAAACTAAGCGTTGTTTGGGTGATGTAGAAGAGTTTGACATCTTGCGGAAAAGGTAGCCGTGCCACATCTTCTGGGGACTCGACAATCGTTGTCTGATCGGGTGCTTCCCCTGCTGTTCCAATTGTCTCAACATGGTTGCGATGCCCAATCAAGATGATATGATACCCTTTGTCAGCAAATCGCTTGGCAGCCGAATGGACTTTGGTAACCAGTCCACACGTGGCATCGACAACCATCAAACCTCGCTGCGTGGCCTCTTCCCGTACAGAAGGAGGTACACCATGAGCAGAATAAATGAGGCGTGACCCTGGTGGGACATCACGCAGATCTTCAATGAAAATCGCACCTTTTTGCCGTAGATCATCCACCACATGCCTATTGTGAACAATCTCATGCTTCACATAAATCGGCGCTCCCCATTTTTCAAGGGCCTTCTCAACGATTTCAATGGCGCGGACAACTCCGGCACAAAAACCACGGGGTTTAGATAGAAGTAATTTCATATCTGCTTCCTTAGTTACTTATTGAGCATCTACTAAGGATTCGACGGTATTTAAGATGGTATTGACGTACTCAACATAGTCTTGCTGGAGGTCAATGACACTCAGTTCGTAGGTAATGTCGGGCACAACACCCAAATTCTCGAGTGGCTGAGAATTGGCTCGTTTTGCCAAAGAGCCCGTCATCGAAAACCCTTTGATTCCAGAATGGTTAGGATAATTCGATTGAAGCACATAGCCTCCTGCTCCGGCCGTACGGGTTCCTAGAATAACAGCCCTTTTGTTGTCTTGCAAAATCGCAGGAAAAAAGTCTCCCCCTGAAAAATCGAGGCTGTTGGTCAACAACAAAAGTGGCTTAGTATAGCTGTAATCGGGATGGGGATGAATATCATCGACACCAAACAAAAAGGTAGGATCACTAAATAATTTACCTGTATCCCATTGTTTAATGAGGAAGCAGCAAAACTGTTTCATTAACTTGACAAACTGATAATCGACAGGGTAGCCACCCAAATCACTTCCCACAACTTGTCGGGCTGTTTTATCACAGGTGGCGCGCTCCAACATAGGAAGTAGCATATGTGCGACGTAGACCTCCTCTTGGGTCATCGCAATGTGATGCTTAGGAGTATGTAAGGGCCTGTCTGTCAAAGTAGCTGCCAAAGCATAGAGATAGAATACCGATCCCCCAGGGTTATTGACCTGATCGATGATCAAAGCATCTGTCCGTTTTTGAAAGTGGTTCATTGTCAAACCAAACGCTTCCACCTCTTCGGCATCCCCGATATAATGTGGTAGACGGATATAACCGATTCTTTTGCCTGATTGGGTCTCGAAAATATAGGCGTCAAAAATAGCGTCCGCACTCGATTGCCACAATTTCCTTCCTAATGCTGGGATAAAGCTTGTGCGGGCTCCTAGAGCATGTTGATTCATTTCAGTAAAAGCGCCTACATACGACTTATCCCACAGATGCGAGACCATGAATTTTTCGAAGAAGCTACTGGAGCTTACAAGTGAGCTCACATCGGGTTGTTTCTCCATATAAGCCAACGGAGTATCTACAACATTTCCTAATCGAGCAAAATCACGTATTTTTTCTGGAGCATAATACCAGGTCAAGACTGTTCTGATGGACGAGGAGCTCCCTTTTTTAAGACCGGTGATCTCTACTCTGCCTTGAGGAATCATCTGTCCAATATCACCGCGGCGATGTGTGAGCGCCAGCTCAGCTAGGGCCTGGTTCGTCTCAAAGGTATTATTTCCAAACTCTCGGATACGGAGCTCTTCAACAACTTCATGAATGGGTCTTTTATCGAATGTGAGGATCTCATCACCAATCTCAAAAGGGAAGGCAGCTTTGGAGAGCTGATCACGGTCAACATGGCAAACAAAGTAGCGCTGCTCGGCCCCTTTGATTAAAAACGGCAGCGAAGCACTTTCTGTCGAAAAGAATCTTACGCCCACATGGTAATCGAGCGTCGAGTTAAAAAAATCGCGCACGATGACTTGGCACTGTTTTAAACTAGGATTGGAAAGCGATGAGATTTTATCTTGAGCTTCTATCACCGATTCTGTCAAATCCCAACCAGCAAATTCTTGTTTCCAAAACCTGGGAGCGTATTTCACTTCGAACATCGTGTGAATGCAGTCAAGATCGGCCAGTACCCGTTTTTTAAGTAGACCGGGCGAGACGGGAGAAGCTGCGACAAGAGCCGAGCACAGCAGAGTACTGACAAAAAACGATCCTAAAAAACTTTTGACTCTCATAAACCCTCGCAACATCACAAATGAGAGGAGATTTTTTCCTAGAATCGCGTAGATGTCAAGTCTTTTTAAGCAGTAACAATCGTGGTTTTCCCTCCCGATGGTGATAGACTAGCCTAACCTTATCATCTTTTGTGAGGACTTTACCTGAATGGTTACAAGAAATTCTTTGTAATTTAAAAATCGTAAAAGTTAATCTGATTATATGGTTAGTCTTGTACACAAAAAATGCGCCCCCTGTGAAGGCGGCACTCCTCCTCTTCAGGGAAAAGAAATTCTCGATTATTCCCAAGAGTTGGGAAATGGCTGGAAAGTAGTGAACGATCATCACCTAGAAAAGGAGTTTACTTTTAAAAATTTCAAGGAAGCTCTTGCGTTTACCAACAAGATTGGTACCCTCGCTGAAGAGGAGGGGCATCACCCCGATATTCTCCTCGGATGGGGGAAGGTCAAAGTGACCCTGTGGACTCATACGGTAGGCGGCCTTAGCGAAAATGATTTTATCCTAGCCGCCAAAATCAACCAACAATCCTAGTACCAAAGGCAAAAACAGGATACGCAAGATCGCAAGCGGCAAGATAAACAGGATGATAAAATAGCATCATCTTGCATATTATCCTAGATTCGGCAGTTCGAGTCATTAAAGAAGCACAAGATTTTGAGCCATAATCCCTTTCGTTGCGGGCCGCCTTCACCATTTGGGAATGTTCGACCCCCATCGAAAGGGATTCTAACTCAAAATCTTGCACTTCTTTACTGACTCGAACTGCCGAATCTAGGATTATGCCGCTTCAGCGATCCTACTTATCCTATTTTTCCCATCAAAAATTTGAGGAAATCAAGTGCGGGATGAAAAACCACCCTCTTACCAACAAATTGGCGTTTTTGTAACCATTCCTTTTGTTCTTGCTGTTCCTCCTGTTGTTGGTTGGTTTATTGGAAAATGGCTCGATAAACAATTGGACACGGCGCCTTATTTGATGTATGTATGCCTTATACTGGGTCTCATATCAGGAGCCTGGGAATGCTATCGACTGGTGAAGGAGTATGGCAGTGAAATCTAATTTTATCGATCGTGTGATCCTAGGTACGCTTATCATTGCTGCCCCTTTAGGTATCTTTTGTGGCAATGAGGGCAGGGCGATTTTTGTTGGAGCATTATGGGGATCGGCCAATCTTTTCATTTTGAAGCACCTTGTTCTCAAAATGATGGCTACTAGCAAAAAAGAATACCTTCAGATCTGTCTGCTGGGCTTGCTGAAATGTCCTATATTGTATCTGGGCGGGTACGTGCTACTCAAAGTGCCAACTCTTTCACCTACTTATCTCTTTATCGGTTTCTCACTCCTCTTTGTGATGATGGCCCTTCGGGCATGTAAAGTAACATTACTCAAAAGAGCCTGACGCGATGAGTGGAAATATTCCTGAGCTACCCAACTTCATTCAGCTTCTCTACAAGAATTATCCCGATCAGGACTGGGTACGCCTTTTACACCATTGGGAAGATCTTTTTTTTTCTCTATTGGTTGGAGCCTGTATCACCCTTTTCTTTTATTGGGGCGTGCATAAAAAAGAGCTCATCCCCCGTGGACTACAGAATGTGATTGAACTGGGCTTAGAGACGCTTCAAAATCTGATTATGGGCATTCTGGGCCCGGAAGGGGCCAAGCATCTCCCCTTTTTAGGAACACTGTTTATTTATGTTCTGACACTCAATTGGTTTGGGTTGGTACCTCTCATGAAATCCCCCTCTTCGAACCTAAACGTCACCGCAGGCTTGGCCATTTGCGTTTTTTGCTATGTTCAATATCTGAATATCAAAAACATGGGTGTTTTAGGATTTTTATACCATTTAGCAGGCTCCCCACGGGATATAGCCGGTTGGTTGCTTGTTCCTGTGATTACTCCACTGGAGCTCCTTTCACAAATTTCACGTCCGGTAACCTTAGCGCTTCGCCTTTTCGGAAATATCTTAGGGGAACACATCTTGCTAGGCGTTTTTGCTATTTTGGGGGTCATCGTTTACGTTGTACCTTTGACAGTGCCTTTGCAGATTCCGTTTGTATTTCTTGCCCTTTTGACCGGTTTCATGCAGGCTTTGGTTTTCACGATGTTGAGTACGGTTTATATCCTGCTCTCTATTCCACATAAGAAACATGCTAAATGAGGAGAAATAGCACATGTTCCTTTTTCTAATGCAATTGACAATAGGTCCTGTCCTTGCTCTCTCAGCCCCGCTGGCCATTGGGTTGGCCGCATTAGGCTCTGGAATCGGCCTTGGAAGAGCTGTAGGTAGCGCAATGGAGGCCATTGGAAGACAGCCCGAAGCGTCTGGAAAGATTCTGACCAGCATGATCATCGGTGCTGCTTTGATTGAAGCATTGACGATTTATACTTTGATCGTATTCTTTTTGGTATTCGAAAAAATTGCGTAATTACCCACGAGCCGCCAAAATACACTAAGTAAGGCATACTTTGTCAAGGCAGGAGTGGGTAATCACCACAGAGAGGCTGTTAATTGACAAGAACGGTTACCTCAATAGTTACAAAATCAACTAATCTGGAATCTCCATGCAACTGGAAATCGCCCTGGTCCTCTCTCAAATCCTCGCATTCCTAGCTCTGCTTTGGGTCATGAAAAAATTTGCGTGGAAACCTTTTCTCAATACCCTTGAAGCCAGACGTAAGAAGATCGAGGATGGGTTTAAGGAGATTGAGCTGCAAAAGCACAAATTAAGTGAGTTGACTGCGAGCTATACCGCACAGCTCGCTTCAATTGACGAGCTATTAAAACAGAAACTACGTGAGGCCTCTGCCAAAGGCGAACAAATAGCTCAAGAGATTCACGACGAAGCTCAAAATCAAGCTAGAGCTATTTTAGAAAAAACAAGAGATGAAATCTCCCAAGAGCTGAAGAGTGTACAAGCTCAGTTGAAAGAGAAGGTGGTTAACTTAGTAATAGAAACAACAGAAAAAATGCTGGGAGAAACATTGGACTCTTCCAAAGATAGGGAACGTGTTGAGCAATTAGTAGCAGGAGCTGAGCTCAAATGAAGGATAATGATGCCTTTTACCGGTATACCAAAGCTCTTTTTGGCATTAACTCGAGCCAAGAGTTAGATGCCCTGCTCACAGGATGTGTTCATCTCATGCAAGACTCCCCCTCTTTTGCTGCCTTTCTCAACAATCCTCAGATTAGCCTCCCATCTAAGCGAAGCGTTCTGCATACTTGTGTCCAAAATCCACTTCTCGTACAATTTTTGATGTTATTGATAGAGCGCAAGCGGTTAAAAGATCTAGCAAAAATCGCCCTACACTTTCATAAGATGCGCCTAGAAGAACTGGGCTTAATGGAAGCTCAGCTTGTTACTGCTCAGCCCATAGATGCTGACATAGAAGGTCAGCTCAAGAACCGTTTAGAGAAAGAATACGGAAAAATATTTACTGTACACACTACAGTTGATCCACAATTGATAGGTGGTGCTATTTTATATGTTGGGAATACCTTTCTGGATTATAGCCTTAAAGGGCGCCTTGCGGCACTCAGGAATAAGTTATTAAGGGGAATTAATGCTACTTAAGCCTGAAGAAGTTTCTTGGGTCATTGCGCAGGAAATCGAAAAATACGAAGAAGATTTCCATCTTCAGTCCGTGGGCAGAGTGCTGCAAGTCGGCGATGGAATCGCCCGGGTTTTTGGTCTAGATGACGTGATGATGTCAGAACTGGTTACCTTTTCCAATGGTTCTTTGGGGATGGTACTCAACTTAGAGATGGATCACGTAGGTGTCATTTTGTTTGGCACCGATGTGGGGATCAAAGAACATGATATTGTAAGACGGACCGGCAAGATCGTTTCAGTGCCTGTCGGCGAAGAGCTACTGGGCCGTGTTGTCAATCCCCTGGGAGAGCCTTTGGATGGGAAGGGGCCTATTTCCACTAAACATTTCCTTCCTCTAGAAGCTGCTGCGCCTAATGTTGTTCAAAGAGAACCTGTACATGAGCCTGTCTCTACTGGCATCAAAGCTATCGACGCTATGATTCCTATTGGGCGCGGCCAGCGTGAACTGATCATTGGTGACCGCCAAACAGGTAAAACCACTCTGATCCTAGACACCATCATCAACCAGAAAAATCGTGGCATGCACTGCATCTATGTCGCGATCGGACAAAAGGCCTCCACGGTTTATCAGACGGTGAAGATCTTGGAAGATTTTGGCGCGATGGAACACACAACCATCGTGACTGCCGGTGCTTGCGATCCTGCACCTTTACAATACATTGCCCCTTACGCAGGCACAGCCATGGGCGAATATTATATGCACAATGGCAAGCACGCCATTTGCTTTTATGACGATTTAACAAAACATGCTGTGAGCTACCGCCAACTCTCCTTGCTTCTCAGACGACCTGCAGGACGTGAGGCCTATCCTGGCGATATTTTTTATCTTCACTCGCGGCTCCTTGAAAGATCAGCGAAAATGAGCCAAGCACGCGGTGGCGGTTCTTTGACATCCCTGCCAGTGATTGAAACACAAGCAAACGATTTGACAACCTACATTCCCACTAATGTGATTTCGATCACAGATGGACAGATTTTCCTAGAGGCCGATCTTTTCCACGCCGGCATTCGTCCCGCAATCAACGTGGGAGTCTCGGTCTCGCGTGTGGGAGGCAAGGCTCAACCGAAGGCCATGAAGCAAGTCGCCGGCAGCTTAAGGCTCGATTTGGCACAGTTTTTGGAACTTTCGGCTTTTGCTCAGTTCCGTTCAGAGCTCGATGAAGCAACTCTAGCCCAAATTGTACGCGGAGAGCGCGTGCGCGCCCTATTGAATCAAGATCGTTTCGCTCCTTTACCTATGGAAAAGCAAGTGATGATCATCTACATCGGCACTAAAGGCTTTGTCGATGATATTCCTTTGGAATCGATTGCGGCCTTTGAAAAGGGTTTTTACACCTTTATGGATGCTCACCATCCTCACATAGCACAGGACATCTTGACCAAAAACGAATTAGATAAAAAAATAGCCCAAGATTTAGAAGAAGCGGCCTCAGCATTCAAACAAGAATTTATCAATGGTAGCTCTCAATAATATCCGTAGCCGTCTCAAAGCGGTTGATAATATCAAAAAAATCACGACAAGCATGGAGATGGTTGCCTCTGCTCGCTTGCGTAAAGCCCAAGATAGAGCTCGAAAAGCCCAATTTTATGTCGCCAAACTACGTGGTATCCTGGAAAGATTAGAAGAGTCCTCCCTCGATTACAAGCATCCTCTTTTCGAAAAGAGGGTAGGAAAAAAAATTGTGACTATTCACGAGCCAGCAGAATCTTTAAGAAAAGACCAGTTTGCCAAGATGGGAGTGGATAGTCACCACAAAGAGGCTATCAACCAAAAAGATAGAGTACCTGAACAGTTGCTAAAAATTGGTGTAGTCATAGCAGCTTCTGACCGCGGCCTGTGTGGTGCTTACAATACCCGTGTTTTTGCCGCTGCTGACGCATTTTTAAAACCGGGTATGGAACTGATTTTGGTAGGACGCAAAGCTGTCCAGTACTACCAAAGACAACAATGGAAGATCCGCCGCCAGTGGACCGGCTGGAGTGGGAAAACCAATTTTTTGCAAGTCAAGGAGTTTACAGACCATCTTCTCCAAAACTTTTTACAAGAGGAGTTGGATGAAATCTGGCTTGTCTATACCCAATTTCACAATCTCATGCGACGTGAGGTTGTTGTGGAAAAATTTCTTCCCATCGGAAAACCGGACGCTCACAAAAACCCAAAACCCGTAAATTACATTTTAGAGCCCGATCTGGATGAAATCTACGAGCAGATTTTAACACGGTATTGTGCCACGCAGATCGAGACCATGCTGGACCAAGCTCATGCCTCGGAGCTTGCAGCCCGTATTTTTGCGATGAAAGCGGCTTCTAAAAACGCGGAGGAGATGCACGAAAATCTCACTCTAGAGCGCAATAAAGTGCGTCAAAGTAATATCACACGTGAACTACTCGAAATAACTCAAGGTTAATATGGCAAAAGGAAAAATCAAACAAATCATCGGACCTATCTTGGATATCGAATTTCCAGAAGGATCACTCCCCGATCTGTTGAATGCCATCACCATCACAGATAGTGAGCGTGGAATCCATCTGACAGCAGAAACTTCCATGCAGATCGGCGAAAATACAGTGCGCTGCATCGCCCTCTCTTCCACTGAAGGCCTTGTCCGAGGCATGGAAGCTATCGATACCGGAGCGCCTATAAAAGTTCCTGTTGGACCTTCCACATTAGGTAGAATTTTCAACGTGCTCGGCGAGCCTATCGATGAGCTGGGGCCTATAGATCCAGAGGTTCCACGCTGGTCGATTCATCAGCCCCCTCCACCATTTAAAGACCAAAATCCCCGTACAGCGATTTTTGAGACAGGTATCAAAGTCATCGACCTACTCCAACCCTATCCCAAAGGAGGTAAAGTAGGTCTGTTTGGAGGAGCAGGCGTTGGCAAATCCGTCATCGTCATGGAGCTCATCAGGAACATCGCCGTCCAGCATGGCGGGTATTCGGTCTTCTGTGGTGTGGGTGAGCGTACACGCGAAGGGAACGATTTGTGGCTGGAGATGAAAGAGTCGGGCGTTCTTGCAAAAACCAGTTTGGTCTTCGGTCAGATGAACGAGCCCCCGGGGGCACGCCTGCGTGTAGGACTCGCTGGGCTAACCATGGCCGAATATTTTCGGGATCAAGAACACAGAGACATGCTCGTCTTCATCGACAACATTTTCCGTTTCGTGCAAGCGGGTGCTGAAGTGTCGGCATTGCTAGGCAGAATGCCCTCGGCCGTAGGTTACCAACCCTCTTTAAGTACAGAAATCGGTGCCCTTGAAGAACGCATTACCTCCACCCAAACCGGTTCCATCACATCCGTTCAGGCCATTTACGTCCCTGCTGATGACTATACTGATCCAGCTCCCGCAAGCCTTTTTCCTCACCTCGATGCAGCAACAGCCCTCTCTCGCCAAATCGCTGAGCTGGGCATCTACCCCGCTGTCGACCCTCTGATATCCACCTCGCGCATTTTAGATCCCCGGATTGTGGGAGAAGAACATTATTATGTCGCCATGCAAGTCAAAAAAATCTTGCAGCGTTACAAAGATCTGCGTGACATCATCATGATTTTAGGCATAGAAGAACTATCTGAGGAGGATCAACAAATCGTCTCACGCGCCCGCAAAATCCAAAAATTCCTTTCTCAGCCCTTTTTCGTCGCTGAAGCTTTCACCGGACGCCCCGGTAAATATGTGAAGCTGCAAGACACCATCCAAGGTTTCAAGATGCTCATCGAAGGTCAGCTAGACTCAGTACCTGAGCAAGCTTTCTATATGGTAGGATCTCTCGAAGACATCCAGGTACCTGCTGCATGAAATTATCCCTAGCCACACCCGAAACAGTCGTCTTTGAAGGAGAAATCACCTCTTTAACTGCTCCCGGCACCCTTGGCTACTTCCAAATCCTGGAAGGACACGCTCCGCTGGTTACCACACTACGCTCTGGAACTCTCTCCTTCACCACTCCCGACCAAACCCAACACACCTATCTCATCTCCGGCGGCATCTTCGAATGCGCTCACAACGAAATCTACCTCCTTGCCGATTCTCTTGGATCCCCTTGAACCTACATTGCGGCAATCCCGCTCGTTTAAGGGCGGGTTATACCAATCCGTAGAAATAACACTACAAATTTAGACTGGATGGCGTGACAGATTTGGACAATCGTTTCGAAGCTCATATTTTTAACCTAGAAACGGCGGTTCGAGAGGGTAAAGTGATGCAAGATTTTGATTTAGAATCGCTTCGCAGTGATATTGAATGGACGGAGGTCGAGTCTCTTTTTAAAGCACTTGGCGCAGAATTAAAAGAAGGGAATGGGTCTCGGATACGAGTGAAAATAAATAATGTAAAAGCTGTTTTTCACAGACCGCACCCAAATCCGAATATTAAAAAATATGCCGTAGAGGCTATTCGTCATTTTTTACAGGAGGCAGGTTGTGTATGAGTAAAATTTTAGGACCATATAAGGGATATGTAGGCACCATAGAGGTGGATTTTGAAAGCAAAGTCCTACATGGAAAAGTAATTGGTTTAAGAGACACAATCACTTATGAGGGTAATACGCTGCAGGAATTGGAAGCGTCTTTTAAAGGTTCCTTGGATGATTATCTTGAATTTTGTAGAGAACAGGGTGACAATCCAGAAAAGCCTTATTCTGGTAAGTTTAATCTACGTATCACTCCGGAGCTTCACAAACAGATAGCTTTTGAGGCTGCTAATCAAAACAAAAGCTTAAATTCTTATATTGAAGAAATTTTGTTAGCACGCCGATCGCATTATCATACCGATACGTCTCTTGCTGCTGAGGCAATACAGTGATCTGAGCTTCGCTCCTTTTGAAGTGACAGCGGCTACTTGATAGTAGAGATATACATACCATCGTGTCCTTGCGGTGAGTATAGTGGTCCCCAAAAACTGGACAGATGTCTAAGTTAGGCCAACCTGCTGGAATATACTTAATTTTAGAGGTTTAAGCATGAAAAAAAGACGTAAACATGATGCAACTTTCAAAGCAAAAGTAGCATTAGAAGCTGTCATGAATGATCGTACAGTGAATGAGATTGCAGCCAAGTACCAGGTTCATCCCGGCCAAATCAGCCAGTGGAAGCGGGAGCTTCTTAGCAGTGCCGGTTCTCTGTTTGAACAGGGTAAAAGATCGGCAGTGGATGGGCATGATCAAGAAGTGTCGGAGCTGCATCAAAAGATAGGTCAACTGACTATCGAGGTTGACTGGCTTAAAAAAAAACTGAACCATTAAGTTCAAACGAAAAAAGGCGATTGGTCAACCCGCATCACCAGCTGCTGTCGATCACTCGTCAATGTGGGTTGTTGGCGCTCAATCGCTCCACCTATTACTACGGCGCCGGCAACAGAGACACAGTCAAACTTAGACCTCATGCGCATGATTGA
The DNA here is from genome assembly GCA_963832835.1 of uncultured Chlamydiales bacterium. Classification (GTDB taxonomy): domain Bacteria; phylum Chlamydiota; class Chlamydiia; order Chlamydiales; family JAAKFR01; genus CAVPKN01. The sequence continues at coordinate 1,099,411 of CAWHVD010000001.1, read as the reverse complement.
TGAGGAATACACACGGCATCCCGTCTATGGTAAAAGAAGAATGACTGCATATCTGAGGCGCCAAGGCTACCAGGTCAACATCAAAGGTGTAAGACGGCTGATGCAGCTTATGGGCTTGGAAGCTATCGATACTGGAGCGCCTATAAAAGTTCCTGTCGGAGCTTTCACATTAGGTAGAATTTTCAACACCAGAGCAAGCTTTCTACATGATAGGTTCTCTAGAAGATATCCAGGTACCTGCTGCATGAAGTTGTCTCTAGCCACACCCGAAAAAGTCGTCTTTGAAGGAGAAATCACTTCTCTAACTGCTCCTGGCACCCTCGGCTACTTCCAAATCCTGGAAGGACACGCTCCGCTGCTCACCACACTACGCTCTGGCACCCTCACCTTCACCACTCCCGACCAAACCCAACACACCTATCACCTCTCTGGAGGCATCTTTGAATGCACCCTCAACGAAATCTACCTGCTTGCCGATTCTCTTGGATCCCCTTGAACCTTAGCGTGCTTTAAATTCCATTTCGTGAGGCTACCTCAGGTACTCCTGATTCCAACGAATATCCCCCAAACGCCGTGGCGTGTGAGCCCTGAGGTTTCAGGACGTCTACAAGACCTGTTTCTTCGTAAGTCCATTCGGAAAGCTCCTTTAAAATGCCCATGAGAAAGGATTCTGTCATTTGAGAGGAATCTATCAATGTGAAGTCCAGGTCTTCTGAAAAGCGGTACTCATCAAAAAAACACTTTTTAAGGCATGTGCCACCTTTAAAAATCCATGAGTCCTTGGTCTTGGTGTTATTTTGGATACCCATTAGCACCCGCCCCAAAACATAGTCTTTTTCGATTGTAGAGTTTTGCAATCCCAGTTTTAATGACATACTCAGCGTATCGTGGGAGGGAACTCCATATAGGCAGATACCAAACTGTTTAAGCCAGTCGATATTTGCGGTCGCCCAAAGATTAACCTCTACCCAATCATCAGCGCCGTATAGTATACACAGAATCGCTATAGTGATTAGATCAAATAGGTTATAGACTTGATTTCGCTCTTTTCGAGGATCGGGAATGATAGAAAAATAGGACATGATTGATGTTTCGTGCAGTGAATTTTTGTCGGACATATTAAAACCTCCGGTTTAGGAGGTAAGTCTTCAAAAATTCACACATATGAGGGAGTTGCATAACTCCCTCATATATCAAATCATTTCTTCATGCAAATTCCTGGAGGAGCTGGAAGTGGCCAGTGACCGATTGTTTGTAAAGCACACCGTTAGGGCTGACCGCAAATAGCTGACCACCTTGTTGCCATATATAATAATTGCCATCCCACTTCGCAGGTTGGGCATTGACAAAGTATTGGTTATTAATGTGGGTGATTTTAATAGGATCTACACCAGGAATGTTGATGATTCCAGTCTGAGCTGCTTGGATCGGTCCAATGTGGAACTGAAATTCTTTGTTCAACAAACAGATCGCTTCACGTGTTTTAATAGTCTCGTGCTTTGCGCTCAAAGAGTTATCTTCCAGCATTTCTTGAACCGGTTCACCCATAAAACTAAAAGCTAAAACAAAATGCAGCTTTCCATACAAAAGGGCTTTGTATAAAAAATGAGAAGAATCGCCTCCCACACGGTTGCAATAGGCAACTAACTTCACCATATCAGGATGGTTGGAAGACCGGTTTCGGTAACCTTGAATGATTTGAGCTGAGCTGAGAAGTTGGGCTCCAGCGACCTTGGCGGAAGTGTCGAATTTTTTCTTGACGTGATAAATGAAAACATCCTCCTCATCGATTTGTAAAATGTCAAATAGCTCAAAATTTAAAAGGCGTTTGAGGTTACCGTCATACCATTTTCTGGGATACGTGTTTTCAGTGGTATATGATCTGTTGTAGTCATTTTCAGGGGTTTTTTCATCCCATTGAAGATTCAAATGTCCTTTTTCTCCTAGTCTTAGGACCAAGCCCGGCTGAGCGAGAATGGCACTTAATTGTTTGTTAGTGGATTCTACATGATTACTGGCAATCTGATACCAGGCGCGGTCTATTTTAAAAAATAGCTGACCCGATGGATTGGTCACACAGCCTTCAATACAGTCTAAAATAGGCATTGTAAACCATTGATTAGAGGTTGTTTTGTATTCCAACGAGAGCATCCCATTACGCACTTGGTCAGGACTACAGTGGGTGCTAGGGCGCTGCCAAACGTTTTCCAGGGTAAGGGGAGTGTCTTTTTCAGTGTTAGTTAAAGGAAAGGCGGACTGTGGGCCATGAAAATGCAATCGGAAACGATATCCTTTGGAGCACCATTTGTCAGATAAACTTAGGTTGAATTTGTAACCGTGAGGGTGGTAATGACTGAGACCCGCAATATAGCAACAGGCAATGTTTTCCAACTCAATAGCGCCTTCGCTATTTTGTGGTAATGCGACTAAGCTATTTTCTGGTAATCCTGCATAACGGAGACTCGCAACGGTCCTGTTAGTGGTGGGAAGTTGACCAAGCAATTGGGCATACTGTAAAAGAGTGAGATCCCGGTAAATGAGAACAGACCTTTCGCTAAATTCAATCTTAATATCGGAACCCTCAAGAGAGGGGAACGCTCGATAAACAGCCCGGCACTGGCGATAAACCTGCGTTTCTTGGTTAACTTTGTCCAGGAGTTGCCCTTTAAGCATTAGGGTCGATTCTGCCACTGGGCTAAATAATTGCCTTAAAGATACTTTGTCAATGCTGCTTAATTGACCGGTGTAATGATCATAGTATTGCGATGGAAAATGATGAGAACAAAAGGGGCGAATGACCTTAAAAGCTTTCGGTGTTGAAAGCGTATAGACGTGGGACCCTAATGTTTGATTAAATAAAAAGATCAAATATTCAGGGCTTTGCTTGGCTCCTACCTCCTCGTCGGAATCCTCATCTTCCAATCCTTGGGCAAGAGACGGAGTTGTGGTAGTCGATCTGTAAATGTGGACGACATAATCTCCAAGGATCCTCTCTTGCCTTTTGTTAAAACTATGTAGGTATCGCAGGGCCCAGTTTATCTTGGCCTCACAGGTATTTTGTATAGGAGATCGATCAAAGTCGGGCACATCGCATAGCAAGGTGATTCTTAAGGGGGGAAGAGTGGCGGGTTGACTCAATTTTTAATTCCTCCAAAGAAAAGATTTGAGTGAACGCAAGACTATAGCGAGAAAAAAAAATTAAAGGAATACCCCTTGCAGCCGGAATTGAATTTTGAGAGGTGATTTGCCATCATAGTCAGAGATTGTCGAGTAGCCACTCCTCATTAGCGATTACTTGATAGTAGAGATGTACACACCGTCCCAGGAGGCTGGGGGCGGGTTTTGTAATAGAAGGATGCAACGAGCATGGAGAGTTTGACTCGGACCATCCTGAAGCTGATCTTTGAGCAGATTCATCGCTTCTTCGAAGTGACGGTTTCGATAGGCCGTAAGCGCTTGTTCGTACGTGGAAATGATTGTGGTCATCGTGGGCTTTTCACCTTTCTTGCCGATTAATTCATATACGTCAATACCCTCAGTCTTGCCTTTGACTGCGACAAGGTCTATTAGACGGAATATGAAGCATTCCTTGGCAGCTTCAAAGATGTCTTCGCTGACGAGAATAGAGGTGCCATACTGCTTGTTAAGACTTTCTAGACGCGATGCGATGTTGACGCCGTTGCCAATAGCAGTGAAGTTAAGCCGGTCCGGAGCGCCGAAATGCCCCACCATTACCTGGTCTTTGTGAAGTCCGAACCGCGTTTCGAAGGGTGGGAGATTGTGCCACTGCGGCGATGTGAAGAGTTCTTGGAGTGCTTGCGTACAATCGAGAACGGCCTGGCAGGCTACCTGAGCATGATTGGTAAGGGGTGTTGGGGCATTCCACATAGCCATGATCCCGTCACCAATGTATTTGTCTATGACGCCTTGTCTTTTATTTTGTATGACTTGTGTCATAATTCTGAGATAATCCCCAAGAGCTGCGGCAAGTTCATTAACAGGGAGTTTTTCCGAAAGAGAGGTAAAGTTTCGGATATCTGTGAAAAGCATCGAGACCTCTTGGATCTCTCCTCCAAGAGTGGGCTCTTTTTGTGATTGATAGAGTTGTCTTACCAGCTCTATGGGGACATATTTGCTCATGGCGCGCATGGCTGTCTTGGCAAGCTCGAGACTTGAGAGGATTTCATAGATATCTTGGAAGATAGAACGCGGCTGGGAGGGATTGAATTCGAAGTTGTGCATCTTGGCCGTTTCGCGAAGGATCTTTGTTTGTTCCCATTTGAGGGCGCGTTGCATAAAAAAACCACCGATGGATAGACAAAATATGATTCCGCTAGTGATAAGAAGAAGGCGATTTCGTATGGCCTGGAGAGGACCAACGTAGTAGGCTTGCGGGACAATGATCCCAAGGATCCAACCCCGAGATCCTTTGATTGCTCTGAAAGTGACAAGATAGGTTTTACCCTGGTAATCGAACTGGCTGGACTGCAAAGGCGCTGCATCCGTAATCAATCGAAGAGAGGGGTCTTTTAAGCCAAGTTGAACCTCAGGTGGAGCGTTTGCTGAAGAAAAACGGAGATTATCTTCAACGGGTCTGAGAGTATCTGCGGCATTTAGACGAGTGATAAGCTCTCCTGAGCTATCGGTGATGAAGACGATGTGTGGGTCATTTGGATCATGTGCGATGAGTTTGAACTGACTAATCTTATCGATCTGCTTTTCGAAGAGGCCTACGCGCAGCACACCTAGAAAGTTTCCTTTGGCATCTGTAACCGTTCTTTGCAAGCTGACTTCCACTTGGCGCTCCTTTTCGGGGAGGCTCTTGTCGATCTGTGACCAGTGGAGGTCACTCCAGAGGTCTTTACCGGTATACTGTTCATTTGCGGGTGTAATGAAGGTCAGATGTGTGGTGGGGTCAATGATGGAGTTTGTTTGCTCTTGAGTAAAAGGGGGAGTAAAAAGATCATTTTGAGCCGAGCGTGCGCGCAATTGTGAGATCCACCCTCCATTCTTTTGAAAGATGTAGCGTGTGTCAATGGGGGAAGAGCCTTTACTGGATGTTCTAAAAAGGCTCATCTCGCCTCGACCTGTAGGGGCGAGCAGGATATTGCCCTCCGCATCGTATCCCATTTTTTCTCCATAGATAAAGGAGATTTCTGAAATGTTGCTGTTGGTTAGAACCAAGGTAAAGAGAATGGTTTCAATAGCACTAGAATCTTTGGCATTAAAGACATCATGGTTGATCTCAACCTGGAAGCTATCTGCGACTTGGCTGGCCAGGCTCAGGTAGGAAGTAGCTTTTTCTGCAAGCTGTCGGCTAGCAGCATCACGCAGATTGTCTGAGGCCTGCATAATAGAGGCCTGTGAGGTTTTGAAAAGAAGATAGAAGAGCAGACCAAGCAATGCGATTAGTACGATGAGACAGATGCTAAAAAGCTGGGCGAGCGTTATTCGGATTTTTTTCGAATCAAGCATTCTCTGTCTACAATTTTGGATAATACCATTTCCAGAAAATAAAGCCATGAAGTGGTACTGGGTAACATGACAGATTTCGATGATCGTTTCGAAGCCTATGTTTTTGCACCTAAGCGAAAAAGGATCATTCAAAAATGGCGTGTTATACAGTGCCAATTCATGACTTTATTTTCTGGAAATGGTATAACCTCTGTAATACAATTTCATCTATTACTTAATAAAACGGTTCCACGAGCCATAGCTCTCGAGGATCTTGCCCTTAGGGAAACTCACGAGGATTAAGGCGACGCCCCATACGATGTGAAAAATAGAGCGGTCATTGTTGTATTGGATGAAAAAGAGGGAAAAGGCAATTGTCCAAATAGCCAGAATAATGTTCAAAAAGCGTACCGCGCGGAATACTTCGGCCATCGCCATGAAGGAGAGTGTGGCTACAATTGCTCCGACGATATGATCGCTGTCTGCAAGGAGCGGATGGATCTGGAAAAAGGAGGGAGTGAACATCAATATGCCTCCTAGTAGGATCGAAAGCAGTAAATTCCAGGGGCATGTAATTCCCCATACCATCGCACCAAAATTTTTGCGCATCTGAGCATTTAAGGGTGGAGAACGTGTGTCGAGGCGTCCTTCCGGGAAGGTTCCTCCCTTCCAAAAAGTTTGCCAAAAGGGTTTCCCAGTCCGTTTCAAACGGGCCAAATATTGGCAGACCGCTACCATTTCATCCAGTGTTAAGGCAATCATGATCAGCATGCAGACAGCCGTCAAAAGACACCAGGTACACCATGAGCCGACAATCAATGGCTGGAGCATGATCAGCAAAATACTCACAAAACCTGCAGGGACGACCATGATTCCAAAGAGAAATACAATCCACGGCATGGTATACCAACGCCTGGAGCTTCCTTTAAAGCCCATTAACACTTCCATGGTATATACAAAAGCCCCAAGACCGGCATCTGAAATGGGAAAACTTTTAGAAAGAGCAGAGGTCACTACGTTTTTGGTACCGTTGGTAAAGATAGGATCCCAGATCGAGTCGATATACCCAAGCTGGTAAGCTGCCATATAGCGGGCGGACATCCATGCCAAAAAGGCCAGTAGAATAATCGGAAGGCGTTGATTCCACGATGAGGGGTTATATGACCAACCTTCCGGAATTTCTCCCCCAGTCGCTTCTATCCCCCCCGGCGTTCCGGGAATAATCAGTGCAAGGAGGATCAGCATAGCTCCGCTGCCCGTATTATTCAAATAGGCCACGCCCGTCGGCGCCCAAAAAATCAAAGGAGCAATTTGGAGCCATACTCCAATGGCACAAAGAGTCCAAGGAGCCCATTTTTGTCTAAAAGAGAGAGCAACCAGGCTTAAAATCATGACGAGCAGCCCACAGACAACATCATTGATTGCGATGGGCCTTGAATGTTGGGCAAATGTGGCCGGTGTAACCAGCAACCAAAATCCGATCCCGAACATGATATAACGGGTCCATAAAAAACGTGTGTGCTTAGCTTCTGCAGATTCCATTCAATTCTCCTTATTCGGATTTCTCTTATTCAAGATTGATGCCAAAATCGTCACAACAAGAATAATTGATATAACTCCTAGAGCCACAAAAGGAGAAATGGGCAAAAATGAGGAGCTTAACATTTTGAAGCCCACAAATACTAAGATGCAGGAGATCCCATAGTGTAAATAGTAAAAAAGTTGCATGGAGCCAGATAACAAAAAGAAGAGCGAGCGGAGTCCCAGTATCGCAAAGATATTAGAGGTAAAGACGATAAAAGGATCGTAGGTAATGGCTAAAATCGCCGGAATGGAATCGATGGCAAAGATGATATCGGTCGACTCTATGACAAGAAGCACCAAGCAAAGGGGTGTGAAGAGAACGCGTCCACCTTTGCGAATCCAAAAATGATCTTCAGCATATTCCTTGGTCATCGGTAAAAACCGCTGCACAAGACGCAATATCCAGTTTTTCTCGAGATGTACCTTCTTGTCTTTTTGAAACCCCAGTTTGATGCCAGTATAGATTAAAAAAAGACCAAAGAGATAAATGATCGGATGGAAAGCCTGCACTAGACTTAAACCCAATACAATGAAAAGGGCCCTTGTGATGATGGCTCCCAAGATCCCCCAGAACAATACCTTGTGCATTGAAGTCGAAGGAGTTTGGAAGTAATTGAAAATCAATAGAAAAACAAACAGATTATCGATACTGAGAGTTTTCTCGATCAAATACCCCGTCAAAAAATTGACAGCAGCCTCCCTACCCATGAGATAGTAGACATAAACATTAAAGAGCAAGGCCAGCCCGATCCACACTCCGCTCCAAATGGCAGCCTCCTTAAAAGCCACCACATGGGCTTTTTTATGGAACACCAACAGATCAAGAGCGAGCAGTGTGAGGATACAAACTGAAAAAATAATCCATGCTACCACCATCCCCAACACCTACTAAGGCAGTATAAACATTATTTTATATTTGAACGCTAGTAGAAAGTCGGTTGCATGACTAAATGATCAGGTAGACTCCGAAACCCGCAAAGTAACTAATGAGGGCAATCCAGGACATATGTTTTAAATACCAAATGAAATCCACCTTTTCCATGCCCATAAATGCTACACCTGCAGCTGAGCCGATGATCAAAATACTCCCCCCTGTCCCTGCCGCGTAGGCAATCATCAACCACAATGGAGAATCGCCTGGACTGTCATACATACCCATGGTTGCTGCCACCAGCGGAACATTATCAATAACGCTGGAAATCAGCCCAATCAAGACTGCCACCCCACTCTCGTTGGGAACAATCGTGTGCAGCCACTGAGCAAAATCTTTCAGGATCCCTGCCTGCGTCAAAGCATCAACGGCAAGAAGTATGCCTAGAAAAAAGAGAATCCCCGATGTGTCAATTTTAGTTAAGATGTGGACTACGCGCAGATGCCAACGCTTTTCTCCATGCCGATAATGAATGATATCGGTAGTCAACCACAAGATCCCGACTCCTAACAAAGCTCCTAAAAAAGGGGGCAGATTAAACATGCCCTTCCAAAAAGGAATCATAATCAATGCACCAATCCCCATAAACAACACCCTCCGTGCCCCTGGTGCCATCGGTAGATGAAAAGAGGTGGGCGTTTCTTTATGATTCCCTTTGAAAAAGAAAGTACCTAACCCTCCGGCGACAAGTGCACAGGTCAAACTAGGCAGAAAGAGAGCTTTAATTGTTATCCCTGTTGTAATCTTGTCCCCTATCCACAACATGGTGGTTGTGACATCTCCTATCGGGGTCCATGCTCCTCCCGCATTAACAGCGATCACAAGCAGTGAACCAATTAGCCATCTCTCATGCTTGTTTTCGAGAAGTTTTTTGAGCAGGGAAACCATCACGATCATTGTGGTAAGATTATCGAGGACTGCTGACATAAAAAACGACATCCCTACAAGAAACCACAACATCCTCCGTTTGGAAGAAGAGTAGAGCATATCAGTGATCACCTTAAAGCCATGGTGGGAATCTATCAGCTCTACAATCACCATCGCACCCAGAAGAAAAAAGATGATTTGTGCGACATCATAAATCTGCTCTGCCATGTGTGCAGATACAAAGTCTGGCGGCAAATGGACAAAAAAGAGAAGCCAACAAAGCGATCCCATCGTTAAGGCAATAGCGGCCTTATTGACATGTAGAAACCTTTCAAAAATGATTGCCAGGTAACCAAGTATAAAAAAAATAATTAATAACGAGTACAGCATAATGCATTTAAATGTACTGCAGGATTGCATTGACATCCAGATGAAAGATCGCAGAAAATAACGTTTATGGCAAAAACCTCTTTTTTCAAGCAAGCTAAGGCATTTATCCCTAAGTCGGTCCAGTGCTTGAGAGAGGGGTATACTCTTCGTCTTTTCCGCAAAGACCTCATTGCGGGAATGACAGTTGGTGTGATCGCCTTCCCGGCAGCACTCGCAGTCGCGATCGGGATTAATGTTGCTCCTGAACGGGCGATTTTTACCGCGATCATCGCCGGTTTCTTAATTTCCGCCCTGGGTGGGTCACGAGTAGGGATCGGAGGACCCACCAGCACACTGATTGTTATTCTATACGATGTCGTTTTGCGTCATGGATTTGAAGGGATGTTGATGGCCACCTTTATGGCGGGTTTTATCTTGATCTTCTTTGGGGTGGTCGGTTTAGGTACCTATATCAAATATATGCCCTACCCTGTTGTGACGGGACTGACCACGGGAATTGCTGTGGTGATTTTTTCTTCTCAATTCAAAGAATTTTTAGGTCTTCAGATGGGGGCTGTGCCTATCGACTTCCTGATCAAGTGGCAAGCCTACTTTCAGAATATAGCCACCTGGAATCCCAAAGCTTTTGCTGTCGGCATGGCTACACTTTTGATTATCATCTATTTCCGCCGTATTAAGCCCCGTGTTCCTGGACCACTTGTTGCCATCGTTGTGGTTTCTGCTATAGTATGGTTTTTTAACATTGACATCCCCACAATTGGAGACAAATTTGGCAGTTTGCCGCGCACACTCCCCTCCCCCACCTTTCCGGCTTTTCGCTTCAGCGAAAGTCTCAATTTACTTCCTGATGCTTTGACCATCGCCATTTTGGCCGGTATCGAATCACTACTATCTGCTGTTGTCGCAGAAGGAATGACCGGGTGGAGACACCAGTCTAATACCGAACTGATCGCTCAAGGAATCGCCAACATTGGCTCTAGCTTCTTCGGAGGCATTCCTGCCACCGGCTCCTTGTCACGCACGGCTGCCAATGTCAAAGCCGGTGCCACCTCTCCCATTGCTGGCATGATCCATGCAGTTGTGGTTTTCCTCATCCTCTTTGCTTTCGCACCTTTTGTAAACAACATTCCACTTGCCTGCCTTGCAGCCGTTTTGATCATGATCGCCTGGAGCATGAGCGAGATCCACCACTTTATTCATCTCTTTTCCGCCCCTAAAAAAGATGTGATTGTTCTACTTGCCGTCTTTGTGCTTACACTTCTGACCAACATCAACGCGGCCGTACAGATGGGAATGATTCTAGCTGCGTTTTTGTTCATGAAACAGATGAGCGACCTATCTGATGTTGTCTCCACTGCCCGCTACTTAGAAGAAGAAAAGGAAGAAGTTGAAACCACTTTGCAAGACCCGGATGCAATCTACCGCAAAGAGGTACCACCGGGAGTTGAGGTCTACGAGATCAATGGCCCCTTCTTTTTCGGTGTGGCCGACCGCCTCAAAAACCTGCTCAATGAACTTGAGTCTCCTCCTAAGATTTTTATTCTACGTATGCGCAGAGTTCCTACTATCGATGCCTCGGGCATGCACGCTCTTGAAGAGTTCTATCTCGAATGCACGCGTCAAGGTTCCATACTCCTGCTCTCTGGTGTCAAACGGGGCCCATTAAGAAGCCTGAGGCGTTATAATCTCGATGAACTCATCGGCGAAGACCACATCTTCTCTAACATCAATGCTGCTCTCGAATTCTCCCGGGAGCTTATCCGTGTCGAAAAATTCAAGCAAGCGCTCCGCTAACCCCAGGGAAATTGCATGGATTACCTGAAGTTACGATTTGTCCTAATAAGAGGACGTTGGACAAATAGGAAGTTGGTCGAGAGCGTTATCATGGGACTGAGGAGAACAGACCCGGATCACTGGTCCTAAGTTAAGATCGTTGTCTACAATGAGCAAGAGATGCCGCCCTTCGTTACTCTGCACATAGTAGTAATACGATTGTGTAGAGATTTGCTCAATTGCCACATCACGCCTCACTACTCCCCAAGGGCCACCCAAAGCCAAGATATTTCCCTTTTCATCTCTTTGGACACAAGTGACAAGCCGCCTCGATTGCTCGGCTGATTCTTCCAACATCTTGTTTGCCGATTCACAAAAAACAGACGGCAGCTCAGCATAGACAGGTGTCATCAGAAGTAGAATCACTAACAATCTGTGCATAAATTCCTTAAGGTTCAGTCGGGCAAGCTGGCAAAGAACTGAGGTTATTGGTAATAGAGCCGTCTGGGCATGCACTAATATAAGCTTTAACTATAACAGGCACCTTTTGCCCGTTCTTACCGAGAACATAATAATGATACTCGTGGTTATTAATGTGCTCCATAGCTTTTTTTTTACTTACGACTCCCCAGGAAGGACCTCCAATAGCCGTGATAGTGCCGTTTGAATCTTTATTGCTGCATGTGACAAGGCGTTGTTTGGCAGGAGATTTCTCTAATTGCTTGAGTTCAGACGCACATTTTCCAGAATGTGCAATAGCAACGTCACTAGCACTCATTTCAGGATGTAAAAATATACAGAGTGCAATGATGGATAATAGGACTTTCATTCTTTCCCCTTTTTTTACAATGCATAGATTATTTTTGATTTTAGGGCTAGGGGAATCTATTCAGTCTGAGCTATGATGAGGCAACAATAATACCATTTCCAGAAAATAAAGCCACAAATTGGCACTGTATAACACGCCATTTTTGAACGACCCTTTCTAGCTTAGGCACAAAAACATAAGCTTCGAAACGATCATCCAAATCTTTCATGTTACCCAGCACCACTTCATGGCTTTATTTTCTGGAAATGGTATAACACCCAATCTGCACGATAATCGACTATAGGTTGATGGAGATTAAAAAAGGGTTTGTCAAAAAAAACCTATAGTTTTAGAAGAGATCTATGCGAGACAAACACTCAATAGTACCTCCTGACCATTTTTCCTCCTTTGCACTTTTTGCAATCTTTGTCGCTTCGGTAGGAGGATTTTTATTTGGTTACCATTCAGCAATTGCCTCGGGCATTCTCGATGCATTGGCAGAAACGTTTCATCTTGCGCTTTTGCAAAAGGGTTTCCTAGTCAGTATCCTACTTTTGGGAGGTGTTGCAGGTGCCCTTTTGACAGGTCCTTTAGCCGACAGTTTAGGAAGAAAGCTCACCCTCTTGATTAACGCCATCGTCTTTATCATTGGCTCGTTTATGTTAGCGAAAGTCGAAACCTATTCGATGTTTCTACTGGCTCGATTTATAAGTGGGTTTGGGGTCGGTATGGCCAGTGTGATCGCACCCATCTATCTGGCGGAGGTAGCTCCTCCTCATTATCGAGGTCGCTTTGTGTGCCTCTACCAGCTGATGATCACGATCGGCATCGTAGCAGCTTATGCTGTAAATGCCCTTTTTGCAGATGTTGAGGGATGGCGTTTCGTCTTTTGGATTAGTTTAATTCCCGCAGCTTTTCAGCTCGCAAGTCTTGTGATGATCCCCGAATCCCCTTCCTGGTTGATTGAAAAAGGGCAGATGAACAAGGCAGCACATGCCTTTTCAAGGCTACGTCGAGATCATGAATGGAAAAAACATTTGAGCGAAATGGACAGGACCGTGCAAGCCCAAGAAAAAAGAGGCTGGAATAATAAGGTTGCCTTCATTGTTTTCATTGGCCTTTGCTTAAGTATTTTTCAGCAAATTACTGGGATCAATACCGTCATCTATTACGCTCCCACCATTTTTAAATCGACCGGTGCTATTTCAGCAGAATCGGCTCTTGTGGCTACCCTGATTGTCGGCATTGCCAATTGTTTAGCAACTGTAGTAGCGATTTGGCTCATTGATTATGTAGGAAGGCGCCTTCTGCTTTTAATCGGGGTCTTTGGAATGGCTCTCTCTTTAAGCATGCTAGCGATGAGCTCAAAAATAGAGGGAGGACAATTGCTTGCTCTGATTTTTGTGGTCGCTTACGTAGTTAGCTTCGCCATTAGCCTCGGACCTGTGACTTGGGTGGTTCTTTCCGAAATATTTCCCCTCAACATCCGGGGATTAGCCATGGGCCTCGCCCTCTTTTTCAACTGGCTTTTTAACTATATTGTTTCCCTAACCTTTCTCCTTCTCATCGAGGGTTGGGGTCTCAATAAGACATTTCTATTCTACGCGTTAATCTGCGTTGTGTGCTTTGTGTTTATTTTCTTTTTGATCCCTGAAACCAAAGGGAAAAGCCTCGAGGAGATCTCCCGGATGTTTATACGCAAAAAAAGACCGTGACTATTCACGAGCCGCCGGAGTACTCTAGGAGAAATTTGCTTGAAAACAAAACTTGTATGAGACTAAAAATCAACAGAAAATATATGTTTTTACCCTTCCTCTAAGCAAAAACTTCTCTTTATGATTAACGCAACTCTTCCCTCTTCTTTTTCGCCCACCGGTCTCTTGCCTACCTCATTTGACCCACTCCAACAGTACTTTGACGCTCAAGACTATGAGGGAGCTTTAAGCAAGCTCCTATTCTTGTTTAACACAGATGCGGATCCAGAAACGTGCTACACGTATCTTTTTAAGCTGTTTACTTATTTCGAAAGCCTCGATCTGCTGATCCACAACTTGCCTCATCTTTTAAATCGCTCGGCTCACCTCATTGGCTGTCAATACCAACTGGCTATCAGGATGGCAGATTGGTATACGCAAAAATCAGAGTATGAGAATGCCATGCATTGCTACGCTAAGGCTCTGCAGATCCGTCCAACTGAGGAGGTACACCGTTTAGCCTCTCAACTCTTTATCCATTACCTGCGTGGTAGATTACATAACCTGCTGCCTAACTCTATGCCCTCTGCGGAAACACTCTCTAATTATTTGGAGCATATTGCCTCCTTTGCACGCTTAGGCACAACTAAGGAGGATCTCCGCCCTTTTTATGAGCTAGCCACAAAAAGGCTGATTGCCGCTCACAATAAGGAACTCCACGCTGCTTGTTATGAGGCCATTTCGCAATATGAAACGACTCCGTTCAAACCTCTTGCGCCTATTACTCAGCGCTACTGGGAAGCCTTTGGGTTCTATAGAGAGCATTTCAACCAAGAGTGCTCTGATGTCAGAGGCTTTCAGAAGAAAATCTTTCAAGCCTTCCAAAACTTTTTCAACCTCCTTGTTGAGGATGCTTTCTTGATTTTAGGCAAACCTCCTTGTGGGTATGACATCCGTGCGATGGGATCGACGGCACGGGAAGAGATTTGCCCCTACTCCGATCTTGAGTTCATGATCCTTGTCGAAAGGCAAGACCCCTACTTCAAAGCTCTGGTTGAGATTCTCCATCTCCAAATCGCTGCATTGGGAGAAACGGCGCGATTTGAGTTTGTATTCACTTGCATCCATACAAAAAATCCTTCTGGGCTTCACATTGACAACTCTCCTAACCAAGAAGAGCGTCTTATCCAAACGCCTGCCCATATGGCTGCTCTGCAAAACGAGATTGTGGCCGATCCGGGAGATATCGCCCATACAGTCCTTAAAACCATCAGTCTGGCAAAGAGCACTCCCGATTTGTTTGCCAGCTACCAAGAGCATCTCAAAGTATTACTGCCTAAAGAAGAGAGAGCCTCCACCTTCTTGAAGGTCCGCCATCAAGATTTTAAAGAGCTCTGGAAAACACGTTCTATATTTCCCAACATCAAAAAACAGTATGTTGAGCTACTAAACCTCTTTCTCAGCGATCTGGCTCTTTATCATGGGATTTTAGTTACTAACACCCTTGATATCATCGATGAGCTCCCTAAATTTACATCTGCAAGCAGGTCTTTACTCAAAGAATGTGTCACTGCTCTTTATAAAATCCGTCTCCGTTTGCATCTGGCCTACCATGAGCAAAAAGAGACTGCAAGTATTGGACCTCACCCGGGCTATATTGCTCTTCTGGACTCTGAAATTTTAGCTCTCCAAAAGTGCTACTGGCTTGTTCTTTGTCCATTTTACTCTCAAACACCCTACGAGGATTTACTGAGCTGCGCGCAGACACAAGGGTATTTGGCTAACTACCGCCTCAAAACCTTCCATCATGCCTTCAAAAACATCGTACTGCCTTTTGAAACTCCTGTCAAAATTACAGGGCCCTTCTCGGGTTATCTCAACCCCGCCTTTGATATTATCGATAAGAGCGGGGATATTAAGCCCCAATATAAAAACTGCGCTCACAATGTCTGCGCAGCAGGAGGCTTCCATTTCAAGCAGAAGCCTGCCCATCCCCTTATGGAATATGCCATCTTCAGTCTTACCTCACGTATTGCCGGCAAGCTTACTCCCACCAGTACCCTTGTCCGTTTCGATGTGGGAGATAAAAGCTACCCGGTCCTGATCTCCGATACCATCCCGGGCTGTTACTGGGAAAACCAGAAGCCCGAGATCAAACAATGGACGCGCATGCTCCTTGCTGCCATCCTGACACGTCCTGGGGATGGCAGAATCTCGAATTATGTTCTCGACAACGGAATACTCTACTGCGTAGATAATGATATCTGCTTTGTAGAGCCGGTGGTCAAAGAGTGGGGTTCTCGTACAGTGCAGTTCTGCTCTGCCCTTTTCTTTATGTATCCCCTCAATACACCTCTGGATTCTGAGATCCTGCAAGCCTTTAAAGCTCTTGACAGCTCCGCTATTCTCGACAGTTGGATTGAAGATGTGATCGAAAAGGAAAAAGAGTATACAGCTCTATTTTCCCCAAAAGAACAAGAAAGGCTCTACACAGAAGATCCCAATAATGCTTTTACTCCTACGATTCTGTTTCGGGAAGGGACTTTAGCGACCCTCGATCTGCAATTTTGGAAGCTCCAAAACCTCATTAGCCGCATGCCCCAGATAACGGCAGGGGACTTGCTCAAAGAACTCATCAGTATCCGCGAAGAGAATATCGGCGCCTTTGTCTACAAAGCGTATGCTCAGGCTAAAGATCTCAAGCAAGCGACATCGCGTACCCAAGAAAGCTCCTTGACCTCCGTTCAGTACCATAAAGCCTGCCTAGGGAAAATCCCTACCCACGACGAAATTGTAAAGGAACAGGCTTATACTTCCCAAAAAGCCCGTGGAGAGCTCTTTGCTACGCTGTTAGCACGCTGTGGCGCACATGCTGATATTGTTAGCCGGCCCGGGAAAATCACGATCCGAGCTAACTTTGAGAATGTGGAGGTGCATCGGCAAGCGCTTGTTTTAAAAGCTCTTGGAGCCCAAGCGAGCGAGCAGAAACCCCATGTGGTGATCCTCCATCACTGCTCAAGTTTAACTTCTGCTTTGCTTGCACCTTTCTTGCATCCCGGTTTGGAACGCTTGGACTTAAGTTACTGCAGCGGAATCGATGATGGGGTATTTTCTGCCCTCCAGATCTGTGTCTCTCTTAAAGAGCTTAACCTTACCGCTACTAGTCTTACCCAAATTAAGGGATGGGCATGGAGTCCCCTAGTGGAATTTCCTTGTCTAGAGCATCTTACCGTCAATCACTGTCCTAGGCTCGAGGCGATACATGTGCGAGCACTTTCACTCAAGACTTGTCATGCCAAACATAACCCACTTTTAGGAGAAGCCACCTTAAGAGCGAGTTATTTAGCTCGGATCGATTGCAAAAATTCTCCTCAGGTCAAACTCAACCATATCACACTAGAACTGATGAATACCCTCAAGGGGCATACAGACTGTGTTCTGGATCTGGCGATCCTGGCGGATGGGACTTTTGCCAGTGGATCTATCGACACCATCAAGCTGTGGGATCCGAAGACGGGCTCATGCTCATGCACCCTCGAGAGACGTACAAAGTCAGTTTGTGCTCTGGTGGTTCTGGCGGATGATACTCTCGTCAGTGAATCTATCGAGCACACCATCAAGCTGTGGGATCCGGAGACGGGCTCATGCCTACGCATCCTCGCGGGGCATACAGACTGTGTTCGGGCTCTGGCGATCCTGGCGGATGGTACTCTCGCCAGTGGATCTGGTGACAAAACCATCAAGCTGTGGGATCCGAAGACGGGCTCATGCCTACGTACCCTCAAGGGGCATACAGACGGGGTTCGGGCTCTGGCGATCCTGGCGGATGGTACTCTCGCCAGTGGATCTGGTGACAAAACCATCAAGCTGTGGGATCCGAAGACGGGCTCATGCCTACGCACCCTCAAGGAGCATACAGACTGGGTTTATGCTCTGGCGGTTCTGGCGGATGGTACTCTCGCCAGTGGATCTTGGGACAAAACCATCAAGCTGTGGAAGTAGTACACAAATCGCCTATTTTTCTACAGCAGGAGGTTGCGATTAGGGCAGATTGCACTGCAGAAGGGAAATATCGTCACCCATAGAGGTGTTAGCTTGATGGTTAGATTGCCTTTCCTGTTCAGCTCGGTGTATGCAGGCTTGCACAAGCGTCAGTAGGGCAGTTTTGGGAGAAATGAGGATGTCTTCAAGGTTTGTTAATGTGCGGACCAGAAAATCGCTTGGCGATACTTTAAAATCAATCCTTAAGTCACTTGCCTCCTTTTAGAAAAAATGGTGACTACTCAGGTAATCCAGCTTTTCGGTTAAAAGCCTCCCTGTGGTGACTATCCACTCCCAGCTTGGCAAAGTGGGCCTGCCTTAAAGATTCTGCTGGCTTGCGAATAGTCACAAAAAATGTAGCTACTAATGTAGCCGATTACTTAAATGCATGTTTGGAGGAGAGCTTTGAAGCAAAAGATATGGGTATATTTCAATTAGCTGTTCGCGATGTCGTTGAAGCACATGGCGGGATGGGTGAAATATCTTCGAAAATGAAAGTCAGTCGTGAAAGTTTTTACAGGAGTTTGTCTCAAAAAGGAAAAGCTAGATTTTCAACGCTTGTAAACACTGTTAGAGCTTGTGGCTTAGAACTTGAGTTCCACCCTGCACATTAGCCGAGGGAATTGCAGGACTGAGGCGGCCGGGAGGGTTTTTCGGGAGTTAGTTTGCTAATCAGCACTCAAATGCTAGGAACCTCAGTTGAGACTCCTTAGTTTTTTTTAGCTAGCTCAATAGCTACAGACTTTTATTGGAAACTTGCGTACCCTGGCTCGTTCCTCACGAAGGCCATTTTATGATTAACGCAACCCTTCCCTCTTCGTTTTCGCCCGGCATTCTCTTGTCTACCTCATTTGACCCACTCCAACGGTACTTTGACGCTCAGGACTATGAGGGAGCTCTAAACAAGCTCCTATTCTTGTTTAACACCGATGCAGACCCAGAAACGTGCTACACGTATCTTTTTAAGTTGTTTCCCTATTTCGAAAACCTCGAGCTGCTGATCCACAACTTGCCTCATCTTTTGAATCGCTCTGCTCAACTCATTGACTGCCAACATAAATTGGCTATCCGGATGGCAGATTGGTATACACAAAAAGCAGAATATGAGGATGCCATGCATTGCTACGCTAAGGCTCTGCAAATCCGCCCAACTGAGGAAGTACACCGTTTAGCCTCTCAGCTCTTTATCCATTTCCTGCGCAGCCGATTAAATAGCCTGCTGCCTAACTCTATGCCCTCTACTGAAACACTCTCTAATTATTTAGATCATATTGCCTCCTTTGCACGCTTAGGTGCAACTAAGGAGGATCTCCGCCCTTTTTATGAGCTAGCCACAAAAAGGCTTAATTCAGCTTACAATCAGGAGCGCTACGCTGCTTGTTATGAGGCCATCTTGCACTATGAGACTACACCATTTAAGCCACTTGCACCCATTACGCAGCGCTACTGGGAAGCCTTTCAGTTCTATAGAAAGCATTTCAATCAAGAATGTTCCGATGTCAGAGCCTTTCAAAAGAAAATCTTTCAAGCCTTCCAAAAATTTTTCAACATCTTCGTTGAAGATGCTTTCTTTATTTTGGGTAAACCTCCTTGTGGGTATGACATCCGTGCGATGGGATCGACGGCACGGGAAGAGATTTGCCCCTACTCCGATCTTGAGTTCATGATCCTTGTCGAAAGGCAAGATCCCTACTTCAAGGCTTTAGTCGAAATTCTCCATCTGCAGATCGCTGCATTGGGAGAAACGGCGCGATTTGAGTTTGTATTCACCTGCATCCATAGAAAAAATCCTTCGGGTCTTCATATTGACAACTCTCCTAACCAAGAAGAGCGCCTCATCCAAACCCCTGCCCATATGGCTGCATTGCAAAAAAAGAGTGTGACAGATCCGGGAGATATTGCCCATACGGTCCTAAAAACCATCAGCCTGGCAAAGAGCACTCCCGATTTGTTTGCCAGCTACCAAGAGCATCTCAAAGTATTACTTCCTAAAGAAGAAAGAGCCTCCACCTTCTTGAAGGTCCGCCATCAAGATTTTAAAGAGCTCTGGAAAACATGTTCTATATTTCCCAACATCAAAAAACAGTATGTTGAGCTACTAAACCTCTTTCTCAGCGATCTGGCTCTTTATCATGGGATCTTAGCTACTAATACCCTCGATATCATTGATGAGCTTCCTAACTTTACATCTGCAAGCCGCCTCCTTCTCAAAGAATGTGTCACTGCTCTTTATAAGATCCGCCTCCGTTTGCATCTGGCCTATCGCGAGCAAAAAGAGGAGGCGAGCATTAGATTTCATCCAAGCTACATTCCTCTGCGGAACTCTGAAATTTTAGCTCTCCAAAAGTGCTACTGGCTTGTTCTTTGTCCATTTTACTCTCAAACACCCTACGAGGATTTACTGAGCTGCGCGCAGACACAAGGTTATTTCGAGAGCTATCGACTCAAAACTTTCCATCATGCCCTCAAAAACCTCATGGCGCCTTTTAAAACTCCTGTCAAAATCACAGCGCCCTTCTTCTCCGGTTATCTCAAACCGGCCTTTAACATCCTCGATGTTAATGGAAATATTAAGCCCCAATATAAAAACTGCGCTCACAATGTCTGCGCAGCAGGAGGCTTCCACTTCAAGCAGAAGCCTGCCCATCCCCTTATGGAATATGCCATCTTCAGTCTTACTTCACGTATTGCCGGCAAGCTTACCCCGGCAAGCACGCTTGTCCGATTCGATGTGAAAGGCAAAAGCTACCCTGTCCTGATCTCCGAGACCATCCCGGGCTCTTACTGGGAAAACCAGAAGCCCGAAATCAAACAATTGACGCGCATGCTCCTCGCTGCCATCCTGACACGCCCTGGGGATGGCAGAATCTCGAACTACGTTCTCGACAACGGAATGCTCTACTGCGTAGATAATGATATCTGCTTTGTAGAGCCGCTGACCAAAGAGTGGGGTTCTCGTACGGTACAGTTCTGCTCTGCTCTTTTCTTTATGCATCCTCTCTCTACTCCTCTGGATTCTGAGGTCCTGCAAGCCTTTAAAGCTCTTGACAGCTCCGCTATTCTCGATAGTTGGATTGAAGATGTGATCGAGAAGGAAAAAGAGTATACAGCTCTGTTTTCCCCAGAAGAACAAGAAAAGCTCTATACAGAAGAGCCCAACAACGCTTTTACTCCTACGATTTTGTTTCGCAAAGGTGCCTTAGCGACCCTCGATCTACAATTTTGGAAGCTCCAAAACCTCATTAGCCGCATGCCCCAGTTAACGGCAGGGGATTTGCTCAAAGAACTCATCAGTATCCGCGAAGAGAATATCGGTGCCTTTGTCTATAAAGCGTATAATCAGGCTAAAGATCTCAAGCAAGCGACATCGCGTACTCAAGAAAGTTCCCTGACCTCCGTTCAGTACCACAAAGCCTGCCTAGGGAAAATCCCTACCCACGACGAAATTGTAAAGCAACAAGCTTATACCCCCCAAAAAGCTCGTGGAGAGCTCTTTGCTACGCTGTTAGCACGCTGTAGCGCACATGCTGATATTGTTAGCCGGCCTGGGAAAATCACGATCCGTGCTAATTTTGAGAATGTGGAAGTTAACCGGCAAGCGCTTATTTTAAAAGCTCTTGGAGCTCAAGCATATGAGCAGAAACCCCATGTGGTGATCCTGCATCACTGCACAAGTTTAACTTCTGCTTTGCTTGCACCTTTCTTGCATCCCGGTTTGGAATGCTTGGACTTAAGTTACTGCAGCGGAATCGATGATGGGGTGTTTTCTGCCCTCCAGACCTGCATCTCTCTTAAAGAGCTTAACCTTACCGCTACTAGTATTACCCAAATTAAGGGATGGGCATGGAGTCCCCTAGTGGAATTTCCTCGGTTAGAGCATCTCATCCTCAATCGCTGTCCTAGGCTCGAGGCGATACATGTGCGCGCACTTTCACTCAAGACTTGTCATGCCAAACATAACCCACCCTTAGGAGAAGTCACCATAAAAGCAGGTTGTTTAGCTCAGATCGATTGCAAAGATTCCCCCCAAGTCAAGCTCAACCACATCTCACTAGAAGTGATGAATACCCTCAAGGGGGGTCCAGGTATTATGAATCTGTCGATCCTGGCAGATGGGACTCTCGCCAGCGGATATTACGACGGCATCAGGCTGTGGAATCCGAAGACGGGCTCATGCCTACTTGTCATCGGGGGGTATACTGATCTTGCTCTGGCGAGGCCGACTCTGGCAGTGCTGGCTCTGGCAGTGCTAGCGGATGGGACTCTCGCCAGTGGATCTTACGACGGCATCAGGCTGTGGGACCCGAAGACGGGCTCACGCCTACACACCCTCAAGGGGCATACAGACCCGGTTGAGGCTCTGGCGGTGTTTGCGGATGGTACTCTCATAAGTGGATCTAATGACAACACCATCAAGCTCTGGGACCCGAAGACGGGCTCATGTCTATGCACCCTTAAGGGGCATACAAGCCTGGTGAGTGCTCTGGCGGAGCTGGCGGATGGTACTCTCGCCAGTGGATCTTTTGACCGCACCATCAAGTTGTGGGATCCGAAGACAGGCTCATGCCTACGTACTCTTGAGGGGCATACAAACTCGGTTAAGGCTCTGGCGGTGCTTGCGGATGGCACTCTCGCCAGCGGATCTTTGGACAACACCATCAAGCTGTGGGATCCGAAGACGGGCTCATGCCTACGTACTCTTGAGGGGCATACAGAGTGGGTTTATGCTCTGGCGACGCTTGCGGATGGGACTCTCGCCAGTGGATCTAGGGACAAAACCATCAAGCTGTGGGATCCGAAGACGGGCTCATGCCTACGCACCCTTAAGGGGCATACAAAACCGGTTTATGCTCTGGCTGTACTTCCGAATGGTACTCTCGTCAGTGGATCCGATGACTACACCATCAAGCTGTGGAGATAGGTGCATCCATCAAACGATCTTCAAGAAAGAGACTTAAGCTTGACGATGTTACTGCCCGATCATCTTTTCGGGCCTCACGATAGCATCAAATTCGGTGTCAGAGAGGTAACCCAGATCTAGACATGCTTGCTTAAGGGTCAGATGCTCGTGGTAGGCTTTGTGGGCCACCTGCGCTGCTTTGTCGTAGCCGATGGCGGGGGTCAATGCCGTTACAAGCATGAGGGAATGGTTGAGATGCTCGGCGATGCGCTTTTCGTTGGGCCTAATGCCCGAGACGAAATATTGGTTAAATGAACCGAGCGCACCTTTCAGAACCTCACACGAGTCGAGGAAATCGAAGATGATCACCGGCTTGAAAACATTGAGCTCAAAGTTGCCGCGCGTGCCTGCAATCGTAATAGCCTGATCATTTCCTAGCACATGGACGCACACCATTGTCAGGGCTTCACATTGAGTAGGGTTTACTTTACCGGGCATAATGGAAGAACCGGGCTCGTTTTCAGGGAAATAGATTTCACCCAAACCACAGCGGGGACCTGAGCCGAGCCAGCTCAGATCGGTTGCAATTTTGATGAGGGATCCGGCCAACGTGCGGATAGCGCCGTGAGCGGCTACGAGTGGATCATGAGATGCAAGAGCGGCAAATTTGTTGGCAGCCGGTATAAAGGCAAGACCTGTTGCATGGGCGATGAGCTGGACTACCCTTTGTGCAAAACCTGCAGGCACATTGAGGCCTGTGCCCACAGCCGAGCCTCCTATCGCTAGTTCCAGCAGGTCGGGAAGAGCGGATTCTAGCCTTCTGATATCTTGGTTTAGCTGTTCGGCATAACCTGAAAATTCTTGCCCTAAGGTGATGGGGACGGCGTCCATCAGGTGGGTGCGGCCGATTTTGATGATCTTGTGGAATTCCTGACTCTTTTGGGTAAGGGTATCGCGCAGAGTGCGAACCTTGGGAAGTAGGTCATAGGTGAGCGCGCGCGCAGCTGCGATATGCATCACTGTGGGGAACGTGTCATTGGAAGACTGAGAGAGATTGACATCATCATTGGGGTGGACAGGCTTTTTGCTGCCCAGCACCCCTCCTGCAATCTCAATGGCACGATTGGCAATGACCTCGTTGGCATTCATGTTGGTCTGGGTCCCACTACCGGTTTGCCAAACACTGAGCGGAAAATGATTATTTAACTTCCCTTCAGCGACTTCTTGAGCTGCGACTGTAATCCACGCCTTTTTCTCTTCTGAGAGTTTTCCAAGCTCAGCGTTTGTTTCTGCGGCGCATTTCTTGAGCAGACCATAGGCCTGAATGACTGCATCAGGCATTTTGTCTCCACCAATATTAAAATAAATGAGAGAACGTGCCGTTTGGGCTCCATAATAAGCCTCAGCAGGTACTTCCATCTCGCCCATGCTGTCTGATTCAATTCTGTGAGACATAGTTCTATTGTAATTAATTTATTTTTTAATTTCTGCATTTTCGCTTGACCCTCGTTATAAGGGAGATTAGAATTTCTGCATGTCTCGAAAAAAAATACTCCCAACCCGGATAAGTCCATTCCTCATCAGCATGACTTTCCTGTTGCTCCTATGGGAATGGTCTGCCAGATCCTTCCCCCATCTGCTATTTGTGCTACCAGCTCCATCTGCAATCTTTAGAACGCTCTGGGAAATTCGGAGCCGCTTTTTGATGCATACGCTAGTGACAGTTAAAGAGATGTGCTTTGGTTTTTTGCTCGCTCTCTCGGCATCCTTCCCTCTAGCATGGACCATGATGCGCTATGAGAGATCGCGCTCTTTGCTTCAACCTCTTTTCATCATGGTCCAGTGCATTCCGATGTTTGCGCTGGCTCCCATTATGGTCATTTGGTTTGGCTGGGGCTTCACCGCAATTGTCATTCCCACAGCCCTCATGATTTTTTTTCCGCTAACTCTCAACATTTATCAAGGACTGCGCTCTACTCCAGAAGACCTGATCGAATTTTTCCATGCGAACCAAGCCACCTCTTGGCAAACTTTTTTCAAACTCCGCCTTCCATGGGCTCTGCCCCATATTTTCTCAGGCCTCAAAATCTCGGCAGCCATCTCCGGAGTGAGCGCTGTCGCTGGCGAATGGGCCGGAGCACAAAATGGCTTGGGTGTCCTGATGCTAGAAAGCCGACGGAACACCGATCTCGAAATCACATTTGGAGCTTTACTCTGCTTAACCATGATCAGCACCTCCCTTTATCTGTTCATTCTCGGCTGTGAAAAAATTGCACTTCCCCCGCGCAAGTGGAACGTCCCTTTTAAAACTGCTTTTGCATTGCTCATTGGTTGTATGGGACTGTTTCTCTTTGGTTGCGACCAGCTGAAGAAAGATGGGCCCCAGACTCGCCTGATGCTCGACTGGCTTCCTAATCCCAATCATGTACCTTTTTATGTGGGTTTAGAAAAGGGATTTTTCTCCGAGGAGGGAATCGCGCTCAAGATCCAAAAAAATCACGATGGGGGTGGAGGCATTTCCTATCTTGTTTCGCGTCGTGCCGATCTACTCATCAACCATATGCCAGGGACCCTAAAAGCTTGTGAGCGAGGGGCCCAGCTTAAAATGGTCGCTCTTTTGATCAAAGAGCCCTTATGTGGATTAACTTACCGAGAAGACCTGGCCATTTCGGCACCTCAGCAATTAAGTGGCACATCTTTTGGATATTGCATTGGTCTGCCCGATATAGACTTTTTGAATTTTCTGCTCAATTATGGAAAGATCCAGCCGAGTGAGAAAAAAAATGTGAGCGTTGACTTAGTTTCAGCTATGTGCACGAAGAGCGTCGACTTTATCTTTGGAGGTTTTTGGAACATCGAACCTGCTCAACTTAGATCCTTAGGTATCGAAACCAAAACATTTAAAACCCAAGAATTGGGAGTTCCTCGCTATTACGAGATGATTGTGCTCGCCAACGCAGATACCTATCACGGGTCGAGCGCATTTACCATTCCCTTCCAAAGGGCCCTACAAAAAAGTATCGATTTTTGTAAGACCTATCCCGATGAAGCTTTTGAATGCTATCTAAAACACAATCCTGACCGCAGCTCCAAAACCATTGCTTGGCAACAGGAGGCTTGGCAATTGACTTTCCCACTTTTAGCTCAGAACCAAACTATCGATCAAAAACTGGTTAAAGACTTTTATCTATGGCAAATCGATCAAGGTATCATTAAAAATGAGTTTGATTTGCAAAAACTTGTGAATATTGAGACTATTTATAAGCCGCCAGAATACTCTAGGTAAGATGGGTTACCTCAATAGTTGCTAAAAAATCCTTTTACACAGCATTCTATAAGGAGTACAATATTCTTTGTATGCAAAGCCTTCTACAAAGCTAAAAAATGATAGAACAACTAAACTTTTTGATTATCGAAGACGATCCCGATGATATCTTTTTCCTAACTAATGCATTAAACAAATTACAAGCTAGGGACATTGAGCCTAACATCCTAATATCTAAATCCTTAAAAGAGGGCCTTCAGACTCTTACAGATAAATCATTTGATCTGATCATCATGGACTTGTATCTCCCTGATAGTCAGGGCATAGACACCTTTTTGGAAGTTCAAAAAAGGGCAGTTTCAATCCCCATCCTAATTGTGGGTGGCGCATCTCATGAGGATATCGTACGTGAAACGATCAAATTGGGTGCTCAAGATTATCTCCCTAAAGCCGACCTGACACCAGCCCTCCTTTCTCGGATCATTCATCATGCCATCGAACGCCATCGCTTGCACGAAAGCTTAAAAGCTCTTTCCTTCACCGATGAGTTAACCGGTTTATATAACAGACGTGGTTTCCTAACGCTCCTAGAACAACAACTCTCTCTTTCACGTCGCACGAAAAAGGGATTCCACCTCTTTTTTGTCGATCTCGACTATTTAAAGCACATCAACGACACATACGGCCACCTTGTAGGCGACAGAGCCCTAATCGATATGGCCAAGTGCTTGCGTTCCTCTTTTAGGCGGCATGACATTATCGGCAGGATAGGCGGAGATGAATTTGGGATCGTCGTGATCAACTCAAGCTTGGAAAATGGGGATTACCTTCAAAACCTCTTGCTCGAGCGTGTAGAAACCTATAACAATAAAATCCATGAACCCTATCGCATCGCATTTAGCATTGGTAAAGTCTATTTCGATGGGCTACAGGAGGGAACTCTCGATGAGCTCTTTCAGCAAGCTGACGAAGAGCTATATAAGGCCAAGCGCATCTCTCACAGCACCCACATGAAAAATTGATTTTTTAGAGCCAACTGCAAAACTCCTGTTCCTCGTAAAACCGCGCTTTTGTCGGCAATTTTCGCCTTATACCATTTCCAGAAAATAAAGTCATGAAGTGATACTGGGTGACATGACAGATTTGGATAATCGTTTCGAAGCCTATGTTTTTGCACCTAAGCGAGAAAGGATCGTTCAAAAATGGCGTGTTATACAGTGCCAATTTGTGACTTTATTTTCTGGAAATGGTATTAGGCTGTAACAAATCGGAAAAATCATTTCCGTCAAATTTTTACCAGAAGGCAACAAATTCATTAGTACCACGGCATTGATCATCCCTACCGGCGGAGGAAGTGTAGCCCCCGAAAAATCCAAGTATGCAATATTGTTTAGAAATTGCTCGAGTTCAAATAAAATTAACGCGTCACAATAAGGCCCGATAGAAATTCTTACTAGAGCATCACATCTTTGGGCACTCTCTAGAAAATTTCTCAAAAGAGAGACGCCTCCGTATCCGTTTCCCTGAGTATTGAAATGCCTTATGTGAGAAAATTTTTTTTCCTTTTCCTGTTCTATGTTTCTAGATATTAATCGAGATACTTTTTTCAAAGATCTCATATCTTGAGAACTTAAGCTAAAATAAATTGGATTAAAAATTTCGCATGGCATTGATTCAAGTGTATAACGATTGCTGCAAGCCACATGTATCCAATTGCTTATTTTATTACATATGTAATACAAAAAATATCCATTAATTTAAAACACAAATAATTTTTATACAGTTTTGATTAATAATCAAAAAATATTAATAATACCATTTCCAGAAAATAAAGCCATGAAGTGGCACTGGGTAACATGACAGATTTGGATGATCATTTCGAAGCCTATGTTTTTGCACCTAAGCGAGAAAGGATCGTTCAAAAATGGCGTGTTATACAGTGCCAATTTGTGACTTTATTTTCTGAAAATGGTATAACAACTATCTTCCGAAATCGAAAATATATTTGCACAATTGGATCTCAAGATTTCTCAGGCCGATTAGGTCCGTGAGAGAGTAGATGGGAAAGGCGCACTAAAACATCGCGCAGCACTTCTAAAGGTTTCTGAGCACCATCTACTATTGAACGCTGATGCTTAGGATAGCAGTTGAGAACACCCTCTACTCGTTCATGATACACATCTAGCCTTCTTTTAATCACATCGGGATGCACATCGTCCATGCGTCCTTCTAGTCGAGCCCTATCGAGCATCCTCTGTAAAAGCATCTGGTTATCCGCAACATCCAAAACAATGACATGCTTCACATTGATGTAAGAAGAAAGGATTTCCGCCTGCCTTTCTGTGCGTGGAATCCCATCCAAAAGCAAGTCTTGGTTTTCGGGATAATATGCGTTAGTTGCAATCAGACCATGCACATAATATCTCCAGATCTCAATGGTTGCTTCATCGGGGATTAATAACCCCTGGCTTGCGAATGAATAATACAGCTTGCCTGCAGGAGAATATTTAGGGAGTCCTCGAAAAATATCTCCGGAGGAAAGATGGTACTGAGACCCTGCGCTTGCTAAAAATTTCCCTAAAGTCCCTTTACCTGAACCAGGTGGACCAAAAAGTAGAATAGCCGAAAATTTTCCTTCATAGGGTTGAATCAAAGCTTCGTTCTGCATACTTTAATTTTATTGAATTTAGAAATCTTTTCAAGTTATACTGAGAAATCATTATGAGCCATTTCTTTGCAATTACATTAGCCCTGTTTTTTGTGATCGATGCTTTGGGTCACATTCCTACGTATCTTTACTTGCTCAAACCCTATAAGCCTAAAAAACAACGCAAAATCGCTATTCGTGAACTAATCTTTGCCCTATGTATTATGTTCCTCTTCCATTATCTCGGTGAAATCTTATTGAGTCTTCTCGATATCACGCCAATCACGGTCAGGCTAGCGGGCGGGATCGTCCTCTTTTTGATTGCGATCCGCTTGATTTTTGCGACAGAAGACAAAGTGACCCGTTGGAAAGAACAAGAGCCTTTTATTGTCCCACTTGCCACCCCAACTATCGCAAGCCCTTCTGTGTTAGCTATCATCATGATCTTTGCCCAAGAAGAACCATCCCAATGGAGCGTGCTGGGCGCAATCTTTGTAGCGTGGCTGGCATCTAGCATCTTATTTCTTCTTGCAAAACCGATTTATAAATTGTTTAAAGAATCGGGACTTGATGCCTGTCAAAAGTTAATGGGTCTAATCGTTGCATTAATTGCATTGCAAATGTTCGTAAATGGCCTTAAGGGGGCCTGGAAATGATCGATGTACCCCTTGGAAAATCCGTTTTCCAACTCGCCTTCTTATTTTGGGTGGTGCTCGACTCTTTGGGGACCCTTCCCATGTTTGTAAGCCTACTCAAACATTGCGAGCCCTCCAAACAATACAGAATCATCACGCGCGAATTGCTCATCGCCTTGGCTATCATGATTGTATTCCTTTACTTTGGGCAAGGCTTCTTAAAGCTTCTTGACATCTCTTTGCCTACACTACAAATGGCAGGAGGGACCATTCTATTCCTTTTGGCCATCAAAATGATCTTTGCCATGCCAAGCTTCGAAAAAAAAGATCAAAAAATGGCAAAAGACCCTTTCATTGTTCCTCTTGCCATCCCACTCGTTGCAGGACCCGGCATCCTGGCCACCATTACTTTCTATGGAGGGATCGAACAACCCACCACGGTTCTTTTGGCGATTATCATCGCTTGGGCCTTTACTTTAGTAGTCTTGCTTCTCTCGCCGTTTCTGAACAAGCAGTTAGGAGAAAATGGGGTAATCGCTGTTGAACGGCTTTTTGGTTTTATCGTTGTTTTAATCTCTGTCCAAATGGCCTATACAGGCCTGATATCTACCCTACAATGACAAATTGGCTTCTGCGTATTGCCTATGAAGGCTCTCATTTTCTTGGGTGGCAAAAAACTTGTATAGGACCCTCTATTGAAGAAACGCTCCAATTAACTCTCGAACGTATTCTCCAAAGATCTATCTCTTTGCAGGCAGCTAGCCGTACTGACAAAGGGGTGCATGCTAAAGAGCAATGGGTCAACTTTCACAGCGATGCCCCATTGATACCGGGAATGTTGCAGCATAGCCTCAATTGCCTCTTGCCCACATCTATCCGTGTCTTGTCTGTTCATAAGGTGCCCGACGCATTCCATCCTACTGTGCATGCATTGGCCAAGAAATACCATTATAACATCAGTCTGGGGCCTATCCAAATGCCCCACGAAAGGCACTTTAGTTGGCATGTCCCCTATCCACTTGATCTGAAGAAGATGAAGGAAGCGAGCCTGCATTTTTTAGGGACACACGACTTTTCTAGTTTTTGTAACACCCACCCAAATTTGAACTACAAAGACAAAATACGGCACATCTCAGACATTTCCCTCACTACTCCACAAGAACATCAACTACACGTGTGCATCACAGGGAACCATTTTCTATATAAAATGGTCCGCAACCTCGTAGGAACTCTTGTGTATGTAGGGCGGGGAAAAATCGAGCCCGCAGCCATTCCCCGGATTCTAGCTGCATGCCAAAGACCAGGAGCTGGCATCACAGCCCCGGCGCACGGTCTTTTCCTCAACAAGATTTATTATCCACAAGAATTTACGTTTTCGTTATGATTGGGGCATGATTGGACGTAACGATCCTTGTTGGTGTGGAAGTGGTGATAAATGGAAGAAATGCCATTTTCCCGAACTATCGACCAAAACAGATCCTAACAAAATTGCCCAGCGTTACTACAAGCAGTACAAAATTATTTTAAAAACACCTGAGCAGATCCAAGGGATTCGCCGTGCCTGCCAGCTTGCCGCGCACATACTCGATCAGATATGCAAACGGGCAAAAGCTGGAGTAACCACCAACGAGCTCGATGCATATGCAGCTGGGCTCCACATGAAGGCCGGCGCTATCGCAGCCCCTTTAGGTTATGGAGAGCCCCCTTTTCCTAAAAGTATCTGCACCTCCATCAATGATGAAATCTGCCATGGTATTCCTGATGATGAGCCTCTTAAAGAAGGAGACATTCTCAATGTCGATGTCTCCGTGATTTTAGATGGCTATTTCGGTGACTGTAGCAAGATGGTCATGATCGGGGATGTCTCGCACGATAAATATCTGGTATGCAATGTTGCCTACGAAAGCCTCCAAAGGGCCATCCAGATTTTAAAGCCGGGCGTCATGCTCAGTGCTATTGGGGATACCATCGAAGACTACGCGACAGCCCAAGGATGCTCTGTCGTCAACCAATTTGTGGGACATGGTACTGGCCTTGCGTTCCATGAACCTCCTCAAGTCCCTCACCACCGCAACACCCTTCAAATTCCCCTTGCCCCCGGAATGATTTTTACCATCGAGCCCATGATTAATGCCGGCAAAAGGGAAGGGGTCGTCGATATCAGTAATCAGTGGGAAGCCCGCACCATCGACGGAAAACCGAGTGCCCAATGGGAGCATACCCTTCTCATCACACCCACAGGCTGTGAAATTCTTACCATTTGCCCAGGCTAGTGCAATGTAAAGCTGGAGTGAATAAGTTTGTAACAAACTTATTTTTATCAATGCCTATTTAATAAAATTCCTGTACAATGCTTTATATAATTCAATAATTTTTAAAGGAAGATGGAAAATGTTTGAGGCTCCGCGCACACTCGGTTCAGAACCCAACTTTACTTCCGGGGCCTTCCTTGAAGAGACTTCGGAAGAGGCCACACTCGCTGATAAAAAAGTAGAAGAAGCAAAAGGGCAAACCTCAAAGGGTTGGTATGTTTTAGCCATCGTTATTGGATCTGTTGTCTTTGTAGCAGCCGGCGGTTTTGGTACTGTCGGTTTATTAAAGTCTTACGGATACATTACTTTAAACCAGTCATTCGAATGGCTTTCAACCGCCATTGGATTTGCCGGAAACACTCCCCATTTCTTGAGTCTATGGGCAATAGCTGCCGGTGGTGTCGTAGTCGGAGGAGGACTTATTGCTCTTGGCTCTTATAAAATCCATACAGCCGGAGCAGAAACGGACAAGCCAGAAAATACGAAGGAAGAAGCAGCCTTAGCACCTTTTTCAATTGAAAACTTAGCTGTACATGGTGCTCAGGATGATTTTGTAGATCTAAAGTTTAACCACTTCACCCTCGAAACAAGGGGCACCAAAGAGAACGGTCTTTTTAAAGCTAAAAAAGAGGCCCAAAAACCCCATTTCATGGTTTTGAGAAATCAAGAGAACAAGCTGCTAAGCACAAAAAAAGTCGACCTTGAAACTGCCAGAGGCTTAGCACGACCCTTATGGGAGCTCGGTTTACGACCTGCTAATGCGGCAACTGCTGTTGCACTATTTTTTAGCGAAGAGGGCAAAGAATTGCAGCTCACTATTGACTCAAAACTAAAATATGGCAAAAACATTAGTAGAAACAGCTATCATGTCAAATATGTAAAGTGCCCGTTGAACAGAAGAACAGACAATGTGTACATCGTCTTAAAAACTCCAGAAAACCGGGTACTATATAGTCCTATACTGTCTCCTGATGATCTCAAAAGTTTCAAGGGCGCCATTAGTCCCAATTTCGTAGTTATGAGGAGATGAGCGTGGTGATGAGTGATTCGAGGCGGACAATCTCATCTTCGAGGGCAGAGATTTCATCCGTAAGGGAGGTAATCGCTCTTTCTAATGCACACGCATCTTCTCTGTCAGGAATGAGGGAATTGCTGAGGGCTTCTTTTTCGATCACTTCCAGTCGGCCTTGAGCGGCAAATAGTTCTCGGCGTGCTTGAGAAAGAACCTCTGTTTTGTCTAGAAACTGGGACTGAAGTTGCGCATGAAGCCCATGTGCTTTATTTAAGGCCTTTTGTAGCTGCAACACTTGCTCAGAATCAACTTCCTCACAAACAATTTGTTGTTCTACAATTTTTTCGATAATAGCAGGCGGCTTTTGCTGCAAAATAAGGATGGCCTCTTGGGCAGAAATGAGCTCTGCGTGCAACTGGTCATGCAAACGGCAATTTGTCTCTTCTAAATGTGCCCTCTTAACTTGCCACTCTGCAGAGGCCTCTTCCCAGAGTTTTTTACGCTCTTCCCATTCGGTAATGCGGATGTTTGTCTGCTGTAGCGCCTCTTCAGCTTGACTTGCTCGGTTTTTCCACGCTTGCAAGCTCTGCTTGCTAACAGTTGCTGCAGCTTGTGCAAGCTCCACTTGATCATGGAATTCTTGTACTTTGAGCTCAGCTTGTTCTACCTGGGATCGCCCTACTTGTAACTGCTGCTCGGCTTCTATAGCAGCAGATCTAGCTTCTCGCGTATCGTGAATAAATGTTTCTTTTTGAGTGTTCAAAAGCTCGATTTCTGATTGGATTAACTCAAAGTGGCCTTGCAGTTGATTTCTTTCGATGCGTCTGATCTCAGCTTCTGATGTGAGTTTCAAGATCTCCTCTTTTAGCTCTTGCTCCCTCTCCTCTGCTTGGCTTTTTAGCACTCGGAGCTCTGACTTCATTTCACTTGCAGTAGCATGCTGCACCGCAATACCCTCCTGCATCCCGTCGAAACAAAGTTCGATCTCTTCGAATGTGAGAAGGGTAATGTAGAGGGTCAAAGCTAGATTAAAGAAGACCCCCATCTGCCATAACCGCTCACTCGGCTCGATAGCAGGAATCAACCACAAGATCATCAAGCCAATGACAGTATAGCTGATCGAGATGCCCAGCGTGCGATAGCGCAAGACTAAGGAAAAAGCTGCTAATGCAACAAAGGGAAAATACAGTGCAAATGGAGTGGGCTCAAGAGAGCTAACACCCACGTTGAACAGAAGAAGAAAAATGGGAAAAGAAGCCCAAAACATAGCTTGGGCTGAAGGCCTTGTAGGCAACCAACGTTGAAACAACGCTGTTAAGATGGTCGGTTTATTTTCTGATATGGCGGCAACGTTCACGGTATCACAAACTAAAAAAGATCAATTAAGATCTCACTCTGTTGCCTCTTGAGTCAATTAAAAAATGTCTCTTCTTCCGGTTCAATAAAACCTTGGGCATTCTCGAGCAGATAAGAGGCCAGAGTGGGATCACCTTCGTAGGTCATTTCCACAGCCATTTTCCCATCCGCCGAGGGTTTACCGCAAGTAATTAAAACGTAACATGTCTGATCTTCTCTTAGATTGACTATCTTTTTTTTTGCAGTTCGTCCCATTTTCTTTTTAGCACCCTCTTGCATTTCCATTACGAATACCACGACCTTCACTTTTGCGGTTGCGTCCAATATAAAACCAGTCATAGGTCAAGGAAAAATATTTGTCAAAACAACACTGTTTAGGGTAGTTTCAAAAATATGGAAAGCACAGTGCAAAATAGTCGACGGTTGAAGGAAATGTCATCCCTGGTCCAGGTGTGGGCAAATATCAATTCACATACCCAAAACCATGTAGGTATCGTTAGATTGTTAGAAGAAATTAAGCCGGCATACCGTATGCTGAGGCCCGATCTCATGCAAGTGGTTTCCTGCGGAAGCAGCCCCGCTCTTTTTCTCAAAAAAAGAGCGGATGCTCAAATCCAGATTTATTTAGGCGGACATCTCGATACCGTTTTTCCCTCTCATCATCCCTTCCAGCAGGTTTCTTGGATAGACGAGCACACTCTGCGAGGTCCTGGTGTCACGGATATGAAAGGGGGTCTTGTCGTTTTACTTAAGGCTGTTGAACAATTTGAAACCTTGCCGGAAGCAGAGCGCGTCGGTTGGGAAATCTTTATCAATTCTGACGAAGAGATCGGCTCTCCTGAATCGACACCCTTTATCGCAGACTGTGCCAAAAGATGTGACCTTGCACTCTTATTTGAACCTACTTTTGCAGATGGCGCTTTTGTATCAAAGCGGAAAGGTTCTGCAAACTATTCGGTATATTCTAAAGGTAAAAAAGCGCATGCGGGACGCGATCATGCTGCAGGAAAACATGCCATCTATCCACTTGCGCGTCTGATTACCGAAGTGGAAACACTGCATACCCCAACACAGGGAACAATCGTCAATGTGGGTACTATTAAAGGGGGCGAAGCACTTAACATTATTCCCGATTATGCCGAATGTGGAATCAATATTAGGTCAAATAGCCTAGATGGATTGGTGCATGCCAAACAAACCCTCGAAAAAATGGTTCAAAAGCAGGGACTGGAGATTGTAGAACACTCCTTCCGCTCCCCCAAACCTTTGGATGCTGCCACACAGAGGCTACTGCTTGCCCTCAAAGAATGTGGTTCCAAACTCGGCCTTTGCATAGAGTGGCGAGAAACAGGAGGAGTATGTGATGGGAACATCATGGCAGCAGCTGGCGTGCCCACGCTCGATACCTTAGGAGTACGTGGAGGCAATATTCACACTGAAAATGAATATCTCGAGCTCACAAGCCTGACAGAAAAAACCGATCTGACCACCCTCTTTTTACAAGAAATTGCCCGCGGCAACATCCCGATACAAAGGACACAAAGATGACACAACTCATTGCAGATGCTTTATTGAATGATCCTCTTTTTCAAAAAGCGAAAGCAGACATTTTGGTTACCTTAGACAAGTACCGCCAGACAATTACGGCAGTACGCCCACCTCAGACGGACTTAAAGCTCGGTTATGAAGAGGTAATTGGGCAACTGGGATTATGGAGAGGGCAAGATCTATTTTACCCATATTTAGGTAGTGGGATGGGAAATGGGGCTCTCGTTGAATTAGCCGATGGGAGCGTGAAATACGATTTTATCAGCGGGATTGGAACACATTGGGGGCATTGTCACCCACAATTGGCAGCTTCTGGTATCGATGCTGGAATCCAAGATATTTGTATGCAAGGGAATCTGCAACAAAACCGTGATTCCTATAGGTTGATTGACATCTTGATTAAGCAGTCGGGCATGGACCATTGTATCCTCTCCACTTCGGGAGCAATGGCTAACGAGAACGCTTTAAAGCTCATCTTCCAAAAAAAGGCCCCGGCTTATCGTGTACTTGCCTTTGAAAAATGTTTCATGGGAAGGACCCTCGCTCTCTCACAAATCACTGATAAACCCGATTTTCGCCAAGGACTGCCCCATACATTAAATGTCGATTACATTCCCTTCTATGATTGGCGTGACCCAAAGGGAAGTACCGAACGGGCAGTGGCTACTCTGCAGGCCTGTTTACGTCGTTATCCGGTAGACTATGCCTGCATGTGCCTTGAGCTGATTCTCGGAGAAGCTGGAGCTTACCCTGGCAAGCAGGAGTTTTTCGTCGCCCTGTTAAAAATCTTGAAAGAACATGAGATTGCCGTTTTTGTTGATGAGGTACAGAGCTTCGGAAGAACCGATCACCTCTTTGCTTTCCAACATTTCGGTATTGAAGAGTATGTAGATGTGGTCAGTTGCGGCAAAATCCTGCAAGCTTGCGCTACTTTATTTCTAGACTCTCTACGACCCAAACCAGGACTCATCTCTCAAACTTTCACATCATCCACCTCAGCACTGCGAGCTGGCACCGCTATCCTGACCAGCCTACTAGAGGAGGGATATTTTGGTCTCACGGGGAAAAACATGACACTACGTAAGCAGTTTGTGGAGCACCTTCAGAGGATCTCAAATGCCTTTCCTCAACATCTTGAGGGACCATTTGGCCATGGGCTTATGATCGCTTGTACCCCGTTTAAAGGAGATCGTGCTAAAGCGCTACGCTTTGCGCATGCCCTATACGATGCAGGGCTCATTTGTTTTACTGCAGGGGCCAATCCTACCCGCTTGCGTTTTTTACTACCCGCTGGCAGCGTGACCCTAACCGATATAGACAGAGCAGCCCAAATCCTAGAAAAAACATTAAAGGATTGTGCAACAACAAATTGAAAAATTTAAGACACCCATGAATCTTCCGATACTCCGTCCTGCAACAGCGGCAGATCTACCCGATCTCATCCGCCTCTCTGAGCACACAGCCTACGGCATGACCTCGCTGCCGCGCAATCCGTCATTTCTGGAGCGTAAGATCCAAAGATCTCTTAGTTCATTCGCATCCCAGCCGGAGGATTCTCAAAAACAGACCTATCTGTTTGTTCTGGAATGGGAAGGTAGAGTCGTAGGCACTTCGGGAATCACTGGCCATGTTGGAATGGATGAGCCATTTTACGTCTACCAACTGTTGCATGAACAGCTCCGCTGCCCCTACCTCAACATCGATCGAGAATCTGTAGTGCTTCATTTTATAAATGCCCCCAACCATCCCTCTGAAATAGGCACCCTCTTTCTTTCAATCGAATCGGGCCTTAAAGGAATGGGGAAACTCCTTTCTCTTTCCAGATTTTTATTCATTGCCAGTTTTAGATCACGATTCGCCGACACCATCATTGCCGAGCTACGAGGAGTAAATGAGAATGGTGTTGCTCCTTTCTGGGAAGCCGTGGGACGTCCATTTTTTCAAATTGAATTTCCGCAAGCTGATCTTTTGCGCACCCAATATTATCAAGCTATTGAGGAGCTATTTCCTAGGCATCCCATTTATATGGACCTCCTTCCAAAAGAGGCGCGCTCTGTGGCGGGCGCTGCGCACGCCAACTCGATTGGAGCTCTAAAAATCCTAGAAAAACAAGGATTTAAGAAGAGTTCCTATATTGATCTTTTTGATGGAGGCCCCCATCTTTTTGCTCCCACTGATACCATTCATGCTGTGAGTACAAGCTCTGTGGCCATTGTGCGCGAGCTTCGCTCTCCTACCGATGAAACAAACCAAGCATTGATCTCCAACATGCGCCTCCAATTCCGTGCAACCCTTGCTCCAGTCTTGTTAGAAGAGGGGCACATTACTTTCCATCCTGACGTAGCCCGTGCGCTTGAGGTTGAAATCGGCGATTCAGTCCGCTACCTTCTTCTATAAACTCTAGAGCCAATTGCAAAACTCCCGATTCTTGTAAAACCGCGCTTTTTGGCGGCAATTTTCGCCACATTTCCTCGTCTACCCATTCGGGTATGCCTCGTAATTGCGGCATGAACCAGGCAAGCTGGCTCTGAAAATTGTCACCAAAATCATCGATTTCCCAAGTGTCGGGAGTTTTGCAATGGCTCTCTATTTGAAAAAATAGCCCATTTTTAAATCTATTTGACAAATTTGTTCATTTGCTTATAATTTAAAAGAAATTACAATAAAAATTGAATTGTATGCTTCTAAAATCTTATTCGACATCTATTGCTCCCTATTCGGTTCCGTCTTTGCCCGAAGAGATCTTTGTACTAGTGATGCATCATTTAGCAGAAATGAGGAAACTCCATGTTTTTTCCTCAATTTGCAAACGTTTTCAGCAGCTTGCAATGGAATATAACAACGCTCTTCTCGGCTATCAGAACTGGCCATACAAGGGTCGGTTTAAACATATGAAGCGCATAGATCCAAATTCTTTAGACCTCTATTTTGAATGTGAAAAGCTTTCTGAACTCAAGCATCATATAAGTATTTTTTCCCAAATCATTTCTCACCTATTTTCTAAAGGGGTTTATGGAACATTTGAAGTCCATGGTCGTGGACAGCAAACCTTAGGTAACCTGCCTTGTAAAATGGCTGTCAGTAAAACTATCAATGGCAGTGCGAAGGAATATTTACAAAAAACAGCCTATGATTGGAGTCTTCAATTTACATGGAGCTCTAGTTGTTCTACTTCTATTAAATTCAATATGAAAGGTTTAATCAAAGAACCAATCCAAAACGCCCTCTGCGCCTCCGTAAGAACCGGCGGACGCAATTTTCTTGGACAAGATTTGTGGGAATACTACGAAAATGTACCTAAAAAGAAAATGCTCAAAATTCAAAAAAACATTGAGTCTCTCTTCTATTTAAGTGCGCAATCAATCAAAATGTAATCCCCCCTATAGAAGGAATCACATAATACATTTCCAGTGCCACTTCATGGCTTTATGTTCTGGAAATGGTATAACTCGCTGCTAGGCTCAAATTTCTAATATTATCTTTGCGTGGAACTTCCTGTTAATGGTATAGGAAAGTCAAATGTTTGATAGTGAGACAGAAAAATTACCCTATTCATCTTCAACATCCTGCATATCCTTTTATTCTTCCGAAAATGAAACAGGATATGCTGGATCGCAAGCGGCGGGATAGAAAGGATTTTAGTGACTATCAAATCTTTTTAATCAAAAAAAACCTACCAACAACCCCGCAGCACCTAATACCAAATATCATAAATCTGTCATTTCAGTGAGAGGAGCGGATTGAGCACCATTTTATTAGTATCTATTTTATAAACTTCTTTTTTATAAACTTCTTTTATAATCTAATTGACAAAATATCACATTTGATTATAATTTATTAGATATTACAATAAAAATGGAAATATATGTATTCAAGCTCTTATTCGACAGCTATCGTTCCCTATCAGTTTTCTACTGTGCCCGAGGAAATCATTACACTTGTTATTCAGCATTTAAAAATGAAAGATCTCAGTGTTTTTACTACAATTTGCACCCGCTTTCATAAGATCGCAATGAGAGATAATAGCGCCCTTCTTGGCTACCAAAAATGGCCCTATGAGAAGGAGTTTAAACAGATGAAGCGCATAGATCAAAATTCTGTAGAGCTCTATTTTGAATGTGAAAATTTTTCCAAACTCAAGCATCATGTACTCATTTTTTTCCAAATCATTTCCCGCCTGTTTCCTAAAGGGGTTCTTGGAGAATTTGAAGTCCATGGCAAGGGAAAGCAAACCTTAGGTAACCTGCCTTGTAAAACCGCTGTCAGTAAGACAATCGATGGCAGTGCGAAAGAATACTTAAAAAAAACAGCCTATAATTGGGATATTCATTATCGGTGGCATACTAACTACTATAATGATAGTAAATTGAATACTAAATTCAAGATGATAGGTGTCGTCAAAAAAGCAATCCAGGAACCTCTTCACCACTATGACATAAATTCTGGTTACTATTTTCACGACCAAGCTTTATCTGCATTCCACCACAATGTACCTCAAAAGCAAATGGACAAACTTCAAACTATTATTGTTCCACTCTTCTTTCACACCTTAGACCATTAATATAAAAAAATTCAAATTTCTCATATATCTTTGCGTGGAATTTCCTGTTGATGGTATAGGAAAGTCAAATGACAGATAAAAGCCATTACATCGACGGAGAATGGAGAAAAGGTGCAGGAGAGCTCTTTTCTTCTATCAATCCTGCAACTGGGGAGACACTCTGGACAGGTAATCATGCAACCCAAAACGAAGTTGAAGAAGCTGTTTTAGCAGCTCGAGAGAGCCTTGCAGCTTGGTCTTCCCTTACTTTTGATGAACGCCTGGGATTCATACGCCAGTTCGAAGAAAGGCTCAAAAAGGGTGATCTAGCTGAGACCATTTCTCAAGAGGCAGGCAAGCCGCTTTGGGAGGCTAGTCAAGAAGTGGCAACCATGATTCAGAAAATCGCCATCTCAATTGATGCCTATAAAGAACGGTGTCCCGAGAAAGAGCTCCCCTTTGGCACATCTACTTTAAGTGTACGCCATAAGCCGCATGGTGTCGTAGCTGTATTTGGCCCTTTTAACTTTCCCGGGCATCTGCCCAATGGTCATATCATACCAGCCCTACTTGCCGGTAACACAGTTGTTTTTAAGGGAAGTGAGCTAACTCCTAGCGTTAGCAAAAAGATGGTTTCCTACTGGGAAGGGCTTCCTAAAGGAGTTCTCAACCTACTTCAAGGCGGAGCGATTACTGGCCACTACCTAGCATCCCACCCTCAGATCGACGGCCTATTTTTTACCGGAAGCCAACACACAGGCATGCTCTTGCTCGATACATTCAAAGCGCACCCAGAAAAGATACTTGCCTTGGAGATGGGAGGCAACAATCCGCTTGTGGTGAGCGATGTTTCCGATCAAGAGGCTGCAGCTTATCTCACCATCCAGTCGGCCTTCCTATCTGCGGGCCAAAGGTGTACATGTGCAAGACGTCTGATCCTTCCAGATGGCAAGGAAGGGGATGAATTTTTAAAGGTTCTAACCCATATGGCAGCTTCGATCCGGGTGGGCCCTTATACCCAACATCCCGAGCCTTTCATGGGACCTGTTATCTCACTACAAAGTGCAGAAAAGCTCCTAAATGCTCAAGCGCTTCTTGGCTCTCAAGGGGGAGTATGTCTTTTAGAAATGCGTGCGCTCACCGAAAATATTCCCTTGCTTACTCCAGGAATCATGGACGTGACCCACGTCACACACCGTGAGGATGAGGAGCTTTTTGGCCCCTTTTTACAAGTCATCCGAGTACCCTCCTTTGAAGATGCCATTCAAGAGGCAAACCATACGGCATTCGGTCTGGCAGCCGCTTTGCTTAGCCGTAGTAGAGCAAAATTCGAGCATTTTTACAAAAATATACGCGCTGGCGTGATCAATTGGAACTCGCCGACAACTGGTGCTAGTGGCAGAGCCCCATTTGGTGGTGTCAAAAAAAGTGGCAACTGCCGACCAAGTGGCTATTATGCAGCAGATTATTGCAGCTATCCTGTAGCCTCATTGGAAAATGAAGAGATTTATTTACCCAAAATCCTCGCTCCAGGGATTACTTTTTTGGCGCGTACATGAATAAATCCCTGACTCAAGAAGTTAATTTCGATGGAATGATAGGCCCCACACATCATTATGGGGGGTATGCCCATGGAAATCTCGCCTCCATGCGCCACGCCTCACAAATTTCGCACCCAAAAGCCGCGGCTCTGCAAGGGCTGCGCAAGATGAAAATACTAGCTGATCTGGGCGTTCCCCAGGCTGTTTTACCCCCGCGGATGCGCCCATCCCTGTCTACCCTGCGTGCTCTTGGCTTTAAAGGGAGTGACGCAGAAATATTCCTTAAAGCAACGCAAAGCTCACCGCGCCTGGTCCACCACCTCTCTTCAAGTGCTTCGATGTGGGCAGCGAATCTCGGCACTATTTCGCCCTCAACCGATACAGAAGATGGTAGACTGCACATCACGGCTGCCAATTTACAAAGTCAATTTCACCGCTCCGTTGAGGCAGAAGAGACCTTCCGCTTAACCAAATTGCTCTTTCCGGATGAAAAGCTATTTGCCATCCATCCTCCACTTCCCAAAGGAGGCAGCTTTGGTGATGAAGGGGCTGCCAATCACACTCGATTTTGCACGGATTACTCAGATGCTGGCATTCACCTTTATGTATACGGAAAAAGCGCTTTTGAATCGACATCCCACCGTTTCCCCTTTAGGCAAGCTTTAGAGGCCTCCGAAGCGGTTGCACGCACACATGGACTCAAGCCTGAGAAAATCCATTTTGCACAGCAAAACCCCGAAATCATTGAACAAGGCGTGTTCCACAATGACGTGATCTCTGTTGGTAATCGGACACGCTTTCTTTACCATGAAAAAGCTTTTGTCGAAACCGAGCAAGTCATCGCAGCTCTTAAAGAACAATGCGCTTTGCAACCAATTCGTGTTACCGAAGAAATGCTCTCGGTGGAAGATGCAGTCAAAAGCTATCTTTTCAACTCCCAGATCGTCACTTTGCCCAGTGGTGAAGATGTACTGATTGCACCTAGGGAATGTGACAATCTTAACCTAGAATGGCTCCCTATTCGTGTTCTATTTGTGGATATACGCGAGAGTATGCGCAATGGTGGGGGTCCGGCCTGCCTACGGCTGCGCTGCGTGCTGAACGCGCAGCAAAAAGCCCGGGTGCACCCTTATGTTTTCCTGGATGACACCCTATACCAACGCCTTGTGGGGTGGGTGGAAAAATACTATCGTGAGAGCTTGAATGTAGACGATCTGCTGGATCCTTCTCTTTCGCAAGAGGGAATGGAGGCATTAGATGCTCTCACACAAATCCTCCATCTGGGATCATTCTATGAGTTTCAACGCATCGCTCACCAAAGCGCTTAGGTCACGTATCGCCGGAGATGTCCGCGATGATCCGATGACTAGGCAGATTTATAGCGTCGATGCCTCCATTTTTGAGATCACACCGCAAGTAGTTGTACTCCCTAGAACACGAGAGGAGCTAAATGCCATCGTGCAAGTAGCCAGAGAATTTGATACCCCCATTATAGCCCGTGGGGGTGCTACTGGCATCGCGGGCGGATGTTTAGGAACAGGAATTATTGTCGATACCAGCAAGTATCTGACACAAATACTAGAATGCAACCTCGAACAAGGATACGTGATCTGCGAACCTGGTGTAATACAAGATAATCTAAACGCACAACTAGCGCCCTTTGGCCTACGTTTGGGTGCTGACACCTCGACTGGTAATAGAGCTACTATTGGCGGGATGTGTGGAACCAATGCGGCAGGTGCCCATTATCTGAAATATGGGAGTATGATTGACCATGTCCTCGGGGCCAGCATGGTCCTATCTAATGGCGAGACGGTCTGGCTAGATACGCAAACAGAAATGCCAGGCTTGCCTCAGATCGAACACGCACCCACCTTTCATCGGAGTAGTTCCGGATATCCCCTTTACGCACTTTTGGAAACACCGCGTAATTTAGCCAAGTTGACAATAGGATCTGAAGGGACTTTAGGCATTTTTAGCTCCATTAAGCTCAAGCTTTCCCCTCAACTTAAACACAGATCTCTTGCCTTAGTTCCGTTTGCTTCTTTAGAGGCCTGCCTTGAAATCATTCCAGAGGCATTAAAGCACACGCCCTGCTCTTTAGAAGTACTCGACCATCATGTCATCCAGATGGGCCGCCTCTCTCCTGCACTAAAAGGTAAGCTCGCCTGGCTCAATTGTGAAGCATCCGCCCTTTTGATCGCAGAATTTGAAGCAGACGAGCCCCCTTTACTCTTTCCAATGCAACGCAATCTCACTTCCCTCTCCACCCAAGAAGAAGTTTGGGCGTTGCGCAAGGCAGGACTTGGACTTTTGCTATCGCGACGCAGCTATAGCAGAGCAATCGCCTTTATC
This sequence comes from uncultured Chlamydiales bacterium, assembly GCA_963832835.1. Lineage (GTDB taxonomy): Bacteria > Chlamydiota > Chlamydiia > Chlamydiales > JAAKFR01 > CAVPKN01. Next base: position 1,055,758 of record CAWHVD010000001.1, on the reverse strand, counting down.
GAAGATCTCAGTGTGCCTCCTCAACATCTAGCTCCCTTTGTGCGCGCACTAAAAAAACTGGTGCCCTGGGAAATGGGAATCTATGGCCACGCGGGAGATGGCTGTTTACACATGCGCCCCTATGTGAATGTCACCGATTCTCGCGAAATGGAAAGAATTTTTACCCTCATGCCCGCCGTCGTCGATTTGGTGCGTCAGTATGGTGGAGCACTCACCGGTGAGCATGGAGATGGTCTTGTCCGATCGTGGCTCAATCCCCGCCTATTTGAACCCGACATTTATGCTGCCATGGTCCAAGTCAAAGAGGCTTTCGATCCCCTACATCTCATGAACCCCGGCAAAATTGTCGCAGCCAAACCCCCGCAAGAATATCTCAGACCGAGTAAACCTGCTCACATTCCTACCTTCCTAAATTTTGAGCCTGAAGGAGGGCTCCATCTGGCGGCCGATCTTTGCAATGGAAACGGTGCTTGTCGCAAACAAACAGGGCTCATGTGTCCCTCCTTTCAGGCATTCAAAGATGAAAGGCATTCTACACGGGCACGTGCCCAATCCCTACGCTCTATTCTCAATGGTCGTGTTCCGATAAGCGAGCTTACTGGCGATGGCCTTAAAGATGTACTTGATTACTGTCTGGGGTGTAAAGGATGCAAAAAAGAGTGCCCTTCGCAAGTCGATATGGCCAAAATAAAAATAGAGACCCTCTATCAATATCAGGAAAAGCACGGCTATTCTTTTAAAACCCGCCTTTTTGGTAATCTCCATGCCCTTTCTGCATGTGGATCGGCCCTAAGCCCCCTTTCCAACTGGCTTGGAAACAACCCCTTTACCAAAGCAGCCCTATCTTTACTAGGAATTACACCTCAGCGCACACTACCTCACTTTGCCCGCAAACGCTTTACCGCGTGGTGGCGCACGCATACACCTTCCAAAAAAGGAGAGAAAATCCACCTGTTTATCGACACCTTCACTGAATTTCACTCCCCAGAAATTGGAATTGCGGCCGTCGCTGTCTTAGAAAAACTCGGCTTTCGTGTCGATCCCATACCACCCATGTGCTGCGGCCGTCCCTTCCTATCTGTCGGTATGCTTGCAGAAGCCAAAAAACAAGCAGAGAAGCTTTCAACTCACCTGGCAGAACTTCACAACCCAGTCGTTGTCTTAGAACCCAGCTGTCTCAGTGCCATCAATGATGATTACCCCTCTCTCATTTCTTCTTCCCACCGCGTCTACACGCTAGAAGAAATCCTTCCCGAGTTAATCATTGATAGGCCCCTTTTCTATCATCCCCACTGCCACGAGCAAGCTCTCTTTAGCAAACTTCCCCTCAAGAAAATTTTTCCTCAAATGACCCTCAGCACGGCAGGCTGCTGTGGCCTTGCCGGCTCTTTTGGCTACGAAACTCATCACTACCCCATGTCCATGGCCATTGCCGAAAATAGCCTCTTCCCCCAAATCCGCGCACTTCCCTCCATCCCCCTTGTCGCCTCCGGCTTCTCTTGCCGTCAACAAATCAGGCATGGCCTTAATCAAACAGCCCTGCATCCCGCCCAAATTCTTTCCGACTTTTTATTAAAAACTTAAATATTAATAAGAAATTAACACATAAATATTATAATTAAAAAATAAACATGGAGGAATAGATGCATATAAGAGACAATATGATACTAAGTTCTGTAGCAGGCGGGGCAGTAGGTTGGTCCGTTGGCGCCTTAGCAGGCCTTGCCTTAGCCCTTACAGGACATGATATCTTGGGCAGCATATTAGGTGGAACTTTTGGTGGTGCGGCATGTGGAGCATTCCTAGGAGGAACAGCACCTCTTGCCGTCGCAAAAGTGCGAGAGCATCTAAACAAGCCGCAAACCTATGAAAATGCAGAAAATTACCAAGCAGAGCTCTAAAAGCAAGAGCTTCTAAAAAAACGTAACTCTAGAAATAATAAGATCACCTACGGCGGCAGGACGAATATCCTGCTTCCGTAGGCGATCTTGCAGCGCATGTGTGCGCGTATCCGTGTTCTAAATAACCTAGTCTTGCTCGGTCATCTCTTGGAGTTTGTAGTCAAACGCTAGGATAACGGCAGGATCATTGGGCCCAAGGGAAAGAAGGCGTAAAAGGTCTTCAGCTTCCTTCTCTTCTTGCACTTGCATTAACAGAAAAGGATGGAGGAAAGCCTGTGTCGCAAAATCTTTCTCTTCCAAGGCGATGGCATAGAGATTATGGATCGCGCGGGTCACTTGAACTTCATTTTCCATCAACTTAGTAAAGGCGTCTAATGGAGATGCAGGCATCAGAGAACTCGCATTCACGGCTCTGAGCTGAAATTTTTCTCCACGGTCGATGAGTAGATTGTAAAAAAGAAGAGCATGCTGTGTTTCTTCTGCAGAAGAGGCACGGAAAAAGGCCTCACAACCATCCAACCCAAGATCACCAAAATAGCTAGCAAAGGTCAGGTAGAGGTTCGAAGAAGATTGCTCCATAGAGATTTGCTGGAGTAGAGCTTCGCGCATGCGCGGCGAAAGGGTTGTTATAGAATTAAAATTTTGTTGAGTGACCTGATTAGAATTGGCCAGCAATGGATACGCATCGACTGCAAGCAATGTCACTAAAGAAAGAGACAAGATGGTTTTTTTGATCATATATTCCCCTAATGATTTGATTTCTGGGGTATAGTTTTAATAGATTGTGGATTTAGTTGCAAGAAGAACAAGTAATCTTCAGATACTCTAAATTAAGGCGTTAGATTCTCACTGTGTTATAAACGTTTAGTGGGTGCTTCTACGGATTTCCAGGCGAGTCTCTTCGAGCGCTTCAAGCTTCCAATGAGGCTTTCTGTTGGCGTATATGGCAAGTGGGATCGCTACGATGATGAGAATCCCTGTTAACATGAGAATCTCATAATGCAACAAATTGCCTACTGCAATCTGCTCCGGTGGCAGAAAACTAATGAAAAACACAAACAGGGAAGCGGCGATCCCGGTGAGACCAACTACCCAAATGCCCACATTGCCGTAGGGAACCCGATAGGCTCTATGTACGTGAGGCTTGCGATAGCGCAACACAATGGCAGCTGGGAACATGAGAAGGTAGACAAACAAATACATTTGGGCGCTCCAGGCACTCAGGACCCAATAGGAGACATTGATATTGGGTAAAAAAAGGAAAAGACAGGCAGAAAAGGTTACAATCACAGCCTGGAAAAAAAGAAGGTTTGTGGGCGTGTGTGTATGATTGGTCTTGTGGAAAATAGGAGGCAAAAGGCCATGTTCGGTTGTGACAAAAAGCCCTTTCACGCCCGCAATGGTCCATGCATTTAGTTCGCCAGCCGCCCCTAAGATGACACAAAAGGCCATCACAGGCATCAGCCATGTGAGATGAAAAGAGGCCAAAAAGGTTTCAAAAGCATCGAGCAAACCAGAAACGAGATTGATTTGTTCCTTAGGAATGACAACAGCAACCGCAATTGAGCCCAACGCCAAGATCCCCAAGGTCATTAAAGCGGCAATGAAAATCGCTCTGGGATAGTTTTTCTGGGGATTTTTGACCTCACGTGCAAGGTTCGCATTAGACTCCATGCCAGCAAGGGCAAGGACAATCCCTGCAAGAAATACAAGGTTAGAAAAATGACTCAAATCGGGGATGAAATCCGCCCACGAAAATGAGATCGCCATGCTATTTCCAGATAGGGCCCAAGTGATTCCTAACGAGATGAGCAAAATTCCCGGAAGAACGGTTCCTAAAATCACACAAATGGTGCTGATCCAGGCCGAAAGTTTGATCCCAAAAAAATTGATGATCGTGATGATCCATATGCCGGTTACAATTACCACTAGCAGATACGTTTTATTGTGCGCCAGCTCAGGATCAAAAAATAGATAAGCCAAACCGGAGCCCAAAAAGGCTAGCATGGCAGGATACCAGGTCATGTTATGAAACCATTGCATCCAGATCGCAAAAAAGCCCCACCTGTCTCCCAAAGCCTCGCGTACCCAAACGTAGACACCCCCCGCTTTCGGCCATCCGGAGGCTAGCTCTGCCGAAACAAGAGTATAGGGAATCATGAACAGCAGCGCGGCTAAAATATAATAAAACAGGCTGGAAAAGCCGTAATGTGCAGTAAGCGGTAGGTTTCTTAAGCTAACAACCACTGCGATCGAAAACATCGACAGTACGAAAATATTCAATGTCCGTCGATGTGCAGGAAGATGTCCGGGAGTAGGTTTATCTAGCATATTTTGCAACTATTCGGTAATTCCTCTTAATGGTTAATCGCCATCACATTTTTTGATGTCGCATATGCGCCCATTTTTTACAATTTTTTTTATATTTTTCATCTCAACGCTTTTTTAGATTATTAAGATACGGTCAATATTATTAAGCATACTTAACAATTACTATTGAAATTTAAAACATTAATTGTTATACTAATCGAAGTTTATTTTTCAGACTCTAACAAGTCTAATAATCATTAATAATAGGACTTTATCTTATGTCAGATATTAACAAAGTAGAAACCGATAACCCAATAGTAGGCATATTAGCCCTCGACAAAAGCCAAGGAGCTTCAAAACCTCAAGAAAAAGGACCCTACGATAAAATAGATCCTTTACTACTTGCTTATATGGAAATTTTCCAGTCTGTTCAGCTGAACCACCAGACAGCAGAAATTCAAGCTAAGTCTGTTGCCGTTAATGCCCAGCAGCAAGAACAAATGATCAATGTGGAGGCTGGCATCAACTTCCAGACGCTAAGATGGTCACAAATGTTTACTCATAAAAAAGGTAAAACCGTTAAAAAACCGGTCTCACAAACAGATATTGAGAAACTTCAATCCACTAACCAAGAAGTTTCGGCAATCCGAGGGGTCATAGCAGACAAAATCACTGTCTTGCGCCAGAACGCTCAGATGAACGAAACAAATTTAAATTCGGTAGTTAACGAGAGCCAACAATCGGTACAACAGGGTGGAAGCTTGATGCAGATGCTTGTCAGCTTAACCAACCAAGTTTCTAGAATATAATTTATTAGGAGTTAATCAATGTCAGCTATTCATCATAAATTAGAAATCGATCTCCCAGGTCAGCCCCCTGTTCAGAGCCAAGGAGCATCCGGCACAGACCAAGGTGCGCCCTCACCTGGCAGTGTAGACCCTCTTTTGCTCGCATTCTACTATCTTTTGGAGGCTTCTAATACCTCTGACAGAAGTGCTATGATTCACGCTAAACAGCTCAACCAAAACGCGCAGTCCCAACAAAAACTGAACGCTCAATTGAGTGCCCTGCGGCGAGATTCGGTACCTTCTTTACAAAGCAAACATTATACGGACTATCATTGGCATCACTACCATCCAGGTTGGTCATTTACCAAGCTAAGCCAACCCCATACGAACCCCCATTATCGCATTTACCTCCCTTGGGAGTATCTAGCATGTACAACCAGAGTCACCCACCCTAACCAGAATGCTGTAGATCAGGCTCAAGCAGTGAATCAAGAACTTTCTGTGCAAAGACAAATGCTCTCGGACAAGATGACGGTGCTACAACAGAATGCCCAAGTTAAGGAGTCGCAGGTCAACAGCATCAGTGACGAGGCGATGCAAACCTCTCAAGAAGGGTCTCATTTGATACAGATTCTCCAAAGCTTAACCTTTCAGGCCTTGCTTCGGCACGCTCCCCAAGGTTAATAAAACATTAAGATTATTAACATCTTTTAATAAAACGCTTGCGATAGAATAAAAAAATTGCTATAATGCTAGCAATCAACAACTTAAATAGGTAGAGGCAGAGATAAATATGGTTACAAATAATATAGCTCCTTTGTCAGAGAAACTGGCACCCATCGTTCCATCCGGGGGTTCTGATCCATTCGATCCGTTCTCCGGCAAGTTTAACTACTATGCGGTGATCTTTTACCTTTTGCTTAGCTCGATGCAGACAAGGCAAGCCACAGTTTTGACCGAAGCCAAGCAGATCTCTTCAAACGCTTCGGCTCAAAATAGATTGAATAAGGCGAACGCGGGAATCAAATTTAGTATCCTCCCCCCCGGGGCGAAAACTGCTACGATCAATAGGGTGCAAGATCAAAACGAACAGTATGCTGCTCTTAGAGGAGATTTGCAAAACTCGCTGATTACCACACGTCAGTTGGCTCAGGTGATGATGACACAGGCTTCAACCAACGTCAACCTTCTACAGCAAGACGCCAGTGAAGATACAGGTTGGTTACAAACTCTGAATACTGTCTTCCAGGTCGTCGATGAAATGACACAAACCTAAGCCGCATTTACCTTACCCCCACCACTAGCCAAAGAAGGCCCTTCTTTGGCTAGTTCTCATGCTATACCATTTCCAGAAAATAAAGCCATGAAGTGGTACTGGGTAACATGACAGATTTGGATGATCGTTTCGAAGCCTATGTTTTTGCACCTAAGCGAGAAAGGATCGTTCAAAAATGGCGTGTTATACAGTGTCAATTTGTGACTTTATTTTCTGGAAATGGTATTATACCATTTTCAGAAAATAAAGCCATGAAGTGGCACTGGGTAACATGACAGATTTGGATGATCATTTCGAAGCCTATGTTTTTGCACCTAAGCGAGAAAGGATCGTTCAAAAATGGCGTGTTATACAGTGCCAATTTGTGACTTTATTTTCTGGAAATGGTGTTATACCACTTTCTTCTTTACACAATCGCTCGCAGGTCCATAAACTGCGTGCATGAAAACATTCCTTTGCCTTCTATGCATCTATTTCTCCTCGCTATCTGGAGAAGCGGGGGAGTTTGTGATCCGGTATCAAGCCCTTACTTCGGGCGGAGTTTTTCTTGTTGAGACAGCAAGGGGCACTAAGGTTGGCACAGTGATTCGCGAGGCGCAGGAAGGGACCGTACTATATTCTTATCTAGATATTGAACAGCAGCTCTTAGCAAGTGCTACAACCGAGAAGCATGAGGCAGATAGAGTCGTTTCCCTTGTGGATCAACACGGGGTAGAAATTGGCTCTTTCTCAGCACAGATCTATAACCTTTACCCCACAGAATACAAAGTTTTCGCACCAGGGCAAAAATGGATTGCAAAAGGAGTGGTAAATTGGTTGGGTAATTCTTTTGCTTTGATCGATCCGCATCATTCAAAGAGCTACCTGGTGACTTTTCTGCGTCCCCGATTCAAGCTCTTTAACGATTATTGGCACTTTCAAATCCATGAAGAGGGCGTAATCGACTTCCGCCTGCTCTGCATCATGGGAGCTTTTCAAACAGCTTGCGACCTTATATTTGATGAGCTTTGAGAATCCTAGCCCCAGCTTTCCTCATTTCTTCAATAGCAAGGGCGCTATCTCCAGCCTGAAGATCAACCCCCAGGCAAGCATCAGAAACAACAATAGCCTTGAAACCTAATCGAATTGCATCAAATACTGAGTGTTTTACGCAATATTCTGTTGCTAATCCAACGATGACGATCTCATCAATACCTAGCTTACGTAAATAATCTTCCAAGCCTGTAGAGCGCATCTGGGCATTGTCATAGAATGCACTGTAACTGTCGACTTGAGGATCGACGCCCTTAAAAACTACCTTTTCAATTTTGTCCGTATTCAATTGGGGAGAAAATGCAGCCCCTTCTGTATCCTGGATACAATGGTCTGGCCATAAAACTTGCATACCTCTTTCTGATTGGATAACATCGCCGATTTGTTTGCCATGACGTGAGGCAAAGCTGATATGCAGAGGAGGATGCCAATCTTTTGAGGCGACAATACAGGTGAATTTCTCTTGTAGCTGATTGATTACTGGGATGATCTGATCACCCTCCGGAACGGCTAAGGCCCCGCCGGGAAGGAAATCGTTTTGTATATCGACAATCAGTAAAGCCCTCATGGATGACTTCGGGCTTGATTAATGAGCTCCATCTTGAGCTTGTAAAGAGATTCTTCCATCCCAACCGGATACAGATGGGGGTTGCATAGACGCTTGATGCTCTTATCAAAGAGTGAAAGCTCCCTCTTACAGTGAGCTTGGATCGCTGCAAGTGTTGGTGTTTGATAGACACATGTACCCGAGCGGAAAATCGGCTGTAGCAAATCTCTAGACTGCATTGAACTAGAAAGAGTACGCGTACGGGTTTGATCAAACGGATCGATGATACGTGCGTCTTCTGGAAACCCTTTGGGCGCATCAAAAAGAGCATCGGCAAGATAGCCCTGTTCGGGAGTAGAGAAACGCCTCACTTGCAATATGCCTGGGTCTGAAACTTTTGTAAGTTGTTCAGATAGCTTTAGTTTATAATCCCAAGGCTTATCTGCACTCTTGCGGAAAGCAGAAAGCTTGTATACGCCATCAAGAGCAGGTTGTCCAGCGCCCGTCACCAGATGGGTACCTACTCCCCATACAGCAATTTTGGCGCCCTGCTGTTTTAAATCGGTGATCAACGTTTCATTCAAAGCATTGCTAGCATAGATCTGTGCATCCTGGAAACCCGCAGCATCTAAGAGCTTGCGGCTTTCTACGCTCAAATAGTGAAGATCCCCTGAATCAAGCCTGATGCCGAGTAGTTTTTTACCCCTTTTTTTAAGCCAAAAACCTACCTCAATAGCACTTTTGACACCTTGTAGAGTATCGTAAGTATCCACCAGAAAAACGCAATTATCGGGTAGCGCCTCCGCATACGTTTGGAAAGAGTTCAATTCCGATTCAAACGCCATGACCCAACTATGGGCATGTGTCCCACGCACTGGTATATTCAAGAGTTTGCCCGCAAGAGTGTTAGAAGTCCCAAAACATCCTCCAATATAACTACTACGCGATGCAGTCATGGCGCCATCAATCCCTTGGGCGCGACGCAACCCAAATTCGAAAACCGGATCACCCCCTGCAGCATGGCAGATGCGAGCAGCTTTAGTAGCAATGAGGGTTGGAAAATTGGTGAGTGTCAGGAGCGGAGTTTCTAGAAGCTGAGCCTGTATGATAGGACCTTGAATACGTACGATAGGCTCGTATGGAAAGACGATATCACCTTCCTGCATGGCGTCTATGTCACAGGTAAATCTCATTTCTTGGAGATAGGCTAAAAAAGCCTCTTCAAAAAGAACATTTCCATTTTCTGTTCTCAGAGAAGCAAGATAGTCGAGATCCGAAATTTCGAAACGCCATCTCTGCACATAGTCGATGATATTTTCCAGCCCAGCGGCTACTGTAAACCCTCCTTGGAAAGGGGACTTACGAAAAAAAAGATGAAAAACAGCCTCATTTTCGAGCATTTGGCTTTTCCAGTAAGCATAGGCCATGGTAAGCTCGTAAAGATCGGTCAGCAAACCCAGCGGCTGATTATAAAGCGTAAGCATAACGGTACTATAAGGGACGCTATACAAGTGATGCAAGCTTCCAATTTCTTCTTAAGGCCAGAGAAAACACCCACTAGCGTCAAGTGGCTGATTTGGATTACCTCTGTTGTTTCTATAGCCTCCCCGTTACTGACCTATTTTCTAGCCCACTATTGGCACTTGCCAGGTCCGGGCGCATGGCTCTCTCTTTCCCTTGTTGGGTTGTATCAGGGTTGGGTATGGCAACCGTTCACTTATTTTTTCCTCCAAACTGCTGGTGTCGGCATCTCACTCTCGCTCCTAATCTCGCTTTTCTTTCACATGCTTTTGCTCTGGTTTACCGGCTCCGAAATAGCTGAGCGCTTTAAAACCAAAGGGTTGATTCTATTTTATCTGGGAGCCGGGCTCTCTTCCGGACTGATGAGTTCCATCTGTATGTACTTGCTTTCTAGCCAATCGGTATTGGTGGGCAGCGGCCCTCCTGTCTTTGCCCTTGTTACCTTGTGGGCCATGTTGTATCCCGATCTTGAGCTGTTTTTCTTTTTCGTTATTCGGATCAAAACCAAATGGCTCGTGGCCATCTTTTTGGGCTTATCACTGATCACCAGCCTCTCTTATGGAGAAATCATTCCCTTTATTGCCGCAGTCACGAGTATCATCTGGGCCCTTTTAATTGGCCATTTTGTGTGGAAACTGAAAAACCCTTTTCCTCTCAATCTCGATCTTCCTTTCAAAAAAAGGTCTCGTAAAAATCATGAAGATAAAATCATTGATATCACCGCCTTTCGGGAAGAAGACGATGCCTTCATGGATCGGATGCTAGAAAAGATTGCCCGTAATGGCGAAGCTTCTCTCACTCCCCGCGAACGCTCCCGCATGGAAACGATCTCTAAACGCAAGCGCCGCACATAGCACCCTTAGCTTTCCCGGCTAACGCCATCCTTTAAGACGAGCGTAGCTTTCCAACAAGTCGTCGGGTTAAAAAAAGGGATGGGCACATTTCGCATCAATGAAGAGAGTGCAGAAGCAAAATGCCCCGAATGCAAGAATCTATTTGAAAAAGATATTGCGAATTGTGCCTTCTGGGACTGCACCTATTCTTGCAATAGATAATCCCGACTCTGACAGTTTCTAGTGAAAAATAATTTTAGTGCCTAATCGTCAACGGAAAAATAATGTTGTGCATTAAAAATAAAAAAACATGCAGCTCAATGTTCTTTTGAATCGCTGTGCTGCTCTTCTAACAAACACTTGGACAGAATCGACCGAAAAAGAAACGTGTGCTGTAATGTGATGCGTGAAAAATCGCGCTTCACTCAGCAAGACTCTCTAATTAATAACTAACCTGAGTTCTTGACAGAAAAAATAATAAACATAAAATTTGGTTGTTAATTTCGTATAAAAGGAAAAAAGTGGCTATTCAAGAAAAAGCTTTTTTTGTCTCGAATGAAATGTGTCAGGGCGCTGCCCAAAAAACGAGTCGAATTGCCTATATTCACGATGAAGGGAGTTACAGAGGATGTGAGAAAGCTGCTAAGCTTGTCGGGGCCCAGGTTGGCATCATGGGTTTAACCGCAGCGCTCGGGACGGGGGGATGTGCTGGTGCAGGCGCTCTTATTGGACTTGCGGGGGGGCCAGCAGCACCTATTTCTATCCCTATTTGCGCGGCTATTGGAGCTGGCGTTGGTTTGGTAGTTTCTGCTATTGCTGGGCCTGTCATTGTGGCCGAACTACCTTGCGCTGGCAACATGGGCCAAGATTACAAGGAATGGAAACAGGAAATCGTACAAACTGAGTTATTATCAGAAATCAAAAAACAATACGGGAATGATCCTCTATTTGAAAGCATTCAAGACGATATTGATTATGATTTTTTTGATACGCCTGTTAAAGCCCCATGCGGACATACTTTCGAACGGACGCGTATTCTGCAACACTTGAAGGCAAACGAAATGTGCCCCAGTTGCCGGGTACCCATTAAGGAAGAACAATTAACAATAGATTACCTCATGATAGGAAAAACGAGAAAGGTGTTTGCCTCTCTTCTAGAAAGAGAAACCAAGAATCCCCAGCTCTCGGTAAAATCTGCTACTGATTTGTCCCATATTGCCCACAGTCTTAATCAACAAGCAAAACATTGCTTTTTGAACGAGAGTTCTTCTCTAGATGAGCAACTGAGGCAGAACTGTATCACCGCCGCGGCTTATGCGAAGAGAAGGGTGGAATTAATGGAACTTATTACTTAATTTATATGGCCTATCCCGTATTAGGAAATGTTCCTTTACAAGACCTGTATGAGCACGACAAGAAATCTTCAGAGTTGTGTAAGGTCATGGCTATTGGGCTTGCGATTACCGCGGGAATGGTAGCCATTTTTGCTCTCCCTTTAGGATTGTTAAATTTTGAGGGGATGATCTGCACGGAAAACTGCTGCATAGCATTGGGGGTGGTCGCTTCTTTAAGCCTCACAGCTACATTAACCGTTGTCATAGTCTGTTTGTGTTTTGCTGGCAAATCTGCTGTTGATGCTAAAAGGGAGTATCCTCTTCCCTGCCCCATTCCATTAAAATGGATGGATGCTGCTCAAGAGCAAGCCCTATGCTCATTTAATGCAGTGGAAGATGATGAATCGATACAATTGTGTGGTGTCGTGCTCCCACCAGAAATGAGCTCACTCATTTTTGAAGACCTATCTCCCTTAAATAGAACTCATTGCGCGTCAGTTAGCAGAGCCTTTTGGTCTTTCAATGCCGTTGATGAGCCCTACTGGAAAAAAGTTTGTGAGAAAGAATGGTATCTACCCGATTTAGGAGAGACTCATTATCAAACCTTCTTACGCCATAAGAAGTGGATGAGCCCCAGGATTGAATTTGGCTTGATCAAAACGCAGCCTGTCCAAGATTTCAAGCATGCCTATTTGAGTAAAGATCTCTTATTAGCGAATGCCTCCGAAGGATCTACCCAGCTGCGGCGTATTTCCATCGAAGATGGCTCAACAATGCTTTTTCAACCTATAGAAAGCGATAACATACAGATACGTGGCAATAAATTATTTTGCATAGATAAGCAACAAAACGTATCCATTTTTGAGCTTCCCACTCTCATTTTGGTCACATCTCTACAAGTGCCATTTCGTATTAGAGATATGACCCAAATAGGCAACGATTTCTTTTTCATGTGTTGGGATGAGGAGGCTGCGAAGAGTAAAATTATGCGCCTTAACTCTCAAACCAAATCTTTTCACCAAGCATTTGTTTTAGAAAGGGGCTACCGTTTTTGCAGTAATAGTCCCGAAGGCCTGATTGTGTGCGTAGGTTGGTCGCATACCATTTATGGCTACGACTATCAAGGCAATAAACGATTTGAGATCCAAGCTGATATAAATCCTGATGCCTCTTACGTTATTGGATCGCGCTTTCTCGCTACGGGGATTGGCAATGCTGTGCACATTTGGGATTTGCAGAAAGGCGCATGTGTTCGCAATATCGCCCTGCACGCTGATGCCAACGTCGTAGCGATTGAAGGGCATGGATTGGATTTAACGATCTGCACCCAAAATAGCGTTTATGTTACCCGTCTGTGCAATCCCTCAGGCTCTATGGTCTCGGAAGTAGGCCAATAGCGCACAGCGAATGGTGTGCATACCAGCTAAAGACCCCTCTTCATAGCGGAAAGGAGGGCAGTTTTCAAGCGCGGGGTAATCGTTGGGTTGCAAAACATCTTCAGAGGTAAGGTTAGGGACAAATTCCCGACCGCATGCGAGCACCCTCTTTTCTTGCGCTTGAATGATTTGGTCAATGAGGTTTTTGATTTCTTCTTTCACGGAAAAACTCCTGTATGAGGGCTCCACACACATCTGCAAGAACTCCAGATGTCACTTCAATGCTATGTGTGGGATGCTTGAGAGCAAAAAGGTCACAGAAACTCCCATTAGCACCATGACGCACATCGGGAGCTCCCCACACAAGCCGTTTAACGCGCGACAAAAAAAGGGCTCCTGCACACATGCAGCAAGGTTCGATGGTGCAATAGAGGGTCGTATCCAAAAGGCGCCAATTTTCCAAAACGGCAGCTCCGCTGCCGATACAGAGCATCTCAGCGTGAGCTGTGGCATCCTTTAATAACTCTACTTGGTTATGGCCCCGTGCAATCACTTTACCATTCCACACAAGCACGGCACCTACAGGAACTTCGCCTTCTTTATAGGCTTTGCGTGCTTGGTTGAGCGCTTCTTGCATGAAAATTGCGTCTGTCATGAAACCAATTTCTTTTGCAACAGAGCAACCTGTTTTTTCAAACACTCCACATCAGCCAGGTATTTTTTTTGCATACCGCTGAATTTTTTTTCGAAACGATCTGTAAGAGCAGCCATTTCTCGGTTGTGCCGTGCCTGCAAAGCCTCGAGTGTTTCATTAGCTTTCTGAATCGTACTTTCTTGGTCTAGTGTGTGTGTCTCTTGGCTGGCTAGCTCTTTCAAACAGGCATAGGTAGATGGTGGGAACACCACTGAATTAAATACGGAGAAAAGGTAAGTCTTTTTTGCCCCAAATAATTTAACGGATGAGTCCATCAGCGTGTCCGATAAATCCTGAGGCAGTTCCTCTAGCTTTTCAAAATCATCACTGAGTGCTTTGATCCTTTCTTCGAAATATCCATAGATATCGGTATTTTTCAAAAGCCAACGCGTTGCAATGAACTCCCCTAAGCTGACGTTTCCAGCAGCAATATCGGTTCTGTAAGCCTCTATCATTTCTGGGACAGATATGTGAACAGGATTTTTTCCCAATAGATATTTTTTACAAAATTGCCTGTCGATCTTAAGGTGCTCGTTTTTTAAATCTTTTTTTATAGATTCAAAAATCTCTTCCAACCAAGGGGCAAGCATTTCAATTTTTTCTTGATATCCCGTCTCTCTTAACATACATTCTCCTCTAATTTAGCTTAGAGTTATAGCAATGTGTCCCTTTTACGGCAAAGAGATCGATCCCGATAGAGAACAAGCAATCATCCAAAAAATCCTTTCCCAATATAGGCGTACACCGGTTTCTGAAGAATTAAAAAAAAAGATTCACGATGAACTTTCTGCCGCAAAAGAAAAAGGGGTCATCACAATCCCATTTAAAGTTGTCATGCGAGGCGATCAAACGGGCATTCGCCTCCCTTACATCGAAGTGATCTTGGATACGAAAGTTTAATCCTTCACTGAAAACGGATTTTGCGATATAATGAATGGTCTTAAGAAATGCATAAATACAGGGAGATGCTTTAAATGTCGCTAGATAAGGGCACAAAGGAAGAGATCACCAAGAAGTTTCAACTGCACGAGAAGGATACCGGATCAGCAGATGTTCAGATTGCGATTTTAACTGAGCGAATCGCAGAGCTTACAGATCATTTAAAACGGGCTCCAAAAGACCATAATTCTCGTCTTGCTCTCTTGAAACTTGTGGGTCAAAGACGTAAACTCCTCGAGTATCTTAACTCTACAGATACTGAGCGCTACAAAAACCTCATCAAGAGACTGAATCTAAGAAAATAAATTGTGACTATCCACGCGCCGCCAAAGTCATCTAGGAAAGATATACTTTGTCAAGGCGGTGTATAGTCACCACAGACAGGCCATCGACCATCAAGTTCGATTACGTGAACAGTTACAATAACTTCTTTACACTTCTTCTTGTTTGGTTCAATCAAAGTTATTTTTTCACACTAGGGGATTAGCATAGTCTCTCCCCGTTTTCCTATGGATTATTAGAATGGAACGTAAAATCAAAACCATAAAACTCCCCGATCACAAAGAAATCTCTTTCGAAACTGGAAAAATCGCCAAACAAGCAGGTGGTGCCGTCCTAGTTCGACAAGGAGAAACCCTTGTCTTTGCAACCGCCTGCGCCGCGCCTAAACCTAACGCAGAAACCGATTTCCTCCCTTTAAGAGTCGATTACCAAGAAAAGTTTTTCTCTGCAGGTAAAACACTTGGCGGCTTCATCAAGCGCGAAGGGCGTCCGACTGAACGGGAGATTTTGGTTTGCCGTCTGATCGACCGTCCCTTGCGCCCCTTGTTTGAACAAGGATACTACAACGAAGTGCAAGTTTTAGCCTATGTTTGGTCTTATGATGGAGAGAACAACCCCGATCCTCTAGCCATCTGTGCTGCATCTGCTGCACTTGTCATTTCTGATATCCCGCTTATTAAGCCAGTCGCTGCAGTACGCGTAGGATTCATTGATAACAAATTTATCATCAATCCCACGGTTGATGAAATCCAAAAGTCGAGACTGGACCTTCTTTTGGCAGGAACTGAAGATGCTATTTTGATGATTGAAGGCTATTGCGACTTTTTGACAGAAGAGCAAGTGCTGGAAGCTATCGAAACGGGTCACAAAGCAATTGGTTTGATTTGCAAAGGACTGAGTGAATGGCAAGCTGAGGTTGGAAAGACAAAAAATCGAGAGAACCTCCGTGTTCTGCCACAAGAACTGCTCACCGAAGTAGAGAATTTGTCTGCCAACACGCTGCGCACTGCAATCCGTATCCCTGACAAGCAAGCTCGCGAAGAATCAGTCGATGCCATTGAAGAGAATGTGCTCGCGCATCTTGTCCTTGCAGACGGGACGGGCGTATATACAGCCATCGCGGTAAAAGCCGCCTTCAAACAAATTACAGCTAAATACATGCGCCAAATGATCCTGGATGAAGGAATCCGCTCCGACGGCCGTGGGACAAAAGATATCCGTGCGATTGATGTCGAGCCCGGCCTTCTGCCCCGTACACATGGAAGTTGCCTATTCACACGTGGTGAAACGCAAACTATGGCCGTCTGTACGTTAGGCGGAGAGAGCATGGGCCAACGCTTTGAAAATCTCAACGGAGAGGGGCTCGCCCGTTTTTACCTCCAATATTTCTTCCCACCTTTCTCCGTAGGCGAAGTGGGACGGATCGGAGCTCCTGGAAGACGTGAAGTGGGGCATGGTAAATTAGCTGAGCGCGCTCTTAAGGCCGCAATTCCCTCATTAGATGATTTTCCTTACACCATCCGTCTTGAATCCAATATCACTGAATCCAATGGCTCCTCATCAATGGCCTCCGTATGTGGTGGTTGCATCGCTATGATGGATGCGGGTGTGCCAATTGAACGGCCGATTGCCGGAATTGCGATGGGGCTGATTTTGGAAGGAGACAAAGTAGCGGTTCTCTCCGACATTTTAGGCCTCGAAGATTACCTAGGTGACATGGACTTTAAGGTCACCGGAGATGGTGAGGGCATCACAGCTTTCCAAATGGATATCAAAATCGAGGGAATCACTCTTGCCATCATGAAAGCTGCGCTTGCTCAAGCCAAAGATGGAAGGGTCCACATCTTGAAGAAGATGCTCGAGATCGTTCCGCAATCCAAAAAAGAGATGTCAGCCTACGCTCCACGTATTGAAACGGTTCGGATCAGTCCTAGCAAAATTGCTGCAGTAATCGGACCGGGTGGTAAGCAGATCCGTGCTATCATCGAAGAGACAGGTGTCGAGATCGACATCAATGACTCTGGACTGATCAGCATTGCTTCAAGCAATCCCGAATCAATGCTGCGCGCCAAGCAGATTATCGAAGGGCTTACTGGTGAAGTAGAGATCGGTAAAGTTTACCGCGGTAAGGTGACCTCTGTTGTCGCTTTTGGTGCTTTCGTAGAGATCCTTCCTGGAAAAGAGGGCCTTTGCCATATCTCAGAGCTTGCTTCTGAGCGTGTGGAAAATATCTTTGAGCACATCAAACAAGGAGAGGTCATCTCTGTCAAGGTGCTCGACATCAACGAAAGAGGACAGCTTAAGCTGAGCCGCAAAGCCGTTGCTGCGCCCGCAGCTTAAATCCTCTCGTTTTGGATTCCCTTTTAAAAGCCCGCCTCTTTTAGAGTCGGGTTTTTTTTTCTACTCGGGTAATCGATATTACAAAAAAACCTTGTTTTTACAAAAATCATATTGTAAACTTTTTTCCCATGAGAATTTATAACATTTATCAAAAATAAAGCCATGAAGTGGCACTGTATAACACGTCATTTTTGAATGATCCTTTCGCGCTTAGTTGCAAAACATAGGCTTCGAAACGATCATTCAAATCTATCATGTTACCCAGCGCCACTTCATGGCTTTATTTTTGATAAATGGTATTAGGAAAACTTTCGTGAGTTTTTTAGTAAAGGGAGTCTTATGTCTAGTCTAATCGGTTTTGTGTCTGGCATCATTCAAGATGTTGATTCCAAGTTGAAAGAGAGTGTTTCATCATCTATAGTTGAAGCTGGTAAATTTTGTATTGTCCCGGATAATAGGGTGATTGGCACAATTGCTGTAGGTATAGGTTGGTATGCTCCAAGGTATATTAGAACCTATGGTTCCAATGAAGTCATTCAAGTGTGTGTAAATGCATTTGGATCTATTTTCTCTCATGCAGCACCCTTATATACACCTATGATAGTAGAATTGGTCGCATCTAGTGCGGAAATCTATACATACCCTGTGACAGTATTTACTCTAAATACTACGTGGAAAACAGCTAAATACGTGGGTTCGTCTCTTGCCTCAATAGCAACTAAAACATTTGTTCGATCTACTCCAGAAGTTAGCTCATTAGTCGACTATGAGGATGAAAACAAAAAAAGCATACTACGTACATACTCCAATGGAAAAACAGTAAAATATGAATATGACGACAACCCATCTAGCATCCGAAACCAGAAATCAATAGAGTTTCTCGATGCAGTCCGGCTTATTATAGAAAAGCAAAACCCCATAGGAACCTTTTCCTTTGACTTTCATGGTGAAAAAATTGCATTCAGAATGCGCGAAGTGATTGCTCAAAAAGTCGATGCACAACGTGATTCCTTGACGATTGGTAATAGCCCAGGTCCAGTTCCTCCTGGAAATAAGAATCCAAGTACTACTCCACCTGGCAGTAAGAACACAAGCACAGGTCTACCTGAAGGTAGGAATCCAAGTGTAGCTCCTACTGGAAAGAATCCAAAGCAAAAAAATAGAAATCTCTCTACCTAAATAGGCACTATACGTACAGTGATCAAATAAAGCCCCAAACCTTGATGGTGTTGGGGCTCTTTTCTCTAAGAAGTCATTGACGAGCCCCTTACCTCTGAGATCTTTTTACCTTTTGCTTTTATGATTTAGCTTCCACTTTTTTATGAAAAAGTAAAACGCAATCTGCCATAACAGCGTCTCTAGGTGGGATGCCCAATTTTAGTTGCTCTTCTAAATTCAGGATTATAAATTTTTCAAAACCCCATTTTTCTTCTTGAATAACTCGAGGAAGGTGAAGCGCGATATCTTTAAGCGCACTTTTTTGTCTTAGCATCCTCCCCTTCAGTCCAGAATTTTGCCCAACTTTAGGTGCGATTTCTTCTTTCATCCAATTCAAGCTTGGAAACATTTGTGCTCCGGTGGTAAGTAACCCCCCGAAAAAATCTTTATCGGAGTCACTTGTAGAAAACCTAGATTCGACTATCCCCATATCTGAAGTAGTCGCTTGACACCGCTCCAGAGCTGCCAGTGCTTGTTCCTTAGTTTTCATAAGACTTACCAGGTGAAAATTCTCCTTAAAGTCTATGAAAAAAAAACAATTGGTTTGTTTTGTGGACGTCTGTACTGACTTATAGCCGCCATTTTTGCAATAGGCTTCGAAAAACGGCCTGATATTCATATGACTGACTTTGGGTTGGTAATAGACGATACCTTGATCAGATGTATATATTTCATTAGTGGGTATCATGCTCATCTGTTGCACTAATTCAATATCTTTTAACTGCAGGGTTGTCTCTCCATTGGGTTGCAATTGACGTGTGGATTCTAAATTTTCCTCTAATTGTACAAGTGAAGTAGTCATTTCTGAACTAAGCAGAAGGTTTCGTGCGCTTAATACCTCCTTGATGTTTTTCGCAGATAGGCACGCCTTCTCTACAACAACTATGCACTCCGAATAGGGTACGCTTGTGTTTTCCCCATTTAATAATATCTGAGCTGTTTCAAATGAAATTTGTGCTTCTTCTATTTTCTTTTGAAACAGAATTTGAAGCTGTTCTTCACTTTGATTTAAGCAAGATTCTTTTCTCACAACATCTTCTTCGTAATATAAAACATCCATCGAACGCAGGTCATTTGAGTAAACTACTGAGTCTGCCATAACACATTCCTTGTAAATTAAATCATTCTATCCATAAGATCTTGAGTAACTATTCAGTTAATCCATCTTTTCGATTAAAATCTTGCTTTAAGATCGTTCAGTTGGACTTAAAATAAAAGACAACCACCAGAAGCTGAAGCAATGGTACCGGCATTTTCCATAAATATCCTACCTACTTGCCCAGATACACTTGCGGTCACAAGCATCTGAGAGTCAAGTATCTCGATGTCGGCAAATTGACAGTCTTCCGTTACATATATATTAACTGTTTTACAACAAATAAATGCTTGTTCAATTTCCTTTCCTCCTCCCTTACCTTCTAGAAGAAATTCTAAAAGCCTATCGCCATTGGTCGCCAAATTCCCATAATGTTCTTTTGCCTTATCGGGGGAAAACAGATTCCAAAAAAAACACTTTATCGCTTCAAATGCGCAGGAAACTGTTGTTCTAGTAAGCTCAATTGTGCGACATTGCACATCACCTGCTCCACTGAAATAATGATTCTTACCCTTATAGGTCCTCACATTCGTAAATGTGTTGTTAGGAAGCTTTGCAATTACCGCATCCGATACGTCTGCATTACTCATACTCCCAATTTTTCCGAGTGAACTATATGCCATTTTAATACTTCCTTGTTTAAAGATTATTCAAAAAAACGTGACTGTTCATGAGCCGCCAGAGCACTCTAGGGAAGATCCACTTCGTAAAGGCGGGAGTGGATGGTCACCACAGGTTCGCTAGAGGCAACTCCCTTCGATAATGGAACTCGATATTTTGTAACTATTCAGGTAATCCAGCTCTTCGGTTAAAAGCCTCCCTGTGGTGACTATCCCCTCCCAGCTTGGCAAAGTGGGCCTGCCTTAAAGATTCTGCTGGCTCGTGAATAGTCACGATATTTTTAGCAGGGTTACCATCATGCAAATGCGAAAGTTTTAAATAAGTAAATTTTTATTGTCAAGAAATTGCAAAAATTAAATGTACAGACCCAAGTCCAGAAAGGGTTGCGCGCTGCAGCTGTGTAGGATGATAGCCCTTGCTTTAGATTTTTACATTTTTTCTGATACATTTTTTCTGATACATTTTTTCTGATTACTGGAAAATCCACATGTCAAGTATCCTATTAAAATTTTCATGGGTGCCACTGATGTCGAGTCCTCCTATCATCGAGAAAAGCGCGCTTGAGGTGCAAGCGTTGAGCATGCAATGGCTCGATTTTCAGCGCACAGGAGCATTCGTGGGGTGGGGGAAGGAAAAGCTGGCCACATCGACTCTAGGCAAGATAACGCGGGCAGTTGTAGAGAAATTTAATAGCACGCAAAAAAAAGAGGATGCGCATTTTCATCGCCATAAGTGCACCTTCGATAACGCTCTATACAAACTCAAAGTTTATGCCAAAAAAAACAGTGTGACCCCAGTATTGGTTAGGCAATTGGCCCTCCAGGGTGTAGAAAATCTCACTAAAAGAAAGGGAAACGAAATCCTACTCTTCTTTTGCAAGAGTGAACCGGAAAGAGAAATCGTAGTTCTTTCCTCAGACCAGGCCTGGCGGGTACTGCGTCGTTGTATCAATTACCAGTATCCTATCAAGATTGCGGAATGCATTTTAGATCCTTCTAGTATTGTAGAAATCAGCCGTCGTTGTCTAGTAGGGTCCAATCTTCAAGAAAAACTGCTACATCCCTCAAGTGGGGAGCTATACAAAACCTCCTCTCTTTATTATTTAGTAGAGTCATTCCAATGTTCAGCCAAAGTGCATTCTTCTTTAATGAATACCCCTCCGTTTTCTCGTCAAAGGCAACCGGTTCCACCTACAGTGAAAATCACCTCTGGCGGACTACTCCGCATCATGAAAAGAATCGCCTTAGAGGACTATCCAGCCCTTTTTAACCTGTTTTATCTGTATACCCATCAAGAAACGACCTACACGAGTCAGGGGGAAATAGAAACAAGCGACCCTCTATTCGAATTTCTCCATTTTATCCAGCCTGCACAAACTGCTGGAAATGTTCTCGATGCCTCTCTAGTGAATGCTATATGGTCTGCTTACGAAAAGCTGGAACCTCTGCCTGCTTCCATCAGGCACAAATACCTCAATGACTTCCTCAGTTCTGAATCGTTTGAAATCCAATTCAAGAAAAAAGGACATTTTGTACCTCTTTCAGAACAACCTCCGACTTTGCACGAGATCATAGAAGCGATTGATGAACATACTAAGATTATTAGCGTAGAGTCACTATTGAAGTTTTTATCAGAAGGACAATTGCGCTATAGAGATGCACGTGGACACGTCATTGAAGCCCCTCTTATCAAATGTCTAGAAGCAGATGTCCGCCACGAGGAAAAAACCTATTTCAAAATACGAGGGATGTGGTATCAGCTCGCTGCCGATTTCAATGCTCTTTTGGTGGATGATTTTCGAACCTTATTGAAACAAAAGCTTCTGGGACCTCATGACGCAGGACAACTGCCCAATTCTTGGAAAGGGAATAAGCCGCAAGATTTACTGACTGAGAACAAAGTAAAAAGGGTTCTTGGCACCGGAAATGGAATCCGGAAGCTCATGCACGTCCTCGATGAGGTAAAAATGTGCTATGTAGACCCCTCAGGAAAAGTGAATCACAAGCATTTATCGGGCTCTATTCTACAGGTGCCTCTCATCGCACAAAACAGACAAGAAATTGAGGAAGAGCTCGAGTGTATTTCAGATGTCCCCTTAAGCACACGACTAACAGCAACCTTTGCAGAACAGGCCGACAACATAATGGTTGAGCTCTGCAAGGAACGTCCCATCATCGAGGTAGTGAAAAAAAACAAAAAACAGGAAAGACGAGTCCTCAATCCTGCAACCTATCCCGTGAGGAAGTTTCTGGGCAGCAAAGAAGCAGCATTCGCCAAATTCTTGGAAACCCTATGCCTTGATAAGGCAAAGGAAGATGAGGCCGCTTACAATCGATCTTATCTATACGACAAGATGAACAATGGTAAACCCTTTGGGCCGAAGGAGGGGTATCTTGTTTTTGACCAAGTACTCCCCAACAATATTGAATCCTGTGATATCGCGCGCTACACCCCAAAAAAAGTCCAACTGATCCATGTAAAAGAAGATTTGGGTCAACATACCCGTGATGTCTGTTCTCAGATCCTCAATGCGGCAAAAATGGTGCGTGCTTCTCTTTCGGCCCACCAGCCCAAAGATTACTTACAGATGTTATGGGATGCGAGTGTGGGATTGGAGAAACGGGAAGGGTGGCGTGGCATGGTGCAAACACAAATGAAAGCTCTTGGGTGGCATAATTTTCTTAAAATCTTTACCGAACGGAAAATTGTCTTTGTGTACGCTTTTCTAGCCAGAAAAGGGGTTTCGCTTCACTCCGAGACCGTAATCCCTTCCTCTTTGTCACCTTCTGATCTGGACGACAAAGCGCATTTTACAGCCCTCAAACAAAATGGATATTTAGACACTCGAGATCGCCTCACCGGGAAATTCTATGAGACAAGTCAAAAGACATTTCAGCTCGAAGGTTTTGAAACATCTAGCCTAGAAATCTACAAGAAACTGAATCGCTTTAAATCTGTAACTGACAGCACTCTGGCGAAGCTCGAGCTCATCCATTTAGCGCGGGAGCTCGAAGCACTCAATTTTGAATTCGAGATCTGTGAGATTAGTCGCCCCGATTCTCCCCCTTGGGAGTCGGAGCAGCTCGATTCAGCCATGTTTGGGAATTGGGAACCTGATGTCTCAACCGAAGAGGACGAGGCATCAATGGACCTTGTCCTAGAGGGTCCCTCAGGACTACAGAATATCCGAAATAGCTGCTATATGAACGCCAGTTTGCAAGCCCTCTATTTTTTAAAACCTATTCTAGAGCTCATTGAGGGGCTAAAAACAGAGCCTGACGGGAAAGAGCATCCCGTGATTTCTAAGTTAGCTGGGGCCCTAAAAACTAGGAACAAGGATTCCTTAACAGCACTACGCAATGTAGTCTTTGAATATCGAGGGGAAAACATCTTGTCAGGCACTAAATGGGCGCAGCACGACGCACATGAGTTTCTCGTCTTTATTCTAGACCAAATCAATTGGTTCCCTATGGAGATCTACACGTATTTTTCTTATAAATTGCCGGGAATCAGCAGAACAGGACACAAATCGTTGCAATCGCCTGCAAATCACATTTCACTTTCTATTGTAAAAGATCAAAGTTTTCAGAATATGCTGACAAGCTATTTTCAACCCGAGACAAAGGTAGATTACGAGAATCCACTGGAGCCCACATATGCAGATAAAAAATATTGTATCCCTAAATATTCAAGGTCTGAACGGATCACTCGGCTCCCTCCTCTACTCATGATTCACATCAAAAGATTTGATAGTCAACTGACGAAAATCGATCTGCCTATTGCTTTCCCTAAAAATCGTACCGTCACCATCAAGCAGCGTCCTAAAGACCCTGTAACTTCTTACAGAATGATCGCTATTGTCAATCATCAGGGAAAAGCCATGCAATTTGGACATTACACAGCGGATGTCAAGGACCTGCAAGCAAATGAAGAGCAGTGGTATCAATGTAATGACACTAGGGTCAATCCTGGTGAACCTGCAAACCCAGAGACTGAAGCCTACATTGTCTTCTTACAGAAGATCGAGTAATACAACTTACGTGGCGCTTAGCCCTAAGTCGCGGCCATCATCCTTCTTGATCTCGGGAGGCATCGGTGGTGGTGGTGGAGGCAATTCTGCACTTCTTTTGAAGAGATGCTCCTGATCGATCAGCCGCTGCCGTTTTTTCTCGGAATCCCATTTTTTATTGAGGATGTCACGCACGTCTTGCGCATCGAGGGTTTCAAATTCGATGAGTAGCTCTGTCATCAATTCTACTTGTTCACGGTATTCTTTGATGATGCCGACAGCTCTTTCATGCGCAGTATCTAATAGTTTGCGCACTTCATCATCGATGCTTCTAGCAGTCTCTTCCGAATAGTTTTTCTCGTGATAGTTTAAACCTGTGTAACCACCACCATTGTCAGAACGCTCGTCGTAAGCAACTGCTCCTAAATTTTCACTCATCCCCCATTCACAGACCATGCTGCGGGCTAGCCGTGTTGCTTGTGAAATGTCTTGCTGGGCACCGCTAGAGATATCACCTAAAAAGATCTCTTCAGCGCATCTGCCCCCCATAAGAACAGCGAGTTGATCGACTACTTCTTTTTTCCAGTAGCTTAAGCGGTTTTTTTCAGGCAGGAAGTGGGTAGCTCCAAGTGAGAGCCCTCTAGGGATAATAGTGACTTTGTCAACAGGGTCGGAATGCTCCACAACCAAGCCCACAACAGCATGTCCCGATTCGTGGTAAGCAGTTGTTTTTCTTTCTTGTTCGCCTACTTCGAGGCTGCGGCGTTCTTTGCCATAAAGCACTTTGTCGCGAGCTTCAACCACATCGCCACTAGTCACAGCTGTGCGGGCTTTTCGAGCAGCTAGTAACGCAGCTTCATTCAAGAGGTTTTCGAGGTCTGCTCCAGAGGCTCCTGGTGTGCTACGCGCCACAGTGAAAAGATCTACTACCGGGTCGATCTTAATCTTGCGAGCATGCACCTTCAAGATTTCATAGCGCCCTTTTATGTCAGGTAAGCCGATAATCACACGACGGTCAAAGCGACCAGGTCGCAGAAGGGCCTTATCGAGTACATCAGGGCGGTTAGTGGCCGCCATCAGGATAACCCCTTCGTTGGTATCGAAGCCATCCATCTCGACAAGGAGTTGGTTCAAAGTTTGTTCACGCTCATCATGCCCACCACCGATACCGGCACCCCGATGCCGTCCTACCGCATCGATCTCGTCGATAAAGATGATGCAAGGGGCATTTTTTTTAGCCTGATCAAACATGTCGCGGATACGGCTGGCGCCGACACCCACAAACATCTCAACGAAATCAGAACCTGCGATTGAAAAGAATGGCCTGTCTGCTTCACCAGCCACAGCTTTGGCAATCATCGTTTTACCACAACCGGGAGGTCCGATCAGTAAAACCCCTTTAGGGATACGGCCACCCAGGGTGGTAAATTTTGTTGGGTTCTTCAAAAATTCAACAATCTCGACCAACTCTTCTTTTGCCTCGTCAATACCGGCGACATCTTTAAAGGTGACTTTGTTTTGCCCTTTTATGAGCATTTTGGCCGGTGATTTGCCAAAAGACATTGCCGTTCCTCCCACGCCTTTCATCTGGCGAGAGAATACAAAGTAGAGGAGCATGACAACCAGGAGAATCGGGAGAAGGGTCAGAAGGTAACTGAAATAATTAGGTGTGGGCTCTTCACTTTTGAAAGTCTTTTCCAACACCAAATTCCGCGGCTGATCGGGGGCTTTGAAAAATAGCCCTTTGTTGTACTTGAAGTTGTTCATCTCTTCTTTGGCATTGGCAAACCAGTGGCTGTAGGTCTCAGCATCTTGCCTTTCTAATGCCCGCGTTGAGAGCTCTTTGTTGTTGAAGTACCAAATCACATGAGCAACAGCTGTGCGCGCTTTATCAAGCTGTACCTGATTCTGCTCGATCTCTTGTGAGACTGTCGCATAGCGCTCCATTTCCTCTTTGTATTGACGTACAGAACGGAGTTCGGTGAGGCGTATATTATCAACGGGTTCATCTAGCGTATCTACAATCTCTTGTAGCTTATCAAGAATATGTCTATAGGCAGCTAGCTTGGCGGCCATCGGGTTTGTTGGATCGGCAGCTTCTTCAAGCTCTTTATCGAGTGTCTTGAGTTCTTGTTTCATCGCTTCGGCCCCAATTCCTAGGGCTGGAGAGCGGAAGTTACCCACCAAAACAGCAAGGTTATTCTTAAAACTTGTCAAAGTCTCTTCTGAAGGGTTAGTGCCCATTTGAGAAAGCTGAGTTTTAAGCTGAACCAAGTTGGCCATATTTTGCGCTGGCACTTGCTTAATCACGATGGCGTTTTGACGCTTGAGAGTATTGTAGGTCTCTTCCACCACGCGATAGCCGCCTACGGGAATAGACTTGCCACGGATTCCTAGGAAGATGGTGGCAGATTCTCGGATTTCATTTTCCAAACGATTGAGATTAGAAACAATCTCTTCACGTTCGGAATTTAGGTTGTGGCTATTGTCTAAAAGCTCTAGATACTTATAGCGCTTGTGTCCTTCATCACTTTCAGCTTCCCTGAATTTACCGCTAAATGACACCAAATTGTCATTCAAAGAGACTTTCCGATTCTCTTCTGGCACGAGCAAACTGAGGTTCACCAAATGCTCAACCTGATGGCTGAAAGCTACTTTGGCGCTCTTAGTGGCCATGAAATTTTGAACGGTGATGACAAGTAAAATGATCGCTAAAAGAAAGAGAAAGAACGTCGTGGGGAAATTCTTTTTCTGATCGGGTTTTAATTTTTTATCATTAGCCATGGTGAATAAAGCTTTTTTTGATGCCTACAAATAGATTATAAAAGGATGCGTTTTTAAAGTAATGAATTTTATGCAAATATTTAGTGGTCTCTTAAGTTCAGCTCTTTATCATATCCGATTTCCTTTTCTGGAGCAACTCATAAACAATTTCGTTGGATAGTCAGCTCTTTTCGATGAATGCGAACCTCTTTGCCACCTACATTTAGGCACTTATGACAACTTTCTTTTTGTAAGTGGTCAAGGATCGTTGCCAAAACAGCATTCGATAAAGCCATATGCTGGCTATCAAACAGGCTGCGAATCATGGCTTTCCACAAAAAAGAGGACGTTGGAGGGTTGGGGGCAAAGTCCAATGCAACATCTGCCGCCGATTGCTGGATACGGCTCATATAGGGTCGCATCTGCTCTTCCAAAAACTCTCCCAATTCGACAGCTGCTTCTCCTACCCGGCATAAACTAGGTGTCACCTGTTTACCAAAGTGACTGGATAGAAAGGGCATCAACGTTGCTCTTAAACGACCGCGTAAAAACCGGGGATCGAGATTCGTAGTATCTTGGAAATAACTAATGCTACGCTCATCCAGCCACTTGAGTAGATCAGTTTTTCTTACCTTAAGCAAAGGACGGTATATCACTGTTCCTTCTAACTCAGCTCTTGGGACAAGTCCCCTGAGTTTGGGCAAGCTAGCTCCTTCAAATAATCTCTTTAAAACAGTCTCAGCCTGATCATCTGCCTGATGAGCAAGTAGCACACCAGCTAAACCCTCAGTTTCCACAACCTCTCTAAAAAAAGCCAGCCGTGCCTTTCTAGCCTCATCTTCCATATTTTTTTGTTCTAAAGGCTTCAATCTTTTTACATGGAAAGTAACACCTTCTCTGCGGCATATCTCCTCCAGCTCATGCGCCTCCTGCCCACTTTCAAGACGCCAACTATGGTCGATATGAGCAACCTCAAAAGGATAAGAATCTGCAAGTAATAGACGAAATAAGGCCACCGAGTCAGGGCCGCCGGAAAGCCCCAGAAGCAGGCGCGGCCTTTCCGGGCAATAAGCCCGCAAAAACTCTGAAAAAGCAACTTCCATGATAAGAAGAATAAAGGATAAAGGATAAAGGATAAAGCGTGAAAATTGACATCTCCCTGTATCTCGCTTTGAGAGAGTATGTCCTATGCCAAAATAACAAAAAACTTACCACAAAAATTTACTAACCCTTGATTTTATTTTATTAACTAATTTATAATGCTATATGAAAAACAACCATAGGAGAGATGAAATGGCAATTATAACTGCGAGCGCTTTCTATCAATCTTACAAACAGGAAAACTCTCAAAAAGAGAGTGAACACCCTGTAGCAGATAGCATTGGTAAATCGGTGGCTGCACTGGTTTTATTAGTAGGGTTAGGGGCTATCTACGGCCTGACTATTAGTGGAATTTTTGGTGAGGGACCTCTAGCTCACTTGAGTTTTGCAGCTAATATGGGGATTTGCGGAACCCTTGGCGGAATCGAATTGCTCTCCCTTTTAGGAATCGCCCTAAAAGCATTGCAAGGCCAAAACACAGAAGCGCTGGAAGGATAACTATGTCGCAAGGAATTCCACGCCTTACGACAAAAGATCTGAGCTCCTTGCATCTACATCAAGATGCTCCCCCTCCCTCTGAGCCACGAGATGAAATGCCTTGTTGGCAAAGAGTGATTGTCGCTGCGTTGGCTATAATTTTTTTTCCCATCACTCTGACCTATGGCTTATATAAGGTACGCCACTCCATTTTTCAGATATTAAAATCTGGAAGCATCTTTTTATTTTCTACATTGCCAAATACATTCTATCACTATGTCCTCGCTCCTATTGGCTGCACAGTCGCTCGTCTTGCCAAGTGGACTTATCAGCATATTCTCACACCTATTGGCCATGCATTAGCAAAAGGACTTGAATTTCTGTTTGTCACTTTGCCACAAACATTTTATCACTACGTCCTCGCTCCTATTGGCTGCACAGTCGCTCGTCTTGCCAAGTGGACTTATCAGCATATTCTCACACCTATTGGCCATGCATTAGCAAAAGGACTTGAATTTCTGTTTGTCACTTTGCCACAAACATTTTATCACTACGTCCTCGCTCCTATTGGCTGCACAGTCGCTCGTCTTACCAAGTGGACTTATCAGCATATTCTCACACCTATTGGCCATGCATTAGCAAAAGGACTTGAATTTCTGTTTGTCACTTTGCCACAAACATTTTATCACTATGTCCTCGCTCCTATTGGCAGCACAGTCGCGCGTCTTGCCAAGTGGACTTATCAGCATATTCTCACACCTATTGGCCATGCATTAGCAAAAGGACTTGAATTTCTGTTTGTCACTTTGCCACAAACATTTTATCACTACGTCCTCGCTCCTATTGGCTGCACAGTCGCTCGTCTTACCAAGTGGAGTTACCAAAATATTTTTACTCCGACGGGCCAGGCATTATTAGCAGGGGGTAAATTCCTATTTGTCTCCATACCAGAAACATTTTATCACTATGTCCTCTTTCCCATTTGTTCTCTGTTAGTGAAACTTGCCAAATGGACCTTTAAATATATCCTCATACCCACAGGGCAGGCACTGATTGCCGGTGGCAAATTTCTTTTTATGACCTTACCACAAACATTTTATCGCTATGCTCTTTTACCAGTTGGCAGCCTCTTAGCCGATCTTGCTAAGTGGACATATCAATACATCTTAGTACCAATAGGGAAGGCTTTTCTCGGGTCAGCTCGCTTTTTATTTGTATCCTTACCCCAATCCTTTTATCTTTATGTATTCTCTCCCATCGGTAACGCTCTATCCGATCTTGGCCAATGGATTTTTAAGTTTATTCTAAAACCAACTGGGCATACTGTTGCAGCCGGGTTTCGTTTTTTATTTATTGATACAGCAAAGATCATTGGTCAGCTTTTAGAAGTACAGGGACGAGCGCTTTGGTATTATGTCCTGCTACCAACCGGAGAAGCTTTGGCATATTTAGGACGTAAAAGCCTTGAAGGTTTGGAATTTACTGCAAATGTTATCCTGAGTGGAGTCCAACAGATAGGAAATGAAATTGTTGCTGGAGCCCAATGGATGCAGCGAGGCCTTTGTCCTTAAACCTAGATTCGGCAGTTGGAGCCAGCAAATAAGCACAATCTTTTGAACTCAAATCTTGCACTTCTTTACGGACTCGAACTGCCGAATCTAGGTTAAATGTAAGCCTTGTCTAGAACAAAGAAAGTAGATTCACATCTATGAAGAGTCGAAACTGCTCCCACATAAAGCTCTTTCGTTGACTAGATGGAGTTTTGCAATTCCCTCAAGAAGTCCACTGTTATACCATTTGCAGAAAATAAAGCCATGAAGTGGCACTGGGTAACATGACAGATTTGGATGATCGTTTCGAAGCCTATGTTTTTGCACCTAAGCGAGAAAGGATCGTTCAAATAGGGCGTGTTATACAGTACCAATTTGTGACTTTATTTTCTGCAAAGGGTATTAGTTTTTACCGATTGGCAATCTTCTTACTGCAGCTACTCCATAACTATTGGAGTTTTCAGCCTCAAAGGAAAGTTCATAATTCTTGTGATAACCTTTAATGATGCTACGGGCACCCTTTTCACCCTGATCGGCACACATGACACCCCCTGAGAAAAGCATGTCGCCAGAAGCCATGCACTCCATAGTGCCTAAAACGATAACCTCTGTGACTGTAGCCCTTTCATATCCCTTAGCCTCAAGAATTGCATCCTGTTCTTTCACTCCCTTGTCACGCATTCCTGGAATGCATGCTTTTGGAATCAGAGCCCAGTAGGCTCCCTCTAATGTTGTGCCGGGTAGCACTGCTCCGGGCCTCAATTGTACTGGATATCCTCCAAATCGACGTGGGGATAAATCTACCCATCGATTATAGTCTTGGGCGGTTAAATTTTCAGGTACATAGACAAGAGCATGGGTCTCACCTACTGTTACGTTTCCATCCCCAAAAGGACATGGCGCAGAACAAATATCTGAGAGATTATCAGGCAAGGGGCCTTCCATTACGTCTTTTGTTAAATAATATTGATATTTATTTGAATTAATATTTGTAGTGTTAGCTCTATAAGAACCTTGTTCCGTGGCACGGAGAAATGCAGAAGTTTCTTGAGGATCAACCGGAATGGAAGGCTTTTCACGTTGATTCTTAAGGGAATTTTCAGCTTCTTTCTTAGGTTTCAATGCCCAGGCTAAACCTCCTACCAAGAGGCTGCCTCCTACAAAACTTCCTACAACTTCTAATATCTGAGTCTGTACATAAGTCATTTGGTGTGCAGGATCTACTAAATGCAGCCATTGGGTATGGCCGCTACTCATTCCAACAGTATGACCGGGACCCGCAGTCATTGAAATGGCAACTAATGCCCCAATGCCCACAATGATTAAGACAGCAAAAAGATACTCGGGAAGTTTTGTATCTGCCGCATGAGAGTTGCTTGAATCAAAATTAACTGAATTAGTTGCGACAGAACCTAACCGCATAAAACCTTATTTTTTAAATTCCAAGCAATTGTACTATAATTCAGGATAAATAACTAATAATTAATATTTTATAAACAGACTTACTTAGGAGATAGGAAATACCCCTTCATCCTTTATCCTTTATCCTTTATCCTCCCCTCTATGCCTATATTTTGGTGGTATTTACTCAAAAACTATCTCAAGGTCTTGATCCTTGCTGTTGTCTCTTTTATCGCAATTCTTCTTGTGATTCAGCTAGAAGAGATCGCGCAGTTTGCGACAATTGGCGCTAAACCCTCTTACATCTTCCTGTTCACTCTCTACCAAATCATCTATATCTTGCCGATTGCAATTCCAGTCTCTTGCCTGCTTTCGGCTTTAATTTTGTTCCAACGCCTTTCTCATACTCAGGAACTGACCGCCCTGCGAGCAGGAGGCCTCTCACTGAGATCTCTTACCTCCCCTATCTTGATTGCTGGTGCTTTTCTAGCTTTGGGCACCTTTTATATTTCCTCTGAGATGGCAACTTCATCTCATTTAGCAACACGAAAAATGATCTATGATTTGACATCTGTCAATCCCTTGATCCTGCTCCAAAGCGCCAAAATTGCCCGTTTAAAAAACGCTTTTGTTCAAATGAATCCTATTCGTAATGGCGAGGAGGCTGGAGATTTGGTCATCGCGATTAACAACCCGTCAGGTAAAAGGTTAAACCTGTGTCTAGCAAAACGGGTTGAGATGTCCGGGCAGCAGTTGGTGGCAAGTCAAGTGAGTTTGATTTCTAGTTCACCCTCTGAAAAAGGAAGCGATCATCTGCTGATCGAAAATCAGAAATCGATGTCCTCACAGGCTCCTCAATTTGCCTCTTTGCTACGTAAATCGGGATGGAAAATCGCTAATGATCACCTCAAGTTCAGCCTTTTACGAGCCAGAATGGCAGATATACGCACGCAAATGAATAAACAGGACAACGCGACGCGCGTGTTGAACAAATGCCGCACAGAGATTGCTAGGCGCACCTCGATGGGTCTTTCTGCTTTCACTTTCACTTTAATGGGTGTCGCCTTTGGAATGGGAATCGGCCGCCATTTGTCAAAACGAGGTATAATCACCGTGCTTGTCTTGACAGCGTTGACTTTGATCGCTTTTTGTGTGGCCAAAGAGCTCGACCATTTAAGTCTGCTCGCTTCTTTTCTATTCTTGGCCCCTCATGCGCTCATAATTGCAGCCTCTTTTTGGACCATGCGGCGCATTAACCACGGGATAGAATGAATAAGATCTGGCAACGCTATCTTTTCAAAGAATTGATCCGTGTGTTTGGCTTATTTCTCGCCTGTTTCTATTTCCTCTACGTGCTCATCGACTACTCAGTTCATACTAAAGACTTTCAAAACGGTACACTCTCTTTTTTCCACATCGCCGCTTACTATGGGTGCCAGTTTACCAAAAGGGGCGATATCCTGGTCCCGATAGCGATTTTGATTGCTACAATTAAAGTACTGACCACATCAAATGTGCGAGGCGAAATTGTTGCTTTAGCCACTGGAGGCATTCCCCTCAAAAAAATCATGGGGCCTTTACTTAAGGTGGCGGCTATCTGCAGCTTCCTTCTTTATTTGAACTTCCAATTCCTACAACCTTTCTGTTTAAAACAGATCTCGGCGTTCGAGGAAAATTTTTTTAGGACGCAAACAAAAGGCAAAGAAGCACAACCCGTAAATGCTTTGGTTTTAGAAGACAACACCTCGTTGATTTATCAAAGCTACGATCAGGACAAAAAATCTTTTTTAGATGTCTATTGGTTAATAGACTCCGACCATCTTTTTAGGATTCAGTCTCTTTTTCCCTTTGAAAAGATCCCTTATGGCACTTATGTAGATTACCTTGAGCGTTCATCCGATGGAGAGCTGCTCAAATCGGCCTCCTTCAAAACCTGTCCATTCCCCCAGATGCGATTTGATTCTAAAACTCTCTTCAGCGCTGCCCATCCTCCTCGGATGCAGTCGATCACTCAGCTAGCTCATACTATGGGCTGGAAACAAATGGGCTTGGGAAGGATGAACGACCGCTCTGCTGAGGCGTCCACCTTTTTCTATTTCAAAATCATCTCCCCTCTCATCTGTTTCTTAGCAGTGATCGGGCCTGCGCCCTTCTGTCTCCGTTTTAGCCGTAACCTACCTGTCTATTTCATTTATGCTCTCAGCCTGTTTGGGATGATCGCCTTTTATACCTTAGTGAACTCTTCAGTTGTGCTAGGGGAAAGCCAGGTACTTCCACCCATTATCGCCATTTTACTACCTCAAACTGCTTTCTTTCTGCTATTAGGATTTAGATATGCAAAGCTCTAGCTCACTCACGATCGATCTAAATGCAATCCAGGATAACCTCAATCATTTAGCCACTCAATTTGGTCACGTGATGGTGATGGTGAAAGCTAATGCTTACGGTACCGATAGCCTGTTTCTGTCTAAATTTTTGCAATCGGGAGCCTGCAAAGGTGTTGCGTCTCTAGGTGTCTCACATGTCTGGGAAGGCGTCCACCTCAGGGAGTCGGGAATCACTCTTCCAATCTTTGTGATTGCAGCTCCTCCCTATGAAGCTGATCTTGTAGCCAAATATCAATTGACACCTGCTGTAAGTTCATTTGAAGAGGTTGAAAGTTTGAACCGAGCTTCTCAAAGATATGGGGGAACCACCTCTGTCCATCTCCACCTCTGCACGGGTATGAAACGTTTTGGCATCCCGCCCCATCAAGCGCCTGACCTATACGATTGTATCAGTGAGGCTTCCCATCTACATTTAGAGGGTGTGTTGACCCATTTTGTTGCTGCCGAATCTGCTGCTTTTGATGCTTTGAGCCAAAGGCAAATTCTAGAATTTAAGCAATACATAGATTCCTTGCCCGCCGTACCTAGATGGATCCATGCAGGCAATTCAGCAGGAGCTGTCCGGTTTCCAATGCCTTTTTGCAACCTTGTCCGCATAGGACTAGGTTTTCTAGGATATGGTGTTTGTCTAGAGGGATCTAAGCCGGCTCTCCAACTCACGACTAAGCTCGCTTCGAGCAATATCTGCACTCAAGGGACAACTGTGGGCTATAACTGCACCTATACCTTTGAAAAAGAAAAAGGGCTAATCGGAGTCATTCCTGTGGGATATCATGATGGGTTGCATCGAAGCCTTTCTAACAAAGGATATGTCTTGATCCGGGGAAAGAAAGCTCCTATGATCGGGACTATCTGTATGGATTTTATGATGATTGATCTCACAGATATCCCTGAGGCCATCGTAGGAGATGAGGTATGCCTTTTTGGGCCTGAGCTCTCACCGAAAATATTGGCCGAGTGGGCACAGACAGATGTACGGGAGCTATTAGCAAGTATCTCTACGCGCGTACAACGCCTGTGGCATTTAAACCTAAAAACGGCAGTTGGAGACGGCAAATTGACGCAAGCTTTTGATCCAGAATCGCTTCCAGTAGAGAGCCCCTTCACCACTTGGGAATGTGCGCCCCCTATTGAAAGTGATTCTAAATCAAAATCTTGCATCACCTTACCATCTCGAACTGCCGTTTTCAGGTTAAACCCAACAATTGGTAGAAGCGAACATGAACCAGCACACGCATCTAAACACACAGAAAGATTACCAAGCTCTCTTTTCCCTTTCGAAAAAGATCCGACTATTCGATAGCATCTCTCATCTTCTCGAGTGGGATCAAGAGACCTACATGCCCAAAAAAGGAAACCTCGTTCGCGCAGATCAGCTCGAATTGCTAGCAAGCCTGTCTCATGAAGAGAAAACGAGCAAAAAATTTCAAACAGCTCTTGCTAAACTCATTAATCTTGATACCGGAGCTATTTTAGGCTCGGGACTTAACGATCCCCAAAAAGCTGCTTTAAGAGAATGGAGAAGGGATTTTCTAAAATCAGCCGCTCTACCTAATGCTTTTGTGAAAGCATTTGCTCGTCTTTCATGTGAGTCTATGGTCGCATGGTCTGAAGCGCGCAAAGCTAACCGCTTTTCCGACTTTGCTCCCTATCTTGAGCGAGTCATCGAGATGTGCCGGCAAAAAGCCGAATACCTAGGCTATAAACAGCACCCATACGACGCTCTGTTAGATTGTTTTGAGCCTGGTGCTACCACCTCCGAGATCGACGCCGTTTTCAAGAAAGTCAAAAAAGCTGTGCGCACGCTTCTGGCTCAGATTGTAGCTAGCAAACAAGTGGACGATCGGTGCTTACATGGAAAATTCTCTTCAGACAAGCAACTGGCTTTTGGTCGTGAGCTACTGACTGCTATGGGTTATGACTTAGAGCAAGGAAGGCTCGATCTCTCTAATCACCCCTTCTCTATGTCTATCCACCCTTCTGACAGTAGAGTGACGACGCGAATCCACCGCACCTCCCTGTTCGACTCCATATCGGCAGTCCTCCACGAAGGCGGACACAGCCTATATGAAATGGGCCTTCTTCCAGAATATTATGGTTCCCCCCTATGTGAAGCAGTCTCCTTAGGAATCCACGAAAGCCAGTCCCGTCTTTGGGAAACACGCATTGGCCAAAGCAAGCCTTTTTGGAAACACTTCCTTCCTCCTCTAAAAGCCCAGTTTAAGCAGCTAGAAGATGTCACACTCGATCAGTTTTACCGTGCGATTAACAAAGTTGCCCCCTCTTTCATACGCGTGGAGGCTGATGAGGTCACCTACTCGCTCCATGTCATCCTCCGCTTCGAACTCGAAAAACAACTCATCGAGGGATCTCTTGCAGTCTCTGATCTTCCTGCCGCCTGGAATGGACTGATGGAAACTTACTTAGGGATTACGCCCCCTACAGACAGAGAAGGATGTTTACAAGATATCCATTGGTCCATGGGAGCTTTTGGGTATTTCCCCACATACACCCTAGGTAACCTCTACGCCGCCCACTTTTTCAAAGCTTTCGAAAACGAATTTCCTGATTGGGAAAAACGGGTGGCTAAGGGTGAACTGCTCTTCCTCCGAGAATGGCTGCGCGAAAACATCCACCGGCACGGCCGTATGCATAGCGCTCACGAACTCCTAAAACGGGTCAGTGGCCAGAAAAACCTCTCCGAAGCTCCCTATATCGCCTATCTTAACCAGAAATACCAAGGGATCTATTTTAAATCTTAATATTCCAATTCCAGGTCTCTTTAGCAAATAGAGGGGCAAACTCTTTTAGCCCCCCTTCCTTACCCTCGAGAAGAGCAATCATAGAGACCAGGCGCTCAAAGCGCTCAGGATGGATCGCTCGTTCCCTCTGCATTAATGTGGGGCCAAAAAGGATTGTGTTGATATGGTCGTAGTCTTGTTCTTTCCATTTCTTCTTGTGAACTATCCCCAAAAGGGCAATGAGTCCGGCACTTGCAACGCCACAGATATCCAGTCCATCTTTAGAGCAGAAACCCAAGTGTGTGGGTTTAACGAGTTCGATAAGCTTCCATGTAATGAAGTGATAGACCAGTTCGATAAAATCGAGCCGTTCCACGAAAGCGAGCGTTTCTTTTCCATCAAAACAGGTTTTATGAACCTGATGTAACAAAGACGGGATCCAATTAGGAAACAAGATCTTCTTTAGATCAGTAGAAAAGTAATATCCTGTTGCCTCATCCTTTAAATGATCATGGAAGCTTTCGATAAAGGCATGAGCTTCTTCAAGTTCTTGGTAAATACCTGTTTGGTTGTAAAAGTCTGTATCATTGGCTAAAGTAACCACATCCAAGGCTTCTGCAAACTCGGCCTGGCGAGCCAAATCTTCTATCACGACGCAGCGCGCATGCTCTTTCCATGACGTACGGTCTTGGTAGTTGATGAGAAGCAAACACTCTTTAGCATCCAGTTCATGCAGAAAAGTTTTAAACTCCTCGTTAACGTGCGCTTGGTGAATCACCTCTTGCATGGTTGGGCAAGGGATGCGGAGGACTTCAATTTGTTTATCCGAAGACACAAGAGACCATTCCCAGTCTGGAAGATTCCCCTGCTGGAGCGGGTCAAAAATACTCGGTCCCTCTGCTCTGACAAGATCGACAGCTTTAAAGACAGGTCCATTAGGGTGTTTTTTTAAGATCTCGGTTATAGCATTTCCTGCCTGGAGTAACTCTTCTGAAAGCTCTTTATTAGGCCGATGTTTTCTTCTTTCCACCATCCGCTTTAATGCAGAGCTCAATTCCTCTTTCTGGTTGGGCAGGGTATATAGATGATAGCACAAGGTTTGAACCAGATCGAGCATGGCTTTAAAAAAAGGTTGTCCTGCAGGAGGGGAATAGAGTAGGAACTTCTGATACTCTCTGTTAAGCAGGGTGGTACGTAAAAACATCAGAAAGTCTTGAAAATAGAGATGGCACCCTTTCAACGCAAATTGACGAATCAAGTTGCGTGGATTGGAAGCCAGCATCAAGGCCATTAGAGCATTGTGTACTCCTACAACCAATTCCATCTCTTTATACTGCATCGCCTCAGCATAAAATTTTTCCACGAGCCGACCGCATTTCTTCAAAAGGATTCCAGCCATCAAATGGAGGCTCTTATCCTCCCAATTTTTGATCTGTAACAGAGGATCCTCACCAAAATACTCTTCAGAGAACTCTCCAAAATCACAGGCAAGTTTGATATTCCGTGCTAGTTCATAAGTATAGAAATGATGGCCAGCCTCATTTTTCAAATAAAAGAGCTCATATAGATGATCCCGCTTAATCACATCGAGATCATTGAGGATATGTACACCGGCAACCTCTTCTACGTGTTCTTCAGCAAGCAGAGCCTGTAGCTCTTCTTCCGCAATCTTCTGCTCGGGTAGAACTTCCCCTTGGAATTTGGGAATCGGCACACGAGAAAATGCTCGGAATGATTCTTTGATTACATGGTTGCGGTAAAAAGATTGTAATTCCTTGTACTCTGGAAATTCAGCAACACGCTCTTTAAACAGCGTCCCTAAGGTATCAAAGTTTTTTGCAGCTTCTCCTACGAGCACCATGATCGTATTGATCCCTTCAACGAGCCGCTTGGTGTCTCCCCCCTTTTTCATATTGTCATAAAAAGTATGTAGATAAGAATGCACCGCACGAAAAGTTTCTTTGATCGCCGTCAAGGTCTGATCATCTGGGCCTGCTTTTACCCAGTAAACCTCTCCCACTCCCCCTTCTTGCTCATCTTTGTGGGGAACTAGCAAGGCATCATTGGTGACCTCGATTTCATCAAAAGAGCCTGCATCTACTAAAGTATTAAGATTTTCTAGAGCATCTAAGATGTTTAATCCACCCTTCTCTTTCATATCCCCTCCTTTTGAGAGGGTCAGGCAGATCCCGTGCACCCCCTTTTTAACCGTAAACTACTCTTTATCAAAATTCTCTTAATTTAATTATCACCCTTTTACAAAATTTGAAGCAAAGAAATTTTAACTTGATAACAAACTAATACTTAAACAGAATCAAGTCTCTTAACCAAAACTTGAACGCTTTATCGCTGAATTATACCATTTATCAAAAATAAAGCTATGAAGTGGCACTGGGTAACATGACAGATTTGGGTGATCGTTTCGAAGCCTATGTCTTTGTACATAAGCAAGAAAGGATCGTTCAAAAATGGCGTGTTATACAGTGCCGATTTGCGACTTTATTTTTTGGAAATGGTATAATACCGAATCTTAGAAAAATCGTAACTACTCAGGTAATGCTTCTTTTTCAGAAATTATTTAAAGATTAGAGAGGGAGTTGCATCACTAGCTCTAAAGATTAAAGAGTGCCGGCTAAGCAGAGCTCGCCCTCGTGCATCCGTTCGCCAGCTTCTTCAAGATGGTTGGTATAGCAACGGAAACAGGCGGGGTAGTAGGTCTCTTCAGCACCAAGCTGGATGCTTGGACCTGAGACGTTGGCTTTGCCATTCACATGTTTGAGATTCATAATGGCTTTCTTATTACAAAAATGGCACGTAGCTTTGATTTCTTCAATGGAATCCGCCAATTCAATCAATCTTTTGGACCCTTCAAAAAGCTTGGTACGGAAATCGGTACGGAGCCCATAACAAATGACAGGGATATTAAATTTGTGAGTGATAGCGCGCAGTTGATCGATCACAGCCGCCCTCAAAAATTGCACTTCATCAACCAGAATGCAATCGATATCTACAAAATGGCATTGTAGGAGGTTTGTCTTTTCATCTACCAAGATGTCGGCCTCTTTTTCAAGACCTGCTCGCGATTTAATGCTACTTTTTCCAAAACGGACATCGAGAGCAGGTTTAATCAGCAAAACTTTTTTGTTTTGTTGCCG
This sequence comes from uncultured Chlamydiales bacterium, assembly GCA_963832835.1. Taxonomy (GTDB): domain Bacteria; phylum Chlamydiota; class Chlamydiia; order Chlamydiales; family JAAKFR01; genus CAVPKN01. The sequence goes on along the minus strand of CAWHVD010000001.1, from coordinate 1,016,066 downwards.
GTAGTTATGGGCAACCGCCAGCAGGTTGAGCGTTTTCGCACTCCCTACAGTTCCGTAACGGTAATAAAGTTTTGCCATTAAATGCCAATTTTGCGTTTTTCCAATTGGGATTTATAAGCTTTTGCAAAGATTTTTGCAAATTCTTCCAGAGAAGTTGTTCCATGACGATCAGGAGTCAACTCTTGTGTTGGAAGGCATTTACCGTTATTGCAGGCATTATACATCTCAATCATCACTTCAATGACTTTTGGTTTGATGCCTGCGCGAGTCATCTCACTGCGCATCTCTTGCTCACTTTGTGAAACATATTTCAATCCCGGTTTATCAATTGCTCTGCCCAATATAGCAGCGACCTCTCCCATCTTTATCGAACGAGGGCCTAGAAAATCGCAAATGGTATGTCCCGTGAAACTCAGCTGATCCAATAATTCGGCCACTTTCATCCCTATGTCCGAGGTAGCTACCATCGGTACAGCGATATCAGATCTCAGTGGAGTTTTTAGAACATCTGATTGAAGAATCCCAGGAATTGCCCACATGAGATTCTCCATAAAGTAGCCAGCACGTAAATGGATAATCTGGACATTGGATAATGCATTGAGACGCTCCTCTTGCCTATGAAGTCCTGCAATGGGCCCTGTTCCACTTGGCAGATCGGCACCCAGTGAGCTCAAATTCACTATGGCACTTAACCCACTTTGGGCTGCAGCATCTGTGAGCGTTTGTCCGACTCGGTCTTGAAATGCCCATAGATCTTCGGTGTTATATCCCGGAGGAATCATAAAAAAAGCAGCATCGGCTCCCTGAAAGGCCTTTTCGAACAGAGGTCGATTTTCAAAACTCTCTGTCAGCATTATTTTGACCCCTTTTGCTTTTAATGCTTCGAGCTTAACCGCGTCTCGACCAATAGCTTTGACATCATGTCCTCGCTTAACAAGACAACCTGCTACCACCTGCCCAATCTGCCCTGAGGCACCTACAATTACATATGCTCTTTTTGCCATCGCTATTTCTCCAAGTATAGGGTTACAATACCTCTTGCTAGCATGTATGAGACTCAGTTTGCAAGAGACAAACAAATGGATGTCCACAGGTTTATGCCATTTCCAGAAAATAAAGCCATGAAGTGGCGCTGGGTAACACGACAGATTTGGATGATCGTTTCGAAGCCTATGTTTTGCACCTAAGCGAGAAAGGATCGTTGAAGAACCCGGCCCTGAAGGGCTTCGGGATTCTGCACCATTAAGGCCGAGGAATGAGTAGAAAGCTTGCTTAACCCGCCCCTAAAGGAGCAGGATTGCCGCAATGTAGGTTCAAAAATGGCGTGTTATACAGTGCCAATTTGTGACTTTATTTTCTGGAAATGTATTAAAGGCTACCGAGCATGAATTCACCCACAGTGGTTTCCTCTAAATAGTGAGTGCCAACCGCGTGAGAAAACTTATCTGAATCGCCCCCTCCTATCGCACAAGGAGCTAATTTTGAAGCTGTTGCCACTAAATACATTGTCTGTAAGAGGACGCCAAGATTTTTTAAAATGAGCGCATAAGCCATTGATTGGTATTTCCATGAAACTCTTTGAAATCTTGCTGTAATCATGAGAAGAATCTGAGGGTATTCTTTTTTACCTGTAGATAGGCGCGCATCTTCCAAGAAATTTTCTGCCTGCCTATCGAGACTAGAAATTTTGCAAAGCTTATGTTCCAAAGGATGGTAGTGATAAATTCCTCCTTCGATTCCTTGGCAGTGATGGATTACGGGATAGATTTCAAGTTCGTAGCGGGCTCCTCCCCCAGGGTAAGGACGGCTTGTTATTTCTTCTCCATCGTAATGATTTAATTCCTTAACCCGCGCGCACCTCCACAAAAATTCACCCAATTGCTCAATCGAAATGGGATTAGAACCATGTTCTCGGATCGATTTGCGCGTATTTATTGCTTCTTCTAAGGAAAGGTCTAAGTTTTTTTGTGGATGTTTTAAGTCAATCAAATGGGTGGATATACAGCTCTTGACAGCAGGCTGAGAAGGGAGTTTTCCTTTAAAACGAAAGGTTCCCCCATAGGGAGCATCCTGTCTTCCCATGCGACTCCTTGTATGAAATAAAAGATCATGGAATTCCCACTGGGCAAGAGAGGAGTCTTCTTCAGCTGTAATCATTTTAGCAGAGGCTAATAAAGCAAAAGTTTCCTTAATTTCCCCGAGTGAGATATCCGGTAATCTAGCACTTAGCTCCTCAATCGTTACTGGATCTTTGAGGGCATGTAAAAGAGCAGATCCTTTAGCGGTAAGATAGGCCCGGGCAGGACTTAGCGGCGTCTCCAATACAACTTCACCAGAATCGATCCGACACCATGTAAAACGGGAAATGGCACAAGATTGATGAATAGCCAAAGGTAGGATATGAAAAGCACCATTGAAAGGCATGAGATCAAGCAGAGTGGTTCGGTAAATTAAGAATCCTTCCTTTTTTAGAGCTTCGAGATGAGAATACAGCAAGATCAGCTTCTCTTGCCCCCCAACAATTTTTTCTAAGTGGCTTTCCTCGCAACCAACAGCCAGCGCTTCTAAAATTTTAATAGCAAGAGTGTTGCTTGGAAATTTAAGGATGACCCCTGACTTTTTACAGATTGTATTTTCTACGATTACATCGGGATGTAACTGAATTTTCATAAGAAAATTGGTATTGGATTTAATTCTTCTTCTTTTAGAGGGGCCTTAAGTTTGCCCATTTTGACGGGGACATCATAAAGCCGCCCTGGAGCCAATCGACTCCAAAAATGCCTTAAACCCGGAACCATCACGCGGACAACATTTAACCCGATATCTTCTCTTGTTTGATCAAGGACTAGAAGCTCATATCCCAAATTCTCCACGGTTTTTCGGCAGTGAGTAATATCTTCTAAGAGGTCGAATGTGTTCCATTTTTCATATGAAGAGGCATCCTTCGTGCCAACCCCCTTTAAATGGGATTGATTGTCATAAGTGGCTGTATTCATCCAGTTTTTGACTACAGATAAATCCACTGTTTCTTGTGGGTCATCCTCATCTGCTTCCCTTTCCCAAAAACTGGGGCAGCTTGCAAATTGGTTCATCTCGGTTAAGGCGCGTAAGATAGCACTTTCTACGTCTAAATGCGTGCCGAACCCCATACAAATTTTTTCTTTTCCCTTTGTGCAGCGTGAAAGGGCTACAAATGTGGGAATCTTTAAGTCATTTGTAATATCCAGGACATGCACGTCCCGTCCATTATTAGCGTAATCCTTGATAAATGTTTGAATATAAGGGTTCGAAAAACTGCCTAAGTTAACTTGAGGGTAAGAGATGCGATTATACCACCAGATGGCAACGCAATCGCGCTCCACAAGCTCAAAAAATCCTTGCAAAAGTGCCTCTTCCACACAATTGCCAGCAGCACAACCGTTGGAATCTGCATGGCAGAACCACTCATGATCATTTCCTTGATAAGTATAATAACAATATGAAAGAGGGACATACTTAATGCATTTCGATGTCAAAGACCAAACTGGAGTCCAAGCCACAATATCATCTTCTGAAAATGGATTTTCTACTTTGCTAAATGCATGAGCTTCAGGATTGTTAGCTTCCCGGTTTTTATATTGATTAGCACTAAAATGAAGTAAATATTGAGGATGAATTGCCTTGTCGGATATGTCTTGCCAAGTACTATACACCTTTTCTTCGCATCCTCGCGCGATCCCAGACATTCTTTCAAGGGCTTCGCAAAGTGCGCCCGCCTTGGCAGCGCTATCTGTTGTCCCTTTTCCACTGCTCATTTCCCGATAATTACGCATCGATTCCCGGGCTCCAGCAAATCTTTTGACTGCCCAATTGGCCCCGCTTTGATACACATGAGTTGTTGACCCTATTTTTTCTTTACAAGCCTCTAAGATTTGCACTTTACCAGTAATAGGACTAACAAGATGACTATATTTCTCTAAAGTTTCCTCTGATGTCGAGCAGCGATACCCCTCCCTTTTTTGTCTGCTTTTTAGATCGATAACCTCAAAATTGGAAGCGGGAGACTTTTGTCCGTGGATACAAGAAAAAAGAAGTGGAGCAAAATGCTCTTGAGTTTTCAGTTCTAACAAATTAAGCGTTTGAAGTTTTCCATCTAGCTGTTCATTTTTACCGGTGATGATCCATTTAAAAAGCTCTATAGCGATGAGATTCAGTGCAAGCTCCTGTGTTGTTTTAAGCGTAGCACTGATAGGTTGAAAAAAAGCCTCTCTTTCCTCATCCTTGATAATATTGGATTCAAGGCGATTTTGCTGGATATGTGAGATTAAACATTTAGAACATACCCTTGTTTCATTACCTAAGATCGGGCCTAACCAAATTTGGCTGCCATAAGGTTTAAAAAGGATCCAGGGCTTATCAGACTGAAATTTTCTAACTGCAGGATCTAAATAATCTTTGACTGCCATAATAGAAATTGCGGCATTCTCTTTGGTTGCGACTACGCGAATTGATAGGGCACTCAGTGTTGCTTTTAATCTTTCTTCCCATTCGTTTGTGGTGTCGTGAATGTATACGGGGGTAGTCTGAAGCCTTTTCCAAGCTGTATTGCCATCAGTTTTCAGTAATCCAGAAAAAGCTGCCAACGAGTATGGCAAAGAGGGGTTTTTTGCTTGGATATACTGCTTTGTTTCTAATTTTGTTAGCGCGTAATAAACTATTTCTGCAGACAACTCAGGTTGTAAAAGATCTACTAGCTCAGATGCTGAATGGGCGCCCTGCATTAAAAAGGGGGCCAAAAGCAAATAGGCTTCTCCTTTCAAAGTCACCATGTGCCATTCAGAGTAGAGAAGAAGCTTCTTTTTATCTTCTAGAATTTCAAGAGAATATGCAGGATTCCATTCGATTTTATCTTCAGAATTTAACAATGAGTGCATTTTGCATATTCCTTCCCAAACTGCAAATTATTTATGATATTTGGTATAAAACCTTCAGTAATTATTCAGGTAATCCCTAGTATCTAATACCATTTCCAGAAAATAAAGTCACAAATTGGCACTGTATAACACGCCATTTTTGAACCTACATTGCGGCAATCCTGCTCCTTTAGGGGCGGGTTAAGCAAGCTTTCTACTCATTCCTCGGCCTTAATGGTGCAGAATCCCGAAGCCCTTCGGGGCCGGGTTCTTCAACGATCCTTTCTCACTTAGGTGCAAAAACATAGGCTTCGAAACGATCATCCAAATCTGTCATGTTACCCAGCGCCACTTCATGGCTTTATTTTCTGGAAATGGTATAACTTTTTACAGCGCACCTGAGGTTGTGCGACAAAAAGACCATCCTCCAGCAATAGCTTCTAACTCTTTCTCCGAAAGATTCCCTTTAGGCGCTTGGGGGATTACAAAATAGAAGGTATCTTCTGTATTTTCGCAGACCTCTATTTTATTTCCAGGCGGAAGAACAATTCCCTGTTCTTTAAGCACTTTTTCCGGATTTTTCAAGAGTTGCTCTTTAAATTGTGGGTCACTCCACACTTTTGCAATGACTTTTGCATATTCTTTCTGCTCGTTCATAATACCCCTCTATCTGTAAACCTTTCTAATAATATATTAAAAAAGCGTGTCAGTAAACATATTTTTAATTAATATCATTTATCAAAAATAAAGCCATGAAGTGGCACTGGGTAACATGCTAGATTTGAAGGATTGTTTCGAAGCCTATGTTTTTGCACCTAAGCGAGAAAGGATCATTCAAAAATGGCGTGTTATACAGTGCCAATTCGTGGTTTATTTTTGATAAATGGCATAACATAAGGATGGTCAAAGAAGTGTTCACAAAGAAAAATTCTATGTGCCTGACTAGCTATTCTATAAAAAAAACCATAGCGGGTGCTATGGTTTTTTTTATTGATTGGAAGAGGAGGGATTTGAACCCCCGTTACCGGTGAAGGTAAATCTGGTTTCGAATCAGACGCATTCAGCCGCTCTGCCACTCTTCCAAAGGGAGACCAATATAGAGGGAAATGCATTAACCAATCAAGAGCTGTAGACTTTTGGTGTTGTTATAGCCAGAAGAGGGCAACGTAGTAGAGTCATTTCTGCACCGCCAGCTGGCGCACACAAGGAAGGGCCTCGGGATGCTCTTTTTGTAAAAAGCCCATGAGCTTTTCTCTTAAAAAGACACGCAGCTCATTTGCATCTGCAGGGTGATTTGCAGAAGCACTGACCCGTATTTCCACTGTCTGGGTAGTAAAGCCTGTTACCTGTACTTTCCAAACCCTCTTGTTCCAATAGGGACACTGAGCCACAAGCTCTTCCACTTGCTTACGCACCGCATCGACAGGAACTTGATAATCACAATACAGTTCAAAGGAAGCAATGATTTCGGGATCCGAAACTTCCCAGTTTTGGTAGGATTGATCAATGAACCGAGAAATAGGCACAATTAGCCTACGTAAATCCCATGTCAGAAAAATGATGTGAGTGAGCTGAATCGATTCGACACGAGCTGTCTCCCCATCGACTACTAGCACATCCCCTATCTTCACCATCTTGGTCATGGCGATTTGAAAACCGGCCATCAAATTCAGTAAAATCGGACGTGCCGCGATACCTAAAGCGATACCTGCAATACCTGCTGAGCCCAAAATACCCACGCCAACGTTTTTGATGTAAGGGAAGGTCATCAGTATCATGGCAGCTGTTATGGCTATGATCGCAAATATCACGAGGCGATATAGAAAAATCACTTGAGTCAAAAGAGAGCGCTGTGCTGGATCAGCCTTCTCGTGATCACCTATTCGCAACAAAAATCTGTGATAAATTTTTTTAACAATGCTACAGCAAAACCAACCTATAACCCCAATCAAGAGCACAACCAACGTATGCTTCAGGTGCTGCCCAATCCCGTCTGGTACACTGACAAAACTTAAAGCTATCAAGGAAGCGGCCACAAGCAGAAGTAACAAAAGGGGAAAACGCATATGCACCAATCCATCTATACCATTGTAATTAACACACCAAGTTACCATAAAAAAGGTAAAAGCGTTTACCTATTTTTATGCAGCAAGATGTCCGATACGGGATTAGACTTTTCATTCTTTATGGTATCATTTGGTTGATTGACCTCTTAGACGCTACTTTGCTCAATGTCGCGCTTCCCGTAATGGCTCTCGATTTCAAAATTGGCACTACAGAAGCTCAATGGGCTTTGATAGGTTTTCTATTAGCTACGGTCATTGGCATGATCATTAGCACCCCTACTAGCCAACTTTTTGGCACACGCCGTATCTTTTTGATAGCTCAATGGGTTTATCTTCTCAGTTCCTTAGCATGCGGGATAGCTGTATATTTTTTGGAACTGGTCTTGTTTAGGGTCTTTCAAGGGTTTGCTGGAGGATTGGCTATCGCATTAGGGATGTTCCTCACCTTGTCTGTGCTGCCACAGGTAAAGTGGGCCAAAGTAGGCGCCTGGATTAGTTTTTGCACTTTCATCGCCCCAGCCATGGGTCCTATTCTTACTGGATACGTGACCTCATATTTTCATTGGCGTTGGTTATTCTTATTCAAACTTCCCATCTCCCTTGGGGCAGTGGTACTGTCCCATTACTGGGTCAAAAATCATATAGTAGAGAAAAAAAGGTTCGCATTTGATTGGCTTGGTTTCATCTTTGCTACTTTGGGTATGTGCTTATTTCTTATAACACTCACCGAATTTGGCAAACCCCATTTTTCCACTGCCCTGCTCGCGATTTTTTTATTATTAGCTATCTTGTGCGGAGTTTTCTTTTTATGGCAGGAAAAACGGGCAACGCACCCTTTGGTGCCTCTCAAGATTTTCAGATATCCGCTATTCACGTGGGGAAATATCATCCAGTCAACAGCTAATCTCATTTTTTTGGGTTCAACATTTCTTGTCTCGATCTATTTTCAAAGAAGCCTGAATTTTAGCATCATTTTGACAGGCTGGATTCTAGGCAGCATTACGCTAGGAATGATGTCTGTTATGCCTTTGACAGCTAAATTCTACAACACGTGGGGCCCTCTACCCTTCATCATCCCAGGTTTGATCCTCTTATCAGGTTCCATGTTCGCCTTAATCCTGGTCAGTCCCCAAACATCGCCTTGGCTCATCGTATGTATTATCTTTTGCGAAGGAGCCGGCGCAGCTGCCGTAAAGACTTCCAACTTTGTCGCTATTTTCACCGGACTGCCCCAACCACTTAAAAGCCCAGGAAGCTCTCTCTACTCTATTTTCAAACAGCTCGCTGCAACTGTTGGTATTGCTCTTTCGGTACTGCTCCTTACCATGGCTACGGACCTTATTGGCATACCCTACACCGCTGTTCACATCCCCCAAAAGGCCTTCTATGCACCTTTTGCTTTCTTAGGCTTGATGCCCCTCCTTGCCCTTCCCTGCTGTTTCCGAATGAATAACAAAAAAGCCATCCAAAAACATGCCTCCCATGATCACCTCGAAACCGAGTTTGAAGAAGGCGTCGAATAGAAATTACCATACTGAGTTCATTTAAAAATTTTGAAGTAGATGAGAGCTAGCCTCTGAAAGGTTTTCTGGCATATTTGAAATGAGTAGCTTAGCACTTTCTTGCATGAGATAATCAAAAAACTCTTTACCGCTTTGCGCAAAGAAGTGTATGCCGTCAGTTAGGTAGTAAAACTGATCCGACGTAGCTTCTATAATCGGGTACATGGGGAATTCATGGCGAACACGTTCATGAAAAATTTTGAAAGCAGGCAAAGCTGCCAGTCGTGGGTTAATGGGGTCGATGAAGAAGGCGATTTTGCAACCTCGCTGCTCCAGCTGGCAAACACGATCTTTGAGCGTCATTATCAATGCGTCCATTATGTCATCTCTGGGCAAACTACACCTAACAAAGTCATTTAAATAGTGGTCTATTTTGGGCTGTAGCTTTGCGTTCCATGTTTCAGGCATCTCATCGGGTGAGTCGTTGATGTGAGGTGGATTCATTCGTGATTTAAAAAGCAGATTAGGCAGATTATTCTCACAGCGAAGACAAGGCAGATATCTTTTAAACCAACAAAGAGGCGAGGCGAAAATGGTGCTGATTAAAGATTGTTGGATACCGCGATTAAGAAAATCGACTTCTATTAAAACCAGCTCAGGTATTGCCCCGCTGCACACGAGTACTTCTAACCCACTCATCGCACCACACCCCTGCAAAAAAAGAGTGGCAACATTAGGCGGGCGTACCCTCCCTGGTGGCAATTGGGTAGCCACGGATGAACCTACAATAACGATATTTTTTCCATGCCAGTCATAAGCATAGCGTTCGGCGATGACTTCGTTCTGCATTCCAGGTATCTGTATGTCGCCCGTTGCCCACCAGGCAGAACTCCGTAAATAATGGACTCCCCAGTTAGCAAGTGACATAAAAACGACAAAGGCAACAAGCAGCTGAGCTACCCAGCGCCCATGAGAAGCTCTAAAATTGGAAGTAGATAAAGGCACTTTCTTGCCCTCTTGCAATCAGGCATAGCGTCATCATTGCACCCGCCAAGTAACCATCATAACGTTTGACCCTAACGAGGTAACCGGAAGCCTGCCATGTACTAAACAAATGATAAACTAGGACCAACCCGGTAAAGAAATAGAGCAGAAGCATATTGCTTCTGTGGTATGCGTTTGAGCCAGCTTGCCAAGAAACAATCGAACTAACAAATGAGATAACCTCATGTACCGAATCGAGCCGAAAAAATAACCATGCAAATGTAACATACAAAAACACTAAGGGAATGGTTATCAAACGGCCAAAAGCTGATCGATTTTCCGCAACTGCGCTACCCTCCCGGTTGCTTCGGTGCCCCAGAAGGCGTTCTACCACAAGAGCCATTCCATGCACAATACCCCATGTCGCATATTTCCATTCCGGCCCGTGCCATAATCCACCAAGTGCCATCACAATCATCAGGTTGAGATAAGTATGTAATACTAATTGAAATTTTAAAAAATACAGATGTTGTGGCATAAGCAATCTCCTCAAAATGGAGGTAGCAACATGGAAACAACAATTCTTATTCCCGAAGAACTAGAAAAGCACGACTTTATAAAGCTGTATAAATCCGCAAAACATCCTAGAGAAAAGAATAGATTCCTTGCCCTGAGTCATTTCAAGGAAGGTAAAACTCCTCGTGAAATTGCTGAACTTCTTCGGGTTACACGTAATACGGTTTACACATGGATACGCAATTTTAAAACTTATGGCATTGATGGTGTTAAAGAAAAATCTGGAAGAGGAAAAAAATCGCTTATTCCAGATAGTGAAACCGCAGCTTTTCGTTCTGCGGTTCTCGACCTTCAGAAAGGACGATCCGGTGGCGTAATTATAGGGAAAGACGTGTTGCAGTTAATGAAAGATAAGTATGGGATAAAGTGCTCATTAAAAAGTGCATATAACCATTTGAAACGGGCAAGACTTGTCTGGGTTAGCGCAAGATCAAGGCATCCAGATGCCAATCCAGAGGAACAAGAAGAGTTTAAAAAAAATTTCGCGCAAAAGTAGAAAACTCTTTGCCAAAAGGAATCCAACTCAACGATGTTGAAATCTGGTTTCAGGATGAAGCTAGATTTGGCCAACAGGGAAGCCTAAGCAGACTGTGGGCAGTAAAAGGAACTCGCCCTCGTGCAGTACGTCAACAACAGTTCAAATACACATATCTTTTTGGTGCCGTATGTCCTGAAAGAGGCGATGCTGTTGGTTTATTGTTGCCCTATGCAAACAAGGATACAATGGAGATCCATTTGCGGCACATTTCCTCACAAGTTCCCACCGGACGGCATGCAGTAATCATACTTGATAAGGCAGGGTGGCATACGACGCAAAAATTACCACATTTTCACAACTTAACATTGCTGCCCTTGCCAGCAGCATCACCTGAATTGAATCCATGCGAACAGGTGTGGAAATACTTGCGCCGCACACATCTTTCGAATCGAACTTTCAAGGATGAGGAGGAATTGTTGGATGCTTGTTCAGATGCATGGAATGAATTTACTAACGACCGGGAGCAAGTCATTTCCTTGACTTCAAGAATATGGGCAAAGGTGTAATTTTATTTTTTTCAATTAGTATAATACACTTTTTCGATTACCACCCAACGGAATATAAAGATAGTCTCGTAACCAGCTTGAAAGGGAGATATGCCACCGCTGCCAAAAATTAGCAAAAGAATGGGCAAAATAGGGGCAGTTGAAATTAATGGGTAGTTCATAGCCATATAATCTTCCCAGACCGATGGCAATTAACGAGTACCCCGCAAAATCAGCAAAGATTTGAGCAGAATAGCCAAACATCATCCATAATAGTTCACTTGATGGAGTTAGTGGCCACATTTCGGGTTGTCCCATGGGGGCTGTTAATTGATTAAGATTATTGGCAATCACCTCTTTAAGAAAATATCCATGGACAAGTGCGCGTATGGCATTGGTCCAATCAATATCAGCAAAATGCTTGGGAACAATCTGTGGATAAAAGAATTTTCCTTTGGCAACGGGACCGGAAACAATCTGTGGAAAGAACACAAGATATAGCATGGTGTTTTGTGTATGTGTAAGCAGGTGCTGTCCAGAGACAGCCAATACACGTGGATTAAGATAGCTGTCAACAATCAAACTTATACTGTGAAAAACATAAAACGATATACCAATTGGAAGAGCCAGCTCGTAGATCCTCATCCAAACGGGGTCGCAACCAAACCAACCAACAAATATAGATTTGGGCAGAAGCAATAGTTTATATTTGCAAAAGATAAGCAATGAGATATTCATAATTACACCCGTGATCATGAATATCTTGCGCCATTCTTCACGCACATTTGCCGTGCCATAGCTGAACAATGCAGTATTAAGACAGCAAAAAAGCAATAAAAAGATCAAATTGCCTGCAGCAAGCCAGTAAACTAGAAGACTAATGACAACTAATATTGAAATCTGTAACTTACGAAAAAATGGTAGGTAATAGACCACAAGACTGCCTGTGCAGGTAATGATTAATTGCCAGGAAATAAAAAAATTTTCCAATATATCACCGCTACTCTGTTACGCTACTCAAAAGGATCTTTTTTAAAAATGCTCCAATATCGTTCTTCTAAAACTTTATTGTTGATTTCGGTGCCAGTGGGTACATCTAGTGGTGAAACATAAGGTGTGTCGAATACCTTTTGCAACACTACAATAAGCCCTGCATCTGCTGTTTGGTAATTTTTACTTTGATCAACAATATTCGAATTATATTGAGCCACATGATCGACAATGTTTTGTGGCAGCTCATAGTAAGATGTGGCACTTGTGAAATCGATGTATAACCATTTATAACCATTGCTGCGCGCCAGCATCCAAAAAAATTTAGGATTGTAATTCACTAATCCATGATTCAACATGCCTTGAGCTGGTAAGTTGTGAATCATCGTACCACCCACAGCAGTAAGATCGTGGATGATTTTAAAAGCATTTAACTGATTAGCCACATGCTCGGTTGTACCAAAGTTGGTAACGAGTGGGTAGCGACCCATTGCGTTTTTAGGTGCATCATCGTAATTCAGATCAAGAGGGATACTGTCATGGCTCCCATCGAGATCTATCGACTTATAATTAAATCCTAACCATTTCCAAAATATGCGAGCTGGAGGGGATTGGCTATTTAGGTGTTCTAGCTCCCCATGAACTATATGTGAGGGGCTTGGATCAGAAAAAGGGTGGGGCAGTGAAGCCCCAAACAAATGAGCCAATTTCTCAATTTGAATGCTAGCAGACAAAAAAGTATTCGATAGCTGTTGAGCGCCAATTTCAATCATCGAAGTAGAATGTGTTATATATCCTTGCTCTTTGAGCATGATTAAAATATCAAGATCGCCACTGCTAATTCCCACTAATACCTCATATTTTCCGATGAAGGAGACAATTGTAAAACTACTGAGCTTGGAGGAGTTTAAACTTAAAAAAATGCGACACCCACAGCACCTTTGTAATTGAATGAAGGCACGCCATGCTTATCTGCAAAATCCCATACGGATGCATTCCAAGAAATATCATCTCCAACGATGAGGCCCCCGGGTGTCAGCTTACGCTTCACTTCATTGAATTCAAACATCATGTGCTCATAGGTATGATCCGAATCATGGTAGAACATATCGATGCTCGCTAATTGATCAACTAAAGGAGGTAGCAATTGCTTTGCATCCCCGCATTGTACTTGTAAACGATCTTGATAAGCATCTGGTACGATCCAAGCTGAAGATTTACCTTCAGGGATCAATACTCCGTAGACTTGGCCTGGGACAGTCCATGCCGGATCATGTGGATTGAAAACGGGGGGAAGATCGATCACGTGCAGTCGTCCTTCAGGACCATTCTTAACCAATGCCAGCATCATAAAAGCAGTGGATAGACCGTTACAGACTCCAGTCTGCACGATTGTTTTGGGCTTAAGGTGTCGTACCAACCAGTATAAGAAAAGGGCATCTTCTAGGTTAACCCAGCCAGCTTGGTAATGGGCACCATAACGAGCACTCAAATCTGCTACGTATTTTTCTATGTACGCTTTCCGTTCGAATACTTGGGAAGAATGGGGGATGGTTTTCACTTCATCCAGGATTTGAGCTAAAACCCCCTTCCACGACTGATCCACTACCTCTATGCTTTCCCTATTTTTTGTGATCATAGGCATGAGTGCTTGATAGACCACATTTTTTGATGAATGCTCGCCATTAAATATACGGCCAGGATAGTTGCGGACCAGATTAGCATCATATTCAGGATGAGATGTGTTATAGGTTTTATCCGCAAGCATGAGGGGAATCCTAGAGATGGCTTCCTTGAAAGATGTGGGGGCCTCTGAAGTCTTCACCGGCGACTTCTGCAGTTGTGTTAGGTCCATCGGTTTTCCATGCCCCTGCTGTACCAATCTGTTTAGTAATTCCACTTGAGCTTGTTGCAAGGCGATCATCTGCTGACTTAATTCAATGCATTCATTTAATCTACGATGGGTAAGATCTTTCAGACCAGACATGTCTTCTTGGATTTTCTCCACAAGCTGTGTAGCGCGGTCTATATTTTTGATCATGCGTTTAAAAGCGCGAAAAAGACTCATAAAGGACCTTGGATTGAATGATGGAAGGACTGTAAAAAAAGAAGCAAAAAAAGCCAACAAAAAAATTTATTCATTACGTTCAGCTTTTAACCACAACACCTTGGCCTGTTGGCAATTCTAAAATCTCATAACCTCGCTCATGCATGAATGCATCCTCTGCTTCTTTCTGCTTATGAAACTGCTTCCAACCATAATCATCAAAAACAAGAATTGCACCCGGCGATAGGCGTGGAAAAAGAACTTCCAGAGCACCAATTTCAGCAGCAGGAGAATTCAGATCGATATGTAAAAAAGCGATTTTATCGGGTGCGTTATCTAATAGCACATCCGGGACAACGCCTTTTATCACCTTGATATCCTTCCGATTAGCAAATCGGTTACAAACGTAAGGGTATAGCTGCGGATCTTTGTAAATGGCATGAGCAAAGGCAAGGAATCCCGGGTTTTCCGGAAAATCTTCAGCAGCTGAATACTTGTCAGAGAAACCTTCAAACGTATCGTATAAATAAAATTGTTTTCCAAGCGATGCAAAATCGACTGTCTGCGCAATTACCCATGACATATCACCTTTGAACACACCACATTCAACAAAATCGCCTTCGACTCTCAAGCCGGATTTAGCTGCCCAAACCAACGTATGCAAACGCCACGATATCGTATGGGGTGAGGCATACTGGTCATATTTGTGCGAGCCCCACACTTCATCATAAGCGGCACGAAATGAAGGGTCTGATAAGAAGCCGGCACTTTTATCAATTGTGAGCAGACGATCTCCCCAGTAGTAGGATTGATGGTTTGCCGCAACAGCTTCTTGAATCACGAGATCAATGGACTCAGGAGCCGATTTTTTGATTAAGGGTTCATTGGTTAATCGCTTACAAACTTCCAAGTTAATTTGCAGATCTCTCGTCTGTTCCGATAGCTGGGTGATGCTATCTTTAATTTCTGCTAAAATTTGCTTGGCTTGATCTGTATTTCTTACCATCCTCTTCACAGCACGAAATGGATTCATGATTTTTTTTATTGGGTTATAAAATTGAATTCTGCGGATATACGCACTGTAGACTGATTGTGGCACGGGCCAACATGTACTAGATTCATATCAAAAAGAATGGAAGAGCCTTGAGACAACTCAGGGGGCGATATAAACGAAGCTTTCCGATCTTGGAGCCATTGGGGACAAATACCGGGGCGTCTTCCATATTCTGTTTGTTCAACAATGGTGGGGATGTCCATCTGATGAGAGCCCGGAATGACACGCAACGTTGTTTCTGGGCAGCATCCATGAAGAGGGATCCAGATTTTTTTGCAATTCTGCAGATAGCTAAACTCAAAAGGGATTTTTGGATTGTACCCTTCACTGAATTCAAGAGCCCAAAAACTAGCATCTCGATGGGGTCTACCGGCATCTGGTTTCCCTGGCCGTACACAACGCCAATAAATAGCTAAATGATTGTCCGTAATCTGAGGGTTGTCTTGCACCTCTTGAGGAAGCACCACATTAACAGCAGATCGACTGCTTCCAAATGGCGTGCAGAAAGCCTTGTGAGCCCAATCGAGGGCTTGATCGGCAAGATGGTTGGGGAAAATACGGAAACAGCGGCTCATTTTGTGCTGCCAAGTAGCGTCCGGTATGGTTTGCATAATCTGCTCAAGGGATTGGTTTGTGGTGGGTATATTGGCTAATTTCCGCACATAGGCATTGATATAGTCCAGCATAGCCTGCTTCAGGCTAGGCGGAAATAGTGAGGTCACAAATCCTTTTTCTTGAAATTCTTCACGCATAAAAAATAAACTTGACGTTAAGAAAAACAAGGGAAAAAAATCAAGAAAATTTTGCAACTACTCACGAGCCGCAGGGTCTTTTGATTAAAAAGACTTGATAGTGAGACAGAAAAATTAACCTATTCATCTTCAACATCCTGCCGCTTGCGATCCTGCATATCCTGTTATTCTTCCGTAAAGGCTTTTGGGGAACAAATGCAATATTTTTCCGCAGAGACTCCTGTGTATAGGAGGTAAGAGGCTTGCCATCGATTAATATTTCACCCTCGCAAAGATCATAAAGCCGAGGCAAAAGCGAGACAATAGTCGATTTTCCTGCACCTGTTGGCCCTACAATGGCAATAATTTGCCCCTTAGGGACTGTAAAAGAGAGGTTTTGCAATACCCATTCATCTCTATACCGAGATGCTAAACCATAACGGGCACTTTTTTCTTCGAGTTTAGCCATGAAAAAATTGTTATCTGTGTACTTTTTACGAGAGAAACGAACATAAGAGCTCCTTGTTTTAAAGAAGCCCCAGATTGCCAGAAATCAAAAAGACAAAAAAGATGTCTAGATTAGACGGTTACCTTTCTGGGACTTTCTCACTTTCTGGGACTTTTTCTTCGTCATAACCTTTACTTAATAATATTTGGAATTCTTCTATCATTTCATCGGATTTATCTGTCAATTTTTTCCAAGAAAATGAACTCAAATCATCATATTTATGAAAATAAATGCGATGTACAATATTTTGACAATGTCGAGGTGTAGCGTAGGAAGATTTCACAAAATTTAAAAGATCATGTGCAACTAACGGACGCCTTACTCCATTTAGTTGTCTTCTTGCAGTGCTTAACTCAAATCCACAGGCTTCGGTAGAATCAGAAGGGATATAAATGTCATCTTCGATCAAACCCGATTGTTCTATTAAATCAAAATCGATTGATAAGTTAGCTACCACACTCTCTACCCTTGGGTGAACATAGAGCGGATGGAGGTGAAAACTCCTTATTATGAATCCTGCATTATCTTCTCTCCACCAATATAATGTGGAAGGCCAAGATACAAATGTAGACTGATTTTCATCTACACAAAATGCCTGAGTTATCATGTGAGGGCGATTTAAAATGGGACTAATAATATCTTGAGTCTCCATACCTTCAGAAAAAAAGCGTTGTTTATTTTGCATTAGATAATCAAGACCATACTCTTTTTCTACACGTGGTGCTGCAAGAAGCATCGCCCTTTTTTCTAGCCTAATTATTTTGCCTAACGAAACAAATGTTTGTTTGGAAAACCATGCATCGGGTGCCAGAAATATCATTCCAGCCTGCTCACTTTGCGCATGAGCAATAAATTTCTTATGCGCATCATGCATCTGACTATAGCAGTTACTCTCGGCAGCTGATTCAGAGCCAAGACATGACACAAACAGGGGGAAACATTTACTTGCGCCCTTATAATATTCATTATTAATTATCAATTCGTAATATTCGTCATAGGTGTATACAAAAAAACTTAAATCATTTGAATGCTCTTTTAGTAAAGATAGGTGACAGATTAGAATGGGTAAGTTAAAATTTAGAAAAGTGTGAGTATACTCTCTGCCCCACACTACAACGGACGCAAAAATTTTCATATGTACTCATTTTTCAAGTGGACCAGTTATGATAAGGGTATAGAATTTTTTTGGAAAGCCTTCTTTTAGAACAGCCTTCTTTTAGAACCTTCTTTTAGAACCTCCGCTGTGTGGCCCACTTCCTTTCCTGTGAAAGCCGTGTGTTCCAAATATTCATACCCTGCCTCTTCAGCCTCTTTAAAGTAGTGGATAACCTAATCGTGGATACGCCTAGAGTTGCCTTTCAAAGCGAGAACGTAATCTGCCCCACCATCACAAATTTTTTTGGCGATATCCCTCTGACACCCCATGGCATCTATAGTGATAACTGCACCCTGCAGGTCAATCTGCTCTAGGTTTTTGGAATAGCTGTAATCTCATTCGACTTGTTTTCAAATCGCAAATGTCTTTACTGTGAAAATACCCAAGATACATTCAGTTAGTATGCGCGTGCACCGTTCATCATTGGACACATCCTTTGCCAAGGGGTTAAATGGTCTCGGCAAAGGATATTTTGACTCACGGTTAAGATAATTGTCTAGGCAATAGTAATAATTGTTATTTTAATCGTCGTTGTCCCTCTTAGATCCTATTCGCCCATAATCGCTGACACCGATTCCTAATTTCAAAAAACACTTCCTTCAAATCAAAAATTTGACTACCATCCTCCTCCTAACCCCCTCCCCCCCTACGCTTATGAAAGTTTTACTTACTTTTATAAGGCCTTTATGAAAAAACAGGTAACGATTCATTTTTTTTAGAGGCTATCTCTGAGTATTATGTAAAAATTCCTGAAAATCAGCCGTTTAAAACATATGTAATAACAGATATCGATGGTAATGCTGTCTTCGAAATTGTTGCCGAAAAAGTATTTGTATCTAAAGAAGAGTCAGAAGAAGGTAGTCATGAGAATTTCTGAATCAGATTGCCCTCATCATCAATAACAGGGGCGCCGGAAGATCCGGGTAAGGTAGTAGTGGTGTAGTGTAGTGTGAACTTAGAGATCTCTGTAACGAGGTTTTCTCGAAATGAGACTCTTTGGTAGGTCGTACCATCAGGGTCTAAGGGATGGTGGATGATGTTAGCATTGCCCTCTTTCCACAGCAAACAAAGAGACAAGATGCAGAGTTGGATTCAGTGAAATCTACGGTGTCCTTCTCTAGTAGAGGGCCATTGCAGCGTCTTCCTCATGCTCCTGGGAAGACTCAGCGTTGAGGTGCATGAGCTCCCACATTTGACGAAACTCCGGACATTTTGTAAGTAACTCTTCTTTTGTTCCTTCTGCTATTTTTTTTCCATGATCTAGGTAAATGATTTTGTCTGCATGTTCGATAGTAGAAAAGCGGTGGGCAATAATAATTTGTGTGAGTTTTCCGCGCATTTCCAAAATCGCGTCTCGGATTTTCTCTTCACTCAGGGCATCTAAGGATGAGGTTGCTTCATCCATCACCAAAATAGGTGCTTTGGTCACCAGTGCGCGTGCTATTGCTAGACGTTGTTGTTGCCCTCCTGACAAATCTTTACCCAGTTCTTGCAACACGGATTGATAACTCTGCGGCATCCTGACAATAAATTCCTCGGCGTGCGCGTTGCGCGCAGCGGCTTGGATTTCGTCTTCGCTGTAAGACCGTCCTATCGCAATATTTTCCTGAATCGAATCTAAGAATAGAAAAGGCTTTTGGGGAACAAATGCAATATTTTTCCGCAGAGATTCCTGCGTATAGGAGGTAAGAGGTTTGCCATCGATTAATATTTCACCCTCGCAAAGATCATAAAGCCGAGGCAAAAGCGAGACAATAGTCGATTTTCCTGCACCTGTTGGCCCTACAATGGCAATAATTTGCCCTTTAGGGACTGTAAAAGAGAGGTTTTGTAATACCCATTCATCTCTATACCGAAAGGATACGTTCCGGAACTCAATTTGATCGTGAAAGGAAGTTAAGGGCTCTGCATCCGGGGCATCAACCACTGTAGGCTTTACGGCTAACAAGTCAAACATCCGCTCTGCAGCCACAACACCCTGTTGGATTTGAACATTTTCTTCAGCGAATTTCTTGACAGGTTCATAAAAGACATAAAGGAGCCCACAATACACAAGCAGCTCTTCGGGGGCAATCTCGAACAAATACAATCCAGCTAGGATCACAGTCGCAAAAAAGATTGAGGAGACCATATGTAAAATGGGGCGCGATGCTAAACCATAGCGGGCACTTTTTTCTTCGAGTTTCGCCATGAAAAAATTGTTATCTGTGTACTTTTTACGAGAGAAACTTTCCATCGCAAATGTCTTTACTGTGAAAATACCCAAGATACATTCGGTTAGTATGCGCGTGCACCGCTCATTATTTGTCGCCATGCTTTTAGCGATTTGTTTAACGCGCTTTGCGATATACACCACTGGAATAATAATTAAAGGAACTCCAAAAAATACAACTAGAGTCAGCCTCCATGAGATAAACAAAAGAGCTGTAAAGGTGGATAGAATCGCAAATGGGGTTTGAAGATAATTAATTAATAAAGCGTTTACAGATTGGGCAACCACTCTAGCATCACCAGAAACGCGTGCTGAAATTTGAGACATTTCGTATTGGTGATAAAAATTCATGGAGAGGGTTTGCACGTGCTCAAAGCACCTCTGGCGTAAATCTCGGCTAACACGAATGGCAACCACTTGTGTAAAATAGCGATAACCAAACAAAGCCATCGCTTTAAAAAATGCGACACCCACCACGACAAACGCAAGGCGTTTCAGGTTTTTAGCGAGATGAAAATGTTTATCTAAAAACCGATTCACATGATAGACCAGGCCACGGTGTTTTCCTGAAGAAAGGTACTCTGTCGCCTGTAGTTTTGTGATAACGTCGGTACTTGAAATATCTGCCCATCGGCTGTCGACGGTAGCTTTTTTCACCTCATCCACCTGACTTTTGCCCTCTTGTTTTTCCCCAAACAGAACAAAAAAATCGGGACCTGTACGCGCTATCACACCAATCGCTAATATTTCTACTTGGGAGGAGAGGGTGAGAAGGAACATGGCAATCATCGTAAAAACCAACAAAAAGTAGTGCTTACGATTTTGAATCGCCGCCAGGATCAATAGCTTCATAATGGACAATTGCACATACAGATCATATTGGGGTCAGTATCCTCCAATGCGCTGCTTGTCTCAAGCAAAATTTGAAATTGCATATCCTTTTTCTCTGCGCAGCCTGTACTCTGTGATGCATTTTTTCTACCTTGTTCTTAATTTTGTATCGACAACATTGCAAAGCTCAAGTTATTTTTCATAACCTGATGTCGACACATACTTCCATATCACCCGATTCTAAAGACAAACCTCCGGTCGTATTCTTACTTGCTGTCTGGGGGAAAAGTTACATACAGAGCTTTTTTGATTTCGGCTTGCGCAGCCTCTTAGCCCCTGGCAACATTCCTGCGATGAGCCAAGAATATGCCTGTACGTTTTTGTTTTTGACCACCGAGGCCGATATTTCTTTCTTCCAGGCCCAGCCCCCCTTTCAACAGTTAATGAACTATTGCCAGATCGAATTTATCGAAATTTCTGATCTCATTTTTGATGGCAGCTACTCAGCCTCATTAACCCTTGCTTATGAGCGTGGTATGCGTAGCAGGGGAGAAAAAATGTGTGAAACCTATTTTTTCTTCCTCGTCTCGGATTATCTTATGGCAAATGGTTCCCTGCAGAATATGGGACGTTATTTGAAAGCTGGCTATAGCGGGATCACAACGGGTAATTTTCTGGTTGTTGAAGAGTATGTCTCCCCTTTGCTCAAGGACAAAATAGAAGCTGATAAGGCAGGTCTACTTACTTTAAGTGCGCATGAAATGCTGACTTTGGCTTTTCCCTTTTTACATCCTGTCAGCTTAGGCCATACTGTCACCCAATCTTTTACACATGCCACTCACGCCAACCGCTTATTTTGGAAAGTGAATGATCATGTGATGATCGGTCGTTTTTATTTGAGACATATGCTTTGTATTAAGCCAGAGATTGATGATTACGTGATTGGGGCTTCGTGTGATTACTCTTTTATTCCAGAAATGTGTCCTTCCGGAAATGTCGCACACATTCAAGATTCCGATGATTATTGCGTCATTGAAATGGCCCCGTTCGATTATGAACAGCCTTGGTTAGCATGTGGGGGACATGATATCCCTACTTTAGCCAATCACCTCTCTAACTGGACAACGAACGTCCATCGAGCCAATGCGCATTTTCCGGTCATTTATCATAGTAAGGAACTGCATGAACCTCCTCGGGCCGCAATTCAAGCTAGTGCCGAATTTATCCAAACCCTCGAGACCATGCTCTCACCCGATCCACAACCACTCCGAGGGCATCCTTATTGGATTTCTTGTATTGAATCAATCATGCACAACATCCTAGAAAAAAAAACTCAATCTCGACACTACCGTCAAGGCACCTTGGCCGGATTTATCGGGTCAGCCACCTTTTCTCCAGTTTTGGGTGACGCTTTAGATGACCGCAGGTTTTTAACAACAAGCCGTATTCCCTCATCTCCATCTAAAAAAATGTGGAGCAAAGCTCGCCTGCGAGCAATCATGACGGGAACAATCCCTCATCAATCACCTTGGCATTTAAACTGGTTTGATGACTACCACCTGAAACAGAATGTCAAGGAACAGCTATCTCAAAATACTACCTGCATTGTTATTGCATTTGAACCAATCGATGACATCATGCACTGGTTAGAGTCTGGTTACCCAAGACAGTGCACCTATCAGCTCTTCGATGTCATGATGAAGCGCCACCCATCCGAACTGCAAACGATCTTTAATAATAAAACTCAAGCCAGCATCTGGCTGAACGAAGACCATTTTTGTGAATTAGGGGCAGCCCTGCGCCTCTGCGCAAAATATTTACCCCCAACCTGCTCCATTTCTGTATATTGCAAACATAAAACGACCATCAATAAAAGATACTTTAGGCAAATGCTTGCCATTTGGAATGCTGATCTTATGAGCACACAGATCACTTGTGAAAAGGTGCAAGCTCACTACAACATTCCTCGGGCCCTATTAGCAAACACCTACGCTCGCTACACAAAAAAATTATTCGCCCCCCGCAAACATCTCTGGACACGTATCATTGGTTTATGTGGATTAAGTCTGTTAGATGCCGCAAATCTATTCGGAAACCTATTGGCTCTTTGCGGCCTGACATCCAGAAAGAAAAACACTAGTGCGATCGTCCACTTTAGAAAAATGTCCGACTTATGAGCCAATTGAAAAACTCCCGATTCTTGTAAAATCGCGCTTTTGGCGGCAATTTTCGCCGCATTTCCTCATCTACCCATTCGGGTATGCTCCCGTAATTGCGGCATGAGCCAGCCCAGCTGGCTCTAAAAATTGTCACCAAAATCGTCGATTTTCCAAGTGTCGGGAGTTTTTCAATTGGTTCTGCAACTAAAAAATTGACGATATTACACACGCATTGTACATTGAAAACCTTTCTGAACACATGAGGACAAAAAATGAACCATCTGATAAAATTTGTTTTACTAGCCACATTTATGGCTTCAACGGGAGCTGCAACAGCTTGGGAACATCAACCAAAATCTGGAGCTTGGGATGTTAGAGGAGAATACCTTGCTCTTCAACCGATGATTAGCCAAAGCTTCTACGCACAAGCGGTAAGCCCACTCGACGCCTTTCCCAATGGCACCAGGTTTAATAATGATTTTGATTACAAGAGTGCTTACCGTCTATATGCCTCATATGGGCTTTGTGAGAATGATTTTCAACTAATATGGACTCATCTTCCCAAAACAAGCCAGTCTGATTCTGCGAGCGGTCCTTTAGCGCCCAATGGGGGGATACCTATAGGTGGCGTATTTCGTTTTGCATCCTCAAAGGTCGAGCTGGAATATTATGCAGTCGATGCTCTTATTGGTTTGTGGGGACGGCAATGCAATGCTTTCCGTTATACATTTCGAACCGGGCTCCATTATGCTAATATAAAATTTGAAGAAGATCTTATATATAGGCTAGGCCCAGGAAACGAGCACATCAACAAGCGAAGTCATGCACGTGGGATAGGTCCTGAAGTTGCGTTTGAAGCTAATTACGATCTCAACTTCTTACACTGTTTTTGCCCCGGTAGGTTTGCACTAACATCAACCGTAAAAGGGAGTTTGCTAGTCAATCGATATAAAGTGCAATTCCAACGTGATAGCGCACTTACCCAAACTCAACCCTTCTCAAAGGATGCCTCTTTTTGGGACCTTGTCCCTATGTGGGATATCCGCATCGGCTTGAGCTACGGTTACAATTTTAGATGTTTAAAAGCCATCTTAGAGGTTGGCTATGAAGCACTCTCCTATCGTAATGTGATTGATAGAGAGATTTTTGTCGACACCGCAAGTACCGGTCTTTCCATGGACGCTTTTAGCAACGCCAGTTTCCAAGGCCCCTATGTTGCTTTAGAATTGATATTCTAGTTTTAGCGTAGAACCATTTTTCTTAGAGGTATTGGTTAATCTCCAATACCTCTTTTTTTTAAGCCGAAAGCCTGCAACCGACAAGGCAAGGTTATACCATTTCCAGGAAATAAAGTCACAAATTGGCACTGTATAACAAGCCATTTTTGAACGATCCTTTCTCGCTTAGGTGCAAAAACATAGGCTTCGAAACGATCATCCAAATCTGTCTTGTTACCCAGTACCACTTCATGGCTTTATTTTCTGGAAATGATATAACACGCCATTTTTGAAGTGTTATTTCTGTGGATTGGTATAAACTCTTTTGTCATTTGAAAAATTGCTGTAAAAAAAGAGGAATGCGCTCTTCTAACCAATAGGTGGCCTTCCAAGGGACTTGTCCACCAATAAATCCCACATGCCCCCCTTTAGGAGATAGCTCCATGGTAATAGTAGGTGATAATTCTGCAGCCACAGGAATCGCATCGGGGGTCATAAAGGGATCGTTTGCTGCATGAATGATTAATGTGGGTTTACAAATGGTTTTTAAATACTGGCGGGCACTTGTCAATTGATAATAGTGCGCTGCATTCTTAAATCCATACATAGGGGCTGTAATTTGATCATCGAATTCCCAAAAACTTTTGATTTTTCTAATCTTTTTTAAATTCAAATAGTTGGGAAGAAAACGGATTTTCTTAATTAGCCCCCTTTTTAATTCACGCAAGAGCCACCATTGATAAACCCGTGAGAGTCCTCTATCAAACCGATTGGCTACATTTGCTAAATCAAAAGGAATAGATACGGCCACAGCAGAAACAATGGGCGCATTCCTTCCCTGCTCGCTTAGCCATTTTAACAAGATATTCCCTCCTAATGAGACACCAACAATTGCGAGACGGACATGCTTGCGCCGCTTGAGTAATGCTTGCACCACGTAGTTTAAGTCCTCTGTCTCTCCTGCATGATACCCACGTTCTAAGCGATTTACTTCATGGCTGCAGCCTCTAAAATGCAAGAAAACGGCCTGCCATCCAGCAGCCACGCAAGTCCTCAGCATCCCTTGTGCATAAGATGACTGAGAAGACCCTGCTACACCATGCAAAATTAAGACGATATTTTCTTTCTCTTCTCCTGCCCACTCAAGATCTAGAAAATCATGATCAGGAAGCTCCAGTCGCTCTCGGAAAACATTGAGTTTAATTTTTTTTCGAAAAAGTGCAGGCCATATCGTTTGTAAATGTGACCCAGGCAGCCACCATGCTGGCTTAAATGATGTGTTGTTGAACATGAGCCTTTATAATACAAATATCATAAATAATCCTAAAAACGGCAGTTCGAGATGGTAAAGTGATGCAAGATTTTGATTTAGAATCACTTTTAATAGGGGGCGCACATTCCCAAATGGTGAAGGGGCCCCCTAATGGAAGCGATTCTGGATCAAAAGATTGCGTCAATTCGCCGTCTCCAACTGTCGTTTTTAGGATAATACCATTTCCAGAAAATAAAGCCATGAAGTGGCACTGTATAATACTAATTGAAATTTTAAAAAATACAGATGTTGTGGCATAAGCAATCTCCTCAAAATGGAGGTAGCAACATGGAAACAACAATTCTTATTCCCGAAGAACTAGAAAAGCACGACTTTATAAAGCTGTATAAATCCGCAAAACATCCTAGAGAAAAGAATAGATTCCTTGCCCTGAGTCATTTCAAGGAAGGTAAAACTCCTCGTGAAATTGCTGAACTTCTTCGGGTTACACGTAATACGGTTTACACATGGATACGCAATTTTAAAACTTATGGCATTGATGGTGTTAAAGAAAAATCTGGAAGAGGAAAAAAATCGCTTATTCCAGATAGTGAAACCGCAGCTTTTCGTTCTGCGGTTCTCGACCTTCAGAAAGGACGATCCGGTGGCGTAATTATAGGGAAAGACGTGTTGCAGTTAATGAAAGATAAGTATGGGATAAAGTGCTCATTAAAAAGTGCATATAACCATTTGAAACGGGCAAGACTTGTCTGGGTTAGCGCAAGATCAAGGCATCCAGATGCCAATCCAGAGGAACAAGAAGAGTTTAAAAAAAATTTCGCGCAAAAGTAGAAAACTCTTTGCCAAAAGGAATCCAACTCAACGATGTTGAAATCTGGTTTCAGGATGAAGCTAGATTTGGCCAACAGGGAAGCCTAAGCAGACTGTGGGCAGTAAAAGGAACTCGCCCTCGTGCAGTACGTCAACAACAGTTCAAATACACATATCTTTTTGGTGCCGTATGTCCTGAAAGAGGCGATGCTGTTGGTTTATTGTTGCCCTATGCAAACAAGGATACAATGGAGATCCATTTGCGGCACATTTCCTCACAAGTTCCCACCGGACGGCATGCAGTAATCATACTTGATAAGGCAGGGTGGCATACGACGCAAAAATTACCACATTTTCACAACTTAACATTGCTGCCCTTGCCAGCAGCATCACCTGAATTGAATCCATGCGAACAGGTGTGGAAATACTTGCGCCGCACACATCTTTCGAATCGAACTTTCAAGGATGAGGAGGAATTGTTGGATGCTTGTTCAGATGCATGGAATGAATTTACTAACGACCGGGAGCAAGTCATTTCCTTGACTTCAAGAATATGGGCAAAGGTGTAATTTTATTTTTTTCAATTAGTATAACACGCCATTTTTGAATGATCCTTTCTCGCTTAGGTGCAAAAACATAGGCTTCGAAACGATCATCCAAATCTGTCATGTTACCCAGTACCACTTCATGGCTTTATTTTCTGGAAATGGTATAACATTGGATCTGAAAATTTCGTGACTATTCACGAGCCAGCAGAATCCTTAGGGCAGCCCCAGTTTGTCAAGGTGGGAGTGGATAGTCACCACAGAGAGGCTTTTAACCAAAAAGATGGATTACCTGAATAGTTACAAAATTTCTTTCGAGGATTTGCTGTGACTTTCGCAATTCCTAAAAGTGAAACTATTCACTGGCCCTCTTCCGAAAAAAAAACCAGAGCGGATGCTCTGGTTTTGTTTTTCGGAAGAGGTAGGATTCGAACCCACGGTCCCCGCAAAGGGACTCCTGTTTTCAAGACAGGCGCAATCGGCCACTCTGCCACTCTTCCAAAAGAGATCTTAGAACTGTTGTAAAAACTTGAAGTTATCTTCCATAAAGAGACGAATATCTTCAATACCATAACGCAGCATGGTGAGGCGTTCAATGCCCATCCCCCATGCGTAACCCGTATACTCTTCGGTGTCGATCCCACCCGATTTCAAAACCTCGGGGTGTACCATACCCGCACCTGCCACTTCAAGCCAGCCGCTGTGCTTACAAACACTACATCCTTTGGCTCCACAAACAAAACAACTGATGTCTACTTCCATCCCTGGCTCCACAAAGGGGAAATAACTAGGACGGTAGCGCATTTTAATATCATTCTGGTTGAGGAGCTTTGAAAAAAGCTCTTCTAAAGTGGCAAGCAAGTCGGCAAAAGTTACATTCTTATCGATGTAAAGTCCTTCAATTTGATGGAACAAAACATGGGAACGGGCCGATACATCTTCATTGCGATAGCATTTGCCAGGTGCAATCACACGGATGGGGGGTGGGCATGTCTCCATCACTCTCACTTGCGTATTTGATGTATGCGTGCGCAGTAACGTATCTGGTGTGATGTAAAAGGTGTCGTGCATGTCCCGAGCAGGGTGGTCCTTGGCAAAATTGAGAGCTTCAAAATTATAATAGTCGCTCTCAATATCAGGACCATACTGGACAGAAAAGCCCATGCCGACAAGGACATCGATTGCTTCATCAAGCATGCGCAATGCAACATGCTTCTTACCCAAAAATCGGTGCCTCCCTGGCAAGGTAACGTCGATCTTTTCTTGGGACAAACGGTGGTGAAGCTCTTTGTCTTCTGCCATCTGTCCTGCTGTACTCAGCCGATTTGCAATGAGCTCTTTTAAGTCATTGACGAGTTTCCCCACCTGAGGACGCTCATCCGTTGAACAATCTTTCAGGGCTTGCAACAATCCTTGCACAGGCCCTTTTTTTCCTAAATACCTGACTTTCAACGCTTCGATGTCTTTGCTGTCCAGACATGACTGCAGATCCGTATCCAGTTCTAATTGAATTTTACGGATCTGCTGTTCCATGACATGCATGTTCAACTTACTTGACAACTTTATTGGGCCGCAAGTGCATTTTTAGCCATTTCAGCCAAAGCTTTGAAGCCCTCAGGATTGTGGATCGCCATTTCAGAAAGCATTTTGCGATTTAAATCGCATCCGGCTTTCTTCAATCCGCAGACAAATTTGCTGTAAGAAAGACCATTGATTTTCGCGCCAACACCGACACGTGTAATCCACAGACTTCTAAATTCACTTTTTTTCTGTTTACGGTGGCGGTAATTAAACGACATCGCGCTCATAACGGCATTAGATGCCTGGCGGATATGATTTTTACGATCGCCCCAAAAACCTTTTGCTTTCTTTAAAATACGCTTACGACTCCGACGAGAAGCCGGCGCACTGGTTGCTCTAACCATAATTCTCTCCTTCTTAAACTCTTATCGTTATACGCACATCTTGCGCTTGTACATTTTCAATTGGGATTCATGGACAAGTGCGGGTACCGCCAAAGTCCGTTTTCTGCAAGAGGACTTCTTAGATAATTTATGACGACGCCCTGGATGGCGTCGCAGCAATTTGCCTGTTCCTGTTAATTTAAAACGAGAGACGTACGATTTATTGGTTTTCATCTTGGGCATCTGCTTTCTCCTTTTTCGGCGCTGGTTTGACTTTTGCTCCCCCTTTTGCTGGGGCCGGCGCGAGCACTCCGATTAAGCTGCGCCCTAAAAGTTTCGGCGGAGCCTCTACTAGGGCTACATCTTCTAAGCCTTTACAAAAATTCTGGACCACCCTCAGACCTAAATCGGTGTGGGCCATTTCACGCCCGCGGAACATACAGGTCACTTTGACCTTATTTCCTTTTTCGAGAAACCCGCGGGCTTTTTTCATTTTAGTGTTGAAATCATGCTCGTCGATATTTGGCTTGAGCTTGACTTCCTTCACCTTCACTTGGTGCTGCGCTTTTTTGCTCTCTTTCTCTCGTTTGGTCTGATCATAACGGAACTTACCGTAATCGACGATCTTACAAACGGGAGGTTGAGCATTGGGCGCAACTTCCACTAGATCAAGGCTCGCTTCCTGCGCTTGCTGAAGCGCATCTCTGAGAAGCAAAACCCCGACTTGATCCCCTTCAGGACCAATCACGCGCACTTTAGGCGCACGTATTTGTTTATTCACTCTCAAATTCAAACTTCCTACTCCTTAGGATAAATGAGGAGGTTGGGATATGGCTGACTCGAACAGCCGACCTCCACGATGTCAACGTGGCGCTCTAACCAACTGAGCTAATACCCCAAAGGGAGATAAAATTTAACAAACATCCCTATTTCTTGAAAGCACAAAAGAGGTATACTCGTAAGTTATGAAGCCACACCTGTCCTTTGCCCACAATTCTTGGGAAAAATGTGTGACCCCTGGCGACACTGTCATCGATGCCACTGTCGGCAATGGGCACGACACATTTTTTCTAGCTCAATTGCTAAAAGGCCAAGGCAGGCTGATTGGCTACGATATCCAACCCCAAGCTTTAGCGCAAACGCAAAAACGTTTGGCCGGGCTGCCGGCCCCCTGGAGAGATACAGTCGAACTTCGCTTGGAGTCTCATGTCCACTTTTCTGAAGCAGGAGTAAAATTAATTTGTTATAACCTGGGTTATCTTCCAGGAGGAGACAAGACCATCACCACGCAAACAGGATCGACTCTATCGAGCATTCAAAACGCTTTAAGTTGCCTGTCCTTGCAAGGAGCTATCTCGATTACCTGTTACCCAGGACATGCCGAGGGAGCCTTAGAACAGGAAGCTATTGTGGAATTTTTAAAAAGACTTCCTACGGATCAATGGAACGTCTGCCATCATGTATGGATCAACCGTCCGCTTTCTCCAACATGGATTTGGCTGCAAGCCTTGCACGGTGCATGATGAAGAAGGTGCCGCAAACCAGCAAGATCTCTCCTCTGCTTTTGGCTAATATATAAGCTTTTTGAAACGCGTTCTCCAGATGGGGATCTCCCTTTTTGAGTAATCGGGGATGATCGGTGTAAACATGGTGGAGATCGACCGCATTGTTGCGGATCACACTTAAAGCTTCTTCTATGTCTTTGTCTGCTGAAAATCCGGCTAAAACCCTTACTTCGGTATCAGGAAATTGATGAAAAAGACGCTCAAATGTACGTTTTAAACCATCGGGATTGTGTGCAACGTCTAAAATAACCTTTGGTTCGCATTCGGAGACGATTTCAAAGCGGCAGGGAGGGGTGGCCTCAAGACCTATTTTGATCGACCTCTTATCGAGTGGGAATGGAAGGAGTGAGAGTGCTTTCTGGGCAATCTTTTTATTCTCTTCTTCATAATGAGCAAACGTCCCCTGGACTTGAAAAAGAGGACTTTGGGTACGCTCAGAGGCCTCTTCAAAGACATATAGGGGCTTTACATGCGGACCCAGCAGCACAGGCACCCCCGGTTTAATGATACCTGCCTTCTCATAAGCTATGGCCTGCAGTGTCTCACCTAAATAGGGCATGTGATCCATTTCTATCGAGGTGATCACAGACAAAACGGGGCGGATGATATTTGTCGCATCGAGCCGTCCCCCCATTCCCGTTTCTAGAACTGCAAAATCGACCTTTTCTTCAGCAAAATAGCAGAAAGCCAAAAGGGTCAGAAGTTCGAAATAGGAGAGCTGAACCCGTGAGATAGTAGTGATTTTTTTTAGCAGGCGATCAGCATCCGCTTCGGAAATAGGCTTTTCATTGATGCAAATACGCTCACGATAGGTATGAATATGAGGAGAGGTATAGAGGCCTACTTTTTTTCCGCTCTCCTGAAGTGCCCTAGCGATCTTGGAGCTGACAGAACCCTTGCCATTGGTACCAGCAATATGGGCCGCTGCGAATTGTCTACTAGGGAAGCCCAAAAGGGCATCAAGTGCCTCGATACGCTCAAGCCCCAGTTTCATTGATGAGATTTCAAGACTGTCTTGCAGAAGGGGGTGCATAGCCATATGCGCCTATTTTATCACAGAGGATCTTATAATAAAATATTAATATTGTTTGACTTAAGATTATAATGGCTTTTGCAAAATCAGGACCAAAGTTGTATAAGGCAAATGAATTTTACCATCGCCTTGATCGACCGCTTGGGTCGCCTGATAGCTGCTCGCAAGGTCGATAAAAGGGGTTCTCAGCTCTTGGGGGAGATCAATTAAATTAGGCAGCCAAGCCTGGATATAGGACTTTGCGTTTTCGAGAGAATCATGGGTAGCAAAATGCCCCTGAAGCTTAGAAGAAATTACCTCCAGACCAGCTTGCTGGGCCGCCTCACAGTAATGCTGGGCAGCATGGGGAGAAACCAAAGAAGCCAAATAGGGGGCAAACAGAGGATCTTGGGCGGTCTTTTGCATCGGACGCCAGTAGATAGACTCGGCAGGATATGTTAAAATGTAAGCCATTCCTCCTGGCTTTAAAGCCTCAGCCATTCTTTCGAAGGCTTTTACGGGCTGACGTACCCAGTGCAATGCACTCAAGCAGGTGATGACATCGAAGGGTTTGTCAAAGGTCATCTCATCCGCGCTTTGTCTTTCAAAACAGATATGGGGAAACAACTCTGAGGCAAAATTGACCATATTTTCGCATAGATCAACCCCTACTACCTCTGCCACCAATTCCCGCAGATAGGCTGTGATTTTCCCATCTCCAGATCCGACATCTAGAAGCCGTTCGTTGCCCTGCCAGTCAATTTGTGCAATCAAATCGGCTGCCACCCCCATTTGGATCTGCGAATATTTCAAATAATGTTTTGGATCAAGTTTTGTCATGGTGCTTCCTATTATTTTCCAGAAAATGCGTGTAAAGAAGCTCGAATGTCTCGCGCGGAACCCAAGAGGTACCAAGCACATTGCGAGGTTTGATAGAGCCGTGGTAGTCGGAACCACCCGTGATCAACCACTTGCGTTGCTGAGCTAGGTCAATCCACTTCTTTTCCTGGGCAAGCGGGAAACGGGCATAATAGCACTCCAGCCCGTCAAAAGGCATCTTGAGCATCGCGCGGATGGTGGTGCTCCGCTTGAGTAGATGAGGATGGGCAAGTACGGCTTTCCCCCCTGCTTGATGGATTGTCTCTATTGTTTTCTCAACAGATATAGGTTCTCCAGGATCATAGGCAATTTTACCCTCAGCAAGATAAACCTCAAATGCCTCTTGGATCGACTTGACAAGACCACGCTTGACAAGTGCATGGGCAATGTGGGGACGCCCCCAAGTTCCACGATGGAGCAATTCGGTGGGTTCGATCACAATTCCCAGCTTCTTGAGTTTCTCTAAGATTTTGTGATTTCTTTGCTCTCGCCGCTCTTTGTGCCGAGCACATAGACTTGCGATGGCATCACTTTGCATTTGGTAGGCATAACCTAAGATATGGACGGGCTCCTGGGCGTAGGAGGCAGAAAATTCAATGCCATTTATGAGTAAAAACTGTTTAGCTTCTGCCACAGCAAAAGCCTCCTCATAGCCAGCAAGAGTATCGTGGTCGGTGATAGACAGGCCCGAAAGCCCACTTGCCATAGCTAGCTCAATGAGCTGCGTAGGAGTATCCGTTCCATCAGAAAAAGAAGAGTGGCAATGTAAATCAGCTCTAAAGTCATTCATAGGGGATATGACGGATCTCCTCTTCTAAAATAATACCTTTTTCGGAATAAACACACTCTTTGATACTTTTCATGAGATCTAATACATCTTGAGCGGTCGCTCCACCCACATTTACAATGAAGTTTGCATGCAATCCCGAGACCAAAGCTCCCCCAATCAACGCCTGCTTCAAACCACACTCCTCGATCAGTTTACCAGCAGAAAGAGTAGGAGGATTGCGAAACGCACATCCGGCTGATTTTTCACCATAAGGCTGGGTTTTCAGCCGATAGCCTAGAAGTTCTTTTTGGGCATGCTTTGCTCCTTCAGAGGGACTGAGCTGGAACACCCCCTCGACAATAGCTCCTCGTTTCTCTTGAAAGGAGCTAAAACGGTAGCTAAAGGTCAAATCCTCTTGTTTGAGCCGCACAAGATCACCCACTGAGGTTACATACCCTACTTCTACAAGCTTTCCACATGTTTCTTGACCATTTGCCCCTGCATTCATATAGATGGCCCCACCGACCGTAGCTGGAATACCTGCTGCAAACTCCAAACCCGACCATCCCTGTCTTGCAGTGATGCCTCCTAATCTGGCGAAGCTGTAACCTGCCCCAACCTGAAAAAGGCCTTTCTCATCTTGCTGGAGAAAATCAATCTTGTTGAGGATGACAAGACCGTTGAATCCCCTATCATCAAAAAGGCAATTAGAACCTTTCCCGATAATCAATGTCGGCAAGGATACACTATATGCAAAGGCCAGCATCTGCTGCATCTGCTCGCAGCTCTGGGCTTCAGCAAAGAATCTAGCTGGCCCACCTATCCCAAATGTCGAAAAATCACGCAGAAGCTTCGCTGTTTGGTATGGAAATGGAGGATGTATACCCATTGTGCCTCAAGAATTGGATTTCGGTGCGCCAAAGCCCCGGGGCTTGAGCGATCGTCAATGACCTAATACTAGAAATATTGGGTCATTTACGATCGATCAATCGCGGGAGCTTGCGTACTGCCCAAATCCAATTCTTGAGGCACAATGGGGATCTCTTCAGATTCAGAGATAACCTCCAGGCTATCGAGAACGGCGTTTACAAACGCAGCCCCCTCTATTGCACTGAATTTGCGTGCTAAACGATGCGCTTCTGAAATGATAATTTTTGGTTTGAGCTCTTTTGCGATTAAGAGTTCATAGAATGCGAACCTCAAGACGTTTTTTTCAACCGTTTTAATACGCTCGAGAGAATAGGCCTGAGTTTGCTTTTCAATCACACGATCCAATTCTTCACGATGGCTCCAAACAGCCTGCGCTTTTGCAAAAGCTGCGCTCACATTCTTTTTAGAAACGGCCAGCTCCCGCATGATAAACGGAATGAGTTCTGTCTCTGTCTCCCCCCCGACATCAAAGGAAAAGATGAGCTGAAATACGATCTCTCGAAACTTTTGTGGCGGAAATTCCATAATAATGAAAAAATTATAGAGGAAGGCAACTCAAATGTAAAGATCTTAATGAGAAGAAGCTTTGGCGAGAATGTCCTCGTCGAGAAGAAGATCGAATCCATCGATGAGCTCGCAGGCTGGACACTGAAGATAGATGCGCCGCAAACGGGCATCTTCGTCAAAATAAAGAGCGAAAACCAGCCAACCTTTGCTAAAGTAGTAGGAAAAAAGAGAACACGAATGAAAGGTCTCTTTTTTGAGAGCCGATTCAAAGGTCGATTCAGCCAAAGCGCGCGACATAAACTTGCGTAGCTTAGCGGGACGCTGATATGGAGAGGAAAGTAGCTGGAGGAATTCTTGGAAATTGAGCGTATTAGGAAGATGCATTCCTAGGTCATGAGCAACATCTTCAGGTAGAGAGACAGGATAGCGAAAACGACAGATCAACCGAGTGAGACTTTCCAATACTTGCATCAGAACCCCATTAATTCCCGTTAAATTCAGGGATAACAGGCAAGTATAATTTACACCAAGCATTTTGTAAAAACGTTTTTTTGCCTTAAAAAATTCTTAATAAGCATGTTCCGTAATTGAACGCGCTCTTCAAAAAAAAATAAGGTGAGTTTGATTTTTATCTGGCGACTACTATAAGTTCGCGTTATGTACCTAATCTTCCTTGATACCGAGACAACAGGTCTAAATCCTGAGAAACACAGAATCATAGAGATTGCCTATAAGGTGGTCGATTCGATCACGCGGCGCGTTGTAGTCAGCTATGAATCGATCGTAGCCCAACCTCTAGAGGTATGGGCAGCGGCTGATCCCGAAAGCTTAAAGATCAATGGATTTACTTGGGAACAAACCCTCCATGGCCAGAGCGAACGGGTAGTCGCAAGCGAGATCGAAAACGATTTTCACAGGCTCGAATTGGGACAAAGAGAAGGGGTGTTCATCTGTCAAAATCCCTCTTTCGATCGCGCTTTCTTTCTCCAGTTGATCAATGCCGATGTGCAAGAAGGTTTCGGATGGCCCTACCACTGGCTCGACCTCGCTTCAATGTATTGGGCTACCTGCCTTATAAGCAATAAGCACCCTATTACAAAAGAGAGCGATCTCTCTAAAAATTCGATTGCCACCTACTACGGTATCCCCCCTGAAGAAGAGCCTCACCGTGCCATAAACGGAGTGAAGCACCTTATGGCCTGCTACGAGGCTATCTTTGGCGCATTCGCCGACCTCACAGGCTCTGCTCACTCCTGATTCAGCAATTATACCATTTCCAGAAAATAAAGTCATGAAGTGGTACTGGGTAACATGACAGATTTGGATGATCGTTTCGAAGCCTATGTTTTTGCACCTAAGCGAGAAAGGATCGTTCAAAAATGGCGTGTTACCCAGTACCACTTCATGGCTTTATTTTCTGGAAATGGTATTATCCTAAAAACGGCAGTTGGAGACGGCAAATTGACGCAATCTTTTGATCCAGAATCGCTTCCACTAGGAGGCCTCTTCACCATTTGGGAATGTGCGCCCCCTATTAAAAGTGATTCTAAATCAAAATCTTGCATCAATTTGCCGTCTCGAACTGCCGTTTTTAGGTTAAATTATCCCCATGGGAGTATCTGAAACTTCGGAAGGAAGCATCTCGGGGGCTTGCAGGGTGCGGGGTGTTTCTTCGACAGGCTCGAGAGCATCGATCTCTTTCTCACCTCCTAATTCTCCAAAGCGACGAGCTGAGACGAGCACGCGCGACTCTAAGGACCCTACTGCACGATTGTAGGCCTGAACTGCGTTAGACAGTCCTTTGCCCACCTTTTCCCAATGGCTACCCATGTCGGCAATCCTTTTATAGAGGTCTCGACCCATGGCGCTGATCTGCTCGGCGTTTTTAGATAGACTCTCCTGTCGCCATCCATAGGCTACAGCCCTTAAGAGGGCGATCAAAGTAGTCGGAGTAGCGAGAATCACCTTTTGTTCGACTCCCGCCTCAATCAGTTGTGGATCAAATTCAAGTGCAGCACTGAAAAAGGTCTCTCCGGGCAAAAAGAGGACTACGAACTCTGGAGTGGGCTGAAATTGCTCCCAGTACGATTTGCGGCAGAGCAGGGTCATATGCGTGCGGATTGCAAGAGCGTGTTCACGAAGCTTTTCGTGGCGGCTCTTTTCATCTGTGCATTCAAGTGCAAGCATATAGGCTTCCAAGGGAGCTTTGGCGTCGACGATGATGTTTTTTCCTGCAGGGAGCTTAACTAGGAGATCGGGCCGGTAGCGTTTCTCTTCTGTCGTGACGTTGGCCTGCTCAAAGAAATCACAATGATCGACCATACCCGCCATTTCGACAACGCGCTTAAGCTGCATCTCGCCCCACCTTCCCCGAACAGTAGGAGCACGCAGGGCTCTTGATAAATTCGATGTCTCGGTACGGAGCTCTTTTTGGGTTTCGATGAGCGAGCTCACCTGCTCTTTTAGGGTGGCATAAGCTCCTGTGCGGGCCTGCTCAATCTCCCGGATTTTGCCATCGAATTTCTCCAGCGATTCCTTAACGGGCTTCACAATCGCGGCAATCGCCTGACTCTTTTTATCAAAAGCTTGTTCGGCCAGTTGCATAAAGGTTTCGTTATTATGCTTCAAAGCAGAGGCTGAGGCTCCTTTGAACTGCTCAATAAAAGAGTCTTGAATTTTCTCAACCAGCGCCAGCTTTTCAGAGGCAGCACGTTGTTCCAACTGGGCCTCTTTGAGGGGCATCTGTGCCTGATTGCGTGCAATGAGCCACCCGATTACACCCCCTAATGCCAAAGCTCCTAAAAATAAAACTAACTGGTCCATATTGCTCTACATCTTAGGTGATCCACGAAAGGAATGCGAGAGAAATGGAGCTACATCTTTGTGCGCTGGAGCGCTCAAAGATGTAGCTCCACTTTCTGATCACTTACCTAGACAAGTCAGCCTTAATTTAATTTTAATAATTAGTCTGTACAATCATCGGCTAAAGGAGTAAATTCATGTCCAGTGCTTCAGAAATCGGCGGCAATCCAATCGTAGATACTCAACCCTATTGCCACGCTTCCGATATGACAAAAAAAGTGATTTATGGGGCAGCCGTAACGCTCGTTGCTTTGGCTGTCATTTTTGGCGCCTTAGTGCTGATTACCCAAGATTATGGGCTGAACTGGGGCCCATTGAATGATTCAATACAACAGTGCATTCAACATCTAGGTCAGTACTCGTTTGTCCCACTTGCGGCATCTTGTGGTCTTCTGTTAACGCTGGGTTGTGGAGGCATCATCTGGAAAAAATGTGCGGATACGCAAATCGAAGAAGTCCAAACAAAAATTCCAGCACAAGAAAATGCGACAATTCCCGAAGACTTAATTGCTGCAGTGGCAA
The DNA here is from genome assembly GCA_963832835.1 of uncultured Chlamydiales bacterium. Classification (GTDB taxonomy): domain Bacteria; phylum Chlamydiota; class Chlamydiia; order Chlamydiales; family JAAKFR01; genus CAVPKN01. The sequence goes on along the minus strand of CAWHVD010000001.1, from coordinate 978,540 downwards.
GAGGTGATACCGCCTTCATCCAGAACGCTGTTAAGAGTCTCAGTTTGCCTATCAAGGAATTGCTTTTTCTTGAGGCAGCATCAAAAGGGCAAGCTGAAATCGTAAACTTGCTCTTTATGGAGGACGTTCATCCAACAGGTAAGGACTCGCGTGCTAACTCAGCTTTACATTTAGCGATCTTGTGTGAAGACTGCCAAAAGAGTCTAGCCACTATGGAAGCCCTTTTGATACTAGACGCAGAGCTAGTTTCTGAAAAGGCAGGAGAAGGGGGGCAAACTCCTTTACATCTGGCGGTTCATGGTGAGGGGGCCAAGGAAAAAGTGGCCTTATTGATAAAAAATGACGCAGAGGTCGATGCCTCGGATAAAATGGGCAGTACACCCCTTCTCACAACAGTGGCTTCAACTACAAGAGAGCCTAACATCGATCTCATTGAACTGTTAGTGGATCACGGAGCTGATGTGTGTGCAAAAGCGGGGAATAAAACTTTTGAACAACTCGCGCAAGAAAATCATAGCGAATGGCTTAATAACCCAGACATCAACGCACGTCTTGTAGATAAAAAACTGATACAATCGCCACAGATTTCTGCTGTGATTAGAGGTGATATAGGCACAATCCAAAACGCCTTGGCTGCAGGAAAATTATCTAACACAACAGAATTGTTGCATCTAGCTGTGGAACATGGCCACACCGAGCTAGTCCGCCTGCTCCTTGAAAATGGAGCTGATCCCAAAGCTCATAATAGCGCTGGTTATTCTGCTCTTCACCAAGCGATCAACCTTCAAAAAAATGGATTGGCAATCATGAGAGTTCTTCTGGAAAAAGACCGCTCTCTGGTTTCAGAAATGACACATACAAGAACAAAGTCATTCCCTTTACACTTAGCGGTTATTGCTGAAGTAGATGCCAAGGAAAAAGTGGAGTTATTATTATCCAATGAAGCAGAAGTCAATATCTTGGACACTAGTGGTAAAACTCCACTGCTGATGATCGCGTCTAATCATCCCGGAGAACCTAAAATAGAGGTCGTTGAGCATTTATTAGCTGCCGGGGCTACGAATCAAGACGAAGACTTTGAAACTCAAGCTAAGCAATGTCATGCTTCTTGGTTTTGGAATCAGGATATCCAAGCGCGTCTTAAAGCGAAGGGCATAGGTAGTGTTGCAACTTCCTCTATAGGCCAGAAATGACAGTTCTTTGTATATGACGTATTAACCCCAAAAAGCTATGATATCAGCCATGTGGATCTTGCTGCTGGCCCTTTTGGCCCCTTTTACTCCAACTCTCGATTTTTACTGTGCCGATCTCTTCTACTCTCCAGAAAGTGGATTTTATAATAACACGTTTTTTGCCTGCCTTTTCCAATACGGAGAGATTTTTGGGCTGGCGACTGGGGGTTTAGCCTCTGGAGTGTTTGTTATTTCTATATGCTACCGGAAATGGGCTAAATGGCGGCGAGGTGCTTTGGCAATGGTGCTTACACTGGTAATCGGTGCCGGATTGGTGACAAATTGGGGTTTTAAAGAATATTGGGGACGGCCACGGCCCAAGCAGGTGGTCGAGTTTGGAGGGAAACATGAATACCGCCCATTCTGGAACCCCGATTTTCACACAAGGCACGATCCTCAGCGCTCCTTTCCGAGTGGCCATGTCGCTATGGGCTTCTATTTTCTCTCCATGGTGTTGGTAGGCAAGCGCTACAAGAGTTCCCTTTTAAAAAATACGGGCCTTTTTCTGGTCGTTTTTTTGGGCGGAGGCTTAATGATTGCCCGTATCGCACAAGGGGGGCATTTTTTTTCGGACGTGATTGTCTCCCCTATTATCATGTGGTATGTCACCAAAGGGGTCGATTGGTGGGTGTTTACATCGGAGGGATGGGGGGCACAAATTCTCGGCTCAAATATTCCCTGCACTTTTCAAGCACCTGATGAGCCTTGAAAGGTTTGAAGAGATGCGTAGAACCTGCGGGTGCTGTAGTGCCACGTGGGTAGGTCAGGATGACATGTACACCCTCTAAGTTCCAAGCTCCCCTATCTTCTTCTGCAAGTTTGGATTCTAAAAGCACGACAGGTGGATGTTGTTTTTTGATAATCTCCAAAGCATCTTCTTGCTTTTGGGTAAAGATCAGCTCACCACCTTCCTCAACAATTTCTTGCAAAATCACTTCGAGCTGCTCACGCGCAGCCGCGTCACGTTCCACCACCAAAATTTTATTACGCATCGCTCTTTATTCCTTGAAAAGGCCAATAGGGTTAAAATGGTCACCATATGCAAGGATTGACGAAAAGGCAACGAGAAATTGTCGATTTTATCGAAGGGTACTTGGCTGAAAAAAAACACAGTCCTAGTTACCGCGATATTCAGCATCACTTTGGATTTGCCTCTCTCGGTTCTGTCTATAACCACGTGCAATCGCTCAAAAAGAAGGGGGTGCTTCCTGAGAATACGACACGCAGCCGCTCTTTGGCCCTTGTAGCTGAAAATAAGGAGGGAAGTGTAGAGGTGCCTGTTATTGGCATCCTAAGAGGCGGGATGCCCATTGAAACCTATCCACACATGGAAGCTGTCTCGATAGCGGAGCATCTTGTGCCCACATCACAGCCTTGCTACCTCCTGCGCGTAGCCGGCAGAGAGTTACAAGAAGAGTCGATTCAGGAGGGTGATCTACTACTTGTCCATTCTACCTCAAATTTTGAGGATAAAGCGATGGTATTGGTTCAAGTTAGCGCACAAACCACTTTTGTGAAGCGTGCCGTGCGCGACCCTCCCTACATCCGGCTCGAATCGGGAAACCCCCAGGTCCGTACCATGATTTTACGCGAAGACCATGTCGAGGTTTTAGGCATCATCTTGGCGCTGATCCGCACTTATACCATTTCCAGAAAATAAAGCCATGAAGTGGCACTGTATAACACGCCATATTTTCTGGAAATGGTATTATTCGTCTTGATCGTCGGGCTCAAAGTCAGCGAGCGCTTTGGAGCGTTTGCCTGCAATCAACCGGATGATCGAAAGTGTCCAGGCGATGATCAGATACAGCCATATTCCTATAAAGAATGCCTCAGCAAAGTAATCAAGAATTCCATACAGAAGCAAAACGGCTACAACACCCGTTGCAAACACCAAGTAGAACGAAGGTACACGGAAATGGAGTGCATGGGCGCTGGGGAACTTCCATCGGCTAACCATAAAGTAGCCGAGCACCAGCATCACGCCAATCATTAGATAAGCCCGCCATTGGGCGGTCAAACCCAACCACTCTGTGACTTCGGGCGAGATTAAAATGAGCGCTGCTGAAACAGAAGCGGCAGCAGCAGCAGGAATGGGCAGGCCCGTAAAGTGTTTCTTTTCCTTCCGTTTGGCCGCTGCATCACCACCCTCTTGAACAGATTTGGAGCGGACGTTGTAACGGACTAAACGGAGTACGCCACATAGGCTATAGATCATCGCAGCAATGATGACAAAAAAAGTGGGTAGCCGCCCAATATCTTCACCTCCAAGACTTTTAATGACCAAAAGTGGAGGGGCCACACCAAAGGTCACCGAATCGCTCAAGGAATCGAACTGCTCCCCAAATTCACTTTCGGCCTTAATCAAGCGTGCCACAGCCCCATCAGCAAGATCGGCCACGGCAGCGATTAAAAGAAGAATGGCAGACGCTTGCAAAAGAGAAAAGAGGTCGCGGCTAGAATCGGCGAGGCTTGTCTTGAAAATCACAAACAAACCACAAGTCAAGCCAAACGCTGTAATAGCATTTGGAATTAGAAAAATGCGTTTCAAATAGGACTCCTTATCTATGCTGGTCAAAAAGGATAGCCCTTATTGTATTTTTTGGCGAGCCGGAGACATATTTCCATTCTTTTTTTACAAAAGTTTTCGGCCAAACCAGTTGTGATTTCGATAGACAGAAACGGAGCTAAGCTACTATATATGGTGTCATATAAGCAATACTAGCACAACCTATTGTATCTACTCGATTTTTAACCGCGGATTTTTTTGCAAGCGTTTTTTGAGGTGTAAACAAAAATATGAAAGAAACCAATCAACCAACAGCCCTCGTTTCAGAAGATGTTCACGAGCCGGCAGAAGCCTTAAGAAAGACCCTCTTTGCCAAGGTGGGAGTGGATAGTCACCACAGCGAGGCTATTAACCGAGAAGATGGACCGCCTGAACGGTTACAAAATATGCCCCCTATTGAGACTATCCCGGGCTATACCATTATGAAAAGAAATGGGATGTTCGTCCCTTTCAGGCGCGAGCGCATCGTGAATGCCCTGGAATCTGCTTTCCGTGATACAAAAAAGATCGAACACCCCCTACCTGTGCCCGATTCGATCCGCCATACAATTGCAGCAATCACCGATTTGGTAGTCCAAGAGGTAGCGACTGCCGAAGCGTTGGGGATCTTGCTCAATGTCGAGGGCATCCAGGATATCGTTGAGGTAAAGCTCATGGAAACAGGACACCATGATGTGGCACGTGATTACATTATTTACCGTGATGAGCACAAAAAGTTACGCAAAGACTCTCCTCGCGCACTGAAAATTTTACGTGGCGATGGGATCTCTTTTGTCCGTTTGAACCCCATGAAAATCGCTTCTTCTATCGAAAGGGCTTTTCGAGCTTCCTTAAAAATAGCGGGACCCACACCTCAAGAAATCATCGAAACAGTCAACAGAGTGACTAACAAGATCGTCGATTTCGCTGTAATCACTGCGGCCAAAAGCGAAATTGTCAGTATCGAGATGATCCAGAATGCCATCGAAAAGCAATTGATGATCGAGGGATACTATGAAGCTGCTAGAGAATGCATTCTTTATAGGGCTGAGCGCAACCATCTCAAGGAAAAAGGAAAAGAGGACGAAGAGGCTCCCGAGCAAGAAGTCTCCTTCGAAGAGGAAGAAAAAGAACAATTCTACAAAGTCGTGCGCAAAGACGGTACCAGCTATAAACTGGGAAGAAGCGATCTGAGAAAAAAAATCGCCTACGCTTGTAAAGGACACAGGAAAACAACGCTGCCTGATGAACTTGTCGAGATGGCAATCACCAATTTCTATGACGGGATCAAAGACCATGAGGTAGACCTAGCGCTCACAATGGCAGCCAGGGCCAAAGTAGAGCTTGAGCCAGACTACACCTATGTGGCAGCTAACCTGCTCCTAGACACTCTCTACCGAGAAACCATTGGAGTGGAAGCTGGCCATCCCAATTTAGCTAAGCTCTACAAGCAATACTTCAAAGAGTATTTCCGCACAGGTGTCTCACTCGAGCGTCTCGACCCCACCCTGTTGAGCTTTGATTTGGACAAGCTCATGAGCGCAATCGTTATCGAGCGCGACCAGAATTTCACTTACTTGGGCCTCCAAACGTTATATGACCGCTATTTTATCCATCAAGAAGAGCGTCGCCTCGAAACACCGCAAATTCTGTGGATGCGCGTCTCAATGGGCCTAGCGATCAACGAAGGGAAGCAAAAAGAGAAACGGGCCATTGAGTTTTACAATGTGCTTTCGAAATTCCTCTACATGCCAGGTACCCCAACCCTCTTCAATAGCGGGACAACCCACTCGCAGCTCAGCTCATGCTACTTGTCTACCGTCATGGACGATTTACACCATATCTACAAAGTCATTTCCGATGATGCGCAACTCTCCAAATGGGCCGGCGGCCTGGGCAATGATTGGACAAACGTCCGCGCCACGGGGGCTCAAATCAAAGGGACAAATGGCAAAAGTCAAGGAGTCATCCCCTTCTTAAAGGTAGCCAACGATACAGCTGTAGCCGTGAACCAAGGCGGTAAAAGGAAGGGTGCAATGTGTGCATACTTAGAGACTTGGCACCTCGATATCGAGGACTTCCTGGAATTGAGAAAAAATACGGGTGATGAGAGACGGCGTACACACGATATGAACACCGCCAACTGGATTCCCGACCTATTCATGAAGCGAGTGATCGAAAATGGGTCTTGGACCCTTTTTAGTCCTAACGATGTGCCCGACCTGCACAACCTGTATGGGAAGGCTTTCGAAGAGCGTTATACTGAATATGAACGGATGACCGAACAAGGAACCATACGCCTCTTTAAGAAAATGGAAGCAAGCACATTGTGGAGAAAGATGCTAGGCATGCTCTACGAAACAGGTCATCCTTGGATCACTTTCAAAGACCCTTCTAATATCCGCTCACCACAAGACCACGCAGGAGTGGTTCACAGCTCGAATCTGTGCACCGAAATCCTGCTCAACACCTCAGTAGAAGAAACAGCCGTGTGCAACTTGGGATCGGTCAATCTGCTGGCTCACACCACAGAACAAGGGATCGACCGCGAACTGCTCGCATCCACTGTCCGTACAGCGATCCGGATGCTTGACAACGTGATCGACATCAACTTCTACCCGATCGAAGACGCTAAAAGAGCTAACATGCGCCACCGTGCGGTCGGTATGGGCCTCATGGGCTTCCAAGATGCCCTTTACAAATTGGGCATCAGCTACGCCAGCCATGAAGCTGTCGAATTCTCCGACGAGAGTATGGAGCTGATTTCTTATTACGCCATTTTGGCCTCGAGTGAATTGGCTAAGGAAAGAGGTCCCTATTCAAGCTATAAAGGCTCTAAGTGGCATAGAGGTCTGCTTCCTATCGATACACTCGAATTGCTCAGACAAGAGCGAGGCAACGAGTATGTGGAGCTCAATACCACTTCCCGACTCGACTGGACACCCGTACGGGAATCGGTCAAAAAATATGGGATGCGCAACAGTACCACGATGGCGATCGCACCGACTGCTACCATCTCCAACATCACTGGAGTCACCCAATCAATTGAGCCCATGTACAAACACCTATTTGTCAAATCGAACCTATCGGGCGAATTCACTGTACTCAACCCGTGGCTTGTCGATAAACTCAAGGAGCTCAATCTTTGGGATCACGACATGATCGACGATCTCAAATATTTTGACGGTTCGGTCATGGAAATCGAAAGGATCCCCAGCGCGATCAAAAAAATCTTTGTGACCGCCTTTGAAGTAGAGCCCGACTGGCTGATCGCATGTGCAGCGCGCCGCCAGAAATGGATCGACATGGGGGAATCATTGAATCTTTATCTCGCTGAAGCCAGTGGCAAAAAATTGAACCAAATGTATTTGATGGCCTGGAAAAATGGTTTGAAAACAACCTATTACCTCAGGTCCATGGGTGCAACACATGTTGAAAAATCGACCACCGACATCAACAAAAGGAGCCTACAGCCCCGTTGGATGAAAAATGAGTCGGCCTCTTCCCGCATTGTGGTGCAAAGAGACGAAAAACCAACTGTTTGCAACCTCGATGGCACCTGCGAAAGCTGCCAATAATAATATAAAATAATAAGGAATACGCACATGCTCACCGTAGACAAAGAAAGTAACCCAAAAATCCCAGGAAAAAACCAACGGGCCTTGGCACACAACAAAAGACTCATCAACTGCAACACCGTTGATGTGAACCAGCTCATGCCCCTCAAATACAAATGGGCTTGGGAGCACTACCTCAATGGTTGTGCCAACAACTGGCTACCCTCTGAAGTTCCTATGGCCAAAGATATCGAGCTATGGAAATCTAATGCCCTATCAGAAGACGAAAGGCTCGTGATCATGCGCAACCTCGGCTTCTTTAGTACAGCCGAGAGCCTGGTCGGCAACAATATCGTGCTTGCTATTTTCAGACACATCACCAATCCAGAAGCCCGTCAATATCTCCTACGTCAAGCTTTTGAAGAGGCTGTACACACCCACACCTTCCTCTACATCTGCGAATCACTTGCACTAGACGAGGGTGAGATCTTCAATATGTACAACGAAAATGCTGTGATTCGTGAGAAAGACAATTTCCAGATGAAACTCACCGCCGATGTCCTCAGCGAGGGTTTTACGACGGCCACCTTTGAAGGAGCCCAAAAATTCCTTGAAAACCTCATTGGCTATTATCTCATCATGGAAGGGATCTTCTTCTACAGCGGTTTTGTCATGATTCTCTCTTTCCAAAGACAAAATAAAATGACAGGGATCGGGGAACAGTATCAATACATCTTGCGCGATGAATCGATCCATCTTAACTTCGGCATCGACTTGATCAATGGAATCAAGGAAGAAAATCCCGAAATATGGACTCCCGAATTCCAACAAAGAGTCATCGCACTCGTAGAACAAGCCGTCGAGCTCGAGATCGCCTATGCCGATGATTGCTTGCCCCGTGGCATCCTGGGACTGAGAGCATCTATGTTCCGTGATTATGTCCAACACATCGCCGACAGAAGGCTGGAAAGAATTGGGCTTAAGGCCATCTACGGCTCTAAAAACCCCTTTCCCTGGATGAGCGAAACCATCGACCTTTTCAAAGAGAAAAACTTCTTCGAAACCCGCGTCACCGAATACCAAACGGCCGGCAACCTCTCCTGGTAAACTTCACGGCCTCATAGACACCTGTCTGTGAGGTCGTTCATCCTCTAAATTAATGGCAATCACAAAAGGATAGGTTATGACGGGCACATTAAAAGCTGTTGGGGATAGATACGGTCATTTCGTTGTCACACGGTTAAAAGAGATTCCTGAGATCCAAAGTACGCTTATTGAATTGGAGCATGATACGACAGGAGCTCACGTACTCCAGATCGCTAATGATGATGACGAGAATCTCTTCAATTTGTCATTCCGCACCCATCCGGACACATCCAACGGCGTGGCGCATATTTTAGAACATACCGTTTTGTGTGGCTCGCGTAAATTCCCTGTCCGCGATCCCTTCTTTAGCATGAGCCGCAGGAGCTTAAATACCTTTATGAATGCCCTTACGGGCCCTGATTTCACCTGCTATCCAGCTTCAACTCAAGTTCCCAAAGATTTTTACAACCTATTAGATGTGTATTTAGATGCCGTCTTTCACCCGACTCTTTCAAAGCTAAGTTTTTTGCAGGAGGGGCATCGCCTCGAATTTTTGAAGCAGGGTGATCCCAATTCCCCTCTCGTATTTAAGGGAATCGTCTTTAATGAAATGAAAGGAGCTATGGCCTCCCCAGATGCACGTTTGAGTGAAGCTGTCATGCAAGCCCTTTTCCCTGATCTGACGTATGGAGTCAATTCCGGTGGTGAGCCACTCGAGATTTTGGATTTGACCTACGAAGAGCTCAAAGCTTTCCATGCGAAATATTACCATCCAAGCCAATGCCTTTTTTATTTTTATGGCAACTTACCGATTGAGCAGCATCTCGATTTTCTACAAAAACATGCTTTGGATGGAGTTGAAAGGCAGCCTCCCCTTCCTGTCTTGCCTCCGCAACCCCGCTTTACAAGCAAGGTAAGCGTGCAAACCACATATCCTATCAATGAGGATGAGGATATCGCTCATAAAACACTCATTGCCATGGCCTGGTTGACTTGCTCGATTTTGGATCAGGAAGAATTGCTGGCCCTTACTGTGCTCGATGTCGTCCTCTCAGGGACCGACGCGGCTCCTTTGAAAATGGCTCTGCTTAAGTCGGGGTTGTGTAAACAAGCCGATTCAAGCATCGAAACTGAAATGAGCGAAATCCCTTTCTTCATCGTCTGTAAAGGGTGCAGCGAGGCTAGTGGTGATGCTTTAGAAGAGCTTGTCAGATCCACACTGACTAAACTCGTGCATGAGGGTGTGCCAGCTCATTTGGTCGACGCAGCTATCCATCAAATAGAACTAGCCCGCACAGAAATCTCAGGGCATTCTTCACCCTATGGGCTTTCGTTGTTTTGGCGCTCAGCTTTGCTTAAGCAACATGGTGGCAACCCTGAAGATGGATTGAAAATACATACGCTTTTCCAGCAGCTCCACGAAAAAGTCAAGGACCCACACTTTTTTCCCAATTTAATCCAAAAATACTTTTTGGATAACCCTCACTTTGTCCACATTACCATGCGCCCCGATACAGCCCTTGCTGCCAAAGAATTGGCGGACGAGCATGAGAAACTCGCTTCGATTATCCGCACCTTGAAGGACTCGGATATCCGAGCACTCTTGGAAGAAGCAGAGGAATTGGCGGCTCTTCAGGAAACCTCCTCTGAAGCTAAACTGGAAACTTTACCTAAAGTAACACTTGCTGATGTACACAAAGAAGGAAAACAATTTCCTCTTACCCATCAACGCTTTGGCAAATTCGAGCTCTATTCTCACGTTTGCTTTACCAATGGTTTCACCTATGCCGATCTGATTTTTGATTTACCTTTTTTTTCCGAAGGTGACCTACCTCTTTTGCGCTTATTTACTGTTTTGCTGCCCCAAATAGGGTGTGGGGGAAGAACCTACGATCAACATCTTGAATACCTCCTTGAGCATACAGGAGGTGTAGGCGTCTCGCTTGACTTAGGGATTCAAGCTTCAGATGTCAATCTCATGCGCCCCTCTCTATCCATTCGAGGAAGAGCCTTAAACAGAAAACTAGATAAGCTCTTCCCTATTTTCCGTGATCTGATCGTTGATGCCGACTTCACAGATACTGAACGTTTGAAAGAGCTCCTCATGCAGCATCTGCACGCCTTGGAAAATCATATCCAACATAGCTCGCTCAGATACGCCGTCAGTTTGGCAGCCAGTGGTTTTTCAATCTCCTCCAAGATTACCGATACTTGGTATGGTCTTCCCTATTATTGGTGGCTCAAAGAGACGGTCAAAGCTTTTGAACAGAATGCCATCCCTTTGATCGAAAATCTGCAAAGGCTCCAAGAATATTGCTTAGGCACGCAAGATCCTCACCTGGTGCTGGGATGCAACCAAGAGAGCTTAGACAGGCTGAAAGCTGAAGCCTTTTTTGGTCTGGGGGACATCCCTTCCAAAGAGCTACCTCTCTGGAAAAATGACTTCATTGGAGCCGAAAAACTCTCGCAAGCCCGTACCATCTCCTCACCGGTTGCTTTCACTGCGATGCTTTTCCCCGCTGTTTTGTACACCCATCCACAGGCTGCTGCTTTGAGCATTGCCTCCGAAATTATGGAAAACAAGACTCTGCATAAAAAAATTAGAGAACAAGGCGGAGCTTATGGCTGCGGAGCTGTCAACGCGCTCTTGTCGGGTCAATTCTATTTGTACTCGTATCGCGATCCTCATCTTAAATCAACTTTGAAAGCTTTTCATGATGCTGTTCAGGGACTTGCAATCAAGAAAGTGCAGGAAAAAGACATTGAAGAAGCCAAATTGGGCTTATTCCAAGATATCGACGCTCCCACACCTCCGAGTTCACGCGCGATGACAGCCTACTCCCGTCTGCGTGGAGGCAGATCCCCCGAGCTTCGGCAGCAGTTTAGAGACTCCCTCTTGCATTGTAAAAAGGAGGAAATCCAACAAGCTGCACAAGAGATCCTTGTGCCGGGCTTAAGTGAGAGTGTTGTCGTCACATTTGCCGGCAAAGAGCTTCTCGAAAAAGAGAATGTTCTGCTAAAAGAGAAAGCACTACCTGTATTTTCTATTTGAAACCGCGTTTTTAAAATTGGAGTGAAAATGCCCACACTTGCCACATTCAAAGAGCTTTACGAAAAAGAGAAGCAGAAAAACCTAGCCGATTATTTCACTTTCCTCAGATTCAAAAGCATTGCGACTGATCCGGCTTTCAAAGATGAAGTGCACGCGTGCGCTAATTGGCTTGCCGACTACCTCAAGAAAAGCGGTCTGGAAGTAGAAAATTGGGATACAGGCAGAGCCCCTACACTGTTTGCTCATGATCTGAGAGCAGGCCCTGAGAAGGAAACTCTTTTAATCTACTGTCACTACGATGTGCAACCTGTCGATCCACTCAGCGAATGGACCACCCCTCCGTTTGAGCCAAATGAGCGAGACGGTGAGATTTATGCACGAGGAGCAGCCGACAATAAAGGGCAATGCTTTTACACCACTCTAGCCCTCAAAGCCCTGTTGAAAACTCGAGACCTTCTTCCTGTAAACATTAAATTTCTCATCGAAGGGGAAGAAGAGAGTGGCAGCGTAGGCCTCGCACAAATCATTGAATCCAAAAAAGAGGCTCTCAAAGCCGATTATCTTGTGATTGTCGATAGCGGCATCGAAAGTTTAGAGACACCAGCAATCACCTTGGGAGCAAGAGGGATCGTCTGCTACCAAATAGCTCTGAAGGAAGCCAATTACGATTTGCATTCAGGCCAAACGGGCGGCATTGCTTACAACCCTAACCGAGCGCTCGCTGAAATGCTTGCTAAGCTCCACGATAGTGAAGGGAAGGTCACAGTGCCTGGTTTTTACGATGCGGTGACCCCCTTATCTCCTCATGAAAAAGAGGCGATCTCATTTGATCTGGATCACGAACGCTTCCATAAGATGTTTGGCTTTAAGCCCAATGGCATGGAAAAAGGGATGTCACCCCACGAAGCTGCGTGGATCCGGCCTACACTAGAGATCAACGGCATGTGGGGTGGCTATACCGGGACTGGCTTTAAAACGGTCATTCCCTCCAAAGCGTATGCCAAAATCTCTTGCCGCCTGGTTCCCAACCAAGATCCCGCAATCATCAGCAAACAGGTTAAAGATTACTTAAAACAACTTGCGCCCACAGGCATGATTTTAGAGATCGAGACCATCCCAGGAAACGGCAAAGGTTTTCGCACAGATCCTCAGTCACGCATTGTTAAGCTGATGTCACAGAGCTATACACAGGTGTTTGAAAAACCGTGTAAAAACATTTTAATCGGAGGCTCCATTCCCATAGCCGCACAACTATGTGAAGCAGCACAGGCCGAAATGGTATTGGTAGGGCTCGGCCTCCCCGATGACCATATCCATGCACCTAACGAACATTTTGGTTTAGACAGACTTGAAAAAGGTTATTTAACAATTTGCCAGGCAATTGAATTATTCGCCTGAAATCCATATATTCTCACTTTTGTACAACTTTGGGGGTTCGTTATGAAAATCAAAAATATCCTATTTGTTACTCTGAGTGCTTGTCTTATTTCTACCCTGGTTTCTACCACCTGCTTTGCACAAATACCTGCAGAAAATGAAGCTCTATTAAAACAAATTTCTAAGGGGTTCTCGAATGTCGCCAAAGCGGCTACTCCTGCTGTGGTGTATATCGAAAGTCAAACTGCGGAGAAAAAACAAGAGATCTCCACCCGAAAGTCACCCTCAGAGAATCCCTTCGACTACTTCAGTGATGATTTCTTCAACCGCTTTTTTGGATTCCCTTTCGAGAAAAAACAACCCAAATCAACCGACACCGTACGAGGCTCTGGTTTTTTGATCTCCAAAGATGGTTACATCGTGACCAACAACCACGTTGTAGAAAATGCTACTAAGGTCAATGTCACGCTGCACAATGGACAAAAAATAGTAGCCACCGTAATCGGAACCGACGCTAAGACCGATTTGGCTGTCATCAAAATCGAAGGAGACAACTACCCCTTCCTGAACTTTGGAGACTCTGACAAACTCGAGGTCGGCGATTGGGCGATTGCTGTTGGCAACCCCTTTGGTCTCCAAACCTCTCTCACAGTAGGTGTAGTGAGCGCAAAAGGACGCAGCCAACTCCATATTGCTGATTTTGAAGATTTTATCCAAACCGATGCTGCTATCAACCCCGGCAATTCAGGAGGCCCTTTATTGGATGTCGAGGCTGAAGTAATCGGCGTGAATACGGCAATTGTCAGTGGCTCTGGCGGATATATGGGAATCGGCTTTTCAATCCCTAGCAACATGGCTAAACAAATCGTAGCTCAGCTCATTAAGGAGGGGCAGGTGACAAGAGGTTTCCTCGGTGTCACCTTGCAACCTATCGACAGTGATTTGGCAAGCTTCTACAAACTGAAAAACGTTCAAGGGGCTCTTGTCACCGATGTGGTTAACGGTTCACCCGCTGATTTAGGTGGATTGAAGCAGGAAGATATTATTCTGAACTACAACGGCGCTACGGTGGATAATTTGAGTGGATTCCGCTACCACGTCTCCCTGATGGAGCCAGGCTCGAAACTGAAGTTGAAAGTTTTCCGCGATGGCAAAGAAATTGACCTCACAGTAACGGTTGCACAACTTCCTCAAGATGTTGCCACCGCCCCTAGCATGCCGGCCCATAAAATGGGAATCCAAGTCCAAGAACTCACGCCCGAGCTGGCTCAAAAACTGGGATTTCATGATGTAAAAGGTGTGGTCATCACACAAGTCACACCAGGGAGCCCAGCTGCTGCCTCTGCCCTTAAACCAGGAAGCCTGATCCTAGCGGTCAACCGTAAAAAGGTCCAAAACCTGGTCGAATATTCAGCGGCTATGAACGAAGCCTCCAAAGAAGGGCGCGTTCTTCTGATGATACGTCAAGGAGACTCCATACGCATTGTCGCTCTACACTTTTAGAGGTTTACAGGACTTGGAATTTTTTTGGATTTTTTGCTTTACGTAAACTTAAAATTTCTTTATCCTATCTAATTTATTTTTATTTAGAGGCTTAAGATGAAAAAATTCCTTCTCTTCTTTTTCGCTCTTACCTTACCCCTCTCTATTTTTGCCGAATTAGCAGATTCTGATTACTTTCCATTTCAAGCCTCTAAAGAACGTGTACTGGACCGACGTGAGAACTATTTTCTGACCTCGACCGATTATCGGATTACTCCGAAGGTCAACCCTGTTACAGGGGAATATTGCGAGGAGGAGCTCGATCTAGTTGTGGCAGGCTCAGAGCCTTTATCGGTACGCCGCTACTACAATTCGAGTGCCCCTTATGATCCGCGTAAGGCTTTGGATGGGGATCGGAATCCTTATGGGAGATTGTCCCTAACGTTTGGACGCCCTATCATATCCCCATTGTCGAAGAAAAACTCCCCAACGGTAACATCCTTTGTTACACCTACACCCAATGGAAACCAGAGAAGCAAAACTACCCACTCCCCAAGCTTTTAAGCACAATTGTTGCCTACAATTCCACTAAATCCAAGCAGCTTGGCTCCATTCAATTTCATTATCCAAGAGCCAAGCATGATGAAGTAAACGGCATTCAAGTCACAGGCAGTGACGGCAGGTCAGCCTTTATGCAGCATGCTGGAAAATCCCCAATAAAGCTGAGCTCCGCGCTAAGGCCCGGCCAGCCTTTCACTGCCTATGGATCCCACAACACCACGCTTAATACCCTGCTTAAGCCAGATGGGAGAGTGTTGACTACAGAATACGGTGCGGATGGAAAAGTCACAGCTCAACATGCCCCTGTAGGCCCTAATAGTGAGATACATCCTATCGGCCGCTATGAATATCAGGACAGAGCTACCATTGTTCTTGATGCAGAGGGTCATAAAACCATTTACCGTTATGATGATCACAAAAAAATCACTGCGATTGAAATCTATCAGGACAATGCGCTCTACCGCACCGACCGCTTTAGCTGGGATCAAGCCACAGGCAATTTACTCTGCAAAACAGTAGAAGATAGCACGGCCAAACCCCTTCAAATCACTCAATACGCATACGATAAGAACCAAAATCCCATTTTGGAAAGAGTCGGGGATGGCAGCGAGTGGCGCACCTTGACTCGCACCTTTTCCGATGACGGCTTCAACCTCAGGCTCACAGAAACAGATAGAGAGGGCAGGCTTACCTGCTACACCTATATCCCCGGAACCAATCTTCTTGGCTCAGAGCTCACCTATGAAGGGAACACAATCCGCGTGCGGACTTTTCATACCTATGACGATTGTGCCATTTGTACCCAAACCATTACCGACGACGGATCCACTACAGATCCTGACAACCTCCAAGGAGTCAGCTACCGAAAAATCACCACCATCAACCCCAAATATACCCTCCCCTGCTTTGGGCTTCCTGAGGTCATCGAGGAAAAAACGATAGACGCATCTGGCAATGAAATGCTTCTACACAAAGTGATCTACACCTATACACCCTCCGGCCAAGTGCTTGAGGAAGAACATTATGATGCCGATGGTGCCTACCGCTATTCCATCTATAACACCTATGATGCACAAGAGAACCTCGCCACCACAACAGATCCCCTTGGCGCTACAACCACCTATACCTATGATGCCAATCACAATCCCACCTCTATTACAGGCCCCCGAACTGACCAATACCGCGAGATTGCCTATGATAAAGCCAATAGGCCGACTTATATCTCAAATTGGCAGGCAGATGGCACTGTCCTCTTCACCGAAAAACGGTATAACAAGCTAGGACATATCATTGAAGAGATCGACGCCTGTAAAAACAGCACCCGATTTGAATATGATGCGTTAGGCAGAGTCAAAGCGATCCAACATCCCGACGGAGCTGTCGAAAGAAAAGAATATGACATCCTTTGTAATGTCATCAAAGAGATCGACCCACAAGGGTATGTAACCACAAAAAGCTTCAACACATTCTGCCAGCTTTTAAGCATCCAGTACCCAGATGGCTCTGCAGAACATTTTAACTACAACTCCACCGGGCAAATCCACACTCATCTCGATAAAAACGGGACGACAACCTGCTACACCTATGATATTTTCGAGCACCCCATCCGAACTGAAACCTACTCCTGTTCTGGACACCTTCTCAAATCGACCACCTCGTCCTGGTCTCCCTTTCAGAAACTCTCCGAAACCAAAGATGATCTCACCACCCTTTATACCTATGATTGTGCAGGGCGCAAAACAGGCGAGCAAAAAGCCTATCACAAAACGGAGTATACCCATGATCCTTTAGGCCGGCTAGTTTGCAGCCAAAATGAAGAAACCCAGCATGTCACAGAGTATGATCTGTGTGGCCGTCCCATTCGAATTCGGACAGAAAAGGGCTTATCTCTCCAAAAACAAGAAGAATGTACCTATGACCTTGCTGGCAACCCTACCCATACCATCACTTCGCAAGGCTTCACAGAAACCCACTTTAATACAGACGGCAAGCCCCTTAGCATCCAAGATCCCCTTGGACACACCACCCTATTTTCTTATTCTTATCAAGATGTGCTCACCAAAACCACCACCAATCCCAAAGGGATCCAATCGGTCATCATCTATGACATCCGAGGAAGAGAAGCCATACGTCTCAAAAAAAATGTTATTGGAGAGACCATACAACGCTCAGAAAGCTGCTATGACAACAACAGTAACCTCATTCAACTCACCCACACCCTCTTTGCAGATACAACGCCTATCAAAACCATTACCCATTACTGGGAATACGGACCCCAAGGACGCCTCGAAAGATTTGTGGAAGCAGGAGAAAAAGAGACACGCTACCTGTACGATCCTAGAGCTCGCCTCCATATCATCATCAAACCAAACGGCTGTCAGATTATCCATGCGTATGATGAACTCGGGCGCCTTGCTCGCTACCACGCCCATGACTTTGACTACCACTATACCTATGATCCCAGCGACCGAGTCATAGCGGTTCATGACTCTATTTCCAATACCACAACAAAGCGCACCTATGACCCCCTAAGCAACATCTGTCAAGAAACCCTCGCAAGTGGCCTCACTTTTTCGCATACCTATGATACGCGAGGCAGAAGAATCAAAACCACCCTCCCCAATAACTCGATCATTGATTACACCTATGATGGCATCTATCTCCACACGGTCTCTAGAAACAACTACAAACACACGTACTCCGCACGCAACTTAGAAGGGCAAATTATCCAGGCATTAACACCTGCTGGTGAAATTCTCATTACACGCGATGCTCTGGGACGTTATACCTCTCTAGTTGCACCCCATTTCACAGCCCATTACACCCAATACGACCCCGTAGGGAACCTCATCCATTACACCTATCAGGACACCCTTGGAAAAGCAAACCGCCACCACACCCATGACGACCTCGACCAATTGACCCAAGAAGATGAGCATATCTACCATTATGATTCGCTACACAACCGCCTCAAAAAAGATACCCATGAATATGCCATCAATTCATTGTGTCAGGTGACCCATGATGGAGAAACAGCCTATACTTACGATCCTTGTGGCAACCTGATCTCAGATGGCACAAGAACCTACTCCTATGACAATCTCGACCGCCTGATAGTTGTGGAAGAAGGGGACAAAAAAACCGAATACACCTACGATCCCTTCCATCGCCGCCTCTCCAAAACCACCTATCTCAGAGGATATAAACAGAAAACGATTCGTTACCTCTGGGATGGGAACAACGAGATAGGAACAGTAGATGAGTACGATCGCCTCCGTGAGCTTAGAGTATTAGGTGAGGGATTAGGTGCAGAGATTGGAGCCGCTGTTCTCTATGAGCTCGACAGTAAGCCTTATATTCCCATTCATGATCATCGAGGATGTGTCGTCACCCTCATCTCTCCGGGCACACAAAAACCTATCGAATCTTACCGCTACACCGCATTTGGCCAAGAGCAGACAGATAGCACCCTCTCACCTTGGCGCTTTTCCTCTAAGCGCATCGATGAAGAAACCAGCCTCGTCTTTTTTGGAAGACGCTATTACAACCCCCAGCTCGGACGCTGGATCACACAAGACCCACAAGGTTTTGGAGATGGACCCAATCTCTATGCTTATGTCCACAACTGCCCACTAACACAGTTTGACTGCTATGGCCTTGTAGGCGTTGGGAAATATTTTAGCACCCTCTCCCGGATGGCTTTTAAAGGCATAGAATGGACAGGAGCCAATTTACTCCCTATCCCTTATGCCAGAAATTTTGTAGAATCAGTAGGTCGTTGGGGATCAGGAGGGGAGTTTCGTGGACCGAGCCGCTACCGTTCCGCAGCAAACGAAGTGATCACAATCCCTGGACGAACCACTCCCGGTCACTCCTACACACATGGAAATGGAATGCTCACCCACAAAACCGATGCTGTCAAACAAGCAGAGTATATTTCCCAAACCCATGGAGGCGTTCAGGTGGATTTGATGTACCATGGCACAAACGGCTTAGTGATGGATCTTATCAACAGTGGACTTTCCAAAATAGGGATGCCCACCTCGTACAATAAAATGTGCGCCAACTACTACCAAGAGAAGCTCCGAGGCGATCCCAACCACCTCTTCACCAGCAGCGTTCACAGCCGCGGCGGCACCCAAATCATGAACACAGGTAGACTAGTCGGGCCCGAGATAAGACAACAACATATCGATGTTCTTTCCTATGGCTCAGCAACCTTGATTCCCAAAGGTTACTTTAGATCCGCTCAAAACAATGTTAGTATGTTAGATGTCGTGACCATGACTAACCCCTTAGCCTTTGGAGTGGGTTTATTGAGCAATCAGTATAATATGAATTTCCTTAAAACTTCAACAGGCTGCCCCTTGAAGGCACATGGCTTTTTAGAAGCAACTTATGCAGAAGAAATTAAAAAGAAAGGTTTTGATTTTGTGGAAAAATATTTTAATGAATAAAGTCTACCATTTGTTAATGGCTCTGTTTTTAATGACTTCCTTCCGTTACCGTGAGCCTCATTATTGTAAAATATCGGACCAGATTGTCGGAAGTTACGTTAAGGATTTCGCTCAACCACGACAGTTAATGCTCTCAGGGACAGGCGGGGCAATGGTAAATGATATTCAAGAAATTTATCTTAGTTTTTTGTCATTTGACAGATTAAATGTGGATGAAGCTAAGGCGTTGTATGTAGAAATGATGGAGGAGCTCTTGCACCGAATAAACTGTCATGAAAAAATTCGTCCACATCTCCATAATTTTCCCTTTCGGGATAATAACATCAAATTAATGGTTAGTTTTGTCAATGATGAAGGATGTGCCATTAGGGATGGCCATGTGGCACTAATGAGCATTGCAAAAGATCACATAATCTATTTTGCTGCTTACGATCCTGATACAGAAAATTTCTACACACTTCATAGAGAACCCTACGAAGAGGCACTCAGAATAGTCATGGGGAATTGATCCAGGATTAAGAAAAAAGGTTTGGTTCCTCTTTTGTCATTCTCTTAGGGAGCTCAGCTTTATCGGGGATTTTCCAGTATGCTGCATAAAGGCTGATCGTCCGTCACTCCCCGTGACTTGAACTCCGTACGACCCCGTAGGGAACCTTATCCAACACACATATTATGCCATTTCCAGAAAATAAAGCCATGAAGTGGTACTGGGTAACATGACAGATTTGGATGATCGTTTCTAAGCCTATGTTTTTGTACCTAAGCGAGAAAGGATCGTTCAAAAATGGCGTGTTATACAGTACCACTTCATGGCTTTATTTTCTGGAAATGGTATTACTCCGCGCACAACGTGAAATTCACATTACACGCGATGCTCTGGGATATAAACATTGCGGTAAAGCAATGGGTTCAACCGTGAATCACTAATTTCGAGCCCCCTTAATGGGTAGCTTGGAACTCAACAAAGCGAGGATCGCTGCGGATCGGATCGAACTCATCCCGTTTGATTGCTTGAGAGGCAGACGGCAACCCTTCGCGTACTGAGCATTCGAGCCAACCGATGGCAGGCTCAGCTTGTCCTAAAGCACCATAGGCTAGCGCATTTATCAAGGCCGTATCGTAAGAGGGGTTTTCTTGGTAACATTTGTTGCCAATCTCGGCCACTTTCTTAAAATCTCCCACCATATAGGCTAGAAAATGGAGCAAAGTTAAGGAGTCGCCCGATAGCGAAGTCTCGATAGGGAGCAAGAGTTGAAAAGCCTCTTCATACCTCTCTTGGCCACGGTAGATTTCCGCCATTTCTTGTGTCGCCATCATATAGAGGATGCCCTCTTTTGCACGCGAGCGGATGGTGATAAACTTTTCGAGAGCTTCATCTGTTTTCCCTGCCTGAATATCAGCATCGGCCTCTTTCATCAATTCTTGCAAATCGGTGTCGCGATCTTTTTCATTAAAAATCTTGTAGTAGCGCAGCGAACGGAAACTTTCAAAGGTGAGAATCAAAAAGAGGGCTCCGGCTAGAAAGAAACCCAGGACAAAAAAGAGAATGCTGATCGCAACGGCAATCACAATTCCTACAATAATTGCTATTTTAACCCCTTTAAAACCAAAAATAGCTTCCAAAATGATGCTGAGCAAATGGCCTCCATCGAGAGGGAGTACCGGGACCAGATTAATGATCGTCCAAAAGAAATTGGCATACAGAGTGAATTTGACAGCTAGCAGCAGAGTGGGTTGGGTAATGTGCACCGTTTGATTAACAACATAGGCAACCAGAAAAAGGAGAAACCCTGCCAAAGGGCCATTCAAAACGACTAAAAATTCTTCCCACAGTTTGAGCTTCCGCCCTTCTCTGTAAGTGAATCCCCCAAAAGCTGCTAGTTCAATCCGGGTTTTTTGTCCGAAGAGAATCGCAGTGATTGCATGGCCAAGTTCGTGGAAGATGACCGAACCCAGGATGATCACGATGCTTAAAAGAGCACCTATTAAATTGAATGTCCACATCCAGCCAATAAAAAATGCAATCAGCCAAAAAAGAGGTTGGATCGTAATAGGGATTCTTCCTGGAATGGAAATCATGAACTCACTTTCACTTAGATAAAACTTGTTTGATGGTTCTGCCAATCACGGCGGGGGTTTCTGCAATCGTAACCCCAGCATCGATAAGCGCCTCGATTTTACCCCGAGCAGTCCCTTTACCGCCAGAGATAATGGCGCCTGCATGACCCATTCGCCTTCCAGGTGGTGCTGTTTGGCCAGCAATAAAGGCTACAACCGGCTTTGTCCCGTGCTCCTTAATCCATGCAGCTGCCTCCTCTTCTGCATTACCACCGATCTCTCCAATCATGAGAATGGCTTCTGTTTCAGGATCTTTTTCAAATAATTCCAACATATCGATAAAATTGGTTCCATTCAAAGGATCGCCTCCAATACCCACGCATGTGCTTTGTCCTAACCCCTCTTGGGTCGTTTGCCAAACAGCTTCGTAGGTTAAAGTTCCTGAGCGCGACACAATGCCCACTTTGCCTCTCTTATGAATATAGCCAGGCATAATGCCAATTTTGCACTCATCCGGAGTGATGATTCCGGGACAATTAGGGCCAATGAGGCGACTCGTTTTGCTTCTTTTCATGACCTGCGAAACCTCGAGCATATCGCGCACAGGAATGCCTTCGGTAATACAGATTATCAGAGCAATTTTAGAATCTTCTGCTTCCAAAATCGCCTCTGCCGCAAATGGAGGAGGGACAAAAATGAGGCTGGCGTCGCAACCAGTTGCTTCTTTTGCCTCTTTGACAGTATCAAAGACTGGAAGGCCTAAATGCGTTTTCCCTCCTTTTCCAGGTGTGACTCCGCCAACATATTGCGAGCCATACTCCATCCCTTTCTCTGTATGGAAACTTCCCGCTTTTCCTGTAATACCCTGTGTGATGATCTTTGTCTGTTTTCCTACTAAAACTGCCATAATTTACTGCTTGCTGCCCCCTGCTGCCGCTTTGATGGCTTTTTCAGCCCCGTCGGCCATGGTCTCTGCCGTAATAATGTTGAGATTTGACTCTTTTAAAATCTTCTTACCATTGTCTACGTTGGTGCCTTCCATACGCACCACCAAAGGGACACGCAATGGATCATTTTTACAGGCCTCCACAATGCCTTTTGCGAGCAAGCCACAGTCCATGATTCCACCAAAAATATTCACAAAAATGGTTTTGACTTTAGGATCGATCAAAATGATTTTAAATCCATGCGCCACCTGCTCTTTGGTAGCCCCGCCACCCACATCTAAGAAGTTGGCAGGAGAGCCTCCATAGTGATGGATAATATCCATTGTGGCCATGGCAAGACCTGCACCATTCACCAAACATCCGATCTCTCCATCTAAGCCAATGAAAGCGAGATCGTATTCTTTAGCCATCACCTCATTTGTTGTCGATTGTGAAGGGTCATACAATTGTGCCAATGCAGGCTGACGGTAAAGGGCATTGTCATCGACTGAACATTTTGCATCAAGTGCAAGGAGCTTCCCCTCCTTTGTGAGGACCAAGGGATTGATTTCTATGAGGGAAGCATCATTTTCAATAAATGCCTTAGCCAAATTGGAAATGAGCTCCATCCCCTCTTTCCGGACAGCCCCTTCCCATCCCATGAACTTGGCAATTTCTAAAAGATGGTAGCGCCTTACTTTGCCCTCGATACCAAACGGCACTTTTAAGATGCGCTCAGGTGCCGTTTCAGCTATCTCTTCAATTTCCATGCCTCCCTCCGGGGAGGCGATCAAGATGGGAATCCCCTGCGAACGATCGATCGTAGCTGCCAAATAGTATTCTTTTTCGATGTCGACAGGAGCGTAAAAGATCACTTTTTCAGCAGTCACTCCCAAAGGACCTGTCTGGTTATTGACGATCTTCATTCCGATCAGCTGTTCCGCAATCCGGACAATCTCTTCCGGATTTTTTGCAAATTTCACTCCCCCCGCCTTGCCGCGCCCCCCTGCGTGAATCTGCACTTTGATGACCGCTTCGGTCAAACCCAATTCTTTGATCTGCTCGACCACTTCTTTTGTATTTGCTGCCACAGCAGAAGGAGGTAGAGGCACCCCATAGCGTGACAACAAATTTTTAGTTTCATATTCGTGAATATTCATCGCTCGATGAGACCTAGGTTATCATTGTCTTACGTCCTTCTTATGTGATAACATTCGATTTGGTGCAATATGTTTAGATTTCTTGGCAAAAAAATCCGCGATCTCTTTAAAGGAAAGGTCGATGAAGAGGCGCTTGAGAGGCTTGAAGAGCTTTTCTATCAAGCTGATTTGGGAAGTCAGATGAGCGCTGAGCTCACCGAAAAAGTACGCGCCCTATACAAAAAAAATCCGAACCTCAGCGTTGAGGAAATTCTAACTGAGGTCAAGAAAGACCTGCTTGCAGAGCTCACTCAAATACCTTCCAATCCAATACAGGGTAATCCCCATGTCATTTTAATCGTCGGTGTCAATGGAAACGGTAAAACCACATCGGTTGCTAAGCTTGCATATCATTTTCACAATGCCGGGAAAAAAGTCCTCATTGCCGCAGCCGATACCTTTCGGGCAGCCGCGATCGACCAGCTCGAAAAATGGGTGGGGAAAATCGGAGTCTCTCTTGTGAAAGGTAAACCGGGCAGCGACCCCGCAGCTGTGGTTTTCGATGCCATAGAAGCTGCCAAAAACAGAGGCTGCGACATCGTTCTTGTAGATACTGCCGGGAGGCTACACACTAAAACTGACCTCATGAAAGAGCTCGAAAAAATCCATAGGGTGAGTGGAAAAGCGTTTCCCGGTGCTCCCCATGAAACTCTACTTGTCCTCGATGCAACCATTGGGCAAAACGGCGTAGACCAAGCCATGGTCTTTCATAAATTTACTCCTCTTACTGGCCTCATTCTCACCAAAATGGATGGAACAGCAAAAGGGGGAACAGCGATTGCCATCCAAAAGAAACTCCGCCTACCCATCGCCTATATCGGCACCGGAGAAACCCTAGAGGCTTTTGAGCCATTCAGCCCAAAAGCCTTTGTCGATGATCTTTTCACTTAGGCGTTGTAAGCAAATAATACCATTTCCAGAAAATAAAGCCATGAAGTGGCGCTGGGTAATATGACAGATTTGGATGATCGTTTCGAAGCCTATGTTTTTGCACCTAAGCGAGAAAGGATCGTTCAAAAATGGCGTGTTATACAGTGCCAATTTGTGACTTTATTTTCTGGAAATGGTATAAGTGTTACATTTGGTGGCCTTAGAGAGGTGCAGATGTGAACGATCGCGACGAGAGGGACATTCTATAATATCTCCGAGGAGCGATCGTTTACAGATGGGCCTCTATAATGGCCGCAAAATGTAACACTTATTTGCTTACAGCGCCTTAGCGTCTATTATTAGAAAAAATGCGTAGCAAGTACCAGAAAATCATGATCACATTGATGTACATTTTCAATGCCATGACAATCGAGAGCTTGTAAGAGGCTACCGAGCCTACATCCGCTTGCAGGCTGAAACGGCGGATTGTTTGGGCATCATAGGCTGTCAATCCAATGAAGATCACAAGGCCGAGGTAGCTGATCAGCAAATTCAAGAAAGTGAGCTGCATGAAAAAGGATAGGATCATGTAGAGGAACGTCACGGCCAGCAGCCCAATCAAGCCAAAGGTTAAAATCCGCCCCAGACTAGTTAGATCATTGCGTGTAAACATCCCATAACCCATGGCCAGCAGGAAAATAGCCGATGCGGTGACAAATGCAAGCCAAATGACCTGACCACCATAAGCCGCAGCAAACAGGGGCAGGATAGTTCCAAATAGCACACCTTGCAGGCCCGCATAGGCCATAAACATCCCGACAATTCCGCCGATTGAAAATTTTTGAACACCTGCGTTGAACCCCATGGCAATGCCAAAAGTAGCCAAGCTAATCACCCACCAAAATGGCATAAGCTTCATGAACATTCCAGTGCGGAAAATGACATAAGCAATCGAAGCGGAAAATCCCAGACCTACTGCCATCCACCCATAAACACGAGAAGAAAACGTTCCTACCGCCTGCTCTTGGCGTGTGTCTAATACGTAATCACGGTCAAACATACCCATAATTAACTCCCTTACTTACAAAAGCAGAATTATAGAGGAACCAGTAGATTTTTGGCCACTATCTGGCTGACTCCCCCTTCCTAAGTCAAAAAAGGATTTATGCGTTATCAAATAGAGCCGGCTTTCGTTTAAATGAACATTGCACTATAGTCGAGTGACTGTAACTATTCAGGTAATCTATCTTTTCGGTTAAAAGCCTCTCTGGCGCCTATCCACCCACCCTAACAAAGTACGTCTTTCCTAGAGGACCCTGGCGGCCGGTGAATAGTCATAAATAATTTATTAAAAACACGGGAATTGATATGGAAATTACAGCACGGCTTTTTAAGAAATTCCGTTTTCGAAGACAAGAAATACCCGCACAGCCATCCCAAGAAGTAGATGCCGGGCAAACCTACGGAACCTTTATGGGTGTCTATCTACCCAGCTCGCTGGCCATTTTTGGCGTCATTATGTATTTGCGGTTGGGGATGGTTCTGGGAAAAATAGGCATTATTCCCACACTTACTATTATTTGCCTTTCCTCCTTGATCACCTTGCTAGCGGCCTTATCTATCGCCTCTATCACCACCAATATGAAGGTGAATAAGGGTGGAGCATATTATATTGTTTCCAGGTCGCTTGGTATTGATTTTGGTTCTGCAATCGGAATTCCGCTTTATCTGGGGCAGGCAATTGGTCTTGCTTTTTTCGTCTTGGGATTTGCTGAAACGGTGCACGTTCTCCAGCCGGCCTTTGCAGTTAAAACAGTCAGTCTAATAACTCTTGCAGGGCTAGGCATGTTAGGCTTTCTTTCAACACGGTTTGTAATGAAAACCCAATTGATCACCTTCTCAGTGATCTTGGCATCCTTAGTATCTTTATTTTTAGGCAACAAGGAGATCGATTGCTCTACGATGACCGAAATTTCAGGACGCATGAGCTACTGGGCTGCATTTGCAATTTTCTTTCCTGCAATGACTGGCATCGAAGCGGGTATGTCCATGTCGGGCATCTTAAAAAATCCCAGCCGTTCATTGCCAATTGGAACGCTCGCGGCTGCACTTACGGGACTGATCATCTATTTATTTCTGGCCATTTTCCTTTGGTACCGCGTTCCATGCAACGTGCTTGCCGAAAACACCATGATTTGTAAAGAGATGGCTCGTTGGAGTTTCCTCATTATTGCCGGTATCTGGGGAGCCACCATTTCAAGCGCCATCGGAGGCATCCTAGCCGCTCCCCGCACACTCCAAGCTCTTGCTGAGGATGGTATTTTATTTCGTTTTTTAAGCAAGGAACATGGGAAGAACTCAGAGCCTCGCATCGCGACCTTTTTCACGCTCCTCCTCTCCACTGTGTTTGTGGTAATGGGTGATATCAACATCATTGCACCTATCCTGACTATGTTTTTCTTGATTTCTTATGGGATGTTAAATCTGGTGTGTGGACTGGAAACAGTGATGGGGAACCCTAGTTGGAGACCGACTTTCAAGATTCCGGCGTGGGCCTCTTTTAGCGGTGCGCTACTCTGTTTACTCGCCATGCTAATGATCAATGCGGGAGCCACCATTGTTGCTCTCAGCTTCGTATTTATCATTTATTTTTTCAGAGGAAGGCAACTCAGCTCCACTTGGGATGACATCTGCTTTGGCATTTTGATGCTCTTTATCAAAAAGACGGTTTATCGTTTAAAAAATGCTGCTTTTGCAGCCCGAAGCTGGCGGCCGCATTTACTTATTTTTTCCCCTTCTGTGACACCCCCTGCTTATTTACTCAATTTTTCATCCAAATTGACAAAAGGGGGCAGTTTTTTAACCTTCGCCAGCATCATTGACTCGAGTAGTCCCTATAACACGGAAACTGTCGAAAAAGTCATTAGCAGTTCCCTCAAAAAATACAAAATGCAAGGCTTTGTTTCAGTCGATAAAACCGAGAATGTAACGGAGGGCTACCAAAGGCTCATCTTAGCTCACGGTATTGGCCCCTTAACTCATAATACAGTCGTTTTGATGCACTCTAACAGCAATGGTCATGAATATGAGCTATACCCGGAAATCATCCAAAAGAGCTATGAAGCTGGGAAAAATATTCTGGTTTTAAAGATGCATGATGAGTCCGATACACTCGATCTCGATAAGGAAATTGACATTTGGTGGGATTCGTCCAATAGAAAGTCGAGTGAATTGATTTTAGTTTTAGCTCATATGTACCAATCGACACTAGGAATCAAAAAATCCAATATCACGATTAAGTCACTTGTAAATAGTGAGACGGCACGCGAACAACGGCTCAATTACTTTGTAGATTTATTTTCCAAAAGTCGCCTGGGCCTCTCTTATAAGGTTTATGTGGGAAGCGATGAGGAAAGGTTTAAGCTCATGAACCATTTCTCTGCAGAAGCTGACTTAACATTTATCGGTTTGCCGGCGCCTAAAATCGATCAGGACCTTTCTGAGTACCGAGAAGTCTATGGTCAGTATGCAAAAAACTTAAAAAATCTCAAAAAGGCAGCGCTCATTGTGGCGGCAGAACCAGTGAACTTCCAAGAGATCTTCCGTTAAAATGCCTAAAAGAATTTGATCACCATCTGGACCAGCTCAAAGACGATAAACAAGACAAGGATACTAAGAGTGATTCTTCCACCCGGAAGGGAATATTCACTTTTCAGCTTTAACCTATAGCGTCCACTCCAAGCCATCAAAATAGGTAAGAGCCCCAGGAGCAACGCGCAGCCCAGCCCACCCGCGTAATGGAGAGCATTGAGAAACAGGCAAGGGTTGAACATGGCAAAGACCATGGGAGGAACAAAAATCAGCAAGGATAGAAGTGTCCTTCCACGAGGATTTTTTTCAATTTTCAACCCATCTGCTAAAAAGTCTAATAGTCCTAATGTCACTCCCAAGAAGGATGTGACAAGCGCAAAGAAAGCAAAGCACTCCCCTATCCGGTAGAGCCAAGGAAGATGCAGCACACTCTTTAAAGGAGCTACAGCCGACTGTCCGAGTAAACGAGCCTCTTCTATTTTTTCTAAGGGTACAACGCCGAGAATTAAGCCCTCCCAAATGATATAGAACACAAGAGGCACTGCGCTGCCACAGATGATTGCCCATTTCACTGTGTGAGGCTTGCGGTCAAGGTAGTGTGTCAATGTAGGCACAAGCCCCTGAAAGCCAAATGAGGTGAAGATGACCGGAGTAGCAACTAAAGCTAAAGGCCAGTTGATGGTTTCTAATAAATCTAACTGGATGTGGGCAACACCCAGGAATACAAGAACTAAAAACGAGATAATCAGTCCGCCCATCAAAACGAGGTTGATCCGGTCAACTGCTTTAGCCCCAAAGGCAACAAAAGGGGCAAAGATCAACACAAAGATAAGGGGACCTATCCAGGTTGGATAATCCGTTTTACCCACTGCTTCAAAGGCATCCTCGACAAGTCCACCTCCTCCAGAAACATAGGCGACTGTCAAAGAGTAGAACAAGAATAAGTAGAGACACCAAGCGAGCACTTTCCCTATCACCCCAAGGGTTATACGGGCCATCGAAACGATGTTCTCTTCCTTTTCACCCCACAAGACGACCTCCATCAGCAACAAACCTGTGCATGCCATGAAAAGCCAGCAAATGAAATAGATACTCACGGCTGGTATAAAGCCACCCGGAGCTGTCAAGACTGGGAGAGCCAGCATTCCGCCGCCGATCGCAGTACCCGCAACCAGCAAAGCACCCCCAACGACCTTTCCACCATGAGATAAATCCATGGGGAAATAGGGTAATGGCTCATCAAAAAAAATACAAGGCGATCAAAGATGATGATCAAAGATGAGGCGATCAAAGATGAAATAATACCATTTCCAGAAAATAAAGCCATGAAGTGGCACTGTATAACACGCCAGTTTTGAATGATCCTTTCTCGCTTAGATGCAAAACATAGGCTTCGAAACGATCATCCAAATCTGCCATGTTACCCAGTGCCACTTCATGGCTTTATTTTCTGGAAATGGTATAATTCAAAATGCTATCACAAGCAACCATCCCGTATTCAAAAAATGCATGCTATTCAAGGCACATGAGAAAAAAGAAGCCCACATTGCTTGTAGAGAGTCCTAAACTAGAATTAGGCACATTTGAAAAATACCTATCGCTGTGGGTATTCGTCTGTATGGCAGTGGGTATTGCTCTTGGAAAACTTGTACCTGTGGCCATGCATGCTATTGGGAGTCTTGCAATTGCCCAGATCAATTTCCCCATTGCTGTACTGATATGGATCATGATCATCCCCATGCTTATACGTGTCGATTTGTCCAAAATACACCATGTAAAACGCCATTGGCGTGGTCTTTTGATTACTGTGGGGATCAATTGGATCGTGAAGCCCTTTTCGATGGCTTTTTTAGGTTGGCTATTTCTAAAACACATTTTTTCAGCCTATCTGCCTCAAGGAGAAATTGATCATTACATTGCAGGATTAATCATTCTTGCTGCAGCTCCCTGTACGGCGATGGTTTTTGTTTGGAGTTATCTAGCGGATGGATCCCCTCAGTTTACTCTCACCCAGGTGGCTTTAAACGATCTTCTCATGATTCTGCTTTTTGCACCCATTGTGGGGCTTCTTCTTGGAATCACCAACCTCACTGTACCTTGGGCAACCCTTTTGTGGTCCGTTTTGATTTACATCTTGATCCCCTTTGTGATCGGTCAGATAATCCGTTGGATCACCCTTCGAGATGGGGCAGAATATAGGCTGCAAAACCTTCTCAAGCACCTTCACCCCCTATCATTAATAGCCTTGCTGTTGATGCTCGTCATTTTATTTGCTTTTCAGGGTGAACAGATCCTCCATTCCCCTTCGGTTGTATTATTCGTAGCCATTCCTATTATCATTCAGGTCTACTTCAACGCGATGCTTGCCTATGGATTAAATTTTCTCACAAAAGAAGAATTTTCTGCTGCCGGCCCTTCTGCTCTGATAGGGGCTAGCAATTTTTTTGAATTAGCTGTTGCCACAGCTATCAGTTTGTACGGATTTCATTCAGGAGCTACACTTGCCACCGTAGTGGGCGTACTCGTTGAAGTTCCTGTCATGCTCTCTGTTGTTTATATCTTGAAAAAATCAAAGAGGGCATATTGCGCCCATGTCAAATAGCATTAAACGAACTCTGTGTTGAATAGTAGTCAGAGAACATAGAGCACACGGAATGGGTTATACCATTTCCAGAAAATAAGGCCATGAAGTGGTACTGGGTAACACGCCATTTTTGAACGATCCTTTCTCGCTTATGTGCAAAAACATAGGCTTCGAAACGATCATCCAAATCTGTCATGTTACCCAGTACCACTTCATGGCCTTATTTTCTGGAAATGGTATTATTCGACAGTGACGGATTTGGCGAGGTTGCGGGGTTGGTCGATCTCGGCGCCACGCAGTGAGGCGATGTGGTAAGAAAGGAGCTGGCCCACAACCGTGGAGAGGACAGGAGCAAGCTCATCAGTAGTCTGGGGTACCCAAATGACGTCATCGGCAACGTCTTCGATGCCGGGCATTCCTTCGAAGGCAATGGCCAGGATAGGGCCGCTGCGCGCTTTGATCTCCATCAGGTTGCTCAATGTCTTGCCGGAGGTTACCGAGTCACAGCAGAAGGCAACTGTAGGGCAGCGTTCGTTGATAAGCGCAATGGGACCATGCTTCATCTCGCCTGCTGGGTAGCCATTGGCATTGATATAGGCAATCTCTTTGAGTTTTAGGGCTCCTTCAAGGGCTGTGGGATACATAAACCTGCGGCCAAGGAAAAAGAAGTTGTCGTAGTGCGCGTATTTGCGCGCTATTTCCTGGATCTTGGAATCCAGTTCCAAAACTGTGTGGACCTGTGTGGGAAGCTGGACTAATGCTTCAATGAAAATCCTTCCTTCCTGCTGGCTCATCTGGTGCATCCGGGCAAAGCGAAGAGTCAAGAGTGCAAGAACGACCAGTTGGCTAGTAAAAGTCTTCGATGCGGCCACACCCACCTCGGGCCCAGCTCTCAAAAAGAGACAACTATCAGCTTCTCGGGCAAGTGTTGAGCCCTGCACATTGCAGATTCCTAGGATTTTGGCACCTTTTTCTCGCAGCTCACGCATGGCTGCTAAGGTATCGGCAGTCTCTCCCGATTGGCTAATGGCAATGGCTAAGGTATTGTCAAGTACAATGGGGTTTTTATAGCGAAATTCTGAGGAGATTTCAACCTCGACGGGAATGCGCGCCCTTTCTTCAAACATGTAGGCAGCAATGAGGCCTGCATGGAGTGAGGTTCCGCATGCGAGAATGATAATTCTTTGGATTTTGAGCATCTCTTCATCGGAAAAATGCAGGCCATCTAAGATGGCTGTGCCATATTGCTCGCTGAAACGGGATAAGAGGGCATTTTGGATGCTCTGGGGCTGCTCAAAGATCTCTTTAAGCATGTAATGTTGGAAACTGCCCTTAGTGGTTTCTTCAGCATCGAGATCCAAATCTTCGCTTTCTTTCGAGATGGGTGCTAAATGGGCGTCATAGGCTTCGACAGAGTGTTCTGTAACATGGGCAACCTCAGAATTATGGAGGTAAATCACCCGCTTGGTGTATTTCAAGAAGGCACTCGAGTCTGAGGAGATGAACATCTCGCCCTGACCAATGCCGATCGTGAGTGGACTCTCTTTGGCTGCACATACAATCTCTTCGGGATGGTCTTCATGGATCACAGCAATCGCAAAAGCTCCCTGGAGAAGTGGAAGAGCTCTTTGGACAGCGCGCAAAAAATTGCCCTTGTAAAGATAGCCAATTAGCTGGGAAATCACCTCTGTATCTGTTTCAGAACGGAATTCAATTCCTCTTTTTTGCAAAAGATTACGAAGTGCCTCATGATTTTCGATAATGCCGTTGTGCACGACAGCGCACTTCATATCCTGATCAAAATGGGGGTGGGCATTGATTTGTGTGGGCTTTCCATGCGTTGCCCAACGGGTATGGGCAATTGCAACGTGGGTGTCCCAATCTTTTTGAGCAACAACCCTTTCTAAGCACTCGACCTTGCCCACTTCTTTATCAACAACCAGTTTACCATCGACAATGGCCGCTACGCCCGCCGAATCATATCCACGGTATTCGAGTTTATGCAATCCTTCCAGTACAAGCTTCACAGCTTGTCTGGGCCCTAAATATCCAAATATTCCACACATAACTATTGCTTCTTTTTAATCCCGATTTCTTTATCTACTACTTGGGCAAGCGTGATTGCCAGCTGATCGACCTGGTGCTTTTTAGGCCCCTCAACCATAACTCTGCAAAGATGTTCCGTACCAGAAAAGCGTACAATGACTCTACCTTGGTCTCCGAGCTGGGCTTCTGCTTCTTCAATGGCTTTGAGTACCCCTTTGAGTTGAGGTAGCGGCGTTTTTTTCCTAACCGGGACATTCAATAAGGTTTGTGGGAATTTTTTCACGCAGCTTGCCAAATCAGATAGTGTCGACTCACTTTCAATCATGATGCGTAGCATCTGCATAGCAGAAACGATGCCATCGCCCGTGGTATTGTGATCAAGAAAAATCAAATGGCCACTTTGTTCACCACCTAAAAATGCTTTGTGGGTCAGCATGTCATGGATCACATACCGGTCACCCACTTTAGATAAGAAGACCTCAATTCCCAAAGACTCTAAATACTTCACCACACCGAAGTTGGTCATAATCGTGGCAACGACTCGGTCATTTTTGAGCATGTCGCGTCGTTTCATCTCATGAGCGCAAATAGCTAGCATCGTATCCCCATCAATCAGATGCCCTTTTTCATCCACCATGATCACCCGATCTCCATCGCCGTCAAGAGCAATCCCGATATGGGCTTTATGCTCAATGACTCCTTTTTGAATCACCGAAGGGTGGAGAGAGCCACAGTCCCGATTAATATTGGTTCCATTGGGTTCATTACCTGTCACGAACACCTCAGCATCAAGCTCCCAGAATGCCAGAGGAGCTACCCGATGCGCTGCACCATTCGCACAGTCCAGAAAAATCCGCAAACCTTTTAAGTTTTTTCCTTTTGGGAAAGTGGCTTTGACATACTCAATATATCGGCCATCCGCATCGGCAATCCTTTTGTTCCTGCCCACATCATCATCCGCAGGGATATCATCAAAATCCTTATTGAGGATCATGGCTTCCATCTCTTCTTCGACAGTGTCGGGTAATTTGAAGCCATCTGCCGAGAAGATTTTAATTCCATTGTCATAATAGGGGTTATGAGAAGCTGAGATCACGATCCCTGCATCTGCCCGATATGCTCTTGTAATAAAAGCAACCCCAGGTGTTGGCAGGGGACCCACCATCAGGGTATCTACTCCCATCGAGTTCAATCCAGCTACCAATGCATTTTCGAACATATAACACGAAAGACGGGTATCTTTTCCGATCACTACACGATGCTTACCCGGGTTTCTGCGTAGCATTTTCGCAACAGCCTTGCCAAGAAGCATAGCCACTTCCACCGTCATGGGGAAATGATTCGCACGCCCCCTTACACCATCTGTTCCAAATAGCTTGAATTTTGCCACAATTACCCTTACTTAATATTGGCGTTACAATACCCAACTTATGATTTTACTTCGTAACTATTCTTGAGCAGCCAGAGTGTCAACGGAGGGCCACACTTAGCCAAGAAGGGAGTGGATAGTTACCACAGTAAGACTCGAACTGCCGAATCTAGGATCATGTAATGTACCCGAACAGTTACTTTACTTCCAGGTAGAGCGGTGATATTGTGCAAGTAGTGAAAAGTAAAGACATAAACATTCATTTATCAGAAGTGCAAGTGCTCCAAAGCACTTTGAAAAAAATAGGGACTGCTTTTTCACTGCGTCCCAATGCTTGTTCCAATACCTTGCGCAACGGAGAGTACAAAAAAGAAAAAGCTTGCTTAGACCTCTCATCCTTCACGGCCTGTTTAGATTTCAATCCCCAAGAGGGATGGATTACTGTTGAACCCAGAGTTACTTTTGGTAAGCTGTGCCACTTTACTCTTAAACATAACCTGGTTCCCCCCGTGGTACCCGAGTTCCCCAACATTACCGTAGGTGGAGCCGTGATGGGGGCAGCCTTGGAAAGCAGCTCTCACAAATACGGACAGGTCAGCGACAATTGTTTGGAATATGAAGTCGTTTTAGGAAACGGCGAAAAAGTGCTAGCCTCTACTCAAGAAAATAGTGATCTGTTTTATGCCCTTTCGGGCTCCTACGGCACATTGGGTATCCTGACCGCCATCAAGCTCAGGCTTATCCCTGCAAAACTCTACGTACACCTTAAGTACCGCTGGTATGCTCATGCAACAGAAGCTCTCCAGGAGCTAACGACCCCTTCCTCATCTGATTTTACCGAAGGCATTGTCTATAGCCCTTCTGAAACAGTCGTGGTGCAAGCTGATATGGCAGATGAAGCACCCGGTCACCTGTACAAGCAAAAATTTTCTTGGTCTACCTGGTTTGCACAGCATGTCCAAGAGCACCCGCATGAAGAATACATGCGGCTAGAAGAATATTTGTTTAGACACGATAGGGGTGCTTTTTGGATCGGTAGGTATGTACTTTCTTTCCCAACTCTTACGCGCCTACTCCTCCGCTGGGGAATTCCACAACCTCGCCCTTATCCCCTTACACCCAGCCTAATCCTGCGTCTTTTGTTCGGTTGGACTTTTTCCAGCAAGAAACTCTACCGCATCTGGCATCGAGTGCCTAATCACATCTCTGAAAAGATCTTCTTCATCCATGATTTTTACACCCCCATTTCTCAGACACCCGCCCTCCTAGACCGTTTCATAAAAGCAACCTCCATTTTCCCCATTTGGCTTTGTCCGATTAAAGGGACCCGTACTCCCCAGTTCCTTTCCCCCCATTATGGCAGAGAAAATTTTATCAATATCGGCCTATACGGAATTGCGCAAAACGCAGACCCCGCTACGCTCACCGCTCAGCTCGAACAAGAGCTAGCCTCCTGCGGTGGGCGGAAGATGCTCTATAGCTTTACCTATTACGATGAAGTCACTTTTTCCACTCTCTATCATGGCAATCTCTACGAAACGATCAGAAAAAAATTTCATGCTGCAACCGCTTTTCCCTCCCTCCATCAGAAAATCTCGAATAGAGGAACAAAATAGGTAACACGCCGATTATCAGTTATAAATAAAATATGCAAAATTACCGTCACTCCGCGTCGGGGGCAGGATGATATGGCTAGATTTGCAAAAGCTCCCTATCGCGAACTTATACCATTTCCAGAAAATAAAGTCACAAATTGACACTGTATAACACGTCATTTTTGAACCTACATTGCGGCAATCCTGCTCCTTTAGGGGCGGGTTAAGCAAGCTTTCTACTCATTCCTCGGCCTTAATGGTGCAGAATCCCGAAGCCCTTCAGGGCCGGGTTCTTCAACGATCCTTTCTCGCTTAGGTGCAAAAACATAGGCTTCGAAACGATCATCCAAATCTGTCATGTTACCCAGTGCCACTTCATGGCTTTATTTTCTGGAAATGGTATTACTGCACAAGTTATCAATCTGTGAGAACAACCATAAGGTGAGTGTGACGGTGAGTACATCTCTCTCAGAGACAAAACAATCTTTAAGGCTGTAGTTCCACACAGCATGGCTGGTCGCGACTTGAAGGGTTTTTTTGCAATTCCCTCGCCAGAAAAAATCAGAGAGACCCAATCTCTTGAATAGATAGGCCGGTAATTGCCTGGACTTGTTGGATATTCATACCTTGGGATAACACGTTTTGAGCTATTTGGGCAGCAGCATGTTTAGCAC
Organism: uncultured Chlamydiales bacterium; assembly: GCA_963832835.1. Lineage (GTDB taxonomy): Bacteria > Chlamydiota > Chlamydiia > Chlamydiales > JAAKFR01 > CAVPKN01. Next base: position 942,276 of record CAWHVD010000001.1, on the reverse strand, counting down.
CTTCGGCTATCCCTTCAGCCTTACCCTTAGCTATCCCTTTGTCCCACCCTTCAGAAAAACCTTTGGTTTCGTATTTTTTAAGGGTGTTAGCCTCTATTCTAAGCCACTTGAGATGCCCTTCATAGGCTTCCCTTTCCTCATCACCGAAGCTCATGACATCGAGTACATTCAGCGCTTTTTTACTGATCTGGATTTCGATATTGAATCTTTTACCACTAGTCCCTTTTGCCTTAATATCCAAAATAGAGCTTTTGTCATCCTTGAAGCTTTTGGGGTTGTAGGGATTGAGAAGAGTCACTTCCTCGACCTGATCCTCTTGCGCTACAATAGCATTAATAAGAGAGATCAATAGGTCTTTATTTTCTTCCACGCCAAATATTTTCTTAAACGCAATATCCACTCGGGGACTTATTTGTGACATAACCCTTAGCTCATAATCTTTTTCTCAGCCAAAGGATAACAGAGATGACTCAAAAAATCTAGATATCCCATTTCTCTCGCCATTTTAGTAGAGGTTCATTAAAGTACTTGGCAACTCCTTGAGGTACATATGATTCCATCGAATATCCCCCACAGTCCATGGCGTGTGAGCCCTGAGGTTTCCGCGCGTCTACAAGCAGTGAACCCTCGCCTTAAAGCCGCTGTCCTTCTGCCTACCGATCCTGCATCTCAATTTGTTTTAGCTCAATTTATGGCTGACAAGCCTCCCGGTTTTAGCATTACCAAGATCACCTATGTTTATAACAGCTCTTTGCAGATGGGCTTTTTAGCACACCTGAGCAATATAGAACATGAGGCCAAACAGTTTGTGCCCACATCCCTATCTGCAGAACGCAAAGAGGTGGTTGAGAACTGGAAAGATCTCACCTCTGTATATTCTCCCTTACAAGTGATGGTAGACCAGGAAGAGCAAATCCTCCATCATGCCAAAGTTCTTCCTCTTTGGCATGGCACCTCTTTGCCAAAATCCCAATCGATTTGCGCATCCGGCTTTACCTACTTTGGCAAACATACTTATTTTTCCGGTCATGGATCGGGTAGTACCGACATTGGCTATTTTGGAAGCGGGATCTACTTTACAGAGAGTGCTCAATACGCCTCGATGTATAGTAAGGGAGCTCTTCTTCTTTCCTGGGTCTCGATGAGAGAGCCCTATCCTGTTATCAGCGATAAAGCCTATCCCCAAAAATGTAGTGATATGCGGATGCTGGAGGGTAAGGGCGCCTTTCATAACTACGATGCCCACTTCGTACCCGTCGCTTCTATTCTTCCGGATAATCCTTATTGCATGGTCTATTACCCCTGTGTTCACAAACAGCCACCTGCATGGCATGAGATTGTCGTATTCCAAAAGGCTCAAGCCCTTCCTAGCTTTATCGTAGAGGTAGGTGTGGATCTTCTTCCCTCTTTGAGCCCCAACTATACGTTTGAGGGTCTTTATGCTTCCTGCCAAGCCGGAGATCTACCCCAAGTCAAGAGTTGGATTTTAGAAGATAAAAAGCGCCTTTTAGAAGAGAATGCTCGAGGAGAAAACTGTTTCTTTGCAGCGATCTTAGGTGGCCAGCTTCCTGTTTTAAAATGGCTTTTAGCTCAAGACTCTACAGTGCTTAAAAAAGAGAGAAAAGATGGCTGGACTCCCATGCATATGGCCGCCATGCAAGGTCACGCTTCTATCGTCTCTTGGCTCCACAGGCAAGATTCCACCATGATTCATAGCGGTAAACCCACACCTTTGCAGTGTGCTGCCTTTTCCGAACAAATCCCTGTGCTCAAACTTTTCTTAGAAGAAGTTAAAAAAGATACTGTTCTGATCGAAGAGATGCTGAAAAGACCGTGTCCTCTCACCCTGCAGTTTTTGCTAGAAAATGGTCTTGATCCTGATCAGGCCAACCGGTTTAAGCAAACGCTTCTGCACCTCGCTGCACAAGCTGGGCAGGTGGAGCACATCGAACTACTACTCGACACAGGAGCCAAAATCAATGCGCAAGACTTGTCCAAAAAAACGCCCCTTTACTTAGCTGTAGCACAAGGTCACATTTCTGCTGTTAAATGCCTGCTCGCTAACCAAGCAGATCCTAGCATTGTCGGCATAGAGGGAGACACCCTCCTTCATGTTGCCGCCTTCTACGGATACACGCCCATTGTGGCTATGCTTCTCAAATGCCCTCTTCTTCACTGCGCCGATGAAGATGGGAAGCAACCCATCCATAAAGCTGTGTGGGGTCATGAAAAACCGGATGTGGTAGAGCTTCTGTTAAGAGCAGGAGCAGATCCTAATGCCTCGAATGCTTTTGGATTCACCCCCTTGCATTGGGCTGCTAAGCATGGGCATATTGCCAGCGCCCAGCTACTGCTTCAAAAAGGAGCCTTGCCAGATATTGCCAATCAGAAACTCGATCTCCCCTTTGATCTGGCGGTTCGTTGGGGACAAGATGCGTTTGTACAGTTTTTTTTAGGAGTCAAACCTAAAGAGCCGGATCAGCTACCCAAAGATGTAGAGGGATATTATTGTGCCCAGCTTTTGCAAGCCAAGAAAGAAAGTAATTACCAAGAGCAAATCTTTTATCTAGAAAAGCTCAGTGACCTCTACATTCAAAAAAAGCAGTGGGCACAAGCCGCTAAAATCCTCAATGGAGCTTTTGCAATTTTTGAGAAAAATGGGGATAACCCCCTTTTGAAACAATACCTGTTAGCAAAACTTGAGCGGATCGAAGCTCTGTTTTTAGACAGCAGAGGGTTAAAAGTTCCTCATCACCATAAAGGGAGTGTGCTCAATTACCGGGAATGGTTGAAGAATGTCCGAGCCCTCTACTTCAAAGAATTTGAAGAGAAGAACCCCATTGAGGGCATCCTTCCCTATCTCACAGCTTCCTACAAAAAGCTTTTAGGCTCCCTTATCCTAGATGCCCAAGGGCTCATAGGAGATGCTCCCGTGCAGTGGGCTTGTGTGGGGATGGGCTCTATGGCCCGCAATGAGATGTGCCCCTATTCCGATCTGGAGTTTGCCTTTCTCATCGGGAAAAAGAGCGAAGAAAATCTCGGCTATTTCCGTACTCTCGCAGAACTTGTCGAGCTCAAAATCATCAACCTAGGGGAGACATTCTTTCCCCTCTTTGGCACACTCTTTGAGGAAAAATCGCCGAAGGCAAGCCCTACACCTGCTGGTTTTTCGATGGACTCAGGAGGCAATACCCCGCTCGGTAAACCAGGCTTTTATGAACTCATCGACACACCAGAAGGCTTAGCCCAGTATCAGAGCATCCATTGGATGGAAGCTGATATCATTGTCACCAATGCCCTCTCAAGCGTTTGCTATGTGGCGGGCGACAAAAGACTTTTTGTGAGTTACAATCAGGCTAAGCAAGGGCTGCATAACACAACAGATGGCTTCTTTTCTTTTACAGGAACCCCCTTACGCGAAACACTCGCCCTGGAGCTATTAGAAGGACATGTACATGAGTTTAAGCCCGATCTTACCAAAAGCAAACAGGAAACAAACGCTTTTGGCATCAAAAAAGAGCTCTACCGTCCCTTCCAATCTATGTTAGGTAGTCTTGCCCTGTTCTGTGGACTTCCAGTGTGTTCCACCTTTGAGATGATTCAGCAGCTCCTCAAAAAGGGATTGCTCTGCCCCGAAGGGGCAAAAAACTTAACCCAAGCCCTTTCTCAGCTCCTTAGCCTACGTTTTGAAGCGCACATCTTTTACCAAAGTGAAGGGGAGTTTCTACTACATATCAAGCAGGGGCAGCCCCAAGATCCCCGAGACCTCTATCTTGATGAAAAACGCCTTGCCTCTCTCCACGAAATCTACAAGGTGCTGATCCCCTTCCACACATGTGCCGAGCAGTTTTTACGTACCAAGAATCCCAAGTCCTTTAGCACATCCCCGTTCTACGACAAAAGTCCCCAAGTCCAAGGAGCTGCTTTTGAGGAAAACCGCCAATATGGAAAAGCCCAAGAAGCCCACCAGCAGGCTGTGTCTTTGAATCCCAATGATCTTAATGCGCAGTTGCAGCTCGGAAGCATAGAGAAGAAAATGGCACAATACCAAGAAGCGCTTAAGCATAACTTGAAGGCCCTTGCATTAGCTCAGGAAAAGCACGGCGAAAACCATCCTGTTGTGGCCACAAGCTACAACCAGATCGGCAGTCTCTATTGGAACCTCGGGGAGAACGGCAAAGCTCTCGAGTTTCTCCAAAAGGCTTTGAAGATTCAGATGCAGGTCCTGGGCGAAAACCATCCCGATGTGACCACAAGCTACAACGATATCGGCACTGCCTATGCCAACCTTGGGGAGCTGACACAAGCCCTCGAGTTTTACCAAAAGGCTTTGAAGATTAGGCTACAGGTCCTGGGTGAAAACCATCCCTCTGTGGCCACAAGCTACAACAATATCGGCCTTGTCTATGCCAACCTTGGGGAGCTGACACAAGCCCTCGAGTTTTACCAAAAGTGTTTGAAGATTAAGCTACAGGTCCTGGGCGAAAACCATCCCTCTGTGGCCACAAGCTACAACAATATCGGTGGTGTCTATCGGAACCTCGGGGAGAACGGCAAAGCCGTCGAGTTTCTCCACAAGGCTTTGAAGATTTGGATTCTGGCATATGGGAAAAGCCACCCTAATATTGAAAATGCACTACAATGGCTGATTCTCTGTGCGTCTAAGGCGTCACCCTCACAAGTCAAAGCTTTGGAGGAGGTTGCTGGCCTTTGCACCAAGGTGTTGGGGAATCAGCACCCGCAGACTCAGGAGTTGGTTCAATTGATTGCCGGAAAAATTAGAGAGACCCAATCTCCTAAGCAGTAAGATGGACCCCAATATCAAGAACGAAAAAAGCATAAAATCAAGCGCCTGATGCGGCCTCTCATTATCCTAGATTCGGCCGTTGGAGCCGACAAAAAAACTGCTTTGGGTACTGCTTTGGGTATGTCTTCTTAAGGCATTTTTTGATAACCTCACTCTTTTTATTTTCAGTTGAGAAGTGGGGTTCATATGTTTGGATGTTGTTGTTCTAGTGATACAAAATACGAAATTGTACAAGACACAGCTCCTGTACCCGTCCTGCAAAAAAAACAGATTAGCCCATCGACATCAACAACCCAGAAAATGCAACAACTGACGGACACTTGCTTCCCTCAATTGCTATCATCTCCTGCAACTGTCACTTATGGTACAGGTTTAGACGTGCCACTAGCGGGTAAACAAACCGTGGGGTTATCTGATAAAAAGATGACTCAAGAACTTCCCATAGAGCCACCGACTCCACAACCTATTCAAGATGTCGAAAGTTATTACTATAAATGTCTCACAAAAGCAAAAAAGGAAAATTGCCTGGATGAGCAAATCAGTTATCTAGAGAAACTCAGCGAGCTTTACGTTGCAAAAAAACAGGTTCTTGTTGCGGCTAAAATTCTCAATAGTGCGCTTGCCCTTTTAAAAAATAATCCTTCTCTAGAAAAAACTCTTTTGGCCAAATTAGAACACCTTGAAGATCATTTTCTCCAATCCCAGGGGATCAAAAAAGCTGCAACCCGAAAAAATTACCTTGGCACTTACCGAGCTCAGCTAAAATCCCGCCATGAACAATGCATCAAAGCATTGGCTCGCAATGAACCTATCTGTACCATCCATGCCGATTTAACCAAAGCGGCTAAAAAACTATTGGCAACACTCATTACACATGTCCAAAGCACAATAGGCCCTCCTCCTGTCCAATGGGCGGCAATTGGAATGGGATCGATGGCACGAGGTGAGATGTGTCCATATTCCGATGTGGAGTTTGGATTTCTCATCTCTGAAAACACTCCTGAAGCTCTGGACTATTTTCGAACCCTTTCTCGCTGTTTACAACTGAGCTTCATCAACCTAGGAGAGACTCCATTCCCCATTTTTGGACACGCCGAGCCAAGCCCGACACCAACTGGATTTTGTCTGGATACTGGGGGGAATACTCCTTTAGGTATGGAAGGGTGGTATGAGCTCATAGGCACGCCTGATTACTTTGCCCAGTTCCAAACAACAAAATGGATGAATGAAAATATCATCCTTACCAATACCCTAAATTGTGTTTGTCTCATCGCAGGTAATGAGAAGCTGTTCTTACAATATGAAAAAGTCAAAGACCAAGTGGCTCAAACTCCTGTTCAGATCAACTCTCATAAAAAAGCAATAAACCAAAGCTCCCTTCCAAAAGAGGGTGCAATAGTGCAAGAACAGTTTTGTAAAATCTTTGCTCTACACCTTTTGAGGGGGCATCTGTTCGAGTTTGAGCCTAATCTTTCTTCTAAAAAAGAAGAGACCAAAGAGTTTGTTATTAAAAAAGAACTCTATCGCCCTCTGCAAGAAGTGTTCAATAGTCTGGCTCTTTTTTACAATCTCAAAGAGAAAACTAGCCGAGGCAAGGTAGATGCACTCGTTAAGCTAGGGGTTTTTTCGAAAAAAGGAGGAGAAAACCTGAAAAAAGCCCTTGAAGAAGTGATTGCTCTTCGTCTTCAGGCTCATCTTTTTTATCAAACCGAGCAAGAGTTTCTGATCCAGATCGAACAAGGACAACCTCTTGATTCTACGAAACTTTATCTCGATGAAACAATGCTGCAAAAGCTGCAGGCTATTTATCGAGTGATTTTACCGTTTCACAAATGTGCTAAAGAATTTGCGAAATCTCAAAAGAAAGAGGCGTTTTGTCAAAGCTCCTTCTATGATGATTCCTTTCTCACTCAAGGAGAGGCCTATGCAAAAATATTGCAATACAAAAAGGCTGAAGAATTGTTTCAACAAGCAATTTCGCTTAATCCCAACGATCTCGAAGCTCTTGTGATGTTTGGACACATGCGCCAAAGCCAAGGAGATGCACAAGAGGCGTTAGTGCGAGCTCAACATGCTCTAAAGGTGGCGCAGGAAAAATTTGGTGAGACAGATCCTAATGTGCTTATAAGCCTAAACAGTATCGGATCGGCACTTAAACTTCTTGGTAAAGCCGATAAGGCGCTTGTCTACTACAAACGGTCACTAAAGGTCTGTCGGCAACTTCATGGTGAGTTCAATGAGCTAAATCCTGATACAGCTATATGCTTACATAGCATTGGAGGAACTCTACAAGCGCTAGGGAAAACTGATAAAGCGCTCAAGTACTACTCAAAGGCTTTGAAAATTCAGCAGAATCTGTATGGAAATATACACCTCGATATTGCTATGAGCTTACATAGCATCGGAGAAACCTTACACACACTGGGAAGAGACTATGAAGCAATTGAGTACTATACCCGAGCATTAAAGGTCTGGAGGCTACTCTTTAGTGAGACTCATCCAGGTATTGCCACGAGTTTGAGTGGGATTGGGGCAGTTTTCATTAGGGTCGGAAGAATCGATGAGGGGATTGAGCACTTTAAACAGGCACTAATGATCGTGAGCCAAATTTACGGAGAGATTCACCCAGATGTAGCCACAGGCTTGAACAACATCGGAGCAACGTTTAAAACTCCCGATACGCTCGATGAGGCGCTTAAGTATTGCACCGATGCATTGAAGATTCGGCGGAAAATTTATGGAGAGATTCACCCAGACATTGCTTTCAGCTTGAATAATATCGGTGATATTTTGAAGGACAAAAAAGAATACGCAGAAGCTCTCAAATATCATGCAGAGGCATTGCAAATGCGACGGAAAATTTATGGAGAGATTCACCCAGACATAGCTTTTAGCCTGAATAATATGGCAATAGTTTTCCAAACCATGGGGAAGGCCGATGAGGCGCTTCCACTTCACACTGAGGCATTGAAGATGCGCAGGCAACTTTATGATGAGCTGCACCCTGCTGTAGCTGTCAGCTTAAACAATAGCGGATCTGCTCTCTATGCACTTGGGAAAATCGAAGAGGCGCTCGACTACTACAAACAGGCTCTGAAAATCCAGCGGCAGCTATACGGGGGAGATCACCCCGAAGTAAGAGGGACCTTGAGCAACATGATAGTAGCTCTTAAAGCTCTAAGAGGAGCCGAGCAGACATTTAAGGCATTTGAATACAGGAGTCAAGCGAGCTCTCTAAAGGATACCGGTAACTTTCACCTGGCACTTGGCCTCTACATCCAGGCGCATGAAATCTTGGAGCAATCCTTTGGTGCGACTCACCATGATGTGGCCACTAATTTGAACGACATGGGAGATACTTTACATACTCTGGGGGAAATTGAAAGTGCATTCCCTTTTTATAATCAGGCACAAACCACTTGGGAGAAGCTCTACGGCGAGAACCATCCCGATGTGGCTATAGCCTTAAACAACATCGGAGAAGCACACCGCGACCTGAGGGAGATCGATGAGGCACTTGAGTGCTACACAAAGGCGTTAAAGATCTGGCGCACATTTTACGGAGAGATACATCCCGCTGTAGCATGCGTCTTAAACAACATGGGATCAAGCTTCTTAGCTCGTGGAAGCATCAATGAAGCCCTCAACTACTATGCGCGAGCGTTGGTGATTCGCCAGACTCTCTACAAGGAAGCCAACTCTGATGTGGCTAAAAGCTTGATCAACATAGGAGTAGCCCTTACAGTTCTCGGTAGGGACGACGAGGCCATCAAGAATTACACGCAGGCTTTAAAAACCTTGCGAAAAATCCATGGCGAGGAACATCCGGATGTGGCTATGTGCTTGGACAATCTCGGAGAAGCTTTATCTACTCTTGGGAAAGTCAGTGAGGCCATTGAGTATTACCAAAAAGCTTTGAATGTTTTCATTCCGCTTTATGGCCTAAAGCATCCACGTGTGCAAGCGATTAAAAAAAGTATTGCATCTTTACAAAGCAAAAAGTGAGCAAAGCTCTAAACTTATATGGGTACAGGGATTCCCACTGAGCAATTTCTAGAGGAGAATTAAATTTTAATTTCGTAAACTTTTGGCAATTTTTAAGGAGGAGGATGATAGTCAAATTTGATTTCAGGAAATAGATTTTTTGAGATTGTAAGCGCAAAGCGATAATGTCCCCTTTTCGCCAAAGTTAATTTGAAGTACTTAAGGCGTTGTAAGCAAATAACTATTACATTTTTCGGCCATTATAGAGGCCCATTTGTAAACGATCGCACCTCTCTAAGGCCATCAAATGTAACACTTATTTGCTTACAACGCCTAAGGTAACAAAGATTAATGCTCGAAATTACTGAAGGATAACACAAATGGAAGACGAATACTCCAAAATCTGATATCATATCCGCCGTGGAACCGAAGATATACACCAGCCATGACCATCATATTCGCAATGATTTGATCGATCCCAATGCCCTGAGCGTCTTGAAAAGACTCCATGAGGCCGGTTATATCGCTTATCTTGTAGGGGGTGGAGTACGTGATCTTTTGATGCGTAAGAAGCCAAAAGATTTCGATATTTCGACCTCGGCACGTCCAGAGGAGATCAAGCAGCTTTTCCGCAACAGCATTCTCATTGGGCGTAGATTTCGCCTCGCACATATCCGCTTTGGCAAACAGATCATCGAAGTTTCGACATTTAGGTCGGGTGATACATCAGAAGAAGAACTGATTGTGCGCGACAACATCTGGGGGTCTCCGGAAGAAGATGTCTTGCGCCGAGACTTTACCATTAATGGCCTTTTCTACGATCCTTTAGACCACAAAATCATCGATTATGTCGGAGGCTTTGAAGATCTGCAAAAGCATTATTTGGAGGTCATTGGAGACCCTTTGATGCGCTTCAAACAAGATCCTGTTCGCATGATTCGCATGCTCAAATTCAGAGCTCGATTTGGTTTTCATATCGCTCCCCTAGCAGCTACAGCCCTGGACGAATGCCGCTCTGAAATTGTCAAAAGTTCGCCCGCACGCGTACTCGAAGAAATTTTTAGGATGCTCGAATCGGGCTCATCAGAACCCTTCTTCCGTTTGCTATCTGAATCAAAGCTACTCACCATTCTCTTTCCGCGGCTCACTTTGTTCATCGAATCAGAGATTGGCGAGTCTATTTATGCACACCTCAAAGCGGCCGACTCGATGAATGTGCATGGTCATTACAAAACTCTTGATCGCACCCTTTTAGCCTCTGCCCTGCTTTTTCCCATCTTGGAATATCAAATCAAAGGTCTATACACTGATAAAGGAGAGGTCCCCCATCTCGGGGATATCATCCATTTGACCGAAGCGCTCGTGGAAGAGCTACTCTTTGACGCCTTTTCCCATTTTCCGCGCAGGATTCGCCAGGGCGCCCTTTTTATCCTCCAGATGCAATATCGCCTCGCCCCATTAGACAAATCCCGCCGACCACGCATCCGCATGATCCGACAAAGAGGATTTGACCTTGCCCTCACTTTCTTAAAACTCCGTGCACTGGTCCACCATGACCTTTTTAAAACCTATGAGCACTGGAAACGACTCATGCAAAAAAGTGAAGAAGAAACTAATGAGCAAGAATCTCGTCGATGAGCACAACATCCGTATCGATTATCTAGGACCGGGTCCTGAAGGGGGTCGGCTTCCTGCTTTTTTCTATTTTGCCTTATCCGGTGAGGAAAGTCTGAACCTCCATCCCTACAACCAACCAGCACTCCATCTCGATAGCGGCGCTTTGCGCATTTTCTCATTCACCATTCCGGGGCATGAACCGGGCATGAACAAATTCCACGCCATGGAGTTTTGGGCAGAGCAAATGGCTGCAGGTTCGTATCTTTTGGAGGAGTTTTTTGATCAAACAGAGCGTGCCATCCTGTGGTTGATCAACCAAAATCTTGTCGATCCGGAGCATGTAGGTGCCGGTGGCTTATCCCGCGGCGGATTTGTCGCCACTCATATAGCAGCCCGCCTCCCTTTTCTGCATACCCTGCTCGTCTTTGCTCCACTGACTGAATTGTCCCAACTCAAAGAATTTGCAAACCTTCCACTTGAGCGTCGAGCCGCAGAGCTCGATTTGGTGCATCTTGTAGATCACCTCACACATGTACGCAACATCCGCTTTTATATTGGAAATCTCGACACACGCGTCAATACAGATGCCTGCTACCGCTTTATCCGCAGTTTAGCTGTAAAAGGGCACGCAAAACATGCCCGTCATCAAAAGATCGAGCTGATGCTTACGCCATCAATTGGCCACCAGGGACACGGGACTGCCCCCCATATTTTTGAAGAAGGCTCTTTATGGGCTAAAAACCATCTATTAGAGAAAAAATTATGAAATACTCTGTCGTCATTCCTATTAAAAATGAGGAAGAGAATATCAAAGACCTCATTCAGGAGATCGAACCTGTGATGGAAAGTCTTGCCCAAAAATGGGAACTGATCTGTGTCGATGACGGCTCTACTGATCGCAGTTTGCTTATTTTACAAGACTTATGTAAACAAAAACCACATATGCGCATTCTCTCATTCACACGGAATTTTGGCCAATCTGCCGCTTTTGCTGCTGGTTTTACAGCAGCAAGAGGTGAAATCATCATCACACTGGACGGAGATAGACAAAACGACCCGGCAGACATCCCTAAACTGACCGCTACCATTCCCGATTGCGACCTTGTCGTGGGTTGGCGAGTCAATAGAAAAGATACTTTTCAAAAGAAAATGATTTCCCGCATTTCCAATTGGATCCGCAGTCGGTTATGTGGCGATGGGATCCATGATACCGGTTGCTCACTTAAAGTGTACCGCAAAGAGGCCGTCTGCCAGATCAAAATGTACAGGGGCATGCACCGTTTCCTTCCGGCTCTTTTTAAAATCGAAGGATTCCGCGTCAAAGAAATTCCTGTAGGCCACCGTGAGCGCTGCCGCGGTATCACCAAATACCACTTTTTTAACCGTTCACTGGGACCCATCATCGATATGTTTGTGGTCCGCTGGATGCGCTACCGCACCCTCCATCACCAGATCCGTGAAGAAATCACTCACGAAAAATTCACTAATACCAGATAATGCTAGATTCACTACGTTCTTTACTCTACCCTCTCGGGTTTGTCGCCAACCTTCTCTTTGCAGGCAGATTTCTTGTCCAATGGATCCAAAGTGAAAAAAAGGGTCAGAGTGTTGTATCAAGAACGTTTTGGCGCCTCTCTTTTGTGGCCAATCTCTCGATGTGCCTCCACGCTTATATCCAACTCCAATTTCCTGTCTGCTTGATTCAAGCTCTGAATGCCACCATCGCCTGGCGCAATCTGAATTTGATGGGCAAAAGGATATGCCGGCTGAACACCACTCTTCTCGTAATGGCAGCAAGCGCTCTTCTTGTTTCTGTGCTCTTCTTTCTACAAGGTACCCACGAATGGATGCGCCCCCCTACACTTCCCTGGACTACTACCCACGCTTCACACGCTACTTTCGCATGGCACCTGGCAGGCTTTTTCGGGATTGTCCTTTTCGCTAGCCGCTATTGGGTCCAATGGTGGTTTGCTGAAAAGCATCAAACGAGCTTCCTCGGAAAATCTTTTTGGTGGATTTCCTGTGTGGGCGCTCTTTTTTCTTTAGCTTATGCCATCCGCCTCTTTGATCCCGTCAATATCTTGGGCTTTAGCTTGGGGCTCATTCCCTATGTCCGTAACCTCATGTTGATGAGAAAAAAACCACTCCTTACCTCTGATACAAACTCCCTTTTTCTATTTGCAGGTGAACAGAGTGGAGATGTCCTCGGTGGCAACCTTGTACGTGCCCTCCACCACGCTGCTCCCTCCATGCACTTGTATGGCGTTGGCGGAACCGAGATGCAAAGAGCCGGCATGGAGATCACCCACCCCATGGAACGCTTTCAAGTGATGGGCATTTCAGATGTTGTCAAAGCCCTTCCCCGCCTTGCCACCGACTTTCGAAAAATTAAGCAAGAAATCCTCACAAAACAGCCCGCAGGAGTTGTCCTGATCGACTACGCCGATTTTAATATGCGCTTAAGCCGAGCCTTGCGCAAAGCGGGATATCGTGGCAAAATTATCCATTATGTATGTCCCTCTGTATGGGCCTGGAGAAAAAATCGGGTTAAAAGCCTTGCCAAAACACTCGACCACCTTCTCTCTATCTTACCCTTTGAAAAGGAGTGCTTCACACAAACCCAGCTACCTGTCACTTATGTGGGCCACCCTCTTGTAGGCGCGATCGACACTCATACATACGATCCCGCATGGACATTCACCCGGCCCCTCATCGCTCTTTTCCCTGGCAGCAGGCGGCATGAAATCGCTTTGAACCTCCCCGTGCAGTTAGCTGCGGCCAGAAAGTTTGCTCCAGGCTATACCATTGCCGTTTCTGTCGCACGCCCTAGCCTAGAGGACCTCATCTGTCCCCTCGTAGATGATTCTATCATTCTCGTGCCTGCAGAAAAACGGTATGAGCTCATGAGATCTGCCGATGGTGCGCTTGCCACATCCGGAACCATTATCTTGGAGCTTGGTCTCCACAGCGTCCCTACAGTCGCCACGTATCAGCTCGCCACCTTCAACTACCTCATAGGACGCTATGCACTTCGCCTGCGCCTCCCCTTCTATACCCTTGTCAATATCATTTGCGGCAAAGAGGTTTACCCTGAATTCATCCACAAAGAGCTTTCCGTCGATGACATTGCAACAGCTCTCAAAATCCTCCTTGACAACCCCACTCACTGCCACCAAGAATGTGCACGTCTGCGCGAGCTCTTGCAACGCCATGACGCGAGCCATCAAGCGGCCCAAACCATCCTCCAAACACTCTTATGATGTGCCCCTGCCATAGCCATAGCCGCTACTCCACCTGCTGCGCACCCTATCATCGCAACCATAATGCTCCGACAGCCCTCGCGCTCATGCGTTCCAGATATAGCGCTTACGCCTTGGGCAACGCCGAATACATCATCGCCACCACGCATCCCGCCCATCCCGATTCGGCCCTTCCCCTTCCTGAGCGCCGAAAACAACTCAAACATTTCTGCCGCACCACTACCTTCAAAAATCTTGAAATCCTCGACTTCACAAAAACGACTGTCACCTTCAAAGCAACCCTATTCCACAACGACCAAGATGCCTCCTTTATCGAAAAAAGTGCCTTTGCCCACCTGAATGGACGTTGGTTTTACGTGGGTCCTCTTTCGCTTAAGGAAGAGCGTATAAGCTGACTAATACCAATCCGTAGAAATAACACTACAAATTTTGGCTGTCTAACATGCCATCCAGTCTAAATTCGTAGTGTTATTTCTACGGATTGGTATAGATAGGTCACCTTCTTTAAATTAAAGTGATTCCGATGTGCTTGCCCACCACCCATGCCTATTCCAGGAATTGTGGTCAGCCTCTGATGGCTTGAAGAAATCCAAACATAGGTTATTTTTGCCCACGGCAAAATGAATGAAGAGTTTTTTTGAATATCCAATTTTGCTAAAGTAGATTTTTTATGAGTATTCACGAGCCAGCAGAATCCTTAAGGCTGCCCAGTTTGCCGAAGGCAAATGGCTGAGAATAAATAGACGGGCAGGCTACCCCATGTACATAGTCGAGTTAAAGCGACCTAAAGGCAGCAAGGAGGCGTAGTACTTTGGATTTCTTTCAACTGGGTCCCATTCCTGAAAATGCCATCACGGGAAGCTATTATAATTATAATCTTGTAGCACTCTCCTATTGCATTGCAGTCCTTACTTCCTATGTAGCATTGGACTTAACTGGAGCTCTTCGGGCCAATAGCACCTCAAGGATCCGATTATCCTGGCTTTTAGGCGGTGCCTTTGCCATGGGTGCGGGTATTTGGTCTATGCATTTTATTGGGATGCTAGCCTTTGTCATGCCGCTGCCCATGCAATATAATATCTTTTGGACAATCCTTTCGATGGTTGTGGCTATAGTCGCTTCGGGCTTTGCCCTATTTCTCCTAAGTAAGGATAACCGGTTATCCTATATGGCTTTAGGTGGTGTTTTAATCGGCCTTGGCGTTGCTACGATGCACTACATCGGTATGTATGGCATGGAGGGACATGTAAATATTCACTATTTACCTGGTTTATTTATTCTTTCTATTCTTATTGCCATCATAGCAACAGAAACGGCACTCTGGTTTGCACTGCGTCTGAATCAAGGTCATTTTAAAAAACATCGGCTGCTTGTTAAAGTGATGGGCGCGCTTATCATGGGGGCTGCCATCTGCGGCATGCATTATACAGGCATGGCGGCTGCAGTTTTTACACCTACTACTTCAGTTACTCATGATCTTAGCATCCCTCCGGCAGGATTAGCTTTTTATATAGCCGCTACAACTATTCTGATCATTGCCCTAGCAATATTAACATCCAATCATAACCAAATGCTAGTAAGTGCTATAAGAAATGAAAGAGATTTTCTGAATGCTATTTTGCATAATCTGGAAGATGGCATTATTGCATGTGATGGGCAAGGAAAAATCATTCTGCTGAACAGAGCTGTCCAAAAAATGATCCATTGGAAGCCAACAGATATTTCTTCCAATAAGTGGATAGAGGGATGTGAACTTTTTCCGACCAATAGTCATGTACCTTTGCAACCAGAGGAGAGGCCACTCTTCCTTGCGTTGCATGGAGAGCTAATCCATTCTTTGGAATTAGTCTTAACGACGAAATTGGGTATAAAACATCAGGTCATTATAGATGGGCAGCCCATTACGAATGCAGATGAGAAAATCGTGGGGGCCGTCATCGCCATTCACGATATTACCGAACAAAAGAAGATGGAATACCAATTAGCGGTACAGGCTACACATGATATGTTGACGGGTTTACCCAATCGCTTGCTCCTGGTAGATCGAATCGAGCAGGCCATCAAAGCAGCAAAGCGCCATAATACACTCCTTGCAGTATTGTTTGTGGATATCGATCGCTTTAAATCCATCAACGACCGCTTTGGTCATGCTTCAGGGGATGAATTATTACTGCTGATTGCTAAGCGCCTAGCTGGATGTATACGTGAAGGAGATACTGTTGCTCGTTTGGGAGGAGATCAATTTGTAGTGTTGCTCAATTCTCTAAAAGGTGCAGAAGCTGTTATTGCAATTGTACAGAAAATCTTAAATAGAATGGCCCAATCTTTCGAGATATCTGACCAACACATAAAAGTTACTGTCAGTATCGGTGTGAGTATCTATCCAACCAATGGAGATAATTCTGAGGCGCTACTGCAAAAAGCAGGTGCTGCCATGTACCGAGTAGAAGCTCACAATCGAAATAACGTGAGCTTCTACAGCGAAGATATGAATGCACGTACCATAAAGCGCAATGAATTAGAGCGATATTTATATGAAGCAATTGATAAACAACAATTTATCCTTTACTACCAGCCAATTATTGATATGCATAAAGGATATATCATCGGATGCGAGGCATTATTGCGATGGCAGCATCCTACTTTAGGGTTATTACTGCCTGTAGATTTTCTTCAATTTACTGAGGAGACCGGCCAGATTGTCAAAATTGGAGAGTGGGTACTCAATACAGCATGTGCTCAAAACAAGGCCTGGCAAAACCAAGGGCTGCGCCCGATAAAGGTTGCTGCTAATGTATCCAGTTTGCAATTCAGAGAAGAAGATTTTTTTAAAACAGTACAGGAAGCCCTTAGTGCGAGTAAACTTGATCCTCATTTTCTAGAATTGGAATTAACCGAGAGTATTATTCTGCAAAATCCCGATAAAGCACTCCAGATTCTGCTTCACCTGAAAGATATCGGCGTAAATATAGCCTTGGATGATTTTGGCACTGGCTACTCTAGCCTTGGATATTTAAGCCGTCTGCCTGTAAACAAGATTAAGATCGATCAATCTTTTATACGTGGTATCGCACAGCACTCTGAAAATTCAGCGATCGTATTGGCAATTATCAATCTGGCTTCTAGCATGAAATTAAAAGTAACCGCTGAAGGTATAGAAACCGAAAGTGAATTAGCATTTCTCCGTTTTAATCGCTGCAATGAAGTTCAAGGTTACTATTTTAGTAAGCCGCTTCCTGTCGAGGAGATCACTGCACTCCTGAAAAATAATACCAAATACGACCTAGCATAGTCCCAACTTTGTAGTATTATACCATTTCCAGAAAATAAAGTCACAAATTGGCACTGTATAACAGTAACCGTCTAATCTAGACATGTTGACCAGGGCGTTTTCACTAAAAAGATTTGACAGTCATTAAATCCTTCCTATCCTGCCGCTTGCGATCCTGCTCATCATGTTATTTTTCAAAAAGAGAAACAAGATTTGCAGGATCGCAAGCGGCAGGATATTGAGGATAAATAACTTATCTTCTGTAAAGTATTTTTAGTGAAAACACCCTGACATGTTGACGGAGAAAAATCAAGTGGTAGTCTGTTTGCGGCTGGCAAGCCACTGATCTGGAAGAAGCTCATGTAATCTTTGAGCGCTATGTCCTAGAAGCCTGCCAAAAATATCCTCTAAATACTCTCTGGGATTGATACTCAGACCACGACATGTTTGCACTAGAGAAAAAAGTATTGCCCCAGCCTCTCCTCCTGCTGGACTGCCGAAAAACAGCCAGTTCTTACGCCCAATAGCTAATGGCCGCACCGCTCTTTCAGCTACGTTATTGTCCAGGCGAGCGAATGGATGTTGGGTATAGTTTTTCATGTAAGGAATCAGCCCAGAGAAATAACCGAGAGCCTCTCTTAGTTTAGATTTGGGCAATACTTTGCCTGATACTAGCTTGGCTTTGATCTTCTCGATGAGCTCGTCAATAATGGGGATTTCTTTCTCCTGGCGGATTTGCAGTCTTTCTTCCTCTGATCTAACCCAAGCGACTCTTTCTAGCATAAACAAGTACTTGATCTTGCGTAAAACCCATGCTTGGAAAGGAGCATCCGTTTCGGCCTCGAAAAACTTACGACGTATATGACGTTGAGTAGGCCGAGGGAATTTCACCCTCAGCCCCTCCGAGAACCGGACGTGAACTTCTCAGCTCATCCGGCTCCTATCACTCAGTCCATCTTGCCACAAGCGCCAGTGCATAAATAAATACGGTTGCGCTTGCCTCACACGCCTGACATATTGCTTTGCTTGTCCTATATGTTTAGCAAATCTTTTGTATTTTCTACGCACCCATTGCATGAGGTACATATTGAAGCGCCGCCAAATCTGGTGCATTTCTGATGGATAGAACCTACCATAGTACTGGTACCATCCTCTCAATACTGGATTGAACATGTTTGCGATATCTTTTAGCTCTCGATCTGACTTGAGCTGCACATGCCAACTCCGCATTGTTGCGTGTATGGCTTGCTTTGATGTGCTACTTATCGCAGGAAGATAATTCGAATGAAGATCCCCTCTCTTATCAATGCATCTTCTCGGTTTAAACGTATAACCTAGAAAATCAAATTTGATCGTTGAATAGTCCTCTTTCCGATTCCTATCTTTACAATAGACAATCCGTGATTTATCAGGATGAATCTCCAGCTTGCATTCTTGAAATCTCTTAGCGATCTTTTGCATAACATATCCCGCCTGCTTTCTGCTGCGACAGTGCAATAAACCATCATCTGCATAGCGACAGAACGGAACATTCGGCATTTCTCGCTTAACCCAGGTATCAAACGCGTAATGTAGAAACAGATTTGCTAAGAGAGGGCTAATTACTCCACCTTGTGGCGTACCTTTATTGCGTGGGATATCCTGTCCATTTAATCGCATCGGGGCTATTAGCCACCGCTCGATGTACAGTATTACCCACTTGCAGTCACAATGCTTTCGTAGGGCCTTTAATAGCATTTCATGATCAATGTTATCGAATAGTCCTTTGATGTCGAATTCGACAACCCAATCATACTTCCAACAACGTTTTCTCGTGATGTCAATCGCATCAAGAGCCGATTTCCTTGGGCGGTATCCAAAAGAGTTCTCATCGAATAGTGGATCAAGAATTGGTTCAAGAACCATCTTGACTGCCGTTTGTGCAACTCGATCTGCCACAGTCGGCACTCCGAGCATCCTTGTCCCTCCCGATTTCTTCGGAATTGGGACTCCCTTCACTGGCGGCGGAAAATAGGTGCCTGATGTCATTCTATTCCATAATTTGTAGAGATTATCTTTTAGATTCTTCTCGAATGCTGCAATTGGTTCTAAATCTACACCAGCTGCACCTCCATTGGTTTTTACTCCTTGATATGCTTCCCATATCAATGTCTTGTGTATGTTAAATGGCTTGTTCTCTTTCAATTACTCCTCCTGTTTCCAGTTGGCAATCGTTGAGCCTTGAATGACCAAACTTCTTCGCTCCACTGCCATTACGGCAGCTTCTTCACTACTACAAGTTTGTCCGTCCCTGTGCAGCGCTTCGATACTTTCAGCCTCGCAGGTTCTCTGCTTGTACTTTTTCTCTTGGCATCGCTACGACAGGTTCCCACAGTTCCGCATGAGAGCCCAGATCAAGCTCACGCCACCTTTATGCCGGATACCGTTTGGCCAGTAAACAGGTCTCCTTCCAAACTTATCCTGGGTCTGCTGGTCTTCCCAGTTTTGATACCATTTAGTGACTTTCGACACTTGAGCGGTGGTTCACTTGTGTTCGTCTTCTTGATCTATACCTAATACCTCTACAGTACCTTTTCCTTAACGCTCACGACTATTGCTCTTGACTATAGCCGCTTAAGGCGGTTTGCAACCTACTCCTGTAAGCCGATTGCGAGGGGCCTTTCCCTCATCTCTCACGCAGCTTGCTGCGGCACACTCCAGCAGGGACACCAGATAATCTGTTTCTTCTCAGCCAGTCTTTCATAAGCTCCATATTTATCTGAGTGCAGCACGCCATGATACCCTTTTAGAATATCCTGCACATGATCATGGCTGCGACTCTCACGAAAATCATAAATTCTGTAAGGAGGATCAGCTGCACTTCCTCCTACTACAACCCACATGTAGGCTAGTTTGCATTTTTCTTTCTCCTGGAGCTTGACGGGGATTTCGTCGATGTAAATGTTTTCACTTTTCAGGACATGTTTTTGCATCTCCTCATAAAGAGGCTGGAGGGCCAGCCCTGTTCGGATCACCCATTGAGAAAGAAGCTTGCGGCTGATGACCACTCCTTGCCTGCCCATAATCTCCACGATGCGGTAAAGAGGGAGGTGATCGACAAATTTCTGGGTGATGATCTCAGCGAGTAGGCTATTATCTGCACGGCATTTGGGTAAAATGCATTCAGGCAGATCGGCTGTGAAAATCCCAGCATCTTCCTTTTGGGGATGGGCATATTTGGGCCGGATGATCTCTTTTATAAAGTAGCTGCCCGGCTGATGGGCTAATTTGTAAGAGACTTCCCTACCGATTTGGACGAGAGGCTCTCCTGTCTCAGGGCAAACTTTTTTGTCTTCAGGCAAGTCCAAAACAATGGTTTTTACGGGCAAATCGGGATGTAGAGCAATCTTGTCTTTACCATCCCGGTGAGGTTTTCTGGTATGCGCTGCTACATTTTTTTTCTTTTCTTCGATGGCTGTTTGAAGATTTTCAAATCCTGGAAAAGAGAGTTGTTCTTGGTCGAGGTCAGCCACGACTCTTTCAGAGCGCTGACCGAAGATCTGGCGTTTAAACCATGAGAGTTGTTCTTCAAGATGGGCAATATCTTGATCTTTTTGGGCAAGACAATGATCTTTCTCAGCTATATTTCGATCCTTTTGATTAAGACTATGATTTTTCTCGGCAAGAAGGTTATGTAGATTGGAAATTTCGGCTTGTAGCTTATCTATCAGATGGATTTCTGCTGTTTGCATATGAAGAATTTTACCCAAAATACTCAAAAAAATATAGAGTTTTTAGAGAGAAAAACGAGGTTGTAGCCGCTTGGGTGTAATGCCTTCCAAAAGCATGAGAAAGGTTCTACGATCTAAAACAGAGCTATTATCTTTCCAACGGAAAGATCCCTTCTCCAGCCGTTTGAAATAGATGACAAAGCCATCCTGATCCCAGAAGAGGACTTTCATATGATTCTTACGCCGATTCAGAAAGATGAAGAAAGCTCCCGTGAGCAATTCTCCAGGGAAGAGTACTTCAATCTCAGCCATGAGACCATCAAAACTTTTCCTCATGCTCACAGGATGCCGGCAAAGGAAAAGACGGGCATTGCCCGGAATGCTTAGCATGACCTCAGCGTTTCCAGACAACGTTTAAGGGTAGCAGCATCAAAATGTTTTTCTAAGCGAACGGATATGCCTTTCATTTCAATGGTGATCCCGACATCTTTTGCTTCAGCAATCTCAATGAAACTCCCGCGACTAAGTGTTTTGGGGAAAAGACGCCTTTTCCAAGCGTAAAACAAATAAAGGGGAATTAGATTGTCTCGGCACCAATGCTGGATCGTGAGACCGCTGGCTTTTTGTTTCTGAATTCTCTCTTCCCACGTATGCCTGAGCTCAGTAGATGATTTGCGCATGAAAAACCTCCTGGTTCTTTTTTCATGCCCCCAGACTGCCTTTTTCTACTGATTCAAGAAAGATGGGCAAATTAGACGGTTACGTATAACACGCCATTTTTGAACGATCCTTTCTCGCTTAGGTGCAAAAACATAAGCTTCGAAACGATCATCCAAATCTATCATGTTACCCAGTACCACTTCATGACTTTATTTTCTGGAAATGGTATTATTTTTGCGGATTGGTATAACTTTCTAAGTGTGGAGCTTGGATTTGAGGTAGGAAAGTAGAGAGGAGCGGGCTAGGGTGAAGGCGCCGCGAATGCCATTCATAAGAGCGTTTTGATCGGAAAAGCCATGGCATTTGATGACGATGCCATCGACACCACAGAGGAATGCGCCAGGATGCTCAGAGTAGTTAAACTGGTGATAGAGATGAGAGACTATGTCGGGGACATCAAAGTGGGTTTGCAAATATTGGGCAAGAAAAGTGGAAATCCCTTCTGAGGTTTTGAGAAACACGTTACCTGTGAACCCATCGGTCACAAGGACATCGACTTTGCCATGGAAAACTTCTCGTCCCTCGATATTGCCTAAAAACTTTTCTGCAAAAGCTTCTTGAAGTAGATGATAGGTATCTTGCAGCTCTTTGGTCCCTTTTTGTTCTTCAACACCTATGTTAAGTAGGCCTATGGTGGGCTTAAGATCTCCGTAGACGCACTCTCGATAGAGAGACCCAAGAAGAGCATAATTAACAAGATGCTCGGGCCGGGCAACGATATTCGCCCCAACATCTAGTACCGCTACTTTTCCATTTTCTGCTGGCATCATGACCAGAAGGGCAGGACGTTCAATTTGGGGAAGCATCGGAAGATGGAGCATAGCCGAAGCCACAAGCGCACCTGTGTTTCCTGTCGAGACAAAAGCATCGATGGCATGCTCTTTAAGAAGACGCATGCCCGCTGACATAGATGAATTTTTTTTGCGCCGTACAGCAAATAGAGGAGGCTCCTCCATTTCTATCGATTCTTCGGTCGTGATAAATTCAATGGTTGGATCACGGGGATGCACAAGGGCACGCAAATGAGGCAAAACCGCGTGCTGGGCGATGACAATTAACTTATCGCCTGGTCCCAACTCTTGGTTGACCACTTGGACAGCCTCAAAGATGTCTTGGGGTGGTGAATCGCTCCCCATCAGGTCCACAGCTACTCGGACCCCCATGAGAAATTACTCTTTTTCTTCAGACTTAATTAGTGTTCTACCATTGTACTGACCACATGATGTACAAAGGCGATGGGATAAACGAGGCGTACCGCAATTAGGACATCCTGTCGCTTGCTTAGGTTGCTTAGCGTGATGCGCGCGTTTGGAATTTTTGCGTGCATTGCTCATGCGATTACGTGGGACTGCCATAAGAATTCTCCTGATCCAGATTTTTTGAGATGTATTTTGCCATAGTGGCCCTTTCAGGGCAATCCCCATGGTTGCATTCAGCAATAAAAGGAAGCTCCAATAAAATTGCCTCTCTCACAACTTCTTGGTAATCAAAGACGCTGCTTTTAATATTGGCAATCTCTTCCGTATGGCACAAATCAGGTATTGAAATTTTGACTTGTACATTTTGATTGCAAATGGAGCAGGGCATCGTAGCTTCTGTCTCAATATGCAATCTTAACACGAGCACATCGTCGGCAACAGAAGCCTCACCCTCGATTACAACCGGGACCTTAAAGGCTAATTCCGCCTCGCTGACCCCCATAAAATCGGGAGAGAGATTCTCTACAATTTTTTCGGTTTGCCCCTCTTTTAAACGACGGACGTATATTTTAAATGTCTCTTCCATGGGACTAAGCATTCTACCTGGATGGCTATTTAAGAGCCATCTGGAATCGGCTCTGAGGATATCTTTTTTGTGTGGTCAAGCAGGGACACTTGTGCTATACTTGTCTGCAAAGTATTTAAAATTTTTGTTGAACTTTCAGGAATAGTTGTTTGTTTCCCCCACAAGGGTTTTTGATCATGAGATTTTGGTTGCATGCCTCGGCAGCAGAGGATTTTATAAGAATGATTGAACCGAGCATATACCCTGTGGACAAGTTAAGAGGGAGTTGCATAACTCGCTTTGAGGGCCAAATTTGATGATTTTGGAGTCGGTTTGGTTTCTGATAAATCCGGCACCAAAAGGGCGAATGTGGTTCCAAATGGAGTTTTGCAATTTCCTCTAAGGCCGTACTGAATTTTGAAAACACTGCTATTTCGCCTGATTAATAGGATGACCCAATGGAGAATGATGTACTTCTTAACATCGAATCAAAAGAGATTCGATACGCACATTTAAGGGGGGGGGCGCTCACAGATCTAACCATTGAACGCAAAAAAGCCCGCCAACTCACCGGTAATGTCTACCGCGGAAAAGTCACAAATATCCTGCATAACATCCAATCGGCCTTTATCGATATCAATGAGGGGGAAAATGGATTTATCCATATGTCCGACATTATTGAAAACACGAAAAAGTTCGAACAGCTGTTTGATATGGACTTCGATCTCGACTACGATATCCAAGCTGTGGATATGCGCAGAACACAAAAGTTGAATATCGAAGAAATCCTCAAAATTGACCAACCCGTTCTTGTCCAGGTTGTCAAAGAACCCATCGGCTCAAAAGGAGCCCGGCTCACTTCAAATATTTCGATCGCCGGTAGATATTTGGTACTTCTGCCAAATTCCCCACACCGAGGCGTTTCGCGTAAGATTGAAGACAAAGCATCGCGCGATCGGCTGAAAAAATTGATCCGGTCCTTTGAGATGCCGCAAGATATGGGACTGATTTGCCGCACAGCCAGTATGCATGCAAACACAGATATGCTCATCGATGAGGCGCACGATCTTTTGAATACCTGGCAAACGATCATGGATAACTTCAACAATTCGACTCGCCCTACTCTTTTGTTCGAGGAGTCTGACATCATCAAGCGCACGGTCATGATGTGCGTTGATAAAAAATATGACCGTCTTCTGGTTGATGACTACACCGAATTCCAAAATTGCAAGCGTTATTACGCTAAATTCAGCAAAGAACACCCGTTGCGCATCGAGTACTATCGAGACAAAATCCCGATGTTCGAAAGGTTCAATGTCGAAAGGGAAATTGAAAAAGCGACCCGAAGGAAAATTTGGCTTCCTGGCGGAGGATACCTTTACTTTGAGCGCACCGAGGCAATGTATACTGTCGATGTGAACTCTGGGCGTAGCTCAAGTTCAGATACCGAAAGCAACGTCGAAGAAACACTTGTCAGAATCAACCTAGAAGCTGCGCAAGAGATCGCCCGTCAATTGAGACTCCGCAATATTGGCGGTTTGGTAATCATCGATTTTATCGATATGCGTACACGCAAAAATCAACGACGCGTTCTCGAGCGACTGAAAGATTGCATGAAAGAGGATTCAGCCAAGTGCACTATCTTAGGAATGAGTGAATTCGGCTTAGTTGAAATGACTAGGCAGAGACATCGAGAATCTCTTGCGCAAACCATGTTCATGAGTTGTCCCTATTGTAATGGAAGTGGCTTGGTCAAGACTCACGAGAGCATTGTTATTGACATTGAACGTTCTCTTAAAAAAGCAATCCTACACGATGAACAATTCGGGCTGCTACTGGTCACACACCCCGATCTGGATCGTTGCATGAGCAAAGAGGGCGATAAAGAATATTTCGATAAATGGGCGAAAAAATCAAAAGCTCTCTTGGAATTTGGCACCTCCGACAATCTGCATCTCAATGATTATCACATCTATTCCACGGTAACCAAAGAACGGTTGGATGTATAATGGGATTTGAAACCCTATTAAAAGAGAAGCGGGATGCAAAAGAGATTTCTGATAAAATCTACGGGATTTTCGTACAACTACATCAAACCTATTCGGCTTCTATGCAAGCACAAGGGTTTCAGATGGCGGACTACGACCATCTCTTTGTAACACTCCTTTCACTTGTGATCGAGCAGGTAAGGCAACCCCACCATTTTGAGCCCTACCACAAAGCGATCACCGAACCCTATAATTATTATCGCTTTGGCATCGAATTTATCCGTCCCTTAGTCGACAAAAATCGCTCCTATATCCATTTACCCGACAACCTCGAAAAGATTGAGCAACAGCTCAATCATGGTGAAAGTGTCATCCTATTTGCCAACCATCAGACCGAGGTCGACCCTCAATTGATGAGCCTTTTATTGGAAGATACCTACCCACAATTGGGAGAAAAGGTAATCTTCGTCGCCGGCGATAGGGTCATCACCGATCCGATCGGTATCCCTTTCAGTATGGGACGGAACTTGCTCTGTATTTACTCTAAGCGCCATATCGACAAGCCCCCCGAAAAAAAAGAAGAGAAGCTGCTACATAACCAAAAGACAATGCACCTTATGAAAGCACTCTTGGCTGAAGGTGGTAAGCTCATCTACGTGGCCCCAAGTGGTGGACGTGATCGTCCTGATGCAAACGACGAGGTTGTAGTAGCTCCTTTTGATCCTTCAAGCATTGAGATGTTCCGATTAATGGCAAAACAAGCAGGCAGGCCGGTTCATTTTTATCCTCTCTCTTTGGTAACTTATGACATTCTGCCTCCCCCACCTTCTGTGGATAGTGATGTAGGAGAAATGCGGCTAGCCAAGCGAGAAGGAGCTCTGCTTGCTATTGGCGATGAGATCGACATGGAAGCTTTTCCTGGCTCAGAATCGACCAACCGACACGAAAAGCGAAATTCCAGGGCCCAGCATATCTGGGAACTTGTTAATAACAATTACCTTCTTTTGAAGCAAAGGATCGTGGCTATTCACGAGCCGCCAGAGTATTCTGCGGAAGACACATCTCGCCAAGGCGGGGGTGGATAGGCTCCACAGGAAGGCTAGCAGCCGATAAGACGAACCACCGGAACAACTACAAAGGATCAGATCATGAAAAAAATTATAGGGATATGCCTCCTGGCCTGCACAATCTGCCTTTCTGCCCAGGAGACTAAGGTTTACAAAGTCGTCGAGGACAAAGCCGGTTTGACAATCGCCACTCCCGGCCTTTCTAAAAGAGAAGTACGCAAAATCCGCCTAGAAAATGGGCTGGAAGCCTTTTTGATTTCCGATCCTGAAACACACCAATCGGGGGCAGCCCTTGCAGTGGGTGTAGGAAGCTGGGATGACCCTCAAGACCGCCCCGGGATGGCCCATTTCGTAGAACACATGCTCTTTTTAGGAACCGAAAAGTATCCCGAAGAGGAAGGATATACCCGCTATCTGGATGAACATGGCGGCAATCGCAACGCTTTTACGATGACCGATCGCACTGTCTATATCTTCTCAGTCAATAATAACGGCTTTTCGGAGGCGTTAGACCGCTTTGGACAATTTTTTGTGGCTCCCCTTTTTAGTCCTTCTGGCGTCGATCGCGAGTGCAAAGCGATCCATAGCGAATTTTGTAGAAACATCCCTTTAGATCCCTGGCGCGTCCTTTATGTAAAAAAAGAACTCGCTAATACCGAGCATCCCTTCCACTCTTTCTGTATTGGTAACAAAGATAGCCTCGCGCGAATCTCTCAGGATGAGCTGAAACAATGGTATGCTTCCCACTACAGTGCCAACTTGATGCACCTTGTCGTTTACTCTCCATTAAGTTTAGATATTTTAGAAAAAGAAGTGGTCTCCATTTTTTCTACGGTCACAAACAAGAATAAAGAACTCTCATCCTATCCTGTATCTCTCACAGCCACTGATCTCGCGCATCAGCTCTGTATCATCACCCCTGTTCAAGATGTGCAGTATTTGGAACTGACTTGGGAAATCCCCCGTTTTTATGGTCAAGATCGTGAAATCCATGCAGATAAACTCCTGAGCCACGTTTTGGGCCACGAAGGCTCAACCAGCCTACTTGCTCAACTCAAACGGGAAAATCTTGCAGAAGGTTTAGGCATGGGTAATTTCCGGGCAGGACATGACCAATGTCTTCTCTCTTTGTCTGTCCAACTCACGAACAGAGGTGTACAGGAGTACGAAAAGGTCATCGCACGTTGTTTTGAAGGGATTACCTCAATCCGAGATAGTGGTATTCCATTGTATGTATATGATGAAGTACGACACCTCGAAGAGATGCGCTACAGCTTCCAATCGCGCAAAGAAATTTTTGATCTTGTTTCCGATTATGCTACAAGCATGGTGGATGAACCGCTTGAGACCTTCCCCCGCCAAACATTGATCCCCACGGTGTATGCTCCGGAAAAAATTCAAGAGTTGATCAACTGCATGACTCCGCAGACCTGCCAATATACTCTAGTTGCCAATCCTACGGTTTCTAAAATTCCCGCTACTGCCAAAGAAAGATGGTTTGGAGTCGATTATACACGTGTGCCGATCTCGAATGACAAAATTACCCTATGGACACAGGCTACAGGGCATAAAGCCGTTTCCATCCCCAGGCCCAACCCTTTTTTACCAGCAAACTGGACCTTGAAAAGTGAAATTGCTGAAACAACCTCCCTTTTGCCACACCCTACGCTGATCAGCGATGAGCCGGTAGGGAAAATCTATGCCGCGACTGACACTCAATTTTTAGTTCCCGAAGTGAGCTGGACATTTCTCATCAAAACTCCCCTAATTTCCGCTGCTTCTCCCCTCTCTCATGTTTTTGCTGATCTGTATTGCCACACGATATCCGAGCAATTGAATACCGTTTCCTATGAAGCCTTGACTGCCGGCCTGTCATTTTCGCTCAAACCGAAACAAGGAGCCCTCGAGCTCCAAGTGAAAGGATACAGCGATAAGGCGGCTGATTTTTTAACGACTGTCACTGCAGCAATGAAAACAGCGTGCCCCACCAAGCAGCAATTTGATCTTTATTACGCCCTTTGTGCTCGTGATTATGTCAATTCGCTTAACATTAGCCCTCTTAAACAGGGCGGTGAGATGTTGTGGGGCATCCTGTATCAAGACTTTGCCGGTCTACAAAAAAAAGGGGGGGCTCTCTCGGGCATATCGTATGCCCAAATGACCCAGTTTTGTCAAAATGTCTTGAAAAATTGTTATATTCAAGGAATGCTCTATGGCAACATCACCGAATCAGAAGCCCGTGGTGTATGGGATACATTTAAACAAACCATCGCGTGTAACCCCTACCCACCGGCCAAGCACCCAACCATCAAACTTGCTACACTGCCAGCCCATGACGTAGCCTCATACTTATCTGTGAAAAGTGAGCATCCCGCCAATGCGTTGATTTTGGCAACCGATTGTGGCTCTTTCACATTCAAGAAACGTGCCGCTCAAGAAATTCTCACTAAAGGGCTTGAAGAGCCTTTTTTCAGCGAATTGAGGACCCGCCAACAAACGGCTTATGTTGTCACTAACTGGTCTCAGGAGCTCGAAAGACACCTCTACAGTTTCTTTGCTATCCAATCCAGCTCGCACGATAGTCGTGATCTACTAGCCCGTTTCGAGCTTTTCTTAGAAAATAGTCTTCAACACCTCCAAGATGAGGTAATCCCAGCAGAGCGCTTTGAGTCGATTCGTGCTGCCTACATCCATCAACTACAGCATCCCATAGATAACCTCGCGAAGATGGGTGCCTTTCTGTATACGATTGCGTTCGAATACGATGCCGATTTTAACTGGCTCGATAAAAGGATAGAGGCTTTCCAAGACCTCACCTATGACGAGTTTGTCCATTATGCCCACGAGTTTCTGGGTAAAGAGAATACCCGTCGCATGGCCGTGTGCATCGATGGCACCCTACCTAAAAAACCAGGAAGCATCATCTATCGGCACATCACCACAGAAAAATTGCGCCGCGAAATTACTTATGAAGAGCGCAAAAATAGTGTAAACATAAACTAAATAATATAGTTTAGAGATATTGTTTATTTTAATGATGTAATCATTTTAATCTCCAATTATAATACTGTAAAATTTTATAAAGGAGTAAAAATGGCTTACATCATAGATTACCTAACTTTTGATCGGTCGAAGCAAGTATTCGGAGATGGCTCATCTCAAGAGCAGCTCAAAGGAAGAGATAGGCTCATTAAGTTTAACTCCATCAGTCTACTCGTAGCAGGCATTATTTTTGCCTTCAGCCTATCGTATACGGTGTCTAACAACAGTTTCATCAACAGTATAGCGGTAGCGGGTCAAGGAGCCGTAGTGATCTTTACTCTTAAAGAGTCCATCCTGCAGGCTGTCGCACGTGAAATCGAAAGAGAGAGATTTAACATTAAAACAGATGATGATACTACCCTGTATGGCAAAAAAGACTTCAAAAAAGAGCTTCTGGACGGCATTGAAAAGTTTAAAGTATCGTGTTTAATCGATGCTGATGCTAATACCATTTAGCAAAAATAAAGCCATGAAGTGGCACTGGGTAACATGATAGATTTGAAGGATCGTTTCGAAGCCTATGTTTTTGCACCTAAGCGAGAAAGGATCGTTCAAAAATGGCGTGTTATACAGTGCCAATTCGTGGATTTATTTTTGATAAATGGTATAAGGCCTAATCCGATAAATTTAGGTTCCCCTGCTGTTTAAATAGTATTCACAGATTGAAAATTCTTTTGTTTCTTCTGGACTAAGAGGCTTCACTTGACCTTGTTCTCTTTCTCCAAAAGTGATTTTGTGTTCGGCAATGTCATAGAACATCACTAAATAAGTGAAGATGGAACGATCAGATACATATTCCATCCAAGTCAAATTCGCAATCTCAACAATCTGGGGCAGATCAAAACGCTGACAAATCGTATCTTCCAGTTGTTTGATAGGAATACAAATCGATCGGGAACAGTTTGCCAATGCAGTTTGAACCAATTGTGCGGCTTCGTATGCATTGAAATAATCCTCTTTTTTCATTGCCATTTTCCGGGTCACTTCTTGAAATTCATGGAAATTGAGATCCACATCTTGTGCACGCAGTATGTTTAATAACTCACTCACCAAAGGTGTATAGCCTATCTCCTCGATCACCCTTTTTAGAGCGGTATCGAACTCGTCATGAAGCGTCCTATCAATGCAACCATACACTTTTGCTTGGAACTCGGGCACTCTCATCTCATGAGTTACAATACTCCGCGTGATCCTTTCTGCTGTTAAGGGTCTGAATGCGTACCTGAGGATTCTCGACATTTGCATAAAAGAAAGGGGCTTGCACAAAAGTAAGACTCCCGGGCGTATGAGTTTCTCTTGCATCTCGGTGATAGGATCCTTCCAATACCTTTGAAATCTAAACGGCATTAAATTAAATGCATGCCCTTTAGTAGAGGCCATCACAAATGAGCCAAATCTGCAGGAGCCCTCATTCTCTGCCAAAACCCGAAAATGATTGCAGAGTTCTATAAATAAAAAGTCTAAAGTGTGGCTAGATACTTTATAAATTTCAGAAAATTTGCCTCCAAGAGTTTTTAAATCTCCGTTGTTCCTACAAGACCCACCATCTTGAATTAAAAATAGTGAATCAGCCTCAGCGTAATCCTCCCATTCTAGCTCAGACTCTTCTTGATTGATATATTCCATGTGCTTAGCCAAATCTTGCAGAAATTGAGCACTCTTCAAATGCGTGCACAAAATATGCTGAAAATCAATTATATAAGGACACTTAATCTCTGCTCCCACCTCTTCCAAAAGCTCTAGGCAAATCTTAATAAAGCCGGTTAAACTATCCACCGGCATAAATGAATCAGGAGAAGCATAAAACAAACGCCTCACGCTCCTACAAGATTCATAATCCTCAAGATCACCATTGAAGATGAAACCTTGAGAATGGTAATCAAAAATCACTCTCCCATCTTTGATGGTGTGATCCCAGTTAGTATAATCGATACAGAAAAAAGCAGATTGCAAACTATATAAGAAATTATCCATAAAATCTTGCAAACCAATATCCGTTTTTTGATTTTCTAAACGCTTATCGATTCTTCTCCGTATCAAACCCATGACACCTCTCATCACCCTCATCTTGAAAGAACGATATCCCAATATTTTTTGGGTAGCATTGAGGGAACCGAACTGTAAAATAGCCAGAATCGTTTGTTGTAAAAAGCTCAGTTTGAGTGAAAGAAAAAATTGTTTAGCGAGCCCTACGTTCTCGTTGAAATCGAGCTTCATCCAGTCCCCCAACGATTGTTTTTGGGTTTCTGGCACCATTGTGAAAGGGGTGACAGATTGCAATGCAAAACGCGTGATGGCATATGAGGGCAAGTCCCTTGCTTCTGATGCGGTCATCTTCATTGTAAAGTCGGGCTCATAGCTTCTTCTACTCTCTAATAATGGGAAAATGGGAATCCGTGTTTTGTCATAACAGAAGGCCCCTTGCATGAGCACTTCAATCATGAGCTTAACCAATACGTCGGGATGCTCACTCTGCAAATTCATCATTTTAGCCACTGCATAGCAGTTGATCTCTTCCATTTGACCCATCAAAGAGAAAAGAGCTGAGAGCATACTCCAGCGGACATAAACAAAATTCATTTTCATTTTTTCTGTGAGAGGCATCATCAGATCTACGCAAATCAGTTCTTCCATACTGGAATGCACTGGAAAAGGCTTTTGAAATAACTGACTGAAATCAGGATCGTGGAGAAGTCGATGAATGATTTTGAGAATTTGAGAGTGCATCTCCTCTGTCACTAGGGAGTTCAAGTGCGTCTTTAAAAGGGCTACGACTGCATAACACCCTCCCAGATTCAAGCCACCATCAGAGGGGAAAATCATCTTGACCAAAGTGCGAATGAGATAAGCTGCATTCCCTGAGGGTAACTGTTTACCACCCTCGCCTAAAGTACAAGTTTTAGATACCTCTAAATTCCGAATTTCCGACTCAATTTCAACAATGCGCGTGGCAAAAAAGGAACTCTCTCTCCCTTCGGGAATCTTTTTTCCACGGGAAAGATCGTAATAAAAAAGGCCAAGTTCAATTAATTTATTCTCTTCAGAAAGTTTAGCGTTATTCAAAATCTGATTGATTTTTAATCGAATGACAGACCTTTCAACTACTAACATGGACTTCAATTCCATGTGTTTTTCCATGACCTCTACTTGCATGCGCAGTGGTGGAGATTTGTCAGAAAGGGCACTAGTTGCCATTAAAGAAGAAACTTGATGATGGTCGTCGATCTTTTGTCTTTTCTCTCCAAATAATGAACGCCTTAAAGTATCTGATGCAATTTTTTTTATAGGTGGTGCTTGTCTTTTGAGAGGAGATGGGGTTTGAGCTGAAGATGGTAGTGGTTGATCACCTGATAAAAAAAAGCTAACTGGATTTAAAGCAGACATAAATTACTTTTATTAATTAAAAAACTGCACAAAATTGTACGCTAACTATACATTATTACCAATACCTAAGTAATTAGTATTTACGTAGTAAATTATACAATCTGTTTCAATTAAAGTGATGCGCAATTAATACGGCTTGCGCCTGTTTTGATCAGGGCTTTTGATCCCTTGTTTTTTAAAAAAAGGAAATCGTAGGATTTTCTGCAGACAAATGCCTGATATTTTCAATTTCCAAGATCAGAGGGGAGAAGCAGTAAGGCATCATTGTGACAATACCAAGGCCCTGTGAAAGTGGAGCGACCTTGATTATAGGCTGATATGCTCTGTGCAGCATCTAACTTAAATTGTTCACTAATAAAGTATGTTTTTAATCCTCTCTGGAGCTCTGTATCTTGAGTGTATTCTCCCACATGATCAGCGAAGCATTGACCTAGAGCGCTTAGAGTATCAAGAGGAATGAGTTTTTGATCCAAGAAAACAAAAAGACGCCTGAGGTGTGAAAAAACGGAATAATCTTCCCAATTCCCTTCAAAGGGAAAGCTGCTCGTGTGACCGTCAAACACTACCTGGAAATTCCTGATAGTGGGTTTCACATAGCAATCTTCAATCAAAAACAATTTTCTAGTTACAAGATCTAAGTAATCAGACAAAAAAGCGTATTCCATGCTTGTGCATAGATTTTTTGTAAATTCACTTAAAATTCCCTGTTTGATTGCTTTACAAAGGCGCGTTTTTCCTGAATCTAAAACAGCACCATTGAGCTTCTGGAATTGAAGGATTTCCAGTCCCAATTGTTCCAGATGATTGTGCTCGGAAGTATTTTTAAGGCAGATGTTCAAAAAAGGGTCCATAGGCAGCCGCAATTCCCCATAAGGGACAGTACCTGTTTTCAGTACATCCAGAAGGAGTTTTACGTACTGACATCGATCAGCCTCTACCATGTCTAGTTTCCCAAGAAATAAAACAGTCAGTACATCCCATCGCACATCCACAAAAGTGACCTGATCATCATCGCGAAGAGCCATATCGTGTTGAATCAGATCATGAAAAACAGGGCAGACTTCAAAAGCCTCTTGAAATAACTCTTGAAGGGATGCTTCGCGGATCAAATGACCTACAACAGATACGATCTGGTTTTTTAAGCCTGACAGGAAGATATCCCGTAGTCCGCCCTCTAAGAAGGATTGGATTGCATAGCATCCACCTAAGTTAAAACCCCCGTTCGGGGTAAAAATCATCTTGGTAAATTGGCACAGGGCATATGTCGGTTGATGAAGAGGAGACATCTTCCTTTTTGCGCGGTATGCGTGCTGCTCCTTGATTTCATGGAGAAGAGCCTCACCGACATCACCTGGAGGCAAAGAGCGGCCCGAAGCAATGTAGTAACATAGGACCCCTAATTCGGCATATTTTCTCTCTTCACTCCAAGAAGAGCTTTCTAAAATGCGCTGCACTGCAATCTGAGCTTGCTGCACCAAAGATAGAGGGGCATCTCTTAGGCTTAAGCACTTTTCAATGTGATGGATGAGCTCTTGTATGTTAACAGAAACAGCAGTCTGATTGACCAAGGGCTCTTCTAACCTACGTTTTTTTGTACCTAGGACTTGTGCAGAGAGCTCCGCTATCTCTAAATCGGGTCTTGGTCGCTTCAGATAGGGGCTAGAACGGTCATGTGGTAAAGCGTATTCTGAAGGAGGAAAAAAAGAGTCTGTATTAAAATGCGTAGACATAAGCACTGAAAAGATAGGTATTTACCCTGTTTTTCACTACTGTTTTTTCTACAACCTACATTCCTAGGCCTATTCCAAACAAAAAAATAACGGAGATGACGCAAAAAATCTCG
The DNA here is from genome assembly GCA_963832835.1 of uncultured Chlamydiales bacterium. Classification (GTDB taxonomy): domain Bacteria; phylum Chlamydiota; class Chlamydiia; order Chlamydiales; family JAAKFR01; genus CAVPKN01. The sequence continues at coordinate 907,819 of CAWHVD010000001.1, read as the reverse complement.
ATGTCTGTGACTATTCACAAGCCGTAAGACGGGATACCTGAATAAGTACAGATATCTCTAGATCTTTTTAAAGAAGATCAATAAGCTATTTTAGCAAATCCTTGAGGTACATATGATTCCGTCGAATATTCCCCAAACTCCCTGGCATGTGAGCCCTGAGGTTTCCGCGCGTCTACAAGCAGTGAACCCTCGCTTTAAAGCTGCCGTCCTTCTGCCTACCGACCCTGAATCTCAATTTGTGTTAGCTCAATTTATGGCTGACAAGCCTCCCGGTTTTAGCATTACTAAGATCACCTATGTGTATAACAGCTCTTTGCAGATGGGCTTTTTAGCACACCTGAGCAATATAGAACATGAGGCCAAACAGTTTGTGCCCGCATCCCTATCTGCAGAACGCAAAGAGGTGGTTGAGAACTGGAAAGATCTCACCTCTGTATATTCTCCCTTACAAGTGATGGTAGACCAAGAAGAGCAAATCCTGCATCATGCCAAAGCTCTTCCTCTTTGGCATGGCACCTCTTTACCAAAATCCCAATCGATTTGCGCATCCGGCTTTACCTACTTTGGCAAACATACATACTTTTCTGGCCATGGCTCAGGTAGTACCGACATTGGCTATTTTGGAAGTGGGATCTACTTTACAGAGAGCGCTCAGTACGCCTCGATGTATAGTAAGGGAGCTCTTCTTCTTTCTTGGGTCTCGATGCGAGAGCCCTATCCTGTTATCAGCGATAAAGCCTATCCCCAAAAATGCAGCGATATGCAAATGCTTGAGGGTAAGGGCGCCTATCAAAACTACGATACCCACTTCATACCCGTCGCTTCTATTCTTCCGGATAATCCTTATTGCATGGACTATTACCCCTGTGTTCACAAACAGCCACCGGCATGGCATGAGATTGTCGTATTTCAAAAGGCTCAAGCCCTTCCTAGCTTTATCGTAGAGGTAGGTGTGGATCTTCTTCCCTCTTTGAGCCCCAACTATACGTTTGAGGGTCTTTATGCCTCCTGCCAAGCCGGAGATCTACCCCAAGTCAAGAGCTGGATTCTGGAAGATAAAATGCGTCTTTTAGAAGAGGATGCTCAAGGAGAAAACTGTTTCTTTGCAGCGATCTTAGGTGGCCAGCTTCCTGTTTTAAAATGGCTTTTAGCTCAAGACTCTACAGTGCTTAAAAAAGAGAGAAAAGATGGCTGGACTCCCATGCATATGGCCGCCATGCAAGGTCACGCTTCTATCGTCTCTTGGCTCCACAGGCAAGATTCCACCATGATTCATAGCGGTAAGCCCACACCTTTGCACTGTGCTGCCTTTTCCGAACAAATCCCTGTGCTCAAACTTTTCTTAGAAGAAGTTAAAAAAGATACTGTTCTGATCGAAGAGATGCTGAAAAGACCGTGTCCTCTCACCCTGCAGTTTTTGCTAGAAAATGGTCTTGATCCTGAGCAGGCCAACCGGTTTAAGCAAACGCTTCTACACCTAGCTGCACAAGCTGGGCAGGTGGAGCACATCGAACTGCTACTCGATACGGGAGCCAAAATCAATGCCCAAGACTTGTCCAAAAAAACGCCCCTTTACTTGGCTGTAGCGCAAGGTCACATTTCTGCTGTTAAATGCTTGCTCGCTAACCAAGCAGATCCTAGCATTGTCGGCATAGAGGGAGACACCCTCCTTCATGTTGCCGCCTTCTACGGATACACGCCCATTGTAGCCATACTTCTCAAATACCCCCTTCTTCACTGCGCCGATGAAGATGGGAAACAACCCATCCATAAAGCTGTTTGGTGTCATGATAAACCGGATGTGGTAGAGCTTCTGCTCAGCGCAGGAGCTGATCCTAATGCCTTGAATGCTTTTGGATTCACCCCCTTGCATTGGGCTGCTAAGCATGGGCATATTGCCAGCGCCCAGCTACTGCTTCAAAAAGGAGCCTTGCCAGATATTGCCAATCAGAAACTCGATCTCCCCTTTGATCTGGCGATTCGTTGGGGACAAGATGCTTTTGTACAGTTTTTTTTAGGAGTCAAACCTAAAGAGCCGGATCAGCTACCCAAAGATGTCGAGAGCTATTACTACACCCAACTTCTACAGGCCAAGAAGGAAAGCAATTACCAAGAGCAAATCTTTTATCTAGAAAAGCTCAGTGACCTCTACATCCAAAAAAGGCAGTGGGCACAAGCCGCTAAAATCCTCAATGGAGCTTTTGCCATCCTGGAGAAAGATGGGGATAATCCTTTTCTGAAACAATACCTGTTAGCAAAACTTGAGCGGATCGAAGCTCTGTTTTTAGACAGCAGAGGGTTTAAAGTCCCTCATCACCATAAAGGGAGTGTGCTTAAATACAGAGAGCAGTTGAAGAATGTCCGGAGCCTCTACTTCAAAGAATTTGAAGAGAAAAAACCCATTCAAGGCATCCTCCCGTTTCTCACAGCTTCCTATAAAAAGGTTTTGGGCTCCCTTATCCTAGATGCTCAAGGGCTCATAGGAGATGCTCCCGTGCAATGGGCTTGTGTGGGGATGGGCTCTATGGCACGCAGTGAGATGTGTCCCTATTCCGATCTGGAGTTTGCCTTTCTGATCGGAAAAAAGAGTGAAGAAAATCTCGGCTATTTCCGTACTCTCGCAGAACTTGTTGAGCTCAAAATCATCAACCTAGGGGAGACATTCTTTCCCCTCTTTGGCAAACTCTTTGAGGAAAAATCACCTGAAGCTAGCCCTACACCCGGTGGTTTTTCGATGGATTCAGGCGGTAATACACCGCTCGGTAAACCAGGCTTTTATGAGCTCATCAACACACCAGAAGGCTTAGCCCAGTATCAGAGCCTCCATTGGATGGAAGCTGATATCATTGTCACCAATGCCCTCTCAAGCGTTTGTTATGTGGCGGGCGACAAAAGACTTTTTGTGAGTTACAATCAGGCTAAGCAATGGCTGCATAACCGCTCAGGTGGCTTCTTTTCTTTTACAGGAACTCGCTTACGTGAAATACTTTCCCTGAAGCTCCTGGCAGGTCATCTGCAAGAATTTAAGCCCGATCTTACCAAAGGCAAACAAGAGACCAACGCTTTTGGCATCAAAAAAGAGCTCTACCGTCCCTTCCAATCTGTGTTAGGTAGTCTTGCCCTGTTCTGTGGCCTTCCAGTGTGTTCCACCTTTGAGATGATTCGGCAGCTCCTCAAAAAGGGATTCCTCTGCCCAGAAGGAGCCAAAAACTTAACCCAAGCCCTTTCTCAGCTCCTTAGCCTACGCTTTGAAGCGCACACCTTTTACAACAATGAAGGGGAGTTCCTCTTGCATATTGAGCAGGGAGAGCCCCAAGATCCCCAATATCTTTATCTTGATGAAAAACGTCTTGCCTCCCTCCACGAAATCTACAAGGTGCTGATCCCCTTCCATACATGTGCCGAGAAGTTTTTGCGTACCAAGAATCCCAAATCATTTAGCAAATCCCTGTTCTACGACAAAAGTCCTCAAATCCAAGGAGCTGATTTTGAGAAAAACCTCCAATATGGCAAAGCCCAAGAAGCACACCAGCAGGCTGTATCTCTGAATCCCAATGATCTCGATGCGCAGTTGAATCTCGGAAGCATAGAACAGAAAATGGCTCAATACCAACAAGCGCTTAAGCGTAACTTGAAAGCCCTTGCATTAGCTCAGGAAAAGCACGGCGAAAACCATCCCGATGTGGCCACAAGCTACAACAGTATAAGCAGTGTCTATCACAACCTCGGGGAGAACGGCAAAGCCCTCGAGTTTTCCCAAAAGGCTTTGAAGATTTGGCTACAGGTCCTGGGCGAAAACCATCCCTCTGTGGCCACAAGCTACAGCAATATCGGCAGTGTCTATCACAACCTCGGGGAGAACGGCAAAGCCCTCGAGTTTCTCCACAAGGCCTTGAAGATTGAGCTACAGGTCCTGGGCGAAAACCATCCCGATGTGGCCACAAGCTACAACAATATCGGCATGGTCTATCAAAACCTCGGGGAGAATGGCAAAGCCCTCGAGTTTTACCAAAAGGCTTTGAAGATTAGGCTACAGGTCCTGGGCGAAAACCATCCTGATGTGGCCTCAAGCTACAACAATATCGGTACGGTCTATAAAAACCTCGGGGAGAACGACAAAGCCCTCGAGTTTCACCAAAAGGCTTTGAAGATTAGGCTACAGGTCCTGGGCGAAAACCATCCTGCTGTAGCCACAAGCTACAACAATATCGGCAGTGTCTATGACAACCTCGGGGAGAATGGCAAAGCCCTCGAGTTTTCCCAAAAGGCTTTGAAGATTAAGCTACAGGTCCTGGGCGAAAACCATCCCTCTGTGGCCACAAGCTACAACAAGATCGGCAGTGTCTATTGGAACCTCGGGGAGAACGACAAAGCCCTCGAGTTTCTCCACAAGGCTTTGAAGATTCAGATACAGGTCCTGGGCGAAAACCATCCTCATGTGGCCTGTAGCTACAGCAAGATCGGCAGCGTCTATGACAACCTCGGGGAGAACGACAAAGCCCTTGAGTTTTCCCAAAAGGCTTTGAAGATTCAGATACAGGTCCTGGGCGAAAACCATCCTCATGTGGCCTGTAGCTACAGCAATATCGGAAGTGTCTATAAAAACCTCGGGGAGAACGACAAAGCCCTCGAGTTTCACCACAAGGCTTTGAAGATTAAGCTACAGGTCCTGGGCGAAAACCATCCCTCTGTGGCCACAAGCTACAACAAGATCGGCATGGTCTATAAAAACCTCGGGGAGAATGGCAAAGCCCTCGAGTTTCTCCACAAGGCTTTGAAGATTGAGCTACAGGTCCTGGGCGAAAACCATCCCGATGTGGCCACAAGCTACAACAAGATCGGAAGTGTCTATAAAAACCTCGGGGAGTTGGCACAAGCCCTCGAGTTTTACCAAAAGTGTTTGAAGATTGAGCTACAGGTCCTGGGCGAAAACCATCCCGATGTGGCCATAAGCTACAACAATACCGGCAGTGTCTATGACAACCTCGGGGGGTTGGCACAAGCCCTCGAGGTTTACCAAAAGGCTTTGAAGATTAAGCTACAGGTCCTAGGTGAAAACCACCCTGATGTGGCCACAAGCTACAACAATGTCGGCATGGTCTACAAAAACCTAGGGGAGTTGGCACAAGCCCTCGAGTTGTACCAAAAGGCTTTGAAGATTCAGCTACAGGTCCTGGGCGAAAACCATCCCTCTGTGGCCATAAGCTACAGCAATATCGGAGGTGTCTATAACAACCTCGGGGAGAATGAAAAAGCCCTCGAGTTTTACCAAAAGACTTTGAAGATTTTACTTCTGGCATATGGGAAAAGTCATCCTCATATTGAAACAGTATTGGGAAACTTGATTGCCTGTGCATCTCGGGTGCCACCTTCCCAAGTCAAAGCTTTACGAGAGGTTTCTATCCTTTGCACCAAGGTGTTGGGGAATCAGCACCCGCAGACTCAAGAGTTGGTTCAATTGATTGCCAGAAAAACCTAGAGAGACTCAATCTCTTGAATAGACAGAGGGAATTGCAAATGCAAATTGTTTGTGATATTTGGTATTAGGCCCCAAATGGAGTTTTGCAATCCCTCTGGAACCAAAATCATCAAATTTGACCCTTAAAGCGGGCTATGGAACTCCTCTCTAGGAAATATAAGTAGTTGGTTTTCAGTCATAAAAATCTACATAATCTTTTTTTTTATGGCAGACTATTGAAATAAATATCGGTCTTATTGAGAAGATCTTGGAGACTTTCCTGTGGGAGGGGCATCTCATTACCCCTCACCCCCTTGCACAACACGATCTGATTCATCGAGACATCATATGTCATGCTCAAATAGCTGTATTTAGGCGACGCAGAGAGATTATCCACCCAATTTTGATTGCCTATCTCAACGATCCATGGAAATCCATGGCACTTCCGTACAGCGTTTTCAATCGTGCGGACAGGTATAAAAATGGAGGGGGAACGGATTTGCAGAGCTTTTTGGATCAGACGTGCTGCCTCAAAAGGGGAAAAATAAAACTCAATCTTCTGGCTTTTTTCCATCTGATGAAGCACTTCCTCGCGTTCTAAGTAGCTAAGATTCAAACCCAGTTTATTGAGGATGCGGGGGAGATGGTTCTTTAAGCTTGGAAAGCCAAACTCTTGGACCACCATATTGATAGCCTCATTCAAATCGGAAAGAGAAAGATCCGTTAAGATGACACAGATTTTGGCTTTGAACTCGGAGACGGTCATTCCCTTCCGAGGAATCTCCCGGCTCAGGATCTGCTCCGCCTCCTCGGGTTCCAACAGAAATTTCAAGATGCTATCAATCTGCTCATAACTTAAAGGTTGCTTTGCTAAACAGGCTCCTGGGGAGATCAAATTTTTTTTGATTAAATTTGACGGATTTTTCCAAAATTTTTGAAAATTCCACGGAGTCAGATTAAAAGCATGCCGAGAAGAACCGGCCATCACAAGGGGCTGGGGACCGGCCTCAACCCACTGCACTCCATCAATACCCATTTTAGCATCCATAAGCGTGCAGAGCTTTACAAAGAATTCTTCCGGCTCTGAAGCTGAAATGGATTCAATATCTGCAAATTTTCCTTTAGACAGATCTAATCCTTTCACATGCTCACAATCACCACCATCTTGAAGCAAAAAGAATGAGTCGGCAGCATAATATTCTTCCCAACCCAAAGAGCCGTTGCTCTGATTTTGCAGGACCAGGATCTCAGCCACTTCTTGCCGAAAATTGTCACCTTGCAAATACTCAAGCAAAAAGTGTTGAAAATCTTTTAAACGCTGCGAGTCTCCCGAAAGGGTCTTTGCATTGACCAATTCAATAAGGGCTTGGCCGAGGCCGGTTAAACTATCGATGGGTACAAACAAGCTGTCAGTTATAGATTCATAAAACAGACGCCTAGTAGGCCTAAAAGGGGTATAGTCTTCAAGATTTCCATTAAACACAAATCCCTTTGAGTGGTAATCAAAAACTACCTTATCCTCTTTGACAGATTGATCCCAGTGAGTATAATCGATGAGGAAAAAATGACTACTCACTTCCCGACTTAACCTGTCCATAAATTGCAATATCAGAGGGTCTGCGTAAACGATCACATCAGGATTGAAGTCCTTCCCCGCTTCGCGAATCTGTTTCATGATACGACCGAGCACCATAACTCTATAAGATGGAGAGTCATCATCAAGAGAATTGAGGGAAGCGAACTGCATGGTGGCCAGTAGCGCCTGTTGCAAAAAGCTCAGCTTGTGGGAAAGAAAAAACTCTTTGGCTTGAGAAACGTTATCGGAAAAATCGATTTCCATCCATTCCTTCAAAGACCTCTTACCACCGTCCGCACCATCTGGGGTAATTTCCTTAGATTGCGTTGCAACAGAGGCCACGGCATACGGCACAAGCCCACGTGCTTGCTGCGAGGTCATTGGCAATCTAAATGCAGGTGCGTAATTTCTTCTGCTCTCCAATAGGGGAAGAATGGGGATCTTTGTGTCCTCAAAAGCAAAGTGTCCATTTTGAAGAATTTGAATTAAAAGCTTCAACAGTACTTTTGGATCCTCATTCAGAAGGTTCATGGTTTTGGCCACAGCATAGCAATTTCCCTCATCGATCTGACCGATCACGGAAAAAAGGGCCGTCAGCATGCTCCAACGGACATATACAAAGTTCATTTCTTCAGCAAAAGGGATTTTCAAATCTAAACAAATGAACAGCTTCATTGAGGGATGCGGCTCAAAAGGCTCTAGAAATAACTGCAAGAATTCTGGATCATTTAACAAACAGTCGCTCACATTTAAAATTTGGCTGCGCATCTCCTCTTTCAACAAGAGGTTTAAACGTGTGTTTAAAAGGGCTTTAAGCGCATAACAGCCTCCCAAATTAAACCCACCATCGGGAGGGAAGATCATCCGTGCAAACGTGCGCAGCAAATAAGCTGTAGTGCCCGATGGGAGAATCTGCCCCTGTCTCTTGTCGAAGTGCAATTTGTGATTCTCCTTCAATCCCCTAACCTCAGCTTCAATCGCTTCTAGGCGCATTGTCAGCAAAGAAGAATCTGTGCTTGTTGAAATGGATTTGCCGGTAACAAGGCAATAGTAGAGAATGCCTAATTCGACCAACTTGCTCTGCTCAGACAAACTCCTGTGATCCAGAATCTGCATTATTTTGGCATCCATCTCTTGCCTTTGATCTGTCATCAAAGATGAATATTTCAACCCATGCTCTATCACTGCCAATTGGGCTCGAAGCAAAGGTGACATTTCTCTGTTTTCAGCTTGAACTTGATCTAGGGGTGTCCAGACAACAAATTTTCTAGTTTCGTCTATTTTTTGCCTTTTGATTCCAAATAGGTCGCACGCCACCTTACCCCGGAAAGTTAGAGGGTCGATCGCTTGTCGCTTTAAAGGTGAGGTAAATTGATGCGGAGGGGGTAGAGGCTGCTCTTTTGGAAGGATAAATTTGGAACCAAACGCATCGTTTATGCTAGACATATAAAACAACCAATTAAAAATTAATAGTAGAAATTATATACTACTAAACCGTTAATTTCAATTATTAAATTTATTTAAACTGTTTATGATTAATATAAAAATTAAAGCGGTAATCAGTCAAGATTTTGGGCTGCCCCTCTTAAGACACTAATCCAGCTCATTTTCTTAAGAAAAGTAGACAAACCCTCTGAAGCTTGTAGATTTTTTCACATCCTTTAGGTAGTTTAAATGGCTTATGAAGACCTCAAAATTATTCTTTCGCACGTTTAAAGAAGCGCCTCATGAGGCGGATGTAATTTCGCATAAACTCCTCGAACGAGGAGGGTACCTACGCAAGTTGGGAAAAGGGATTTATACCTACACTCCTCTGATGCTACGCGTAATTAAAAAGCTCATGGAAATCATTCGCGATGAGCTCGACCAAGCAGGAGCGCAAGAGCTCTCCATGCCTTTTCTGCACCCAGCAGGGCTCTGGAAACAAACAGGTAGGTGGGAAGATTTTACCTCTGCCAATCTTCTCTATACCCTCGAAGATAGGGAAGGGCACCCCTATTGCCTTGCCCCTACCCATGAAGAGGTCATTGTCTCTGTCATCACCAATTGGGTGACAAGCCATAAAGACCTGCCCTTGAATCTGTACCAAATCGGCACCAAATTCAGAGACGAGATCCGTCCCCGCTTTGGCCTCATACGATGCAAAGAATTTTTGATGAAAGATGGCTATTCGTTTTCTCAAAACCCAGAGGCCATGGAATACCAATATGGCCTCATGCGATGCGCCTACAGCAATATTTTCAACCGCCTTGGACTCGATTTTGTGATCGTAGAAGCCCATGGCGGGAAAATCGGGTCGGGAAAATCGGAAGAATTCCAGGTAAAGGCTGATATTGGCGAAGATTTCGTCATGGTCTGTGGTGATTATGCCGCTAATGTCGAAGCCACCAAAGCCATTCCGCCAGCCTACCCATACTCTCAAACTCTCAAAGAGAAACAGCGCGTTCTTACCCCTGGCACCACGACCATCGAAGAGCTTGCCTCCTTCCTAAAAGTCGATCCGCAACAGATCTTAAAAACAATTGTCTATAAACTCATCTTTGCCGACCGAGAAGCCTTTGTTGCTATTGGAATCCGAGGGGACAGGCAGATTAACGACGTAAAGGTAGGGGCAAAGTTCGGAGCCCTCGAAATTAATCTGGCCAATGCTGAAGAGGTGCAGAAGCTAACAGGAGCTCGATTCGGTTTTATAGGGCCTCAAGAGTGCCCTATCCCCTTTTATGCTGATTATACAACACAAGAAATGACCAATTTTGTTGCTGCAATCAATCAAGATGATGTCCACGACATCAATATCAACTGGAAACAAGATCTCCCCCTTCCTCCCTTTGACGACTTTCTACAAGCCGAAGCCGGAGACGGTTGCCCCCACATCCCCGGTGGGATCTACACGACCCAAAAAGGGATCGAGGTAGGCCATATCTTCAATCTTGGCACCAAATACACTGAAAAGCTGGGCGCTAGTTTCCAAGATGAAAAGGGGCAATCTCAACCTATTTGGATGGGGACTTATGGAATCGGTGTCGGGAGGACAGCCGCAGCATGTATCGAGCAAAAACACGACGAGAAGGGAATCATCTGGCCCATGGCTATAGCCCCTTTCAGGATCCTCATCACCGCTGCATCAGGTCAAGATGCTACTCTTGTGGAGACTGCCGAAAAAATCTACAATGAACTGCATAAAGCAGGCTTCGAGCCCCTTCTGGATGATCGCGACCTACGCCTGGGCTTTAAATTGAAAGATAGTGACCTGATCGGTATTCCCTACAAACTGATCGTCGGTAAGTCCTTCACAAATGAAGGCAAAGTCGAAATCGAATCTCGCCTTGGGGTGAAGGAACTGGTCCCTCCATCAGACCTACTCGCCTGGGCCCAATCCCATTTGAGTATCAAACAAGAAGGGTATTTTTAACACAGAGGCACAAAGAAGCAAAGAAGTAGAGAAATCTACTTTTTGGATCTTCTCAGCGTCTCCATGCCTCTGTGTTTAGAATTTCCCTAAACGGGAAGGTTGAGGTGGCGGTCTGAGTCGCCTGTGTGCATGCCTTGGTGAAAACGGAATTTATCGGTTTCGTGGACAGCTTCTGTAGGTGAATCGTGAAGAGCCTCTATCTGCCTTTCTTGACCGGCAAGCCGGCTAGCTTCTTGTCTACGATGATTCGCTTCTTGAACTCGATGAGCGTGTGCATTTTGTTCAGATAAAACTTCTGTAGCCTCAGAAAATTGCTGCCATGACTGCATTACCATGCTGTGCAATGTATTCAGGTAGGTAGCCATGGTAAGTATAAATAAATCGTCTGTATGTTTTGCAGGGGCGATCCCTTGGGCTTGCACTGTGTTTGAAATAAAGACAGCGGCCAATAAATGAGGAGAAATACCAGGAACTGCCATATAATCAGTCTTTTATGCGTTAATATATAAACATTTTATCATGTTTTATCTTAGATTTCAATCTATAAGATACTTTTTATTAAGTATTTACACAAAACCAGCACTCCGAATGCCAGACTGCTAAAATCACTTGACCTCAGAGGAGAATTTTCCTATACTAACTCTCAAATGAATCAAGAAAACTTTAAGCCACATCAAAGCTCCAAAAAACATACCAGGGAATTTCAAGTTCTAATCGGACTTGTTGAGCTTTACCTGGAATCGGGTAAACCCATTGGTTCAAATACACTTAAAGAACACGGCTTTGATCACTTAAGCTCAGCTACTATCCGAAATTACTTTGCTGAGCTTGAAACTCAAGGATTTTTACGCCAACCTCACTCCTCCGGTGGGCGGATTCCCACCCATGAAGCTTTAAAGATCTATGCCCGGGAATACCGCGACCCCTCGACAGTCCCCGCGCAAGATATGGAAGATTTATTCCAGGATCTCGCCCACACCAGCCCACGCCACTTGTCGCGCTACTTACAAACAGCCGCAGAGCGGCTTAGTGAAGCCTGCCACTTAGCAACATTCCTAACAGCTGTCCGTTTTGATCATGACTTTATCTTGAACATCAAGTTAGTGGGCATCGACCCGGAGCGCGTTCTCTGCGTTATGGTGACCGATTTTGGCCAAATTTTAACAGAGGTTCTGCCGCTCAAACAAAAACTGAGCTCATTTGCCCTTAAGAGAATCGAATCCTATTTACAGTGGCGTATCAAAGGGAACACAAAACCGCGCGACCTCTCTTTAGAAGAAGAGGCCCTTGGACAAGCTTTCTACAACGAGATTATGGTCCGCTATATTGTCCGTTATTCTAACTTCAGCAACGAAGATCTCTTCCGTACAGGTTTCTCCCAATTACTTGCCTATCCCGAATTTAGCGATCCTGTCGCTCTCACAACAGGTCTCTCTCTGTTTGAAAATCCGGCCCATATGCGCCTGCTCTTAAACGACTGCGTACGCGAGGGTGAGCTTCGTTACTGGATAGGAGAAGATTTGCGCCCCTACTCTGAAGCTGCTCAAGGGTGTACCGTGATCGCCATCCCCTACTACATTGGACAAATGAAAGCGGGAGCCATCGGGATTTTAGGCCCTTGCCGCATGCCGTACAAAAAGCTGTTTTCTATTCTGCGGCATTTTTCTGCATCTATTTCTCAATCTTTGACAGGTGGGCTCTTGAAATTTAAACTCACATTCCGACAAGCTCGTAGCCCCTCTGCAGAACTGCAACCTGCAGAGCGTGCGATTGTCGATCAACAATCCCAAAAGTTAATCGAAATTAAGGATTAAATATGACCGAACCTACACCATCTGAAGAAACTCCGAACGATCCGTTAATAAACCTCCAGGAAGAATTAAAGGAGTGCCAAGAAAAGTATCTACGGATGCTTGCAGAAGCAGAAAACTCTCGAAAAAGGATGCAAAAAGAACGGCAAGAAATGACTCAATACGCCGTCGAGAATGTGCTAGCCGAATTTCTCCACCCGATCGATAGTTTTGAAAAAGCGCTCCAATTTGCAGAAAGCATGTCGCCCGAGGTAAAAAATTGGGCCGTCGGTTTTGAGATGCTGCTAAGCCAATTCAAACAGGTGCTAAGCCAGCATGGCGTACAAGAATACCACAGTGTGGGTAAACCATTTGATCCCCATATCCACGAGGCCGTCGAGATGATGGCCACAACAGAATATCCTCCAGGAGTAGTAGTAGAAGAATTTGTCCGTGGCTACAAAATGGGTGAAAGGCCCATTCGTGTTGCCCGCGTCAAAGTGGCGAAAGCTCCCGAAGAGAAACAAATAGAACCAACTGACCAAGGACAATCATCATGACTGAAGCAAAAAAAAGTAAAATTATCGGTATCGACCTGGGCACCACCAACTCGTGCGTGGCCGTCATGGAAGGTGGTCAGGCAAAAGTGATCGCCTCTGCTGAAGGGACGCGCACAACGCCCTCTATCGTTGCGTATAAAGGGAATGAAAGGCTAGTAGGCATTCCCGCTAAACGACAAGCAGTTACAAACTCTGAACGAACCATCAGTTCATCCAAGCGCTTTATCGGCCGCAAATATGGCGAAGTGCAGTCTGAAATCAAAACAGTCCCTTTTAAAGTGACTGCTAACGACAAGGGCGATGTTGTTTTTGAAGTCGACGGCAAACAGCTTACCCCCGAGGAAATCGCGGCAGCAATTTTGATCAAGATGAAAGAGACTGCAGAGGCCTACCTGGGAGAGCCTGTTACTGAAGCTGTCATCACTGTGCCAGCCTACTTCAATGACTCTCAAAGGGCATCGACCAAAGATGCCGGAAGAATCGCAGGTCTTGATGTGAAGAGAATCATTCCGGAGCCCACAGCAGCTGCTTTGGCTTATGGTCTAGACAAAGGGGGCGACAAGAAAATTGCCGTCTTTGACCTAGGAGGAGGAACGTTTGATATCTCCATTCTAGAAATTGGCGAAGGTGTCTTTGAAGTGTTGTCTACTAATGGCGATACTCATCTTGGTGGCGACGATTTTGATAATGTCGTCATCCATTGGATGCTCGACGAGTTCAAAAGAGAGCAAGGGATCGATCTCAGTCATGACAAAATGGCTCTGCAACGCCTGCGTGATGCCGCCGAAAAAGCCAAAATCGAGCTTTCCGGTGTCACCTCAACAGAGATCAACCAGCCCTTTATCACCATGGATGCTAGTGGACCTAAACACTTGGCACTTACTTTGACACGCTCCAAGCTCGAATCTTTGACTGCGGCCCTGATTGCCCGCACAAAAGAACCATGCTTAAAAGCTATCAAAGACTCTGGCTTGAACGTTGATAAAATTGACGAGGTCTTGCTCGTAGGCGGGATGACTCGTATGCCTGCTGTACAGGAGATGGTGAAGAGTATCTTCAATAAGGAGCCCAACAAAGGGGTTAATCCCGATGAAGTGGTCGCTATCGGCGCTGCCATCCAGGGGGGAGTACTGGGAGGACACGTCAAAGATGTCCTTTTGCTCGATGTCATTCCACTCACGTTAGGTATCGAAACACTCGGCGGTGTGATGACTCCACTAGTAGAGCGCAACACAACCATTCCGACCCAGAAAAAACAAATCTTCTCGACTGCCAGTGATAACCAACCAGCGGTGACCATTGTTGTCTTGCAAGGGGAACGTCCCATGGCTCGTGACAACAAAGAAATCGGCCGTTTTGATCTAACTGACATTCCTCCCTCTCCACGAGGCACCCCTCAAATTGAGGTCGCCTTCGACATCGATGCGAACGGACTTCTACACGTCTCAGCAAAAGACAAAGCATCCGGAAAAGAACAAAAAATCCGGATCGAAGCCCAATCGGGTCTACGTGAAGATGAGATCCAAAGAATGGTCAAGGATGCCGAGCTACATAAAGATGAAGATCTGAAACGCAAAGAAGAGATCGATGTGAAAAACGAAGCCGAGGCTCTTGTCTTTCGAGCAGAAAAAGCGCTCAAAGACTACAAAGACAAGGTTCCCGCCGATCTTGCAGCCACAATCCAACATAAAATCGATGCCGCTCATGAAGCGATCAAAGCTGGCCAGATCGATCGGATCCGTGCCACAAGGGATGATCTCGATCAGGAAATCCAAAAAATTGGAGAGGCTATGCAAGCTGCTGCAGGTCATGTACCTCCTCCAGGCGCAGAGCCACATGCTCAGCAACCTCCACCAAAGGGTGAGGACACGATCGAAGAAGCTGAGGTCGAAGTGATCAACGACGAAGAAAAAAAATAAGCATCTAACTTCTCATTTATCCCACTCTCGTTCGAGAGTGGGATTTTCTCCTACCCCTCTATTAAAGACAAATAATCACCAGCTTTATTATAAATTAATTTTTATATGCTAAACTAACTAAGACTTTTAATTTTTAACAACTTGGAGGTAATATGTTTAGTATTATAGGAAGTCGCTTAGCTTGTACAAACGCTGATGGGCTTCTAACAAAAGGCGGGAGTAAAGTCCGGCCTCTGTGTAATTTCTTAGATTTTGCCGGTGGAATTACTGCCATTGTTTTAGGAGCTCTAGCTCTGACAGGCCATGGAGGCAGTATGATTGCACATCTTAATGATGTTTCCGGAGGCGCTTGGGCAACAATGGCAGGCGGCGTAGTCGCCTTGTACGCTCTGCATCTACACAAGCAATCAGATGAGGTGCCACGACTGGCTTCCGACTTCTACTACCCTGGCACCAAGACCTGAAACTATAACTGCAGACAACTTCTAAAATTAGGGTTAGCTAGGTTTTTAACCTAGCTAACCCATTTTCATGTCGCATCCTGAAGGGCTGCGACAAATCTGATAGGCTTAATTTCGAATCAAATAAGTACAAAAATGTTTTCAATCTTTATATTATATTAATTTTTATATGTTATACTAACTAAGTATTTTAAATAACAAACTTGAAGATTTTATGTTAAGTATTATAGGAAGTCAAATGTCATGTTGCGCAGAGAAAAGCGCAAAGAATTTTAATAGGGCATGTAATGTTTTGGATTTTGCAGGTGCCATTACTCTGGTTGCCCTGGGAGCTCTAGCTCTTACAGGTCATGGAGGTGCTACTATTAACGCACTGAGTGCAAATAACGGTGCTTGGGCGATGATCGCAGGTGGTTTAGTTACATTGGCAGCCCTACATCTGCACAAGCAGCCTGAGCGCCCCCTTTCTTTACCTCAGGCCTCAGCGGAGCCAGGATACATCGATGATAATGGTAAACAATCAAATTGATCCTTTAGCTAGGACTCACACAGATATCAAGCATAGAAATGATCGGAGAGTTCAGGTTAGCTGCTAACCTCACTAGAAAGTTTGGCTTGAATCCGCCCCTAAAGCAGTGGGGTTGCCGCAATGTGATTCAAGCCACCCACTAAATAATTAATTTATTTTTACTATATTGAAATTTAAATTAGACCTGTTATACTCCTGAACTTTTTAACTCAAAAAACCTAAGGGGTATTTATGTTCAGTATTATAGGTAATCAATTAACTTGTTGTTGCCAAACAGGCGGGAATTGCCAAAAAGCAGTGGTATCCATTTCTCAATTACTCGATTTAGCGGGTGCTATTACTCTGATTGCGCTCGGTGCTTTAGCCCTAACAGGTCAAGGAGGAGAGGTCATTGCAACCCTGAATACAGTTCCTCGTGGTCCTTGGGTCATGATGTTAGCTGGCTTAGCCACTTTGGGTGTCGCTTATTTATTTAAACCGATAGACCATAACGTCATCAAGGCCACTGTTACAGAGGTCCTTAATCAGCGGGAAAGAATTTAATTTAAACACATTTAAGCCCCCTCATGAACGAGCGTTAGCGAGTTCCTTGAGGCGCGGCGCTCTGCGCCGCCTTGTAATGGCCACTTAGAGTGTTATGTCCATAGAAAGGCGGCGCAGAGCGCCGCGCCTCAAGGAACTCGCTAACGCTCGTTCAGGGGATACCGCCTCTATCTTTTCCCCACTTTTCCACCTCAACTTAACTGAATTTTAACAATTACACTCTATAATTGGAGCATGACAAATAAAAAAAGGTAAACCTATGTCGTTTCCTAAGGTTAATAGCTCAAACCCACACAATCAATGCTGCTCTGAAAAAGTAAAGGATGGTGCTTATGGCACAGCTGTAACGCTGGTTGCGCTGGCAGTCATTTTCGGAGCTCTAGTGCTCCTGACACAGCATTATGGTCTCAATTGGGGTCCCTTGAATGACCCGATGAAACAGGTCATCGCATTTCTTGGTAACTACACCTTTGTTCCGCTTGCGGCCTCAAGTGGCCTATTAGCCCTACTCATTGTGGTGGGAGCCGTTTGGAAATGTCCAAGTCCACAAGCACCCGAGGAACAGGAGCCTACTCCACCACCTGGATCCGTTTTCAACTTGAAAGAGCCAATGCCAAACCCTGGAACACCACCCAACCTTAAAACTGGGCAGCCGGCGAAAAAAGTTAGAAATAATAAGCCTGAAAGGCAGCCACAAAGTGGCCCTAGCTGGCACAGTACTCAGCAAAAAAAACCCAGCCCTTGGGGACAAATTTCTTGGGGAGGAGGACCTATAGACCTAGCAGATCCAAGACTTCAAGTGCAGAATAGCGACAGTGAATCAGACGAAAACGAACCCCTCAAGGAATTCAAATTTACGTCTCGTAATCTCCAACAGGTCCCCGGTGGTCAACAGGATGACCGAAATGACAGAACGCCCAATAATGGTGTATCTTCAGGTGGTTTCCTAAAACCATTTAGCGATTTAAGTGCTTTAGGTTTATTCGATTCAGATTCTGATTAAAAAAGACGTGTAATGTCCTGAAAGGTCAGGAAAATCAATAGAGCGATCATCAAGACCACAAATGGGATGATGAGGCGCTCCATTGCTTTGGGTTTGAGACGTCTTCGTGTAATCAGTTCCCACAAGGATAAGCAAACATAGCCCCCGTCTAGCACGGGAATGGGAAGTAGATTCAACATTCCTAAGTTCACGCTAATAGCCCCTATCCAAAATAGAGCTTCTGAAATCCCAATTTGCCAGCCGCGGTGGATCACTTGGACAATGCCCACAGGTCCACTAATCCATTTAGGATGCAAATATCCTGAAAATAGAGCCTTCAATGTCTGCCACGTTTCTGTAAACACACTACCAAACAGCGCTAATGGCCCAGGGTTGTAATTCACCGTGCGGTCTTGAAGTTGGATTCCTAAAAGGAGCTTATGTTGGCTCTGGTCGAGAAGAGCGAGGGCTTGGGCACGCTTTTCTTGGTCGCGGATGTGCTCGATTGCCTGTTTTTGTTTATCGACCTCTTTTTGGACCTGCTCTTGAATCTGCTGTCTAGCTTCCGCTGAAATGTTAAAGCCGTCGATAGGCTTAGGTTCGATGGGATTCAGGAGGGTATACCGTCCATAGGAAAGATCAGGGTTGGGAGTGCCGCTGCGGCTGCTCAATAGAGCGATAGCAGAATAATTGATATCTTGTTCAAAGAGCCTGTCTTCATCTTTCCAGGATACTTTTGTATCGGCAGGGACATCTCTTTCCACGATCAACTGGACACGGCGGTGCTGCAAGTGATCTAAAATCTGATAACCTTTACTCAAAGGAACTCCATCTACAGCGATGATCCGATCACCTGCTTGCAAGGGGTTTTCTAAATGAGGGGCTGAAGAAGGGGCAGGATACGCCTTTTCTTTGTCGTTCTGGTCAATAAAGGCTAGGGGCGCTTCTACATACCCTTCACTATTGATGACATATGGAATCATATATAAGTCAGATGAGCGTCCTGCTTTTAGACCCATTTCATATTGCCAGTCGATCAATTCGTTACGGACATGAGCCGGGAGGGCTAAATTGCTAGAAGGTACACGGGGTTGACGGCTTATGAAGCTCTCTCCTCCCCTTTTCACAGTTAAGAAGGCTTTGCCGGAATTGATGATGTGGCTCAATTGATCCATCGAAAAGAGATATTCCCCATCAGCCCAAACCAAACGATCTTTGTAGGCAATACCGCTGCCTTCCATCGGAGAGCCCTGGGGCAACGGATTGTCGCTCCCGTCGGGATAACGATCGTAAATGAGGTAGCGAGCAGAGGAGGTAATGCCGGTTGTTAAAATCCCATCGAGAGAATGAGGAGCTGGATATGTGTCTATTGCGTAGGTAAAGGGGGTACGCATGCCAGTTGCATAGTCGACATGATATCCCTTGAACTCGACCTTTTTACCTCCTAACATGGCAGCATAGAGTAGGTCTTTAGAGCCAGTGTAGGGTTTGCCGTTATAGGATGTAATGGTATCTCCCGGCCTTATGCCAGCAGCATAGGCTGTCGACTGGGGATCAACCCAACCGACAAGATGGGTAAATTCAGAAAAGGGTTTTTCGCGCCCTCCCATTGCCCAAATGGCTGTAAAAATGAGGAATGCGAGTATAAAATTTGCAACGGGTCCTGCTAAGGCAACTGCAATCCGTCTCCATGGGGATTTGGAAAAAAAGCCGTTGGGAATTTCGTAGGGGTCGTGATAAGTGTATTGATCCTTTTTGGCGAACTCCATTCCGGCAATTTTGACATATCCTCCAAAGGGGAGGGTTCCAAGTTGCCAGTTCACATCATCCCAGCGCCACTTGAACAGCGGTTTTCCAAAACCGATACTGAAGGTTTCCACGGTCATTCCCATCTTCTTGGCAACAAAGTAATGCCCGAGCTCATGAATAAACACTAAAATGCCCAGAGCTAGGGCGGCTAGGATAAAATAGATCACGGTCATGCTAATTTTGCCTCCTCACGGGCTTCACGATCAATGGACAGAATGCAGTCCAAAGATGAGGCAGAAACAACTGCATGCCTCATCAATAATTTTTCTAAAAGAGATGAGATAGCGCTCCATGATATTTGCCGCTTCAAGAACCTGTCGACAAGAACTTCGTTGGCCGCATTGAGAAAGGCAGGAGCGCTGCCTCCTGTTTGCATCGATTCCTGTGCCAGACGGAGCGCTGGAAAGCGATCGGTATCGGGAGTTGTAAAGGTCCATTGGCTATTTTTTATAAAGTCAAACGGAGAGAACATACTCGGCTTGCGGGCGGGATAGGTCAGCGCATATTGGATCGGGTAGATCATGTTGGGTTCATTAATTTGCGCTAAAATCGAGCCATCTATAAATTCCACAAAGCTATGGACAATGCTTTGAGGGTGAATGACAACCTCAATTTTTTCAGGAGGCAAATCGAAAAACCAGCGTGCCTCGATCATCTCGAGGCCCTTATTGATCAAGGTGGAGCTATCGATCGTGACTTTAGGGCCCATATTCCAAGTGGGATGAGCCAAAGCCTCTTCCACAGTGACATCGGCCAGCTTCTCCTTAGCATGCCCACGAAAGGGCCCTCCAGAGGCGGTGAGAATCACTCTACGAATCTCTGCAGGATTTTTCCCTTCTAAGCATTGGAAAAGAGCGCTATGTTCACTATCGATCGGAAGGAGCTTAACCTTTTTTTCCTTGGCCAAAGAGCTGATATACTCCCCTGCGGACACTAATACTTCTTTACTGGCCAATCCTACCGTCTTACCAGCCTCAATTGCTTGAATCGTAGGCTTTAAGGCACGCATCCCCACGATTGCCATCACAACATAGTCGACATCCCCATGGGAGACAATCTCAGCCAAACCCTCATCCCCACACACAATGCGCACATGTGGAAAACAAGACTGCAGCTGCTGGACATGTGCAGATTCGTAAATGCAAGCAATCTGGGGATTAAAAAGGGCGATTTGCTCTGCTAGAAGCGTGACATTGGAATGGGCTGCAAGAGCGACCACCTGAAAGGAGTCGTTTAGATGCTGGACAACACGTAGCGTGCTTGTACCAATGGACCCTGTGCTACCCAGAACTGCAATGCGTTTCATTTTTACCAGAGAGTATTACGGAGCTTGGATCATAACGTGGGCGTCCAGAAAAGTCAATCTGACACTTCACTAACAGCCACTTCATTAGTATTGCTAGTAGGTACAAACACCCTAAAATAACGACCACGATCCCTCCTGTCGAGAGCCCTAGACCACAAAAAGTGAGGATATGGCGTGAGAGGGCAACCCCTATGAGGGTAGCTGAGGCTCCAATTCCAGCCGAAAGGCCCATTAAGTGGGAAAGTCGGTGGGTCAATAAACGGGCAGTTAAAGGAGGCAAGACAAGGAAAGCCAGCACCATCAAGACACCTACTGCTTTAAAAGCACCGATTGCCGTAGCTGAGGCCTGCACCATGAGTAAGTAATTAAAAATTAAAGGGGAAAATCCAAAGGCTTTAGCTAAATAAGGATCGAAGGTCGTGATCTTAAAGCCATAATAGAGAAGCATGAACAGAACGAGGTTAATCCCTAACACTGCAGCAACAAGCTTGATGTCCCCCCTTTGCAAGGCATCGGCATTGCCCATCACGAGTTCTGTCCCTATGTGGACATTACGACTAAAAAAGGTGAGTAGTACAATCCCTAAGGCGAAAAGTGTCGAAAAGATCAAACCAATACTTGCATCTTCCTGTAGCTTGATCACTCGATTAAAAAAGGTTGTTAAAAAGGTGGTCACCATACCAGTCACTAAAGCCGCACCCATTAAAACGGGAATGGTCATGGTTTGAAAAATGAGATAGGCCACCACAATTCCGAGCAAAATGGTATGTGAAAGGGCATTGGCAAGCATCGTCATCTTCCGCAGCACCAAAAAAACTCCTACTAGAGCAGCTGCTACTGCGACGCACACCAGTGTCGCAATCTGAATTTCATCTGCCACTAATCCTTCAAACGACAATCTCCCCATCAACAGCGCATAAAGGCGCGTGAGCAGGACACCAAAAAATTGAAAAAAATTCGTATCCGAGTACGGATTAAAGTAAGCAAGAGTAAAGGATAAAGGATGAAGGATGAAGGATGAAAGCATGGATATCAGTTCCTTGGGGCTCGTAAAGAAATAACTTCCGCATTTGGACTGGTTACGACTTCTCCCAATCGATCCTCCTCGTCGCCCTTCCCGATTTGGGAATGGTGCTCCTCGCTCGGATACGAGCTACGCTCGCTTCGATTGGGCTTTGTCTCACAGAGTCCAAATGCGGAAGTTATACCATTTCCAGAAAATAAAGTCACAAATTGACACTGTATAACACGCCATTTTTGAACGATCCTTTCTCGCTTAGGTGCAAAAACATAGGATTCGAAACGATCATCCAAATCTGTCATGTTACCCAGTGCCACTTCATGGCTTTATTTTCTGGAAATGGTATTATTTCTTTACGAGCCCTTAGCTCGTATTTAAAAACGTTCATTTTTTCCTTTTTCATACTTCATAACTTCATCCTGCGGGTATGGGTTGATCGTGTGGGTCTTGCTTAGGATCGTCAAGCAACAGGGTCAACTTTTTTTCAAGCTCAGGGGTCAAAATGTGTTCCATCTCCTCAGCGCTTTTATGAACACGTTCGACCTTGAGACCAAGAGAGTGGACAAGGTATGCCTCCCAGAGTCTATGCAGGCGGACAATGCGCGCGCCTCTTTTGTTCCCAAGAGGAGTTAGGTTATAACCATGACCGTCTTTGTAAAGTGCTTTTTGACGGACTAAACGACCCAGTAAAAGACGCATATACATGCTTGGGAAGCCGATTTTTTTCACCAGAGTCTCGACAGTGACTTTGTGATCTTCTTGGGTATACCGCCAAATTGCCTTGAGAAGGTTTTCTTGGACACATACCGCTCTAAAACGGGCAATCCGGAAATAGCGAACGACAAGTCCCCTTTTCGGGGCAAATAATAATGCATAAAGAGCCAACGCTCCGCTGATCAGTACGATCATAGGGCCTGTCG
The DNA here is from genome assembly GCA_963832835.1 of uncultured Chlamydiales bacterium. GTDB lineage: Bacteria > Chlamydiota > Chlamydiia > Chlamydiales > JAAKFR01 > CAVPKN01. Next base: position 885,533 of record CAWHVD010000001.1, on the reverse strand, counting down.
GCACTGTGTAGTGTCCTGTGACGTTTTCTGAAACAACAACTGAGCAGTAGATTCCCAAAAATCCACTCAACGCTCCAAAAAAACCGGCCCACACAAACATCTGTGATAAACGGTTTGTAAACTGTCGTGCAGCAGCAGCCGGCGCAATCAGCATAGCAGACATCAAAATGACCCCTGCACATCTCACACCAATTACAAGAGCCAAAACAATGACACAAAAGACCATAGGTTCTAAAAAGCGGCTTACTATCCCAGAGGTTTTGGCAAAGGATGCATCAAATGACAAGGTGAGCAGCTCTTTGTAAAAGATTACGATAAAAGCCACAATTAATAAGGCTAACACACCATAAATAACGATGTGAATATCGGTCATAGTTGCAGCTTGCCCGTACAAATAGGCCTGCATCTGACGGTAGAGATGGGGATATCCGTGTTGGGCGATGCTTGCGATCGTTACACCGATGCCAAAAAAGAGAGCCAGGACTGCTGTAAGAGCAACATCCGATGAGGTTTTCAGTTTTTTTTCCATCCGTTCTATTACCCAAAACCCCAGCAGAGCTGTCAAAAATGCTCCCACAAGGATCACAATAGGTAGTGATTTTTCTAAGGAGAAAAATCCGGCACAAAGGATCGCCCCAGTTACGCCTGGATAGGTCGCATGGGCGAGGCTCTCTCCCAAAAGAGAGCGTTTTCGTAAAAAAACAAGAACACCCACAACTGCTGCTACTAGGCACAGAAGCATTGAGCCAATTGTCGGAGCGCGTAGGATAGGGTCTGTAAAAAAACGTAGGACGTTCATAGTGAAAATCCGTGATTCTTTTCCTGTGCCAGGCGCGTTGCTTCATCGAGCAATAGGGATTCTCTACCATATGTTTTACGGATCATCTCAGGGGTCAAGATTTCCTGCATGGGTCCACTGCCTACTAGGCGCATATTGAGTAGAATCATCCAATCAAAAATTTCAGCGACATTTGACAGGTCATGATGGACAACAAAAAGAGTCTTTCCTTCATCTCTTAAGGCTTGGAGGATTGATATAATAGTTTTGGAAGAGGTGATATCAATTCCGGCAAAAGGCTCATCCATAAAATACATGTCAGCCTCCTGGATAAGGGCACGGGCTAAAAATGCCCTCTGTTGCTGCCCTCCGGAGAGCTGACTGATCTGCCTAGAGGCAAACTCCTCAAGACCCACTTTAGAAAGGTATTCACCCACATCTTGACGATCTTGCCGTGTGGGTCTATGGAAAATTCCCCTTCTCCCATACCTGCCCATCAGCACAAGGTCAAAGACAGTAATGGGAAAATCCCAGTCTACCGATTCTTTCTGAGGCACATAGGCAATTTTGCGCCTCATGATTTTCAAAGGTGCTCCAAAAAATGTAACTGCACCGGTAAGTGGCTTAATGAGCCCCAAAGCTGTTTTAAGCAATGTGCTTTTCCCAGCTCCATTCGGACCGACAATCGCTACCAATTTGCCTTGGGGAACTTCCAGCGAAATATCCCATAGAACGGGAGTCTTTTCGTAATTCACTGAAAGTTGATCTATCTTAAGGGCAGGACATATCATAAGTTGAGCTCTCGAGCAATCACTTCCGCATTATGGATAATCATGTCTAGATAAGAGCCAGCAGCTCCCATCGCATCTCCATATAAAGTCTCCTGGCTCATACGAACAGTGAATCCTTTGCGTTGCCCAGCATCGACAATTTTGCGCAGCGCATCTCGGCTTATATTCGATTCTGGAAAAAGGACAGTGATGTGGTAGATTTCGATGTGATCCACAATTGCAATCACATCACTGACGCTCATGTGCGCCTCAGGAGCTAACCCCTCGGGAGCTTGACATCTTTTCTCCCACTGCAGCTCCCCTTCTTCAGCAAGGTAATGACGAGCAAAATAATGGAATGCGTCGTGACTGGTGACTAAATATCTTTTGTGGGGAGCAATGGCTTGCAAAATTTCAAAGACCTTTTCGTCGGCCTCCCTCATTTTTTCTCGAACAATCGCGGCTCGTGCCCGATATTCTTGCGCATGTTGAGGATCTTTTTGAATCAGAGCCTCGGTGATGGGCTCGATCGTGCGCATCCATAAAGCAATATCCATCCAGACATGAGGGTCATATTGTCCGTCTACCTTCAAAATTAACGTTGGGTTATGGCGCAAAATTGGCTCCGCGACAGCGATCGCCTTGGGATTATTCTCGAGATTCTGTCGCAAGCTTAGGCCATGTTCCAATCCTAGGCCATTGTAGAAAATCAGATCTGCCCTAGAAAATTTCTCGTCATCGCCCTTAACTAACTCATAAGAATGTGGATCCAATTCACCTCGAATCAAAGGCATTGTATCAACTCGATCCCCTCCGATCTGTAGAACAAGGTCGTCTATCATGGACAAGGTCGTGAGCACCTTCAACTTCCCATTTTCTTGCTCCCAGCGTTTACTTTCTGTTTCAGGGCGAGAACATCCCGTCGTCATCGAAGCAACCAAAATCAAGAATGAGCAAATGATCGTTCTAACAAAAAACATATCAGGTAAGTTTATTCCATTCTTTCTTTCAGTTCAATTTAATTGCGAAAAATCAGTTCATTGCATAAACTCCGCACAAATTATGAGAGAGGAGACTAAACCAGTTGAATCACCTGGATCCCTCTCCTATAGGAAGGTAAGAAATGGCAGTATTAGAACAAAAAAACCGAGAAGAGTTAGAGCAATTAATCGATAAAGCGATTAAAAAAGTACAGGGCGCTAAAGAAAACGACCTTTGCAAATACCTACCAGGCCCTACAGGAGGCTATATGCATCATTTTACCTTGCGCAAACTGAAGCATACAGATCCCACTCAGGTCTTTTCTCTGTTGCAAAAATTTATTTTAGACACAGAGACACCTTGTGCCCTGAACCCCAAACAACGTGCGCCAAGGGGTTCACGTAAAAAACGTGACCTGGTCAATTTCACTCGTAGTGATCTAGAAAAAGTCTTAGAACTTGCTAAAAAAATGGGTGACAAAGATTTGTTAGCACGTTTTAGCCCAAGACGCTCACTCCCTGCCTTAAAACGAGAGCTTATCCGCTCGATTCGGGCAAGTACTGTCAATAAAGACTTATGGGATGCCTACTCTGAAGCGATCGCAGCAGGCAATCTAGATTAAATTATTTGTAACTATTCACGAGCCAGCAGATTCCTTAAGGCAGGCCCACTTTGCCAAGGACAAGGTACCTCAAAGAAGCTCCAGTGGAGCTTTTTTGATGGGTTGTCCGAGAGTTGACGCAGTCAGCCGAGGGGGAGTGGATAGTCACCGCATAGCTCGTGTGCCCTAACGCACGCGAGCTTTCCCTTATACCATTTCCAGCCCTTATACCATTTCCAGAAAATAAAGTCATGAAGTGGTACTGGGTAACATGACAGATTTGGATGATCGTTTCGAAGCCTATGTTTTGTACCTAAGCGAGAAAGGATCGTTCAAAATTGGCGTGTTATACAGTGCCAATTTGTGACTTTATTTTCTGGAAATGATATTACTTCCAAATTTTCTATACGTTCAGGCAGCCAACTGACCGGTTAATAGCCTCGCTATCGTGGCTGTCTACTCCCACCTTGATAGGGTGGGTCTTTCCTAATTTAATCTGGCGGCTTGTCAATAGTCGCCAAATTTCTCTTGCAAAACTACCTTCTTCCGCCTATAATCCAATCCCTTAATATACGAATTAGTTACTTAAACAAACATTGAGGAAATGCCGTATGTCGAATCAAACTAAAGAGTTCGGGAAGTGGCGCTCCTTTTTTTGGCCCATTCACAGTTTTGAGCTGAAAAAAGTCTTGCCCATGTTCCTGATGTTCTTCTGTATCTCCTTTAACTATACAATTTTGCGAGATACAAAAGACACCCTTCTTATCACAGCACCAGGCTCAGGAGCCGAAGCGATTCCTTTCGTTAAGGTATGGCTAGTGGTCCCTTGTGCAGTCCTTTTCATGCTGATTTATGCAAAGCTCAGTAATAAGCTGAGTAAGCAGGCACTGTTTTACACTGTGACTGTACCCTTTTTGATCTTTTTCATACTGTTTGCCACAGTTCTATACCCTGCACGGGATTATCTTCATCCCACAGAGATGGCCGACAGACTACAGGCTTATCTTCCTGAAGGATTGATGGGAATGGTCGCTATTTTCCGCAATTGGACCTACGCTCTGTTTTACGTTCTCGCAGAATTGTGGGGCAGCGTGATGCTCTCCCTAATGTTCTGGGGATTTGCTAACGAAATTACGAAAGTGGGTGAAGCGAAGCGCTTTTACGCTATGTTCGGCATTGGCGCCAATATCGCCCTTCTGTGTTCCGGACCGGCTATCGTTCTTGTATCTGATATCCGTCGCCACGTTCCTGAAGGAGTGGATGCTTGGGGAGTCTCATTGAACCTCCTCATGGGTTTGGTTACAATCGCTGGTGTGGTCATCATCATCACCTACAGGTGGATCAACAAGAATGTCTTGACCGATGCCCGCTTCTTTGATCCCAACGAGCAAACCAAGAAGAAGAAAGAAAAACCCAAATTGGGCATGGGCGAAAGCTTCAAATACTTGGCAAAATCACCCTACATCCTGTGCTTGGCTGTTCTCGTGATCGCCTACGGGATTTCGATCAATATCATCGAAGTCACCTGGAAGAGCCAATTGAAGCTTCAATACCCCAACGCTAACGATTACAGCACCTTCATGGGTTACTTCTCAACCTTCACTGGAGCAATCACAGTCTTGATGATGCTCTTTGTGGGTGGTAACGTTATCAGAAGATTTGGCTGGGGGACTGCTGCACTGATCACTCCTGTTGTCTTGTTAATCACCGGAGCGATCTTCTTCGCACTTGTGATCTTCCGCGACAATCTGGGTGGTATGATTGCAGCTCTTGGCACAACACCCTTGATGCTGGCTGTTGTTGTCGGGATGATCCAGAACATCATGAGCAAGTCTGCTAAGTACTCGCTCTTTGATCCTACCAAAGAGATGGCCTACATTCCGCTCGACCAAGAGCAGAAGGTTAAAGGGAAAGCTGCGATCGACGTCGTGGGCGCCCGTCTCGGTAAATCGGGAGGATCTCTTGTACAGCAAGGCTTGCTGGTGACATTTGGTTCGATCGCTGCAATGACACCTTACCTGGCAATTGTCCTGGGAGCTATCGTCTTTGCATGGATCATCGCAGCCAAAGGTTTGAATAAACAGTTCCTCACACTCACCTCTTCAAAGGATGTGGAGAAAACTGTTGATGCCGAAGCTGCGAAAGCTGCCTCCTAATTCAGGAGACACTTCTCGCATCCAAAAAGGGAGCTCATCTGAGCTCCCTTTTTTTTTCTTTTAAAGTCCTTGGCAAATAAAATATTCTCTGTCTAGTATGCGTGAAATTCTAAAATTCATTTAAAGGGTGTTTATGACAGAAAAACGATCTCCATCCAACTATGCTAAAGTGGTTGTAAAGGCGTGGAAAGATTCTAAATTTAAAGAACAGCTCCTAAAAGACCCTGAAAAGACTTTGGCCTCTGAGGGTATTCAACTTCCTAGAGATATCAAAATTACTGCTTATGAGAATACTGACAAGCAGTTCCATTTAGTCATACCGCTCACACCAGATCAAGAACTTGATCTCAGCCAAGAGCAACTTGAAGCCATTGCAGGAGGACAAGATTTACGACCGGAGACATTGCGATGGACTCCATCTTGTTCTGCCTAGTTATTTGAAAAAATCGGCATCTATACTGCTTAGACCATTTCCAGAAAATAAAGTCACAAATTGGCACTGTATAACACGCCATTTTTGAACGACCCTTTCTCGCTTAGGTGCAAAAAACATAGGCTTCGAAACGATCATCCTAAAAACGGCAGTTGGAGACGGCAAATTGACGCAATCTTTTGATCCAGAATCGCTTCCATTAGGGGGCCCCTTCACCATTTGGGAATGTGCGCCCCCTATTAAAAGTGATTCTAAATCAAAATCTTGCATCACTTTACCATCGCGAACTGCCGTTTTTAGGATCATCCAAATCTGTCATGTTACCCAGTACCACTTCATGGCTTTATTTTCTGGAAATGGTATTACTATAAAAGCAAGTACAAGGAGTTGTACCACATATGCCCTGGAATTGGGAGCTTCCCGGATGGCCACAATTAAGCTTCGACTTCAACCGAATCACCGATCAGGAAAAAAAATTCCTTTTAAGCCTAGGTGGCACACGCATTTTTCTTCAAAACCATGAATCGCGCATCGCTAAAGTGCTGTACAGCGTTTATGAAACCTTTGATCAACCCTTGACACATGAAATCCTTTGGAAATGGCATGTTGAGCTGTTTCGTGATTTGCCTCCTTGTGAGGATTGCGGAAAGTATCGCAGGGGGCCTGTGGAGTTATCCTCATATGGCTATCACGATATCCCTATGCTTCACTTTGAAGGCCCTCCCCCTTCAAAACTTGGGCTTGAAATGGCAAAGTTTGTGCAATGGTTTAATTCAACAAGAGAATCTACATCGATTTTGGGACGTGCAGCTGTTGCCTATGTGTATTTTTTAAGCATTCATCCCTTTAAGGATGGAAATGGAAGGGTCGCACGTGTTCTAATTGAAAAAATCCTTTCTCAAGGAATAGGGAGGCCGTGCGGAGTTGCTAAAATATTAGAACAACATCGCACAGAGTGCTGCATTAACCTGAAAAAATGCAACCGATCACTGGTGATTCAGCCATGGGTTGAGTTTTTTGCTGACCTGGTTGCCGATGCTGTCACAAGCGACCCACAAGGACTGGCTGATCCTATTCAGCTTTGAGAACATCCATGAAGGCGCTTTGAGGAATTGAGACTTTTCCAAACTCTTTCATCTTCTTTTTACCCTTCTTCTGTTTTTCCCAGAGTTTGCGTTTGCGTGTGATGTCACCTCCGTAGCATTTGGCAGTCACATTCTTGGTTAGTGCACGAATGGTTTCGCGAGCAATGATTTTGCCTCCGATGGCTGCTTGGATAGGCACTCTGAAAAGTTGTTGGGGGATGACCTCCACAAGTTTTTCACAGATTGCTTTTCCTTTAGATTGGGCTTTAGAGCGATGCACAAGGCAAGAAAAAGCATCGACTGGCTCTTCGTTGACTTTGATCTCAAGTTTTATGATATCACCTTTTTCATAGTGATGAAACTCGTAGTCAAAGGAACCGTATCCTTTGGTACTAGACTTGAGCTTATCATTAAAGTCGGTAATGATTTCGTTGAGAGGAAAATGGTAGGTTAATACCACGCGTTGCGAATCGAGAGTTTCTGTTTTGGCGCAATTGCCCCTTTTTTCCATTCCGAGGTTCATCACAGCACCTAAGTACTCGCTTGGAATCATGATATGGGCAAGCACCCAGGGCTCTTCTACTAAATCGACAATGGACGCATCGGGAAAATGTGCTGGGTTATCGACATCGACCTTTGTCCCGTCTTGGAGAACGACTTTATACACAACGCTCGGAGCGGTCGTGATCACATCGACATCAAATTCGCGCATGATTCGCTCGAACACAATCTCAAGATGTAAAAGACCTAAAAAGCCACAGCGGAAACCAAAGCCCAAAGCTGTGCTGCTCTCCTGCTCGACAAACAGAGCCGAATCATTGAGTTGAAGTTTAACAAGTGCATCGCGTAGCGCTTCAAAATCGGTGGAATCCACTGGGTAGATCCCCGCAAAAACCACAGGGCGGATCTCTTTAAATCCAGGAAGTGGCTCTTCTGCTCCCTTTTTTTGATGGGTGACTGTATCCCCAACCTTCACATCCTTAACGATTTTGATATTCGCAACCAAATATCCCACCTCTCCTGGCCGCAATGCGTCGGTTTTAGTAGCCTTAGGTTTGAAAACCCCCACTTCCATCACCTCGAAATTTTTTCCTGTGGCCATCATGCGGATCGGGGTGCCCGCCTTGAGCTCACCACTCATTACCCGGACATAAACCATGACTCCACGGAAAGGATCGTAGGTAGAGTCAAATACCAGAGCCCGTAGAATGTCGTCTTCCGGCTCTTTGGGAGCGGGGATATACTGGATAATGCCATCGAGAATCTCTTGAATGCCAATGCCGGCTTTAGCAGAGGCTGCGACTGCATTGGCTGTATCGAGCCCAATGAATTCTTCAATCTGCCGTTTGACCTCGGGGATATCTGCCGCGGGAAGATCAATCTTATTGAGCACAGGTAAGATCTCTAAATTCCGGTCGAGAGCGAGATAGACGTTAGCCATGCTCTGGGCCTGCACTCCTTGAGCCGCATCAACCACAAGAAGGGCTCCTTCACAGGCTGAAAGGGAGCGGGACACTTCGTAAGTAAAATCGACGTGGCCTGGAGTATCGATGAGATTGAGCTGGTATACCTCTCCATCAGGAGCAATATAATCCATGCTAACGGGATGGGCTTTAATCGTGATGCCCCGTTCCCTTTCGAGATCCATCGAGTCGAGCAATTGCTCTTGCATATTCCTTTTTTCAATCGTTTTGGTCAGTTCAAGCAAACGGTCGGCTATCGTGGACTTGCCATGGTCAATATGGGCAATAATGGAGAAATTTCGGATATTTTCGCGCTTATAAGACATAATACCCCCTAAGATAATCGATTAGGGGGCATTCTTCAAGGGAAAGTCAATTAATCGGATTGAAAATAATTATATAGTCACGGTTTCTAAAAGAAGGACATTGGGGACTTTATCACCCACCGCACAACGCAAAAAAGTGTATCCGATGCCAGATAACCCCAAAAACAAGCAAGGGGAGATAAAAGGGTGTTGCTGCAATTTTCCACTGCTTTCTCTTCGGGTTTGTGCCATAAGATCGGCATATTCCATGGCCTTCTGAGTCCACTCGGGGCGATGCAATCTTAAACCGGCAGTCAGCAAATATTCGACCCGACCGCAATTGCCGCAGCAGAGGCGATCATCACCATTATACCCATACTGCATGGTGGTTTGAGCGGCGATCTCAATTTCTTCATATACCTTTTCATCTTGAAAAACCGAAAGGGAACCCACACGTCCGAGACCTATTCCAGGGGCGCCATGGCACCAACTGGTCATCGTTTTTTCATGTATATTTTGCCTTAGATCGGGCCAATTACCTTGTGACCCTATAAACACGGAACGTTCATACTCGATGGCCTCAAGAGCCGCTTCCCAAAATCTTTGTTCTCCTGTCTTTGCAAATAGACGCAGCAGGGCATAAGCTATACCTGCTGCACCATGAGAAAAACCTGTCAGAAATGTGTCTAGGCATCTCCATGTGCGATGTCCTGTGGATGCTAGCTCACGTTGATTTAAAAGATGGTCTCCGCACATTACTGCTTTTTCTAAACTCTCCGTAAAGCCTGTGAGATCATGGATGGCTAGCAAACCAAGTGCACAACTTGCCGATCCGGATATAATATCATAGCGAGTATCCTGTAATAAGGTCTTTTTTGATAGTTGCGTGACAAGCTTTTGAGCGCTCTGATGGAGCTGGGGTTGATTGCTCAATTGCCCTATGGTTGCCAGAGTATAAAAATAAGCGCCCAGTCCATCTAAACCCAAAGGAATCCTGGCAGAGTGCGTGGTTTCTTGGTGATCAAGAGCCGGTTTGATTGTCTTCAATGCCATCTGATGCAAGGAAATATCTCCGGTTGCATATCCTAAGGCAGAGAAAAAAAGAGCTACTCCAAGAGAGCCTCCATAAAGGTCAAAATCGAGAACAGAAAGGTGAAATTTATTCTCCGAAAGCATCTCGGGCGTGATGGAATACCAACATAAACTCCCATCCTTACCTGTGTGAGCACTTTTGAGCAAAACATCTTTAATATTCAAGGCCTCTTCCAGCCACAGGGAGCTCTCAAAAGGTTTTTGAGTTGCAGATTCGTTTACAACATGTGCGATTTGATTAGGGATTTCCGTTGAAGAAAGTTGAAAAGAAATATCGATCAGACTCAGCTGAAATATAAGATCGTCTTGTTCCAGACCTTGAATGATCTTGGAAGACTTTTCAAACCCACTATTGGTCTTATGAGAAACAGAGCGTTGAAAAAAAGGCACATCCCTTCTTTCTAGCTGCTCTATTTCCAGATCAAACGTTTCTAGGTTCTCTGCCAGGTAGCCATTCAACAACACAAAGAGGCTTTCAAAAACAAAACTATTTTCCACACCACTGCGCAAGAACTCGGGCCGACACGCTTTTTTGAGAAAATGAAAATAGAGGATGGTGGGTCTTACCACAAAACGCTTGTTTAACTGCTTAAACTGTTGATAGATATGATCGGGTTGTAAAAGAACCTCTTTTTTAGCCTGCAAAAAGCTGTACATTTTACTAAAACCTTCTTTCAGATCCCTTTGATGGTCTTTAAGTTGTAGGGGAACGCAATCAAGAAAAGGAATATTATCTGTATCCATGGGCTTCTTGCAGATCTCAATTTTCATGAGGTCTGTATTCAAATGCTCCCATCTCTCGCATTTGACATCCGCGCAGATGCCTAGCCCACCTACGCTGTAATGCTCCCCATTCATTCTCTGCCATGAAGGGAGAAAGCCGGTTTGCATCACCGAGGCCTTTAGGCGCTCTAAAAGCTCACTATGGGCATTATGTACCTCCTGATCATGTAAGTGACTATCAAAGAGCATCTCCAGATCAATCAGAACCGGATATTTACCATGTGCCATGAGATTTTCATGATGAATATCTGTTCCCGACAGGACATAAACCAGTGCGAGGAGCTGTCCCGCTCTTTGAAAAAACTCTTGTGCCTCCTGAATATTGTGACAGGGCTTGTGTTCAATGTATTCCTCCCAACCATAACCCTCTCGCAAAATTCTTATTGGATGTTTTAAATCAAGAAGATGAAAATTCGACGCTTCTACGCACCATGTTGCAAACCTGTCAAATAATGCCTCCATGTGCAGATCGCGTGGTTTATAAATAACTCGCCTGTCTCCCGTGAATTTTAACAGAAAAACAGTACGCCCACAGCTATGGGGATCCGAAAGGTTACCTTGAATATCTACTAATGCGGCCTTTTCCCCAGCAAACAATACGCTTTCAATCGCTGCATAATCTTGTTGGTAGCGCTGCAAGAACTCTTGGGATACAGCCAACCAAGTTGTCAATTGCTGAACCATCAATCTTGCAAGTACACAATACTCAAGAAAAAAAGCTTTCCAGCGTTCCTTGTCAAAAGAAGCAATAAAAAGATCATAGCACTCTGTAGGATGATCTTCTGGCCTCAGTATAAGCATTTCGAACGAAGTCATGTGTTGCAGGCGAAAAATAGAAAATTCAGCGTACAAAGAGGAGGTAAATAGGGCACTCCACTCCCCTGCCAACATGGACAATAAAGCATCTTGAATCTGAGGTGATGCTTCGGGTAGATGACGCTGTAAGCGCCTTTGCGCTTCATGGAGAAATGGGTTGAGCAGTTCCTGAAAAGGTAGCGGATGTTTCAAAACAAAATGGGATACTTCACCCTCATCAAGGTTTTCCATGAATTCTCGGAACGTCTCAACCCATGAGGGAAAACTCTCAGGATATAGACACTGTACTTTACCTAAATGGGCACGCGCCTTTGAGGGATCGAGCTGCCAAAGGTTAAGTCTTTTTTGAAAAATTTCATCATCGCCATTTGCAGCTATTTTTTTCCATTTTTCCCACAACTCGTCTCTTGAAGCATCCTCTTCTCTGCTTGTTCCAAAGAGGCCTTGCATACGCTCTTGCAAGCTGCTTGCATTCTCAAACAGGTTAATCAATTCTTTTTTTAAAAACACTGCAGCCACCGCCAGGGGTATTAAAAACTTTAAATCTCTGAGTAATAATACCAATCCGTAGAAATAACACTGCAAATTTGGGCTGTCTAATACCATTTCCAGAAAATAAAGTCACAAATTGGCACTGTATAACACGCCATTTTTGAACGATCCTCTCTCGCTTAGGTGCAAAAACATAGGCTTCGAAACGATCATCTAAATCTGTCACGCCATCCAGTCTAAATTTGTAGTGTTATTTCTACGGATTGGTATAACTGGTTAATTGTAGTCTCTGCAAAGGAGGTTAGTACAATAATTGGTCGAAATAATCTTACCACCCGCTATTGCGTTCAGATCCTCTTCCGAACATTCTTGCAGAACCTCTGAGGCTGGCAGAACAATATAGCCTTCTTGAGAAGTTTCCTGAAGAACCTCCAATTGATAAGAATCCGGCAATTGAATTTTTAACTCTTTTTCTATCAATTTCTTAGGATCTTTTTTCAATTCGTTTAATAGATTTGGATCTTTTAAACACCTTAAAATTAGTTCTTTCATTTTGGGATTGTTTTTCATTTTACCACCGTTTGTCAGGTTATCCTAATTCTATTTTTTGTAACTATTCAGGTAATCCATCTTTTTGGTTAAAAGCCTCTCCTAAGTAACTTAATGTTACATATGGATGTTGGAAGGGGATGGGGTTAAAATAATTATTAAAATGAACCCCCTTCCCTGGGCTCTGTGGTGACTATCCACTCCCACCTTGACAAACTGGGGCTGCCCTAAGGATTCTGCTGGCTCGTGAATAGTCACTATTTTTTTTGTCAATAACTGGATAAAATGTAACTATTCAGGCAATTCATCTTTCGGTTAAAAGCCTCTCTATGGTAACTATCCACTCCAATCTTGGTAAACTAGACCTTCCTTAAGGATTCTGCTAGCTCGAAAATAGTCACGATCTGGCAATTCTGGAACGTTTTTCATTTTATCCGCAGCCTTTACCCCCTACTACGTGTGTATAACAGTACTTGGTTTCGGTAAACGGCTTCTCACCACCCGCTATTGCGTTCAGATCCTCTTCCGAACATTCTTGCAGAGCCTCTGAGGCTGGCAGAACAATATAGCCTTTTTGAGAAGTTTCCTGAAGAACCTCCAATTGATAAGAATCCGGCAATTGAATTTTTAACTCTTTTTCTATTAATTTCTTAGGATCTTTTTTCAATTCGTTTAATAGATTTGGATCTTTTAAACACCTTAAAATTACTTCTTTCATTTTGGGATTGTTTTTCATTTTACCACCGTTTGTCCAGTTACCCTAATTCTATATTTAATTTTTTTTTTGTCAATGAACTGAATTTAACTTTTTTTTTTACTTCCTGCCAAGAAAGGCAGGAAGTTCTTCACGATAGCTTAGGATCCTAAAAATGAAGTGGCCGGCGCAGAAAAAAAACCTTAAATCGAGTAGGATGAGGCACTTACTTTACCTCCGGTACCAGTCCAATTCGTGTGGAAAAATTCCCCGCGAGGCTTATCGATCCGCTCATAGGTATGCGCACCGAAATAGTCACGCAGCGCTTGGAGCAGGTTAGCGGGCAATTTTTCCGAACGATATCCGTCATAGAAGGAAAGAGCGGTGCTAAAGCAAGGAATGGGAATACCATTGAGTGCAGCAGTCGCAACAACTGTGCGCCACCCGCTTTGGCATTTGTCCAGCTCTTGTTTGAAAAAATCGTCAAGTAAAAGGTTGAAGAGGTGAGGATCTTTATCAAAGGCTTGCTTGATTTTACCCAAAAAGACGCTGCGGATAATACATCCACCACGCCACATTAGGGCGATCCCTCCGTAATTGAGATGCCAATTGTAGTCGCGTGATGCTTCGCGCATGAGCATGTACCCTTGGGCATAGCTGATGATTTTAGAAGCATATAAAGCATAGAAAATGGCATCGATGAACTCTTGGGGATTTCCCTTAAAGTCAGGCTTGGGACCTGAGAGCTTTTTGCTAGCCTCAACCCTCTCTTCCTTCATGGCCGAAAGACAACGGGCATAAACGGCCTCTGCAATGAGTGTCACGGGAATTCCCATCTCGATCGAGTTAATCGCGGTCCATTTGCCTGTCCCTTTTTGTCCAGCCACATCCAAAATCTTATCGAGTAGCGGATTGCCATCTTTATCTTCAGTCCGGAAGACACTGCTGGCAATCTCAATTAGGTAACTATTGAGCTCCCGTTTGTTCCAGTCGGTAAAAATTTCGGCAATGCGGCTTGCCGGTAGGCCTAGTACATTTTTTAAAAGAGAATAAGCTTCACAGATCAATTGAATGTCGCCATATTCGATCCCATTGTGGACCATCTTCACATAATGTCCAGCCCCTTCATCGCCTACCCAATCACAGCACGGCTCACCCGTATCCACTTTTGCTGCAATATCTTGGAAGATTTTTTTAACATAGGGCCATGCTTCAGGGTGACCTCCGGGCATGATCGAGGGTCCGTGGCGAGCCCCCTCCTCTCCCCCGGAAATTCCTGTCCCGATGAAGTAAATCCCTTTATTTTTCAAATACTGACAACGGCGATTGGTATCAGGGTAGTGGCTATTGCCCCCATCGATGATAATATCGCCTCTTTCAAGAAGTGGTACGAGATGTTCAATGAACTCATCAACAGGATCGCCCGCTTTGACCATCAGCATCACGCGTCGTGGTTTTTTGAGCTTCTGAACAAATTCATTAAGAGTTTTACAGCCAATAACTTTTGTTCCTTTCGCAGGACCCTCAAGAAATACATCGACTTTTGAAACCGTACGGTTGAAAACAGCGACCACGTAGCCATGATCGTTCATATTGAGGACCAGATTCTGTCCCATAACAGCTAATCCGATCAGTCCGATATCTGCTTGCATAAAAACACCCTCTCCCTTCTAGCAGTAAACTTTTTTCTGAGTATAACATGCCCGAAGGCCTGGGTCTAGAAAATCCTTAAGCCCAACACTACGCGTAACATGCCAAAGAAATTTAAACGCAAAGGCGCCAAGATGCCAAGATAGGCAGATCCCTTCTTCGCGCCTGTGTGGTGAATTTGGAGGAAAAATATGGAGACTCCCACTCTCATCTTGGCAAACGAGGCCCGCCTTGAGGATGCTGCTGCCTCGTGAATAGTCACGAAAAAAGAGCAAGAGTCCATGCCATTAATTCTCAGGATAGGTAATATACACGCACAATGTTCTCGTAGCTCAGGGGATAGAGCGGTCGCCTCCTAAGCGACAGGTCGCGCGTTCGATTCGCGCCGGGGACAATTATTCTTGACGAGCCTAAGACGTTGTAAGCAAACAAGTGTAATAGCTATTTGCTTACAGCACCTAAGGGTTTTGCAAGGTAAGATAGGCATCTATGCCATGCGCAATCCCTTGTGCCAAGGATTGGCGGTATTTTTGATCATGGATCCGGGCCCGCTCGGATGGATTCGAGAGGAAACCGGCCTCAATGAGAATAGCTGGCATTTTCGTTTCGCGGACAACTGCGAAATTGGCTTGCTTGACCCCACGCGACTCGGCTCCGGTATGTTTTACGATTTTCTTGAGAACCTCATGACCCAACGCTTTGGATTGGGTAACGCGCTGGGATAAAGGGGTTTTCCCCTCTTTGTAGTAAAAGATCTCAATCCCTTCGGCCTCTTTGCTAACCGAATAATTGTAGTGGATGCTGACAAACAAATCGGCATCGACAGCATTAGCGATCTCTGCGCGTGTGTCTAGCGGGACATAGGTATCTTGCTTGCGGGTCATGATGGTTTTATAGCCAAGTTTTTTGAGATGATCTGCAATTAAAAAGGCAGTCTCGAGAGTAAGCTCTTTTTCTTCATAGCCATCTTTTTTACTGTTAGCACCCGCATCTTTACCTCCGTGTCCGGCATCTACGATAATCACTTCTCGTTTCATCTGGGGTATAATTTTTTTAGGAGGCATATGCATGACAACGATTTCGGGAGGAATCGCTCTATGACCGCAGGCGGTGAAACAGCTTAACAGCACAATACATATAATGAATCTCACACGGACACCCGGTTAGCGATTTCTTGAGAAATTTTCTTGTCATCAAACGGAATGGTTTGATGCGAAAATAATTGGTAAGTTTCATGCCCTTTCCCGGCAATTAAGATCAAGTCTTTCACCGTCGCCATCTGGATCGCCTGTTCAATGGCAAGGCGTCTGTCGGTAACGATCGTAAAATCACGAGTAGAAAAGCCTGCGGCAATTTCTTCGCAGATTTGGCGGGGATTTTCTGAACGAGGATTATCGGATGTCACAATTGAGAAATCGCTTCCCCTTTCTGCCGTTTTTCCCATTTGGGGACGTTTACCTTTGTCACGATCCCCACCACATCCAAAAACGGTGATGATTCTCCCTTGTCTGAGCTCTTGCAGGCAGTTTAGTACTTTTTCAAGTGCATCAGGGGTATGGGCATAGTCGACATACATATTCAGTCCCCGTCGGTTTTCTACTTTCTCCAATCTTCCACGGACCCCAGGAAAACTCTCAACATGTGCACAAAGCTGAGCCAGAGAAATCCCTTTGGACAAACAGACACCCAAAGCGGCTAAGCAATTGAGAATATTATAGCGGCCAATCAAGTCCCAAACAAAACGGATCTTTTCGCCTTGGTAATGGACTGTAAACATGCTTTTTCTGGGACTTAAATACAACTCATCCGCATATAGACTGCATTCTGGTGTAAAACCATAGGTTAAAATTTTGGCCCTACATCCGGCAATCATCTCATTTTTCCATGGGGAATCGTTGTTGATGACGGCTATTTTACCAGGCCTTAAGCTAGAAAAGAGCTTGGCTTTTTCTTGAGCGTAAATTTCCATGGTATGGTGATAATCAAGGTGATCTTGTGAGAGATTGGTAAGAACAGCCACGTCAAAATCAATTTGATCGCATCTGCCCTGTGCCAACCCGTGAGATGAGACTTCCATAGCAACTGATTTACATCCTTGTTTTACCATCTCTCTGTGCAATTTTTGATTGGTGATAGCATCGGGTGTTGTACGATCTGCCTCAAAACGGTAAGTGCCCACAAGATATTCGATAGTGCCAATCAAACCACATGGAGAGCCTACTCGATCAAGAAGGTGTTTAACAAGGTAGGTGGTGGTGGTCTTTCCATTTGTACCTGTGACCCCTACCACGTAAAGTTCATGAGAAGGGTTATGATAAAAGCGAGCTGCAAGGGCTGCTTCAACGCGCTCCGGAAAGGGGTGGACAAGTTGAACAATCCCCTTGAGAAAGGGATTGGGAAGGTCTGTTAAAATAGCCGCAACTCCTGCCAAGAGAGCTTCTTCAATATATTTTGCCCCATCATCGACACTCCCCTTTTTCGCAATGAATAAGTTACCGGGCGCCACCCATCTTGAATGGGCACATACACCGGTAATCTCTACATCTACTCCCCCTTTGTATAGGGTAATGGGCAGACCTTTAATGAGTTTTTTCAGTTTCATGTTATCAACCTATTGATTCCATTGATCATAGAGGAGTTTGAGATCCCTAACTTCTTTAACCCAATCCGCCTTTTGAGGATCGTAACGGGGATCTCCTGGGGGGTATCCATAGGGATCATCTGGTGTAACGCCTAAATATTCGAGTGTTCTTTTGGTGATCTCTTTGAAGATCGGTGCGGCACATCTCCCCCCCATATAATTTTTAACCCCTTCTTCTGTCCGAATGGCTGCAGCTTCATCAATTGAGACAATTAACACGAGGCGTGCACAGGCTCCTTCTTCTAAGGAAGCTGGAGCAAAACCAATGAATGAAGAGATATGATTTTTCTTAGAATAAACCCCCCCAATCACTTTCTCAGCAGTCCCCGTTTTACCAGCTTCGGTGTAGCCTGACACATCAGCCAAAGATCCCGAGCCACCTGTTTTGGTCGTGAATTTCATCGATTTTACAACTTCCCGCACAATGGATGGACTCAGAACGCGTTTGGGCTTTGCCCTCACTTTTTCACTATCGTATAGGACAGTATCCCCGAGAGCAATTTTTCTCACAAGCGTAGGTTGAATGAGATAGCCGCCATTGGCAAATACTCCATAGGCTCGCAGCATCTGCATGCTAGTCGCCATCAGATTATACCCAATGGAAAGCGAGTAGGGAGTGGATGTGGACCACTCCAGTGCACCATTGGCATATTTTTTACCAATTGTAGGCATCATTCCAATGGCTTCTGCTGGCAGCTCAATACCCGATTTTTCTCCTAGCCCAAATGTGCACACAAGCTGCTGGCGGTACCAATTGTTTCCAAGAGAGTTGACGACCCTGTCTATGAGTTGGGCCATATAGATATTGGATGATTTTTGCAGTGCCATGTACATATTTAACGCCTTATGCTGTCTTGACACTTCTTTGAGAGGTTTATTGCCTCTTCCTGGGAAAATAGTCCTAGTCCCATCTATCTTCTCATTGGGGTGAAAAACAATCCCTTTACCTTGCCTTTTAAGCTCCTCATTCGCTTGCAGCCCGATAGTTAGGGTAATCGGCTTCATGATCGATCCCAATTCAAAAGAATCTGTAACAGCTTTTACTTTCGAATTTTCAATTTTTTCAGGATCATTGAAATAGGCTCGATAATTGGCGGGATCGAAAAAAGGATATTGAGCTAGAGCGAGAATTTCGCCCGTCGCAGGATCCATCATGGCGGCCCATCCACCCTTTGCTTTGCATGCTAAAACCCCCTTTTCTAACTCCTCCTCAGTGATAGCCTGGATACAATGGTTAATCGTAAGATACACATCAGCACCATCCTGAGGAGCTTCGATCACTTTATCAATCTCAAGCTGATTCAATGGAGAGCGGAGCAGTTTTCGACTTCCCTGTTTGCCCTTCAGATAGACATTAAAATAAGCTTCCAACCCACCTGTGGGTAAGCCCTCTGCCGTAGCCTCATCTTTCATATCGCGAATCGTATGCAAAACCTGCCCTAACATTGAACCAAATGGATAGGATCTGCGGTAATCAGTAACGAAATAGATGGCATTACACGGAATCTTCCGCTTCCGTGCATAAGGGATCCACCAGTTTAATATGAGCTCTTTTTGACTTCGATCCAGCCAAAGAGCTAGCCGACGCGAACGACTTTTCACATCAAATTCCTGCCTTGTCGAGGGATCCAAACCAGCGAATTGAATCAGCTCATCTGCAATTTCATCACGGAATTGGGGTGGAATGGTTACTGGATCAATAAGCAAATGGAATTTAGTAACGTCCACAACGAAGGCTTGGTTACTAATGGGATGTCCCTTTTTGATTGCAGTATTGGAATAGAAAGATCCGCGTTTGAAAGGTTCTTTTACGATGCATTCATGCTGGCCGAGGGCCTCTTTCGTCCATTTTTCATTTTCGACAATCTGAATTTTGAAGTACTGGGCAATGAGCACTGAAAAGAGAAAAAATATCCCCATGGAAACGATGACAACCCGTTTTTTCATCATTAAGGGACCTCGATAACAATGATCTCATTGAGCAAAGGATGCTTGAGGTGGCTAAATTCTGGTCGCCCCGCCAGTTCCATCAAATGCTGCGGGCTTTGGAATTGGTCAATCTCAAATTGGAGACGGATATTTTCTTGTTGGATTGCAAGGTGCTGCTTGGAAGCGGTAGGAATTTGCAGCCTCAGTTCTGTAATAGAATTCTGTTTGCTTATGTAGGTGTACAGAAAAATACCCATGAACATAATACAAAGCACGATGCGGATAAAAATACCCAGATTCACACTTTCTCCAAAAAGCGCATTTTTGCAGAACGGCTGCGCGGATTGCGTCTCACTTCCGCACGATCTGCGATGAGCGGTTTTTTCGTTAAAAGACGAACCCTATCTTGCTGGGCAGCCTCTTTGAATGCATGCTTGACAATCCGATCTTCCAAGCTATGAAAGGAAATGACTCCCATAAGGCCTCCGGTAGAGAGCCAATCAATCCCTTGAGGGATCGCTTTTTGGATCGCTCCCAGCTCATCGTTTACAAAGATACGCAATGCCTGAAAAACAAGTGTCATCGGATGGATTTTTTTGCCTCCTCTTCCACCCCATGTTAAAACAAATTTCAGTGCTTCAACGAGATCAATTGTAGTTTTGAGTCGTTTTTTTTTGCGAGCCTCCACAATCGCTTTTGCAGCTGCGCGCCAACGCCTCTCCTCTCCAAGCTCCTGAAAAATCCGACCTAGTTCCTTTTCTGGAAAAAAATTCACGACGTAGGCTGCATCTTTTTCAAGAGAGGGATCCATCCGCATATCCAGTGGTCCCTCTTTGGAAAAACTAAATCCTTTTTCCGGGCGGTCGAGTTGCATAGATGAGACGCCCAGATCGAGAAAAAGACCATCGATCTCCTCTTCAGCAACTAGCTTTCGCATATTCCGAAAATTCCCCTGAACTAAGCGCACCTTATTACTAAACGGACGAAGATTCTCTTCTGCGATTTGTAGGGCTGACTCGTCTTGATCTAACCCATAAAACATTTCAATCTCAGGATGCGCGGCAAGCAGTGCTTTCGCATGACCTCCTGCCCCTACGGTCCCGTCTATGAAGACACGTATGTTTTTCTCTTGAAAAAAGGTAAGGAACTGTTCAACTAGTATAGGCTCGTGAAACATAGGGCTTGAGTTTTTGCACTCAACATACTTGGCTTGAGGTTTAGAGCCAATTGCAAAACTCCTATCCCTTGTAAAATCGAGTTTTTGGCCGCATTGAATTAACGTAACCTTAACAAATTCTTCCTGTATTGAAACCAAACATCTAGACAGGTAACATAGTGGTTATGGTTGAGATCTATAATTACGAAGTCACGACCCATGAGCGGTTTGCCCGAGATCAGCAGGAAGTTGAGGCATTCCGCAAACAGTATCACATGCCCCCCAGTCGTGCAGGGATCATAGCTGTACAAACTAAAATTTTAGATTTTGTTCCCAAGCATCCTGCGATTGTCTTGCTAATGCAGACCTATCAACGGAAAATGTGGGCACGCTTTGTAATTCCTAAAAACTATTATCTACAACGGTTCTCATCTTCTTATGTAGCCCCCTCGCTTGGTGCTAAAGAACGGCAAGAAGCTGATGTACACAAATTGGAAGCCTATATCAAAAGAAAAACACGAGGCCGCTTCGACAGAAAACAACGTAAGCAGCAAAGAGAACAAGATCAACCGAAAGAAGGACGTGAGCAGCCCGTATCTGCCGAAGAAGAGATCATGGAAGAGGGCGAGGCGATCATCCATTTACTCGAACATGGCGTCAAAGAGACCAATGAGATGATCGATTATGTCATTGCTCGCATGAACCAATTTATTCAAGCTTAAGAACCTGTATATATAATGTCGCAAGTCAACTGGAGAGAGATTTTAGGATGGACTAACGATCAGCTCGAAGAGCTTCGTTTTTCAGGTTTCTCCTTTTTGCGCGAAGGACATTACCAAAAAGCACACATCTTTTTCCAAGCATTGGTGATTCTCGATCCAGAAAATGCTTATGATGCCCAAACACTCGGAGCCATCCATCTACAAATGGGAGATGGTCCCAAAGCGCTCAAGGTTTTAGATCAAGCCCTCAACTTAGAACCTAATCATGAGCCATCCATTTTGAATAAAGCCAAAGCGCTGCTCATCACCAATCAACGTGCAGCAGCGATGGTACTCGCGCACAGACTTGAAAAAAGCACTGACCCTGCTATAGCAGGCGATGCTTCGGCCCTCATCTTCGCCTACACCTAGAGCTAATCTCAGCATAATTTTTCCTCACATGGGTAAATGAAACACAGAGACACGAGAATGGATGGACCTTTCCTATCGCTCCGTGTTTCTGTGCCTCTGTGTCTCATTTACCCATGTGAGGAAAAGTTAGAGATGAATCTCATTGATCACAAAAGAGTTAAGCATCCAATCAGCCGTCTGGTTTTAAAACTCCTTGCGACGATTCAGGCCCCATGCTAAATTCTGGACCTTGTTCATAACACAAAGATTGGCCGAGAGGCTATTGTGGAAATCATTGTTCACAACTTAAATGTTGAAAAAGGGAATCTAAAATGCTCACGTGCGATGCTCGCGATACATGGATCCAGTTTCTAGAATATGTGAAAAAAAGATGTTCTTTGACTGCGTTCGAAAATTGGCTCACGCCAATTAAGGTCGTTGAATCTTCGGCAGAGCGCATCTGCCTTGAAGTGCCGAACATTTTTGTAAAAGCTTACCTTCTGGACAACTACCTCAAAGATCTCTGCTCATTTCTGCCTGTTACATCCGAAGGTGAGCCGGCCATTGATTTTATTATTGCCGACCAGCCGTTGCGTAAACAACCCCTTTCGCAAAGGCCCAATACCTCGCATGTAACCGAAGAAGCTCCCGATTATGAGCTCAAACTCAATTCCTCTTACCGTTTCGATACTTTTATCGAAGGCCCTTCAAACCAATTTGTAAAATCGGCAGCCATGGGTGTTGCAAACCATCCTGGGCGTTCTTACAACCCCCTATTTATCCACGGTGGTGTAGGTTTAGGAAAAACGCATCTGTTGCATGCCATTGGCCATGATGTGAAAGAACACCATAAAAAATTGCGTGTACACTGCATCACCACCGAAGCTTTTATCAATGACCTGGTCGATAGCTTGCGTAATAAATGTGTAGATAAACTGAAGCGTTTCTATCGAACACTCGACATCCTGCTCGTCGACGATATCCAATTTTTACAAAATCGCCTCAACTTCGAAGAGGAGTTTTGTAATATGTTTGAAACCTTGATCAACCAAGGCAAGCAGATTGTCATCACCAGCGATAAACCTCCTGGCCAATTGAAACTATCGGAAAGAATTGTAGCCCGTATGGAATGGGGTTTGGTCGCTCATGTCGGCATGCCCGACCTGGAAACGCGCGTCGCCATCTTACAGCACAAGGCGACACAGAAAGGGTTGACGATTCCTAATGCTGTGGCCTTTTTTATTGCAGAGCACATCTTTAGCAATGTTAGACAACTGGAAGGTGCCATTAACCGTTTGACAGCTCATTGCAGGCTACTTGGACAAGAAGTTTCTGAAGCACTCGTCGAGCAAACTCTCAGTGAGCTCTTCCAAATGGCCCCTAAGCAAAAAGTCTCCGCTGAGAGCATTTTGAAAAGTGTAGCAACCGTATTTCAAGTCCGCGTGTCAGACCTTAAAGGAACATCGCGTAAAAAAGATGTTGCCCTGGCGCGCCAGGCAGCTATGTATCTGGCAAAAGAGATGATCCGGGAATCCTTGATCATGATTGGAGCTTCTTTTGGCAAAACCCACTCTACAATCTTGCATGCATGCAAGACCATTGAAAATAAAATCAAAAAAGACGAATCACTACGGCGTCAAATTTCACTTTGCCGACGTAATGTGGATCACTCATGAGGTACTATGTTTCGACGATCTGGAAAAAATTCTCACGATGAAAATGCTACGTATAGCGATGACTCATCCCCTTTTAGCAAGTACAGTGCGAAAAAGAGTGAATTGAATGAACAACGCCATTTTGAGCCCACCATGCCGCGTACGATGCCACAGGAAACACCTGAGGAGAATTGGGGTGTTCCCAAGACAACAGCTCTCCCTCACCATTTTGAAGGGTTGATCACAGAAGAGACCCCAGAAACCACACTAGGAGTTGGAGTCACTTTCCGCGGACAGCTCAGCTTCGAGCGTTTTTTAAGAATCGATGGTGATTTTGAAGGAGACCTTCTCTCGCAAGGAAAAGTCGTCGTAGGACCCACTGGCAGCGTTAAAGCGGACCTCAACCTTCGAGAAGCGATTATCGAAGGAAAAGTGGAAGGGAACATCACCGTCCAAGAAAAACTCGAACTGCGTGGGCAAGCCTCAATTAAAGGCGACATCAAAGCCAAATCCCTATGTGTGGACGAGGGAGTCTCCATCTCAGGTATCGTGATGGTCTGCCCCCAAAGCGAATGCACCGAAACACCCATCGAGTAAAACAGATGCTTTAAAAGAAAAAAAAACAATCTGCAAAAATAACACTACAAATTTGGGCTGTCTAATACCATTTCCAGAAAATAAAGTCACAAATTGGCACTGTATAACACGCCATTTTTGAACGATCCTTTCTCGCTTAGGTGCAAAAACATAGGCTTCGAAACGATCATCCAAATCTGTCACGCCATCCAGTCTAAATTGGTAGTGTTATTTCTACGGATTGGTATCAATCAGTTCGGCAACGATGCCAACGTTTCTCGCATTTCTATGCCAATGATCTCAATGCGGCTTAATACCATTTCCAGAAAATAAAGTCATGAAGTGGTACTGGGTAACGTGGCAGATTTGGATGATCGTTTCGAAGCCTATGTTTTTGCACCTAAGCGAGAAAGGATCGTTCAAAAATGGCGTGTTATACAGCGCCAATTTGTGACTTTATTTTCTGGAAATGGTACAGGTACCGGAATTCTTTTTTCTTCAATGGATCTCTACAGATTTTTATTGGAAAACGCGCGTACCATGCCTATCTCTACAAATAACGAGCGACCGTTTTTATGATTAATGCTACTTCATCATCTCCCCTTTCATTTACAGCTCTCCCTACCCCTTTGGATCCTATTCAACGGTGCCTTGAAACACAGGACTACAAGGGCGCCATCAATGAGCTCTTGTTCGTATTTAACAATGCAGACCCGGAAGCTTGCTATGCTTATCTCTTCAAGCTGCTTCCCTATTTTGGGAACCTCGATCTGCTGATTCACAACTTACCTCTTCTTTTGGATCGCTCTGCTCACCTACGCGAACGCCAGCATCAGCTGGCTATCGAGTTAGCCAAATGGTACACGCAGAAAGGAGAATATGAGAATGCCATGCACTGCTACGCCAAAGCGCTGCAGATCCATGCAACACCGGAGGTGCACCGCCTAGCCTCTAAGCTTTTTATCCATTTCCTGCGCAGCAGAATTCATACGCTACTACCCAGCTCTATGCCCTCTTCAGAAGCGCTCACTACCTACCTAGAGCGTATTGCATCTTTTGCACGTTTAGGTGCAAGCAAAGAAAATCTCCGCCCCTTTTATGAACTGGCCAAAGAAAGGTATATTGCTGTTCATAATAAAGAGCGCTACGCTGCTTGTTATCAGGCCATCCTCCTCTACGAAAATACTCCCTGCAGACCTCTTCCTCCCATCACTCAGCGCTACTGGGAAGCTTTCCATTTCTATAGGGCTCACTTTGAACAAGAAATCTTCGATGTCCGAGGTTTCCAAAAAAAAGTCTTTCAAGCTTTCCAGAACTTTTTCAACATCCTTGTTGAGGATGCATTCTTCATCCTGGGTAAACCTCCTTGTGGGTATGACATCCGTGCTATGGGATCGACGGCACGGGAAGAGATTTGTCCCTACTCCGACCTTGAATTCATGATCCTCGTCGAAAGGCAGGATCCCTACTTCAAAGCCCTTGTTGATATTCTTCATCTCCAAATAGCTTCACTCGGGGAAACCCCACACTTTGAGTTTGTTTTCACCTGCATCCATACAAAGAATCCCTCTGGTCTTCACATCGATAACTCCCCTAACCAAGAAGAGCGCCTCATCCAAACGCCTGCTGCCATGGCTGCACTCCAAAATGAGATTATCACCCACCCCCAAGATATTGCCCATACGGTGCTCAAAACGATTAGTCTGGCCCAAAGTACCCCCGATTTATTTACCAGCTATCAAACCCACCTCAAAGAATTACTCCCCAAAGAAGCCAGAGCCTCCACTTTCCTCAAGATCCGTCACCAGGATTTCAAAGAGCGGTGGAAAACGCGCGCCCTATGCCCCCACATCAAGCAGCACTATGTCGAGCTACTCAATCTCTTTCTCAGCGATCTGGCTCTTTATCATGGCATTGTTTCTACTAACACCCTTGATATCATTGATGAGCTCCCTAAATTTACATTAGCAAGCAGGTCTTTACTCAAAGAATGTGTCGCTGCCCTTTATAAGATCCGCCTCCGTTTGCACCTGGCCTACCATGAACAAAAAGAGGAGGCCAGTATTGGATCTCACCCCGGCTATATTGCTCTGCAGGACTCTGAAATTTTAGCACTTCAAAAATGCTACTGGCTTATTCTTTGTCCATTTTACTCTCAAAGACCCTATGAGGATTTACCAAGCTGCGCTCAAACCCAGGGTTATTTGGTTAACTACCGCCTCAAAACCTTCCATCATACCCTCAAAAACATCGTGGTGCCTTTTAAAACCTCTGTCAAAATAACAGGACCCCTCTCGGGTTATCTTAACCCAGCCTTCGACATCCTCGATATTAGCGGGAATATTAAGCCCCAATATCAAAACTGTGCCCACAATGTCTGCGCTGTAGGGGGATTTCACCTCAAGCAGAAACCTGCCCATCCCCTTATGGAGTATGCCATCTTCAGTCTCACCTCACGTATCGCCGGCAAGCTTACTCCCACCAGTACCCTTGTAAGGTTCGATGTGGGAGATAAAAGCTACCCTGTCCTTATCTCGGAGACCATCCCGGGCTCTTACTGGAAAAACCAGAAACCCGAGATCAAACAATGGACGCGCATGCTTCTCTCGTCTATTCTGACCCGTCCTGGAGATGGCAGAATCTCCAACTATGTCATCGAAAATGGAATGCTTTACTGCGTAGATAATGACATCTCCTTTGTAGAGCCGGTGATCAAAGATTGGGGCTTTCGCATCGTTCAGTTCTGCTCCGCTCTTTTCTTTATGTATCCACTCTCTACTCCTTTGGATCCTGAGATCCTACAAGCCTTTCAAGCTCTTGATAGCTCTGCTATTCTCGATAGCTGGATCGAAGATGTGATCGCAAAGGAAAAAGAGTATACAGCTCTGTTTTCTCCTGAAGAACAAGAGAAGCTCTACACAGAAGATCCCAAAAATGCTTTTATTCCCACGATTCTGTTTCGGGAAGGCACCCTAGCTACTCTTGATTTGCAGTTCTGGAAGCTCCAAAATCTCATTAGCCGTATGCCCCAATTAACAGCAGGAGATTTGCTCAAAGAACTCATCAGCATCCGTGAAGAGAATATCGGCTCTTTTGTCCATAAAGCGTATGCTCAGGCTAAAGATCTCAAACAAGCGACATCGCGCACCCAAGAGAGCTCTTTGACCTCCGTTCAGTACCATAAAGCCTGCCTAGGGAAAATCCCTACCCATGACGAAATTGTAAAGGAACAATCATATACCCCCCAAAAGGCCCGCGGAGAGCTCTTTGCCACCCTATTAGCACGATGTAGCGCACATGCTGATGTTGTTAGCCGGCCCGGGAAAATCACGATCCGGGCTAACTTTGAGAATGTGGAAGTAAATCGGCAAGCGCTTGTTTTAAAAGCCATTGGAGCCCAAGCCCAGGGGCTGAAACCCCATGTGGTGATCCTCCATCACTGCACGAGTTTAACCTCTGCACTGCTTACACCTTTCCTGCATCCTAGACTGGAATGTTTAGATTTAAGCTACTGCAGCG
This sequence comes from uncultured Chlamydiales bacterium, assembly GCA_963832835.1. Classification (GTDB taxonomy): domain Bacteria; phylum Chlamydiota; class Chlamydiia; order Chlamydiales; family JAAKFR01; genus CAVPKN01. Next base: position 858,297 of record CAWHVD010000001.1, on the reverse strand, counting down.
GAATCGATGACGGGGTGTTTTCTGCCCTCCAAATCTGTGTCTTTCTTAAAGAGCTTAACCTCACTGCTACCAGCATCACTCGTATCAAGGGCTGGGCGTGGGATCCCTTGGTCGATTTTCCTCATCTAGAGCACCTTACTCTCAACCGCTGTCCTCAACTCAAAACGGTGCAAATACGCGCTCTACGGCTCAAGACATTGCATGCCAAACATAATCTAATACTTGAAACAGTTACCGTAAAGGCAAGTTATTGGGCTAAAGTTGATTACAGGGGTTCCCCTCAAGTTTTGCCCAACCGTATCTCTCTAGAAGTGGTTAACATACTCAGGGGGTTTACAAGCACGATTAAAGCTCTGACAGTCCTCGTGGATGGGCTCTTTGTATGTGGATTCGATGACAGCACCATTAAGCTGTGTGATCCCGACACGGGTTCCCACCTGCGCACCCTAAAGGGGCATACGGGCCCTGTTTCTGCTCTGGCCATACTTGCGGATGGGACACTCGCAAGTGGATCTAAGGACGGGACTATCAAGCTGTGGAATCCGAAGACGGGCTCCTGCCTACACACGCTCGAGGGACACTCAAGCCCTGTTTCTGCTCTGGCCGTGCTTGCGGATGGGACACTTGTCAGTGGGTCTCAGGACCACACCATCAAGCTCTGGGATCCAAAGACAGGCTACTTCCTACGCAACCTCCTGGAGCATAGGAGCGCTGTTTCTGCTCTAGTGGTGCTTGCGGGTGACACTCTCGTGAGCGGGTCTTGGGACAACACCATCAAGCTATGGGATCTGAAGACGCACTCCTGTTTCCGCACCCTCAAGGGCACTGACCATGTTTCTGCTCTGGCCGTGCTTGCGGATGGGACCCTCGCAAGTGGATCTGAGGACAAGACCATCAAGCTCTGGGATCCGAAGACGGGCTCATGCCTACGCACCCTCCAGGGGCATACAAGCCCTGTTTCTGCTCTAACAGTGCTTGCGGATGGGGCCCTTGCCAGTTGTGAAGCTTTCAAATCCACCATCAAGCTGTGGGATCCGCAAACAGGTTCTTGCCTATGCACCCTTCAGACACGCACCCCTCACGTACATAACAGCTATATGCTCAATAAGCCTGTTTATATTCAGTTAGTGCTAAAGGATGGCAAGCTTGCAAGTGCCGCCGACGACCTCATCGAGCTGTGGCAATAGGCCTAAAACCCAACACTTGTGTTATACTAATTGAAATTTTAAAAAATACAGATGTTGTGGCATAAGCAATCTCCTCAAAATGGAGGTAGCAACATGGAAACAACAATTCTTATTCCCGAAGAACTAGAAAAGCACGACTTTATAAAGCTGTATAAATCCGCAAAACATCCTAGAGAAAAGAATAGATTCCTTGCCCTGAGTCATTTCAAGGAAGGTAAAACTCCTCGTGAAATTGCTGAACTTCTTCGGGTTACACGTAATACGGTTTACACATGGATACGCAATTTTAAAACTTATGGCATTGATGGTGTTAAAGAAAAATCTGGAAGAGGAAAAAAATCGCTTATTCCAGATAGTGAAACCGCAGCTTTTCGTTCTGCGGTTCTCGACCTTCAGAAAGGACGATCCGGTGGCGTAATTATAGGGAAAGACGTGTTGCAGTTAATGAAAGATAAGTATGGGATAAAGTGCTCATTAAAAAGTGCATATAACCATTTGAAACGGGCAAGACTTGTCTGGGTTAGCGCAAGATCAAGGCATCCAGATGCCAATCCAGAGGAACAAGAAGAGTTTAAAAAAAATTTCGCGCAAAAGTAGAAAACTCTTTGCCAAAAGGAATCCAACTCAACGATGTTGAAATCTGGTTTCAGGATGAAGCTAGATTTGGCCAACAGGGAAGCCTAAGCAGACTGTGGGCAGTAAAAGGAACTCGCCCTCGTGCAGTACGTCAACAACAGTTCAAATACACATATCTTTTTGGTGCCGTATGTCCTGAAAGAGGCGATGCTGTTGGTTTATTGTTGCCCTATGCAAACAAGGATACAATGGAGATCCATTTGCGGCACATTTCCTCACAAGTTCCCACCGGACGGCATGCAGTAATCATACTTGATAAGGCAGGGTGGCATACGACGCAAAAATTACCACATTTTCACAACTTAACATTGCTGCCCTTGCCAGCAGCATCACCTGAATTGAATCCATGCGAACAGGTGTGGAAATACTTGCGCCGCACACATCTTTCGAATCGAACTTTCAAGGATGAGGAGGAATTGTTGGATGCTTGTTCAGATGCATGGAATGAATTTACTAACGACCGGGAGCAAGTCATTTCCTTGACTTCAAGAATATGGGCAAAGGTGTAATTTTATTTTTTTCAATTAGTATTATACCATTTATCAAAAATAAAGTCATGAAGTGGTACTGGGTAACATGACAGATTTGGATGATCATTTCGAAGCCTATGTTTTTGCACCTAAGCGAGAAAGGATCGTTCAAAAATGGCGTGTTATACAGTGCCAATTTGTGACTTTATTTTCTGGAAATGGTATTACTCAGCAGAATCTACGCGAGAGTAGGCAAGGCCATCGTGCATACAACCATGCGATTTCATCTGAAGTACTTACGAAGGATAGCCTACTCATGTCGATACTATTTTATCATTTATTGAGTAGACCTTCCCAGTTACTGGCCCCATACTTCCATATACAGTGGTTTGCGCTACAAGTGTTTTGCTAGAAACTGTTTGAATCTTGTTTACCCCAGGTTTATAGCCTGCGCATATTTTTTCAGCGCGCAGACGAATTTCTTCTGAATTACAAGGTTTATTTTCTGCATTATTGATGCAACAGAAGAGAACATTCTCAACTTTACCATTGGGAATCAGGATAATGTATGATAACTTTGAGCACGGACCGTAGAAAGGCATATAAAAATGCTGTGGGTATTTGCCGGATTTAATTGTTGGGAATTGTTTGCTTTGAACCAAGGCGACTAAACTTTCGTGATCAAAGGAGTTATATCCTAAAGCTTGAAAGTCCTTTTTACGCAACTCTTCCGTAGCTTCAGGGTCTACCATGAAACCTCCTTCAACATAAGCGCCTTTCTTAAAGGGTTCATATAAATGATCACAACATGGTCCTAAGGTATTGTCGACACAGCAGAAACAAGTTGCTAGCGTAAATAAACATGCAAGTGGGGCTACTAAGACACAACCTACCATCCGTGCGACTCCATTGACTGGTGAAATAGGGTCTTCTAATACGACAAATCTCCCTTGCTTACCTTTGTAAATGATCACTTGCGACTGTGTTTCTAAATATCCTTCGTTTAAAAGCCTGGTATATTCTTGCAGACTTATTGCTGGAATTGTGGATGTCCACAATGGAGGAATGGCATTCGACATTTTCAAACCTAAATTTTTTAGAATAGATAAGTACGTTAGCACAACTTGACAAAGTCACGTTAACAAAGAATTTTTAAGGATCATTGATCATTGCTTTTTCAGGTGTAGCAGTGACAGAACTATTCCATTCTTTCAGAGCTTCATAACCTTCCCTTACCTAAATATTAAATATTTTTATAGACTCTTTTCTCAAAAATAACTTGTATTCGGCTAATGAAATATTGGGTGCTGTGTTTTATCCTTTTGGGGCTTATCTACTTCGAAGCCCTCAAAAGTAAGCTGCTCCTCATAGAGGCGGGAGATGATACGTTCAGACTTCTTGCCAAACAAGTATTTGTGAAACCACTCAACCTGCTTTTTCAGCGCTGCTACTTCTTGCTAAATCAGGATGTTTTTAATCAAAGCTTCTTCATAAGAAACGGCTTCAGGCATTGTCTTGAGCTAGTTTTATCAGAAAATCCTTTAAATTTGGTAACGTTTTTGCACTCTTTTTGGAATAATTCCTTCCAGAAGCATCAAGAATTGCTTACGGTCCAAAACCTGGGAGTCTTTCCTCGAAAAGTTTCCTTTTTCAAGCCGTTTGTACCAGCTGGCAAAGCCTTCAGCATCCCAATAGAGTACTTTCATATGGTCGCGCCTTTTGTTGAGAAACACAAAATAACTCCCAAACATGAGCAAATTCGGGAAAGCTTCCTGGACGGCAGTACTCAAACCTTCGAAGCTTTTACGCATATCTGTAGGATTTTGATAGAGAAAGATCCGAGCATTCCCGGGAAGGGTTAGCATAAAGTACTCTTGATTATGGCCAAGAGCCGACTGAGCGTTTCTGCATGGAAATGCTCACGAACCTCGATTTGGATGCCTTGAAATTGAAAGACATCAAAATAACCCCCCGGACTATCAATTAAAAAGATAAGTTCCCTTGACGCTTACATATAGCCCAATTGGAAATTTTTCGGGAAGATTGCAAAAAAAAATCCTTTATATTATCTTCATGATTTCTTAGTATCAAATTCTTAGTATATAAAGTTGTTTTAATCCTTTATTTTTAATAAAATTTTCGACACAATCCTTAAATGAAAAAATACATTTGGTGATAAAATGTTAAATAGCCCCCGTGACCAACCAGATACTTCGAAAGTAGTAACCTCCAAAAATGATAAGAATTTGGTGTTTTTAGATGGTAATACTCTCACTACTGAGGAAGTTGTACGTGTCGTAACAGATCCAGCCATCCAGCTAGCAATTTCCCCTGAAACGGCCAAACAAATTAAAGCTTCCCGTCAAACACTTGACGGGTTTATTGATGAGCAGAAGGTAATTTATGGAGTAAATACCGGTGTTGGAGGCTTTGTTAATTGGTTGATACCTATTGATTCTGCGCAAAGTCTTCAAGAAAATCTAATTTCTGCTGTAGCTACGAATGTGGGAGCCTGCCTGGAAAATGACGTGGTTAGGGCAAGCATGTTAATTAGATTAAATTCTTTAGCTCGTGGTTGTTCTGCTATTTCTTTAGAGAATTTTAATAAGTTATTAAGTGTTTATAATGCCGGAATTATCCCTTGCGTTCCATCCAAAGGATCTTTGGGTGCAAGCGGAGATTTAGGGCCGCTAGCCTTTATTGCGCTTGTTTGTGTAGGTAAATGGAAAGCTGAGTATAGAGGTCACGTCCTACCTGGGGATGAGGCTCTGAAGCAAGCAGGATTACCGCCTATGATCTTAAGCTATAAAGAAGGACTTAGCTTGGTCAACGGCACTTCTGCTATGACAGCTTTTGCAACCTTCTTAGTCGAACGATCTATTAATTTATTAAAGACATACGAATTAATTTCATGCCTTACATTTGAGGCGTTGCAAGCTAAAAAAGATCCATTCAATCCTATTGTTCATGAGCAAAAACCGCATCAAGGTCAACTGAACATAGCCAAAAAGATTTGGCATACACTCCATGACAGTAAAATGGTAGGCAAAGAATCGGTTACAGAGAAGAAATTGCAATCATGCGATAAAACGATACCCACTTCAACTAATTATCCCATTGAAGATGCATATTCGATAAGATGCACACCACATATTTTAGGTCCAATTAAAGATAGCTTACTATGGATTAAGTCTATAGTTACAAACGAAATCAATTCAAGCAACGACAATCCCCTAATTATTCCAGGACACTCAGAAGTGTTCCATAATGGGCACTTTCATGGTCAATATATTGCTATGGCAATGGACCACCTTTCAATAGCTTTAACAACATTATCCAACCTATCTGACCGACGTATCGATCGTCTGATGGACAAAAATCATAGCAATGGATTACCCGCTTTTCTTTGCAAGGAGTCACCTGGGCTAAGATTAGGACTTATGGGAGGTCAATTTATGGCTACTTCAGTAACTGCCGAAAATAGATCTTTATGTCATCCAGTGTCAACACAGTCACTCACTTCAACTGGCGATTTTCAAGATATCGTATCCTTTGGTTTAGTAGCCGCAAGACGAACTCAAGAAATTTATACCAATGTTGTTTATATCATTTCATTTGAGTTGATGTGCAGTGCTCAAGGAGCAGAAATGCGAGGAGCCGATCTTCTTTCCTCTGCAACAAGTATCTTATTCAATAATGTTCGCAAGATCGTCCCATACTTATCTACAGATCAGTGTCTAACTCCTTACCTTGAAGATTTGGCAAAATCTATTAAAAACAGTGATATGCTTTCCGGAATGAAAGAAATAGATCCAAATACCCGTAGTTTCGACCTTGATGCGCAGATCTATGTAAGACATTCTTCTCTACAAAATACCTTAGCAAACAAAATGTTGAGTAATACTTCGTTTAGCCCTAAAGCTTATATTTTAGACGTAGGATGTGGTGACGGAAGGATTACGGCAGAATTGGCCAACCTCGTTAATCAAGGTAAGGTAATAGGTCTAGATGTATCAGTTAGCATGATAGATTTCGCTTCTGAAAATTTTACGAAAACAAAATACCCCAACCTGAATTTCCAGCTTGGAACGGCAGAAAATGTAACTTTTCCCCAGCAATTCGACCATATAGTCTCTTTTAGTTGTTTCCATTGGCTAAAAAATCCACATAAAGTGGTTCGACAATTGAAATCTACCTTGAAGCCAAAGGGTGAAATGTTGATTTTGACATACCCGAAGGAATCTCCTTATTATCAATACTTACAAACTGCTCTTAAAAATTATCCAGAGTACTACCATCTCTCATCTAATGACTCGATGCTAACGATTGAAGAATACAAGCAACTTTTTTTAGAAAGCGGTTTTGAAATTCTAGATTTTGATCCACAAAATCTATGCGCTACCTACGACGATTACGAAGAAGTTAAGGGCTTCATAAAAGGTTGGCTTAATAATTATGTTTGTCTTCCTGAGCATTTACATGCCTCTTTCCTCGAAGATGTATGCCATGCCATTCGGAAAAATCCTAAGACGTGCATGGAGGGAAAAATTAATATCCCGTATACAGCCCTGATCATCAAGACCAAAAAGCAGTAAAGTGGAAGTGATTATTCCCTTTGAATATCTTTCCGTATCTGTGCATATTTTACGTAAGGATAAAGAGAAATAAGAAAGGACCCAAACGAAAATAGAACTATCCAATCTAACCTTAGTTTTAGCGAATGAAAAAAGATGACCACAACAGTTGCAATTAAAAACCCGCCACTGTCTGCGGATACTATAAGCCCAAAACCTTTCCCCTGTTGATTAAGTTCCCTTTCTTTAGAAAAAAGGGAAAGAATCGAAGAGGTTAAAAATGCATTGCTCATTGTATAAAAAAAATAGCATGCAGATAAAGCGATGCTATCATTGTCGAAAAATGGATTTAAAATAAAAAATAAAGATAATGCAGAGATTGTGATTATCAATCCTGCCTTGATCATCTTCTCATCACTAATTTTTTTATACAAACCTAATATCAAAATACCTGTTAAATACCCGCACATCATTAAAATGATAGTAAACGTGTACTCGGTTTGAAAATCTGTCAGCAAAATCAACACACTATACTGCGAAGCTGCCCATAGAAAATATGACAGCAATCCCCAACGAGTACTTGGGGAACTTACATCTTTGATCAGAGATGTAAATTCAGCATGAATAAGATTTACGAATCCTAATCTCATATTTTCTTTAGTATAAACCAATTTCCTATCTCTAGTATCTCGAAAAGTTAGCACACAAAGAGCAATCGATAAAAGAAACAGGATCGTAGGCATGCTATCTGCTAGTGAAAGTAAGGACTGACCAGGAATATTCTTTATCGCATGCATACTCAAAATTGCAAGAGCCATATATCCAATAGCATAAGCTCCTGTAGTCATAGATAAAAAGAATCGAAGGTTTTTTTCTTGTGTAGTATCTGCTAATGCTGACCACGTTAAAGGCACAACATTTCCCAGCGCACCGTTCAAAACTATAATTATGAAAATCAGAAAAAAACCTAACAACCCATGATGATTTGAGAAAACAAGAAGAATTACACTTAAAAAAGAACAAGAAAGTGCAACAATTAAGCTTTTTCTTCTGCAATAAAAATCCGAAAATCCAGCTTGTATGGGGGCGGCTATAGTTTGCAATATCAACATTCCCGTCGATAATACTAATGCGATGAAAGTAGGTTGCTCACCAAATACCTGCAATATTCGATTATCCGCCACAACACTTGCGAGAATGAATAAAATCAAGATAGATAAATTCTTATAATTGCTCATGCACAATCCATATCGCCTTTAATTTCCGACACTTTCATTTCATTTCATCATAATCTCATGCTCTCACTCAACTTTCTCCCCTTCACATTTTATTTTCTACATTAGCATACACCTTCTGGGAAATCAATATCAAGGCACAGCTCCATTTTTAAAAGAGCTTCCGAGTTATTATTTTGTGGTGAACAAGGGTGATATCGTTGTTATACCATTTCCAGAAAATAAAGCCATGAAGTGGTACTGTATAACACGTCATTTTTGAACGATCCTTTCTCGCTTAGGTGCAAAACATAGGCTTCGAAACGATCATCCAAATCTGTCATGTTACCCAGTACCACTTCATGGCTTTATTTTCTGGAAATGGTATTATTTCAAATTGGACATTGCATTCAGGGTATGCAAACGAACAGATGGAATATCCAAGAACCAGTATGGAATTGTGTATTTCAGGAAACAGCTCCTCCCACTGAAATAACAGATTTGTGATTTTGGCCGGTTTGAAGATCGAGCGAGAATATTGGGACACAAAACTTCCGTCGGATAGATCCTAGGTCTTTGAAAGATAACGGATAATAGGGTAACGCTAAAAAACAACAGGGATACTCATTTTGTTAAGAGCTGTCCAAAATTTTTTCTTTGGCCATGATCAAATAAAATCTTTCCCAATCGTAGAGTCGGGAGAAACGGAAAAACGCCCTCATGGTTTCCCATAAATTCCGATAAGTGCCTGCAACCTGCTTGCACTTGCGGAATAGATCACAGCAAATCTCTTGAATTTGATCTATGAGAAATGCCAGCATCCTCTGTCGTAATCTCATGGTAAAGAGCATCATCCCTTGCGTGGAGTTGTTCGAAGAGAAACTGATGATCTCCAGGCTTGGCAACCAAAATATAACGTAAATTGTGCTCTGTGATCATCTGGATATTGGGAGCATTAGAGCTTAGCCCGTCTTCCAGAAGAATAGCTCTAAGGTGAGGATGCTCCCTGCGAAAATTTGCCAGAAACCGCTTACATGCATTTCTCTCGCAATCATTTTTAGCCGCCCCATCTTGATTGAGGATGGCTTCTGGACATAGTGGTACTACATTTTTTTTTATCAGGGTGAACAATGCATGCTCCTAGCATTTGATGGTAATACGAATATTTGCCATCACTGCCTTTTTTCCGGCAGCAATATGGGCAAGAGACATGATTAGATGAAAAATGTCCTGTCCCATCAACAGAGATCAGCACATGTCCATCAAGATATTCAAATGCTTCGATTCCTTTTCCTCTTTGAAATGAAGCAAATACATTCTTAAATGCGGGCCGGATCGCGTTGGGATCTACTTCATCTAGACGCATTCTCAGATAGGTATCACTGGGCGGATTTTCAACATGATAAAGATCACGTAGATTGTGCTCGATCGCTATATCTCTGCGTTTTCTATCATAATCGAGTAAGGAGGGGCATTTTAATCCAAAGATGGCTAGCCCTGACATGAGATGGTTAGCCAGGGGGGCAAAGCCTGTTCTTTTGAACTCGCGAGGATCTGGAATTTTGGAAAAGTGGTCATACACTGTCTTGATCAGACCCGGTATGCCGAGGTGTTTTCTAAATGATGATGATATGTCTCGAACTCTTGGACGTTAAAAATTGTCCAAAAGTTTACGAAACTAAAATTTAATTCTCCTCTAGAAAATGCTCAGTGGGAACTGCTGCGTCTTCTGTGTCATTTTAAGTCTCAAATTTTCTGTTTGGTAACAAAAAATTTATAGACTAGATGATCTTTAGGCAAGAGCGGTCTTCATCTGCATTTTTTTTAGCTAAATCCGCCCTCTGGCGGATTTATGCAACAAGGCCCCCGCAGTGGCACGGTTTTTTTACGGTTTTTTTATTTTCAATTATGCAAGCATTCCCTAACCTATTATTTTCAATTTTAAAAATGAGAAAGCAAAATGCATCTTCTTCAAAATTTTTTAACACTCACAATCATGACGTTAGGCGCACTCCAATGCTTTGGAGCGCTATCCATTGGGTGCGTACATGAAAATGCCCATGGTCTGCAAGTACAGCGATATAACCGCAATGAATATGCTGAATTCAAGATTGATATGGATAACTATGTTGCTGGTCAAACAGAAAAAGAATTTAAATCAAAAATAATAAATTATGGATTTGTAGTTTTACTCAATGCTATCCCCTCTTCAAAAATAGATGAGATGTACTCTTTACTTTCCAAAACCTACGAATACGCAGAAGAAGATGATACGCTAGATGCAATTGAAAAACAAAATGTAAGGAGTTCTCATATATCGGAACAGGTCTTCCAAAAGTTTAACTCTGGAAGATCGTTGTTTGAAGTATTCGATGATAAGCTTTGTAAATTAGGAGGATATTTCTTTTCCGGAACATTCCGCATCAATGAAGGGACACATACAAGAAGAGTTAAGCCTCACAAATGTTCCGATCTTAAATATTTTCAAGCACCAATAGGTATACATATTGACGCTATGTTTCATGGTCCAAGAGAATTTGTGTTAAATTTTTGGACCCCTTTAGAGGACTGTGGTATCGATAAACCTACGCTTTTAACCTTTATGTCTAGTTGTACGAACACTCTTTCTTTGATGAAATTCGATAAAAAAAGATTCATATTTGACCCAGAGGTTTCTGAAAGTGTTTGGCAAGGTACAGCTCCATTTTTAAAAGAGCTTCCCAGTTATTATTTTGTGGTGAACAAGGGTGATATCGTTGTTATTTCAAATTGGACATTGCATTCAGGGTATGCAAACGAACAGATGGAATATCCAAGAACCAGTATGGAATTGCGCATTTCAGGAAATAGTTTTTGGTATAATTAAGCCTTATTACTTAGCGGTACGGGCGAGCGTGAGGGCGTAGATGTGGGCGGGGAAAGCGGCTCTTAGGGCGTCTGCGGATCTGCGAAGCGTTGTGCCGGTGGTTACGACATCATCAACAAGTAGGATGGTTTTTTCATCAAGGGCGCAGTGTTTTTTTAAGTAAAAGCTATCCGATGAGAGGGTTTCTCTTTGGGCTTTAGGAAGGCGAGCTTGAGAGAGATCACCAATGCGCCGTTTTACCAAGGAAAGAGATGGAATGCTGAGGCTGCGCGCGAGCTGCGCTGCGATGAGGTGTGCGTGATTCATGCCCTGAAACCAATGTCTGCTGGGTACTGGAACAATGATGTCGGGCATGGGCCAGCCCAGGTCTGTTACCATGTGTGTTAACTGGGCGAGCATGAATGCGGAAGCTGTCTGGGCGAGATAGGGCATCTTGCCGTCTTTCAGTTGTTTGACAAGAGTGCTTACGGCCCCCAAATAATCGAGTGCTGATGCGATTTTCAGGCCCCAGCATTTTTTGCGTATGCATTCTGGACAAGGGGAGCATCCTCCTGTCTCGTTAAAGCAATAGATGCAGCGCGTAGAAGGGTCAATGAGCTCAAAATAACCCGTACACCCTTTGCAAAACAATCTTTTCCCATTTTCGACAGCAGCCTCACAATGCAAGCAGAGCGGGGGATAAATCAGATTAAGTATCATCTGTTTGGTTACTGAAGGTGTATGAAGGATGCAGCAAATTCCCTTTGACGGTGATGGTAAAAAACTCGGCGAGTTTCATGAGTAGATTGTATTGTTTCATTTTCAGTTTCATATTGAGATTGCCCTGAAAATCAATATAGGCAGGGAATCCTTCGGCTAGATAAAAGCGGGAATACTTACCTTCGCTATACATCTCTTTGAATTCTTCAAAATGCACTTTCCCATTCTGGATATTGTATGAGATGATTCCGCGTGCGGGTACAAGGGCCGTCAAATCGAGGCCTATGCGGGCTGTGATTTCTGCGGGTAAGAAGAGGAGGTTGGACAAAAAAGTTTTTTTGGGAATGTGAGAAAACTCTAATTTCCCGGCTCCTACTAAGGTACAGATATCCTTCAGCTGTCCTTGGAATTGCTCTAACAAAAATGAACGGATATACAATGAGCGCAAAAAGGGCGTATCGCGAAAACCCCATTGCGTCCAGGGGCTCTTCAATCTTGAGACGTAGACATCGGAAACGTTGAGACGATCTAATGCGACATGCCATTCTTCTTCTTCTTTTTGACTTAAGATCAGCTCATGAATAGAGAGCTCGCCTGCCTTATCTTTGATGGCGCAATCAAGTAACCGAAGATGGCCAGGCTTATACTCGAGATGAGAGGAAAATGCCGACCACCCAATGCCTCGCGCCTGACAATCCATCCCCGATAAAGTCCCTGTAAAGCCTAAACTGGACAGGCTGCTCTTATCCAGGGCAAATTTTCCATCCAAAGTATAGTGACCTGCAACAGATAACTGTTCTATTTTTTCTTTTAGCGAGGGCGCTAAAAGGTGCTTAACTTGTTTGAGATTACAACCGATATGCCCATCTAAAAGGGTTTTATCTGAAAAATCACGCTTACCTAAGTCCGATAAGGCGATTTCCATACCGCAAAAATTTCCTGCAATCGTGCGTATACACCATCCTTGGCCAGCCCTTCTTTCCCAATTTGCTGTCACCTTCTCTTGATCTATGTTACCCATGGCAAAGGGCTGGTGAGATAGAGAAAGGGCTCCCTGATGCATGGTGGTGCTGTCAGTAATCAGATGCAGCCAATAGGGAGTATCCCTATGCAGGCACTGAGTCCAAATATTGAGCGCTCCAGGATCATAGGTAAGACAGAAATTCTGTAAATGAAGCTCTTGGCCTACTAGCTCATATTTTCCATCTTTCAAGTTGAGACAAACCCATACATTGTTAGGGTAGATCTCTAAACTGAGATGCCCTTCAAGGGGCTCGTTGTACTTCAGGCCACGCACACAGTCAACAAGAGAGGGATCAATGCCTTCGGGGAAAAGGATTTTTCCCATATGAGCAACCCAATCCACCTTTTCTGGTGAAAGGGAAAAATCAAACCCCTCAAAATGGACTTTGCGTAAGGCTGTATCGTAATGGCAACGGCCAAGTGCATACGTTTCAGTTTCCTCTTCATGGATCAAGTACGCCTTTTCTAGAGATTCTGGTGGCTCGTGAGTTGTTACAACTTCGACTTTTAGTCCCTCGACTGTACATAAACCCGTTTTCATATTCCACAAGAGTGGACCGGACCCCGATAGTACCCCTTGAGACACTCCTGGAATAGGTTTTTTCTCGAAAAATGAACTCAAATCCCACTTGAAATCGTGCAGCTCACCTTTAACGGTTTTTTCATTTTTATCATAGGTACCTGAAAAAGAAAGGCCGCTTTTTTGAGCCGACCAGCAGCTCATTTTGTGTAGAGTAATCTCATGATCCAGAAATTGCACGTCGCCTCCCCCGGACCAGGGGCCACACTCGAAATGGATGTGATTTAAATCTCCATTTTTTTGCAGTACTTCGAGGTGAATTTTTTCATAGGGGCCGGGACCATTTCCTATGGCAACAATCTTTTTTCCTCCCTCAATTTCTGATGTCGTGGCTTGCAGATTCAAAAAGGGGTTTCCCTGGTCTGATAAATGGCATTTCAATCCTTGAGTCAGACAATCATAATGGATCATAGCCTGTAGAGGATGCTCACTTAAGTAGGGAGAAAAGGCGTTGCAATTGACTCGCCCATTTACCTGTCCTTCAAGCAGGGTAGCGGTCGGTGAAAAATGATAGTGGAAATACAGAGCCTGGCCTTCTCCTACGACCTCACCTTCCACAGGAATTTCCCAAAGAAAAGAGGGTTTGAAATGAGACAAGAACTTTCCAGCATCTCTTATGGCACCACGAAGCTGCTGCACTTTGATGATCAGCTCAACATCTTCGGGTGAGCGGATCACCAGATCGGCATCTCCTTGAAAGGTGATCCCTTCCCCTTGCGTCGTGATCTCTTGGATATGAACGGTATTGTTCTCAAAATAGATCAACGCCGAGGTCTCTTCAAGGAGAAACCCATGATTTTTTTGGAAATATTCACCTTCCTTTATAGGAAGAAATCCAAAATGTTTGCGTGTGTGCAAATCCAAATGATGGCTTGCAGGTACTCCTGAAGCCATGTTTTTCTCAATCTTATCAACTTGAAACCGGAAGTGAGGGCTCTCCAGACAAAAATCGGTTCCTTCATAAAAAATCGTCACATACCTTTCATCGAATGTTCCTTTGAAGTCAGCCAAACCAGAAGCGTCCATTCTGATGTTCTGGAATAGAAAGGGAGAAACAAATTTCTCTATTGGAAATCCCTCTCCTTCAAACCAGCCACTCATTTTTTGTGAGAGACAAAACTGCCTTTTTAAATGATCCAGAAAGGAAGGGTCCGAAAAACTGTGAGAAATCTGGCCCAGCATGCAGCCAAAATTGAGTGGGTACACCGTATTGTCATGATCGTGGATGGCGAAAATTCCCTCGAGTTCTAATCCGGTCTCTAATCGTTTTAGACAAGCATTCAATGTGAAAAAATCATTGGGAAAAGCTTCCTCAAATCCCCTTTTTATATGTGTGGGAAGATGGGAGCATGCCTGAGAAGAGAATCCGGATAAGTTCATTTGCATGACAGCATCACGCGTCTGCCAATCTAGCTTTATCTCCCCTTTCACACCCATTAGGCTGCCTTTTATTGCGGCACTTTCCAATTTTCCTGCTTGGATACAGATACGGGAATGTAAATTTTCCAAATTCCATTTTCTTAGATCGTTTGGTCGTAGGCATACCATTCCACCTGTCAATTCAAAGAGGCTATGGATCGAGTTTACATGTGAGAAATCACTATCTAAGACCGCTCCAAGATGATCAAACTGCGCGTTTACTTCTAATGAAAGATTTTCAGCCTGCACATCATTGAGGTCTACCTTTCCTTGGATGATTAGCGGTACTCCTTCGATTAGAACCATTTCCAAATCACCATCGATTGTTCCTCCCAAGATATCCCATTGGAAGGCCACATTTGGGACATATCTATGAAAAAAATAGGTCACTAGGTGGGAAAGAATGGGGCATGAGTGGTGCTCCAAATGGACATTCAATTCAAGACGCTCTTCATCCAACCCATGAAAATGAGCAATAAAAGGAGGGGTGTTGGGACTGCATTCAAATGCAATGCGACCATGGGTCTGTTTACCCTCTACCTGATGATTTAAATCGAAATTCACTTTCTGAAACAAATGATTGCGAGCGAGGTAATCGTATAAAAGGAGCTCTCCTCCTACTACAGTAGTATTGAGCTGCAGAGTCAAGAGTTTGAATGAGGGCGGCGGCGGCGTTGGAACAGGGCGTATCTGCTTTTTGCAATGGATGATTTTCAACTCCTCAAAATCCAGAGTACCGCCAAATACCCTGAGTTTCCAATCAAGGAAAGGGACCAAGGTGGCTTTTTCAAAAGAGACATTGAGCTCGCCCTCTTTGCACAAACGTCCCTTTTTAAAAACAATCTCCCCATTTTCCCAAATAAGCTCTGATATTTCCAACTGAGCTTCAAATGCCTGCCGACAATATCCCGCTGCCTTCCATGCGATGCATTGTAGCAAAATTTGTTTGGGAAAAAGAAGGACCCCAAGAAGAGCCAATAGCAGACAGCCTACGCATACTTTTCTAAGATTTCCACCCACACAACGCAGTGTACTGCACTCACCTCAGGAGATAAAGCTTTTATACCGTTTAAGCAAAAAAAGGATGTAGGATGAAAAAAGATCGTGACTATTCACGAGCCAGCAGAATCTTTAAGGAAGGCCCACTGTGCCAAGCTGGGAGTGGATAGTCACCACAGAGGCTTTTAACCAAAAAGATGGATTACCTGAATAGTTATCATCCTTCATCCTTTTGTGGTCAAATTGTACTTCTCAATTTCGGAAAAATTTGCTAGTGTTCATGCAGATATGTTGCGCAAACTTCTGGAATTTCAGCTTTCGTTTTTTGAAAAAGGTAAACCTCTACATAGGATGCGTCCTCTGGTTTCAGCGGTGGATGCTTTTTGTTATGAAGTGCCCATCAACGTTCGGCGGGCTCCTTTTATCCGAGACGCGGTAGATATCAAGCGTTGGATGGTATTGGTCGTCATCGCCCTTATTCCGGTCATTTTAATGACCATTTGGAACACCGGCCTTCAAAAAATGGTATACATCAGCGGAGACTCTGCCCTGATGCACGATTACCTAGTAGCCTCTGAGTCTTTCAAAGGGTATTTTGATTTTGCATTTTCCAATGGGCGTTATCTGACAATCTTAAAGCTCGGGTCCCTTGCCTTTTTCCCAGTAGCCATCATTAGTTATGCCGTGGGTGGACTTTGTGAAGCTCTTTTTGCAGCCGTCCGAGGACATGAAATTGCTGAAGGATTCCTTGTAACGGGCATTCTTTATCCTCTTGTTTTACCTCCCACCATTCCTTACTGGATGGTAGCTCTAGGAGTGATTTTTGGCGTCATTATCGGTAAAGAGCTTTTTGGTGGTACCGGAATGAATATCTTAAATCCTGCTCTGACAGCCCGAGCTTTTCTATTTTTCACTTTCCCCGGTAAAATGACAGGAGATGTGTGGGCAGCTACTAACCCTACCACTGTAGCCACCAGCCTCCAGCAAATGAACACTCAAGCGGGCTTAACCGAAATTGATGGTTATACACAGGCTACCCCTCTTCAAGGATTGAATACTGCCATCTCTGACATTAAACGGATTCATGTAGATGCGATTGCAAGCCATACCATTGGCGCAAAAGCCTCTCATTTTCCTTTAATTCAAACTCATTTTGAGCAGTGGCGATCGGGTCATGAAATTGGCTCCGATTTGACCTCTCTTACTGGAGAGCAATTGCAGGCCTTTGTGACTGCCCCCTTGGAACAAGGTGGTCTGGGACTACTTCCCAGCAATTATTTCGCTGCACATAGCGCTGCCGAAACGTTCTATGGAATCGGGCATTTTACAGACGGCAATCTCTTTTGGGGTAATATTTTGGGTAGCATGGGAGAAACCTCAACCTTTGCTTGCCTACTCGGGGCTCTCTTCCTAATTTGGACCGGAGTTGGTGCCTGGAGAACTATGGCGGCTTTTGGCTTAGGTGCTTTTGTGACAGCCTCTCTTTTTCAATTGGGCTCAACCTATCTCGGAGTGGATGAGGGGGCCTGGAATCCTGTCAAATTTGCATTACCTGCCTACCGTCACTTATTGATGGGAGGATTAGCATTCGGTCTTGTCTATATGGCAACAGAACCAGTCAGTTCTCCGGGCATGAAGAGTGGAAAATGGATTTACGGAATTCTTATCGGTGTGGTCACTATAGTAATACGGGTAATCAATCCTGCCTATCCAGAAGGTGTGATGCTTGCTATTTTGTTTGGGAATGTGTTTGCACCTTTGATTGACTACTACGCTGTACGCCATTACAGAAGGAATTACAACCTTGGCTGACTCTAGCAAAACCGGCAAAAAAGCTCCTCATACTGATTTCCAAGTACTGCTTTTCGTCGTTAGCATGTGCATTGTCTGCGCTTTTTTGTTAGCTCTTGCTGCCTATAGCCTTGAAAAACCCCAACAAGCGGCTAAAGAATTTGACCAGAGCAAACAGATGCTCATCGCTGCCAAAATCTTAAACCATGCAGGCTACTTTGAAATCCTACATGAGGATGGCATAGCTAGCCGAGCCCGTTTTGACGCGCAAAGCCAAGTGCTGGTAGCTGATACGAATGCCTCTCTTGCACAAGATGATCACATCACGCAGCTCGCAGCGTTGCGTATCCGCCCCTTGCTTACTGACAAAGTGGGCGCCGTTTACACACTTGAAGAAAAAAACCTGACACTATCGAGTTATTTGGCTGAAAACAAAAAAGGTGGCTACGCTTCTCTTCCCTTAAAGCTTTTTTATGCCTTGTTACCTAACGAGCCAGGTGCCCGCGACATAACGGCAGCCGACGTGGCCAAAGATCTCTCGAAGGTTT
Organism: uncultured Chlamydiales bacterium; assembly: GCA_963832835.1. Lineage (GTDB taxonomy): Bacteria > Chlamydiota > Chlamydiia > Chlamydiales > JAAKFR01 > CAVPKN01. The sequence goes on along the minus strand of CAWHVD010000001.1, from coordinate 840,291 downwards.
ATGTCTATGTCATTCCTGTTTCGGGTTTTGGTCTTTGGGCCCCCATTTACGGCTTTATTGCGCTAGGACCAAACGGCGACACCGTAATCGGTACAACCTGGTATGAGCATGGTGAAACACCCGGACTGGGGGCAAATATCACGGCCCCTTGGTGGCAAAATCAATTTTACGGCAAAGTGATTTTTCAAGAATCAGCCGGAGGTAAGGTGGATTTTAAAACGGCCGACATGGGAATCATCGTAGTGAAAGGAAAAGTACGCGATGTTTACGGCAGCTCACCTAAAGCGAAAAGTGCTGTAGATGGCATGTCGGGTGCTACCCTCACAGGTGATGGAGTGACCCAGGCTTACCGCAACTCCCTATCCCCTTACCGCACATTTTTGATGAAGGTCCACGCAAAATGACAACAAAAAACGAAAAAAACCCTCCTCTCAAAAACTATTTCCTAGAACCTTTGTGGAAAAACAACCAAATTCTGGTAGCCATCTTGGGGATCTGTTCGGCTTTAGCCGTTACGACCACCCTCTCTACAGCCTTGACCATGGGCATTGCTGTCAGCTTGGTGACCGGCTTTTCCTGTTTTTTTGTTTCCATTTTACGCAAAAGAACCCCCGATAGTGTCAGGATGATCGCCCAGCTTGCCGTCATCTCGACACTCGTGATCGTCGTCGATCAGTTCTTGCGTGCCTATTTTTTCGAAATTTCTAAAACTCTATCCGTTTTCGTAGGACTGATCATCACCAATTGCATCGTTATGGGGCGCACAGAAAGCATGGCAAAAAATATCCCCCCCATACCTGCCCTCTTAGATGGTTTGTCAGCGGGTCTAGGCTATGCTTGGGTGCTATTTACCGTTGCCGGAATACGGGAATTTTGGGGCTTTGGCCAACTTTTCGGGATTCAGTTGATTCCCCTCAGTTGGTATGCGACTGCCGAGAATCCCGACCGCTTTCAGAATCTCGGTCTTATGGTCCTGGCTCCTGCAGCTTTCTTTATCATTGGCGCCTTTATTTGGATTGCCAATGTGATCAATAAACCCGATAAACCCGCCTTTTGAGAGTTATATTATGTGGATGGGAGACTATAACGTTTTGAATTTGTTTGGCCTGCTACTCCAAAGCATATTCATTCAAAATATCCTGCTGTCCTACTTCTTAGGGATGTGCAGTTACCTGGCTTGCTCTAATCGACTTCCCACAGCTCATGGATTGGGTATGGCAGTTGCCTTTGTTTTGACCATTACAGGTGTACTCAACTGGTTTGTCCATCACTTTATAACCGGCAAAGGAGCTTTAGTATGGCTGAGCTTTACCGGTCTTGATGCGGCTAACATCGATCTGAGCTTTTTAGAGTTGATTGTCTTTATATCTGTGATCGCCGGTTTTGTTCAGGTCTTAGAGATTGTGATTGAAAGCTCTTCTCCCACTCTTTACTATGCACTCGGCATGTTTTTGCCACTCATCACGGTCAATTGCGCCATTTTGGGAGGCATTCTTTTTATGATCACACGTGAATATCCGCTTGTTCCAGCCCTCATTTTCTCGCTCGGCGCAGGACTTGGATGGTGGCTGGCAATCGCACTGATTGCTGCGATTCGTGAAAAACTGCGCTATTCCCATATCCCCAAAGGATTGCAGGGAATGGGAATCACGTTTGTGATGACAGGTTTGATGGCAATGGCGTTTATGGGCCTACTGGGCATCGATCTAGCTCGGCCCTCTGGGCAAAAGCTCCCAAACGCTGAAGAAAATCCCTTTAAAGGCCCCGAAAATCCCGTTGCTCAAAGCTAGCCCTAAAACCAAAGCCGCAACGCATTGTGCACACTTTCCCGGCCCTGAGCCCGGAGCATGTTTTGTTGTTGCCTATTCTCCTTGGGCAAACCCCTTTCCTCCATCCTCTCCGCCCCCATATTGTCAGGTTTGTTCGAAGACTTCCCAGGTATTACGAGTCTGTCCAACTTCCTGTAGTTGTTCATTGTTGGTGTACTCTTTTGAATTTTCAACACAGGCCATGATCCTAACGCGATCATGGCCAACTACCGGATCTCCCGATTCCCGCATAAAGAGTTTCTGATCATGTGTAGGGTCTCCGACCACGCAGAGTCCATCGACATCTCGCTTTAACGATGTTCTTGGTGTTGCCTTCTGATGCCTTGGACCTCATCGGCACTCTGATCATCTTGGTTTTCGGGGCTCAATACCTAACCTGAACATACCACTGTCGCACGCTTCGCGTATACTCTCACGACTATCCGCGCATGACTCGTGGCCACTGTAGTCTGCTAAATCTTCAGCGTATGGCTCTTTCATCCACTACTCTCTACCGGTTTTAATCGGCGCTTTCCCAATGTTCCAAGGACCAATGGCCTAGAACTTCCGCAAAGCACCAACGCCAGTGTAGTCGTTGTCCACGTAGGCGCTGTAGACAATGAGGCCAACGGCGTCCAAACCCCCAACAATGAGCTGATAGCCCTGAAAACTTTGTTCACATCGTGTATAGGTCAATGGACGGTGTCCATATAAACGAACCCCAGAAACCACAAACTCCATCAATATACACACAGCCGCCTCGATGGCTTGAGGTACTTGATAGTGAGGATGCTGGGCTACTAGCTGCTGTTGGTCAGCGTAGCTCTTGCGTCTGCTCTCGGGGATGACATCCCGGGACATCAGGACCCAATAGGCCTGATTGACAGGGGTAGTACCGTGCTCATTTTTAATGTCTCTATTGTAGTACCTATACTCTGCTTTGTGACCTTGCTGGGGGTTCTGGATGAGCTCTTCAAGTTTGTTGAGGGTGAGGGGGGCGCCATTGATCGTGGCGGGAATGAGGGTGAGAAGGTGAGTCTCTTTGATTTTTTTGCCGGGCCAAAAGGGGCAGGGGCTCTCGAGGATGGTATGGATGTTGGGAGGTAGGGGCGGCTCGATGCCTATGTCCCCAAAGTGGGTGGCCCATAGGGCTTTACCGAAGGCTTGAGGGGGAATCAACGTCTCAACAGCTTTTTCTTTAACTTGAATAGAAGCAGCCTTTAACTGTGTGATTTTAGCTTTCATTTTTAGTTGGTTCAGTTCGAGGAACAGAAGTCTGGCTTGTAGGTGCTCGGGTTCTTGGATCGTGACCATTCTACAGAGCTCTATCCGTTCTTTGAGGGGCATCGAGGGCTCGTGGGCCCCTTTGAGGAGCATTTGGGTCCTTGAGTCTGCGGGCTGGAGGGATGCGAGTGTTTTCCATGTCTCTGCACAACCAGGAAAGGCTTCGATGGCTTGATGACAGAGGGTGAGGGCTCTGATTGGATCTTTATTGTAAAGGGCCTCTTGAGTTAGTTCCAGAAACAGAGTGGCTCCTTCTTGTTTGTGGCCATTGTTATTCAGTATGTGGCCAAGCTTTGCTTTGACACTGGGATCGGGCAGGAGCTGTAACGATTTTTTTAGGGTGATGATGCTCTTTGCTTGTTTGCCCTCTCCTATTTGAAGGTCGGCTAAAATGACATAGGCCGTAGCGGCTTGCTCATTTTCTCCTTTCTTTTCATATAAACGGGGCAGATGGGCATAGTCTTCGCTTTTAGAGGTAAATTGCAGTGCTATGACATACAGCTGCTGTGCATCGTCAAGCTGTCCTTTTTGTTCTAAATCTTGAGCACTATTCAGCAGGGGTATGGAAAGTGCGTCATTTTGCTTTTGTTTGGAGGGCTGGGGTACATCTTTTGTATCATGGCTTGGGTGGGGCGCCTGATGCGACTCGATCATCTCTTTTAGAGCGCGATTCGGTACAAGACTATCGGGGGTAATCGGTTGCTTGTTGAGCGGACAGATTGCGTTCTTTTTAAGCCACGTGAGTATGGCTTCTTTTTCAAAGCTGTGGCCATGCGGATCAATCACAGGGTCGGTCATGACATCCTGGGTGATAGGGCAAATCAATGAGGATGGGACGGATGGCTGATGAATGACTGAGGGTGCCGCAAATGGGCTGCTCTGTACTGTGTTCATGACTTTCTCCAAGTTTTAATGACATGCTGCCGAAGAAGCTTAATCAAGATTGTAGATTAATACAAGAGACAAATGATCAATGACTTAGACGAATGCAAGGGACAAATGTGTAATACGGGGGCCAGCAATTCTGCGTGAAAGAGCTTTCCGAGAGGAAGTTTGAAGTTGCAGAAAAGAATGTTGTACCAAATATCATAAATAATTTGCAGTTTGGGCGGCAGCGAAAGCTCCCGCCCAAACTGCAAATTATTTATGATATTTGGTATCATTCCCACTCATCTATCCGGGCTCTCCAGTAATATCTTTTTGATGCAAAGCTCTGTGACATGACTCCTCCATTTAAAATGAAAGAAATCACAATAATACCATTTCCAGAAAATAAAGTCACAAATTGGCACTGGGTAACATGACAGATTTGGATGATCGTTTCGAAGCCTATGTTTTTGCACCTAAGCGAGAAAAGATCGTTCAAATCTGTCATGTTACCTCATTTCCCGTGAAAATTGTACCTAGGTTTACTGCAACTCCCTATCCCCTTACCGCACATTTTTGATGAAGGTCCACGCAAAATGACGACAAAAAACGAAAAAAGCCCTCCTCTCAAAAACTATTTCCTAGAACCTTTGTGGAAAAACAACCAAATTCTGGTAGCCATCTTAGGGATCTGTTCGGCTTTAGCCGTTACGACCACCCTCTCTACAGCCTTGACCATGGGCATTGCTGTCAGCTTGGTGACCGGCTTTTCCTGTTTTTTTGTTTCCATTTTACGCAAAAGAACCCCCGATAGTGTCAGGATGATCGCCCAGCTTGCCGTCATCTCGACACTCGTGATCGTCGTCGATCAGTTCTTGCGTGCCTATTTTTTCGAAATTTCTAAAACTCTATCCGTTTTCGTAGGACTGATCATCACCAATTGCATCGTTATGGGGCGCACAGAAAGCATGGCAAAAAATATCCCCCCCATACCTGCCCTCTTAGATGGTTTGTCAGCGGGTCTAGGCTATGCTTGGGTGCTATTTACCGTTGCCGGAATACGGGAATTTTGGGGCTTTGGCCAACTTTTCGGGATTCAGTTGATTCCCCTCAGTTGGTACGCGACTGCCGAGAATCCCGACCGCTTTCAGAATCTCGGTCTTATGGTCCTGGCTCCTGCAGCTTTCTTTATCATTGGCGCCTTTATTTGGATTGCCAATGTGATCAATAAACCCGATAAACCCGCCTTTTGAGAGTTATATTATGTGGATGGGAGACTATAACGTTTTGAATTTGTTTGGCCTGCTACTCCAAAGCATATTCATTCAAAATATCCTGCTGTCCTACTTCTTAGGGATGTGCAGTTACCTGGCTTGCTCTAATCGACTTCCCACAGCTCATGGATTGGGTATGGCAGTTGCCTTTGTTTTGACCATTACAGGTGTACTCAACTGGTTTGTCCATCACTTTATAACCGGCAAAGGAGCTTTAGTATGGCTGAGCTTTACCGGTCTTGATGCGGCTAACATCGATCTGAGCTTTTTAGAGTTGATTGTCTTTATATCTGTGATCGCCGGTTTTGTTCAGGTCTTAGAGATTGTGATTGAAAGCTCTTCTCCCACTCTTTACTATGCACTCGGCATGTTTTTGCCACTCATCACGGTCAATTGCGCCATTTTGGGAGGCATTCTTTTTATGATCACACGTGAATATCCGCTTATTCCTGCCCTCATTTTCTCGCTCGGCGCAGGACTTGGATGGTGGCTGGCAATCGCACTGATTGCTGCGATTCGCGAAAAACTGCGCTATTCCCATATCCCCAAAGGATTGCAGGGAATGGGAATCACGTTTGTGATGACAGGTTTGATGGCAATGGCGTTTATGGGCCTACTGGGCATCGATCTAGCTCGGCCCTCTGGGCAAAAACTCCCAAACGCTGAAGAAAATCCCTTTAAAGGCCCCGAAAATCCCGTTGCTCAAAGCTAGCCCTAAAACCAAGGATTATAAGCTTCCCCAAGCACTTGCTTCATCACATCATCGGCATTCGCTTCATCCTGGATGAGCTTTGCAAGTTCTTGCAGTCCAAAAATAGAGACTTGATGATCTTTCGAGAAGTTATCTTGGTAGGTGTAGTAAGGAGCCCCTACAATCAGCATCTCAGATAGACCACGCACTAGTTCCCCATACCACGCTTCTTGCCGCGTTTCACATGTACCTTGGACAACTGTAACTCGCACTCCTTGGGCAACTTTTGAAGCCTGATATTCAATATCATCGATGACCCCAACTACACTATGCTGGGCTTGAGTCGCTTTTTCTTTGAGCCAAGCTCCTGCCTTATTCAAACCTGCAGCATTTTCTGTTGCCTTTTCAGCCTCCTTTACCGCACGATTACTTGCAACCTGCTTTCCAACAAGGGCTTCTTTCGCTTTGTTACTTTGTTGCTTTTGGGCCTCTGCGTAGGTATGTGCAACGAAGGCATGCCTGGCGATATAGGCCACCGCGATCATGGTTCGGACAAGTCCTACGACAATACAGACCCCAAGATTATAGACCGTATAGGCCACAACTTTACCAAAATTCGCGCAATGCCGATTAGCTTCTACTGACATAAACACCTCAAAGGTAACTATTTACCTAACTCCACTATAACAAATATAAAATAAATTAACAACAAAGTTACAAAGATAGTATTAATGAACAGACTCCCAACTTTGGCGGTCTCTCGTATAACTTTTATTTCAAACATTGAATATCAATGTCCTACGATAAAAAAGTGGTACGGCTAAAAATCAAAAAAATGAGCTTGATTCTGGTTCTGGTTTTCTTGAGTCAGTCCATAAAAATGCACTGATCATTCTGAATAGTTTCTAACTTTTTATAACTAGCACAAAAAATGCTAAATATAAAACTAAAAACAGAACAAAAGGAATCCAGGTTGCATGTTTATTGATCGAATGAGACATGCTTTTGCGTCTTTCTCTGAGAAAGAAAATGATACAACTTAGAATAACCATAACAAAACAGCAGAAGTAAGCTATAAAGAAAATGTAATCGACAAAGGTTAGATAGTCAACGGTCGGCAAATCTTGGTTAATCATGAATTTCATTGCGACTAGTACCAAAATACTGCCCTGCGCAAGAAGTAAGCGATCGCCCAGCCTACCTACCGGCATGAAGGTCATCATACAGGTAATAAATAGAACGACCAGCATTGGGATTAAAATTTGATAATTGAAGAAATTAGGACTACGTTTAAAATGAATACTAATTCCTAAATCTGAGTATGCTTCAGACATAAAGGGTATATCTTTAACTGCACCAGACAAAGAAATAGGACGCAGACTTTGAATACGCGAATTGGCTAAATCTACACTCTCCAAGTTAGCAACCACAAACTCAACAGTTTGTGAATTCCATAAAAAAGATTCAATATGAATTTCATAATCTTGCTCATCAAAAGGGAACCGCCTTAAATCCATTGTATTAAAAAAAGTCCCAAAAACTTTTATAGAGTACTCGACTGTCCCATCTGGATTAATAACAAGTGTTTTATTTCTTATCATTAAGGTTGAAGAATTTACAAAATCCAGCTCGGGCCACCAAATTTCCTTAAGCTTATCGCTTGCAGCTTCTTCTGTATAGATTTCGGGGAGCGTTGATGTACTAAATGCCAGTCTATCGTCATGCCAGCGCGTGACTAGATAAATCTGTGCTGTAAAAGTCCCATCTTTTTCATCAATATTGTTTAAACTCCATAAATAAAATGTCGTTTCAACCTTGACAGGCAGGTTCTTAGGAGGAGTTTTTACCTGTGGATTCTGGATTTCCGCACAAGGAGAATGACTACATACAAACGCCATAAAAACAATGACATAAAGTACCCAACACCTTGTGCAAAAAAACCAAGCCATAGATTTAATTTAACATACTTTCCATTAGACTTCTTGCAAGAAGTCTAATGGAAAGTGATTAAAACACAGAAAACCAAAGATAGATTTAGTAAGTTATACCATTTCCAGAAAATAAAGCCATGAAGCGGTACTGTGTTCATGACTTTCTCCAAGTTTTAATGACATGCTGCCGAAGAAGCTTAATCAAGGTTTTAGATGAATGCAAGTGTCAAATGTTTAATACGGAGGCACCTCACGTGGAGCCTTCCAGCGATGGCCTTACAGCTCTTCACATTACCTGGAAACTGCAATCGGCTAAGCTAAGTGAGAGGCTAAATGGCTATTATTTTCTACGAACAAATCTGATCAAACTCTCGCCCAAAGAATTATGGAATCTCTACAACACCCTTCGCACCGTAGAGGATGCCTTTCGGTTTATGAAATCCTCTTTAGGGATGCGTCCGGTTTATCATCAAAAAGAACATCGAGTAGATGGACATCTTTGGATTACCCTGTTGGCTTACCATTTGATTCAAAGTTGCCTATATCAACTCCGAAAACAGGGTCTTTCACATAATTGGGAGACAGTCCGTAATTGGTTGTCTAAACGGGTACGTGTGACGATGCAAGCAAAAACCAAAGAAGGCAAGATCCTCTATCATAGAAGTACAACGAATGCAGAGGAAAATCAAAAAGGAGTCTATAGGTCTCTCGGGATACCAACACAAATTTTAAAAAGTAAAAAAGTTATTCTTTGAATTTTCAAGTTGTAGTGTTAAATCCGACAAACTTCGGCTCCCTTTCTCGAGAGCAACTCACTGAACTTGGGATAAGGAAGACCACATGCAAATTAGGGATGAAGAGAAAGAAACATTGCGGCAGTTGGAAGAATCGCTTTGGATTGCCAGCACACGCTTTGATTTTAATTACATGAATCGGATTTTGGCTCACGACTTTTTTGAATTCGGACGTTCTGGGCGCGTATATCAACGAGCTGACACATTAGCTATTAAACCTCAAGAGATTAAAGCCAAATTGCCGCTTAAGAATTTTGCTATACATCTGATAAGTCAAGATGTTGTTTTAGTCACATACATAAGCGAAGTTGAATACGAAAAGGTAGAGGTGGGAAATAGGAGCTCTATTTGGTCTAAAACTGAAGGGAGATGGCAATTGAGATTCCATCAAGGTACGCCTGTGGCTGAAGTTTCTTAAGTTGCTGTTAAAAAGGTCCATAAGGAATTAAATTTCAAAAATCTACCGGAAAATGTCGGATTTTATTAGTTAAATGTCCAAATCGTTGCACCGTTCTTGCACTGCGGTGCACTCATTTTGTGACTGAAGAATTTTCATGGCTTCTTCGTAGGTCTCCTCCACATGATCTCTGAAAGATGGAATTGCTTCGGGCTCAAGGGTAATAAATGTCAAAATGCCCTTCTCGATAAATGCAACACCAATTTCTGGTTGAGCAATAGGTCTATTTGAAAGATCATGCAAAAATAGTGTTATTCCTATCTCTGAAATTTCTAATCTTCCTTCTTTTAAATAAAAACAAAGCTCGACATCATTATTAATATTTAAAAGAAAGTCGTTAACTATATTGATTAATAATTTTCTAATTGCCATTTTGGATAATGGTCCTCTGATATCAAATTTTAATTCTAGATACTGTATATTTCCACCGGGCATTGCCACAGTTGTAGCACAAGGTCGCATACTATATTTTTTGCTGAGCATCTGTCCGCTATAAGCCATTTGCTTATTGACTGTTTTCTCACGATCGGAAATTTGATATTTAATTGTCTGACTCAAGCAACTGGAACAAAATAAAAAGACGTTTAAAATAAGAATTAATATTTTCATTTTATCTTTTGTTTTTAACAATGTTAGTTAGTTCTCTTTCCAACTCTTTTCTATAAGTCAAACTTTGAAACCCATGATCAAACCATCCCGCATCTGGATGAGACACTACATCTACAATGGTCTCTTTGCTCCTAACAGCCCCATCTCTATCAATACGAGGCACTAAATCTCTTCGTGCAGAAGCATTCCTGTAATGTGTGACCTGTGCACAGGATTCTTGATACATGTAGGCGCCAGGAGCAATGGCTACTACGATAATCCTCTCTCTGAGTTCCGGTGGATAATCCAGCAGGGCGTTGCGTACATGAATAGCTCCCTGACTATGGCAAACCATTAAGAATTTGGCAGAAGCTGAGCTTCTTTCAAAAAAGCTATTCCACATCTGATGAATAAAGCGCACCGGCTCTGTGGCAATATAGCTTAAGCCAAGCTTACACTCTAAGAGGTCGGCTCGGTGACCATGGGTAGCATTATAGACGGCATGCACACAATAGCCACCTGCGAGACGTGAAAGATATTCAGCGCTTGCTCGAGCACTCTCAAAATCATTGCCCATCCCATTGGCAAACCCTATTCCAAGGTCAGGTCTTTCTTCTCCTCCCTCTTGGTAAATCTTGGAGGGTTCATACATAAAATGTTGCTTCCAGGGATCCATCCCTAAAGGAACCGCAAACATTTGTTCAAATGTATAAGAATGCCTAATGGTAGGCAGCCCAGACCCGACCGTTTTATCGAGATCTCCGCCTCTTTTACAAGTGCGATGTGTTTCGCAATAACAATGTTTTTCTACATCCCCATAGTAGTATTCTTCAAACTCATCGGTCTCGAGTCCAAAATGGTCGACGTAATTGATGGGGTTATTATGCAAATAGGCGTAAAGGTTTGGGCCATCCTGGCCAGAAGGGTCTTTTGAAATAAAACGGCCGAGGATGGGATCGTAGTAGCGAAAACCGAAATAGATCAGACCTGTTTCTTCGTCGATGGGCTTTTCGGCAAATCTCCAGGGGTTGCCTACGCAAGATCTTGAAACTTCACGTCCATCAGCATAAATCTTCACCTCACCAAAAGCTGAATAGGCATAACTTTCGACTACCTCCCTGGAGTCAGGATCTAAAAGAGCAGCTAGATTGCCAGCGCTGTCGTGCAGGGGAGCGAAGATTCTGCCTTCAAGTTCTATTGCAACACTTTTATGAGCAACTTGATCTCCAGAGAGTCCAAGGATGCGTAAGTGGGTGATCTGCCCTTGGGCATTTAACTTTCCAAGTTCATGATTGCCCAAGTACAGGCTACGGGAAACTGAGAGTGTTTTTTTGTTTTTATCGGAGATATCGCAGACTTTTTTGGTAAGGCATCTGCCGAAAGGATCGTAAGAGAAATAGAGAGCTGTCTGATCGACTTTTTTTACCGAAGCCAACTGAGAAAGGATGTTGCTTGTAAAAACTGTCTCTTCTCCATCTTGGATTTTTCTCGAAAGATTTTCGGGTAAGAAAGCCACGTTACCGTGGCTCCCTCCCCTAAGAACCGAACGTGCGAGTTTCCCCGCATTCGGCTCAAGCACTTGTAAGACCCCTTTTATAGAATCCGGCTTTTCAATGATTTCGGTGTCCCATTCCTCTTCTAAACAGCACATGGGACACTTTTCCTTTGTGCCCTTTTCTCAAAATAGGTAGTCCATTCTTCATCATAGGGATTTGCTTTTCCCCTGATAAGAGTGTGGCGCCTAATCTGTGTTGAGGAAGCAAGATATTGTTCTCTGACTTTTCCTTGCTTTGTCTTTGTGGCAAACACCCATTTTTTGCTAACATGGAAGTATCTTTTTGTTATCCATCGTTTGCTTTTGTTGGGATGTTGCTGCCTTGCCCATTTCCACAGCAATATGAAGACATAATGGTCGACCTTTTCGAATACCTTTCTGCTGACGATATATCGATGGTAGTTGCACCAGCCCCTGATGATCGGATTGATCTTCTTAATGAGCTTTGGTGCTTCTCTTCGGTGGCGTTTTATCGTTGCTCTCAACTTCTCCTTTAAGCTTGATTGTGATTTCTTGGAGGGAGTTGTTAGTAACTTTTCCCCATACTTGCGTGTATTTTGACCAAGAAAATCAAACCCTTCGTTGATATGGGTAATTCGGGTCTTCTCTTCGGAGATTTGAAGTCCTCGCTCTGCTAAGAAGTATTTGATGGCCGGTAGGACTTCTTCTTGAAGCAGGTCTTTGCTTTTGCCGGTGACTATGAAGTCATCGGCATATCTGCAAAGATGTACCATCTTGCGATTCTTATGTCCGGGTTTGTCCCCGAATCTCTCCTTTAGCATCTTTTCAAGACCATCAAGGGTTAGGTTGGCAAGCGTTGGTGACGCGATACCTCCCTGAGGAGTACCTCCTTTAGTGGGGAAGAGTCTCTTCCCTTCCATAAACCCTGCTTTCAGCCACTTTTGGAGTATAAACTTGTCCATAGGGACATTTTCTTTAAGCCAATTGTGGTCTATTTCATCGAAACATGATTTTATATCTGCTTCCAAGATCCATTGTGGAGAGCCTTTGCGACGTAGGATATGAAATATATATCCAATAGCGTCTTGTGCGCTCCTTTTAACTCGGAAACCATAGGAATGTTCATCCGCGCGTGTTTCTGCAACTGGATCTAATGCTAATAGGTGACAAGCTTGGCTTGCTCTGTTGAGCATTGATGGTATGCTGATAGGGCGCATTTTTCCATTCTTCTTCGGGATATAGATCCGCCTGAGTGGTAATATCTTAATATCCTGTTCTAAATCATGGACGGCTTGAATCTTCTGCTCCGGAGTTGTCCATATAATGCCATCAACTCCAGGTGTTTTATGTCCTTTATTTGTGGTTACTCGCCTAACTGCATGCAGTCTGGCTGATAGGGATTTGGTCAAAAGCCTTTGTAAGTTTTTGACTTGTCGAAATGCATTATTCTTAAGAGCCTTCACGATACGTGTTTGTAATCTTCGCACAGTTTCTTCTACTTGGGACCAATTGGTTGTATCCCAGTAGATTTTCCTGTAAGGATTCGCGTCAACAGTTTGAGCTGTCATCATACACTTTGCCTTTGTGGCTCCATCTTACAAATTTCTCGTGATCAAGCACCTGATGGAAGTCTGCTCGCTTTCGCGCAAGGAATAATCCTTTATCCCTCTCATTACAAAAGGGCGTTAGCTTTCTCCATCATCATTACCCGCATGCCTGTCGTCTTTCCTTGCGGAAAGATTTCCCTCGTAGGAGGTTTACGGGTTTACCACGTTCCGCACAGATTCTATATGGAAGGTTAGGCTCCACCTACTACACCGGCAGTTCTTCATCTGCGGACTCGAACTAGACAATCGAATCTCCTGACTGCGTACCATTTTGGTTAAAGCCTATCAGCACTTTTGGCTTCTTCGACCTAACGATGCTTATAGTGATTTACTTTTGTTAGCCATACTTCCTCTCTAGCTCCTCTTATCCATAGTGCTAGGATAAGGGCTACATTGTCCCGAGAGCTTAGCACCCCTGAATTACTTCAGACGCACCTCCCGGTAGAGTCACAAAGCAGAATTTGTGGTTGTTGTTTTGCAACAACAAGAATCTGTGCGACCTCGTGTCGCACGCCCAAGGGATCATATGCACACTCGGTTTGACCTGCTTGAATCAGTTGATTAAGACTGTTACAGAGCAATGTCTTTTGATTTATTTTTAAGCGGTTATCGACAGAGTCATAAGCGTAATGATTTTGGGAATCAGAGATGAGTTGAGAGAGGGCATTGTAGCTATAGGTTTCATCAAGGGCTTCAAATTCGGCTCTTTTTATTACAGACGTTAGATGCCCCAAAGCATCATAGGTCTTTTTCTCAATGATATGGTCTGTAGAGATCTGAGATTTGCGCCCTGCCTCATATTGCGTGATCCGGTCTCCGCAGTAGCCGATCAGAGTCTCTTCCTGTAGCCTTCCAGATGTGTCATAAGTATAGGTATGTCGATACATTTCGGTGTCATTAGCTGCAACACGGATGACCTCCCTTCCAAAAAGAGCATCATAGGTATAGCCAATGGATGAGCCATCAGGGAGGATAACCCCTTTTAATCTCCCTTTCCTGTCATACTGACAGCTGATTGTATATTTTCCCTCCCCATCGCTGACAGTTTCTTTGGTCACCTGTCCATAAATATTACACTCCCTTTGTATGGAGATCCCATAGAGCGCATGAGCGGAGGTTACATTGCCCTCTCGATCATATGAATAACTATTAGAAATGCAAAGCTCTTTGTCTGGAGAATCGTACTGGACTTTATAAAGGTGTCCTACTTTATTATAAGTATAACTGAGAGGTTTGGCAGCACCTGGAAGGTCTTGGGAAACAAGTTGACCTAGGTTATTATATGCAAAAGAGGTCACCTTTTCTTCAGGAGAGCCTTCAGCTTCAATGAGCTTTTCCAGTCGTCCCATCGGTCCATAGATCCAGCGAGTGACTTGAATCTCTTTGAGCTGGCCGTCAATGATGACTCCATTTTTTTCGACACATTTGTTTCCTGCAGCATCATAAAGAAGGGTTTGAGAAGAGAGCAGAACGCCATTGGCATCTTTTTTGGCAATGGAAGTCAAACGTCCGAGGGCGTCGAATTCCATGTCAGTTGCCATGCTCAATGGATTTATGACGGTTTTTCTTAAAGGACTCCCATAATCAATGAGGATCTGTGTGATGTTGCCGGCTGAATCCTTGTAAGAGATGGGTTCCCCAAAAGAGTCATAGGTAGTTGTGATATGAGTCTGCCCATCCATTTCTTCAATACATCGTCCAGAGCTGTCATAAACAAAGTTTTTTTGTAAGAGAGTATTGCCTTGAGCATCTTCTATTCTTTTTTCAACGACGTTGTTCAAAAAGTCATAGATGAAATGGGTGAGGGAATAGTCAGTGACTCCTGTATCAAACCACACTTTTTTCTTCGCTTCCCTGCCTAAGGAATCATACATGATCTCTGTTTTGCGGGTATCGGGGTGGTTGTCTCCTTCCCCAGACTTGTGTTGAATAACAGCAATGACTCTACCAGCCGGATCATATTTATAATCTGTAAAGTGCTGGTCATCTTTAAAAGAGGTGCAGCGAAAGCCATTGTAGCTGCGAGATCTGCTTTTATAAAAAGAAGAGACTCCGGTATCAGAAGCTGTCATATCCTCTTCGTAGATAGGACGGCCGAGATAGTCATACTCATACACTGTGATCATCCGGTCGAGTGTTAATGAGCGGTGTAGGCTCCCTTCTGGGTCATACTTAAAAAGCTCTGAAGAACCATCAGGATAATAGATGCGCGCAGGGCTGCCTCTCAGATTATAGGCTTTTCGGGTGATATTCCCTTTGGGATCGGTGATGGTAATTGCATTGCCGAAAATGTCATACGTATAGGAAAAAGTAGGATTTACCTGATTTCCATCAACATCTAGGACAGTAGGGTAAATGACTGTAACCAGTCTGTCAAAGGCATTATATGCATAGGTTGTCGGATGGCCAAAGCGGTCTTTTAAGGAAATTTTTCGGCCGAGCAGATCGTAGTTGTAATATTCTTGAGCAGTTAAGCCTCCCGCTTTTTCGGCATGGGAGACAAGCCGCCCAAGCAGATCATATTTTTTCTCGATGGTTTTTTGCTCGTGGGGGATTTTTGTGAGGATAAGATCCCCGCATGGATTGTAGGTATGGGTAATCGTTTTACCCTCTGGATCGGTTTCAGTTAGGGGTTGTCCCAAATGGTTATAAGTTTTGCTAACTGAAAACCCAAAAGATCCATCTGATCCAAAGGTGGAGCAAGAGAGCAGATGACCTTGAGGGGAATAGGTATTCACGAGTTTTTTGATGAGGATTTCTTGCTTTGTTTTGAGGTCGAGAGCTTTTTCTTCGATGGTTTCAGGCAGTCCAATAGCCGGCAGCTCAAGTTTGGGTCTAATATAAGTAATATGTCTTTCCGATGTTCCCCAAGATAAAGCATCTGGTTTTTCTTCGGAGCTGCCATCCTCTATCGTTTTAATGCAAACGCCATCGTCATTGTAAAAACGAAATTCCCGATTGCGGATGCCGTTTTTATCTCGAATGAATTTTTTGATGAGGAGGTTTGTCCCAGGTTGATAGTGATAGGTGGTTTGATTGCCTTTGCAGTCCCCTAAAGAGGTAATGAGGTTAAAGCCATCTTTAGAGTACGTAAAGGTTTTGGTGTGGTATTCGGCTTCATCGGGATTTAAGAGGCTGCCTTTATCATCTACATTTAAGTTAGGATCTTCCTTGCCAGTTAGGTTGCCATATAGTTTTTCTTCAAGGATATTGCCAGATTCGTCATATTTGAAAGTCCTGTAGGAAAAGACGCGGCCTGTCCCGTCGGCGACAGTGCGGGCGATCAGATAGGTTGCCTTTTTGGCAGCGCCATAATACTTGTGGTCGGTACGGTAGAGAGAATCGGTTTCGTTAAAATAATCGAGAGCGGTTAATTGCAATCGATCATCATAGTAATAGCGAGTTTTTACCTTAAAAGTATTTAAAACATCAGTATAACCAACTCCATAGTAAAATTGTTTTGCAAGGAAAGGTTTACCAGAGTCTGGATGAGGTTTTTTTAGGGCAGCTACTCTTCCTTGGGTCTCGTACTCAATTTCTAAAAAACGTCCTTCAGGAAAACGTTTTCGGATCAGAAAACAGGTTTTACCCTTGAGTTGATAATCGTAAATAGAAGGGATGCAGTGGGTGCCTGAGACCTCTTTTAAGACCGTAGTTCCATTGAAGTTATCGAACTTGTAGTGGATGCTGCGGGCATCGCTTGTCTCTAAAGTGAGTGTATTACCCTTTAAGTTAAATTGGATCCAGCTATGGGGTTTTTGTGATTTGTTTTGCATTTCAATGTGAGCAAGCTGACCCGCCTCACTGTAGGAAAAAAGGATACTATTGCCGCTTGGGAGAGTTTCTAAAATAAGTCTATAATAAGTAGGTTGAATGACTTTGGAACTTAGCTCAGCATGGAGGTTGCAAAAAGGAGTTGTAGGAGGGAGCACAGTTTTTTGAAAGAGGCGCTTTGTTCCATCGCCTAGAACTACTGTGCATGTGTCACCCTTGATATGAAGGCAGTTATTCAAATGATTTGTCTGGCCATCGATCTCTCCAGCATAGGTGTTGACGAGCCCCAAAGCATCTTTTTGAGCATTGATTTTAAGAGGATCTTTGGTATCACCCTCAATGCGTTTCCAACCGCTATAAGTGAGAATACTGCCCGATCTTTCTCCCGTAAAGGCGTAAGTCCACTCAAATCGCTCACCACCGACTTTACACTCTTTTTTTAATGGGTCTTTTCCCAGAACTAAGAGCATTTGTGGAAAGATGCGCCATCCTCCATATCCCTGTCCTGTGACATAGTTTTTGGAATTGTGGAACCGTTGGAGAATTAATGGATCTGGACCCGGTATTATCAAGTCGGCGACCACTTCACAATAATCTCCATTGAGAGTGTTGACGCGTTTATCTACTATTGCATCTGGATCTGACGCTGTGGAGCACAACAAAGCAGCAGACATAGATTCGGCAGCTTCGGCTTGGGAATAGAAGCCAATAATGAGAAAGATCAAAAGTCGGAAGAACATATGCAGTTATCTCTTGTGGGAATTGCATAACTCCCTCTCTTAACAAATTTTTAATTGCTAAAAGGTAACAGAGAGAGACCGAAGGAGCAACAGATTTTCGTTTCATTGACTTATATCGTAAGTTATTCCCTAGTGGGAATGGTTCTATAAGTTCCTTGCTATAAATCTGTTACAAATTCTCTTATTTTTCGCAAGTCGCTCAATATTAGCAATGTGTAGATTTTAATTTTTCTAAATGTAACCCGTAATAATAAAGCTCAAAATTTCTGGAGGCACTCGTAGTGAAGTGGGTCAGATAGTTAGGGATACCTTCCTCAGCCTCAAACAGACATGTCGCAAGCTTGGGATCAATTTTTTGTGTTTTTTGCAAGATAGGGTATGTGGTCGATATGACATCCCCCGACTAACTGGCATAATACTAATTGAAATTTTAAAAAATACAGATGTTGTGGCATAAGCAATCTCCTCAAAATGGAGGTAGCAACATGGAAACAACAATTCTTATTCCCGAAGAACTAGAAAAGCACGACTTTATAAAGCTGTATAAATCCGCAAAACATCCTAGAGAAAAGAATAGATTCCTTGCCCTGAGTCATTTCAAGGAAGGTAAAACTCCTCGTGAAATTGCTGAACTTCTTCGGGTTACACGTAATACGGTTTACACATGGATACGCAATTTTAAAACTTATGGCATTGATGGTGTTAAAGAAAAATCTGGAAGAGGAAAAAAATCGCTTATTCCAGATAGTGAAACCGCAGCTTTTCGTTCTGCGGTTCTCGACCTTCAGAAAGGACGATCCGGTGGCGTAATTATAGGGAAAGACGTGTTGCAGTTAATGAAAGATAAGTATGGGATAAAGTGCTCATTAAAAAGTGCATATAACCATTTGAAACGGGCAAGACTTGTCTGGGTTAGCGCAAGATCAAGGCATCCAGATGCCAATCCAGAGGAACAAGAAGAGTTTAAAAAAAATTTCGCGCAAAAGTAGAAAACTCTTTGCCAAAAGGAATCCAACTCAACGATGTTGAAATCTGGTTTCAGGATGAAGCTAGATTTGGCCAACAAGGAAGCCTAAGCAGACTGTGGGCAGTAAAAGGAACTCGCCCTCGTGCAGTACGTCAACAACAGTTCAAATACACATATCTTTTTGGTGCCGTATGTCCTGAAAGAGGCGATGCTGTTGGTTTATTGTTGCCCTATGCAAACAAGGATACAATGGAGATCCATTTGCGGCACATTTCCTCACAAGTTCCCACCGGACGGCATGCAGTAATCATACTTGATAAGGCAGGGTGGCATACGACGCAAAAATTACCACATTTTCACAACTTAACATTGCTGCCCTTGCCAGCAGCATCACCTGAATTGAATCCATGCGAACAGGTGTGGAAATACTTGCGCCGCACACATCTTTCGAATCGAACTTTCAAGGATGAGGAGGAATTGTTGGATGCTTGTTCAGATGCATGGAATGAATTTACTAACGACCGGGAGCAAGTCATTTCCTTGACTTCAAGAATATGGGAAAAGGTGTAATTTTATTTTTTTTCAATTAGTATAATTTGTGAGCGAGCTATGGCTATTACCAAGGATCCTCCTAATGCGCCCCTATTCTCAGCTCAACTTGATAGCGCTGTCTTGCAGCATGGTAGCCATGCTCTCGTAGGCTAGTCTCGATTTTATCAATGCTTATCCAAAGCCTTACGAAGCCTCAAAAACAGTGCCCATAAAATCGGGGTAATCGGGGCCCCTTTAGGGGTGGTTACCCCGCTTTTATGAGCACTTGCGATTTAGTAAGTCAGTTGGTTTGAGAGATGTAAGCGAGGTAAGCCGCTTGGTCCATCAGAGGATCGAGCTCGCTGGGATTGCTCAGGCGAATTTGGTAGAGCCAGCCAGCACCATCGGATGCATGGTTAATGTATTCAGGGTTGGCCTTCAAAGAAGAGTTAACTCCTGTGATGGTTCCTGAAAGGGGGGTGTAGATGTCTACAGCAGCTTTGGTAGACTCGACTACAACTACCTCATCGCCCGCTTGTACAGAATGTCCCACATTGGGGAGCTCAACATAAACGACCTCTCCCAATTCTTTTTGGGCATAGTCAGTAATACCGATAACCGCTGTATCTTTTTCAAGCATGATCCATTCATGTGATTCAGTGTACTTCAATGCTTCACCAATTTTAGACTTGCCCAAAGCGCGGGTTGGCTTTCAATAGAAAAGTCTGTTCCACTTGCCGAAAAATGCTGCTTAGAGCCATTGACCCTGTTAATGCGGTAGCTAAATCCTAACCTATCGAACTGAACAGGATCATACCCATGCAAACATTCGGAGGGAATAAAAATTTGGAGAATCCGCTTTCTTTTCTCCTTTATGGCAGTGATCTCTAAAAGGGAGGGCTCACATAAAGGGTGTACACCCTCTGCACGAAATCGCGTAATCTCTCTAGCATGGACATCCTCTCCACCACTTGTCTGGACAGGGTCGGGCAAAAAAAAGAAATGATGACAAAAACGGGTTGTGAAACCTGTTGTTTTCACATCACGTGTATCGAAGAAAAGCTCCATGGAGTCACCTTCAGCAAACTTAGGGAAATCGGGGTGATCAAAAGCTCCTTCCACATGTACTTGCACATAAATCCCTTTCTCATGCCATCCCAGAGCAACCTTTGCAAAAGGAGATCCATCATGGAACGCCGAAAGATCCGGCAAAAAATGTCCCTTATCTAACTTACCGCTCTTTGCATAACGACAATCAAGCTGGAACGCAAAGAAATGAACGGGCTCTAAAGGGACTATCTCTTCAAGCATGCATCATCTCAGTAAAGTTTCAAAATACTTGCAGCGGGCTTCCTTAGAAAGAAGAGCCTGGGTCTGAAGTAACTTTTCAACCGGAAGTGTTTTATCTTGTCTTTTCTCTACAAAACGGTACAGGTAGGCACCCTCAATTGGATCTACCATCACATCCGAATACTGCCCTTCTTGTAAAGAAAGAATAGCATCGAGAGAAATAAAATCTTTTTCACAGCGGGTGATTGTTTTCTCTTTTTTCTCGACGGCAAACTGCCCTGCCAATGCTCCTAAAGGAAGATGATTGAATTGGGCAGCTACAAAAGGCGCAAAGCGATAAGCAAAAGGAATTTCTTGGAATGGCCCTGGGCATGCTAGGGTAACTGTCTGAGCAAGCTTTTTAGCCTCCATTTTATCAGCAAGTGTAGCCAATACACCTGATTTGAGAGCCTCTTTGAAGGTTAAAATCTCTTTCTTCTCTGTCCTGTTTTGGACAAGAAAACGGTAATAGTTGCTCTGATCCTGGCTGTAACCGATTAGTTCATTTTGTCCCTCGAGCATCGCGGCCAATTTCTGGGCGTCAGCAATTCCTTCAAACGTTTTTTGCGTAGGGTTGCTGCTTAAAAAGAACTCTTCCTCTGCCATCTCGCCTGCAATCAATGCCTCTTGGATCCATTCGGGGTGGGCATCGACGATTTGTTTACGAGCAAAAGCATCTACTAGTTTCCTTCCTTTTGATTCCATTTTTTCCAAAATGTCAAAGGAGGTTCCTGTTTTTTGAGCAAGCTCAGGAAATTGGCGCTTAATTTGCGCCCAATTATTTGGGTCGCATTCCCAATCAACCGTCTCTTTGACACTCACCCTTGCCTGCAAAGCCTTTTTGGATGTATGAGCATAATAAAGAGTATATCGCTTACCCACCAGATCAGGAGCTCTTGTTTCCACTGTTTCTAACGCCTCATAATCCTGAGGAATAGCTAGTGCTGATTCTTTATTACCAACGGCGGCTAAGTAGGCTTCCAGTTGTTCCAGATCTGCCAGAGATTTAAAACGACATTCCGGAGGCATTTGGAACAGCTCAACCAGCGCATTTTCGTAAGCAAACGCATAAAATTGGCTCATGGGTAGTGTATCGACAAGGGCGGCATCTCCAATCTCATGCATCAAACGCCTAAAGAGAGTCACATCTTCCCAAATTTTTAGGGCGGTGGCTTCAGTCATACCAATCTGACTTAAATAGAGCTGCATGAATCCGGCACCATCTGACACAGGAAGAGCTATTTTACCTTTCAACTCCTGAAATGTCTCTTGGCTGCGTGCCAAGAGTTCGGCCAGAACTTCTCCTTTTGAGACCTTATAGCCGAACTTGCGAGCCGTTTTTGCAGTTTGAATAATGAGACCTGCAACGGCTTCTATATACGTTTTCCCATACCAATCGGATAGGGTTTCGTAACCAAATAGCGCCACATCATCTTTGGCAAGACGGGGATCTGCCTGGGTCCTTGGGTTGTTTTGTTCCTGGTAACGGAGCACTTGTGTAAAAAAAGCTGGAGGAAACTGTTTCTGGGCCAAAAATAGGGTATTTCTGTCTTGAAAGCAGCCACTTCCTTCCTGTAGCACTTTCAATTTAACTGCCATATCGGGAGCGAATACGGACCACAGCATCTCTGCCGATAAGGAGGGAAGGTAGGGATGGACATAGGGGCAGTACTTTTTCTCGTGTGCATGAGATGCGACAAAATCTGCCTGAAACTGCTCAGTAAATCTCTGGGCAATGATCTCACCCATCCCAGTTTCTAGAAATTCTTTGGAAATGACGCCATCATTTAGAAAATTAGCTGTAAAGATCCTTCGAGACATCATCCATGCTTCAGTATCTAGGAAATGGGCCATTTGCGTGACATAAGATTCACTCTCTGTGTCCTTACGGAAAGAAGGGGCAATTGCCTGATAGGTCCCAAAAAACAGGAAGGTCGTCACTACAATAATGGTGACAAACAAGAAGAAAAACTTCTGGTACTTACGGAAAAATTGGAGCATACAACCACTATTTTTTTTAAAGGGTTTTATTAGAGTTCTCGTAAAACCTCATTTCCGTGCCCATGTCCGATTTCCAGATTTAGATCGGGCACAGGCACGGAAATGAGGTTTTACAAACTTTCTCACAGAATCATAGCTGAGTTTTGATTTAAATCAATCCGTGAACTCGCTTTTGCATTTCTCCGATGGACGCTTTGACGGGGTCAAAATACCAGGAGCACGCTTCTTCTGGGAAAATCTCCGTGGAATGTCTCAGATCTTTCTTATGAACACGCATCAGATCGGCGGCTATTTCAGGACTGTCCATCCGGATGACCATTTCATAGTCACCCATATCGCTGCGTAACCCCAGATTATAGCTGCCTACAAGGCTTATTTTTCCATCGACTATCATGACTTTTTTGTGCAACAGGACATCTTTGACATGATATTCATAGATACGGGTGTTTTTTAAAGGTTTGCTTGTCATTGACCAGGCATCCCAAAAATGAAAGGCGCTTCCATAAAATACAGGGACATAGGACATCCGGTTAGCCCAACAAAAGCATTGAGTATAAAGGGGAGCGATATCTCCCACACCATTGGTCACAACCGTTAACTTGACGCCTCGGTTCACTGCATCCAAAAGGGCATTAAAAATGGAATCAACGGGGGAAAAATAAAGATTTGAGATGACAATCTCCTCACTAGCTTGTTGAATAAGGCGCACATATTCTTCGGAAATCTCATTTTGATTTTGGTGGGGGCCTCCCATTAAGATCTTGATTTGTTCAGACTTAAGGGTGCACAGGTTGGGACAGGAATCAAAACGGGCAACATGAGCCTGAGAAGAGACTGGGCAGTAATATGTCTTTTCTTGAAATTGCTGGGGATCTTTTATGAGCACGCCCGTTTTGTTGTAGTTCTCCCACATGGCATACATGTGAAAAAAACACCGTCTTAAATCAATAGCTAAAGGACCTCTTCCGACAATGTCTTGATCGCGCATACCTGCGGGTAGATTATTGGAAAGGTATGAGACTTTGTTCAAATTCTTGTGCGGAGTCCACGTTCCCTCGCTGCATTGAGTCTCATCTAAATTGGTCCCGCCCGCAGAAAAGTATTTTTCATCGACAATGCAAATTTTAACATGGTTATCAATTCCGGTAACAGTAGGCCAAACTATTACTACTGTAGAAGCGTGTTCCAAATAAAAACGGTCTGCGAAGCGCTTGTGTAAGCGTTCGATAATCACCCAATCTTCATTTTCTAAGAGGGTGGGAGTGGTTAAAAGATAAACCTTCAGCTTAGGGATTTGCTCTAGTCTAGTTTCAAGCGTAGTCAGAAGCTTGCGGGCAATCTCACCTCCCATAAAGGGGGCAGAGATTTCAATCGATTCTTGGGCTGCTCGGATAAAATCGAGATCCCAGTGAAACATCTCGAGGCCGTTATCCGTTACCAGTATGGCATTGCCCTCCTCTGCCTGGACTTCAAGATTAGCCATACACGCCCATAGACAGAAAAATAACATCATCAATCTTTTCATCTAATTATCTCACATAAAGCCATTGAATCTTTTCTGAAGCTCACCCCAATAAGAAATGACGGGGTGGAAGTACCAGGCACACGCCTCTTGTACAGAAACTTGCCTAGAATGTGCTACATCAATGAGGTGTACCTGAAGGACATCTTCTGCCACCTTTTCAGAATCAATGACCAAGATCAATTCATAATCCCCATAGGCACTTTTCATCCCAAAATTATAGCTACCCACGATAAAATGGCGCCTATCCACCAGCATCGTTTTTTTGTGCAGCAGAACATCAGGTACACAATACTCGTAGACGGTGGTATTTCCTATGGGCATGGCAGCTACTTCCTGGGCATCCCAAAAATGGAAAGTTGTTCCATAAAACATAGGGACGTAGGAGATCCTATTGGCCCACACAAACAGTTTTGCCCCCTCACATGCATCAGCAGCTAACCCATTTGTGACGATTGTGAGTTTCACACCTCGCTTGACAGCGTCCATGAGGGCCTGAAAAATGGGCTTTGTTGGAAAAAAATAGAGATGGGACAGAATGATTTCTTCTTGTGCACACTGAATAAGACGCACATACTCTTGAGTGATGATATTGTCAGGCTGATGGGGACCTCCTAGCAAGATGCGGATGTTCTCTGCCCCTAATTCCCTCAGCCGATCGGAATGTTCGAACCGCTCGACATATGGTCGCTTTCCAGTCACATCAAAATAATGAACATTCTGGTTAAATTGGTTGGGGTCCTCTTGCAAGCATTTGGTCTTGTTGTAGTCCTCCCATTGTGTGTAGAGCTGAAAAAAGATCGTGCGCAGTTGTGCTGCGATAGGACCTCTGCCTACAACATCTTGATCGCGCATACCTGCAGGTAACATGAAATCGATCTCGATTTCTATCGTTGGTTTCTTAAGTGGTGTGTGAGTCCCCTTACTACAGTGATGCTCTTCACAATTCGTTCCTCCTGCAGAATAGTAGGTCTCATCCACAATGAACAACTTTACATGGTTATCAATGGTCATGATATCGGGAAGGAGCTTGGCAATTTGAGTGGAAAACTCGATATGAAAATTTCCAGGGAAACGATTACAGAGGCTGTCGATGATCTTCCAATTTTGGGGAGTAATCATTGTAGGAGAAGCGAGCACATGCACCTGCAAAGTGGGTACTTCTTCCAAGCGGGCACTGATAGCCTCTAAAAGCCTGCGTGCAATAGTACCACCAAAAAAACATACGAGAGCCTCAACAGAATGCTCCGCTTGACTCAAAAACTCGAGATCCCAAGTAAACATCTCAAGGCCATTATCGCAAACAATGAGCGCGTCTTTCTCTTCTGCAATCGCTTGCAGGGCGAAAACGAGCGTGACCAGAGTTAGAAGGAGTTTGCTCATTTTTTAGTTCTCATAGGTATCGGAAAAGGCTTTTTGTAAAAGTGAGCGCAGCTGCTGCCGAGCCTCTTCAAGGGCTTTGCCTGTCCAGGATGAGCCTAGCAGTGTGTAGCTATTTTGGCGCATTGCCTCTAAAACCTGAGTGCCACCGGCCAATACCTCTCCCAGATAAAGCTCTGGAAGAAAACCTATTGAGATAGAACCTTGATGCAAAAAACCATGACGTGTTTTTCTCTGCGCAGCTCCCCCAATTTTTTTCCCATGAATCATGACATCATACTTTGTAGGTTTTGCCATGCAAAAATTCCGACAAAACTCATCCATGGGAACTGGCTCTTCGGGGAGTAGGGCCGCAGGAACGTCGATCATTTCACTGATGGCCCAGATAACCCGACTGTTGACAAATGCATAATTATCGAGAGGATTGGATGAAAACCAAGACGAGCTCGCGGGAACTAGTATAGAAAAGGCCAAATCACAATTATGAAAAACAATGCCGCCACCTGTCGGACGCTTTGCCAAATCGAGTTTATGGCGCCTAGCTCCTTCCATATTTAAGAAATGAGTGGGATCGATAAAATGGCCATAAGTAGCCGCATCCCCATCCCAATCATAAAGATGCAGTAGAGCATCTTTCTCGTCTTTGAGATCCCAAAGAAGAGCTGCATCCAATTCCATGTTGGCAGCGGCTGACCGCTTGCCTGTATCCAAATATTTCCAACCCATAGAACTTAAGAAAAATATAGTGCGAGCAGGTTAACGATTTTTTAACATAATTTTCAATAGGTAAATTAACTCCTAGTGCAATTGTCGTTCTGGAATTTAAGAAATAAGTTGAATTTCAGCTTTTTTACGCCTAGAATTGTTTTTAGACCTCTACTCTCCTCAAAAGACTTTTTTACTAAAATTTCGGGAGCTTTCGCGTTGCCGAAATGTCAATTTTTGAGTAGATTGTGGTATAACGAATACTC
Organism: uncultured Chlamydiales bacterium; assembly: GCA_963832835.1. GTDB lineage: Bacteria > Chlamydiota > Chlamydiia > Chlamydiales > JAAKFR01 > CAVPKN01. The sequence goes on along the minus strand of CAWHVD010000001.1, from coordinate 814,259 downwards.
TAACTCTTAAGAAGTAAAAGACGAGATACTTATGTTTGATAAATTTACGAACCGCGCGAAACAGGTCATAAAACTCGCAAAAAAAGAAGCTCAACGGCTTAACCATAATTATTTAGGAACCGAACATCTCCTTTTAGGATTGCTAAAATTAGGACAAGGCGTTGCTGTCAATGTGCTGCGCAACTTAGGGCTGGATTTTGAGACTGTGCGTCAGGAAGTAGAGCGCTTGGTAGGATATGGACCTGAGATCCAGGTTTATGGCGATCCCGCGCTTACAGGACGTGTCAAAAAAGTATTTGAATACGCAAATGAAGAGGCCTCCAATCTTGGCCACAACTATGTGGGAACTGAACACCTCCTCCTAGGCCTACTCCGTCAGTCAGATGGAGTAGCAGCTCAAGTATTGGAAAATCTGAATGTCGATCTACAAGAAGTACGTAAAGAGGTTCTGCGTGAACTGGAAACCTTCAATCTACAACTGCCCCCTTCAAGTGGTGGTGGCGGAGCTTCTGCAAAAGCGAATGATAAAAATGCCGAAAAACTCCCCGCTCTGCGCGCTTATGGTTATGATCTAACTGAGATGAGCCGAGAAGGCAAGCTCGATCCTGTAATTGGCCGCAATCCTGAGGTGGAGCGTTTGATTTTGATCCTCTGCAGACGGCGTAAGAATAACCCCGTATTAATAGGGGAAGCCGGAGTTGGCAAAACAGCCATTGTAGAAGGGCTAGCGCAGCGCATTGTCAAAGGAGAAGTACCTGATAATCTGCGCAAGAAAAAACTCATCACACTCGATCTGGCTCTGATGATTGCAGGTACAAAATACCGCGGGCAGTTCGAAGAGCGGATCAAAGCAGTCATGGATGAGATCAAAAAGCATGGTAATATCCTCCTTTTTATTGATGAGCTCCACACCATTGTTGGGGCCGGCGCTGCCGAAGGAGCAATCGATGCTTCCAATATTTTGAAACCAGCCCTCTCACGCGGAGAATTACAATGTATCGGGGCAACCACGCTCGATGAATACCGCAAACACATCGAAAAAGATGCCGCTCTAGAAAGGCGATTTCAGAAAATCGTTGTCCAGCCTCCCAGTGTAGATGACACGATCGAAATTTTACGCGGTCTTAAGAAAAAATATGAAGAGCATCACAACGTTGTGATCACCGACGAAGCTCTACAGGCGGCCGCAATCCTCTCTGACCGTTATGTTCATGGCCGTTTCCTACCAGACAAAGCGATCGATCTGCTTGATGAGGCAGGGGCCCGTATGCGGGTTTCGATGATGAATCAACCCTCTGATATAGCCAAACTAGAAACCCAAATTGAAGAGACACGCCGGGCAAAAGAGAAATCCATCAGCACTCAAGAGTATGAAAAGGCAGCCCGCCTGCGTGATGATGAGAAAAAGCAGCGAGAAAAACTCCAAGCTATCCGCACAGAATGGGAAACACACAAAGAAGAGCATCAAGTTCCTGTGGATGAAGATGCTGTCGCTCAAGTGGTCGCCACACAAACAGGGATACCCGTCACGCGCCTGACAGAAGAAGAGACACAAAAGCTGTTGAAGATGGAAGAGACACTACGTTCGCAAATCATCGGCCAAGATGAAGCGGTGGATGTCGTTTGTCGAGCTATCCGACGTGGACGCACAGGGATCAAAGATCCTAACCGCCCTACCGGATCATTCCTCTTCTTGGGGCCAACAGGTGTAGGGAAAACCCATTTAGCCCGCCTACTCGCTATGCATATGTATGGGGGTGAGGATGCACTCATTCAAGTAGACATGTCCGAGTATATGGAGAAGTTTGCAGTCAGCCGGATGACAGGCTCCCCTCCTGGATATGTCGGACATGAAGAGGGAGGACAGCTCACCGAACAGGTACGCCAGCGCCCCTATTGCGTTGTCTTATTTGACGAAATTGAGAAAGCGCACCCCGATGTGATGGATCTCCTGCTTCAAATCCTTGAAGAGGGACGCCTTAGCGATTCATTCGGACGTAAAGTCGATTTCCGGCATGCCATTGTCATCATGACCTCCAACTTAGGCGCAGATCTGATCCGCCGATCGACCGAGATTGGTTTTAGCGCCAAAACGGGCTTCCCCGACTACAAGGTCATTCAGGAAAAAATTGAATCTGCCATGAAGAAACACCTCAAGCCCGAGTTTTTGAATCGAATCGATGGCACAGTGATCTTCAAACCTTTAGAAGAGGGGGCTCTTTCCGAAATCATCCATCTCGAATTCAGTAAAGTACAGAAACGGCTTGCCAAACATAACATCTTTGTTGAAATGGCAGAGGAAGCTATTCATCACTTGGTCAAGATGGGACATTTACCCGAAATGGGAGCTCGCCCACTACGGCGTGTGATTGAGCAGTATGTTGAAGATCCTCTAGCCGAAAAGATGATCCGTAACCCCGGCGAGACTCGTAAGTATCTGATTACGGTCAAAGACGACAAACTGGTTTTCGAGGAACAAGAGTACATGGCACCCGCCCCCGCCGCTTAAGGTTTTAAGTACTATTTAATACCATTTCCAGAAAATAAAGTCACAAATTGGGACTGTATAACACGCCATTTTTGAACGATCCTTTCTCGCTTAGGTGCAAAAACATAGGCTTCGAAACGATCGTCCAAATCTGTCATGTTACCCAGTGCCACTTCATGGCTTTATTTTCTGGAAATGGTATAACACGGGATACGCAGAGGCTCAAAGATACTGAGATAGAAGGATTGTAAGCAGCCCCAATCGATGCTCACCATTCAATATCTCATGCCTGTTTCATTCAGTTGTCACAAGGCGCTGCAAAACAAGATCCATGAAGTTGCGCTTTCTGCGCAGTTCAATGATTTGCTGTCGCTCTTGCTCACATTTCTGTTGAAGCGCAATGGTTTCTGGATGAGAAACATCTGCAAAAAAATAAAGAGGATGAATAACTGCATCTGCATCTAGTTCGCTAAAATTTCCACATTGTGCTTCAATGTCAGCCAATTTTTTGGTGAGTACTTCATCTTTGGGCAGGCTTTCTTTTTCTATTTTCCAAATAGTTTTCATAATATCAAATCGCTCTTGAAAAAGGGCCGCATTTCTTACTCCATAGCCGAGCATAATCCCCATCAACCTCTGGCTTTTATTGATTGCCTTTGCGAGAGATACTTCTCTTTTCTCAAGTTTTCTTAAGAATGACTCAGGGGTGAAAGATTCCCCGAGTTCCTCTTTAAAAATAAGCTCGTTCTCACGCAAAACACAAAGCATATTTTGCTTATTTATTAGGATTAGAACGAGACAATCAACCCAATCATTTTCCTCATCGAGGAAAATGAAGTTTTTACAATTAAATTCATCCCTATATTTATACCATGAATTTAAACTTGCTTGTCTCTTAAACATAAAAAATTTAGATCTTAGATGTCTATAAAAGGGGAGATCACGAGGCACTTCTAAATTAAAATCTGCTAGTGACATTGGCTTAGAGCCAAAAATTGTATAGGAATAATCATGGTGATCAATCAAATCCTCAAACAAATATTTTATGTTTTTTAGATCTTGCTGAGGGACAAGACTGATATCCGCTTTAACAGAAAGCGTCAGACATATGCTGAACAATACAAATAAATATTTCATATGAAAAGAGTGGCCTCATTACGAAAACAAGGCCTTTAATTCAACTATTCAGGAAAACCAGGGCAGTCTGAATGTCCTCTCTCAGGATCATACCATCTACCACAAAATGGACACCATTCAAGATCTCCGGCGATTATCTCTTCAACAGGAACGAATACTCCTTTCTCATCAGAGCGTAACGTGTGTACTTGGATAAGAATTCCATCTACCGATGCATACATTCCATTTGGGGCTATGAAAATGCCTCCAGGCTGGACATAGTAATGATCAGGAATTTTAGAATCTTGTGTTGCAAATCCTTGGCAACTCAATCCAAACATGAGCACAAGTAAAAACACTTTGGCGTACTTGTAAACATCTTTCATTGCTCACTCCTCCGTTAAGTTGAAAGCAAAACTAAGTTACAGAAAAGATTTTTTTTAAGAAAATATAAATTTGCTTTCTTGTTAGCTTTTTTGATCGATCAAGCCGAGCAAATGTGCTGCGGCTTGTTTCAAAGGGCTTTATTTTCTGGAAATGGTATAAATTGTAATTTATTTATGACAAGTGATATAAAGCATCACCTCCAAAATAAATCAAAATAGATCCCATCAAAACAGTACGGAATCATCTTATGGCCCACTCTTCTCAGTCTCTAACATCGACACAAAACAGCCCCTTCCTAAAAACCTTTGAAATGATAACACCTCCTGAAGTGGAACCTGCTTACCAAAGGACATCTGTCTTTGGTCAAGAGTTGATTTGGTCATTGATAGACGCTTCTCCCACTCTACCAGTAAGGAGTCATAAACAGTCTCCCCCAAATGGGCCGGCTCGGATGAACGTGCGCAAAATTGCTTTTTCCCAATCTTCTGTTTCTCCGACTTTTTCAAATGGAAGGCCGCTAGTAGATACAGTACAAGAGTTATCGAGTGGGAGACTCAATCCTGATGATATTGAACCTATTCGAATCGTCCAACATAAGGGCAAATGGTTCACTCTTGATAATCGGAGATTGCGCGCGTTTATGGATGCTTTTGTAGATACCATTTTGGTGGTTAAGCTCGATTTGAAAAGCCCTAGCGTTGCGAAAGAATTTTGGGATAAAAAAAGTAATAAATCTCTAACAGAGGGAGGAACAATTAGGCTGCCCTTTTCAACGGATTTAGCAACTCCATTCTCCGAAGATAGAACTTATATTTTTAATAAACGTGTGTTGAATTGGACGTTTGAGCAGCTCTCCCAACCCAACCCTCGCCTGAAAAATGAGGTGCTACCTGATCAATATAGTAATCGAATGGATTACTACCAAGGTTTTGAGGAATTGCTTTTTGAAGAGGCACGAGCTCAATTACAAAATGGACTAGAATTAGCCAAATTACGAAAAGAATATGAGTACCATTTTTCACTATCACAATACAAGCCTGCAAGGAACCCAGGAAATACCACCGAACTTAAGTTTACTATTTTACCAAGACCCGAGCCTAAGATAGCGTGTGATGATCCTGGCATCAAACCCGGCGATGTCCTTCTTTTGGAACATTCAAGACATCCCCAATTGTGTTTGATAGCTTTGGCTAATTATTCTGATCCGGATGCTCCTACACCCCAGGCCGCCTTTAAGGTCGTCATCGACGAGGGTTTATTTGAGCCATTTCCTTTTGTGTTCCTTGAAGATGAAAAATGGAATGCTAAAACCCTCGGATCTCTCATTACTCTTCAAAGGATGTTTGAAGCATGCAAAGTAGATCCTGAAAGTCCCGAAACACCTTTGGAGAAAAGTATCCTATCCGGAATATTACCCCCACAAGAGTTACAGCAGGATAGCACTCTAAAACCTTTCTCTTTTGAAAAAGAGGCAGTACTTTTCTCTCTCGACCCTAGTCAATATGTTGCTGTAAAAAAATTTCTAGAATTAGAGCAAGGGCTACACATCATCGAAGGACCACCGGGCACCGGCAAAACGACTACCGTAACTAAGCTATTAGGAGCTTTGCAACTGGATGATGAGAGGGTTTTAGTTTGTGCTCCTTCAAATAAGGCCGTACATATTTTGGCCGAACGATTTATCCAGCAGCACCCCAATGTCCCTGTCATTTTAGTGGGTGTTGAAAAAAAACTGCCTCTAGATGGTTCTTTAAATAACATTTTCCTCAATTCGTGGTGCTTGCAAAAACTAATGGTATTGCGTGAATTCAAAACAATTCTATTTGAATACCAACCACATAAGCTAGCTCATGGGAATATCAAATTTCTTCCCATCCGCATCGCTAGTGCTTGTGATGCTTTGAAAGCTACCAGCAAGCGTTTTTCTCTGTTAGTTGAAAACATCAAAATGTACCGGTTAAGCTTCTTTGAAGATCTGGAGCACACTCTTAATCTTATCCTCGAAAACATCAAAAAATATCGCCATCTCATTTCCTCTCAAACACCCGATACCTGGAAAGAGGTGAGCCATTACGCTGAAATGCAAAATGCATCGACTACTTGTGAGATACCTAAGCTAGTCAGTAATGCTCGGATGCTTTTAAGTCATATCGCCACAAGCCTCTCCTCCCTAGAGACAACCTTAGAAAAAGCCGCTCAAGATGGTTCAAAAATGGGCTTAGAAAAGCAGCTCCTAGACCATGCTCAGATCATTTTTGCAACACTGAGTGTCTCTGGACAACACAGATTCAAAACGATGGAACCGATCGACACATTGATTGTAGATGAAGCTGGCCAAGCAGTCGAAGCAGAAACCCTGATTGCTTTGAAAACACGACCCAAGAAATGCTTACTCATTGGGGATATCAAGCAATTGCCTGCCACCGTCATCTCTCAAAAAGCAGAAAGGCTCAAATTTGGGCGTTCGATGATGGAGAGGCTCAATAAGGATTGTAAGCAGTCCCAATCGATGCTCACCATTCAATATCGCATGCACCCCGAAATTAGTGACTGGCCTTCACGCCACTATTACCAAGGTAAACTTAAAAATCATGTATCTGTGAGTGGAAAAGACTATGTAATGCCTCAATTAGATAACAGCTTTCCCTTCCTTGCACCCTACGCTTTCATCAATGTTCATGGTAATGAGGTAAGCGGCCCTTCTGGAAATGGCTTTATGAATATCTCAGAAGTGCAAAGTACCGTATCGATTGTAAATTATTTGGCGCGCCAGCATCTGATCCACGTTGTAAACCATGTAGCTATCATCAGTTTTTATGCAGCACAAGTGAATCGCATCTATGATGCTCTAAAAGATCAATATCCAGGGATTAAGGTGAATACTGTCGATGGATTTCAAGGTGGTGAGAGCAGCATTGTGATTATATCTTGCGTCCGAGCTAACTTGGACCAACAGATCGGATTTTTAAAAGAGTCTAGAAGATTAAACGTTGCCTTCACACGTGCGAAATTCTCTTTAATTATTTTAGGCAATCAATCAACACTCATGCGTAGCGACATAGCCGACTTGGTGGCAGATGCCAATCAAAGGAATGTTCTTTTTCAGGATAGTGTCCTAGAGAAATTAGTGCACAAAAAAATTGAAAACCCAGGCACCCGAAGTAAGTGGCAACACAAGACTGATTTACCTCGTGAGCAGCCCTCAAAATGGAGAGGAGACAGGCCCCCACACGAGAATACCCCCCTTAGTAAAAGAACAGACATCGACCAAAAAACACAACTCTGCCGCTTTTACAAAATCAATCCCTTGTCATGCCCTAAAGGAGCTCACTGTAGTTTTGCACATGGAAACAGTGAGCCCAGTTTTAGCAAGCCCACTGATCGATCAGGGCCGTGGCGTCCTCAAAAAAAATAAAAGATCGTGACTATTCACGAGACGCCGGAGTGCTCTAGGAAAGATGTACTTTATCAAGACGGAGTGGATAGTCACTATCCGAAGACTATGACCGATAAGACAAGATACCTGAATGGTTAAACCTGACATTGAAGGTACCCTGGTGCTAGCAGACGAATACGAACTCGGGGATGTGGTTCCCGTTTTGCAAGCTGAAAAAATTCAGTGCCGTTTAACTGTGCCAGTTCTTCTTGAAATGCGTTCATTTTTTCACTCCGAGCTTATGAAAGAGTGAATGATTATGCGCTTAAAACTATTATGGAAATCTCCGAACGGTAGCCTTTAGCTTAAAAACCGCCCTGGGATCGAGGTGCGCTCCTGTCCAACAATATCAATTGGCAAAACGTTAGGTATTGAAAAATGCAGCCGACATCATTTCTGTGGACCCACGAATATGCGGATTATACAGCTTCCCTATATCAATCCAGTGATCAAGTGCTTGCACGTTTAACCTCTGGTAGCAAGACCTTTGAGATTGCAAGAGTTGTTTTTGGTGTACTGGATGAACTCTCCCCTTCCCGCCTCCTTGATTGCTGTGCTCAAAAAGCACTCAAAAATAACGTCGCTATTTTCCCCTATCCTAGCCTGGAGAAAGCTCAAGAGGTTTGGGTCTTTGAGGTAACCCCTGCTGCTGCTCATCATCTATGGAAAGCAAAGAACATTCATCGCAAAGAAAGCTCTGCAGCAAACTGCCAAAAAGTCCTCACTTACTTAAAAACTGCTTTAAAAGTCCAAGGCAACAATCAAGAACTAGAAAAAGCCATCCTAGATACCAAGAAAAAGCTTTTTCTTCTCCAAGCCGAAAGCTATGCAAGCAACTATCTTTCAGCAGCAGAAAAAGTGCTATTTCTAAAGACGAAAGAAGGCATACCTGTCCTGGAGCAGCTTTTAGGGTGGATATATGCATGGAAGGATGAAAAACAACCCCATATCTATCTGATGCGAGCGGTAGTTTATGAGTTTCTTTTAGACCAGCCCCTCCTAGCTGCTGACAGCTATGTTAGCCTTGCGCAAGTAAGCGAGGATACAAAAGCTCTAGAATGTATGAACAAGGCCTGTTCTTTTTTTAAGACAACAGGCCCAGTTCTTAACTACGCTCATTTTTTGGAAAAAATCGACAGAAAATTTTTGGCCAAATTTGCAAAATACCCGAAATTCGATTCCCTCCTTCTTCAAAAAGATGCCATCAGGATGACCTTTGAAAGGGCTTTAGTACTTTTTAATAAGCTGCCCTCCAATCCTACATGTTTTATCTGCTGCAGCCCTCAAGAAGAGGATGTGGTCTTGTGGATACACCATGCCTTGGCATTTGATCTTAGAAAAATCGGCGTAAGTCCGATTTATGCCACACAAGATCTCTGTTCTACCAACGATTACAAAAGTTTTCAGGAAAAGATCAGCTCAGCTGATAAAGTGGTTATCATCTGCACGCCTGAGCTTAAACAGAAATGCACGACCGACCACCCAATGGGAATAGCCCACGAAATCCGCCTTGTGAGGGAGAGATACGATAAGTCTACACTAGCTGGTGGCATTTCACTTCTATACCTGCTGGGGAACCGCCAAACTTCTTGCCCAGATCCATTTCTGGAACCCATTTTTGCAGGTCAGTACGCAACTGAAGACCAGCCCATAGAAAAAACAGTCTTCAATTACTATGAGATGGCTTTTGAGTTGTTTGCTCCCATGAAAGGGTTATCTAATCTAGAGGCCTTGGAGATAAAAGAGTGCTTTGTAGATGCCATCAAAGTCATTCTCAATGGTGAGATCAGTCAGAACGACGTAGATGATTGGAGAAAATGTAGATGGAAAAAAAGGGAGCTTGGCAGCCTTCAGGATCTCCAAGAGATCTACAACAGACTCGAATGCACCCAACCCCATCTCCTGGTTCAAAAGGATCTCCGTGAACATTATGCCTCTAAAAAGCATATTGCTCTTCTGGTTTCCCAAAAAGAAATCCCTATCGAACAGCTCTACACCCGTCTAGCAATCATCGGTGAAGCAGAGAAAAAACAGACAAAAAAAGAAACCGAAGAAACAACACCCGGCCACTCTCTAGAGCTCGGAGATCGAAGACCTTTGACCCACGAATCCATCTTTGAGCCCAAAAAAGCCATTCTCCTTGAGGAATTATTTAAGCATGACCAGCTAAAAGGAGATCCAAAACGGATCTTGATCCAAGGTTCCGCAGGGATTGGTAAAAGTACACTGTGTCATCATATAGCCTACCGTTGGGCCCAAAAAACACTCTTTACAGCATTTGAGTATTTGCTTTGGCTTCCTCTGCGCCGTCTTGATATACATAACGTGCGTTTGATGCAAAACCCTACCTGGAATGACTATATCGCTCAAGAATGTGGGCTTGAAAGCGCACAGGTACGCATTCTTTTTAGCCAAAAAGAAAATCAGAAAAAGACTCTTGTATTATTGGATGGTTACGATGAATTGTCGGGAGATGCGACAAATAATCAGGGATGTTTCTACCCTGCTTTGCAAGCACTAAAAGCTTTTCCCAATGTCATCATCACTTCCAGGCCTCGAGAGATAAGGGGTTTCACAAACAAAGAATCTGTGCTTTTAGAGATTTTAGGTTTTGATTCGAAAGGCATTGAAGAGTATGTCGATCATTTTTTCTCGAAGGATCAACAGGTACAGGCAAAGAACTTACGTACTCAACTTCAACAACCCCTCGTTAAAAGTCTGGCACACATCCCCATTAATTTAGAGATTTTTTGCTCCCTTGCTGCTGCTGACGAACCTCTTTTTAGTTCATCGGAATCTCCTACTCTGACAGGAGTCTATATCAAACTTACCGATTGGCTATTTAAACGGTTTAGAATCGAGCGCAATAAAAAGGACCCAGATATTGTCAGAAAGGAGATTAATGCTGCTTCTGCATTTGATGTCAGGCACCTCACTCAAGTGCTGGAGCAAATAGCATGGGAGGCGATGGATCGAAACACTCTCTACCCCTCTCTTACAACCATCACAGAAATCTACCAATCAGTAGAGCATGTGCAGAAGGTTGAAATTGGTATAGAATCTATCCAAAATGTAGGTCCCTTGCGCATTGAGGATAACCAGGGCGTTTTTATCCATCTGACCTTTCAAGAGTATTTTGCAGCGGCTTATCTTGCTCGCCTTTATAATAACAATCCACCGGAAGCTGGGAAACTTTTAGCAAAGATTAAATTTGAGCCTCGCTATAGACTCGTGCTTTGGATGACAGCTGGAAGCCTCTCCCAAAAAGGAAAGCTCAACGATTTACAGGCCTTTTTTAAGGATCTTTACTCAAAACCTCGCGATCTTGCTGAAAGTTACGAATTAACGCTCTTTGCTCAATGCTTTGAAGAGTGTTTAACCGAGCATCTTGAGCAGATTATTCAGTATAAGGAATTCATAACAAGCGCTGTTTCCTACATGAAGAAAGCCCCCTTCAAATCTATGAAGTTTCAACTTCTCAATCGTAATACTAAGCTGGTCTGTAAACCCGAAATTATAGACGTCATGATCAAGCTCATGCACCAACCAGATAGCCAATTTGAGACTATTGCTTTACTAGGAAAGCTTGCGCGAGGGAAATTGCCTCCCGAAGCCCTCTTGTCTCTCTTGGAGATAGCAGATGAAAAGTCCCTTGATAAGTCTGTTCGAGCAAGAGCCGCTGAGGCTCTGGGCCAGATCGCTGCATCGGGGCAGGCGTTGCCTACCGAAGCTCTTTCGACTCTATTGAAGATAGCGCGCGATGCATCTTTTGAATGCCATGTTCAAGTAAAAGCCATTGGGGTTCTGGATACGATCGCAGCATCGGGGCAGGCATTGCCTACCGAAGCTCTTTCGACTCTATTGAAGATAGCGCGCGATGCATCTTTTGAAAGGTATGTTCAAGTAGAAGCCATTAGGGTTCTGGGTAGAATCGCTGTATCGGGGCAGTTGCCTACCGAAGCTCACCTGCCTCTATTGGAAATAGTAGTGTCCCTTGGGGAGGATGCCTTTAAGGCTCTGACCCAGAGCGCATTATCGGGACAGACTTTGCCTCCGAATGCTCTCTCTCCCGAAGCTCCCCCGTCTCTAATGAAGATAGTAGTTGATACGTCTTTTCCTAGGTATATACGAGTAAGTGCCGTTGAGGTTCTGGGCAAAATCGCTGCCTTAGGGCAGCCATCGGCCCCCGAAGCTCTTTCGACTCTATTGAAGATAGCGCGCGATGCATCTCTTGATGGGACTGTTCAAGAAAGTGCCATTGAGGTTCTGGGCAAGATCGCTGCCTTGGGGCAGGCATTGCCAACCGAAACTCTCCTGGCTCTGCTGACGATAGCGAGCAATGCTTCTCTTGAAAGGGATGTTCAAGTAGCAGCCATTCGGGCTCTGGGCAAGATCGCTGCATCGGGGCAGGCATTATCTACCGAAGCTGTCTCGGCTCTATTGAAGATAGCGGGCGATGCATCTTTTGATGGGACTATTCAAGCACGGTCCACTGAGGCTGGGACTGTTCAAGCAAGGGCCATCGAGGCTCTGGGTGAAATCGCAGCATCAGGCCAGACATTTCCTACCGAAGCTCTATTGTCTCTAATGAAGATAGTAGATGGTCCGTCTAATAAACATCTTCTAATAAGTGCCTTGAGGACCCTGGGTAAGATCGCAGCATCGGGGCAGACATTGCCTCAAAAAGCTGTCTCGGTTCTAGTGGAGATAGCCGGTGATACGGCTCTTGGTACATGTACTCGAAAAAGTGCCATTGGGGCTCTGTTGGACATCGCAGCATCAGGCCAGACATTGCCTCCCGAAGCTCTCCTGTCTCTAATGAAGATAGTAGGTGATCTGTCTAATAAACATCTTCTATTAAGTGCCGTTCAGGTTCTGGGCCTGATCGCAAAATCGGGCCAGACATTGCCTACCGAAGCTCTATTCTCTTTAGTGAAATTGGCAGATAATCCGTTTTTAAAATATGGTGTTCGAATTTGTGCCATTAGGGCTCTGGGTATGATCGCTGCATCGGGGCAGACATTGCTTCCCGAAGCTCTATTCCCTCTAGTGAAGATAGTAGGTGATCCGTTTCTTGACCGGGATGATCCGTTTCTTGACTGGTATTATCTTCGAGTATTTACCATCAGAGCTCTGGGTATGATCGCTGCATCGGGGCAAGCATTGCCTACCGAAGCTCTATTGTCTCTAGTGAAGATAGCGGGCGATGCGTCTCCTTCGCTGCTTAGACATGCCATGGAGGTTCTGGGTACGATCGCAGCATCGGGACAAGCATCGGCTCCCGAAGCTCTATTGTTTCTAGTGAAAATGGCAGGTGATGCGGCTCGTAATGAGGTGGGAGAAAATGCCATTGAGGCTCTGGAAAAAATTGAATTGTCGCAACTTATGCAGCATTTAGATTCCGCGAAAGAAGTTTGCTATCGCACGCATAGAGCATGGGTAGAATCAGAGCACCAAGTCCGTATTAGCGATAACAATTTGGTAATATCATTTCAGAAAATTAAATATTAAAATTTATGACTATTCATGAGCCGCCAGAGCGTTTTAGGAAAGATGTACTTCATCAAGACGGAGTGGATAGTCACTATCTGAAGACTGTGACCGATAAGACGGGATACCTGAATGGTTGCAAAAGATCTATCTGGCAATAGATTTAGGACTTGCAAGTATTGCTGCAGTCAATAAACTATCTCCGTATCTATATTTTCAAGGATAGTTATGTCTGCCATCTCACACGGGAATTCGACGGAGAATTGCTGCGATCGTTTTTTTGCTGATCACAGAGTCAAAATCGCCTATCATGTCTTAGAGAAGATCACCCTACTCGCCTTAAGTGTTTTGGCCGCATACTCCTGTCCAAAACTCTTTTTTCCTTTCTTTGGCGCCGGAATCATTATAGGTACTTGCCTTTACTGGAATAAAAGAATCGTGTGGCCTTGCAGCCAAGAAACTTCCTGTCACAGTCATAACACTAAATGTGCGGAAAAAAATCAAACACCTCCAGGAGGCTGTTCGCAAGGGTTAATGGAACAACTGACGGGCGTCCGCTTACCACCACCACTCGGTCTTATGGCCAATGTTGCCATTATGGCGGATCATGTTGTTGGCCATCATGGCCACAACCATACCAATGTCTTTGTTCCCATTATTGCCCTTAATGCAGGCGTTTGGATTGGCGCATTACTGGGAGATGCCCTCCCTAGCCTCATCGATCAATGCACTCCAGCAGGATACGATCCGCTTATAGAACAAGAAATGGAGACAATCAGTGACGAGGGAGAATTAGTCGATGAGAGCTCCCCCCAGACATAGATCACCTTGGTAGAAGACAATCGACTGCCTTGAGGTGATGGCTTTTTGAGGTGTCTCAAAACAGACTTCTATGTTTCCTTCTGGGTTTTTATCCCCGTGAGGCACGACTGTGCAGGGCACATCAGAAGCGCGATACCGGATCTTAGCTGTGCACACAAGTGGGAATTCAGGTGGTTTGTCGACCCAAGTCACTTCAGAGGCTGTTAGCCTATCGCGATAGAGATCAGGATGCCCCTCTCCCCTCTCGACAACAACCACATTGCGCGCCACATCTTTTCTTATGACATACCACGCATCGCCCTCCCCTCCTAACCCTAGGCCGCGTCTTTGTCCAATCGTGTAGTAGGCAATTCCATCGTGTGTTCCCACAACCACACCACCCCCCGTTTCTAAATTCCCGGGGCGATTGGGAATGTACTGGCTCAAAAATTCCTTAAAATCCCTTTTCCCGATAAAACAAATACCGGTGCTATCTTTTTTAGAGGCTGTCGCAAGCCCGGCCTTTTCTGCGATTGCCCGTACCTCTTGTTTGGTCATTTCTCCCAAAGGGAACAGCACACGTTCTAAAATTGAGCTTTTGAGGGTATATAAAAAATAGCTTTGGTCTTTGTTGGAATCGTATCCTCTTCCCAAATTCCATTTTCCCTCATGGAGGATGTTGCGGCAGTAGTGCCCTGTGGCTAGATAATCCGCACCCAACTCGAGGGCTTTTTCAAAAAAAATTTTAAATTTGATCTCGCGGTTGCACAGAATGTCAGGGTTGGGCGTGTATCCCGCTTCATAATCGAGCAAGCATTTTGCAAAAACAAGGTCCCAATATTCTTTAGAAAAATTGACACTATAGTGAGGAATTTCAAGTTGATTACAGACCGCAACGACATCTTCATAATCAAGCTGAGCTGGACATGGCCCCTCTTCTTCCCAGTTTTTCATGAATAGGCCAATCACTCGGTAGCCCTGCTCCTTCAAAAGCAGCGCTGTAACCGAGGAGTCTACCCCTCCTGACATCCCCACAACAACCGTTTTCATGGCTACATGATAGCATGTAAAGGTTCTTGATTGCGATTAGATTCTAAAATTCAACACAGAGACGCAAGGCACAAAGCCACAGGGAAAAGAGGGTTCTATCTTTGCTTTTTTTTGCCTCTCTGTGTCTCTGTGTTTAAATAGATTTAGTTGCTCAGCGAGCTCTCCCAATGCTTGATGAAATCAAGAAGACGCTCTTTGCTGGGTTTGGTGCTGAAGAAGGCTCGGGCTTTTTCTCCCGAACATAAATGAGCTAGCTTGGCCAATAGATTGAGATGGTGGCGATCTTCGCTGGCAAACAGGAAAAATAGAATATGGACAGGCTCGCCATCTAAAGCACCATAGTCGATGGGGTTTTCAGGGTAGACCACTTCAATCACATCATAGTGAGTATTGAGAAGAAAATCACGAGTATGAGGCACCCCAATGCCATGCCCTAGAGTTGTTGGCATCATACGTTCTCGATCGAGGAAAAGGTCGGTTAAAACTTCGGCATCCAGATCGCAGCGTGTAGCCATATGTTCCATGGTACGCCGAATGATTTCCTCTTTCGTAGACCCCTTCACCCCATTCAAAACTTCTCCCCGATAAATGGCTCGGTAGAGACTAAATTGTAGATTATTCGCTTTTATGGGTTCAACTTTTGCATCAGAATCTGGTTTTTCGGAGAAATTCACATCGAGCTTCTGCTGCATCAGCCAATCTTCAATCTCAGTACGGCTAAAGCGATATTGTCGATTGAGGCGATAAGCAGGGATTTTCCCATCGGCCAGCCAACGACGCACCGTTGTTTCTGAAATATTCAATAGTTCTGCAACATCTTTAATTTTTAAATCCATTGTCAGATCCCCCCAAAAAGGGCAATAATGTCCTCAGGTTGGTTCAATTGCAAGATTTTTTTGCGCCTTTCTTCATCTTTGATAGCCAACGTGAGACGCGAGAGCAGCTGCAAGTACTCGGTCTGTTTGTCATCCGGTCCCCCAATCATGAACACCAGCCGGACAGGCACTCCATCGAGGGCATCCCAAGGGATTCCCTTATGATGGATACCGATGGCAATGAAAAAGGTTGAGTATCCTGATAATTTCGCATGCGGTACAGCCACTCCCATCCCGATTCCAGTCGATACAATGCGTTCTCTTTCCAAAATCGCCTGATGGAATGCCTCTTTATTTAAAAGCTTACCTTCCACATCAAGCAGTTGAATCAATGAGCTGAGCGCCTCATCTCTATCGTCGACCTTGAGTTGAACAACAAGCTTAGGATTCAGGTATTTAGAAACCAAAAAATGCGACTGCTGACGATCAGTTTTGTGCTTAGCGGGAAACATAGCTAGCTGACTCCCGTGTGGCCAAATCCACCTGTACCTCTTTCGCTTTCAGCTAAGGCCGATACTTGGACAAAGCGCGCTCGAAATACGGGAGCCACTATAGCCTGCGCAATCCTCATGTCGGGCTCTACCACAAAGGGTTTACTACTATGGTTGATCAAAATCACTTTGATTTCTCCACGATAATCGGAGTCTATTGTACCTGGTGTGTTGAGGACAGTGATTTGGTTTTTGAGCGCAAGGCCGCTGCGGGGGCGGATTTGGATCTCGTAGCCTGAAGGAATTTCAAAACGGAGTCCCGTGGGAACAAGAGCCGTGGCTGAAGGTTGTATAATGAGTGGTTGTTGCAGATCTGCCCGTATATCGGCACCGGCGGCTTCATCGGAAGCATATTCCGGAACCGCTTTATCCGTAAGAACAAGAATCTCAATGTCTCTATCCATATATACCCAAACTATCTGAAAATTTGACATTTGGCCTGCGCCAAAGCCCCAGGTTGACCGATCAGAAGTCGATTCATATTATCGAGCCAATTACAACACTCCTGCTCCTCGTAAAACCGCACTTTTGGCGTCAATTTTCGCCACACCTCCTCGCCTACCCGTTCGGGTATGTTCCTGACGGCTTGGCCCAAGCCAGCCAAGCTGTCTCTGAAAATCGTCATCAAAATCATCGATTTTCCTAGGGACAGGGGTTTTGCAATTGGCTCTATCTAATATTGACCGATCAGAGGTCGGACAACCACGGAACTTTCGCGCGGCCCAAATGCCAAATTTTCAAATAGTTTGGGTATTAGTGATTGGATATTCACTTATTCTGCCTCTTCTGTCAATAAAAACAATTCTTGTAGTTTTTTAGATGAAATTTTCTTAGTGCGCGCGGCATGCATGGTGACAAATTCGCGACTGTTACATGTAAGAAAGTAAAGAAATTGAACCAGTTTTGCTTTCAAATCTTTCCGTTTCACAATACAGTCAATCATCCCATGCTTCAACAAAAACTCTGATTTCTGTGCACCCGGAGGCAATTTCTGCCGGATCACCTGTTCCACTACACGTGGACCTGCAAAGCAAATCAGCGCTTCTGGCTCCGCAATGATCAAATCCCCAAGCGATGCGAAAGAGGCTGTTACTCCTCCCGATGTAGGGTTGGTTAGCACAGAAATGAAAGGGAGCTTGGCATCATGTAGCCTGGCAAGGGCAGCTGATGTCTTAGCCATCTGCATCAACGATAAAATCGACTCTTGCATCCGGGCTCCTCCCGATGCTGAAACGATAATAACAGGCAGTCTAGATTCCAAGGCGTACTCGATCAGCTGTGTGAGCCTCTCGCCTACTACCGAACCCATCGAACCTGCCATGAAGTTGAAATCGAGTGCGGCCAATGCAACCTGGTGCCCCTCAATCGTGCAGACCCCCACAATCACCCCCTCCGATCCATCGGATTTGGCCTCCGCTTTTTTCAAGCGATCGGGGTAGCTTTCGGTATCCACAAAATTAAGGCTATCGATGGGACGTAGCTCATCATACATCTCCACAAAGGATCCACCATCCACGAGGCTATCGATCCTTTCGCGGGCAGAAAGCCTGTAATGGTAATCGCACTTAGGACAGCAGTTGAGATTAGCTGTCAGTTCTTTGGTGTGGATCATATCTTGACAGTGAGTGCATTTGAGCCACCCGCTGAAACCATCGGCCTTAGTAGTTTCGACCTTAATCTTAAGCTTATCTCTAGAAAACAAACGCATGTAAAACAGTATAATTAATTGAAAGAAAACCGCCTAGTAAAAACAGTTACTAGGCGGCTGTGGATCGTGGCTAACAAATTATTTAGTAGCACATCCGCAGAGATCTAAACATTTTTTATATCTTTCAGCCACATTTGTCCAGTTGACCACCTGCCAAATAGCCTTTAGATAATCAGGACGGGCGTTCTTATACTGTAAATAGTAGGCATGTTCCCACACATCAATACCAAGTAAAGGAACTAGACCTGTGGTCCCCTCTAAC
This sequence comes from uncultured Chlamydiales bacterium, assembly GCA_963832835.1. Taxonomy (GTDB): domain Bacteria; phylum Chlamydiota; class Chlamydiia; order Chlamydiales; family JAAKFR01; genus CAVPKN01. The sequence continues at coordinate 796,155 of CAWHVD010000001.1, read as the reverse complement.
GGATCTTGGTTAGCACATGTTTGCAAGACCAATTCTTTAGATATTTTGCAGTGGGCAAGCCAACACCAGCCAGACCCTTGGACAGGCCCAGCAATACTATTAAAATTTTCAATAAAGGCACTGAGAGACCCCCACCTTTTATTAATAGCATCGGCCAGCTCTCCTGAAGGAGCCTCGCCGCCCCCTTTACTTTTAGGAGCCAGATTAGTCCAAAAAATACTATGATTCACATGTCCCCCTCCATTAAAGCGGATAGCAGGCTGAAGCGAGATCATCGTTGATAAATCTTCTTGCTCTTGGGCGGCACTATATTTTTCCAATGCAGCATTGAGGTTGGTTACATAAGCATTGTGATGTTTTTGGTGGTGTAGTTGCATGATCTCAGCACTGATCACCGGCTCTAGCGCATTGTAATCGTAAGGAAGCGCAGGCAGCGTAAATTTTTTGACCATTGTCCTCTCTCCTGTAAAGTTAAAGAGGCTTCAGGATAGGAGAACAAACAAAATTTGGCTAGCCCTCCTTTAGGGCTCGTAAAGAAATAACTTCCGCATTTGGACTGGCTACGACTTCGCCCAATCGATCCTCCTTCTCGCCCTTCCCGATTTGGGAATGGTGCTCCTCGCTCGGATGCGAGCTACGCTCGCTTCGATTGGGCTTTGTCTCGCAGAGTCCAAATGCGGAAGTTATTTCTTTATGAGCCCTTAGGAGACACTTGAAATTCATGTTGACTTGTGGCAAGTTCCTCTAAAAAATTACTTCAAAATAAGGAAAAGTGATGAGCGTTAGCTTTAATGTAGGCAGAGCAGAAAACCGGGATTGCTGCGCCCCCTGGGAGAAGTCTTCGTTCAATCCTAAAAATTGGGATCTGAATTCAAAAAAAGTGGCCGAATTGTCTGCGGTTGTTGTAGCCATCTGTGCCATGGCCATAATCGTTTTAGTTTTGCTGCATCAATATCCCAGCGCATACGGCGCTATTCTTGCCACATGCGGCATTGCCGGAACAGGGGCCTCGATTTCTTTGATCGTGGCAATATCGAAGCATTGCCAAGGACAATCCCGCTCAGGCTTTCATGTTAAACTCAATACATAATACTGATTGAGTGCTTCTGCTGTCACAGGTCCGATCGGGTAGCAGGTCTCTTGGCTTGGACGTGTCGCTACACGCGCGAAAAAAGCGTGTACGACAGAGGGACATGTGAAAACAATTTGATCAAACTCAGCTGGATCGGGCAATGGAATGTCGCTTGGTTGGGTATCATATAAGTCGAGTGTCGTCATCCGAATCTGCTGCTTAGCACAATAGCTGGGGATCACGTCCCGAGCAAGCGCCGAACGAGGAAAAAAAAGGTGAGCCTTCTGCAGCTTAAGCCCCTTTAGTACCTCGACAACACCCTCCCCTGTTTGCACAGGAGCCGTATAATCGACCTTGATTCCCCTCTGTCCCAACAACTCTGTTGTGGCACTCCCTACGCTTATGTAAATTTTATTCTGCATATTCTGTAGAGCAAGTGCTGTATAGTCACAATAAAGTTTTGCGCCCATACGGCTGGTCAGCACGACATGCGTATAGAGTTTCAAACTCTCAAATGCCTCTTGAACACTTCCTACAAAAGGCCGCGGAATGATTTGAATAAGAGGAACATGCGCAAGCTCACCGGTGTATTGACACCGACTAGGATCGAGACCTAAATAAAGGATTTTCTTGGCTTTAAACTTCATTTTATACCATAGTGTTTACTCTATCTTAATATCTCAACTAATCAGGAGGATACAATGTCTGGACCCATCACAGGCGACACCCCAATTATCCCGCAAGTGGATCCCCAATGCTGGGATGGTTGTGTGCAAGGTCTTGCAAACAACTTCAAGTGTGATAATTTGACGACCGAAAAAGTCGCCCAAAAAGCGGGCATCATTTTTGCTGCTTTGGCCGCCTTAATTTTCGTATCTGCCTTAATGGTCCAATATCCCACAGCAGCTCAGACCTTTTTCACTCTTTTAGGATTGTGTGCAGTGGCAAGCCTTGCTACAATGGTCGTTGCTACCTACCGCTATTGCAAAGAAAATAACATCCAATCCCAAGAGCTAGCAGATATGGCTACTCAGCTCCTACCGGATCAATTCCCGCAAATCCCAGAACAACTCAACTCATTCAATCCTTTTGCTGAAACTACAGTTAGTAGAGAAGCTACCTCATGATCATCCTCTCGGATGACAAAGGCCAGCCTCCCTTGCAGGGGGGCAGTCTCACCAGGGAGACGGATTCGGTTTAAGTGCTTTAGACCCAGTCGAATCAAAGCAGCTTCTGCCACCACGACCCCATCAACCTCTCCATTCTGTAACCGATCCAACCGTTCTTGAATCAAGCCACGGATATCGACAAAGTGTGCGTTTGGAAATAACTCACGGACAGCTTGTTCTCTGCGCTCTGATGAGGTGGCTACAATACCCTTTTCCGGAAAGGCTTCTCTAATCACAAGCACATCGACAGGATCGATCCCACACGTCAATGCTCCGAGCTTTAACCCGGCACGCAATGGATCGGGTAAATCCTTAGCTGAATGGATACCGATGCGACATGTGCCCTTAAGAAGCATCTCATCGATTTCACGCGTAAAGAAATCGGTCTTATCCAGAGACCGGAGCGAAGTGATTTTTTCCTTATCGCCTGTTGTCTGCACAAAAATCGGACGGAAAACCACATGAGGGTAGAACGCCCTCAATTCGGCTTCGGCCTCCTCTACCTGCTTTCTCGAAAGCGGAGAACTCCTCGCTCCCACCACTATTTCCATACCGACCTCCTACTTTCAAGCGTTATCCAAGAGGAAAATTTCCCCTTTGAGGAATTCTTTTCTAAGAGATGGCGGCGCGGATGGCATCCTCAACGCGCTCAATACCAATTGTCTCAATCGGCAGATTCGCCTCTTGGTTTCTTTTGGGGACCAAAGCTCTTTTGAAACCCATCACACATGCCTCTTTCAACCTTTCTTGAATGCGTCCCACACTCCTGACCTCTCCACCCAAACCCACCTCACCAATCACGACTGTTTCTGCATCCACACGTCGGTTAGTCAGGGAGGAGGCCACTGCAAGGACCACTCCTAAATCAATGGCCGGTTCGGTGATTTTCAACCCCCCGGCCACCGAGACAAACACATCGCGGTTATGCAACTGATACCCAACCCGTTTTTCAAGCACAGCAAGAAGTAGGGCAAGCCGGTTAGGATCAAGGCCGGCGCATCTGCGCGAGGGCGTGCTATAGATTGTGTCTGTTACAAGAGCTTGAATCTCAACGAGAATCGGACGGGAGCCTTCCACTGTGGGAATGATGACTGAGCCCGAGCTCTCCTTGGTTCTCTCCTCAAGAAAAATCTGTGAGGGATTAGAGACTTCCGTAAGCCCTCTCTCTTGCATTTGGAAAACAGCGATTTCATCCGAAGATCCAAACCGATTTTTCACAACCCGCATCAAACGGTAGTTGTGCTGGCGATCTCCTTCGAAGTAAAGAACCGTATCAACCAGATGCTCCAAAACCCGAGGTCCTGCAATTTCACCCGATTTGGTCACATGACCGATGAGAAAAATGGAAATCCCTCTTCCTTTGGCCAAATGCATCAATTCCGTTGCCGTTTCGCGTACTTGAGAAACGGATCCCGGCGCAGAGGCTATTTCACTTTTATAGATAATTTGGATCGAATCAATAATGACCACATCGGGTGCAACTTGATCGATTTGATTTTTGATGTGAGCTAAATTTGTCTCTGACAACAAGAGGAGATTTTTGCCAGAAACATCGATGCGGCGGGCCCGCATGGAGGTTTGTGCAACCGATTCTTCACCGCACACATAGAGCACCACAAGGCCTTGCTTTGCGATCGCATGAGACGCTTGCAGAAGTAATGTCGATTTCCCGATACCAGGGTCTCCACCCACTAAGATCAAGGATCCCGGTACAATTCCTCCACCTAGAAGGCGGTCGAACTCGATCATATGGGTTTGGATGCGGGGTGTTTTTTCAAGAAGCACTTCATCAATACGCACCGGTTTAGAGGGAGCCGCGGCAGCACTAAAACGAGCTGGAGCGAGGTCCATGGCGATCTCTTCGTGCAAGGTGTTCCATTGGTTACACTGAGGACACTGACCCGTCCATCTGCCCTGTGAATGGCCACATTCCGCACAGCACCAGAGTGTTTTTTGCTGTTTAGCTTTCATTTAAGCTAATTCCTTTTCAAGATTGAGCATGGCGTTCTTGGCAGCTTCAGTTTGTCCCTCTTTTTTAGAGGAGCCTTCTCCTGTACCCCATTTTTTTTCATTCACCCATACCGCGATCTGAAAGATCTTCTTGTGTGCAGGACCCGACTCTTCGAGTACAACATAAGACGGGGTTTGCTGATAATGTTTTTGCGCATAATCTTGCAGCTCGGCCTTCCAATTCCGCTGGGGTTTGGCCACTATGCGCATAACGTCTTGGTGGAAATGGAAAAAGAAGAAGGTCCGTACTCCTTCTAATCCTTGGTCGAGATAAAGAGCGCCCACCAATGCTTCGAATAGGTCTGCCAAAATAGACTCGCGCCCTTTGCCCCGGTTCATTTGCTCACCCTTGCCCAAAAGCAAAAATTCTTCGATGTCGAGCTTTTGCACATAACTGGCACAGGCCGGTGCATCGACAAGCTGTGAGCGTAGCGTTGAAAGGGAACCTTCATCGAGATCTGGATGGTGTGTAAAAAGATAGTCGGCGATCAAAAGACCTAACACCGAATCTCCCAAAAATTCCAAACGCTCGTTATGGTCAGGTATTCTCTCTCGGTGTTCGTTCCAAAAGGAACGGTGAGTAAATGCTAATAAAAGATATTTTTTGTCATGGAAGACCCGATTCAACTTCGCTTCGACAATTTCGGGTTTAAAAAAATCATCCATCGTTTATATCAATCCCAAGTTAAACCTTTAGATCATAGAACACGCTCATGAAAAAACTCAAAACTTATCGAGAACCCGTGACTATTCGCGAGCCAGCAGAATGCCTAGAAAAGGCACACTTTGCTAAGGTGGGAGCGGATAGTCACCACAGTGAGGCTATCAACCTAGAAGATGGAGCACCTGAACAGTTACGAGAACTCCAGTTTGAAAATGCATTCGTGAGGGTCTGGAAGACAATTGTCGCTCCGGGAAAATCTTTAGAATTCCACCGACATGATGCAGGTCGAGTTATTGTCGGGCTAAGAGGGGGGAGACTCAAAAGGATTGAGACCAATGGTTCTCAATCGGACCTCCATTTTGATACACATAAAGCCTATTGGCTTGAGGCTGATGCCCTCCATGGTGTGCATGGAGATATCAATGAAAGCGATGAATCGATAGAAATCATGGTCGTTGAGATGAAACTGCCTATGAATAGTCCCTTGCCGAGTATCCCTCTCGAGTAGTAAACTATTGGCATGCGTATAACCGTTTCTCCCGAACAACTTAAATTTTTTGATATACAAGGACACCTGGAGTTAGAGAACCTCATCTCTGAAGAAGAATCCAAAAGCCTTCTTGACTCCTTAGCAACACTACGTGACAAAAGCCCCGGATATGCTGAAGAAAACTGCTTCCGCTCCATCCCCCAGATTGCCACACTTGCGCGTAAACGGGGTTGGGGACAAATAGCTGCTGGGTTGTTACACCAAAAACCTATCCGACTCGCCTACGATCACTTTTGGTCCAAAGAACCTGCATTCAATCAAGAATTAGAGCGTGATAGCTTGGGCCTTGTACTGAATCTCAATACCGGTCATGGGATCTTCTTTAGGCAATTTCTTTCCTACCCCCCCAAACATGAGCCTAAGCATTGTTATTTGCTGGTCATCCTCACCTCAAAAAATTTACCTGAATCCCGTAACCCCCTTATTGTACGATGATCGACCGCGAAGCTATTGTAATTTTCATCATCTGCATCATTTTTTTAGCCCTTTTTGTAGTGGCAGGTGTGCGGGACATCCGGAGAAGGCGTCATGACCAAGAGTGAGTGGTACGCAGAAGGGCTGCAATTCAAATGCACCGAGTGTGGCAAATGCTGCACGGGAGCACCCGGCTACGTATGGGTCCAAGAAAGTGAAATGCAAGCCATGGCCGATTTTCTTGCCATTTCTTTAAAAGATTTCATGCGCCTTTATGTGCGGCGCGTAGGACAACGTTATTCGCTTGTCGAATCGAGAACGACCTATGACTGCGTTTTTTTGAAGGATACAAAATGCAAGGTCTATGGCGCGCGCCCCACACAATGCCGTACCTATCCTTGGTGGCCGCAAAACCTCCACTCCAAAGAGGCTTGGGAAGAGACTGCTCTCAGGTGTGAAGGGATTCATGCAGAGGCTCCTGTTGTCTCTTTTGAAAAGATTGAAGAGCAGAAGTTAATTCAATTGGGCAGTCATGACCGAGGCGAACATGACAAGGCTAGCTGAAAGAACTCTTCTTGTGGGAGCGGGTAAAGGGGGTGTTGGCAAATCAACACTCGCCCTCAATTTAGCAGTAGCCATGGCCGCAAAAGGGCTTCGTGTCGGCCTTCTTGACACGGATCTCTATGGCCCCTCTCTGCCCATTATGACCGGCCTTCGAAATCTTTCCCCACCACTGGGACCTGACGGTTCTGTATTATCCTTTTCCAAATTTGGGCTAGCTCTCATATCAATAGGCTTTTTTATGGACGAAGAGCGTTCCATTGTCTGGCGAGGCCCTATGCTCCACGCCATGCTCGATAAACTGATCTGCCAAGTGAAATGGCCTACACTCGACTATCTCTTTGTAGACCTTCCTCCAGGCACTGGAGATGTTCCTTTATCGCTTACCAAATTATTGGCTATAGATGGCAGCATCGTCGTCACCACTCCCCAAGAAGTCTCCTTTCTCGATGTTGCTAAAGCAACAAATGCTTTTGGTCTACTAAAGGTGCCCGTGCTGGGGCTCATTGAAAATATGGTCGGTCCTCCCTTTGGCAAAAGTCGCGGAAAAGACTTTGCCATGCGGCTCAAGGTTCCTTTTTTGGGATCGATTCCCCTGGAAGCAAAAATTTGCGAGAGCGGCGATTGTGGCATCCCTTTTGCTATTTCCGAGACCAGCGAGCAGCATTTTGCTCCTCTTGCTGACAACCTCCACCACCAGTATCTCGAGCAAAAAGGATGCACCATATGAACACGCTGCAAGACAAACAGACCCAAAAAAATGTCGATCGTTGGCTCCAAGAGGACTATGATCTCGATACGAAAAACACCATCCTACGCTTGCAGCAAGAAAAGCCACAAGAGCTTGCAGACGCTTTCTACAAACCTTTAAGCTTCGGAACAGGGGGTTTGCGGGGCATCATGGGAGTGGGCACCAATCGGATGAACTTCTATACCGTCCGCTCCGCCACCCAAGGCCTTGCCAATTACATCCTTAAGCAGCGCAAGGGAGTGGAAAAACACTGCGTTTTTATCGGTTTCGACTGCCGTCACCACTCTCATGAATTTGCAATCGAATCGGCTAAAGTTCTGGCAGCAAACGGAATCGAGGTTTTTCTATACAAAGAGCTCCGCCCTGTTGCCAACATCTCTTTTGGCGTACTCCACCAAAAATGCATCGCCGGCATCATGATCACCGCATCCCATAACCCCCCGGAATACAACGGCTACAAAGTCTACTGGTCTCACGGAGGGCAAATCCTCCCGCCCCATGACAAGGGAATCATCGAAGAGGTAGAGCAAGTCCACTCCCTCGCTATGGTCAAGAGCACTACCTTCCCTCATCCCTTGATTCACGAGGTAGGGGCCGAAATCGATTCAGCTTATCTAAAAGCCATCCACCCTTGTCAGATGCATCCCGGAGATAACCATACACATGGCAAAGAGCTGAAGGTCGTCTACACTAGTCTACATGGCACTGGTATTACGATGATTCCTCCCACCTTGAACGATTGGGGGTTTACCAATCTGAGCATCGTCGAAAACCAAGCCCAGCCAGACGGCAACTTCCCAACGGTGAAATCTCCCAATCCTGAGGAGCCTGCAGCACTCGATATCGGCATTGCCCAGCTTAAGGCAACACGCAGTGATCTGCTCTTGGGTACCGATCCCGATACAGACCGTATCGGCGTGGTTGTCATGCACGAGGGTAGCCCTTTTTTCTTCAATGGGAATCAAGTTTCTTGCCTACTCCTTGAGCACCTCTGCCGTTCTTTGCAGCAAAATCATTCCATGCCACCCAAACCCATGTGCATCAAAACCATCGTCACCTCCGAGCTGGTACGCGCCATAGCAAACCACTACCAAATCGGATGCCTTGATGTGCTCACCGGCTTCAAATATGTCGGCGAAAAAATTGCCCAATGGGAAGAAGAGAAAAAAGCAGACATTGCCACCCACCACTTTATTTTGGCCACCGAAGAGAGCTACGGCTATCTCATCGGCACCCATGTGCGTGATAAAGATGCCATCGTGACTGCCGCCTGCATCTGCGAAGCTGCTCTTCAAATGAAGCTCCAAGGAAAAACCCTAGTTGATCTGCTCCACGAAATCTACATGACCCAGGGCATCTATAGAGAAAAACTTCTCTCCCTCACCTTTGAAGGCAAAGATGGAGCTGAAAAGATAGTTAATATGTTGGAACGCTTGCGCCAAAACCCCCCCCAGCAGATTGATGGAAAAATGGTTACGATCTTTGAAGATTACCAAAACCACACCTCTTACCACCTTGAATCGGGTCTCAAAGAGCCCCTACTTCTACCCAAATCTGATGTCCTACGCTTCTGGCTTTCCGATGGCACCAAGCTCGCCATACGCCCCTCTGGCACCGAACCTAAAATCAAACTCTATTGCAGCGTCGTGGACCCCCATCATCACACCGACCTCCGTACCCTCCAAAAAGCCCTCACTAACTGTGACCTACGCGCCGCCACTCTCCTTACCACTCTCAAACACTTACTCCTTGAGTAATACCATTTCCAGAAAATAAAGTCACAAATTGGCACTGTATAACACGCCATTTTTGAACCTACATTGCGGCAATCCTGCTCCTTTAGGGGCGGGTTAAGCAAGCTTTCTACTCATTCCTCGGCCTTAATGGTGCAGAATCCCGAAGCCCTTCAGGGCCGGGTTCTTCAACGATCCTTTCTCGCTTAGGTGCAAAAACATAGGCTTCGAAACGATCATCCTAATCTGTCATGTTACCCAGTGCCACTTCATGGCTTTATTTTCTGGAAAATGGTATAACGTGAAAATGGCTCCTTCGGCTCCTTCGCTCCGGCTCCTTCGCTCCTTCTAAATAATAGCTTAATACTTTTGTGATATAGTTAGAGTAAGCTTTAAATTTTAAATCAAAAGAGGAAAAAAATGGCTACACAACCCTACGATCCCAATATTTCAGGACATAGTTCAGGGCATAGTTGCTTATGGCCGGCTACCGCACCTACCACTAAAGAGGGTAACCAAAAACCTGGAACTTCAAAAGCCGCGATTACAGCCATCGTTATGGGGATTCTTTTCCTTGCAGCAGGTGCCTTTGGAGTTGTCGGACTGCTGCAGTCCTACAAGATGATTCCTTCCTGGAGTCTATGGACGCTAGCTGTCGGATGTCCGGCAATTGGCGTAACTCTGATTTTCGCTGGCGCTTACAAAATTCATCAAGACAGAACTCCCAAAAACGAGTTGCAAGAGGGAGTTTCAAGACAGCCCAATCCAGGAACATCTCAACAAAAGAACTGGGGGCGTATCGCCGCGCCAGCTTGTACAGTAGATACATCTAAGGAACTTCCCACGGAATTTTCTGAAGAGTCTTTTAGTAAACTCCCCAATAACTTGAAGGACTCGAAGTACCCGCAGGCCTGGGAGAATTTGCAGGACTTGCAGACAAAGCTTGCAATTGGAACTTTTATCATTTGCCGCAGAGCAAAAAATGATGGGAACTACGCTAGCATTATTTTAAAGGATCCGACTGGAAAGATGTATGCGACAAAGCTAATGCCGACTACCGATGCAAACAGCATATGTATACACCGTTTGATGACTATATTAAAATACAAGGATGGTCTGGGTAGGACGCCTTGGACTAGATAGGTAGATCATCCCCACGAAAGATTCTACAGGCTGCAAAAAGAAAAGGTCGGAAGGCATTCAGGCGCTACAAAAGCGAATGTGTTCCGAAATGGAGTTTTGCGATTATACCATTTCCAGACAATAAGGCCATGAAGTGGCACTGGGTAACATGACAGATTTGGATGATCGTTTAGAAGCCTATGTTTTTGCACCTAAGCGAGAAAGGATCGTTGAAGAACCCGGCCCTGAAGGGCTTCGGGATTCTGCACCATTAAGGCCGAGGAATGAGTAGAAAGCTTGCTTAACCCGCCCCTAAACCTGAGTTTGACACTTGCTTCACAAGTGTCAAATAATTAGGTTTTTACGATCGAAATTTCAGGCACAACATTCAGTTTTCAAGGCAGTGCCTCGTTTGGTCGAAATCCCAAGTACCTGAAAAATTTTCTCAGCATCTGGCGAAAGCATAGATTGCATTTTTCCCTCGCGTTTCGTCGATTGATCTTCAAAAACTGTTGTATGTACTTGAGCTAACGCGTGTCTGATGCGGTCAGGGGTAAGATCAAAGCGCTTCTGTCGAAGCAACCACTCTAAAAATCTTTCGAAAAATAAATTCATGAAGCAGAGTAAAACGTGTGTCTTGATCCGATGAGTGGTCCAGTGAAAAATTGGACGTGCCTTGAGGGTACATTTGGCAATTCTGAATGCTTCTTCGACATGCCATAAATCGCGGTAGCGCGCTAAGGCCTGTCCCACACTTAGTTGTGCGCTATTTGAAACAGTAATACCATGAAAACCATCCCAGCTTGCATCCTCTTCGATTGTTTTCTCGTTTAGTGTGAGCAATGAGCCTTCTTTTACAGTGGTATATTTTTTGTACCCGCCATTGCTTATCACTTTTTTGACAGAAGTTTCGTTTGTTGTATCGGATAGCTTCTGTTTTAATTTTTCGACCAAGCGTTCCCTATCACCTTTGTCTTTCTTGGCTCTGCTAGGACTATAGGTTGCAATCAGCTGGGTATCAGCATACTGCGGGTGCTGCATCACACGAAAGCGTACCCTATCTTCTTCCGGAATGGCTTCTTGGCCTGGCAAAAACTGATAAGCTGCTAAATCATTAATTTTTAATTTTTGAGACATAGAGCGAAGCTTTGCCGCTATTACAAAATGGAATTGTGCCTCTTGAAGGGCTATCACGTTTTGCTGGCTTGCCAAACCTCGATCACATACCACAGTGACATTGTTAATTGAAAATCGACTGCGTAATTTTTCAAGAACGGGAATGAGTGTTTTTGTTTCCGCTAAATTACCCTTAAAGACCTCATAAGCAATTGGCAATCCCTGGGAATCAACAACTAGAGCCAAGACTATCTGGACCGAATGATGCTTCTGATCCTTGCTGAAGCCAAATTCTTTTAAGTCATCTTGCGTAACACTTTCAAAATAAAGGGTTGTAACATCAAAGAAAAAACAGTCAACAAGTCCTCCTAAAGCCTTGGAAACAGTATCGAAAGCTTGTGCTTGAATCGCGTCATCTAGGGATGCGATAGCATCCATAGAGCGATAAATATGCTGTAAATCAATCCCTTCAAAACCATGCTCTTCCTGGCGCTCGTAAGTGCGTAGTTTGCTGCTAGGCAAGTCAAATCGTTGGACAAGCATCAATTTGATGATCTCCTGGACATCGAACTGGTGCTTGCCTTGAGCAGATTGAATGATTTTTCCAAAGCCCGATACAGCCATTAGCCGGTCTACCACCAGGCCAAAACCATCGTAGATAGTTTGTTTGTGTTTGAGGTCATTGAGGGCCACTTTGGGATCGATTTCCAAACCCTCTTTCTCTAATCTCTGAATAATCTTATCAGCTAGATCCTTAAGCCGTTCTAAATCTTTTTTGCTTTTGACAACTCCTAAATGGGCGATAGTACGCTGTCTTACCTTTTTGCCTTCCCGAATACCCTCCACGATTTGAAGAGTAGGATATTTAGCCTTCTTGGATGTCTTCATTCTGATATACATGCATAACATTATGGCACAAATAAACGAGATAGTCAACATTAATTCCATGCACAACATTAAAATCTAAAAAAAATTGAACATCAAGCCCTTAGCGTTTTTGAAAGACCCAACTGTCAAAGTCAGGACTAAAGACGGGTGATTGTCATCATCAGCATTAATATTGAGATGGTTGCTCTCTGAGTTAAGTTTTGGAATTTCGAAATACGTCTTCCAAAAACGCTTTCATGGCTTTAATGTATTGCTTAATTTCTGTTTTTTTAATTGTTCTTTCATCCTTTGCTCTTTCAATTTCTAAAGGTGTCCATAAGTCATACCATTTTTCAATAAGTTCTTGGTCATTGAACTCTCCAGCATCAAGGGTTCCTTCAAGTTCCCCTACCATATCATTATAACTAATTTTTCCGATTTGGTAATTTTCAATTATACTTATCATTTTTTTCCAAAGATGCAATTGATGTTCGTTAAGACTATACATTTTATTTTCCGATTTTAATCACCGTAATTACACGCGTGCCTTCTGGATTGGTAACTACTCGGACATTCTGATATGTACGCACTACTTCAAGCGTGCTATTACCAGGCGTGACCTTACCGAATTTAATAGCGTTTTCAACAGCAGAAGGGGGAATGCCTCTACTAACAATCTCATTTCCTTTTTGAATGAAACCATGAGGAGCCATTCTTTCTAAAGAGTGGGTACTATAATCAATCCCGTTGATAATCTGCTTTCCTCCTCTCGGCGATGGCCATAAGCTTGTCATACCAGAGACAGAATTTTCAGCCTTTCCAAATGCAGCAAACTCTTCCCCAATTCTCCCTACTCTACCAAGTCTTGCAGCACTTCCAATCTTTGCAGCTGAAAAACCAACCAATCCAATATCAACAGCTGCCTTTCCCCATGCTGCTGGACTTGTTGGGTTATGCCAAGCTTCCATAACCCCTGGTACAACCATGCCCAGTGGATCATTCCAGGCGGCTCTGCCTAAATTTTTCCACCCTGCGACAGACCGGTATGACTTATCCTGGAAAAAGGAGCGATCATTAAAGTATTCATACTGAAAATCGGCATGCATCCATTCTCCCATCTTGCCCATGCCATAAGCCGCTCCATATCCAAAATCCCTGATATAACTACCAGCGCCACCAAAAAAGTCTCGTGTTCCACCACACATGCCTCCCCAGCTCCATAGACCGTATGGATCAAAGTCAGCAAGTGGGCAATTATGGAGGTAGGCATAGAGATTGGGCCCATCTTCAAAGCCTTCTGGATCGTGTGTGATAAAACGACCGAGATTGGGATGATAGTAGCGTCTACCAAAGAAGACTAAATCTGTCTCTTTATCAACTCGTTTTGAAGCAAATCTCCAAGGGGAGAGGGTATTATTTGTGAGTTCTTCGCCAAAGGCAGTATAGCGATAACACTCAATTGGCTTTTTTGTTTTTGAATCAGCGAGGACAACAACACATCCTCTATGATCATGGATGGGAATATAGGTTTTGCCATGGAGTTCATAGAGAATGGCTGCACCTATTTCAGCTCCCAAGCCTTCTCCCAAGACGCGTAGTTCTTGAATGCGGTTTTTCTCATCTACTGTACCGATCTCATTCTCCCCATCCCACATGTAATGGATGCAGGTATTAAAAAACCATCCAACAATGGTTTTAGAAAGTCTTCGATTAAAGGGATCGTAGGTATATTCGATACGTGTATTGCCATTGTCGATAGTGACAAGCCTGTCGATAGTGACAAGCCTATCAAGGCTATCATAAGTGTATTTCCAAACACCATCCGATATTAGATTACCGCATGCGTCATATTCATAATCTGCCCTTCCATCACAGTTTACTTGGCAGAAGGTATCGATGGTATAATCAGAATTATTTTTTTTGAGTCTATTGTAAAGAGAATCAAAATGATAGGCATGATCACTTTCCGAGATCAATTGATCTAAGTCATCATAGGAGAACGTATAGTCTATTTTTCCAAGGGGATCTTGAAATTGGTATCTGAGCAAATTGCCGTTTCCATCATAGGATTTTTTTGGATAGAGTGCAGTGTAGTAAGGGGAATGGTAGTTTGCATATCTTCCAAGCTTGTCTCGTTCGATCGATATTTCTTCGGAGTCTGGCAATCTGGCTTTAACGATTTGCCCTTCTAGATTTCTCTCTGAATAGGTATGGGTATAATTGCCTCTCTGTACTTGATAGAGGTAAAATCCATCGTAGACATAGTTGATAGTAGAAGAGTCGGGCAGCTTAAATGAAACCCTTCTACCCATTGTATCGTAGGTATTGAAAAAGCTTAAACCAGAGCTCAGTGTTTCTTGCAAGACGTTGCCTAATGGATCATAATTTCTTGTTGTGGTTGTTTTAGAAGTTTTGTCCTCAATGGATGTGACTCGATCATTTTGATCGTATATATACTGATAATCAAAATCTTGTGCGTAAAAACGCGACAGCCTGCCTAGATCATCATACTCGTGATGCAACGATCTTCCATTGGGTTTAACGAGGGTTTGCAAACGTCCTTTAGCATCATAGAGGTAGCGTATTTCTCTCACTCCCGATTCAAGAAAGCGTTCGATCCGTCCCATAGGCCCATACTCCCAACGATGGGTAATAGTGTTGATGGGTATTTTTCCAGAGTAAACGGTGTGAATGAGCTCGATGCGATTGCCGTTTTTGTCATAGATATTCTCGAAGTGCTGGATAATTGCATTGTTTGTGCTTTTCTTGAGTGAACTGGCTTCACGGTTTCGCGAATCGTGGATAGAGAGTGTTTGGATTCCTTTTGGGTCAATGATCGTTTGAATAAAGGAGTCACCATAGCTATAGAGATATTGGGTAACAAATCCAATGGCATCTGTGCTGCTAAGGGGTTTATTGTCCGTATTGAAAATGGTCTCTGCGACCCCTTGGGAACTAATTACGTGAGTACGGTTTCCATTCTCATCGTAAGTATATTCTTCCTTGGATTGTAGGGTGCCTGCTTTTTCACGTCTTTTTTCGATGAGCTGTCCAAATACATCGTGTTCTTCAATATGTTGTGTATCCCCCTCTTGAGTGAGTCTTACTCGTCCGATATCATCATAAGTATAGTGGATATGGCGATAAGCGTTCTGTTCATCGGTTTTTCTGCCGGCAAAATCATGGGTATAAACAGTTGTCAGCACTCCATCAGTTTCTGAATGCTTTTGAAAGGGAGTCCACGCGGCAATGGTTGCTTTAAGCAATTTCTTGGATGAAGAGTAAGTTTCAGCTTTAATGGGATGATCAAAGATGTCATAGGTATATCGGGATAACGCACCGTTTTTATCGGTGTGTGAAGCAAGTGTTCCTGTAGGATGATATGTGAATATTTCTTTAGATCCATCGGGGTACTGGATCGAAGTGACTTGAGCCCAGCAATTATAGATTTTTATTGTTTCATGTCCTAACGAATCGGTTTCTTTGATGACGTTATCAAGCAGGTCATATTCTTTTTGTTCGATAGCACCATCAGGATGAATAGTTGTTATTAGGCGTCCAAGGTGGTCGTACTCAAACTGCGTCTTGTTTTTACATGGATCGATCTCTTCGATTAATCTTCCGAGTTTGTCATATTTTTTCTCTGTAATCAAAATTGTGCCGTCTGTCTGCCAATCTGCTATACGAATCGGTCGGTTGGCTTTGTCATAGGTGATTTCTTTATGTTGTCCAGGTTTTGGGCCTGAAGCGGTGATGAGGTTATTATTGGCATCATAGGTAAAGGTTGTGGTATGCCCAAGCTGATTGGTCTGAGAGACGAGACGTTCCTTGTCATCATAGCCATTGAGCATCGAGTGGCTATAAGCGCCTTTTGCATCGTAATGCTCTTCTTTGAGTACTTTGCCAAATGGTGTATAGGTATAGACTGTCCTATGAAGAAGAATTTCGTTGTCTGAGGAATCGATGGTCTTTTCTTCAAGGATTTCTGGAAGGCCAAAGCAGGGGATTTTTTGTTTAGGAGTTATCTCTGTTATTTTTCGGTAGTTTACTCCTTGAAGATTTTGTGGGTCATCTGTTTGGCCATCGTCGATAAGTGTTTTAATGCAGATGGCGCAATCATCATAGAAGTGAAATGTTCTCTTGCAAATGCTGTTTCCCTCATAGACCAATTCACAGTTCAACAGATTGGTATTAGGGACATATCGATAATGGGTTATCGTCCCTTCTCGGTCGCTTTCCGAGAGTTTGAGGTTAAATCCATCATCGGAAAAGGTACGATTGATCGTGCGCCATTCTCTGCCGTTTCCGCTTCTTACCACAATGGGGTTATGATTTTTATCGTAGGTATACTCAGTGATCTGAAAAACATTCCCAGATCCGTCTTCTATGATTTTTTTCAGTAAATTCCCAGTAGCTGCATCCCAGGCAAATCTATCGATGCGATACACACTATTATCTTTGTAGGTTTCTAAACTCAAGAGCTGTTTGTTCTCATTGAATTTGTAGACAGTTTTATTGCCTTCAGCATCACAAACTTCTGTATCTTTGTCATGGTAGATGTAGCGTCCAATAGGATGCATCTCGCCATTTGGGCCTACTGGCGCATATTGAGCTGAAACTTTGTCCCCACTGTATTCCGTGGTAATTAGACGACCAGCTGCCTTTTCTACGCGGTTGATCCATGTCCCTTGATAGCCATAGCCTACAGCTGGCTTATCGGGAGAGGAAACTGTAAACAGCTGAAAGGTGGATTTTCCATGGTGTTGAATGTCTATTTGCCTGCCATCGCTACCTTTTGCGATAAAACCACGGACATCCCCATGTTTATCTTGGTTGTAATGGAAGGAGATAGAGCCAAGTGTTTTAGTTTTATTGGCATTGTAGGCTGTAATGCTGCTTAAAAGGGGAGGTGTGGGGTAGTACTTGCCATCTTTCCAGAGACACGTGGAGTAGCAGATGATATTGCCGTTTGGTCTCCTTTCTTCATAGACATGGAATTGGTAAGGTGTCCAGCAATTGGGTGTATACATGGTGATGTACAGATCTCGCCCTCTACGGCGTGCATCTGTCACAAGATTAGAGAGCCAGCAGTGATTGCCAGAAGCAAAATAGCGTTTAGTTCCGCTCCCATCAATAATCTCACCCCTCCATGAAAAGTATCCTTTTTCTTTGTTAGGTGCTCGATAATAATTGATTTTAGTATTCAGAGGATGTGTTTGGCCACTTGGTTCAAATTGGGAAAAGCCTTTTGATGGGTTAAAGCTGCAGGTATTTGAATTAGGTTTTAGAGGAGTGATGGTACCAGAGCCTTCACCTACTGCTGCGAAAGTTTCTTGGCCCACCCATTCGAGATTGGCGACAAAGAAAAATTCTGGGTTATAACGCCAGCCTCCTGTTCTATGTTCATACATAGCAGAGTGGTTGTAAAAACGTCTGACAGAGATCGGTTCATTGCCAGCGACAACTAAATCGGTCTCTTCCTCGATGAGATCGCCTGTAATGGGATTGACTTTTGGTGTGATTTTGTAAGGGGTCGAGGTTTGAAAATAGTTTTCCCTCTGATCGATAATCTGATCACGATCTTTGCTTGCCTGTGGATCAAAGACATCCTTTTCTTCAGCAAAAACCAAAGAGCCAAACAGCAAAAGGATCAAACACAAAAAGCGCTTCTTCATATCAACCTGTGAGAGGCAGTATAAACTGCTTAATTTTAACTTAAACAGAAAAAAAGGAACGGTAAGTTTTATATGATTAACGGTCAATATCATGATGATTTTTTAGAAAAATAGCCTGAAAGACATTCTTCAGGCCAAATTTGAGAGATTGGCCAGCATTGAGTAAATCAATAATCCTAGATTCGGCAGTTCGAGTCTGTAAAGCAGCCAGGAGATCCTGTTAAAATATATCTTTTCATATCACTCGACATAATTCTACCGATGGCGGCGAGGAGGGGGGCGGGAATGGCTGTGAGGGGGATTTGCGGGAGGCTCACGGAGCCACTCGGGTTCTTTGTGAAGGACTGTGAAGAGCTGGCGGATTTGGGCAAGGTCGCGGTTAGTGACGAGGGTCACACAGGTCCCGATGCGGCCAGAACGCCCTGTGCGGCCTGCGCGGTGAAGATACGTTTCTTGCTCGAACGGAAAGTGAAAGTTGAACACGTGGGTGACGTTGGAAAAGTCGAGGCCTCGGGCTGCGATGTCAGTGGCTACGAGGTAACGGATCTTCCCTTTCATGAATTTGCCAGTAATAATTGTGCGGACGCTCTGGTCGAGGCCCCCATGGAGGAAATCAACGGCTGAAAGGCGGGATTTTAGGGTACGGCTGAGCTCTTCCACTTCGCGGCGGGAATTGACAAAAATAAGGCATTGCTTGGGTTCAATGGTTTGCAAGAGGTGAAGCAACTCGTCTGCACGCTCTCTGGGATGGGGGCAATAGAGAAACTGGTGGGTGAGATTTTCAGGGGTAGAGGCTTCACCGACAAGCGAGAGCTCTTTCGGGCTTTTCATGTGGTTTTGGGCAATGCTACGGATCTGTTTGGGCATCGTGGCCGAAAACAACAGAGTTTGGTGGGTATGGTTCAGGCACTGGATGATAAATTCGAGATCTTCATAAAAACCCATGCCTAGCATCTGGTCAGCTTCGTCCAAGACAATGGTCTTCACTTGGGTCAAATTGATCGCACGGGCATAGATAAAATCGATCAGTCTACCGGGGGTGGCAATTAAAATCTGGACACCGTCTTTGAGTTTTGCCCGCTGCATGGTCATGTCCTCCCCTCCGAATAGGGCGAACGCGCGTACTTTTTTGAAGCGGCCTATTTTTTGGGTCTCAGTGGCATATTGTAAAGCAAGTTCCCGAGTCGGGACTACGATGAGTGCTTGGACATGGATGTTTTCTTGGTCAACAAGGTGGCACAAAGGGATACTACAAGCGGCTGTTTTACCGGAGCCGGTCTCTGCAAGGGCAATGAGATCCCCCCCTTCTAATATGAGCGGGATTGCCTGGTTTTGCACAGGCGTAGGTGCTGTGTAGCCCATATCTCTCAATGCATCGAGGACAAAGGGATCTAGGTTAAAAGACTCGAAGGTTAAAGGCGTTGTTTGATCCGATTCCATATAATTTTTTTAACCCATGACCTAGGCATGAAGTAAGTAGCAAATAAAGAGCCTAACCGATACTGCCAATTGAAGATATGTTTTTCTTGCCTTTTTTCGATCTGTCTCCAGATCTGCTGTGCAGCATACGAGGAGCTCATTACAGGCCCCTGTTGCAAGTGAACAGGCTTTTTTGCAGCTCTATTTACAAAATCGGTGGCGACCATGCCTGGGCAACTGGCTAAGACATGAATCCCTTTTGAGTTCAGTTCGGTGTTCAGCGCACTCGAGACGTGCGTTAAAAAAGACTTCGAAGCTCCATAGACACTCATACCGGGGCAAGGGAGCTCTCCTGCCACAGAGGAAATGTTCATCACAATCCCCTGTCTGCCCGCAGAGACCCAAGCACGGACAGCTTCTAAAGTGAACTCTAAGGGCACCGCCGCATTGACCTTAAGAATCGATAATTGGTCGCTTACAGGAATCGAGAGCGCATCGCCATAAATCCCAAACCCGGCATTGTTCACTACAAGGTCGGGAAGCTGCTCTTGAATCAGAGTCACGATTTCTTGTCTTTGGGCGGGATTCTGTAGATCAGCCACTATACTTTTTTTAGCTTGAACCTCTTGCGCGATTTTTTCCAACCTCTGCTGGTTGCGGCCTGTCAAAATCAACGTATATCCTTTTGAAGCAAGTAGTCGGGCCAAAACTTCCCCGATTCCCGAAGAGGCGCCAGTAATGAGCGCACATTTTTTCATCCTTCCTCTCCCGGGTTATGCGGAGGGTATTTGATCCGCGGATGGCTAGCAGCCAGCAATGTTTTCACAAGAGTCTGCTTCACAATGCCCAGCTCTTCAAAGGTGAGCAGTGATTCATCAAATTGCCCATCCTCCATCTTATGGGCGATTAACTTTTCAACAAGATCCACCACTGTAGTCTCGTTGAAAACGTCGAGGCAACGAGAAGCGGCTTCTAGGGTGTCGGCTATCATTATGATGGTCGATTCTTTACTACGGGGTTTTGGACCCGAATAACGAAAATCTTTGCCCTCTACTCTCCGTTTATCTCCACCCATCAGCTCGATTTGTTTGTGGTAGAAATAATAGACGAGAGTTGTTCCATGATGCTCCTTGATAATATCGATAAATTGCTCGGGAAGTCCGACTTTGCGCGCTAAGGCAACTCCTTCACTGACGTGAGCGATGATGACTTGTGTAGACTCAAGGGGGGTAAGAAGCTGATGCATATCAATGCCGCCCAGTTGATTTTCTGTAAAATACTGGGGATTGAGGAGTTTGCCGATGTCATGATACTGAGTAGCTACCCGGCAAAATAGTCCTTTAGCTCCTATGGCCGCTGCGGCCGATTCGGAAAGGTGGCCCACAACAAGCGAATGTTGATAGGTTCCTGGTGCCTCAATGGTCAGCCGCCTGAGAAGCTCATTGCTCGGATCCATAAATTCCATCAAAGTGATGTCGGTCATGATCTGGAATGTGGATTCAAACATCGGCAGCAGACCTACCACTAAAATGGCAGTACAGGCCATAAACAGGAACGTGCTTGTCAAATCATTGAGAAAGTTAAATGAAAAAGTGGTCTCCACATAGAGATCAAAAGCCAACACAACCAAAATGCTTGCCAGCCATGCTTTGCCACAGACGATGAAAACATCTTTGCGTCTTCGAATCAACCGTCCTGTCATGATCGCAACCATAGCAGTCAAAATGTTGACCACTAAAAAAGGAATACTATCAACTGCCAATGCCAATGCATAAATCACTGAAAGAAAGATCGTCCCGAATGCTGCGATCCGGCCGTTCATCAGGCTGGCAATTAAAATAGCCGCAAAAGGAACAAATAAAGGAAAACGTACTGTATCGAGAACATGAGTAGTGTTTTTAAGCAGCAACACTTCGATGACCTTCGCGAGCAAAAACGAGAGCGATAAGATAGTCGCTAAGAGAGCGAGTTTTCGATTTGAATAGAAGATGTCCTTGTGATTTTCACGGATAAAGATCGTCGCGACTCCCATAAAAATCAGGGTCATGAGCAGGGAACCCCCTACTGTCACCGGGTCAAATAGATTTCTTTTTTGATAGAGCTTCTCTTTCATCGCTTGTAGCATTGAAAGATGGCGCGATGAAACTTTTTCACCTTTGTCAATCAGCCTCTCGCCTGCACGTATACGGGTGAATTTTTCGGGAATTTTCCCTTGCGCTAACTTACGCAGCGTATACTCGACTCCTTGGTCTGTTTCAAATTCCCAAAAATAAGGCTCAAAATAATGCAATATAAATTGAGAAATCTCACTAGGAACCGCATCTCCTGTAAACACTGTCTTGCCAAACCCCGTCCAAAATTGTACGGGAAGGCGCACAGCTTCTTTCGAAGGTAAAAATGGATAAAAGTAACGGGCGGGGATAGGAAGCTCGCTAGGATTGAAGTGATCGATTTTTTGGATCGTTCTAATATCGGAAAACCGACTGAGGGTCAAGTTGTCAGTGAAAAGACTTAGTGCTAAAGCGATGTCGGTAAAGCCGGTCTCTTTGCTGATTGCCTCCCACCTTTGGCTGCCACGCTCATTTTGAGTAATGTACTTCTGGAACTCGGTGACTTTTTGGTTAATCTGTTCCTCTTTGATCCGCCAGATGGAAGCAATCTCATGAGCTGCTTCTTGTTTGAGAATAATCGTTGCCTCTTCGTCGGGAAAAGCAAAATCAATTTGAGCTACCACATAACGCTGTGCTTGGCTACCTAATTCGAGCGTTTCAATATAGGGATGGCGGAAATGAAAGAAAAAAAAGAGAAATAGGGCAAAAAGCCCACCAATCATCAGCCGGATCGTAATGCTTTTGTCAAAATAGCTCTGAGCGCGCGAAAAACGGAGCTCGCTAATGTCCTCTTCTACCTGACTGTCGTTATTTTCTGAGGAAAAATCATCCATATTAACCATTAGAACATTTTCACAAGCCGCCAGAATGTCCTGAGAAGGCACTTTTGACAAGGTTGGAGTGGATAGTTACCTCTGCTGGCTCGTGAATAGTCGCCAAAAACCGATTACCTAATAATTACAGAATATCCTCTCCACTTCTTTTTAGCAATTGAGGAAAAAGGGGGTACAGGGTCATAATTAGCCTACTTAATTATGAGTGAATATCAAGTTCTAGCCCGTAGGTACCGCCCTCAAAAATTTGCAGACGTTGTCTCGCAAGCTCCCATTGTCTCTACCCTTAAAAATGCCATCCAGATGGGACGTACGGCACATGCCTATCTCTTTTGTGGATGTAGAGGTACCGGGAAAACGACTTTGGCTCGCCTTTTTGCCAAAGTCTTAAATTGCTACTCTCTTTCAGATGAGGCAGAGCCATGCAATAGCTGCCCTTCTTGCCGCGACATCGCACTAGGTCATGCAATCGATGTACTCGAAATCGATGGCGCATCACATCGAGGAATCGAGGATGTGCGTCAAATTAATGAAACCATCGGCTTCACTCCTGTAGGAGGTAAATATAAAATTTATTTGATCGATGAAGTGCACATGTTGACTAAAGAGGCTTTCAATGCTCTATTAAAGACATTGGAAGAGCCCCCTCCCCATGTTAAATTTTTCTTCTGCACCACAGAACCCCACAAAATCCCCGCCACCATTTTGAGCCGTTGCCAGCGGTTCAACTTACAACGGATTCCCTTAGAAAAGATCGCACACCATCTCGCGCACATTTGCCAAGCAGCAGGGGTGGCAGTCGATCCTGATGCATTGACACTCGTCGCACAGCGGGCCGATGGGTCCATGCGTGATGCACTTTCCCTCTTTGATCAGATCATTGCGTTTGAAAAGGGAACCATCACGGTGCACACCGTAACTGAAATCTTGGGACTTCCCTCAAAAGAAACCTGCTTTGCCCTGGATGAGGCCATCTTACATAATGATATAGCAGCCCTCTTTAGAATCTCTGCAGAGCTATTTGCTGCGGGACAAAATCTCAGCTATTTCCTCGAAGAGCTCACAGCCCATTTCCGCGCCCTTCTCTTAGTGAAATGCGGCCACTCTACTCAAAATTCAGACAAAAAATATGAGGATGCAGCGCGCGCCTATCGCCCAGAACAATTGATCCAAATCCTCGAAATGCTCACCGATGGGCAGCAGACACTCAAGTCAGCTTCCTCAGAAAGAACAGCTTTAGAAATGCTCTTACTAAAGATCCTGCGCACCCAGCAGCAGCTTTCGCTAGAGACTTTGGTGCAGCGGTTGATTTCGATGGAAAAAAGGTTATCGTTTAGCGAGGATCCCGTTCCCAAAGCCACCGATCTTCCCTGCCCAAAAATTTCAAAACCTGAACCAAAATCTAGTCCAAAACCTGCCCCAAAATTTGAACCCAAAATTGAAAAAACTCCATCCACACCAGCCAAGCAACTCCTAGCACCCCCTCCTGTAGAGCAAGAGGCGCCACGATTTGTGGGCGATCCCAATACTTCCCCCCTTTCCATACAAGAGCAAAGCCGTTTTGACACTGTCATGCGCTTTGCTGCCAAAGAACTCAACGGATCCATTAAAAAATAAGGACATTACATGGGTAGCGGTTACGCCAAAAAGAAAAAAGAAGCAAAAGCAATGCAGCAGAAATTCCAAGAGATGCAAGAGAAGCTCAAGGACGAAAAAGTCGTTGGAACCGCTGGAGCCGGTCTTGTGTCTGTCACCTTGAACGGCGAGCACGAAATGCTCGAGGTCAAGATTAAACCCGAGTGTGTCGACAAAGAAGATGTGGAAGGACTCGAGGACCTTGTCCGTGCAGCCTACAATGATGCTGCCAAAAAACTCGAAAAAAACTCGATGGCTGATATGAACTTCCCCGGCATGCCCGGCTTCGGCTTCTAGATTTTATCCCTTTTCCCTAACGTGCCTGTGTGCGTTCCCATGTCCAACTTTTTTATTTGGGTCAAGCAAGGGCACGTTTACGATTCTCGCAACATTAGGACATAAAAAAACCGCATCACTGATGTGACGCGGTCTATGAATCTCTGACTATTTACTAGGCTATCAAGCCTTAGTAAATTAGCTTAGCCTTCTAGATCTACTTCGCCCTTGGAGGCAGCAGCTTTATCTGTTGTGCCCTCGGAGGCAGCAGATTTTGTGCACTCAGTATATTGTAGTTTACCAGCTTGACATGCTTTAACAGCAGAAGCGAGCAAGTTGACTGCGCCGGCAGCCATAGTTCCGTATGCAAACGCTGCACCCCAGCCTTCTGGCAAAGGTAGAATGTTCAATAATGCAAGAACACCCAAAACGATAAGCGTAATGCCGAGCAAAGCATCTGAAACATCAAGGGCTCTTGCAAGGCCAGTTTCCAGATAAGTTGACGTTTTCACTATATTTTCTTCTTTTCTACACTGAGCAAGGGACTGAATCCCTGCACCGATTCCAGCTATAGCCATAATTAACCTCCTAAAAGTTTGTATAACAAGGCATTTGACGAGGCCAACATAGCATATCGCCGATATTTTATGTAAAGAAATGTTATAGATGGGCGATGGATTTCTCAAGCCAAAGAATTTAGAGATAGGGTTTCAGCTTGTTATAAACCCGATCCAAGACAGTATCTACTTCAGCTGCGGTCGAACAGGCGAGCACTTCTATGGATAATTCTTGAGCTTCGATGATGGAAAGATGGCGGATAAGATTTTTGATTTCGGGTAGGGCTGGAGTGGCCACTGAAAGCTCATGCACGCCTAGCCCTAAAAGAAGAGGGGTGTAGCGGGGGTCAGCAGCAATCTCACCGCAAACCGAAACCGGTTTATCAGCACGCGCTGCAACATCAACTACCATCTTGATCATACGGATGATGCTCGGATCTGATGGAGTATACAGGTAACTCATAGCCGGATTGCCTCGATCGACAGCGAGCGCATATTGGACCAGATCATTCGTACCGATCGAAAGAAAATCGCATTCCTGAACAATAATATCGGCAGTGATTGCAGCGGAGGGAACTTCAATCATGCAACCAATGGGAATGTTTCTCGAAAAGGGAACTCCTTTTTTGAGCAGTTCCACTTTGGCCTCCTCGATAATCTCTTTAGCTTCTCTCAGCTCTGAAACACTTGAAATCATAGGAAAGAGAATACTCAGCTCTCCAAAAGCGCTCGCACGCAAAATGGCTCGGATCTGGGTTTGGAAAAGGGGACGCTCTTTAAGCATGAGACGGATGGCACGGCATCCTAAATAGGGATTCTTCTCATAACGATTAATGTGGAAATTACCGAATTTGTCGCCGCCTATGTCAAAAGTGCGGATCACAGAGGTATCTCCATCCACTTTTTCGACAATGCTGCGATAGACTAAGAACTGCTCATCTTCAGAAGGAAATGAATCACGCGCGATGAAGAGATATTCCGAACGGAAGAGTCCTACTCCATCCCCACCATACTGGTGCAGAGTATCAAGCTCGTTAAAGGTTTCGATATTGGCGGTGAGACGCGTTTTATAACCATCATAGGTTGTTGTCTCATAAGTGCCCCGTTTCTGTAGCCCTTTGGCACGGATGCGCATTTTCTTTTGTTCTTCTCGGTAATGTTTGATTGTCTCTTTAGAGGGGTTGATGATGACCTCTCCTGTGCACCCATCGACAATCACGCGCGGGGGGACTGCTACTGTAAGATCAGGAAAGTCGACATTCGATACAAAGGGAATCCCTTTAGCTCGGGCCATAATCGCTACATGTGATGTTTCAGCGCCGCTACGTGTGACAAATGCTTCAATGACATCGGTATTGGCCTCAGCTGTGTCAGAAGGTGATAGTTCATGAGCAAAGACAATCGAGCGGAGGTTTAGCTGTGCAAGCGTGCATCTCTCATGCTTGCGCAAATGCCCAATGATGCGGCGAGAGATATCCCGAAAATCTTTTAGTCTTTCGCGGAAAAATTCATCTGGGATTTTATTGAATTTGCTTTCGTATTCTCCTAGAACGCTTTTAAAAACATATTCTGTATTTTTTCCGCGCAGACGGATTGCCTCTTCCATCTCAACAGTCATCAAGGGATCGCGCATAATCTCTAAATGAGAGCCCAAAATCGCAGCAGCTTCGCTCACACCTTCTTTGTGGAGCCTGTTTTGCAAGGAAAGAAGGTCATTTCTGGAATTGCTCAGGGCACTGTAATAACGGTCGATTTCATGGTCGATTTGGTCATGTGGAACGGAAAATTCAGGAACATTCTCTTCTGCTACAGTAAAGAAAAAAGGACGCCCCACCGCAACACCTGGGCATATTGGGTAACCTTGAAGGTACAACTCCCCCCAAGCTTCTTCTTTATAGTACACCATTTTTCACCCCCTCTCCAAAGCCATTGTCAAAAGCTTCCAATAAGCGATCCATAGTCTCCTGCGCATCTTCACCCCTCACCTCGATAGTAATGAGGGCATTTTTTTGCGCTGCGAGCATCAGGATGCTGAGTATGCTTTTTGCGTTGATTGTTTCGTTATTGTAGGTGAAAAAAATCTCACTTTTGGATGCTTGCAATAATTTCACAATCAGAGTCGCAGGGCGTGTGTGCAACCCTAGTTCATTTTTCACTGCAACTTTACGAATGAGGCTCTCTTTATCCATGCCTACCTGTTCTTGCGAGGACACTGCAAAACTCCATTTGGGGCAAAATCATTTAAGTTGGCCTCCCAAGCGGACTCTACAATGTGCTCTTGTTTCTATTGCAGCGAGAAGCTGGTGATCCAATTCCCGCGCTGCGTGGAAGCCTGCTATTTTGAGCCGATGATTGAGGGCTATTGTTTCTAAAAGAAGAACTACATCACGTCCCGGTTTCACAGGAAGAAGATGATGAGATACCTCTATGCCCAAAATGGCAACCGTTTTTTCTTCAATACCGGCTCGGTCATAAAAATGAGTATCATCCCATACTTCCAACTTGACGACAATATCAAGACTTTTCTTTTCTGCCACACAAGCAACCCCGAAAAGTGTAGCAACATTGATGATCCCAATGCCGCGCACTTCCATATGATGTCTGGTTACCTCTACGCCAAATCCTTCCAATCCCGTATCGAGCTTGCGCACCTTAACGAGATCATCTGAAACAAGCCGGTGGCCCCTTTCGATCAGCCCAAGAGCTGCTTCACTCTTACCAATCGCTGATTCACCTTGGATCAAAACCCCCACTCCAAAAACTTCAACAAGCGAGCCATGACAACAGATAGTGGGTGCGAATTGCTCGGAAAGCAAAGCCACCAAAAAGCTCTGCAGTTTCATCACCGGGAGATGAGAGCTAAACAGAGGGATAGCGAGCTCTTCACAAAGACGGCTCATCTCCTTAGGGGGGCGCAGGCTATGGGCCAGAATTACAGCCGGGACTTGGGCTCTCAAAATCTGCTCAAGGCGAGATGTACCGAGATCTGGCGGGAGTTCTTTCAAATAAGAAACCTCCGCTTTTCCAAACAAGAGAATCCGTTTCGAAGAAATGCCTTTTACATACCCCGCCAATCCCAAACCGGGCCTCTCCACTTCAGGTAAAGGAATGGGTCTGTGCATCCCTCTATGCCCAACTTTTAGCTCTAATTCCAGCTCTTGTGCATACTTTTCATATAGGTGTTCAAGTGTGATTTTCAAATGTGCCAAATGTCTTCCAAGTAAAAAATCAACCAACCTAAAAAAGAGGGAAAAGCAAGGTTTTCCTCGAGGGCGTGTGCATCCAGAAAATTACTAATAGAGCGGTTTGCTTCTGAAAAATAAACATTTCCCATTTCTTGTTCGGGATACCAGTCGGCGTAAAAACACTGATAGCAGTGTAAACCGAAAGATTCGTAAAAAGGAATCAAGTTTTCTGCAGGAATCACCTGTCCGTCTGGTCGTACCAGCAGATCCTCACTAAGTAGACGCTGCAGACGCTGACACACTTGAGACATATCACGCGTCCTAATCATTCCCGTGTCTGTATATTTGCTAAATCCATCATGGATTTGCAAGAAAGCCAAATAGTCTGGAGGCAAGTTAACATGGGCAAACCGTTTGATTAGCGCATCGATGGTATCGGAAGCAGCCGGAGGGCCTCCTTGGAAAAACCCCATGTCCTGTTTGAGACAGTAGACCATATGGAGATCGAACACTCCCCCCTTTCTCGCTTGGGTGGCCCAGATTCCAATCTCCTCCAGATTTTCAAAAAACTCGTTTAAACGCTTTTCGAGAGGCACGCTGACAATGAAGGGGAGCTTAGCTAACCAATATTCATGTGTAAACTCGATACGGTCCTCTACAGATAAACGGGACAATTCATACCAGCCTCGTGGCAACAAAGGCATCTGCTTAGAAAGCGTATCCCAAGCCACAGGCTCTTCATGCAAAGCAATGACCTTGTGAAAAGGCCTATCTAATCCATCGCCGGCAAAGAAATCATGAATATGTTCACTCATAGGCTAAATTGGTATACTCTTTCTTAGAAATTAATTCCATTTCGAGTTGTGATTATTCATGAGCCACCAGAGTACTCTAGGAAAGACTGCTTTATTAAGATGGGAATGGATAGTCACCACTGGGAGGCTAAAACCATTAAGATCAATGACCTGAACAGTTACCGTTTATCCTTTTGGGGACGCTACCCAGCGCTTTTATACGGCCTCATTCTTTTTCTGGGCACTCTATTTGCATTCCAAACGCCCTTGGCACTCATCCCTTTTACCTTATTACTACATAAGAATCACCTACTGAGATCTATCTTATTATTTATATTACCTTGCGCTCTGGCGTACCAATCCTATAGCTTTCCACCCACCCAAGCTGAGGTTGAAGGAATATATCGTATCCAAAGTGTGCGCACAAATGAGCGCTATGGGGGTGGATGGAGCTACCAAGGCGTGTTAAAAACAGATGCAGGACTTATCCGTTGCCGCCTCTTTGCAAAAGAATATATGCCTGCCCACACAACTTATAAAATTAAAGGCAGAGTCCGTGCTACCCCGGGAAAATGGTACGTCCTTAAGGTCAGAGGGCCCTGGGAAACATGTGGACCTCGCTTCACTCTAACAGACATACGCTACAAGGCGCAGGAGAGTGTCAAAGGTTATATTGCAAGGCATATTCCCCAGGCTCGGGCAGCCCAATTTTTAGCAGGTATGGTCACGGGACAACTGGAGGACAAGGTCATGCAAAAAGAGTTTAACCAGTTAGGGCTGTCCCATCTTATGGCTATCTCGGGTCTCCATTTTTCCCTGATTGCACTGGCGTTCCATGTGCTGCTCCGTCTTTTTTTACCTCCCAAAGCCGGAGCCCTCTCTTTGATGACCTTGCTTACACTCTATTTTCTGTTTGTTGGCAATACACCTTCCATCATGCGGGCTTGGATGATGGCGATGGTTTTTTTGATGGGACTCATGATTGAAAGAAGATCGTCTGCGATTAATGCTTTGGGGGTATCTCTATGTCTGTCTTTACTCTGGGATCCCTTTTCAGCCCTTACGCTCAGTTTTCAACTCAGCTTTTTAGCCACTGCAGGCATCCTCTTTTTTTACGCTCCCTGTGAACTGCTTTTACAAAAATGGCTACCTAAACGGAAGCTGAAAGATGTCGCTGCAAAACATTTTGTCTGGCAATACGGCTATTTCGGCTATTCACTTCTACGAGGAAGTTTTGCATTAACAGCGGCCGTGCATATCACCCTTTTGCCACTGCTGCTCGGTGTATTTCATTCTTTTCCATTAAGTAGCCTCTTCTACAACCTCTTTTTTCCCTTCCTGGCTAGCTTAGCTCTAATCTTTTTCCTGGGAAGTGTCGCCATGGGACCATTAAGTCCATGGGCTCATCTAGTCAATGGCTACTATTGTGATTGGATCTTGCGCATCACACAATCCCCTCCAATCGTGCTTAAAACACTCTATGTGTCCAACATGCCCTCGTGGTTACTGACGAGCCTGCTTACGCTTGTGTTGGTTTTGGCAATCTGTTTGAAATTCAAAAAAAATCCAGATGCCCCCCTGTGCAACAACGACCTCCAATAAGCTGCATATCTTGTTCTTTATTTTAACCGGAAAAAGATGTTATGCACAGGAGTATGAAACGGAAATACCCTATTGGCGCCGAGATTTTCGGGAAAAAAGGAGTGCATTTTCGGGTTTGGTGCCCCAGCCAGAAACATGTCGATTTGATTCTCATCAAAGGAAAAGACTCATTCCAATATCCCATGAAAAGGGAAAAGGGAGGCTATTTTTCACTTCTTTGCCCCCATGCCCAAAAAGGGGCGTTGTATTTATTCAAAGTAGGCAAGGAGCTATTAGCAGATCCAGCATCGCGCCACCAACCTTGGGGAATAGACGGCCCATCGTGTGTTATTGATACAAAGTACCCCTGGAAAGACCAATCCTGGAAAGGGTTAAAAATGAAAGGTCAATCGATTTATGAGATCCATATTGGCACCTATACAAAAGAAGGGACGTTTCCTGCCGCTCAAAAACACTTGAAGGAGATCGCCTCATTGGGGATCAAGACGATTCTAGTGATGCCTATCCATACGTTTCCAGGCCGGTTTGGTTGGGGCTACGATGGGGTCAGCTTATTTGCTCCCATGCATACCTACGGTACTCCTGAAGATGTTAAGGCTTTTGTCAATCAGGCTCACAAGCTAGGCTTAGGCGTCATTTTAGATGTTGTTTATAACCATTTGGGACCAGAGAAAAACCAACTCATTCAATTTTCAAAGGACTACCTGAGTGAAGAAAATTGCGATTGGGGAAATAGAATCAATTTTGATTCTCCTGCAGTGCGCGAGTATTGTTTGACAAACGCTGTCTATTGGATTGAGGAATACCACTTCGATGGGCTTAGATTTGACGCAAGCTCCTGGATCATCAGTAAATCAGGAACCCCTATTTTAACAGATTTTTCCAAGATCTGCAAAAGAGGTAAGAAATCAGTGATCTTAATCGCAGAAAATGAGCCTCAGAACTCCAATTTGCTGCTCCCTTTTAAGGAAGGCGGAAACCAATTTGATGGAATGCTCAACGATGATTTCCATCACTCTGCCCATGTTAGGCTCACAGGCAATCGGGAGTCATATTACACAAATTATGTAGGGACGCCGCAGGAATTGATTTCATCCATAAAATATGGTTTTCTCTACCAAGGACAATATCACCACGGAAAAAGTGAAAAGTGGGGCATACCTAATCTACAACTCAAACCCGAATCACTCGTCGTATTTTTGGATAATCACGATCAAGTCTCCAATTCTCTCCAAGGAAAAAGACTTCACCAACTCTCTGATCCGGGTAACTATAGAGCACTGGTTGCTCTGCTTTTATTAGGCCCCAATATCCCTATGATTTTCCAGGGGCAAGAGTTTAGCACTACGAAACCCTTCCATTTTTTTGCAGACCATTCAGATGAATTCAATAAGCAAATTGCTAGAGGAAGAGTAAAATATTTGGAGCACTTTCCTCGGATAAAAAACCCTGAGTCCCATAAATCCATACCTGTTCCTTCCGATCTAAATACCTTTGAGAATTGTAAGCTTGATTTCAATGAGAGGAAGATTAATGAACCGAGCTGCAAATTATTTAAGGATCTGCTGCATTTAAGACATCATGATGCGGTGTTTAAAGATATCCAAAAAGTGGATGGCAGTGTTTTAGGTCCCGATTCGTTTCTCTTGCGTTTTTTCGGCGTTGGGGAGGATCGATTGTTACTCATCAATTTTGGGCCCGACCAGCACTTTGATCCCTGCCCCGAGCCCCTGATTGTGGCTGGCAAAAAGAAAAAATGGAAACTCTTGTGGTCGAGCGAATCGGCTAAATATGGAGGAGAAGGGTGTCCTCCTCTTCAAAATCCTACATGGAAAATACTAGGCCACTCCACCACAGTTTTAAAACCGATCTGAGTAAGGATTACCCTAACGTATCTACCAAATCAAATCTTACCATACTTTCCCACCGCTTAGGATCATACCGATTCGTTTGGGGTCTGTAGGTTTCATAATCCTAAAAACGGCAGTTCGAGGCAGCAAAGAATTGATCTTGCTTATTGCTGGTATTCGTTTTGAGCCCAACTCCTAAATGTTAATAAAATCTCTGGAAGATTAAATGGTCCACCAAAACCTTGGAAAATTTGTAACTATTCAGGTAATCCAGCTTTTCGGTTAAAAGCCTCCCTGTGGTGACTATCCACTCCCAGCTTGGCAAAGTGGGCCTGCCTTAAAGATTCTGCTGGCTCGTTAATAGTCACGAAAATTTTATCCTTAATTGAGCAATATAGCCAATCATGTTCTGAGCGGTTTGTGTCTACTATTTGAAAACGCTTGCCATCAAGCACCGTTTTATCAAGGCATACCTTTAAATACCACCCGGGATTATCTATTGTCCCAATCTGAACACCATTTCCATGTTCCCAATCACCATCGCACTGTTTAAAATACCATTTCAAAAGCCTACTTAAGTGATCATCCATCATTATTTTTTACTTTGAAATTTAAAGAAAAAATATTGACTACACTATTCGTAGAATTAGTGATTATCTTAAAATGTTTAAGGTCTTGGAGATCAACGTTTACTTTTAACCAAAGATCCCGAATAGATTTTAATTCTTCCGATTCATAAAGGCATTCGGCTGTCATGATGGTTTCACAAGCAATAACCCCAAAGTTCATATTTGCTGTAAAGGCATAACAATCAAAAAATTCAACAATAGAATTGTAGTTATAATTAGGCCAAGCTACTAGAAGTTCAATGATATCTTGTTCACCTGGAGTCCTTCTATCAATCTCAATATTTTTTAGGATGGCATCATGCCATGGCAAGTCATTAAAAATTACATTCATGGACCGAATCCTGGGTCAGTTGCTTGTGGGTGAGGACTGTAGTGCGTAGGTTTACCATCACGATGGTAATGTGAATAATTCGGCCCTTTCATACCGTGAGGAGTAGCCGGATCTGTTCGTAACCTTTCAACAAATTTTCCATTCACATATTCACCGTAACTTCCTGGTCTATACACATTCTCAGTATAGCGATTAGGAATACGGTATTTTGGTCCTGAGGGAATTGCAACCATGTGGGGTCACATGAATTGCACCGTATGTTTTTTGTGATGCATTAACTATCCCCTCTTTGGATACAACCGTTTCTCTCGCATGGCCGGCAGAACTTTGCACAATTCTTCTTTCTGATGCAACAGAAGCTGTTTTGCCGGCGCTGCGGACCATCTGTCTTTCGGTATTGCGCGTGAGGGCAGATCTGCCTAGTTGGAAGACTGTTTTTTCGGCGAGGGATACTCCGAGTTTAGCGGGAGGGGCAAAAAGGAGCGCTGCTTCTCCTACGGCTCCGAATGCTAATGCCCCTCTTTTCCAAACAGGTGCATTGGCAGGGAGGTTGTAAAGTGCGCTTCCGCAAGGAAAGGCAAAGTCAGCTGCAGCTCTTCCAAATTTACCTCCCCACTGACGTGAGGTATTGATCCAATGCCCCCATTCACCGTACAAATCAATTTCAAAAAGAGGCGAGTTGTGGGCATAGGCATAGAGATTAGGGCCATCGGCAAAACCTTTCGGGTCGGGAGAGATCCAGCGACCTAAGGTTGGGGAATAATACCGTCTTCCAAAATAAAGATAACCTGTCTCAGGATCTTGCCTTTTGCTGCAAAATCTCCATGGGGAGAGTGTGGAGGAGGTGAGCTCTTGGCCATAAGCTGTGTAGCGGATCGTTTCACAGGATTTACCTTTCAGATCAACGAGGGTGACAACAGCTCCTCTTTGATCATGAAGGGGTATATATGTGTAGTTGCCCAGTTTGATCAGGGTGGCAGCGCCTATCTCTGCCCCAAGACCATCACCTAAAATGCGCAGATCTCCATCTGATGATCCAATTTCGTTTTTACCTTGCCAGATGTAGCGAATCGTTTTTCTAGGAGTTTGTTTGCTAACACGGCGATTAAAGGCATCGTAGCTGCGCTCTGTTTCATTGACCTTGATCACACGCCCTTTTTTGTCATAGGTGTAGGTGTAATCCAGGTTTGTAGAGACTAGCGTTTTGAGCTTGCCTAAAGGATCGTAGGTATGATGGATTTGGGTTAGATCGGGTTTGATGATTGTAGAGAGTCTTCCCTGAGCATCATAGAGGTACCGGGTTTCTTTGAGGTTTGCCTCTACGATTTTTTCAATGCGACCACGTGGCCCATGCTCAAAGGTAGTCTCGATGGTTTGAGTAAAATTTGTGCCATGATAGATGTGTTCTAAATCCTGGATCTTATTGCCAGCTAAGTCGTAGTAAAATTCTCTATGTTGGATGGTTTTACCCTGAGCATTGAGGACTTGGATAGCTTTTAGCCTGTTGCAGCAATCGTGGGTTTCGATTTTGGCAATCCCATCGGGATCTTGGGAGGTTTTACTAAACTGGGGCGTGTAGCGATAAGTGTAGGTAGTTGTATGGCCACAGGGATCAGTACTTTGTATGGGCAGGTTATGTGGGTTAAAGCTTGTGACACTCACGCCATCACAAGTGATGGTGTGAGTTTTATTCCCTGCGGCATCGTAGAGGTATTGCTCTTGGAAAGTTGTGTTGCCCTCTTGATCTTCAGTCCTTTTGTCGGTCAGCTGGCCAAGGTAATCGTACTCTTGGATGTAAGTGGTGGAAGGTTTTTCAGTATGGGTCAATCTGCCGAGTGGGTCATAGGAATATGTAGTACGCAGATTGTCTTTTTGCTCGGTTATCAGTCTACCAGCAGCGTCATAGGAAAAATAGGTGGTGATGCCCAGCTCATCTGTTTCAGTAAGTTTATAGAAGGAAGAATAGGTGGCAGATTTGGTATGGAGTTTTTGCCCTCCATAAGAGGTCTCTTCTTGAATGGGATGTTCGGGTAAGAAAGCCACGTTACCGTGGCTCCCTCCCCTAAGAACCGAACGTGCGAGTTTCCCCGCATTCGGCTCAAGCACTTGTAAGACCCCTTTTATAGAATCCGGCTTTTCAATGATTTCGGTGTCCCATTCCTCTTCTAAACAGCACATGGGACACTTTTCCTTTGTGCCCTTTTCTCAAAATAGGTAGTCCATTCTTCATCATAGGGATTTGCTTTTCCCCTGATAAGAGTGTGGCGCCTAATCTGTGTTGAGGAAGCAAGATATTGTTCTCTGACTTTTCCTTGCTTTGTCTTTGTGGCAAACACCCATTTTTTGCTAACATGGAAGTATCTTTTTGTTATCCATCGTTTGCTTTTGTTGGGATGTTGCTGCCTTGCCCATTTCCACAGCAATATGAAGACATAATGGTCGACCTTTTCGAATACCTTTCTGCTGACGATATATCGATGGTAGTTGCACCAGCCCCTGATGATCGGATTGATCTTCTTAATGAGCTTTGGTGCTTCTCTTCGGTGGCGTTTTATCGTTGCTCTCAACTTCTCCTTTAAGCTTGATTGTGATTTCTTGGAGGGAGTTGTTAGTAACTTTTCCCCATACTTGCGTGTATTTTGACCAAGAAAATCAAACCCTTCGTTGATATGGGTAATTCGGGTCTTCTCTTCGGAGATTTGAAGTCCTCGCTCTGCTAAGAAGTATTTGATGGCCGGTAGGACTTCTTCTTGAAGCAGGTCTTTGCTTTTGCCGGTGACTATGAAGTCATCGGCATATCTGCAAAGATGTACCATCTTGCGATTCTTATGTCCGGGTTTGTCCCCGAATCTCTCCTTTAGCATCTTTTCAAGACCATCAAGGGTTAGGTTGGCAAGCGTTGGTGACGCGATACCTCCCTGAGGAGTACCTCCTTTAGTGGGGAAGAGTCTCTTCCCTTCCATAAACCCTGCTTTCAGCCACTTTTGGAGTATAAACTTGTCCATAGGGACATTTTCTTTAAGCCAATTGTGGTCTATTTCATCGAAACATGATTTTATATCTGCTTCCAAGATCCATTGTGGAGAGCCTTTGCGACGTAGGATATGAAATATATATCCAATAGCGTCTTGTGCGCTCCTTTTAACTCGGAAACCATAGGAATGTTCATCCGCGCGTGTTTCTGCAACTGGATCTAATGCTAATAGGTGACAAGCTTGGCTTGCTCTGTTGAGCATTGATGGTATGCTGATAGGGCGCATTTTTCCATTCTTCTTCGGGATATAGATCCGCCTGAGTGGTAATATCTTAATATCCTGTTCTAAATCATGGACGGCTTGAATCTTCTGCTCCGGAGTTGTCCATATAATGCCATCAACTCCAGGTGTTTTATGTCCTTTATTTGTGGTTACTCGCCTAACTGCATGCAGTCTGGCTGATAGGGATTTGGTCAAAAGCCTTTGTAAGTTTTTGACTTGTCGAAATGCATTATTCTTAAGAGCCTTCACGATACGTGTTTGTAATCTTCGCACAGTTTCTTCTACTTGGGACCAATTGATTGTATCCCAGTAGATTTTCCTGTAAGGATTCGCGTCAACAGTTTGAGCTGTCATCATACACTTTGCCTTTGTGGCTCCATCTTACAAATTTCTCGTGATCAAGCACCTGATGGAAGTCTGCTCGCTTTCGCGCAAGGAATAATCCTTTATCCCTCTCATTACAAAAGGGCGTTAGCTTTCTCCATCATCATTACCCGCATGCCTGTCGTCTTTCCTTGCGGAAAGATTTCCCTCGTAGGAGGTTTACGGGTTTACCACGTTCCGCACAGATTCTATATGGAAGGTTAGGCTCCACCTACTACACCGGCAGTTCTTCATCTGCGGACTCGAACTAGACAATCGAATCTCCTGACTGCGTACCATTTTGGTTAAAGCCTATCAGCACTTTTGGCTTCTTCGACCTAACGATGCTTATAGTGATTTACTTTTGTTAGCCATACTTCCTCTCTAGCTCCTCTTATCCATAGTGCTAGGATAAGGGCTACATTGTCCCGAGAGCTTAGCACCCCTGAATTACTTCAGACGCACCTCCCGGTAGAGTCACAAAGCAGAATTTGTGGTTGTTGTTTTGCAACAACAAGAATCTGTGCGACCTCGTGTCGCACATCCAACAGGTCATAGGTGTAATCGGTTTGGCACGCATTTTTAGTATGCCGTACCAGATTCCCTTTGAGATCATATTTAAAGGTTTCTTCGGTCCCATCAGGATAGAGGATATAGGTGATCTGATTACGGATATTGTATCTTTTCTGGGTGGTGTGGCCATTGGGATCGGTTTCTTGTATGATGTTTCCTAAAATGTCGTATTGTTTGTGTTCAATACCGCCATCGGGGTGTTGGGTGCGGATGACTCTTCCTAGTGGATCGTAGGTGTAATGGGTGGTGTGACCACTTGGATCAGTGGAACGGATGACTCTTCCTAGTTTGTCATAGGTGAACTGTTTTTCTAACCCTGATGTATTTTCAGAAAGGGGACGGTTTTCAAGATCATACTTCCAGGTGATTTGCTGTAGAGGTGATTTTTGAAGGATCAGGTTATTTTGGTTGTCATACTGGTAGGTGGTTTCATGTCCTAAAGCGTCTGTGGAGGAAATCAGCCTATCTTTACTATCATAGGTGTTGTAAAGGGTGTAGCAATGCGTACCTGTTGCATCAAAGTGGACTTCATTCTCGATTTTACCTGAGGGATGATAGGTATACATGACTTTAGACAGAAGGAGTGCATTGCCATGTCCATCCAGAGTGTTTTCTTCTACCGTTTCAGGAAGGCCAAAGCAGGGAAAACTCTTTTTGGGAACAGTTGTGGTGATGCGTGTATAGGAAGGGGCCTCTACTGTTTTTTTTATGCAGATGGCGCAGTCATCATATTGATATGAAGTGCGATATAGAAGCGTATCACCTGTGTAGATGCTCTCTGTTTCTAAGAGGTTAGTGCCGGGTTTGTAGGTATAATAAGTGATTTTGCCCAAACCATCTGTTTCGGAGCGTTTCAAATAGAAGGGATCATCTTTTTCATAGGTGCGGTAGAGGGTGTAGCTCTCTAGTTGTCCCGATCCGGAAAGATCGCCACAGAGGGTTTCTTCTATGACATTGCCCGAGCTGTCATATGTATAACTTTGTCTGAGATGTACCTTCCAATTAAAATCTTCTACTGTCTTCGATTGCAGACGGCTTTGGTCATCCCAAAAGAAGCGTTCAATAGAATCGGATTTTTGGATACCCGTAAGCCTTTTTTTGTCATCGTAGTGGTAGCCTGTTTGGTTGTTGTCTGCATCAAACACTTCTGTCCGTCCCGGAAAGTACTCGTAGCGACAAATGGTTCCATAGGGTCCTTTTTGAAGTGTTACCTTATTAGTGTAAGGATCAAATTCGGTTTGGAAGATCCTTCCGTCTCCCAAATCGACATAGTTAAGGAAAAACTCAGGGGTATAGTTGTAGTGAATGTTTTGATCATGTGTTTGGACAGTATGTAATACTAATTGAAAAAAATAAAATTACACCTTTGCCCATATTCTTGAAGTCAAGGAAATGACTTGCTCCCGGTCGTTAGTAAATTCATTCCATGCATCTGAACAAGCATCCAACAATTCCTCCTCATCCTTGAAAGTTCGATTCGAAAGATGTGTGCGGCGCAAGTATTTCCACACCTGTTCGCATGGATTCAATTCAGGTGATGCTGCTGGCAAGGGCAGCAATGTTAAGTTGTGAAAATGTGGTAATTTTTGCGTCGTATGCCACCCTGCCTTATCAAGTATGATTACTGCATGCCGTCCGGTGGGAACTTGTGAGGAAATGTGCCGCAAATGGATCTCCATTGTATCCTTGTTTGCATAGGGCAACAATAAACCAACAGCATCGCCTCTTTCAGGACATACGGCACCAAAAAGATATGTGTATTTGAACTGTTGTTGACGTACTGCACGAGGGCGAGTTCCTTTTACTGCCCACAGTCTGCTTAGGCTTCCCTGTTGGCCAAATCTAGCTTCATCCTGAAACCAGATTTCAACATCGTTGAGTTGGATTCCTTTTGGCAAAGAGTTTTCTACTTTTGCGCGAAATTTTTTTTAAACTCTTCTTGTTCCTCTGGATTGGCATCTGGATGCCTTGATCTTGCGCTAACCCAGACAAGTCTTGCCCGTTTCAAATGGTTATATGCACTTTTTAATGAGCACTTTATCCCATACTTATCTTTCATTAACTGCAACACGTCTTTCCCTATAATTACGCCACCGGATCGTCCTTTCTGAAGGTCGAGAACCGCAGAACGAAAAGCTGCGGTTTCACTATCTGGAATAAGCGATTTTTTTCCTCTTCCAGATTTTTCTTTAACACCATCAATGCCATAAGTTTTAAAATTGCGTATCCATGTGTAAACCGTATTACGTGTAACCCGAAGAAGTTCAGCAATTTCACGAGGAGTTTTACCTTCCTTGAAATGACTCAGGGCAAGGAATCGTAACCGTCTAATTTGCCCATCTTTCTTGAATCAGTAGAAAAAGGCAGTCTGGGGGCATGAAAAAAGAACCAGGAGGTTTTTCATGCGCAAATCATCTACTGAGCTCAGGCATACGTGGGAAGAGAGAATTCAGAAACAAAAAGCCAGCGGTCTCACGATCCAGCATTGGTGCCGAGACAATCTAATTCCCCTTTATTTGTTTTACGCTTGGAAAAGGCGTCTTTTCCCCAAAACACTTAGTCGCGGGAGTTTCATTGAGATTGCTGAAGCAAAAGATGTCGGGATCACCATTGAAATGAAAGGCATATTCGTTCGCTTAGAAAAACATTTTGATGCTGCTACCCTTAAACGTTGTCTGGAAACGCTGAGGTCATGCTAAGCATTCCGGGCAATGCCCGTCTTTTCCTTTGCCGGCATCCTGTGAGCATGAGGAAAAGTTTTGATGGTCTCATGGCTGAGATTGAAGTACTCTTCCCTGGAGAATTGCTCACGGGAGCTTTCTTCATCTTTCTGAATCGGCGTAAGAATCATATGAAAGTCCTCTTCTGGGATCAGGATGGCTTTGTCATCTATTTCAAACGGCTGGAGAAGGGATCTTTCCGTTGGAAAGATAATAGCTCTGTTTTAGATCGTAGAACCTTTCTCATGCTTTTGGAAGGCATTACACCCAAGCGGCTACAACCTCGTTTTTCTCTCTAAAAACTCTATATTTTTT
This sequence comes from uncultured Chlamydiales bacterium, assembly GCA_963832835.1. Taxonomy (GTDB): domain Bacteria; phylum Chlamydiota; class Chlamydiia; order Chlamydiales; family JAAKFR01; genus CAVPKN01. The sequence goes on along the minus strand of CAWHVD010000001.1, from coordinate 756,001 downwards.
TGAGTATTTTGGGTAAAATTCTTCATATGCAAACAGCAGGAATCCATCTGATAGATAAGCTACAAGCCGAAATTTCCAATCTACATAACCTTCTTGCCGAGAAAAATCATAGTCTTAATCAAAAGGATCGAAATATAGCTGAGAAAGATCATTGTCTTGCCCAAAAAGATCAAGATATTGCCCATCTTGAAGAACAACTCTCATGGTTTAAACGCCAGATCTTCGGTCAGCGCTCTGAAAGAGTCGTGGCTGACCTCGACCAAGAACAACTCTCTTTTCCTGGATTCGAAAATCTTCAAACAGCCATCGAAGAAAAGAAAAAAAATGTAGCAGCGCATACCAGAAAACCTCACCGGGATGGTAAAGACAAGATTGCTCTACATCCCGATTTGCCCATAAAAACCATTGTTTTGGACTTGCCTGAAGACAAAAAAGTTTGCCCTGAGACAGGAGAGCCTCTCGTCCAAATCGGTAGGGAAGTCTCTTACAAATTAGCCCATCAGCCAGGTAGTTACTTTATAAAAGAGATCATAAGGCCCAAGTATGCTCATCCTCAAAAAGAAGAGGCTGGGATTTTCACAGCCGATCTACCCGAATGCATTTTACCCAAATGCCGTGCAGATAATAGTCTGCTCGCTGAGATTATCACCCAGAAATTTGTCGATCACCTCCCTCTTTACCGCATCGTAGAGATTATGGGCAGGCAAGGAGTGGTCATCAGCCGCAAGCTTCTTTCTCAATGGGTGATCCGAACAGGGCTGGCCCTCCAGCCTCTTTATGAGGAGATGCAAAAACATGTCCTGAAAAGTGAAAACATTTACATCGACGAAATCCCCGTCAAGCTCCAGGAGAAAGAAAAATGCAAACTAGCCTACATGTGGGTTGTAGTAGGAGGAAGTGCAGCTGATCCTCCTTACAGAATTTATGATTTTCGTGAGAGTCGCAGCCATGATCATGTGCAGGATATTCTAAAAGGGTATCATGGCGTGCTGCACTCAGATAAATATGGAGCTTATGAAAGACTGGCTGAGAAGAAACAGATTATCTGGTGTCCCTGCTGGAGTCATATACGTCGTAAGTTTTTCGAGGCCGAAACGGATGCTCCTTTCCAAGCATGGGTTTTACGCAAGATCAAGTACTTGTTTATGCTAGAAAGAGTCGCTTGGGTTAGATCAGAGGAAGAAAGACTGCAAATCCGCCAGGAGAAAGAAATCCCCATTATTGACGAGCTCATCGAGAAGATCAAAGCCAAGCTAGTATCAGGCAAAGTATTGCCCAAATCTAAACTAAGAGAGGCTCTCGGTTATTTCTCTGGGCTGATTCCTTACATGAAAACTATACCCAACATCCATTCGCTCGCCTGGACAATAACGTAGCTGAAAGAGCGGTGCGGCCATTAGCTATTGGGCGTAAGAACTGGCTGTTTTTCGGCAGTCCAGCAGGAGGAGAGGCTGGGGCAATACTTTTTTCTCTAGTGCAAACATGTCGTGGTCTGAGTATCAATCCCAGAGAGTATTTAGAGGATATTTTTGGCAGGCTTCTAGGACATAGCGCTCAAGGATTACATGAGCTTCTTCCAGATCAGTGGCTTGCCAGCCGCAAACAGACTACCACTTGATTTTTCTCCGTCAACATGTCTAGATTAGACGGTTACAAGGAATCTATTCTTTTCTCTAGGATGTTTTGCGGATTTATACAGCTTTATAAAGTCGTGCTTTTCTAGTTCTTCGGGAATAAGAATTGTTGTTTCCATGTTGCTACCTCCATTTTGAGGAGATTGCTTATGCCACAACATCTGTATTTTTTAAAATTTCAATTAGTATAAGACGATGGGATGGGTGAACCGGTCTCTACGGGAATGGAGTAGGGTAACAGCTCGATTGTCACTTCCCTTTACACAGTATCCAGCAACCTCCCAGACTGTTTTTTTGTAATAGACTTTGCTCCATTCGTTTGTGACAAGCTGTCCATGAGAAGGAGGGGCAAATTCACCGGCAGATTTGGAAGCTGAGGGGAGATTCTCTTCTAGCGCAAAGAGCCGTGAGCTCAGAAGTATAAAAGTAAGTAAAATTTTCATGAGGGTGGAGAATTAAAAGAAGGATGTTAATCAAATTATTGATTATGAGGGAAGATGTTTTTTCCAACTGTTTTTTCCAACCCAAGTCTTGCATCACTTTACCATCTCGAACTGCCATTTTCAGGATTATGCCAAAATAGAAAAGGAATGAGTTTTGAATAACTCGGCCTGATGAATCCCATCTTTGTGCACGATGATTTCTTGATTTGTAAAAATGTCTTTAAAAGATTTTGACTTTACGTTTTTAGGCACTTGCAAATTCTCGAGCTCATGAGGTTCTTTTTCTGTAAAAAACCTTTGAGCCACTACGATCACTTCCTGGTCATTTAACGTTCTTACAAACCCGATGCTATTTTCAGGAGTTTTCATAGGAATATAATCACCCTGTAAAAAGAGCTCTTTATGCTCACGTCGAAAAGTCAAAGCTTGCCTAGTAATTGTCGCTTTGAGATCCTTTTCGCTTAGCTTTTGCAAGTTTTGGAAGTCCACAGGCCGGCGGTTGTCGGGGTCCATCAAACAAAATTGTGTGGATTCATTTCCCTGATAGAGATCAAAAACACCGCAAGACCCCGCTTTTAACACGACAGCACTAAGAGAATTGAAGAACCCATACTGGGCAATGCGCCTCTGAAAAGGAATAAAGGAGCGATAAAAGCTACTAGTTGGCAAAAGAATAGCTTCAAGGAACTTCTTGACTGCAGCTTCGTAGCTTTCATCAATCCTATGCCAGGAAGTATAAAGACCTGCTTCTCGCATGGCTTTATTTAAGCAACCCCAGATACGCTCGAAATCCGCAGGCCAAATAGCAATCAGCATCTGATAGAGGTAGTATTCGGTATTGAGATCTGGGAATACTTTTCCTTTTTGTTTGGTTTTGTATTTTTCATTGTGCCCCTTCCATTCGTAAACACGTGTTGCCCAAAGATCTGGGATTTCGCTCAGGACATGAAGGCGTAAACGGGCATCTTCACTGAATTTTGTGTCATGTGTTGAGCTAGCCAAAGCTCCATAGGGCCAGTGTCTTAATTTATACTGATTGAAAGCATGGAATTCCCTTTTGGTATACCCAAAATATTCGGGATTTCCGCCTACTTCATTCAGTGAGATCAGACGGTTATAGATAAAAAAGGTAGAATCTTCAAGACCCTTTGCCTTGACGATAGGGGTCAGTTGTTGAAAGCGCAAAACAAAGTCAATTGCCAGCTCTTTCTCAGGTCCACTATAATCTAAAAGAAGGAGTCCCTTTATGTAATCGAAGACAGAAGGATCAATCCCCTCGGCTTTTTGCTTAGCCATTTCAACTGCATACAAAATGTATTTCCGATCATTTTTGTGGATTGCATGCTTTGGCTGAATATACGTTCTATAGACAGGAAAACATGCCATCACTTCCATACAAGCACGCATCAGAGCTGCTTGGGTAAAATTGTTAACCATTCCATGGTTTGTCGAAGCTTCCTTAAGCCGGGCTGTCAAAAAATTGAGTTCGCTTGACATATGTAAAACAATGTAGCGCTTGCGCCGTTCGTAATGAACCTGTTGAAGAGATAATTTTTGATCGATGAATTGGTTGTACAGTTCTGTCATCTTTGGTTCATTTTTTTTCTGCACAAAAGTTCCACTCAATACATTGAGAAAATCGTATCCCACCGTTCCATCGATCTCCCAATTTTTGGGTAATATTTCTCTAAAATCGAGAATTTTTTCCGCCCAAATAAAACTGACTTGCCGCTCCCGAAGGCGCTTAAAATACTGAGCGGGGTCATAAAGACCATCTGGATGGTCTATGCGCAGGCCATGCACCTTACCCTGCGCTAACAATTCAAAAATCCATTGGTGATGGGCTGTGAAAACGTTTTCTTTTTCGATGTGAATAGCAACTAATTCATTAACATTAAAAAATCTGCGATAATTAATCGCCTCCCCCGCCTCTTTCCAGAAAAGGAGTTTATAAAATTGGTGTTCCAAAATCTCATGAAGCTTATCCGGGTTATTATTGAAAAAAACAGTCCATTCTTCATTTTTTTTGTGAAGGCATTGCAATTGGTTTTGCAAAGCGATGAAGGATTCTTTTTCCTCTGATTTGGCAAGTGCCAAACACTCAAGCCATTCTTTTTCATTATTTTCGGCTAATGCTGAGAAAAGCAGAACATAAGAGGGATAGTTAATCGGCAAAACATAATCGAAATAATGGATCCAAAATCCGTTATCCCAAACGAGCTTCATTTCTCCCTTTTTTAAAACTTCTTCATAAGGTGCACTTAAAATCGGCAGCACAATTTTAGGATTGAGGACCCAACTGATATCAAAAAATTCAGCATAGAAGGATTGAGGGCCATATTCTAAAACATCGAGCCACCAGGGATTGCCTTTGATTCCCATGTGATTGGGCACCACATCGAGAAGAAATTTCATCTTATTTTTTTGCAATTGAGTGCACAATGCCTCAAAGTCCTCATGAGATCCCAAAGCAGGATTGAGCCGATTGGGATTGATCACGTCATAACCCGATAGGTGCGCTTCGAAAAGAGGTGAGGTATAGATCCCCTCAATGCCTAACTCAAAAAGATAAGGAAGGAGCTCTGTGACGTGTTTTAAAGTACATTCCTGGCTTAGCTGGATGCGATAAACAGATGAGGGAATATCCATACAATGGTTACGCCTCAAGATGTCGGCTTAAGTCAATGCGGTCCTGTCGAGGATTGAGCAATGTGGCCATCATCGATAAATATTCGCGAAGATGTCTCGTTATTAAGAAATTTTCTTTTATAAGCCTTTTTCCTGCAGTTCCAAATGCCTTGCCCATCTCTGGATATTGTAACAAATACCGTAGCCTATTTGCAGCTCCTTCGGGTGTATCGACCAAAAAGCCTGTATGGTGATTGATCACTTGAATGCGGATCCCACCTGCATTTCCTGCAATCACCGGCTTCATTTTCCAAAGAGCCTCGGTTACGGTAAGACCAAAACCCTCTTTGATCGATTTTTGTATGACAATATGGGCTGCACGTTGTAGCGCGTTGATGATACGAGGGGAATCAGGAGGTAAATTCAGAATATGGAGATCTGGGTCACCAACTGCCAACTCCTCTATTTCTTGGAGTACCCCAGCACTTTCAGGATCATCATGTGCACTTCCTCCAGCCAGGACAAGCTGAAGTTCAGGATGGTATTTTTTGGACAGCTGAAAGGCTCGGATCACTCCTTTGGGATCTTTGAACCTATCGAAACGGGAGACTTGTATGATCATGGGCCTATTTGTATCGATATCAAATTGTTGCACAACACTTTTAATTTCTCCCTCATCTAGGTCGATATTTTTATCGCTCAAAGGGTCAATACTGGGTGCTATAATATAGGTGGGATGAGGTAGAGATTGATTGAAATTTTCGAGCGAAAAAACACTAGCATCATATTGATCTATAAAGGGGCGGCAATATTTCCAAACGCTGCGAGGAGCTGAGGAGGTATCAATATGGCAACGCCAAATCCACTTACCTTTCCGCTTAGGGAAATGACTGATCAGTGGCAAAGGTTGTGGATCATGGATCATCACAAAGTCTGCATCATTTAACAATGAAGTTAGTTTTTCACTGTTTTTAGCATTCACTTCCTCGTAATTGCGTAAAAGAGATGCAGAAGGGAGGTTATCGCCTTTTCCTTGGAATAAATTATGAATGGCTTTTGTGCATTGAAAAAACAGATCATTGCCTTCAATCACTTCCCAATGCGTATTCAGTCCTAAGCTGGTCATCAAAGGGACCATTTTACTCAAAATTTCTGCTACCCCACCTCCGGTCCGAGTGGAATTAATATGAACAATTTTGGCCCCATTTAAAATATGGGCGATTTGAAAGAGTTGTTCTACAACTTCTCGCCCTAAAAGATTTTTATATGGCTCCCACATCTGATTGTTCATATAGCTACAAAAATTTCACTTAATTTTTGTCTGATATCTGTAAGCGCAAGAAAATAGGGGTCAATACCTTGTATTTTTTTAACCAATTCAGCGTATTGATCTCCAAAAGAAGAAAGCCAGACGCTGAAATCATCCCAACCTCTTTCCGTGCGTCTTCTTGCATCAATAAAATGGTAGAAGATAGAGGTCGGAGGTAATTGAGGAATGATTTCCTTGAAATCGGTGGGCTTGCTCACTGTAATTCCCATGTCAAAAATAATAATAATCGAGCGAAGAAAATGGAATTTTCTATCTTTGGATGACCATAAAAAAAACTGCACCTCATCTAACCTCTCATCCATGATATCTATCACTTTTGATCTCAATTCCTCCAGATCAAGATAATCCGTCGGATCGACCATTGCCAGCCTCTCTTTTAAGACATGATCATGCAAGACTGCATCTGCCCATTGTGCAAAGTCATTGTGGTACTCAGGATGAACAAAAGAGAAATGGAGCTGTCTTCCCCAGAAGTGATGATAGAGGGAACTGGAAGGCACTTTTTTGAGTAAATCCCGCAACTCAATCAAGGATTCAGCTACCATTCCGGTTGCTACCAAAGATAAATTACAATCCTTGATGTGAAAAGGACTCAGGCTCATCCCTGAATCTATACTAATTATTTAATTTATTGGCAATACGTGTGAAAATAAAGAAGGGCGCAGATGGTCTTTGCATCACGAATAATCCCTTCTTGGATCATTTTGAGTGCCATTGAAAAGCGTATGGGCTCAACGTCGATTTTTTCAGTCTCATCAAGAGATTGCCCTATATGCACAAGATCTTGTGCGTAATAAATATAAAGGACTTCATTACAAAATCCGGGAGTCGAAAAAAAATCGAGCAAAGGAGAGATCGTCCCAGCACGGTAGCCGGTCTCTTCTTGGAGCTCTCTTACAGCACACGTTCCCGGCTCCTCCCCCTTCTCTAAGGTGCCTGCCGGTAATTCCCACAGAGTTTGCTGCACAACAAAACGCTCATTGCGGATTAAGATGACAGTTTCAGGATCAAGCATCGGTAAAATCACTACAGCTCCAGGATGGGCAACTACTTCGCGACGTACCATTCCTCCTTGGGGGTGCTCAGCTTCAACTGAGAGGACATCGATCCTCTTCCCATGAAACATCACTTTAGGATTCACATATTGAAAGTGCATTTTAATATTTGGCTAGACGGCGGATCGCGGCTTCAAGGTCGGATGGTTGAGGCAGCACTTCGTTTTCTAAATTTTTGCTGTAGGGAACTGGGCTATCAAAACCACAAACGCGTTGGATTGGAGCATCGAGGTATTCAAAAACCTCTTCACTGATGCGCGCTGCGATTTCGGCACCAAATCCGCATGTGCGAGGGGCTTCATGGGCAATCAATGCCTTGCCCGTTTTTTGCACTGAGCTCATGATAGCGGTACTGTCGAGTGGTATTAAGGTGCGCAAGTCAAGAATTTCAATCGAAATCCCCTCGCCCGCTAACTTTTCAGCCACATCGAATGCCATGCCGACCATCATACCCCAACAAACAACTGTCAGGTCAGTTCCGGCTCGAACAAGACCGGCTTGCCCAAAGGGTAGTAGGTAGTCTTTAGAGGGCTCGGCTCGCGCACAAAACTTTTGCTGACGGTACAACCCTTTATGTTCCAAGAAAATCACAGGGTTAGGGTCGCGGATTGCTGTTTTTAAAAGTGCCTTAGCATCTGCAGCATTGCTTGGCATCACAACCTTCAACCCTGGACAGTGAGTTAAAAACCCTTCGATGCTTTGCGAATGATAAGGCCCCCCCTGAATATACCCTCCACAGGGCATACGGATTACTATAGGCACTTCCCACTGGCCATTAGAACGGTAATGGATGCTCGATGCTTCATTAAATAATTGGTTGATCCCCGTCCATAAGTAGTCAGCAAATTGTACTTCCGCCACAGGCTTATGAATCCCATCGACTGCCATACCGATGGCCACCCCAATAATGGTCGATTCCGCAAGCGGTGTATTAAAACAACGATCGTTGCCAAAACGCTCGGTCAGCGTGCGGGTGACCCCAAACACACCTCCTTTACCGTGTGCAACATCCTGGCCAAAAACAACAACGTGGGGATCATGTTCCATCTCTTCAATGAGTGCATGATTAATAGCATCCATGATCACAATCTTCTCACCTTCTTGAGGAGCCTCTTCCAACAAGGAAACAGGAGGATCGAAGGGCGCAAACACATGAAATCTACTGCTACCCTGAGGAGGCAAAGGAAGACTTTCGGCCTTAAGGGCTGCCTCTTCCACTTGTTGATGGCTGGCCGATTTGGCCCCATCAATCTCTTCTTCTGTACATAAACCTTGCTCCAAGAGCCATTTCTCAAAGCGAGGGATGGGATCGCGTGCCAATTGAGCATTCTCTTGTTCATCCGAGAGATATTTTTTAGGATTGTCGCTATTACTATGAGCTGCAAGACGAGGTACATGGGCCATCAAAGTCGTTGGACCCTCTTGCATTCTCGCTCTGTGAACCGCCTTTTGCATCGCATGGTGTAGCTGTTGGTAATCTGTGCCATCAACCTCATTCACAGCCATCCCTTGATAACCACGGATCACATCGATTAGACTTCCTCCAGCTGATTGCTCTGCAATCGGCACCGAGATCGCCCACCCATTATTCTGAATGACAAAAATGACAGGAAGCTTATGAATCGAGGCAAAATTGAGCGCTTCGTGAAAGTCTCCCTGCGAGGTAGCCCCATCGCCAGCCGAAACATAGACCACCTCATCTTTGCCCAGATTTTTGATTGCGAGTGCACGGCCGGTGGCATGGAGAAATTGTGAACCAACGACGCTTGACTGGCAGATGACGCGACGTTTTTTGTCAGAGTAGTGATGAGGCATCATCCTTCCACCAGAGTGATTTTCGGTAACACGCCCTAAAAACACACCGAATAGCTCGGCCAAATCGCATCCTATCCCTAAGGCAAATCCCTGATCACGGTAATATGGTAATCCCCAATCTTTGCCGGATACCAGCGCCTGAGCACATACGACACCCACCAATTCATGGCCTGCAGACGAGAGCTGGAAAGTGCCTCCCTTGCTTTGCTTAGCAAGTTTAGCCGTTTTCTCGTCCATAAATCGGGAAAGGTAGAGTAGCTTCAACGTATGTAATGCTGAGGAGGAGGGAGGTGGAGAAGGCTGAATGAGAGAAGATAGGGGATCAGATTCGGGATTATAACTACTTTCTTTCATACACCATCCTTTATTCTTTATCCTTCCCCATCATACGTAACTATTCAGGCAATCCATCTTTTCGGTTAAAAGCCTCTCGGTGGTGACTATCCACTCCCCCACGGTAGACTGTGTCAACTCTCGGGCAACCCATCAAAAAAGCTCAACTAGAGCATCTTTGAGGCACCTTGTCCTTGGTTAACTAGGCCTGCCTTAAGAAGGCTGCTGGCTTGTGAATAATCACCATCAACCTTCCTTAAAGAAGGATTTGATCTTCTCCATAAAGCTTTTTTTGCGAGGGTGGTTGTCCACACCCTCTGTTTTTGCAAATTCTTGCAAGAGCTCTTTTTGTTTTGTGGTCAAGTGTGTGGGTGTTTCCAATGAGATATGCACCAGTAGATCACCAGCACCTCTACCATGGACGTTGGGAAATCCTTTTCCTTTGACACGAAATACCTTACCGCTTTGCGTCCCTTCAGGGATTGTCAAACGGCAAGCTTCGCTTAAGGTGGGGATATCCTTTTTGGCACCCAGGGCTGCCTCACCAAATCCGATGGGCAGATCGAGCAGCAGATCATCGCCTTCACGTTCGAATAAGGGATGGCTGTCGACATTAATAAAGACATACAAGTCCCCTGCAGGTCCACCAGATTCGCCCGCATCGCCATATCCGGCCATTTTCAAGCGCATCCCTGTATCAACACCGGCAGGAATATGCACTTTGACATGCTGTTTCTCTTTGAGAACTCCGGCCCCGCGACAATCTCTGCACGGATCTGTGACTACCTTTCCCTCGCCTCCACACTGGGGACAAGGAGAGGACATACTGAAAAACCCACGGCTCTGGAAAATTTGGCCCGCCCCTTCGCAGCGAGGACAAGTTTTCACGCCGTCTGCCGCAGCAGAGCCACTCCCGTGGCAGGTTTTGCAAATCACGTTACGTGTAACAAGCAACTCTTTTTCTGCCCCATGAGCCGCCTCTTCAAACGAAATCCGGATCGTCGCCTTCTTACTGGCTCCTTGGCGTGCCTGCGAACGTCCACCACCTCCGCGCCCTCCCCCTCCCATTCCACCGAAAAGGGTGTCGAAGATTGACTCTCCGCCATTTCCTCCGCCACCACCAAAAGCATCCATAAAGGTGCGGAGCGCCTCATCCATCGAACCAAAGCCGGGATGGCCTGCGCCGCCACCTGCACCGGCAAATACCCCCTCTTTCCCATAGCGGTCATACATCTCTCGCTTCTTGGGATCCCCCAAAACTTCATAGGCCTCTGAAACCTCTTTAAAATGGGCTTCAGCGTCAGGGTTTCCGGGGTTTTTGTCGGGGTGGAACTTGAGTGCTTTTTGACGATAAGCCTTTTTCAGCTCTTCGTCTGAAGCACCTTTGGCAACACCTAGGATTTCGTAATAATCCATTTGCTTATCTACTCTCATCGGTTGCGATACTTGGCAGCTGCTTTGGATTTTGCACGTTTTTTCACAGAAGGTTTATCGTAAAAGCGATGCGCTTTTGCTGATTTCATCACACCTTCTTTGTCTAATTTCTTTTTTAATGCTCTGAGAGCTTTCTCGATTGTCTCTCCGATACGAACTTTCACGCTGGGCATAGTTAGGGTTGTCCTTATGTTTCTTCTATAAGAATGAAGGAGATTTTAACAATCTCGGGATTAGGTTTCAACCTTTAAGAGAGCGCCTGCGAATGATTAAAATAGTTACAATCACGGCAATCACAAGAAAGGCGATGCTGATCAGGTCAATTGTCTCTAATTTTTCGTAACAATCGAGACAATAGCCCCCTAAAAAATATCCGATCGAGAGGAAAAGAGAAACCCACAGGATCGCTCCACTATAGGCAAAAAGGGCGAATTGAGGATAGCGCATCGTCGTTGTCCCTGCCGAAAAGCCAGTAAAATGGCGGACACCGGGAATAAAATAACCAATAACAAGCAGCCATTTTCCAAAGCGAGCGAACCACTCATGGGCTTTTTCTAGCCTTGCAGCAGTAATACCGACCCACCGACCATATTTGATCAAAAGATAATGCCCAGCTGTGCGGCCCAAAAGGTAACTTGTCGTAATGCCCGCCATAGCCCCTGTATAGCAGAAAAAAATAGTCATCGGGATACTGAGCTTTCCTTTGCTCATCAAAACACCCGACATCACCATCAGGGTCTCCTCTGGAATGGGCAGTGCAAGAATTCCTAGAGACAACAGAAAGAATAGGACAAAACTCCCATACTTAGTGAGCCATAGGGAAAAAATGTCGATCTCGAGCAAAACTTCCATATAAGAAGCGGATTATACCTATTTGCTAGAATATTGACGAGGGAGTTGCATCTTTTCAAGATGAGCTCAGGGCGTTAGGTCAGTAGAATTTTGTCAGGTGTCATATATGCTTGAGCACCGTCCAATGTCATAAAAAGATGGATAGTCTTCTTTCCGCTTGGATCGATCTGCAAGACACTGTAAATGGTCCGGTCTGTGAAGTGAATTGGCCCAAATTCCGAGATATACCCCAGCTGACAGAGCTCGTGGTCCTTACCAGCTTGCCGCATGTCTTTGAACTTATTTTTCCAGGATTTAAAGTCTTTTAAGAACATGACAAATGATTGGAGCCGCCTATGTTCTTCGAGATTTTTTTCATGAAAATGGACCTCAGCTCCTGTTTCAATCTCGAGTTTGCTACAGAACTGCACCTTATGATCTCCTAAAGAGCACACGTACTTGTTGAGCTCATCATTTGGCGAAAAATGATGAACCTCTTGATTACCATCACTTTGGGTCACAAAAACTGTATTACCAAAGATTGCAAAGGTAGAAGGAGGGGCTTTTGCTGGATACCACGCAGGATCATACATCGATGCATGGGATTTTATAAGTTTGTCTTTGCGATCGCAAATGACCTTCAGTGCCACAGCAACTGCCAATAACAACACGCCACTGCCTGCCAACAACGTATAGCTTCCTTCCGTAGGGATACAGCCGATCGGGCCACAATTCAAAATGTCATGTGAGTGCAACAAAGCCAGTACGCCTACCACCAAGGCTGTTGTAGCCGCTGCGGCGACAACAAGTGTCGAGAGATAGGGACACACAAAGGAACCTATATGATAATGAATTTTTCTCGCGCTATCTTGGGGAAGAGCATTCATAATGAAAATTATCCGTAAAACGTTTTACACAAACACATAATACCCAAAAGCACATTAAATTTCCATTAAGAACTCAAAGAGTCTCCTTGGGGCTCGTAAAGAAATAATTGGCGCTGGGTGACATGACAGATTTGGATGATCGTTTCGAAGCCTGTGTTTTTGCACCTAAGCGAGAAAGGATCATTCAAAAATGGCGTGTTATACAGTGCCAATTTGTGACTTTATTTTCTGGAAATGGTATAAGTTCCTACACCCCTGAAAAGCACATCCTATGCACCCAAGGTCAATATGTATTCCCGAGCCAGTGCTTGATTCATAAAGAAATGGATGGCCCGCTCTCCACCGACATGAGACAGGACGCTGTATAGGGTCACATCTTGAGGAACAGGAGCTGTAATCTCATGGCTATAGAAGGCATATGCATTTTCCTCAGGCGGCAATCCTTGGAAAGCTCTTTCCCAGGGCTCAACATCAAGAATATATTCAATAAAAGTATCTAATGTTAGATGAACTGGTGAGTCTTCCACATGTTTATGGATCGTTGCTCCCGTTTCAGCAGCGAGCTTGCTGTGTTGGCAGTAATTTTTTTCTATTAATTTATCGATATACTCATGCGCATTCATCTCACTTGGAAACAGATGCATTTCTTGAGACCCGTGCTCTTGGGTCACCGATATACTGCTTCCTAAAAATGTATAGCTATTGAGCAGGTTCTTTTTGGGAGTCCATTCAGAATCACTTTCTGAGAATTTTACATTATAATGCCGTGCGGTAATACTGCACGTCGCACATATTAGACTGAATAGAAACCACCCACCTACTACTAGCAGTGCAACACTCCCCCCCCACGAGATAGCGCCCAGGGGCCTGCAATCTAAGACCCCCTGTGCATGCAAGTTAGCAAGTATACCTACAACCAAAACTGTCACGCAGACTATAGCCACAGGCATTAAACCGGCGATTACGGGACCATCACAGACACCTGGGTGATATTGAATTTGTTTCTCGGCCGTGCTTGAAAGTGCGTTCATATATCCTCGCTATAAGCGAATCGTATCTGAGCGTTTGATATTTTCATTTTCTAATCCCTTCATAACGTATTGGGCCTGGGCCACATCTACAAAAGAGCGGGTTTCTCGAGTCCAACCACGGTTTATGTGAATTGTACGATCTCCAAGTGGCGTATAGGAGGGGGGCCTATAAGAGAGCATTCGGTAAACAGGATATACGGAGATCATAAGGAGCAAGCATGCCCCTCCTAAAACTAAAAATGCACGAGCTCCTTGTGGAGGAATGGAGCCGATAGACCCACAATTTACAACCCCACGCGCATGCAGAAGGGCAAGCACACCTATTACTAAGACAGCCACAGCCATAGCCGAACAAATGACTATAGCCGTAACACACGGACTCGAGATAGATGGTTGTTCAAAGTAGTGAACAACCGAACCGTTTGCTTGAATAGTAGCCATAAAACCTACAGTTAAAAGAGAGAGTTGCAAAACTCGCTTTGAGGGCCAAAGTTGATGATTTTGGCGTCGGTTTGGTTTCTTGCAAATCGACATCTCCTGTTGGCCATAGGCTAGTTGCAAGAAATCCAAATCCGGTGTCAAAAGGGCGCATTTGGTCCCAAAGGGAGTTTTGCAGTTCCCTCAAGATACCTCTTATACCATTTCCAGAAACTAAATTCATGAAGTGGTACTGGGTAACATGACAGATTTGGATGATCGTTTCGAAGCCTATGTTTTTGCACCTAAGCGAGAAAGGATCGTTCAAAAATGGCGTGTTATACAGTGCCAATTTGTGACTTTATTTTCTGGAAATGGTGTTATATCTAAATTGCACTAAATTTTCATTAAATTTCTTTCTCGCTCTATGATGAATAGCTAGGCGTTCGCAAATAAATGAGCTCCAAGTCGGTAGAAGTTGGATTCTCCGAAAGTTGCTGGGTGACTAAACGGGCTAAATGACCCGCATCGGGGTAATCGATATGGGGTCCGGCTATTGGAGGCCACCCTTCAAGATAGGCGGGCAATTCTTCATTCGAGACCAGACGTGGTATTGAGTGATGGATCACTTCTTCACCTTTTCTCTCCTGTAAGAGTGCATAAGCGCCCCCAATACGGGCGTCGATGAGTGAGGAAAATTTTCCCTCTTGGGGAGAAACAAAACCTGAAAGCGAGCAGAACCCCACAAGGGGTAAGCCGCCTGGAAAAGCAAGCCCCTTAGCCACAGCTGCCCCCACTCGAATCCCTGTATAGGACCCAGGGCCTACCGAAACTGCAATCGCTTTAAGAGCAGAGGGGTGAAGCTGGAGCTGTTTGAGACCCGACTCAATCGAACTCATTAAGTAGCGGGAGCTTTGAGCACCCATAGGCAGTAAAATTTTTAAAAGCACATGAACCCCATTTGAAAATAGGATGAGGGATTTATCAGTACTGGTGTCTATAATAAGAAAAAGCATTTCTATTCTTTTAGGAAGATTATAAAATGATAAGCTAATCAAAAGATTGAAATAAACAGGATTTTTTCGTGACTATTCACGAGCCGGCAGAATCCTCAGGGCAAGCCCAGCTTGCCAAGGACAAGGTACCTCAAAGAAGCTCCAGTAGAGCTTTTTTGATGGGTTGTCCGAGAGTTGACACGGTCTACCGGGGAAGAGTGGATAGTCCCCAGAAAGAGGCTTTTAACCGAAAAAATGGATTACCTGAATAGTTACATTTTTTACCTCTCTTGCATCTTTTGAGGGGCATTGTTACACTCTAAGCATTTTTGTAAATAGGTCGGAATTTGAAAAAGCACAATCAAGAAGACGAGGCTTTTGAAGCTGAATTAGAAGATGCCCTTGAAGAGGCGTTCGAGTCCAATCAACAACCGTCGGTCCGGTTTCCAGATGAGCTTTTTGTATTGCCACTCAATCGAAGGCCTTTCTTTCCGGGAATGGCAGCGCCCATCTTAATTGAACCGGGTCCCTTTTATGAAGTGTTGAAGTTGGTAGCTAAACAAGATGAGAAGTATGTAGCTCTCGTGCTTACCAAAAAAGAAAATGCAAACATTTACAAAGTGGGTTTCTCCAACCTCTTTAAGGTCGGTGTGCTTGCGCGGATCTTGCGTATCATCCCCGTAGAGGGTGGCGGTGCACAAGTCATCTTGAATATGGAAGAACGGGTCGAAATTATTGAGCCCCTCAAAGAGCGTGAAAAAGATAAATTTCTACGTGCCCGTGTGCGCTACCGCCCCGAAGCACCTGGAATCTCTGATGAATTAAAAGCTTATTCCATTAACATCATCTCAGTCATCAAAGAGCTCTTAAAACTCAATCCGTTGTTCAAAGAAGAGTTGCAAATCTTCTTGGGGCACTCCGATTTTACAGAACCTGGAAAGCTTGCTGATTTTGCTGTCGCCCTGACAACTGCCACACGCGAAGAATTGCAAGAAGTATTAGAAGCTTTTGATATGGAAGTGCGCATCACTAAAGCGCTTGCCCTTTTGAAAAAAGAGCTCGACCTCAGCCGACTGCAAAGTAGCATCAATCAAAAGATCGAAGCGACCATCACCAAAAGCCAGAAGGAATATTTCCTGCGCGAGCAGCTCAAGACAATCAAAAAAGAGTTGGGACTAGAGAAAGAGGAGAAGTCGATCGACACCGAAAAGTTCGAGGCTCGATTGAAAAAAAGAGAGGTGCCTCCTCCTGTGATGGAGACGATCCAAGAAGAGATGGAAAAACTCCAGACACTCGACTCATCCTCTGCCGAATACAGTGTCTGTCGCAATTATGTCGATTGGCTCACTACTATACCTTGGGGAATATTCAGCAAAGAGCGTCATGACTTGATGAAAGCCGAAGCCATCTTACACAAAGATCATTATGGCCTCGAAGAGATCAAACAAAGAATCCTGGAATTAATCGGTGTAGGAAAATTAACAGGAGGCCTCAAAGGAAGCATCATTTGCCTCGTAGGCCCGCCTGGGGTAGGGAAAACGAGCATCGGCAAAAGCATAGCCAGAGCTTTGAACCGAAAATTTTTCCGCTTTTCAGTAGGTGGTATGCGTGATGAAGCTGAAATCAAAGGACATAGACGCACCTACATCGGAGCGATGCCGGGCAAACTTGTCCAGGCTTTGAAACAAAACCAAACCATGAATCCGGTGATCATGATCGACGAGGTCGACAAGATGGGCATGAGTTTCCATGGTGATCCAGCCTCTGCACTTCTCGAGGTACTCGATCCTGAACAAAACCGCGATTTTCTCGATCATTACCTGGATGTACGGCTAGATCTTTCCAATGTCCTCTTTATTGTAACTGCCAACATGACAGACACCATTGCAGAACCCCTTCTGGATAGAATGGAGGTCTTACGCCTATCGGGTTACATCATGGAAGAAAAAATCCAGATCGCCAAAAAATACCTCGTACCCCGTGCCCGCAAGCAGATGGGCCTCGAAGCGAGCGATATCTCTTTTTCTTTGGATGCTTTGCGCACCATTATCAATGGCTACGCACGTGAAGCGGGTGTGCGCAACCTCGAAAACCAAATCAAAAAAATCCTACGCAAAGTTGCCCTTGAGATCGTGAGAGAAAGGGAAAAGGGACGGCGCAAAAAAGAATTGAAACACCTGATTACCACAGAAAACCTGGCAGAATACCTGGGGAAACCAATCTATTTGAGTGACCGCTTCTATGTGCGAAACCCAGTAGGCGTCTCAACAGGGTTGGCGTGGACCTCGCATGGGGGGGCCACCCTGTACATCGAAGCGATCAAAGTAGCTGCAGACAGGACCGACATGCATTTAACCGGTCAAGCTGGCGATGTCATGAAGGAATCCTCTCAGATTGCATGGAGCTATTTGCATAGCGCGATTTATAAATATGCACCAGGCTATACCTTCTTTGAAAAATCTCAGGTGCACATCCATATTCCTGAGGGGGCTACCCCTAAAGATGGCCCTTCGGCAGGCGTCACGATGGTTACGGCCTTGCTCTCGTTGCTACTAGATAGTCCTGTGTTGGATAATCTCGGCATGACCGGTGAAATCACACTCACCGGCCGCGTATTGGGCGTGGGGGGAGTCCGAGAAAAGCTGATCGCAGCACGGAGGTCTGGTTTGACCAGTTTGATATTTCCTAAAGACAACCAGCGCGATTATGACGAGCTGCCCGATTATCTGAGGAAAGATTTAAAGGTCTATTTTGTCGAGCACTACGACGATATCTTCCCTATTGCTTTTCCGGAGATGGCCCAATGAACCTGCACGAGAGTTGGCAAGCCTATAGCCAAAGTAAACTGGTGGCTCCCGAATCTCTTGCCAAAAAAGTCAGTGAGCTGCGTTCCATGGGTAAAACCATTGCGACCTTGAATGGTTCGTTCGATTTGCTCCACGCAGGGCACATGTACATGATCTATGAGGCATCAAAGGTAGCTGATGTTCTCATTGTGGCAGTCAATACCGATGCGTCTATCAAGGCCTATAAAAGCCACCAACGGCCGATTATTCCTCTTCGCTACCGTTTGGAAATGCTCTGTGCAATCGGCTTTGTCGATTATCTCACGTGGTTCGATGAAAAGGATCCCTGCCACATTTTAACCACCATCAAGCCCGATATACATGTGAATGGGATCGAATACGGCAAGAATTGCATCGAAGCTCCAGTTGTTAAACAGTATGGAGGAGCTCTTCATTTGGTTGATAGAATCCCTGGGCTTGCAACCTCACAACTGATCGAGAATATTCAAGGATTATCCCCAGCATGAGACTGATCTGCACCATCACAGACCTCAATCGAGAAACTCCGCTCGCCCTCTCTTATTATTTAACAGGTCAGGGCATCCAAAATGAGTGTGAAGAAGTTGATGGTACTAATAAGGACAACCCTCAGTTCCGCATCTGGGTCTATGATGAGGACGAGATAGAACGTGCCCAAGCTCTCTATCGAGAATATCAGACAAATCCTCATGATCCTAAATACCGAGCCCATTATGAGACGAATCTACGCCCCCAAGAGGAAAGCTTTCCCTCTGAAGCCAAGGAAATATCTGCTGATGACCCCGATGAAATTCCGACTGTAAAGCGCAAGGCTCTTCTCTCCCCGGCTCCCTATGGTCCTATTTCTCTTTTTATCCTCTTCACCATCGTCGCATTGTTTTTATGGGCTCAATTGCAACGTGGAGAAAGCTTAATCCCTCCCCAAATTCCTGGAGTGATCCCGGCGGTCATGTTAGCACCCATTGAGAAAGCTCTGATATATGACTATCCGGCCTACTTTGAAATGCGTGATCGGCTGTTCAAAATCTATACGCGTTCAGATATCGAGCAGCAAAAACCACCTTCCAGTGAAGCTCGGAAAATCCTACAAGAAATGCGTCAAACCCCCGTGTGGATGGGTATTTATGAACGTGTCGTATCCCACTACAAAAACTCTAGTGCCCCCGTAGGCTACCAGGGACCGCTATTTGAAAAAATTGGCCAGGGCCAAGTGTGGCGCGTGTTCACTCCAGCACTTTTACATTTTGATTTGCTCCATATTTTTTTCAATGCACTTTGGTTTGTATTGCTCGGCAATCAGATCGAATTTCGTATTGGTTGGTTCAGATATCTTCTCTTGATTCTGGCCACGGCTATTATAGCCAATACGGCTCAGTACCTGATGAGTGGCCCTTTTTTCATGGGCCTTTCTGGAGTTGTTGTAGGGATGGCGGCATTTATCTGGGCCCGTCAACAAGTGGCTCCCTGGGAGGGCTACCTGCTGCAGCGCTTCACCTTGATCTTCCTCACCATCTTTGTTCTGGGGATGTTCGCTTTGCAGCTCGCCTTTTTTTTCATGCAGATTTGGGGGAATTTTACGTCACCCATCAGCATTGCCAATACAGCCCACCTCGTCGGTGGAATTGTCGGCTATCTCTTAGGCCGACTCCGTTTTTTTGCCATTCAACACAATGTCCGTTACTGAGTTAAAGCACTATGTCATCTCCATCTGTTTCTGCTTCTGCTACATCATCCTCATCACAGTATCTTTTGAATCCACCCACATGTCGGATTACAACTGCCAAAAAAGCAGTGATCGAAAAATTAGAGTACCTACGTAAAACCTCTAGTGCCTTCATGATAGCTGCATTGGTGGCAGTGGTGGCAGGTGGCATCATGATCGGTCTTGCACAAGCCAACTATGTGCCAATAGAGTGTCCCTTTTACGCCTTTGGTGCATGTGTCCCCCTCATTTTAACAACCATCGCCCTCGATTGCTGTTTGCGCTCCTTTGCCCGCAAAAACAACATCGACCCGGACGATTATTTCCGCACCCACCAACGGCCAGATTCCAAACCCAAAGATCCTAAAGCCAAAAAAACTGCTTAATACCATTTCCAAAAAATAAAGTCATAAATTGGCACTGTATAACACGCCATTTTTGAACGATCCTTTCTCGCTTAGGTGCAAAAACATAGGCTTCGAAACGATCACCCAAATCTGTCATATTACCCAGTACCACTTCATGACTTTATTTTCTGGAAATGGTACTATACCTTCTCTACGCTCTCCGCGGTAAAAATTTCGCAACTCTTCTCAAAGAGAGTTCCTTGACTTCAGCCCAGGGGAAAAGGTATTCTCTTTGGCTTATGTCCGTAAAAGATTTGATTATTTTGGGCTCGTCGAGCCAGCAGCCCACCCGTAAACGGAATCATGGGGCTTATTTACTCCGTTGGAATGATGAGGGGCTTCTCTTTGACCCAGGCGAAGGAACGCAACGGCAGTTTATTTTTGCCAATGTCGCTCCCACATGCGTCACCCGGATTTTTGTGAGCCATTTCCATGGCGATCATTGTTTAGGGCTCGGTTCCATGCTCATGCGACTGAATCTCGATAAAGTGACCCATCCGATACACTGCTATTACCCTGCCAGTGGAAAAAAATATTTTGACAGACTCCGCTATGGGACGATTTATCACGAAACCATCCAAGTGATCGAGCACCCCGTTTCCAAAGCTGGACTAGTGGAAGATGATGGAAAATTCCGCATAGAAGCAGCCTTCTTGGAACATGGAGTCGATAATATCGCTTGGAGATTGACTGAGCCCGATAGAAGAAAGTTCGATGCTCATAAACTCAAAGAGGCACACGTCGTAGGTCCCCTCGTACGGACTCTTGAACAAACAGGAGAGCTCGAGATTGAAGGTCGGAAGGTTCTCTTAGACGATGTGAGTCGGATCCGCAAAGGAGATACCATCGTGATTGTCAGCGATACGCGCCTATGCAAAGGCGCCGTTCAAATTGCCCAAGGAGCCAAACTCTTACTTTGCGAAAGTACCTATCTGGAGGAGCACCGGGATTTGGCTGAAAAACACTATCACCTTACCGCTAAACAAGCCGCCCATATTGCCCGAGAAGCAGGTGTAGAGCAATTGATTCTTACCCATTTTTCTGCTCGATATCTCAATGTCCGCGATTTTGAAACAGAAGCCCGCACCATCTTCCCCAACACCTTCGCTGCCGAGGACCTCAAAACATTCCCTATCTCTCATCAATAGGGTTTGACAATTGATCCCTCAGATCATACTTTGGGAGTATGATTAAGGCAGCATATCAGTTTTTGGAGTATTTGCGAGTTGTAAAAAATGTTTCTGAGCATACTGTGCGTAATTATACGATCGACCTGAACTCACTTAAACAATTTCTTGAGCAAGAAGTGCCTCCAGAAAAGAGAGGTGAGAAAATTAGTTACCAGCAAAGCTACGATAAAAGGACAGAAACACATCTAGACACTCTTGCCCTCGCTCTGATCGACCGAAAAACCCTGCGTCACTTCCTAGCTTCCTTAGCAGAAGGCAAAGTGCAGAAACGCACCGTTGTGCGGCGCCTTTCTTCGCTGCGTACTTTTTTCAGCTTTTGCGTAAAAAACAACCTGCTTCCCAAAAATCCCACAGAAGAGCTCGAAAGCCCTAGGTTAGATAAAAGGATTCCGGTCTCTTTGGACTATCAACAGGTGCAGCGCCTATTTGACCAGCCCGACACCAGTGATTATCTGGGCTTCCGCGATCGT
This sequence comes from uncultured Chlamydiales bacterium, assembly GCA_963832835.1. Classification (GTDB taxonomy): domain Bacteria; phylum Chlamydiota; class Chlamydiia; order Chlamydiales; family JAAKFR01; genus CAVPKN01. The sequence goes on along the minus strand of CAWHVD010000001.1, from coordinate 734,574 downwards.
TGCATTATGGAACTATTTTATAGCTCTGGCCTACGTGTGAGTGAGCTTGTGGGGCTTAACCGGGCAGATTGCGATCTAAAATCCCTGATCATTAAGCTACGCGGGAAAGGGAAAAAAGAACGCGTCATACCCATCACAAAAAATGCGGCCGATTGGATCACGGCCTACCTGGCTCATGCCAAGCGCTACCAAGACGCCGACGGGCATAGAGCTGAGGTCGATCCTGCAGCTGTTTTTCTTAACCGGCTGGGTACGCGTCTCACGACTCGCTCGGTTGATCGCAAATTCGATCTATACCTTAAAGCAAGCGGGCTTGCTGGTCACATCACTCCACATACCATCCGGCATACAATCGCCACCCACTGGCTCGAAAATGGGATGGATCTAAAAACCATTCAAGTGCTCTTGGGTCACACTTCTTTGGCCACCACAACCATCTATACTCACGTCTCTCCAAAACTAAAAAAAGAGATTTACAACAAAACCCACCCCAGAGCTTAGCTTTTAACAATGAGATAAACACATGCTTCCCATCCCAAAAGACTCCCCTCCCACATCCCAGACACCTTGGCAACTGAGCGCAGAGCTTTTTAAAAGACTGCAACCTGCTAACCCCCGCTTTAAAGCTACGGTTGTTTTGCCTACCGATCCGGAATCTAAATTTATTGTAAGCCAGTTTATGAAAGATCGTCCTCTCGGATACGGCATTACTAAAATCACCTGCGTCTATAACCAATCCTTGCATATGGGTTTTTTGGGTCATCTTTTTAATATCGAAGAGGAGGCCCAAAAATTCTCCTCCTCTTGGCAGGCCGGACCTTTATCCCAAGAAAGAAGAGGAGCCATAGGAACGTGGAAAGAGCTTACAGATCCTTTTTCTCCCTTAAAAGTAACCATCGATCAGGAACCAGAAACTCTACGACATGCGAAGGTTCTTCCCCTCTGGCATGGAACTTCCCCCGAAAAATCTGTCTCTATCTGCGCTTCTGGTTTTACCTATTTTGGGAAACATGCCTACTTTGCAGGTGGTGTAGAGGCTGGTAATACAGATATAGGCTATTTTGGAAGTGGCATCTATTTTACCGAGAGCGCTCAATATGCCGCTATGTACAGTAAGGGCTGTTTGTTACTTTCCTGGGTCTCCATGCGAGAGCCCTATCCTGTTGTGAGCGATCAACCCTACCCCAAAAAATGTACTGATATGCTGACTCTCGAGGGTAAGGGAGCTTATCAAAACTATGATGCTCATTTCGTTCCTGTCGCTGCCACTAATCGACGTATGGAATACTACCCTTGCTTTGAAAACCAAAAAGCGCTTTGGCATGAGATTGTGGTTTTTCAAAAGGCTCAAGCTCTACCTAGTTTTATTATTGAAATCGGCGCAGAGCCCGTTCGCTCCCCCAGCATGAGCTACACCTTTGCAGCGTGCTACGCAGCCTGTAGAGCAGGAGATATAGTACAAGTGCAGAGCTGGATTCTAGAGGATAGAAAGAGGCTCTGTGAAGAAGATATGCAAGGAGAAAACTGCCTCTTTGCGGCTGTTTTAGGCAATCAGATGCCTCTTCTTATGTGGCTCTTGTCCCAAGATCCGGCCCTTTTTAAAAAATGTAGAAAGGATGGGACAAGCCTTATGCATATGGCAGCAGCAGAAGGGCATGTCCAGATTGTTTTTTGGCTGCATAGAAAAGATCCTACGATGGTCCATAGCGGTTCTTTCACTCCGCTTTATAGCGCCGCATTGTGCGATCAGAGCCAGGTGCTTCAAATGTTTTTAGAAGATGTCAAAAAAAACACCTCCTTGATCGAAGAGATTGTCCAAAGGCCTTGCCCAAAAAGCCTGCAATTTTTGTTAAAAAATGGGCTTAATCCCAATCAAACCAATAAGTTTCAACAAACGCTTCTCCACCTTGCAGCTTATAAGGGGCAAGCGGCAAATATTGAGATTTTACTTGAGCAGGGGGGGGCCTCAATCAATGCTCAAGATCTTTCAAAAAAAACGCCCCTGTATCTTGCAGTTGTGCAAGGTCATCTCTCAGCAGCTATTTGCCTTTTAGACAAAGGTGCTGATCCCAGGCTATGTGCCATAGAGGGAGACACCATCCTCCATGTAGCAGCCTTTTATGGATACGCGCCCCTTCTCCAAATCATTTTAAAGCATCCCATAGGAAGGACATTGATCCATGTTGCAGATGGAGATGGAAAGCAGCCTATCCACAAAGCTGTTTGGACACATGACAAGCCCGATGTTATGCAACTTCTTTTAGAAGCAGGAGCTCATGCTGGTGCCAAAAATGCCTATGACTACACGCCCCTTCACTGGGCAGCTAAACATGGACATGCTGCCAGTGCTCAGGTTCTTATCAAAGCAGGAGCTTCTTGGGATAGTCTCAACAAAAACAACGACACTCCCCTGGATTTGGCCATTAAGTGGGGTCAAAACCAGATCCTCTGTACACTTCTAGGGGCACACAAAACACTTCCCGAAGAGCCCGTCTCAAAGGATGCCGAAGGTTATTATTATAGACGCCTTGTCACTGCCAAAACAAGTGATCTGATTGAAGAGCAGATTATCCACCTGATTAAGTTGGGGCTTCTCTATACAGATAAAAATGATCTTCTTAGCGCAGCTAAAATATTGAATGGGGCTCTACACCTGGTAGCTACTCATAAGGGGGGCTCACCCCTTCAAAAATTACTGCTGAAACAACTGGCTCAAATCGAAGAGGATTTTTTTACCCAGCATCAAGTGCCAGGCTATAAGCAGACCGAAGCCAGAATCCTTAAATACCGCACGCAGCTCTGCCGTATCCGCATACAAGCTAAGGAAATGTTGGATGCAGAGGTGCCCTTAGAAAAGGTGCAAAACCTATTAACAGAAGGCTTCAAAGGGATTTTATGTGCTCACATCAATGAGATCCAAAATCTTCTTGGCAAGCCCCCTGTAGAGTGGGCCTGTATTGGCATGGGATCGATGGCAAGGGCAGAGATGTGTCCCAACTCTGATATAGAATTTGCCTTTATCTTGAAAAAAGAGACTCCCGAAGCCCTCGATTACTTCCGCCGCCTCTCTCAAATCCTCGCTCTGCAAATCCTCAACTTAGGGGAGACTAAATTCCCTATCTTTGCGCGTGTAGACCTTGCCCACCCTAGCCCTACACCCAACGGGTTTTCTCTCGATAGTGCAGGCAATAGCCCCCTAGGTGTCCCTGGTATCTATGAGCTCATCGCAAGTCCCAAGAAACTGGCCGGCTTTCAAACGCTCAAATGGATCGACCGTAATATCATCTTGCCCAATGCCCTCAGCGCCGTATGTTTTGTTGCAGGCAATGAAAAACTTGTTGCCACCTATCGAGAAGCTGTCAAAAAGGAAATGAAAAAAGAACGTCATACCCTAGCCTTCCGTCTTCTAGCAGGACACCTACAGGAATTTCGTCCCAATCTCTGCCAAGAAAAAGAGGAGGCTAAAGCCTTCGGAATTAAAAAAGAGCTCTACCGCCCCTTTCAAGAGATTTTAGGCTGTTTATCCCTCTTTTTTGAGCTCAAAGAGAGAGGTACACTCGCGCGCCTGGGCGAGCTTGTAAAATTAGGAGTGTTTTCAGCCCAAGGCGCCGCCCATCTTAAAACAGCCATCCTCAAAGTCCTTGAATTTAGAGTACGGGCCCACCTCTTTTACAAAGACGAGATCGAATATCTCTTTCACCTCGAAGAGGGACAAACAAGAGATGCAAGCCAGCTCTACCTTGAGGGAGAGTCTTTAAAAGCTTTAGAGGACATCTATAAAACGTTAATTCCATTCCATAGATGCGCAGAGGAGTTTTATCAAACACGCAACAAAAAAGCTTTCCGGAGCTTATTTTACGATGATAGCCCCTCTGTCCAAGGACAAGCCTTTCAAAAAACCCTCCAATACGCCAAAGCCCAAGTGGCTTGCCAACAAGCCGTCTCCCTTAATCCCAATGATATAGATGCTCAATTGTTTTTGGGAGATATAGAAGAGAAAATGGGGAAAAGTAAGGAGGCCCTGCCAAGAAACTTGAAGGCGCTGGCACTTGCTCAGCAAAAATATGGCGAAAACCATCCCGATGTGGCCACATGCTACAGCAATATCGGCAATGTCTATAACAGCCTTGGGGAGTACGAAAAAGCCCTCGAATTTTACCAAAAGGCTTTGAAGATTCAGCTCCAGGTCCTCGGCGAAAACCATCCCTCTGTGGCCACAAGCTACAACAATATCGGCTTTGTCTATGACAGCCTAGGGGAGTTCACACAAGCCCTCGAGTTTTACCAAAAGGCTTTGAAGATTCAGCTCCAGGTCCTCGGCGAAAACCATCCCGATGTGGCCACAAGCTACAACAATATCGGCAGTGTCTATGACAGCCTGGGGGAGTACGAAAAAGCCCTCGAATTTTACCAAAAGGCTTTGAAGATTAGGCTCCAGGTCCTCGGGGGAAACCATCCCTCTGTGGCCACAAGCTACAACAATATCGGCATGGTCTATAACAACCTAGGGGAGTTCACACAAGCCCTCGAGTTTTACCAAAAGGCTTTGAAGATTCAGCTCCAGGCCCTCGGCGAAAACCATCCCGATGTGGCCACAAGCTACAACAATATCGGCAGTGTCTATGCCAAACTTGGGGAGTATGAAAAAGCCCTCAAGTTTCTCCAAAAGGCTTTGAAGATTCAGCTCCAGGTTCTCGGCGAAAACCATCCCTCTGTGGCCACAAGCTACAACAATATCGGCAGTGTCTATGACAGCCTGGGGGAGTACGAAAAAGCCCTCGAATTTCACCAAAAGGGTTTGAAGGTATTCCTCCAGGTCTATGGGGAAAATCACCCTAATATTCAAGTGGCATTGAAAAACTTGATTGCCTGTGCAGAAAAAGCATCTCCCCCGCAAGTCAAAGCACTGCGAGAGACCTCCATCCTCTGTAAGAAGATTTTGGGGAAACAAGATCCTTTGGTGCAACGACTCATTCAATTAGTGGGTAAAGAAGATCATGGCTTGTCCTATGGCAAGCCATAGGAAGTGCCCGCAATTGCAAGCAAGTATAAGGGATTTGTTATTGCTATCTCTCATTCAGGCAAGACCAATTGGATTACAAGGGTGCACTTACGAAAGGCTTACCAATAGGCTCTGGGGAAATTGAAAGTGGACATCGTTTTGTGATTCAAGAGAGACTGAAACTACCGGGAGCATGGTGGAGAAAAGATCATGCAGCTGCCATGCTCAATTTGAGGGCGGTGCGATGCAATGGCAAATGGGCTTTATACTGGAAAGGGATGCGGTGCAAGGAAGAGTTGAAAGTGGCAGCTTAAGCTCCACTTTTAATTGCACCCCTCTAAAGGAGCGAGATTGACGCAATGTAGGTTCATCCTTTATCCTTCACTCTTCTCTATGAGTATTACTTTAGATAAAATATCCAAAAGCTTTGGTAGCCGGGTGTTGTTCGATGGAGTGACCATCGCTTTCAACCCAGGCAATCGCTATGGCCTTACAGGACCAAATGGTGCGGGCAAATCGACTTTGCTCAAAATCATCATGGGCATGATCGAGCCCACCAGCGGAACGGTCTCTTTACCGGATAAAGTAGGGATCTTACGCCAGAACATCGAGGCATTTTTGGACATGAAGGTGCTCGATGTGGCCATCATGGGCAATAAACGCCTTTGGGATGCATTCCAAGAGCGTGATAAACTTTATGAGGGGGAGATGACCGATGCTGTAGGTATGCGCCTCGGCGAGCTCGAGGAGATCATCGCCGATGAGGATGGCTACAGCGCTGAGGCGAATGCTGAAGAGCTTCTTGTAGGTGCTGGGGTACCCAAAGAGCTCCACGAGCTAAAAATGAACGCGATACCAACCGATCAGCAATTCCGCACACTCCTCTGCCAAGCGTTGTTTGGCAACCCACAAGCCCTACTACTCGATGAGCCTACCAACCACCTTGACTTAGAGTCGATCGGATGGCTGGAAAACTTCTTCCATAGCTATAAGGGAACTTTGATCGTAGTCAGCCATGACCGCCATTTCCTAAATGCTGTGACCACACATATCGCCGACATCGATTACGACACGATCATCATCTACCCTGGTAATTACGACCAGATGATCGTGACTAAATCTTCTGTGCGCGAAAGATCAGAGGCCGACGCCAGATCAAAGGATAAAAAGATTTCCCAACTCAAAGAGTTTGTAGCTCGGTTCGGAGCTGGTACACGCGCATCTCAAGTGCAATCGCGTCTAAAAGAGATTGAACGGCTCCAGCCTCAAGATCTAAAAAAATCAAATATTCAGCGCCCCTATATCCGGTTCCCCCGTCCGGAAAAGCAGTCGGGTAAAATCGTCTGTAAACTGGATAAGGTGTCCAAAAGTTATGATGGAGTTCAGGTCCTCAAGAACTTCTCGCTTGAGATCCATCGAGATGACAAAATCGGTGTAATTGGAAATAACGGCCGCGGCAAAACAACCTTACTCAAACTCATTGCTGGAGTGCTTACCCCTGACAGTGGCACCATTGAATATGGCCATCAGGTCATCACCAGCTATTTTCCTCAAAATCACCACGACATCATCTCTCAAGAGGAATTGAATACTGCCTTCGATTGGTTGCGCGCCCGCAAGGAAGGGCTCTACGACCAAGATATCCGCAGTGCGCTTGGAAAAATGCTATTTGGCGGAGAAGACGCCTTCAAGAATGTGGCAACCCTATCGGGTGGTGAAACAGCCCGTTTGATTATCGCTGGAATGATGCTCGAGGATCATAACTTCATCATACTCGATGAACCGAACAATCACCTAGATCTAGAAGCAGTATCCGCTTTGGGATGGGGGCTAGAAGAGTATCCAGGCACCGTCATTGCTGTTAGCCACGACAGGAGCCTCATCGATCACTTTGCCACCAAAATCATCTCTTTTGAAGCGGGCGGCATCCGCGTCTTTGATGGCAATCTGGAAGGGTATTTAGCACAATGAATAGCGAAGAGAAAAAAAGACTGATCGCGGAGAAAATGCGCGATGTGATGACCATCTTAGGGCTCGACTTGAACGATCCTTCTCTTGCCGGCACACCGAATCGGATCGCCAAAATGTATGTCGACGAGATCTTCTCGGGTCTCAATTCCGAGCAATTCCCCATGCTCACTTTTCAAGAAGAAAATATTCCCGACGAGCTAGTTTTAGTTAAAAATATTTCGTTCGTGAGCTTTTGTGAGCATCATTTTGTCCCCATTGTAGGCAAAGCACATGTGGGCTATTTTCCCCATCGCAAGTTGTTAGGCCTTTCTAAAATTCCACGCATTATCAACCATTTTGCTAGGCGGCCCCAGGTGCAAGAGCGCCTCACCGCTCAGATCATAGAATCGCTCGCTCTCCATTTAGATACCCAGGATGTGGCCGTATCGCTACAGGCCATCCATTTTTGCATCATAGCCCGTGGGATTGAAGACTCAACCGCCTCCATGGAAACACATGTGCTAAAAGGACGCTTCGAGTCCGACCCTGCCGTCCGCGCAGAATTCTTCTCCCGCATTCCCCTCTAGATGTCCCTGAGGACTTCAATGCACTCTTGCCGCAATGTAGGCTCAACCAGGCCAAAAAAAGTGGGGGGAGAGTAAGCCGGATTCTGTTACCGCTACAAGAGCGGTGCAATCATTCATCTAGGAACTGCGTCGCCGCAGTTCTCAAGCGACTTTCCAAAGAACTGGAACCTTTTGGGTTCCCGGCGGAGAGCCTGGGCTCTTTGTTATCTTGCTTCGGATAGGGTTTACATCGCCTTGAGTTGCCTCAAGTGCGCCCAGCTCCTAAAGCTGGGGTTTTCAGCCTGTCTGGATGGCTAAAAGCCATTCAGCGGTGTGTTTTCTGTTGCACTTTCCGTAGCCTTGCGGCCCCCAGTATTTCACTGGTATCCTCTCCTACGAAGTCCGGACTTTCCTCTCCCTTATCAACAAGTGATAGAGGCAGCGATTGCTCCTCCCCCCACAAAGATCTTTTTGAGAATGCCATGCTATGCGCATGGCATGTGAATTTACGCAGCTCCAGCGGCTGTTCTGCGACGGCGGCGGCGAGGAGCTGCCTCTTCTCCTTCGGCAGGTGGAGCTTCTTGCCAGAAGAGAATGCGCGAACAATGTTCGCAAAAAATTAAACGGTCTCCTTTTCGAACCAAGTTTTCATGCTGCGGTGTTAAGACGATATGGCACCCGCTGCAGGTTCTTTGCTCAATGGGAACTACGACGCGGTCTTTCTTGTTTTTCAAAAGACGCTCGTAAATTTTGAACATTTCAGGTTCGACTTGCTTTTTGAGCTCTTCTCTTTGGGCAAGGAGGATTTTACCCTCTTCATTAATTTTCTCGATGCTCTCGTGGATCTCTTTTTCGATCACTTTGCTATTTTCATCTGTCGATTGGAGATTTTCTCTCAAAGTCACGAGCAAATCTTCTTCTATAGTGATCTTGTCCATCAAGTCGCTCAGTCGATGTTCCACTGTAGTGCGTTCTCTGCCTGTATGGGTCATCTCTTGGGTCAGGGCATTGAATTCGTCCATTTTCTTGACTGCCGCTTGCTGGGACTCAAGCTTAATGACCTTCTCCTGGATTTCCTTAATTTGCAACTCGCCCATTCGGATATCTTTTTTGATCTCAGTGATCTGGATTTCCTTATCAGCAACTTGTTTGTGGATATCTGACTTTAAAGTTTGGATTTCTGTCAGCTCATGTAGTCTTTCTTTTTTGACCCGCATCAAACGGATCATATTGATATCGAGCTCTTGGATATTCAAAACAACATGAAAAGATTCTTGCATAAGGGACCCTAAAATTAAAGCCGCAATGATACCGCCTTTAGCTCAACAAAGCAACGAAAAAAAGGAGAGACTAGATGAGATGCTTGCAAAATTTAAATTTAATATTTAATAATGCGTGCATATGCCGAAAAAAACGCGGATTGTTGTTCAGGTAGATGTTCAGATCGATCCTAATTTTCCAAGTGCTATCTACTTGCGCGGTGCTGGGTTTGCCGAATTGAGCTGGGAGAAAGGGATCGAACTGAGACAGGAAAAACCCAATGAATGGGTATTTGAAACAGACACCCCCTTCTCTACAGCCGAATTTAAAGTCCTAGTCAACGATAAAACATATGAAATGGGTGAAAGCCACCCCCTTTACCCCGGCGCCTCGGTGCGTATTAACCCTAAGTTTCCCAATTGACTTAAAGAGATTTTCTTCCTAATCTGGCCTCCATGATGGAAACAAACAGCCTATTAGACCGTTATTTTGCGCGCAAAAAAGGTGATGAAAGACGATCCGATATCATTGCTTATCTTGCAGCTTTAGACCACTTAGGCGGTGTTGCCCCCACCATTACAGCCAATATTATACAGGAGTTGCGCACGCAGCGTTCAACTCTCAAATTAATCGCTTCAGAAAACTATTGTTCTCTGTCTGTCCAATTGGCGATGGGGAATCTTTTGACCGATAAATACTGTGAAGGATACCCCTACCACCGTTTTTATGCAGGTTGCGAAAATGTCGATGCGATTGAAGCCGAAGCTGCTGAAAATGCTCGCTCTGTTTTTAACGCCGAGCATGCTTATGTTCAGCCTCACTCGGGGGCCGACGCCAATCTAGTGGCTTTTTGGGCTATCTTGGCACAGCGGGTGCAAAACCCCATTCTAGAAAAATTGGGGAAAAAGAATCCCGATGAACTGAGCGCATCTGAATTCGAAGCACTGCGTCAGCAACTCTGCAACCAAAAATTCATGGGAATGGGGCTCAGCTCGGGTGGTCACTTAACCCACGGCTTTCGTCAAAATATCTCTGCTAAAATGATGCAGGCGGTCACCTACGAGGTCGATCCTAAAACGCACCTGCTCGATTATGATGCGATTGCCACAACGGCGCGCCGAGAAAAACCGCTCATTCTTTTGGCAGGCTATTCCGCATATCCCCGGAGGATCAATTTTGCCAAAATGCGTTCGATCGCCGATGAGGTGGGGGCCGTTTTCATGGTCGATATGGCCCACTTTGCAGGGCTTGTTGCCGGGAGAGCTTTTGTGGGTGAGGAAAATCCTGTCCCTTATGCACACATCATCACGTCCACAACTCACAAAACCTTGCGTGGACCTCGTGGTGGTTTTATCCTATGCAACTCTGAATTTGCTGACAGCGTCAATAAAGGGTGCCCCTATGTTTTAGGCGGCCCCTTACCACATGTAATTGCTGCTAAAGCAATTGGGTTTCAAGAAGCCTCTGCTGACTCTTTCCGTACTTACTCTCATCAGGTGATCGAAAATGCGCGCGCGTTAGCTGATGGCTTGATGAAAAGAAACATTAGCATCGTCACCGGAGGGACCGATAATCATCTTATCTTGCTAGATGTTTCCAATCTCGGTATAACGGGCAGAATAGCAGAGGGAGCCTTAACGGAAGCTGGAATGACAGCCAACCGGAATATGGTTCCATTGGATTCCAATGGTGCCTGGTACACTTCGGGCATCCGTTTGGGGACACCTGCTTTAACAACATTAGGGATGGGAAAAGAGGAAATGGAAGAGGTAGCTGATATCATCGCTGCAATCCTCCATCATACAAGGCCAAGGACTTTGGAGACGGGACGGCCCAGTAAAGCCAAAGGTGAGAGTGACAAAAATGTCCTCGATGCTGCCCGCCAAAGAATTCGCTCGTTGCTGCAATCTTATCCCCTGTATCCCGATTTAATTATAGATTGATACTACTGAAGAGGTTTTTGAATGGCGAAAGTGGAAAAAGAAAAAGACAAAGAGAAAGACAACCCACCCCTTGATACTCGATCGCTCAACGACAAGATCGATACCCTACTGCTCGAATCGAGACGGATATTCTTATTTGATGCAGTGGACAATCAGACGTCCTACGAAGTGATCCGAAAACTCTGGTACTTGGAACTGTCAAATCCCGGCAAACCTATCACCTTCATCATTAATAGCCCCGGTGGATCGGTCGACTCCGGCTTGGCTGTGTGGGATCAGGTGAAAATGCTCACATCTCCGATCATTACCTGCGTGTGTGGCCTGGCCGCTTCCATGGGGTCTGTCTTGAGCCTGTGTGCAAGCCCTGGCAAACGTTACGCAACACCCCATTCACGCATCATGGTCCACCAACCTTCCATTTCAGGTCCAGTGACCGGCCAAGCGACAGATTTGAGTATCCATGCCAAAGAGATTATCAAAACCAAAAACATGTTAATCGAGTTGTACGAAAAACATTCAGGGCGCACGAAAAAGGAGATTGAAAAGGCTCTTGACCGTGACACCTGGATGAGCGCGCAGGAGGCTTTAAATTTCGGCCTACTCGATAAAATTGTCGATAATGTCAAAGACATTAAATGATGTCTGTTCGGTATTCGGGAGCTGGAAACACATTTTTGCTGATCGATAACCGGTCGCATAGGTTCGATCGACAAGAAGTACCATCCATGTGTGCACAAGCGGAGGTTGATGGGGTCATTATCCTGGAGGTTTCCACATGCGCCGACGCTTTCATGCGCATTTTTAATCCCGATGGAAGTGAAGCACAGATGTGCGGAAATGGCCTTCGCTGTTTCATCCTCTTTTTGCAAGAATGCGGAATCCAAAAGCTCCGGTACACCATTGAGACAATAGCGGGAATCCAAGAGGGATGGTTATGCGAGGACAACGTCTGCGTCCTGCTTGCTCCACCGACCGAGCTCAAGCTCGATCTACCCTATGACCTGTATTTTTTGAATACAGGCGTGCCCCATGCAGTACTCTTTGTCGATGCCGTTGAAAATATTGACGTGGAAGAGACCGGCAGAGCGCTCCGTTTTTCCCCCCTTTTTGCTCCTGCAGGAGCAAACATCAACTTTGTCTGTAGGGAACCGGACGGCTCACTGACTGTGCGCACCTATGAGCGAGGAGTCGAGGCTGAAACACTTGCGTGCGGAACAGGAGCTGTAGCCTCTGCCCTGATTGCGCACAAAGTGTTTGGCAGCGCCTCTCCTGTTAGAGTACGCGTCCGCTCGTCACATACGTTAACTATTTCTTTTAATGCAGATTGGACCGAAGTGATTCTCCAAGGACCCGCTATACGCGAGGGAAACTTTGAATTAAAAGCAGAGATCTCTATAATGGCTCCCACATGAAAACTTATCCTCAAGCGCAAAACCCACTTATCCTCCGTGCTCATCGGCTGATGGACGCTTTCTCCAAGTCTAATGATGAACGGGAGTTCTATCTCGACAGAGTCGAAGGTTTTATTGTTTATGTCGACATGGACAAAGAAGCTGAGGATATTGAGAAGCTCGAACTAGAGCTCAGGACCCATCCCGATCGCTATTGTCTCATCCCCAAGTTGACCTTCTACGAAACTAAAAAAATCATGGAAGGCTTTGTCAACGAAAAGGTCTATGACATTGACACCAAAGAAAAGCTCATCGACATCATCGGCTCCAAAGATGCTCGTGAACAGTTTCTCGAATTCATATATGACAATGAGACCGAGCTTGAAAAATGGCAACAATTCTACCAAGAACGTTCTCGAGTCCGCATCATCGAGTGGCTCCGTAACAATCAGTTTAAATTTGTTTTCGAAGAAGATCTTGACCTCCCTCGTGCCACAGTTGAACAGCTCAAAATTCAACTTTTTGAAACCAAGGTATCTAAAGACCTGAACCAGACACGTGCTGCCATTGCCAAAAAGGCTGAGACTTATTATTCTAACGAGGCCCTAAACCCCCGTCCCAAGCGCGGTCGCCCTCCGAAACAAGTGGCTAAGATCGAAGTTGAATCTCAAGTGACAAGCGACATCTATACTCAGGTTCCTCCTTTGGTCCGTCGCTTTCTGTACCTTCCCGACATTACATCGGCCACATCGATCACTTTTTCAGAAAAATTCGATACCGAAGAAGAATTCCTGGCTCACCTCCGCGGCACGGGCCGTACTGACAATGAAACCCAACTTCAGGCATTATCCGAAAAATTTGCCTCCCTACGCAAACTTTCGATGCAACTTGGCCTCGAAGGAGAATTTGCAATTCCCTCGTTCAGTGATGACGATGATGACGATGACGATGATCTGGACGACATTGAAGGCAAGTTATCCAAAAAAAGCAAAGCTCAAAAGGCACCTCCGAAAAAAAACCCTCCACCGATTGCTGTCGCCAAAAAGAACTTACCCCGCAAAAAATCCTAAGAGCCAATCTCCTCTACTCTTTCTAGAGTTGGATGACCGCCCTAAACCCGTAGTCTCGCTAATCCTGAAAATGGCAGGTTAATGAAGAGGCCTTTACTTTTTCAAGGATCTCTTCCCGTTCGACACGGCTTAGTTTTTCTTGTTCTAAAACTGAACGCACCAAGGCTTGATCGATGACAACAGGGACACTGAGCTGAGCTGCTATCTCTTTAACACGCATTTCAAGAGCGGGCTCTAAATAATGCTTGATCAGCATTAACTGATTCAGCTCCTCTGATGTACCACCTGAAGCTTCAATCTCCGTGACAAGTTTCCACTTAGCTTCCCTCACATCTGCTAATCTCTTTCTGGTGGAGACTAAATGATCTAACTGTCCAGCTTCTTGAGCACAGATTTGTTCAAGAGATTTCAGTTCCGCTTCTAAAACCTTTATCTGCGCAAAACTCTTCCCTTCCTCTAATGCCGAAGCTGCTCCCAACACAATCCCTTGAGAGGTCCTGAGGTCCAGTTCTGTCCTCATTTTGTCTGCTTGAGCATAATTCGGTGTACTTTCAGTTTGCGTGACACGAGTAATACTAATTGAAAAAAATAAAATTACACCTTTGCCCATATTCTTGAAGTCAAGGAAATGACTTGCTCCCGGTCGTTAGTAAATTCATTCCATGCATCTGAACAAGCATCCAACAATTCCTCCTCATCCTTGAAAGTTCGATTCGAAAGATGTGTGCGGCGCAAGTATTTCCACACCTGTTCGCATGGATTCAATTCAGGTGATGCTGCTGGCAAGGGCAGCAATGTTAAGTTGTGAAAATGTGGTAATTTTTGCGTCGTATGCCACCCTGCCTTATCAAGTATGATTACTGCATGCCGTCCGGTGGGAACTTGTGAGGAAATGTGCCGCAAATGGATCTCCATTGTATCCTTGTTTGCATAGGGCAACAATAAACCAACAGCATCGCCTCTTTCAGGACATACGGCACCAAAAAGATATGTGTATTTGAACTGTTGTTGACGTACTGCACGAGGGCGAGTTCCTTTTACTGCCCACAGTCTGCTTAGGCTTCCCTGTTGGCCAAATCTAGCTTCATCCTGAAACCAGATTTCAACATCGTTGAGTTGGATTCCTTTTGGCAAAGAGTTTTCTACTTTTGCGCGAAATTTTTTTTAAACTCTTCTTGTTCCTCTGGATTGGCATCTGGATGCCTTGATCTTGCGCTAACCCAGACAAGTCTTGCCCGTTTCAAATGGTTATATGCACTTTTTAATGAGCACTTTATCCCATACTTATCTTTCATTAACTGCAACACGTCTTTCCCTATAATTACGCCACCGGATCGTCCTTTCTGAAGGTCGAGAACCGCAGAACGAAAAGCTGCGGTTTCACTATCTGGAATAAGCGATTTTTTTCCTCTTCCAGATTTTTCTTTAACACCATCAATGCCATAAGTTTTAAAATTGCGTATCCATGTGTAAACCGTATTACGTGTAACCCGAAGAAGTTCAGCAATTTCACGAGGAGTTTTACCTTCCTTGAAATGACTCAGGGCAAGGAATCTATTCTTTTCTCTAGGATGTTTTGCGGATTTATACAGCTTTATAAAGTCGTGCTTTTCTAGTTCTTCGGGAATAAGAATTGTTGTTTCCATGTTGCTACCTCCATTTTGAGGAGATTGCTTATGCCACAACATCTGTATTTTTTAAAATTTCAATTAGTATAAGGCATTTATTGAGAATTGCCATAGCAGAAAGTGGCTGGGGATTCTCTTTTGTTTTCACGATAAGTTCTTTCAAAGCATCTGGTGCCACGAGCGCGTGCGGGGCCGTGCGTACCAAGAAATGGTTTAAGATAGCTTCTGTATCTGCTTCCTCTGTGCTCTTAATAGAAATCTTGGTGTCAAAGCGTCTTGCACCGGCTGTACCTTTTACGGTTAAGATATGCGCTGCATATTCTGCGTCTGTGGTCAAACCGATCACATAAGGCATGCCATCGAGGAAGGTCTTGAACTTATCACCAAAAGGATTATTTTCATGTCTTTCAAAAGCGACATGGACCTCATCGATAATCAAAATATAATCCTCGCGGTTGTTTCCCATGGCCTCTTCAATGCGTTTTAAAACCGAATTCTGGTGGCTGAACATATCCGCACTAGAAACCAGCTCCGCTGCATTGAAATAAAACACTTTTTTACCAGCCAGCTCGGGAAAATCTCCCTGCACCACCCGTTGAGTAAAGGCTTGGGCAGTTTGCGTCTTACCAATCCCGGACGGTCCGGTCAAGAGTAAGTGGCTTTTTCCTTTAAGGGCTTGGCGCATCTCACTGGTAATCACTTTACGGCCAGATGATGGCACAAGGGTTCCCGATTGGATCTGTGCAGACCAATTCTCTGCGCTGGGAAGGTTAGAGGGAGGAGGACGGATATGTGGCCAGATGATGCTCAGCACCGCGATCAGGAGCATGACACCACCCACAATCGATGCACCTGTTGTCACACCTAGCATAGGCAGCAAAGTTGCTGTCAGCAAGGTGAACAAACTCATCAACATCATGATCTTTTGGAATTTAAAGTCAGCGTGGAACGCGCTTTCAGAGGGTTTGAAAAAATCTGCGACACCAAAACCTGTCAGAAGCGCATCTAAAACGGAAACCAACGTGTCGCGCACACGCTCTAGCCTGGCTTGCGTAGTCGGAGAACGAGAGCCGCGTGCCATATGGTAAAAATTAGCCTGCCGCAACATGTTGGTCGCTACTTGCAGTGCATCACCAACCTGTGATGCCTCCTGAAGCATCTCTAAGGGAATATAACCCGCACATCTCTGGAGAACCTCGAGAGGATCTCCTGCATCTTTAGCCAATTCGGCACACAATTTATTTAGATAACCCTTCAAAGCCTCAGGATCTTTAAGTGTAACGGAGGGTTCTATGATTGGGTCACAACCCCCTACAACAACCAAAGCAGAGCATCCCAATAGCACTCCTGTTCCCGTGAAGGCCCATTGGGTCGTCGCATTGATACCCACTAATAGCTCTAGATGAGCCATTAAACTCACCGTCAAAGCGAAAATACAGGCTCCAGCCAGCCCTGTAACTAATAAAATCTGCGTCTCTTTTGCTGTAGATACATGTTCATTTACAATCCAAAATGCAGAAGAAGGTTTAATAGGAAGGCTAATCATAGTATGGCACAGTTAAATAAATGGAATTATAAGTAACAGGGTATATTTAAGAAAGTAAATCGCCAAAAAAAATCGTAATCCAACTTTTCCTATTGTCTCCAAATTTCCCTAACTTCTAGTACCCGCCCTTGCAACGTAACTCTATTATCTCAGAGGGGTCCAACTTTTCCGGGGCCCGCCCAACTTACCTAATACTTCTTTATCAAGACTTAATAAAAAAACCATAAAATAGCAAACTCCCTGATAATAATCCCAAAATTAAGGAAAATCATGACTAACTCTATCGCATCTAATCCCCTTCCAGTTTGTCTATTTCATCAAGTAGGCGATGAGTATCTTGCGGGTGTTTTTGAAAAATTGCCTATCTTAGAATACGGAGCAACGATCCGCTTAGTATGTCAGATATGGAAAAATCTTTCTGACGATAATATCTTTTGGAGACCTATTGCCACAGCTCTTCGCGTGAAATTGAAAGAAGATCAGCCTATATACTTGCAGGTTAAAACAATAGTACACATAAATATCTGCATATTAAAAGAGGCAGACACAGTGGTCGATATTCCTGAGCTGACTGCCCGGCAAATCGATGATCTGTCATTCGATTGTATGTTCGACATGTATTTGGGTGGGGGAGAAAAAACCAAGAAGTTCATAGAGGTGCAGGCAGGCGCAATTGCTAAAATTGAACGATGTGCAGAAATTAGTGATGGATTTCTTGCCAGTATCTTTTTGTCCCGCATCGGAAAATCAACTCTTGCAAGGGCAGAATATTATGCTAACCAACTTTTGATTAAAGCTGGGTCGGCAGAATGTTTTGTTAAGCTCGTGCATGAAGCCATTAAACTGGGCTTGGTAGACCAAGCGAAAATGTGGTTGTCACAAATCGTAGATAAGCGTGAAGTAGCATCTGCTAGACGAGCATTTGTTCACATGTACTGCAAATTAGGTAGATTTGAAGAAACTATCCTAGAACTTAAGTTAATAGATATTAGAGAAAGAAGAAACGTCATACCAACCGTTTTAGAATGCATTCCCAGTGAAAATTATTCTTTACGAGAAGAGGTGATTTTGCTGGATCAAGACCCCTTCTTGAATCTTCATTTTTTAATCCAAGAACTCGTAGAAGCTGGGAAAAAGAAGGAAGCGAAAGAAATGTGGCTGAGGAACAACACCCTTCTAAATGATCCTTCTATGAGAGAAGCGCAATTACAAATGGATGTGTGGTTTGGTAGAGCAACGGATGCTTTTGAAAGAATCAAACAGTTAGATTTACAAAATAGAAAAAATTCGATACTACTTTTTATCTTTAAACATGAACTGAGCCTTCACAACCCCCAATCTGAACTAATGCCCGAAGTGAACCGAATGATCAGCGAACTACCCTAAAAAGATAGCTCTCCATTAGACTTGTCGCAGCCCTACAGGCTGCAATATATTGACTGTCAAAACCCAGGGCGTTGCCCTGGGCTATTGCAATCTCAGCCTTTCAGGCTGAAAAAAATCTTGTGTATACACATCTTCCGTTCTGCAGAGCCCCTACTTCAGGCAGGCGGGCTGAGACAGTGGTAGCCCAAGGCAACGCCCTGGGTCAAAGGGCAAAAAAACTACCAGCAGCCTGTAGGGCTGCGACAAATCTAATAGGATCACGGATTTACTAAAAAAATCGTGACTATTCACGAGCCAGCAGAATCTTTAAGGCAGGCCCACTTTACCAAGCTGGGAGTGGATAGCCACCACAGGGAGGCTTTTAACCGAAAAGCTGGATTACCTGAATAGTTACAAAAAATCCTAAAGTTGAAACAGAGCACACCGAGAGGGTTAAATAGGGAAATTAGGGGATATGAGGGGCGAGCTGGGGGAAGTGGCGCTCTGTCCAGAAGCGCAAGTTGCCAAGCCTTTTTGTCAGGTCTTTAGCTTGGTTCTCTTCTAAGCAAATGGCAGAATCTTCGTAAAATTGCCCAATGTCGATAAAGAGGGCTTTATCTTCTTCTGGGGAAAAGGCCACGTTTTGGACAAAGGAACGATCACGGTCACAAATCCCCTTTTGGCAGCGATTAAGTACAAGATCGACCAGTAGCTGTACTTTACCAATCACCTCTGACTCTTGTACGTGAGCAAAAACGTCTTGAACCAAAACGGCTTTTTTCTGAATCACATATTCATACTCATCTATCTCCACAACATGTTTACAGCCAAGTTTGTCAATGAGCACAATCTGTTTGTTTAAAGCTGGGGTGCGATTGAGATGGATAGATAAAAGTCCGGTCTCTTCGGGCATTTTTTCATACGCGAGTTTACAGCTGGAGAAAAGCCGCTTCACCCGTTGTTCACGGCGCTCGATCTTCGCATCGCTCAGTTTACGTAATTTCTGAGGCATCGGCAGAGAGTTCAACCAAGTAAAAGGTCTTAAATGTTTGTGTTTTAAAAATTTTATTACAAACTTGTCGTCCGCACTTGCAAACACATAAAATTGGCATCCCTTACCGATGTAGCGAAAGGGTTGATCGAGCATGGCCTGCAGACAAGCGGCTTTCTCAGGGCTCAACTCCACTTCAAATTGAGGGCAAGCTGGAAGCGAAGATGTCATTTGGCGGACGCTAAAGCCATCCGTAACCTGGTTATAAGCATAAATGCCCAACCAGGAGACTGAGAAAAACGCAAAGAGGAAAAAGAGTTTTCGAATAAAGCGCATGCGGGATAGATTATAAGGCTCGGAACAAATGATGTCTCGTAAGAAAAAAAGTATCTGTTCAGGTAATCGGTTTCATGTTGGTTAATACCATTTCCAGAAAATAAAGCCATGAAGTGGCACTGGCTAACATGACAGATTTGGATGATCGTTTCGAAGCCTATGTTTTTGCACCTAAGCGAGAAAGGATCGTTCAAAAATGGCGTGTTATACAGTGCCAATTTGTGACTTTATTTTCTGGAAATGGTATAACAGCCGCACTGTGGTAACTATCTACTCGACTTGATCAAATATGCCTTTTCTAGAGACTCTAGGCGGCTCGTGAACAGTTACAAAAAAATTTTGATTCTTTTCCATCTCTGCTTAGCTTGCAGCTACCTCTGTTGGTTGCTGATCCAGCCCTATGTCAAAGAAATTGTTTCCTACAAGTCTCAGATAGCTCTTTATGAAATGGTCCATGAGCGCAACGAACTCTTTACTCAGCTTCCCGATGATGACAGGCGCTTGATTGTGCAAGGATATGCGGAGGCACTCCAGCATGAGACCCCTTCTATCTGGAAGCTATTGGGACATCTGTTTTTCAATGAAACACCTCCTTTTGCCCTGGCATGGCTCTTTTTCTCTTTAGCCATTACTCTGTTGCTTCTTTTTCACATCGAGGGTGCAGCTCTTTCAGCTTGGATCCTTCCCTTTGTAGTGCTGGGATATGCTTATTTTCTTTATACGACTCCCCCGCCAGCACGCGCCACCCTTTTCCCCAAAGAACACTATGTCTTGGATACTTATGTAACCCAAGAGGAGCGGATGGGAATGAGCCGACGTGAAAGCCTGCTACTTGGGTGGCATCGCTACCTGGTACAAGAGTGGGCTCATGAGACACAACTCCTCCCAGAACAGCTGGAAAGGGGACTTTTTGCTTTTAACGTAGCCCGATTAAAATGGATAGCCGAGGGAAAAGGAGATGAGGTGATCATTGCCGGCTTTTCCACCCCCCCCTCTATCCTTCGCATCGGGTGTTATTGGATCTGGAATTTTTTATTTGCATGGATGATCAATCGGAAAGAGAAACATTTTATTTACGTAGTACCATCCGCACCGATTTGCTAAACCGTACCCTTAAAAGGGGGGCTTGGTTTGGCGGTGGAGGGGCTATGCTCATCATGTTGGGAGGTACTCTATTGCCGCTCGCACTCCTAAAAATCTGGGGTGCTCCCCTATTTTGCGTTGGAATGACCTGCATTTCGATCGGTCTTTTACCCTACCGCAAATTGACACGGCTGCAATTAAAACCGCACGCCATCCACTCTAGTGGGCATGAGCTGATATTCCTCAAAAGCGGCAAGCCTTTGTTCAAAGTACTACTGGGCAGCCTCGAGAAAATTGAGTACCTGGAAAAAGAAGAGACGTACGGCCTTGGATTATGGCTGAAGAGACCTGTAGAAGCAAAAGTAAAGGTCTTGCAACCCCGTTTTAACTTTTCTAGATTTACCCAACGGAGCATGGAAGAGTTTGAGGGATGCGATCTCTTTTTACCCTATTTTTCAAAACATGCTTATCTGAGGGCTAAAGCCCTGCTTGAACCAGATCATGCATCTTGATGATGCCGATGACGGCTTGAGATTCATCTACAACTGGCAGGACCATTACGGGGTACTTCTGATCAGACTCCATGAGCTTGAGCGCATCCCATGCCAGAGCATCGGCTGAAATCGCTTTGGGTGCGCTTGTCATCAAAGCCCCTACTTTTTGCTGCAATACTTGCTCACCCTTTGCCTGCAGAGCGCGGCGCAGATCACCATCAGTCAAGATCCCTTTGAGGTGCTTGTGATCATCGATGACGATCATACATCCGCACCGTTTATTGGAAAAATCGACCAGAATGGCTGCGAGGTGATCATGGGATAAACAAAGAGGGGTCCTTTCCCGGTCAAGCATCAGATCGCGTACTTTAAGGACGCTGCGCCGCCCAATTTGCCCACCGGGGTGATTAGCAGCGAATTGGTCTATACCAAAACCTCTAGACTCCATTACCGCCATGGCTAAAGCATCTCCAAAAAGAAGCTGTACTTCGGTGGAAGTGGTCGGAGCTAAATCAAAAGGGCAGAGCTCATTTTCGCAAGGCAGGACAACTGTGTGGTCAGAGCCCTTAGATAGACGACAGAATGCGCGTGAAGTGATCGCCACAATTTGGGCTCCCTTGGCACGGATAAACGGCAAAAGATGCAAAAGTTCATCCGTTTCTCCACTTTTGCTTAGGATCAGCACCAGATCTTCTTTAGATACCATGGCCAAATCGCCGTGCAAGGCATCGACAGGAGGCAAGAAAAAGGCTTTTGTTCCAGTAGAGAGCATGGTCGCTGCAATCTTCTGGGCAATAAAGCCACTCTTACCTACGCCAGTAAAATAAAGGGCACCTTGGCAAGCTAAAACCTTGTCTAACAGTGCATCGCAAACAGATGCATCCAGATGGGCAAAAAAGTAATCAATATGCTGCTTCTGTTTAATTAAAAGCTCTCTGAACATGGCAGACATTTTACTTGGCAATCCACTTGAAGTCCAGGATCAATCATCCAAAACAAAGGAGAAGATATAAATTTTTCTACTATGAAAATAGCGGGAGCGGATAGGCACCACGAGAAGCTATTAACCAACAAGACAGACTACCAGAATAATTACTAAATACTCTAGACTCCAGCTTATGGTCAAAACATCAATTACAGTAGCGGAAGGGGACGGAATTGGTCCTGAAATCATGGGAGCAACACTCCATGTGCTAAAAGCAGCGGGTGCTCAAATTGAAATTGAACACATCGCAATCGGAGAAAAAGTTTACTTAGCAGGAGAGCCTGCAGGTATTGAAGCATCAGCTTGGGAATCGCTGAGGCGCACAAAAGTTTTTTTAAAAGCGCCTATTACCACCCCGCAGGGAGGCGGTTACCGAAGCCTCAATGTGACTGTACGAGGTGCCCTTGGCCTTTATGCCAATGTCCGTCCTTGCGTCTCGTACCACCCCTTCATCCAGACCAAACACCCCCGCATGGATGTGGTGATCATCCGCGAAAACGAAGAGGATCTCTACACAGGCATCGAATACCAGCAGACTCCTGATGTATGCATGGCTCTCAAAATCATCAGCCGTCCCGGCTGCGAAAAAATCATTCGCTACGCCTTCGAATATGCTGTTCGCTACGGGCGGAAAAAAGTCACTGCCTTTACCAAAGATAACATTCTAAAAATAAGTGACGGGCTCTTCCATAAAGTCTTCGATGAGATTGCTCAAGAATATCCTTCTATTGAAAATGAACACTGGATCATCGATATTGGAACAGCCAAGGTTGCGGATACTCCCGAGCATTTCGACGTCATTGTGATGCCCAATCTCTATGGGGATATTGTCTCCGATGTCACGGCCCAAATCACCGGTTCGGTTGGTCTTGTCGGGACAGCCAACATCGGTGAGAAAGGAGCTATGTTTGAAGCGATTCATGGTTCTGCACCCCGCCGTGCAAATCAAAATATTGCCAATCCCACAGGCCTTCTTCTGGCATCGGTCTTAATGCTTGTCCATATCCACCAGCCAGAAACGGCTGAACGGATCCATAATGCTTTCCTCAAAACCATTGAAGAGGGAATCCATACTAAGGACATCTATAAAGAGGGAGTGAGTCGCGCTAAGGTAGGTACACGGGAGTTTGCAGAGGCAATCGCCCAGAGGCTAGGCCAAAAACCCCATACTCTCCCCGCGGTTTCCTATCAGGTGAGCAAACAAGAAGAGTGGGCTCACCACGGCACCTCGGTCACTTCAACGCATCGAGAACTTATAGGAGTAGATGTCTTTTTGTATTCGCATGATGCTGCCGGTAATCTACAGAACAAATTGCAGCGTCATAGCACACCTGCTTTGGCATTAACCCTCATTTCCAACAGGGGGGTCAAAGTATGGCCACAAGGAATTCCAGAAACTTTCTGTGTGGACCATTGGAGGTGTCGCTTTGAAAGCAAAACTCCTATAAAACCCCAGCAAATCACAGCTCTTCTTCATAGCCTTGTTGAGGCTGGGCTCGATGTGATCCAAACGCAAAATCTCTATACTTTCGACGGAAAGCCTGGATTTTCAGACGTCCAACAATAGAGTCATACGCAAACTCAAGCCAATTGTGTTGGGAGTGTTGAAAATATCAGGCATTTGTCCTTTTTGACGATTTGTCCCATTTCGACGATCTCGAGCTCGGGGCAGTATAAGTGATACGCCACGCGAGTGATCGTCAAAATGGTCATCCAAAAACAGATAAACGCCTGATATTTTCAACATTCCCATGTTATTACCTGAGTTTTGGGTTTATACCATTTATCCATTTACCCATTTACCCATTTCAGGGTCTTTTTTCCACTAATTAAACATACTGTTAATTAACTAAAATCTAACAATACTGATATATATTGAAATATTTAGTATGACATGGTATAATGCTCTTATATTTTAATAAACAACCGCGAGAAAAGATAAACATGGCAATAAATAGTAATATTAATAGAGATTCCGGAAGCATATATCCAAATCTCTCTTTACTCAAAGATCAACTAAATTCTAAGGGTCAAACTATAGTGGATACTAAATCCCCGAATGGAGATGGTGCACCATTACCAGTAAAGACTTATAATGATATGACCCGTCTTGGTAGCCTTAAGGTTAACGATGTTACTATCTATTCTCCGAACTCAAAAATTAGACCTCCTCCTGGCATGAAGAATGCTGATTATGTCTTTCACCGAATGGAAAGCAAGCTTGGGTCTACAGCTCTAGCGATACACGCAGCAAACTTAATGCAACAAGATACCGGCGGTGGAGTATTAAAGGCAGTGGCTTTGCAAAAAGGAATTTCAAGAAAAGAAACAACAAATTATAAAGAGGAAGAAATAGCAGCTAACTTTTCCACACATTCTGTACTCGAAAGAGAACGTTGTATCATTCTCACTACAGATAACTCGTCATTCACACTGGTTATGGAATCACTTGTGGAACAAAGAGCTTTGGATGACCCAGAGGGCGATCTCACTTATTACAAATTGAAGACGACAATCGATGGACCCAAGCTAGCTCTAGAAAACAAAAACGCCGACAAGCTCTCAATTAAAGCTGCGTATACTGCTGAATCACCCACAAAAGCAGCAGCTTTGCAAGATGACTACTCTGGGACCAGAGCCGGATTTTGGGATAGCCAGTCGTATTTGAAAGCTTAAGCTTTCAAAAATTGTTTCCTCCAGCTACAAAGAGAGCTGGAGGAAACTGAAATGGATAGTAAAGTTGTCAAAACGGTCGTCCTGAGCCTGGGTCTGATCATCTTTGTGCTGATCGTAAAGTATACTATTAATATATTCCTACTCGCCTTTGCTTCTATCTTATTTGCGATGCTCCTCAATTCACTTGGAAATGCAACGCGCTCCATCACTCGCCTTCCTTATCCTCTCTCATTGGCATTGGCTGTGGTCTGCATAATTGGGGTGCTGACTTTAACATTTTGGCTTTATTCCCCGCTGATAGCCCAGCAAACGAATTTATTGATGAATCAACTGCCTCAAGCGATTACCAATTTACGCAACTCTCTCACTCCTTATCTGGGATCCGATTTTCTATCGACAAACAAGATTTTGAGCGAATTATCACTCTCCAATGAGAAGCTTCTCAACAATCTAGTCGCCGTATTTTCTTTCACTATCGGTTCGATCGTCAGTTTTTTAATCTTCTTAATCATTGGATTCTATTTGGCACTGAGACCCCGGTGGTATGTGGCGTGGATCCTCTATTTCGTCTCCCCCAAAAAGCGGGCGCATGTTGGAGAAATCATGGATCAGATTGGCCAATCTCTGAGGTGGTGGCTTTTGGGCAAATTCCTTTCCATGGCAGTGATCGGCGTGCTTGCTTTTATTGGTCTGTGGTCTCTGAATATCTCCTTGGCATTTATTTTGGGTCTTTTGGCAGCTCTTCTAGCCTTTATACCTTATGTTGGCGCCATTTTGGCTGCGGTTCCAGCTATCTTGATTGCTTTTGCCGAAAGCCCTTTGCAGGCCCTCTATGTGACCTTACTCTATATCGTGATTCACATTATCGAGGGGTACTTAATCACGCCGTATATTGAACAGAGGACCGTTTCCATTCCCCCGGCCTTGACGATCATCGCGCAGATGATGTTATTGACATTGATTGGAGCTGTGGGGCTAGCTCTAGCTACCCCACTGACCGTAGTTGTAATTGCCTTAATGCGCTATTCTCAAGACCGAAAAGAACCCAAGGTCATTTGAAATGATTGAAGAGGCCCAAAAGCCCCACAATAATGAGATAGATTGCGACAATAAAATTCAAAAGGCGGGGAAAAATTAGAATCAAGATCCCAAAAATCAATGAGATGATGGGAAATGCTAAAGGGTGGGTTACTAAATCCATAGATCCTCTGTAACAATTTAAGGTTAGACCCTTCTTAAATCAATGAGCCATTTTAAACTAGAGAATTCCTGAGCGAGAGTGTATTCTCTGAACACATGAAGCGATTTGTTATCATCCTTTACCTAATCCTCGGGATGCTTCCACTTATTGGAGGAGATGTCGATAAAGGCGATGAGAAACCGTGGTTTGCGGGCACTCTTTTGGCTTTGTTTCCTGAAAATATCCAACCGGGACGTTTTCTGATTCAACCCGATTTATTTGCTACTAGACGTTATGGCATTTACGATTCCCACTCTTCTATTTCTCATCAACTCAATAGCCACATCTATACTGCTCTTTTGACGTTAGAAACAGGAATTACCAAGACAATTGATGTGACATTCATTACCTCAGAAGTGTATGCGCGGGTTGCCGGCAGGGATTTTTGGCACCTTGGAGATACATTCGTCTTATTAGGTTTTCAAATCTCGACGGACAAAAAAGGAACGTGGATCCCTGACATCCGGGTTTTAATTGGGGAGGGCTTTCCAACAGGTAAATACCAACATTTAAACCCCGTGCTACAGGGCGCAGACACCACAGGACGTGGAGTGTATGAGACAACTGTGTCGTTCATTGCACACAAAATTTTCTACACGTGGCCCAACCATCCCTATAATTGGAACATCAACATCACTGCTGGACACTCTACTCGTTCCAAAGTGGAAGGATTGAACGCTTTTGGGGGCAATCCCCTGACACGAGGCACCATTGGACCCACTGAGGATTTTTTGACGAATTTGGCCTTTGAGTACAAACTCAATAATGCTTGGGGATGTGGTATAGACTTCAATTTCTTTTACCAAAATAGTGCCTCATTTCAGAGCAAGACATTCGACATCTTTACAGGTCCTCCCTCTTCCTATCTTTTCAGCTTAGCGCCCATGCTAGAATATAACTTTAATGAGGATCTTGGAATCAGCGGAGGGGTCTGGTTTTCAGTAAAAGGACGCAACTCTCAGGCCTTTTACAGCAGCGTCATAACCATTTTCTACGCATTTTAAGATTAAGAGGGCTGTGACACATGCAGCCAATTCCCTCCTTGCATTGGTAGGGAAAATTTAAACCAAAGACACGGAGGCGCAAAGGGATTTTTAAGCTAAATTGGCAGCAGATTTGCGTTGAATTACCCTTTTTCAGACATGGATTGAGATAGATTCGAGGTGGTGTTTGAAGGCTGCTAAAAATTGGCAACCGTAAATGCCGTCTATTACCCGGTGGTCGAAGGTCAAAGTTAGGTAGATCAGCTGCCGCACTGCGAGCGAATCGTCGTCGCGCACCACTACACGCTTTTGCAGTGTCCCTGCGCCGATAATCGCCACTTCAGGATAACGAATAATCGGTACCCCAATCAAGGCGCCAGTCATTCCAAAATTGGTGAGCGTGACGGTCCCCTCAGAGATATCTGTCGGGCTTAATTTCGTGGCACGCGCACGTCCGGAAAGATCGGCTACTGCTTTTGCTATGCTGACAAGATTTCTTTCCTGGCAATTTTTGATGACTGGGACAATGAGTCCCTTTTCAATATTAACGGCTATGCCGACATTGACATACCGTTTCATCACAATAGTGTCGCCTTCAAGGGAAGCATTGAGCAAAGGGAATTGTTGAAGGGATTTTGCAAGGGCTTGCACCAAAAAACTGGTGATGGTGAGCTTCACGCCATGAGCTTCTAGAAATCTCTCTTTTTCCCTAGCAATGAGCTTCATGACATCGGTCACATCAGCTTCCATAACCAAAGAGGCATGGGGTGCTTCGTAAAAGGAACGGACCATATTATCTGCGATCGCTTTGCGCATCCCAGACATCACGATCCGCTCTTCACTCTCAGAAGGAATAGGTATCTCCCCCACCGCAAGAGGGCAAGGGCGGGAGGGTGCTTGTCGGGTAGGCTGAGTATGTGATTGGGAAAAGCGCTCCACGTCTTTTTTTGTGATACGACCACCCTCACCTGTGCCATCGATCTTGCGTAGCATATCAATTGAAATACCCTCAAGCTGAGCCAGGCGGAGAACCGCGGGAGAAAAAATTTCTTCTTTTCCATGGTGTGCGGTTGAACGGTCAGGGATAGGTTGGCTCGCCTCACTTTCAAGAGGTAGAGCTGCACCCTCTGTCACTTCGATCTTAGCAAGGAGCGCTCCTACTTCGATTTCCTGGTCTATCGGAGCACAGATCTCTTTGAGCACACCCGCTACAGGCGAAGGAATTTCTGAGTTCACTTTGTCTGTGGATACTTCAACAAGAGCCTCATCCAGTGACACTCTATCCCCTTCTTGCTTGAGCCACTGAACAATGGTAGCTCCAACAATGCTTTCTCCCAATTTGGGCAAGACAACACTTACGATTTCGTTCTGCACTTCCTACTCCTTTTTTAACGCCCGATTAAATGGGTGTTTTGTTAGCAAAGGACTCCTGATAACTCACATACACTTCGCTATTATAGCACTTTTCGTCCAATTCACCCTCGGATTTGGCAATGAACACTGTCACCACCGCATCTCCTAAAAGATTGACGACAGTACCTATGATATCCCGAATCCTATCAATACCCGCCACAATCGCAATCCCTTCTAAGGGGAGCCCTACAGAACCTAAAATGATGGAAAGGGTCAAAAGTCCACCTCCCGGTATTCCGGCAGCGCCAAATGACGATAGGGTCGCTGTTACCACAAGCAAGAGAAGACTTGTCCATGGAAGCTCAATCCCATAGGCCTGGGCAATAAATACTGCGGCAATTCCCTGAAAAATGGCTGTTCCATTCATATTGATAGCTGTGCCAAGAGGCAGCACAAAACTCGAAATATTTTTGGAAACACCTAAGTTCTCTTCAACGCAGTGCATCGCTGCTGGCAATGCCACAGAAGTACTTGCCGTGGAAGCTGCAACTGCCATCGCATCGCTCATCCCTTTAAAAAAAGGCATTATACGCAATTTTGCCATAAATACCAAAATGCCGCCGTAGACTAGGATCAGATGCACCATGCAAGTTAAATAGTGCGTCAGCACCAATTTAAGGAGTGGAATCAAAATCCCCACTCCAAATGTACCTGCCACCCATGCCATGATAGCGCAGACTCCATAGGGAGCCAGATTCATCACAATGCCGGCCATGGAGAACATGGCGGCGGATAGAGATTCAAGAACACGGGCTACTGGCTTGCCTTTCTCGCCAGCAAAATTGATGGCCAAACCAAGGAAAATCGAAAATACAATCACCTGCAAAATATTCCCTTTTGCAAGAGCACCTATAGGGTTAGAAGGGACCATGTTAATCAGGATATGCATGATTTCAGGGGTCTCTTGCATGTGGATTTCTCCACTATGATGCAACCCGATCCCTAAGCCTGGATTGATCAGGTGAACGGCAATTAACCCGAGCACAATGGCAATGGCTGTTGTTCCCAGATACATGAGAAGAGCCTTTAATCCAACTCGACCCAGCTTGCGGGTATCATTGATAGAAGAAATACTGACTGTCATGGACGAGAAAACAAGGAGCACAACCAACATATTGAGCAGGCCTAAGAAGATTGTACCTACGGGTTTCAGATACTGTGCATGGGGACCCAGAACAACTCCTGCCCCAATACCCACCCCGATTCCAATGAGCATCTTTTTCCATAACTTCATGGTGCCGTACCTGCTATTAGTTTCATTTCATTGACCAGCTTCAACCAAGTCTCTCCATTCTGAACAAGCTGAAGATTTG
This sequence comes from uncultured Chlamydiales bacterium, assembly GCA_963832835.1. GTDB lineage: Bacteria > Chlamydiota > Chlamydiia > Chlamydiales > JAAKFR01 > CAVPKN01. The sequence goes on along the minus strand of CAWHVD010000001.1, from coordinate 705,339 downwards.
CTTTAATCCAAGCAACCGGAATGGGCCATTCCATATAGGATAGTTTGACCTTATCTTTTTCCGTGCAGATCAAAAATGAGGCGCCACTTTTTTGGGCAGCGCTTGCAAAAGCGTATAATACTTGTTCACTAGGAATTTGATGATCGGGAGAAAAATGGGTCGATACAACCTGTGCACCTAGTTCTTGCACAGTCTTCACAAAACGAGCAGGGTTACCGATCCCGCAAAAAACACCGACTTTTATACCCTCTAAAGATCCAAGAGCTGCGCCCTGAAGATCAAAAACACCTTCGGAAATGATGCGTGCAATCACCTGTGGGGCTTGTGTATACTTAGAAACATCCTTAACTAGACTTGCTTCAGGATGGCCTACGAAAAAGATCATATCCGCATTTTTTAACCGAGCAGGGTCCTCTCGCAGCCTCCCCTTCGGTAAAAAGGAACCAAAAGCGGTTTGGCCATCGATCACAACAATTTCAAAATCTCGGTGCAGAGCACGATGCTGCATCCCGTCATCCAAAATCACCAAACGTGCACCCCATTTTTTTGCAGTGAGTGCACCTTTAAAACGGCGTTTACCCACAACAACGCAAACAGCATGATCGATAAGCCTTGAAGCAAGAAGCCAAGGCTCATCTCCAACGTGACGCACCGATTGTGTTCGGATATCTACAAGAAAGGGATCCTGTGCATGTTCAGCAAGGCTACGGTAACCACGCGATAGGATTGCAATTGGAATGAAGCTCGCCAGTTGCCCCGCTAGCATCAAGGCCACTTGCGTTTTCCCAGAGCCTCCGGCTACCAAATTGCCGATGCTCACTACAGGTAGGGGGGCAAACTGCCGTGCCAAAATCTTGCGATCATACAACCAATGTCTGAGGCGTACTCCGGCCAAGTAGAGCTGACTAAGAGCCCATAAAGGAACTAAACTGACACTCAGGGCTCGTAAAGAAATAATACCATTTCCAGAAAATAAAGTCACAAATTGGCGCTGTATAACACGCCATTTTTGAACGATCCTTTCTCGCTTAGGTGCAAAAACATAGACTTCGAAACGATCATCCAAATCTGTCATGTTACCCAGTGCCACTTCATGGCTTTATTTTCTGGAAATGGTATAACTTCCGCATTTGGACTGGCTACGACTTTGCTCAATCGATCCTCCTTCTCGCCCTTCCCGATTTGGGAATGGTGCTCCTCGCTCGGATGCGAGCTACACTCGCTTCGATTGGGCTTTGTCTCGCAGAGTCCAAGTGCGGAAGTTATTTCTTTACGAGCCCTCATCATTTACGGACCGCCGTCATGATGTGCTTGAGCAGATCCTCTTCTGAGGAATTGAAGAGCAACTCTTCTACAAGTTCGATCATGATGTGGATCGCTGCCATGTGGGCTTCTTGGATCCGATCGGACGTCTCAAATCCATCAACAATTAATTCTAAATCGGCCTGTCCTTTAAGCTTCCCTCCCCCTTTACCGAGAAAAGCCATAGTCGACAAACCCATCGCTTGAGCTTTTTCAAAAGCCAAAACAATATTGTGGGAGTTTCCGCTCGTGGTCAGCCCCACAAAAAGATCGCCCCGTTTTCCATACGCTTCTACACCTCGGGAAAACACATGCTCGAACCCGATATCGTTACCCACGCATGTCAAATGACCAGGTTCTGATAAGGCAATGGCAGGCAGCGCCCTGCGATGGTGACGAAAAAAGCCTGTCAATTCTTCAGCAAAATGAGAGGCGTCGCATAGACTGCCCCCGTTGCCGGCAATGATTAACTTCCCGCCGCCTTGAAAACAGGCTGCGATTGTAAGGGCACCTTTTTCAATAAAGGACACAGCGGGGGGCTCTTCAAGCTGCTTAAGCGCTCTAACGCTGTCTTTGACCGCATGTAAAATTTTGCTTTGGAATCTCATTTATCACGCGTTAAAAAAATGATTACTGGCGACTATACGTTAAAATGCTTTAAAAAGCAAATCATTCAAAACCCAACCACAGAGCATAACATTAAATTTTAGGCACATCCGGAGATTGTAAATAAAAAACCTTCACAATCAAAAATATTTAAATAGATTTACCTCTTCGGTCGTCGTCTAGGGCGCAAAAAAGATTTAGAGCCAATCATTCCAGGCAGCGGGAACAGGAGCTTCTACCAAGAGCCTCTCATGCGTAACGGGATGGGGGAATTCTAAAGACAAATGATGCAAAAATAAGGTTTTAGGGGAGGCTGTAGACCCATATTTACTATCACCAACAATGGGATGCCCCATTGCAGCAAATTGGGCACGGATTTGATGATATCGCCCTGTAAGCAAATCAATTTCGACCACGGAAAAGCGAGATTTTTTTTTGATGATCTTGTATTTCAAGAGGCATTTTTTTGCATCTTGATCTTTAGCAGTTGCTAGGCGAGCGGAAAATTCCTCTTTCACCAAATGGTGCTCCAAAACCCCTTCATCTTCGGGTAGTGAGCCTTCTATTAGGGCCCAATAGAGTTTGTGAAAGTGCCCTGCGCGCATAGAAGCATTGAGGCGACTGAGAGCTTTATCCGTGCGGGCAAATAGTACAACTCCTGAAACTGGCCTATCTAAACGATGAACTGCATGAAGAAACACATTACCAGGCTTTTTGAAGTGTTTCTTCACCCAAGCCTTGCCCTGAGCTTCTAAAGATGGGTCTGGAGTATCATTGGGCTGACATAAAAGACCTGCTGGTTTTTGAAGAGCAAGCAAGTGATTATCGACATAAAGAACTTTAAGAGCCATGTCGCCTTTGCCGTACCGCCTCATAAAGAAGCAAAGTAGCTGCCATAGCCACATTAAGAGAGTCTGCAACCCCCAGCATCGGGATCCGGATTTGTATATCCGCTCCATCCATCCACAATCTGCTCAATCCATACTGTTCTGTTCCCACAACAATAGCAATGGGCTGCTTAAGATCGACATCTGTGAACACATGCTGAGCTGAAGGTGTTGCTGAAACAATAGCTATCCCTTGGCTTTTAAGCCACTCAAAGGTCTCTTGTCCCCCAGCTTCGACCACAGGGAGTGTGAATAAGGTCCCTACACTGGCCCTCACTACATTGGGATTGTGGATATCGGTCTGACGGTCACACACAATCACTCCATCAACCCCTGTTGCATCAGCAGAACGGAGAATGGTACCTAAGTTGCCAGGCTTTTCCACTCCTTCTGCAACTACATATAAAGGGGTAGAGCGCTCTTTTAAATCTGCAAGTGTTGTATGAAACTGGCGAGCCACGGCAATGAGACCATCTGGGCGGTCACGATAAGAGAGCTTCCTAAAAACGGCTTCATTGCAAGGGATGAGCACTGCTTTTTGAGCTGCGAGCTTGCGGATTAATGCCTCTTCGTTGCTACCCAAAAAGAGCTGCCTGCACACAAAAAGGGTTTCAAAATTTAAGCAAGCATCTGCTGCACGAGAGAGTTCTCGATACCCTTCGATTAAGAATCGGTCGGTATCCTCACGCTCCCCTCTTTTCCACAATTTGAGCGCTTGCTTGATTTTCGGATTCTGTAGGCTTGTAAGAGTTTCCATTTTCAAAAGGGTCGGGGCTCGATCTGTATGTTCTGCTGTTTGAGTTGGAAATGGGAGGTAATCCAAGAGAAACAAGCTTTGCCTAGCCGTACCGGTGAATTGATTTTTTCATCATGCACTACAAAAGGGGTAGGGACTGTATGGTGGCGAGTCCACCGCTGGATCGCCAAAAAAAGGGACATATTAGGGAATGCGCGGGTATGGGTCGCCTCATAAGTTTGAGGATCCAAAAAGAGATGAGGGAAACCGATCTGGATACCCCAACAAAGGGTATCGGAACCAAAAACCTGAGTACGAAATACTTTTTCTTCTGGAGCATAGCGGATCTGATTCAATTGAATCTGTACAACAGGTGTTATCGCTTTCAAAAGGCGCCTGCCATCCTGAGTCGGCATAGAAACAAAGGCATCTTCATTGATGCTCCATGCAGCCGAAAAAAGAGCGTTATATTCAGCCACATTTGGAACATCTCCTCTTTTGAGGCAGGCGACATAACGCCCATAACCTTCCAAAAAATCGACAGGCTCATAGATTCCACTACTGCTACCAGTAATTTTCTGCACGTCATAGATTTTAAAGGGAGGGGTATGGTTCATGAGTAAATCTTCCATCTCATGAAGATCCAAAAGCATGGGAATCTTGACCCATTTTGACACTTGAAGCGGCTCTACTTGACTAGAAACTTGCATATTTCTTCTGCTTAGATATGAGGGCTGTGGCACAAAAAAGCCACGCAATCCCTATTGTAATGCAAGTGTCTGCAAAATTAAAGACTGGAAAATGGTATCCCCAGAGATTGAAGTGGAGAAAGTCGACAACGAATCCATAAAGAAAAAAATCAATGATATTTCCTAATGCTCCTGCCAGGACTATCACCATGGGGATCGTTTGGGCGGGTTGCTTGTTCCAAAAAAAGAGGAAGAGGAACATACCAGTAATCACTAGAATGCGGACCATCAGTAAAGCCACCTGAAAATTCGAGAAAAACCCCCAAGCTGCCCCAGTATTTTTTGTGAGGGTAATCATAAAATCGACCCCCCCCCAATCTTTAAAAATCATTAAATCGGAGCAAGACAACCCTGAACATGAGTCATAGAAGGGGAGCACGTGAAAAACATAAGCCTTGGTCACAAAATCCAAGAATAGCAGGACCATTCCCAAAAGCAGCAACCAAGCAACACGCGCATATGCCTTCATCATGACTCTGTTAGGAGCCCCTTTTCAAATTTTTCCTGGGCTTTCACCGTCATTGTGGCGTAAGGAACAGCTTCTAAGCGTGCTAAGGGTATCTCTTCTCCGCTTACGTCACAAATGCCATAGGTCTCATCATCGATCTTCTCTAAAGCTCTTTCTATCTGCCTAAGCAATTGGTATTCTTTAGTGGTCACTTCTAAGCTGATGGTCCGGTCAAAATCATCCGTTCCTTGATCGGCCTGATGCTGGGAATATCCTGTTGATTCATCGGGTCGTTTTACTTCTTTGGTAGTCCCTTCTAAAGTATGCGTCAACTGGACACGCATCTGGTCTAGCCGTTTTTTGAATTCATCCACTTTAGCTCTCGTCAATGCCATATTTCACTCTTCCTGTCCTTGGACTGTGTGTTTGATTCTATTGAATGGATCGCTTCCATTAACTCACCTATATCCTTAAACCGGCGATAGACGCAAGCAAAACGGACATAAGCAATGGTGTCCATCCCTTTTAAGTATTTCATAATTATTTCGCCAATCTCTTTTGTAGAGATCTCTCTCACCTGTTGCTGCAAGAGCTCACTGGTTATTCGAGAAGCTAATGCACGCACTTGATCGTGACTGATTCGAGTATGACGGCAAGCGGCTTCTAATCCATTAATAAGTTTTTGCTCTAAAAAATCTTCGTAACGCCCATCCCTTTTAAGAACCTGGATAGTCAATTCGATCGTTTCAAAAGTTGTAAAACGACGGTTGCATTTAAGGCATTCGCGCCTTCTGCGAATTGCATTCGCATCCAAAGCATTCCGGGAATCGGTCACCTTGAGATCATCGTGAGCGCAAAAAGGGCATTTCATCGCTTATCCAAAAATTTGGTAGTCAATACTATCTTTTTATCGAAAAAAAATCCACATTTTCCTACTATTTCCCCATGTTTACTGGAATCGTGCGGGGAAAAGGGCTGATTGTTCAAGTAGAATTTAAAAATTCTATACTCCGTTATGCGGTCCGGTTTCCACCTGAGCTTCTGAGTGGGTTGGAACGAGGAGCCAGTGTCTCTATCGATGGCGTATGCCAAACGGTCGTGATGATCGATCAAGATCAGATCTGGTTTGAGGCGATTGGCGAGACACTGGAGCGGACGACCCTTAAAGAGATACAGAAAGACGGGAGTGTTAATCTCGAAAGAGCTGCCCGTTTTGGTGATGAAATCGGAGGCCATTTACTCTCGGGCCATATTTATGGAACGGCATCCCTCATCTCCATCGAGCAAAATATCTATACTCTTCGCGGATCTAAAGACTGGATGAAATATTTATTTTCAAAGGGATACATTGCCATCGATGGCATCAGCCTTACTCTTGTAGATGTTAACAAAGACAACTTCTCAGTTCATTTGATCCCAGAGACGCTCTCTCATACAACCCTGGGGCAAAAAAAAACCGGTGATTCTGTTAACATCGAAATCGATTCCATCACTCAGGCGGCTGTTGACACAGTCTCCCGCCTCCTCTCACATTGATGTCGATCCTTATAAGAGACCGTCTCATCCTTCTCTTTATCTCTGTGTTTAAATCTTGCTGTCGATTTAAACACAGAGGCGCAGAGACAGGGAGAAGAGATGAAAAAAAGCAGTTTCTGAACCTTTATCAATTTCTTCCTTGCTTTTATCTTTTCTTATTCTTTAAAAAATTATTCCTATTAACAGAAAGAGGTCACCCTATGTTAAGAACATTATTTATTCTCTTATGTGTTGTTTGCCCCGCGATAACGCAGGCAGCTTTGCATTGGACCCCCTTTCAGGCCGTACCTTCTTCAGCAACTTCTTCCTTCCAGCTTGCCGTCAACAAAAATAGCAAAGCTTTGCTTGCTTGGCATGAACCCAGTGATCAAACCATTAAGACATCGTTCTATGATTTCCTCGAAAAAGATTGGACTCCTCCACAAGTTCTTGCGATTCAGGGTAGCGCTATTTCTATTTTGGCTATCCACTTTACTGAAGCAGAAATCGGAGCGTTGCTCTGGTTTGATCCTCAAAACAATAGCCTATGCTTGTCCAAGCTAGAGCCAGGTGATGGTTGGACCTCTCCTTTTATCCTCCCCCTCCCTTTTCCGGTTACCGATGTGCATTCCCTTTTTGACCTCCAAGGAAATATGAGCCTTGTATGGTCTGCATGGAATGGGCTTCAACATATTATCCAAGGTGTCTTCTTTTCCGAGACTTTGCAGATGTGGTCGACCATTTCAGATCTCTCGCCAATTGGTTTCAATTGCCTTTCACCTAGGATTGCCATGAATGCTAATGGGCAGGGGGCCGTTGTTTGGCAAGCTGTCATCTCAAAAGGCTCTGACAAACCCGATCAGTCGTTCGTGCAAGCTGTCATGTTCAATCGGCAACAGTTTCAGTGGTCGAACCCGCTGTATTTTGGATATGATTGGATCGGCACCTATCTTTCTAACCCCGATGTGGCTATCGATAAAGCAAATAATATTGCAATCCTCTGGGAAAACAAGCGCCCAGAAAATCGTGAAACACGGATCCAATATGTGCGCTTCCTGGCTAAGAAAAGCCAGTGGTCCTATGTCAACGAAATGGAAGCAGGTACTTTGAATCCACAATTTGGAAACAATTCTCAAAACATCCAAGTCCATTGGACAGCCTGTGTTGGATCTAATCAAGGGTTAAACATCGCTCAATTCGATATCGAAAATAACCTATGGTTCTCGATGCATAATTTGGTGAAATCCGAAAAGGGTATTTCTAATCTCAAGGTCAAAATGGATCCCTTAGAAAAACTCAATCTCATGTGGCTCAATCATTCATCATTGCAAGTGGTTCACTACGACAAAGATTGGACTCCTCCCATACATCTCGATAAAAACATGAGCTGTGATGCCTTTGATTTCGCAAACGATGCTATTGGAAACGTCATGCTTACCATTTTACATGATGGGCACTTGCTCTATTGCACAGGAAATTATTTGCTCCCCCCAGATTATTTCGAGGGTCGAAAAATTGAAGTGCGCTACCCTTCTCGTAAAATGATCCATGGACATCTAACCTGGAGCCATGCTGAGAGCCTCAATGTCATGGGCTACGTCCTGCGTAGAAACTCCGAAATACTGGCAATACTACCTGTACAGATTCAACACTTCACAGACTACCGCTGCCCCAACTCTGAGGTCGAATACGAACTGACAATTGTAAATGTAGACAATATTGAGAGCCTTCCAGTAAAACGAATCTTATAAACTCGACTTTGTATATTTTTGGGGCCGAAGGCCTCGAGATATTTGCTCTCAGAGGGCGTTTATTTAAACAGGAAGAGGTTAAAAACCTCTTCCTGTTTAAATAAATCGCCCAGTTTGCCGTAGGCAAATATCTGAGGGTAAATAGATGAGGCCTTCGGCCCCAAAAATATACAAAGTCGGGATAAAGCCGTTGTACAATTCTCGACCCTTGAAAATGGGCTCAAAAGGTAGCTTCATGAAAAAGAAATTCTGCATCGTTGCACTGTGCTTTTTGTTTTCTTCGCTAAGTGCCCATGAATATTTAGCTGAAATCAAAGTAGGTTATTTTCGTCCTACAAACTCACTATTGAGGGACATTTTTCCCGACGGATGGCCCAACTACCAACTTGAGCTTTCCTACTCCCCTTTTAGCCGCTCCTGTGACAACTGGTGGCGCAATTTTTTTGCTTGGGGCAGCTTTAATTACCTGCACGCTGAGGGACAGTCGACTGTTGTTTTCGACGATTGCACCATCGATATCATCCCTGTCGCGCTAGGTATAAAGTATATGTACCCCTTGCCTTGCTGTACTCAAGCTTATGCGAGCGCAGGGTTAAAGTATTTTTGGCTACGTATCGATAATAAGGACCCTGTTTTGCACCTTAAAGACCGCGCCGAGGGCTTGGGAGGCGTGATTGCTATTGGCGCCTTATTTCACCCGATACGCAATGTCTTTTGTGATTTTTTCGTGGATTATTCTTTCAAACACTTTGATAAATCCAACTTCCAGGTCAAAGAAAATCACGTCATTCCATCCAGCGTAGACATCAGTGGCCTTACCTTTGGCGTGGGTGTTGGACTTTGGTTTTAATACCCAATAATCCTAAACATCGTAACTACTCCCTCGCCTGAAGGCGAAGGCTTCTAGGGATCGCTCCCAGGCCATCTAGTCCGAGGGCCTTCTCATTCACAGGGAGTATCTTTGCTTGCACTTCGCATGAGAATGAGACATCCCATGCACCGCAAGGTGTCTTGCGTACATTACAAGTCTTGATGTTTCCCTCGATGGGACGATGCATTTTAATGCGTATGCCACCTAGCTTAGATAGCTTGAGCTGCTTACCAACCACAGCAAAGCCGCTTTGGGGATAGCAAAAGCTGTTATACCATTTCCAGAAAATAAAGCCATGAAGTGGAGCTGGGTAACATGACAGATTTGGATGATCATTTCGAAGCCTATGTTTTTGCACCTAAGCGAGAAAGGATCGTTCAAAAATGGCGTGTTATACAGTGCCAATTTGTGATTTTATTTTCTGGAAATGGTATTAATACCAAATATCACAAATCTGCAGCCGAATGAACAGCTGCAGCACTTGATTTCTATAATCATTTCTATCGTCTAAAGCTTAAGCAGAGCAAAGTTCCCGATAAGGCAACTAGAGCTCCTGCACCCGAAAACGTGGAGATAGAGCCAATGGGACCCATAAATCTTTCAAAATGAAAAACTCCTTCATGATAGCAAATTAAAAATGCTAAGAGCGCGGCAGATACTATCAAAGCTATCGAAGAAAAAATTTTAAGCCAGTCCTCTGTTTGTAGATTACAGCATATGATACTGTTTTGGATGAGAACTTGAAAGGTTGATCCTCCTTTACCTCCCGGACCCGCTTTCCCAGATCCTCCCGGGGGTGTGGATTGGTTGAAAGAACTGTGAAAGCCCGATCCTGGTAGTGATCTAGTTCCAGATGACATGGTTGCTCCTTATGGTTAAAAAAAATGAGTTCGATAAGAAATTTTAATTTAAATTAAAATTCCGTCAACACATTTTTAAGATTTCATAAACTGAATGTAGCTCCCCAGGAAAAGCGTGACGTAAAAAAAATTTTTTTTATAATGAATTTTTTTAATAAAGAGGTTTTTGTGGCAAAAAAAAATCTACCTGAAAAAACAATCAACCAAATCGCTTTCAAACTGGGTGATTTTCTAGCAGATACCTTTGTGCTCTATGTAAAAACCTTGAACTACCACTGGAATATGACAGCAGCTAATTTTTACATGTACCACAAGCTTCTAGAAACTCAATATCAAGATCTCTCGGAGGCTGCAGATGAGATTGCAGAAAGGATACGGATGCTGGGAAGGCAAGCTCCTGCAACATTGGCCTCTTTTTTGAAGCTCGCAAGTCTTAAAGAAGGGGCCTCAGGAGTATCCCAGGAAAAAATGATCATGGATTTGGCAGAATCCCATGAATCCATGATAGAGCAGAGCAATATGCTCATCCACTTTACTACAGAAGCTGAGGATCAAGGAACTGCCGATCTCATCATTAAGCAAATCCGCTTTCATGAGAAACAAGCCTGGCTTTTGAAAAGCCATTTACCCCATTAGATTTCCTCTCATCACCCTTCTGTAGGTCATTCCTGAGGTCTAGTCCCTTCTGCAGATCTTAGTGGCAGCTGATTTAGCAGTGTAGGCGATGTCTTTCGCTTTGTCTGCTAAGTCACTAGCCTGGTCGCACACGTCTTCAAAAAGATCTTGGGTTTTTTCAGAAACATCGTGGTATTTTTTTGTAAGATCTTTGCGCATTTTTACTCCTGATTTAGGAGCGAAAAGCAGGGCTGACAAACCTCCCACGATACCACCGAAGATAGCCCCCACAGCAAAACTATTTTTATTGGATTGACGATGACGCATTTTTCATGATCTCCATTTTTTTTCTCTAATTTTTTCCCAAAGGGCCATGCCAATCAAAGCCCATTCGGCTACTTCCATGGCGGTATTTACAGCACCGCCCCTGCGGCTCTCTCGCCGAACAAACTCTTCTTCTTCTTCTTCGACATCTTCAGAGAGCTGCTTGATGTGGGATGCTTTTCTTTCGATCGCATTGCCCGCTTTGTTGACCACCCGTAAAAGTGGATCGAACGTGCGCACTCTCGTATCAAGATCGTCTACCATTTTGCGTAAGGAAACAAGGGTCATAATTACAAAAACGATGAGCGCTACAAAAGCGAGTGCAACAATGCTAATACTTACAGCAATTAACCAAGTCATATCAGTAACCATTAAATAATAATTACATTATTAAATATGAATTATTAATCTGTAAACAAAATAAATATTAATTCGTTTCGTGAACTGCAACTGACTCTAAAGCTATGACTTCAGAAAATTGAATCTCATTTCTGAGACGGAATATCCCGGATAGATTGGTAATCAACAGGAGTGCACCCGAGACGGACATCACCAAAAGAGCGTTACTTTGAGGAACAAAGGAAAAAAAGATAAATGCAGCAATAGCATATACCAAATAAAATTTTCTACCCCAGTCTGGGGCCAGGTAACGGGCACATTTAATACCCACAACGAAATAAGCGATGATCGTTGTATACCCGGTTACGATGAAAAAAAGAGGAATAAAATACTGCATGTAAGGAAAGTAGTGACTCAACCCCTCCTGAACGAGCTGAGAGCCCAATAACGCAGGCTCGGCTTTCCACACACCCGATATCAAGACAATCAAAATACTGATGGTACAAATGCTGTTGTCGATCAGGACCCCTAAAATAGCAAGCCTAGACTGTCTTTCGGGATGCACAGTGCTCGACTCGCTCTGGATAATCGAATCGTATCCAATGCCGATATCAGATGAGTAGGCAGCCCGAGAGATCCCATTTTGAATTGCAAGGAGCACCCCGGCCCCGGTAAATCCACCCACAGCAGCATGCCCGCTAAAGGCCGATTTGAAAACAGTAGCAAGAAGACCCGGAATCATGTGTATTTCATGGGCAACCACCCAAATCCCAATCAAAAGATACATAATCAGAAACGCAGGCATGACCCAGCTACAAATTTTTCCAATTCTCTGAATACCACCCATAGCGGCATAAAAAACAGAAACGAGTAGAACACCCACAACGACCGCCCGAGGGATGTGCCAATTGGAAGAAATGCTCTCAGTAATCACAGAGAATTGGTAAATTTCCACGCCATAGATACACAGCAAAAAGGCTACGCCCAGGGGAATCCAGCGATTTTTAAAGGCTTTTTTGAGAAAATACATGGGTCCGCCGTCATAACCACCCTCACCATTTTCAACACGGAACTTAAAGCCCAGATAGATTTCGCTATATTTAACGATTGCCCCAATGATTCCGGCTATCCAGATCCACATTAGCGCCCCAGGCCCACCTATTTGCACTGCCGTGACGATCCCTACAACGTTACCAATCCCAATCATGCCACCTGTCGAGGCAAAAAAAGCCTTCAGTGGGTGAACACCTCGGATCCCATCACCTCTTACACCCAAGTATTGAAAGAACGTCTTGAAGATATTCGGTAAGGCGGTGATCTGGATAAAACCAGCCTTATATGACAGAAAAAGGCCAAAAGACATGATCAGAACAAATGCGCCGTAGCCCCAAAATAACTCATCAGCCTTCGTCAATAAGTGGATAACAGAGTAAAACATAGTGGAACATTTTACCCCATCGCTGACTTTCTTGACAATATTTTGGAGCCACATATTTTAGAGCACAATACGGCCAAAATTACCCCAAAAATGGCCGTATTCCTGCGATTACGGCCAAAATTGTTGAAAAATGACCGTATTCCAAGTAAAATGGCCGTAATATGAAAACTCGAGATAAAAAATTGGCTGTATTGCATCAGCTTAGCTTAGAGCCAGAACCTGTTAGCTTACTGGAGCTCGTTAAAAAATTACCCGAACACCCCCCAGAACGCACCGTTAGACGATGGTTAAATGAACTAGCCGAAGAAGGTCTGGTTGAAAAATCGGGTCGCAAGAAAGGCACCCAATATCAGGTGCGATCAGGCCGTAGGAATGGCGAAAACCGCAGCGCAGTCAGCAATTGTTTTGGGTCAATCAGCGCGCGCATCATCGATCAAGTAAAGCGACCTATATATGAAAGAGAGCCTACTACTTATGATGATATATGGTTCGATAGCTACCTCCCTAATAAAACCTTTTACTTCCCCTTAGATATCCGTAAAAGTCTCTATAAAGCTGGGGAACGAGGAGAAAGCAAAGAGCCAGCGGGCACTTATGCACATCAAATTTATAACCGGCTGCTGATCGATCTTTCTTACAACTCTTCTCGCTTAGAGGGAAACACTTACTCGCTTTTGGACACAGAGCGACTAGTCCTACAAGGAGCCAGCTCAGAAGGGAAGCTAGACGAAGAAAAGGTGATGATTCTAAACCATAAAGAAGCGATCCGTTATTTAGTCGATCAGGCCCCTCATTTAAAGATAAGTGTGCAAACAATTTGTACCCTTCACTATCTGCTGTCCGATGGTCTAGTGGAGCCAAAATATGCAGGCAAAATTCGAGACCATACTGTACGGATTGGAGGTTCTACCTATCTTCCCATAGAACATCCCAAGCGATTACAAGAGCAATTGGATCGTATCACCCAAAAAGCCTCCCAAATCAAAGACCCGTTTGAACAGAGCTTATTTTTACTAGTCCATGTTAGTTACTTGCAGGCTTTTTCTGATGTGAATAAGCGCACAGCCCGCCTTAGCTCAAACATCCCTTTAATCACTCAGAATTTCGTTCCTCTTTCTTTCAATGACGTCGAAAGGACAGACTACACATCTGCCATGATTGCTATTTACGAACTCCAAGATGTGCGTCCAATCGTCGATTTGTACGTCTTCTCCTACCTCCGAACATGCGCCGCTTACAATGCGACTGTTAAAGCCATGGGGTTCGACCGGGTACGAGTGCTCTATCGCCAGCAAAGACGAGATCTGATCCGAGATATCATTCTTAACGGGAGGGTAGGTGCAATCCTAGCGGCTTATATCCAATCAAAATCACAAGAAATCCCTTCGACTGATCGAAGGGCATTTATTGAGAATTTGAAAGAGGATCTCAATCTCTTAGAGCAAAGCCGGCTAGCCGGTCTAGGAGTCAAACACCAGCAGCTCACTACGTGGCTCGAATTGTATCAGAGCGTCAAGCCAATGCTTTAACAGTGGGCTGCACTTCTGCTTTGGATCCCCCATCGATACATGAGGCAATTACGTGTGCAATAATGCCTCCTACCAGACATCCCACTCCCCCGAAGATTTCAAGATAACTCGCACTTCCACCTAAAGCCCCGTGTATCAAGAATAATCCGACACATAAAAGAAGTGTCGCTGTGACGACTGCAGTAACTTTTAGGCCGCGTGCACAAGCTGTTTGGGAACAAAATTGCCCACAGAAGGGAAGAGAATAATTTATTGGAGAAACGGACATACACGTCTTTTTGTTGATTTTCTTTACGATTATATTATATCAACAAATTGTATCAACAAACTGTTTTTTCACAAGAAAATAGCATGCAGGCAAAGGAATTGGCAAACTAAACAAGCGCAGGCGAGTTTCCTACCTTTGCAATGGTCAAAGAGCTTAAAGTAGAGCTTAAAGTAAAATCTCGAGCGCCGTACTCCAGGGAACTCGCTACGCTCGTTTCAGGGGCCTAATTTGCTCCCTCTGCTCCAAACAATAAAAAAACCCAAAGCTGACGCTTTGGGTTTATTGTTTGGAGGAGGTGGGATTCGAACCCACGATACGGGGTTAGCGTATACACGCTTTCCAAGCGTGCTCCTTCGGCCGCTCGGACACTCCTCCGAAAGATTGGGGGGTATGCTACCCTAAAATAGCTTTGTTGAAAAGCAGAGAGTGGCTAAAATGATGGGCCAAATGTTTAATTTTTTTATTGAGCCAATTACAAAACTCCTGTTCCTCGTAAAACCACGCTTTTGGCGGCAATTTTCACCGCGCCTCCTCACCTGCCCTACCGGGCATGTTCTTGCCTTCGCGGCCCGGCCAGCCATGCTGGCCTTGAAAATTGCTACCAAAATCATCGATTTTTCTAGCTACAGGAGTTTTGCAATTGGCTCTTTCTTTTTACTTTTCGCGGGAAGCCTACAGGCTCAGATGCATGTTTTGGTCAGCATTGCGCCTCAAAAATATCTGGTTGAGCGCATCGGTGGTGATCAAGTTTTGGTGGAAGTCCTCGTACCCCCAGGGGCCAATTCTCATACCTACGAGCCCACTACCAAGCAGATGCTAGCTGCCCAAAAGGGGGAGATTTGGTTTCGTATAGGCGAAAGCTTTGAAAACAGAATGCTCTTTGTGCTTAGCAACACGCATATCCTAGATCAGCGTGAGGGAATCGACTTGATCCAAGCAGGATGTGGCTGCTGCACGCGTGATGCTCATGATCCCCATATATGGCTCAGTCCACGCTTACTCAAGGCACAAGCGGCACAAATCACCCAGACACTTTGTGAGCATGCACCAGAGCATGCGGAATTTTTCAGGAAGAATTTTGCAATACTAGAAGAGGACTGTACTCAGCTTGACTGCAAATGCACAGCCCTTTTCCTAAACCAGAAGCAAACATTGATTCTAGTTTCTCATCCTGCCTTCGGCTATTTCTGCCGAGACTACGGTCTCGAGCAGCTTTCAGTCGAGATGGAAGGGCGAGAACCTACCCCAAGATATGTAACAAACCTAATTGCGCACGCACGCTCCCGAGGTGTGAAGACTGTTTTTTTGCAACAGCAGCATAATCCCAAGGGGGGCAAACGGATTGCACAAGAGTTAGGAGCTAATACTGTCTACATCGATCCTTATGTGGAAAACGTGCTAGCCAACCTGTGGAATATTGCCGGACGGTTCTCCCAATCATGAAAAAAGCCATTGCTGTAGAGAACCTCTGCTTTGCCTACAATGTCGGCGATGTCTTAACTGATATCTCTTTCAGTGTAGATAAAGGGGAATTTATAGGTCTCTTTGGCCCTAACGGCGGAGGAAAAACAACTCTACTTTCACTGCTGATGGGCTTTTTAAAACCCTCGCGCGGACACATTAAGATTTTTGGTAAATCCCCCATCCAAGCCCGCTCACAGATCGCATGGGTCCCACAAACTTTTCATTTTGACCGCCATTTTCCTATCTCCGTACAAGAGGTTGTTTTAGGAGGCAGACTCGCCCATCTTTCTTGGTATGGAGCGTGCTCCGCAAATGATTACGAGGCTATTGAGGTTGCTTTGAAAAAAGTGGGAATGGAATCTTTTTTGCATGCCCCTTTTTCCATTCTGTCTGGAGGGCAAGCCCAAAGGGTATTAATTGCAAGAGCGCTAGCCAGCAATCCTGGTCTACTGCTACTCGATGAGCCAACGGCAAGTGTCGATTATGCTGCGCAGGCAGAAATTTATCGTCTTTTAAAGTCACTCAAGGGGGAGATCACGGTGGTAATGGTCACGCATGATCTCAATGCCGCTGTGACTCATGTAGACAAGGTGTTTTGCGTCCAAAAAAGCTTGGTTCCTATGTCCCCAGAAAAAGTGTGCGAACATTTTGCCATGGGGCTCTATCATTCCCCCTTACAAATCATTCAGGAGAAGGAATGAGTTTTATCGAAGCATTCTTATCCTCACCGGTATTGCGTATGGCGGTACTCGCTGCCATCGGAGCCTCTTTTGCAAGTGGCATTATTGGCTCCTATGTGGTTGTCAAACGGATCGTTTCGATCAGCGGTAGCATTGCACATTCGGTCTTAAGTGGGCTCGGAGCTGCTCTTTGGCTCCAGAGAGTCTACGGTCTTGAATGGCTACATCCCATCTATGGGGCCTTTGCTTCAGGAATCCTCTCAGCCTTGATTATCGGATGGGTTCACCTTTACTACCGGGAGCGCGAAGATGCGATCATCGCCATGATCTGGTCTGTGGGCATGGCTACCGGGGTCATTTTTGTGTCACAAATCCCAGGCCACAATGTCGAGCTCATGAATTTTCTATTGGGTAACGTCCTCTGGGTGAGCTCTTGGGACCTTTGTGTGTTAGGTGTTTTAGACATATTGATCTTAGTCACAGTCTTCATCTTTCATAAACGTTTTTTAGCCCTATGCTTTGATGAAAAACAGGCTCAACTTCAAGGACTTCCAGTCGGTAAGCTCTATTTACTGCTGCTCTCTCTGATTGCAGTCTCTGTTGTGCTGTTGATTTACGTTGTAGGGATCATTTTGGTATTGAGCATGCTCGCCCTACCAGCTTCGATTGCCGGTAGTTTTACCTATAGACTCTCACGTATGATGGTGATTGCAGTGCTGCTCAACATTGCGTTTTCAGTGGGGGGAATGGCGATCGCCTACCGTCTCGACTGGCCTGCTGGGGCCACGATCGCTCTTTTCTCGGGCGTGATTTATTTGCTCAGCTTGCGTTTCAAAAATCCAATGACTGCTTCAAGACCATAACCTGTCAGCGCAGATATTTCAAAAACTTCAAGAGCAGGATGGGCTTTACGGAAAAGGGCAGCAAGCGCGGGACCTTCATCCATGTCTATCTTATTTAAAAGCACAGCGAATGGCTTGACGGCAAGTTCGGGGTTATAAAGAGCCACCTCAAGGCGCAAAACAGAAAAGTCTTCGATAGGATCCCTTCCTTCAAATCCGGAAGAATCCAAGACAAAGAGTAGG
Source organism: uncultured Chlamydiales bacterium (assembly GCA_963832835.1). Lineage (GTDB taxonomy): Bacteria > Chlamydiota > Chlamydiia > Chlamydiales > JAAKFR01 > CAVPKN01. The sequence goes on along the minus strand of CAWHVD010000001.1, from coordinate 687,872 downwards.
ATATGTGTTCTTTCAATGTGCCGTAAAAACTCGAGACCAAGGCCTCTGTTTTGGGAAGCTCCTGCAATGATTCCAGGAATATCCGCGATTAAGATTCGTGACCCATCGGACTCAATATGATAGCCGAGATTGGGACGGAGAGTTGTAAAAGGATACGGAGCAATTTTGACCTCGATATCAGTCACCTGAGAAACCAGTGTCGATTTACCAGCGTTCGGAAACCCTACAAGCCCGACATCGGCAATCAGTTTAAGCTCAAACTCGATCCGAATCGTTTCGCCCGGCCTTCCGGGTGTGCAGTAATTAGGAGCGCGGTTTGTAGGGGTTTTAAAACGAGAATTTCCCTTCCCTCCCTTTCCCCCATTGCACAAGGTGATCCGGGTACCCGGTTCCGTGACATCATACAGAATTTCTCCCGTTCCCACCACTTTAACAAGGGTACCGCAAGGAATTTTGATGACAAGGTCGACCCCATTTCTACCCTTACGGTTATTGGAAGCCCCTTGCACACCATTATCGGCTTTTAACAGGCGGCGATTGCGGTAGGCCTCCAAAGAATAGACTTGGGGATCGGCCTCCAAAATGATCGATCCTCCATTACCGCCGTCTCCTCCAAAAGGTCCGCCCTTAGGAATAAATTTTTCGCGTCGCCATGCGACGACACCATTGCCACCTTTTCCGGCTTGCAACTCCAGGCTAACTCGATCTGTAAACATAAAAACACAAATTACGAACAGAACAAAGACCGGAAAATCCCGGCTTTGCTCGTTCTGATTAGATCATTCGGCAGCAGAATCTAGGCAGGCTTGACCGAAATAAAAGTTTTATCTGCTTTGCGGAAGGAGACGATCCCATCGACCATCGAGAAAAGGGTGTCATCGCTTCCTCTGCTAACATTTTTCGCTGGGTGCCATCTGGTTCCCCGCTGGCGTACTAGGATGCTGCCTGCTTTGACAAACTCCCCAGACCCTACTTTGACTCCCAGTCTTTTAGATTGAGAGTCGCGACCATTCCGTGTTGAACCCTGACCTTTCTTATGTGCCATGATTATACCTCAGTAATTCTTACGCGTGTGTAATTTTGACGGTGCCCCACTTTACGGCGGGTGCTTCTCTTGCGTCGTTTGTATTTATAGGCGATCACTTTTGGACCACGTACATTGTCGATCACTTCTGCATGGACAACCGCACCAGAAACCAACGGCGCCCCTATTTGGCTGCCTTTTTCGTGGCGCACAAATAATACGTCTTTAAAAGAAATTTTGCTTCCCTTTTCACACTCTAACAAGTCGACATCGACCACGTCCCCTTCAGAGACTTGGTACTGCTTGCTACCTGATCTGATGATTGCGAATTTAGTCATCTTCTTTCCAAAAATCTTATATTTATAAAGAGAGACGTAACTATAGCAAGCAGAGGTAATAGACGTCAATGGAAAGTTGTGGTACAATAAGCCCTATGAAAAAAATCGTTGTTAAGATCGGATCCAGCTCTCTAACCAACGGGACAAAAGAGATTTGTCGCCCTCAAATGGTCGATTTAGTTAGACAGTTATGCCATCTCCATGCCGAGGGGCATGATGTTGTTGTCGTCTCCTCGGGTGCTATCGCGGCAGGAAGGCAAGCCTTGACTGTTTCAACTGCCACCACTTGCTTGCCGACTAAACAGATGATGGCTTCGATTGGCCAGGTCCGATTGATGCATACCTGGAGTGAATTATTTAGCATTTATGGAGTCATGATCGGCCAGATCTTGCTCACACGTGAAGACATTTCGGACGCTAAACGGGCCGACCATGCTAAAAATACTTTTCACACCCTCCTCTCTCACCGCGTAATCCCTATCGTTAATGAAAACGATACGGTCGCCACTGAAGAGATCTGCTTTGGAGATAATGATACCCTCTCAGGACTAGTTGCCCAGCTCGTGGGAGCCGACCTGCTGATTTTGTTAACTGACCAAGAAGGTCTCTATACTGCGGACCCTCGATTCCATGTCGATGCCAAGCTGATTGATTTTATCGATCATGTCGATGAAAAAATCACTGATTGCGCACAGGACAGCTCCAACCCACATGGCATTGGCACCGGTGGAATGACGACTAAGGTTGCAGCAGCTCGTATCGCAACAGGCGCCGGAACCTCGGTTACCATCGCTTCAGCTAAAGAGCCAAATGTTCTGATCGAGCTCATTGCAGGCAAGAAAATAGGAACCACCTTCAGAGTATGCGCATAGCACAAGGGCTTTTAAAGCAGGCAGAAGCTGCCAGAGCTACTGCGCACATTCTACGTACTGTATCCACAGAACAAAAAAATCAAGCCCTCCTCGCCATCGCCGATGCCCTTGAGGCAGCAGAGGAGGCTATTTTACAAGCTAACCTTCTTGATCTGGAAGCAAGTCATCTGCCCGACTCCTTAAAGGATAGATTACTACTAAATGATGCTCGCCTCAAACAAATTGCTTCCGATGTCCGAGCAGTGGCTACCCTGCCCGATCCTGTGGGGGAAATTTTTGAAACTAGCCATCTCCCAAATGGGCTTGTTTTGCAAAAAAAGAGAGTGCCTATTGGCGTGATTGGCGTGATCTATGAGTCAAGACCCAATGTGACCGTCGATATTGCCAGTCTCTGTCTAAAAACAGGCAATTGCGCGCTGCTTCGTGGCGGAAAAGAGACATTGCAGACAAATCGAGCCCTCTTGAAGCCCATTCAAAAAGCATTAGCCCTTTCAGGATTGCCCAAAGAGGCTGTCCAACTCATCAATAGCCCTCTGCGCTCCCAATTAAAGCAATTGGTTAAGCTCGATCAGTACATCGATATGATCATACCCCGAGGAGGAGCTGGCTTACACCGTTTTTGCCTCGACGAGAGCACCATTCCCGTCATCACAGGAGGCATCGGTATCTGCCACCTTTTTGTAGACGAAACGGCCAATCTCCCAAAAGCTATGGAAGTGATTGTCAACGCCAAAGTTCAGCGCCCTTCTGTGTGCAATGCGCTAGATACGCTACTTGTCCATCACAAGATAGCCTCTACCTTTCTTCCTACCCTCGTAGCTGCTCTGAAGGCCAAAGGAGTCGCTTTCCGTTTGGACGAAAGAGCCTGGAACATCCTCAAAGCAGAAAATAGCATTCTTTTTCAAAAAGCAGTAGATCAAGATTGGAGCACAGAGTGGCTGAGTTTAGTGCTAGGCATCAAGATCGTGGATTCCTTGGAAGAGGCGATCTCGCATATCGAAAAATACAGCACGCGGCACAGTGATGGCATTTTAACTGATAACCCCCACCATGCAAGCACGTTTGTCGAAGCAGTCGATTCAGCAGCCGTCTATGTCAACGCCTCAACCCGTTTTACAGATGGCAGTCAGTTTGGGCTGGGCGCCGAAGTAGCTGTCAGTACCCAAAAATTGCATGCTAGAGGCCCCATGGGGCTTAAAGAGTTGACAACCTACAAATGGATTGTCGAGGGCAACTACCACGTGAGAAGCTAGCCAGGGTTTAGAAAACAGGATACGCAAGATATCCAAACTCTTCATCATCCTGCAAATCCTGCCGCGTAGCGATCTTACCTATCCTGTTTTTACTTTTGGTGCTATAACCATTCTGTAATACGCAAAGAGGTTTAGAATGCAAATTAGGATTGTTGGATGCGGGGCCATGGGCTCAGCCATTGCAGAAGCGCTCAAGGAAGCTGGTAAAGAAATTTCTGTTTACGACAAACACGAAGAGCGTGCCGATGCGCTTGCCAGAGCCATCGGAGCCGCTAAAGCACCATCCGCATGGGCCGATCTTTTTCCTACAGATTGCGTGCTACTAGCAGTCAAACCTCAAGATTTTGAATCCGCAGCTGAAGGGAGTCAAGAATTTGTAGGAGGGCTTATTGCCAGCATTCTCACAGGTATCACTACCGATCGTCTTAAAACAACCTTTCCACAGTGCGCCGTGCTACGTATGATGCCCAATCTGGCTGTGCGCTACGGAGATGGAGTCGTAGCACTTGCAGACGACCCTGCCTTGGATAAACATAAAAAAGAGATTGAGGACATTTTTTCATCATTGGGGTTACTCAGGTGGCTTCCTGAAACCTTATTTGACTCTGTCACCGCGCTCACAGGTTCCGGTCCTGCTTTTGTGTTTGCCATCATCGAGGCCATGGTAGATGCCGCAATTGCTCTTGGATTTTCGGCCGATACCGGTTATGAGCTTGTCAAACAAATGATCGGCGGCTCGCTCACCATGCTCTACGAATCTCCCGATTCGCCCAGCGATCTACGCCACCAAGTCTGCTCACCTGCAGGCACAACGATTGCCGGCATCCGCGCCCTTGAGCGCAATGGCATGCGCCACGCCATCATCGAGGCCTTTCTCGCCGCGAAAGAAAGAGCTGAGGAGTTAGGGCTCGTAAAGAAATAGCATTTAAAAGTGGAGGGAGTTGTATCACTCGCTCAGCGCACGTATCTTTTCCATATTCCTTTTAGGCTGCTTGCTTCTAAAAATCTCCAATCATAGGAAATGGTCAGGGGCTCGATCTGTTCGGCAGAATAAACCTGAAGCATTTCGGCTTGTAGTTGGCCCCTCGAACCATTTCCTTCCAAAACAGTAAAAAAGGTTCCATCTTCTGAGGCTTTTAAATATTTTGTTGCAGTTCCACTTTTTGAACAAACAGATAGAGCAATCACCTCGCCAGACTCGAAATGCTCTCCATAAACTGCATATTGGGCAATGCGGCTGGTAAAGAGCTCCATCGCCACATGACGACCATTTTTACCAAAGGCTTCTAGAGGCTCTGGAATGGCGCATGCAGCAATGTATGTCTTTCTATCATCTAACACCACTATCGAATGGATAGGTTCTCCAGGGAGTGTATTCCCTATATAAAGCAAAAATTCAGAGAGCTTTACATCACCATTTTTTTGCTTGGTCCAGGCCTCCCCATTCTGATCAATGTATCCAGAACACACGAATGGGGGATTGTATACCCCAAGCAAGTTAAACGTATATAATCCAAATCGAGTGCCAGGTTGTACGTCTTTTAGTGTTAAAAAATATGGTCCATATGTTTTCAAAGGAGTAGTTTCATTCAACTTAACAACTTTTTCTCTCAAGTCGGGATCATCGCTTAATGAATAGTTAAGTTTATCTTGCCCGCGATGCAATTGAGCTTTTATTATCGCTTCTGCAACTTTTTCTGATTTAAGACCGGCAAAAAGTGAAAAGGAAATAAAAATGGCTACAAGGGCAAAAACAACTTTCATAAAACACCTATTGCAGAGAACTTGCCTGTTTGCCAAGCGAGTTCTGAATTAAAAAACATTAAGGACATCTGCACTCCTTCAGAACAATATCTCGAGCCGTTTCGTAAGGTTCTTCGTAAAGATCAATGAATTTTTCCTGTTCATGATCATAGGCGCGATAGAGGAGTCGATGTTTTTTACTTACATACATCAGCGCCACAAAACCCTGATCCATATGTTTTCGCTGTTCATTTTCAAAACCAATCATCACATGTAGATTACCGATGGTAAACGGAAAATCATGAAGAAAGGGGCGAATTTCTTCATTTTGATTGTATCGGCATAGATACCCCTCGATTACCTCGACATAAAGCCTACGAGCCTCCTCAATAGTCATCCGATCGAAGGAAATGTAGGAAGCATTGATTTTCTGGATATCATCCATCATGGCTCCGCCTTTCCCCGACAAAGCCAAGCGCTTATTTTTACATAATTCCTTATTGTACGGAAAAAAAATCCTATCCGATAACTTGCAATATTTCGGTTGCTTAAAAGCACTAAAAATCATGAACGCAAAAATCAATACTAAACATTTATTTATTCTGATTTTGTTGCACAAGATTATCCCCTAACCTTTGAATTTCTTTCCAGTAAGTATCCCCTAAAAGAAAGTGCTCTGTCAATGGATTATACGAGCTTGGAGTAAGGAAAGTCACGTTCGAATCAAAGCCTAACACATTCTTGAAATATCCCCATCCACTTGGGCAAGGAACAAAATCAAACTTGCTTACAAAGTTCTCAACACTTTTAAACCGTCCTTCAGGAATGATGGTGGCGCCGCCAAAGGTATACGCTTTGATGCGTTTCCAAACTTAGAAATACCAGCTTCCAGGTTTTTCTCAGGGCGTTTTGATAAACAAAAGATTTGATAGCCTCCTGATTTTTTTCTTAGCCGCAAACTAAAGTTTTCTGTTTTCATTATTCCGATACATGAGATTGAAAATGCCCAGTCAAAAAAAACTCAAGATCCAAAATTTTCTGAATTAAAATAAAATATCGACATAGAGAAATTTGCGAGTTCTGAATTAAAAAACGTTAAGGACATCTGCACTCCTTCAGAACAATATCTCGAGCCGTTTCGTAAGGCTCTTCATAAAGATCAATGAATTTTTCCTGTTCATGATCATAGGCACTGTAGATTATCCAATTTTTGCTAGAGTTGAATATGAGTGCTACAAATTCTTGACTCACACGACCTCGTTGCTCATTTTGAAAGCCAATTGTCACTTTAAGGTTGGCAATGGTAAAGGGATAGTCGTGGAGATAGGGACGAATTTCTTCATTTCCATTGTATCGACATAGATATCCCTCGATCACTTCTACGTACAATCTACGGGCTTGTTCAACTCCAAGGCTGTCAAAAGAAACATAATGAGCATTGATCTTCTGGATATCATCCATCATGGCTCCACCTTTCCCCGATAAAGACAAGCGCTTGTTTTTGCATAATTCTTTATTGTACGAAAAAAAAATCCTATCTGATAATTTACAATATTTTGGTTGCTTAAAAGCACTAAAAGCTAAAAACATAAATAATGATAAAAAAAATATTCTATTCACAAAGTTGTTCTTTTTGGAAATCTCTGCCTAATTCTTGAATTTGTTGCCAGTAAGTATCCCCTAAAAGAAAGTGCTCTGTCAATGGATTATACGAGCTTGGAGTAAGGAAAGTCACGTTCGAATCAAAGCCTAACACATTCTTGAAATATCCCCATCCACTTGTGCAAGGAACAAAATCAAACTTGCTTACAAAGTTCTCAACACTTTTAAACCGTCCTTCAGGAATGATGGTGGCGCCGCCAAAGGTATACGCTTTGATGCGTTTACAGTGCTCATCGCCAAGGATGCCGCCAATGTTCTTGAAACGGGTGCTACCCTGGCTGTGGCAATAGGCTGTGATTTCGAGCTTTGAATCTTGTTCCAGCCTTGCAGTAAGATCGACAACGCTCATCTTTTCCAAGGCCATTTTGATGCCGCATTTTGCAAGGACGCTGGTGATGAGATCGCAGGCAAAGCCACGACTGGGATTGTAGTACAAAGTGACCTGCGCACCACCATGCTCCACCGACATCTTGTCCCTTTGCTTAATGGCACCATCAAGGTTGGTCAGCACGCCGTTGTAATAGGTGGTGTGTTGGTGTGGGATTTGAAATCCTTCGGAGGTGAGAATCGCACAAAATTCTTTGGGGACATAGAAATCGCCTCCATAGGCCCATCGTCCAGTTGATTCGATGAGATCGCGAGCGCCGGGGATGGGGATCAGATTGTGACCAAACCACTCGACAGCCCTGCAAGTATGGTACCAGAGCATCCCGCAAAAATCGGTAATATTGTGTGTTTCCGAAAGGGATTTGGCCAGAAGGCCGTAGGGGTCACAATAGAGAAGGGGGTTATTGAGGACATACGCATAGAGATTCGGGCCACCTTGAAAGCCTTGAGGATCGGTGGTGATCCAACGGCCAAGTGATGGATGGTAGTACCGTTTACCGAAGTAGATAAAGCCCGATTCGGGATCATATCGTTTGGAGGCAAATTGCCAAGGGCAGACGGGGTTTGCGTCTTTGGTTTCTCCAAATGCCGTATAGCGGTAGGTTGCATAGGGTTTACCATACGGTGTGAGAAAGACGACAAGAGAGCCACGATGGTCATGAATCGGTGTAAAAGGGATTCCATCGATCTCGATGAGAACGGCCGCTCCAATTTCTGCTCCTTTCCCTTCGCCCAGTATGCGCAGTTCCTTGATATATCCCCTGCGCATCATACCGATTTCCTGCTGACCATCCCAAATGTAATGGTCATTATTTTTGCTGATACGGCGGTTTAGGGCATCGTATGTATAGGAGGTCCGTTTTCCGTTCGTGGTAATGGCTATGAGACGATCGAGCAAGTCGTATTCATAGGCGTTGATACCATCCGAAAGAAGATTGCCACTTTTGTCATAGTGGTAAGTATGCTGGCCATCAGAGGTGAGTTGGAGGAGGGTGTTGTGAGTACACGCTTCTCCATCTTTTAGGGTTCGATTGTGGAGGGAATCGTAGTGATAGTCATGATTGGGTTCGGCCAGGAGTTGGTGTAGATCGTCATAACGATAAGATAATTCTTCACTACCAAGGGGATCTTGGTAGGTGTAGTGAATGAGGTCCCCTACGTTGTTATAGGTGTAGGAGGCTGTAAAATGGGGAGATTGAAATTTTTTCCAACGTAGAAGAGGGTCCCAATCGAGGGTGATCCGATCTTGGGTAGGGAGGATGAGCTCAGTAGGCCTCCCCGCTAGGTTTCTTTGTGCATAGGTGTGGGTTTGACCTCTATGCGAGATCGTGTGGATATAAGGACCTTTGTAGGTGTACGTAACAGATGTTGCATCGGGCAGTTTGAGTGCTGTGCGCCTTCCATAGGGATCGAATTCTCTGCTGATGAGGATGCCGGTGTCTGATTTTTCTGAAACCACATTGTCATTGAGGTCATAGATCGATTCTAGGGTAGTTTTACAGATATTATCTGTGATTTTAGTGAGGCGATTCTTAACATCGTAGGTGTAAGTATAGTCGATCCCTTGTCCATAATACCGTGCGAGTCTACTGAGACTGTCGTATTCTCGATGAATGGAACGAGCATCGGGTTTGATGAGAGTAATCAATCTCCCCTTATTGTCATACAGATAACGCGTCTCTTTTTCCCCCGATTCAATGAGGCGCTCGAGGCGTTTTTGCGGGCCATATTGCCATTCATGAGTGATGGTTTTTTGTAGATGAGTGCCCTCATAAAGGAAATGAGTAGCGTGCGTTTGGTTGCCTGCAAGATCATATTTCCTCTCTTCTTTTTGAATGATCTCTCCAGAGGCATTTCTTGTTTGAAGAACGATGGCTCGTTTTTTAGAATCATGGATTGTGGTTTTGGTGATTCCATTGGGGTCGCAGATGGTGGTGGTAAAGCCTCCTATATAAGAGTAGGTAATGGTTGTGACATTCCCTAAAGGATCTATGGTTTGTATAGGCTCGCCTCGAGAATTGTAAGTGGTATGAGAGCTTCCCTCACATGTTACCTGCGTGATTTTGTTGCCTGATTCATCGTAATTATAATTCTCTTGGAAGAAACCCTCGATGCTCTTTTCAAGAAGATGGCCTTTTAAATCGTAAGAAAAGTGGGTGGAGATCGCTCCCTCTTGTGTTTTATAGAGCTGACCAAGAGCGTTATAGGTGTAACCGATTTCATTTTCACCTTTACGCTCTGCAATCTTTCTGCCAACCAGATCATAGGTCACATGAGTCGTTTCTCCTAACGGATCGGTTTCTGATAGAAGGCGGAAAGATGAATAGGTGGCAGTTGTCACAGCCTGGCCAGTCTCGGTCCGGATGAGGTTGTCATTGAGATCGTAGGCATAATGTGTGACCACCCCATGCGTATCGGTATGCGTGGCAAGTGTCCCTCCGGCCTCATGATAAGTGAAGTGCTCTTCTGTCCCGTCCGGGTGATAGATGGCGGTTGGTTTTCTACAAAAATTGTAGCTCTTGCGTGTAACATAGCCGTTCGGATCTGTTTCTTGTGTTACATTGCCAAGAACGTCGTACTCTTTTAGATCAATGCCGCCATCTGGGTGGTGGATGGCAGTAACTCGGTTCAATGCATCGTACGTATAGCGTGTTTCAAAGCTTGAAGGGTCAATGGTGGCAATCAACCGGTTTGCTTTGTCATATTTTTGTTCTGAAATCAGAATGGTACCATCGCTTTGCCATTCGAGTTGCTGTACGGGACGATTAGCAAGGTCATAGCGCCACTCTTTGTATTGATCAGCTCTGGGGCCTCGTTGCGAAATGCGGTTAAAATTGTTGTCGTAGGTAAAAGTGGTTTGATTTCCAAGAGCATCTGTGGCGGCAATTAATCTCTCTCGCTCATCATAGGTATTGTGGAGGGTGTAGCGGTGCTGGTTTTCTGCATCGAAGTGCTCCTCACTCACAATCTGACCCGAGGGATGATAGGAGTATCGGACTTTTTTGAGCAGGCAGTCTCCGGCATATTCTCTGATCTCTTCGGGTAAGCCTAAGCAGGGAAATGTTCGCTTGGGGGCGATCTCGGTGACATGCCTAAAAGTGACTCCTGTAAGATCAAGAGGATCCTCAGTGTTTCCATCATCAATGATGGTCTTGATACAAACAGAGCCAATCTCTGCATCATAAAAATGGAAGGTCCGTTTCGCAACGACCCCCTGAGTTATGACCATTTCTGAGCTAAGAAGATTCGTCCTTGGAAGGTAAGTATACCTCGTTTCTTTCCCCGGCCTATCAGATTCGGTGAGCTTGAGGTTAAATCCATCGTCAGAATAGGTTCGGAAGATGGGAGAGGCTCCCTCAACCCGTTCTTCGATGACATTGTGATTTTTATCATAGGTGTACTCGACACTGTACAAAACAGTCCCGATGCTATTTTGCAGCGTTTTTTTGAGCAGATTACCTGTTTTGGAATCCCACTCATTTCTTTCTATGGAGTAGAAGGCCTCATCTTGATATTTTTCGATGCCGATCACCCGTTGATCTGCGTCGAAACGGTATATTGTGTGATTGTTTTCACCATCATAAATACGGGTGTGATCACCGCAATACATATAGCGCATAACAGGAACCATCTCCCCATCGGGACCCAATGGAGCACTTTGAGTAGAGACTCTGTTGTTACTGTCATAAGCTGTTTCAAAACAGCCCCCTTCAGCCTGCAATACCTGATAAAGGTAGGGAGCTATGGTATAGTCCCCCTTTTTGTTGCGACAATTGTAATAGTTGTAAGTCTGCGTTGGCTTGCCTGGGACATCGCTCCGCGATAAGATGGTGTCATATGCCTGATATTTTCGAATGACACGCTGTGGCTGGGCAAAGATAGCCTCTCTTCCATCACTCCCTTTAAAACTAACCGTATCCATCAACCAAATACGAGATCCCTGATGGGGAAAATGCCCCCCATAGCTAATATCTATAGCGCCCATAAGTAGCCCCTTAGAGCTATAAACCTTAATCGATTTGAGCACATACGTTGAGGGAAGATCACCATCCCCATTTTGATACCAAACAGCGCAATCGATGTATTCATAGCGAATCACATTACCGTTTGCCCTTCTCTCTTCGTTTATTTGTGTTTGATAGGGCGGTATAAAGCAGAAATACTCACGGGTTTTTTCACCGGAAGCAGGGTGTGTATACACGCGCGATGGTGGATACAAGTCACCCGTTTGAGGCCACTGTTTCAAATCTGTTTTGAAAGTGCGCTCGCATCCACTTCCATCTCTAATTGCCCCCTCCCACCAATAGTGATCTTCAGGGTCGCATAAGGATCCCTTTTGGCACACTGCATGCCCTTTTGTGTATGCAACACGTGTATTTAAGGGGTGGTTTTGTCCAGAAAGAAGGCAAGAGGTATTCGAAAAGCCCTTGTTTTTGTCCCCATCGATCACAAATCCATTATCGACCTGTTTCTCATAGCAAAAAAAACTGCTATTTGGCTCGCCCACACCCGCAAGTGTTTGTCTACCCTCGGTAGACTCAAAATTGAAGAGCATGAAGGCTTCCGGATTGATCCGCCAATGTCCATAGATACGTTCACCATGCCCAGAAAAATGGTTGTAAAATCTGCGGATTGAGAGTGGCTGGGCACCCGCGACTACAAGGTCGCAGGCATCTTCGCAATATTCTCCTGTAATTAGATTCACTTTCGGAACTTGTGGAAGCAAGACGCTCTTGTCAACAGGTGAGAAAAGAGGGGAAGGAGCATTCTTGGCAAGCGCATTGAAATCAAAGAACCTAACCTCATCCTCTTGAGCACAAAGAGAACAGGAAATGAAGCAGGCGATCAAAATAAAAAAACGATGCATGCTCTCATATCAAGTTTAACGAAAATGAAAAAAAATAAATCTTATATGATTTATTTTCAATAAAGCTTTTTTGGAAGTGAGGAAGCGGCCATGATGGTCACAGCCATTAGATAGCACCCTGATAGCCCAGCAGCGTAACTTACGAATACGAAGTGAAAGTGGCCAGAACTGGAATCGAACCAGCGACACAAGGATTTTCAGTCCTATTCATAGTAATACTCTGAACAAAAAAGAGTTAACCAGAATCACTTTTCTCCCGCAAGCAATTTTGAATCGTGTTCCCATGGGTTCCAAAATTTCCCTATTCTTTCCAGTCATTTGCGGAAAAAATGCGGAAAATCTTACGTGTTACGCCAGGGAATTAATAAGGGATCATGGCAACACATCAGCGTAAAGGATAATAATGGCGCCATGATGCAGCAAAGCAAGGGTAGACAGCAGAACAAAAACATTTGCCCATATCGCGCGCCTACAAAACGCTTATAAATCAAATAAACGCTAAAGGGCATAGAAAGGGGAATCGTTGCGAAAGCTAACATACAGACTGAGGCTCCAAACGTAGTGACATTATCCGCAGTTAAAGAAAATGCACCCAGAAAAGGGACATACATCAAAGCAGGAATAAACAATAAAACATATATTAGACCAAACAGAATTCCAAAAAACTTTGAAACTTTTCGTATAAGTTGTGCATCCTTTTTAACATGGCTACTATTTACCATGCTGATATCCATGGATAATTTTTTTGAGAACGTTTTGATAGATGGGGTTAATGAATGCATGTTCAAAAGTTCCTGATCTATCCTCATCTAGAACGGTCACATTACGTAAGCCATACAGCTTATCGTCATAATACTTTTGTCTTTCCTTCCAATAGGCTTTGATGGCTTTTTCATCCTGGGATGTCATGTAAACGTCGGCATCATCCTGTATCATTTGAGCGATGACTTGTTCAACCGTGAGCCCAGCTTTAGTTCCTTCATGCAGTTCCAAAAGAAATAATGCGGGATCGCGGGAGGTTAACCGGGATATAAGATCGCCGGCACTGAAATAATTATGTGATTCTGGATGTGAAGCGTCGGGAGAGATAAGAGCAGCTCCGCCAAATGTAAAAATCCTAATGCGTTGCCTAATGGCTGAAGCTACTCGCTCAAGTGCCCGATGAGCAATTAATGCTCCTTGACTATGGGTAACCACTACAACAGGAGGTTTGACGTCAGAAAGCGATTGGTCGGAAAGGTCCGCAAGCATTTTAAAAAACTGAGCACAAAACTTAACAGTCTCAGTGTCATGACCCGATTTTTGCGCAATTGCGTCACCACTACTGCGGATATAGGCATCATTGGTTAGATACCAAACATGTTCACCCCCTGTCATGTTGCAAACTAGAGTTGCTGAAGCCCGCGCCTTTGCCGAGGTATTGAGGATTCCATTAACGAATCCCCAGATACATTGCCCTTCCCTTATCTCCCCGACTTCTTTGACAGCATCCTTAAATTCTTTTTCAGTACCATAATCTTTTTGCGAAAATCGTATTTGATCAAAATGATGCCCTGGCCTAGACCTCAAGTATATTTCTCCATTACTTTTGTGGACGATGACAGCATCAAGTTTGTGAGCTTCAACCCATTTTATTGCCTGATTTTTTGTTAATAAGTCTTCATAACCAGCAAGATAGAATTCAACTTTCCGCTTGGCAGAATAAAACCTCGCAGTAATTTTAGGGATCAATGCCACTTGATGCTCATTTTCTGGAGAAAATCCGGCCAGCTTTTGGATTGCTTTCAACAACGTATCAAAATCTTTTGCGGACAGGACACGAGGTATGATCTCAGATGAAAAGCCACAAATCGCACATAGTTGGTTTAAGTATTCCTCCGGATTACTTGGCAGATAGTATCTTGCAATTTCGATAAGAGGCGAGTCAAAATATTTTGTAGAACAAACCCAAGCACGTAATGCGTCTTTTCCGATAATAGGGTGAGCAAAAATAGCATATTGACGGTAGGCGCCAATTGCATTGTAGCCCGTGCGGTGGAGGCTATGAGATAAAAGAAGACCAGGGTTATTCAATCTCCAAGCAAGACTGCCACCTTTAGCCACATATTTGTTATCAAAAGCATCAAAGTAGAAAATGATCTCGTCATCGTAGCGATAGGCTTTTTTCAAAATTTCTCCTTACATCGTCGTTCCCAGTAGGTTGTAATTGAAAATTCTATATTTTATTGCACATTCGCTGCAATCATGTTTGATGGTTCTATTGCATGGTGTGGACGTGGACGTCCGCGGACGCACACATCAGTTAATTTGGGATTTTATAGTGGTTAGGCAGATTTCTGCTTAACCGTGATAATATGGAAAATTTGTGACAAAATTACATGTCGTCTTGCTGAACTACCTCCCTGTTTGACATCACCCTGTTAAGAGCATCGCGCAACTCTTCTTCAGAATGCATTAGTTCTCCCAATTGTCGTTGTTCTTCGAATTTAGCATATTCGGTGAGCGCAAGCTCTTTAGCCATTTCAGCAGAAATTTTTCCAGCATGAGTTAAAATTTTTTCATCATTTAGCTGAAGAAAGGCATCTAATTTGGTTTTCCAATCGGCCATATACATTATCTTACGCTGTCTAGCTTGCCGTTCAGCAAAGTCCAAATATTGGCTAACAAGAAGTTCTAAATCTTTAATTTCTTCATGATGTAAATAATTTTTCGCAATTTCAACATCACCTTTAGCCAACTTTTTTCCTCTGCCAGCTCCATCCCAAGTTGTTAATCCCATATCAGGCAAGGAAGCATTAGCTCTTGCATGAATAATTTCAGCAGCGGTCAGACCTGTAACAGCGTACAGTAGCTTATTTTGTACAGTCTTAAAGAATTCTTGTGTCAGGGAATGTTTGGAGTCATAATCAGCGCTTAAAGTGTAAATATCCTGAATTTTTTGATAGAATCTCTTTTCCGAAGCTCTGATCGCTCTAATGCGATCAAGCAATTCATCAAAATAATCCATTCCACCAGGTTTACTCAAGCGCTCATCATCTAATGCAAAGCCTTTAACAATATATTCTTGTAAACGTTCAGTTGCCCATTGGCGGAATTGTATCCCTCTATGGGATCGCACACGATAACCGACAGCTAAAATCATTTTTAGGTCATAAAAATCCACCTCGCGAAAAACCTGGCGAGTTCCCTCCGTTTGAACTATTCGATATTTTCGAATAGTTGCCTGTGGTTGAAGTTCTCCTTCTTTATAAATTTCCTTTATGTGGTAATTTATGGTGTTTACAGCAACTCCAAAAAGCTCAGCTAGCAGTTTTTGAGTCAACCATACCGACCCATCTTGAAGTCGAACCTCAATACGTTGACGACCGTCTTCAGTTTGATAAAGTAGAATCTGACTTTGATTCATCGTATGTTCATTAGCTGACATATCTTGTATCGTTTTACTTGTAATGTCTCGAATTGCGAACCTAACATCTCTCACTCATTGTTAGCATATAGTTAAGCGCAACCGTTTTTTTTGTTAACAGTAAATTTTAAAACAATCATTGGATGTGGCTTGGGTTCTGAAATGATCTTGAGAGTCTTCTCAAATTGACCATTTGAATATCGGGCGACAACTTTATCCCAAAAATCTATTGCTGCCGTATTTTCTGGTATTTGAGAAGTCTCCCATATTCCAGGAAACTGATTGAAGACTTGCTCTGCCACATAACGTCCAATGCCTTTTCCTTGAAATTTGGCAATAATGAAAAATTCCCCAATATTCCAATCCACGTCCGATGTACTCCCGACTTTGTTGATCAGTACAAATCCTGCTAATTCGTCATCCACTTTGATTAAAAATGCATAACGGTCTGCTTTTTCACAATAAGAACTAAGATCGATACATTCAAATAGACCATTGGATGGGGTTTCCCAAGTAGGTAAAAAACCACAATACCTCGACATTTCATAGATGTAAAAGTGCCCGAGATTTTGGATTGTACCCTTATCTTCTTTAATGGCTTTACAGAGAGTAACTTTCATCTTAGCCTCTATTCAAGCAAAAAAGTATACCTTGGATCAGCCATAAAGGCAATGAGCTGGTCACCATCCATTTGTTTGCGTTGGCTGGTTACAAAGACACTTTTTGGGTACTACTTTCAATTTTTGCGCTGTCGATCGCACATTGTACTTCTGCTGCTTTGAATAAGGGACAAATCCACCCTTGAAAAAGGGTATTCCAACTACATCCGAGCGATTTGAGGCGATTTTTAATGCCTGTTCCCAAGCGATGAGAAAATCTAAACACAATAAAGTGTTCAATTCCCTCACCATGCTCTTGAGATGAAGCAGCAAGCGGTTGTATGCCGTGAGACATTTATTACTTGCTCCCCTTTTCTCGTAATAAACGAAAAAGAGTTTCTGGCAGTACAAGCCTTCTGCGGCCTATTTTTAAAAACGCTTTTTTTAGGCCGTTTTTTTCACTTTCAAAGGCCATTTTTCTCAGTGCTCCCAAGCTGGGATACTCATACACTTTTGTAAATCCCTTAAAGGTGACTGGCACTTGACCTTTGTCTGAAAATTCTGATTCAATCATGGCAAACCTCTTCGATTTTTTTTGCTTTTGACTTAAGCCTAATTTTTCCAATCTTTTTTCTCCGTGCAAGGGACTAAACTGATCGGGAACAATCGAAAAGATGACACGTTAACTTTTTGATTTATAGGATATTATATGTTTAATTCTATGGAAGATTAGGCTGAAAACGATGGAGATTTTTCAACAAGTTGACGTTTCAGTTCCTTAAGGGAGATAGGATCGTGGAGTATTTTTGGAGGGTTCTTGAGCTGCTGGCGGCGTATTGATGCCTGTATCCGGCAATTGCGTTCCCTATGGGGGAATATTAGAAAGGCTTCGGGTAATGCAGGCATAGCACCAGGTGGCAGGATGAGTTCTGAAGCGCGGCGGAATTTGTCCCCAAGCCTATCTATTGTCAAATTAGGAAATAATTTTTGTTTGCGCTGGCGAGATCCGCATCCCACATATTCCTCGAGCATATCGGCTAGTCCACATGAAAGTTCAACTTCCCGCTCTTCAACAGTTAGGTATCGGCCGGATACGCATTCTGTTGTCAATGCGAGTAATTTTTTTATTGAAATAGTTTTCTCGAGATCCCGAGCCACATAGATCATGATCCATAGCAGTAGCGCAATCTCCCCATCTGCTTTGTATTTCATTGGATCTGAAATAAAGCGGTTTGAGAAATAATGGATAAAAGCTCCATATGTCTGCCGATTTACCGAATGACCAGTCTCCCAGCGCCCTTCTGGATGTATTTTGCATGTGTCATAAACTGAAAAGTAGTCAGCAAGGAATTCATGGATGCGATCTTCTTTCCATGCTATGCCCTCAAACATCAATTTTACGAGACGGCTGCGCCAAAACATTTGAAAATCTTCAAAATGCCTTTTCTGATGTTTGACCAACGCTTCTGAAACCAATCGATAGGCGGCATCGATGTCACTGTCTCCATTGGGCGCAAAGTCAACATTTAGGAGTGTGCGGGAAATGCGCTGACCTTGAGAATTTTTGTAATATTCTAATATCGCTTCTTTGTAAAACGGTAGTGCGGGACGCAGGATATTTTTTTTGAATGTAGTTTGCCCTTGCAAATCAAGCTCCCTCACAAGTAGTTGGTTAGTCAAAGAAGCTGCTTTGTCCTCATTCTCAAACCAATCTATCCATCCAGACATCTCACCCTTTGAAGCACAATAAAGAAAGGCTTCCTGTTTTGCTTCTTCGAGTTTTTGCAGATTGTCGGCCGGAAGGACAGTCTTTACTCCCCATGGGATAACCAATTTTTCATTTTGCTCAGCTTTCGGAGGCATTATTAGGACATTAGACCTAGGATAGAAACGCGGAGTCAAGACACAGCTGATCAAGGGAAAATGCTCCGCTGCCTCTCGCAATTCCTGTTTTGGCGATAAATGAGCCATCCCACATTTATGCACCCGCATCATCAATTGCAATTTCTTTTCAGACATCAACGGGCGTCCGACAATTAGATGCGTCTCATAGAAATGAAACTGTAGGGCGTTTAGTAAGGCAGCTGTTTTCTGAAAATGATCTTCCAAAGCTTGAGAAAGTAGCTTCATTTGTTTTGCAAGTTTTTGATGTTTAGTCAGTGCCATTGGTAGTTCCCCGTGGAGTGTTAATGAGATTGTCGTTGGTTTTCTGTAAGATTTTGGCAATATGCTCTTTACTAAAATGGGCATATCTTTTGGTCATAACAGGTGAACGATGACCCAAAACTTCCAGCAATTCGCCCTGAGTTGCTCCATTCATTGCTAGATGTGAGGCACATGTGTGACGAAGATCATGAAATCTAAAATCTTGAAGATCAGCTAGTTTAATTGCTTTTTGAAAGGCTTTCCTAATGAGGGAAGCTGATTTGTTTGTAGAACTTTTAGAAGCAAAAACATGCTTTTCAGGCATTTTTGGCCCAGGTATTTCACTTAAATAACTGCAGACCTGGTTGGGCATGGGGACAACACGGCGATCTCCATTTTTAGTAATCTCAAGGGTAATGAGCTTTCTATTGAAGTCGATGTGCTTCCAACATAAATTAGCAATCTCTCCAAATCGCAGACCCATAGCCGCTGCAATAAGCACCATACCATACAGATTGCGGTTTGTACTTTTTTGGCAACATGCGAGAAGAATATGTAATTCCTCCTCAGATAAATAACGGTTTCGTCCGCTATTTTCTTTGAGTTTTGAAACGCGCCGGAAAGGATTTTCATGAATCCATTGCCATTCTTGAAAAGCAAGAGTAAAAGCCCGGCTTAGGGACGCGAAATATCTATTCACTGTAGAATAGGAGCGTTGATGCTTTCTAGGTGTTATCCCATTCAGTAATATTTCTTTAGCCTCAGACAACAAAGAAGGGGTAACTTCAATAAGTAATTTATACCCATACTTTTCATTCCACCAATTGAGGTGGGGCTTTTGATCTTTAAGCCGCCCTGGGAATTTGCTCAAATACAGGTTGGTATATCGTTCAATGAGATCAGAAAGGGTATGCTTCCTGGCTTTATTATCTGGAATAGATTTCCCCTCAAGAAGTTCACTTTCCATTTTTCTTACCCAATTTTTTGCCTCAGTCATGGTACGGAAAGAATCTCGAAGTGGCTTGGCATTTTTGCGACGGACTTCAGCATGGTAACTTTTAGTCCCATCTTTTTTGGTATATTCGCGGATACATCTGATATTGTCGGAACGTTTCATAATCTTATAGCACTCAAATTTAAACTTTAAAATATAAAGGAATAATTGGGAATAGGATTGATAATCCGTTGTTCCTAGCAGTTCTGGCTATTGCTAGTCAGTGCTATTTGATCTTCAGAAATGGCGCTTTTACGCATTTTTTCCGCATTTGAGGAAAAAGTTGACGCTTTTGAGCCATAGAAAACAAGAATTTGTACTAAAAGATTCTTTGGTTCTGGATGATTCCAGTCATTTGCGGAAAAATTGCGGAAAATACTATGGTTGGAGATGATTTTCATCAATGCCTCTGGTTTGAAGTTTATTCATTCAGAGTCACTTGAGAATGGGACGAAAGAGTGGCCAGAACTGGAATCGAACCAGCGACACAAGGATTTTCAGTCCTCTGCTCTACCGACTGAGCTATCTGGCCAGCGAGGAGACAACATAAATGAATCGGGGGTTTTTATACAACGAAAAGAGTTATTTTCAGTTTTTTGACGATTCCTCTGATCCGAACCAATTCAGTTGAACCTACATTGCGGCAATCCCGCTCCTTTAGGGGCGGATTCTTTAAGAACCCGGCCCTAAAGAGGAAATTGCATCACTCCCTCTGAAGGACTTTGGGATTCTGTGCCCTCATTACCTACGTCGCTGCTGGGGTCGCACTCTGGGAAATGAAGATCATATCTTTGACGATATTGACAGCCTCTTCCATCTGCAGGTCATTGACTCCATGACTGATCGTTTCAATGGGCTGCACCTTATCTTTGACCTCTTTTAAGAACACCTGAAAATTTTTGTTCTGCTCAAGCCGGCGCCCACTGTTGGCGCGTAAGACAGGTATCCACCCCTCCCAATGGGTTTCTTTTGTTTGGAGGGTGGGGAGATAATATTTTTGGAACCATTTGCGAGCAAAGGGATCGATGTCTTCTAAAGAATCTTGATAAGCATTTTTAACCCAATCGGAGGGAAGGGGGTACTCTAGATAAGCTTCTCCGATCTCTTCATAATTCAAACCGGAAGGGACCAGGATATCTGCTTTGACACCTTCAATCTGCGTCGATTTGCCTGAAACGCTGTAATAACGACCGATGGTTACCTTGAAAAAGGAGTTGCTGCCATCACTTGTGACTGTCTGGTGCTGAATTGTCCCTTTTCCATAGGTTTGTTCATCTCCCACAACCACTGCCACTCCATAGTCTTTCAAAGCTTGCGCCACAATTTCGGTCGCAGAGGCAGAGCCACGAGAGATCAATACGACAAGGGGGCCGTCATAATAGCGGGTTCCATCCACTGTCCGGTAATATTTGACCGAGCCATCTGAATACTTCGAGATCACCACCACGCCGCTAGAAATAAACAAACCGCTTACCTTTACAGCCTGAGAAAGAAAGCCGCCGCTATTATCACGCATGTCTAGGACAAGACCATAAAGAGGCCCTTCGGAACGGAGTTGATCGATCGCTTTTTTGAGATCTTTTTCACTACTTAAACCATCTTCGCCCTCATAGAAAGAGTGGAGAGTGATTTTGCCCAGTATTCCGTCCCCATAGGGCTCCGATTCAATATCGACCCTTTTGTCTGCTAAAATGATTTTGGATCGGACAAGTTCCACGCGGAGCAAATGAGGTGTATTCCCAGAATTGCGGATAATTCCTAATGTTGTGTGCGTCCCTTCTTTACCTTTCATGATTTCCAGCACCCGATGAAAGGAGTGATGTGACACCGATTTCCCATCCACCTCAACAATAATGTCCCCTTTTTTGATTTGGCCACTCAATTGGGCAGGCCCTCCTCTAATCACATCATGGATCACAATTCCATCAATCCCCTCTTTGAGCACAACCCCAATGCCACACATCCCTTTTTCAAGTTGCACTTTCATCGAAGCGGCCTCTTCGGGGCTATAATAAGCGGTATGAGCATCCAGGCTATGAGCGAGAGCTTTCAGCGTGCGAAGAACCACAAGGTGTTCTTGACCTGATTCCGATAAGACCATACCTTGATCGCCCACGCCCAAATATTCATTTTCCATCGCTGCTATTTGCTTTTCGCAAAGAGCCACAACCTTCGCCTCTGTTCCAGAGACGTTCTCTAATTTAAGTTCCTGTAGTTGGAAAGAAAGGTATTGAATGAGACGGTTGTAGTGCCTCTCTTTCAGCTCTGCAAGTGTGGTTGCTGGTTTTTCATCTTTTCCTCGTTCGGGCACTAGCTTTTGGGCATCGGCAACCAATTGCTTAGGAGACTGTTCCCACCTTTGTCTCCATCCGCGCGCTCTAATAATACTGTCTTGAATTTTCTGATTGAGCATGAAATAGACCGTAAAACGATCTTTTTCATAATCGCCCATGATCTTGCGCAGCGCTGCTTCACCCGGATGCAGAAAGGGAAATACTTCCTCCTGTAAAAGATAAGCAAAAGTAGGATCGAACTGCTTCAGATAGATTTTAAGGGAACGTTCGAGAACATCTGGAGTCATTTCCTTTTTATCGATATGGTAATCAAAAAATTGACTCATCACTTCCTTGACATCACCGCTAGCAAGAAGCGGCTGCTTTTTAGCTTGGAGAGGAACTAGGAAGGTAATAAAAAAGAGACAGAAACACAAAAACGCGCGCACTTTCATTGCAATTTCCTGACAGTTGGATTATTCTCTGTGTAGTACCCAGATGATATCGGCAGAAGTGTGTAAAAACTTTAGTGTATAGTTATCCCCCCTTCACATTAGAAAACTTTGAGGGCCCACTTGAGCTACTCTATTATCTCATTCAAAAAGAAGAGATCGATCCATGTGGCGTTGTCATCAAGCAACTGACCTCTCAACTGATCCAAGTACTCAAAGATTCTCCTGAAGTTGATGTCAGCAGCGAAATGCTGCATTTGACAGCTTCCTTGCTGCTGATCAAAAGTCAGAAATTACTGCCCCACGAAACGGCAGCCTTGGAAGAGCTGGAAGACGATCCTCGACTTGAAATGATCCAAAGCCTGATCGAATACTGCCGTTTCAAAGAAATGGCCAAGGCCTTAGCTGTCAAAGAAGAGGAGCAGAAAGCCTACTTCCCGCGGCCACCCTCTCCATTTAAAAGAGAGCTTGGCCCAGGATTAGATGAGGTCGATAAAGAGGGACTCAAAAACCTGCTTCAACAGGTTCTAAAAAAAGCCGCAAAGCTTCCTGAAAAAATGATTCAAGAAGATTCGTGGCAAGTGGCAGACAAAGCGCTCTGGCTACGACAACTGTTGCAGTCTCATCCTCAGCTCCCGTTTGAGACCGTTTTTTCACCTACAATGGGACGAGAAGAGTTGATTGTCAGCTTCTTAGCTCTTCTCGAGTTGATGAAACACCAACATCTAAAGGTTGTCAGAGAAAAAGAAGACTTGTATATTATCTGTTATGAGCCAAGCCCTTAATTTGATTGAATCCACAATCGAAACAGTTGCCCAAACGGTGCATCCTACCCGTGAACAAGAAATCAAAAGGATTATTGAGGCGCTGCTATTTGCATCGGGCGAGGCACTTCCTCTAGAGAAAATCCGCGAAGTTGTCCATACAACCTTCCCTGTACGCTCTAAAGAAATAAAACAATGCATTGATCTGCTGGCTCATGAATATCGATCACAAAAACGGGCCTTTCAAGTCGATTACCTCGCAGGAGGGTATCTTTTGCGCACTGACCCTGATATGCGCCCCTACATTGAACAACTTTTTCAGGATCGCCGAGGAGAAAAACTTTCGAACGCAGCAGCTGAGGTTTTAGCTATTGTCGCGTACAAAGGTCCTATCACGCGCCGTGAAATCGAAAAATTACGCGGCGTCGATTGCTCCGGCACTATGGCCTCTTTAACCGAGCGAGGGTTAATTGAAGGCGTCGGCAGAAAAGAGGCACCCGGGCGGCCTCTTCAATATGGCGTCACCCAAATGTTCTTGCAACACTTCGGCATCAGCAATACCGGAGAGCTGCATCCTAATTAATACCATTTATCAAAAATAAACCACGAATTGGCACTGTATAACGCGCCATTTTTGAACGATCCTTTCTCACTTAGGTGCAAAAACATAGGCTTCGAAACGATCCGTCAAATCTAGCATGTTACCCAGTGCCACTTCATGGCTTTATTTTTGATAAATGGTATAAGATGGTACAATCTAATCCATTACCCTTGCTTGAGCTAGATCTTTTTGGTGGGTACGTACGGCAGCCACCACGCTAAAGACCAGGGCTCCTGTAAAGATCCCTAAAGACAAAAAGTTTAGAAAAACTCCTCCCAAATAAGGCAACATCCCCAGCCCCATGAAGGTTGTAGGAGGCATAGTACCCAACCCCAACAAGACGCATGCCACCGCAAAAAGAAAAAGAGCTATCATTCCCAAAGCAAGCACCGTAATACGGGCGTCCTTGTCTTGAGCATCGTAGCGTCTTACTTCTCTCTGGACGCTTTGGGTATCGATTTCAGCTATCGGACTAGAAATACAACAAATCATACGTAAATGATAAGATAGATATTATTATAGTTCAAGCTCTTGCACGTATTGTAAGCGTACTTCGTCTACAATGACGTCGGTCAGCGCTCGCCAATTATTATGATGCACATCGGTTGCTAATTGATGGTAAAGAGAATCAGCCAAAGTTCGTCTCTCTTCAGGTGTTGTATTAAGCAAATCCCTTAGAACCTTAGAATTATAGTTAAAGTCTTTATAACGAAGCAAGAAGGGATGGGAATAGGGATAACCTGTCTCTGGGGAAACAACCGGTATAAACCCCCGAGCTGCCGCTTCAAGAATCGATACGCATTGGGCTTCCCACATGCCCGGTTGAATAAAAAAATCGGCCTGTTTGGGCAATCTACACACTTGGGCCTGGTCAAGGTTGTTGATTTTACTTTCTCCAAAGCCATAGAGAACAAGATTGCGAGAAACGGCATTCACGAGGGTAATCGCATCGTCAACGCATTTCATATGAGCATTATTGCCAATATACAGGAAATCGTGAGTTCCATACTCCCATTTAATACGTTTAAAAAGCTGTAAATCGATGGGTTGATGAACGATACGGACTCGCTTGGACAGTTGAAGCTGCTGAAAATAAGGATACCAAAAATTCGCAGGCTTTTCGAGATACTGCGTTTTATTATGTTCAGAAGTGAGCAATACCAATGCAGCACACCGATCGAAAATATTCATTTCCAAAGCACTAGGAGCACAATTAAACGCCTGCCTCGAGCGGTCTTCATGGCCGGCCCATGGGTTAAAAGCAATTAACCTGCTTGTTCGCTCTGCCGCTAACGCAAAAGTGGGACCTATATGCCCTATTACAACATCTTGCGGACGGATCTGGGCAATACGCTCAGGCCTCTCTTGGCTGCAGCGCAAAAAACGGACACTTGGAAAATGCTCTTTAAGTGCAGTGAAGCACCAATAGCTAATCTCAGTATTCGCCTTCAACCCATTGTAAAAACGGTCAAAGCCATTTTTATGCGTGTAGATAAAATAAACCCGTCGCTTGGCGGGAATCTTTTCTTGCAGCAGAAGAGCTAATTTCCGTATTACTCTGTTCATTACTCAGACCTTAAGATATGCTCTCGCCTTCTTTTCCACGTCCGATAAGAACGAAAGCGCTCATAATAAGAGGTCGCATAGCGGTTTCTGATCAAATAGGCTTCGTCTGCAACATGTATTGGCTCACTAGTTGAGAGCGATTGGCTGTGCTCTCGAAAACAAGCTAAAACTGTAGGAACGACCAAAGGAGGACTCAAACGGCTGATGCGCAGCCATAAATCATAATCCATGCAATACCGTAGGTCATTAAACCCTCCCACCTGGTCAAACAAAGAACGAGCCACTACGGTTGCTGGGTGTGTAATAAAATTATATTTTCTCAGACGTTTCTCAGAGTAGGGCTCATAAGCTGTCGTACGTAAAAGAGCCCCTGTCTCATCAATGATATGGGCTTTTCCATAGAGCCAAGCAGCCTCAGGATGCAGTCGCAACGCTCGATCGATCATGAGCAGGGTTTGACTATGAGCAAATAGATCATCTGCATGCAGGTAGATCAAAAAATCACCTTTCGCATGAGCTGCTGCTAGATTCATAGCATCCGCAATCCCCCTATCCCTACCCTCGATGACATTAACAGAATCGAAACTATGAGCAATCTCTAGCGTATTATCCTGGCTACCCCCGTCCCAAAGCAAATGTTCATAAGTAACGCCCATCTGCTGTCCCACTGACGCCAACGTAGACTCCAAAAATTTTTCAGCATTAAAAGTAACTGTGATCACACTAAAGCGCATAGCAGAGGATATTGCCAAAAAATGGGCAAGGAATCAAGATAGACCTATGAAAAGATTCTTTATTGCCGCACTCATCTGTACAGCGATGTTTTCACCAGGAGCAGCACAGGAAAACGCACCTTTGCTGACCTTCCCCTTACAAACGGACTCTCTTATGAAAGGGATCGCGATGGAATCAGCGATGCAAGTTGCAGATTCTGCTGGAGCCGAGATCTTATTAGATCTTACTGCCTCCAATCCAGCTGTTATAGAAAGATTTCGCGAAAGAATCTGGGCTATACTCGAAAAATATACGGATATTCTGGTCATAAGTCCAAAAGAAGCCTATGCCTTAACCCACCTACCTCCCGAGCAAGCAGCAGATTTTCTAAAAAACTTTTGCCCCGTCATCATCATCAAAAATAGTGACACCGAAAGATAAAAAATTCCCCCAGAGAGTAGGGCTTTTTAACAAATATCCTGTTTCCTCTCTGTGGTTAAAAATACCGTGACTATTCACGAGCCAGCAGAATCCTTAGAGCAGCCCCAGTTTGTCAAGGTGGGAGTGGATAGTCACCACAGAGCCCAGGGAAGGGGGGTTCATTTTAATAATTATTTTAACCCCATCCCCTTCCAACATCCATATGTAACTTGGCTCGAAGTCAAGTTTCAATCTATAATTCTTCAAGTAATGTAAAGACCGACGTGTCACTGGTGCTTTCGAGCCTGGCACAGAGAATGGTATGCGAAAGGTCACGCAAACATCATTGGTGAGATCGCAAGATCATCCCGTTTAGGAGAATGTCGGCTTAACACCTTTTGCACATTTTAAAACAACTCATCGGCACCGATCTGACAACAGTGCCCGGAATAGACGTCAGCACAGCTCTGAAGTTGATTTCAGAAATGGGGACAGATATAAAAAAATGGCCGACAGAAAAACATTTTTGCGCATGGCTAGGGCTATGCCCTGGAACCAGAATCTCCGGAGGAAGGCGACTGAACAGCCACACCTCACATTGTACCAACAAAGCGGCGATCGCCTTGAGAATGGCGGCGAGCTCTTTGTATAAAAGCAAAACGGCATTTGGGGCTCATTTAAGAAGAATGAAGGCACGGATGGGTCCAGTTGAAGCGGTGACGGCAACAGCCCACAAGATGGCAAGAGCAATTTACCATATGATGTTACAAAGAGAGGATTTTAAAGAGGCGGGCGCAGATTTTTATGACAGGCTACATCAAGAAAAAACCCTGAAATTCCTAAAGAAGAGGGCGGCGTCATTAGGGTATGTTTTGGCAGAAATGAATACACAGCAAGAAGCTGTCTGCCAATAACTTGGAATTAAGTTACTTAGGAGAGGCTTTTAACCAGAAAAGATGGATTACCTGAATAGTTACAAAATACCCTATCTTAAAGAGTTATACCATTTATCAAAAATAAAGCCATGAAGTGGCACTGGGTAACATGATAGATTTTAAGGATCGTTTCGAAGCCTATGTTTTGCACCTAAGCGAGAAAGGATCGTTCAAAAATGGCGTGTTATACAGTGCCAATTCGTGGGTTTATTTTTGATAAATGGTATTATTACTCTGCACTAACCTAGCCCAAGCAAAACTGATTGCATTCAATCCAGCGCTTTCCTATATTTTCCCTTCGTGTTTTTGTATAAACCTGAGTTCGGGCTGATCTCGCTCGCGCTTAGGCTATAACTTTATTGAACTTAGAAAAAAGGCTAAACGCACAATGCCAACCATTAACCAATTGATTCGTAAGGGCCGTGGCAAAAAGGTCCGCCGAAACAAATCACCCGCTTTGCAAAAGTGCCCACAAAGACGTGGCGTATGCTTGCAGGTAAAGACCAAAACCCCGAAAAAGCCTAACTCGGCTTTGCGTAAGGTAGCTTGGGTAAAGCTGTCCAATGGACAGGAAATCATCGCCTACATTGGAGGCGAAGGACACAACCTTCAAGAGCACAGCATCGTACTAGTACGTGGTGGACGTGTGAAGGATCTTCCCGGGGTTCGTTACCACATTGTTCGGGGAGCATTAGATACTGCGGCCGTTAAAAACCGCAAGCAAGGAAGATCGCTGTACGGAGCTAAAAGACCGAAGTAACGCTAGGATAAGCCATCATGCTTCTCCTAGTTCGAAATCTGCTTTTGCTGGAGATCGGTATAAGGCGGATTTCGTACGGCCTCTATGAGGCAAGTGAAGAACAGCATTTTATTATAGAAAATGTTTTAAAATTAAGGGTATAAAATATGTCCAGAAGACGCCGTGCTGAAAAGCGTAAGATTGAGCCAGATCCCTTTTATGGGAGTGTCACACTCGAAAAATTCATTAATAGAGTGATGATGGGTGGCAAAAAATCCATCGCACGACACATCGTGTACAACGCAATTGAAAATTTTGCTAACAAAGCAAACATTGAAAACCCCTTAGATGCATTTGAGCAAGCATTAGAAAATGCCAAGCCTTCGTTGGAAGTGAAATCGCGTCGTATCGGAGGTGCCACTTACCAAGTTCCTATTGAGATCGCTTCAGATCGCAGGACGGCGCTTGCTATGCGTTGGATTATCCTCCATTCTCGCAAAAAAGTAGGTCGCAGTATGGAAGACGGCCTTACCTCTGAATTGCTTGACTGTTACAACAATCAAGGTGCGACAATTAAGAAGAAAGACGATACCCACAGAATGGCTGAGTCAAATAAAGCGTTCGCGCATTACAAATGGTAAAAGGAAAAGAGCAGACATGCCTAGATCAGATGAAGACCGCTTAGATCACGTTAGAAACATTGGCATCATGGCCCACATCGATGCCGGCAAGACGACCACTACAGAGCGTATCCTCTATTATGCTGGCCGTACTCACAAAATTGGCGAAGTACATGAGGGCGCCGCCACCATGGACTGGATGGCGCAAGAGCAAGAGCGTGGTATTACAATCACCTCTGCCGCTACAACCGTTTATTGGAAAGAATCTAAGATCAATATCATCGACACACCGGGTCACGTCGATTTCACTATCGAAGTGGAACGTTCTCTGCGCGTACTAGATGGTGCAGTGGCCGTCTTTGATGCTGTATCGGGCGTGGAGCCCCAATCTGAAACCGTTTGGAGACAAGCCGACAAATACCAAGTACCACGCATTGCATTTGTCAACAAGATGGATAGAACTGGTGCCGATTTTTTTGCTGCCGTCGACTCGATGCGAGAAAAACTCGGTGCAAAAGCGTTGCCCGTACAATGCCCAATCGGAGCCGAGAGCGAATACGCAGGCATGGTCGATCTGGTTACCATGAAAGCCCTCGTTTTTCACGATGAATCACTGGGCACCAAATGGGATGAGCTTGAGATTCCTGCAGACCTTTTAGAAAAGTGCCAACAAATGCGCATGGAACTTCTAGAGGAACTCGCCACAATCGATGAAGGCAACGAAAAATTTCTTACAAAAGTTCTCGAAAACCCCGGGGCGCTCACGGCTGAAGAGATTCACGCCGTTATCCGCAAGGGTGTTGTCGAAAATAAAATTAACCCCGTACTTTGTGGAACCGCTTTCAAAAATAAAGGGGTGCAGCAGCTGCTCGATGCCGTTGTTAACTGGATGCCCTCTCCGCTAGATCGTGGGGACGTGAAAGGGGTTAACATGGATACAGGCGAGCCACTGAGTATTCCACCCAAAGATGATGCGCCACTTGCTGCGCTGGCATTCAAAATCATGACCGACCCTTATGTAGGTCGCTTAACATTCGTTCGCGTCTATGCGGGAACTTTGAGAAAAGGAACCACGCTAATCAACACAACGAAAGATAAAAAAGAGCGTGTTTCCAGGCTGTTGCAGATGCATGCGAATGACAGGACAGACAAAGATGAGTTTTACACAGGCGATATTGCTGCCTGTATTGGCCTCAAATCAACAACTACAGGGGATACCCTATGTTCGGAAGGATCAGAACTTCTGTTGGAACAAATGAAGTTCCCTGCACCTGTAATCGATATGGCCATCGAGCCGAAATCTAAGGCCGACCGAGAAAAACTCGCCAATGCACTTGCTGCACTTTCAGAAGAAGACCCCACATTCCGAGTCAGCTCTAACGAAGAAACAGGGCAAACGATTATCTCGGGAATGGGAGAGCTACACCTAGATATCCTGCGCGATCGCATGATCCGTGAGTTCAAAGTCGAAGCGAACGTGGGTAAGCCTCAGGTTTCATATAAAGAGACCATCACCTCTGCAGGAAACTCAGAAACTAAATATATTAAGCAATCGGGCGGACGTGGGCAGTATGCACACGTCAACCTAGAAATTGAGCCCAATGAACCTGGCAAAGGGAACGAAATTGTCAGTAAGATTGTTGGGGGTACAATTCCTAAAGAGTACATTCCTGCAGTTATCAAAGGGGTTGAAGAGGGATTGTCGTCTGGAGTTCTTGCAGGCTACAACCTCGTAGATGTTAAAGTCGCAATTGTTTTTGGTTCCTATCACGAAGTCGACTCTAACGAAATGGCTTTCAAAATCTGTGCATCCATGGCCCTCAAAGACGCATGCAAAAAAGCAAAACCGGTTATCCTCGAACCGATCATGCGCGTTGATGTGCTTTCACCTGAAGCGAGCCTAGGGGACGTTATTGGTGATTTGAACAAGCGTCGTGGTAAAATTTTAGGCCAAGAGTCCCAAAGAGGGGCTATCGTCAAAGTTCAAGCCGAAGTACCTTTAAGCGAAATGTTTGGGTATACTACTATTCTGCGATCCAGTACCTCAGGCCGAGGTACTTCCACCATGGAGCCGGCTTTTTTCGCGCGTGTTCCGCAGAAGATTCAAGATGATATTGTGAAGAAGTAGGATAAAAAATCGTATGTCAACTAAGCAGCAAAAGCAAAAAATTCGTATCCGGCTCAAAGGTTTCGACCAGCGCCAGTTAGACCGTTCTACAGCAGACATTGTAGAGACCGCTAAAAGAACGGGGGCCCGTGTCGTCGGCCCGATTCCTCTGCCCACTCGGCGTGAAATCTATACCGTCCTCCGTTCGCCACACGTCGATCGTAAATCACGAGAGCAATTTGAGATCCGTACACACAAAAGGCTCATTGATATTCTTGATCCTACGGGAAAAACCATCGATGCTCTCAAAACTCTTGCTCTACCAGCAGGAGTGGATATTAAAATCAAAGCTGCGTAAGCAGCGTTTATTGAGGGGGTTGTGCAAAGACAGTCATTTTCAGTAACGATCAAAGAGCGTTATTGCCTAAATTCTGGAGCTGAAAAAGAGACTTATCATCTCGTTCTTGATTTAGCGAACTCTGAAATCCAGTATGCAGTAGGCGATTGTCTAGGCATTTTTCCTGAGAATGAGCCTTCTTTTGTTCAGAAGCTCATTCAGCAATGGAATGCTTCAGGGGATGAAACGGTAGAAGACCGAAAAGGAAACCGTTATGCACTTGGTACATTTTTAAGACAACATGCGAATCTGGCGCGCATTCCCCAACAAGTCGAGTCCAATCCCCATTTTTGTCTAACTACACTTTGCAAAGGGCTTCCCCCTTTGCTTCCCCGTTTTTATTCGATCGCCTCCTCCATGCGCGTCGTTGGCAAAGAGGCACATTTAGTTATCGGCCTAATCGATGGAGTTTGCACCGACTTTCTGTGTAAACGTGCCCCTTTGGACCAGCCGCTTCTAACAGTGTTTCACCACCCTGCGCGTAACTTCTGTCTCCCCCCTGAATCTCTGGATAAACCCATCATTATGATTGGGCCAGGTACTGGTGTAGCTCCCTTCCGTGGCTTTTTGCAAGAGCGGATTTCAACAGAAGCTTCACCCAAAAATTGGCTATTTTTTGGTGAGCGACGGAGCCAAACTGATTTTTATTACAAAAATGACTGGGAAGATCTGGTTGCACAAGGGAAATTGATAATCGACTGTGCCTTTTCTCGCGACCAAGCTGACAAAGTCTATGTTCAGCATAGAATGCTCGACAAAAGCCGCCAGCTTTGGGAATGGTTACAACAGGGGGCCTATTTGTTTGTCTGTGGTGATGCATCGCGGATGGCAAAAGATGTCGACAAGACCCTCCAAGTGATTGTTGAAAAAGAAGGAGGCCTCTCTCCTGAAAATTCCAAGGCCTATCTCAAAGACCTCAAAAAAACTAACCGCTACCAGAGAGATGTCTACTAGACCATCCACTTGGCGATCCTCAATATCCTGTTTTTTTTGTCGTAGGTTTAATGCCATTTCCAGAAAATAAAGCCATGAAGTGGCACTGGGTAACATGACAGATTTGGATGATCGTTTTGAAGCCTATGTTTTTGAACCTAAGCGAGAAAGGATCGTTCAAAAATGGCGTGTTATACAGTGCCAATTTGTGACTTTATTTTCTGGAAATGGTATAACGCCTTTACTCGAATAAAAGCTTTTGTCTATCCTCTATATCAATCCCTTTAATTGATTTTATTTCGTTAAAAGAGTATAAACTTAGTGGCTAATCTATCTTTCTTTCAAGGTTGGTGACTATTCACAAGCCAGCAAAATCCTTAAGGCAGGCCCAGTTTGTCAAGGAGGAGTGGATACTCACCACATTAACCACAAAGATGGATTAACTGAACAGTTATAAAGGTGGAAAAAACCCTATGTCTATAAAGAAAAAATTTGGCGTTATCGCAGCGGGCCTAGCCCTATTCTCCATGTTCTTTGGTGCAGGAGACCTTATTTGGCCTCTCATTTTGGGTGGACATGCAGGGAATACAAATTTTTATGCTATGATGGGTCTATTGATCACTGGGGTCAGCCTTCCACTTCTTGGACTTTTAGCAATCATGATGTTTGAGGGGGACTATCGCAAATTCTTTGGGCAAATTGGGAAAATGCCCAGTATTGTGGTGATCTTCCTTGTGCAAGCAATCTTAGGTCCAGTGGGATCAATTCCTCGACTGATTACCCTTGCCCACGCGACCTTAAAACCCTATATGCCCGAATTCATCACTCTGGCTGTTTTTAGTGTCCTAGCGTGCGCTCTTGTTTTTATGTTCGCTGTCAAAAGGCACAATATTGTTGAAATTATTGGTTTGTACCTATGTCCCGTACTGCTTGTTGCGCTCGGAGCCATCCTAGTCATAGGCTTTTTACATCCTCCCGCGGCAGCCAGTGTTGACTTTAGCCAAA
Source organism: uncultured Chlamydiales bacterium (assembly GCA_963832835.1). Taxonomy (GTDB): domain Bacteria; phylum Chlamydiota; class Chlamydiia; order Chlamydiales; family JAAKFR01; genus CAVPKN01. The sequence goes on along the minus strand of CAWHVD010000001.1, from coordinate 655,056 downwards.
AGCAATCTTTTTTTTATGGCTTGAATGTCGGATACAATACCCTTGATTTGATTGCTTCATTCATCTTTGCCCCACTCGTTCTCTCTTATTTTGTATCTGACCGCAAAGAGGCTGAAACACCCGAATCTAAGCGTCAAATCTTCCAAAAAATGGTTAAAGCTTGTTTGATTGCTGGTGGATTGCTAGCAGGCATGTATATAGGCCTGACCTATCTCGCTTCATACTATACTCCTATACTCGGAGATCATGCCCCCGAAGAACGTTTGGCTGTGATTTCCAGGCACTTGCTAGGACCATTCGGAGCTCTGTTTTCTTGCGTAGCTGTGGCAATGGCCTGCCTAACTACAGCCATCCCCATCGCAGTCATTTCAGGTGAGTATATCCATAAAGACTTTATGCGTGGCAGAGGGAGCGTGAACATTGCGATTCTCATGGCTCTCGGCCTTTCCATGGGCATTGCCAATCTGGGCTTTATGGGCATTGCTAGCATGTTATCGCCGATCCTTCAAATTCTATGTCCAGGTTTGATTATTCTGTCGGTCCTTACCATTTTGCATAAACTGTATGAGATGCGCATGAGACGCAGCCCTGTCTTTGCAGCGTTTGCTATCTCTTTGGTTTCCTACTTGGTCCGTCATTAAGAAGTTGGTATTATACCATTTCCAGAAAATAAAGCCATGAAGTGGCACTGGGTAACATGACAGATTTGGATGATCGTTTCGAAGCCTATGTTTTTGCACCTAAGCGAGAAAGGATCGTCCAAAAATGGCGTGTTATACGGTGCCAATTTGTGCCTTTATTTTCTGGAAATGGTATTAATAGAAATCTATTCTTCGTGACTATTCACGAGCCAGCAGAATCCTTAGGGCAGACCCAGTTTGTCAAGGTGGGAGTGGATAGTAACCACAGAGAGGCTTTTAACTAAAAAGATGGATTACCTGAATAGTTACTATTCTTCGATGGTGGTGATGATACAGAAGCACTGCAGTCCTTCACCTAACCCAAAATCGGTGAGCCCCTCTCCTGTAGTTGCAGTCATGCCTACTTGTGTCAGATCAAGATTCATGGTTTGAGCAATATTCTCTCGTAGCTTCGGAATCCGCCTGAGTAATTTAGGATGCAGTGCTTCGATGGTAATGGCCACATGAGTAATTTGTTGCTCACCTAAGGTTTTTAAAGCCTCTTCAAGGTAAACCCTACTATCGGTAATCCCCTGCTTTTCAAGCAGCTCATCTGCTTTTTTTCCCAGAATGATGGCCCCAGTCAATGAGGAAAGGGCATTGCAAAGAGCATGAAAAATGACATCTCCATCCGAATTAGCTAAAAAACCAGGGACGTCTTCAAGAATTAATCCACCTAATACACAAGGTTTTGTTGATTCAGGAGGAAGAAACCGGTGACTGTCTTGTCCAATACCTGTACGTATGATCGGTTTTTTCAACATGGCTTCAGAGGTTAGCAAATTCGAAGATGCCAGACAATTAAATATCGTCGATGACGTATTTATAAGCTTCCAAACTATCTGCAACGTAATCGGACACGTTTATTGCACTACTCCAAAAAGAGGAGTTCTTTATGCGGGTTTGGAGATCCTCGAACTCCTGCTCAGATGCTTCAAGGGCTGAAGGGGATGCGTCGTATTCTGTAAAAATCAAAGATGCCGGCTTATCTAGTCCAATACGATTCATCAATTGATCAATCACAGCTGGGACGCTGGAAGAATCTTTGCCGGCAATTTTGCATATTTTGCGTTTGGAAAGATGTGTTTTAGATTTTAACGGAATCAACCAAGAGGCCAGCCAGTGCCATCCCCTAGTAAGCCAGGTTTTACGCCGTGCGGCCCATTTGTCCGCATAGGTGATGCTAAAAAGGAGGGCCGCAACTTTCTGTTGTTGCTTCTCATTGAGATTCTTCACACCTAGATGAGAACCTAAAGCTTGTTCGATGACTCCGATCTCTCGGTTGTTTAACCAAAAGGGGGTGCGCAGGAAAATTTGAGAAAATTTGTCATTCATGGAAGGTTGCTAATCCAGTGGTGATTAAAAAATTATTTTATATATAGAAAAAGGGACGATATTTGAAAAGATTATTTTATCGCAAAAAAAAAGCCGCCAGAAAATTTCTGGCGGCTCTTTGTTCTAACACATCTACTATGAAAGATTAGTAGACGTGGGTGGCTTCGACATCCGTCACCGGAGCGCCGAGACCATCAGAGCTTAGGGTTGCCTCTGCACGAGCATCGCCTGCAGTTACCCCTTTCACAGTCACGCAATATTCTACGGACTGTTTAGGAGCGAGACGATCGATCGGATCAAAGGTAACTGTTTGTCCCGAAATGTTGCCATTTGTAGGACCATTTGCACACTGAGCTTGTAGCTCATTGGTAAACTTGATGACAAGCTGTACGTTGCTGTCTTCAGCACTTCCACGGTTTGTAATGCAAACGCGGTAGGTTGTTGTGTCACCGATACAGATTGGATCGGTTGTATCAACCATACACATGTGGACGGCAGGAATGCCTTTCCAGCATGTTGTAGCTTCAGCGCAAGAGACGCACTGACCACAATCAGACTGTGTCGTTACAGTCACTTTGTTGGTCAAACATCCAGGGAACTGCGAGCGAACCGAGATTGTAAATGTCTTGGTTTCACCTGGGCAGAACTCGGGGATGCACCACACAGCACGGTTACAGCAGATTTGTGCACCTGGGGCATCTACAACAGTAGTACCTGGAGGAGACACATCATCTACACATACGTTTCTCAAAACGAGATCACCTGGGTTGGTGACTGTAATGGTGTAGTCAACCACTTTGCAAATATAAGCCCAATCCGGACCGGTTTTGGTAACTTCTACGCAAGGCTGGTTGATGAGCGTGCTCCACTCAGCGCTGCACTTTGGCCCATTGCAGTAGCTAACTGTAGCAACGTTAGTCACGCAACCACCCCCTGTAGCGCAAAGCTCCAGGTTGAGGCGTCGTGATTCACCTGGGCACAAATCTCCCAACTGATAAGTGAGGCATCTTTGCCCACTGCAGTGAGTAAGACCATCTGGGATGTTGTCAACAACGACTACATCATAAGCGGTGCCTGAACCCGAGTTGCATACTTCAACTGTATAGCAAATTGGGCAGTATAGGCAAGCGCACTCAGGTCCCCATTTCTTGATGCAAAGTACTGGCTGAACACATTGTGTCATAGAGCACAATTGTGGACATGCGCAGACAGTAGCAGCAGAGAAACAGCATCCTTCTTTCAAAGGGCGCACCCAAACTGTTACTCTTTGACACTCGCCGTACTTCATATGGGCAAATTCCCAACGAAGTGCGCCGTTTTGGTCTGGAGTGACAGGCGGATCGCTTCTAAGAAACTCAGAATCGCAAGGGAGCGTTTGGTTCACCACAACATCAGCACACTCTTTTCGAGCTGTAATTACAATCTCGATTGGATAGGGTGCGCCTACTGTAGCGAACTCTGGTGAACGTTGGCACAAATCGACGACAGAATCATCATTGATTTGGTATACACGCATATTTCCATAGCAGCGGCTTTCACGCGGCTGGTCACATGAGCCATTTCCGCAAGGTGCGGCTGATGGATCACATGGGAAATACGGGTTCGGTTCAGCGGCACAAGCTTGAGGGCATATAGCGCACTGAAACGACGGTTGGCAAGGAGCACAACTCGGCGGACACGGATCGCACCCAAAAGTGCTAGGTTGACACGGGTCACATGTTGGTGAACAACTTACTGCGCAGGGCGAGTTACAGTCACACCAATTCCGATTGCAGCTTGCCATGCTAAGCATGCTCATTAAAGAGAGAGCTGCAAAGACAGTTCGAAAGTTTCGGATCATATAGGGAACTCCTAATATTTGATAAAAGAGTTATTTTTCGCCCACCGTGACCTGGTAGAAATGTTCACCTCGAGTTTCAAGGCCTTTTCAGGCTTTGACTCCGGAACACTTACATCTGGACTCCTAGCCATCAATTTTTTATCTCTCTTGTGATTCAGGGTCTGAGGGTTTCCCCCCAGATCCTGAATACATTTCTACCTGCGGGCCATTCACACCTTATTGGCAGCGAGTTGGGCATCTAGGTGGACATCTAGGTGCTGGGCAAGCTGGTTGGCATGGTTGGCATTGCGCTGGTTGGCAGCAAGGTGTGTAAGATGGGCACCCTGGTTCGCAGCGTGGTGTTGGAGCACATGGATCGCATCTTGGCGGGCATGTGTTGCATGGTCCACATGGGTTGCATCTTGGAGCGCAAGAAGGAGCGCAAGATGGTCCACATGGAGAGCAAGAAGGGCCACATTGAGGTCCGCAAGAAGGGCCACATTGAGGTCCGCAAGAAGGACCACAAGAAGGGCCACAGTCGCAAGAATTACAAGAATTCCAGCCGCATGGATCGCTAAAGCAATCACACCATCTATTGCAGCTAGCCAAGCTAAACATGCTCATCATGAACAATGCTGCAAAACACATTTTCAAAGATCGTTTCATATGAAACTCCTTAAGGTTGATTAGAGACGAGTTCGTTTTGCCCCTTCATATTTCGTGGGGCTCTGTACACTTTAGTACAGTCCTTATGTCACTATTATCAAATGAAAACTAAAATTTTATCAAACCTTTTTTAGAAAAATAAACTTTGAGAAACCCCTTTTTAGCTCAACCAAAGGCCTCTTTTACTATTACAATCAATGACTTATGCGTGAATTTCCTCTCTGAGAAATAGTTATAAAATATTTTACACCCAAAAACGAATTGCATTTCGACATTGAGTACGCTACTTTAATGGCCAAAACGACTTTCAGAACAAATTGACAAGCCAACAGTTTTAATCTTAAGCAACTAGAACAACAAGGATCGCGATGGATATCCTCCAAGTGCAAGGAAATGGGAAGTTGGAAGGAAGCGTTAAAGCTTCTGGAGCAAAAAACGCCATGACGAAACTTTTGGTAGCTTCCCTTTTATCAAAAAAGAAATGTATTTTTTACAATGTACCTGCCATTGGAGATGTCGAAATTACTCTCGATTTATGTCGCGAGTTGGGGTCTAAAATTGAGTGGGATAAAGATAAAGGCATCCTGGAAATTTGCACAAAAGAATTGAAAACATCCTATATTTCCCAAAGGTTCTCTGGTGCTAACCGGATTCCTATTTTAATGATTGGAGCTCTGCTAGGTAGAACAACTGATGATGTGATTATCCCAACAGTTGGTGGAGATGCAATTGGAAAACGTTCCGTTGATTTCCACATTACAGCTCTTGAAAAGCTTGGTGCAACAGTTGAGTATCGTGAGATGAAAAAAGAGGGTGCTTACTTAGCTCAAGCACATAACGGCCTGACAGGCAGCCTGATCCATTTGCCATATCCTTCCGTAGGAGCCACAGAGAACTCCATTCTTGCAGGAGTGCGTGCGAAAGGGTGTACTCTCATTAAAAATGCCGCAATCGAACCTGAGATCGTCGAATTAATTCTCTTTCTTCAAAAACTCGGGGCTATCATCTCTCTTGATGTGGACCGCACGATTCGGATTGAAGGAACGCACACATCGCATGAAGTAGAGCATACTGTTTTATCTGACCGCATTGAAGCGGCATCATTTGGAATGGCTGCACTGGCAACTAAAGGGCGTGTATTTGTTGAAGGAGCCCAGCACCAGCACATGATCACATTCCTCAATAAGATCAGAGAACTCGGCGGAGGATTTGCCGTTAAAAATGAAGGAATCGAATTTTTCTACGAAGGCCCCTTACGCGGAGGGATGCATCTGGAAACCGACGTCCATCCCGGGTTTATGACAGATTGGCAACAGCCTTTTGCCGTGTTGCTCACTCAAGCCCAAGGGACATCTGTCATCCATGAAACTGTATACGAAAACCGTTTTGGGTACATCCAAACCTTAAAGGATATGGGAGCCGATATCGATCTGTTTAAACAATGTCTCGGCAGTAAATGCTGCCGCTATGCGACGCAAAATCACTATCATAGTGTCATCGTGAAAGGAGAAACCCCCCTTGTAGGAAGAGAAATCGCCATTCCCGATCTCCGGGCTGGATTTGCCTATGTCATGGCAGCGCTTGTTGCCTCGAGTGATAGCATCATCAACGGCATGCACTATCTAGATAGGGGCTACGGAAACCTTGTCCATAAACTGCAAGGGTTGGGGGCCAAAATCCATCGGATCCAAACCAAACCCGATACAACCCCCATTAACCCCATTCTCCCTCCCCAAAAATCCCCTAAAAAGGATAAAATCAGCGCCCAAAAAGCTTAAAGATTGGCACAATGACAGCATCTGTACCCCTCTGGAGAACAATCCAGAGGGAAAATTTCACCTCGCTAGAAAAACTTTGTGCTTATTTAGAGCTGGGCAGCAAGCAAATTGCACAACTTACTGAAAGTCAAAACTTTCCTCTTAACCTGCCCTCTCGTCTGGCTGCAAAAATCGAAAAAGGCACACTTGATGATCCTCTTTTCAAACAATTTGTTCCTATCCATGAAGAAAACAATCGGTCTGCCTGTTTTGTAAAAGATCCAGTGGGCGATTGCAATGTTTCTCAATCAGCCAAGTATCTAAAAAAATATGCAAGCCGCGTGCTTTTGATGCCGACAGGGGCATGTGCCATGCATTGCCGTTATTGCTTTCGTCAGAATTATCCTTATGCCCCTTTCCAATCGGGTCTATCTCAAGAACTTGCATGGATAGACCAAGATCCCGCTGTCAAAGAAGTGATTTTAAGCGGCGGAGACCCCCTTTCTCTCAATAACGACTCTCTCCATGAAATCCTCAATTCAATCTGTGCGATCTCCCATGTCGAGCGGATCCGATTCCATACACGCTTTCCCATTGGCATTCCTGAGCGGATCGATGAGGCCTTCCTCTCCCATCTCGAAGCATGCTCTAAGCAAGTCTGGTTTGTCATCCACTGCAACCATCCTAGGGAACTGGATCTCGATGTGCTAGCCGCTCTCAAAAAAATCCAAAAATTAGGCATCCCTGTCCTCAACCAATCGGTATTGCTCAAGGGTGTCAATGACACTGTCGATACACTTCAGGCCTTGTGTGAAAAACTCTCCGCAAACGGAATTGTTCCCTACTATCTCCATCAGCTCGACCGTGTCGAGCGAGCTGTCCACTTTGAGGTCAATCAGACCCAAGGACGCCAGCTGATCTTCGAGCTAAACAAACGTCTTTCTGGCTACGCCGTTCCCAAATACGTACAGGAAATCTCTGGCGAACCCTCTAAAACTTCTCTCATCTGAAAACACCCTTAAATCATTTAGCGCGTAGTAAGCGTAACGCGTTGAAGATCACCAAAAGAGTGGCGCCGGTGTCGGCAGCGATTGCCATCCAGAGGGTAGCGAGATTTAGAAATGCCAAAAGGATGAATAACCCCTTAACACCCAGAGAAAAGGTGATGTTTTGCTTAATGATACGTAGCACGCGCTGAGCATGTGCTATTAACCAAGGAAGTTTCGCAAAATCATCCGACATCAGGGCAATATCAGCCGCCTCAATGGCGACAGGCGCACCAATCCCCCCCATTGCAATCCCCACACTCGCTGTGGCCATGGCAGGCGCATCATTGACACCATCACCCACCATACCCACTACTTCCCAGGTTTTTGTCAGTTCTAAGATTTTCTCTACCTTATCTTCCGGTAGAAGTTCCGCGTAGAAACGGTCGACTCCAGCAAGCCTTGCCAAATCCTGTGCTGTGGGGATATTGTCTCCGGTCAACATCACCACTTCTTTTATCCCACATCTTTTAATCGATTCAATTGTAGACCGAATCCCAACACGTGGGTTGTCAGCAATACTGATCAAACCGCATACATGCGTATCATTGCCAATAGCTACTACTGAGTGCCCCGCATCTTCCAACACAAGAGCCTGATTATGAATCTCATCAGTCTCTTGCCTCATTTCGTGCATAAAGCGATGGCTTCCTATCCAGTGGAGCTTACCTTTATAAGTTGCCAAAGCCCCTTTTCCTTTGACAGCTTGATAATGCTCAACACTCACATTGCGAATCCCCATCTCTTTCCCCCGTTGTAAAATGGCACGAGCCAAAGGATGTTCGCTCCCTTGTTCTAAAGCGACAGCCTTCTGCATAAGGTCTTGGATGGTATGACCATTCAAAGCGATGATGCTTTGAACAACTGGGTGGCCGTAGGTCAAAGTACCCGTTTTATCAACAGCGAGCGCTTGGAGCTTTCCCACTAATTCTAAAAACAGCCCGCCTTTTACTAAAACGCCCCCTTTTGCAGCAGCAGTAAGGCCACACACAATGGCCACTGGGGTAGAAATCACTAATGCACAAGGGCATGCTATCACCAAAAGAACCAGTCCATGATAAATCCAAATGAACCACGCTTCTCCCCAAAAAAAGGGAGGCAAAATCATAGTCAATACCGCAAACAAAAGCATGATCGGTGTGTAGTAGTGGGCAAATGTTTCGGTCCATTGCTCACTCTCAGAGCGCCCAGACCGGGCTTCTTCCACTAAGTGCGTGATCCTTGCGAGCGTCGTTTCTTCGGCAGGCTTGGTAACTTGGCAAGTGAGAGCACCATCCGCATTGAGCGTTCCTGCAAAAACCTCGTCTCCTTCCTGTTTAAGAACAGGCATCGATTCGCCCGTGATAGGAGACTGATCTACGTATGAACTCCCTTGTGTGATGACAGCATCAAGAGGGATTTTTTCTCCGGGCTTTACCAGAATGAAGCTACCCACTGGTACCTGCTCAACCGGCAATTCGATCCTGTCTCCAGAGGAAGAGATGACACGAGCCCTGTTGGGAGCCAAATCCATTAAGGCCAAGACAGCTCTACGCGCCCTACCAATACTCCATTGCTCCAACAGCAAAGCGACAGAAAATAAAAAGGCAACTGTTGCTCCCTCGAACCACTCCTGTATGGCGGCAGATCCACAGATCGCAATCACCATCAAAAGATTCATATCTGGGCTGAATCTGCGTAATGCTAAATAGGCTTTGGGGAGTACATACCAAGCGCCGCATGCCATCGCCGTCACATAAAAACCAATAGCTATATAGGGAGCAAACGAGCGGGTTACCATCCCGGTTAGCAAACAAATACCACTTAAAAAGGTGAGAATAAGACGTCCATGTGCAGGCCAAAAGGACTGGCCTGCTGTATTAAGCATCTTGTCCCAGGGTAGAGCGCGCATGCCTGTCTTACGCACAAGTGCTACAATTTCGGTTTCTTGAATCTGCTGCGGATCAAATGAGACCGTCATTTTGGATTGGAGGATGTTAAATTCGAGCCTTCGGATTCTTTTGTCATTTCCAAGCACTCTTTTTAAAAGGATGACCTCTTCTGCACAATCGAGCCCTTCGACTTTGTAAACGACCGATTGTAATTTACCACTAGGATTCTCCTGAGCCTCCACCGCCAAGCCCTCCTCCTCCCACTTCCTCTTTTGTATCGGACGCCGACTCTGAGAGCAAGCTATCTACCTGAGACTTTGCTGACTGCAAACTCATGAGACGTGTAACCGCGTTAGGATCCTCCTTGAGCTTGCCTAAAACCATTTGAAGACTTTGCTGTACTGACAGGGGGATGCGTGGATTCGTTGCGAGGTTCATCAAGGCGTTATGTATCTGAACCAAATCTTTTGGGTTAGCCGTTCCGCTTTGGACCTGGGCAATGTAGCGCTCTAATTGGTCATCCACAGCTTGAATTTGACTCTGCTCAGATGAACTGAGTGGCGTTGACATGTACATCCCCTTTTACAAACAAAAATTTTATTTTAAGTCAGACAAGATACAAAACCAATATCAATCTTATACCATTTATCAAAAATAAAGCCATGAAGTGGCACTGGGTAACATGATAGATTTGGATGATCGTTTCGAAGCCTATGTTTTTGCACCTAAGCGAGAAAGGATCGTTCAAAAATGGCGTGTTATACAGTGCCAATTCGTGGGTTTATTTTTGATAAATGGTGTTACATTCTGCCAACAGTTTGGATGCCGAGGATATTCAAACCCTGCTCCATGGTGCGTGCCACTAAGTCGGCTAAGAGTAGGCGCTGATTCTGCTGCGGGACACCTTCTACGCGGCAATCACGGAAGAAGGCGTTGAATTTTTGAGCCAAAAGGTACAGATAATCGGTCAAGTAATGGGGCATGAGCTCTTCTGCCATACTTTCGAGCGTTTCGGTGAAGCGAAGCAAATGAAGCCCTAGATCTATCTCAGCAGGGTGTTCAAGGACAATACGCGCTTTGCTTATGTCAGCGGCCCCAATTTTTCGTTTAATCCCATTCACACGTACATATGAGTATAGAATAAACGCTGCCGTGTTTCCCTCAAAACGGAGCATGCGTTCGTAGCTGAAGACATAATCACTGATCCGGTTACAGGACAGGTCGGCATATTTTACGGCATCGATCCCTAAAATATGTGCGAGCCTATTTCTTTCGATGGGATCTTCATCGGGATTGCGCTCTTGCAAAATCCTGCTTGCTTCTTGAACCGCTGCGGTTAAGAGATCGATCAACTTTTCTGTCTCACCTGATCGCGTGCGAAATTTCTTGCCATCTGCCCCTAAAACAACACCAAAGGGTACATGGTCAAACCGAACTTTTTGTGGATTGAGATATCCAGCTTTTTCTGCGGTTTTGCGCACCAGATCAAAATGGAGGCTCTGACCGGCATCGGTGATCACGATGATTCTATCTGCCCTCTCCTCTTCGATGCGATGCAAAATGGCCGCCATATCGGTGGTATCGTAGTTATAGCCCCCATCTGATTTTTGGATCATGAGAGGAATTCGAATACCTTCATGAAAAACACATTTTGCCCCTTCAGATACTGTAACAAGCCCTTTTTTTTCAAGGTCTGAGACAACATTTGCCAAATGGGGATTATAATACGACTCCCCTCTCTCTTCTAGTTTCACATCCAAAAGATCGTAAACCTCTTGAAAAGCCTTTCGTGAAATGGTGCAGATGATCTCCCAAGCTCTATAAGCTTCTAGATCTCCTCCTTGGAGAGCAACCACCGCTTGACGAGCGCGGGTTTTAAAAGCAACATCGGCATCAAAACGGGCTTTAGAGGCTTTGTACCACATCATCAACGTCGGTAAATCTGTCGTCTGCTGCCCTGAAAGAACATCCGGAGCCTCTTCTTTCATATAGGCAATCAACATTCCAAAAGCGGTTCCCCAGTCTCCCACATGATTGAGGCGCAAAACATCGTGACCTAAAAACTCGAAAAGCCGGGCTAAACTGTCACCAATAATTGTTGAGCGTAGATGCCCTACATGCATCTCTTTGGCAATATTGGGTGAAGAAAACTCAACAATGATGCGCTCTTTTTTTAAAGGCTCTGGAACTCCCAGACGCTTGTCAAAAGCCATATCAGTAGCATGTCTAGAAAGAAAGTCTTTATCGAGAGTAAGATTAATAAAGCCGGGACCCGCGACCTCAACCAAGGCGAAAATCCCTCCTTGGAGTTGTTCAGCAATTGCCTGGGCAATCTCGCGCGGAGGCCTTTGTGCCACCTTCGCAAGCTTCATAGCGCTATTACACTGGTAATGGCCAAATTTTTCTTGGGTAGCCAAGGTGACATGAACTTCCCTCTCTACTGGGGAAAGTTGCGGAAAAGCCTCGCTTACAGCTTGTTCAAGGACATGCTTTACAGTCTTAATCAAAGATTCCATAGGAAACTAAGAGTACCAATATTTACTCAAAAATCAAAAGACTAAAAAAGGTACCTCACGCAAACGATATAAATAAAATATTTTTCATTGAAATCCTCATGAAATTTTGATACACTCTTCATTAAATATTAAGGATTTAAACAAAATGAGTGTTCAGTCAATACGTTGCGGATTACCCTTTTGTAACCATTCGACCGAAGAACAGAAGAACAGTTCAATTGCCATGCGGACTGTTACGATTGCTTTAGGAGCACTTTCCTTACTAGCGGGCATTTTATCGATCTATGAAATACCAGGATTTGTTTGCCTTGGAACGACCGGTGGATGGGCATTGATCGCCACTGGTGGATTTTTTGCAATCCTAGCAATGAGTTTAAAATGTGTACAAATAAAATTGGTTCGTGAGGCAAACCCTCCTGAACACTCATTTGTAGATAAAGTCGATCCCCGCTCCGATAAAGCTATTTCTCAGGACATCATTCCGGCTGATTCGCCGGTTTTTATTCCGCCCAGTGACGGTACTTGTCTATTTCTTCAAGACACTTTCTGTTTAGAAATGAGCATATACATTGCAAGTTTCCTAGGAGCCAGGGATTTGGTCAATGCAAGCACTGTATCAAAGCACTTTTTATCCATCATGCGATCCGAATATATTTGGAGTGAGTATCTTTGCCATCTTGACTTCCGTATCTGGGGTGCTACAAGATGGAGCTTAAAGCGCGGTGAAGATAGCTATCAATTTCAAATAGATAATGAACTCAACCTAGAACAAGAAAACTCAATAGATTTGGGTGACCCATTTCATCAATTGCGCACTTACCATGAACTGCGAAAGACCGAATGGGGAAGGATACGGTCATTTGATTACTTCATGAGGCTGATGCCTGGTGGTCCTCTTGCCTTTCAAAACATTCCCGTATTAAATCCCATTGACGCCAAAAACTTATTACCCACTGATATGAATGGCCCCGTTGCCTATGGAAAAGACCTTTCAGGGCATTCTTTCTTCGCAATCCGTGTGATAGATCGAAGCCAACATACGGATTCGGCTATCCTAATCTTTATTGATGTGGCTAAATGGCAACAAGAGCCCAATATTTATTGGGAAGAAAATCAATTATCCCTCGATGATACCCATGTTTTAAATTACATCCTTGCCTTAATGAGAACGGATAATCTGGCTGAGAGAGAGGAATTTTCATCACCACTATTCATAAAAGCGATTGAACTGCTCTGAGATTTTCGTGACTATCCGCTCCCCCTCGGTTGACTGCGTCAACTCTCGGACAATCCATCAAAAATGCTCCACTGAAGTTTCTTTGAGGTATCTTGTCCTTGGCAAACTGAGCCTTTCTTAAAGATTCTGCTGGCTCATGAATCGTCTCACAATATTTATTTCCTCTTCGTCAACAATGATACCATTTCCAGAAAATAAAGCCATGAAGTGGCACTGGGTAACATGACAGATTTGGATGATCGTTTCGAAGCTTATGTTTTTGCACCTAAGCGAAAAAGGATCGTTCAAAAATGGCGTGTTATACAGTGCCAATTTGTGACTTTATTTTCTGGAAATGGTTCTCACACTTTTGCTACGCAGAAAAAGCAACTAATAGCAAATATTATAATAGTTTGTATTTTGTATAAATTATTTGGTTTTTTGGAAAACTCCTAGGCCATTTCCATTAAAGGCTTCTATGACAAGCTGGCTGGCAAGTCCCATTCCATCCACTGTGAAAATGAGCTGGGTGAGACCGATGCTATTTTCTCCCCGTGTTTCAAACGTGAAGGCATCACGATTGAGGGGAGTGAGTAAAAATTGTTCGGGCTTAGGGCCGACTGCTAAATAGAGCTTACCCTCTTTATCGAAGATCGTGATTTCTCCAAAGTAATCGTTCGCATAGGAACCTGTATAGGCTTTAAAGGGCAGTGGCTGAGAGGAGTTCGGTGGTTGAGGAAACGAGGTAATTGGATCTGGAAAATGAGCATCAAACCTTTCCTTCCAAATGGAAACCCATTTTTTCTCCACGCGACCTGTTTCTTTCAAGTCTGTAAATATACTGATAAGAGCCTCAGGAAGACCTGAGCGTGATGTATTGACAAAAACAGCAATGCCAAATTTTTCATTTGGTATGAGTTGAACCGATGTTTCTGTACCCAAATCAAACATACCTGCATGAGAGATTACAGCATTTCCATGCTGGTTGTAGTTCACGCTCCAACCAAGCCCATAAAATCTATCTTCTCCGATTGTGATCTCAGGCAGATGCGTCTGCTTGAGTGCAACAGCTGGTATAATCTGTTTTCCTTCATACTTTCCTTCAGATAGCTGTAAAACCATCCATTTGGTGAAATCCTGCATGTTAGTGCTAATGCCACCTGCTGGTGCTTGAGCATCGGGATCGCGTTTATAGAGGGGTTTTGCAGAATTCTCTTGAACCACATGGAGATCAGCCCGATTCGCACGTTTGATAAAATCTGCATATTGAGTGCTTGTTGCTGTCAAGCCAAGTGGATCAATCAATTTTTGGCGCACAAGCTCATCCCAAGATAAATGAGCAGCTTTGGCAGCAGCCAGAGCAGCTTCTGTAAATCCAAAATTTGTATATGCGTAGTGTGCGCGAAATTGTTTAAGCGGTTCAAAACGGAGCTTATATAAGACACTTGATTGATCGAATCCCACATCTTCTAGCAAGTCTCCAGCATAAGTGGGAAGACCGCTGCGGTGGGATAGAAGGTCTGTAAGAGTCACTTTACTGGTGATCCAGGGATCTTTTAGCTGAAAAAAAGGGTCAAGATCACAGACGCGGCTATCCCATTCTACAATATGTTCTCCAACAAGGGCTGCAATCACGGTAGTAGCGATGGGTTTGGATATTGAGGCAATTTGGAAAACCGTCTCGGGATCCACGAGCGCATTTTCTCCCGCCTTCCTCACTCCAAAACCCTTCAGATAGACAACCTGATTGTCCATAATGACCGCAACAACTGCGCCCGGAACATGCATCTCTTTCATTCCCTCTTTGATCTGTTGTTCAAAGGCGGGTAGGATGGATCGTATTTTTTCCATATTCTGTGGAGCTCCTACTAGCATGGGAGACAAAAAAAATGCGCAACTAAATACAATGGCTTTTCTCAACATATCTTGTTCTTTATCCGTTAAAGCGTGTTCAAATGACTGGTAGCTTCCACAATGGAGTTGACTCTTGGATATATGCTTTTCCTATTTTTTGTGCACCTTATACCATTTCCAGAAAATAAAGACATGAAGTGGCACTGGGTAACATGACAGATTTGGATGATCATTTCGAAGCCTATGTTTTTGAACCTAAGCGAGAAAGGATCGTTCAAAAATGGCGTGTTATACAGTGCCAATTTGTGATATTTGGTATTAGATCACTTAGAGTGGATTATGACTGAATATATGCAACAATGGCATCGCACGCAGCAGGATTTGTACGCGTGTCGGTTAACTCTTGAAGAAATTGGTTTTGCTTTTCCTTATCCCATGTCGCGTAGACTACGAATATTTTTCGTGGATTAAAGATTGTAGGTAAAGCTTGCACTAGAAGGGCAAATGCCCTGTCAGAAGGATATTGCGTTACAAATTCGATAAAATTTCTAGCATACTCCTCATCTTGAGAAATCAAATGAGTCAGTGCTTTGGGGTGACACATACAAATCTGTGCCTCCTCGGGATCCAATAGAATACCTGCAATCTGTAAAAGTTCCTGGACACGCCCTGCATCTTGATCTGGAGATAGATGGCTGAGCATACTCAGCGCGCAAGAACGGCCCTTCTGATTCACCAAGGGAATCATGCCAGGATCTGAGATTAACATTTTGCGTTGAGCCTCAGTCAAATGACCTAGAACCTCATGAATGATGTGCACATCTGCTTGCTCCATAGCAGTGAAGGCATCTTTGATAGGTACAGTGGCATTCGCTTTCTCATCAAATTGGCTTTGCTGTTTTTTTTGCTCCCGCCTTGTGAGTACCCACGTTGCCACGAACGCCGCCACAGACACGATAGACACCGTAGCTAGGCAACCCACAGGAAAGTATGCCTCATGACCATGGGTTATGAATAGCCAAATCGCACATACGGCAGCTACTAGAGTTAACGAGCCTAGAGCAATGGCATTGCCAATCTGATGAACCCCTTCCTTTTCAATAAGGATCTGAGATACTCTGGACTTCTCCGACAATTCCTTTTGAAAGCTAGGCAGGCCAATATAACCCTTACCTTCAGCAAAACAAGCTAATTGACTCTTTGTTATTAAATTTCCTGCTAACGCCACAAACACCCCCCTATTTAAATAAACATTATACAACACAACTGTTAATTAATTATTAAGATAAGGCAACTATAAGGCGACGGCGTCGTCCAAATGCAAATTATACCATTTCCAGAAAATAAAGCCATGAAGTGGTACTGGGTAACATGACAGATTTGGATGATCGTTTCGAAGCCTATGTTTTTGAACCTAAGCGAGAAAGGATCGTTCAAAAATGGGACAAATCATCCAAAAGCGGACAACCACCTGATATTTTCAACATCCCAGAGCCTAAGGGGGCGTCCCTTTGGCGCCACTGAGATACCAATCCCTCAGTTCAGCGATTTTGGCCATGATGGTGTCGACAATTTCAGCCTGAGCCTCTTTTTTATCCTCTGCACTGCTTTCGACAAACTCTATGGGTTTACCAAAAACACAGGCTGTTTTTCCCCAGAGTTTTGGCAGTTTACGGTGAGAGCTCCAGGCATCGAATGTTCCATGGATATAAACAGGAATGATGCGGCAGCGTGCTCGCTGTACTAACATCCCCACACCTAACTGCCCTTTATGCAGCTTGCCATTCACAGACCGTTTCCCCTCAGGAAATATCACGACCTTTTTACCACTTTGAACAAGCTCCAGGGCCATCTTCAATGTACCAATATTCCCTTTACCCATGCGCACTGGATGTGTGTTGAGCTGCCGGATGAGCCAGGCGAAGGGAGGAAAATGAAAAAGGGTATCTCGAGCCAAAAAGTGGATTTTATACGGACAGGAAATCCCTACTAAAGGGGGGTCTAGAAAAGAGCAGTGATTAGGAGCGATCATCCCTCCACCTGCGGGAATATTTTTTTTCCCATACACACGATGACGGTAAAAAATACTCGCAAAAACCCAAACACTGAAGATACATATTAAGCGGATCATTGGGTCACATGAGCTAAAATTTGTTCAACCACTTGCTCGATCGATAAATCAGAGGTATCGATTAAATAAGCATCGTCTGCCTGTTTTAGCGGAGAAATTTCACGCGTTGAGTCGAAATGATCGCGATCGGTTAATTCCTTTAAAATCTCCTGTTCATTCACAGACATTTTTTTCTCCTTTAACTCGAGATAGCGTCTTTCGGCACGCACATCAGGGCGAGCAGTAAGAAAGACTTTATACTCAGCTTTGGGAAAAACCACCGTACCCATGTCTCTACCTTCAAAGACGGCGTTTTTATCCTTTCCAAACTCTCTTTGGATATCTACAATCGCTTGCCGTATAGCACCATTTGCAGACACCTCCGACACTTTTTGAGTAACCTCTTGTGTACGGATTATCTCTGTTACATCTTCGCCATCAACATAGTAGTGCTTTTGGCCTGCAACATCTCGGATATTAAAATGAAAATCTGCCAAAAAGGCACGCAGAACTTTTGCGTCTTGAATATCAATTTTGTTTTCGATCACACGGTGGGTCAAAGCACGATACATCGCTCCGGTATCAAAGTAATTATACTCAAGCCTTGCAGCTAATCTGCGTGCAATGGTTGTTTTTCCGGTTCCTGCCGGGCCATCGATGGTGATAATCATATCATTAATTATAAATAATTCTTAAAAAGAGATAGACAATGGGTGATGTAAAAAGCAAAGAATCGATCATATCCAATATGCCACCCACTCCCGGCAAGGCATTGCTATCCTTGACTCCGGCATCTCGCTTTAAAAAGGATTCAGCCAAATCCCCAATTTGCCCCACAATCCCAATCAAAGCGCCGATCCAGATGGACTGCAAATAGGAAAAGCCTGCAAAAACACCCCCATATTGCTTACCGAGATAACAAATCCATAAACTCATCAGGGTAGACGCCAGGAGCCCTCCAAGGGCACCTTCCAGGGTCTTTTTGGGACTTAATTTGAGCGCCAGCTTTCTTTTTCCAAAAGAGCTTCCGATAAAATAACCGCCAATATCGGCACTTTTAGTAACTGCTATCAGATAAATGATCCACCAACTACCTTCGAAAACATGATCGTTCATCCCTTGGTAGGTGAAGAAATACATCACACTCACGAAAAGTCCTAAAGGAACTGCAATGTATATGATGCCAAAAAAAGTAGTGGCGATGTGAGTGATCGGAGGCCGCCCGATAATCGCGAAATATACAAAACAACTCAAGAAAGCGAGTGCTAAAACAATTTCAGGTGTATGAGACCAAAATGAGGATAATACAGAGTAGGGACCTTGAGTTCCAATAAAGACACTGAAGATATATAAAATCACAAAGGTGATGCTAAGGCCACTGGCCGGAAAGAGTCCCTTTTTCTTGACAAGACGGTCATACTCCCAAATAGCTACTCCGCCCACAAAACTCACAGCTACAGCGAATATCCAACGCAATGTTGGGTAACTGGCTAAAAAAATCAAAAGGGCAATTAAGACTGCACTCGATCCATTGATGAGAGTACGAATGCCCAAATCATGACTTTTTCCTCGATTCATTTTCCGATCCGTCTTTGACGCTTTTGAAAATCTAGCACAGCATTCAATAGATCGCGAGAGGTAAAGTCGGGCCAGAGTGTTTCTGTCATGTAGACCTCTGCGTATGCAAGTTGCCAAAGCAAAAAATTACTTAGCCGTTTTTCCCCACTCGTACGGATCAATAAATCAGGATCACCAAATGGGGCGGTATCCAGATAGCCAGAGATAACCTCTTCTGTGATTTGCTGTTTTGCCAAGCTTCCTTTAGCCATATCATCGGCTATCTTAAGCATGGCTCTGCGCATTTCATCTCGCCCGCCGTAATTAAGGGCGATAACAAAATCAATCCTCTTTCCCCCTTCAGTAGCTCTCTTAGTGCCTTCGATGGTCTGCTTCAGAGAGTCGGGAAAGGGAGTCAGATCACCAATTACATGGAATCTCACTCCTTGGGTCACCATTTTTTGACGGTTACTTTCGAGATAACAACCTAAAATCTGTAAAAGAGTATCTACCTCTTCGGGTGACCTTCCCCAATTTTCTGTAGAAAAGCCGTAAACAGTCAAAATTTTGATACCAATGTCTGAAGCTGCCTCTACAATTTGAGTTAAGACATTAGCTCCTGCCCAATGCCCCCCTAGGGGAGAAATATTTTTATCTGTACCTTGCTGGCGATGGGCCCATCTTCGGTTGCCATCCATGATGACTGCCACATGGCGCGGCAAAGCATGGAGAGAGGCTAAGCTAAGCTGCTCATCGGAGTAATGCAAGGATTTATGAGAAGTATGGCAATCTAACGACATCCGGGTAAAAATACACAAACAAACCTTTTGGGACAACATTTGAGGGAATCTAAAACCCCGATTCCTGCCCACACCTGCAACACTCATTTGACAGATTGATTTAAGAGTGGTATCTTACCGGGTTTATTATAGTGAAATATAAGGCCTGATATGGAAAGACAAAAACGGTGGCAACTTTACCTGATTTTAGCAGTAGTCCTTCTGACTGTTTATAACATTCTCCCAACTGTTTTTTACTACAGCAACCCTCTTAAAAAGCCTATCGGCAGCAAAGAGGCCACTCATGTTGCAGGAGGGATCATTAACAGAGTAAATAACCTTGAAGAGTTCACTCTCTCATGGCTGCGCGCGCAAAGTAAAAATTTAGGCCTCAAGCCTGTTGCGATTAAACTCGACCCACAAGACCCGCGTATAGCCTCTGTCACCTTCTCAAGCCCAGCCGATGCCACTTTCTTTGCCCAGACCCTTTACCGAGCAGGATCGTTGATTCCTTTTGTTCCAGCCCAGCTCAATCCTGACCCCCGCTCCTTTGAAAAAGGAACGAACACAGTAATCGTTCAAAGAAAGATTGGTCTTCACCTAGATAGCAAGGATCTAAATAAATATTTTCATTTCGTAACCAAAACAGCCGAAGATGGAAACATTTCCCCAGAATATCAACGACTTGTGAACGATCGTGTTTTGCAGTTAGCTCTTGGCTTTGCCGGCGAAAGTACCCAAGGAAAATCCTTGAAAGCAATTGCAAGTGGGGGAGGGTCCGACGATGAAGCAATTCATTTAGCCCGCAACATCGTTGAGTATGAGAATGCCTTCGGCGATCAAAATCCCATCACACAGCGCTATTTCGCTAGCTTTACTCAGGTCTCTGGAGTCGAAGATCGGAGTGATTTGGTCCACACATTTACCGCAAAGCTAGAAACTTTGTCTCAAAAAGTCTCCCAAAACATCACCGCCATTAGAGAGAGCCAAGCTAAGCTTCAGAAAGAAGGTAAATTCCTATCTTCTGTCCAGCAACAACATCTGGAGATATTGGAAAACCAAAAGAATCTATTAGCTTCAGCCGCTGCCATAGTCAAGCGCAATGCCTCCGTTTTTGCTCAAGGTAAAACACCTTTAACCCAAGAAAATCTCCTAACCACTCTGGGAAAAGCTCCGGTCCCATCATCAAAGGTACAGACACTTGAGTTTGGAAATCGTAATCCCTTTATCGCAAGTCTGACAATCGATTGGAACAAAGATCAAATCCAATTGAATTTGCAACCAGATGTCGTAGCCATGCGCAACCAAAACACAAAAACTGAAGCCGAAGCAATCCGTGGAGAAAAGCTAAGTCAGTTTCTATTCAACGATATTGCCGCTGCATCTCGGTTCTCCGATGAATCGATCACCCCATCCGTGGGCAGTTTTGTCGTCACCTTGAACAAATTAACGAACAGTTCTAGCTTACTCGCTCTCGACTTGGGGGCCATCGCTGCCGCCCAAAGCAGCCAAATCGAACAACTACTCCAACAGAGCTGGCAACCTACTGACAAAGAATTGACGCACGGGGATTATCCTATACACAATTGGGAATCGTTCGCAAAGTTATCTCCGCAAAATCAAAAGTTGGGACTCGTGATCTACGCTCCAGCGATGGAGAAAACCACAGAAGAAGGTTTCCGAGAAGGATCGATCTATGTGATCGCCCGAGGACTGGACACCATCCGACAAAAATACCAGGACTTGCCCGATAGTTCCGAAAAAAATTCTTTTGAAAAAGATTTCCATGCTCTAGCTGATCTGATGAGACAAAATGGCTTCATCGGTTACTCGGGAGCATCCTCCGATATGCCGGCTAAATACCATAATGACTATATCTTTGAACTAGATGACTACTACTCTTATCTGCTGGCAGCTACCCGAGAAGATTTTTCGGTAAAGGGAAGCAAAAAAAGGGCTATACTGGAGTTTACGGATGTAGAGCAACGTCTTCTCACAATCAACAAAATCGAAACCCGGATGCACGAAGATCTGCTCAAATGGCGCGACGAGTATCGACAAGCACGCGTCAATGTCAACCCAGCTATCCGTTATGACGTTCCTCCCCCTACCCAGAATGTTCTATGGGATAACATCAAACTGAGTACGGTAAAATATTTCCGCGGAGATGAGCGAAAAATCATCAAGTGGGGCCTTGATCTTTCTGGTGGAAAAACGGTTCGCGTAGGTCTAAAAGACCAGAGCAACCAACCCATTACGAACGAAGATGACCTCAAACAGGCCGTCAACGAACTCTATCAGCGCGTCAACCGATTGGGCGTATCAGAGGTAGGCATTCGCACTGAAGGATCGACAATTGTCCTCGATTTTCCTGGATCTCAGGGCCTTTCCGGTGCCGATTTGATCCAAGCTTCTGCGATGTACTTCCATGTCGTCAACGAGAAATTTTCTGCCCAAAACCCCATGCTCCGAGAAGCTGTCAATACCTTCTTGGAAGAGGTTTGGAATGAGGCGGTCATAACGAATCGGACCGATCCTGAAAGTCTAAATGAGATCGCTTGGACCCACCTAGGGGGCAACCCTGAAAATCCCGGTGAATTCAATCCTCTTAGCGGACATGCCCGCCTATTATATGATAATGGACTTCGTTTTGGAGGACCCAAATCGGGCCCTAGATCGAGTTTATTCGACGATCGTCTTTCGGCTATTTCTGTTTTTCGAGGTTCAGATTTTACTGATTGGCAGGGTCAGACATATCCCTTGCTCATTGTATTCCGCAATTACGCTTTGGAAGGAGCTAACCTATCAGATGTCCAAACGGGATATGACCCTTCTGAAGGAAATACCCTCCACTTTACAGTTAAGAGCTCCTATGTCAATCGTTTAGGAGAAAAAATTAGTCCTCGTGATGATTTCTATGCTTGGACCTCTCAATTCTCAGAAGAAAAGATTGTTAACACTCCTTTGGAGGCATTCTCTCAAGGAAGAGGTTGGCGCATGGCTGTCATCTTGAATGGCACCATCGTCAACGCACCTACCCTAAATTCACCTCTACGTGATAATGCCCGTATCACGGGACACTTCACTCAGCGCGAGGTCAACCAACTTGCCGCAGATTTAAAGGCAGGTTCTTTGAGCTTCACACCACACATTCTCTCTGAGGAGAATGTCAGCCCCGATCTGGGCCAAGAACAGCGCACAATGGGCATTTTCGCAGCCACTCTAGGTTTAGTGCTTTTGATCGCTATCATGTGTGCTTACTACCGCTTCAGTGGTGTGGTCGCATCGATTGCGGTGCTTTTCAATCTCCTGATCATCTGGGGAGTTTTGCAGAACTTGGGTGCCGCACTCACTCTACCGGGTCTTGCAGGTATTATCTTGGCAGTAGGGATGTCAGTTGATGCGAACGTGCTGGTGTTTGAGAGAATCCGTGAAGAATTTACTCTCACCAAGCGCCTTCCGTCAGCGGTACAGGCAGGTTATCGCAAAGCCTTTAGTGCTATTATTGATTCCAACATCACGACAATCTTGGCAGCAGTGATCCTGCTAAACTTTGATTCAGGTCCGATCAAAGGATTTGCGCTCACCTTGATCATCGGTATCGTCTCTTCGATGTTTACAGCTCTTTTCATGACCCGTTATTTCTTTGCTGGATGGGTCCAAAATCCTGCCCACAAAGAATTGAAAATGAGTCGCATGTTTGGAATCACTCACTTCGATTTCTTAAGCAAAGCCAAGCTCGCTATATCAGCATCGGTCATATTGCTGCTTGTGGGTGCATTTTTCTTCGCTCAAGGAAGAGATACCATTTTTGGAATGGACTTTACTGGCGGCTATGCTTTGACCCTTGATCTCAAGGAAAAACCCAATACCAATTACCGATTAGTAGCCGAAGAGGCGCTTGAAAAAGCAGGGGCTGCAAAAAGCGACTTCCGCATCCAAGAGCTCAATAAGCCCAATCAATTGAGACTGCAGTTGGGAACAAGTATGGAACAAACCGGAAAGCCGTTTGCTGAGCTAGACCAAAAACCTCCGGTACAAGCTCCCCTTTTCACGTATCAAGAATACCCGCGTATTGTGTGGATCGTCGAGACTCTTGAACTGGCAGGACTGGAGATCAATCCTTCTTCATTGCCTCAGCTCAATCTCCACTGGACAGAGATGAGCGGTCAACTTTCAGAGACGATGCGTAACCAAGCCTTATTTGGCATCGCCCTCGCCCTTATCTGTATTTTGATCTACATCACTTTCCGTTTTGAGTTTAAATATGCCATCAGCGCGACCATTGGACTTGTCCATGACGTCTTGATGACGATGGGCGTTCTTGCCATCGCTCATTTCTTTTTTGAAGGGGTCCAAATTGATCTGCAAGTCATCGCCGCTTTAGTGGCCGTTGTGGGTTATTCTTTGAATGACACGATTATCATTTTTGACCGTATTCGTGAAGATTTGCGCCACATGCGCAAGATGTCTTTCAAAGACATGATCAATCATGCACTCAATGCAACATTAAGCAGGACTGTCATGACATCGGGCACAACGCTCATTGTTTTAATTGCCCTATTGCTCTTTGGAGGTCCATCGATCTTCAGCTTCGCTCTGATCATGACTGTCGGGATCGCGATTGGGACATTCTCGTCCTTGTTCGTCGCAGCCCCCACACTGCTTTATTTCCATGAGCGAGAAGTGTCTAAAAACCATGAATCCACTTCTGCCAAGAGCGTTTAACAGAAAAAAGTAGCAACCGTTTGCACGTCTTGCTATCATGACCCTACCTCGTATGGAAGCTCCATACGAGGTACAATCTTTAGCTTCAGGATTTATGAAAAACAATCTTTGCTTACCAATTATGTTTAAAGACTTAGACAAAATTAGTCGGCAAAAATTATTTTTTATAGATGGTATTACATGGAACATTCGCATGAGCCTGTTTGGATATATCCAAAGGATGACCCGTCGTGGCTGGACCAGGTTGTCAGTGAATTCAGCATCCATCCCATAACTGCTCAAATCCTTGTTTCAAGAGGATTTAAGTCATTAGCAGCTATCCACCACTTTTTATACGCTAAGCTGCCTGACTTGCACGATCCCAAGCGTTTTCTTGACATGACAAAAGCTGTGCGCAGGATCGATAAGGCCCTCAAAAAAGAAGAAGGCATTCTAATTTATGGTGATAACGATGTAGACGGCATGACCGGAACCGCGTTGCTAGCCGATTTCTTCAAACGGATTGGCGGGAATGTCAAATATTATGTCCCCAACCAAAATGTCCAAAGAGGGCAACTTTTTCTCGATGCGTTAGAATTTGCAGAAGCCCACAACTGCAAACTCATGATCACAGTCGATTGTGGCATTACTGCAGCTAAAGAGATCCAAAAGATTGTGAGCAAAGAGATCGATGTGATCGTAACAGATCACCACGAGCCTACAGACAAAATACCCAACTGCATTGCCACACTCAATCCTAAGTTACTGAATCAAACCTACCCCAATCGTGACCTAACAGGTGTGGGTGTTGCTTTCAAATTAGCTCACGCCATCACCAATTTTTTATCCTCGAAGGATGAGCCAACCCATAAAAAAATCGATCTTAAGGTCTACCTCGACCTAGTAGCTCTAGGTACTGTTGCTGACATGGGGGTCTTGCTCGATGAGAACCGCATTTTAGTACGTTATGGCCTTAAGCAACTCCAAAAAACAAAAAGGATGGGCTTACTTAAGCTCTTTTCCATCTGCGGAGTCGAAAAATCTGAAATCACCGCCGTTGATATTGCTTCTAAAATCGCTCCTCGGATGAACAGCCTAGGTCGTGTCGCAGATCCTAGTAAAGGAGTAGAACTACTTCTCCTACGCGATGAGCAAAAGGCAGAAGATCTTGCAAAGGAACTTGATCTATTTAACATCCAGCGTCAGAAAATAGAACAAGTCGTCTCGATCGATGTCGAGCAAACACTGCTCACTAACCCCGACCTTTTCCAAAACAAAGCAATCGTTCTAAGCTCTAACCTTTGGCATCCAGGGGTAATCCCCATTGTCACTGCGCGTATCGCCAAGCTGTACAACCGCCCTACCATCATGATTGCCATCGACAATGGCATTGGAAAAGGCTCCATACGCACGATTCGAGAATTCCCCCTCCTAGCCGTCCTAAAAAAATGTAGCGACCTCTTCGTCAATTATGGGGGCCATGATTTTGCTGCGGGCCTGACCATTAAAGAAGAAAATATCGAACGCTTTAAAAAGCGCTTCCTACATGCAGCTAATTCAGCTCTGCGTGACCATGATATTCTTTCCAAACTCTATTTAGATGCTCCTGCTAATTTCAACGAGCTCACCTATGATTTGCTCTCCTCATTGGAGCTGTTTGAGCCTTACGGAAATGAAAATTACCAGCCCATCCTCTATTGTGAGGCAAAGCAAGCTTGGCCCCCAAAAGTCATTGGTGGCAATCACCTTAAGCTCTATCTCGAACAAGGTGACCGCATGCTGGAAGGGATTGCATTTGGGATGGCCGAGCGCAGATCAATACTCCGCCGCAAAAATCTCACTTTAAAAATCGCCTACACCCCTCAAATCAATCGCTTCCATAACAAAAGCAGCATCCAACTCCTGATCCGCGACTTCCAAATCAAAGAAGACCTCTAAAAAACCAAATATCACAAATAATCTGCATTGTGATATTTGGTATCACCTGAGTTTTGGCAATACTGGCATTCTTTTTAAAAGATTTTCAAAGGCAATAGGTTATACCATTTCCAGAAAATAAAGCCATGAAGTGGTACTGGGTAACATGACAGATTTGGATGATCGTTTCGAAGCCTATGTTTTTGCACCTAAGCGAGAAAGGATCGTTCAAAAATGGCGTGTTATACAGTGCCAATTTGTGACTTTATTTTCTGGAAATGGTATTAGGCAACAATGCCATTAGAAACTAATTTATTTGCTTTTGCCAATGCAGCGTCAATATTAGGAAAGATATTTTGTTCATTAATCGCTTCTATAAGTCCGAATTTTTTAAGATCTTGCCTGGTGTGTCCATGTACCCCAGATAAAAAAAGAACAATATTCTTTTTTTGACATTGGTCATAAAACTCGTCGAGCCCAAACATTCCAGATGCATCGATCATTGGAACCGAACGCATGCGAAGAATAAGCACCTTGGGTGTAGTGGTCATATTACTTAATATATCCCTAAGCATATTAGCAGCCCCAAAGAAAAATGGGCCTTGAATTTCATACACCTCAACTCCTCGAGCCACTGTTTTTTTTGAGATGTCATCAGGATCACCTTTCTCAGGAAAATCTACTTGGCTTTCCTGAAAAATTTGTGATAAAGACACAGCCTGCGACATTTGACTCATCCGTTTCATAAAAAAGAAGCTGGCCAAAATCATCCCCACAGAGATAGCGACTGTTAGATCAACAAATATCGTCAAAAAAAATGCCGTTACAAGGATAATCCGATCACCATAAGGAGCCTTTAGGAGGCGAGCAAAATGATTCACTTCGCACATGTTCCAAGACACTATGACTAGGACAGCAGAAAGGGCTGCTAAAGGAATTTGGCTTACAAGCGGAGCTAGAAAATAGAGGATACAAAATAAAACTAAGGCATGTATCATTCCAGCCATTGGAGTTTGTGCACCTGTTTTGATATTAGCCGCAGTCCTTGCAATTGCACCAGTAGCGGGGATGCCACCGAAGATAACAGAGCCGAAATTGGCAATCCCCTGAGCAATCAATTCGCAATTGGATCGATGTCTGCCACCGATCATCCCATCACCAATAACAGCAGAAAGAAGCGATTCGATGCTTCCAAGAAAAGCAATTGTGAGTCCGTTTGTCAAAATTTCTTTAAATTGCCCAGCAGGAATGAAAAGGCATGGTAGGGATGGGATAGGCAACCTTCTCGGAATCTCACCGAAGCGTGATTGAATAGTTTCTATTGGTAGATGTAGCACCATGCAAACAGCTGTCGCAAGGACAATGGCACTGATCCCCCAGGGAAACCAAGGGATGAAGCTCTGAATCAACAAAATGATTCCTAATGTGCCTGCAGCTACAGACAAAGTGAGAGGGTCAAAAGTAGGGAAGGCATCGAAATAGGACAGCCATTTCGCTGTAAAATCAGCAGGAGGCATGCCCATTTGCAATCCAAAAAAATCTTTGATTTGAGTGGAGAAAATAATAACTGCAATCCCACTAGTGAAGCCGGTAATCAAGGGATGAGGAACATATTTGATCCAAGAGCCAATACGAAAAACTCCTAAAAGAATAAGGACAAATGCTGCAATCACCATCGACATGCAAAGACCGTTATATCCAGTCCTCTGAACGATCCCATAGACAATAACAACAAAGGCACCCGTTGGACCGCCAATTTGAATGCGGCTTCCTCCTAATGCTGAGATCAAAAAACCAGCAATGATCGCGGTGTAAAGACCCCGTTCCGGATCTACTCCAGAAGCAATAGCAAAAGCCATTGCAAGAGGAAGAGCTATGATCCCTACCGTAAGTCCAGCTAACAGATCTTTTTTGAATGTTGAAAACCTGTAACCTCTATGTAGATAGAGGTAAGATTTTGGAATGAATTCATGGAATTTCGAAAATGACATACAATTCTCGTGACTATTCACGAGCTGCCAGAATGCCTATGAAAGGCACTCTTTGTCAAGGTGGGAGAGGATAGTCACCCATATTCGTAGTTTATTTTAATTTCTAGAATGAATCAATTTCCATTTGGAGTATTGTATCTCTACTTTGTACATTTTTGGAGCCGAATGCCTCGGATGTCCTCATCCAAACCACGAATAAATGCGGAGCAGACATACATGTTGGAAAAACTTGTTATCTTTGATTGTGACGGCGTCTTGGTTGACAGCGAATTTCTTTCTTGCAGGTTTTTTGCCGAAGTTCTTGCAATTTACGGTTACCAGATCTCAGTAGAGGAATGCATCAGAAGATTCACAGGTGTCAATGAACATCACTGCCGTCAAATCATCATGGAAGAATCGGGAGTTGATATCCCTGCAGACTTTTGGGTTCTACAGCAGCCCAGCCTTCTGAAAGCTTATGAAACTGAACTGAGTCCTTTACTAGAGCCCACTCTAGAGATTCTGGATCATCTTGAAATTCCTCGATGCGTGGCTTCAAATAGCTCTCGCTGCAACGTCATCCACTGCCTTCAATTCACAAAGCAACTTAAATACTTCACCGATAGATCCATCTTTACTTCCCAGCAGGTCCCAAAGGCTAAGCCAGCTCCGGATCTATTTTTGTTCGCAGCTCAGGAAATGGGGGTTAAGCCCGAAAATTGTATTGTGGTAGAAGATAGTTCTGCGGGAGCCCATGCTGCTATAGCTGCCGGAATGCAAGTGTTGATGTTCGTGGGTGGTAGCCATGCTGGCTTCAATTGGTATCGGGACCAAGTCGCAGTCCATGGCAAGCCGCTACTCCCAACTTGTTATGAGCTCTCGTGTGCACTCCAACAATGTATACTTAATCCAGGGAAGTGAGGACAACCTCGAGGCATACATTTCCATCGGCATAAGAACATAAAACGCAGTCACCTGAGCTACAATCACTATCGATAATTGCGTGTGCAATCACTGTGGTAAGCTTTTTTTCCACAATGCGTTTGAGGGGGCGAGCACCTAGTTTGGGATCGATCGTATAGATTTTGAGATAGTTAACTAGGCTTTCATCAAAAAAGACCTCAATTCCCTTCGATTTTAAGATCCGAGACTTTAGTTCTCCAAGGATTTTGCGGACCAGTTGTTCAAAGATTTTATCACTCAATGGAGCAAAAACCATGCAATCTAAACGGTTATACATTTCTGGAGAGAGGATATCCATTAAATAAGGCTGCAAACTTTCTAAGATCTCATGATGGGTCAACCCTACTGCAAATAAATCAGCAATCTCCGATGCAGCAATGTTGGATGTCAGAATAAAGATCGCATGACGGCAATCGACGTCTTGGCCTTGTGCAGATGTCAAATACCCTGCATCAAAAACATGCATGAAGAGTTTGAGCACCTTAGGATGAGCTTTTTCTACTTCATCCAAAAGAACGACTGAATAGGGATTTTGAAGGAGACGGTTCGTGAGAGCTCCACCTGTGTCGTAGCCAATATAACCTGGGGGAGAGCCAATTAACCGGGTAATTGAATGAGCCTCAACATACTCCGACATGTTGATGCGGATAAAGTGACTCTGCTTGCCGTAAAGCTCTAAACACAATTGTTTTGCAAGCTCGGTTTTACCCACACCAGATGGGCCGCAATACAAAAGTGAAGCGATTGGGGATGTCGTATCATTTACACCTGCAGCGTAACGGACAATTGCATTTGTGGTCTCCCTAACAGCCTCATCCTGACCGAATATTTTCTCTCTAATCTTTTGGTTTAAAGTTTTGGATTTACGGACAATTTCATCATGCAACGCTTGCCCTGTTACCTCCAGGTCAGCAGGTGCATTTTCATCTTCAGGAAAAAAGATGGCACCTCTCATTTCCATCTGTGTGATAGGAAAAGGGTAGGCGAAAACTCTTCGTTCGCTTGCAATCAAGTTGCCCATCAAGCTTATCCCACATAATGCCATCCCTATCCATTTTCGCATCCAGTACCTCCATTCAGGAAGAAGATGTTAAGAAAGTAAAGCTTAAAGGGCCAGTTGCAAATTTTGTTGAAGAAATGAAAGCGGGAGATGAGTGCAAAAAAAAACGCACAACCAGAGGTGTGCGCTTTTTTTTCCATAGGTCAAAAGCCTAGGCTCAAGATTAGCTGGCTTGTGTAACCACTTTCTTGCTGAGATAATCTTCTTGGTAGCGCTTCACTTCATCCGAATGAATCACCCAAGCGGCCCCTTTACGTGAGCCTTTGATCATCCCGGTGCGTGTCGCATAATAGATTTTTTGCGCCGGAACACCCAGTAATCTCGCCACTTGATTAACAGAGAAATACCCTTTGTTGTTATCAAACAGTAGTTCTCCACCGAACATAGATTTCGTGCGGGAATATTTGTTATTGCGATATTCCTCGAGATCTTTAATGTCGATTTCCCAACGCGTTTTCTTTGTCGCTTTGAGCTTTTTCTGCTTAATTGCGACATAGATTGCTTGGCGTGTTACCTTATTAATCTTCGCAGCTTCTGTGATCGAAACCACTTTTCGATCATCCGCACCTTGCGACTCAAAAGGCATTGGCGCTCCACCACGCTGCATTTCTTCTTTGTTGTCTTTCATTTTATAACCCCCTAAGGTTTTTTAGTTTATTCATCTCTAATTTGTTCTTGCCTTTGAGGCGACAGTGTCGCTGGATCCATTTTTCGTAAACGCCTCGATTAACTTGCTTAAAGCCTAAAAGGATATAATCCCCTATCTTTCTGCTCTTTAAGTAATTATTATCCCTTATATTAAATTATCGATCAAGAATTTTTTTATGTTCTGTAAAGACTTTTTACCCTCATATCTCGTGAACTTTTTGTGTTATCCCTACAGAAAACCAATTTTTGAGTAACATTTTCATTAAGTTTCTAATTCAAATCAATCAATTTTTAAAGTTTTTCATCTTTTTATTATTTCTTAATACTTTCTTAACCTCATGACAATTAGGAAGATTGCCAATTACACTCGAAGTGGTTCACTTAGGGATAAACCCTGGCGTAAAAAGTGATGAACGACAATGATGAGGAAATGATGCGCAGATTTTTCTCACTGTTTCTTATCCTCTATGGAACCCTTTATGGAGCCAAGTTACCTGAGATTACCCCTCAGGACGTACTCGAAACACTCCATACGATGATGGAGGCACATGTAGCTTGTAAACAGCTCAACGCGCCTATGATCAAAAGAGCTCTAGAGCATTATCTTGACGAGCTCGACCCTACCAAAACTTATCTTCTAAAAAGTGAAGTACAAGGGTGGATTGAGCCCAGTGAGGAACTAAACTCTGCAATCTGCTCTGCTATGAGCAAAGGCGATTTTTCCCATTTTAACCAAATCCACAGCCTAATGGTCTTGGCAGTTGCCAGAAGGCAGGATCTTGAAAATAAACAGATTAATGCCGCTTTACCGGAAAATATTTCTGTCACCGAATTCAAAGAGATGGACTGGGCAAGCTCCGAAGAAGAACTGGGCAGCCGGCTTTTAAAGATCAAATCACTCCAACGGGCCGCTGCAGATAAACTTGACGAACAAGGTAAGGAAAAGACTCTACGCAGGATTGCCAAAAACAGATCCTCGCGTGAAGAAGAGATCGCTACCCACAATAACGTGGACCGCGAGCGATTTGTTTTATCTCTGGTTCTAAAAGCCTGTGCAGCCTCGTTTGACGCGCACACCGCGTATTTTACGCCTTGGGAAGCCTCTCAATTCATGATCCAACTCCAACAGCGTCTTTTTGGAATCGGTGCGCAGTTAAGAGACGATTTGAACGGATTCACTGTAGTCAAAATCATAGAGGGAGGACCCGCAAGTCGAGGGACCGGCCTAAAAGCTAACGATAGAATCATTGCAATCAACGGCGAGCCGGTTGTAGGCCTTGAGATTACAGAGGCCGTTGAGCTCATCCGTGGTGAAGAGGGCAGCCTAGTCTCACTTACAGTGCTGCGCCCTATTGCGGAAAGTGAAGAAAAGCTCGAAATTACAATTATCCGCGGGGAGGTTGTGATTAAAGAAGCCCGGATCGAATCGAAAGTGATCCCTTTTGGTGATGGGGTCATTGCCCATATTGCCCTTCATTCCTTTTACCAAGATCCCTCACATTCCTCGGCTTCCGACTTATTCGAAGAGATCAGCAAAATCCAAAATGAACACATCATCCGAGGAATTCTCTTAGATCTACGCCTCAATGCTGGAGGAGTGCTTCCCCAGGCAGTTGCAGTAACCGGGCTTTTCATCACCAAGGGAATTGTCTGCTCGATTAAGGATAATCATGGTTCCATTGAGCATTTACGTGATATCGACAGTCGCACGGCGTTTGATGGTCCGCTGATCGTACTGACCAGCAAGGCCAGTGCATCGGCCTCAGAGATTGTTGCCCAAACCCTCCAAGACTATGGAAGAGCCATCGTTGTAGGCGATGAGCATACCTATGGCAAGGGGACTTTCCAGACCTTCACTCTAGATTCCGATCATAACGGCCGAGTGAATCCCAAAGGCGAGTTCAAAGTAACCCGTGGTAAATACTACACTGTCTCAGGTAAAAGTCCCCAGTTGATAGGTGTCGTTCCAGATATTATTGTACCCGGGTTTTACTCAGAGGCTGAAATTGGTGAGAAGCATGCAAAAAATCCTCTTGAAAATGATTCCATTTCTGAAAATTTCAATGATGACCTCTCAGACGTTCCACCGCATCAAAGAGATCAGATTAGTTGGCTGTACCGTTTCAATCTCCAGCCAAAGCTTAAGAGCTACATCCGCCATTTGTCTCTTTTACGTAACAATTCAAAGATACGTATTGAGCATGAAAGTTTTTATCAAAGCTTTCTGACCCAGCTCAAAGAAGAGGATATTAAAATGGAACAGGTTGAATTATTCGCTAAATTTGACCCACAACTGCACGAAACGGTCAATATTATGAAAGACTTGATTCTTCTACTGAAATAGGAATATACTCCTTGCCATGCAAAAAGTTCGTGTCCGTATCGCTCCCTCTCCTACAGGCGATCCCCATGTGGGAACTGCCTATATGGCCCTCTTTAATCTGATTTTTGCCCGCCGTTTTGGCGGCACATTTATCCTGCGTATTGAGGATACGGACCGCACGCGCAGCCGCCCTGAGTATGAAACAAGCATCTTTGAAGCGTTAAAATGGTGTGGCATCTCTTGGGATGAAGGACCTGATGTGGGAGGCCCCTGCGCCCCTTACAGACAGTCTGAGCGGAGTGAAATTTATAAAAAGCACGCCGAAGAACTGCTAGACAAAGGCCAAGCCTATAAATGTTTTGCAACTGCGCAAGAATTGGCAGAAATGCGTCAATTAGGTGGGAAAGGGGGATATGACAGACGCTACAGGAATTTAAGCCCCGAAGAAATCAAGACCCGCGAAGAGGCCGGCCAACCCTTCACGATCCGCCTGAAAGTTCCACTCACAGGAGAATGCGTCTTCGAAGATGCTATTAAAGGGCGCATTTCATTCCCTTGGGCTGATATCGATGATCAGGTCTTGCTCAAATCGGATGGTTTCCCTACCTATCACTTAGCTAACGTTGTAGACGATCATCTCATGAACATTAGCCATGTCATTCGTGGTGACGAATGGATTAGCTCGACGCCTAAGCACATTCAGCTCTATGAAGCTTTTGGATGGACTCCCCCCGAGTTTTACCACATGCCTTTGCTACTGGGCACAGACGGAAAAAAACTCTCTAAACGGCGCAACCCTACATCCATCTTTTACTATCGCGATTCTGGCTATTTACCCGAAGCTTTCTTAAATTTCTTGACCCTCATGGGCTATAGTATACCCGGGGACGTCGAAATCTATACTTTAGGTGAGGTGATCAAAGAATTTGACCCCAAAAGAATCGGGACATCAGGAGCAATTTTTGATACCTCCAAGCTCGATTGGCTCAATCAGCAGTACCTTATCAATCATATCCCTGAGAATAAACTCTGGGATCGAATCAAAGATTGGGGCTTCTCGGACAGCTTTATGAACTCTTTGATGCCCCTTTGTCACACCCGCATCAAGACCTTTGGCGAGTTCATGGAACTGTGCTACTTCTTCTTTGTAAACCACTTAGAATATACTCAAGAACTTCTCACTCCCAGACGAATCACTCCTGATCAAGCCGCTTGTCTGCTACAGACAGTGATTTGGTCTCTTGAAGAAAAAGAGGACTGGGGCAGTGCTGCCTTTGCAGCCACCTCCCACGAAATCGCGGGTGTTTTTAATATCCATCACAAAAAAGTCGTCATTCCTCTTCTTTATGTGACCATCACCGGAAAAAGGCAGGGCCCTCCCCTATTTGACTCTGCTGCCCTGCTAGGTAAGGACCGTACTCGCGCCCGCTTGCTCAACGCCATCCACTTCCTGGGAGGGCTTTCGAATAAGAAGGTCACTCTTCTAAAGGAATTGTGGGGAAAGCGGGGGGCACAACCTCAGAGCTGCTCGCCATTGATGGCTCAGGAATCTGACAAGACGTAGCGTCAATCTCACTTTTTATCCTAGCCTCTTCAGCAAGAATATAGAGCTGTTGATAGGGCCGCACTGGGCCACAGCTGCCTACTAGGGTTGCCAGTAATAAGAGCGCCGGAGATATGAGTATATGGGCTCGGTATCGCATCATTTGTAACTATCCCTCTCCGTGCTGACTATCCACTCCCACCTTGACAAGCTAGCTCATGGATAGTTATACATTTCTCAATAATAGTATATTTAGTTATTAAAATAATTATTAATATTATAATAATATACTCAAATATTTGAGTATTAATTATAAAAATGCTATAATGTTTGTATTATTTATTTAAGGAGGAACTCATGTCAGCAGATACATTACGTACGCTCTCCGGTGCTGAAGCGAAAGCTATAGAGCTTAAGGATCGCGATTTTGAGGCAGGCAGCCCAAAAAAAATAATCTATCGAGGCCGTGAGTGCATGCAAACCACTTATGAAAAAAACAAGGTAGGTGGAACAGGCGAACGCATCCTGCGTGGATTGGGATGGGTGGCAGGTAGCGTCGCCACAGCCGGTTTGCTCAATATATCCAAGACCTTCCGCGAGGACACTTTTACTCCAGTCTACGACGGCTCGGTTAAGGAGCACGTTTATGAAGAGAGCACGAATACAGAGCAGATCAACGAAGAGGCAGTAGGCTGTGACCCCAAAGATCCCACCTCGGTACGAAAATTCCTTAACGATAATCGACACGAATGGAGGGAAGCGAATGGTCATAACTTTATAGTTGGGAAAGGACGCAAAGGGATCTCCTTTTTTTACTTTATACCCAATGGAGATGTCAGTAAGGCATGCTCCGTAAAGTTCTGGACTGCCAAAAATGGTAAATCGGTCATGGACACGGCAAAGCAACTACGTGCTATCCGCACCTACTGCGCTTCTTTTGAAGATATTGAAACTAAATGGGCACAAGAAATACCCAATTTGGCCACGAGCCTAATGAACAGGGATAAATCTGGCATAAGAACTCTGGAGGAAGTTACAAAAGCAATTAAAAAGCAGCGTAGAACGGTTGTGATCGACGCTCGCGCAGGTGTAGCACGTATGTATGGGCCATATGACCCAAACAAAGTCAATCCCGATAGCCACCGTACAGGAACCTCTATTGAGCTGGCAAAGGAGACGAAAGACGAGATCAATAGAGCCCATGGTAAATCCATGGAGCACAAGGAACCTTTGGCCGGAGAGCGCCCCTTTAAAGCCCCGCCGCCCCGAAACCCTCTTGAGGACCAGGGTAGCTCACAATCTCAGCGAGAACTACCAGGAAGTGGCAAGCAAGGGTGGTCAGAAGAACTCGATGGTGTGAACATCGGCAGATATAACAGCCCGATAAATGTAAACAGCGAAAGTGATTAAGCTTCTCATGGAAATTCTAGCAGCACTCCACCTACGTGAGTGCTGCTTTTTTTTGTCCGCAGGTCTTGAGCTGACTTTTTATGCGCTCCTCATAGCCGTTCACAAAAACCGTTTGAAGGGTAGGATTGAGGGAAAACACGCGATCACCCAATTGAGCGATGGGGCGCACTCCTTGCATCGTATTGGTCCGAAAGGCAACCGAATCGCAAGGTATTTCGCAGAGAGGAGCTTTGATGTATTCGATCTGAAAACCCAGTTCTCGAGCTATATCTAATACAGTTCTCACTGTCACCCCAAAATAAATCGGGAGTGTAGGGTCAGGGGTAAACACCGTTTTTTCTTTCACCCAGAGGAGATTACCAAAAGCCGCTTCCAGAACATGCCCGGTTTCTGTAAAAGTCACGCAGTCATCCACACCCTGCCTATGCGCTTCTTCCATGACATAAAAACGATTTAAGTGGGCAAGGCTTTTAAAAGAGGCGTGGCAACTCCAATAAGGGATAGGAAAAACGCCCAGCGTCAGCGGTTTAAAAGGAAGGGGGACAAAAGGTTTAAGGACAATTAGCAACCTTCCTTTACGCTCCGGAAGATGGTTTTCAGGGCAGTCTCCCCCAGTAACGAAAATTTTCATCCTCCAAATCCCTTCAAAGGCACCATTGCGGTGAATCAATGCTTCGATAATCTCATCTTCTAAAGTAGGCATCTGTAAATGAAAGGCTCTGCATTGGGCTTGAAGCTGCTCGTAGTGCGATTGAAAAAACAAGGGGACACCTTCTCTGACTTGGATCGTGGCATAGATGCCGTCCCCATGCTGAAAGCCTCTATCGGAAATAGGTAATAGGGCTTCGGCCTCTGGTAAAAAGCGGTCCTCAAAATAAACTACTGCCATAAACCTCCACACTAAGCAGGTTAAAAAAAGAGCGTCCTTTATGAAACGTCTCCTCAAATTCTCGCACAGGATCGCTATCAATCACAATTGCCCCACCGAGTTGAAGCTGAATAGAGGTAGGATGCACAATCAGTGTGCGAATCACAATATTGAAATCAAAATCTCCATTTTCTGCAAAATAGCCTATTGATCCCGTATAAATACCTCTGGGTCGTTTCTCAAGATGGGCGATCATTTCCATAGCCCTTAATTTAGGACATCCTGTAACCGACCCTCCTGGAAAAAGGGAACGTATCAATTCTAATCGATGCACGTGTGGATGGGCCCTCCCTTCTATGATAGAGAGAAGGTGAAAAACATTCGTATAGGCCTCGCAGAGCCAGATTGCCTGAGTTTTGACACTGCCTGGAAGACTCATTTTACCGATATCGCTACGCATGAGATCGGTAATCATGAGCAATTCGGCCCTTTCTTTTTCGGAACTCAATAGGGCTTGCCTATTTGCAATATCCTCGGACGGGGTGCTACCTCGTGGTGCGGTGCCTTTAATGGGGCGGGTTTCCAATCGATCCCCCTGCTTACGTAAAAACCGTTCAGGCGAGGCAGAAACAATTGCATACGCGCCACATTGTAAATAGGCTGCAAAAGGGGCTGGATTAAGATGGACGCTTTTCTCAAAAAGAGCAAATGGATCTGCCACTCCTTCGAAAAGAAACTGTTGAGAGAGGTTTACTTGATAGACCTCTCCATCTAAAATCGCCCCCTGGATGGATGCAATCTTTTCCAAATAGGTCTCAAGGGTATCGGAAGCATCTATAAGCTGCATCTTAGGGATTGACTCTCCAGCCAACACCTCGTCCCCTTCTAAATTTACAGCAAAGCCTGTAGAATAAATGGTAGCCAGCTGCAATGCGTGATCAAAGCGTACAACCACTGTTGGCTTATAGAAAAGACAATCGGGCACTTGAGATAGAAAATGGGGGATGATTTGATCGGGGTCGGCATAGCACCCCATTTCATAACCTATGTAGCCTATCCAAGAAGGTATGTCCACCCCATCCTTCTGACCATTTCCGATTTCTCTTTGTAGCTCATCCCAACTAGCCCTTGATGCAGACAAGGACATTTTCTTATCAGGAAATAGGCATAGAAAAGAGCTTTGAGCTGAATCGAGTGAACCGCCCGAGTAAAGCAAGGCAGTCCCTTCAAGATGGGCAAACCGTCTGGTGAGGGCAAATGGCTCTAAGGGTTCAAACTTCCATGTTGTGATAGACTGTATCGACATCATCAAGATCCTCTATCCATTCTATAAGAGCCAGATTGGATGCACGCATCTGTTCATCGCAACTCACAAGTGCTTTCGGGAGCATCTGGATATCTGCCTCACTTGGTCCTGGCACGAGCATATCAAGTTTTTCTTTGACAGCAAAGAGCTCTGCCTTGTCGGTAATGACCATAAAGCCCTCATCAGTGGATTCGAAATCTTCTGCGCCCGCTTCAATCGCGCTGCTAAAAAGCTTCTCCTCGTCCTGTCCTTTTTTTTCGATCTGGATCACACCTTTTCGCTCGAAGTTAAAAGCAACAGATCCAGGGGTAGCAATCGTCCCACCCTTTTTATTGATGGCAATCCGCATATCAGAAGCCGCGCGGTTCTTATTGTCGGTTAATATTTCGACGATCAATCCAACTCCACCATATCCGTAGATCTCATAGGTGATGGGTTCGTAGTTTTCCTGTTCACCACTTGCGGCTTTCTTGATGTTGCGCTCAATACTGTCGTTAGGGAAATTCGCTACTTTGGCTTTTTGGATCGCAAGTTTCAAACGGGGATTGCTTTTCGGGTCGGCTCCGCCTACTTTCACAGCTGAGATAATTTCCTTTGCCAACCGGGAAAAAATTTTCCCTTTTTGCTTATCAGATCGCTCTTTGCGGTGCTTGATGTTTGCCCATTTACTATGTCCTGCCATAAGTACTACCGAATATTTTTGCCTTGTTAATTTTTTCCCATTCTATGGCCTTCTGGTAATGCTCAAAGGCCCTTTCCTTTTCTTTAAAAGCCCTTCCATGGACACAAAACCGGCCTCGAGCATCTTTTGATCCGGGAATAACGCTATGGAGCATTTCATGATAGAGAATAAACGACACAAAATACTCCGGAAAAAAGGGATCATCTAGCATACGATGCATTTTGATGAGACGCAAGCCCGAGAAATACTGCCCAAAAGTAATACGCCTCCGTCTTTTTCGCACAGGGGCACCAAACCACGTAAGAGAGAGATCTAGCTCTCCTTCAAAATATTTTTTATTCAATACCTCAAAAAGGGATTTGAGATGGTAGACCTTGCCTTGGTGCACAAGTTTTTGAGGATTGACAAGGTGGGTATAGTCATAGCGGTGTAAATGGTTCTGAATAAATTCTCTTAAAACCAGATTGCGCTCTCCAAGGTCCTTACGGGTCCCTTTCACATAATGAGCAATTGCAGAAATCACCGGATCGGGCGCTTCCAAAAACATTTTATGCACAGAAAGGCGTGCAAAAGAGCGCTCTTTTTCTAAAAGATTGAGCATCGTGCAACGGTTCTCGTTCACAACAAGCTCCACATCTATCTTCAGGAGGTGCTGCAAACGTGTTTGTAAAGAATCAAGAGTTGTCACTGTTACAGATCTATCACCATGCGCGCAGAAACTGGGGTCTACAATCAGTCTGCGATTGATCAAACCCAGCGTCCGGCGTAACTTAAATGCTAAATGTTTAAAGAATGCGTTCCATGACAACTTTGCCAATGTATTCACCATTTTCTTTCATGAAGTGCTTCTGGAAACCCACTTCACGAAACCCAAAACGGTGATAGAGTGAGATCGCCCGGTTACCCTCGTAAACTTCCAGATAAAGAACCTCTATCCCAAAATATTCCTTAGCCAGGTGAATCAAGTTGTTCAACAAAATGGTTCCTACACCCTTATTGCGAGCCTCCTTTGACACGATGATCGAGACGAGACACTGGTGAGTTAACTTCCTATAAGGCATGAGGCACAATGTAGCAATACCGACCGGCTGACCATTAATGGTAGCAGTCAAACTGCTCTTGTATTTACTAAAACCGATCCAGTGTTTCACCGAGTCATCCACTTCAGGAGGATCTTGCATCGGAAATCCTTTGAGGATACCCGGTTCAAGGAGCCACTCTTTCAAAGGACCTGAATCCTCCTGAGCTGTGTAGCGAATCTCAACCTGGGGCTCTGCTGCAACTGAAGCTTCTTCGTCTTTTTTATCTGACATAGTTACCATATATATGTTTGAGCCAATCGATTTTCCAAGGCTTAGGAGTTTTGCAATTGGCTCTATTTATTAAGAGTTTACCCAAATTCTTTTAGATAGGCGACAATAAAATCGTCCAAAAGCTCTCCATCCATCATCGCCTGGACATTTCCAGTCTCCCAGCCCGTCCTCGCATCTTTTACAAGCATGTAAGGTTGAAAGACGTAATTTCTAATCTGCGATCCCCAGGCAATTTCCTTCTTTTCCCCACCCATAGCCCTGAGGCTCTCTTCTCGGGCGAGCACTTCTTTCTCATAAAGCTTTGAGCGCAAAAGCTTCATACATGTTTCTTTATTCTGCGTTTGGCTACGCTCATTTTGGCATGAGACAACAATTCCTGAGGGAAAGTGGGTTATCCTGACAGCCGAATCTGTGACGTTGACATGCTGGCCACCAGCTCCTGAGGAGCGAAATGTATCGACCCGCAAATCATCTGGTTTAATCTCGATGGCAATGTCGTCAGTGATCTCAGGCATCACGTCTACTGAAGCGAAGCTGGTATGGCGTCTATTACTGCTATCGAAAGGTGAGATACGCACAAGACGGTGCACCCCTTTTTCGGCCTTGCAGTAACCATATGCATAGGGCCCACTCAATTTGAGAGTGACGCTCTTAACACCTGCTACATCCCCATCAACTTGATCTAAAACCTCCACCTTCCAGCCTCGTCTTGCCGCCCACCTGCTATACATCCTAAGCAGAATGAGAGCCCAATCACAAGCTTCAGTTCCCCCTGCCCCCGCATTGATGCTCAAAAAGCAATGCTTACTATCCATTTCTCCAGATAGCATACGGCGTACTTCGAGCTGAGAAAGGACATTTTCTACTTTGCTCAGTTCATGGGCAAGCTCTTCGATAAGCTCCTCATCGCCCATCTCCAATGCATCCGGAAGCAAGCTTTCCACGTTACCAAAACTTTCTTTGATCTCCATGTAGGGAACCGTCCAACTCCTTAAGTCATTCACCTCGGAAATGACCGTTTGAGCACCTACCTGATCATCCCAAAATTGGGGATCTTCCATCAATTTTTCGAGTTCTTGAACCCTCTTCTCTTTGACCTCTAAGTCAAAGATACCTCCACATATGAAGGACCCGCTCATTGATGTTTTTTAGTCTTTCTCGAAGATCTTCTCTCATAACTGTACCTACTGTAATGATCAGGATTCTAGGATTTCCCTTGAATTGAAGTCAATTTCCTTCCATTCTTTACTTCCTTAACAACAAAATTGAATGATGGTTTGTTTTCCGACTGCGCTGTTTTCAGGATTTACCCAAGGGGCATTTACAGCTGCTAGTGCTGCAAGTGCACTCACTGCAAATGTGGTGCGTGATTTTTTTACGCATCTTTTTATGCATCCAGGAGACCATTATATGGCTGTGGTGATCTTGTGCGTAGTGAGTATAGGAGCATGCGTCGGAAGTGCCTTTTTAATTAAGTTAGTTTATGAAAAATACTGCCCAGATCAGGTGTGAGCCACATATTTGATTTGGCCATCCTCTTCTTGATAGTCCCACTTCCACCCTGCCTTTTCGACATGAAAGCGGACGTTTCCATCAGAAGTTTCGTAGGCAACCCACCTCTCTCCGTGAGGAACCACAATGGTCCGCTCTCCCTTAAATACAACCCCTTCGGCATAAAATTCAGAATGCCCTTGCAAAATGATACTCAGAGCTTGATGCCGCTTCATTTGATTTTTCCAGTACATGTTCGTGCTTGCGCTGCGGTTGATACCCTTATTGAGGACCTGCACATTTTTCAAGAAACATTTACCAGTACGGTGGCTATAGCGGATAATGCCTTGGGAATCATGCCCTAGTACACTCTTCGCATAAACCAATAAGCTACCATCTAAGGTAAGATTTTGTAAGAACAGATCCGCTATTTCAAGCTGCATTTCACTTAAAAAGGCGAAATTCCCCCCCTGAATTTTTTGAGCAATCAGGGAATAGAGGGGGCCAAGCGCAGGGTGATACAAGAAAAGAAGAGATGGACCGTGACTGAGGTATTCTTCTTGAGAACAAAAAGGTGGAGTATGAATGCCACACGCACATGATAAAAGCTCATGAGCGTTATACAATAGATCATAAAAAGCCCCTTCGGGGGTTTCTAAAAGAGACTTTCCCGGCACGAAGCTTTTTTTAGCAGCCGAAATTGTTCTCCTTCTGGCGTTGTAGGTCAAAAATGTGGGCAGAGGCTCTTTTGAGGAAGCCACCAAAGCATCGCTGATGTTCTGCATCATGCTCTCTAAACGGCCACCATACACTTCTCTTACAATTCCTAAAGGGCACAGGAAGGGCTCTTTATTTTTCATATTGAGCATCAAGCCCGGCAAGGGATTTTTTTTGATAACCGGGAGAATGTGGTTTAAATCTGCGTATAAAATGTTCGTATTGGCCGGATACATCGAGTACCCCCCTTCCAGGGCATAATCTTCAATCCCATACCGTTTAAAATCTGTGTATTCAATATTAGAAAGACGCCTAGTACCATTTTCCTCTTCCACATGAACAAGTACCCCTTCTGCAGCATTTGGCAAGCGCTCGCATGAAGCAAACCCAAAGGCCTTTTTCTCCCTTTTTCCAATCCCTAAAAGTGCCAGGAGGGTAAAATCTAACCCGGCAATCGGATTGTTAATTTGTCGGATCAAGAGCAGATTTTTCTCCTGACTTTGTAGCCAAAAAAAGACCCCAGCCTCTTCTGCAGCCTTCCAAAGGGCTCCATGCCCACCAGGTTGTAGGTTCATTTCAAGAGGAGCTTTCATCGACCACATCCCCTCTTGAGTAACTACAGGCACGGATATCTGAGAAAAGAGCTTGAAACTCTCATGAGGCCTGCCAAACCACTTCATTTTTTCACAAATGACGCGGACACGGCTCATGTTGCTTTTTCCAAAAGAGGTCATCATTGCTATCGGAATGGTCACTTGATGATGAAAAAGCCTGTAGTACAGAAATTCTCGGGCCTGCACATCCCGTACCAGACCCTCCAATAGAGTCCTGCCACAAAACGGCAAACATGCAGCCGGCAAGGTTTCCGACTTTTTGCTGGTCAGATTTAAGCGCGAGCCTAATCCTCCAATCGGATAAATCTCGCCCGTCTCACCCAGCGCCCGAAGGCCCGACCAAACAGCTTGAGTTACATCAGCTGAGGGCGCAGCGAGGTCAATACCCGGAGCACGCGAAAAAAGCGCATGGTTTGGGAGACTGGCCCCTCGGTTCTGGGCAAGCAATTTCAACACATGAGCCTGATATCCAACAATTCCTCCGATGCTATCATAAAAACGATCTACTGAGG
The DNA here is from genome assembly GCA_963832835.1 of uncultured Chlamydiales bacterium. Lineage (GTDB taxonomy): Bacteria > Chlamydiota > Chlamydiia > Chlamydiales > JAAKFR01 > CAVPKN01. The sequence goes on along the minus strand of CAWHVD010000001.1, from coordinate 611,806 downwards.
TGAGTTGAACCAGTAGAGCCCGCACCTTCTCTTTAGGGAAAACCCCACAGGGATAGGAAAAGAGGATATCGTGCTGGCCTATTGCGACGACTGAAAACAAAGCGATTTTTGTCGAGAGATCACTCGCGTGCGGCAAAAGAGATGCCAGTTTTTCACTCATCAGATGATCGATCACTCTCTGATGGGTGAGAAGCAGCTCTTGTTTCTCACCTAAATCCTTTGTTTTCTTTAAAGAAGAGGCTAAAACCTCTAATGTTTCGAGCTCTTTGCCAAATTCCATGCAGGGTAGAATATAAGATTGGCACTAAAAATGCCTCTTTTTTGAGCCCTCTCCTTTCTTCCATTGACGATAAACCCAGAGGAAAGATAAAACTATTGAAACGAAGAATTAAACTTTTTTCCACTGGGAGAAAATCATGGCGACAACAACAAAGAAAAAAAATAGCGCGTTTATGCAACCTGTCTCGATCAGCGACGATTTAGCTGCTGTAATCGGACCCGGACCGCTGCCGCGAACTGAAATCATTAAAAAATTGTGGGCTTACATTAAAAAAAATAATCTACAAGACCCCAAAAACAAACGCAACATCGTTCCTGATGAAAAGCTTGCTAAAGTTTTTGGTTCAAAAAGCGCCATTGACATGTTTCAGATGACAAAAAAAGTCTCTAAACATATCAAGTAGACCTTTTTACTTCTCTCGAGGTATTATAAAGGCAGCCAATTATTGGCTGTCTTTTTTTTATGTCATTTGTTGTTGATTGTCTAGCCACATGCTCTATTATCGGAATCTGGCCCAGGTATATTGAGCCCCGCATGCTCAAAACCACAGTGTTAACTTGGCAATTGCCTCCTGCAGCTTCACATCTCGACAAATTGAAAATCCTGCACCTGACAGATCTCCATTTTCATGATCAGATTCCCGAATCGTTTATAGAAAAAATCATAAGACGCGCGAACCGCTTGAAGCCAGACCTTATCGTCTTCACAGGGGATTTTCTGTGCTACTCTCAATTGGAAAATCCAACAAGGCTCCTATCCTTTCTTTGCCAGCTTCATGCACCATTAGGGTCTTTTTGCACATTTGGCAATCATGATTATGCTCGTTATGTAAGCCTCAACTCCGATGGAAAATATGATCTCATCGCCCCACCCAATCCGATTACAGGCATTTTTCGAGGTTTAAAGACACTGCTGTCCTCACCCATCAATTTGAAAGGTGTATCCGAAAAGACCCTTGGGATCCCTTTACATGAGGAGCTCTGTGCACTCCTTAGGCAGACTCCATTCCAACTTCTAGAAAACACCACATTCACTCTTCCCATTGGCCTTAATCTTACCGGGCTAGGAGATTTAGCTCTTGGACGTTGCAGACCCCAGATAGCATTTGCAGGCTATAACAAAGAATGCCCAGGGATAGTCCTTTCCCATAATCCCGATACATGTCCCACCCTTCTTGATTATCCAGGCGACTGGATCCTCTCAGGGCACACGCATGGCGAACAAATCCATATTCCTTGGCCATCCTGGGGACGGCGCATTTCCAAAAAACTTGCTCGCCTAGAAACGAGCTATACGCGCGGCCTATTTATGGTCGGGGGTAAACAACTCTATGTGAATCGGGGCCTAGGGTGTCATAAGCCCTTTCGCCTTTTTTCTCCGCCGGAGTTGTGCCTCATTCAAGCTGTGAAAGGGGTGGCATGAAAATTGGCGCTATTCTCTTAGCAGGAGGTACAGGCTCTCGTATGGGAGCACCCGTTCCTAAACAATTCTTGCATCTACAAGGCAAACCCATGGCCCTCTACAGCCTTGAGGTTTTGGCTTCTCTCACACAAGTGGTAGAAGTAGTTGTGGTATGCCCTCTTGATTACCGCTCCCTTTTTTCTCATTACCCTGTCCGCTTTGCCCTACCCGGGGAGCAAAGACAAGATTCCGTTTACAACGGACTTTGCCAAATCTCAGATACAATAGAGTGGGTAGCTGTGCATGATGCCGCCCGCCCCTTTATTACCCCTTCCATGGTACAAAACCTGTTCGACGAGGGAAAAGATATAGGGGCAGCCTCTCTAGCCATGCCCGCCAAAAATACCCTCAAAGAAGTACAGTCAGGCAACCGGGTATCTCGCACCTTAAACCGCGCCCAGATTTGGGAAATTCAGACTCCCCAATTGCTCAAAAAAGAGATCTTAGAGGCAGGTTTTGCCTATGCACACATACACCAAACTGCAGTCACCGATGATGTTTCGCTAGCTGAACTCATTGGACACCCTGTTCATCTGGTACCGGGAAGTTATCAAAACATTAAAATCACAACCCCCGAAGATTGGGCTTTTGCTGAATGGTATACTACAAATTCCGGATGAAAATTGCCTATGATGGAACTCGCTATAGCGGCTGGCAAGTCCAACCGAGTAGTCCTTCCATTCAAGGAACAATCGAAAAAGCGCTCTTTACCTTACTTAGAACACCTCTGCGTGTGATCGGTGCAGGGCGTACTGATGCGGGAGTACATGCCCGTGGGCAAACAGCCCACTTTTCTACCACTTCCCCATGCAATGTACGTCAAATCCTCCATGCCCTCAATGGCATGCTTCCTGATGACATCCGCATCTATGAGCTTGAGCCCACTCTCGAAACATTCCACGCACAAATTTCGGCCCTTTCAAAAGAGTACCATTATCATTTGTGGCTGGAAAAAGTGATCGATCCCTTTGTCAGCCGCTTCCGCCACCATTTTTGCTTTGACCGCTTTTCCCTGCACCTCTTAGAAGAAGCGACTCAGGACTTTGTAGGGACCCATAATTTTGCCACTTTTGCGAATGTGGGAGGCAAAGTCATCAGTACCGTGCGCACCATAAAGCGCCTCACACTAGTTCCTCAAGAGGGAGGTATTAGACTCGAATTTGAGGGAGATGGTTTTTTATACAAAATGGTACGCAACATTGTAGGCACTCTGCTCGAAATAGGACTTGGAAAACGCTCTAAAGAGCACATTCCATCTCTTTTTTTAGCTCAAGATCGGCGCGTTGCGGGTCCTGCAGCTGCCCCCAAAGGACTTTTTTTGATGAAGGTCGACTATCCAGCCTATTTTTTAAACACATCCGAAAAAGATGAAAAATGTGAAAAAGACCTATTCATCCCTTCTGCAATACTCTGAAGCTCGTTTTTATCGAAAACATCCGAGACTAAAACCCCCTCCGCTTCAGTCCCTAAAAGTGCCTTCAGGCCCCGAGGAGAGTCTTCAAACCCAATCACACGATCCCCTGGCTCCTTTAACTGTGAAATCGCCTTTAGATAACATTCCGAGGAGGGTTTTGGCTGGGAATACTGCTCTCGAGTAATCCAATGAGCAATAGTATTCAACACAGGATGTTGAGAGCGGATTAAAGCGATCTGTTCTCCCGGTGAATGTGTAACCACACACCTTTTGATCCCGGCTTGCTCCAGCGCTCCAAGAAGCCTTGCGACACCTGGTATCAGGCTGGGTCCCACGCTTTGAAGCAATTCATAATAAACTTTCTTTTTCTCTTCGTAGAGAACGTTCCAGTTAGGCTCTTCTTTTTGCAGCTCAGGCAATGCCCGATAGACCCCTTCTTTTACACCTGTCGCCGAAAAGAGAGCGTACCCCATATACGTTTTCAGGTCCCACCCAAGAACATATCCCCTATCGGCACAGATTTTGAGGTAGGCCTTATAATGCAATTCCTCCGTGTTCACGAGGATTCCATCGAAATCAAATAGAAAAAGTTGATAATGGTTGATCCAATTCATTGGATAACATTTTAACCTCGCCATGCATTATTTGCTCCTCTTTCTTGCCCTTGCTTTGACCTCTTGTTCCTCAGAAGAACAAAGGCTGCGCAAACAAAACCTAAAAGGTGAATATGTCTATCGCCTGCAGGATGAGTATTTTTTTAAGCCCCCTCCACCCATTCCTCAAACACGCGCCGCTTATCCCTGGGAAGGAAAGTGCGTCAGAGGCTTCCCGCGCATCACCAAAGAATTTTTTCGATGCAAAGGAAATCCTTTAAACCCCATGCTTCTCCAGGCCACCACCGGAAAAGAGCCTATCAAGTATTTCGATTGCCAGGGCGGACGTAAACATGGCCTACCCATACGAGATGGGCAGGAATTCGTGTATCCCTGCCTGATTGAACTGCTCAACTATCTTCAAGAGCACACCGGCAAAAGGGTTGTGATCACCTGTGGCCATTGCTGTCCGAAGCACAACACCTATGCAAATCACTCCCCTTTCAACTGGAGCTCTAAACATATGATCGGAGCTGAGGTCGATTTTTACATCGAAGGACTGGAAAATCAACCCCTCCCCCTCATTCCCCTGATACAGCAGTACTACGCTGAAACTTTCCCCGATAACAAAGAATACACCCTGTTCGAACGCTATGAAAAAGAGGGTCTCAACGTCTCCACACCACCCTGGTACAACAAAGAATTATTTATAAAACTCTACTTAGAGCACGAAGGGCGCGATTGCGACAACACACATCCCTACCCCTACCTGGGCATCCAAGTACGTACGGATCGTGATTCAAACGCAAAGGTCACCTTTGACCCTAAACAAGCACAAAACTATTTGCGCCATTAATCCCCTGCCTCTATGATGTTCCCTTTCCCCTGCCGATGTGGCGGAATGGTAGACGCGGTAGACTCAAAATCTACTTCTGGCAACAGAGTGTTGGTTCGAGTCCGATCATCGGCACACGACCGGAAACATTTTCAAAACTGACAGTGTTTCCGGCTTTTTCACTACCCAACTCACTCTTTTTCTGAAGGATAAGAGCTAACGCTGGATTTAAACCACTGGTTCGATACTTTCCTTTCTCAAAGACCAGTTTTCCCGGGAATATCGAACCAAGTATTTTTTGTTTGAGTTCAACAGAACCTTGTTGGAAATAGACATCCATGTGACTCAAAACATTCATGCCAAATTTGCAATGCTGCTCAACATGATCCGAAAGCGTTTCAATTGCATTAATCTTCCGCAAAGTCTCTTCTTTGACCGATTCCTCATGCATTTTAAGTCGTTGGTATGTTGCCGCATCAATCTCCTCTGAGATAAATCGTTTCTGATCAATCTTCAGTAGAGTGCTCTCTTGTGTCTCCAACTGTTTACGCAAACCAGTGAGACTCTCTTGCTTTCCATGCACTCGATTTGTCACCATCTCCTTCAAAAGCTTTTGATAAAGCAAGACGACCTCTTCTGGAGGAACAAGCGTTTTCAAATAAGTCAGAAATGCATCATTGGCCACTACGGCATTGACACTGGCTGGGCATCCCTTTTGACAATGGTAATAGGCGTACTGGCCACCATTGCCCTTTGAAATGCTTCCTGTCCAGTTATGGCCACAGGAAGGGCAAACTAAAAATCCCCTCAAGGGAAATTCTTCTCTAATTTTCTGCTTGATTGTCGTGTAGACTTTTTTCTTTTGTCGGTTGATTAGAATTTTCGTAACCGTCTAATTTGCCCATCTTTCTTGAATCAGTAGAAAAAGGCAGTCTGGGGGCATGAAAAAAGAACCAGGAGGTTTTTCATGCGCAAATCATCTACTGAGCTCAGGCATACGTGGGAAGAGAGAATTCAGAAACAAAAAGCCAGCGGTCTCACGATCCAGCATTGGTGCCGAGACAATCTAATTCCCCTTTATTTGTTTTACGCTTGGAAAAGGCGTCTTTTCCCCAAAACACTTAGTCGCGGGAGTTTCATTGAGATTGCTGAAGCAAAAGATGTCGGGATCACCATTGAAATGAAAGGCATATCCGTTCGCTTAGAAAAACATTTTGATGCTGCTACCCTTAAACGTTGTCTGGAAACGCTGAGGTCATGCTAAGCATTCCGGGCAATGCCCGTCTTTTCCTTTGCCGGCATCCTGTGAGCATGAGGAAAAGTTTTGATGGTCTCATGGCTGAGATTGAAGTACTCTTCCCTGGAGAATTGCTCACGGGAGCTTTCTTCATCTTTCTGAATCGGCGTAAGAATCATATGAAAGTCCTCTTCTGGGATCAGGATGGCTTTGTCATCTATTTCAAACGGCTGGAGAAGGGATCTTTCCGTTGGAAAGATAATAGCTCTGTTTTAGATCGTAGAACCTTTCTCATGCTTTTGGAAGGCATTACACCCAAGCGGCTACAACCTCGTTTTTCTCTCTAAAAACTCTATATTTTTTTGAGTATTTTGGGTAAAATTCTTCATATGCAAACAGCAGAAATCCATCTGATAGATAAGCTACAAGCCGAAATTTCCAATCTACATAACCTTCTTGCCGAGAAAAATCATAGTCTTAATCAAAAGGATCGAAATATAGCTGAGAAAGATCATTGTCTTGCCCAAAAAGATCAAGATATTGCCCATCTTGAAGAACAACTCTCATGGTTTAAACGCCAGATCTTCGGTCAGCGCTCTGAAAGAGTCGTGGCTGACCTCGACCAAGAACAACTCTCTTTTCCAGGATTTGAAAATCTTCAAACAGCCATCGAAGAAAAGAAAAAAAATGTAGCAGCGCATACCAGAAAACCTCACCGGGATGGTAAAGACAAGATTGCTCTACATCCCGATTTGCCCGTAAAAACCATTGTTTTGGACTTGCCTGAAGACAAAAAAGTTTGCCCTGAGACAGGAGAGCCTCTCGTCCAAATCGGTAGGGAAGTCTCTTACAAATTAGCCCATCAGCCGGGCAGCTACTTTATAAAAGAGATCATCCGGCCCAAATATGCCCATCCCCAAAAGGAAGATGCTGGGATTTTCACAGCCGATCTGCCTGAATGCATTTTACCCAAATGCCGTGCAGATAATAGCCTACTCGCTGAGATCATCACCCAGAAATTTGTCGATCACCTCCCTCTTTACCGCATCGTGGAGATTATGGGCAGGCAAGGAGTGGTCATCAGCCGCAAGCTTCTTTCTCAATGGGTGATCCGAACAGGGCTGGCCCTCCAGCCTCTTTATGAGGAGATGCAAAAACATGTCCTGAAAAGTGAAAACATTTACATCGACGAAATCCCCGTCAAGCTCCAGGAGAAAGAAAAATGCAAACTAGCCTACATGTGGGTTGTAGTAGGAGGAAGTGCAGCTGATCCTCCTTACAGAATTTATGATTTTCGTGAGAGTCGCAGCCATGATCATGTGCAGGATATTCTAAAAGGGTATCATGGCGTGCTGCACTCAGATAAATATGGAGCTTATGAAAGACTGGCTGAGAAGAAACAGATTATCTGGTGTCCCTGCTGGAGTCATATACGTCGTAAGTTTTTCGAGGCCGAAACGGATGCTCCTTTCCAAGCATGGGTTTTACGCAAGATCAAGTACTTGTTTATGCTAGAAAGAGTCGCTTGGGTTAGATCAGAGGAAGAAAGACTGCAAATCCGCCAGGAGAAAGAAATCCCCATTATTGACGAGCTCATCGAGAAGATCAAAGCCAAGCTAGTATCAGGCAAAGTATTGCCCAAATCTAAACTAAGAGAGGCTCTCGGTTATTTCTCTGGGCTGATTCCTTACATGAAAAACTATACCCAACATCCATTCGCTCGCCTGGACAATAACGTAGCTGAAAGAGCGGTGCGGCCATTAGCTATTGGGCGTAAGAACTGGCTGTTTTTCGGCAGTCCAGCAGGAGGAGAGGCTGGGGCAATACTTTTTTCTCTAGTGCAAACATGTCGTGGTCTGAGTATCAATCCCAGAGAGTATTTAGAGGATATTTTTGGCAGGCTTCTAGGACATAGCGCTCAAAGATTACATGAGCTTCTTCCAGATCAGTGGCTTGCCAGCCGCAAACAGACTACCACTTGATTTTTCTCCGTCAACATGTCTAGATTAGACGGTTACGAATTTTCTGCACTTTCCAGAAAGTCTCTTCAGAAACAATCCCTTGGTGCATGCCATTGATTAAGTGTCCGGGAGTCTCTTTTGATTCTGGAACTAAAATTTTCCCCACATAAACAGGATTGCGTAACATTAAGCTAAATTGAGATTTACCGATGTTAACACCTTTCTTAGCAGTGGCTTTGCGCACATCCTCGATCGATAAATGATCTGTTGCAAACAGCTCAAAAGCCTCTCTTATGATCTCTGCTTCCTCACTAGGTACAAGAAGAGGTGTTTTTGGAGTATTATAATCTTTTGAATACCCTCTAGGTGGTGTGCCATAGGGGAAATATCCCTCTTTTAAGGCTCTAAAAATGCCTGCTTTTGTATTTTTTGCTCTCATGCGATTATCTATTTAGAGAAAGAACCAACTGCCAAAGTTCTTTAGTAGGAAGGGAAGAGAAATCTCTTTTATCCAACTCAACCAACGACTTTTGTAGTAATTTCCCAAAAGCTTCTACCCTATGCTTCTTTGCAAGTTTATGCTCTTCGATGAGTGATTCAAAAATTTCAAAACGAGAATTGTTAATCTCTTTTTCAAACTCCTCATGCCACTTAAGAAGAGTCGGCTTTGAGGTATTTAACCTTTGGGAAATTTCAGCAAGAGAGTGCCCTCGAGCACGTAAACGGATAAATTCTTCTTTGATAGAGATGTCTTTCATATAGATAGTCTTATAAAATAGATTTTATCATATGTTTTAATTTTTCTTACGTATAAATCTTGTTTTCTCTTGAGTACTAAATGAAACACCGAATATGATTTCTCAAAAAATTAGCGGACATATGACCAGCGGTTCCCACTGAAAATGACGTTAAGTATTTGATTGCCAAAGAAAATAATGAAAAAAGTTTACGAAACGGCATTTTCCAACCCATTGCTTCTCAAACAGAAATACCTCCAGTGGGAATTGCTGACATATGACAACTGTAATAGAAGAAGTTCTTAAACCCCTTTCAGCCCAAGCTAAATTGCTTGCAGAGGGGGCAATATACGAACACTACAAAGGTAAGCGTTACAGAATCTTGTGCGTGGGACGTAACAGCGAAACGCTGGAAGAAAGTGTAGTTTATCAAGCGCAATATGGGGATAAAGACGTTTGGATACGTCCAATAAGCATGTTCTTGGAAAGCATTACGCTGGATGGCCAAGTTCAGTCACGATTCAAACATATCGAATAGGATTTCTATGGATAATCAACTGGAACAGACGTCATCAAAAATTGCGATTTTTAGGGGAAAGGAAATCCGAAAAGCTATCTATCAAGACGAATGGTATTTCTCGATAACTGACATCATTGAAGTTTTGACTGGAAGTACTAATCCTCGACGATATTGGTCGGACTTAAAATCAAAACTCATTAAAAATGAGGGTTTTAACCAACTGTACGAAAAAATCGTACAGTTGAAAATGATGGCTCCGGACGATAAAATGCGGGAGACCGACACGGCCAATACAGAAACCATATTTAGAATCATTCAGTCCATCCCATCTCCAAAGGCCGAACCTCTGAAGCGGTGGCTTGCCAAAGTGGGCTATGAACGCATTCAAGAAATTGAAGATCCAGAACTTGCAACGAAAAGAAGTCGAGCCATTTACAAAGCTAAAGGCTATCCAGACGATTGGATCGAAAAGAGGATGCGAGGCATAGCCATTCGAGCACAATTGACGAATGAATGGGAAAAAAGAGGGGTAAAAGAGCAGAAAGAATATGCTATTTTGACTGCTGAGATTTCCGAAGCAACCTTTGGTTTAAAACCCTCTGAACACAAGAAGTTAAAAAATCTTAAAAATCAAAATTTGAGAGATCATATGACCGATCTTGAATTGATTTTTACGATGCTCGGAGAAGCCTCAACAACAGAAATTGCAGTACAAAAAGATGCTCAAGGATTGCGAGACAATCTGAAAGCAGCACATGAGGGTGGCGACATCGCAGGGAATGCTAGAAAAGAATTAGAGAGAAAAAGTGGTCGCAAAGTAGTAAGTAAATCAAATTTTTTGGAAATCAATACAGCAACAGAACTTATTCCAGAGTAAAAATGTTTTTAAACTAAATATTTTTTTTCTTAAAAGGTGTCATGAGTAACCATAAACAATGGGTAAGTGAAATATTCGATCGCGCAGCTCCTCAATATGGCAAAAAAAGTGCTTCATTTTTCACCTATTTCGGCAAACGTTTAGTTGAACAAGTAGAAGTGCTTCCCAATCAACACGTCTTAGATGTGGCAACAGGAAGGGGTGCCGTTCTATTTCCACTAGCAGATGCTGTTGGGCCATCAGGAAAAGTTGTTGGAATTGATATCAGTCAACAGATGTTAAAAGAAACTTCTAAAGAAGTGCTCGAGAGGAATATTGACTGGATCGAACTCCAATGCATGGATGCAGAACAGTTGCATTTTCCCGATAACAGCTTCGATTTTGTGTTTTGTGGTTTTGCACTTTTTTTCTTACCCTCAATATCTACAGCTTTGTCTGCATTTAAAAGAGTGCTTAAACCAGGTGGAATGCTAGTCGCCTCTACCTGGGGAGAGGATTCAGCATTAGATGTCTGGATGAACGAAGAAACAAAAAAACTTTGCAATACAACTACCCTAGCAGCGACTTCACTATGGGGTGAAAAAGAACTTTGGGGGTGTCTTGACAAAACTGGTTTCAAAGATATTCAGATTATTGAAGAGACCAAATTTTTTTTCCATAACACGTCTGAGGAATGGTGGGATAGCTTATGGAGTCATGGAACACGAGCTAAGTTTGAGCAACTTACTACAGCTCAAGTTGCTAGCCTTCGGGAAAAAGCGCTTAAACAAGCAAATCGCTTGGATAAGGGTCAGGGGATAGCCGAAGCTTTACAAGTATTCTATGCAAAAGCTAAGAAAGAACAATAATTACTGTATTACATTGGTTAGATTCCATAATAGGGAATCAACACTCTATCCAGATTGAGCAATACGCTCGACTTCTTGAGTATCTAGTAAGTTTTCTCTTTGCAAAATCTCTCTTAAATCAAAGATTTTGCTCATTCCTTCGAGAAATTGGTTCGAGAATGGTTCGGGGCTGGGCACATCCCCGGACGTTTTGTCAGAAATGGCCAAACGTTCGGTTTTTTTTATTCGCTAACCTATTCTGAAACAGGCCGATAAGCTCTACTATCGTTCAAAAATGGCGTGTTATACAGTGCCAAATAGCTTGATTGTTCCTAAAGGTGTTTGGACCGAGTTAAATCTTTGTACAGGTTCATCTCCAACAGCAACAGGTGGAGAAACAAATTCTACAAACCATTGACAGCCTTCATGTTTGAAATATTTCTGCTTTTCCATGAAACCGAGCTCTGCCAAGGCTATTTTGACCCTTTTCATGTCGGCATAAGTGATATAGTCGAGATCGTAGGACTGGTAGCGATTTTCGGAATAAATCGTTACACACGCTCCTCCAACCAAAATCGTATCGATATCCCTCTTCCTTAGCTCTTCAGATATGTATCCTGCAAGATCGCGAAGTGAAATTGTTGACCACTCAATCATAAGGGTTTTCCTAGCCGGCGCGGCCGTTTTCTTACGACTGGCTCATAATATTTTTGACGAATGTCGTCAGGTAAGAAAGAATAGGCTCTCTCTAAAAAAGTTTTTAAATCGTTTAAAAAAGGATATCTAGGGTTAAATTGATATATTAATGTTTTCCCTTCCCTGTGGCTTACGATCACACCGCCTCTTTCCAGCCTCCCTAAAGCCCTTTGAAAACTATACAGAGGGATTTGAAAGGTATTCTTAAGTTGCGAAGGATAGCATTTCTGGTTCACCACAAGATAAAATAGCACCTTTTCAATTACAGGATTCCCAAAGAGATGTTCTAACATATCCACCACTATTTTTGGTCATATTACCAAAATAGTTGGTGGATTGTCAATAGAGTGAATCTTCTTTTTACCGATTGTTCTTCTCCTATGAACTCGATGCGGGTATCTGGCATAACCCAAGCTAGCGCCTGCCGTGATGGCATTGGTTAAGAGAGGCACTAAGATTCTCTTGGCCCGTATTAAAGGAGCTAAGATAACTCGAGAAAGCTGTATTTTCTCCATCCATATCCAAGGACACTATGGTCCACAACTGGTTAGCTGTATTTTACATCAGTATTGATGAAGGGGACTCAAAAAACTTCAACAACTTTGGAACGCCCATCTCAATGGACTGGGTGATATTGCGCATAATTTAGCCATGTAGCTCTCGATTTGATACCAATGCAAATTCACGCTTTTCTAGCTCTTGAACCTAAAAACGGCAGTTGGAGACGGCAAATTGACGCAATCTTTTGATCCAGAATCGCTTCCACTAGGTGGCCCCTTCACCATTTGGGAATGTGCGCCCCCTATTAAAAGTGATTCTAAATCAAAATCTTGCATCACTTTACCATCTCGAACTGCCGTTTTTAGGTTGAAGCGACTTTTGCAGCTCTTTGCGTCATTACTACTTGCTTATAAGTATTTTTTTGAAATATAGCTAAATGAGATACCACATTTTAAATTCAAAGCCAATGGCCACATACCCTTTGATGGCTGCTTTAAAAAAAATCGATTCAACTATGAAAGAGAGGTCCGAGTAAAAATGCCAACAATTGCCGCGACACCATTTCCCTATGAGTTCGACATTGATCATATCGCTCTTGTCTGCATAGACATGCAGCGAGATTTTTGCCTGCCAGGAGGGTTCGCGGAATCACTTGGGAATAATCTCAAGAATATCGCTCCCTGCATCCCTGTCATTGGCAAGCTCCAGGCAGCCTTTCGTAAAGCCGGCCTACCAATCATCCACACCAAAGAATGCCATAAACCCGATCTTTCTGATCTTCCGACAGCTAAGCGCAACCGCGGGAATCCGAAGATCAAGATTGGAGACCCTGGGCCGATGGGGCGGATCTTGATCGATGGCGCAGAGGGATCGGACTTTATCCCTGAGCTGACCCCGAAAGAAGGAGAGCTTGTCATTGCCAAACCGGGTAAAGATACATTCTATCGCACAAACTTTTACGAGTATCTCTCAACGCGCAAAATCACCAACCTGGTTATCACGGGCGTAACCACAGAGGTCTGTGTGCAGACGACAATGCGTTGCGCGAACGACCGCGGCTTCGACTGCTTGCTCATCGAAGATGGAACAGACAGCTACTTTCCCGAGTTTAAGGACACAACTCTTAAAGCGATTGTGGCTCAAGGTGGTATCGTCGGTTGGACATGCAAATCGGACAAAGTGTTGAAACTCTTGGAGTCGCTGTGAGGTGTTCCAATTCCCGTAAGAGCTAATGAAAAAACCGGTCGACATCATTTTTCCTCCAGTACAAAGCGGTAAGGTTCCCTATTTACGGCTTGTGCTGCGTGGTGTTTCACAGCTTAGCTTTCAGGCCAACGAGCTGACGGGATTGTTCTTCCTGGCTGCTGTTTTGATCGCCTCGCCCATTTCCTGCGCCTACCTGGTTGTGGCAGCGTTTATGGCTCCGGCAGGCCGTATGCTTCTTGGGGAACGGGGACCGATCCTCACAACCGGGCTCCCCGGCCTCAACCCTTGTCTGATTGCTCTGTCGATTCCGGCCTTTTTTCATACCAGCTGGAGTAGTGTGAGCATGTGGATCGTGCTCGTTATCTGCATCGCGAGCGCTGTTATACTGGTCCGGCTATGTGTTGCGATCTTGCCGTTTCCAACCCTTGCACTTCCTTTCCTGCTTATTTTTTGGGTTCTTTATGCCTTGGCTTCGAAACTTGACTTTCTTCAGCCAATCACGTTCTCGACCAACGTAAATACGATATTTCATCCTGTGACAGCGGTTTTGTTCAGCTTGGGCCAGGCGATCTTTTCTCCCAACATCTGGTCAGGCTTATTGTTTTTAATCGGCTTGCTGCTAAGCAACTGGCGACATGGCTTGATCTCCTTTTTCGGAGCTATCATTGGCACCTTAGTAGCTTATTATTATCGCAACGTAGATTCGATGAGCGCCGATCTTGGTCTCTATGGGTTCAACGGCGTCCTGACTGCTGTCTCTGTATTTGTATTTTGCGGCGGCAAGCTCAGGCTTTCCCTTTTCGGGGCTATTATCGCTACCATGTTAATGCCAGCGATTGCTCATTTCGGTATCCAAACGTTGTCCTCCCCTTTTGTTTTCACAACCTGGCTGATGCTTGGGTTAGGCTGGATTGAAAAGAATTGGTTTAACATGCGGCCTCCAGCTCCCCCTGCATCCAAACCAGATGAGGAGAAACGTCAACTTAGAAGTCTATTGGAGAAAGATTTATGCCTTCCATAATCAATTCGATTGTCATTTCCAATTTGATTGAGCATGCCAAAGTCCTGCGTTCGAAGGCCGATTGGAAGCCATTCCGACCGGGTGTCACGGCACACTGGCTTTATGATGAACGGGAAAGTGGCGCGGCTGCGGTGCTGCTGCGCTATGAGGCTGGTGCGCGCGTCCAGCTGCATGAGCATCTTGGATATGAACATATGTACGTCCTGGAGGGTGAGCAGTTTGATGAGCATGGCTCATATCCTGCAGGCAGCTTCGTCATCCATCCCCCAGGCACCCAGCACTCCCCATCAAGCGTTGGTGGTTGCGTGGCTTTGTTGATCTATGAGAAAGGAGTCCGCTTTGTGGAATCTGATCGGCGCAAAGAACAGAAAATTGTCGAATAGTGAGATAGTCTCATGGAATACATACCCACAAGTTAACAAACAACCGTTTTTGCTTTGACAGCTCGCTTAAAGGAATTGCCCAAAAAAACCGCCACTACAAACCATAATGCGAGCAAGGGAAAACATAAAATACCACTCAACATTAAATAGTGAGATCGACCTACAAGGGTTCCAAAGGCTGTTTGCAAAGGAGCAAGCGACATATTAAACATAGATCCGCTCTGTTTTGATAACCGAGAGCCGAATGTCTCTATCCATGCTTGAGCTTTAAATTTCACATCGGGAGTCGTTGGAATATACAGCTGTTTAAGCGCTGGGCCATTTAATGCATAGTTAATGGCCTTAGAGCCCACCATCAGGGCAAAAAGAAATGTGAGAGAACTGAGGCTTAAAAAACCCGCAAGAGCCAAGCCTACAATGACAGGCATGGCAGCTAATGCTACCCCTATTCCCAAAAAGCGCGTGACATTGCTAATGCCTAACAATAAGCATACTAGAGACACAATATTTACGCTTGATCCATAGATACTTAAATAATTGCTTAGAGCGACTCCGGTATACTCCGAACTTGCTGCTATTTTGAAATTGAAGTCAAAAATCGTGATGACGACCTCATAGATAAAGTTGGCTGCAAATATCCCCATGAGATAGCGATTCTTGAGTAAGAGCTTTAATCCTTCTAAAAAACCAGGCTCCTGCGTACCTTCTTCCACTGTTTCATTTTTTCCATGAAAAGACGTAAGTAATTGTTTAGGGGTGATTCTTAAGAAATAACGGACCAGAGGGATGATGAATAAGATCAAAAGACCTAAACACATCATCGACAGAGCATCTGTTGCACATCCCAGGCGATGAGGCAACCCACCTATACTATAGGGGAAAATAACACCTCCTAGTTGGCCAATAGCAACCACTAGAGGAAAGCCCCTTTTTGCGGGAGTAGGTTCTGTGGTATCAGCTGCAAATGCCCAAAAGAGCGCCACAACTAGAGAACCAAAACTTTCCACAAACAAATACCAAAAATAACCCAGCGCTTTTGTTCCCATTAAAAACAGAACAGACCTTCCTGCAATTTCCTCTGCGGACGCTTGAACTATCATCATGAGAAAACTAAAACACAAAACTGAAATGCCGTAAAAAGTGGGTAAAATGATCAGCATTTTCTCTCTCGAAGTTCTCTCTAGTAATTTCGTATAGAACATCACTAAAGGCAGAAGAGCTAGTACTGATACTGTTTTAGCAAAAGGTAGCTGCAGTTTGCCCACAAGCTGAATAAAAACTGCATCTTTTAGAGGCCTTAAGGTCCAATAGACTCCAATAATGAGAGCAAAAATACATCCCATTCTTATGAATTTTTTAAATTCTTCCCTTTCGAAATTTCCAAAGTTAAATCGACATAACCATTGGAAAAATCGCAATATACTGTTTGGATCATCCATTAAACTCTCCTTTTAGACGCAAAAACCAGCATAACTCCTTTGTTTTTATTTCCATTGTCGATATATTTGATTTTTAAAATCGAAAAAATCGATTTGATGAATGGGGTGCTTGTATGAAAGAATCGATCAATAATTCCGGTACCATGCAATTACTAGAGAGCAACGAACCTCAGAAAACCTCCTCAGGAGCTTGTCTGATGAGTTGTCCGAGAGTGATGGAAGTTACTGAGGCGGATGAATTCTTGCAAAAAATTGAAAACTCTCTAAAAACCTTGCGCATTGCCGATGTAGAACTTTTTATCACTGCCGCGCACACCAAAAATCTGGGAAAATCTGCAGTATTTCATCACTTAAGTCAAAGCGCTGCGAGCACCGCTATTCAACGCGTGGAAGCAGCATTTGGGATTCCATTATGTACTCATGAAAAACGTCAATTTCGCCTCACTCGGGAAGGGCAAATTTTGTTCCCACGATTAGAGCATTGGGTCAAACAACTGCGCGATTTAATCATTTCAAAAGATCAAATACCTATACGGCTTGTAACTACCCATGCGATTGCCCAAATTGCCGTACCAGCCTTACTTTCCATCGACAATATAGAATTTAAGCATATGCGGCCCGACCATGCTTACGCGGCCATTTTGCATGATGAGGCAGATATTGCTCTAGTATTAGATAATGCTCCTTGGAAGGGAGTAGTAGCAGCTGAAATTGGCAGAGGGGACTTTCAACTATATTCCAAAGAAAAAGAGATTTCTTTGCGGCCAGTCTTATTGCCTGAGGATCAAATGGAAGTGCTATTGCTTCAACAAGGCTGGCTCCAAGCGCACGGGTATTCGATTCCGGTTAAATCGCGTATTCCTAGTTGGTCACTGATTGCAAATATCTGCTCAAACTCATCCGAGGTTGGCTTTTTGCCAGATTTTTTAGCGAAAAAATTGGGGCTGCATCCTGTTCTCTGGCAACCAGCCACTTCCCAATATCGTGTTCTAGCCATTTACCGAAACGCTGGCAAGCAATTGCAAGAGCGCATCAATCATCTTTTGCGTGAATTACGCCTTGTTTTCACTATTTCCTAAATTCCTACTCGTTCCTAGCAAGAATGCACGGCTTGGTTCGATCCACTTTAAGAATTGGATAGCCAAGAAAGAAGCAAAGTGGCACGTAAATGAAAGTTGAAGGATCCTGTCCTGAAGTGAATGGGATTTTTCTGGCTCAAATGTTCGGGGTTTTTATTTATATCCAATGGCCCTTCCTCATAGTAATGGATTTCTTTGGCGCATAGCTTTGTGCGTTCTGTGCAAGATGGAACTGATACCATTTCCAGAAAATAAAGTCACAAATTGGCACTGTATAACACGCCATTTTTGAACGATTCTTTCTCGCTTAGGTGCAAAACATAGGCTTCGAAACGATCATCCAAATCTGTCATGTTACCCAGTGCCACTTCATGGCTTTATTTTCTGGAAATGGCATTCCAATTCAACATTTATTTTTGTGTATTCCACAGATAAACCCCACCTTATTTAAAGTTCCATTTTTTTAAAAACATGAGATGTTTTGGGTTAAATGTTCCACAAACAAGACATTAATCCTGAAATGTCTTATAATCGACAAAAATTGGAACATTTAAATATGGAACCTTATATCCCTGAAAACCTACCCGTTGCCTTTATCAACTGGGAACGACACGTCTCTAATATTGCTCTAGCCAATGGCCATTTAGCAAGATTTGACGGGATTTTGCAGACTATCCCTAATCCTGGCTTGCTACTCGCTCCCATTATGACACAGGAAGCCGTTTTATCCTCAAGGATAGAAGGAACCCAGGCAACTCTGGAAGACATTCTAGAGTTTGACGCAGAGCCTTCCGATGATATTCGTAATTATCACGATGTTCAAGAAATCGACAACTATCGTAAAACTCTCCACTATGCTATTGAAAATCTAACTCGAATACCTCTCACATTAAATCTTATTAGAGAGATGCATGAAATATTACTTGACGGGGTACGAGGCAATAATAAAAGACGAGGGGAGTTTCGTAAAACGCAAAATTGGATTGGACGTCCAGGAGCAAATATTGAACAGGCAACCTTTGTTCCACCTTCACCTATTGATTTAATCGACTATCTTTCAAAGTGGGAAAGATATTTCCACTTCGATGATAAAGAACGGCTTGTTCAACTTGCTGTCATTCATGCTCAATTTGAGCTGTTGCATCCATTCTTAGATGGCAATGGTAGAATCGGGCGTATTTTAGTCCCTTTATTCCTCTATGAAAAGCAGCTAATCTCATACCCGTCTTTTTATATTAGCGGTTTCTTTGATTTGGAAAGAGATGCCTATTATGACCATTTGGAAAATATCTCGAAAAATAAAGCTTGGGATGACTGGATCGAATTTTTTCTGCAAGCAGTGATTTTTCAGGCTCAAGCTCAAAATAGCCTTGCGAAGCAAATTATCGGCTTATATGAAGAAATGAAAATGAGTGTGGCTGAAATCACCCGTTCTCATTTTGTCATTAAAATATTGGATTTCATCTTTGCTCGTCCTATTTTTAAAGGATCAAACTTTGTCAAAATAACCGGCATTCCTAAAGCTACAGCAAGCCGTTTACTGAATTCTCTAGTAGAGGGGGGTATTCTTATTCCCATGAGGGAAAAAACAGGGCGTGCTGGCCAAATTTATCGGTTTGGACGCCTTCTTGAAGTTATTATGCAAACAACAACGAGTCACTAATAAAATTTTACTGGAAGCGCCATTGGTCAAATCTCTGTAACAAATTATATCGAGGAAGAACTTCTAATTTCTCCATGGCTTTGTCTAATACCTTCCTGGAGATCGCTATGGCGCCGTTAACTATCGTCATAGCCAGAAATTTTACCTGATCGGCTTTCGCTGTCGCCCAAATGCAAATTATTTGTGATATTTGGTATTACGTCATAGTCCAAAGAAGCATGAGAAAAATTGGGCTGATCCTGTCTGTCATATAATACCATTTCCAGAAAATAAAGTCATGAAGTGGTGCTGGGTAACATGACAGATTTGGATGATCGTTTCGAATCCTATGTTTTTGAACCTAAGCGAGAAAGGATCGTTCAAAAATGGCGTGTTATACAGTGCCAATTTGTGACTTTATTTTCTGGAAATGGTATTATTAGCACCCAGCGCTTTTACACTGCTTTGCAACATCCACCGATTCAATTTGTAGCAGAATCGGTTAGCAAAAAGCTTGCAATACAACTTGGAACTACTCTTAAAAAGCCCCATAAACACACCCTTTGATACAAAGCAAACACCAACGGCAATCTGAGGTCTATAATAATTGGCAAAATAAACTTAACTATTTTAAACTAAAATAATGCAAAGAAAACTACTGTTTATTCTTGCTGTCATTTTTGCTTTCACACCTGCCAATAGTGAAGCGACGCCTCTAACCAGTTTTTCTAGCTATTCTAAAGGCCTCCATGAAGTCACTCATATTGAGTTTAAAGATCAATGGGTTGAATTAACGCTGAAGCTCCCTCAGGACTTTCAATCCAAGCTTGAAAAACGCTGTCATAAATTGGGATGTTCGGCTTTATCTATTGATGGAGTTTATGCAGAGATTATTCAATCCACACCCAAAAAGCCCTATCATCTCGAACTAGTTGTTAAGGTTAAGAAAAATGCATTCTCAAATTCAAGTCTTGTACAATTGCTGCCGGGCAACCCTGTGAATATAGGGATGCTCTCGAACAATCCAAAAAGGTTCTTGCTCGACAGTACTTTCCTTAGCACTGTGAAATTGCATCATGTGGGAGTTGCAAAAGGACATCGGCACACAAGAGAGCTCATATTTGAATGTTCGGAAGATACCTTTAAGCGCATTCAAGGGCTTCAATATGTAGGACTCAATGCATCGGGTTTACTTTTACGTGATCCGCGATGCATAGATGGCCGTTATTATTTTTCAATCCATGCAGGAAGAAGAACTCGGGAAACAACCATCTTCGGGCAAGAGCATTTTGCGCCAAATATAGAGTTCACTCTCACATTTCCCTTCCACCAGTAGAGGACCATCCCGCAAAATCTTGACAACATTCCTAAAATATTCAAGGATTCATTTAATACCATTTCCAGAAAATAAAGTCACAAATTGGCACTGTATAACACGCAATTTTTGAACGATCCTTTCTCGCTTAGGTGTAATAACATAGGCTTCGAAACGATCATCCAAATCTGTCATGTTACCCAGTACCACTTCATGGCTTTATTTTCTGGAAATGGTATAACTTTTTAGGAGGCCCGAAATGACGAAATTGTATTTAATGTTGGCTCCCAAATTGAACTAAAATCTGGAACCTAAACGCTCTAATATGAAAGCGATACAAGTATCTCAATACGGCAGACCTGAGGTCCTGAAGATTCAAGAGGTTCGGATAGGAAAACCCGGTAATGGCCAAGCTCTGATCCGCATCCACGCAGCTGGCGTGAATTTTATTGATGTCTATCAACGGCGTGGCACTTATCCCGTAAAACTTCCCTTTACCCCAGGGCTGGAAGGTGCTGGAATTGTCGAAGCTATTGGCGAGGGTGTTACCAACGTCAAACCGGGAGATAGGGTGGCTTATGTACATGAGCCGGGCTCTTATGCTGAGCAATGCCTTGTACACGCACAGCATTTGATCCCTCTTCCATCAGAAATCTCTTTTGAGCAAGGGGCTGCCTTCCCCTTACAAGGCATGACAGCCCATTATCTGCTTCATGAATTTCGCAAGGTGAGGGCCAACGATGTCGTTTTAATCCATGCTGCAGCAGGCGGAATGGGACTCTTGCTCGTGCAGTGGGCAAAACATTTGGGGGCACGCGTTTTGGGGACTACTTCCTCGACTGAAAAAGCACAGATTGCTCGAGAGGCTGGCGCAGACGAGGTAATTCTCTATACAAAGCAAGATTTTGTCTCTGAGGTCAAGCGATTCACCCATGATCATGGGGCGGATCTCATCATCGATGGGGTTGGCAAAACCACTTTTACAGGGAATATGGAAGCCGCAGCCCTACGCGGTAACGTTGTGATTTTTGGCGCAGCGAGTGGTCCTGCCGATCCAATTTCTCCTAATGCTTTCATGAGCCGTTCGTTGACAGTCTCTGGAGGGAGCTTATTTAATTATCTGTTGAGTGCAGAAGAATTATTAAAAAGGGCTCATGCTGTCATCAAAGGGATTCAAGAGGGCTGGCTGCAATTACGGATCGATCAGGTATTTCCATTGGAACAAGCACATCAAGCACATCAAAAGCTTGAGGAAAGAAAAAGCTCCGGTAAGCTTCTGCTAACACCATGATTTAGGTTTTTTTTCTTGAAGTGAGAAAATCAATTTCCTATACTCCCTGATAAGAATTTTTTAAACTATGAAATGAATCATACTTACGGTCACCTTATGAAATATGTTTATGAACTAATTGGCACATTTTTTTTAGTTTTCACTGTGGGAATGACAGGGTTTGCTTCGAATAGCGGTCCATGGGCTCCCTTAGCCATTGGAGCCATTTTAGCCGTTATGGTATTTACGGGAGGGCATATCTCGGGCGGTCATTACAATCCTGCCGTTTCCTTCGCTGTTTTCCTGCGCAAAAAACTCAGCGCAAAAGATCTGCTTCTCTATTGGATATTTCAATGCGTGGCAGGCGTTTTAGCAGCCTTTTTGGTGATCTACTTTAAAGGAGAACGGGGATCCACTCCGCTAGAAATTCATCATGTGAAAGCCTTTATCGCTGAATTTCTGTTTACCTTTGCCCTATGCTTTGTTGTATTAAACGTGGCCACAGCTAAGGCTGTAGCCGGAAATTCATACTTTGGCTGGGCAATAGGCTTTACAGTTTTGGCAGGAGCTTACACAATTGGGACAGTCTCCAGCGCAGCTTTCAACCCAGCTGTTGCTTTAGGCATTACCATTTTAAACTTAAGCCATGTGGCAAATCTGTGGGTTTATCTGATTGCAAACTTATTAGGTGGAGCTGCGGCTGCGTTGCTGTTTAATCTAGCTCATCAGGAAGTAAACATAACCCCAAAAAATACAGTCAAATAAACTCATGTGAGCAGTGAAGTTACTTCCCTCTTTTTTTCCGAATCTGTGCGCGTAAAAAGACTTTCAAAACGCCACCTAAGATGATGAGGCAACCCCCAATCACAGTCAGAAAGACAGGTGGACGCTTAAAGATGAGCCAATCCAAGAGAGCTGATACGAAGACCGAAAAATAAAGAAACGTAGTCAAAGTTGAGGGGCTGCCATACCGATATGCCAGACCGCGAAAAAATTGATTACACAGCGTACCGACTGCCATGAGTACAATACTGAGCACCAAGAACCCCGTAGGCGCAGGTTCCAGAGGCTGCTCGATTGGCAGTTTCACGCTGAAACCTTTCCATAGTGCGATGATACCTGAAATCAGTGTCGTGAAAAAGAAGAGGTAGAAAAGGCTTACCAGAAGATTTTCTTTTTTTGATTTTAACCCATAGAGCACTTGTGAACCTGCTTGTGCTACTGCTGCAAGCAGCCCAATTAAACTTACTGCAGACAATAGAGAACGGTCGGGATGGAGCACTAAAATCATCCCTAGAAAAGCCACTGAGACGCCAACCATGGTTGACTTCCCAAGGCGATGCCCCTGAAAAACCCACGCAATTAGGGGTATGAATAGGGGAGATGCGTTCAGAAGGACAGTTGCATTCAACAGGCTATTGCTTGAGATGTAATAAGCGATACCATACTGGGCAATTAGTACACACAGCGAACGGAGAACTTGTAGCCGTATATTCGGGGAGATAAAAAGAAATCTCCAATCCCAGCGGATAAAGAGCAGTGCGATGACAAATAAGAATGGTACACTAAACCGTAAAAAAATCAGCGTAAAGTAATTAATGTAAGCGAGATTAAGCTTAAGAAACATAAATGAAATCGAAAGCGCCGTGGCAGAAATGAGCATCCATAAGATGCCCCATTCATAACGCGATTGCTTACTAAGAGAATGCTTCATATGAGGTTCATCATACAGATTTTCTTACACTCCTCAATGTATTTTTACCGTCACTAACGTTAGTTGCTTACAAATAGATAATTACAGAATATTTAGTTATTAAAAACTTTTAAGCTTATAATTAAAAATAATAACGCATAAACAAGGGTTGTTATGGGCAGCAAATATTTCTTCAATTTAGAGAAAATTCATCCCTTCAGCGAAAGCACTGCAGGAAGCCTAAAATGGGTCACCTCCAAAGAAGTGCCAGGTTTTGTGAATATCTCGTTTTCTATTTTGAAGTTGAATCAGCGAGGCTCTCAAGAGCCAATTTGGCATCCCAATGCCCATAAAATAGGTTACTGCACACAGGGAAAAGCGCTTGTTTCTATCCGTACCCCTAACAAGTTAGAAGTTTTTGCCGTGAAGGCCGGAGATGTGTTTTTTGTCCCACAAGGATACATCCATCATTTTGAGAATATTGGACCTCAAGAGGTGATCATCAATTTCGCGTGCAATGCGACCATCCCTCAAGTGATGTGCCTTTCAAAAGCAATGCAGAGCTTATCTGATCCAGTATGTGAAGCAACTTTTGCCACACCCCCAGGTTTTATTGATGGACTCAAAAAATCCAAATCAGAAGAACTACTGCGAACACTGCCCACAAAAGCGCCCACTCTTGATTTCAGCGCAAGCCGTTTTGAGTTTAACATTGCCGGCAGTAACAAGCCGGTTAAAACGAGGGGGGGCTATCTCCAATTAGCCACAAAAACGTGTCTTCCCATTCTTGAAGGATTAGGGATTTTAGGCTTTGGATTAAATCCTAAAGGCGTTGTAGAACCCCATTGGCACACCAATGCCGGCGAGCTTGTCTATATCGTAAAGGGATGCACCCGCATTACCATTTTATCCCCCGATGGCCATGTAGAAACATTAGAAGTCAATGGAGGCCAGGGGGCATTCGCGCCAGCTTCCCATTTCCACAACATCGAAAATATTGGTGATGAAAATGTAGAGGTGATCGCCTTCTTTAATCATGCAGAGCCTGACTATATCGGCATTGGAGAGGTCGTAGGTGCGTATGACAATGAGCTGCTCGGTTCGATCTTTAACGTTGCACCCAGTTACTTTGATGCCCTGAAAAAAACAGCGGATCCTCTCGTGATTGTACCGATGTAACACCTTGCCCAAATCTGAACGAGAGGGTTATACTCACCTTATGACCATCCACATTCATACCAAATGTTCTACTTGCCAAAATGCGCTCCGATTTCTGGAAGTCAAGCAACTTGTCTTTGGAGGTAATTGCAAAACTCCTGGCCCTTGGAAAATCACTGTAAAAGATATTGTTAAATCTCCACCTTCCCTGCAAGAGCTCCAAAAAATGTTAGCCTACCAGGAAGGAAGCCTGAAAAAACTCTTTAACACATCAGGACAACTGTACCGCGAAATGGGGCTATCTGAAAAGCTATCCGAGTTATCGGAGCAAGAGAGCCTTATCCTTTTAAGTCAGCATGGCATGCTCGTCAAACGCCCTTTCCTGCTAGCACGCGATTTTGGTCTCGTCGGCTTTAACCCCAAGATATGGTCTGGAGCTTTTGCACATGCATGATCCCTTACCACAAGGTATTTGGGCAGCCTCCCTGACGCCCTTATTGCCCAATTTCTCGTGTAACCATGAAACCTTGATCTCTCACTGCTTTGATCTTCTTGATAAAGGATGCTGCGGGATTGTTCTTTTTGGTACAACCGGGGAAGGTCCCTCATTTTCTGTTTCTGAACGCATGGAGGCTCTTGACACACTCATCGCGAAAGGTTTTCCACCAAGCAAACTCGTGCTGGGTAATGGAAGCTCCTCCGTTCCTGACACCATCGCCTTGACCAAGAGAGCACTTCATCATGGATGCGCCGCAACACTGATTTCTCCTCCTGGTTTTTTCAAAGAGGTCCAAGAAAGTGGTGTCATTGCTTTTTACCGAACTATTCTTCAAGGAGTCGACAACCCTGATGTGAAAATCCTTTTGTATCACATCCCTCAATACAGCGGTGTGTCCATCACGATGCACATTATCGAGGAACTGCGCCAACAATTTTCGGATAACGTAATAGGATTGAAAGAGAGCGAAGGTAACCCAGCATTTGCAGGACAAGTTCTCAATACATTCCCTCATTTTCAACTTTTTGCGGGTAACGAAAAGCACCTTGTCAAAGCCGTCCAAAATGGCGCAGCAGGTGGCATTTTGGGGATGGCTAATCTTTATCCTGAAACCCTCCATACGCTCTACCGGGCAGCCAAACAAGGCGCCGCAGATATGACTCGCTCGATCGCCACTTTATCCGATATCATTAAACAATATCCCTTTATTGCAGCAGCCAAAGCCATCATGGAAGAGAGGCAGGGCCTCACATGGCATACCCTCCGCCCCCCATTAGTCTCCTTAGACCCTTCCCAAAGAGAAGCTTTACTTTCAAGCTTACCTACCCCAGACGTACCCCAAGAAGAAATTTAAACGGATAGCAAAGAGGCTTTCAACCGAAAAGATGGATTATACCATTTCCAGAAAATAAAGCCATGAAGTGGCACTGGGTAACATGACAGATTTGGACGATCGTTTCGAAGCCTATGTTTTTGCACCTAAGCGAGAAAGGATCGTTCAAAAATGGCGTGTTATACAGTGCCAATTTGTGACTTTATTTTCTGGAAATGGTATTATCTGAATAGTTACAAAAAAGCTTGCTTTGTTTGGAAACCCACTTTTCTTGCCTTTAGACGATAGCGTCTGCTAAGATAATTCGCATGAAAGCTCTCATTACTGCAATTATCCCGACCTATAAGCGGCCTCAGTGGCTCAAAAGGTCTGTCAAGAGTGTGTTGAGGCAATCTTTTGCCGATTTTGAAATCTTGATTGCCGACAATGCTTCCGGAGAAGAAACCGATGCGGTTACACAAGCATTCATGCAGCAGGATAAGAGGATTAAACTGCTGAAACATTCCACCAACATAGGTGCTATAGCCAACTTCCAAGCTGCCTTGATGCAGGTTTCGACCCCCTATGTCTGCTTTTTGCCCGATGACGACTTTTTCGCTCCTTTTTTCTTTGCAGAAACCGTTCCTTTGTTTAACAGCCATCCCGACATCGCATTTTGTGGGGGCGGTGGCGTCAAAGTGGATAAACACTATGCGGTTAGTTCCATCACACCCAACCACCCTTTTATCCCACCCTCAGGGTATTACGCGCCCCCCCATGGTCTGTTTGCCTATTTACGTTCCTCATTTGCAATCTCCTTTCCATCCCTGCTCTTTAGGACGGATCTGTTAAAAGTGATAGGTGGTTTTGACCTCAAGATTCGCAACGGCGCTGATGAACACCTGATTTCTCAATGTGCTGCTAGATATCCTGTCTATCTCATCACCGACCGCCCTTTTTATTTTGGTTTTCAACATTCTGGATCCCTCTCTGCCCAAACAGACTATCCTTTATTTATTAGCGAGGCTGACCATCTACACGAAAACCTTCTTACGACTCCCTTAGCTCAACATGAAAAAGAAGAGGTCGACCGCTTCTTTTTAAAGAGGAAAAAGAAAATCCTCTCAAACGCCCACAGGCATTTTTGCACCCTCAAACAATTTCAGGAAGCCCACGCGTACGCTGATAAGATATACACTTTAAACCCCTCCTCGACGTGGCGGCGCAAGCGATTGCAAGCATCTTTGTATTATTATTTTCCACAACTCGCCTCTCTTTACAACCAAGGAAGGGCTATCGAAAAATGGCTCCGGCGAGGACGCCCAAAAAAAGGGCATACCGATCAGGATCCGGCCCCCATTCCCCATCCTGAAGCCCATTTTTTACAAGATTATGCGCGTAGTCTTGATGATACTTATACTAAGAGGTAAATATCGCAAAAATATTAGTGACCGGAGCTACAGGATTCATTGGGAAAAGGCTGGTCTGTTTACTGCTAAATCAGGGACATGAAGTTTATGCTTTATCGCGCATAAGGGGGGTCTCTTTGAGCCTGGAAGATCATCCACAGCTTCATGTGCTCTATGGGGATCTACGGGATGTTGCAGGTATGGATCTGTGGCCACAAGATCTCGATGCAGCCTATTACCTCATTCATGCTATGGGCGACATTGTCAAAAATCTACCTGCCTCAGAAGAAAGTACTGCGCGCAACTTTTTGCAGATGCTCAAGACCACAACCTGTCGTCAAATCATCTACCTAGGTGGAATTATTGAGAGCCATGATTCCCTCTCACCCCATCTTTGCTCCCGTTTATCTGTAGAAAATATCCTGAAGGAAAGCAAGATCCCTTGTACGATCCTCAGAGCTAGCATCATTATAGGGGCTGGAAGCGCCTCTTTAGAAATCGTGCGCGACTTAGTAGAAAAAATTCCTGTCCTGATCGCACCTCGCTGGGTCAAAAGCTTATGCCAACCCATCGCTGTTCGAGATGTGCTCTTTTATCTATACGGCGTCTTGCTAAATATGGCCTGTTTTAACCTAACATTTGATATAGGAGGCCCCCAGGTCATGTCTTTTAAAGAACTCATGCTCCGTTACGCCGCCTTCCGTCAGCTCAAGCGCTATATCATCGATGTTCCGGTTCTGACACCTCGGCTATCCAGTTATTGGCTCGTCTTTGTCTCATCCGTTAAATTCTCTATCTGCTTTTACCTAGTCGAAAGTATGAAACAATCGACTCGCAAACTCAATTGCACTATCGATTCTATTTTACCACATCAATGTCTGGACGTGGATGAGGCAATCGAGCTCGCTTTCCAAACCTTCACACACCATGAAGTCCGTTCCACATGGATGGATGCCTGGGACCTTCAAGATGTCAATGCCGACATCAAAACCTTTAAAGCCCTACCCATTGAGGGGTGCTTAAAGGATATCCAGATTTTCCCTCTTAAAGCACCGGTAGACGTTGTAAAGCAAAGACTTTGGAAGCTAGGAGGCGACCAGGGCTGGTATTCCATGAATTGGGCTTGGCGACTCCGTGGATTGATCGATCAGTTGGCTGGCGGCACGGGTATGAACAGAGGCAGGCGACACCCTTCCGAGCTACAGGTGGGCGATTCTATCGATTTTTGGAGAGTAGTGGTGGCCGATTATTCTATAGGTCATCTCGTGCTCTTTGCTGAAATGAAACTCCCAGGAGAGGCCTGGCTAGAATTTTTAGTGGATGAAAAAGAGCAGGTTCTGCGTCAAACCGCAACCTTTCGCCCCAGAGGGCTTTCGGGAAGATTCTACTGGTATATGCTCTTCCCTTTCCATCTGATTATTTTCAAGAATATGGCCAATGCACTC
The DNA here is from genome assembly GCA_963832835.1 of uncultured Chlamydiales bacterium. Taxonomy (GTDB): domain Bacteria; phylum Chlamydiota; class Chlamydiia; order Chlamydiales; family JAAKFR01; genus CAVPKN01. Next base: position 583,497 of record CAWHVD010000001.1, on the reverse strand, counting down.
ACAAGGGAGCCATAAATTTTCGTACCTCGGTGAGTGAGACTATCAACCACCAAGACTGATTCCATAGAGAGTTACAAATTCTCTTGATCTAATTGTACCCATTTCTTTAAGACATGGTATTATATGCGAGAAGAAAAGTTGCTCCACTTGCTGAGAAAGAAGAAAGGGTTTTTCGAAGCCATGCTAGACCTATCTGAGGAAGAGTCTGACATGTCAGTAGAAGCATGGATTGCTTCTTTGGAACAAAAAAAAATACTGCTTTCATGCATTGAAGAGATCGACTCAGAGCTTATGCCCTTTAAGCAGTCACTGCATGATATCTCGCAGGAAATTACCGAAGAATTAGAACACATACGTAAGGTAATTAAACGGATCCTTCATCTCGATGGCATCAACCAAGAAAAGCGGAAAGAACAACTCCGTCCCCCTGAAAAAAACACCTGATGAAGTGCATTGGACGCATTACCTTCAGGAGACAGAGCGGCTTGAAGCGGCATATACCTCCCTGCACACGCAATTTTATCACTTAAAAGAAAAATGGGAATCCTCCCACCTTACCCTCGAAAAGCTTATTTTCCATATGTCCGAAGGGATGATGTTTGTCAATCAAGTGGGAATCATCGCTCTTTTTAATCCCGCGGCGGCCGCTCTTCTAGGCTGTCCAATCGAGACGGTACTGCAACGCTCTTATTCAGACTGTTTTTCGGACAACTTATTTGGATTTTCAATGAGCCAAGAGCTCATAGAATCGGGAAGACACCGCAGGATTTTCCTCACACTCTGCGGAGAAAAAGACATTGAAGTTTCCACTTCAATTGTACCCGAGAAAGGGATTTTGCTTTTGCTCAGCAATCGGACAGAGCAGCAAAAGCTGCAAAAAAGTTTGAGCCAAGCCGAAAGGCTCCAAGAGCTGGGTGAGATGGCAGCTACCCTCGCCCATGAGATCCGCAATCCCCTCGGAGGGATTGAAGGTTTTGCCCATTTGCTCAAAAGAGATTTAGAAACCCCTTCCCATCAAAATATGATCAGCGCCATTTTGGAAGGGACTCGTACTTTAAACTCTCTGATCACCCAAGTCCTCGATTACGCTAAACCCCTCTGTTTGCATTTCACGCCTACAGATCTTGTGGTTTTAGTGCGCGCGGCATGCTCACTTGCAGAAGCTACCCATACAGCAACACAATACCAGTTTCATAGTGCTTATACAGACTATACCCTTTCTATGGACAAAGAGCGCATCACACTGGTACTACTGAATCTGCTACGGAATGCAAGCGAAGCTGAAGCGAGCTTGGTCGCTATCACACTGAGCGAAACAGGAGCGCTGATGATCCAAGATAATGGTTTGGGTATCAGCCCCCAAAATCTTCATAAGATTTTTACACCCTTTTTTACAACAAAAGCCAAAGGCACCGGTTTAGGCCTTGCCGCTTCGCTTGCTGTGGTCAAAGCCCATGGCGGAAAGCTAGAGGTTATCTCCCAGGAAGCAAACGGGACACAATTCACTCTCATACTATAGGAACATATGCGCATTGAGAAGATATTGATTGTTGACGATGAAGAACTGATGCGTCGGTTTCTGGCCGAAGCGCTCTTGCGCAATCATTATGAGGTCGACACAGCAGGAAGCGTAAAAGAGGCTCTCGCGTACCTTAAAAAGCAGCATTTCGATCTTCTCATTACCGATATGAAAATGCCCGATCTCTCCGGCCTTGAGCTTCTACGCAGAGTTAAAGAGCTCTGCCCACAAACGCTTGTCATTATTATGACAGCTTACGGAACAATCGAAACCGCTGTGGAAGCGATGCGTCTCGGGGCCTTCAATTACCTACTGAAACCCTTCACTCCAGATGCCATTGAAACCTTGATTGAAAAAGCGGGCGAACACTTAGCACTCGTCCAAGAAAACATCTACCTACGTGAAGAGGTCTGCTCAAAACGGATTCCTGCCCAGTTGGTGGCTGAAAGTCCTGCCATGAGAAAAGTCTTACTGGAGGCTGTCCAGATCGCTAAAAGCCAAGCAAGTGTCCTCATTCATGGCGAATCGGGAACAGGTAAAGAGGTTATCGCTGCAGCAATTCACGCCCATTCGCTGCGTGCCAACCACCCCTATATCCGGGTGAACTGCGCAGCCATTCCCGATACGCTCATCGAATCGGAATTCTTCGGACACGAAAAGGGATCTTTTACAGGGGCTAATCAAAAAAGGCTGGGTCGTTTTGAATTAGCAGACAAAGGGACTTTGCTGCTCGATGAGGTAACCGAAATACCTATCAGCTTACAACCTAAATTGCTCCGGGTAGTCCAAGAACAAGAATTCGAACGGGTTGGAGGAAGCAAACCTCTTGCTGTTGATGTCCGCTTGATCTCCACCTCAAACCGTAATCTCAAAGAAGCCATTAAAGAAAAAATATTTAGGGAAGATCTCTATTACCGTCTCAATGTTGTTCCTCTCCACCTCCCTCCTCTGCGAGATCGGCAAGAAGATATTTTACCCCTCTCCCGTTATTTCCTGACCAAATTTTGTGCTGAAAACCGTAGGTCTGCGAAAACACTGTCGAAGGCAGCAGAAAAAAAACTTCTAACCCATCCCTGGCCAGGAAATATCCGCGAGCTGGCAAACGCCATTGAACGTGTGGTTGTCATCGATAGCTCTTCGCAAATCGGCCCAGAACACCTCTCTTTAGACTAATACCATTTATCAAAAATAAAGCCATGAAGTGGCACTGGGTAACATGACAGATTTGGATGATCGTTTCGAAGCCTATGTTTTTGCACCTAAGCGAGAAAGGATCGTTCAAAAATGGCGTGTTATAGAGTGCCAATTCGTGGGTTTATTTTTGATAAATGGTATAATGCATCAGGTCTGCGAAACTGGGAAGGCCACTCTCGAAACAGTACTTACCCAGCTCAGGATCGTAATGCCCCGTCAGCACCTGCTTACCATTGGCTAGGGAGACGAAAGGGGCTTTCACAAGGGCATTGTAACCGATGACTTGCTGTGCAAAGGCTTGGCTCAAAGCGGTCGCTTTACATTCGATTAGGAGTAGTGGAGAAACAGTGTTGGGAGCAAACACAAGAATATCAGCTCTCCTTTTCACGATTTCCATGGCCGATTTGGGTTGGACATGGGGAAGCTGGGCTAATTCCTTTTCGATAGCCATCCATAAGGGAGGATAGCCCAGCTTTTCGGTCATATGCCGGATCAGATACTGACGGATCTTCTCTTCTGGCGTTGCTGCTACCCATTTTTTCCGAATAGGATCGTAAATGGGCTCACACTTTTTCATTTTTTTGGTTGAAGAAGCCGGCCATAAATGGCTGCGGGATTCTTCGCCTTGTAAAGATTTTGAAACGTATTTGCATGGCTCGCCTCAATTCCCTCTAACGGGCCAGGATTGCAGCTTAGCGCGAGTTCACTTTTCGGGCTCGATGATGCCATAGTTGTCATCACTGCGCCTGTAGATCACTTTTAGCTTGTTATCCTCTTCGCTGCGGAAAATCATGAACTGATCCTCAGAGAGCTCCATTTTCATGATCGCCTCATTTTGGTTGAGGGTCTTCAATGGTTTTTTCTCGCGGCTGACAATCGGGTGGGGTTTCAGTTGTTCTTCGACATTTTTTAAGCTCTCTTCTTCGATCGAATCGTTAATGTCATCGATGGGGATCAATTTAATCACATTAACGTTCATATCGATTTCCGAAACACCTTTGGCATGGTGCTCCCTCAGGCGTTTCGTGTAGCGACGTAGCTTAGCATTTAAACGATCAATTGCTTGGTCAATCGAAGCGTACATACTCTCACTACGTCCCGAAACCTTGATTTTCGTATTGTTAACAAGAAGGATAAAGTCAACCATATGCGACAATTTTTGCACGTCCATCGTCACAGTCACCTCAATAGCACGTACGCCATAACGGTCCACTGACTTGGACAATTTATCAATTGCATACGCCTTCATAGGCTCTGTCACCGACACGTGGCGCCCGATCACATGCACGGGATATTCGAGAGCAACGAATTTCTCTTTGATTTCTGCTTTTGTTTTTTCATTCATGAGATACCTCTAGGGTTAGCGCCTAAATTGAAAAATACCTCACTCTGGAGAAAAGACCAACGATTTTTTACGGCGTAGCGCAATGTTACCTAGTTGCCCACAGGCAGCCATGATTTTTTGCCCCTTGGTTCCTCGGACAAAAGTTAAAAAACCTTGCTCCTGCATCCTTTTTAGAAACAGATCGATTGCCTCAATAGAGGGCGGCTCGAATGGACCGCGACTTTGAGGATTATAGGGTATCAAATTCACAGTTACTCTGAGACCTCGTAAATAATGCGCAAGCGCATCGGCATCTTCCTGGGAATCTGTTTTCCCCTTGATGAGGATGTATTCTATCAAGATACGCCGCTTGGGGTGGACAGTGTAGGCCTCCATCGCTTGCCTTAACGCTGACATATCAAACTGATGATTCACAGGCATCAGCTTATTGCGGACCGTATCATGAGGAGCATTCACCGAAATGGCCAGCCTTAATGCCGGATCGGCTTCATCGATCAGACGGTAGATTTTATCAACAAGCCCACTTGTCGAAAGAGCAATGCGGCTGGGTCCTAAACCAAAGCCATTGGCATCGGTCAAAATCTTCACCGCCTGCATGACAGCGTCGAAGTTATCCAAAGGCTCTCCCATCCCCATAAAGACAATGTTGCGAACCTCGACTTTCAACCCGTGCCTAGCCTGAAAGACTTGACTCAGAATTTCAGTTGTAGACAGAGAGCGCAGCAGCCCCATTTTTCCTGTTTCGCAAAAAGCGCACCCCATGCGGCATCCCACTTGTGAAGAGATACACAACGTATAACCTGCTGGCATCGGCAGCACAACCATCTCAATTTCCAGACCATCTCGGGTTTGCACCAGGTACTTCTCAGTCCCCCGCTCACCTCCTCTTTTCACCAAAGGTAGATACGTAAAATCTGTCATCGCGACAATCTCTTGAAAAAGGGAGGCCGCATTGCGAAAATGAGGGTCTTGACCTGTAACATTGCCTGTCCGAAACCATTCCCGATAGATAAGGCGCGCATGAAGAGCCCCCTTTCCTAAACGAGCCTTCACTAAACGGGCATATTCCTCAGATGTGAGAGAAAAAATCGAAATCTGATCCACGCTGTACAGAGTAGCTTGATGTAATTTTTGGATCAAGAAGGTAAAAATTACTAAAATAAAAAAATTAACATTAACTTAATAATATTTGTATATACTAAGTATAGTTTGTTTATCTAAGTCGTGGAATAGTATCATGAAATGCAACAATGATGTTAATTTTGCAGTTGGAGTAAGTGTAACCCTCCTCATGGGGTTAGGCCTGATTTTAGGTGGAGTGTTACGCAGCCATTCCGTGATCGCCATCGGGGCCCTTTGCGGATCAGGTACTGCTCTAAGCGCATTTGCCCTATACGCTATAGCTACAAAGGTGTGTCTCTGTGTCAACGAGAGACGAAGGCTGGCGGAGCAAGAAGAGGATTTCAAAGCAACGCAACAAAGACAAGAAGGGTACATAGAACAACCCGCAGATTGACCGCTAAGCATTATCCCAAGAGCATAATACACAAGGCGCTAGCTCGATGTGACGGAAGAGAAGTGCACCGAAGAGGACTCGAACCTCTAACCACCTGGTTCGAAGCCAGGTACTCTATCCGATTGAGCTATCGGTGCAAAAGCTTCGCAACGTTAACAAGAAAAGGCGTTGACCTCAAGAGAAAACTGCGGCATGCTGAATGCACAGTCATGGAATCCACTCAACAAGTCGAGGGGATCGTTTTACAAGCCATCCCCTATAAAGATTACGACCGCATTCTCACTCTTTTTGCGCCAACAGGTATACTAAAATTTTTTGTTAAAATACGTAAGCGCGATTACCTGCATTTTGCAGCTCTTACCTCTCCTTGGACCCGCATTGAACTGCAATACACGCTTGGACGCAAGGACCTACACCGTGTGCAGGAAGGGACGATCCTTGCACAAAACTTACGCTTGCGAGACAGCTTTGCAAACCTGACTGCAGCAGATACCATGTCCCAGGCTTTGTTACGCTCTCAATGGCAGGGCAAGGCGGCTCCCCAACTCTACAGCCTCTACCGTCTCTTTTTGGAGCATCTTCCCACTAGCACAGCACCTCACACCTATGCATCGGCATTCCTCATCAAAACCCTTGCTCACGAGGGAATGCTACAACTCTCAACACCCCAACCGAGCTGCCGTTATGGTGGAGAACAGTATCTTCCTTCCCATGCTCCACTTGGCTATCTTGCATTTTCAGCCGATGAAGAACATTTACTTTCTCAGCTTGCCGTTTCCCGCTCTCTCTCTTATATTGCCACTCTCACACTACCTGTCGAACTCCAAACTAAGATCGCCACTCTGTTTGCCCAGGCCTTTGGGTTTTAAACCAGGGTTTTAAGTTATACCATTTTCAGAAAATAAAGCCATGAAGTGGCACTGTATAACACGCCATTTTTGAACGATCCTTTCTCGCTTAGGTGCAAAAACATAGGCTTCGAAACGGTCATCCAAATCTGTCATGTTACCCAGTGCCACTTCATGGCTTTATTTTCTGGAAATGGTATTAAGTTGGTTGTACCCACGGATGAGTCTCTTGAATATTTTTTAAAAACATGCCAACGATCTCATTATTTTTAAAAATACGAAACTGCCTGCTGATCCCATCCTGTACATAAACTGCTACAAAAGCGTGGCTATCTTTTGGAAAAACAACAAAGTCATAAGCAGGTCCTCGCCCCTTAAAATGGTCCAAAGAGGCAAAAGTTTTCTTGTCTGGATGGAACTCGGGTTCTGATTTTTTGATCCACGCGATGATGACTGCAGCTTCGAGAACACCTAGAACCGCAGCACTCCCCAGCATCCACCATCCCACGGAGCTGAAGCCTAGTCCTTTCAGAGGATAAACCGCATATATACCAGCGATTGTGAGCAAGGCCACTAATGCGACTCCAACCAGCACTGCTGCGGAGCACTTGTCAGTCCAGATATTATGAACATACACTACCGGGATCAGCTCTTTACCAATCAATACTTCAGTCATTTCTATACCTCATTATTTGATGGCAGCGAGTATTAAGAAGGTTATGAATCTTGTAAAGGATAGATCAAGTGGGAATTGCTTTTACTTGAGAAGCTCTGATGATGCGAGGAGTTGTGAGGTAGGAGCCTCTTGCCAAGCAGCATTAAATCGCTTGAGTTGATCAAGAGTTTGAGCTGGAGTGGTAATGCAAGCTTGGAAAAGAGGGCCCTTAAGAGTCACCGCATCAAAAAATGAGGTGGCGCATTGCAGGACTTGCTCAGGGGTTTTGAGCGAGGCAACCAGCAAATTTGCCGGTAATTGCATCTCTTGAATCGCAAGGCAGATGGAAAGAGCGTTGTCTCCTAAATGAGAGAAATAAGGCACTACATAGCAAGCTCCTGCTTTAGCTGCGAGAAGCGCCTGCATGGGTTCAAAAATAGCTGTAGCCATTACAGGAATGTCAGCCTCACAGAGGCGCTTAATAGCCACTAGCCCTTCCACAGTAACTGGAATTTTAACGACGATGCGGGAAGAAAACTCGCGAAGATCTTTGCCCTGTTCTACCATTTCGGCAACCGAATGGAGTGTCACCTGAACAGCAAGGGGACCTGAAAAATGGTTGAGAAGCTCTTCAAGGATCTCTTCGGCAGGTCTATCGTCTTGAGACAAGATCGTGGGATTAGTGGTCACTCCGTCGAGCAATCCCATACTTTCCGCCTGCCCAATAGTCTTAAGATCGATTGTATCTAGCCAAATATCCATAGCTCACACTGATAAAACAAAATTTATTAAAAAACAATGATAGATGTGCAATCACCCTATTTTCGCAATCTTGCATCAGAATGCAACATAGAGGCATGGGGGCTCGAAGCCACAGAGAAGGAACCTTCAGAGGACCATTTCTGCTACAAATGCGACTGCTCATCTCTGTGCCTTGGTCGAGTAGATAGAAAGGGTTTGATCAGTTGAGGATGATGCGGCCGTCAGCAAGCTCGACGTGGATGGTCAGTACAACCTCAGAGGTTTCTGCCAATTCATTAGAGTATGTCTTTTTGAGCATACCTAGCTTCTCTTTTTTCTTGAGACCTTCGCAAGGGATCACTTTGCCTTTGAGAGCCACTTTGGTGCGGATTTCAAGACCCACATCTTTAGGCAAGGTCAGAACAATATCTTGGTCAGCTCCGCGGATGTTGATTTCACAGGAGCGATTCCAAGTAGTACCGAGGTCTAATTGCATGGCGCAATTGGTACATAAAAAATTCACAACACCGAGTTTCGGAAAATCACCCGTCAACTTTCCTGATAACGTCCCAAATGAGCCTTCGTAGTTCACCATTTCAAGCTCCGGGTAGGTGCCGGTCAAATGAAATTCGACGTTTTTTTTACGCTTCGCATCAATATTGATATGCTCAAGTTCAGGGTATTCGCCATCAAAATCAAAGACGTCTACACGGTGTTTTTTGGGTTGCCCTGATTCATAGCCTCGCGCTGATCGATCCGCAGAAAAGCGTTCAGCACATAGTGGAGAGGACAACAAAAGAAGAAGGGTAATCAAAATATGCATAAGAGTTACGTAATGCGAAAGGGGGGAGTTGAACCCCCATGGATTGCTCCACTACCACCTCAAGGTAGCGCGTATACCAATTCCGCCACTTCCGCTTGAATTTTGGATGAAATCCTAGCAAACGAAGTTCCTTTCTCTCAAGACAAATCTGTGGTATACTCGCTGTGCTATGAAACTAATTTTTATTTTCCTCATCCGTCTGTACCGTTTGTGCATCAGTCCATTTGTAGGGCAATGCTGCCGCTTTGCGCCTAGTTGCTCAGCATATGCAGAAGAGGCGCTCTCAACTTATGGCATGTTTAAAGGGACATGGATGATGCTAGTACGGCTGGCAAAGTGCGGGCCTTGGCACCCGGGAGGTTACGATCCTGTCACACCGGACGAGGAATCTTCAGGGCCTTCCCCGGACGAATCACAGAATTGTGCATCTGATTTGCCTCCATCAAAGCATCAATAGAAACTTTATATTTGCGGGCGATAAGCCAGAGTGATTCTCCGTCTTGCACGACATGCGCAGCCGGATCCGGCGCGGCAGGAGGCGCCCCACGAAAAACAGGACGTAGATCCTTTTGCCCCGGTTTTTCATAAAAATGGCTTGCCATCTCGCCGGGTGTTGTTACTGCATATTCAGAGATTCTTGCCACAGCTTTTTGACGGACGGCATCGATGCGTGAAGACGCCGCAATATTTTGAACAAATTGCACAGACTCTGCAGTTTTTGTGCCCAATAAATCGAGAACTTGTATCAAATATGCATCATCGAGCTGATGGGTCGCAAATGGAGCATCTGTTAGGAGCAGCAGGTAAGCGGCTGTCTTAGACCCCTCAGCAATCGCTCCGAGGAGCACTTGTTGCCTGATCTCGCTGGAAAAATCGATACCCGCTTGCTGCTCTTGTGAAAAAGCGGCGAATTTTTTCCAGCCTCCTTCTAGCGCTAAATTTAGCACACTTCTTTTTTGAATAGGCAAGTGCGTGCGTGCAAAAAGAGTCTCAAAAAGAACAAACTCGGGGGTGTGACAAAAAAAACGAACGAGTCCCGGATCGCTATTTTCTAATCCAGACTCTTGAATGCGCTCAAAAAGACCTTGGGAGGTCAAAGGCCATTGATCTTTATGGGCAAATGTTTGCAGTGTTTCAAAATCAGTACTGCTTAGACCAGGAAACATGAGAAACCGTGCCCCCTCATATTCCCAAATATGCTTCGACAATTTTCCCCGTCCTAATCCTCTTTCGACATCAAAATGGTGAAATAGGGCCAATGCCCCAAGAGCGAGCTCGCGCACTTGGAAACCATACTCCATTTTGCGCTCATCAATTAGAAGCTCGAGAAGATGGTCAAATGCAACTGCCGGCAATCTCTCTAAAAAGCCCGACGGTATAGGGGGATGCTGAAAATGAAGGACCTCTTTGGGATGGTAAGAGAAATGCAGAGGATTGTCACGAATGAGGAAATAAAAAAACACCCCGAGCAGCGCCACATTTAAAGTAGCGCTCAGAATAAGGGCCTGAAAGATCCAACGTGGATTGTGCATGTATCCCAAAACCACCTGAAAAATTGGTAACTATTCACGAGCCGCCAGAATGTCTAAGAAAGACACACTTCATCAAGGTGGGAGTGGATAGTTACCACAGATAGACGATTAACCACCAAGGTCGACTACATGAACAGTTACAAAAGTTGACACTATAGCGAGTCTCTCGTAAAATCGCACAATAAAAATTGATCGCTGTTACCACCTATGAAAGTTCCCCTCTCTTGGTTAAAAGAATACCTTCCCACCTCGCTATCTATCGAGCAGATTGCTGATAAACTGACTGCCATTGGCCTGGAATTCGAAGGAATCCATGATGATGTCATGGAAATCGCCCTCACCCCTAACTTGATCCACTGCGCAAGCATCCGGGGCATGGCAAGGGAGCTTGCCGCTGTCACTGGCGAATCTGTGCTCACCGCGCAATATGCTATTACCGAAAGTAAGGGGGAGGCAACCCAAAATCAAACCTCCGTTACAGTTGAGAATACTGCAGCATGTCCACGCTACACGTGCCGCTTGATTAAAGGAGTACGTGTAGCCCCCTCACCACCGTGGCTCCAGGAGCGGATCGAACAGTGTGGTATGCGAAGTGTGAACAATATCGTTGACATCACCAATCTTGTCCTACTGGAATTGGGCCACCCGTTGCATGCTTTTGATTTCGACAAATTGGAAGGAAAGCAGATTAACGTACGCAATGCCCATAAAGATGAAACCATCACTACTTTGGACGGCAAATGCCACTATCCCACAGAGGAGACCTTGCTCATCTGCGATGCTAAAAAACCTATCGCCATTGCGGGCATCATGGGTTCTTTGGACACGGAGGTGACAGAGACCACAACCACTGTTTTGTTGGAATCAGCCTACTTTGAGCCCTCACAGATACGCCGCACATCCAAACGGATGGAAATCCGCTCTGAAGCCTCCTATCGGTTTGAAAGAGGGTGTGATCCCAATGGAGCTCTCGAAGCTCTTGCAAGGGCTACCGCATGGATTTGTGAAATCACAGGCGGGAAGGCGCTGGAAGGGCACATTGATGTGAAATCCAAAGAATTTCCCATGCAGCGCGTCGAATGTCGGCTCAGTCGTGTCAACCGCGTCCTGGGTACTCGATTAGCTAGGGGCGAGGTTGAAACCATCTTTAGTAGTTTAGGGTTCCTCATCGAACGTGGTAGCGATGATTTGATTTCTGTAAAAGTTCCAACGTATAGAGTGGACATTCATCAGGAGATCGATCTGATCGAAGAAGTAGCACGATTCTATGGCTATGACAATATCCACAAGAGGGAACGCCCTTTGTACCGGACAGGCAATCTCCCGCACAGCCCCGAGCATCTTTTTACGCGCTCTGTTCGTGAGCGCCTTTTGAAGGAAGGGCTACAGGAATGTTTGACGTGCGATCTCATCAGCCCCACGCAGGCCGCACTCATATCCACTGACACCTTCCCATCCAGAACTTTGATCAAAATTCTGAACCCTCATTCCATTGAACAATCAGTCATGCGCCCCTCTCTGCTACCAGGGATGCTGAGTATCATCCGCTATAACGAAGATCATGGTATTGAATCCGTTTCCGGTTTTGAAGTGGGCAGAGTCCATTTCACAGCCAAAGGCAAATATTTCGAACCACCTGTGGCTGCTGTGATTCTCTCAGGAGAAAAAACACCTCATTATTGCGAAACGAAAAATGGTTCAGTCGATTTCTTTGATCTCAAGGGGATCATCGAAAATCTGCTTGCACACTTTAAAATTCCGAAATTTTCGCTCACCCTAAGCTCCTACGCCAATTTTCATCCTGGTAGACAAGCTGCCCTCATGATTGGAGATGTAGAGGCAGGCATCTTAGGGGAAGTGCACCCTTTGACTTTGAGGCAAGCGGGACTTAAAAGGCCCGTTTACTACGCTGAAATCAACCTGCAGGATGTCCAAATCCACGTCCCAGCATCCATCCGCATGCAGCCGCTGCCTCAATATCCAGCCTCTTCGCGCGATTGGACTGTAACCATAGAAGAAGAAATGCCTGTCGGACAGCTTCTTGAAGCCATTATAAAGGTACCATCCGATTTACTCGAGTCGGTCGCTTTGTGGGGTGATATTTATAGAAGCCCCGAGCTCGGTGCAAACAAGAAAAATGTGACTTTCCGATTTGTATACCGCGACCATAGCAAAACTGTCTCACAAGTAGACGTTGAGCAAGAACACATACGCATTACTAAGAATATTTCATTACCATTACAAGGGGAACCCTCATGAAAACAACTCTCCCGCTCATCATGCTCACCTGCGCCACGCTTGCAGGATGCCGCTCTCATCAAGGGCAATACGACGTTGTCAAAGCCACATACGTGCATAAATATGGCATTCCAGTCACCAAATCGGCCTGGGAAGAACAAGGGCAAGATGGCCAAACAGTTGCGCTGCGCAAAGATGGCGTGACGGTCACCACCACATACTCCAAGGGACAAGCACATGGGCCCACTACCTACACATATCCCAATTCCTCTACTGTGCGCACCTGTGAAACCTATTCTCATGGCACACTTGTCTCCACCCTGGAAAACTACCCCAGCGGAGTTCCCTTAAAAGAAGAGACCTTTGAAAATAACTCACTTGTCGATCTCACTCGCTGGTATGAAGATGGCACGCCACAAGTCAATGAGCTGCATCAAGACACCTTTCTCTTTTCGGGCGAATACCGCACACCACTCAATGTCGTTGAATCGCGTGTCCTCAATGGACATGGCACTCGGATCTGCCGCTCTAACGAAGGAGATCTGATTTCTAGAGACACGATCCATAATGGTCAGATGACCGAACGGACTACCTATTTCGCAAACGGCGATCCTTCCGTGATCACTCCCTACGAGAACGGCGCCATACACGGTACAAGGCTCACTTTTATACAAGGAGGGCTCCCCAGCACCGCCGAACAGTGGATCCATGGCACGCAAGAGGGGTTAACGGTCGTTTACCAAAATGGAGAAAAAATCGCTGAAGTGAACTTTCATCATGGCAAAAAGAACGGTATCGAATTGCGCTACCGCGATGGGACTGTCCTGATGGAAGAGGTAAGCTGGAAAGACAACGTCAAACATGGTCCGCGTAAGCTCTATGTAGATGGCACAGCCAAAATCGAATGGTATCACTTTGGTGACCTGGTCTCTCGCCCAACCTATGAGCGGATGAACCTACCTTGCGGCAATGCCCACCTTTAGGGGGCGGGTTAAGCAAGCTTTCTACTCATTCCTAGGCCTTGATGGTGAAGAATCCCGAAGCCCCTCAGGGCCGGATTCTTCCATCTTCCTCGCCAAGTGAATGGAGTGGGACATGAATAGTACCCATGTCCCACTTTTTTTCAATCCGTCGCATCACAGTCCGTCCGTTGCTGTCATATAGAGTCACTGTCTCTTCAGGGCCTTTTGGCATGATGTAAAGACATACAAGTGTGTTGTAAGGGGAAAAGATCTGAATCTTGCGGCACATTCCTTCTTCATAAACACAACTCTCTTTCAAAATCAAACGATCATCCTCATTGAAAATCCAGGAATTTAGAGCATCAATGCTCTCTTTGCGCCAGGCTGCCTGATCAGTGGGAGTCAGCTTCCGGAAATCAAGAAAACGGGAGTCATAGATAACCCTATCGAACATCCTTCCAGAGTAGGCTTCCACCGAAATCCATTTTCGGTATGGGTCGGCCACAATGCGGTATACTGCCTTCCCTTCAGGGGGATCCAGGATTTTACATGCCCCGATGGGTTTTCCCTCTTTCCAGACGTAATCATCATAAAAAGCAAACATGCTTGCAGATCCTCAAATTATCACAAGATGAGCTGGCATACTCCTTAACCTAGCTACTCTACTGAAGCTCTTTTTCTCGCAATGTAGATGAATAGAATAGTTTACCTCAAAGCCGCATAAAGATCTTGAAATTGCCGTTTTACGAGCCTATAGTGCTTGCCCTTATGCAACAGTCATTTCACATTAAAGCCCTTCCGATTTTGATTTCAGTACAAGCAGGCGAAAGGATCGAAAAAGTCACCTTGATCGAACATCAGGGTGGTCTTGCCTGCACAATCAACCCGCAAGCTTCAAAAACCCTAGTAAAAGAGATTATCCATTTTATTGAAGCTTATGCGGTGGGGAGCCAACGCGCTCCTCCTCCTCTTGAATGGAGAGGGTGCACGCCGTTCACTCGAAACGTCCTCCTCAAGCTGGCAACTCTAGCTTTTGGGGAAACACAAACCTACGGTCAAATCGCTCATGCGGTAGGCTCACCCCAGGGAGCTAGGGCTGTTGGCGGAGCATGTGGCCGCAACCCTTTCCCATTTTTCCTCCCTTGCCATAGAGTGGTAGGCTCTCAGGGCATCGGGGGTTTTTCCGCAGGGTTGAATTTTAAACAATTTCTACTCAATTTCGAACAAATAGAAAAATAATTCAAAATATTCATATTTCCTTAATGCTAATATTTTATAATTATAATAGTTTAATTAAGGAAAGCTATATATGGCACACATATCACTCAATCAAGCAGCTACCCAACAGAATCCCTACATAAACGCCTCCCGAACTGGGCAGCTTGCATCCACAGTATTATTTACAATAACCGGCATCGCTATGGCTGCACTCTATGCCTTGAATCCCCAAGGTTTTTTACTGCAAGCCAATTACCCCGCCTTGGCCATACTCGGATCTGTAGGGGCCGCAGCTCTTGCCAGCTTTGTCGTCAATACCGTCATTAACTGCTGTGCGAGTCGAAAAAATGTTGAAGAATTGGAGGAAATTGTCCCCCGTGTGGATGATCCCCTACAAGTCAGCGCCACAAATTCTGGCGTTCATCGCATAGAGGCTTCAGCTCCTAGCCTTGTGGGACCAGCCGCTCCTATTGTATTACAAGATCCACTTTCACTAGAATTACTGGACTGCATCAATGACACCATAGATGAAGTTGAAAAGCTCATACTCGCCTTTAACGCTGCCTATTACCGTGCCGATGGGAAGAAAAAACCTGAAAATGAAGATGAAATTCGTAAGGGCATGCTTAGCTTGAAAACACTCATCAAGGAGCAAGCACCCAAAATACTTAACGATAAGCAGAAGCTAGTAGTCAACGGCATCAATGCTCTTCTAACCAAGCTTGCTGATAACAGTCTAATCCTCGATAATCGCAACAAAACCCCAAAAGAATTTATCACATCACTTCCCACTATACTTATAGACCCCACAACAATCGATTCTGACGACACACAGGACTACGAACATATAAACAAAATGCTTACCCAAATTTCTGCTAACCCAGATCTACTTCAAAAAGATGGATGCATCGATGCAATTAACGAGTTGTTGCAGGCATCTAGAAATTATGCAACTGAGTATCTAGCAAAAGAAGGGCTTGATAAAACAAAAAAAGATGCTGAAGACTTGGAAGCGTTAGCTAACACCTTCATTGAGAAACGCAACGCTCTGTTCGCTTATCTATTAAAGAAGGCCCTTACCCCAGATCAAGTAGAGGATTTTGTCTCTCACGTTTTCAATTGCTCCGCAAAGGTTATTTTTGCTTCTGCTAATAATATTTTGCTAATTCTCATAGGGGGATTTGGCGAAGAGGGTCGTTTCAATACTAGTACGTTCAAGACGGCGATGCTTGCAGCAACTACAGCTCCTGAAACAACTTGTAGTCAAGCTTTACCCGCTGATTTCCCCCATCGACAAGAACTACTGCAACCTGCAAAAACACTTCTCTCAGCACTGTCTAACCCCCTTTATTACGCCACTTGCGTTCCCCTCATGTCTTGGGGCCCGCACGCTTTCTATAAAGGAATCAAAAATCTCTTCGAAGATCAAAAGATGGCTCCTCCAGACTTAGACCCAGAAACAACCGATTGGCGTGGGTATATGGAAGGCTATACGACTTACTTGCAACTTTTCACTACGCGCCTCAACACAATGAAATTCTAATTGGCATGGCACTTGCATCAGGATCACCGTCTTAAATTATGGAGGTGACCATGCAACCCACAAATGCGCTAGAAAAAAAAATTGCCTATCTTGAATTCCTCAATGACCAATTATCGAGCGAAATCCAGTATGTCGACCGTCTGCTACGGCTGATTGGTTTCCCAGAAGGCTTGGAAACCATCAAAAGCGCCGCACAAGAGGTGATTGACGAAGATGGAGAATAGTTACGATGAACCTACATTGCGGCAATCCTGCTCCTTTAGGGGCGGGTTAAGCAAGCTTTCTACTCATTCCTCGGCCTTAATGGTGCAGAATCCCGAAGCCCTTCAGGGCCGGATTCTTCAAGATTCTCCAGAATGAGCTTTTTGTGATAACCTCTTCGCATGAAGTTCTGGGATAAATACAAATCATGGGAAGAGGCAGAAGCTGCGTGGGAACAGGGCGCTTTGGCTGCAGCGCAGCAAAAGACTGTCAAAAAGCTGAAGGTCCTGCCTCAAATGCCGGGCATTACAGCCAAGACGGCAGAGAATCTGAAGTGGAAAAGTTTCAAATACATGGTCTCCCATGACCTGGACGGGAAGGTCCGGCAGCATGTGCTTAAACACCCGCTGCGTTATGGCCTCCGTTATTTGCGATCTGTTTTTAAAAAATGTTCCTATCTACGGGATGACGATTTTTTCCTCTACGGCCTCTCTTCAGTAAAAGAGTTCGAGAAGGCTATCCAGAAAAAAAAGGCACTGCTTGTAGTCGGTTTTTCTTATTGCCAAAAGCCTCATGAATGCCCCGCAGGGCGCTTCAATGATCAATGTGTGCGCGATCCCGAGCATCCGGTTTGCAGACAATGTGATATTGGCAAGGTGTTACACGCTCTGCCGAGTCATACCGTCCCGCTTATTATCCCTACTGTGCACTACATCGGCGGCAAGATCTTGGAACTTGTGCATGCACATCCGGACAAGGACATCATCTTTTTGATCACGGCATGTGAAATGACACTCGAGATGTTTGGCGACTGGGGCCACATGGCGGGAGTGCGAGGGATCGGTGTGCGCCTCGATGGACGCATTTGCAATACCATGAGAGCCTTTGAGCTCTCAGAGGAGGGCATCAAGCCGGGTTTGACGGTAACGACTCGGCAGACACAGAGCAGGATCCTTGATTTAGTACGGAGCACGCGTGCTTCCTCTTAAAAGGCTTATTGCCTGCACGAAGATCTAGAGCACGCAGCCGAGGCATTGTTGTACAGGCATGACAGCAGCATCCTTTGTATGCCTCATAACAAGAAGTACAACAAATGAACAGCTCGTTACAATCCATATTGGCGCAGTTGTAGTAGATGTCGCATGGCAGCTGACAGTGGCGGCAATGTGCGATCGGAGCACACTCTTTGCCATCGATCGGCACAGCTAACCTGTCATCAAAAACAAATAGCTTCCCTTTCCAGTGATCGGCCCCTTCGTCTAGCCCATATTGGATCACGCCTCCCTCGAGCTGGAATACCTCATTGAAGCCCTTCTTTTTAAGAAGGGCCGAATAAAGCTCGCAGCGGATGCCACCTGTGCAGTACATCATGACCTTAGTGGCCTTTGGGTCAAGCTCATGACTCAACTTTTCGGCATACTCAGGAAATTCACGGAATGTCTCGAGCGGTGGCAGCACAGCTCCTTCAAAATGGCCAATCTCCCACTCGTAGCGGTTACGGACATCCAAGACAAGATAGTCGCCACTTTCGAGCATTTTTTTCCACTCAGAGGGAGACACATGCACTCCCCCCTCGCTAGGATCGACCTTCTCATCTAGAGCCACCAATTGCGACCGGTATTTCACCGATACACGAGGAAAAATGAGTTCGTGGATCGCGTGGATTTTAAAAGACATTTTCGAAAAACGGACATCAGATTTTAACCACGCCATATAGGCTTCAGCGTCGGTAACAGAAGCGCTCATCTGTCCATTAATCCCCTCTTCAGAGAGATAGATCCGACCTGAGCACTCTTTGCCATCAAAGAATTTCTTATGTTTTTTCACCTCGCTCTGAGGATCTTCCAACTTAACAAACAGATAGTAGGCTAAAGCAACGTATTCCATGGTGGACTATACTAGAGAAATGGACAGAATAAATCTATTGTAGAAAATCGCCCCTCAGGCTATGATCTCACCTCTTATTGATTCAGGAGAAAGAATGGCACGTTATCGAGGTCCCAAAAACCGTATCGCCCGTAAGTTCGGCGCAAATCTGTTCGGCCGCGCTCGCAACCCCTTACTGCGCAAGGCGAACCCTCCCGGCCAGCATGGCGCCCGCCGTCGTAAAAAATCGGACTATGGCATCCAGCTTGAAGAAAAGCAAAAGCTTAAGGCTTGCTACGGCATGCTCATGGAAAAGCAATTGGTTAAAATTTTTAAGCGAGCTGTCGCGGAAAAAGGGAATACCTCCCAACTTTTCATGCAGCATCTCGAGTGCCGTTTGGACATGCTTGTCTATCGCCTTCGTTTCGCACGCACCATTTTCGCTGCGCAACAGCTCGTTTCTCACGGGCACATCCTCGTGAATGGCAAAAAAGTCGACCGCCGCTCCTTCTTTGTGAAGCCCGGCACCGAAATTTCCATCCGCCAGAAATCTCGCACATCTAAAGCCATCATCGATGCTTTAGAAACATCTTCCCAACAAACGCCCGATTATCTTTCACTCAACAAAGACCAATTCGCCGGCAGATTATTGATGGCTCCTTCAATGGAACAAATCGAGGGCCAACTGCCCCTTCCCATCAACATTCCAGTCGTCTGCGAATTCCTCTCCCACAAAACCTAATCGACCGTTTGCAAGCTCTAATAAAAATCGCCTGTACGTACACACGTCAGGCGATTTTTTTTACCCAACATAAACCTAAAACGACACTTCTTTACTGACTCGAACTGCCGAATCTAGGTTTTGACGCAATCTTTTGATCCAGAATCGCTTCCATTAGGGGCCCCTTCACCATTTGGGAATGTGCGCCCCCTATTAAAAGTGATTCTAAATCAAAATCTTGCATCACTTTACCATCTCGAACTGCCGTTTTTAGGATCATCCAAATCTGTCATGTTACCCAGTGCCACTTCATGGCTTTATTTTCTGGAAATGGTATTATTTCTTTGGATTGATATAAGAGGCAGATTCACTATTTTAGAGGTTCGGTTAATCTGAGAATCATATCATTCTCTCAGCCTCTCAGGCTGCGACAAAAATGATTCTAGGACAAACCCTGCTGCTAGGAAATGCTGGAGGCCTTCACCCCTGCCCCTGGAGCAGGCGAAGGGCAAGCACAAAAAAAAACAATGGCCATACAAGTGCCAATGTTCCAATCAATGGCCTAGAACTTCCGGAGGGAACTTCCGGAGGGCACCAACGCCGAAGAGGCCGCTGACGAAGTTGGAGTTGTGCATGCTGACAATGAGGCCAGCTGGGACAAAGCCCCCAACAACGATCGGACTCTCCATACATTGCGTACCGGTCCATGGCTTATCGTCATATAAATGAACCCCAGAGACAACAAACTCCATCAATATACACACAGCCGCCTCAATGGCTTGGGGTAATTGATAATGGGGATGTCTGGCTAGTTGTTCGCCCTCAGGGATTACCTTCCGGGACATCAAGACCCAATGCGCCTGCTTGACAGGTATATCACCGAGCTCTCTTGTAACATCGTAGTCGCGATACCTTGTTCTGTTACCTTTCCTGGGGTTCTCGATGAGCTTTCCAAGTTTGTTGAGGGTGAGGGGGACACCATTGATCGTGGCAGGAATAAGGGTGAGCAGGTGGGTCTCTTTGACCTTTTTACCGGGGCAAAAGGGGCAAGGGCTCTCAAGGATGTTATGTATGTCGGGAGGTAGCGGGGGCTCGATGCCAATATCTCCATAGTGGGTAGCCCAGCGGTCTTTGCCAAAGGCAAACTTTTGTATATAACGATCTGAACATTCTTTATATTGCAGCTGGAGAGTGCTTATAGTCACATACCTCAAATCGACCTTTTTTAGTTCATCTAGGATCTTCTTTGCTTCTGTTAAATTTTCGGTTTGTAAGAAGATGTTGAATGAATCGACTTTGTTCTTGATTTGCACTTGGTACTGAGAGCAAAGGAGGCTCAGCTGGATGTGAGCGTCTAATTCCTGTTCAAATCCTTTTAATTCGGGATTGCTTTGTATACATTGTGCAGTGAAACTTGCAAACTCGTTTAGAATGTTTTCTGCATCACCCAAGTGATTAGCTGCACAATATTGATTGAGGAAGGTTTTTTTACTGTCAATTTCCCCTTTTAGCAGTTGTACGTTTCCCTTATTGACACATCTCTGGTAATAGGTTTTGTGAGTGGTGATGTCGATTGTATTAACGGTTTTTAGTTCGTTCAAGATCTTCTCTGCTTCCACAAAATTCTTTTTTTTACAATAGCTCTTGAATACACCGATTTTTTGAATCACCTGAAGTTGTTCGGCTTGCTCCCTTTCTCTTGCAACTAGTTTATTGATGCGTCCCTGGTAATAGGTTTCGTGAGTGGTGATGTTGATATACCTTGTATTAACATTTTTTAGTTCTTTCAAGATCTTCTTTGCTTCCACAAAATTCTTATTTTTACAATAGCTCCTGAATATATCAATTTTTTGATCCACCTGACGTTGTTCGGCTTGCTCCCTTTCTCTTGCAATACGCTCGTCGTAGCGTTCTTTAGAAGATTGATAAGTGTTCTGATGTGTGGTTAAATCGATGTAGTTTCTGAGTTCGTTTTCGAATTTTATTAGATTGGGGTTAGTGATAAACTGGGAAGGGGCCGTTTCAAGGGTTGTTAAAATAGAGCTTGCTAACTCAAAGCGCTCAAAATGGCAGTGCTCTTTAAATTGTGTGATCTCTCTATCGATCCGGTTTTTTTCTTCATGAAATTTTTTCTGGTTGGCGCACTCTTGGTAATCAGCTTTGAGTTTGTCTAAATCTTCGATTTCAAGCCTGGCTCCAAATTCTTGAGCTGCGGTTTCCAATTCTGCTAATATATCCTTGGCTTTATCAAGGTCTTGCCTGGCGCACTCAATTTTAAATTCAGATACAATGTCGCTAAAATACTTAGAGATCTGTCTATCGTTTTCAGCTAAAAGTTCATTTACAAAGCGATGCCCAATCGCCTCTAAAGGTTGTAGGTTCTTGGCAAATGAGGCGGCTTTTTTAAAATCCTTTTCTTGAAGAGCTTGTACTACCCGTTCATGCATTTTGTTTGCAATCTCTTTAAGTTTTTTTTCGTCATCAGCATTAAGGGCTGTTTGAAAGATACCTGCACTCTTGCTAAGGGGGGTCAGGGAGCTGATTTTACCTATGAGCTCTCCTCTCTCCAGCGCTCCTTCGTATTCTAGATTTTTTCGATCCGTGGGGTCATAAATAAAAAGGCACCTGGACAGTTCACTCAATGCAGCATTATCAAAGACGTCCACATCCGTTCCTGCAATTCTATCTCTCAACGACTGTAAAGGATCGGGATCTTCTCCAGGTTGAGCTAATCGGATTTGAGTCACTCCCAAGAGGATGGATTCTCTATACCTGAGCAAATTTTCCCTTGAACCAAATAGACTACAAGCGATTTGAATCATTTCTCTAAAACCTCTTCCCCTATCAGCCTCTAAGCTGCTGTAGTTGATGAGGATGATCACTTTAATCGATTTGGCAGCTTCTAGGGTTCTTTTGATGTTTACTGCATTTGCAATATTAATCTCAGCGCCTCGATTGTCTAAAAATCCAGGACAATCGCAATAAATCAGACCCTCTTCTGCTATTGCTATTTCAGGCATAAATGTCTGGGATTTATTTGTATGTCCTATCTTCATAATTTCTGGTTTTTCTGAGGTGGGCTTAACCCGAACAAGTACCTTTGTTAGAAAGTCTGCAGGATTCAATCCTAACTCTACAACGCTCTTTCTCTCCATCTTGCATCCATAGAGGTAATTCACTAGGGTGCTTTTACCAGCCCCTGTATTCCCGATTACAATGATTGCTTGTTTTTCTTTGATCTTTTCTGCCTGGGCTTCTCCATATTTGATGCACGTGGTTAAGAGTTTAATGCTGTCATCAATGGTTAATTCTTCTGCGGGGTTACTTAGTTTTATTCCGATGAGGGGGCAGGCTTCTTCAGGGGGAATATTGATATCTACAGCAAAATTTCTCCGATTTATAGGGACTTCTTCTAGGATGGGAAATCTCTCGCAAATGATTCCAAAGTCGGATTTGACTTTCTCTACTTTTGCCATTGCATTGTCTACATCTATAGGATTTTCGTTGAGAAATCTAAGTGCCGCTTCATTGGTTTTTCTAACGCATGCGCTCATGATCTGATTTAATCTCGAAAGCTCAACTCCATGCAGCGGGCCATGATCTGTATCTAATAAAGCAGCACCAGGTATTTGCCTGAGTGTTTCAACGACGTATCTTGCTGCTTCGGGCTGATCATCCATGAACTCTTGGAGGCGATACTTAAACATATCTAACGCTCGTTTGTAGGCCTGTTGACCTGCAAAACCTGATGAAGTGCTTACACTATGCATTTTGTTTGTTCCTATTAAAGTATTCCATTTTCCTCCAAAACATCTATAAGATTCCTGACCTTAAACGCAATCGGAAATCCGCAGTGCTCATCTGATGTGAGTTTTTTCTTCCAGCTATTATAGGTGTCCCATAGGTTAAAGCTTTCAGTGGGTGGGATGGCGCCCTGACTAACAAAGGAAAACGCATGAAGACGAGCTGTAATTGATTTTACATCTTGTTCTACTTCTTGATGTTTAGAAATACGGACGCCAAAACCAATAAAGACTCCCCCTAAGACAGATTCACTGATGACAGAATATTTAACTGCTGTTTCTCTGTTTGTAAGCTCTTTGCTAAGTTTAGCATTTTCTCGTATGACGATGGGATCGATTACTCTTACATGAGATAATGTGATGAAGGATCCCAATAAACAGACTTCCTGATCATCTTGTTTTGCCTGATTAAGAACACTCCCTGAAATCTGTTCAATTAAGCCTATGACCGTGGGTAAATACCGCATTTTCGTTAAATGTTGAGTAAAGTCCTCAATTTGAGTTTTTGCGGTTTGTTTTTTAACGATAATAAAGTGCATGTTTTCGGATTCATCAGATCTGTGCCTATATTCTAGGCGTGATCTGTTGTAATCGACAGGAAGCATTGTTTCGGAAAAGGGGCTTTCCTCCTTATCTTTTTGAAACGCTTCAATTAATTTAGATACATTTGTTATGGTTAATTTAAGTTTTTCTATTCGGGAGCAGAAAATGGCGAGCTCTCTTTGAGGATCTTTTATTTCATTGCTGGGCACCTTTAAGCGGACTTTCTGACTCTCTATATTTTGTATTTCGGTATAAAGATCCATGATTTGTTGCTCAAGATAGGGAAGTTCAAGGTCTCCTGTGCGAATGATCCCTCCCATCGCGTAGCCTGGGAAACAGGGGAGAGTTCTTTGAATGAGGTTAGTTCCGCTTGTAAATACTCCAGCACTCATTTTTTTGCCCCGCTAGCAACTTTGGCTATCGGTTTAGGTTCAACCAGTTGAGCCACTTGTTCAGACTGCCCGCTAGCCTTAGAACCTGTAGGGCTTGAAGAGCTTAAACAAATAGCCGCTTTTGCTATTTCGGTAGTAATTTGATCTTGTGTGAGCACTGTATAGTTAAATCCTACAGGGATGCCACATGAGGGATCGTTTGTGATTTCACTGCAAAATTCATCATAAGCTTTTAAAACACCATTGGGGGAATGAATGTTTATCTCTTCTTTTTCTACTTTTGTTTGCTGAACCATGTTGATGGTTTCGTAGGTAGCCTTCTGTAATTGGGCTTGACGATCCTTCACAGAACTTCCTTCGCTTCCACTTGAATGGTACTTTCTGGAGTTTTGATTCTGATATTTTAAGGCCTCACGCATAACGCTATCTCTAGCTAGTGAGGGGATCGCACCTTGTGCAATGAATTCAATCGAAACATTGATATTGCCACGGTTGTGGAGATCATCGTTATGAGATTCGTTTGCTTTTTGCTGGGAATTGCTGTACTTGCCTTTAACAAACCCACCCTTCGCTTTTACGTTAATAGGGGAAAATGAAGAGTGCTGGGATTGGTCATCGGTGTTTCCTCGGGTTGTATCTTCTTTTAAATAAGTTACAATGGCTGAAAATGAGCCTCCCATGACAGCTTCTGTCAGTAAATAAACGCATTTTTTGTCACCATCAAATGTAATCCCCTTTTCCTTCAGCGCTTCTGTATCGTCAGAAGACCGCATTGCACCTAAAATATTCTGTAGTTTAATTACATCGTAACTCCTATGTTTAAAAAATCGGACATTACGAGTTGTTACCATCGCATTAATGAGCAATATCTTTGAAGCGTGACCTTGATTTTTAATTTCGCCCACACGTTTCATTGCTCCGCTTGACCAAGAAAATGAACCGCTCGCTGAAAAACCACAATAACCTCCCCCTATGCTCATGCTGTTAGAGCTTGAGCTTTGCTCTATTTTATCTTGCATCCTCTGGTTACTTTCATTCAGGTCGATATACTGAGAGCTAAAAACAACACTGTCAAAACCTCTACTATCTGTTTTAACTTTAGTAATGTCAAAATCAATGGGACTTTCTAGACCGGTTGTAATATTTGAAAAGGAGGGGAGCTCAACTGTCGTGACTGCTTCTAATCTTGCGGGCAATGCCCTTAATCTAGTATTTAATCCCTCTACTTGCGATGTATACAATCTTTCCAGATGCGTATCCACTGCTGTTTTTTCTTTCTTTTGACTAATGACTGTGCGTTTTTCTTGTACGACAGCAAGTCCATGCTCTAGTTCGCGCATTTCCTGTTGTACTTTTTCAATCAAGGAAAGCACTTCTCCATACTTTTCCATCTTTTTGATTGTGTCACCTCTTACGATTGAACCCAGCGCTAAGCCGGGTTGGAACGGGATTTTTGCATTTGATACTGACATTTTTTGACACTCAAGTTATGGATAAAAGAAAAGATGGTTGCTTTTCTGTAAAATTTTTGTAAAGCCTAAATCAGGAATAGATTCATTTGCGGTGGGAGGGGATGTACTTTTCGCGGATGATGAATTTGGTCAGTTGGCTGAGACAAGTTCACTCTATCAATTCCTCTGGCGTGGGTACAATACGCCATTGATGATATTTATGGAGTAATACCATTTCCAATCGGTCTTTTTCGAATCTCTGAGATACCTCATTAACGGATGTGGGAACCGATATAACCGTTGTCATTATAATGCTTTGGATAACGATCTTTTAATCTATCATAGAGCTCAGCTAGTTGTGTGAAAGGCTCTTGCAAATAAACCTCGATAATGGCCTCTACAACCGTTGGGTTCGGGTATTGTGTGTGCTTTTCGGACATATTAAAAACCTTTTATTCACTCATGATAGCAAATGGGACGAACGTGTTCATCTAATATTTCTCAGGTTCAATAGGTGCTAAACCAGAATAGTTCATGCACTCGAAGATGAGAGCGAATTTCACAGGTATGCCGCCAGCTGAAAAGAGAGGATAGGCCCCTTTGTAAGCTACATGTTCAAAATAGGGTTTGAGACGCTTTTGGTAATGAGTGATATACCAGGGAGCATCACTTTCAGGCATGTTTTGCAAAACCACAAAGAAGCCCGTTTTCCCCACTTCCCGCTCATGCATTTGAGGCCAGTAGGAAAATTGCGTTTTACGCGTTTGGCTGATGTTAAAATAATAGGCTCTCTTTTGAGCTGGAGCGTAAAAACTGAGTAAACTCGTATTTTGATATTTGTCTGAAAAAAGAAAGTCTTCATGCGGGTTGTAGCCAGCCTCAGATAAAGCAGGAGCTAGTTTCAACCAGCCAACCGATTGTCGGAAGGGATTCAGCTTATAGGGAAGGGGTAGAATGTTAGAAGACTGCAGCCAAGGCACTGCAAACAGTGCTGCAACCATGATAATCGAAAGCACAGTCCCCAAATAGAGCCATAGAGCTCCTCGTTTAATCCGTTCACACGCAACCCAGGCGATGAGAGCCAAACCTGGAGGGTAGAGGTAAGCGGCCCAGTTGGGTTGCATTTTTTTAAAAAAGCAGAGAGCAAAATAGAACAGAACCACAGCAGGAAACGCCGCTGCAATCCACAGCCTGCACCCTTTAGCATAAAAATAGCTCGCAATCAAAAGGACAAAATAAATGGGTGAGAGAAGGCCTATTTGCGCAGCGAAAAAGTCGAGAAAATTCCCTCCTTTAGCTTCGCCCACTGCAGCTCCAACGTGCTTAAACGTAGCCCAGTCGTGGTGCATATTCCAATACACTGAGGGGATCAAAGCTAGCAGAGAAAGCGCAATCCCACCCAGAATGCTCCACTTGCGCATCTCTTTGGAAAAAAATAGAAACGGCAATACGACCGGCCAGAACACAAAGGCGGTCCACTTAAATAAGGCCCCTGCGAAAATACAAAGTCCAGCCCACATATAGTGCGGGCCGCGGATAACAGCTAGTGTCGCCATTGTCAAAAACAAGATAGCAAAGCCATCGGTAGTGGCTGCAAAAGAAAGATAAACCCCTAAAGGACAAACTGCGGTGATCACACCTGCCCAGAGGGCTGTCCTTTTTTCCAACCGCGCACCGCGAGCTACCCCATACACCGCCAAGCTCAATAAAGTGCCAACGACAAGCGCGCCTAAACGTACCCCTAAGGGATTATTGCCTAAAATTTGGGTCGTCAGCCAGATTTGCCAGGCAATACCAGGGGGTTTCGAATAATAGCCCCAATCGAGCGCCTGACTCCATGTCCAATACTGCGCCTCATCGGGAGAGAGCCCAATTGCCCCATGTGCAATGATCCAACCCAATACAACCGCTTTTACAAGCAATAACAGCAGCAACCATCTCATAGGAGATAATATATCCTATCTCCCTAAATAGAAAAATAGCTCAAAAAAACATACTGATACCATTTATCAAAAATGGCGTGTTATACAGTGCCAATTTGTGACTTTATTTTCTGGAAATGGTATGAGGTCGCATATCAATTATTCGCGGTCGGGAAAGCTGAAAAGGTCACGAAAGGCTTGCAAAGAGACCTCCCTGCCAATCACTGCAATGCTATCTGTCAAAGGAATATCTTTAGGACAGACCTCGACACAATTTTGGGCATTGCCACAATCGCTGATCCCTCCCTTTTCCATAAGAGGACGTAGGCGGGCATTGCGCTGCAATTTTCCGGACGGGTGTGCGTTAAAAAGGCGCGCTTGAGAAATGGCTGCAGGCCCAATAAATGCGGAGCGTTCATTGATTTGAGGGCATGCTTCGCTACAACACCCACAGGTCATACAGGTGGAAAGCGCATACATGACCTCTTGCTTAGGCTGGGAAATGAGGGGGCCGAAACCATCGCTCTTAGACCCTGGCGTGTCGATCCAAGCGTGCACCTTCTTCAAGTTCTCGAACATCCGGGATCTGTCTACAATCAAATCCCTCACCAAAGGGAATTTTGTGAAAGGAGCCAAAGTGATCGTGTTCTTTTTCGTATCATGTATGTAATTTGCTATCAGAGCCGTGCATGCTTGACGAGGAAATCCGTTCACAAGCATCGAACAGGAGCCACAAACCTCTTCCAAGCAGCCTTGTTCCCATGCTACGGGAACTACCCTTTCACCTTGAATATTGATTGGGTTTTTCTGGATTTCCATCAGACCACTGATGACGTTTTCCCCTTTACGCAATGGCAGCTCAAACTCTTCCCAATACTGCTTGCCTGGCGATCCGCGGAAGATCTTTAATTTATAGGTATCCATACGTTCCTTAAAAATTGGCCTCAAATAGGCAGTTGAATGCGCTCGGGTATGTTCTTTAATTGGGGTCTGATTTTTTTTGCCACTGTATAGTCCCTTTTTTCAGGGTCTAAGTGGCGTGTGTCAACTGGTTGGTAAGTGATGATGGGCTCTTCTTTAGAATAAGCTGCTATTGTAGTTTTCAGCCAATTGGCATCATCACGCGCAGGAAATTCGGGCTTAAAATGCGACCCTCGAAATTCATTGCGCAGTAGAGCCCCTTTTGTGATCACTAGAGCCAGCTCTAACATCGCCCCGAATTGCTGGGCAAATTGTAGTGTTTGATTAGCAAACATCCCTTTATCATCTAGAGTGATCTTTTTATAACGCTCACGCAGTTCTTTGATTTTATTCAATGTCTCGGTCAAGTCGTGATTATTGCGTTTGACCGTTACGTGAAGGACCATGATCTGTGAGAGCTCTTCATGAAGCTTAAAGACATTTTCGCCACCATCTCGTCGTAATAGCTCAGCTTTGAGATCCTCTTCGATCTGCACTGCTTGCTCAAAAAAAGTGTTAGAATCGGTGTCGTAACTTTCGGTCAAACTTTCGACATAGCGAGGCACTTCATCCCCCGTCACAAGCCCTCCAAAAATACAGGAAAGAAGCGAATTCGCTCCCAAACGATTGGCACCATGATATTGGTAATCAGACTCGCCACAGTTGAAGCAACCGGGCACATTGGTCATCTGCCGAAAGCGCGTCGCACGGTCAGGATCATCCGCTGCCGGCCAGTCCACCCATATTCCACCCATCGAATAATGGACAGCTGGAAAGATCTTCATGGGCACTTTGCGCGGATCATCACCCGTAAACTTTTGGTAGATGTCGAGAACGGCCTCTAACTTATGCTTCTTTTCTTCAGGAAGCGCTGTGATATCAAGATGCACTTGCATTTGACCATCTACACCCAATCCCAGTTCACAGACTTGTAAAACAGCGCGCGCCCCGACATCTCGGCTCACAAGGTTGCCATAGCCGGGATACATCTCTTCTAAGAAATACCAGGGCTTACCCGTTTCTCCACAGGGAATCGTTTTGCCCCCTGGAATCGTGATCTTTTTAGAGGAATCACCCCAGACCCAAATCCTGCCCCCTTCTCCGCGTACAGACTCTGAAATTAACCGTAGCTTATCATGCCCAGGAATGGCGGTGGGATGGATTTGGATAAATTCGCCATTGGCATACCATACACCTTGCATATACAGGCGTGCGCTGGCAGCTCCGGTACAGAATGTTGAGTTAGTCGATTTTTTAAAAATTAGCCCCGGTCCTCCCGTTGCAAAGACCACAGCATCCCCTTTTAAAACCTCGATTTTCTGGTTGAAGAGATTCATGAGCACAACGCCTCGAGCCCTTCCCTCTTTGTCCAATACCAGGCGTAAAAATTCATGATTCTCGAATTTGTCGACTAGACCAACAGCCTCATGACGGCGTACTTGCTCATCCAGAGTGTAGAGAAGTTGTTGCCCTGTCGAGGCGCCGCAAAAGACGGTCCTATTGTAGAGGGTACCGCCAAACCTTCGGACATCCAGGTGCCCAGTAGGAGTGCGATTAAAGGGGCAACCGAATCGATCCATCATTTGGATAATACCCGGTGCAGCGAGACACATTTCCACAACCGGAGGCTGATTGGCCAGAAAATCGCCCCCCTTAATCGTGTCATAGGCATGTAAAAAAGGAGAATCATCCTCCCCTTTGGTGTTCAATGCTGCATTAATTCCACCTTGAGCGCAAACAGAGTGGGACCGTTTGACTTTTGTCACCGAGACGATAGAAACTTTGCATCCATTCTCAGCAAGGCGCATCGCTGCAGAAAGACCCGCAAGCCCTCCGCCTACTACCACAACTTCTTTCCGTTTTTTGCTCATGCCACCCTATTTTTGAAATTGTGTAATCCAAAACGTGCCCCAAGCAGCCATCAATCCTAAAAACATCACAATCCCCATTAACACGTTTGTGATCGAGCGCATGACTCTTTGAGATCTGCGAGTTAAGGTTACACCCCAGGTGATCATGAATGTCCATAAACCATTGAATGCATGGTAGGCCGACGCCACTACGAGCAGTGAGTACAGAGTCACCATCAAGGGATTTTTAAATGTTTCACGAACCACTATAAGGAAAGCTGTTCCGGGATCAGGAGCTAAAGCTACCATCTTGCCTCCCTCACCTTGCTCCAAAGTGACTTTTAGCTTATGCGCGGTCTGCACCAGACCTCTATCTTCTGTGACCTGTACTTTGTAAAAATGCTCATCTCCCCGCACAAGCTTATCCGGGTATTCTATAAAACGCATCTGCACCACATGTGCCAAGATCCCGACGAGCAAAATCCACGAGGTGATCCGCTGCCAGCTATACGCGCGGTTGCGCTTGTATTGCGGTAGAGCCGGCTTAGATCCATCTGTTTTGTGGGCATTAAGTTTGCCTGTGAGTGCATAGATCACTCCCCAAATCCCGTGAATGAGAAAGGGCAACCCCAAAAATACCGCTTCGACAACTTTCAAATAGGGAAGCGCATGGATTTTATTCACGGCATCAATAAAACCGTAACCATTATCTTCGAAAAAAAGGGCCACTTGCGAATTCACGAGTAGGTGCTCGCACAAATATAATACCAGCCACAAACCCATAATAGAGTGGATTCGGCGCATGATAAAAGGGCGAGGCAGCTTCACCTTCTCATCACTTTCGAATGTCTTTTCTGTGGTAGGAGTTGTCATTTAAAATTGAAAGTACCAACTCTAACCCTCAATAACAACAAAAAATTAACTATAACAGCAAGGTGATTTCACTATAAACACTTTACAGAAGCTAAGTTGTTTATTATCAATAACCTACCGCTTTCGCCTCGCATTTGAAATAGGATCTGCTTTTCTCTTGGCGATAAGTTTACGGCACGCCCAATTGCCTCCCTATGTGCCTCCCTATGGAGTTATACCATTTCCAGAAAATAAAGCCATGAAGTGGCACTGTATAACGCGCCATTTTTGAACGATCCTTTCTCGCTTAGGTGCAAAAACATAGGCTTCGAAACGATCATCCAAATCTGTCATGTTACCCAGCGCCACTTCATGGCTTTATTTTCTGGAAATGGTATTAATTGGAAGAGGGAACGGGCGTTGTAAGAGGTAGCGGTGGCAAGCTCCAAGAGAGGGATACCGCGCAAATCGGCAATAAACTGCGCAGTGGCTGCTAAGTATGCCGGTTCATTTGTTTTGCCTCGATGGGGAGCGGGCGCAAGGTAAGGAGCATCGGTTTCGATCAGGAGCTGATCGAGCGGAACCTCACGGGCAACTTGTTGCAGTTCCATACTCTTTTTGAAAGTGACAATGCCACTGAGCGAAAGGAACCAACCCCGTTTGATCACCTCATGCGCTTCTTGTGGAGTGCCTGTAAAACAATGCAAAACCCCCGGCAGACCACTGTACTCTTCATCAATGATGCGGAAAAGATCAGAGAATGCTTCGCGGCAATGGATAATAATAGGAAGTTTGCAGCTGCGCGCCAATACAAGATATCGGCGCAAAAAGTGCTGCTGAATCTCTTTTGTGTCGGCATAATAGTGATAATCAAGACCTGTCTCTCCCACTGCGATCAATTTACCCTCGCGCGCAGCCCTTTCCATAGCAGGAAAGGCAGTTTCTCCCTCAGCTGCGACATCATGAGGCGTAGTTGCCGCCGCGGTATAGATCCAGGGAAACTCCTGAGAAAGAGCAAGCCCTTTTTGGAGCTCTGTGGGATTGGTGCAGATATTCACAATCGCATCGACACCGGCAAGGCGCGCCCTTTCTAATAGAAAATGCACATCCCCTTCAAAGGAGATGTGCGTTAGATGGGCGTGAGAATCAATCAACATAAACAGTTGTAGGAGGGTCTTTTAGTTTTCCAAGATACTCGTGGACCACTTTTGCAGAGAGTGTTTGCGGCAGAATGTAGGGCGCATCTTGTGAATTACCAGGGTATAGAACGTATACCGGTACTCCCGTGCGTCCCAATTTTTCAAGCTGCTGGGTGATGATAGGATCTTTTTTGGTCCAGTCGGCACTCATCGTAACTACTCCCTTTTGACGGAATGCTTTTTGAGTGTCTGACGAGCGCAGCGTCACCTTGTTGGCCTGGCAAATCAGGCACCACTTTGCAGTAAAATCGACAAAAACGGGTGTGCCCATGGCCCGTAACTGAGCTACGCGCTCGGGAGAGTAGGTTTCCCATCCACTTTGATCCGAAACCAGCTGTGTCGACTCTGGAGCACCTACACTTTCTCGATGCTGTTTGGTCATCATCAAAGCGGCTCCTCCACTTGTAAAGATGATCAGCGCGGAAAGAACTGTGGCCACAACGCGTATCACTTTGGGCCGATTGAAAGCTGCCCATTTCCCAAAAACCCAGCATCCAACGGCCAAACCTAAGAAGGCCGCGAGTAAGACAAATGTTGCCATGTTATCGGTCTGTGCACCAAAAACCCATACAAGCCACACCACCGTACCCATCATCACAAATCCCATGATTTGCTTGAAGGCGATCATCCAATTGCCAGGCTTGGGTAAAAAGCGGACAAGCTGCGGAAAGGCAGAAAAGAGTAGATAGGGGAAGGCCATCCCCAAACCCATCGCGGTGAAAATCGTCAACGTTTGAATCGCCGGCAGCGTCATCGCAAATCCAAGCGCTGGGCCTAAAAGAGGACCCGTGCAAGGAGTGGCGACCAACGTGGCGAGCACGCCGCTCATGAAAGAACTAGCTAATGGCGAGGAACTCGCTGATGCGGGCTTGGCTCCCAAAGAAATCAGCGATGTGCCCATTTCAAAGACACCAAACAGACTCAAGCCCAACATAAATAAGATAGATGCAAGGATAACTACAAACGCAGGCTCCTGGAGCTGAAAACCCCAGCCCACTCCTTCACCGTAAGCGCGTAGCACCAGCAAAGCACCCGACAAAATCCAAAACGAAACCAAAACTCCCAGCGAGAAAAAACCTCCATGCTGAAAGATCACACTTCTTTTCTGATTGGCCAGCTTGACAAAGCCAAAGATCTTCAAAGCTACGACTGGCAGCACGCAAGGCATGACATTGAGAATGATCCCTCCTAAAAAGGCAAAGACCAAAGCGACTCCTACACTCGATACCCCATCGATGCCGCCCGTTTGCGCAGGTGCGCTGATGGTGCTATCGACTTGGATGGCGTGCTTGACTGTCGCTCCTTTCTCTGAAACAAGCAGTACACCTTTCAGAGCATTGATCTCTCCTTCAGGATGAGCCCGCTTCATACTCAGCGTTACCTCGTCTCCTGCGGCACTCAAGTTTTGTGGGGCAGAATAATCAATCACCTCACCTTGCTCAGGAATAAACAGCGCTTCATCGATCTTGCCTACCATCCCTGCTAACGGTTTGAAATGGAGAATAATCTGATCGGATTGCGCACTGATTGTCATTTCGCCCTCCTTTTGAGGAAGGGCTTTTCGCGCGTTGACAAACATTGCTTGTACCGGCGCATCGAAAGAGGGTGTGATATCGGTTACAGGCAAAGCGAGCTCTAATGAAGCGTGCCCAGGCACACAAGATTCGTTACACGCAAGCCAATTCACATCGGCTTGTATAGAAACCTTTTGATCTGCCGCCAGATTATTGGGCGGTGTGATCTCTGCCATCAGTAGCACATCATCTGTATAACCAAAGGCTACCAATGAATCGGTTACAAACTTTTGAGGATAAGGCCACAAAAGAGGGCCCGCTTTGAAACCATCCGGCAGTTTCCAATTCACTTGAGTTGCAAAACCCGAATCGCCGGGGTTAAGCCAATAAGTGTCCCATCCCTTGTCCATGTGCAACTGCACCCCTACCCAAAAAGGGCGGCCCGGCTGCACCGCTTTTTCTTCTGAAACGAGCTCTGCTCGAACAGGCTCGCTGGGAACAGCCGCCGCAGCCATCAATGGCGTTCCGATGAAAAGAAGGGCTAAAAAGAGAGGCCGCATAAAAGATAAAGTATTAAAGCTCACAACTCCCCCACATTTTATGGTATAAGTTAAAAATTATATCTGATAACCTGCACATTGTAAAGATTTAAAAAACGGTCTATAACATGCAAGTACTCGCATCCAACCCTATTTTCAATGCCTATCAAGGTTCAGACCTCTTCGGAAAATTCATTTTTTTAGCCCTTCTATTTCTGTCAGTTATGACATGGATCATCTTTCTGCAAAAATTCTTTTTACAACTAGATGTCAAACGACGCGGCGCCCAATTGGCCCTAGCTTTTCAAAAAAAACGGTTGAATCCCTTGGCTCTTGAGGTGGGCGAGGCGCTCCACCCTTTTGCTGCCATGTACCGAACTCTGAAGGAGCATACCGTAGAGCTCCTGCAGAAGAATCGCGCCGTTCTACAAAAAAACGAAGTGACTATCTCGCATACCGATATTGCATTGATCGAAGCCCACCTCATGAGCGCAATCTCCTCTGAAACCAAAGGGATGGAAAAAAATCTGTTCGTACTCTCTACCGTGGTAAGCTTAGCCCCTTTTCTGGGCCTTCTTGGCACAGTATGGGGCATTCTTCTTACCTTTGCACAATTGCAGGCCGGTGCAAGTGTTAACGCAAGCGGCGCAATCATGGGGGGCCTTGCTATGGCATTGGGAACAACCGTGATGGGTCTACTCGTTGCCATACCGGCATTAATCGGCTATAATTACTTGAAAGCAACGATTGCTCAATTCTCAGCCGATATGGAAAATTTTTCCCACCTGCTACTAGCGTCAGTCGAATTGCAATATAGACAAGTGGATATCAACCATGAGAATACGTAAACAAAGCCTCCTTCCCGAAGCAGAACTTAACCTCACACCTTTGATTGATGTGTGCTTCGTGATGTTGATCATGTTTATCGTGATTGCCCCCCTGTTAGAAATGGAACGCATCGAGCTTGCATCAGCCCCCCCTCTTGATGGTAGTAGCGCCATTGCCGTCCAAGAAAAAAGCCCCATTGCAATTCATGTTTACAGCGATGACACCTTGGCAGTCAATAAGCAGAGCGTCACACTCCACCAGCTCAAAGGAGTACTCGCTTATGTAAAACAAAAAAACCCTACCGCGCGTCCTCAGCTTTTCCACGACCGTAATGCAAAATTCGGCACGTATCAGGCGGTTAAAACTGCAATGGAGGCCGCTGGTTTTACTGAAATGGACCTCATTTTAAAACCCGAGACAACTCACGAGCCGGCAGGATCTCTAGGAAAGGCCCACTTTGCCAAAGTGGGAATGGATAGTCACCACAGTGAGGCTATAAACCGAAAAGATGCGCTAGCCCAACAGTTATTAAAACCCCAATGAAAATTGCAGCCAGCGTTACATTCGTCCACGCACTCATTGTGCTAGCCGCGCTCTATATCCAACCCGCACCACCCAAAGCAATTCAACGTCAAACAATAACAGTTAAAACACTTATATCCAAAGAACCCCTTCAGATTGCTCAAGCTGACCAGGCTCCCCCTTTGCTTCCTGAATCAGAAATGGGATCAGAAATTGCGCACAAGGTCACCCTACCCCTGATTGAACCTACTCCTGCTCCTCCACCCACACCGCCTACGCCTCCCACCCCGCAAGCAGAACCTACACCACCTGCTATCCCCACGCCCAGAGCCGATTCTCCTGCGCGTGG
Source organism: uncultured Chlamydiales bacterium (assembly GCA_963832835.1). Taxonomy (GTDB): domain Bacteria; phylum Chlamydiota; class Chlamydiia; order Chlamydiales; family JAAKFR01; genus CAVPKN01. The sequence goes on along the minus strand of CAWHVD010000001.1, from coordinate 547,851 downwards.
CGGCCCTCCACTTCCCAATAATGTTGCTCCTCCACGCACACTTCCCCCTCCTCGCCAAACAGCCGCAGTCAAAAAACCTCCGGCAAAACAAGTAGCTATCCCATCTGGCCCTAATCACGACAAACTGATCTCCATGGTCCAAAAAAGCCTCAACACCCTCAATTCCACGCATGCAGGAGAGGCAAACCCTACATCTGGTAAGACGCCAGGCTCACACAAAACAATTGGCACTCTTGCTAGCGAAGCTCTCGCTTTTGAAGCCAAATATGAACAAGAACTCACCTCTTACCTTGAAGCTCTATTCTCATTTCCCGAAAAAGGAGAAGTGAAAGTAAAACTCACCCTCAAACGTGAAGGCAACGTGCAAGACATTGAAATCCTTAAAGCGTCCAGCGCTAAAAATCGGGAATATGTCGCTACCTCTTTGGCTTCCTGTTCTTTTCCAGCTTTCGGCACTCATTTTAAAGGCGAAACTGCACATACTTTCACCCTGAACCTCACAAGTGAATAATTACCGTTGAATCACTACCGTTTTTTTGCTATCTCTTTTGGTATGAGAATACCACAACAGCTTCTGCTTATCCTTTTAGTTTGGGCACCCCTCTTTGCTGACGAAGAGATCACCGTTCATGTGACGTCCCAAGAAAATCGCATACCTCTCTATATTGCTCCTATTGCTGAAAGCGGCAGCGGCTTTGAGAACAGCTACATTACTTCCCTGGAAAAAGTGATCCGCTTTGACTTTGATCATAACGGTACGACTGAAACAACACTTTCTGCAAAAGGTGCCTGTAGACTCGATACTCAAATCAAGCAAAAAATCCTCAACATGAAACTGACCCAAGCTTTAAACGGCGTTGCAAAAGGGGTTGAAGGGATAGCTTTAACAGGAGATCTTAACCACGACAGGCAAATAGTGCATCGGGTACACGACAGCTTATTATCTGCCCTATTCGGAAGAGTGGGTGTCGCTAGCAATCGTGTTCTTTATACTACCAGGACTCGCATGAGCGACAACTCCACCCAATGGGTCAGCGACGTCTGGGAAGCTGACTATGATGGAGCCAACGCAAGGCAAGCGACGCGAGAAAATGGGTTAATTGTCACTCCCACCTTTGTTCCTGCCAAAGAAGGCGGGCGCCCTCGCAATTTTCTTTATGTCTCCTATAAAGCAGGTCAGCCCAAAATTTTTGCCGCAACACTAGGTGAAGGAGCAGGTAAGAGGTTGACTTTCTTAAGAGGCAACCAACTCATGCCCGCCGTTGCGCCTACTTTAGATAAAATGGCATTCATTAGCGACATCACAGGCAATCCCGACCTTTTCGTCCAAGATTTTTCGCTCGAAAGAGGTTTGATAGGTACTCCAAGGCAAGTTTTTAGTGCGCCAGGAGCCACCCAAGGGTCACCCACCTTTAGCCCCAATGGGCAAAAATTAGCCTTTGTTTCCAATAAAGACGGCACGCCCCGCATCTATATTTTGGACATCCCAGCGGCCGGTGCCTCGGTCAAAAATCTTAAACCCAAAATGATCACCAAAAAGACTCGCGATAACACTTGCCCCGCTTGGTCACCTGATGGTAAGAAGATCGCCTATAGCGCCATGGCCGAAAACTCCCGCCAGATTTGGATTTATGACCTCGAAACCGGCGAAGAGGCGCAGCTCACTAATGGTCCCGGTCACAAAGAAAACCCCGCCTGGGCATCTAATAGCCTTCATCTGATGTTCAATTCATGCGGCACCCAAGCAGCTGATCTGTATATGATCAACCTGAACCAGAAAAAAGCAGTGAAGATTACGCAAGGCCCAGGAGAAAAACGATTCCCCGCGTGGGAACCCAAAAAATGAGGATAGGAAAGATGAGAAGACGCCTGATTTTAGGATGCATGGCCTTAACCCTATGCACCAGCTTAACCTCTTGCTGCCGATCAAACGGCGAGATGTGGGAAAACACCAAAACATGTAGCCGTTATGTAGGCAAAGGATTTCGTTCCCTTATGGGACAGCACTCCGATTCAAGAGAATGTGCCTACTGTTTCGGCGAAGACTGGGATGATGTAGACGCCCCTCGTGTCGTTTCAAGAAGCCAAGGTGAATACATCCCATTTGGGTGTACCGAATCTTACCACGATCTCGAAACAAAAGTGTACCCCATCTCTATGGAATCACCCGGTGATCCCGGGTCGGGACTGCCCGGTATCGACGGTTTTTATGCACCGTCTGGCAATCTGGCACATCTCTTCAACAATATCCACTTTGAAACGGACAACTACACCGTTCAAGGTTCAGAAAACGTCGCGTACCTACGTGAAATCGCCAATTATCTTTCGTCACACCGAGGCACTTACGTATTTGTCGAAGGGCATGCTGATGAGCGTGGGGCGACCGCCTACAACCTCGCATTAAGCGCTAAAAGATCCAACTCTGTACGCAATTTCTTGATCGAAAACGGAGTTCACTCCGATCAGCTATTCACCATTTCATATGGAATTGAGCGTCCGCTTGTCATGGGCCATGATGCAGCTGCTTGGAGTGCCAACCGGCGTGCTCAGTTTAAGATCTACGATCAGAAGAGGTGACGTTAATGCATACACGCATAAAATCCCTTTTTGTATTAATTTTAATGGGAGGCAGCCTCTGTGGCGCCTCCCCTCAAGAATCACTTGCTGTGCAAGAGCTACGCCTTGCTCTTGAGCAAATGGGGCGCAAATTACATAGCCAAAGTGTAGAGGTCTCTCTTTTTCAAGAAAGAGCCCTGGCACTAGAGAATCTACTGAATTCACTCAAGCAAGAGCTCAAAAGCCCCCTGTCTGACAAAGCCTTAGAAAGGCGCACCGCAATTCTTGAAAAAGCGCATGAGATTTTGATTCTCGACTTCAAAACGCTCAAAAGCCACATCAACGAGACAAATACATCCATTGCTCAATGCCAAGCCCAGATCGCTAAAATCGATAAGCACATTTCATCGGATATCGTTTCCCTAAAAACCTCGATGCAATCCATTCTGTCGCTGCTTCAGGGAGAAGCACGCAGCTATACAGTCCAAGCCGGCGACTCACTTGGCAAAATTGCTCTTGATCACAAGACCGATATTAAAACCCTTAAAAAACTCAACAACTTCACCTCGGATACCATTTTCGCAGGGCAAAAAATCATTCTCCCCTAAAGGGTGATTGTGCTTGAAATTCCAGATGCAACAGACAAATTATTTGATTCTTGTGAAGCAATCATTAAACTCTGAATCAACCAATAATACGGGCTACCTGAATAGGTAAAAGGAAAGTTCTTTTTTCTTTAAACGTCATCAGCTCTATTTCCCTTTTAAAAGACTCTATATTCAAATTTTTCATAATTTTTTACATTTCTTAACGCAAAATTAAACATCTTGTTATACAATTAAGGCAAGAACTTAAAAAACTAAGATTAAAAGGAGAATAAGGATGAGCAAAAATATATCCCCGTCTGGTAGCCAAGAAATTGTTTTTCCTCACCATCCACCTGTAGAGGAGACCCAACATGAGGGGAAAACCTGGTCGGTCAGAAACCCAATCACTGCGACAGCTTTGAAGTTTACGGCAATCGGGCTTGTCGCACTGGTGATCATCGGATCTCTTGTAGGTATCGGTGCTTCAGGGGGTTTTGGTCCTGGAGGATGGTTGCAGCACAAAGTTAACCTAACCGTGGGTCAAGGGCTTCTCTACATTGGCCTGCCTGTTGTCGGTGCAGGAGCTGTTACAGCTTTGGGATGCAACTATGGCCCTGAGGTTGCAGCACATTTCACAGAAAAATTGAAAGTTCATCGAGAAGAACAAGAGCAAACAGCACATGTCAAAGAGATATTGGCATTTCAGGAGGAATTGGAAGAAGAAGAAGGGATGGCTAAAACAACGTAGCCTGTAAACTTATTTCAATCTGAAATAACCGATTCTTAATAAGATATTAAATAATATAGTATATAATAGTAGCAAGAACTACTATATGGGATTCAAAAATGTCTAGTATTGATAGAAAAAACTACGAGGAGACCCAACACCTTCCACTTACTGGGAAGCATAACCGGTCGCTACCTGTATGCCCAGATGTTGTACTTCCAATTCTAGCTTTGGTGGGAATCGGGCTGATGTGTTGTTTATTCCCTCAAGTTCAACAGTTGATCTCGCGTACAATTACCCATATTGGAACGGAAAGCATGACTTTAGGAAGTGCTATTGCTCTCATAGGCATCCCGGCTATTGCTGGGACTTTGCTCATCGCAGGCATGGTTCTACTTATCAAAACGCACCATCAGAGATCATTTGAAACATTACAGGATGGGAGTTTCAACGATGTGATCGAGACGTTTGAATCTTGCTTTTCAAAAAAAAGCTGGGTGGCAGGGGCTGTGACAATCGCAGGCCTTGTCATTGCCGGACTGGCTATGTGGTACCTGAAGCCATTTCCAAACGTTTTGGGGCATCCCATTAGGATTTGGCAGGGATTAGCCTATTTTGGAGGCGGCGGCATCGCTGCCACTGGATTAGTCATTGGTATGGTTTGCGCTTGTGGCAGACCTCCTCGCGATCAAGCGGGTGAGAGCTTGGGAAATTTGTTGCTGTATCAAAAGCACAAGAACATCCAAATGCAACAAAAAATATAAAAAACGTTATTATCTTAATATATTTTTAACTATTTTAGTGTAAAATATAATCTAAAATAGGAGATAAATAAATGAGTTGGGAACCAACAATTCAAAGAGCAGATAGCGCGACCAAGCCGCCTCCACAATGTGATTATAAAAAGCCATTAGCAATAGTAGGAGCTGTTCTGATCTGTTTAGCAGCTCTGGTGGCTACCTATTACTGGGATCCTACATTTCAGAGTTTTGTAAACAACACGTTCACAAAGATTCAATCAGCGATAGCCAATGTCCATTTGACCACACCACAGGCATTGCTTTACATCGCATTACCGATAGGTGGTGTTGCATTAACTATTGGTTGCACAGCCCATATTCACCGCACGCATCAGAGGAGGCTAGAAGATAGAACACTATTATTAGACGACGGCAAGAGCTCTGTGCTCTATACCCTCAAGGAAATGAAACCGACCTCTAGAGAGTGGACCATCGCCGGCGTTGCAGCAGCAGCGCTTATTTTGATAGGTATAGGGGGATTTGCGATCTTTCAATATGCACCCCATGCTAACCAATGGATCGAACAGATATTCAGTCACAAATTCGAGCTCTGGCAAGCTATAGTTTATGTGGGTGGAGGAACATCGGGAACAGCCCTCATGATTGGGCTTACCGTCCGTGCCATCCAATGCTGTAATGAACAGAAAGAAGAAAAGCAAAAATGGGAGGCTCAAACCAACCAATAACGACATTAAGGAATAAACCCTCCGTTATGAACAACACCTCGATGTTAAGCGTGGGTGTAAAATCGCGCTATGTGTGCTCGCCATCATTGGCCTAACAGGAGCTGTTTATGTAGGCTCTACCCCTTGGGGTCAAGAGATGATCAAGAAGATCAAAGATTTTTTATTTAAACCCTTGCGCGCGCAAGATATCCTGGTGTATATGGTTTTAGTACCTGTGGGGATTTGCGCAATCGGCTTTGTTATACCCACTATTATAAGGCGCGTCGAGATCTGCCTTGCGAAGCCTGTGTTTCTTACTGAACTAGTAGATGATGATTTACAATGTGATGAATCATCTGCTGAGGAGATCACTACAGATGATTGGGAAAGCACATTTGGGCACCGTGATTCCGACAAGAGCAATACCGATATAGGTTGAGTGGAAATGCATGAATTGGAAGCAAATAGAACATGCCCCCGAAGGGGCCACAGTCGAATTGAAGGGGTTTTTATTTCGGACAGAGGGCGGCGCCTGGATTCTTTCTTCAGAACCTAATCTAAAAAGCTGTTGTGTGGGCGCTGGCCATAAAACATCCTCCCAAATCACACTGCTGGGCGATTTTTCAGATTGCAGCCCTCATAAGCCACTTGAAACCCGCGGAATCTTGCACATCCAAGAGGGTCGGTATTTTCTATCTGATGTGCAATCGACCCAAAACCAGAGCTTCCCTTTGTGGACCACTGGAGTACTCCTAGGCTGTCTGGCAACCTGCCTGGTCCTCGCCAGAATCAAATACTACTCTAAGCCCTCTTCTTCCTTAAAGCGGTAACCTACTCCACGCACTGTCTCGATCCAATGGAAATTAGGTCCAAGTTTTTTACGCAGGGCCGCGATGTGGACATCGATATTGCGATCCATGATGAAGGCATCATCATTTTGCACGTCATCCAAAAGCTGATTACGCGTCAACACTTTGCCTCTGTTGGCCAGAAAACGGCGTAGAATACCAAATTCGGAAAGCGTCACGGGTATATATTTGTCTTTTTTGCGGAGCAAATAGCGGTCAACCTCTAGTGTAAAGTCGCCAAATGTGAGAGTTTTGGCTATTTTTTGCGGTTCTCTGCCTCTGCGCAAAACAGCTTTGATGCGTGAAAAGAGAATTTTAGGAGAGAAGGGCTTGGCAACATAATCATCTGCTCCCAGCTCAAGTCCTAGCACGACATCAAGCTCTTCGTTTTTAGCCGAAATAATAATAACCGGAATATTCTTCAGCTCTGTGTTATGTTTCATTTTTCGACAAATATCGAGACCATTTTGCCCCGGAAGCATAATATCTAGGACAACTAGATCGGGCTTTTCACGTTCAATCGATCTATAGCCGTTGATTCCATCTGTTTCCACATGCAGCTTATAACCTGAGATGTCGGCCTGCAGTTTGATGAGCGCAGCGATATCTTCTTCATCCTCGATCAACAAAATACTCTTTTTTTGGGTCATGATTCCTCTCTCTTGTATCTTTTTAGTCTATTCCTAACATGAATTTTTTATAAATGGTATTCTTTTTTGATCCTTGATGCGAAAAATAAGCGATATGCAGTTCTTTACAAAACCTTATTAGACTTACTTTACACAATCTTATTTTTATATTTTAATTTGCAGAAAAGTTTAGCGATGGATACTATGGCAGACAAAATTAGGCTGTCTTATGAATAAACGATTCTTTCTGTTAGTTATGATCTTTGTGGTGATGGGTGGAGGGACATTTATCCTTCTCAGTCCCAACCCCAAAAGACAAATCGAAAAGGCATTTATGCTGGTTTTGAAAGGGCAATATGAAGAGGCTGATACGCTTCTATCTTCACAGCCCACACCTATTTATACTGCTCTTTATCGAGGATACATCGAACAGAAGCGCTCTCGATTCGAAATCGCAGAATGTCATTTTAAAATGGCTTATCTGGAGGCTCAAGGGGATAGCTCAAGAGATCTTCAAAGCGAAATCGCTTTGGCTATGGCAATGAATGCCTTTTGTAAAGGGAACTACCAGGATTTTAACGCACAGCTGCATGCTGCCCAAAGGTTGAATCCACATTCTTCTGCGCTCTCCTTCTTTGAGGGACTGAATCACTATGTAGAGGGTGCATTCACAGAAGCGCTCCTTGCATGGAATGTTCCAGTTAGCCAGAGAGGCGGCGCATGGATGGAGAGCTCATTCGAGACGCTTTTCCCCTCCTCCTGGAGAAAGTTACATAGCGCTCATTGCTTAATCGAGGAAGGCAACTTCGCCTCTGCCCGCGAGATCGTTGAAAAAGAGAGCTTGCGCCTAAGCCCCGATCAAGAATCCATGCCACTTGCTACTCTTTTGCTCGGCCTTTCCTATCTCAAAGAAGCACGCTTATGTGGTATCGATCAGCGAAGCTCCTACTACAAATTGGCTCGCTTTTACTTTGAGCGCGCACATTTTAACGGCCAGTTTGCTCAGGAAAAAGAACGATGTATCGCTCATATCGAGGACGAAGCTAAACTTCTGTTATCAGCCAGCATGAATTCAGAACAACAGGAATGGGGTTTCGATTTCATCCATATTTTGCAGGATTGGAAAGCAAAGGCGTCTATTGAGCGTCTTGCTGATTGTCTCGCTCTCACATTACTACACCAAAAGGGAGAGACTAGCATCCTTCTTTGCTCCGCAATCCATAAAGAGTTTCACGGAAGTCCTTTCCATCTGCTCCTTACAGAGAAAATGTTGGATGCCTTGATGCAAGAGCTCAGAACAGGTGTTGCAGATGACCTATTTAATCTATGGGCTCATGTGGAACAACTGGCTCCCAATCCTCTCATGGCAGCTAAACGAGTCGCCTCGCTTACTTCAGAGGAGATCTTCGAGACTGTCAAGAAAGACAATCCTTCTCTTTCCCGTACACGCAATTTTCTCGCTTTTTGGGAAAAACTGGGCCGCACACCGTTTGAACGGGAGCTGCTCGCTCGGGATCTTCTGATGCACGCCAAGACCTTTTGGTATTCGCCCCAGCAGGAGAAAAAAGGGCACAACCTGATGGAAATAGCTCTTCTTCTTTCTCACCACAACTCCGTGGTCGAAAGAGAAATATCTGTTTTCCTAACCTCTTTATTCAAACAAGCTGAAAGCAGCAATTTGATCAGCAGGTTATTGATCGTCTACGATGCTATGGGACATTTCGATATTAACCGACAGGAGCTTGTTTCTAAATCTACACTTGCCAATCATTTGGCAGATGCTCAGTACCATTATCGTGTGCATAACTATATGGCAGCTAAGACTCATGCAGGCTGGGTCTTAAAACTTGACCCTCAGAATGAAAGGGCTCTGCGCCTTGTGGGTCTCGCTGCGCTCCAACTCGGTGAATATGGACAAGCGCTTGCTCTCCTGCAGCAGCTCAGAAGCCACGATGAGCTCACCTATGAAGCTTTATTGTTGAGCCAGGCATTTGCATCTCAAACCCAAGCGCAGCACCTTTGTCAGACCGACCCATTGGGGGCCTACGAAATGAATTAGAACAGCTCTGTTCGATTCTATTTGCCAGCTAATCGGCAGCGTGCAAAATAGTCGCCGTAGACAGACCAATAAGACGGGCTACTTAAGTTACTAAATTATACCATTTATCAAAAATAAAGCCATGAAGTTGCATTGGGTAACATGATAGATTTGAACGATCGTTTCGAAGCCTATGTTTTTGCACCTAAGCGAGAAAGGATCGTTCAAAAATGGCGTGTTATACAGTGCCAATTCGTGGGTTTATTTTTGATAAATGGTATTAGCCCCAAAATACTGACGTTATGACTACTGCAACAGATACCGCATTCGATAAAAGGCATTATCATGAAGAAATCTCAAAGCTGTGGACACCGGCTTTGCGCACTTTTAACAGGCTGATCCGTTCCTACATCGTTTTTAACTTCCTTTTTCTGATCATCGCCTGTACCGAGATTGTCTGCTTTCTTTCGTTTTTTGCACTCCTGAGCAAATCAACTGTGCTTGCATTCACCCTTGCTGTCTTTTTCATGACGGTATTCTCCTATTTTGTACTGAAGCTCTATCTACAAGCTAAAAAACCCGACCAGCTCATGGACCTGTGTGACCTATATACTGGAAGGTGCAAAGAGATTATCCACTACCAAGAAGGCATTCCAGAACACCACATTGCATTGGGACAAGCAGCCCAAAAATTCGCGGCTGCCCTACATGAGAAGGAATACAGCTACTATCAAGCCCCCTCTTTTTTAAAATCTCTGGGACCTACCCTAGAAAGGTTTAGTTGTTTTTGTCATTGGAAAGACCTGCATCGTATGAAAGAATTACTGCTCCAGGCAGCAGTAGAAGAGCATTTGAAGGTTGTCAAATGTGAGCCGACAAATTTAGAGGTACACGCCGCCCTTGCCAATGCTTACGTGATGCTCTCTAGTCTCTATGCCGATCCACGTAAATACCATGACTATGATGAAGAGCGGTATATCCCAGAGGAGCGCTACAGTGATGCCATGCATGAGCGCTTTCGCCTTACAGCACAAAAAGCGATCGAAGAGTTTAAGATTTTAAATGATTATGCTCCTGAAGACCCATGGGTCCATGTCCAACTCGCTTATTCCTACCATGACCTACAAATGCCCCTCGAGGAAATCCGAGAATACGAGATCGTCCTTTCACTGCGCCCCCAAGACAAAGATACGCTCTTCAAGCTGGGCATGCTCTATTTCCAGCAAGGCATGAATGCTAAGGGCTTGCGCGTCTATGAAACCCTCAAGCGCACCAACTATAGCAAAGCCGAAAGCCTCATCAAATTCTATGGCTCTGACGAAGGGTAAAAAATTACAACTGCACACAGCTCGGCTTTATTTGCTGGAAATGGTATTAAAGGGATTGCCAAGCGACTGTGCCAACAACGAGGCCGGCAAGGGAAAGGAAGTTTGCTTTCCAGTTGACCTTTTCTTTGTATAGCCATTGTGCCCAGCCGTTGCAGATCAAAATGATACCCACAGAAAAGATCGGAAAGATCATGGCATTTTCCCATGCGTTTGATACTTGGGGCGCACGGATCAAGAAAAAAGTGCATGCCCCATTTGCCACACCACCCAGAATGCCATAATAAATTTCGGCTCCTTTTGGAAAACGGTGACGGCTGGTGAGGTAGATGATCCACTGGATGAGAGCGCCTACAAAGAAGATGGCTGGCATGAACCACTGGATATGAGCTGTAGTGAGATCAAAGGGTAAAAGAGAGGAACTGGGAAGCCCCGGTTTGAGCAGCATCGCCCACCACTGTAGGAAAACCAGAAAAAGGGTATGGATAGCAAAGATAAAGGTGGCGAAAAAAATCCACATGCTTTTGTTAGGATTTGATGCGCTTGTCCACCCGGCCCACACAAGCCCAATCACTACTAGCAAGGACCCCATCCCATTAGCCAAGTTATAAGGGTGGTGAAAAAGGGCTCCAAAAAGAACACTCAAGACAATCGCTGGCATGACCGAGGAGGTATTCAAGATCGCAAAAGAAAGCCCAGGAGGTCCCTTCTCCAAAGTTTTTCCAAGCCCCCACATCAAGAATCCAAAGATAAGCCCTCCTACAAGACCCATAGAAACCGCAAGAGTATCCCATTCATAGTCCCCCGTGCGTACGGGATTCAAAAAAACCATCACAATAAATGAGAAGGTGAGCTGTACAACCAAATAGGCTTTACTTGATCCTCCGGCATCAATGCTTCGCCTTAAGCTGAAGTTGCTCAGAGAGGCCAAAAGAGCCGCCAGTATTGCAAAAACGATTCCCATAAGAGTCTGCCCTTGTCGTAAATTTCCCAGAGTAGTGTAATCAATAAGGTTAAAAGTTTGAAGATGTTTTAAATCTATATGTACATCATTGGTGGAAAATACAAAAAACGGGCTCTTGTTACCCCCAAAAGCGATCTTGTGCGCCCTACAACTTCTCAGCTGCGTGAATCGGTGTTCAATATCTGCCAGTTGACTATCGAGGGGGCGCAGTTTTTAGACCTTTTTGCCGGATCTGGAGCGATGGGACTAGAGGCGCTCAGCCGGGGGGCCCAGCACGCCACTTTTGTTGAAAGCAATAGGCAAGCCGTGGAGGCTATCAGACGGAATATCCAAGCACTAGGTGTCAGTAAGCAGGCTACAGTCATAACACTGGATGTGTTCAAGGCTCTTGAAAAGTTTGCCCAGCACGCGAAACTCTTTGATGTGATTTACGTGGATCCCCCCTATGGCAAAGGCTTAAGCGAGCCTGTGCTCACCTTTCTGGATATGCACCCTCTCTTGAATCCCGACGGCTCTCTTTTTATCGAAGACGCCGATCTCAGGGAGCCACCTCTTATACACCTCACGTTGCATAGCAAGCGCGCTATTGGGCGCGCTCGTCTTCATGAGTATAGATCATCTATTCATTAATACCATTTCCAGAAAATAAAGTCACAAATCGGCACTGTATAAGTATAACACGCCATTTTTGAACGATCCTTTCTCGCTTAGGTGCAAAAACATAGGCTTCAAAACGATCATCCAAATCTGTCATGTTACCCAGTACCACTTCATGGCTTTATTTTCTGGAAATGGTATTAAACCAAAGTCCCTAAAAGGGAGAAAAAACGGGCAATAATAAATTCTACATCATTTTCGGCAATTAGGAGTTTTGGATATATGAAGCTAAAAAACAGTCTGTCATTCATGGTATGAACAACGGCATAAATACTATTTTCTGTATAAAAAAATCCATGCAAGGCGGCGCTTAAATAGATGGCATCGACAAGCATATCTTTACTGTCCTTCGCTAAACAAAATCGGCCCAAATTCGACACTCCAATGTAGGGGCCTTGCGCACGGGTAATGCTTTTTATCTCTTGACCCGAGAAATGATTACTCATCATCAGGTCTACAACTTGCATAGTCTGGCCAAGCAGGGTTGCATTTTTCGCTGCATGGACTTGAGCCTGAATCTTCTCCCCCAAGGTTAAAATATTTATTTCTGAAAGGGGGAGGTAAAGGGTAAGTGTGGCGGCATAGAAACCAAGATTAGATGGCTGCCTTGCCAAAAATGGTCTTAAATTAATGGGACAATCCAGCCTAACCATTAAATGCTCAGGCAAAACAGAGTCCTTCTTCATTTTTTCAACTAGAGCAAACATGAGCGCTGCACTTACAGCGCTATTGACAGTCAGTTGATTATTCTTACATCTCTTTAAGAAACAGCGCGTATTTTCAATATTTAAATTTTTAAAAATAACGCCGGTCTCTTTTGCATTTTCTATGCTGCCTAAAGAACGTGCCTTGTTTCTCCATACCTCAACCTGCTTAGATCCAATCTCTCCATAATTTTCTCGATCTTTTAGTGACAATTGGCTGTCCAATGGCTGGTAAGCAGCACGATTTTCATCTTCAGATGGTGTTTGCGGAGGACAAATTTTTTTAAGAAAAGAAGCTGCGAGATCAAGGCATGAAATCCCATCGATAATCATGTGGTGGATTGTAAATAACACCTCATGTCTTTTTTTGCCTTGCAAAAAGACTACCCTTACCAAGGGGTCACGACTTTCCGCATCAAAAGGGGTATGAATCTCGCTAGCATGTTCCTTTAACCACTGCTGCTCCCCCAATCGTTTTACCCATCGCAAGGGTATTTTATGGACATTTTCTGAAAAGTAACATAATCGTGAGGAAGAATCTTTACTTACTACAACATTGAACAAATAGTATTTTGTTTGCAGATCATTCACTGCCTCTTGAATCAAAGTACTTGTGAGCTTTCCATGGACTTTTATAGCAATGGAAATATTAGAGGGATCTGTTTCATTCAAAACCCAGTTAAAACATTCCCAATTACTAAGCTCTTTTTTCGTTTCAGACATAGAACCACCTATCCCTCAAGGACATTAATGAAATGCACTCAGCAGTTGAGGGTGTTACATAACTCGCTTTGCAAGCCAAATTTGATGCTTTTGACCTACAAAGCGGGTTTGCTATTGCCTCAGTTAACCTCTATGCGGCTACGTCGGTCTGCACTTCTTTGAGCGGCGTATCACCTTTATGTGGCGATGGCACGGCATGTGGCCTATCTGCAAAAAATTTGGCCGCAACCGCTGTTAGACTAGCACCCAAAATAACCGCAGACCCATCTAGAACTGATGCCGCTATATTCAAATTTTCGATTGTTTCATTCGAATAGGTATTCGTTTTTTGTGAGGTAATAGCATCTAAAATCATCGAAGCTGCTGTACAGCCTACGACGAAAAGACCGATTCCTAAATATACATATCTTTCTGCCGGCTGTGAGCCTACTGCTGCTGGCTGTGAGCCTACTGGGGCTGTCATAAAATTCTCCTTATAGTCTGTATTAACGCGATGTGCGGCTTTTTCTAAAGGAAAAATTCGCACATGGTGTGTATTAATGAATGCCCGCCCCTCAAGGGGCGGGCTTGTTTAAGGCTCGGCTATTTTCTTGTTAGATGCCTGAGCTCTGCAAAAAATTAGCTTTGATTAAATTTTTCGAGAGCTTGCTTTACAACATCTGCTGAATTGACTTTAGAATCACCAATCAACTTGGCGATTTCATCATCTTTGATATCGGTCTTAATGGCCTTCAGCGTTGTGATTAAAACTGAACGAGCAAGAGAGCCTGCTGCCAGACCTGGGATGAGTGCGTCAGCTACACCCATGAGACGCAGGGTTTCTTTATGCAACTCTATACCCTTGATAAGGCCATCCATTTTTGGAATCATGTCATCTTCGAAGGCTTTTATCCTTGTGAGATCCGCTCCTGCAGCTTCGAGCACGCCTAAAGATGGTTTGTCTCCAAGAGTTGAAAATGCATCCTTCAAACCTGCCATCGTCTGATCGAAAATCTTCTGGATCTGAGCCTGTTTCTCAGATACTTCTGCAATATATCCTACTAAATCGGTTTTATTCCGCTGGACTTGCTGCACAAATTCAGCATATTTATCTCTTTTAAGTTCTGCATTTTTTATGTTTAATCCAAAAGCGGTTGCAGCCATCCCCAGCCCCAAAACCATCATGCCCGCTTCCACCTTTGAGACTTTCATGGTGCGTAACGTATTTGTAGGTAAATCAGTGCCTCTCAGAGTATTACTTAAGTGATTTCCTAACGATGAGAATTGAGCCTGAAAAGAGTTTGTAGCCCTGGCTATACTCACAGCCTCCCAAGCAATACCTCCAAAACCGATTATGGGCCCACCAATCCTCATCACTTCAAAGAAAACACCTCCAACCTGAGGGAGTGATTCAACACGCCCCACATTTTCTTTCCGTTCAAAAAATTCGTTCGCCAATTTTTGTGCATCAACTGCATTGGATAGGACTTGCCCCAATTTTGTGAGAAGCACAACAGCTTTTGCGTTGATATCTCCTACATCAGCTCTAAAGCCATTGTAAGAATTATATCCATTGATGTAAGAAACTTTTAAATCATCTAATATAGGCTCCAAATCAGACAACTGCTTTTTGTTTTCTTTAATTGAGGGATAATAAGCTTCCCCATCTGTTTCTGTATTGATAACATCGGCTATAGTTAACCCCGTTGTCACCGCAAGTGCTCCTGCGCGCACTATTCCACCAATTCCAGCCATATACATTCCTTAGTTAGTTAGTTTTCAAATTTAAAGATTATTATTTATGATTGATTTCTTTGATCAGATCTCGAAATTCATCGTCAGATAGCGAGGGAAGCAGAGCATGTGCAGCTTTTTGGATATCAGCTAAATCTAATTGAGCATTCACTAGGGGCGTTAACGCATTCACTAATAATGCATGAAGCTCTGCCTTCCCTTTTTTAATCACCTGTTTCAAATCATCAATCGTTTTTTCAGCCCACGAGCTAAAAGTAGCTTCTGACTGTGGAGGAGAACAAGCCTTCAAAATGTTGTTTATATTTGCATCGACCTCCACTCTTGAGCTCTGAATCTCTCCCAGGATTGAGCGGGATTTGGTGAGCACTGTATCAGCCTCATTGTTAGTCTGTTGAAGCTGCTTCTTTTGTTCTTCCAACTGTGCGATGGCCATTCCCACATCTAACCCTATACTCACAACCATCAGAACTGCTGAAGCCCTTCCCGCCAACTTAGCTACCTGCGCTGACTTTGCCGCAAGGCTAGCTACGGCAGTGATGGTTGACAAACCTCCCACACCCATATTTGTGTACTTAAGCGCATCCCTGGTACGGATAAAGGCCTCTGAAATATCTACTTGCTTGATTTCTGAATTTGGGAGAGTAATATTAAAAGATTCGCTCTTAACCTCACCCAATCTTTCCATGACTCGTTTAAATTCATCTTGTAAACCTTGAATAATCTGAACGGAGTGCACCCATTGGTTATGAATATCAATCCTGCCTGACAATCCAGCGTTCGCTGAAGATATGTCCCCTTGTAATTGAGTGATCTGCGCCTGCTTTCCTGTGAGATCTGATTGTAATCTCTTAATTTCCGGATAATGATTTTCCTTAATGCGGGTAGCGGTAGTGTCTATGCCCGCTTCATCTAACGTGCGCTTAGCTCCCTCCATGTCACCGTGGAACTGTGTGCCTGTCACAACGTCTGCTAGGTCAATGGCTGTATCTGTTACAATCCTTGTTGCCGGTGCGATCACATTCTTGTAGGTGTCTTTCGCATCAGGCATCACCTTATGCCCCGCTATTACATTCACTAAGTCTCCAATTCCGGGCATTTTGCTCTCCTTACGTTTAGAGCATTCATATGAGTCAAATTTTTAACACGCTATTAAATATAAATTCACCTAATCTTTAAAATTAAATTAATAAATACACGCTCTGGTTTGCGTGTCATCCAGGTTTCGGGTTGGTTTTTTTTTGGGCAATCAATTAATTGTAATAAACTTAAGTTTTGCGCGAGGTCGAGTTTAAGCAGAACCACCCAAAACTAATGTGCGGGGCCGATTGAAATTTATACCATTTATCAAAAATAAAGCCATGAAGTGGCACTGGGTAACATGCTAGATTTGAAGGATCGTTTCGAAGCCTATGTTTTTGCACCTAAGCGAGAAAGGATCGTTCAAAAATGATGTGTTATACAGTGCCACTTCATGGCTTTATTTTCTTGCAATGGTATTACTAAAAACTTAGCGCATCTCTTGTTTGAAGGTCTTTTTCTCACCTACTATCTCATCGTTCTGATAGGTGCAGAGCATGCGTGGAGAGCCATCGTCGTAATACTTGTGAAACTTACCATGCTTCTGGTCATTTTTATACTCCCCTTCGAACACTAAAACTCCCGCTTGGTTCCATTCTTGGCCGGGGCCATCAAGTTTGTCATGGGCATAGATATAGATGCTAGCGAGCGAGCCATCTTCGTGCAGAGTGCGAGTAGGACCATGACGGACGTCCTCTGCAAAAGAGACTTCTCGGTACACTTTACCATTTGGATAATAACTCATGGCTTTGCCACACCGTTTATCAGCTTGAAAGGCCATGGTCATCATCAATAACCCTTCTGGAGAATACAGGGTGGCTATTCCCTCTCGGAGTCCATTTTTATAAAAGGTACTCGCGATTTTGATTCCTTTCTCGTTGTATTCACAGACCTCACCTTCAAGCATATCATTGACAAAGAAAGCGTCGAGTTTTTTCACCTTATTTGAGTTTTCCGGTTGCGGTGGGTAGTAGATCTGGTGCACACCCTCGCGCATGTTGTTTTTGTAGTGCAATACAACCTCTTCACCAGCAGGACCGACCTGAAAATACCGGCCATTCATAGCTCCGTGAATATATTCCCCCTCTTCGAGGATATTCCCTTCACGATCCCACTGCATTTTTTTACCATGCAGATTGCCCTGAGCGTAACCGATCTGAGCAGCAATTTGTCCGTTGGAATGGTAGGAGAGTTGCGCGCCATCTAAATTGCCGGCTTTGTAGTGAAAGACGCGGGCAATCTGGGTGGCTTGCTTTCCTTCTGTAGGATAATACTCGCGGTGTTCACCAACCGGAATTCCTTGATCATAGGACATCAGGGTATGCATCCCCCCATCGGGGTACCACGTTTTAACCTCGCCCACCAATAAATCGTCTTTGAATTCTGCAAGGGATTGAGATTTGCCATTCTCGAAATATTTCTCTTCGATCCCTTGCCTCTTACCTTGAGCAAAAAAACATTTTTGGCTCAATGTCCCATTGGGATGCCATGTATGGAGTACTCCGTTGGGAACCCCTAATGCAAATTCCCCTTCAAAAACAAGCGTCCCGTCGGGGGTCCACTCACGACGTACTTTGTCGATTTTACCGCTTACAAAAAGAGCTTCCAGTTTTTTATTTCCGTTTTCATACCACTCCAGGCATTCTCCATGGGGCTGGCCTTGAGAGTAGCTCTTCAATGCTTTCGGAGTGCCATTTTCATACCATTCTTGATGAGGACCATGCCATTTTCTACCTTGGAAAGTGGATGCTAATTTGAGCTGTCCGTTGGGGTAATATTCTTTTTGCACACCTTCTAATACCCCTTGGGCATAGTTATAATCCGTTTTTAAGACACTGTCAGGATACCACTCTTTAAATGACCCTTCATAAGCCTCTTGAGCAAGTGTATACGTCGCCTTAAGGGCACCATCTTCGTAATATTCACAGATAGGCTCTAACAGATCGCCTTTTTCATCATATAGTGCCCGTTTTTGCAATTGTTCATTGGGGTAATGCTGGGCATGTTCTCCCACTGCAATCCCCTTGCGCCACAAACCTCCACCGAGTGCTTTTCCGTCAGTATCAAAAAATTGTTCTTTCCCCTCTTTGACTCCGTCGTTGTAACTCACACGGTAACAGACTTGACCATCAGGTGTGTATTTCAAATGGAGACCATACGGTTTGCCATAGCGAAAATCTTGCACTTCCACAATTGCCAGCTCAGGACCATACATGAGCACAGCCGGTGTTTTGCCATCGCCATGGAGCAAACCATCGGTATAGGTGCGTGACGCTTTCAAACCACCATCATTTTCTTCTTTGGGGTACCACTCAAGAGCGTTCCCTTGAGGCAACCCGCGTGCATAACGGGTCTGAGAGGCGCGTGAGCCCTCTTCGTAGTATGTCAAAAATTGCTCTACGCGTTTGCCATTCTCGTAAGCACCCTCTTCTTTTTTGTTACCGTTGGTGTAAAAGGAGGCGAAAGCGCCATGCAAAAGCCCTTTTTTGTAAAGAGCACTAGTCTCGAGCTCACTATTGGGATGATATGTCTTGAGAGCCCCTTCGAGGACGCCTTTTTCATAAAAAGAGATCTGACGCACATTACCAGAGGGGTAATACTCCACTGACACACCTTGGGGTGTTCCCTCTTCAAGGTCGATCTCCTCTCTCACACGTCCGTTGGGATAAAAGGCGATCTGCTTGACAGCTGCCTCACCTTTACTTTGAGGCTCATAAAAAAGGACATGGGCTGGTGTGCCGTTCACAAAGTTTTCTAGTACAGTGGGTCGCCAATTGGGTTGACGTACTTTGAGCCCACTTGGATGGGGAGGCTCCCCTGCTACAACAAACCCACACAACAAAACTAAAAAAAATAATTTACGCACGCTCTTCCTCCAATGATAAGTAGAAGAGGTTACCAGATTTCCCTTTTTACTGAAATTCCTCCAGGCCACTCATATTTATGGGCCTTCCGCCCATGTTAGGGAGCCAGACTTGGGCAATGGTGCTTTCTATTGTCTTATAAGCATTCGAATCTGGAGGTACTCCCAAATTTTGTAGAGAAGATAAGAGAGCTGGCTTGAACGTATCTTTTGAATTCTGATAGTAATTCCTTGGCCACTCAGAAGGGGAAACTCCCGGATTCTGTTGGTAAGCGGTGAAAGCTTTTTCTAAAAAGCTGAGACGAGCCAACACTTTACAATCATCTTGCATCTCGTGTTTCGCCAGTTGCTCATACCATGTTTTCTTGAATTCCTGTTCCACTTCCTCTAATCGGCTTACCAGATCAATACTCTCTTGCCAGCGTTGAGAAGCTTCTGTTTGAGCATCTACCTTCTCTTTTAATTCGGCATTTAGCCTTTGTATTTCTTGGTCGTTGACTTGAATGGCTTTATCATATTCTTGTTCAATTTTTTTCGATGCTTGAGATAGATTCTCTTGTGCAGTCGTATCTAAAAAGAGCAACTTTTCTTTTGAAGATTTATAATCTTTTTCAAATTCGGCCAAATTAGCGTTGATAATTTTAAGAGTGCCCTGATCCGCCTCCGAAAGGAGCACAGTCCCACCCCAGAACGATTTTGTTTTTTCCAGAATTGTATCTCGCTCATTTTTTAATCCCACTATCTTTTGCTCAAGCGACTTAACCTGGATCGGCAACATTAATTTATCTTGTTTCAAGCTGGCTTGGCTAGATTGTTTCGAAGCTTCGATTTTTGCCTTTTTCTCTTTAGCTAAGCGAAGAGGTACGTAGTCTACAAGAGCATCTTTCTTTTGCTGCAATTGCTTTCGTTCTTGTTCTAATCGCTCACACTCATTTCGTTGCCTAACTACTGTTTGCGTAGCCTCTGCATGTTTTTGGGTGATCCCAGTTTGAAACTTTTGAACTTGTGTCGCAAAAGATCCTTCTGGGGAAAGGGGAATACTTGCACCTTCTGCAGCTAGCTCCAACTGTGCAGAAGGCATCCTGGTTTCGATCCTCTGTTGAACCTCAGCTAATCTGCGGGGTATTTCCTCTTCTACAGCTTTTTTCAACACCTCCAATGTGTCAATTTCATCTTGAAGCGGATCTTGAATAGAGGATATTTGAGAAACATTGTAATCACGTAACTCCTTGAGCTGAGCCTCAAAGGACTGATAGAGCTTGAAGAGGACCACAGGATCTTTGTCGATAGGAAATTCTTTTAAAGCCTTACATCTTTGCTCCCATGCCAACGCCAGCTTGTGGGCTGCCTGTTTTTTAAAGACATTCAGGTGACTCAAAATTTGCTGCTTGGCTATATCCACATATGCAACCTCGCCCAGCTTGAGATTCTCAATTGCTCGGTATTGCTGCTCTGCACGCACCAAAAACTTTCGGATATCCGCAGGTGTTTTGTTTTGTACGTTACCCCAATCTGTTGCTAAACCACTCGTATCGGGAAAGATTTTCCTGAGAATACCCTGTACTTCAGGGTCACCGAAGGGTTTATTATTTCGTGCTAAAATGTTCAACTTATGACCTGCTTTTACATTTTCTTTTCCTGTATTGATCAAAGAGGGTGGTGTGACACAAGAGAATACGTACGAAGCGATAAGTACAATGACATCCCAAATACCCCCTTTTTCCCATGCTACAGAAACTTCATGTTCCCATGGCGCTCCTTCGTACAGCTTGAGTCGAGGTACTTTAACGCTATGCGATGTGGCACGATATGTTTCATCCGTAACACGATGGCTGGCAGACTTTCCTATAGGTTGGAGCTCGATATCTGATTGTGCACCTGGATCTGCACCTTCTTGGCGTTTTGGAGGATTAGCCATATTTAACCTAACTAAAACATATTTTATTACTTAATAATATTACTAAAAAATAATATTGACAATTTATTAATTTATTGTTAGGAATATATACTAATGGATACCGAAAAATACTTACTAAAAATTGAAGGGATGCATTGCGTATCTTGCGAGCGGAGCATCGGGAAAGCGTTGCGCTGTGTTCCCGGTGTGACTGAGGCGCAGGTTAGTTTTGCGCTGGGGGAGGCTCAGGTTGAGTGCGCTCCCGGGACACCTCCAAAAGAAATCATAACAGCCATTAAATCAGTTGGTTATAATGCTCATCTGGATATGCCGAGTCATGACCATGATCATACTGGGCATATTACTTCACAAAGAGAGCTCCTAACAGTTCTCCTTTCAGCGCTACTTACCCTTCCTATTGTATTACAAATGGTTGTGGATTTTATGCCTCTCTGGGTTCAATTTGCTTTGGCTACAGTTGTTCAATTCGCATTTGGATGGCGTTTTTATATAGGGAGCTACTATGCCCTTAAAACCTTCACAGGAAACATGGATCTGCTAATTGGACTGGGAACCTCGGCCGCCTATTTTTACAGCGCTATCGTCTTTCTAGGAGGTTTTAGCGGGCATACATATTTCGAATCGAGTGCGGCGATCATCACGTTGATTTTGCTGGGTAGATATTTGGAATCGCGCACCAAACGCAAAGCATCGGGGGCTATCCAAGCCCTTTTGAACTTGCAACCCAAGCAGGCCCGCGTAGAAAAGAATGGCCAGTGGCAAGAGATCTCTATCAGGGAAATGGTAGTTGGTGACGTATTCCAAGTCCGTCCAGGGGAAAATGTGCCCATAGACGGAGTGGTAACAGGGGGCAAGTCCTATGTCAATGAATCGATGCTCACCGGTGAGAGCTCTCCTGTTCGCAAAGCAGAAGCAGCGCATGTTTTTGGGGGCACGCTCAATGGGCAAGGGGTCTTAACGGTGCGCGCGACCGCTGTGGGAGCGCAGACTGCGCTTGCCTCAATTATCCGCCTTGTACAGTCAGCACAAAGCTCAAAGGCGCCTATTCAGAACCTTGCCGACTCGATTTCGGCTATTTTTGTTCCTACAGTGATCGCCATCAGCCTCGGTGCCTTTTTTGCATGGTGGGGGTTTGGGCATGATCTGGCAAGAGCGCTTGTGAATGGGGTTGCCGTGCTAGTCATTGCCTGCCCTTGCGCTTTGGGGATGGCCACGCCGACAGTGATCATGGTCGCTAGTGGAAGGGGGGCACGTTCAGGTATTTTGGTTAAAAATGCTGAAGCTCTTCAAAAATCTGAGAAGCTTAAGATTGTTGCCGTGGATAAAACGGGAACTCTCACGGCAGGCAAACCTGTCTTGAGCGATGTCATACCCGATTCCGAAAAGATCCGCCAGATTGCAGCCTCTCTTGAGGACCTTTCTGAACATCCGATCGCACAGGCCATTGCAAACGGCTACAAAGGGGAAAAAGCTGTCGTGAGTGGCTTTGAAGCTTTTTCTGGGAAAGGCATCATGGGCACGATGAATAACCAAAAATACCTGCTCGGTTCTCCTAGATGGATGCAAGAAAAGGGTGTTAAAACAGACGCCCGGGTCGTTGAGCTGCTCGAAAATCAAGCTAAAACGGTAGTGATTCTAAGTGATACTACGCAACCTCTAGGCTATTTAGCAGTTACAGATGTGCTGCGTGCCCATTCTTTAGAAGGCATCGAGCTACTCCAAGAACAAGGATTAGAAGTGGTGATGCTCACCGGAGACCGGACACCCACAGCGCATGCGATTGCCCAGCAAGTAGGGATAACCTCTTTTTTTGCCGAGATTTTACCACAAGACAAAGCCGCCACAGTGGAACGTCTCAAGCAGAAAAATCAAAAGGTAGCCATGGTGGGAGATGGAATCAACGACGCCCCCGCATTGGCTGCTGCGGATGTAGGATTTGCGATGCGGTCAGGCTCTGACATTGCTCTTGAATCTGCTGACATCACTTTGATGAGCAATGATCTGCGCCATGTTGCTGATGCAATTGATCTAGCTAAAGCTACCTTCCGCAAGATCCGCCAGAATCTATTTTTTGCATTTATTTATAATATTTTAGGAATCCCGCTTGCTGCATTGGGTCTGCTCAATCCCATGATAGCCGGAGGTGCGATGGCCGCCAGTTCATTGTGCGTAGTCATCAACTCTCTTTTACTCAACAAATGGAAACCCCCAAGGTAATATGTTGTTACAAAGAAAAGCCCTTTATAATTTGATTCAACTCAACCTCCCTCGCATTGAGGCAGGTGAATTGCATATGGGGGACCTGCAAAATTGGCAGAAGGAAAACTACCGGGATAAAACGGTCGAATGCCTATTTCAGCAACTCAAAGGGCTAGGTATTCATTTGAGTGTAGATGAGTGGCAAGCCTATGGTGAAAGCTGTGAAGAGCCCGAAGAGATCGCAGAAGCGTTAGGATCTAAACGCAAACCCTTAGAAAAGGATCAAATTTTCCTGATTGTTTTTGAACTGTGGAGGCGCTTCTTTCCGGAAAAAAGGACTCTTTCGATCTTCTGCGATGAGCTCGATAATCAGATGATGGCATACGACCTTGGAAAACCTAACCAAGTTGCCGACAGCTTAGCCTATCTAGAACAAATATTAGATGAACATGTCGACCAAGGCCTTTCCCCTCAAAAAGCCCTTGAACTGATCCAAATGTACTGTGCAAGTGAGATTGAGAGCTTCCTTTTTGACTACATCCTTGCTGAAATCGATGCGGGCAATCACACCTATGCCACTGATCTTCTTGATGGTTTCAAGCTATATGTAAAAGATACGCCTTGGTTTGGCTATCTAGAGGCACGTGCTGCTATTTTAGCAGATCCCGAAGAGGGCTATGATCACCTGGAAAAACTCGTTGCAAAAGTCCAATCGGATACACCTGTTGATTTGCTCGAAGAGATCCTCTTTTTTTTAGCCAATACAGGCAACCATTCGCTCTTTTATGCCTTGGCAATCAAAACGCTGCCCCTGATACGCCAAGAATCCGATTTTAAAGAATTTCTTGAGGCATGTTACGCCCATTATGACTATCTCGAGCTGAAAAAACCGGCCCTTGCCATCGCCAATATCTTTCACAGCAGATCCCAAATCGCTTCTGACCAGCCTCTTTCTCGGTCTGATCGGGCTATCGCTGCCATCCGCATTGTCCTCGAGCAAAAAGTTCATTTCGCCGAGGAATAGATTTTAAGGGGGTGGAAATCGAGGTAGTCAGCGCTTGTTAGGTGGTAGGTAACGCCGCGGGCTGTACCAAAAAGAGGATTGTCTTTTTTGACGTTGTGCAGGTGCCCAAAGACACAGATGGAGATATTATACTTCTCAAGTAGTGCAGAGGCTCGAGATGGTTGCAGATCAAGGCCGATGGGCGGGTAATGGGTCATGGCAATCCGGACAGCGGCATCTTTAGGTAGAGCTTTTAAACTCAATTCTAAACGCTCGAGCTCTCGCTTAAAAATCTTTTCTGGATCGGGCTCTTCTTCTTTTTCTGTGCTAGCAACTGGGTTAGGCTTATAGTCGATACAGGTATTGAACCCATATTCCTGTGTATCCCAGAGGCGCGCACCGGCAATGGCAATGCCCTGGAAAGAGAAGGCATTATTTTGAATCACATGCATAGAAGGGGGGAGGGTCTGCTGCACCTTGGAAAGGGAGCTCCACCAGTAGTCGTGGTTTCCTTTGATCAAGACTTTAGTACCAGGTAAAGCAGCTATCCACTCAAGGTCCATTCGGGCCTGCTGCGTAGACATAGCCCATGAAATGTCACCGGCAATGAGCACTAGGTCCTCGAGCTGTACAACAGAGCGCCATCCACGCTCGATTTTCCCTGCATAATCGGCCCATTCGGGTCCAAACACCTCCATTGTCTTCTGAGGTGCACCAA
Source organism: uncultured Chlamydiales bacterium (assembly GCA_963832835.1). GTDB lineage: Bacteria > Chlamydiota > Chlamydiia > Chlamydiales > JAAKFR01 > CAVPKN01. The sequence continues at coordinate 523,116 of CAWHVD010000001.1, read as the reverse complement.
ATGCGAGGTGCAGATCTGCCAGTGACCAAATATTCATAGAATAGAAGATATGAGTGAGGGGAATTTAAAACACGTAGTTCGTGGGGATGTGGGTGCCGCGTGGGATCACAATGATACCATCGCGCACAACGACTAAGCCATCTGGTGAATCAAAATTGATATGGCCATGCTTATTCTGAAGCTTGACGTTATCGCCGATGATGACATTTTCATCGATAATGGCTTTTGTGATCAGGCAATCCTCACCAATCTCTGGACGATAGCTCACCTCTCCTGAAGCTAACGGAGGACGTACGTAATACTCGTTGCCCATCGTCACGGTATCTCGCACAATCGTTCCCTTGCCAATGACTGTGCGCACACCGATCACGCTATGGCTGATCTCTTGTGCTTCAATTATGGAGCCTTCGCAGAGGATCGCATCCTTGATTACACAATCCGAGATCTTAACACCCGGAAGGTTGTACTGTTTGGTAAAGATCATCTGGCCCTCATCGTAGCACACCAGACCCGTCTTACGATTTTCTTCCATATGGGTGAGTGCCAAATTGGCGTGATAATACGAATCGATAGTCCCAATATCTTCCCAGTATCCATCGTATAAATAGGCATGGACATTTTCTTTTTTCATCTGAGCTTGAATCAAATGCTTACCAAAATCTTCCCTAGAATCTTCAAGAAGCAGATCAAATAATGCTTGGCGCTTAAACAGGTAAATTCCCATCGAACCGAGATAATGTTTTGCATGCTTCCCAACACTATGCCCTAGACGGTTTAAGGCAGTATCATCGGTATAGAAGCGCTCGAGAAGGGTGTCCTCTTGAGGCTTTTCATGAAAATCCGTGATCCGTGATCCGCCATTTTCAATTTTCAAAAGACCCATTCTCTTGGCTTCTTTTTTACTAACAGGTTGGGCTGCAACGAGCAAGTCTGCATCCACTTCGACTCCAAAATTAATCATCTCTTGGAAGTTAATATTGTAGAGCTGATCTCCTGAGAGAATCAAAAAATAGTCTGCAGGGATTTCAGCAAAATGGTGCAAATTTTGGCGGACTGCATCAGCTGTCCCTTTATACCAGGCCATTTTTCCTTCCTGCTCTGCTTCGGGAACTAGGAGCTGGATCTGATTTTGCGAGATGCCGTGGTAGAAATAGGTCTCGAATAAGTGTTTATGCAAAGAGTTGATTTGATATTGACCAATCACAAAAATCTTATTTAAACCAGTACTCAAAGAATGCGAAATCGGTACATCAATCAGAGAATACCTACCTCCAAAGGAGATAGCCGGCTTGCAGCGGGAGTGGGTCAGTGGTCTCAGACGTGTTCCTTCGCCACCGCTCAGAATAATCACGGCTACACGATCAAGGGAGATATTACTGTGGGGTTTTGCTGCTGTTAAAGTTTCATCGTGAGCTGTTTCTGTTAAGAAATTGAATATCATGACTACTTCTCTTTAATTCGCACACCCATATAAATTTATATTAGAAAACCAATTACACATCAAGTTTTTTTTTACAACATTGTAACGGCAAGGTAGAGCCAGTAGAAGCATTAAGGCAGCCCCGCTTGCCAAGGTGAGAGGGGATAGTCACAGAGAGGCCTTTATACCAATCCGCAAAAATAACACTGCAAATTTGGGCTGTCTAATACCATTTCCAGAAAATAAAGCCATGAAGTGGCACTGTATAACACGCCATTTTTGAACGATCCTTTCTCGCTTAGGTGCAAAAACATAGGCTTCGAAACGATCATCCAAATCTGTCACGCCATCCAGTCTAAATTTGTAGTGTTATTTCTACGGATTGGTATTAACCAAAGGATGGATTACCTGAATAGTTACAAAGATTTAACAAGCATTAAATCCTTCTGGTCCTGCTATCTTGTTTTACATTTTGAAAATCAACAAAATGGTAAGGATCGCAATCTGCAAGATATTTCGTAACTATTCAGGTAATCCATCTTTTTGGTTAAAAGCCTCTCTGTGGTGACTATCCACTCCCACCTTGACAAAGTGGGGCTGCCCTAAGGATTCTGCTGGCTCGTGAATAGTCACGATATTTCTTACAAAGAACTTATATTCCTTAAAAGATTTTCAAACTGAAAAAGATGTATCTTTAAAAATAGAAAGGGACTATCTATCAAAATAGCGGATGATCGAGCATTTCCATCGATGGCCTCTTGTCAAAGACAAACTTAAGAAGTGTCCAACAATAAATTGGGTAACTATTCAGGCAATCCATCTTTTTGGTTAAAAGCCTCCCTGTGGTGACTATCCACTCCCACCTTGACAAACTGGGGCTGCCCTAAGGATTCTGCTGGCTCGTGAATTGTCACTAAATTGGACACTTCCTTACCAAGGGAAATGATTGCTAACCATTTCATTTTAAAGACATGAAAAAAGTCTATTTATTTTCAGCTCTTTTGCTTTTTGGATTATTTATTTCCCAGTCGCTCTCATTTTTGAACGCAGACAGAATAAAAGCTATAGAACCGTTGATATCAGTCATAACTTTAATATGTTTAGCATTTATCATGATTCATGTTGGGCTTGAGTTTTCTATTGATAAGAGCCGTTTGAAAAGTTATGGATGGGATTATTTTGTTGCTTTTACAGCCGCCACATTGCCATGGCTTTTCTGTACATTTTATTTCGTTTATTTTTTTCCTCACAATCCCAAGGTTTCACGATTCGACATCTGGATAGATGCTCTTTTACTAGGGCGATTCGCTGCACCAACTTCTGCCGGAATACTATTTAGCATGTTAGCTGCAGCGGACTTAGAAGATACATGGGTCTACAAAAAAGCGAGAATACTTGCGATCTTTGATGATTTAGACACCATCATCCTTTTGATTCCTATTAAGATGATGATTTCTGGATTTAAGTGGGAATCAATTGTTTTATTGTTAATCATCATTGGCTTGATCTATCTCGCATGGAAAAGATTGCATTCCTATTTTTTACCCATAAACTGGTATCTGGTCCTCATTTATGCTTTGCTTATCACAATCATATGCGAGTCGATTTATGCTATTACCTATTACCTTGAAGACATCACGCCTTTGCAAATTGAGATATTACTGCCTGCATTCGTTGTAGGGTGTATTTTAGCCTATCCTAAAGAAGGGATTCATACGTTTTTTTTGCAGAGGGCGGAAAGGATAGCAAAATGGGTTATTGCCGCAATTTTCATGCTTTTTGTTGGCATGTCTATGCCAGCTATAGGAGGCATATTCAACGCACAAACCTCATCAAGAATTTCAGTCAAAGAGATGATTTTGCATGTTGTAGCGATCACGGTTTTAGCGAACATAGGTAAGATGTTTCCGCTATTGTGCTATCGCAAAGAGGCGAGTTTAAAACAGAGATTGGCTTTGTCGATCGGGATGTGTCCACGCGGTGAGGTGGGAGCTGGGATCATTATTGTCTCGCTAGAAATCCTTACTCATATCGACAAAAGTCTAATCGTGATTGCCATGTTATCATTGATTGTGAATTTAATTTTAACTGGCCCTTTTGTTGCGATTATAATAAAATTATTATCAAACCGGAACAATAATACATTGCAGATGGAATCAAAATAAATTTATATCAATCAAGTTACTTAGGTTAATAGATGAATGAAATTTTGGAGAATCATTGGCATTCTAAAGACCACAAAAGCATATTTCAAAAGCTAAATACTTCTGAGTCAGGTTTAGAGGAAAATGAAGTCAAAAAACGTCTAAAACAGTTCGGACCAAATGTTTTACAAATAAAAACTTCGGAGACAATCCCTCGCATTTTTTTCAGACAATTAAATAATCCCCTTGTGTACGTCCTCATTTTTTCTACTCTCCTGGCTCTTCTTCTTGGGAAATTTGCCGATAGTCTTGTTGTATTTGGTGTAGTTGTACTTAACACTTTGATTGGTTTTATCCAGGAGTATCGGGCAAATAAAACGATTAAGGCCTTATCTGAAATAGTTCCTAAACAAACAACGGTAATACGCCATTCCGACACAAAGCTTATTCCTTCTTATCAAATCGTCCCTGGAGATATTGTTGTTTTGCAGGCGGGAGATCGCATACCGGCAGATTTACGCCTGTTTTCCATAAAAAATCTTCAATGTGATGAATCCACCCTCACGGGAGAGTCTGTTCCGGTGAACAAAAGAGCGGGCCCCTCACATCAAGATGCTCCGATAGCAGAGAGAAAATCGATGGCCTTCAATGGCACCTATGTAACAGCAGGAACTGGCCTTGGTGTTGTGGTAGCAACGGGTTTAGAAACAGAGTTTGGCAAAATCTCCACACTTTTAGAACAAGTTCAAACTCTTGAGACACCCTTATCTATTACGATTCGAAAAATTGCTACCTGGATTACTTTTGTCATATTAGCCGTAAGTTTAGGATTGTTTCTTGTTGGCTATCTTCGAGGCACTGCTCTTTTTGAAGCCGGTTTAGCTGCAATCACTTTAGCGGTAGCTGCCATTCCAGAGGGATTACCGGCCATTATGACTATAGCTGCCTCTATCGGAGTACACCGAATGGCTCGCAAACAAGCAATCATCCGTCAATTACCAGCCGTAGAGGCACTTGGAAGTACATCTATCATTTGTACCGATAAAACGGGCACCCTAACTCTTAATGAAATCACTGTGCAAAAAATTTGGACAAAATCAGGTTTTTCTTTTGTCTCCGGGGTCGGGTACACCTTAGAGGGACAAATCTCTTTTTCCAACGATTTAAACCTAAAAGAGGAGGTCATTGAACTTCTGACTGGAGCTATCTTATGCAGTGACGCAACAGTAGATCACTCTCCAAACGGATGGGCTCCCATTGGCGATCCTACCGAAGTTGCCTTGATCATTGCCGGGAGAAAAATCGGTCTTACTGAGGATAAACTTAGGGAGGAATGGAAGCGAGAGGATGTAATTCCTTTTGAATCAGAAAAAAGGATCATGGCTACACTCAACACCTCTTCTTCAGGTCAATATTTTTTTGTAAAAGGGGCTCCCGAAGAAGTGATTGCTAAATGTAACGACTCATTTGATGCAAATATTCATGCCCACATCCAATCAATGGCCAAAGAAGGTATGCGCGTTTTGGCAATTGCAATGAAGAAAGGACTAGATTTTCACGTTCTTGATGAGGAGTATCTTGAGGATGGGTTTAGCTTACTAGGAATTGTTGGAATGATCGACCCTCCAAGAAAAGAGGTCTATAAAGCTTTACGAACGTGTTTTGATGCTGGCATCCAAGTAAAGATGGTGACTGGAGATCATCCGATAACCGCCGAAGCAATTGGCAGAGATTTAGGCATCCTAGGTGAAACAAAAGTCATCACAGGAAATGAAATAAATCAACTTAGTTTAGAAGAATGGAAGCGCGTGGCTCGTACTAATTGTGTGTTTGCTCGCGTTTCTCCGGAACATAAACTCAAACTTGTGAAGACACTACAGGAAGAAGGAGCTGTCGTGGCCATGACCGGCGATGGAGTTAATGATGCGGCAGCATTAAAAAAAGCAGATATCGGGATTGCAATGGGGATTAAAGGAACAGAGGTTGCCAAGGAGGCTGCCGATATGATCCTTGCTGATGACAATTTTGCAACTATCGAAACCGCAGTTGAGGAAGGGAGGCGCGTCTATGACAATTTGATCAAATCATTAGCTTTTGTCTTACCGACCAGTCTGGGCCAAGCCTTAGTGATTTTGATCGCTGTTTTATTTTTCCCTATCCGAGGAGAAACCTTATTACATCCCATGTCACCTGTACAAATTCTTTGGGTAAACCTCGTAGTTGCAGTGGCTTTGTCTCTTCCGCTCGCATTTGAAGCCATGGAACCAGACATCATGCATCGTCCTCCACGGAAAAAAAATGCTCCTGTATTAAATGGATTTTTGCTTTTCAAAACGCTAACGGTATCCGTATGTATGGCAACAGGAACTATTGGACTATTTCTGTGGGAATATTACACAAAAACAGCGAGAGGAACTTCAGAAATCATCGCCACTTCTGAAGCGCAAACAGTGGCAGTGACGGCTATAATTTTTTTTCAAATCTTTTATCTATTCAATTGCCGATCACTAAAATTTCCAATCATAAAAACAAAGTTTTTCTCTAACAGATACCTCTTTATAGGTGTTTCTGCTGTTTTAGTCGCGCAAGCCTGTTTTATTTATCTACCGTTTATGAATCAACTATTCAAGTCAGCAAGCCTAGATGTCGAATCATTACTGATGTCAGCTTTGATTACCTTTCTCATCGTCCCAGTCATTGCGATTGAGCAACTCTTTCGAAAAAAGTTTTCCAGTTGATTATCCTAAAATAGGATTATTTAGAAGCCCTTAGCACATTACCCTTCCAATAATCAAAGACGGGATTGGTAAGCTGACCAGCCGGCTGTGCGGTATTGATGGGCTATGGCAACGGGGTTTGAGGCTTGGTAGATACCGCGTCCGACGATGATGACATCGCTGTGGAGCTCGCCGATAACATGTTGAGGGGTCAGATACTGTTGGCCGAGATTGTCTTTGCCCTCTTGGAGTTGCACGCCTGGGGTCATATGAATGAAGGCTGGCTCGTCTGTGAGTTTGCTTATGCAGATAAAGCCGATGACAAACTCGGCATGTTCTTGAGCCCATGTGACAGCTTGTTTGGTATACGCCCCTTTGGCAAGGGTTCCTTGAGAGCTCATCTGGGCAAGCAGAAGCAAGCCTCTTCCTTTGGGCAGTCCAATTTGCTTGAGTCCTTCGATGATTCCAGGCCCTGGAACGAGGTGGGCGTTGGTGATGTCTGACCAGTCAGAGATCCGGTAGATGCCATCTTGGTATTGCCATTTGACGGTGTTGCCAATGTCGGCAAATTTGCGGTCTTCAAAGATCAGGAAGTGGTGTTTATCGGCGAGCTCTCTGAGTCGATGGGGCACATCAGGTGTGAAATCTTCCAGGATGTCGATATGAGTTTTGAGCACGCAGATCTCAGGACCGATTTGATCGGCCAAAGCAAGGAGCTCATGAGCAGTGGTGACATCGGCAGAGAAGGCAAGGTTGGTTTGCTTGGCATCCATCAAGCGCAGAAGCGACCCGCCTGTGGGATTTAGAGATTGATCGGCGCGTTGCGAGTAACTTAGCATTGGTTGGCCTCCAAAAAGGCGTGTACGTTTTGGATGGTTGATTGAGAGAGTTGATTTTCTTCCTCCAAGACTTCCAAAAGATCACTTATAGTCAAAAGGCTATGGAGAGTGTATCCTTTATCCTCGATGCGTTTTTTGCCTCCTTGCTGACGATCTAGCAGCACCACGATATCCGTGACCTTCATCCCTTCACGCTCTAGGGGCTCGATGGTCTCAAAGAGGCTAGATCCGCTAGTAATCAGGTCTTCAATCAGCAGGCAATGATGCCCCGGCTCAAAGGCTCCTTCAATGATTTTCTTGGTGCCATACTCTTTTGCCTCTTTGCGCCGCATCACCATAGGCAGGGAATGGGCAAGGGATATGGCCGTTGCGATCGGCAGGGCGGTATAAGGGACGCCGCAGATGCGATCGTAGGTGCGATGTGAGACTTTATTCCACATGAGTGTGGCAATTTGCTGAAGTAGTCCAGGATAGGAAACTAAAAGGCGTAGATCGATATAGATGGGAGAGACGATGCCGCTTTTAAGCGTGAACTCTCCAAACTTCACTGCTCCGATGCGATAGAGCTCTAGGATACACACTCTTTGCTGAGGATTCATGATTGCACTCCTTGGGACCCTTTGTGAAACTGATGATAACGCGCTGCTAAATAGGGATCCCACATCATCCCAACACCACTCATGGCAATATCAGCTCCAGCTTCGAAGAAAAGATCAAAATGTTCGGGACAAATCGCGCCGCCGGTGCCCATAATCACCATGCCTAATTTTTCTGACGTATTGATGTGGCGCGCATTTTTTACAAAGTCGAGTGCCACGCTACGGATAGGGCCGCCACAAACGCCCGATTGTAACCGTTTTTCTCCAAGGGCCGGCTCACCTGTTTCTTTGACCACTTTCATACTCATAGTGTTGATCCCACAGATGGCCTCGACACCTCCGCGTGCCGCTGCAAGCATGACTTTGCGAAGGATCTCTTCATCTTCGACCACTCCTACCTTGATTACTAAGGGGATAGATCCGATCACTCGCTTCATCCGCTTAGCGATCTCAAATACCATCTCGGGACTTGTAAAGAGACTTCCCTCACAGGTAACCACATTGGGGCAAGAGAGATCGGCTTCAATGATTTGGGCTCCGCCGGCAAGAGCGATTTGAGAAGCAACTGCAAAATCTTCTAGGAAATCCTCTCCATCTCTAGGTGTACCCACAACGGATACAATCATCACTTGACCCGGGGCCAAAGAGTTCCTTGCCGCAGCGATATCGGCTGCCAAAAAATCGGCTCCTAGTGAAGGGATCCCAAAGGAATTGGTTGCTGCAAGCGAGGCCATATCAGCAGGGGGGGTTTTAGCCTGAACTAAGGTTTCTTGAGCGCGGCTATAGCTGAGAGGCCCTTGCGTATCGACATAAATCATATTCGGCACAGGGTGTGCAGGATGGGGCTTACTACGGATGGTTTTGTAAGTCACAATGTCAAAGCCCATCTCTGCGGCAAATAAGACCCAACGGCCATTGAGCAATGGCCCGGCAGGAACACCCAAGCGTGATGCGACTTTAAAGCCTAAAAAATCAAACCAGCGCTTTTGATCCGGCCTGACTCTATCGGGAATATGACCCTCAAAAAACGGGCCCTCTTCCAGATTATCTAGATAGCTGCGTTGGATATCATAAATGGGGGGCTTTTCAGGCCACCATAAGGGTAATATGTGATTATTTAGGTAGTCCATCTTATCGATTAATAACCTCGCTGTGGCGACTATCCACTCCCACTTTGACAGAGCGGGCCTTTCCTAGCCATTCTGCTGGCTCGCGAATAGTCACGGTAATGTTTTCATAATTGTTGCTTATGTATATATATTTTTTTATGCATACAAAACTGTTTATGGGCACGCGTGCCACTCCCGATCTGAAAGCCTGTCTTGATGGGCTGATTGAAAGCGGGTTGCAACACATCCCCTTTGAAGGAAAGGAGTATGTGGGCTCTTATCTGCAGATTGCAGATCCCACTGTACAACAGGTGGAGGTTCATCACAAAAGGCTTATAGACACGATGCAATCCCACCTCCCTTACTTGCGAGCAGATATGCTTCCAGTTGTCGTTTTCCCTCAGGTGTTCCTTGGCTAGCTAAATAGACTTGTCCTTTAAGGATTGTGTACATAGGCCACCCCTTTAATACGCGTCCACAATAGGGGCTCCATCCGCACTTAGATGCTAATTCTTCTGCCCTTACCTCTTTTTCTAGTTCGAGATCGACCAAAACCACGTCATCATGAGTAGAGAGTTTAAAGAGCTTTTCGCTATTAAAACGGACGAGCTCCAAAAGTCTTTTTAAGTCGAGACGTCCCTGAGCCACAGCATCGAGCATGAGAGGTAAAAGGGTTTCAACACCGGGTATGCCCGAAGGTGCTTTCCCAAAGGGTAGTTTTTTTTCTTCCACAGTATGAGGAGCATGATCGGTACCTAGGGTGTCGATTGCCCCGTCTCTGATTCCTTCCCATAGTGCCTCTTGGTCATCAACTGTTCTTAAGGGCGGATTCATCTGCACAAAGCCGCCATGCATGGCATAATCGTTTTCACTCAAAAACAGATGGTGGGTCGTCACTTCAGCATAAACAGGTAAACCTGCTTTTTTAGCTTGCCGTATCAACTCTAGCTCATCGCGTGTGCTCATGTGCAGCACATAAAGGGGCACATTATGAAGTGCACAAAGAGCCAGTGCTTTTTCAACAGCTCTAATTGCAGCTTCTCGCGGACGCATTTTGGAATGAAGAGCATAATCCGCGCCACCCTCGTAACGCTGTTTGGCTGCCAGCAAGAGGGCTTCATCTTCTGCATGCACAGCTACAAGCATGCCAGCTTCCTTGGCTAAACGAAATGCTGTATCTAACTCCTCATCCGTGTCTATGACCAATCCTCCGGTGCTACATCCCATGAAAATCTTCAGGGCCGGACACATCCGCTTCACGAGCACAATTTGATCCAAATGTGCTTTGTCTGCACCAAAATAGAGCTGATAGCGCAAGGGAATGTCGGCTTCTTGGAGTTGCGCATCAATCAACTTTCTTTTCTCGAGCAAGCGCTCGAGCGTAGTACAAGGGGGGGTATTATTGGGCATCTCACATACGGTTGTCACTCCCCCGCGTACTGCAGCGCGTGCGGCATGCTGCCAATCTTCTTTGTGCTCCCCGCCCGGAACACGGAAATGGACATGAGGGTCAATCAAAGCTGGTAATACAGTTAAGATTCTACCCTCAATTGTGATTGTCATTTTTTATTTCCCCAGTAGCATGGCTAATAGCGCTTGTCTCACCCAAAGCCCATTTTGGGCTTGTGGAAAGTAATAGGCGTAAGGCGTCTTATCGACGCCTTTTTCAATTTCGTTCACTCGGGGCAGTGGATGGAGAATTTTTAAATGGGGCCCGGCGCTGCGTAACATCGCTTCTGTCAATATAAAATGATCCTTCACCTTTAAGTATTCCTCATGACTCGCGAAACGTTCTTGTTGGATACGGGTCATAAAAAGGACATCGATCTTGCCAATGAGCTCCTCAATGGAGGGGTGAAAAGAAAAAGGCACTCCTGCTTGTCTCAAGCTCTGACAAATCGCACTGGGCATTTCAAGTGACTGGGGAGCAACGAAGTAAAAACGGTTATCGAACATCCCTAAAGTGGGAGCCAAAGAATGCACGGTGCGTCCGTTGAGCAGATCTCCCACAAAGGCGACTTTCAGACCATGGAGTCTTCCTTGGCATTCTTTAATGGTAAAAAGATCCAAAAGGGTTTGAGTCGGATGCTCATTTGCCCCATCTCCACCATTGACTACAGGTGTATCACTTGCCTCTGCTGCTTCCTGCGCAGAACCCTTCTGTGGGTGACGGATCACCATAACATCGCTGTAGTAACCAATGATTTTCATGGCATCATGAAGAGATTCTCCCTTTTGCAGGGATGTTGTGGCAGAATCGGCAAAGCCAATCACTTCGCCCCCCAGCCGCTTCATGGCCGATTCAAATGAAAGGCGAGTGCGCGTAGAGGGCTCGTAAAAGCAGCTTGCTAGGATGTGTCCCTTAAGAATACAGCCTGGGCTCTCTTTTTTCATCTCCTCTGCGCGCACGAGAAGACTTAAGATCTCTTCTTTACTCAAATCTTTGATCGAAACGAGATCACGTCCTTTCATACTCATAGTCGTCTATCCTTTAAATAATAGTTCCAGGGTTTAGCTGAGATCGCTTCAATATCTAATTGAGCTAAACACTGCAAGAACACTTGCGCAATTTGGAGATTAGTAATCAGCGGTATATGATGGTCGATAGCAAGACGACGGATACGAAAACCATCCGTAATATGACGCATTGCGGCATTCGCACTGCTGCGGGGAATATTGATCACCACATCCACTTCTCTTTCCGTAATTGTCTCCAGGACGTTGGGGCTAAAATGATCGCTCGCTTTGAACAAACAACGGGAAGCTACCCCATTTTGTGAGAGAAAATCATGAGTTCCCGCCGTTGTGTACAGCTTCCATCCTTGCTCCTCGAGAATTTTCAGTTCTCGTAAGAGTTTATGTTTTTGCTCGCCACCTACGCTGACCAAGAGCCTTTTGCCCTTCACGGACTGCTCTGTAGCCTGCCAGGAGCGGAAAAAGGCATCGTGTAAATTTTCTCCCAAACAGGCAACCTCACCGGTGGAAGCCATTTCCACATGTGCTACCGGGTTTGCTCCCTTGAGGCGATGATAAGAAAACTGAGGAGCCTTGATCCCTACATAATCGAGATCGAGGGTGTTATAATATTTCAGTTGGTAGACATCCAAGAGCACTTCAGCGGCAATTTCAATAAGATGATGCCCTGTCACCTTAGAGACAAAAGGGAAAGATCTAGAAGCGCGTACATTACACTCGATCACCTTGATTGCGTTTTCTTTGGCAATGAATTGGATGTTAAAGGGGCCTGTCAAATTCAGTTCCTTAACGATCATTTTCGTAATCGCCTTAGTCCTCCTGATCGTTTCTAGATATAGTTTTTGAGGAGGTAGCACAATCGTTGCATCACCCGAATGCACCCCTGCATTCTCAATATGCTCTGAAATCGCCTCAATCACGATTTTGCCATTTTGGGCAACACCGTCTATTTCGAGCTCCTTTGCTCCCTGTATAAACTGCGATAGTACAACAGGATGCTCAGGTGACACGATGGTCGCCTCTTTGAGGTAGCTCTCGAGCTGCAAGCTGTCATAAATCACATTCATGGCAGCCCCAGAAAGAACATAAGAGGGACGAACGAGTATGGGATAACCTACTTTTTCGGCAAAATCACGCGCGCTGAGTTCAGAGGTTACCTCCGTCCAATCTGGTTGGTCGACATTTAATTCTGCTAAAAGTGATGAAAATTTCTGCCTGTTTTCAGCCATATCAATCGATTCTGGAGAAGTGCCCATGATTGGATACCCCCTCTGATATAGAGGTAGAGCCATATTATTGGCGATTTGGCCGCCGACAGACACAATGATCCCTTTGGGGTTCTCAAAATCGGCTATATCTCTGATCCTCTCCAAAGAGAGCTCTTCAAAATAAAGGCGATCGGACTCATCGTAATCGGTGGAAACCGTTTCTGGATTGGAATTGATGATGATAGTGGGGTTATTGTACTTTCTTAGAGTACGTGCCATATTGACTGCACACCAGTCAAACTCTACCGACGAGCCTATCGAGTAGGGCCCAGAGCCAATCACAATGATGGGTTTTTCACTACTAGACTCCAAATCATGGGATGACCCATGATACGTGGCATACAGATAATTGGTTTGCGCATCAAACTCCCCTGCTAGCGTATCGATCTGCTTCATCACAGGAGTGACCTTTAAGCCGATACGCTGCGTACGGATGACATCTTCATTCTCTTTTTTTAATTTACCAATCGCCTTGTCCGAAAAACCAAAACGCTTCGCTTTTCTCATCAGGAGGGTATCTAGTGAGTTTTGAGCAATTTCTTGTTCTAGTGCAACCGTTTGTTGAAGATGGTGCAAAAACCATTTGTCTATCCTAGAAAGTGCATGCACCTCTGCGACGCTCCCTCCCTCCCGCAGGTACTGGGCAATGGCAAAAAGACGACGATCTGTCGCTTTTTCGATCTCCTTTTTTGGGTTGGGGATCTCGTAAGGGTAGTCAAACAGGCTACTGGCACCGATATTACACATCCGCACAGCTTTTTGGAGCGCTTCGGGAAAGCTACGACCGATCGCCATGACCTCACCCACGCTTTTCATCTCCGAGCCGATAGCCCGGTCTGCTTCGCGAAATTTATGAGTATCCCACCTGGGCATCTTCACAACGACATAGTCAAGGGCCGGTTCAAAAAAAGCTGAAGTTTGCTTTGTCACCGAATTTTTGATTTCATCGAGGCGATAACCTAGCGCCAATTTAGCGGCTACGAAAGCGAGCGGATAACCGGTCGCTTTAGATGCCAAAGCACTTGAGCGCGATAGGCGTGCGTTCACTTCGATCACACGGTAATCCACTCCATCGGGAGATAAGGCATATTGGATATTGCACTCACCAATAATGCCGAGGTGACGCACCGTTTTAATCGCCACAGAGCGTAGAAGATGGTACTCTTCATTGCTGAGTGTTTGCGAAGGTGCAATGACGATACTTTCGCCTGTATGGATCCCCATGGGGTCGAAGTTTTCCATATTGCAGACGGTGATCGTATTACCATCTTTATCGCGCACAACCTCGTATTCGATCTCTTTAAACCCAAAGAGGTACTCTTCGATTAAGATCTGAGGTGCTTTTGCAAGGGCTTCTTTAGCGAGCTGAATGAGCTCTTCTTCATCACCCACCCTTCCGGAACCAAGACCCCCCAGAGAAAATCCGGCTCGTAACATCACCGGATAGCCGATCTTGTTTGCCGCCTCTTTCGCCTCTTCAAGAGTTGTCGCACTAAAACTCAAAGCTGTTTTAACACCAATTGCATCGAGCGTTTGCTTGAAGATCTCCCGATCTTCTGTGATCCGAATGGCTTCCACGGGTGTTCCGAGAACGGTGACATTATACTTTTTGAGTACACCCTGAGCTTCTAATTCGAGCCCTAAATTCAGAGCCGTTTGTCCACCAAAACTTAAGAGGATCCCATCTGGACGCTCCTTATCGATGATATCGGAGACGGTTGCGAGATTGAGCGGAAGGAGATAAACCTCATCAGCCATACCAGGATCTGTTTGCACTGTGGCGATGTTCGGATTGACAAGGACGGTATAGCACCCCTCTTCTTTTAGAGCTTTGATCGCTTGGGATCCCGAGTAGTCAAATTCACCAGCTTGGCCGATGCGGAGGCCCCCAGAACCTAAGATAAGTATTTTTTTCATAGCGACTCCCAAAATTGATCAAAAAACCACTGAGTATCTGTGGGACCTGGGCACGCTTCTGGATGAAACTGCACCGAATAAAAAGGAAGAGATCTGTGAGCAATCCCCTCCACTGAACCGTCATTTAAATTACGGAAGGTGACCTTCCAATCACTTGGAAGGGTCTTTTCCTCGACGGCAAAACCGTGATTCTGCGAAGTAATATAACATTTACCCGTTTCCACTTCTATGCAGGGCTGATTTTGGCCCCGATGGCCAAAGGGGAGTTTGTAGGTCTGAGCACCTACAGCCAAAGCCATCATCTGAGAACCTAAACACACTCCAAAGATTGGTTTTTCCCGTTTCATAGCCTTCTTTAAAACCTCAATCGTGCGGGTACATTGAAGAGGATCACCCGGGCCATTAGAAAGAAATACTCCGTCATATTGATCTTCAGAATAATCATAATCATGTGGAACCCGGATAATTTCCACAGGATAGCGAGATAAGAACCGGATCATGCTCTCTTTCATGCCGCAGTCGACAGCAATAATTCTCTTTAGACCAGATCCATAAACCTTTTTTTGACAAATGGAGACCTTATCCACAAGATGTCGGCTATTGGGATCGACGAAATTGTGGGCTATCTCGGGGTTATCTGCCAACGCGCCAAGGGGCGTTCCTTTAGAACGCAGAACCTTAGTGATCGCTCGAGTATCCACTTCGGTGAGAAGGGGGACATTTTCTTTTCGTAGCCATTCTTTGAGGGACATCAGACCGCTATGATGGCTCCAGTTGTCGCAACTTTCGTTGACAACCACCCCTGCGACATGTGTTTTTAAAGACTCCCAAACCTTTTCATCCGCGATCCCATAATTGCCGATCAAAGGGAAGGTGAAGACCAAAATTTGCCCTGCAAACGAGGGATCGGTCAAACTTTCCATATAACCACACATGCCTGTCGTAAAAACGACCTCTCCGACAAAAATACCCTCCTGCCACTCAGGCGCCCATCCCTCGAACACCTGCCCATTTTCTAAAATTAAATATCCTGCTTTCATATGCCAAAAAAAAAGCCATCCCTAAGTTGGGATGGCCTAAATTACCTTTTGCTGATGATCCGTAAACCGCTTCATTAACCAAGCATTTTATCCGCTTTGCCCATTCAATTCAAGAGCAACTTTTCCCTTGTGGCGGCAAGATTAAAATGTCCCTTTCGCATTAAGCGATATATTTTTTTATTTAAGCAAAGATTAAGAAACCTGAGTTCGATTTTGAAGTTTTTGCTTTATCCTAATTGGCTGACCAACTTCCTCATTTTGTATTAGGAACGGACGAGCATTGAAGTGCTACAGGGGGTGAATTCGGATAAGATGCATGCAATGGCATCGATCCAGTCGGAGCGGCGGTTAAGGGCGGGGACGCGGAAGGGATGGAGTCCTGCTTCTGTAATCAAGGGCATGTACTGCTCTTCAACCTCAAAGAGGGTTTCGATGTGGTCAGAGGTAAAGCTTATGGGGACAAAGACGCAATATTTGCGCCCGCATGCGTATTTTTGTATGTCACGACTGATATCGAGAGTATAGGGCTTAAGCCATTCACCTCGACCAAATTTAGACTGGTAACATAAACGCCCCTCAGCAGCCGGAAAGGCCTTCATAAGGCTATTAAACGAGGTGCGGCATTCATATTCATAAAGATCACCCTGCTCAACAAATGTTTGAGGCAATCCATGGGCGGAAAAAAGGAAGAAAACCTCTTCTTCTTTAAGGCCAGTTTGATTGAGAAAATCACGAATGCCCCCTACTGTCGAAGCGATAAATGCCGGATGTGTTGGATACGATTTAACCCACTTGAATTTCTGTAGGGTAAGAGGGGAGAAATGATTTGAGAAAAAACTCGCTACACTACCTGTAGTGGCATAGGTAAATTGGGGAAACATGGGGAAGACTCGTATTTCTGTGCTCTCTAGAGCATTGATCTCTTCGATAAAAGCTTGATGAGTGGAGGGCAAATAACGATGAAATGTAAGAACCGGCGCTTTCAGCTTATGGCGCAAGGCGTCGGCTACAAATTCAGTATCTGTCCAAATAGGGGATCCTCCGCCAATCTTCTCGTAATCTGCCGAGATGACTTTTGCTCTTTTTTTGGCAACTCGGCCAAAAAGAATATTATGGAAAGTTTGAGGAAGTCTGGTTCGGATCACTTCTTTGTCGGTGAGCAGAGAGTTCAAAAAAGGCTCGACCTCTTTCAAAGTCCTTGGCCCTCCGAAATTCACAATTAAATACGTGATTAGATGCATGTGAACCATGCTGGGTAAGGGTACCATTATTTTCAAGTCTTCTTTCGAAATCTTAGGTAATACCTATCAAAAATAAAGCCATGAAGTGGCACTGGGTAACATGCTAGATTTGAAGGATCGTTTCGAAGCCTATCTTTTTGCACCTAAGCGAGAAAGGATCATTCAAAAATGGCGTGTTGTACAGCGCCAATTCGTGGTTTATTTTTGATAAATGGTATAATCCATCTTTTTGGTTAAAAGCCTCTTGGTAGCAACTATCCACTCCCACCTTGACAAGCTGGGCTTGCCTTGAGGATTCTGCTGGCTCGTGAATAGTCTCTAGGTTAAGATGCATTATTATGAAGAGATTTTTGCTTTTGGCCTCTCTTGTGGCTCTCATGGGCTGCTCAAGTAGCCAATCTATCGGCCATACTCATACAATTGGAAGGGATTCAACTTGGTTCCCTCTACAATTGGAATCTAAAGCCGCGCATCTCACAGCTTTTACCACCGCGCTCGTTCAGGAAATTACCCGTGAGACACACTATCCCATGGATATTGTAAGTGTTGATTGGGCTCAACTTTTCCAAAATCTTGATGAAGGGCTAGTGGGAGGCATTTTTAGTTCTTTGACACCCGGACTGCTCTCAGAAAAGAAATATGCATTTTCCGATCCTATCGTAGCTCTAGGGCCCGTATTGATTGTTCCCGCAGCATCAAAAACCACCTCACTGCTTAACCTTTCGGGGAAATTAGTGGCTGTCTACCAATATGATGAGTCTATATTAGTAGCCCAAAAATATCCTTCTATCATCATCGAGCTATACCAAAGCATCCCAGCTATCCTAGAAGATCTAAATGCAGGTGTTGTTGATGCGGTCTTGATGCCTGTTTTAGAAGCAAAATCATTAGTCAACCATGTCTACGCCGGCCAATTGCAAATCGTCTCAGAACCTCTTAGCACAAAGGCAATCCGTCTGATTACTTGCAAAAAAAAACACCGATCTCTGATGCGTCATTTCAATAAAGGGCTTCAGAAAACTCGTGAAAATGGGACTTACGACAAACTGCGCGACTTATATCACCTCGATTAGGTTTTTTTAACAAACTGAGACACAACCCCCTCTAACACCAAATATCATAACTCTCCGAACCTCTATGTTCCAAAGGCAGGCTTTTTTTGTGTATGAAAGGGAAAATATACATTAGTCTTTTTATCGCAAATCACTTACAATTCATTTCTTAAAAAGAATGGAGGATGCGTGAGTGGTACAGTAACGCCTTTACCCGAAGCTGCAACTACACCTCTGGGTGTACTTCTTGACGCCTCAGAGGGCACCTTCTGTGGTCGTAAAGCGAGTCTCTGCAACTGTATCTCTACTGAAACGGTGTATACCGTGGCTTCAGTGATCGGTCTTGCTTTACTCATCATTGGCATTGTTGGACTGATAGGGCACTGCGCACCCACAACTGCTGCAGGTACCGGTTCTCCTTTGCTCCAGAAGCTTAATGCCGCAGTGACCTTTGTCTCCATGCAAATAGGCACCGACCCCTTGATTCTTGTCTCATTTCCAACAGCTTTTGGAATAGCGTTGAGCGTAACAGGTGTTGTAAGCATCTTGCAAAACCAACATACTCAAATTACTGTCTGAGAGACTCTTTGATGGGGTTAGATGCCTCATAAATAGCGCGCACCTCTTCCACAATGCCGGGATTAACAGGAAGGGGTTTTATGTTCCAGATTTGCTCGGCATAGCGCTGAACTGCCTTATCTGATGAGAAATCTCCCATCCCAGCCATATTATGGATAGCCATTTCAGCCCACCTTCGCGGCTGGGTATAAAGCATCTCTACCCGCCGCTCAGCTTCGTAATAGCTTTGAAGATCATAAAGGATAAAATAACAATCGGACCTATTACCATTATATCCCATCATTAGGGTATCAAATAGAAAATGTAAAGCCTCATCCTCACTACCTGTGGAGGCAAATGTACCATCTTTTAATGCATCCACTGCTCGTTTGATTTTGGCATTTTTCGAGTAAATATCCCAGGGGCTATAGGCGTTGTTTTGGCGGAGTTTTTCTAATTCATGTGCTCTTGCACCAAACGAGAAAGGCCACCAGCTGTCTCCAATTGCCTCGCGCATTTCAATATTAGCCCCATCTTCTGTGCCAATGGTCAGGGCTCCGTTCATAGCAAGCTTCATATTTCCAGTACCCGATGCCTCCATGCCAGCTGTAGAGATCTGCTCTGAAAGATCTGCTGCAGGAATAATGACTTCGGCACGCGTGACACAGTAATTTTCAACGAAAATGATCTTCAGCTTATCCTGGATTAATGGGTCGCGGTTGATTTTACGTGCTATGCAACAAAAAAGCTGAATGACGTTTTTGGCAATCTGATAACCTGCTGCTGCTTTACCAGCAACAATAACGGTCCTCTTGACTGGGTGGGATTGGGGGTTTTCGAGGAGTTCAAAATAGACCATAATCAAATGCAACGCATTCATCAATTGTCGCTTATATTCATGAATACGCTTCACATGAACCGCAAAAAGAGAGCTTTGGTCAATCTCGATTGGGTGTGGTTGGATGATTCTTCCAAATAAGTCGCGGGTAGGATTGTGGTCGTATAAATAGCGCATGAGAAGGCGTTTATTCTCATTTTTGATCTCCAAAAATGCATCCTGAGAGCGGGGATCGGAGGCAAATTCTGACAGTCGGTGAATTTGGGAAAAATCTGTCAACCACCCTCGACCTATCCTATCATTTAAAAAATCAGCTAAAAGTGGGTTACAGTGCCATATCCAATGTCTTTGGGAAACACCATTGGTCACATAGGTAAATCTGTCTGGATACATATCATAAAAGTCCCTAAAGACCTTTTCTTTGAGAATTTCTTCATGCAGCCGTCCTACACCATTGACTTTATGCGATCCATAAATGGCTAGATGGGCCATACGTAGTTGCCCATCTTCGTCAATTGACATCCGCCTGACTTTGTCCTCATTGTTTGGATATTTCTGCCGTATCTCATCACATAGACGTAAATTGAGCTGTTCGATCACCCAAAATTGGCGAGGGAGAAGATAGGCCAATCTATCCCGATTCCATTGCTCTAAAGCTTCAGAAAGGATCGAATGGTTAGTGAATCCTACCATTTCGCAAGCAGCTTCCTTGGCCACATTCCAGGTAAAATCATTACGCATGGTGAGCAGACGTATGAGTTCAGGTATCACCAATGCCGGATGCGTATCATTGATCTGAATCCTCACTCGGTCAGCAAAATTGCTGAGATCAGGAAAGTTTTCCAAATGCCTTTGAATCATGTCTTGGAGCGAGGCCGATACGAGCAGAAATTCTTGTTTCAAACGAATCCGTTTTCCCGTCTCATGATTATCATTCGGGTAAAGAACATCCGTTAGAGCGGTATTTTCTGCTGCGGAACCGATTTGACCAGCGTTATACCTCTGTAGATGAAAATTATGGGGTGATTCTTTAGTCGACCAGAGGCGTAGAGTGACGGTGTTAAAAAGATCTGTTTCTGAATAGCCAATTACAGGAAAATCGAATGGAAGGGCGCGAACCTCTTCATAATCTTGTAAATCAAGCACGATTTCATGGTTTCCATTCATCCGCTTTCGGGTCAAACCGGCAAACTTTACCGTTTTAGCACTTCCGTCATGACGCAATCCCCAAGGATTTTCATTCAATAGCCAGCAGTCTGGCTTTTCAACCTGGACTCCCTCCCAGATTTGCTGTTCAAAAACCCCATATTGGTAGCGCAGACCATAAGCTATAGCTGGGTACTGCTGAGTTGCCAATGAATCCAAAAAGCAAGAGGCTAAGCGACCTAAACCCCCATTACCGAGTCCAGGGTCAGGTTCAATGGTGAGGGTTTCTTTGTAATTGTAGCCCAGCTTGTTCATCACTTTTTTCATCAAAGCATGAACCTTCAGATTTGAAATGTTATTGACAAGCATCCTACCTGGCAAATATTCCATCGACAGGTAATAGAGCCGTCTCTCTTTTTTTTCGTTGATGGTGCGCGCAGTAGCTCCCCAATTAATCATGATCTGTTCGCGCAGAACCATGGAAAGCCCCTGAAAGACCTCCCGAGGATAGGCTTTTTTGGGATCACGTCCCAGTTGGGTGATAAAATAATGGCGCACTTTCTGGGCCATGTTTTCCGCTTGCTCTTCAAAATCTGGTTCCATTACGCTCCAATCTAAAAAAAACACATACTCGTTTTGTGGGATAATGAAAAGCTTTCATATGACAGTTTGGGGCGTGCTCCTCTTTTTTTTGGCAGTCATGGGCCTCGTAACCACTGTCGCCTTTAGCCGTAAATCTAATGCTTATAAACTCGATACCGCACAGATGGGGCAGCTGCGGGAAATGGCCCGTAGACAATGAGTGCTTTTTTCTCACTCCTGCCGATCTATATTTTAGGAAATCTCCACTGCGCCGGTATGTGCGGACCGCTTATGATGTTACTTGCCAAGCATCCACATAAAGTATGGTATTTTGGGGGACGCCTTTTTGCCTATACCACTGTAGGGCTTATGTCGGCAGAAATGGGAATGGTTTTGTTCTCATTTCTAGCGCATTTTCATGTTTCTGCAGCCTTTTCATTACTTTTTGGGCTTTGGATAGCCTGCATCGGAGGAGGTCTTATCTTTAAATGGCGTTTGCCAGGATCAGCATGGCTGGGGGCCAAAACAGTGCGACTTTCCACAATTTTAGCTAGGCTGTCTGCGAAAAAATCTAGACAGGGCATGTTTTTATTCGGAGTATGCACAGTTTTGCTCCCATGCGGACAAACACTCATCGTTTTTTCTGTGATTGCTTTGAATGCATCTGCTCTTGGAGGATTGATTAATGGATTTTTATTCGCACTCTTCACATCACCCGCCCTCATTGCCGTGATGCGTACCTCACATTTTTTTCACAAAAGGCAGAAGAATTACCATCTGTGGATGGGGAGCGCTTCCCTGATAGTCAGCGCTCTTTCTCTATCGAGAGGATTGGCAGACCTCAATATAATCCCACATTACATCCTAAACCCTCATTCTCTTTCTCATTTCCATATTGTACTTTTTTGATCAGCGAAAAAAAGCAAATGCTTGAGAAGTAAAACCATTTCCAGAAAATAAAGTCACAAATTGGCACTGTATAACACGCCATTTTTGAACGATCCTTCCCGCTTAGATGCAAAACATAGGCTTCGAAACGATCATCCTAAAAACGGCAGTTGGAGACGGCAAATTGACGCAATCTTTTGATCCAGAATCGCTTCCACTAGGGGGCCCCTTCACCATTTGGGAATGTGCGCCCCCTATTAAAAGTGATTCTAAATCAAAATCTTGCATCACTTTACCATCTCGAACTGCCGTTTTTAGGATCATCCAAATCTGTCATGTTACCCAGTACCACTTCATGGCTTTATTTTCTGGAAATGGTATAAATAGACGAGTCAGGCGGCTCGAAAGTACGCAAATGTTAATTTTAATTGAAGAAATAGCACGATCGGACTAGTCTCTTTCTTTATTTGAACTCCAAATATAAGGCCAGGGATTTCATGAAGACGCTTTTTTCAATGTTTTTAATATGCTGCACTGCATTTGTTTACGCAAGTGATGATTCGTTCTTTGAAGAGACCGATGAAAATGTCACATTTTGTACTTCTATTCCTTTTGCTGCTGAAGAGCCTATCTTCACAGAAGATGATGACGATGAAGATTCACCACAAGCGTGTGAACACTGCGAACCTGAAGAGGAAGCGAGATCTTTATTTCAAACACGGGCAAATCCCTCTGCTTGCATTCCCAAGAGCTGGAACCGCTCTCATAGCAGCTATGTGAGCTGGAGCCGTTATAGGGCAAATTTTGGGATGGAAAAGGTATTTATCCGTTTTCCTCAAAAACCCGCTATCAGCCAAAATTCAACTCTTCTGACTGCTTATGCCTATGACAACGCCGTGCTTTATTCTTTGGCAGGCTATTATCCTCCCCTTGGAAATATCGATCCTGCGGCCTGGTTTAATACTGTGCTACGCACTGTTGATCACTATCCTTTTACATTGATTAGCCATGTCGTTTTCCAAGCTGCAAATGGCGACTGGGTCATGGACTATGTCACACATGATTACATCCAGAATTTAATCGTCAAAGCACGTGCTGTGGTTACGCATTTCAATGCTTACACGTTGCAGTGCGTGAAGCCAAATGGTGTGCGCGATTACTTCGACTACTTCTTGGACAATATCCTGCTCAAACGCGAGTGCGACTAAAAAATTGACGACTATTTGCGATAGGCAGATAAATAGTTAAATAATTCTTGATTTGCACGGCTGAAGTGTAGACACTCCCGAAAATGTTAGACTATGTTTTCGGGAGTTTTTTTTATGGATCATTATGAACTAATTGTCATCGGATCAGGACCCGCTGGCGAAAAAGCTGCAGTGAAAGCAGCTTACTTTGGACATAAAGTAGCCCTCGTCGAACAATCCATGCTCTATGGTGGCGCAGGGGTTGTTACCGGAACTCTTCCTTCCAAGACATTAAAAGAAACAGCCCTCTACCTATCTGGTAAATATGATAAGGGTCTTTATGGTATCGATCGTGACATTGCAGGCAATGCGACGATCGAAACCTTCATGCACCGCAAGAATTATGTCATTGAAACCGAATCGAGAGAGGTGCATAAAAACTTGCTCCGCCACAAAATCGACATTTTCCATGGGATTGCCTCATTCGAAGATGCTCATAAAATACATATCCAAAGCAATTCCCCAAAAACAATAAGCGGCGATTTCATCCTTATTGCGACCGGATCTTGCCCTTTTCATCCCCAGAACATCCCCTTTGAAGAAAAAAAGGTTCATGATTCCGACACCATTTTAAATATCACCCGCTTTCCAAAATCGATTGCTGTACTCGGAGCTGGCGTCATCGGGTGTGAATATGCCACTATTTTCTCCACCATGGGCACAAAAGTCTACCTCATCAACAGAAATGACAAGATCCTCACATTCATAGACAAAGAAATTGTAGGCCATCTCTTCGAATGCATGCGCCAGGATGAGATTGAGCTGCTATTTAATATGAATGTGAAGCAGATTACCGTCCCCACAACCGAGCAAGAAGAACTTCAAGTCGTGCTTGATAATGAAAAAGTGCTGAATGTAGATATGTTCCTATATGCAGCCGGTCGCAATGGAAATACTGACTCACTCCATTTAGAAAAGGTGGGAATTGAGGTCAATGAGCGCAAGATTATTAAAGTGAATGAGAAATACCAGACTATTGTACCCAATATTTACGCTGTCGGGGATGTGATCGGCTTTCCGGCATTGGCTAGCACAAGTATGGATCAGGGAAGGGTTGCTGTTGCCCATATTTTCCAAACAAAGGACATCGAGGAATTAGCACTCATAGTCCCTTATGGAATTTATACTGTCCCAGAAATTTCCACCGCTGGGATTAGTGAAGAACAGGCAGTGGAGCAAGGCATCCCCTACAACATAGGAGTTGCTTATCACCGCAACATGCCCCGAGGGAAAATCATGGGAGCCGAAAAAGGGATGCTCAAATTAATTTTTTCACGCGATGAGTTAACCATCCTCGGCGTGCATATCATCGGCCACTTGGCCACTGAACTGATCCACGAAGGAGTCAACTTGATCAAAAACAAGAAAACCTTGCTGGATATCATTGGTAAAGTCTACAACTTCCCCTCACTGCATGACCTATACAAATATGCCGCTTATGATGGCTTAAGCAACCTCGCCGGCTACAAAGTCAAATAGAAGAGCCAATTGCAAAACTCCCGTATTGGAATGCTCCCTTGCACTTTAGTGGCTATTGTGGCTTTCTAAAAATATGAAAATGAGAAATGTCCTAAAAGGGCTGTTTGCAGTGATCGCTTTGATGTTGGGCGGCATGCTCTATTGGTCTTCACTTTTGCAAGAACACGATCTGAAACAACTCCGTCAAGAGATGAAGCAATTGCATGAAGAGACTGCCTCTTTGCAACATAAAATCTCGCGTGATTTGCATGCACTGCAAATAGGTGCGCCGGTGTCAGCGAAAAATGAAAATCACTTATCTGATGCCCGTCATCCTAATCTATTAGTGACCGATGCTTACTGCAGCACAAAGCTGCCTCAGCTATTGGGAAATCATTTCCGCCCTCAGGGAGTTCTTAAAAGGGGTTTGATTGGTAAACCAGAAAACCTCCACCCATTCAACAACTTCAAAGATGTGCACGAAATGCAGAGTCTGTGCACTCTTGCCGTGGCCGATCTTAAGACAGGGTGTTATGAAACTTTGTCACCTTCTTTGGGGATTAAAATAGAAGCAAGGCCTTGCGTTGATAAACCTGGTGTAAATGAATATTGGGTCTTCTTGCGCGATGATGCCTACTGGGCTCCTCTGCAAAGGGCCCATTTTCCAGATACATTCGAGCTGGCCCCCCATTTTCTGCAAAAACACCGCGTCACAGCTCATGACTTTAAGTTCTGCTACGATGCAGTGATGAATCCCTATCTCCATGAAGCTAAAGCCGTATCACTAAGAACCTATTTAAATGACATTGAATCTTTGACGGTGCTGAACGACACGACTTTTATCGTGCGTTGGAAAGCACGTTCTATTGCTGGGGAGGATACCAAGCAGGTGAAATATACAGCACTGGGCATAACAGGGGGATTACAACCCCTACCACGTTTTGTGTACCAGCATTTTGCCGATGGTGAGAAAATTATCGACGATGAGGCAGATCCCGCTATTTATCGTAAAAGTTCTGTATGGGCTCAAAATTTTAGTCAGCATTGGGCTAAGAATGTCATTGTAAGCTGTGGCCCCTATCTTTTCGATGGCATGACCGACGAAGGGATTTCTTTAAAACGCAACCCCCACCACTTCAATCCTTATGCTTCGTTGATCGAAGGGATAAAATTCACATTTAAAGAAAGCTTAGATGCAGTTTGGCAAGATTTCAAGACGGGGAAAATCGATGTTTGTACCCTCTCCCCTAATCAACTCGCAGAACTAGATACCTTTTTGACAAGCGACGAATACAAAAGCCAAAAGGAGCGCCATCAAGCGATTAAAACTCTGGATTACGTCGATTTGAGCTATTTCTATATCGGTTGGAACCAAACTAAGCCTTTTTTCGCTGACGAGAGGGTACGCAAGGCACTGACTCTTGCAATCGACCGGGGCAGGATTATTGAACAAAATCTCAATTTAATGGCAGTGGGCATTACAGGTCCCTTTTTTTTATCTTCTCCCTCATATGATCCATCGATAACACCTTATCCTTATCATCCGGAAGAAGCTAGGCGCCTATTGGAAGAAGCAGGATGGGTCGATTTGGATGGCGATGGTATTCGAGATAAAATTGTGGATGGACAGCGGGTCCCTTTTCGTTTCAAAATGTACTACTTTGTCAAAAGCCTCTCCACAAAGGTCATCTCAGAATACATCACAACAGTGCTGCGCAGCATTGGTGTTCAATGCGAGCTTTGTGGCGTTGATATTGCGGATCTCTCACGTCAATTTGATGACAAAAGTTTCGATGCTATTTTCATGGGGTGGAGGCTAGGAACCCCTCCCGAGGACCCACGTCAACTGTGGCATTCATCTGGAGCTCATGAGAAAGGATCTTCCAACGCAATAGGTTTTGCCAACACACAGATCGACTCGATCATAGAGGAGCTAAATTACGAATACGATAAACCCAAACGAACCGCACTCTATCATCAGTTCCACCGCATTATCCATCAAGAGGTTCCCTATACCTTCTTGTATACTCCTAAGGTGCGCCTTCTATATCGAGAATACGTCCACAACCTCTTCGTCCCTAAAGAACAACAAGATCTTATACCTGGCGCCGACATCCCCGAACCTCATTTACAATCGATTTGGCTTTCTAAATGACATCCTACATCATCCGACGACTGCTTTTACTACCTCTCACGCTGTTTGTAATTATTCTGGTGAACTTCGTTATACTGAACTTAGCGCCGGGTGAACCGACCACACAGGCCAGTGTCAGCCCCACAGGAGAAGCATCGCGTTCAACCGGTGAATCAGCAGTAACAGGTGAAAATCAATACTTCCTATTCCGTGAACATTATGGGCTGACTCTGCCCATTTTGTGGAATAGCTGGCCCTCATTAACAAGCAGCCAAATTCGAGATGGATTAAAGCAGCTCTCTGAGTCCCATCAAACAAGAAGCGTGCAAGACTATCATGCGCTGCGCACCTTATGGGGCGACCGAGCCCGCTTTGTGATGCCCTACCTCATGCAGGAAGCGTTAGACACTCAAAACTCTTTTGAAATCCGCAAAGTGGCGGCTAACCTTCTCATCCGAGGAGGGACTCTTCAAGGGCATGTAGGGGCAACTCTTACCCCGGCACAGAGGGCAGAAAATCGGTTGATCTCCGAGAACAATCTCCATTTAAACGAGCTGAAAATCTCTGACACAGATAGCTCTGGAACCCTAGAGGACAAAATCCTGCAATTATCCCTTTGGTATCAAGAAAAAGGGAACGAAAGTCAATTTTCAAAGAGCGTACGTCAGCGGATGAATACTCTTTTTTTTGAAACGCGCTTTTGTCGCTACGTAAGTCGAGTGCTGACACTCAATTTTGGCACCTTGCGCAACGACAGCAACAAAAGTGTGGTGAGTGAAGTGGGCAAGAGGATGAAGTATTCGTTGACCCTGGCAGTTATCCCTATGGGTTTAACCTTTGTGCTCTGCCAGGTATTTGGCATGGTGATGGCTGTTAGACAAAACCAATGGATCGATTACTCTCTAAATATTTGTTTTTTGTTTCTTTTTGCTATCCCTGTGTTTGTAGCCGCTCCCTTTCTGATCGAGAAGGTGGCTCTTCATCACACCCTTCCCTTCACAGACATCCCTATCCCTTATAGCGGTTTTCATAGCCCTGAAGAGGTTTATACCCAATATACCTCACCACAACGTCTCGCTGATATCCTACTCCACTTAATCCTACCCCTCATCGCTATCAAATATGGAACTATCGCCGTGCAAGCCAGACTTTCCCGCACCGCCTTTCTTGAAGTCATGAGACAGGATTATGTCCGCACAGCACGTGCAAAGGGGTTGAGTCCTCTTAACATCTTGGTTAAACACGTCGGACGCAATGGTGCTATCACAATAGTGACCTCTCTTGCAGCATCGCTCGGTGTGATTTTGGGAGGATCATTGATAGTCGAAACGATTTTTGAAATTAATGGTTTTGGTAAATTTTTTTATGAAGCAATCCTTAACCGTGATTTCAATGTTGTTCTATTCTCTGCTTTCGCAGGCTCTTGCTTGACCCTTGTGGGTTACTTGATCGCAGATGTTTCCTACACCCTCCTCGATCCCCGCGTCACCCTTGATTAATACCATTTCCAGAAAATAAAGTCACGAATTGGCACTGTATAACACGCCATTTTTGAACTATCTTTTCTCGCTTAGGTGCAAAAACATAGGCTTCGAAACGATCGTCCAAATCTGTCATGTTACCCAGTGCCACTTCATGGCTTTATTTTCTGGAAATGGTATAAGATAGTCGCGCCCTTGCACGTGTGATTGAAAAGAGCGGGATTACGGCAATGTAGGTTCTGTAATTCTCGCTAAAATGGTAGCATTTGGGTTATGCAAGATGTCTATTGGAAAGTGGTGTGGAAAGCTTTCAAGAAAAGTAAGGTAGGAGTTGCGGCTCTATGTCTCTTAGGCTTATTATGCCTTATAGGTATCTATGCGCCACTTTTTGCTTCCAGTAAACCATTGATTACGCTCTGGGATGGCCACCTCTACTTCCCATTGCTGCGCTATTTATTTTACAAGGGCTTCTATACCAAGCCGATCGATTTGTTTTTCAATCTGCTCATGTTTACGCTCCCCGCTACCTTTCTGTGTAAGCTTTTTGTATCCATTAAAATGAAAAGGGTTTGGGTAACGTGCCTAGCTTGCCTGCAGATCGGTTTGTTTATGTGGGTGGTCACCGGCGCAGTCAAAGACCCTTCTCATGATCCCGCTTTGGAAAAGGAGCGTAAAGAGATATCCCAAAAACAGTACCATTTCCATGAGGATCCATTACTGGCCTCTCTTGCCGCTCAAACAAGCTGGGATTTTGATCTACGCCATCATACACCTTATGGTAGGCTGAACCAACTTCTAGAATATCATCATATCAAAGCCCAACACGAACGTCTTAACCCCTACCTAGTTCATTTCGCAAAAAAAGCGAGCCGTGAAATGCCGACTCTGTGGCATGTCAGACAACGCAATGCAGAAAGCCAGAAGGTCCGTTTACAAGAGACTATCCAGTTCTCAGAGAAAGCGTATCGGGAAGCTGAGCAAGTTTTGCCAGATCTTACACAGGCTTATCTTCCTTTTTCACATTCTTTTATTATGGCAAAGTATGCTTTAGAACATGCCTCTTTTCCGGAACAAGAAGCGGCCGAAAAGAGTCTTGAGCATATTTTAAAAACAGCGGCGGAAGCACGGGTGCCTCTTGGCAATGCCCGCCAGATCATGATCGATTATCAAAAAGCGATTGCTGAAGCTGCTTATCTCGATGACAAAGAGGCTTGGCTTGAACTGGAAAGCAAAAAACTCCATATCCTCATTCCCCCCTTGGTTCGATCATTCCATTGGGAAGAGGATGCCGGTGGTTCCCAATTGGCAAATCAACACCTTCCTTGGTGGGAACTGACTCGGGTTAACCGAAAAGATCTCATCGCAAGTTTAGCTTTCGGAATTCGTGTCTCTCTTGTTGTGGGATTAACCGCCGTTGCCCTTGCCCTATTCATTGGAATTCCTCTAGGGATGCTTGCAGGTTACTTTGGGGGCAAAACTGATCTGGTGTTGAGTAGAGTTATCGAAATGTGGGAAGCCATGCCCACCTTTTTCATGCTCTTACTGGTCATTGCTATCACTCAAAGCAAATCTATTTTTCTTGTGATCACGGTACTCGGTGTTTTTGGTTGGACCGGTATCGCACGCTTTATGCGTTCGGAAGTACTCAAACAACGCAAGCTAGCGTATGTCGCTGCCTGCAAATCTATTGGTTTTACTCACCCCCGCATTATGTTCTCACATATCCTTCCCAATGCGATTCCTCCTATCTTAACTTTGTTGCCCTTTTCTATTATGGGCGCCATTACAAGCGAAGCTGGCCTCTCCTTTTTGGGATTGGGGGAAGAAGGTTCTACCTCCTGGGGAGTATTGATGGACGAGGGACGCTCTGTATTCCCTGCAGAAAGCTACTTGCTCTGGCCACCTGCAATTCTTTTGACACTCTTGCTCATTTCTATCGCGCTTGTGGGTGACCGCCTGCGCGATGCCCTTGATCCCAAGATGAGATAGCACCAATTCAGAGTTGATTAAAATTTTTACAGAAATTACATTCCTGGCATCATTATGGAGACTGGTATGAACAAACTCGTTTTGAGTGCTCTGACATTACTGACCTGTAGCGGGATTTATGCACTTCCTGTAGGCAACCCCTCGGAAGCTAGCTTATTCACAAACGGCATTTGGTGGGATTCCAATGGTTGCAATCCTTGTTGTTGTTGGTGCGATGCGTTGAGCCTGAGAATTGGCTTCTATGGAGATTACGTGTTCAACCGCCATATGCGCGGCAATAAGGAAATCAAAGATACCGAGATATTCACAAATGCAGGTTACCTCGCTTTGAATATCTGCGATCGTGTTGATGTTTTTACCACTCTGGGAGCAACACATCTATTTGTTCGCACCAACGTGAGCAGCTTTTCGAATGCATCTTTTATTGGTGATTTTGAATTTTCTACAGATTTTTCGTGGAGCCTTGGCACTCGCGCAACTCTCTGGGAACGCAATTGCTTTGCCGTGGGTTTGGAAGGTCAGTATTTCCGGACAACTAATCGGCTCGATCACTTTATTAATGGCAGTGATGGTACTTTGACCTATTTCGATGAAGACAACAACTTTCATTACCATGAATGGCAAGCAGGTCTTGGGGTCTCTTATCGCTTCATCACATATGCTTCCACGATTGCAATGGTGCCATACCTAGCTGTGAAGTGGTCCCAATCGGAATTGATGTTGAATCACTTTACGTTTACAGATGATGTGGCCACCTACACTTTACACAAATTCAGATCCAAAAAGCATTGGGGTCTGGCCTTGGGAATGTCTCTTACTCTGTGCAACATGATTGGAGTTACAGTCGAAGGACGTTGGGCAGATGAGAAAGCCGTTTCAGTAAATGGACAATTTCGTTTCTAAAATACCATTTGTAGAGCCAATAACAAACGGAGTGTTGTAATTCCCTCTAGAACCTGATGTATCCTTAAGATTTTCTTGATGATATTTTTACTTATCTGTAAGGTCGTATTTTAAAGTTTCCATCAATAGCATTTGCTTTGCTGAAAACTACCATTACCCCCCCTGGCTGGCGAGGCTTCCTCGCTGGCCTTTTTTCTAACTAGACTTCTATTCAGAGCGCGTATCTTTTAATATCTTGTAATACCATTTCCAGAAAATAAAGTCACAAATTGGCACTGTATAACACGCCATTTTTGAACGATCCTTTCTCGCTTAGGTGCAAAAACATGGGCTTCGAAACGATCATCCAAATCTGTCATGTTACCCAGCTTCACTTCATGGCTTTATTTTTTGGAAATGGTATAACTTTCTTCCTTTTTAATTCAAAATATAATTATACTTAGCCAAGGGCGGGGAAATTTCAATGGACGATCTTTTACATAAAATTGGCGAAAAAGAGGCTGTCGTCGGGATTATAGGTCTGGGGTACACAGGGCTGAGCCTAGCTCATGATTTCGGTACGGAGGGGTTCAAGGTCATAGGCTATGATATCGATACTTCCAAAATTGAAGCCTTGAAGCAAAGGCAATCTTATCTTCCGTTTATGCCGCATGGGCAATTATTTTATTTACTCGATGAAGAAAGGTTCATCCCTACTTCGGATCCGAATGATCTCGCATCTGCAGATGTCTTTATTATCAGTGTACCCACTCCACTGAACAAACAACGTCAGCCCGATATTTCCTATATTCAAAAGGCCTGCCACACCATTGCCTCTGCCATGAAACGCCAGCCTGCTTATGCTACAGCTCGTGTGCGCAACAACAGTGCTCGTCCTGAGCCCGAAATGCTTCCCCCTCGTCTGGTTATTTTGCAAAGCACCACGTATCCAGGGACAACAGAAGAAGAGGTGCTGCCCATATTGGAACAAGAGACAGGATTAAAAGCGGGTGTCGATTTCTACTTGGCTCATGTTCCTGAGAGGGAAGATGCAGGAAATCCAAGTGCTATCCTCAACCAAATCCCCCGCATCTGTGGAGGAGTGACCAGTAAATGCACACAGCTTGCAAAGGCCCTCTACGAGCATATCACGGTGAGAGTTTATCCGTGCCCAACAGCACGTATCGCTGAAGCTACGAAAATTTATGAGAACACCTTCCGGTTGATCAATATTGCTTTTGTCGATGAGATGAAGATGGTCTTTGACAAAATGGGAATCGATATTTGGGAAGTGATCAAGGCGGCATCTACTAAGCCTTTTGGATTTACAGCATTTTATCCAGGGCCTGGAATCGGTGGCGAATGCATCCCGGTCGATCCACTCTATTTGGCTTGGGCAGCGCGAAAACTGGGGATTGAAACAACCATGATCAATAATGCCTCCCTAATTAATCTGAAAACATCAGAGTATGTAGTCGAAAAAATCACCTCAGCTTTAGACACTCAACATAAAAAACTTCAAGGTGCCAAAATTTTGATCTTGGGCGTTGCATTCAAAAAAGATGTGGGCGACATCCGAGAATCTCCAGGTTTACGCATCATCGAAATGCTTCAAAAGAACGGCGCCGTTGTGACTTACCACGATTACTTTGTTCCAAAACTCCCGGCTCTTAATATGGAGTCCATTGTTTTGAATGAAAAAACACTAGCTGAAGCTGATTGCGTCGTCATCATTACAGACCACTCCCAGTATGATTGGACATGGGTTTGCAAAAACAGCCCGCTTATCCTCGATACGCGCAATGCCACCAAGAATCTCGACCACCATTTAAGAAAAAATATTATTACCTAAACTCGACTGTGTACATTTTTGGGGCCGCCCGCCTCGCCTATTTATACCATTTCCAGAAAATAAAGTCATGAAGTGGTACTGGGTAACATGACAGATTTGGATGATCGTTTAGAAGCCTATGTTTTTGCACCTAAGCGAGAAAGGCTCGTTCAAAAATGGCGTGTTATACAGTGCCAATTTGTGACTTTATTTTCTGGAAATGGTATAAATTCTCAAACTGCCCTACTGGCACGTATCCTGCTAGAGTAAATCCATGTGATAGCAGCGGTATGAGCAGCCATCTCTAAACAACATATTTTTAAAAA
Source organism: uncultured Chlamydiales bacterium (assembly GCA_963832835.1). GTDB lineage: Bacteria > Chlamydiota > Chlamydiia > Chlamydiales > JAAKFR01 > CAVPKN01. The sequence goes on along the minus strand of CAWHVD010000001.1, from coordinate 489,935 downwards.
ATCGTTGAGAAATGGTGCTTATGCAGGCATTTTTAGCAATCGTTCCACCTATATTAATACCATTTCCAGAAAATAAAGTCATGAATTGGCACTGGGTAACATGACAGATTTGGACGATCGTTTAGAATCCTATGTTTTTGCACCTTAGGGAGAAAGGATCGTTCAAATCTGTCATGTTACCCAGTGCCAATTCATGACTTTATTTTCTGGAAATGGTATTAACTCAAAGTTCAGGAATATATGAAAATCTTAATTACAGGTGGGGCTGGATTCATCGGTTCTAACTTAGCTCTGCAACATCTCAATAAAAATGACTCTGTGTGGGTTGTAGACAACCTTTCGACAGGCCGAATTGAAAATCTCAATACAGCTCTTGACCATCCCGATCTCCGTTTTACAAAGAGCGACTTGAACTCTTGGGATGAATTGCCCAAGGCTGTCTCTTGGGCAGATGCGATCTATCATATGGCAGCGATCGTTGGACAAAAAGTGGTGATCAACCGTCCCGTCTCAGTCATTAGTGACAATATCCATGGATGTGAAAGATTGCTTAAAACAGTGGCTCAGCATAATAGAGCATGCCGCGTTCTGATCGCGTCGACCTCTGAAGTATACGGTACCGATGGAAAAAGTACATTTAGAGAGGATGCTAAAATTACATTTCCCTCTGCAAAATGTATCCAAGTCAATTATTCGTTGAGCAAATTTGTAGATGAAACAATGGCCCTCTCATGTGTGCATGAATATGGCCTTGACTGTGTCATAGTACGCCTATTCAACACAATAGGGCCGCACCAGACGGGAAGGTACGGGATGGTTGTGCCTCGATTTGTTACCCAAGCTGCAGATGAAAAACCTATCACAGTTTATGGCAAGGGCGATCAAAGTCGCTCTTTCTGTGATATTCGAGATACATGCAAATGGTTACACGTATTGATTACTGATCCTTCCGTAAAAGGTGAAATCTTTAATGTAGGCAACGACCGGGAAATCACTATACTGGAGTTGGCCCAGTTGGTGAAACAGCGTGCCCACAGCCATTCTGAGATCGTCTTTATTCCCTACGAAGAAGCTTATGGCATGCCTTTTGAAGACACTCTCAGGCGCCGGCCAGACCTAACCAAAATCAAATCCCGCTATAAGTTTGAACTAGAATGGAGCTTGGAAAAAACCTTGGATGATTTGTTGCAAACTAAACAAAAGCTGCGCACTTCTTAAAACTCAGGTTGTACAAAACACGCTGCTGTAGTACAGGGATACAATATTACATAGATACAATATTATGACTAATAAGCAAAAGATCCCGATTACCACCTACTATGTTTGGATCTTGCTCTTAACTGCAGTGGGCATAGCACTTAGCATTTACTTAATACCCACCCCTTCGGACATTGCTTACATAGCCCTCCAATCTCAACGCTTCGACACCGCAAGGGATTACTACGCACAACAATACCAATCGGGAGTGCGTACACCCAATCTTCTTTTCCATCTCACCGAATTAGAGCTTAAACAGGGGCATGTTGATCAAGCTATTCTTTACATGGAAGAACTCGTGAATGCCTACCCCTCAAACATTTCTGCACTAAAATATCTGAAAGACCTGTATCTATCCAGCCAGAGATACAACCAATACATTGAAACTTTACAAAAACTTCAGACTGCTGAAAAAGAGCAAAACATCGTCGACCTCCAGACTTTGCAAGCCCTTGCAAAGTGGCGCACCACTCAAAATCAGTCAGAAAGAGCAGAGAATATACTGCGGGATATCATAGCTACAAAACGTGGGACCGCGGAAAATTATTTAAATTTAGCCACTCTACTCATCGAAAACAAGCAGTATGACGAGGCCCTTCATACTCTTAATGAACGCAGAAAGCGCTTCCCCGATGCAATTCAATTAGAAAATATCTTTCTTGAAATATGGGTCATAGCCAAAATAGATGAAGGGACAAAGAATGGGACCTCAAAAAATCAAGCCATTGATCTCCTAAGCCGATTTCTTTACGAAAAACAAAATGTCGAGACCACCGAAGCAGCTCTCTACTATTTCGGTTCCCATTATCCTTCCTGGTCACCTCTTTTTATTCGAAAAATCTATCCTTTGATCGCAGGTCATCCGATTTTAGAGCAAATTGCAGCCACAGATCTTTGGTACAATTCTTTGGAAAATGCAGACAAAAAACTTGCAATAGCGAGGATAACAGAAGCTTACAAAAACAAACCCAAAGATCCTGAACTGCAAAACCTCTATTTTGAAATGATCCAAAGCAAGCAGTACACAGCTCTCGTGACTGATTTTATCAAAAGAGCAGATTTGACTCACCTGACTTCCCGTCACCTCAACGATTTTTCCTATTGGGCCTTGCTAAATAAACACTGCCATTTAGCAAGAAAAATGTTAAGTAGTTTATCCACAAATTACTTAGAACAACATCCCGTGGATCACATCACATTGCTGATCGCAGCGTATGATCCTCAAGCTGAAACACAGCTAAATGCCTTCCTAAGAACTGATCACTCCAAAACTGATCTTTTAGCTCTTTTTAGAATGGCAATTGATGCAAAAATGGAAGAGTCGGCCTTAAAAATTGGCGCTGCACTCCTACGAACGGGCGCATTTACTTCTGATGAGTTAGCTGAAATCGCGTTTGGATTTATCCAATTAAAACATTCCGAAGATTTTCGCAAACAGTTCCAGCGGGTAAGGACCAAAACGAGCTTCATCAACCAGGGAGCTGCCCTGGCACTACTGAGTGCAGATAGCGGGCAATCAGCACGTTCTGCCACCTGGTTATGTAGTCAAAAGCAGGTCAGTGAAACGCTATTGAGCAACCTCTATATCGTTGCAGTATCACGTGAGGAATACCCGCTTGCTCTCTACGTCGCAAAACGCTTGAAGAAAGCACATCCAAGTCCTCAAACGGAGGCCTACTATGCCCTTGAGCTGGTACGAGTAGGAAAAGTAGATAAAGGAATGTCATTGATCAAACCTCTGTATGAGAAGCAACCGGATAATGAGGAAATGGTCAGCACTTATTTTGATGCATTGGCTGCCGCAACAAAAGTTACTCCTAAATATGCCGAACAATTGAGTGCTTTTATGCGCAGGCAAGAATCTAAAGGTTGTTTAGCGCCAGATATTTTACGTACATATGCTTATGTTTATCTTGAAACTTTGCATGATTTTGAAAAAGCAGAAAAAATATTTTTTAAACTTGCTCAGCTAGAATGCCCCTTAAAAGATGACCTGCAAATGTTGCTCGATCTTTGGGGTCCTTGTGTATCTCACAAACAGGCCTGTTTTATCTTAGCCGGTGCCACAAATAGCTTATTTCTCGACTTAAGTTTTTGGCTTCAAAGACTCAATACTGTCGGTATGTATTGCGATGTCGTGAGTATCGCTCAGAGCAAGTTAGGGGCAGGGCTTTCCATAGAAGCTCAGATAGCTTATATGGATGCTCTGTATCATTTGCACCTCTATACCGAACTGAAAGATGTTATCGATCTTGTTTTCAATGAAATATGCGATAGAGAACAATTAGCAGTGCTTGCCAATTATGCAGGTGCTATCGAAAATTATGAAACGCAAAGGTTCATTTGGGAAAAGGTTGTTCGACTCTATCCCAACGATTTGTTAGCGTGGCAGTCATTAGGAGACGTGGCCTTCTACCAAAACGATGATTGTGGAACAGCTTCGGCTCTATTTAAATTTTTCTCACTTTATCAGCAAAGCGATAAACCTAACCCGCTTCTTTATGTAAGCTTGTATCAGTATGGCGTAATTATGGAACGTCATTTTTGTTGCAGAGAAGCATTAGCCTGCTATTATTCGGCTCTTTCGCATATTTGTAACTGTGTGCCTGCATCCACTACAACAAAAGAATACGAAGCCCTCATTTGGCAAAAATTGCGCGAACCTGCTCGAGCGTTAAGTCTAATGTCTGAATATTACACAATGACAAGCAGGGATCCAGAAGCTGGCGCATCTTTCGCTCAAATGATGATGGATGTAGGAGCTTGGAGCTCGGCAGCTTTTTTAATAGGAAATACCATTGGCTATTAGATTACTCATTTCCTGTTTGCTGTTAATGACCTGTGCTCTTTTGGCCCAAGGAGAAGGGGAGGGCATCGCTCCTCTATTCATCACAGAAACTGAACCCTTCCAGTTTTCAGAGGAAACGGATTCCTATTTTCATGAAGAGCTCTCTTTCGAAAACGACACGCCTATCCAACTTGCCACACCCTCTGAGCTTAAAATTAATGCTCTGCCTTGTGGTGATGGGGGATGGAGGGTGTGCTTTGAATTTCCAGCTCCCGTGGTTTACAAACAAGAGGGAGATAGGTGTGACATTTGCTTGGAATTTAATCAGGCCATTTCCTCAGCTGACTTTAGCCAAACGAACGAGGCTCTGGGTTACTTGGTCTCAAGCTTCGATATCGGCTACAACACCCTTCATTTGGGCACCTCTAGGCCTGTCTTTTTTTGTACCCAACACCAGGATCGTGTTTTCATTCTCGATATTTATCCTGATTACACTGGCACAACAGCATTCATCCCTCGCACGCTTAAAGTTGCGCGCGCAAAGCTTCTCATGGACGCCCGTTTTTATGCTCCTGCGTACTGCGCTTTAGGTAATCTTCTTTGTGAATATCCCGGAGATAGAGACACGGGGATTCTTCTGACTGATTTAGAAAGCGTCATTCCCCGGTGGCAAAAAAGCGTTGCGATACTCAGGACATTAAGAGAACAATTCCCCTATGATGCTAGTATACAAGCTTCTTTACATGACGTCTTTTACCCACACTCCTCATACATTCGCTTTGAAGAGACTACAATCCGCTATGTTCATGAAGCTGTGGAACACTTTTGGCGGGTTAATGGAGAATGGATCATTAACTGTTCTCCTTGTCAGTATCTTTATCTTGGAGGAACATTTGAGCAAAATCGTGGAAATATCAGAGATGTAACTCAGTCAGATGGAACGGTGCAGGGCTTCCATGGCAATAGACTACAGGGTAATCTTTATCTGCGTGAAGAATTTAGCAGCGGTTGCACATTAACAGGTATAGCCTATGCAACAGAAGGCGTGGTCATGGGTGCTGGGGCAAGGGTAAGTTGGCTGATACCCATTGTGCAAGGAGAAATAGCCCTCACCGCTGATTGGCATAAACCTTACTGGGACATTTATGAGGCTTTTGCACATTTTGGCCGTGAAGACAAACTAAAAGTGGATTTCAGCGCTGTCTTTAGTCGTTTTTTCAATTACTATATCAATGCGGGTGTTCATCGCGTAGGAATAGACCAAGTTACCAATGGGTTCTCCTCTGTTCTTCTCAGTAGTAGCGCCTTTTGGCATTTCTATGTGAACGCCTTTACAGACATCGAGCTCCAATATGCTTTTGACGCAGAGTATGTTTATAGTGGTACGCGCAAAATCGGCATTGATGGTCAACCGTTTAGCCCCATCTCTTTGTCGAGCTATGAATTTCACACTGTCAAGTGTAATTATGTACATATTTGCAGATATTGGGAGTTGAGAGCCGGAGTGGGGTACACAATCAACCGGCTTGGAACAGGGGGGCTCAATGCTGAGTTAGGCCTCTTTTATCGAAAACCATGCCCCTGTGGATGGGAATTAGCTCTATTGGCCTCGCAATTTCCCAGCACTACCCAACCTGGAACTACACAGCAGAATTTAAGCATCTCAGTAACCAAAAGATTTTAGAAAAGGTAAAATGAAAACAAAAGTTATCGCCACTGCCGATAGTGACCCAGATGAGATCAGCAAAATTGGCCAATACCGCAAATTCTTAGGCGTGCGCACCTCGGCCTGGTATGAGATGATTATTTTTTTCCTGGTTGCAATCGGCTTTGCTCTAGCATTGCATTCAGGGGATCTTTTTTTTTCAGTCAATCCCCATCCATTTTGGATCATTGTTATCCTGTTATCGGCTCAATATGGAACAACTGAAGGACTTGTCGCGGCCACCCTTTCCACAATCATTTTGTTGATGGGCAACTATCCTGAACAAGACCTTTTACAAGATCAATATACGTATTTTTTATACATCGCCAAAAATCCAATTCTTTGGTTTGTCGCTGCAGCTCTCATTGGTGAAATTCGGGGTAGGCATATTCGTGAGCGTGATCGACTCCGACTTGCCGCATTAGAAGCCGAGAAAAAAGAGAAGGCTATAGCGTCTAACTATCAGAATCTTAAAATGGCCAAAGAACGCCTTGAGGTTAAAGTAGCTGGTAAAATGCAAACCACTTTAATGTCTTACGAGGCGCTTAAAAAGCTTGAGTCTTTGGATAAAGACATCATCTTGCAAGGAGCGGTGGACCTCATGAGGACATTCATAGCTCCTGAAAAATGCTCTGTTTACCTTTTAGAAGATAATCAATTAAAGAACATAGCAGCCAATGGTTGGCAATCTGATGATCCTTACCTGACTAGTTTTTCTCCCAACTCCAAACTCTTTCAAGAAGTCATTGGGGGAGCGAAAGTAGTGGCCGTGACTAATCCTGAGGATCGCGTCACACTTGCAGGCGAAGGAATCATCGCAGCCCCTATTAAATCCTCTCAAAAAAAAACCATTTACGGAATGATCAAAGTTGAAAAACTACCCTTTACACAACTAAGGTTTGACACCATACAGCTCCTGCGTCTGATTGGCGAATGGGTGGGTACTGCCTATTCGAGCTACCTTGTTCATCAGCAATCCAACGAAGCTCGGTTTCTGAATGAGGATAACAACCTTTTAACAAAAAGCTATTTAAACTACCAAAAGTCTTTCTTAACACAAATAGGAAAACGCTTAAAAATCAATATCGGGATACTTTATATATCTTTAGTTTCTGAAAATCCACTCTCCTCAATGGACCGCCTTATAACAACAGAAGCATTCAGAAAAGTCGTAACCGAAAATTTAAGAACTATTGACCAAGCTTTTGAATACAAAAAAACGGATCTAGAATTCGCTATTCTATTGGTAAATACCAAAAATGCTGGCTATGAAATAGTTAAAAACAAATTGGGTTTGGCTCTTGAAAAAGCTCTCAATCATAAGTTCTCAATTAATTACCGTATAGAACCCCTTTATGAAACAGAATAACGAAGACCTTGCCATTCCCTACCCTGTCACAAACGTATTAGCTAACAACAAGTCTAATTGGAAAACCCTTCTGTGGACTTGCCTGGCTTTTATATGGGAATTTATAATATTTTATCTGTACTTCAGAGAAATTTTGCCGCTGATTCTGTTAATCAGCTTACACATAATTACCTTAGCATTAATCACCTTTTTTGTTAGAAATTCTTATCGTAAAAAAGAAGACCTCCGTTACCCTCTCACTCTTTTAATAGCGATTTTCGGCATGGGACCAGCCGGATTGACCGAGGTCCTCATATTTTCCATATTGCGCCCTCTTTTTTCATGGGTAGCTGTGCCCTTTACCACGTGGTTTCATGATCTTTTTCCAGAAAAGGAAAATATTTTTTCCAACGTCTTTATTAGGATCCAAGCGGGATGGGATGATTATAGTCAATCTGTCGAGGTCGTGCCTTTCTTAGATGTTTTCCAACACGGAACTCTTGAGCAAAAACAAATGGTGCTCGATCAGATTACTGAACATTATAAACCTATCTATGCCCCTCTCCTTCAAAGCGCCCTACAAGACCCAAGTAATATCATCCGGATTCAAGCAGCTGCAATTGAAGCGAAGATTGATCATGATTTTGAAGTGAGATTGAAAGAGCTACTAAAAGACAAGGACCTTAAAGATCCCCGGACACTCTTACTACTGGCTCAACATTATGAATACTATAGTTATTTAAATGTACTTCCCCCAAATCGAGAAAAGGAAAATCAAGAACTAGCTCTGAGTTATTACCAAGCCTATTTGGAAAAGAAACCAGAGGATAAGCGTGCTTTGTTTAATGAGGGGCGTCTTCTCGCACGCATGAAAAATTATCAAGGCGTCCTAGATTGGTTCGACCAATTACCACAAGATACAAAGGATCATGACCTAAATGTTTATCCTTGGTACTTAGAAGCTCTCTATGAACTGCACCTATGTGAAAAATTATCTAGCATTGCGCAGGCAATTTTGCCCGCCCTCATAAAAGCACAATGGCCTACAGATATTGTAGAAAACATTGCCGTATGGGGAGAAGCTAAGCATGGCTGAAGCAAAGCAAAAAGCGGATATCTGTATCATCGCCGAGGGTTCATATCCATATTATTCAGGTGGCGTAGCCCAATGGGTTCATGAACTAATCACTGAACACAAAGACCGCACTTTTCATGTGTTGACACTCATGCCTCCCCATCCCAATTTGACCAAGCGCTATCAGTTCCCTAGCAACGTGATCGGACATACAGTCCAAATTATTCAGGCCCTTCCGGAAGGCGCATCTCCAGAGAGAACCCCACCAGGAACATGGGCCGTCATTGAAAAAACACTTAAGGGTCTCATTCACTCTAAGGATTTTAAAGATTTTGGCCCCCTCATATCCTTTTGTAAAAAACATGAAAAAGTTCTAGGGAAAAAAATTCTTACGGAATCGAGCTCTCTATGGAATTTTATCATCAAAATGTATCAGGATATATTTCCCTCGGGTCCATTCAAGGATTTTTTCAGCACCCTCTTCGTATTAAATCGCAGCTTGATGTCCATCATGCTCACCGAACTTCCTCCTGCAAGACTATATCATGCACTATGTACAGGTTACGCCGGGTTTCTTCTATACCGGGCTAAACACGAGAATCAGGCTCCCTGTTTTTTGACTGAACAAGGAGTGTATACCAACGAAAGGCGGATTGAAATTGCCATGGCCGAATGGCTCACGGATATTGGTTCTTTGAATTTAGCAATCGAAGATCGAAAGGAGACCCTCAAAGATTTTTGGTTAAATGTCTTTTTTTCCTTTGCACATGCTTGCTATGACAGTTGTGACGAAATCCTTTCTACCTTTGATGAAAATCAAGAAATCCAAATCGAGGGCGGAGCAGATCCCCAAAAATTGCGTGTAATACTCCACGGCATCAATCCTGATCAATATCCCCCCTGCATAAGAGACCGCACATCTCGCCCGCCAACTGTAGCTTTTATCGGCAGAATTGTGCCCATTAAAGACATCAAAACCTTCATTCGAGCTTGTCAGATCGTCAAAGTCCGCATGCCTGAGGTACAATTTTATCTTTTAGGGCCCACGGAGGAAGATCGCGAATATTTTACAGAATGTCAGCATTTAGTAACCGAACTGGGAATGGAAGATTCCATGCATTTCTTTGGCCAGGTCAATATCAAAGAGTACTTATCTAAAATTGATGTTCTTGTGTTGACCAGCCTAAGTGAAGCACAACCGTTGGTCATTTTAGAAACGGGATCTACAGGTTTGCCATTTGTCGCGACCAACGTGGGTGCATGTCACCAACTCTGTTATGGAAGGGAAAATGAAGATCCTCCTCTTGGTGCTGGCGGCATTATCACTCCTCTGGCAAACCCGGAAGCGACCGCCGATGCAATCACTCTTCTTTTGACAGATGATGAATTGTATCAAAAATGCAGTGAAGCCATTCAAAACAGAGTCCATACCTACTACAAGTATGAACAAGAGCACAAAGAATACAGAGAACTGTACACTAAATATTTAGGATAAAGCACTCATGGCCGGGATTGGTTTTGTTTTAAGAAAGCTTACTACACGAGATGATTTTATTGGTGTTGTTAGGGCTTACACGCATTCGGTTGTTGTTGCAGTGGGTCCCTGGATCCTAGCAGTCATCGCCTTAGCCTATATCTCTTTTCGTAGCTCAGACCTTGTTGGGAGAGGGGAGATAAATGCGTTTTACGCCATTCTCATTTACAACTTTCTGTTCTCATTTTTACTTTCAGCACCCATCTATATGATTGCTGCACGCTACACTGCCGATTGCCTCTTTCGACGAGATGCAAGCCCAGTTCCTGGAATCTTTTTAACTAGCAATCTTTATTTGGCGCTTGTGGCTGTTGTTTTAGCAACTATCTTTTATGTTTTTTTTGCAACGATGCCTCCCTTTGCCACTTTTCTAAGCGTTATTAATTTTGTTGTATTATGTGAGCTTTGGCTTGCGATGCTATATCTGACCTCTATTCGGAATTTTAGATCTATCACACTCTCTTGGTTAGTGGGAGTCATGATTGCTATTATTTTGGCTGCCTTTTTAGTAAGGACTTATAGAATTACAGGCATGCTTATTGCAATTAATGGTGGCTTTATCTTTATTCTCGCAGCAATTAAATCGGGCATTTTAGCTGAATATAACTTCCGTTATCTCTTCCCTAGGGACTTCTCCTATTATCTCAACCACTATAAGGGGTTATTCTGGAGTGGCTTCCTCCTGTTTGCAGGCATGTGGGTTGATAAAGTCATTATGTGGAATTCATCTGACGCCATTGTGCATCTGAATAATTTGCGTACCTATCCCACATATGATGGTGCCATGTTTCTTTCTTACTTAAGTATCGTTCCGGTCATGGGTCTTTTCATCTTTAGCTTGGAAACAAATTTCTATGACTCTTATGTTCAGTATATTAGAAATATCGAAACCAATACACCCCTCGCATTTATTGAAAAAGAACGGAAGAATATGATTGTTAAATTGCTAGAAAATGGGCGCACTTTTCTAGTTTTACAAGGAAGTTGTACGGCGGTTGCCATTTGTGCCGCTCCCTTATTTTACAATTGGGTAGCATATGACTATATGCAGTTGGGGATCTTTCGATTAGGCGCATTAGGCGCGTTCTTTAACGCTTTAAATTTGTTCTTGGTTATTTTTTTCTCCTACTTTGATAGCCAGGAGAATATGCTCAAATTAACAGGCACAATGTTCATTACAAATACGGTTTTCACATTAATATTTCGAGACTTAGGGTTTGCATACTATGGATATGGCTATTGCCTCTCTATGATTGTAAGCTTCTGCATTGGGGCTCTTCTCTTTACCCGTTTCTTAAATCGGATGACTTATTTTATTTTCATCGCAAACGTTGTCAAGAGGCACGATGTCATGAAAGCAGAACCCACTATTGTAGAGTCCAAGTGGGTGGAAGCTCAAGACAGGTCTCTTTAGAACCGTTATACCATTTCCAGCTTATTATCCTAAAAACGGCAGTTCGAGATGGTAAAGTGATGCAACATTTTGATTTAGAATCACTTTTAATAGGGGGGCGCACATTCCCAAATGGTGAAGCCCCCCCTAGCGGAAGCTATTCTGGATCAAAAGATTGCGTCAATTTGCCGTCTCCAACTGCCGTTTTTAGGATTATAAAGACAAGATGAGGGCTTTGTTAACATATCGTAAATATTCTGATGACAATTAAATTTTTTTTATGCCATCCTATTGTTCGATCTAAACACAAGGAGGTCGTTATGAAAGGTTTTTCTGTCAGCAGGTTCATCGGAATGCTCTTCGTGAGTGTTTTTTTATTGTTGCACTACGCTGCTTACGCAGATGTGCAAGGGATTTTGATCCCTTTCTATATTTATCCCACACCCGAGGCAATACAACCCTTATTAAATGCAAAGGCACTACATCCTAATGTCCCAATGCGCGTTATTCTAGATCCCGATAATGGCCCTGGTGCTACTCAAGACCCTGTTTATCTAGATGCTATAGCAGATCTACAAGCAGCCGGGATTGAGGTTGCTGGCTATGTTAATACGGATTACAACGCACGCTCGATTGTCGATGTTGAGACAGATATTGCTCTTTGGATGGCATTATATTGTCCTAATGGAATTTTTTTGGATGCTATGGGGACCTCTTCGTCCTACTATTCGAGTTTGACCACATACATAGAATCTTTAGGAATGCAATTCTCTATTGGGAACGCTGGAGAAAATGTGAATACCTGTTACGCGACCGAGGTTGATACAGTAGTGATTGCAAATGACTCTGGTCTGCCCGATCTAACCACTTATTCCAATTGGAAAAACTCCGGACTCCCACGTACAGACTCAGCGATGATCATTTATGATGTTGGGACTTTTCCTGCAGGCTTTATCTACGAGGCTAAGCAGATTTCTGGATGGATATATGTGACTGATGGAGATGCGTATTTTGGTACCCTCTCCTCCTATTTCGATTTACTAATGTCGGCGCTGGATAAGGTCGATGTGGGCACGATCTTTCCCTTTTACATCTATCCAACAGCCTCAGCGATTCAGCCTCTTATCGATATTGCAAATCAATATCCTAATGTACCTATATGGGTGATTTTAGACCCCGCTAATGGGCCGGGAACATCTATAGATCCCACTTACACAAATGCGGTCGAGCAATTAAGAGCGGCAGGAATTGTGATGTTAGGATATGTGAACACAAATTATGGGAACCGTTCCAAAACGATTGTCGAAAGAGATATTGCCAGATGGGTAAATTTTTACAAGCCCGACGGCATTTTTTTAGATTTAATGGCAGTGAAACACACATATTATCAAACAATCACAGACTACGCAAAAAGCTTAGGAATACAAATGGTTGAGGGAAACCCGGGGACAAACATCAACCCCACTGCCGGCGCTGATGTGGACATTGTGAATATCTTTGAAAACAACTTTGTGCCATCCCCCCTCAGTCAATTTTCAAATTGGTATAATGTCTATCCACCCACCAAACTTTCAATCATATGTTATAATGTCCCTACGCTTCCTACGACATTTATTATGCAAGCAGCCGCTTATTTTGGATGGATTTTCGTCACTGATAACAACAACGCAGATCCTTACGATGCCTACCCAACCTATTTTAGTAGCTTCATTCAGTTACTAAGCACACTGTAGGCAAAAGCGATCTAAAGATTAAGAGCCAAAGGCTCTTAGTCTTTTTCCGTGCACACACCTTATTTTAAGATGGTTCTGGTATAATTCGGTTTAATTCAATAGTGCTTACATAAGGTCGTAGTCCATGAGCTCTTTCTATAGAATAGATTTTTACATACATTTCTTTATCTGAAGGATCCCAATAATCCAGAGAGAACAGAACCAAATGAGGAAATTGTTTTTTTGCTTGATTGAGCTTGTTGAGCTGCCATTCATAGTCTTCATTTGAACGCACAAAATATTTTTCGGTCTTAAAGTCGTATTGGCTATAGAGAGTTTCTGCAAGTTCATAGTCAATATCGTTGCCTACAGCAGGTAAGATTTCATAGGCCCGATTGAGCATCAATATCTTATCCGGAAAAGTCCGACGTATTGTTTTGATAAGGTCAATAGCTGCATCTGCCATGCCCCCGTAGTATTCAGGATCTTCTTTTTCAAGAGCAAGCGAGACATCGAGCTGGTCAAAGAATAATCCCACAAATCCTTTTTCAAAAATGTCTGGTATGATCTCTTCCATTAACATTTTTTTCCATGCAGGCTTACGGATATCTACCAACACGCTCTCTGGCCAATCCGGATTGTCAGCTATCATCAAACCGGCTCGCTTGGCTTTAGCAAACTGTGGTGTAGGCCTATCAACCTCACCCAAGTTCACATAGCCTAAAACCACTTTCTTTTTATCAAGCAAGGGGCGCAACTCAGGATGCGTATATACTTCAAAAACGATGGGATTGTAAGGCTCGAAAGCATCGGTGGATGCTTGATTGTTGTAATAAACAATCCAAGGAAAAGCATCCTCTCTCTGAGCAAAAAGATGTGTGTGTAAGCAAATGATCAACCCAATCAAAAAAGATGGAAACAATGTCTGTCTCATTGGATTTTTTCCATAAATATTTCTTCTACTTCGTTGAAAGGGAGCTCTAATTCAATGGAAAGAATGTTACTCTCGGTCGTTGCTTCTAACAGGATCGATCGACCAGAAACTGTGGCGTGAGAAATAGAATATGTTCCCGGCTGAGGCATATACCATTTCATCTGGAGTTTGCCCCAACCTTTTGTGTGGAAGTGCAAGGCATTATTTTCCCGCCGCAGGTCCCATATTTCCCAACTACTATCCACAAGATAGGGGGTGCTGCTGCCCTCTTGGTTCAGGGTGGTAATGATCGGCTCTTTTACTGCAGCGTCAAGGTAAACATATAAGACATCCTGACTGTGAACATAGCCCAATACACCTACTGATCGAGAGACATCAATTTGCATATTCCTGGCATCATCAAACCGAAGCGTTTGCAGCCCTTTTCGATCCTGAATTTTCCATTTTGAATTACCCATTTTATTAATTTTAACTGAATAAAAACCCTCGGCTATTTCGCAAAAACGGCTCGCCTGTATTGAAATAGGAGACTGCGACCTTACGTATTCCAAATTGCTTAAAATAGCATTTACGCTTGCTTCAAATTGACCGGAAAAGGAGTGGTAATAAACACACATAGGCTTAACACGAATAGGTTCACCTGTATTTTTTAGAGTATTTTGCAAAAAGGCGAATCTGTAAAAATCTTTTGTCCACTCATAGGTGTACTCATTGTCGCCATTTGAAGAATTATAAATTTGGATCACGCCACTGGGTTTTCTCCCAATGGGTCCCACAAACACATAAGATGGATAATCGGCATCCAAACGTGCAGATCCGACGCCCAGATTTTTTACTCCCGCTCGGTAACAACGCACCACAGCATCACCCCATGCCAAACCATCACCTGACCACAAAAGCAATTTTACCGGATTGTGAGCGGGCACGGCTAATTCGTTAATGAAATCAATGGAACCTGCAATCTCTAAATTGATATCAAAAGGTTGATTTGCATAAGCTCTTGGTATGACATATCCTTTACGCAATCCCTCCCGGTGATTTTTCTTACCTTCGTAAGATTGCACTGCTTTGGAAAATTGGGCATGAAACCAACTCAGGTAACTATTTCCCCAAGTGGAATACGGATAGTTCTGTAGATAGTTGATTTCCAACTTTTTTCCATTATTCCCAGGTGCAAAAAATTCCCAATCAAAAGGGTGGCTATACGTATGAGACGCCACTTCAACTTGCGGCGTTTGTATGTATCTGAGAGCTACTGCTCTACTGTTTTTTTTTGCAACCCAGTTGGGATCGATGTCCGCTGCAATAATACCCATAGAGATAGGTATATCGGGATTGGGTATGATCACTTTTTCTAAAAGAACTTCTGAGCTTAAGGTCCCCTCTTTTTTACGAAATTCTGCCACAGAAGTTTCGACATTCCACGCATCTCCATGGCAGATGCTATAAAAAATACGTCTTCCTGCAAGGGTAGTTGTATCGGGAATAGGGTCATCTGACAACCCGAGAGCCATTTTAAAAAAAAGAAATGGATTGATATACCAACCGAATGCAGTTGGGTTCTTGTTCACTAAATAAAGATCATAATTAGTATCATATTTACTATTTACATATGCTCCCGCAGGGCCCATGATGATCAAATCTGAGTCCCTTGAAGAATCTATCCCTGTACCGACCCTCAAATAAGATTTGACGTGCTCGCCCTGTATTTGTGTTATCTCAAATGGAGGCAAATTTTCAGGGTATTTTTTTTCAAAGGGAATGAGTTGATTGTCTTGCTGTAGAATTTTGTAATCGAAAGTAAAAGGAACGCTCCTTCCCAAATTGACAAATCCTAATTTCTTATACAGCCGATTCTGCTGCACTAAGGGAGCCTGAGAAATTCCAGGACTCCCTGTTATGATCACTTTAATGCCACGATCAATCGCATCAATTGACCAGTCGATCAACTTTAAAGGGTCTGGCAGAACTGTTCCCGGCACAAAACAAATGAGTATACCACAAACATCGGTTCGATTTGAAAGATCGGGAAGGGGTTCCATGATGTCAAAATAAATGACATCTATTCCCAGATGATTCAGCACCATTTCAGCAACTCTGGGCACAATAGAGTCGGATAAGAGATCTGTTGAACTATCCCAAAAAGCAATCATGCGCCTTGGCATGTCATGGGCATGCGCGGGGATGGCAAGTAGAAAAAAGTAAATCAAATACTTTAAGAACCCATTACACAATACCTGCCCTTTGAAAAATTGCCCTTTTGGCGGCATTTTCAGCCACTCCTTCTCCCTTGTATTATCGGGCATGTGCTCGCTCTTCCATCATTTCGAGACCACCTTATTCAGCCCAAAATTGCCTACGTAGGGTCGAAAACCGTTGGCCTTCTCTGCTTCATAAATTTTTTGAATGGTTTCCCCATCATTAGGATCCCAAAAATCGACTGTAAAAACCTGCAATTGAGGATTCCCTTCTTTGATTTTCTTAAGCTCCGCTACAGCCTCGCCCTGCAATTTAGCATCCACAAATTGATACTGATTTGTCTCTTCATTATAGGTCGTGATTACAGAGAATTTGACAACTCCTTCAAGAGAACCGCCGATCTCTTCAACAACACTTTGATCACTTTGAACAATAATGGGCGTTCCAGGGAAATGCAAGCGCATGAGTAAAATCAACTGGGGCAAAGCATTCCGGAACTTCTGCGCCCCGGCAGTAGCCTTTTTCCACGCGCTGATACCATCCAAAAAAATCCCATTAAAACCTTTTTTTAAAAGAGCAGGTATTTCGTTTTCTACAATGTGTTCCATCCAATTGATCACAAAACTCTCTTGGCACATTTGGAAAACGGCTTGGGGCTGATCTTTTATATGAGCAAACTGAGGAAAGGCATAAAACAGCTGCTCAATATCCACGCGCCCATAAATTGTTTTTTTTGATTTAGCCAGCTCATCTAATGGAGGATGGATTTGCGCGTCAAACACAATAGGGTTAAATGGCTTTAAATCTGATTCGGATGCGTAACTTGAATACAAAATTAACCAGGGGCTTTCCTCAGGATTCGCAACAGGGCTAAACAAAGAATGAAAAAAAGTTAAAAATGAAAGGAGCATGTAAATCTCTCAGAAAATGAAGATAACTTATGAGACTAGCTTTATAAGATCCGACTGTTCTTTGCAATTCTAATCAAAATATATTGATGCGCAGCAGCTTGGCCAGGGCATTAAGCGAAGATGGCCCTAAGGGCATAGAAGAAGGCGACCGATAAAACGGCGCCAGCTGGTACGGTAACGATCCAGGAGATCACGATATCCCGGATGGTATTGAGGTTAATAGCACCAATGCCTCGGGCAAAACCGACCCCCAACACAGCACCAACCAATACATGGGTTGTGGAAATAGGAAGCCCTAGCTTAGAAGCTAAGACGATTGTGGTTGCTGCACCAAAACCCGCAGAAAAACCTCTAGAGGGGGTTAGTTCAGTAATTTTTTTTCCAACCGTTTCAATAACACGCCATCCCCATGTGGCTAGGCCCACCACAATACCCACTCCACCCAAAAGAAGAAGCCAAGCGGGCACACTTTCACCCCCAATAGGATTGCCTTTGAGTACATTCACAATCGCGGAGAGAGGACCTATGGCGTTAGCCACATCATTCGAGCCGTGAGCAAATGCCATAAAGCATGCGATAATGATTTGCAGATAGATAAAAATCTTTTCTACTACCATGAACTCTGAGTATTGCTCCTGCTCAGGTACCTCAACCTCCTGAGTGAGGGCCTCCATTTCATCCAAAAGATCATGTACTTTAGATTGAAGCATACCAGAGGCAGCAGCCTCCACTCTCAGGAGATGTTTTTGGGCCTTTTTTAACGAAATCTCTACCTGCAGATGTTGGCCTCGCACTGGTAGCGCGGGCTCTTTGATCCGCTTTACCAAAATGTAGGCGATGAAGGCAGTGACACATCCACAAGCCAATGAGATGCCCAGAACTTCAAAAAAAGTTAGACTAAGGTCTACATTGGAGAGGCCATTGAACAAAATGATCATGGAAAGAGCAGCGAAAATGAGGAATACTAAATAGGGCGTCATCCTTTTTGCAGCAGCGATAGGATTGACGTGGTAAAGGATCTTCACACGGATTGCCGAAAAGATTAAATAGGCCAATCCGCCTCCAAGAAGAGGAGAGACAACCCAGCTCGCAGCTATGGAGCCTATTTCATCCCAATAGACCCCCTCTACACCACCCAAAACAAGTCCGAACCCTAAAACAGCTCCAACGATGGAATGTGTGGTTGAGACGGGCCATCCAAAAAAGGAAGCAAACTGGAGCCAAACGCCCGTAGCTAAAAGAGCGGCGAGCATGCCAAAGATATAATCATGCATGCGGCCGGTAAAAATTTCTGGATTCACAATTCCAGACTCTAGGGTTTCTGACACTCCCCCACCAAGAAAGAAAGCTCCGCAAAACTCAAAAATCGCGGCGATGACAACAGCTTGCTTTAAGGAAAGTGCCCCCGAGCCAACTGATGTGCCCACGGCATTTGCAACATCATTGGCTCCAATATTCCACGCGACATAAAAACCAACGACAATGGCGAGAATCAAGAGGATGAGTGTGATGGTCACTTATTTTACCTCGAGGGTCATCCTTACCCTGTTTGCAAGTCTTTCGGATTCGTCTGAAAGGGCAGCCAATTCGTGGATCACTTTCATCCAAAGGAAAAACGCTGGGGTGGACATCGCGGCACTTTGACTAAACATTTTCTTTAAAAGTATAGCTTGTAAAACATCTGCTTCATGCTCCTTGAAAGCAACTACGCCAACCATTTGACTCACCTTTTCCGCTTCGATTCCGCCGAAAGAACTTTCAAGCAGTTCCCCCATCTCTTTGATGATTCCATACCCTTTCTCAAAGGTTTCGAGATTTTTTGTTAAAAAGGCCTGGAATTCAGCAGCAAAGACAGGAAGAATTTCGAGATTGTGGAACGTGAGCAAAACAGCCACATCTTCAGCACGATCTGCGATGGTATCCTGAAGTGAGAGAATGTCGAGAAGACTTGCCTTAGCAATCGGTAAAAATAGACCTGATGGAAGATGGTTACGAATATCGTTTTTTGTTAAGTCGGCATCGTGCTCTAGCTTTGAAATTTCTGCGGCGATTACCTCAACTAGGGGATAATCCCTGGCTGCTAACGCCTCAAATAAGGGTATCAATTGGCGGACGCACGCAGCGACTCTATCCATGTGCGTTTGGAGAGGGGCAAAGGGCGAGCGCCCAAACAAGCGGGCTAGGGTTTGCATATTCAAATCGCTATTTTTTTTTGCGATGATAATAATCAAACCCAGGGATATTGTAAATGGGCATGAACATTCCTCTTCTTCAGGTACACAACCTAACTGTCAAACTCCGCATCGAAGGGAAGGCATACCCTGTCGTGAGGGACTTGAACTTCGAGCTCAAGCGGGGCCAGACAGTAGCTCTGGTAGGAGAGTCAGGCTGTGGTAAGTCGATGACCGCTCTGGCGTTGATGAGGATCTTACCGCAGTCCCCCGCTCTTCCTCCCGAAGGAGAGATTCTCTACCATGGACATAACCTTTTAACTCTCAAAGAATCTCAAATGCGCGGCATCCGTGGCAAACGCATCGCCATGATCTTTCAAGACCCAATCTCTGCACTCAACCCTGTTTATACGATCGGAGCGCAGTTATTAGAGGTAGCCGAAACCCATCTGAATCTTGAGAACTCTGCTGCTATAGATGTCGTGATGAGGGCCATGGAGGACGCGCGCCTACCCAATGCGCGCAACGTGATGGGACTCTATCCTCACCAACTCTCCGGAGGCATGCTCCAAAGAGCTATGATTGCAATGGCCTTAATCTGCTCCCCCGAAATTCTCATTGCCGATGAGCCCACCACTGCACTCGATGTCACTATCCAAGCTCAAATCCTACGCCTATTACAAGATTTGCAAGATCAAAAGGGAATGGCAATTCTACTCATCTCCCACGATATAGGGGTAGTCGCTCAGTGTGCCTCAGAGGTAATTGTCATGTATGGGGGCAGCCAAATTGAAAATGGCTCTGTTGCATCTCTTCTTAATAACCCAGCCCACCCCTACACTCAAGCACTTCTCGCAGCTCGGCCTGATTCCAACCACCGCAAACATAAACTTGAAGCGATCCCCGGGGTGGTCCCTCGCATCAACGAGATGCCTACAGGTTGCCCTTTCCAACCTCGCTGCAAGTATGCTATGGATCTATGCAAAAAAGAGCCCATTCCTCTTTTCCCTCTTAAAGAAAAAGAACACTGGGCGCGATGCACGCTTTACGATACGGACCTCAGCTCAAAACTCACGTTGGCAAATGAAGAAATTACTTGAAGTAAACGATTTAAAAAAACACTTTCCCATCCGAAAAGGAATTTTCCGACGCTGCGTGGGCGCTGTGAAAGCCGTGGACGGCATCTCCTTCCATGTGGACTCAGGAGAAATCGTAGGCCTTGTAGGAGAATCGGGATCGGGTAAAAGTACTGCCGGGCGTACTGCGATCCGGCTGATTGAACCCACAGGTGGCCAAACATTTTTTTTGGGTCAAAATATCACGCACTCCTCCTCCTCGCAACTGAGAAAACTGCGTCCCAAAGTGCAGATGGTATTCCAGGACCCACTTGCTTCACTCAACCCACGTAAAACGATCCTAGAAAACGTGGGAGAGTCCATTCTATTCCACAAAATAGTGACAACAAAAAAAGAACAGGAAGAAGTGACTGTGCACATTTTGCAAAAAGTAGGGATCTCTTCTGCCGCCTTAAACCAATATCCCCATCAATTTTCGGGTGGCCAGCAACAGCGGATTTCCATAGGAAGAGCCCTGATTTTACGCCCCGAACTGATCATCTGCGATGAAATCACATCCGCATTAGACCTGTCTGTGCAGGCTCAAGTGCTCAATTTATTAATGGATTTAAAAAAGAATTTTCAACTGAGTTATCTCTTTATCTCCCATGACCTGTCGGTCGTCCGTCATTTATGCGACCGCATCCTTGTCATGCATCAAGGCAAAATCGTAGAAGAGGGGCACACAGAAAAAGTGTTTAACCGCCCCCAACATCCCTATACCCAAACCCTGCTCAACTCCATCCCCACAATCCACCTCACCCATAGCACAAATTAAACAACGACTGTGGATCTCAATAACGAAAGAATCGACTCAGCGTATCGTGGGAGGAAATTCCATGTAGGCAGATACTTAAGCCACTCGATATTTGCGGTCGCCCAAAGATTAACCTCTACCCAATCATCAGCAATGACTCACCCTTTGGGTGAGATGTCAATAGGCTTGCATTCATTTTTGAGTATCCGGAGTGCTTCATCATATGACTCTTCAGTCTCTTCTATGTCAAAAATTGACACTGCATCAGGATCACGCCTGTAATATCGAATAATGCCTTTTTTAATAGATGCCATACTAATATTCGGTTTATTTATAGGATAATGCTTAGAATCAAAGAAAAATAATCCTATTCCGACTTCTGTAATATCTAAATGACCATTTTTTAGATAAGTACATAATGTGTTGTCATTATTAATATTATCAAGAAAGTCATGCACACTAGTTAGCAATATTTTTCTAATAGTGTTTTTGGACAACGGTCCTGTTACATCAAACTCTAATTCAAGATACTGAATATTACCATTTGGCATAGCTACAGAAGTTGCGCAAGGGCGTATGTTATATTTTGTGCTTAACATTTTTGCACTATATACCAGCTGCTTATTTACGGCCTTTTCTCGATCAGAAATTTGATATTTGGTATGTGAATTTTCACAACTACACATAAAAAAAAGTATAAGTATTAGAAGTAAATGTCTCATTATATTTTTTTGCCCTTAATAACATCGAGTAGTCTACCTTCTAAATATGGTTTATAAGTTAAACTAAGAAAACCATGATCAAATAATCCCGCTTGAGGATGTGAGGTTATATCAACAATGGTCTCTTTACTCCTAACAGCCCCTTCTCTATCAATACGAGGCACTAGATCTCTCCATGCGGAAGCATTGCGGTAATGAATGACCTGTGCACAGGATTCTTGATACATGTAGGCACCAGGAGCAATGGCTACTACGATAATCCTCTCTCTGAGTTCCGGTGGATAATCCAGCAGGGCGTTGCGTACATGAATAGCTCCCTGACTATGGCAAACCATTAAGAATTTGGCAGAAGCTGAGCTTCTTTCAAAAAAGCTATTCCACATCTGATGAATAAGGCGCACCGGCTCTGTGGCAATATAGCTTAAGCCAAGCTTACACTCTAAGAGGTCGGCTCGGTGACCATGGGTAGCATTATAGACGGCATGCACACAATAGCCACCTGCGAGACGTGAAAGATATTCAGCGCTTGCTCGAGCACTCTCAAAATCATTGCCCATCCCATTGGCAAACCCTATTCCAAGGTCAGGTCTTTCTTCTCCTCCCTCTTGGTAAATCTTGGAGGGTTCATACATAAAATGTTGCTTCCAGGGATCCATCCCTAAAGGAACCGCAAACATTTGTTCAAATGTATAAGAATGCCTAATGGTAGGCAGCCCAGACCCGACCGTTTTATCGAGATCTCCGCCTCTTTTACAAGTGCGATGTGTTTCGCAATAACAATGTTTTTCTACATCCCCATAGTAGTATTCTTCAAACTCATCGGTCTCGAGTCCAAAATGGTCGACGTAATTGATGGGGTTATTATGCAAATAGGCGTAAAGGTTTGGGCCATCCTGGCCAGAAGGGTCTTTTGAAATAAAACGGCCGAGGATGGGATCGTAGTAGCGAAAACCGAAATAGATCAGACCTGTTTCTTCGTCGATGGGCTTTTCGGCAAATCTCCAGGGGTTGCCTACGCAAGATCTTGAAACTTCACGTCCATCAGCATAAATCTTCACCTCACCAAAAGCTGAATAGGCATAACTTTCGACTACCTCCCTGGAGTCAGGATCTAAAAGAGCAGCTAGATTGCCAGCGCTGTCGTGCAGGGGAGCGAAGATTCTGCCTTCAAGTTCTATTGCAACACTTTTATGAGCAACTTGATCTCCAGAGAGTCCAAGGATGCGTAAGTGGGTGATCTGCCCTTGGGCATTTAACTTTCCAAGTTCATGATTGCCCAAGTACAGGCTACGGGAAACTGAGAGTGTTTTTTTGTTTTTATCGGAGATATCGCAGACTTTTTTGGTAAGGCATCTGCCGAAAGGATCGTAAGAGAAATAGAGAGCTGTCTGATCGACTTTTTTTACCGAAGCCAACTGAGAAAGGATGTTGCTTGTAAAAACTGTCTCTTCTCCATCTTGGATTTTTCTCGAAAGATTGCCCAAGGGATCATATGCACACTCGGTTTGACCTGCTTGAATCAGTTGATTAAGACTGTTACAGAGCAATGTCTTTTGATTTATTTTTAAGCGGTTATCGACAGAGTCATAAGCGTAATGATTTTGGGAATCAGAGATGAGTTGAGAGAGGGCATTGTAGCTATAGGTTTCATCAAGGGCTTCAAATTCGGCTCTTTTTATTACAGACGTTAGATGCCCCAAAGCATCATAGGTCTTTTTCTCAATGATATGGTCTGTAGAGATCTGAGATTTGCGCCCTGCCTCATATTGCGTGATCCGGTCTCCGCAGTAGCCGATCAGAGTCTCTTCCTGTAGCCTTCCAGATGTGTCATAAGTATAGGTATGTCGATACATTTCGGTGTCATTAGCTGCAACACGGATGACCTCCCTTCCAAAAAGAGCATCATAGGTATAGCCAATGGATGAGCCATCAGGGAGGATAACCCCTTTTAATCTCCCTTTCCTGTCATACTGACAGCTGATTGTATATTTCCCCTCCCCATCGCTGACAGTTTCTTTGGTCACCTGTCCATAAATATTACACTCCCTTTGTATGGAGATCCCATAGAGCGCATGAGCGGAGGTTACATTGCCCTCTCGATCATATGAATAACTATTAGAAATGCAAAGCTCTTTGTCTGGAGAATCGTACTGGACTTTATAAAGGTGTCCTACTTTATTATAAGTATAACTGAGAGGTTTGGCAGCACCTGGAAGGTCTTGGGAAACAAGTTGACCTAGGTTATTATATGCAAAAGAGGTCACCTTTTCTTCAGGAGAGCCTTCAGCTTCAATGAGCTTTTCCAGTCGTCCCATCGGTCCATAGATCCAGCGAGTGACTTGAATCTCTTTGAGCTGGCCGTCAATGATGACTCCATTTTTTTCGACACATTTGTTTCCTGCAGCATCATAAAGAAGGGTTTGAGAAGAGAGCAGAACGCCATTGGCATCTTTTTTGGCAATGGAAGTCAAACGTCCGAGGGCGTCGAATTCCATGTCAGTTGCCATGCTCAATGGATTTATGACGGTTTTTCTTAAAGGACTCCCATAATCAATGAGGATCTGTGTGATGTTGCCGGCTGAATCCTTGTAAGAGATGGGTTCCCCAAAAGAGTCATAGGTAGTTGTGATATGAGTCTGCCCATCCATTTCTTCAATACATCGTCCAGAGCTGTCATAAACAAAGTTTTTTTGTAAGAGAGTATTGCCTTGAGCATCTTCTATTCTTTTTTCAACGACGTTGTTCAAAAAGTCATAGATGAAATGGGTGAGGGAATAGTCAGTGACTCCTGTATCAAACCACACTTTTTTCTTCGCTTCCCTGCCTAAGGAATCATACATGATCTCTGTTTTGCGGGTATCGGGGTGGTTGTCTCCTTCCCCAGACTTGTGTTGAATAACAGCAATGACTCTACCAGCCGGATCATATTTATAATCTGTAAAGTGCTGGTCATCTTTAAAAGAGGTGCAGCGAAAGCCATTGTAGCTGCGAGATCTGCTTTTATAAAAAGAAGAGACTCCGGTATCAGAAGCTGTCATATCCTCTTCGTAGATAGGACGGCCGAGATAGTCATACTCATACACTGTGATCATCCGGTCGAGTGTTAATGAGCGGTGTAGGCTCCCTTCTGGGTCATACTTAAAAAGCTCTGAAGAACCATCAGGATAATAGATGCGCGCAGGGCTGCCTCTCAGATTATAGGCTTTTCGGGTGATATTCCCTTTGGGATCGGTGATGGTAATTGCATTGCCGAAAATGTCATACGTATAGGAAAAAGTAGGATTTACCTGATTTCCATCAACATCTAGGACAGTAGGGTAAATGACTGTAACCAGTCTGTCAAAGGCATTATATGCATAGGTTGTCGGATGGCCAAAGCGGTCTTTTAAGGAAATTTTTCGGCCGAGCAGATCGTAGTTGTAATATTCTTGAGCAGTTAAGCCTCCCGCTTTTTCGGCATGGGAGACAAGCCGCCCAAGCAGATCATATTTTTTCTCGATGGTTTTTTGCTCGTGGGGGATTTTTGTGAGGATAAGATCCCCGCATGGATTGTAGGTATGGGTAATCGTTTTACCCTCTGGATCGGTTTCAGTTAGGGGTTGTCCCAAATGGTTATAAGTTTTGCTAACTGAAAACCCAAAAGATCCATCTGATCCAAAGGTGGAGCAAGAGAGCAGATGACCTTGAGGGGAATAGGTATTCACGAGTTTTTTGATGAGGATTTCTTGCTTTGTTTTGAGGTCGAGAGCTTTTTCTTCGATGGTTTCAGGCAGTCCAATAGCCGGCAGCTCAAGTTTGGGTCTAATATAAGTAATATGTCTTTCCGATGTTCCCCAAGATAAAGCATCTGGTTTTTCTTCGGAGCTGCCATCCTCTATCGTTTTAATGCAAACGCCATCGTCATTGTAAAAACGAAATTCCCGATTGCGGATGCCGTTTTTATCTCGAATGAATTTTTTGATGAGGAGGTTTGTCCCAGGTTGATAGTGATAGGTGGTTTGATTGCCTTTGCAGTCCCCCAAAGAGGTAATGAGGTTAAAGCCATCTTTAGAGTACGTAAAGGTTTTGGTGTGGTATTCGGCTTCATCGGGATTTAAGAGGCTGCCTTTATCATCTACATTTAAGTTAGGATCTTCCTTGCCAGTTAGGTTGCCATATAGTTTTTCTTCAAGGATATTGCCAGATTCGTCATATTTGAAAGTCCTGTAGGAAAAGACGCGGCCTGTCCCGTCGGCGACAGTGCGGGCGATCAGATAGGTTGCCTTTTTGGCAGCGCCATAATACTTGTGGTCGGTACGGTAGAGAGAATCGGTTTCGTTAAAATAATCGAGAGCGGTTAATTGCAATCGATCATCATAGTAATAGCGAGTTTTTACCTTAAAAGTATTTAAAACATCAGTATAACCAACTCCATAGTAAAATTGTTTTGCAAGGAAAGGTTTACCAGAGTCTGGATGAGGTTTTTTTAGGGCAGCTACTCTTCCTTGGGTCTCGTACTCAATTTCTAAAAAACGTCCTTCAGGAAAACGTTTTCGGATCAGAAAACAGGTTTTACCCTTGAGTTGATAATCGTAAATAGAAGGGATGCAGTGGGTGCCTGAGACCTCTTTTAAGACCGTAGTTCCGTTGAAGTTATCGAACTTGTAGTGGATGCTGCGGGCATCGCTTGTCTCTAAAGTGAGTGTATTACCCTTTAAGTTAAATTGGATCCAGCTATGGGGTTTTTGTGATTTGTTTTGCATTTCAATGTGAGCAAGCTGACCCGCCTCACTGTAGGAAAAAAGGATACTATTGCCGCTTGGGAGAGTTTCTAAAATAAGTCTATAATAAGTAGGTTGAATGACTTTGGAACTTAGCTCAGCATGGAGGTTGCAAAAAGGAGTTGTAGGAGGGAGCACAGTTTTTTGAAAGAGGCGCTTTGTTCCATCGCCTAGAACTACTGTGCATGTGTCACCCTTGATATGAAGGCAGTTATTCAAATGATTTGTCTGGCCATCGATCTCTCCAGCATAGGTGTTGACGAGCCCTAAAGCATCTTTTTGAGCATTGATTTTAAGAGGATCTTTGGTATCACCCTCAATGCGTTTCCAACCGCTATAAGTGAGAATACTGCCCGATCTTTCTCCCGTAAAGGCGTAAGTCCATTCAAATCGCTCACCTCCGACTTTACACTCTTTTTTTAATGGGTCTTTTCCCAGAACTAAGAGCATTTGTGGAAAGATGCGCCATCCTCCATACCCTTGACCAGTGACATAATTTTTGGAATTGTGAAAGCGCTGGAGAATCAGGGGGTCTGGGCCCGGTATAATCAAGTCAGCGACTACTTCGCAATAGTCGCCATTGAGAGCATTGACGCATTTTTCAACCATGGCATCAGGGTCAGAAGCTGTCGAGCACAGCAAGGAAGCAGACAGTGGCTCTGCCGCGTCTGTCTGGTAATAGCAAAGATAAACTAGAAGAAAGATTAAAAGTCGGAAGCACATATGTGATTTATCTATTAACAAAATTTTAATTGCTAAAGGATAGCAAAGGTGTGAGTGGTGAGCAATACATTTTCCGTACGCACTTAAAAAGTCATGGCAAACCAGAAGCAGCTTGGTAGCGTCGACGAACACAAGCAGCGAGATCTATAGGCTCACGCCGAAACCAGTACTTCGGAGGACGTTTTAGTATCTATCAAGCGTGGAGACAATCCATGTGACCGGAAACGGCAGGAGAGTAGACCTGGAAAAGAAACGTCCATGAATGATGTTAGGCGGAAGAAGACGAAGACAGAAAAGAAAGTATTGTGAAGATGGAAAATTCCTTAAGTGAAAAACCCGAACGTCATAGTGCAAGGAGACTGTCAGCTTTGAATGATCGCTTCGAAGCTCATGTTTTTACACCTTAGCGAGAAGCGATCATTAAAAGATGGCGCCGTTACCAAGCATCATGAAAATCTCAAAACCAAAAAACTCCAATGGTGAACTCGTTTTCTGAAAGGCTATTGCAAACCAACTGTCAAAGTCGGGTTTAACTTATCCTATGGATGTGATCCCTAAGCATATAAGCAGTCTATCCAGATCATCCATGCTGTAGTAATGGAGAGTGATTTTCCCACCATTCTTGGTATGGTCGATGTGCACTTTGGTGCCCAGCTCACTTTGAAGTTTTTCTTCGATCTCTTCCAAGTGAATGTCGCGAGCAGCTTGTGTTATAGTTTGTTTTTTCTGACGCTGCAACTTACGGCTTTCCCGTTCAGTATCGCGCACGTTGAGTTGTTTTTCGATAATACGCTCGCTCAGCTGTGTGCGCAAAGCAGGATGCTCGAGAGAAAGAATTGCTTTGGCATGTCCCATCGAAATTTCACCACGGGAAACAGACTGCTTGATTTTCTCTGGGAGCGCCAATAAGCGGAGGTAATTGGCAACCGTCGATCGCTTTTTCCCCACTTTTTCAGCCACTTCTTCTTGCGTCATGCGGAAAACATCGATGAGTTTTTTAAAGGCATCAGCTAGTTCAATCGGGTCGAGGTTCACCCGCTGTACATTTTCAATCAAAGTCGATCTCGCGGCGTGCTCATCGCTGGAATTGCGCACCAGGACGTTCAATTTGACAAGACCCGCTTTTTGCGCAGCCCTCCAGCGCCTCTCTCCAGCAATTAATTCGTAATAGAGTACTTTTCCGCCCCCTTTTATAGGACGCACCACAGGCGGGTGGATCAGCCCAACCGTACGGATTGAAGCAGCCAATTCCTCTAATTCCGCCTCTAAAAAAGTGCGTCTTGGTTGAAATGGGCTAACCCGGATGGCATCCCAATCGACTTCACAGATTGTCTCTTCCACAGTCTTCTACCTTTTGTAATTGACTCTTTAGTGCTTGAAAAATCGCTTCATCATCTAGATGATCGACATGTTCGGGATGGGAAAACGTCTTTACCCTTTTACTCAGCGGGCTCCACTCAACCGGATTTGTCTCTCCAAACAAGACAACTACCGCCTTGCCAAGCGCTGCACCGATATGAGCAACTCCACCATCTCCCACAAAAAACACATCTGTTGCATCCAGCAATACCATAAACTCATCAAAATTTCGAGGAAAATGCACATAGTGTTCCATTTGCAAACCCGCTGCGATCGCCTCAGCCCTCTCGCAATCGCTTTTTTGTCCCGTGATCAGAACCGAGAACGTACAATGTGCATACAAGCGATTGAGCAAAGCACGGTAGCGGTCAGCGTTTAAGCGGCTTGCCGGATTGGTCGTTGTCGCTGATACAAGAACGACCGGATTGAGGAAATTGTAGGGCAGCGGGTATCGATCACGTATCGCTTGCGGGATATGCAGGGTGGGATAAAATGCTTCGGGGACCTCATTCAATGTGGGGTCTACCAAATGTAAACCCTTCAATGCTTGGTGCTCTTTTTTGGCAAGGACCGGGTCATAAATGTGCGGATGATTGATTAAAAACGAACTCCAGCTTTTATCGACATAGGCAATGCGCTCCCTAGCACCCAAGCAAAACAGAAAAAAATTCATCAATTTCATCGGAGAGGTCTTGGCAGAAATCGCTACATCAAAACGTTTCCAGTAGCGGAGTGCCATCCTTAGCATATTCCCATATTTGAATCCCTTTGCCGGAAAAACAGCTACGTGCTGAACAGGCGGCAAATAAGGGATCAGGGGGGCATTTCTTTGATCCACAAAAAGGGTAACCGAAGCTCCCTTGTTTTTTTGGAGATACAAGATCAGCGGATAAGCACAGAGTAGATCGCCCAGTCCATTCCTTCTGACGATGGCTATTTCCATTTACAATAAGAACCTTTTACGACAATATTAGGGTTAAAAAATAGCAAGTGTCATGGAAGAAAACAAGCTGATTGCCCTTGTAGGCAAACATTGGTCGAAAATTTTGCTCGGCATTTTAGCAATTGCCACGATTGCCGCTTGGTCTGAGCGCCTCCTGCACTCCAACCAAAAAGAAAATAAACACGATTTCTTTATTGCTCAGCAGATTTTTGAGAGATTCCAAAAAGGAGAGTACCTCCCTGCTGAGTCGATTGAATCAGTGCAAAATATTTTAGACCGCCATCCCGAATTGCACCCTAAGTATGACCTAGTTCTCGCCCTCACCTTTTTCTCTCAACAAAAGGCACAGGAAGCCTCCCACTACGCACGCTCTTTGATCAACCATGCACAAGGACATCTCCCGAGCGCCTACAAAGATTATGCACATACCACACTTTTGATCTCGGAAGGGCACTACGTGCAAGCCTTCGGTGCTGCCACCCTTCTGGAAGAAAAACTCTCTGCTCTATCTGACTGCCAAACTCTAGATGCGATGAATACACTCCGCCTTCTCTTTCTCGCACGTCAGTTAGGCGATGTAGCCCACGAGAAAACCTATTGGGCAAAACTTACCGCACACCCAGCCTATGGTTCTATCACATCGGTATTCCAAGTGGGGACTCTCTCCCTTACCAATTACTTCACTCCCAGCCTATAGAGGGAGTTGCATAACTCGCTCTATAAAGAGCGAAACCAATCTCTGTTTTACAGGATCCGGGTTTCCACTTGTCATCTTAACGAAAGATTGTTATCCTAACGATTAACTGGTCTAATCGGATCAGAATTCTTACAAAGTTTTTTTGAGATTACCTTTTCTCATGTGGATATCATAGCGCAAAGGGAGGTGACAAGAGGCTTAAAGCTGAAGGCCACTGCGAGAAAGGTCTGGAATTGGCACGAAATAGGACTCATCAAAGCGGTATCCGGTTTTGATGGGATGGAAAGTTAGGAGCAAAACACTTGAATACACCTGCAAACTTAATGATTTTAGAAGTAGGCGGGGGGTATGAAATCTTAGACCACGAGGAGCTTTTCGAAGCAGCCTCGAGCTTGGACGCCCAAGCCGAAGAGGTCTGTATCATTAGCGGAACAATCACTGTTTCGCCGTAACCCCTTCACTACACAAAAAAAAGCCCTCGCTCGATGCGAGGGCTTTTTGTATTACGGTTCCGCAGTAAGCAAGGACTTATACCATTTATCAAAAATAAAGCCATGAAGTGGCACTGGGTAACATGATAGATTTGAAGGATCGTTTAGAAGCCTATCTCTTTGCACATAAGTGAGAAAGGATCGTTGAAGAACCCGGCCTTGAAGGGCTTCGGGATTCTGCACCATTAAGGCCGAGGAATGAGTAGAAAGCTTGCTTAACCCGCCCCTAAAGGAGCAGGATTGCCGCAATGTAGGTTCAAAAATGGCGTGTTATACAGTGCCAATTTGTAGTGTTATTTCTACGGATTGGTATTATACTTTAATATTTAATCCCTTGAGAGACCCAAGCGCCCTCAAGGGGTGTGAGCTTCCCCAGTATGCAAACTAGTATGAAAAAGAGTTGCTTTATCTAGAAAGGGGGCATAAACTCTCTAGATAGAAGTTGTATTGCCCTATCATGATCAGTGTTATAATCTTAGTAAAAAATGGAGCCAGACGGCTCCACGAGGTGCTCGACGCGCTAACCCGGTACGATGACGTTATTTTGTACGATACCGGTTCCACTGATAGCACATTAGATATTGCAAGAACCTATCCTAACATCTCCATCTTTCAAGCCCCCTTTACCGGTTTTGGCCCCTGCCATAATGCTGCGGCCCATCTAGCCAAGCACGACTGGATCCTCTCTATCGATTCCGATGAAGTGGTCTCTACAGAATTAGCCGATGCCATCGACTGCATCTCGTTGGATACACACACCGTCTACTCCCTTCCCTTTCAAAACTATTACAATGGCAAGCATATCAAGTGGTGTGGATGGTATCCCGAACAGCACATCCGCCTTTACAACCGGAACACCACAGCATTTTCTGAGGCCATGGTTCATGAAGGGGTCATCAGCACCGGCCTGCGAGTCATCAAGCTCCAGCACCCTGTTCTTCATTATCCTTATGAATCGATCTCAGACTTCTTAGTCAAAATGGAACGGTATTCCACCCTGTTTGCCCAGCAGTATTACAAAAAAAGAAAAGCCTCTCCTTGGACAGCCCTGGTGCATGGAGCTGCAGCATTTTCCAAAAGCTTCATTCTAAAAAGAGGCTTTTTGGGGGGTTATGAGGGTTTCCTCATTTCGGCCTATAACGGCCATACAGCCTTCTATAAATATCTCAAACTTTACCAAGCCAATCAATCCTAATGCTTCTTGCTCTTATGTACCACCGCACGGGTGCCGGCCCTTGGGTCGACAAATACGCTAATTCCAAAGCTATGCTCCGCGAGCATCTCCTGTTTCTCAAGGAACATTATCCCATCGTCTTGCCGGGCGACCCATTGGCAAAGAAAAAGCTCTCCGTGTGCTTGACTTTTGATGATGCCACCTATGATTTTTACCATTACATCTTCCCACTCCTTAAAGAGTTAAATATGCGAGCCCTTTTAGGCATACCAGTACATTACATCTTGCAATCAACTCATCTAGACCCCCAAGAACGCTTAAGCATTCCCTATCCTTTGATGATGCAGGAGGGATTTTATGATCAAAAAGCCCCCTTCTGCACATGGGAAGAGCTCACAGAAATGGTCGACTCAGGTCTTGTGGAAGCAGCTTCGCACTCCTACTTGCATTGCAACTTAACCTTCAATTTTGTCGATCTGAATAGAGAAGTTGTTCAATCAAAAGAAATGATTGAAAAAAAGCTCGCCCAGCCAGTCTCTTCCTTTATTTACCCCTTTGGGAAAACGACCCCTGCGCTGCACGAATATGTTTCTCAACACTACCCTTACGCCTTCCGGATTGGCTCTACCCTCAATTTTGGCTGGGGCAACGGCTCTAAACCCCTCGGCCGCCTCTCAGCAGATAATCTCAGTAACCCCGCAGCCCCTTTCTCCCTCCTCAACCTGACCAAAGCCTTCGCTAAAGCACTCATCACCTAGCAAAATTGCCCTTATGTTGCCACTTTTTCACTCAAAATGGTATTTATTGCTTATTTACCTTGAAAATTGTAAGTTGAGATTTAAATTTTCAAGGTAAGAACGTGGATAGACCCTCCTATCTAGAAAAAATTTCTACTTATTTTCGTGTTCATCCGATTGTAGCTATATTAGGTCCAAGGCAATGCGTTCTTATGATAGTGAGTGTTATTTTTGGTCGACCTATGGCGGTGCAGAGCTCGACCTACTAGTGCTGGACAAGGGAAAAAAAATGGGTTTCGAATTTAAATATATGGATGCTCCAAAAATCACTAAATCCATGATGATCAGCATCCAAGATCTTTCACTCGATTCTCTGTACGTCATCTATCCTGGTGATGTAGATTATGCTTTAAGCGAAACAATCCAAGTCAAAAACCTCCAGAGCTTTTTAGCCAGCCACCCTAAAAATTAACAGCAAAATGACCCTCTAGTTGCCACTTTTTCATGCAAAGCGGCAACTTAGATAGCGTTTTGCTTGCATGTGAAAAGATGATCATTAAGCAAACTTTCGTAACTATTCAGGTAATCCATCTTTTTGGTTAAAAGCCTCTCTGTGGTGACTATCCACTCCCACCTTGACAAACTGGGGCTGCCCTAAGGATTCTGCTGGCTCGTGAATAGTCACAAACTTTCTATCTCAGAAAGCCGAGTTCTTGTCTCTGTATGACTTCTTTCTAAATCAGAAATCCTTCTTTCTAACACTGCATCTTCTAGAATCTGAGTTTGACACTCTACCTGGGTTTCTTGGCTGTCACCCTCTGTTTCAATTTCCGATGTATCAAATTCAGCGCCGGTCTCACTTATAGTATCGGTAGAAGCGCTATAATCTAGGCTATTGCTTTCTTGAGAAGGTTCTGTGACGGGAATGTCCTGCGTAACTGTTAGTCTACTAAGCAATAGGCACAAAATGCAGGCCGCTATTCCACTCCCGCCGATTGCGAAAGATGTATAACCTTGTTGAGAGTACAGACAGCCATTTGCTACTAAGCTACCTATCAAAGCAATCACACCTAACGCAATCAGGATATGCCCACAAGGGGATGTCTCTGGTTTTAAAGTAATTTGATTTGTGCCAGTTAAACTATGAATGCTTGGAGGTGATAAAGCCATAAATACAATTAGCGCAGGAGCTCCAGAACAGAGGTGAGCGAGGTGAAGAAGATGTCGATTTCTTCAAAGGTGTTGTAGAGGCCAAAAGAGATGCGGGCAGATGCAGTGAGACCAAAGCGGTCGTGGGCAGGCTGGCTGCAGTGATGGCCGGTGCGGATCGCGATGCCGCGGCAGTCTAGGAGGGTAGCGAGGTCCAGTGGATGAATTCCTTCAATGTTAAAGCTAATGATGGAGCCTTTTTGCTCAGCATTGCCCAAAATACGCAGGCCCGAGACGGTCTGGAGTTTTTTGGTGGCATAGTCCAGCAGCTCTTGTTCCCATACATGAATTGTTTCCATACCGATGCCAGAAAGATACTGGGTTGCAGCTGCCAACCCGATGGCTTCGGTGATCATGGGGGTGCCGGCTTCGAATTTGAGTGGGGAGCGTTGATAGGTAGTTTTATCAAGGGTCACACTCTCTATCATATCACCTCCGCCCTCAAGTGGCGGCAGTTTATCTAGCCATTTTTGCTTACCGTACAAGACGCCGATCCCTGTGGGTCCATAGAGCTTATGGCCTGAGAATGCATAAAAATCGACATCGAGCTCCTGTACATCAACGGGAAGATGAGCGGCAGCTTGTGCGCCATCTAAGCAGACGCATGCTCCTGCACGGTGTGCAGATTCTATCATTGCTTTAACGGGATGGATGGTACCGAGCACGTTAGACATATGCGCGATGCTCACTAGTTTAACCTTCTCATCGAGCAGATCTTCAAAGGCCTCTTGGATCAGCTCACCATCGTCATTAACGGGAATGATGCGGAGCACAGCTCCTCTCTCTTCACAAAGCATCTGCCAGGGCACAATATTAGAATGATGCTCAACTTCAGAGATCATGATCGCATGTCCGGGGCGAATAAATTTTTCACCAAATGATCTTGCAAGTAAGTTGATCGAGGCGGTAGTGCCCCTTGTGAAGATGATCTCTTCGGGCTCTGCTGCATTGATAAAGTTCTGGACAGAGCGCCTTGCATGGACATACAGATCGGTCGCTTCTCGAACCAAAGAATACACGCCACGGTGTACTGTACCATAATGGTGAGTATAAAAATCGTGCATCGCGTCGATCACGACTTGTGGCTTTTGCGCTGTAGCTGCCGTATCAAAATAGATGAGGGGGTATCCATGGATTTTCTTACGGAGGATGGGGAAGTCTTTACGCAGATCCATGCAGGTATTTCTCATACTTGCAGAGCCTCTTCGCGTAGGTGTGGATGGGGAATTAGGTCGATAATTTCATTTCTAAAACCCTGCAAGAGGAGCTGTTGGGCCATAAAGACAGGAATACCGCGCGCCTGAAGATAAAAAAGATGCTCTGGATCGATCTGGCCAATTGTAGTACCGTGGGATGCTTTCACATCGTCTGCAAAAATCTCTAGATTAGGTTTGCTGTTAGCAGTAGCCCTCTCGCCTAAGACTAGGTTGTTGTTCATCTGATACGCTTGGGTCTTTTGGGCTTTGGAGTGTACGTAGATCTTTCCTTCAAAACTCGAGCGGGAAGCATCAGAAAGAATCCCCTTAAACTTTTGCAGCGAGGTGCAGGAGGGCTCTTGATGGTCAATCCATAGGTTAACATGGTGTTGTCGATGCCCTTTCAGATCCCAGACGCCATAGAGATTGGCTTCTGCCTCTTCTCCCTGAAGGCGAACCAAATAGTCTTCACGTGAGGTTGCAGATCCATTGGTAACAGAAAAACTCTTAAGGGTGCTACGGCTTTTCAAGGTGGCTCTCAGGGCTAAGAAATGATGGGCAGTCTCAGGTAAACGATGTACATGCGACAAAGTGACTGAAGAGGCCTCTTCTAAAGCGCAATCGATATAGGTATTTACCCACATATGATCTAAGGGTCCGCGTTGCTCCCACGTGAGTTGCACTGCCGACTCTTTGCCCGCAAAGAGATGGATCCGGGGACATACATGAGTGGGCTTTTGCATTTTTTCTGTATAGTGGATGATCCTGATGGGGCTTAAGCACACACATTTTGGGGGTACATAAATGAAGAGACCTTCAGTATAATAGGCTCCATTCAAAGCCGCGAAAGGGTCTTTTTCTTCTTTGCTCCATTTGGCTTTACGAGCATTAAGAAATGAGCCATAGGTTGCAAACGCTTTGGAAAGAGGGAGGACAATAACTCCTTTGGGTGGAGATGAAAGGGCTTCCATGTAGGTGCCATTTGCAAAAACAAGAGTCGATTCCAAAGGTATAATCGAGGCTTCAAAAGGCTCCGGAGCACTAAATGGGTGCCTATAGAGATCTTTTAAGCGGACATAACGGTAGACCTCGTTTTGTTTCGTAGGCAAACCAATTTCAACAAAACGGTCCCATGCAGTCTGATGCAGGTGTTTTTCTAAGAGCTCAAGAGACATGCGTACCCTTTTTCCTCGAGTTGTAACGCCAACGAGGCATCTCCTGATTGCACAATTTTTCCATCCGAAAACACATGGACAAAATGCGGTTTGATGTAGTCTAGAAGGCGCTGATAGTGGGTAATCAAGAGTAGCGCATTAGAAGCATTCATCAATTTCGAGAGGCCACCTGCAACGATGCGCATGGCATCAATGTCCAAACCGGAATCGGTCTCATCCAAAACGGCCATTTTCGGCTCCAAAACGGCCATCTGCAAGATTTCATTCCGTTTTTTTTCGCCACCCGAAAATCCCTCATTGACATGGCGCCCTTTAAGGGATGTACGCATTTCAACCAGGCTCATTTTCTCATCTAGGAGCGTTTCAAAGTCGGCCTCAGAAAGAGCCGGAAGACCTCGTGCTTTTTGATGCGCGCTATGAGCATGGAAAAGAAACTGCTGGTTGGTAACACCGGGGATTTCCGGAGGGTACTGAAAACCCATAAACAGGCCTAAGGTAGCCCTTTCTTCGGGGGCCATCTCTAACAAGCTTTGTCCAAGTAGTTCAATAGTGCCGCCTGTGATCTCATACGCGGGATGCCCTGCAAGGATTTTAGCAAGTGTCGATTTACCGGCCCCATTGGGCCCCATAATGGCATGGATCTCTCCTGCACGGATTGTCAGGTCAACCCCTTTCAAGATGGGCGTTCCCTCAACAGTTGCGTGCAAATCTTTTATAACTAACATTTTAACCAACAGAGTTTTCAAGTTTTAAGGTTAATAATTTTTTCGCTTCTTCGGCAAATTCGAGAGGCAACTCCCGGATCACCTCTTTACAAAACCCATTCACCACCAAGTTGACAGCATCTTCACGGGAAATGCCGCGCGCTTGAAAATAAAATAGCTGTTCTTCATTCATCTTAGAAGTGGAAGCTTCATGCTCAACTTGTGCGCTAGGGTTGTTCACCTCAATATAGGGGAATGTATTGGCGCTACACTGATTACCCACAAGCATAGAATCGCATTGGGTGTAATTACGAGCATTTTCTGCTCGTGGTGCCATTTTGACAAGGCCGCGATACGTATTGTGCGATTGATCGGCAGAGATCCCTTTTGAAACGATCGTGGATCGAGTATTTTTCCCTACATGGATCATTTTGGTTCCCGTGTCGGCCTGCATATGGCCATTGGTCAGAGCAATCGAATAGAACTCCCCAACAGAATCATCGCCTTGCAGTAGGCAACTGGGGTATTTCCACGTGATTGCCGCCCCCACCTCTACCTGGGTCCAACAAATTTTAGACGCCCTTCCGGCGCACTTGCCCCGTTTAGTGACAAAGTTAAAAATCCCCCCCTTGCCCGTCAATCTATCGCCTGCATACCAATTCTGCACAGTGGAATACTTGATTTCCGCTCGATCTAAGGCAATCAATTCGACTACCGCTGCGTGCAATTGATTATTCGAAAATGCAGGAGCCGTGCATCCCTCGAGATAGCTCACGTAAGAGCCCTCTTCTGCTATAATCAGCGTTCTTTCGAACTGGCCCGATTCTTTGTCGTTAATGCGAAAATAGGTTGATAGCTCCATAGGGCAATGCACCCCCTTTGGTACATAAACAAAAGAGCCATCGGTGAATACGGCTGAATTTAAGGTGGCAAAATAGTTGTCGCCAATAGGAACTACAGAGCCCAGGTATTTCTCAAGGAGTTCGGGGTATTTCTGGACCGCTTCGGACATGGAGCATAAAACTACTCCGGCCTCTTCGATTTTTTTCTTGAAGGTCGTACCGATCGAAACCGAATCAAACACCAAGTCGACCACTACGTTTGCTAGCCGCTTCTGTTCATCTAGTGGAATGCCTAGACGCTCAAAAGTTTTCAGTACTTCAGGATCCACCTCATCGAGACTGCCCAAACCGGGTTTCATTTTAGGCGCAGAGTAATACGTGATATTTTGATAATCGATCGGAGGATAGGAAACGTTGGGCCATACGGGCTCTTCTGTGGTAAGCCATTTTTGGAAAGCTTTCAGCCGAAAATTGAGCATAAAAGCAGGCTCGTTTTTCTTCTCCGATATCAGGCGTACTGTCTCTTCACTGAGTCCTTTTGGGATCGACTCGGTCTCCACATCAGTGACAAAGCCATACTTGTAGTCAGCTCGATCTTTTAAAATCTCTTCAGTCGTAGAAGCCATAGGTCTTCAAGAATACCGATTTAATTGGTTTTTTGTAAGACAAAAATCGAATTTAGTGATAGAAACTGATTCACAAACTATCTCACTATTGAAAAAATGCGTTGTTTACCTCTTCTTCTTTGCTTGTCGCTCCTCTCAGCCAGCTGCTCTCCCCCGTGTGGATACCGATATTGTACTGAAGGGGCCCAGGAATTTGTTCTTGATTCCTATCAAATTAACCAAGGTAAATTTTCAATTTTGGAGCTTGAAGGTGAATGTTTTGAGTCTCTGCCGCTCCATTTACTACTAGAGTATGAGGATCGCATTGACGAAGATGACGTACTGCGGATAGCCGTATTCCATCCAACAAGACAGGACTTAGTAAATGCTGTGGGAGCCGTTGGGCAGTCAATCGGCTATCGAGTCGTCAATGGAAAAATCCACCTACCCATTATCGGAGCCCTGCAGGTTTGTAATTTAACTCTAGATGAGGCGCGCAGCTATATCCGGGCGCAGTATGGTGCTGAAATCTCGCAAGTGAATGTTTTTATCGACTACGCTGAGAGATCACATAGCAAAGTCGAGCTTGCTGGAGCCGTCAAAGTACCAGCAATTCCCATCAATGGAAGGATCCGTCTCTATGAGGTACTAGCTTTAGCCGGAGTACCCCCCGAGGCAAATCTGTTTAAAAGCTATGTTGTGCGAGAAGGATGCCTACTACCGGTAGACTTGTTTAAACTTCTGCACGAAGGGGATATGAGTCAAAATATTGTCATGTGCCCTAACGACAAAATTTTTATTGCAGCACCTGCAGCGGCAACTGTGACTGTTTTGGGCGAAGTAGGCCTGGCCCAAATAATCCCTGTACCCAACGGGACCATTTCACTGCGTGAGGCAATTGCTGCTGCCGGTGGTATCCCCTTTACCGGAGATAAACGGTGTATTCAAGTCATTCGTGGCAACATTGTGAACCCTAAAATCTACCGCCTTTCGTGGGAACACATCACCTATCTTCCCAACAACAGCCTCCTACTCATGCCAGGTGATACGGTTTATATCTCTGAAAAACCGATTACAAAATGGAATCGCTTTATCGAGCAGCTCCTGCCCAGCTCGCTGCTGATCGACTTAGGGATCAAAACACGTGGGGTATTTCATTGAAGCCACGAAAACCTCGCGAAAACCTTCTTTTTTTCTCACTGGATGATCTGGTAAAGCTCCTGGATCAAGGAAAAATCCTCATTGCCGTGGCATGTTTGCTCTGCGCCTCATTAACATTTGTTTACAAAATCATCCATCCCGTTCATTACACCGTCGAAGGAATCTTTAAAGGGCATGTTTCAGGAGCGGAGAACCGCTTTTTTAAGGCGCTAGAGTTTCTCGGTGGTGACGAATCGTACGTCCATGCCGAAGACCCCCGTACATTTTTACGCAGCTATCCGATCCTCTGCGGAGTTGTTAAAGCTTTGAACCTCCAAGCAACGATCACAGAAACAAGTAGGGGCGGCAGGTTTCGTGAGGTTTGGTATACCCTTAAGACCGCCCATTATTATAGACGTTTAAAAAAAGAGAGACCCCCTTCTAACATTTTGGGAGGTTCAATCTACGTTCCTGACCGTCTGATCATTCCCGACCCACAAGCCTCTGTTGTGTGCTTAAATCTCGATTTTGCCCAAGAAACATCCGACTCCCTGACTATCCATTTTTTGAGTCAAACCACCTACAAAGTCAAAAAGGGTTCTCGCGTCTTGGGTACAGGATCATTGGATATCCCTTTTGTGTGGGAAAAAGGGACCTTTACCTTATCCGGTACAGGCTCAAAAGGTAATACCATCGGCCTACATTTTATCCCCCTTCCACAAGCGGTTCAAAGCTTACAAAATTCTCTTAACCTCACGCGCAATAAAGAGAATCTTTCTCTCATTCATATCCGTTACACGCATAGAGACCGCCATATTGCCAGCCAGATCGTCAATGAGAGCATGGAACAATTCCAAATCTACCTCACGCAGGAGGGAAAGAAAAAAATCGCCAAGCAGCTGAGTTACCTACATAGCCGACAAGAAGAGAGCTTGCAGCAGCTCGAGGCCGTATTGTCAAAGCAAAAAGCTTATTTAGAATCGCAGCTAGATGCAGGGCTCATTCTTTCCTTAGAACAAGAGCTCACATTCATGGCGCAAACACAAGCCCAAAAAAGGCACAAACTGCTCGAAATTCAATCTGAAATAGAATATTTGGCCAATAATGCCGCACCTTTTTCTGAGCTGCTCGACAATTTAATACACCAAAACCGGGCAGAGGAAACTCATACACTATCTGTCGAATCGGCCCATGACATGATCCACTATCATCAAAAGGAACTAGATGGACTCCTCTTAGATCAAGAGCGTTATGATTATTGTATGGCTAAACTGGAGGAATCCACCTTCGACTGCTCTTCGCTTGCCAAAATCTTGAATGACCCCTCCCTACAAGCACGCTTTGAGAAGGTGCATTCCCTACATCACCGTATCATCGACACCAAAAACTGGTCTGCCAAAGAACGGGAACAGCTCAATGCAGAGCTGGCAACAGAAAAGGCTTTTTTAAAAGAATATACAGGTCAGCTCAAAGAGGGCGCGCAGCTACATGCACAGGCCATACAAAAAAGAATCCATACCCTCCACCACAATCTACTTTTTTTACTAACAGACCGATACACACAAGAATTAAGCACACTTTCCGCCTTGGCAGAGCAAGCTAAGCACTTTCCAGAAAAATGGTTAAATGAGCAGAAAATCGCCCTCAAAACCAAAATGTACACAGAGATTATGGAATCGATCACCAAAATGATCGAAGCTAAAAACATTGGTTATAACCTCGATTATCTCTTAGCTCAGGTGTTGAAACCAGCTACCCCACCTGTACTTCCCGATCCCCCTCGCCTACTTTTGAATACCTGTTTGGGTGGTTTTTTTGGGGCTCTATGTACCTTCCTGGGACTCTTGGGTTGGGGTATATGGAAGGGTCCTAGCGCTTCTTTTCACAACCTCTTAAGCATGGGAAAACAGGTCTTCCCACCCTCTGATACAATCGGTTTACTGGGACTTGAGCTCAGTGAAGCTGGCCCTACCATTTTGCTTACAGCACCTCATCAATTAGAATACGACATACCCTTAATTCATTGGCTCGAAAAGAAGGGGGAAAAGATCAAGGTAATCGACCTACGCACAAGTGACCTATGCTCCCCTGGTAAAGCGCCCTTTTTAGCCAGCCCACTTTTTCATGAAGAACTGATCTCTTATCAGCGGGAATATGACAGAACCATCCTTATGGCCACAGGTTCTGTTCAAGGATTTGTCATCCAAGCACTGCTCAAACATGCAGATGCAATCATTTATGAGGCTGCAGGGGAGCCCCTAGTGAGTCTGGATGCATTGCCCGCCCATACACTCTTTGTGATCCAAAACCACCCAAATCTACAATCGATAGAACCGATTCTGCCCCTTAGCGCTCTAGTTCCTAAGCTGGAGCGGCTTCTTCTGAAGATGAAGCGCTCTTCTTTTTCCGTGGCACAGAACGCTTGGAGGCAAGCTTTTCCTTCACAGAAGACTTGAGTGATTCCGATAGAGGTGACTTGACCTTGTCTAAAAAGGCGAGCTCTAACTCACCTTTTTGGGTTTCACCGCGCAGATAATACAGTCTACCCAAAAGATAGTGGGCTTTTTCATGATCCAAATCGATGGCTAAAGTAGTTTGCAACACCTCAATTGCTTTGCTGTCATCTTTCAGATCAATGTACGCAATGGCTAGGTAAAACGAAGAATCAGCATCTACGTGATTGCGCTTCAGTGCTTCCGAAAAGCAGTGAATGGCCTTTTTGGATTTGTTGGCCGATAGATAACAGAGACCTAAATTATAGTAACTATCTGAAACCTCCGGTTTCAGCGCGACTGCCCTTTCATAGGCCTCTGTGGCCTCTTGCCATTTCTTGTCGTAGGAATAAAAGAGACCCAACTTGATCCACCCCTTCCAGTAGCTGGGATTAATCTCTACTGTCTTCAGCAAATAATCGATCGCGTTTCTTGTATCACCCTGTTCACCCAGCACTAGAGCTAAATTATAAGAAGATTTGTAATGGGACGGATCGCATTGGAGCGACTGCTTGTAATAGAAAAGCGCATCCTCATATCCCCCACTTTGATCGTAAGCACATCCTAAGCTGAATAAACACTCAGCATCTTTTGGGTGCTCTTTTAAATAAATTTGGTACTGAGCAATCGCTTCATCGGATTGACCCTTCCTCTCAAAGGCTGCCCCTAAGCAATAATGGAGATATCCATTATCTGGATCAATCTCAAGGCCTTGCTCACACCAACGCAAGCCACGATCCAAC
Organism: uncultured Chlamydiales bacterium; assembly: GCA_963832835.1. Taxonomy (GTDB): domain Bacteria; phylum Chlamydiota; class Chlamydiia; order Chlamydiales; family JAAKFR01; genus CAVPKN01. Next base: position 447,324 of record CAWHVD010000001.1, on the reverse strand, counting down.
TGTCCAAGCTCTAAAGAGATAATTCCCAAATAACAATAGGCTAAAGGAAGCGTAGGATCGAACCTCAACGCCTCTTGAAATTCCTGCTCTGCCTCTTCATATTTACCATCTAGGAATTTTCCAACCCCCGCACAAAAATACTCCTTGGCAAGGTTGTCATCTTTCCCTGGCAGCGCATTTCCCATATCAGCAGCTCCTTTGCTTAAGCGTTTGGCTGCTTGTACTCACGCAACTTCAATGCCAAAATTGGCTGAAATCTATTTGATTATCCTATCTATTTGAATTCCAGTTATGAGGGATTATTTAACCTAAAAACGGCAGTTGGAGACGGCAAATTGACGCAAGATTTTGATCCAGAATCGCTTCCATTAGGGGGCCACTTCACCATTTGGGAATGTGCGCCCCCTATTAAAAGTGATTCTAAATCAAAATCTTGCATCACTTCACCATCTCGAATTGCCGTTTTTAGGATCATCCAAATCTGTCATGTTACCCAGTGCCACTTCATGGCTTTATTTTCTGGAAATGGTATCGCTACTTGGGGAGTGGGGATAGTAGGTTGAGGGGGGCCTGTATCTAGGAGTTTGGTGATTCTATTGGCTAGGGTGGTCTTGATGGTGGGGTCGGCTTCTCCTTTGGTTCTTTCAAGAAGGGTGAAGGGATAGCTCTTACAATGAGGTTTTGTAGTACTTTCGTTTGAGGGAGCGCCACTTTTTGACCATTTCGACAGCAAGAGGCGCAGCATCTTTTCCCCAATCTCCGTAACGTAGATAGACAACTACGACTAGTTCTGGATTGGAAAGATCTTCAGCTTCGTAAGAGATGGCTCCAAACCAGACATGCTTAAGCTTGATGTACCCGTTTGCTCCGTCGAGGCTCATCCTCTCTACGACCTCAGAGGTGCTCGTCTTTCCAACAATTTGATGGATCAGAGCGGAGTCATATCGATGACGTAAAATGCGTCCTGTCCCCTTTTCCCCCCATATCACTTGTCTTAGGCCGGAGAGTAAAAGCTCTTGGATCTGTCTGGGCATATCGACCCTGCGCCTTATCTCCGGCTTAGTAAAAATAATGCCATTAGAGGCTACTTGCGCCTGGACCACATGAGGTTTTAATAACGCCCCACCATTGGCTATAGTGGCGAGCATGAGCGCCGTTTGCAGAGGGGTTCCAACAAGCGAATGCTGTCCAATTGCAAGGGAGTAAAGCCCCGTTCTGTTGTAGGTCACGTCAAGGGGCAGCCGTCCTCCGTATTCGCCTGTCAGATCTATCTCAGTTTTTTCGCCATAACCTAATGCATTGGCAGCCCGACATAAATCCTCGGGGTCATCCAAGATATCGCCTGCTAAAATAGCAAAATAGGGGTTGCTCGACACTTCCAACGCTTTGATCAAGTCAACTTTACCTACCCCCGCGTGTTCCGTACGAGGAAGCCGTCCTCCATGATAAAACATAGGGATGGGCTTTCCATCCATACTAAAGCCCACATTCCACATGTCTTTTTTTCCTAGGACACGCCTTTTGTCATCGATCATGGTCAAGGGATTGAGAGCCATGATTCCTTCGGTTCTCCCTTTTAAGGTCTGGAAGCGCTGCCTCAGAGCCTCATAAGCGGGGACAAGTTTGAAAATAGAACCTATAGTAGAGGCTTGCCGAAAAGCATGTGATCTAGCAAAACCCATCCCATAGAGAGGGTAGAAGGCAGATGCCAAATCGCGCTCTTTACTACCCCGCAGTCCCGAGTATTTTCCAAGCAAAGGGCGATTCAGTTGATCAAAAGAACGTAATGTTTGGAGAAAGGTGATCAGTACTTTGTTATCAAATTCATCTGTAACCCTCTTCAAAAGGTGATAATGGGAAACCCAATCGAGCCCTTGGTGAGCACCTGCATCCAATTCGCGCGTCCAGTTCTCTAAGATCGCAACATATGGGGACACCTCTGGGGTTGTTTGTCCCTCTTGTCTATTTAAAAAAAGGGCAATGAGCTCCCATTGATTCTGCTGCCAAAAGGCATTGAAAAGCTCTGCTTGCACTGTTTCCAGATATTCAATGTAGGGCCTAGCGTATTTTTTATTTGCTTCCTTTTCTTCGATACGCTTCTGAGCTAGATAGTCTTGAAAATGGGTTTCTCGCCATTGTTTGAAATCATTTTCTACAAATACATCGCGTACAAGCTGTCGAATAGCATCTACAACAGTGCTAAAACGAGCTGAAACATCGCGATACTCACTTAAAGTCATGTGCTCTATGAGTTCTGTCAAAAAAGGGCTGAAAAGGGCTGCATCCGCAACGAGGCGGTAGAGGTCAGTTAGTAGTATTTTTTCATCATTCCGTGGCAATGGAGTAAAGTAAGGGGCGAGCTCTACCTTTAATGAACTGAGCTCCTCTTTCACAAGCTCATAGCGTTCTTCCATGAAAGCTTTTTGTTGTAAGGTAACCATCCCTTTGATGGGGATCTCACCGGGTCCATTATAAATAAAATCAAATACTTGTGAGGGTGACAAGATAAAATGAAGATCTGCAAACAAGTTTAAAACCTTCTCAACCTGCCTTTGCACGCATATAGCGTCCGCCAGGGAGGACTGGCTTTCAAGCGTAGCCCGGACAGGCGAATTTTTTGGTAGAATAAAGCTCAAATAGGCCTTCCAGCCCATTTCTAAACTGTCCTCATAGTATTTCTTAGAGAATCGAGAGCGAGAATAAGGGATTTTCATGTCCCACACTTTCCCTAAATACCCCTCTGTTTCAAACCACCGATTCACATTTTGATTTTTAAGGGCCCTTTCAGAATCATTTTCGGGCCTAATAAAATCGTTGGGATCAAAATTGGGAAAGGAGGCCATGGCATAGACCTCTCCTGTTTTGGGATCTAGGGCCACTATAGCTCCACCTTTAATCCAAGGCTGATTTTCCGGTATCAAAGCCCTTTTTTTTACTGTTTTAGGATGCGTGCTGAAGGGCTCTGTATCATATTCCGCAAGAAGATTTTGAGCAAACTCCTGAAGCTCGGATGAAACTGACAAAACAAGACGTTTTCCTGCTACGGGGTCCTCTGAACCGGGTAGCTCATGTAAATAATTACCACGTATGTCTGCTAAATAGGTGTGCTTGCCACATAATCCTCGCAAAGCTTCGTCGTAAACGGCCTCCACGCCCATTTTCCCAACAGAATCGTTAATTCGGTAGGCTCTTTTCTCAAGTTCATCTAATCGGTCTCGAACCTGTTGGATTGAGTAATAGCCGTCTATATGGAGATCGTGCTGCCCCTCTTCAAATGCCGAAAGAGCCTCCCTCAGCCCACCCATCTCACGTGTGATAGCATCATATTCTCGCCGGCTGATTGGACCAATGTAGCCTACAATCTCTCCACCAACTGCCCCTAAGGGGTAACATCTCTTGGCGGCCACCTCGGCATGAATTCCTGGCCAATCTTTTGCCATCATCTTCATCCGAAAATATTGGCTTTCCGAAATATTTTCTTTGATCAGACAAGGGACATGGCCCAAAATGGCGGCTCTCGAGTGAATCATATCCTCTACCCATTGGGAGTCCAGATACAACTCTTCAGCCAGTTTTTGAGCCAAGGTAGCTATATATTCTTTTCTCTGGAAATACTTGCAGCGTTTTCCCCTTTCATCCTCTTTCCAGATCCACCGAGGGATATCGCGAATAGGTCCGTAGGAGATCGCAACATTATATTGAACTTTGTTTGTAGCAAGTGCCACACCAAAGCGATCGTAGATGGTGGCCCTTTCACTTTTTTCGAGCACAGTTCGTCTCTGAGGCTTTTTCGATTCTTCAATCTTTTTATCATGTTGGACAACAGACAAATGCCATATTTTAATAGCCACAAGAGCCAAAACGACGAGAATCCCGTTCAAAATTTTATTAGCCTTTGCTGGCACCGATGTCTGTTTACTCATGGCTGTTCTTAGATCTTGCACTTAAATGGGTTCATTTTCTATATTTTTCTGCACACGCGCCTGTAGCTCAATGGTAGAGCGGTAGCCTTCCAAGCTACTTACGTCAGTTCGATTCTGTCCAGGCGCTCATTTTTTTTAATAACTTAACCAAGACCGAAATCCTGCAAAAGCAGGATGCTTAGGTAAAACCCAAGGCTTGGATTCTATGCAAAACGATTCTATGAAGAAAGAAGTATCCATTAAAGACTTACTCGAAGCCGGCACGCATTTTGGCCACCAAAAGCGCCGCTGGAACCCTAAAATGAAACGTTTCGTTTTAGACCTCCGCAATGGATTGTATATCATTGACCTGGCAAAAACACTTCAGCAATTGCGCCTTTGTCAAAATGTTGTCGCAGATGTTGTCGCCCAGCGCAAATCCGTTCTCTTTGTAGGAACCAAAAAACAAGCGAAAGCTGTAATTCGTGAAAGCGCTGAGGCTTGTGGCGAATTTTATGTGTGCGAACGCTGGCTCGGCGGAATGCTCACCAATATGTCCACCATCCGCAACTCTATCAAAACACTTGAGAAAATCGAACGTAAAGTCACGATCGGCGGTGAAGGACTCACTAAAAAAGAGCGCTCTTTGCTCACTAAAGCACAAGAAAAACTCGATAGAAACCTCTCTGGTATCCGCGCATTGCGCAAAATGCCAGGTTTGCTCATCGTCGTCGACCCTAGCAGCGAACACATCGCCGTTGCCGAAGCGCGCAAGCTCGGTATTCCTGTCATGGCTATTGTTGATACCAACTGCGACCCCGACCCGATCGATTACGTCATCCCTGGCAATGACGATGCCCTGAAAAGCGTTAAAGTCATCGTCCAGTCACTCGCTCAAACGATCATCGATAAGAAAAACGAATTGAATTTCACCAACGATGAAGATGAAAAAATGGGCTCGGAAAAAGGGCATAAAGATGAAGTGGAGGCAGTCTAATGGCTCAAGTCACAGCACAAATGGTGAAAGAATTGCGCGAGCGCACCGGCGTGGGAATGGCAAAATGTAAAGAAGCCCTCGATACCGCTGAGGGTGACATTGAGCTTGCCATCGAGAATTTACGCAAAGCCGGCATTGCTTCTGCTGTGAAAAAAGAAGGGCGCGAAACAAAAGAAGGGGTCATTAAAATCGCCGAAAACGCGGAGCGCATTGCTCTTGTCGAGGTGAATGCCGAGACTGACTTCGTTACTAAAAACGAAAATTTCCAAAAATTCGCTCAAAATCTTGCAGAAGAGCTTTGCAACAGAGGGGCTGTCGATGTAGCGGATTTGGTCCAGCAGAAATATTCTCAAGACCCCAAGCTTACCATCGACGAATACCGTGCCACCATCATGCAAAGCTTGGGCGAAAACATCCAAATCAAACGTTTGGAGATTTTCCCCAAAAAACCTAATGCTTCGCTTGCCGTCTATTCTCATGGTGCGGGAAAGCTAGTTACACTAGTGGAAATCGCAGGTAGTTCTGGCGAAGCTGCTCTGGCTAAAGACATTGCGATGCATGTCGCTGCCGAATCCCCTGAGTTTCTTTCACATGAGGAGATCCCCGAAAGAGTCATCGAGCACGAAAAAGAGATCGCTCGCGCTCAAATCCAAGGGAAACCTGCAAACATCGTGGAAAAAATCCTCGAAGGGAAGCTACGCGCCTACTTTGATCAGGTTTGCTTGGTCAACCAGCATTACATTAAAGATACGGATCTTACCATCGCAGAGGTTGTAGCCAACCGAGGAAAAGAGATCGGCAAAACTTTAAAGCTCGCCTACTTCCTCCGCTGGAAGGTCGGCGAATAGGTACTCCATGATCCCCTACCGGCGCGTTCTGCTTAAAGTATCCGGGGAAACTTTGATGGGAGACCTTCCCTTTGGAGTTTGCCCAGAAGCTGCTGCATGCGTGGCCGGTAAAATCCACGATCTTCAAAAACAAAATATCGAAGTAGCCGTTGTCATCGGCGGCGGAAATATCTTCCGTGGTATCCAACAAGCAGCTTCTTGGGGAATGGAAAGAACGCCCGCTGATCAGGTGGGCATGCTTGCCACCCTTATGAATGGCACAGTGCTCACCCAGGCGCTTATCCAAGCCGGCAGCGATGTCCGTATGATGACAGCCCTGGAGTGTCCTGCAGTTGCCGAAAAATTCCAATGGGAACGAGCTAATAGGTACCTTAACAAAGGGCGTGTTCTCCTTCTTGTCGGAGGCACAGGACACCCTTATTTTACAACAGACACATGTGCAGCGCTGCGGGCTTGCGAAATTCGAGCTGATATCCTTTTAAAAGCTACGGCACGTGTCGATGGGATCTACGACAAAGATCCTCGCAAAGAGAAAGGCGCCCAAAAATACTCCACGATTTCATTCACCGAGATTCTCGACAAAAAACTGGGGATCATGGACCTCAGTGCTGTCACGCTATGCATGCAAGCTAAAATACCCATCCGGGTGTTTAATTTTTATGAAGGACCCTTATCGGAGGCCCTCTCCGACCGTCCCTATGGAACGTTAGTCACGTAAGGATTTTTAATATGACCGATGTGCTCAAAGAGACTGAAAAGAAAATGAACGGTGCTCTGGATCACCTGAAGCACGAATTGAAAGGGCTCCGTACAGGACGAGCCAACTCTGCTATGGTAGACACCATCATGGTAGAGGTTTACGGCGCACGTATGCGTCTGACCGAGCTAGCCTCTATTTCTGTTCCCGAACCGCGTCAACTTCTCATCTCACCATTCGATAGCAAGAATGTCCATGCAATTGTTAAAGGAATAGAAGCCGCTAATCTCAACCTGCGAGCAGTAGTTGATGGCAATGTGGTGCGCATCAAAGTAGCGGAGATGGATCAAAACACGCGCCTTGAAATGGTAAAACAGGGTAAAAAAAGAACAGAAGAGGCAAAAGTGGCCATCCGCAATGCAAGGCGTGATGGCAATGAAGCCCTCAAAAAGCTGAAAGCAGCCAGTGAAATTCCTGAAGATGTCCTGAAGAAGAACGAGAAAAAAATCCAAGAGCTGACCGATAAATTCTGCCTTATGGCCGACAAAATTTTTGAAGATAAAGAAAAAGAGATCACCACCATTTGATTTGCAGTAAATGGCCGGCTGCTGTAAGATTTTACGACTTGAGGCAGTTTTGCTGGCTCACTTGACCGGCCCCATCGTCTAGCCTGGTCTAGGACACCGGATTTTCATTCCGATAACAGGGGTTCGAATCCCCTTGGGGTCAACAGTAACGCCTAAGAGAAGCCATTATGGCCAATTATGGTTAGGTTTCACGGGTCTTTAGCTCAGTTGGTTAGAGCACCTCACTTTTAATGAGGGGGTCGATGGTTCGAGTCCATCAAGACCCAATTTCTTCTTCTCTCAGTCCGAGAGAATTAGATATTGGACACTCACAATAGCATCCTTCACCCAATATTAAAATGTGACCATTGAAAAAATCGAGTTTTGGTGGTTTTTTGGATGGTTTTGTTCCATTTTGACGATCTCTCGCTCGGCGTATAACCTATACTGCCAGTGCTCGAGGATGAGCTTTCTAGTTCGCTATGCCGCCTTCTTTAAATATTTTTAATAGAAAAAAGCTTTGGCTATTTTTTTGAAGGGTAAGTAAGATCAAATTTTATTAACTTGTTTTTGAATATGCCTGAACGCCCTTTAGATTGTTCCGAATGTAAAAAACCGCTTTATGTCTGTTATATCGAGATTGTTGGTGACAAGATGACGCGCACTGTCATGTGTGCTGATTGCCCTCATCTCGAAAAACGGCTTTATGGCGCCGTGCGCAAAGAAGGAATCAGCGAAGAGAGAGGAGAAGCCTCACTTGCTTGTGGCAATTGTGGTACCACTCTGGAAGCCTTGAGGATGGGTAATCCAGTTGGGTGTGCAGTATGCTATGAAGTCTTTGCCGATGCCTTAGTCGAAATGCTTCTCAAAGAAAATCGGATTTCAAGACATTTGACCACTAACAAAAAGACCCAGGCACTCCATATAGGACGTATTCCGGGAGACGTGAGCGAAATCAGCCCTACCCTCCGTTTGATCGCCCTAAATGAAGCGTTAGACGAGACTTTGATCCGTGAAGACTACGAACAAGCTGCCTTCTTGCGTGACCAGATTCAAGCACTCAAAGAAAAATCGGAAGGTAAGGAGGGAGGAGAATGAAACAGGAAAAAACCCCATCGGATCCGATTTTCCATTTAAAAAACCCTTGGGAAAAACATTCGCACAATGTCTGGTTGGCAACAGGCCTTACTTTGTCACGCAACCTCCAAAAATTCAAATTTCCCCATAAATTAGATAAGGCGCTCGAGGTTCAAGTGCTTTCTCTGATTAATGAAAGTCTTTTGAAATGTCCTGAATTGGATAAACCCGAGATGTTCCGCTCAGAAGAGCTTGGACCGTTGGAAAAAGAATTTCTGCTTGAGCATTTTCTGATTGCAGATAGCTTTCATCAAGCCCATGCAGGAGAGGGCTTTGTCATCGACGGAACTGGTGAATTTTTAGGCGTACTGAACGTCTCGGATCACGTCCAGTTGAACATGATCGACACCCAACAAGAGATCGAAAAATCATGGAATAAGCTCGCCAAGATAGAGGGGCATTTGAGCAAAACCCTCGATTTAGCCTTTCATCCCCGTTTTGGATTTCTCTCTTCCAATCCCAGGCTTGCCGGAACGGCGCTGACAATCTCGCTCTATCTGCATATCCCTGCTATCATCCATACCGGTGAGCTTGCCGAATTGATAGAAAAGGAAAAGGAAGAAGAGGTGGAAGCTGTCGGACTACAAGGAAAGACATCCGAAATGATTGGAGATATCTTGGTTGCCCGCAACACTTGCACACTCGGCTTGACAGAAGAGTATATCCTCACCACGATGAGGATGTGGGCTACACGGGCTGTTGTTGCAGAGATCGGTATCCGTAAGAAACTCATGGAAAACAATAACGAATCAATGAAAAACAAGGTAACCCGAGCGCTTGGACTATTAACCCACTCCTACCAGCTTGAGGTCATCGAAGCCTTGAATGCCCTCAGTCTCGTTAAGCTCGGTATTGAAGTGGGTTGGATTCAAGCTCCGCCTGGATTGAACATGAACGAAGCCTTATTCAACTCAAGGCGTGCTCATTTGATCAATCAGCTTGAGACCAAGGTCGATATTCCGGAGCTGCCCCGCAAAAGAGCTGCGTTCCTTCATCAGATCGCCAGCCAACTAACCCTCGCGATCTAGGCCGTCATTAATTTTGCAGCTCTGTGATCCAGTGTTGAATGGTTGGATCATTAGGATCATGCGAAATTTTTTTTTGCTCAACTAATTTACTAAAAATCGCGTAGGGATCGTTCTTATCTCCATCCTTTCTAAGTGAGGATTTGTCATTTATGTAAAGATAAAGGATTACAGGGGGCTTTGAGGCGAAGGCAAAAAACAATCGATATCTTTGTAAACCCCGTTTGTATCGACGGTATTTCTTAAGGTCATCGCGCAACTGATATTCTCTTTTGTTGGGATCTTCCGGAATGATTTCTTCAGTGGCTTGCTTAAGACGGGATGCAAATTTTACCTCTGGGTGTTGAAGAAATGCTTCCCGATCAAGAGAGCTCTTTAATTTCCGTATTTCTTGCTTCAGTGAATTAATCCTAAACGTATAATGTTTGTGACATTTCAGTAGATATTTAGATTTCTTCTCCACCATCTACCCCTTCAAGCAATGCATCCCACTCTTCATCCCATACCTCTTCAAGATTCTTAAGTTCCTCTGGATGTTTCATGGCATGCTGAAATAATGCCTCAATGAATAAATGGAATTGAGGATCCGATTCCATATTTTCTAAAGGATCTGAATAAATTAAAACTCCGTCTTCCCTGACATCAATAGTGACCTCAGAACCTAAACGAGCTTCCTTGGGGAGATCGACTGCTCTACTTCCCCCGTGCTTAAATAGCTTTTTTCTGTGACTTGTTTGCATACAACCTCATTTATTCTGAGTATACACTATATATATACTTTCAGTCAATTTATTATCGACTCGATTATCGACTTGACTTCCTTAAAGAGCGCAAATCTAATATTAAAATTTATTAAAGAGCCAATTGCAAAACTCCTGACCCTTGGAAAATCGATGATTTTAGTGACAATTTTCAGGGCCGGCTTGGCTGGCCGGGGCCGAGCCGACGAGAATATACCCGAATGGGTAGGCGAGGAGGTAATACAACTCTATTACCAGAAGATTTTGAAATGGAGACAGTCGGACCGGGCTTTCCTGTTGAAAGACTACGGCAAGAGCCACAGGGCACAGCCATCTTGCCCGCTGAGCTTGGCCTATCGGATTAAACTTTTGTATCAGGCAATTTCTACTAAAACCGAATCGCTTTGTTTGAGAAGCGCGCCTTGCTTGTAAGACAAATAGACAATACTCAAGATATGCGGCACTAAAACAGGGACCAGCATGTAGTCGACAAACGACCAGATGGCTGCGACATCGACAATCGATCCCACAAAAACCAATGCTCCTGTAGCCACATAGTAGACACCCAGGTAGCGGTTTTTAGTCAGGTAAATGAAGCACTGGCTTCCATTGAAGCTATTGCCTAGGATTGTCCCAAAGGCAAAGAGGAATGCGCTGATCGCTACAATCATCAGCCCTATCGTCGAGAAGTAGCTATGGAAGGAGTGAGCGACCATATCGATCCCTAGTCCGAGATTAGGGTTCAGCCACGATTCGGTCATCAGGGCAACTAAGCTCGATAAAATGCAGATACACCCTGCAGAATAGGTTGCGACCATGGAAAGGATTCCCTGTTCAACAGGGTTGTCGGTTTCCGACATCGAGTGCGGAATCGTCTGCGAGCCTACCCCCGCTTCGTTGGAATGCAGCCCCTTGAAAACACCCCAGCGCAGAGCTGAAATAATGCCTCCCACTACTACCCCACTACCAAATGCTTGTGGAGCCAAAGCCGATTCAAAGACCATCTTGGCAATCATCGGGAGTTTTCCAATATTGGCACCTACTATCCATAATGCACCTCCCACATAGAGGAAAAACATCAACGGAACGAGTTGCGCAGACAGATTGGCAATCCGCTTGATTCCACCGAGCAAAATGATGATGACAGCCACTGCCAAAAAGGCGCCTGTCACCCACACAGGGATGTGGATATTACCGAGTAGTGGAGAGCTCAATATTGCGCCCAATTGATTAGCCTGCGCTGCCGACCATCCCATCATCAGCACAAAGGCGAAAAAGGCGTACCATTTAGCCAAAAACGGACGAATCTCGTCATGTAGGTACTGCATCGGGCCGCCCGCCATCCCTTGTGTCGGGTGATTCTTGCGATAGGACAGGGCAAAAGTCACTTCGGTAAAGTTGACTGCCGCACCCAAAAAAGTCGCGAGCAGAAAGCCCAAAATAGCCCCAGGACCACCAAGGCGCATCGCAATAAAGGGGGAAACAATTGTGGAGATACCAATTGTTGTCGACATAGCTGCAAAAAGGGCTTTATGTGCGCGAATTGTCGAAGGCCCTTCCTCTTTTGCATGCCTTTTAAACATCAAGGAAAAGAACAGACGCAGCATGTAAGGGATTTTACGGAACTGAATAAAGCGGGTCTTGATGGTTAAAAGAAGACTGGCAGCGAGCACAATGAGCGTCGTCACGAAGAGGAAAATATCCCCCAAAGATTTCAAAAGCTCCACAACACCTCGTCCTTATTGATTTAGGGCGAGCGTATTATAACGATCCACTAATACCATTTCCAGAGAATAAAGTCACAAATTGGCACTGTATAACACGCCATTTTTGAACGATCCTTTCTCGCTTAGGTGCAAAAACATAGGCTTCGAAACGATCATCCAAATCTGTCATGTTACCCAGTACCACTTCTTGGCTTTATTTTCTGGAAATGGTATAATTCAATTTTCGCGACTAAGGGCTCGTAAAGAAATAATACTGCCGAATCTAGAATTATCCTGAGCGATTACCCATTTGCACTCTGCTGCGCCGCTCCATCAAAAAATAACTGATCAGTAGGAAAAGCCCACCTAAAGCGATGAGCCATCTCAGGCCGATGATACTGATCAAGTTGGTCGCAAATCCGGTGAGCGTCCAGCTCGCCCCAACTAGGCAACTGAAAAGCCCGACTGCCCATCCCTGATGCGAGACATCCACGGAGCTTGCAAAACAAGCCATCAATGCCCCATAAGCCATCATATTAAATCCTGCTGCTAAAAATGCCATGAGCCAAACAAATGTTTCTTGAGGGTAGATCATGGGCAGGATTAAAAAAATACCTGTCAGCAGGAGAGAAAGAGAAGCAAGTTTTTCTACACTTAAACATCTAAGAAAATATTTGATTCCAAATAAAACAACTAGAACAAATGCGATCCCCATAAAGCCGTTAAAAACACCAATCTCCCAGGTCGGAAAAGAAAAGACTGTAGAAACAAACACTTGGATCATCTGATAGAACAGACTAAACCCAATCTGCATGCATAAAAAAATGAGAACCAGGGGGCGCAGCTTCGGATTCGTGAATCCCTCCCAAAGGGTTGTGAGAGGCCGAGTCCAGTGCAGTTTTCCTGCAGAGCTAGCATCCTTGGGAAAACGGATAGTCACCCACAAAATGGTGAACAATGCCAGTGCCGCTGCAATATAAAAAGGTGTGGAGAGCGTAAACCATGGTACTAGTTTTTCATCGGAAAAAATACCCCCCATTAAGGGACCAAGTACAATACCCGCCGCGACCACAATCGTCACATACACGAGGTTGTGCCCCTTTTTATCAGCAGGGCTATGATCGATGATGGCGCTTTGTGCAAGAGACTGGCTACCTGCCATAATGCCAGAGAGTGCTCTTCCGATGAGAAGTAGCGCAATGTTAAAAAACGCAACGCCAACGCCCATCAACAGAAAGCTTATCCCTTGACCTGCCATGCACAAACCCAAGATCCTTTTTCGCCCGTAGACAGCTGCAAGATCATTCATCAGCGGAGCACCAAAAAAGGCAGCCAGAGGGTACAGAAGAAAGGTTAATCCCAAATAAAAATGGCGCAGCTGCAGCGACATCCCTGCCGCCATATGTAGCCCCTCTTGCCCAGCAAAAAGTTCGGTCATCAATGGATAGACAAGGCCAAAGCCCAGAGCATCCACTATAATCGCCATCAATGCAGGCGCAAACACCCTTATACGCTTTTCCATATCCCATCTGATACTCTATGGCAATATTTTTATGCGACCCTGGAAGTATTTATACCATTTCCAGAAAATAAAGCCATGAAGTGGCACTGGGTAACATGACAGATTTGGACGATCGTTTCGAAGCCTATGTTTTTGCGCCTAAGCTAGAAAGGATCGTTCAAAAATGGCGTGTTATACAGTGCCAATTCGTGACTTTATTTTCTGGAAATGGTATTAGAAGGTGTAATTGAGCATCATGCGAGGGAAATAGGCCTCGCGCTGAGCAATTTTGTCTGCAAAGTTGCAATAGAGATGTTCATTATACGATTTTGCAGCATACCCGGCTCCTGCGATCCCACCAAAATACCAGCCCCCTTCAAGACTAAGCACAATGGCTGCGGCAGCTCCATGCCCCTCATTGATCAGATGTACGCCTGCGGCGATAAAGAGGCCATTGATGAGAAAGGCGGTCACCGCTGTTTGCTTAAGGCCAACATACCAATAGCCGGCTCCTGGCAAAACAGCATTGAGCCCTTGCGCTTTACGTACCGACTTGGCCTCCGCACGATAACCACAGACTATTCTCTCTAAATAGGGATGATTAGCCTGCCCTTCACGTTCCAAAGCATCGAAATCGGCTTGCTTAACAACAGATAGTAAATTCAACTTACAAACAGCCCCCGGATCTTGCTCTTCGAGCAGGCACATCATGTGGGCTGCATGTTCCGGGCGGCCCAGTTGGCCATAGCTTTCATAAAGAATGAGTAGAAGATCGCGCCAAGCCGGAAAAGTCACGTCGACCTGCAGCAGATCAGTTGATTCGACCGCATATACGACCTCTACATACTTTTGACCTAAAAAATAGGCCAACGCCACCATGTACTCAATTTCCAGCTTACGTTCTTTAGCATCAGGCGTAATTAGACAAAGAGCCCGCTTCAAGTTAGTGATCGCACGATAAAGATCAAAATCATCTGCAAAACACAGAGCAATTCGGTACTCTTTTCCCCAATCTGTTGCCTGTTCTGCTGGGCTTAAAGGAGTAAAGGGTGAGACCGAAAAATCGGGTGGCAAACTGAGAAAAAACCGCTTTTCTCTCTGAATTTCCTTGGGATGAGGTGGGGCTTGCACCACGGGCTCAATATAAGTGGGCACCCTTGCGCACGCTGCTGTAAAGGCTAGGAGAGTCAAAAGAGCAATAAGACGTCTACACATATGAAGCATTGTCAGAAACGGGGCAATTTATGGCGATCAAAAAGAAGATTTCGATTCTTCAAAGAAACGCTTGATTTCTTTCCCGCAGCTGACAAAAGCCGATAAAAAAGCAATACGGTTACAAAATTTCGTGACTATTCACGAGCCAGCAGAATCCTTAGAGCAGCCCCAGTTTGTCAAGGTGGGAGTGGATAGTCACCACAGAGAGGCTTTTAACCAAAAAGATGGATTACCTGAATAGTTACAAAATTTCCAAATCCTCTAGATAAGCCTCAAGCCCATGACAACTAAGTAGCTCAGCATATTGTGTTTTTGTGATTTCGCTTTTTAAAATAGGCCCAATATAATTTTTTGACAGGATCAAGCTGGCGATAGGACTTTTAAAGGCAACAAGAGCTGCAGCAAATTGTCCTGTGAGTGCAAGATCATTAGGATTTTTACAAAAACCTGCATATAAAAAATCTATCTCTTCAATTTGACGTCCCAGTATTACTAGAGGGATTTTTTGTGAGGTGTTCCCGTTCAGAATTTGCTTAAATAGCCTACGTGGGAGGGGATTATTTGTGGTAATTGAGCTGAGCAATTTAACAACACTGGACACTGTCAACTGAGCAAAGAGATATTCGACTAAGGATACAGCTGCTTTTTCTGCTTCAACTGGATTGCTACATACACTACACATTTCAAAAAATTCAGTGACAATTTCAAAATTTAGCTCTACATCCTGAGAAACAAAAATGTTTTTTTCTGTTTCAAGAAAAAAGCTATTTTTTGCCAAACTAACTACATCACTAACTCCCAAAATTCTCTTCACCAAAATAAGGATCTGGAAGGATTGAGTACCCAGAAGGTAGTGTAGAGGCGTTAAATGCTTCCTATACGCAATCCAGTCTTCATTTTTAAAAGCAGCTATACATGCGCTGTATTGATCAGCAATAGGATGTTCTCTAAACCATTGCTCTGCAGATGATTGAGAGAAGATTGTGTACTTTTCCTTTTTTACGGGATGGCCAGAGCCATAATTCCAAAGGATCTGTTCTCCTGTGCCAATGGTACGTATGGCCTTAAAGACATGTATCAGAGGGAAGCCTTTGAAGTTGAATACGGGAAAATCCACACAATTGGGTGGACCATCATTGATCATGGGCCCCAAATTCCGCATGTTACCCCCATCACATAAAGGCATCCGATAGGAGCTTTTGTTCTCGCCATGAATAGCCTCCCCACAATATTCAACCAAAATGGCTCCCTCTTCAATTTCTTCTGAGGCAAAAACTCCATGACCCGTCTTTAACGCGCCTAGACAGAGCCTAGAGGGCTTGGGCAAATAACTTTCATACTCTTGCTCTATTTGTGGAAACTGAAGAAAAGAGCCTGCAACGCATGTAGGAGAGACCCATTCTTCCATAAAAAAAAGAGGATTCGCCTGGGTTGAGTTTACAAATAGCCCCCCGGTCATGCCTTGGAAATCACCTGCCGTTCCTAAGATCATTCCCTCTTCAGCGCTACAGTAAAAAACCTGCGCAGCTTCAGGAACTGGACTAGGAAACGCCATTCTCCTTAGGTCTTCATACGTGCCGTTGTTTTCATTTTTCAGAGCTAAAGCAGCGCTTACTTTTGCTTTGTCGGCAGCTAGGAAGAGCTCTAACATTTTAGGATCAGCGTGCAAAGCTGCATGATGCAAAGGGGTCCATTTCCTGATGTCCTGTGCATCTAAGCATACACTATCTTGGGCTAGAAGATAGGCCGCTGTCATCAGATCCCCTACCATTGCGCATAGATGAAGAGGTGTGAGCAAAAAACGCGTTGCTTGTGTAGACAGATATTCCGGGTGCTCACCTAACCACACAATCGTAGCATCGTATTTTTGAGCAAGAATCAGATGATGAGCTATTAACCTCTCATCTTGTCCAAAATCCTTTGGGGACAGTATTTCGTGTAGATTATAGGATTGTATCGCCATGTGAAGCCTCGCTTGTGATGTGCGTCCTGTCAAATAAAAAAGATATTACACATCCTTATCTGTTTTGCACAATGCCCAGAGAAGCTTGAGAGCCTGTTATGCATTGCAGCGTCCCTAAACGTGGGTATTTTACTGCGCTTGAAAGATAAAAGATTAAACATATTGAGAGCATTGCAATTCCCTCAATATGTTTGAGATTAAAAGCTTGTCGCAGCCCTACGAGGCTGCAGGTAATGTTTTTTTTTGCCTTTTGACCCAGGGCGCTGCCCTGGGCTAGCCGTATTTCAGGCTGACCTCTTAGTGTTGCATTTCAGGGGTGATAGGGTAGATTTGGCACTCAGGGGCTTGGATAGGGCCGCAATCGAAGATCGAACACGGATTGGCATCCCAGTTGTGCTGATAGCCCTCTTCATCCGTAAGTCTTACACCACCTTCTGCAGAAGTAACAACTTGAGGACGGATGAAAAGAATGAGGTTACGCTTTCTACGTTGCTCGATTGTACGGCTAAAGGCCGGGCCGATGAGGGGAAGTGTGCCCAGGCATGGGATGCCGGAACGGATATAATTCACTTCATCTGAAATATGTCCGCTCATGACCAGAAATGTACCATCCGGAACGTGCACACGTGTAGTCGCCAGGATTTTATTGGTTACAGGAGTTAAGTTAGTAGCTCCAGCAAAACCCTCTATTGAAGCCACAGTTTGGTTAATGAGCAAGGTAACCATATTGTCTGGGGAAATCGTCGGTGTGATTTGGAGGTCAATACCAATATCTTCGTACTGGATATTTTGCGTTACCGAACCTGTTTGCTGGATCACGGTGCTGGTAGTTTGGTAAGGGATATTCTGACCCACAAAGAAATTAGCAGGTTGCGTGTCTTCCACCATGATCTTTGGATTGAGTACAATTGTTGAATCTTGCTCTTCATCTAAAGCACTTATCAGAGCACCTAAGGTGAGGAATGATTTGCCATTATGTCGCAGAATGTTACCTACAATACCTAGTCCAAATGCTGAGGTAAGATTAGAATCGATAGGCCCAGTTAAATTAGCAGGGACTGGTAAAGAAACGTTATTACCAGGATTAGGAACGGCTGGAGGACCGCCTGTTAAAGGATTGTTAGTTTGCGGAATCAATCGAGCACTATCTTGGAAGTCAGAACCAGGAATAGCATTGCTTAACAAGCCTGAACCATAAGCCAATTTGTTTTGTTCATCACCGAGGGCAATCCATTGGACACCGAAGTCGAGGGAATTGGTGAGTGATGTGTCGAGGATGAGGACTTCGAGATAGACTTGTTTGGGAAGCCTGTCGAGATCATCGATGAGGGCAACCACTTTTTGGATGGAATCGTCGGTACCGGCGATGACAATCGAGTTGTTCACAGGGAGCCATTGGACGCTGAAGATGGTGTTGACAAAGTCGATGTTGGAAACGCCGGTGGATTGGAGATTGATACCGATCTCATGGAGGGCAAAGGCGATATCCTGTCCATTTTGGTACTTAAGCTTGTACATGTAAAAGCTGTTGTTTTTCAGCTCGGTAATCGGTGGAGGGAGAGGCTCTAAACAGGAGATTCCGTCCATGTCGAGTGAGGCGAGGATTCTTCTGGCTTTCTCAATGATAAAAGGGGTCGATACGATGAAAATTTTCTGAGAATTGGCTTCTGGAGTGATTGAAAAGGTGGCGCCCACTGCAAGGGGTTCTAAAATCTCACGGGCGTGGCCTGCAAGACAGATAGGGTCGGCATTACTTTGTATTTGGTATTCGAAGACGTCGACGGCCAGTTGTGGGGTGTCAAGGGCTTGCAGAAGATCGGAGATTTTGTTGACGTTGGCTGTGATGTCGGTGACGATTAGGTGACGTGTTTCGCTAGAAGGCTCGACATTCGCCTCAGGAGAGACGAGGGTTTTAACGATAGCTGCGATTTTGGTAGGGTCGACGTTGTAGAGTTGGAACACGCGGGTAATGACAGCATTACCACAAGCCTCTTCGATATTGCTATCCGTAATTACACGTGAGACCTTCGACATATTTTGATTGCGGTAGATCAAGACGTTGTTGCCCTGTTCGGTAACCGACAGGTTATTCATTTTCAGTACTTGGAGCAGCGCAGCGGAAAGATCGTCGACCGAGGCAGGATCTTCAGAAACAATTGTGATGCTCAACGGTTTACCGTCAGGGCCTTGCAAGTCAGAAGCATTGTAGATGAAATTGCTACCTGAAATCTTGCTGATAAACTGGATGAGCTGAACGATGGAAATGTTGTCGAAGTTGATTGTAAAGCCTTCCGGAGGGATTCCACGACCACCGAGGCAAGAAGGTTTGGGGTAAAATTTCTGACCCGCATCGCTGAAAGAGGGTGCAGGCTGTGGTTGGAAGAGATGCGGTGGCCCAGAGGGTGGTTTGATCATCAGTGGTGCTGATGGAGGACCTCTCATGGGGGCTTCTGGAGGCGGTTGCAGATGAAAATGCGTGGCAGGAGGTTGTGTGGAAGGGGATGAAGTAGAATAAGGAGCGTTGGGTGCATAGTTATCGCAACCTCCAGGACAGTCGGAAATCAGGCCCTCGTCGAGAGGGATTTGAGCCATATCACGGACTATCTCCTCGGATGATAGCTCCTCCTCATCTGCATGTCCTATTACGCAAGGCAGGCCCAGGAGGATGGCTGAAACGAATATGCGTACTGAGTGTCTTAGTGCCATCATTTTGATTATAGTCAGACCTTAGGTATTGGTATATCCAAAATCTTTTTTTTCATTTGTTCAAAAGCAATCTATACGATACTGATGTTGATCTGTCAAACAATCCTCTCAACCCCGATGACCGCTACGGGACGTTCAAAAAATGCACGCCCCTCTTTTTGCGATACCTTACGAAAGATCGCGTCGACCTGTTTTTGTGGAGAGAGGAACAGGTTTTCCATTAATGCTTCCAGGAATTGGGCTTCATCCAATTCAATTTCTGCAATCTGTTTCGCGCGTCCTGCCTGAAAAGTATGGAGTACCAGTGTATCACCGATGCTGAAGTTCGAATCCACTTCGATGATATCGGCCACTGGCTGGCTTCCCAGAGGAATATTGTCCGCAGACAATCTGCGGGGCGATTCAGCTCCAGCGGAGATATACCACAAAGGGGTATAACCGCACGAGATATATGAGAAACGATCTACACTTGGGTAGAGTGTAAGAAGCGAAAAGGAAAATACATCATGCAATCCTGTTTCTAAGATACGCGCATTCAAAGTCTTTACGAAATCTACAGGACTATCAATCGCGCTGCTCAAAGCGCGCACCATCCCTTTCAAAATGGCAATATGGAGCATCCCTTCCACTCCGGTGGTCAAGGATTCTCCGATTACAATGTTGTACACCCCATCTTTGGGCTGGAAAAAATCATAATAGAGCGAAGAGAGAGCCGTTTTACAATTCGAAGCTAAAGCCATCTCAAGGCGATTCCATTTAGGAGGTTCTTTGGGCACGAGCAAGACTTGAGCCTCTTTAAGACCTTCGCTGAGCTCCCCTAAGTAGTCACTACCACGCATATCCTTTTTTATGGTGCCAGATGCTAAATAGGCAGAGATATCGCTGATAAAGTCGACAATATCCTCGTAGCGATCTTCAGGATTGGGCTGAAGGGCTTTGACTAAAATCTTCTGCAACCCTCTTGGAACTATTGAGATATGGATGGTTCCATAGGCAAGCCTACCGGTAATGAGCTCGTAGGTAATGATTGCTAATGCATAGATATCGGCTGCAAAGCTGACATGTACAGGATCTTGCTGTTGCTCGGGGCTCATATATACAGGCGTGCCCAAAAAACGCTTTTTGGCGTTTGGACCCATGTCGGTATGCATCAAAGAAATGCCGAAATCGATGACCTTCACACCCCCTTGGGCTGTGAGCAGGATGTTTTCGGGCTTCAAATCGCGGTGCACAATGCCATGAGCATGGAGGTGGGTTAGGGCATGGGCGATTTGCAGCACGACCTCTAGAGATCGCTTGAGAGACATCGCCTCCTGTAAGATCATCTGTCTCAAGGAAATACCCTGAATAAACTCCATCGCAATATACACGCCCCCGGCCCACTTACCGTGGCCATAGAGCTTGACTATATTAGGATGATTGGTAAGCTCGATGATCTCGGCCTCACGCATGAAGTGCTGGACCATTTCAGGATTGGAAACATATTTGGGCAGGAGCACCTTGATCGCAATCGGTTCATGCGTTTCAGGGTGGATACCTAAATAAAGAAGGCTCATCCCCCCTTTATTCAGAAGGCTTTCGATTTTGTATCCACCGATCTTTTGAGGCAAGACACTATCTGCAGTAGAACCTTCTTTTCCTGAAATATTATAACTATTTGTCATTTGTCTTAATGGTTAAAGCCTCTCACCCACTTTATAAGTTTAGGATGCGTACCCCAAGCAGATCGCCCATGCGGATTAATTCTCCACGTCCTACTTTTTTCCCGTTTACAACCAAATCGACGCCCTGCTCAGGAGCAACATGCAAATCCAAAAGGTTGCCGGGGGTTAAGCTCAAGAGCTCACCGGCAGTCATTCTGACTCTACCCACCTCGACGGTAAGCTGTACAGGAAGTTGTTCAGGGGAAATCGTGGCACCTTCTGCGGAAACGGTATCTTGAGTGCGTTTTTTGGGTGAGGCCGACTCCTCTTCAAGGTCGGCAAACAACTCTTCATCCTCGTCAAATTCCGATGCATCATCATCATCATCGAGATCGCCGTAAATATTGTCTTCGTCATTACTCAAAGGACTCGGTTGGTTGCTATCTGTATCCTCTTCGTTCATTTCGGTTACCTCTTCATAAATGGGATAGTTAGTGAGTTTGATCCCGCCCTCTTTAATCCTTCCTCTAAAGAGAGGCTTTTGCTGAAGCGTTAAGACGACCGACCCTTGCTTATCATCAGGATCGTAGGAACAGTGATCTAGAATGATGTAATCGCCGATTTTCACTTTTTTCCACTCATCGAATTTCAAGCGCGACTGACCCACTTCAAGACCTAGGTCAACCATGAGATTTTGTCGCATCTCTTCTGTAAGCGGGGGTGGCTCTTGGTGGGCAAAATAGATTTTCCATTCGCTGCGGAAACTTTCCGAGAGCAGCACTCTTCCCCATAAATGTTTACCACTCACTTGCAAGGAAACATCAATTGCAAAGCAGGACTCATCTCCAAGCGCCTTTTGCATACTATCTAACTGTGGACCAATCCTTGGGCTTAAAGGCACAGCAAAAGATTGTTTGGACAAAAGACGGAGGATTTGAGCGGTAAAGTAAGAACAGAATCCATCGACAAGGGAGGGATCATAGAATGAGGGAGCCTCTTCTTCGGTTGCCAAAAGCTCGCCCATCAATTCATTGAGGGTATACTCTCCTGTCACAAAAAATACAGGAGATTCCAAGGGTGACCACTCGATGGTGAGGGGCACAATGTTTTCGCCGAGGCCTTGTAAAAGTTGCCCTGCAGTGACCCATCCCTTCGCAGAGTGGGTAAGGGTAAGCTCGGGTTTGTTTAAAACGGAACGCAAATCGGTTTCGAGTTGTTGCCAATCAAGAGGAGCGGGAGTCCCAAATTGAGGCTTTTCATCTAGCCGCACAAGTTGAGCATCGATTTGCTTGATCCAGTCCAAAGGTTGAGCAGAGGTCATATGTCGCACTATATCCGAGTCGATGGTTTTCGTGAATTTTATTGTGACTATTCACGAGCCGCCAGAGCACTCTAGGAGAGAGATACTTCATCAAGGCGGGAGTGGATAGTCACCACAGGTAGACTATTAATACCATTTGCAGCAAATAAAGTCACAAATTGGCACTGTATCACACGCCATTTTTGCACGATCCTTTCTCGCTTAGGTGCAAAAACATAGAATTCGAAACGATCATCCAAATCTGTCATGTTACCCAGTGCCACTTCATGGCTTTATTTTCTGGAAATGGTATAACCAATAAGATGGGCTACCTGAATAGTTACATTTTATTCAGGTGCGCCCAGTTATTTAGGTTCGCCCCTTGTATTCTGGCTTACCCTGGTTATTCGGGATCACCTTGTTCGCGTTCTTTGTATCCTTGGTCTTCCTGGCGTGTACTCTCCGTTTCAGCCGTGAGGAGGGGCTGAAAAGGTGCTGGGAGGCCAGTCTGCCTAGGTAGAGCCACAACGTGCGTTCCAATCGAGAGCTCCGCTATCTGAATGTTTTTGGCACCCAAGGCTTCCACCATTTGCAACAGCTGTTCTTTGTTTTGCTCCACCAGGTTAATCGCTGTATTTTGCTGCTGGGGGGTCATAAAATTATCGAAGTGGATCGTGAGATTATTGGTCTCGTAGGAAATGGTTAAATTACTTCCGGCAAAAGCTTGGGGCACATCAGCACTTGTTTTGAGATCGACGCTTGCAAAGTCTTTACCACCTACTTGTCCCACATGCATGGTCTCAACCATTTTTTGGATCAATTGCCCTACTTGGGTTACCTGCGCTGCAGCAGCAGTTCCTGTCACTGCTGTAAGACCTGGCTCTATCTCTTCTGACTTAATGCTCTGTTGCAGGCCTTGCTGTTTTGCCTGGACACCCATATCCTCCTGCGCCAATTCAAACAGCCCCTTCTTTTTTTCTTCCTGTTCTTGGGCTTTTTCTTTGCGACCAGGCATCTGGAAGGGTCTTTGGCTCTCTTTAGTATCGTCTGGGTTATTTTTTGAAGAGGGCGTACTAGACGGACGCCGTCCTGCTGGGGGAACACTCATTCTCTCATCCTCTTTTTTTTATGCGCTTCGTGGAGCACTTGTCCAATCTCATCTTGCTCTTTAGCTTCCTGTTGCTCGAATTCTTTACGGGCCTCTTTGACCCATTGTTCCTTATGCAGCGTGATTTTTTCTTCTTCGAGCCGTTTTTTCTTCAATTCCCTGCGAGCCTCTTCTAGATTACGCTCGGCTACTCGCACTTGCTCTTTTTGTACTTTGACTTTTTCTTCTTCTTTAACGAGTTTTTCTTTCACTACCTTGAGGTAAACCTTCATCTGAATCACTTCATCGCTGGTCGTTCCCTCATCAAGCACTTTTCTAAGCTGCGTGAGCTTGTCATTATGGTGCTGCAAAACTTTATTGCGCTCTTCCTCAACTTTTTTGAGTTTTTCTTCCTCTACTTGTAGGGCTCTTTTTTTTTCTTCAACAACTCTCTCAGCTTTCTCAACGCGGTCTTTTTTGACTGCGAGCACTTGTTCTAAGGGGTATTTGATTTTCATGTTTTAAACAATGCGCGCATCTGCTGGAGCGTCTCTTCAAATGTCGTTTTTTCCTCGATTGTCTGTTTGAGAAAGCGGTTGAGTTTATCGATATGGTCGATCGCGTAGTCGGCATCCCTGTCCGATCCTCTTTTATACTCACCAATGCGGATCAGCATCTCATTTTTCCGGTAGTGGGCTAGCACCTCGCGCCCTTTACTGACAAGCTTCAGTTGATCGGGCTTAGCTACTTCGGTCAACAAACGGCTAATGGAGGCCAAAACGTCGATGGCCGGGTAGTGATAGGCTTGAGCCAGGGCATTAGAGAGGATGATGTGTCCATCCAAGATGGACTTCACCTCATCTGCAATAGGCTCGTTCATGTCATCGCCTGCCACCAAGACGGTATAGAAAGCCGTAATGGATCCTACATCGGAGTTGCCCGATCTTTCCAGAAGACGCGGTAAAGTAGAAAAAACAGAAGGGGTATAGCCGGCACGCGCTGGTGGCTCGCCTGCTGCAAGCCCAATTTCCCTTAAAGCCCTCGCAAAACGGGTTACCGAATCCATCATCAAGATTACGGTTTTACCCTGGTCACGGAAATATTCGGCAATCGCAGTACCCACATACGCCGCGTTGAGCCTAAGCTGCGAAGCTTGATCTGAGGTCGAGACAATAATCACAGACCTACTAAGGCCCTCTTCACCCAAATCTTTTTCGATGAATTCGCGCACTTCACGTCCTCGCTCTCCGATGAGTGCAATCACGTTGATATCCGCCGTAGCGTAGCGGGCAATCATTCCCAAAAGGGTCGATTTTCCTACACCTGCCCCTGCAAAAATGCCAATCCTTTGACCTCGGCCACATGTGAGGAAGCCATCAATGCAACGGACGCCGGTAGACAGGGGCTCTTCAATCCGCTGTCTCTTCAAGGGATCAGGAGGAGCTCTAAAGATAGGATAGGTTTCAGTGGTTTTGAGAGGCCCTTTTGTATCGATGTCAAGGGGCTCGCCCAAACCGTTCAGCACCCTACCCAAAAGTTCAGGTCCCACTTTGATATGAAGAGCAAGACGTGTAGGTATGACCTCAGATGAGGGCCCTACGCCTGTCATTTCACCCAAAGGAGATAACAGAACCTCTTCCTGTGTAAAACCTACGACTTCGGTCATTAAAGGAGGAAGCGATTGCCTCTTTACTAGACAGACCTCTCCAATGCGCACCTGGGGCACAACGGCCTTGATGAGCATACCGACCACTTCTGTAATGCGCCCCATCATGGTGGTGAGTTGCACATCCTCTAAGCTGGTGATCAATTTTTCGAAGTCTGCTGATGGCTCTTTCATATTAGCCTAGCTGGGTACTCATAATGGTTTTAATTCCCGACACTGAAGAGCCTATGATACTCGCAAATAGTTCCCCTCTTTGGGTCGCTCTTTGCACCGCATACTGCAATTTGAAGTATGAGGTAATATCGGGCTTTTCGGTGTTTTGCAGGTAATTGAGCGCGCCGCCCAAAGTCCCTTGCGCTCCGTTCAACCACTGAGAAATATATTCCACCGTCCCACTCTGCCCAGGCTTTTGCTCCGGAGGCTCAAACTGGCCATTCGAGTTTTTGGCAATCGTTTGCATATCAGGATTCATCTTCTGGGCTACTTTTTGCATCGCGCTGTAGTGATCGGCAGTGAGGTTGTCGGTGACTTTGGTATCTTCCAATCTATTTTTGACATTACCCAACTTATCTTGGAGCTTCACCAGTTGCTCATTCAACTCTTCTGGAGCCAAAGGAGCTTGGTTACGCGCTGTATCACCTGCCAATTCCATAGGGGAGGGATGCGTCGATTGCGGCTCTGCAATAACATTTTGCCCCTCAGGCCCTAATGTAAAGGGTTTTTGCTCAAGACGTCCATCATCCATGCCCAAACCTGGTTTTGGCTCATTAGGGGACACTGGCTCAGGACGTGCCGCTCCGGGTGTAGAAATCGGATTGTCTACCATTTTTTTCCTTCTGTTTTTAATCCATCTTTTTTTTAAACAACGGGACCGCGTGTACCTACTTTTTCCACAAGCTCTTTTTCCCAATCCAACAAAGACTGGGCAAGTTGACAAGTAGACGGTACATCACAGTTATCTAATACTTCCTGCGAGAGCTCGGCACCTTTACGTAACGCCTCGATCTTCACATCATTAGAACCATCTTGCAATACGGAAAGGATACACGAAAATGCCAAAAAGGCTTGAGCACGCCAATTGGTCTTCTCCTCCTCAAGGATTTCGCTGAAATTTTTCTGGGCAGTAGGAATGTCCATTTTGTGCAGCGCAATGAGCCCAAAACCCATTTTTTTAGCCAAATTTTTGGGATCCAAAATGCCAACAGCGTTGAAGAGCTTTTTTGCGCTCTCTTCGTCCCCTTGCTTGATCGCGACAAGCCCTGACTCCACCAGGAGGGCAATGTCTTCCTTAAAATCTTCAAGCTTAGCCATATTTTACTCCTCTTACTCTGGGTTAAATTATTGACCTTTTGTAGCGCGGGCCATCGTGACCATCTCGTTGTTCACGGCGCTAAGGGTGTTAGATACAGCTTCAATATACTGTGACATAATCTGCATGTGAAACTGCATGTTGAACATGGTAGCTAAATTAACCGTACCACCTGTCGCTTGTTCGAGTTGTGATAAGTATGATTGCACGGATTGGACATACCGGTTCAATCCCGACAACATTTCGGCAAAATTAAATGAGCCTGCGCTTCCTGAGCTTCCCTGTGGCATTTTTCTCTCCTAAATTAAAACATTTTACGGTTGACGCGTTGGATGACTTTTTGAACTGCCAAATAGCCATGTAGAAGAGTCTGAGCTTCATCAAAAACTTTTTTGTCCTCTCCTTGACGCAGCATCGTTTTGAGTTGTGTAATTCTCTCTTCGACCTGCTCTTTCATTGCGCGCAGTTTGCCGGGATCTTTCAGATCTTCTTCTAAGTCGAAAGAATAATCGGCCACTGGTTTCTTTTTTTTGTCGCTTCCCATTCCAAACATAATCAATCACTCCCCTCTAAAAGAGTTGCATGTATTGTATTCGATTTTATATTTCAACCCCTCTTTCTCCAAAAACACTGCATGAGGTTGGATACTCGTGATCGTATAACCGTCTAAACAGTCACCACGAGTCAGAATTCTTCCGTTGATCACAACGTTCACATTCACATCGCCATGTTTCGAATATCCGGTCACGTGGTAGCGCGCCGTTTTTTCCAAAGACGTCTTACCTAAGCCAATTCTTCCGGTCCCATACTTCCCTCGGTTCAGATCGATGACAGCCTCTAGATCGGGCGTAACGGTCACCACAAAATTACGGACCATACGGATACCCCGAATCTGTTTCAGGGTATCGAGCATCTTATTGTAGGCCGCCAATTGGTTGGAAGGAACATAGCCTGTCAATTGCAAATCACCGTTGCTTAAGGTAGGCAAGACTGCATCAAATCCACCCTGCATCAGGCGACTTAAAACATCTTCTAGAACAGAGGCTTCCACGATCACTCGATTCTGAAGGATATCTAGGTAGTTAAAATTCACATTGAGATAATCGCTCAAAGCCGAGGCTTGGCTTTCATTTTGTAAATAGCCACTGACCACAAAACCCCCCGCCACAGGAGAGTGCATACTCACCCCCTTAAATTCAGGATGCTTGGACAGAAGGATATTCATCTCCTGCCACACGGCCTCATCATTAACGATGTTATCATCGACTCCTCTTAGGAAACTTAAGCCGCGCAGTTGATAGAGCAGCTCATTGTGCTCCACGCCATTGCTGACATGCCCCAGCAAAAACAATTTACCATTCGTAGGGCTGTAGGTAAAGCGCACCGCGGGATAATTTTTCACAATCGCCTGAATTTCAGCAAGATTGTCTTTACGCTCTACTCCTACTTCGTGAGTTTGGAAAAGCGAAACTAAGCCAATCCCAAATAAGACGGACAATCCCCCAATGATCAAAGCGAGCACCAATGTACCGGGGGACAGCCTGTATTTGGAGGGAACTGGGGACACCACGGGTCCTACTGATTCTTCAAACTCTTCCTCTACAGGTATCTCCCCCTGCTCTTCTTCTTCACCGTGTGTTTCAAATAGGGGAGCCGCAATCGTTTCAGAAGGGGCCTCCCGATCGATGAGTAAAAAAGCCGATGTCCCCAGAGCCACAACCGAATTGGCAGTCAAAACGCGAGTCCCTGTGATCCGTTCCTTATCGACAATCACACCATTGCGCGAGCCCAGATCCTGAATCGTAACGATCCCTTCTTTGTTCACAGCTAAACTGGCATGTTCTCGTGACACGCTCAGGTCATTAAACACGATATCACAACTCGCGGTATCTGTTCCGATGAGATAGTAGCGATCGACATCAAGCGCAAATTCAGCACCCGTATTAGGACCCGCAATTACTTTAAGGATAAAGCGGGTTGTCTGTGTCAAATCGATTCTCATCTGGGGCACTTCGGACTCTTCAAAAAGAGTGTCATGCAGATGCTCTTCTTCTGGCTCTTCTTCTGGATTTTGATCAAAAGAGGGCACTTGCGATCCAAAAACCTCTTCCTCTAGAGATTCTGAGGGCTCTTCATTTTCTTCAGAGCGCCCCTGTGGTTCATTGAGAGGGCGGTCTTCGGTTTGAGCTTGGATCTCTTCTTCTTCCTCATACTCAGACTCAGACTCAAACGCATAGTCAACAGGAGCCCCCTCCGGATAAAAACGGAAGATGGAGGTGCCGATTTGGATCTCATCATCATCTGTGAGGATGGTAGGAGCTTTGATGGGCTGACCATTGAGCAATAGAGGGTCGGTAGTGCTTAAATTTTCGATCGAATAGCCCGCATCTGTTTTGCGCACACGTGCATGCAAACGAGATGCCTTCGGATCCTCAATCACGATTGTGCATAGATCCGGATCTCTTCCTATCGTCCATTCTTCGCCACTTTCAAGTGAAAGGATCAGTCCTTTTAAGACCCCCTTTTCGGCGATGAATTCAGCTCCCATGGTCATTCCTATTCTTGATCATTACTCTGTTCAAAATCCAACGTTTCGCGCGTCCAAGCTTCAGCATAATTCACAAATTCTTCGATGCGTGCATAAAAAGTAGGGTATGTCGCATGTTCCGACAGAAAATCAACCAAAATCACTTTTTTACCCTCTGCATCTAGTCCAAGGGCAGCTTCACCTGTCTCTCTTCCAAACAAATTGGCAGTCATCGCCCTCAGCAAATATTCTTCAGTTTGTGTCTTGGGAAGATCTGCAAGTGTTGCCTGGAGCTTGATGCCCATCGTCGCATTTTCGCGTAAAATCACATCGATATTAGGCTCAAGGTGAAGAGAATATGAACCATCCTCTTTTGCTTCAAGAGCTTGTTCTAATCCCATTTCGGTGCTAAGCTGTTCGATATACTGTTTCAACGCCATAACAGCACGAGGACCCGCGCGAAAAAACGCACACTTTCTTAGTTTATTTTTGTTATTTTTAAATATACGTCCATACGTTTATGAAAGCTATTAGAATGATCTTAACATTGTCTTTAATCACTTGTAAATTATCTGCTACCTATTTTGCAGAATCAGGAAATATGCCCTGGGGATGTGATGTCGAATTGGTCGACATCAAGCAAGATAGAGTTGAGAATCAGAAACCTAAGTTGACTGCAGCACAAAAAAGTTGCCGTTCCATGATCCGTTTTTTCCAAGTTTACATCTCACCCATCGATGGACCGCGCAGTAGTTTTTACCCAACAAGCTCTCAATATGCTCTTGAAGCGATCCAAAAACATGGCGTACTCAAAGGGATCGGAATGGGATGTGACAGGCTGCTGCGTGAAAACGGAGAGATGTGGGTCTACGACATTACCGACGATTACGGCATGACCCGCAAACTCGATCCTGTTCGCTAAACACTTATCCATGAGGGAGTTATGCAACTCCCTCCCATATCAAAAATTAAACAAGATACGCAGAATCGCACCACATGTCTAAAATTCTATCCAGCTTGTCGCAGCCCTGTAGGCTGCAATAAACGGATTATGAATACCCAGGGCGTTGCCCTGGGCTTGTGCAGTTTCAGCCTTTCAGGCTGAGGGAAGGTCTATATCTCAGCCTGAAAGGCTGGGACAGTGCTAGCCCAGGGCAACGCCCTGGGTTTAAAGGACAAAAAAATTTATTAGCAGCCTGTAGGGCTGCGACAAGGAGGTAACCCATAAATCCGTTTGAAGATCCAATGTTTAGCTCCTTAATCTTTGCTTAAATAAAAAAATGTATAATTTAATGCGAAAGGGGCCATTTCTATTTTGCCCAAACTAGGGGACATTTTAATCTTGCTGCCACAATTAACTTAACTATATTGTAAATAATTTAGTTTAATGATATAATGCTTTTTTAAACTAATCAAAATAAGGAGCAACTATGTCCGTAACATTACCAGATGAACCACAGAAGCAAATCCAAACTATTAATAACACAGTCTTTAAAACAATTTACACTACCCTAACCACAGCCTCATTAAAACAAGCAGCAATATTTTCAGTGGTAAGCATTGCTTTAGCAGGTCTTGCTATTTATGTGATGTATGCCGGAAATGTCCACGGACCTGGACAGTTATGGAACTTATCAAGCCACACCCTGCATCTGAATGCGGCCATTATTGCTGGCTCAGGAGGAGGACTAGCTGCAATTGCAATGATTACTACATTAGCTCGCAGGGCTTTGAACATATATGATGCAAAAAAAACACCTATAATACTAAGCGAGCAGGAAGAATACGCCCCAGACGCAGCGCTCCCCAGCGGTTCCCACTGAAAATGAAAAAAGTTTACGAAACGGCATTTTCCAACCCATTGCTTCTCAAACAGAAATACCTCCAGCGGGAATTGCTGAGCGCTCCCTGACTATTATTCCCGACTCAAAAGCCGGTGATCTAGACTAAAAAATTTTAAAAATCAGATAGCAAGGCGGGAAGCTCCTGCCTTCTTTTTTCTCCTTTTTTAGGAAGCGCTCTTTAATTTAATCTTGATGATTTTAATTTAGATATTTATTAAACTGCTTATCCTATGTATAAAATGGCAATTGTCGGGCGTCCCAATGTAGGGAAATCGGCCCTTTTTAATCGGATTTGCAAAAAGCGGATCGCGATCGTTGATGAGGCAGAAGGGATTACCCGAGACCGCCTCTACGCTAAAGCAGAAGGGTTTGACTTCCCATTCGAGCTGATTGACACGGGTGGAATTGACCCTGCTTCTTCTGATGAATTCCAAGAAGAGATCCGTAGACAGGCTGAAATTGCCATCGAAGAGGCCGACACGTTGGTCCTGGTGGTAGATGCCCGTTTAGGGATTACCCGCATGGATGCCGAGCTTGCCCGGATTTTGCTCAAGTCAGGCAAACCACTAACCCTCGCTGTCAATAAAATCGACGATATCTTCCAAAAGCAAATGATCCATGAGTTTCACCGCCTGGGCATCTCTAAGATGGTGGCAGTCTCTGCAGTACACGGCTACCAGATTGCCGAGCTTTTGGAAAGAGCCTGGGAAGGTTTTAAGGCTCCAGCTGAGCAAGAAAAAGAGCATGGGGTCAAAGTCGCGATCGTTGGCCGTCCTAACGTAGGTAAATCGACTTTTATCAATACGCTTCTTCAAGAGCAGCGGTGCGTCGTCAGCAAGATTCCCGGCACAACACGCGATAGCGTCGACATCCCTTTTACATTTGAAGGCAGGCCCTACACTCTCATCGATACTGCTGGGGTGCGTAGAAAGAAAGTAGAGCACGATACTGTCGAAAAATTTGCTGCGCTACGTACAGAAAGGGCAATTGAGCGCAGCGATGTCTGCATTTTGATGATCGATGCGCAAGAGGGGCTTACGGCCCAAGAAAAACGGATCGCCAAAATGATTGAAGAGGCCGGCAAAGGGTGTATCCTTGTGCTCAACAAGTGGGACCTGGTCAAAGGTTTCCGGATGGAGCACCTCACCAAAGCCTTGCAAGACCATTCTCCTTTTATGGCTCACTGCCCCATGCTGTTCATCTCGGCCTTCGAAGGACGCAATGTCGCTAAAGTGCTACCTGAGGTCGACAGTGTCTTAATGGCAACCCAAACGCGTATTACAACACACCAGCTCAACAAATTCATGGAGCGTGCGATACAGCTCAACCACCCTCCGATGGTGACAGGCAAACGGCTCCGCATCTACTACATGACACAAGTCGATGTGGCTCCTCCTCGTTTTGTCTTTTTTGTGAATCGGCCCGATTTGATGCACGAAACGTACAGAAAATATCTCATCAACTGCTTTAGAAGAGCCTTCCCTTTTTCCGGCACGCCTTTAATCTTTCACCTAAGAGGTAAAGAACAGGCCGCTCGCCGCTTTGGAAAGGGAGAGGCACTCGAAGTTTTCCACCCAGAAGAATCTCTTGAAGAAGATGAAGATTGTGTCCTCGCCCACGGCGACGACAACGATTTCATCTAGCGCATCTATGAATCCTCTGAAATCATTCTCTTCCCCTCAAACTCCCTGGCAACTAAGCCCAGAGGCGACCGCGCGCTTAACGCCTCCAGATAGAGATCAGAAAAGGGTGACCCTTCAACCTAATGACCCTGAATTTCAATCTATTCAACAATTATTTGCGGCCCATAAACCTCCTGGAGCTGCATAGTACAACAGATGGCTTCTTTTCTTTTACAGGAACTCCCTTTCGCGAAACACTCGCCCTGAAGCTCCTGGCAGGTCATCTGCAAGAATTTAAGCCCAATCTTTCCAAAAACAAGCAAGAGACAGGCGCCTTTGGAATCAAAACAGAGCTCTACCGCCCCTTCCAATCCATTTTAGGTAGTCTGACTCTGTTCTGTGGACTTCCAACGTGTTCCACCTTTGGGATGATTCAGCAGCTCCTCCAAAAGGGACTACTCTGCTCTGAAGGAGCTAAAAACTTAACCCAAGCACTATCTCAGCTCCTCAGCCTACGCTTTGAAGCGCACACCTTTTACCAAAGTGAAGGGGAATACCTCCTGCATATCGAGCAGGGACAGCCCCAAGATCCCCAGTACCTGTATCTCGATGAGAACCGTCTTGCCTCCCTCCACGAAATCTACAAGGTGCTGATCCCCTTCCACTCTTGTGCCGAGCAGTTTTTGCATGCCAAGAACCCCCAGTCATTTAGCAAATCTGTGTTCTACGACAAAAGTCCTCAAATCCAAGGAGCTGCCTTTGAGCAGGACCTCCAATATGGCAAGGCCCAAGAAGCCCGCCAGCAGGCTGTATCTCTGAATCCTAATGATGTAAATACACATATAATGTTGGGGATCATAGAAGGTAAAATGGCTCAGCACAAAGAAGCCTTACAACGACATCTTAAGGCTCTGGTGCTCGCCCAGCAAAAATATGGAGAAAATCACCTTGATGTGGCCACCTGCTACAATAACATTGGCCAAGTTTACGACTCTATTGGGGAATACGACCAAGCCCTTGATTATTATCAAAAAGCTTTGAAGATTCAACCTCTCCACCAAGAGCCTCTATTTTTAGCCACCGGTTTCAGTAACATTGGTCTTACATATACCCACCTAGGTAAAAAGGAATTAGCGCTTGCCTATTACCAAAAGGCTCTGCTGATTTATCATAAGATCCACGGAGAAAAGCATCTCGCTGTAGCCACATGCTACAATAATATCGCTCTTGTCTATAGTAACCATGATGATGATGAAATGGCCTTACCTTCTTATCTAAAGGCTCTGCAGATACAACTTCATATCCTTGGCGAAAATGATCCTACCGTGGCCATCAACCGCAGTAGCATCGGCGTTGTATATAATAACCTTGGCGATTACGCCAAAGCCCTCGAATTTCAACAAAAAGCTTTGGAAGCACTGATCAAGGTTCTTGGTAAGGATCATCCCGATATAGGCGTCAGCTATAACAATATCAGTCAAGTGTACAGAAATATGGAGCAACATAAAAAAGCTCTTATATATCAAGAAATGGCTTTGGCGATTTTTATCAAGTCATTTGGACAAATTCATCCCGATATAGCGCTATCTTACACTTATATAGGCACCACTTATAGCGATCTTGGTATGCATGATCAGGCTCTCCGGTTTTACCAAAAAGCCCTGCCAGTCCAGCTCCAGCTCTTTGGTCACAATCATTCAAATGTCATGGCAAGTTACCGTGCGATCGGACATGCTTATTATATTCTGCAGGATAACAATAGGGCCCTGGAATATTTCCAAAAAGCCTTGGAGGTGATGCTCGAGATCTTCGATGAAAACCACAGTGATGTGGCCGCCATCTATAATAATATCGGCGCTGTTTACTTCCACAATGGAGCATTTGATATGGCACTTGATTATCAACAAAAGGTTTTGAAAATTTTAATTCCGAAGCACGGAAAAAATTATTCTTCTATTCAATCCCAATGGCAGACTCTGTTTGAGTTTACTTTGCAAGCAACTCCTACGGCCATTAGAAATTTAGAGGCGCTTTGTACACTTTCTAGAAAGATTTTGGGAGAACAGGACCCTCTAGTAAGACTACTAACACGAATCATTCTTAAAACGCGCATTTCTTGAATTTCATAACCATTGCAAGACTTTACAAATCTCTGCGCCATAGGCAGGATTTGTTAATGGCCATCTTGGAAACCCTTGAAGAACTAGAAGACCGCAATACCGAAGACGAAGAATGAATAGATATTTTTATCACACGTCTAAAATTCTATCCAGCTTGTCGCAGCCCTGTAGGCTGCAATAAACTGATTATGAATACCCAGGGCGTTGCCCTGGGCTTGTGCAGTTTCAGCCTTTCAGGCTGAGGGAAGGTCTATATCTCAGCCTGAAAGGCTGGGACAGTGCTAGCCCAGGGCAACGCCCTGGGTTTAACCTAGATATCGACAATAAAAATTTTTTAACAGATATTTAGTGACCTCTTTACACACCAAAGAGAAATGTATGACTGAAAGATTGTTCAAATTTGTTTGGCGAGTACGTTCGTGGATTTACATCGTTGGAATTTTAACCTTTATAGGAATTTGGCTATGGAAAAAATTTTTAATGTAGCTTTAGCTGGTCTTTTTATGGCTAACTTAGCTTGTGCATCTCCACAGGGAGAGGCCAGAGATCCAAATCCGGAATCAGAAGAGTTTTGGCCAGACGATATGATACCACATCCACATCCACCAGGAAGTGGTCCATCTGGTCCTGGGGAACCCGAGATGGCCTAGAAAATGAGCATCAAATGCATCCCTTGAAGAATCACGGCTGATTATCTCTTGCTGTTAAACGGTTAAGTGTTTTTTCTAGAAAATTTCCCGAAGAATAAATTTTTAAGATCTCTTTTCGCTGCTGACGATAATCTATCATTAAACTCCGGGTTTCATCTGCTGAAAAAGATGCAAAAAAAGGGATGAATGGCAGGACTGAATCTTCAGTGTCTATATGTTGCCCACTTTCAGCGGGTAAAGGATCTCTTTTTACAGAAAAATAATTTTCAAAACCGACAGAATTTTCTGTTCCATAACCGAGAAGAATTCCATATAACCCTTGGCTTTTGTGAAGGCTTTTTTTATAAATATCCCCTCTAGCATTGGCGACAATATAATCAAACATTTCTAAAGCATTGAGATTGCAACCCGTTTTTCTTTGAAAGAGTGTTAAGTTGTTTTCAATTACTTTCAAACAATTTGATTTCTTCAATAAATAAAGTTCGAAAAATTTATGGTTGCCTTCGGTTAAAAATATAAATTCACTCATTGGAAACAAGTGAGCATATTTTTTCCATGTGCCCCATAGATTTTCCAACTCATATGCAGGGGATTGATGTATTTCTGCGTAGTGAGGTGATTGTATTTTATCCTGGGTGCAGACAGACATGGGCTTGTTTCCAAAAAGCACATATGCAAACGCTTCATCCCAAACAAGAAAGGATAAGAGCTTTTCTATGCTTGCTCGGTCTTCTTCTGGAATTTGCGACAATTTAGAAACTTCAGCCATATTTCCCGAACAGGAACACACGAAAAATAGAATAAAAATTCTAAACAATTTCATAACTCCCTTCTCGAGAGGCAAAGAACAGGCAGCTCGCTGCTTTGGCAAAGGAGAGGCACTCGCAATTATCCATCCGGAAGCATCTTTTGAAGAAGATGAAGATTGTGTCCTCGCCCACGACGACGACAATGATTTTCTACAATAATCAGAGTTACCTGCTTCTTGCTAGCTATTTTCCAAATATTTGACTACTATCTTTATCGCACAATGTTAAAAAATCACACAATCATAGGTTTTTTTTAAATGGAAGGTTATGTCAGGTATTACAGGATTGGATGTAAATGATTCTCGGGGACAAATAGATGAGCACGCTCTTTTTCAAGAGATTGGAGAAATAAGAAAAAAAGTCTCGGATGTGCAACAGACTGCCCGGTACAACATTCAGCAAGCCGCCACGTTTGCTAAGATATCCTCCATGAAGATTGGAAGGATATATGACACAGTGGCTTCATACTATTATGGGTTGGAGGGTCCTGATAATGCCCAGAGGGCACACCAAAACTGGAAAGTTGCTTTAAAGTGCATGAAGGAATACCGCCATGCTACCTCACCGTATCAAGACCTAGATTATGAAAATTGGTTAAGCATCTCTTCCTTGTATTACAAGCGCCTTAAATTCTGTTTTCATCGTCAGCTAAATATCTCAACTAATCTGGAAGTTCAAGAGAAGCCTTCTTCAGAGGAAATTAGCTTAATAAATAAAGGATTATCGGCAGCCAATCGAGCTTTTGTACTCAAGGCTTCTCATGAAGCCATTCGTAACAAATTTTTGTTTTTGCAACTATTAAAAGAAGCGGGCGAAACTACCCAAGAATCAGCACTTGTTTGGATGAAATCTTTTTTAGACACCCATCCTCAACCCGATTCAGATGATTTTTTGCATTCTGCTCAACTCTATGGCGGAGAATTGGCTAAGAAAGGGGATTGGATTGAAGCCCACAGATGGTCTAGTAGTTTACTGCAAAAAAAAGAAGATCCCATCACCTATCTCTACCTAGGTAAGATAGAAGATGAATGGAATCACACAGAGGAGGCGGTATGTTATTTTAAAAAAGCATCCCTGCTTGCCCCAGAATCTATTGAGATCAAGATCTGGCTTATTGCGGGACAAGTTAAAGACTGTATTAGAAAATTTAATCAGCATCCACACTTACCGACACAGGACGAGATTGCAAAGATTGTAGGGATCTGCAATGCCTTTTGCTTAACTTATTCACAAAATTTAGGTTCGTTTAACGGCGAAACTTCTACATATATCCCTGTAGAAGAATTAGCAGCACATTTTTACACAACTCTCTTACCTAAAATGGCAAATGTTCTAACCCGTCTCCAACAATTTCCGTTTGCGCTTGAACTCTATAAATCTGTATTGACAAATAGTGCGCTTTATTTAAAAAGAGGCATCCTTGATCCATCTGACATAGCTGTGCTTTATACCTCCATAGGAGGGATACATTTATGTTTAGGTGAGTTTAATAAAGCTGAAGAGTACTTATTGCAAGCTCTTCAAACAGATCCCACCTATTTGATTGCCTATGAAAATTTGGTGGTGGTCTATGCTTCACAAAAAAATGAAGCCAGCCTCACCAAATTATCGGAGGCATTCAGCCCAGCGGTTCCCACTGAAAATGACGTTAAGTATTTGATTGCCAAAGAAAATAATGAAAAAAGTTTACGAAACGGCATTTTCCAACCCATTGCTTCTCAAACAGAAATACCTCCAGTGGGAATTGCTGCATTCAGCCTTATTCTTGAGAATTCTACGAAGCTTGATCAAAATGAAGTTCTTTCACGCATCCTATTTAATTTTGGAACAGCTTACACCCTTCTAATAAATGTAAGTGCGGATCCAAATTACATCAAAGCTGAATTGTTTTATGTACGCTCATTGAATTTTAATAGCGAAAATTGGGATGCCAAACTTCATCTGTCCAGGTTACTTCTCATTCGGGGCGAGCAGACCGAATGGATGAGAGCCAAGGAGCTATTAACTGGGTTTGAAAGTTACGAACAGACACTTGTTTTTGGAATATCTCCAGAGCGGAAGTTTCAGATTTATTTTTGCCTTTCAGGAGCCCTTGCACTTTGTAAAGACATAGAGGGCGCAAAAAAAGCTGCCATAGAGGCTCAAAAAACAAAGTTTAGCCCTAGTACAGTCGGTGTCCTTCAAGACTATCTAAAAAATGTACAAAATGTTGATTTACAAATTTTTCGTACGAATATATGTACATCTATACAGAAGCTCGATTTTGATTTCCGTGTGGGAAAACTCCTCCCTAATACAAATATTATCATAAGTGAAAATCAGTTCATTGGCTATCACGGCACCATAGATCTGCACTTAGAAGCATTTAAGGATGGAATAAAGGCTTGTACAGCAGAGATCCGTCAATTTAAGGGCGAGGGATTTTATATCGCATCCGATAAAGAAATAGCCTCATATTTTGCAATGAAAAAATCTAGGGAGGGACAAGGAGGCAAGCCTATCTTATTAAAAATCTATGTTACTTCAGGCAAAGAGATGGTAGGCCAACAACTACCTGAAAAAGAAGCCCAGAATAAGAAACTACCTATGCAGAATAAGTATGAATATGATTTTATTGAGGGAAGAATCAACGGTTTTGAGATGTTTTCTCAACGCTATATTTTTGAAAACAGCCTGTTAAAACTAAAGCCCCCATTGGAATTTGAAAAAGTAGACTGGACTCAGGAGGATTATAATTCATTTTGTGAAGCTTGGACAAGACGTGGCTGTTAAACCTAGATTCGGCAGTTGGAGCCGGTAAAGAACTGCCGAATCTAGGTTAAAAAATATGATTATGATGCCATATCAGTGCACATGAAATTGAGATCGAGCACTTCTTGCCGATCCAAATACTTTTCACTGAAATTGCCCTGTGCCTTCCCTAATTTGTAAGCTAAAGCACACTAAGGGCTCGTAAAGAAATAACTTCCGCATTTTGACTGGCTACGACTTCGCCCAATCGATCCTCCTCGTCGCCCTTCCCGATTTGGGAATGGTGCTCCTCGCTCGGATACGAGCTACGCTCGCTTCGATCGGGCTTTGTCTCACAGAGTCAAAATGCGGAAGTTATTTCTTTACGAGCCCTAATTTGATTCTTCCTCGTGGAAGGAAAGAAGCTCGATGAGCTCGGAGCGGGAGAATTTTTTGAGAAGAGCTTGATCATCAGCCATAACCACTTCCTCAAGAAGTCGCCCTTTACGGGTGATCATTTTATCGATTTTCTCTTCGATGGTGTTTTTCGTAATCAGTTTATAGACCTGTACACCCCACTTCTGGCCTATCCGATGCACACGGTCGATGGCTTGGTTTTCCCGTGCAGCATTCCACCATCTGTCATAGAGGATCACGACACTTGCTGCTGTGAGATCGATTCCTAACCCTGCTGCTTGCAGCGAACCGATAAACACCACGCATGTTGGGTCTTCCTGAAAGCGTTTGAGCTCTTCACGCCGCTTGATCGTGTCACCACGAATTTGTGCATAGCCCCACCCTCTTTCTTTTAGATAGTGCTCGAAAATGTCTAGCATGTAGAGATACTGCGAGAAGATAACAACCTTTTGCTCGCTTTCACGGGCCTCTTCCAATAGCTCTACAAAAAGATCCCATTTGCCAGATGCGTACTTTTTGTAGTATGCGGGGTCTTTATGGACAAGAGCGGGATGGTCACAGACTTGTTTTAAACGCGCTAGCAGCGAAAAGACATGGACGTAATTGACAGTGGCATTTTGGTCGCTTAAGGTTGCAATCAGCGAATCTTGATTTTGTGAAAGTGTTTCTTGGTAAAGCTTTTTTTGCTCAGCAGATAGCTCACAGTACGACTTATCTTCACTTTTCTCAGGAAGCTCTTGGAGCACTTCTGACTTTTTACGCCTCAGAACAAAAGGGCGAATGATCTGACTAAGAAGAGCCCTTTTTTCTTCGCTCGCATCACGCTCGATAGGATGAATAAAGAGTTCTCGGAAACGGGCTTCTGAGGGCATATAGCCGGGCAAGACAACATCAAAAAGGGCTTTGAGCTCACGCAAATTATTTTCAATTGGAGTGCCCGATAGCCCAATACGTGTGCGTGCCTTTACTTTCTTAAGGGCGTCGTGGACACGACTGTTTGGGTTTTTGGCAAGTTGCACTTCGTCAAAAATAGCCACATCGAAGGGGATTGTTTCAAACATCTTTTGTTCGCTACGCAGGATCCCATAGGAGGTCAAAATCAAGCCGCCAGTGCGGCTAGAAAGAGATCTTTTGACCCCATGGAAGGTTTGTACGGGTAGATGGGGCAAAAACGTTTCTAGTTTATCCTGCCAGTGATAAATCACCGATGTGGGGCACACCACAAGGTAGTTATGTTTCTCTGTTGTGGATACATTCATGGCACCTGCAATGAGAGCCATCGCTTGGTGCGTTTTACCAAGGCCCATATCATCACATAGTAATCCCGACAAACCATGCCTGTAAAGGAACCAAAGCCAATGCAGCCCGGTTTGTTGATAGAGGCGGAGCTCACTTTTTAACCCTTTCAGGTTGGGCACTTCATGTGAGGTGAACTCTCTTAGTTCTCTGATGAGTCCGCGTGTGATCGCAGTTGTTGGACTTTCCTCTGTCGGACCCAAGAATCCCAAAGAAGCATCCAAGCGGATGAATTCCATCGTCGAAAGCTCGACTGTTTGCGCTTCAGCTTGATAGGGATTTTTAAAGTGACGTACCCACTGAAAGAGATCCGATTGGGTATCAATTAGGCCCGCTTCGGTAAAACAGTAACGTCTTTTATGCTCAATTGTCTGTAAAAGATCGGTTACAGCGATTTTTCCATTTTCGGTGTGATAATAGAGCTGTGCTTTTAAAGAGCCCCCACTTGTGCGCGCTAGGTAATGCACGGCAAGGGCGCATTGATGGGGCTGCTTGAGGGACGCATCCAACTTAAGTAAATACTTTTTTAGCGCTGGAAATTCGGCTTCGAGAAAATGGTTTAGGGCGTGTTGAGAAACCGATAAGGGCTTTTCATAAGCTTCTGGAATACGCATGCCCAAAGGCATTTCGCAAAACCCCTCTGCGACTAAATAAACAAAATCCCCAAAAAAAAGTACCTCTTTGTTTTTGAAGGCTGGAAGCAGAGTATAGACCGGCTTAACGTAAAGAGATGTAGGGGAATGGGCACCCACTTCCAGACCACGCGAAGCGAGGGGTAGATCGGAGATAAAAAAGCGGGGTATATTTTCTAACTCTTCTTGATTCGTTTTGATAAATGTGGCGATATCTTCTTCTCTTACTTCAAGCCCTGGGCGGATAACTAGCCCTAAACGGGCATGCTTTTTCGAGAAAAATCCCTGTCCGACATAATAGATCCAATCTCCAAAATCCATCCCCCCACTTGTATCTGAGCTTGCTTTTGTGTAAAAACGCAAAGAACCACCCTTCAAGGTATAACTCAAGTGGGACTCAATGCTGGCCAAATGGGTCTGAAACCCTTCCCTGCCATTGAGCCAAATGCGGTGGTGATTCACAAAAGACGACACTTCCGCGGGGCGAAGGATTTTTTGAATTTCTTCAAATAGAACATCCTGTACAGGGTAAAAACCTTTGCCTTCTAGAAAGGCCCACCGGCCTAATAAAACCGAATTTTGTTGCTTCAAATCGCCGGGCTGGAAAAGATACGCTTCGAAGTGCCAGTTCCAATCAGCATCAAAATACACCGTGTAGTGCACAGGTCGAGTCGTTTCATGGACCGGAATAAAGCGTGCAACCTGTTGCGGGAATTCTTCTAAAAGACGAGCTGCATTTTCTCTGCCTATCCGATCCCGCCCCAAAAGGGAATGTCCATTTTTGGGATAGAATCCAACCCCTGGCAGATACGCCCATCCCTCTAAGGGAAGTGTATGCTGGCTTTCACCCGTGCTGTGTGAGGGAGCGTGGGTAATGTCAAATGCGCCACTTTCAGGGTCAAATGTGATCTTCTCTACTTCTCTTTGGGAAGTATGAATCACTTTCAAGGGGCTATTGACCCCATCTAATGAGGGTATTAAGAGAGGCAAATCCTTTCTCTTAATTTCAAAACGGACCACAAATGGTGGAAAATCGATGGTCATACAGGTCGGATATCCCTCATGATCTTCATTGAACTGCCATATGCTCTCTTCTGTTAGGCTCATCATCCATTGAGCGAGATCAGACCAAAAGCTGAGGGCATAGCGTAGATCAGGGCCAGGCCTACCTTCACGCCAATGAGCAATTTCTTCCTGGGGAATATTAGAAAATTTGATCGAGTTTTCGGGAGTTTCGCGCCTTCGATTCTCGACAAGTCGAGTCAATCTCTCCCTTGCCGCCTCTGTTTTGGCTTCTATTTCAAACTGAACGTCGTTGTGATACAAATAGTGACCGTCTCCTTTTTTTTCTAAAAAGCGCTCGTCATAACCAGTATGGCTCCCAAACAAACGGCCGATTTGATTCCAAAATGAATGCTCAAAGCGTAAATGCAGCGGTATCGCACTAGATCCCACGTTAGATCCCGCATAAGATCCAAAGCTTTTTAAATAAGCAGCTGCTAGATGAACGCAACCCTCTTCTAAGGCACACGAGCAGAAGGCATCCTTAAGTTTACCCTCTTCATCAAACTGAAGAAAAGGCCAAAAACTCTTCTGCTCCTCAGGATCATACACTTCAATCAGATAGGTCGATCCCGAAAATTCAACGGAACGTACATTCCCTGATTGCAATACATGTTCCGCTTGGGCTGCGTAGCGCTCTATCCATGCATCCATAATTCTTTCAGCATAGCAGAAAGGGAATTTATGCAATCATTTGCAGCAAGAACGTGACTGCAATTGTTCCATAGAAAAATGGCTTGACCGTCTTGAAATCGTAGAGCTTATACAAGATATTCAACACAGTCAAAACAATGAGCGCAGGATAGCAAATCTGTAGAACGGGCACTAGAAATGCACTGATTCCTTCAAAATGCAAGGTCGAAACGAGGAATGAAAGAAGAAGTGTAATACAGAGCGCCGCACCATAAGAAATTTTTTCTTTCAAGATCGTACGCTGCAAAAATTCTGCAAAAACTACTGTTAAAGCAATCTCAGTTGTAAAACAAGCGAAGCACACAGCAACACTAGCAATCAAACCCGCCTGAGGGCCTAAAAGCTGAAAGGCTAACGTACCCAGTAATTGATCCGGAGCAATCCCATCGAGTGAGTGGCTGTACCCTGCTGCCAAAAAAGAGAAGCTCACATACACCAACGAAAGGAGTCCCGCAGCAATTAAACTACCCGTCACAGCGGCAGAGAGCATGCTCTTTCTGTCATTAAAACCATTTTTTTGCAAGCAAAGCAAAGCAACCGAAGAGAAGAAAAAAGATGCCAGGAGATCCATTGTATTATAACCACCCAAGATGCCCTGAGAAAAGGTTTGCCAAGCGGTATGCCCCGAGTGATGAGCGGCTGGCATGATCCATAGACCTTTAATTACAATAAGAGCTAAGGAAAGCAGAAGTATGGGTGTCAGCACAAGCCCCAACAAATCTAACACCTTACCTGGACGAAAGGTGAATAAAAAAATCAAGATGCAAGAAATACCGCTAAATAGCGGCAGGTTCATCCAAGAGAGCGCTTGAAACTGAAAGGCTTCAATGGTTGCATATGAAATGGTAATGCAACGTGGAATCCCACCAAAAGGTCCGATGAGTCCCAAAATCAATAGAGTGAGTACAAAACCGGGGACTTTGCCAATTCTGCGGAAAAAACTAGAGTAGTTGCCATCAAAGAGCATCATGGCTAGAAGACCCAGGAGCGGCACACAAACAGCCGTTAAGATCAGGCCCATGATCCCATAACAATTTTTATCTTGAGTGTACTGGCCTAAAGCCAGAGGGAATACAATGTTGCCTGCCCCAAAAAACATAGAGAACATTGCTAAACCTGTAGACCAGGTAATCGAGCGACTCCGCGCAAGAGTAACCATTTTTTCTCCTTACGAACTAAAAGGTTGTTCATTATAACACATCAGGGTTTCTAATTCCCGGAATTTTCTAGTCAGCAGCAATAAAAGTAATATGAAAACCTATTATCAGCCCGAGAGAATGCTACAAATGGGGCAGTTGGCTGCAATGTGGCGCAAGGCAGGACAATAGGCCCGCGCGAAGTAAATAATTTGTAGATGGAGCCGAATCCAGTCTTTTTTAGGAAAGATTTTTTTAAGATCTTTTTCGACCGCCTGTACCGTCTTCCCTTTGGAAAGGCCCCACCTCCTGGCACAGCGGAAAATATGGGTATCTACAGGAAAAGCGGGAATATGAAAAGCCTGAGCTATTACCACGGAGGCGGTTTTATGACCCACACCGGGCAAAGCCTCGAGTTCTTCAAAGGTCTGCGGCACCTTTCCCTCATGATGTTCAATCAACAGACGGGAAAG
Organism: uncultured Chlamydiales bacterium; assembly: GCA_963832835.1. Taxonomy (GTDB): domain Bacteria; phylum Chlamydiota; class Chlamydiia; order Chlamydiales; family JAAKFR01; genus CAVPKN01. The sequence goes on along the minus strand of CAWHVD010000001.1, from coordinate 403,305 downwards.
TGTCTGCAGCGCTTTAGCCTTTTGCGGGGAAAGTCCACATGGTTTGATGATAGCTCGAATCTGCTCAACACTTAGGCCTGCCATCTGCTCAGGAGTGGATGCTTGTGCAAAAAGCTGGGGCGTCACTCGGTTGACCATGGCATCGGTTGATCGGGCCGACAAAACTACAGCAATCAGCAGCGTATAGGGATCCGAGTGCTGCAAAGGAATAGATGGCTCGGGAAAATAGGCATCCAAAATCTCTTTTACAATCCGCGCTTTTTTAAGCATAAGCTTCATTTTCCTATGCAGAACTGCGAAAAAATGGAGGAGAGGATGTCCTCAGTGACATTAGCCCCAATGACTCTTCCTAGAGCTTCCAAAGCGCTTCTGACATCAGCGGCTAAAAATTCGGGAGAAACCTGTTTACGAAGGCCGATGGTCACGCTCTCAAGATCTCGGATAGCGAGCGTCAAGGCCTCTTTGTGGCGGAGCGTTGTTATCATCACCTCTTCACGCGGAGGTGCACCTCGCTTCCAAATCAGTTTGGCAATCTCTTTTTTGAGCTCTTCTAGGCCTATTTTTTCTTTTGCTGAAATCCTGAGCTCAACAGGAAACGGAGTCTGGCAGGCACTTTGATTGGGTAAATCGATTTTATTCCAAACAGCGATCGTTCGTTCAGGAGGGAGTAGGCTAAAAAGCTCTTGTTCTTCTGTGCCTAACTTTTGAGCCGCATCAAGCACCATAAGAACTAGATCCGCGGTCTGCATAGCAGTTTTGGACCTGCGAATTCCCTCTTGCTCGATTATTTCCTCGGTTTGGCGGATGCCTGCGGTATCTGTCAATTTGAAATGGAGTCCACCAATGGTCATTTCTTCATGCAAGAGATCACGTGTGGTCCCTGCAATGGGGGTAACAATCGCCCTTTCTTGGTCAAGTAGAGCGTTCATCAAGGAAGATTTACCAGCGTTGGGTGGGCCTACGATGCATAAGGCAATCCCATCCTCTATTTTTTTGCCATCGTGAAAGGTATCTAAAAGTCTTTGCATCCGCAGACTCAACGCTTGAAGCTGATCTATGATCTCTTGCTCCGAGGCAAATTCAATCCCTTCCTCAGGAAAATCGACCCATGCCTCCAAAATAGCTGCCAAGCGCGTGAGCTCGGCTTGAAACTCCAAAATGGTGTTGGAAAGGGCACCTTCAAGGTGTTTGCCTGCCGCCGAGAAGGCCTGTTCATTTTTGGCTCCGATGAGTTTTTGTACAGCCTCTGCCTGTGCAAGATCAAGTCTGCCATTCATAAATGCCTTAAAGGTGAACTCTCCTGGCATCGCAGCCCGAGCACCTGCAGCCAAGCAGGCCTCTAAAACTTTTCTGGAGGCGATCATCCCCCCGTGGCATTGTAGCTCTACAGTATCTTCCCCTGCGTAGGACTTGCCGTCTAACATGACAAGTACAAGAGCCTCATCCAATCGCCTTCCTTCAGAGTCATGGACCACAGCAAGATGGGCTGTATGAGAGCGATAGCCTAGGACCCTTGGCGAACACACCACCGCTGCAACTGCAAGAGCATCTTGACCCGCAATGCGGATAATGCTGATCCCACCCTCCCCGGGAGGCGTGGCTATCGCTGCAATTGTCTCACCGGGAATATAGGGTCGCTGAACAAATGACATATTTCTCAAGAAAAAGAATTCGGAATTTATTAATATTGTGAGTATTTTACAGAGAAACATGAAATTACTACTAGCGACTCTTTTACTATCTGCCACATTAGCTGCCGCACCTCACGAAGAGGTATTGGTAATCGAAGAGCTCATTGCGACTACTCAAAAAAATCTTCGTAGTCAAGAAGCCCTTTTACAAGCGCTGAATGCCTATAACCACGCGCGCGACGCCTATCTTGCAGATCCAGACAGCAGTAAACGAGCGACTTTACTTGTGAAAAGGGCAATGCATCTCCAATCCCATCTTGTACGAGAACATCTTAGCCATCTTTTTTCACCCGATTTCCTAACCGAGCTTGCCTTTTACCACCAAGTAGGGAAAAATCAACTTGCCGGAAGATAAAAAAATTTATTACATCAATAGACAGACAGGGGCGACTGAAGAGGAACGCGTTTATTGTGAATCGGCTCTCCGGTTTTTGTATGGTTCTAAAATAGGCAAGCTTTTGGCTACGCTACTTGCCAAAGTCTCCCTTTTTTCCCAATTCTTTGGTTGGTGGCAGCGTAGGTCATGGACCAAAAAGAAGATTTCCCCCTTCATTGTTCAGTATGGGATTGATGCTTCTGAGTTCGAAAGACCGGTAGAATCATACCCCTCCTTCGACGCTTTTTTTGTCCGTAATCTTAAAAAAGAGAGTAGGCCTTTATCTCCGGGTCCTATTATTCCCGCTGATGGTCGCTACCTCTTTTATCAAGATATTTCCACATGTGACGGTTTTGTCGTGAAAGGCAAAAAATTCTCTCTCGAAAAATTAATAGGCGCGGAATCGCTCGCAAAGGGCTACACAAATGGCAGTATGGTGATCGCCCGCTTATGCCCCAGCGATTACCACCGGTTCCACTTTCCTGTCGATTGTATACCCGGTCCAGCCCACTTGATCAATGGCCCCCTTTATTCAGTCAATCCGATCGCAATCAAACAAAATATTGATTTACTGACCGAAAACAAAAGAATAGTCACCCATTTAAAAACAGATTACTACGGAACTATTCTTTTTATCGAGATTGGCGCAACCAATGTAGGTTCTATTCATCAAACCTATCATCCTGGCACTCCTTACAAAAAAGGAGATGAAAAAGGCTATTTTTCCTTTGGCGGATCTTCTCTGATTCTTCTTTTTGAAAAAGGGAGCATCTATCTAGCTAGCGACCTGTTAATCAATTCGGCGCAACATATAGAGACGTTGTGCCTTATGGGTCAACCCTTACAAGAACTTGTTCAACCACGATAAAAAAAGAATAGAAAGGATCGCTGCGCGGCATGATTTGCAGGATGATCCATTTTTCACCTATTGAATGAATTGTTTATTTAAATGTACTGAATAGGATATGTATAGGACAGTGATTATTTATTCTTGCCGTGTTTATTGTCTTTGCCTGCCTCACACTTGGAATCATTACGCTGATCACATTGCGTGATTGGTCGTACTCTGCACGCAAATCTTCTAAATCCATTCAGAAAAGTTTAAAACGCATCTCCCAGTTCATCACTTTAAAAAAATGGGATCTGGCTTTAAAAGAACTTACACCACTAATCGAAAATGGCAGGGGTGGCAAGGAGGCGGCTCTTTTCGAAATTCAAGTGTTGCATGGAACGGGCCAGTTTGAAGAAGCTCTGGCCAAAATTCAAAAAGTCAGCTCCCGCTATCCTGAAGAGCTTCTATTACGTCTCGAAGAGGGTTTGATTTTACTACAGTTGGAAAAGCCTCAAGAGGCTTTGATAGCTTTTCATGCGTGCGCTACGATCTTGCGCAATGAGTCAGATTTACTTGCCTATGCTAGGGCACTTCTCGGATCTAATCATGCTCAGGAATGCCTTGACGTCTTGAGTCCCCATTTAGAAAACGCTGAGAATGGAGAACTTGTGGCATTGGCAGCGGATGCTTTATATGATCTCAAAAATTTCCCACATGCCATTGGCTTGTATCACCAAGCCCTCTCTTTGCGCTGTGCATCACATCGAATCTTTAACCAATTGGGACACTCCTACAGACGCCTAGGCAATCTTGCTGAAGCAGAAAAAATTTTTCGCAGCCTTCTTACTAAAGACCCCTCAGATTTAGAAGCGATTTTAGGAATTGGGACCTGTCTACAGGAAAGAGGACACTACACGAAGGCCTTTTTAATTTACCAAGCTGGCCTGTCTTGGAGTCGAGACCTCCGTTTATTAAATAAAGCTGCTTATACAGCTTTACACACCAAAAGGTATCGCAAGGCAGAAGACTATTTCTTAGAAATCATGGGCCTGCAAGAGGTCGATTCACAAACACTGGCTTACTATGGACTCTGCCTGGAATCACAAAAAAAATGGCAAGAGGCCGAGCAAAATTATCTGAAACTCATTGAATTTTTTCCCACATGCCACCACGGATACCGTGCTTTAGCTTGGTTGTTTGGTGTGGGCTTAAGCCAAACAGTTTCGCACGCTCAAGGCATTAACTTTGCTCATCGAGCATTGAAATTACAAAATGACCCCATTTCTTGGGAAATTCTCAGTGCGTGTGCTGCCCGCACGGGCGAGTTCGATAAAGCCTACCAAATCCAACTCTCTTTGGCCAAACAGGACAAAGGCCCCGACGCCCGTAGCAGACGTCAGCAGGCCCTACGCACCTTGCGTAAAGGGATGCCTCTTCACGACCAACACGTCGTCCGCTCTCTTGTTGCGTGAAAAAATTGCACACCAAGCGCTCCTTTTAAAAGGATGGTATTAATACCATTTCCAAAAAATAAAGCCATGAAGTGGCACTGGGTAACATGACAGATTTGGATGATCGTTTCGAAGCCTATGTTTTTGCACCTAAGCGAGAAGGGATCGTTCAAAAATGGCGTGTTATACAGTGCCAATTTGTGGCTTTATTTTCTGGAAATGGTATTAACTCCCATCTAAACTAGCAGGAAGTAGCCTCCTAAGGAACGCGATATTCTCCAACAAATGCTTCCCTTTCTGAGGGTTTTGATACCTTCCAATCGCCGCCTGATAGTTCAGTACAACCTTCACACTCAATTCCAAAAAAATGACGTCAGCTTTTTTTCTTTCCGCTTTATAGGCCCCCTCCAATGCTGGAGGTGTACATCGACGCATCACCCAATAGTTACAACAAATGGTCCAGCAGGGCTTGCTGAGGCGGGGCAGATTGTGCTGGACAACCTCTAAAAAAGTCATTAAAAGACGCAAATACTGCTCATTTTGGCTGGGCAATAAACTAATTGTTTCACACGTCTTGTAAAATGCTTGAGGCTTTAATGTAAATAAAAAAGTATCACCTGGATTGATCATTTAAAATACTCCTTAAACTCGAGTTTGCACATTTTTTTCTTCTGTCCAGATTAAATCAATTAAAAAATAGGGGGCTCGCGGAAAAGCAATAGTGATAGACCCAGTTGCAAAACTACCTCTATGGATCCACATAAATTGGGAAGGTGTTTAAAGCCTCAAAGAGATCTGACTCCTTAACGGTCAAATCTGAAGGGAGTAGGTTACCCAGATGCTTGATCTGCTCCTTCCAACAAGCAGCTTTTTGAGGGCAAACTCTCAGCGCTTCTTGATAGTGTTTGGTCACCATTCCGCCCAATTTCAAAAAAATGACGTCAGCCTTCCTTCTTTCCTCTAGATAAGACTGCTGCGAAGTTGGGGGAGTACAGCGGCGCGTCATCCAATAATTACAATACACATTTAGATAGGCTTCAATGCGATGGGGTTTCTGTTGGTGCATAGCTGCCAAAAAATACTGGGTCAACAGAGTATATTGGTCGATGCTTGTAGGCTGTAAATTAATTTTACTACAGATTTCACAAAAGTCACGGGGTTTTAAACTAAATAAAAATAAATTATCACATGAATTGATCATTTAAAATACTCCGAATACAAAGACGAGAAGAACATATTTTACTTCTGCCCAGATTAAATCAATTAAAAATTAGAGCCCCTACTGAAAGAAAAGTGAGCACTCGAGCTCTCCGATTGCTATTTTCGGAACATAGCGTTATAATAACACTTCAACCAAATCATGAAATGAGAGAGACATGTTTGACTTTTTAAAAAGATTTTTTGGCACTTCGCAAGAGCGGTCAGTTGCTCGATTCCGTAGGATCGTAGATGAGGTGAATGCATGGGAAGAGAAGTACCAACAGCTCAGTGACGATCAAATCCGCCAAAAAACTGAAGAATTTAAAAAGCGCTATCAAGCGGGAGAGAGCCTAGATCAGTTGCTCCCTGAAGCTTATGCAGTTGTCAAAAATGTCTGCCGTAGGTTGTGTGGCACAGAGGTGCATGTTTCAGGGTACGATCAAAAATGGGACATGATCCCTTATGATGTTCAGATTTTGGGCGCTATTGCCATGCATAAAGGTAACATTGCCGAGATGCAGACCGGTGAAGGAAAAACACTAACTGCAACCCTTCCCCTTTATCTCAATGCCCTTTCAGGGGAACCGGTTCATCTGATAACGGTCAATGATTATCTGGTGCATCGCGATGCTCAGTGGGTTGGCTCTATTTTGCGCTGGCTCGGCTTAAAAACGGGCGCTTTAACAAACGATACCCCTCAACATCTGCGTAAAAGCCTTTATGCATGCGATGTCGTGTACGGTACCGCCTCTGAATTTGGGTTTGATTATCTGCGCGATAACTCGATGGCCTCTTCTCAGCAAGAGCAGGTTCAGCGAGGGTACTTTTTTGCGATTATCGACGAGGTCGATTCGATTTTAATCGATGAAGCGCGTACTCCTTTAATCATCTCTGGTCCGACCCCAAAAAGCACACAGATGTACAACGAATTGAAAGATGGAGCCGCTCTTCTTGTCAAAATGCAACGCGATTTAGCGAATAGGATTGCCACTGAAGCCAAAAAAACACTCGATCCATATATGCAATTGGAACAGCTCCCCAAAGAAAAAAAAGAGCTTGAGGCGATCCGTGAAGCATGCAGGCGTTTATGGCTTGTGAGCAAAGGAACCCCCCACAACAAGGTTCTGCGCAGGGTTAAGGAAAATCCCGATATGCGCGCCGAGATCGATAAGTGGGATACCTATTTCCACTCGGATCAGAGCAAGCAAGAAAAAATCGATACATTAGCCGAGCTGTTTATGGTGGTCGATGAAAAGGGAAATGAGTTCGAGCTCACAGACAAGGGGATCCATGCATGGGCAGAGCTCACAGAAGGCTCTGCAAGCGATTTCGTAATGCTGGATTTGGGGCATGAATATGCAAAAGTCGATGCCGACCTTTCCCTGGATGAAGAGCAGAAAATTGCACAGAAGCTTCAGTTGAATGAAGAAGATGCTCAGCGCAAAGAGAGGGCTCATAACCTGCGGCAATTGCTACGAGCCCACTTGCTCATGGAAAAAGATGTCGATTACATCATCGACGGTGGCAAAATTGTTATCATCGATGAAAATACGGGAAGACCTCAACCGGGCAGACGTTTCTCAGATGGCCTCCACCAAGCGATCGAAGCTAAAGAAGGGGTGGAAATCCAGCGTGAAACGCAAACCTACGCGACCATTACCCTACAAAATTACTTTAGAATGTACACCAAGCTTGCTGGAATGACCGGTACGGCTATCACTGAAGCTCCTGAATTCAAAGAGATCTATAAACTTGACGTTCTGCAGATTCCCTCTTACAAGCCGACACAGCGCGAAGATTTTAACGACGAAATTTACATGACCGAACGGGAGAAATACAACGCCATTCTCAAAGAGGTCAAAGAGATCCATGAAAAAGGGCGCCCCATCCTGATTGGGACCGAATCGGTTGAAATTTCTGAAAAACTGTCGCGCATTTTGCGCCAAAATAAAATCGAGCACACGGTTTTGAACGCCAAACACCATGAGCAAGAAGCCGAAATTATTGCCCAGGCGGGTAAACACGCAGCTGTCACTGTGTCGACCAACATGGCAGGTAGAGGAACCGACATCAAGCTTAAAGAGGATGTAGCTGCCGTTGGAGGGCTCCATGTGATCGGAACAACGCGCCACCAATCCCGCCGCATCGATCGCCAGCTTCGCGGCCGTAGTGCACGCCTCGGGGATCCAGGATCTTCCAAATTTTTCATCTCTTTTGAAGACCAACTCATGCGCCTTTTTGCCTCTCCAAGGCTTAATGCGCTGATCCAACGATTCCGCCCACCTGAAGGAGAGCCGATTTCAGCAAGCATTCTCAATCGCTCAATTGAAACGGCCCAAAAGAGAGTCGAGGGACGTAATTACACGATCCGCAAACACACGCTTGAATATGATGACGTGATGAACAAACAGCGTCAGGAGATTTACAGTTTCCGCAACGAAATCCTACATGCAGATGATTTATTACCGCTGGCTATAGGCCTTATCCAACAAGTATGTGGACAGCTTGTATCAGAGTATTTCCAATCCCGTAGTCATGAAGGGAAGTGGAACCCCGAGGACTTCCGCAAGCACTTGATCACCCTGTTTCCCGTAAGCTTTGAAGAGGGCTATTTTGACGATGACCATAGCACTGCAGAAGAGATTGAACAGCGAGCTGCCGATAAAATCATCGAAGCATTCGAGCATAAGTTTGCCACTGAAATAGCCAAAGCGGCCCGCACAAACCCCAACATCGACACGACTCAATTGGGTCAAAACGCCATCCGTGGAGTCATGACCAGCAAAGTCGATCAGCTATGGCAAGAGCACTTGCTCATCATGGACTACCTACGCACAGAGGTTTCTCTGCGTACAGTTGGGCAAAAAGACCCGCTACTCGAGTTCAAACACGAGGCATTCAAGCTTTTCCATGATTTGACAAGCCGCCTTTATATCGAAACAGCCCGTCATCTTTTCACATTCGAAATCGCCACCATGCACACAGGTCTCTTCCAAGAGCTCCTCAAGCAAATCAGCTTAGAAAGTAATCGGATGATCTTCGATGGCTTTCCCACCCAGCAAGAGGAGCAAAACACCCCTCAAGAGGAGCAAAACACCCCTCAAGAGCCACCTGCTCCTGCCGGCATTACGGTCAACGTCCCACCCAAAATTGGGCGCAATGACAACTGCCCTTGCAGCAGCGGTAAAAAGTATAAAAAGTGCTGTGGAATTGCCGAAGAGGGTGCTTCTTAAACCCGTAAAGTTTTTACACTATCCGATGTATCCTGCTGCCGCAGGCGATCTTGAATATCCTATTTATACCATTTATCAAAAATAAAGCCATGAAGTGGCGCTGGGTAACATGCTAGATTTGAAGGATCGTTTCGAAGCCTATGTTTTTGCACCTAAGCGAGGAAGGATCATTCAAAAATGGCGTGTTATACAGTGCCAATTTGTGACTTTATTTTCTGGAAATGGTATTAGGCTGTTTTTTTCACTTTCCAATCAGAACATCAGTTGCGTAATTTACTAATCTTCAAACTATTACGAATTTTTGGTTAAATTTTTTTCTTTATGTTTCATTTAAATTTTTTCCTTTGCTATATGTTAACGGTGTATAAACCTTCACAAGGGAGTTTATGATGAAACACACAGCTCTTCTTTTCACATGGATAGCCATGCTCTTTGCTTCAGCTTTCGCTGGGGAAATGGGCGGGATAAAAAAATATTACTGCGACATACATCAGATTCAACTGACAGAATCGATGATTTTAGTTCATCTGCCTGAAGGGACTTTTGAAGCAGATGCTCTTCTGGCGGACCAGGGAGGGCTTTATATTACTGAAGAGGCTCTGCGCTGCATTGAGTGTAGACGCCCTGTTGACCCGCGGAACATTTGCGAATGTCCTGTGGCCCAAGCAAGATTTGAACGATTTCCCTTACAATAAATTATACCATTTCCAGAAAATAAAGCCATGAAGTGCTACTGGGCAACATGACAGATTTGGATGATCGTTTCGAAGCCTATGTTTTTGCACCTAAGCGAGAAAGGATCGTTCAAAAATGGCGTGTTATACAGCGCCAATTTGTGACTTTATTTTCTGGAAATGGTATTACTGCCTAAATGCTCGCCATCCTAAATATAGGAGGGGGACAGCGCCTAAAAAATAAAAATAGGCGATATCTTGGTTCCACTTTAAAACCAAGACCCCCTCATTTGAAAATAGGGTAAGGGCCAAACCAAAGAGAAAAAAAACGACTCCAGGCAAAAGAAGCAACAAAGCCATCATTTCTCTTTTAGGGGCAAGGGAGGAATCCTCCTCGTCCACAATTTCTTTTTCTTCATTGAATGAAGAATTCCATTCTTCTTCTGTAACAGAAATATCTCGGTTGAAGTTGGATGCATAGGGAGGTTGAGGAATCCCGTTTTGTGGCACATTTTGAAAGGGACTAGCGAAGCCTTTGAAGAGGCTCTCTTCATCACGCGCTACCGGCTGCCTGACATCTACGCCGCAGTAAGGACATTGCGCCACATGATGGGACACATTCCCTTCACAGTTCCAACAGAGTCGTTTGTCATTTTTTTTATCATTGCTTGTCATTTTTTCAGCGCCCTATTATCGCACGATTTTTGGTAATTGTTCAGGTAATCGATCTTGGTGGTATCCTCCCCCTTAGCAAAATGCGCCTTTTCTAGGGCACTCTGGCGGCTAGTTACGATTTTTTGCCAATTGTTGCACAATGGGGAAAAAAAAAGAAGATTCGGCTATAATCCAAAGGATTTGAAGGTGTCCTATGAATCAGCATGAGTTTGATTGTGTGGTAATCGGTGGTGGGCCAGGTGGATATGTGGCTGCAATCCGTGCTGCCCAACGTGGTCTGAAAACAGCGCTCATTGAAGCGCTAGAGATGGGTGGTACTTGCCTGAACCGTGGTTGTATCCCTTCCAAAGCTTTGATTGCCAACGCTGAGGTTTTACGCAAAGTTAGAGATGCTAGTAAATTTGGGATTACTGTTGGCCCCATTACTTTTGATTATGGAGCAATGAAAGAACGTAAAGATGACGTTGTTTCACGGATCCGCAAAGGACTTGAAGGGTTAATCGCAAGCAATAAGATTACCGTTTTCACCGGATTTGGGAAATTTCTCTCTCCGTTCGAAGTAAAAGTCACTGGAGCTCAAGAAGCCATCCTTAAGGCAAAAACAATTATCATTGCTACAGGCTCCGAGCCGCGTCCTTTGCCAAGCATTCCCTTTGATCACAAACAAATCCATGATTCAACCTCTCTACTGAACATTACAGAGCTTCCCAAAAAGCTTTTGATCGTGGGCGGCGGTGTGATCGGGTGTGAATTTGCCTGTCTGCATAATGCTTTTGGAGTCGATGTGACGATCATCGAGCTTCTGCCAATGATTTTATCAACAGAGGGCAAAGCAGTTGCCGACCTAATGACACAAGTCTTCAAAAAGCAAGGCATGAAAATTGAAACGCAAGCGGCGCTTACCCAAATCGAGAAATTGCCTGGCGGTATCAAAGCACATTTAAGTGACGGACGCACCTTTGAAGCCGATTGTGCCTTGATCTCGGTTGGTCGAAAATACAATACGGACGCTATCGGGATCGAAAAAACGGGCGTAATCTTGGAAAAAGATGGTTCGGTCCCTGTAAACTCCATGATGCAGACCAACGTCCCACATATTTATGCAATTGGGGACATCACTGGCAAATGGATCTTGGCACACGTCGCCTCTCATCAGGGCTTGATCGCCGCCAATAACGCTGCGGGCATGCACAGTCAGATGCACTACAATGCTGTGCCATCGGTGATTTTCACCAACCCAGAAATTGCTACAATTGGGTATACCTTAGAAAGAGCTATAGAGGCTGGCTACGATGCACGTCTTGGCAAATTTCCTTTCCAGGCTTTAGGAAAATCTCAAGCTGCAATTGAAACGGATGGCTTCGCACAAATCGTAGTCGATAAACATACGGGGCAGATCTTAGGCGCTCAGGTCGTCGGATATGGCGCGTCCACACTCATTGCCGAAATGGCGGTGGCGATCTCTGGGGAGTTGACCGTCCAGTCGATTAGTGACACGATTCATGCCCACCCAACGATTGCTGAAGCGTGGATGGAAGCGGCATTTTTGGCTGATGAGATGCCACTACATTTACCTCCTATTAGGAAATAAAATGGCCGGATCCCGCAAACTGAATGTTCTTCCCCAGAACCCTACTATCCAAGAGGACGGTAAGGCCGTTGGCCCAGGGAGATTTCCCAAATGGCTACATCGCAAGCTACCAAAAGGGAATGAATTATGGAAAACCGAGCAGATTTTAGGCACCAATCACCTGCCAACCGTATGCGTTGAGGCAAAGTGCCCGAATCTATTGGAATGCTGGTCCAAAAAAACGGCCACCTTTCTCGCGATGGGAAAAACGTGCACTCGTAACTGTGGTTTCTGCTCCATCGATTTTGCCGCAAAACCTGCTTCTCTTGAAGAAGATGAACCCAGACGTTTAGCCGAAAGTGTCCAGCAACTTGGATTAAAGCATGTGGTCATCACCATGGTAGCCCGCGACGATCTGCCCGATGGTGGAGCAGACCATCTGGCTCGTATCATTACCGCTGTTCGTACTCTCAACGCTCAATCCACAGTCGAAGTGCTGACCTCTGATTTTCAGGGCATAGAAACCTCAATTCAAAAGGTACTAGATGCCGAGCCAGAAATTTTCAACTATAACATAGAAACAGTACGGTCATTAACGCCTCGTGTACGCCACAAAGCAACCTACGAGAGGACGCTGTCTGTGTTAAATTACGCGGCCAACCGAGCACCTCATGTCTTGATCAAATCAGGGTTCATGGTGGGACTAGGAGAATCTGAAGAAGAGGTCCACGAGACCATCCGCGATCTGCAAGGTGCTGGCTGCTCTATCATTACGATTGGTCAATATCTACAATCGAGTGCCCGTAAACTCCTTGTAAAAGCATTTGTGGCACCAGAGCAATTTGAAGCCTATGCTGCCTATGGCCATGCTTTGGGTATCCAATATATGTATTGCGGACCCTTCGTTCGTTCGAGTTATAATGCGGGGTCTGTTTTTGAAAAGAGTTCCAAAAGAATGGGTAAAAAATGACAAATAATGATCCTGAACGCAAAAAATCCTTTCTCTCCATTTTTGAAGAGCTTTCTAAAAACAGTTCCTCTGAGGGAGAACGCAATGGTCATGCTTACCATGAGGATGAAGGGTCTGTTCATGAACCTCTCGAAGAGTTGGAATTCGACGGGGGTTGTGTGCTTACAGACGAGATCGATCACCTGATCCTCATGCATCGAGATGCGCATTTTGGAGGCGATTTCGATGTGATGCTGAACTATTATGAATCAGAAGATAGTATTGGTGTTCATCCTGACTTTGACCCTGAGCGTATTGGGTACCTGGCAGAAGTGGAAAAAGAATTAGGGGAGGATTTAGCCCCCTTAATCTTAACTGGCGTAGAAGCGGAAAAAGTAGGCCGTGCACGCCAAGCATACGCTAAGCTCAAAGAGATCTATGAGATTGATATCGAGCCCAATTCGAGTCCTCGCCTGCTTGCCGACTTAATCTTGAGTGAAGATGAAGAACCAGAAAAGGAGATCGATGCGGTTGTTTCTAAAGGAACATCTATCCTTCCTGAGCTTTTTGCAGTATTGAAAGCCGATGAATTCTATGATCCTCTGTTCCCAGGATATGGGTATGCCCCTTACTTAGCGATCCAATGCATAGGAAAAATCGGAGATCCAAGCGGTATTGTCCCTTTGTTCGAGTCTCTTTCTAAACAAACGATCTTCGATGAGCTGGTAGCAGTAGATGCCATGGCTGAAATAGGTGGATCTGCCAAAGACTTTCTACTGCAAATCCTAAAAAGCCGTCCTGTTACTCAAGATAATTCCAATGCAGCCTTTGCACTCACCGCCTTTGCAAATGACCCACAAGTTGCCATCGTATGCTTGCAGCAGCTCAGCGACCCTGATGTCCAAGATAAGCCACTTGTCCGCATGTATCTAATCAATAACTGCGATGCTCTTAAAACCACTCCCTATCGGGAAGAATTTATCCAAATGGCTCAAAACCCCCATCTCCCCTCACAGATGCGCAGCGAAATGCAAACACTTGTTGAGGAATGGAACGCGTAAAGAAAACATACTCATCGCATAGTACCTGACTTGTAAGCGTATGTATGGGTTGATCAGGTTTTTTTCCATTCCACAACTTCCGTGTCATCAACTTTAACCTGCACTTGCTGATATCCCTCTCCTTTCTCTTTTTTATTTAGATACTCAAATATTTCTTTAGCAATCCAAATCGAATCGGGCTCAGCACTCTTTTGTAAATGACCAGCAATATCGATCACTCTATGAGTCACATCTTCCATGCGAGCATCGATATCAAAGACAACGCGTCCATAATTAATCCCACAACGGACTCGTATTGGTGTTTTAAGCCGATTCACATATTTATTAAAGGCATCTAATCCGATGATGATTTCTTTGCCCGCCTTAACCGCCTCTTCCATCGTTAAAAAAGCGCTCATAAGTCCGTCAGGAGTCCATGTTACTTTCCAAACATTGTTTAACTTCAGTATTTCATCTATAAATTGTTTGTATTCAGTAAAAGTGTATTCGATGAAGTGTGGATCCTCCCCTTCTTTCATTAGGGTGGATCCAATAATATCCACTGATAAAAAAGCGAGGAGCCTTTGGCTTTTTTCCAGCTTCTCTTTAATATCAATCCATTGCTTGAGCAATGATTTTCTGCCATGTTGGTCTTCGGGAACAGCTGAAGGGTGCTGAAGCGGGGTAATACTTTCTTCTCCTTCGGTTGGAAATTGTCTAGTTGATCTTTCACTCGAAAGCGCGCTGAGCCTTTCAACAAGCACTTCTTTTACCCGATCAATAACCCCTTTCACAACTAACAAAACTACAACAATAACAAGCGCTCCGAAATCAGACCCTTTGAATCTAGTAGGGATTAAATTTGCTACATAAGCAATGCTCGGCAGAGTATACGAATAAATTTTATGAATAACAGGATACTGACTAGCCCCAGGAACAAATTGAAAAATAAAAGCTACTAAAAAAATAAGAGCCAGGGCCACCAGCACGATGCCTATTATTCGTAATACCCACAAAATAGACAAAATTACCGTGCGATTCATATTAACGATAATATTAAAATACAGATTATTTTAAAAGTATTTTTTAAATATCTTAACTAGAGCAAATTGTATTGTCATCAATTCTACAGCTCCTCCCACTGAAATAACAGATTTGTGATTTTGGCCGGTTTGAAGATCGAGCGAGAATATTGGGACACAAAACTTCCGTCAGGTAGATCCTAGGTCTTTGAAAGATAACGGATAATAGGGTAACGCTAAAAAACAACAGGGATACTCATTTTGTTAAGAGCTGTCCAAAATTTTTTCTTTGGCCATGATCAAATAAAATCTTTCCCAATTGTAGAGTCGGGAGAAACGGAAAAACGCCCTCATGGTTTCCCATAAATTCCGATAAGTGCCTGCAACCTGCTTGCACTTGCGGAATAGATCACAGCAAATCTCTTGAATTTGATCTATGAGAAATGCCAGCATCATCAGCATGCAAAAGACTGTAGACAAGTGCTTTTTGCCATGACCATAATTATGTTCAAAATTGTATCCCAAGTTCTTTAGCGTATTAAATGTTTCATTTTCGACCTTCCATCTTGCCCTCCCCGCTTTAGCTATTTGTAAAACATTGACTGCCGATAGGGTAATGTCAGTTACCCAAGAGAAGGTAACTTCCTTGCCCTTTGAATTCGTGTACCTATATTCAAGCACATTCACTTTCAAACCTGGGCTCGACTTGTTAAGGAACACATTATTAAGAAATTGGAATTGATGATAGCCACCATCCTCTGTCGTAATCTCATGGTAAAGAGCATCATCCCTTGAATTGTGCTCGATCGCTATATCTCTGCGTTTTCTATCATAATCGAGTAAGGAGGGGCATTTTAATCCAAAGATGGCTAGCCCTGACATGAGATGGTTAGCCAGGGGGGCAAAGCCTGTTCTTTTGAACTCACGAGGATCTGGAATTTTGGAAAAGTGGTCATACACTGTCTTGATCAGACCCGGTATGCCGAGGTGTTTTCTAAATGATGATGACATGTCTCGAACTCTTGGACGTTAAAAATTGTCCAAAAGTTTACGAAACTAAAATTTAATTCTCCTCTAGAAAATGCTCAGTGGGAACTGCTGTCAATTCTAATGCCTCTATAGTAGAACCGTATTCGTGAAACGGTGAAGACCTTCATTATCCTCTCCAAATAATATCGGAATCTGCTGCATAGAGGACTGATACCCAATTTCACAAATTGCTTTAATTGATTTGAAATCTAACAGTTCATAACCACTTGAATCTATCTTTATGAGATAGTCAGCCTCCCATTCCATCCGTCTTTGATGTTCATTTGAAGCAAGATTTACTGAATCAATAAGAATATTGTAGATAGTTTCTCTGCTTTCCTTTTTTTTAAAAGGATTAAAATGCTCAAATAAGAGCTTCCAACCCGAAACTGAAGGATCATCAGGAATCGTTCGCCTACTTTCGCTTAAGACGGAATAACAATTGACTGCCAATATTTTTCCTCCGGCGATGCGTTTTTTCATGATATCGACAGGCATATTATTGATTACCGCTCCATCTACTAATTCGTGATGATTTTCGTCACAAAATGGCGGATAAATTGCAGGCAGCGAAGTGCTAGCTCGAACAGCCTTCCATAAAAGGCCCTGCTCATGAATTTTCAATTGACTAGTTGTAAGGTTAGTAGAAACACAAAAAAACCGAGTCCATAAGTCTTCAAATAAACAAGCATCAAAACAATCATGATAAACATAGGTAGCATATCCCCCCTTCAATAAAGATAAAAGAGGTAGCGTAACATCTTTGATTTCATTTAATACATGCTTTTCAGCAATTTTGATCGCATCTGTAATGCCAACTAACGCATATAAACCTCCCAATAATGCTCCCATGCTACTGCCACCAATATAATCTATGGGTATTTTTAGCTCGTCCAATGCCCTTAAGACGCCTAAATGAGCAAACGCTCTTGCCCCACCACCATTTAACACTAAACCCAAAGCCCGATTACTCATAAAGCGGACGAGTTTTTTATAATCTGGAATGGAGTTCAATTTGAGATGGTGATGCCCTTTTAGTTTGCGGCCTTTGAGCCATTTAGGTGTGCCACTTATTTTGGTTACATCATTAGCATGAATCATGACTAAATCGACACTTGGCACAATTTTAGATTTATCTGAAAATATCGATGTTTCTATAGAATTAGGAATGGATGTTTCATTTGCTTCAGCGATGAGCAGGATTTTATCAGCTTCACGGATACATCTACTCGTCCAAGGTGTCATTTGCTTATCTGTTTCAAATACAACAAATCCATATTTTTGTTCTAAGGAATAAATCCAAGCAGTTATTTCATAATGTTCAGTATCAGAAATTTCTACGCACCTCCTGTCTTTATTAAAATGTTTGCAAAACAATTCCTTGTCTACAAGGATCGTTGGCTTTATTTCGTTCAGTTCCTTAATAAAATTCTGAATGAATGGGATGTGATTGGAATCTCCAGCAGGAGCTATAGCGATCGTTGCAATATTAAACTTGTATTCTAAACTAGGGTTGCTGATTAATCTAGTTATGGATGTCAGAGCCATTTCTACAATACATTGTGGGTGTTCATCTTTCAGTATTTGAAAGTCGTTATGGTCAATTTTTAACAAAACACAATCTCGAATGGCACGAACAGTACAACTGCGGGGACTGTTGATCAAAAATGATATTTCTCCAACAATTTCTCCTGGACTTACCTCTCCAATGACTTCTCCAGATTCATCTTCTGATAAATGATCAATTGTCGGATTACTTAAAAATTCTCTTTTCTTTAAAAACAGCCGCAACCTTCCTTGGTAAAGGATATAGAGGCAGCTATCTTTATCACCCTGACTGATAAGCGTTTCTCCTGCGCCTAAAATAACGACCTTGATTAAGGGCATGAAAGCATCTAAGGTTGTAGGGGACATTTTATTGAATTGGCTGACATGCGATAAAAAAAATCGGATACTTTCCGATTGATCCTTTGAGATTTTGCAACTATTGAGGTGTCCCGCCTTATCGTTCATAGCCTTCCTATGGTGACTATCCACTCCCGCCTTGGCGAAGTATATCTTTTGTTAGAGTATTCTGGCGGCTCGTGAATGGTCATGAGATTTTTTTCTCGATTATAAATTAATACCATTTATCAAAAAATAAAGCCATGAATTGGCACTGTATAACACGCCATTTTTGAACGATCCTTTCTCGCTTAGGTGCAAAAACATAGGCTTCGAAACGATCATCCAAATCTGTCATGTTACCCAGTGCCACTTCATGGCTTTATTTTTGATAAATGGTATAAAGCCCTAGTTAGAGCAGTCAAGATAAGTTTCTAATGCAGGAACAAAAAAGTCAAAAAATATATGTCATGGCCTTATATGACCTATATGGCCTTACCCAATTTTATCCTCAATAATAGAGTCTTGTGCTATCTTGCTGAAAAAAACGAGATGGGTTCTTTTATGACGCGCGGACTTCTGCTTTTTCTTATTGCATGCACCTTTTTCTTTGCAAGTTGCACATCGAAAAGCACGATCATCAACTCCATTCCGGAAAGACAAGCCAATGAAATTGTCGTTTTATTGCATAGCAAGGGAATACAAGCGGAAAAAGTCTCGTCCCCTGTCTCTGCCGTTGGTGGAGCAACAAAGGAAAAAATGTGGGATATCATGGTCCCTCCCAACCAAATCACAGATGCCCTCGCTTACTTGAACCACGCAGGACTTCCCCGCTTTAAAGGGACAAGCCTTCTAGATCTTTTTGGAGCTCAAGGACTTGTTCCCTCTGACATGCAAGATAAAATCCGTTACCAAGAAGGGCTGTCCGAGCAGCTGGCTACCACGATCCGCAAAATGGACGGCATCATCGATGCAGACGTCCAAATCACTTTCCCATCAGAAGGAGAAACAACCAATCCTCTGACGGCATCTGTCTACGTGAAACATCGAGGGATCCTTGATAACCCCAATAGTTTAGCCATCACAAAAATCAAACGCCTTATTTCAAGTGCTCTGCCTGGGTTAACCATAGAAAATGTATCTGTCATTTCAGACAGGGCCGTGTATGCCGATATTTCGCTGCAAACCCCTCAACAGATGGAAGAAGAAAAGAACTATGTGTCGATCTGGTCAGTGGCGGTTGCAAAAGAATCCGCTTCCCGTTTCCGTTTGATTTTTTACACGTTTACCATTTTGGTCTTTTTGCTTGCCTGTGCGTTGGCATGGATTGTGTGGAAGTTCTTCCCTCTCATTCAAAGTAAAGGGGGACTATCCTTCCTATTCCAACCTGAGCAATGTGGGCCATCAGCCCTTGAAAATGAGGAAAATAAGGATAAGAACGAGTGAATACAAAAGCACTTGCGATGCTCAAAGGACTCCTTGATGGAAGTGGACACTCAAATGACCTGCTCCCTTTTTTGCCTAAGGCGCAGAAAGAGGCCCTGCAAACCTTGCCTCCCCATCTGGAATTCGATCCCAAGACTCTGCTTTCAATGGAGCTATGGTCAAAGCCTATTCATTTTTCTTGGTTTTCTCAAACTCTCTCGGACTATCCACCCACAGCACAGGCCCTTTTCTTAAGCGTACTTCCGGTATCTCAAATACAGGGTGTCCGAGAAATGCTCTCTCTTTCATTTCCAGAAAAGCCGACCGCCCCGCTTCTGCGGCCATTTATTTTAGATACGTTGCGCAAAACGATGCAAGACCCCGATCTGGTCAGCGAGCAACATTTGCCACCCTCTCCTCTTAATTGCCTATTGCAAATCGAAAGGAAACACCTTGTTCAGATCGCTGATTTTTTGGGTCTTTACGATCTTGCAGCAGATTTGCGCCAAGTGGTAGACAAAGAATTATTGGGTAAAATTTATAAAGCATTGAATTCACAGCAGCTCCATTTCCTCCATTATTGTAGCAAACAGCCTATCAAGTGGGTCTCTGCAAAATTGGGTCTGCTTGCATGGGATGGCTCGAAAAAACAATTAAATCACCTTCTGCATTATAGGGGATTGATCCGGCTCTCCAAGGCGATGCATCAAGAGGATCCCAGCTTTAGATGGCATTTACTACACCGCCTAGACACAGGCAGGGCAAAAATTATCCAGAAAGAACTATACCAAAAACAAGACCCTGCTCTAGTTACTTACTTTAAGAATCAGGTTCTTCATGTAGCCAAAAGGTACCTTCCATGAACCTTTTTACACTCATTGAAAAAGGAGAGGTCCACCCCGCTCCCAAGACCAAGGTTATACAGGCAGCAGATTTTTCGCAGCTTGTCGAAGCTACTCAAATCGTAGCTAAAACAAAACAAGAAGAGATCGAGTTCCGTATCGCAGTAGCAAAGGAATGTGAGACTTTAAAAGAACTTGCTGAGATAGCGGGTTTTGAAGAGGGGCTCAAAAGGTGGAATGAACAGATCGAGCTACTAGAACATGAGATTAGGAAGGTCAGAAAAGAGATGGAAAATGCCATCGTACCGCTTGCACTGACCGCCGTTAAAAAGATCATTGGAAGAGAGCTGGAAACCAAACCAGAGACCATTGTCGATGTCGTTGCAACAGCTTTGAAGAGTGTTTCTAGTCACAGGCGTATTTCCATCTATGTCAACGGAGCGGACCTCGAGCAAGTTGAAGCACAAAGGCCCAGACTGAAAGCTCTCTTTGAACACTTAGAGACGCTTTCGATATCTGCGCGTGACGATATCCAGCCGGATGGGTGTGTGATCGAATCAGAGTCGGGGATCATTAACGCGCAACTGAGCAACCAGCTCAGCGCTTTGGAAGCTGCTTTTCGTAACTTTTTTGAAACTCGAAAGGAAGGATGAGGTGTGAAGCCGCTTTTTCTCTCACTTATTCTCCTTGCAACTCTTCTTTTTGTCCATGCACCCCTTGAAGCTCAAGGAAGCGGGCTGGAGTTGCTCCAACAATTGACCGCGCAAACAAATGGAGCTCCTAATGCACCTGTTGGAGATGTAGGAGTAGGTTACCCTGATATCACTTCCCAAGCCGCCTTGCTGATCTTCTTGGCTCTGTTGCCTTTTTTGATCATGCTCTTCACCTCCTTCATCAAAATCACCATTACACTCGCTCTTCTCAGAAGCGCATTAGGCGTGCAACAAACACCTCCCAACCAAGTGATCAACGGCATCGCACTGATTTTGACGATGTATGTGATGTACCCTACTGGTCTTGAAATGTATCATCGAGCGGAACCGATCTTTAAAGGACAAACCTCTACTAAGCTCTTTTCAGCAAGTACGGCCCTAGTCGCTGTTGATGTCATCAACGCAGCCAAAGAGCCCCTACGCCAATTTTTGATCCGTAATGCTCGTAAACAAGACATACAGGGATTTTATAAAATCGCTTACAAAACATTTCCCGATGAAGCCAAAGCTGCTCTTACAGAGACTGATTTTCTCGTAGTCGCACCCTCATTCATTACCACCCAAATCCGAGCAGCTTTTGAGATAGGCGTATTGATCTACCTTCCCTTTTTCGTGATTGACCTTGTCACCTCCAACATCTTGCTAGCCATGCAAATGATGATGCTTTCCCCTCTTTCGATCTCTTTGCCACTTAAATTGCTTCTGGTAGTAATGATCGACGGGTGGACCGTACTCGTTCAAGGGTTGGTGTTGAGTTTTAACTAAGTGTGTGTGTTGAATGCTTGCTGCGACGTTCCGTTCTATCATCTTTGAATACTCTTATGAGTCTTTACTCTTAATCTTGATCATTTCAGGTCCGCCCATTTTTTTTGCCTCCGTGATCGGTATTTTTGTAGCCATTTTCCAAGCAGCCACGCAAATTCAGGAACAAACCCTTGCCTTTGCCGTAAAGCTCATCGCCGTAATGGCCACAGTCCTCTTTATGGGAGGGTGGTTGGGAGGTTTCATCTTTCAGTTCGCAAATCAAATTTTCCACAATTTCTATAAATGGAAGTAGCTTCCTTCGCAGATCATTACTTCTCATATATCCTCAGTAAGCCGCTATCTGAGGTCTGGAAGATTTTTTTGCTCGGAATGGCTCGTGTTGTGCCAGCGATTGCATTAGCGCCGTTTGTGGGCGGCAAAATGCTGACCGACGCTTTCAAGTTGGGGCTCGGCCTCCTCATCGTGTTGATCTTCCTGCCTTTTCTTGTGCTCAACTATCATCACCCGATTGAATCAGACGTCGTTTTCATGCTACTACTCACTAAAGAGGCCTTTATAGGTGCCATTTTAGGATTTCTGATCTCTATCCCTTTCTACTACATTCAAGGTGCTGGAGCTCTAATTGACCACCAACGAGGTAGCCAAAGCTTACAAGTGATGGATCCTTCCACACAGATGCAAACCTCACCATTGGGCACACTATTCAATGACATGATGCTGGTGATTTTTTTCTATATCGGTGGACCTCTCTTCTTTTTTGACGCAATCTTTAGTACCTATAGTGTCCTCCCTTTCGACCAGTTCTTTCCGGCCGCTTTTTTTGAAACAGGCCGTCCTTTGTGGATCGCTTTGATGGACATGTGCAATATCATCGTCAAAATCTCGCTACAGCTTGCAGCCCCCTCCCTAATTGCCATGCTGCTTTCAGATCTCTTTTTAGGGATCGCCAACCGCATGGCACCACAGGTTCAGATCTCTTTTTTGCTATGGTCTTTGAAAGCCTTTGTCGGTATTGCCATGGTCTGGGCAGCTTGGTGGCTTACCATCAAGCAATTCGAAATCCAAGGAAACACCTGGCTCAAGTTCTTCACCAAGCTCGTTCACACGCTGTGACTAATGATTCCTAAAAACGGCAGTTGAAGACGGCAAATTAACGCAATCTTTTGATCCAGAATCGCTTCCATTAGGGGGCCCCTTCACCATTTGGGAATGTGCGCCCCCTATTAAAAGTGATTCTAAATCAAAATCTTACATCACTTTACCATCTCGAACTGCCATTTTTAGGATGATCTAAAGGGTATTGGGCATCATGGTGGGTTAAGAGCTGCTTTCCTATTTTTTTGGACAAATGAATGAGTAAAGGAGCGCTTAGATTCATCGTGGGGTAACGTCTGTTGGCATCCACAATGGTAAGCAGGATTAGATTGGCTTCATGAATCACACCTACATCTTTAAGATCGACACGCGTCAAAGCAGGTTCATAAGAGGGGCAATGAGGAAAGGGATCGATCACATAGAATAAAAGGGATGAGTTTTCAAGAGATTCGAGTCGAAGGAAGGGGGCTTTTTTCTGATCTCCTGTCAGCTTATAACGTGTATATGCCTCAAATCCAAAAAGTCCATGCGGAAATAAAAGCTCTATCCGCAAGGGCCATGAATCAAAGGGGGGTCTTTTTAATCGGTTCAATTGCGGCAATGTCGGTGCTACCCTGAATTTTGGGTTAATCGTGCTTTACTTAGGCTCTAGAGCCAATAGCAAAACTCCTGTTCCTCGTAAAACCGCGCTTTTGGCGGCAATTTTCGCCTTACCTCTTCGCCTACCCATTCGGGTATGTTCTCGTCGGCTCGGCCCCGGCCAGCCAAGCCGGCCCTGAAAATTGTCACCAAAATCATCGATTTTCCAAGGGTCAGGAGTTTTGCAATTGGCTCTCTAATCAGATTATTATTTCTTAAAAACAGTTCTTACCAGGTATATCACCCCGAAACCAATGGCCGTGGCAATAATAAAAGCCGGTATGGAAAGCAGCAAAAAGAGAATTGTCGCTAGTCCCACTAGGATTTTGAACAAGCGTTGTCTGCTATAGCTTTCTCTGATTTGTAAAAAATAGTTATAGAGTTCTTGATAGAAGCAGATTCCAAACCCTAATCCAACGAGCATTGCGCCCAAATGGATGTAAAAAAAGGCTAAGACGAGGCCTACAAAAACGAGGATTCCTGAAAGAACCTCGGGTACGTGACCCCTTATAAAATGTATATCTCCGCTAAGTCGTGCTTTTTCCTTCATCTTATTGATGAAAGAATCCCTGCCTTGGTCTTGCTTGTCAGGTTCGTCCATGATACCCCCAAATGTTACACCATTTTACCTGTTGAACGATTTCCTTTAAATACCCGAACTGAGTTATACGTCAAAGCTCTGAAGAATAGCGATTTATAATAAATAGGAATCGGTTATTTTTGTTTGTTACCGCTTAAGGCGAATTGATTTAATTGCAATCCTTCTGTATTCTCTCTAAATTAACAAGTCGTGACTATTCACGAGCCGCCAGAATACTCTAGGAAAGATATACTTCATCAAGGCGGGAGTGGGTAGTCACCACAGGGAGACTCTTAATCGATAAGATGATCAACCTAAACCAGTTACAACAGATTGCTTCTTAAGGGTGGGGGGTAGATTTCAAGATGCGCTGGATTGGCGTTGTCAACATAGCTCTTGCTGGGATGATTCTTCTTGCAATTGCTTTTTTTCTAATTGGAAGAACTGAGGAAGAGCTCCTTATTGTTTGTCCACGCCCTATTCAAAAAGAGCTGCCTAAAAGTCCTTTTGCTGGATCTGAAGACTTCTTCCAGGGCATCGAAGAGGGAATTCTTTCCTTGAAGTGGGTACCTCCTCAGATGCAGCTTCCCGACCTCCGACAGGATCTAGGTTTTTACGGAAAAAATGCCCGCCCTGATTCTTTAGCTGGGAAAGCAAGCTTTCACCTGACTCTTAGAGAATCCGGAGAGAGGGCTTTAGTCAGGCAGGGAGAGAGGATCTACCTTGTCTACCAGGGAAATTATTCAACAAAGATTTTAAAGCAATCTACTGGTCTCAAGCAGAGTTCACAAAATGCCCGCACTTGCGCTATCTGGGGAGATGAATCCACAAATGAGAGTAGGCAAGGACCTCGGAGCAGCTATGTGTTCAGCCCTGGTAATCAGCCCACTCCTCTGTGGCTTGAGCTTCAAAGCGTCGGCGATCAAACTCTCGAAGTGCGCGTGAGCATGCTAGATGAAAAGGGGGTGCTGGTTACTTCTCCTTCTGAATGGCGTTCTTTTCATTTGCAGGCTCAAGAATTCCCAAAATCTCAATTGATGGGCTGGGAATTAGGTGGACACCGTGTTGATACTACCCTTCTGGTACGTCAAAAAGCCCGTTGGGTCGGAGCTGACCTTTTCTTAGAAATGCATGGAGGAGAGGATTTCGCCTTTGTTTTTGGGAAAGAAAGGATCGATTTTTTAGACAGCACTGAACCCTACTCTTGCTTTGTCTCAGAAGGGGAATCGCTCGTATGGGAGGCTGGACGTTGGAGAAGGGCCGATACCGTAGAGAATTCTCAGTCCCTGCCTCTCCTAGTCGTCAAAAAAATTGATGAAAAAATCATGACATTTGAATTGTGGGACACTGAAGGGAAAGGGAAAAATATTTTAAGCTTGATCCGTGCTAAAGACCACACAGCCAAGCCCACCATGGCTTATGAGATGAAATTTGTGGGTGCCAAAACATGGGCCCAATTTATCGTTGAAAATCGATCCGGAGAACGCATGACCCTTAAGCTCCATGACTGGCTGGTATTAACTTCCGAAGGTTGGGCCAAGCTGGATACACCGGAGAAAATTGATGCATACGTCGGACATCGGTTGAACGGACCCTTATTTGTCCTCGACAAGATGGCTAAACATAATGGGCATCAAGTCCTTGTAGGCCATCTATTTAATACAACACGCACTGAGGTGCAAGAAGTTGAATTGACCTCTGCTACCACTAACTCACTTGCCAATTTTTACCGCCACATGCCTAAAGCTCCACCCATCTTGCTGAGCCCCTCACAGCTTACTTTAGAAGGCGGCATAGAATGAAAATCATCGATTTTCTAAGGTACAGGATTTTTGCAACTGGCTCACTAAGCTCTATTTTGTTGTTTGGTCAAGTGCTCTCGCTACAGGGACAAACAATCGCTGAGAAGAAAGCGAGCTTTGAGCGAAGTGACAATGAAATGGATCCTATCACCCTGCATGAGCTCAGGGAAGTCAATCAACTCATGGATGAAAAACGGAGCGAGCTGAGTCATCTCTATGAAAAAGCGCGTGCCCTTTACCTATCTGGAGCCGAACTAGAAAGCTATAGACCCTTACTACAACTCATTGGGCAATTGAAAGCAGAGATTGCAGAGGTCCAGAACATGTGGCGCCTAGAGACAGCCTCTCTTGTGCAGCATGAAGAATACGCGCTTTGGCATCAACCCGATACCTCATTGCACCAGCTCGTGATGGACTATGGGGCCCCCGATCACCTCTATCTGATCCCTCCTGAAGTGGGTGGTATACGGATGAGCTTAAATTCAAACCTACCCATACCACGTGAATCTTGGAGAGAGTGTTTGGAACTGATTCTATCTCAATATGGGATCGGTGTGCGTCAATTAAATCCGTATTTGCGTGAGTTGTATGTCCTCCGCAATGACCCTTCAGGCATCAAAGGCATTTTAGACAAATCTGAGCAGCTCGATTTTTATCCACCACACGCACGTATCTGCTTTATCTTGACTCCTAGCGTCACCGACCCCCGTGCAGACCTTCTTTTCTTACAGAAGTTTTCCTGTCCCGTAGAGACCAAAATCGAAATCATAAGCGGGAGGATTTTTATTACCTCTTCGGTGGATACGGTCCAAGAACTACTCAAACTCTATGCTTTTGCTTATTGTGGGACAGGCCGTCAGGAATTTCAGTTAGTCTCTCTTTCTAAAATCAATGCCAGAGAGATGGAGACGATCTTAAATTCAGCCTTCCACGATAGCAAAGCAGCAGCTAATGCTCTCGAGGGATCTTCCCTGAGAGTAATCCCTTTAGAACACCTCTCGCAATCCCTCTTCTTGAGCGGCTCTTGCGAGGAGGTCAAAAAGGCGCTCACCTTAATTCGGGATGTAGAAGCTCAGATCGAAGATCCCCAAGAAAAAACCGTGTTCTGGTATACGACCAAGCATTCTGATGCTGAGGAGCTTGCCGCTGTCCTTGCAAAGGTCTATGATTTATTGACAGAATCCAAACCGCGTCCGGGTCCGGCTACCCAAAAGAAAGAGGAACCGAAAAAAAATGGAACGCACATTGTGCCTGCTATCCATGTGCAGCCAAAAGCAGATAGTAGAACTTCCCACAAGACAGCCGATGGACAGAATAATTTTATTGTCGATACGAAAACAGGCTCGATCATTATGGTCGTTGAAGCAGAAGCTTTGCCTAAAATCAAAGAATTGCTCAAAAAGCTAGACGTACCTAAAAAAATGGTTCAGATCGAGGTCCTGTTATTTGAGAAGAAAGTCTCCAATTCCAACAATTTTGGGCTCAACCTACTTCGACTGGGAACAGAGGCTAAAAACACAGTCAAGAATGGGCTCACATGGGGAGCTGGTTCGGGTGCCGGAATTTTAGACTTTTTAATCTCTAGAAATAAGGGGAGTGGGATTCCTGCCTATGACCTCGCTTACCAATTTATGCTGGGTCAAGATGATGTACAGATCAATGCCTCACCTTCTGTTACAACCATGAATCAAACCCCCGCGACCATTGCAATTGTGGAAGAAGTTTCCATCGACTCAGGCTCAAATGAGAAAAAAGAACGGATTTATACGCGGGCCCAATATGGTATCACGATCCAAATCACTCCTACAATCAACATGGACGACCAAATGAGCGGTGAAGACGGGTTTGTTACCCTCGATACAGACATCACTTTCGACACGCCTAAGAAAAATTTGAATGACCGCCCCGATGTGACACGCCGCCATATCAAAAACCATGTCCGAATTGCTGACGGCCAAACTGTCATCATTGGTGGCTTGCGTCGTAAAAGTAGCCAAGACACTAAAGAGAGCATTCCCTTCTTAGGCGAAATACCCGGTTTGGGAAAACTATTTAGCCACACAACAATGAATGACGATAGCACCGAAATGTTTGTCTTTATAACTCCGAAAATCATCGCTGATCCTATTCAGGAAGCTGAACGGATCAAACGAGAAGAGCTCAAGCGAAGACCGGGTGATATTCCCGAATTTCTGCACGAGCTTGTGCGTGCCCAAGAGACAGAAAAAAAACGCCTCTTCGAAGGGAGCCTTTCTGTTTTGTTCGGTCGTCACAATCCAGCTGCAGGCACCTCTCAAAAAAAGGTTGGAGAGTATGATGGAAGGTAAAACCCACGAAAGAGAGGAGTCAGCACTCGCATTGGCCCAAAAGCTAGGTATGGAGGTGGTTCGTACACTTCCCAAAGAGAGACTGAACAAATCGATCTGTCAGCGCATCCCCTACTCCTTTGTTCGAAAAAATGTACTCCTACCTCTAGAAGAAAAAGATGGCCAGACAATTGTTGCTGTGTGCGATCCTCTCAATCTCGATGCACTTGACGAGCTCCGGTTGATCCTTGATAGAGAAATCAAAGCTATTTATACGCCAGAAGAGGCCATTTTAAGGGCTATTAACGAATGCTATGATACACAAGAAGGAGCTGCCTCAGAATTTTTAGCGAATTTATCTGAAAACGGGTCTAAAAAAGCCACCGCAGATGAGATCGAAGTGTATGATCTGCTAGAGACAAAAGAAGAAGCCCCTATTATTCGTCTTCTAAATTTGATTTTGACAGAGGCGATCCAACAAGGTGCTTCTGATATCCATTTTGAGCCCTATGAAAATGACCTGAAGGTTCGGTACCGTATCGATGGAGTGCTCCAGTCGCGTCACTCGCCTCCACGAGAATATCAGGGACAGTTAATCACTCGCATAAAAGTCTTAGCAAAGCTTGATATTGCCGAGCACCGCTTGCCTCAAGATGGACGGATCAAGCTAAAAATGGGCGGGCGCGAGATCGATTTCCGGGTTAGCACAGCCCCCGTGGCCCATGGAGAGAGGATTGTTTTGAGGATCTTGGATAAAGGGAATGTGATCCTAGGAACCGACCAGCTAGGAATGATCCCTTCCCATGTCGATGCCTTTCGCCGCTTGATATCCCTCTCAGAGGGTATAGTCCTTGTCACCGGTCCGACCGGTAGCGGAAAAACGACAACACTCTACAGTGCTGTTTGGGAGATTTTTACTGAAGAAATGAATATCATGACGATCGAGGATCCTATCGAATATAAATTGCCAGGGATCGCGCAGATTGCAGTTCATCCTAAAATTGGCCTCACCTTTGCACAAGGACTACGCCACATTCTTCGGCAAGATCCCGATGTCGTTATGATTGGAGAGATTCGTGACACAGAAACAGCCGAAATTGCTATCCAAGCTGCATTGACGGGTCATTTGGTCTTAAGCACCCTCCATACGAATGATGCCCCTGCTGCGATTCCCCGTCTAATCGACATGGGAATTGAACCGTATTTACTCTCATCAACAGTTGTGGGTGTTTTAGCCCAGCGCTTGGTTAGACGCGTGTGCCCCAATTGCCGCGAACGCTACACACCCAATGAAGAGGAGCTAAATGAGCTTAACTTGACATCCGATATGCTCAACGGAAACGTTTTATACAGAGGTAAAGGGTGTAAAGAGTGTTATGGATCTGGATATAAAGGCAGGCATGGGATTTACGAGCTCATGACAATCACTCCCCAGCTGCGCTCTCTAATTGCTAAAAATGCTGATGCATCTGAGCTGAGAAAGTTGGCAATCTCTCAAGGAATGTTAACACTCAGGAAACATGGTGCGCATCTGGTGCGATCAGGTATCACAACTGTATCTGAGGTCTTGCGCGTCTCACGCAAATATGATTAATTATGCCGTTATTTCTTTACCGTTACATTGACCCTAAAGGGAAAAAAAAATCGGGCCTTATCGAAGCTGGGGGGTTTGCTGATGCGAAGGATAAACTGCGCTCACAAAAAATCTTGGTACTCAGTTTGGAGGAGAGCCGCAGAGCGAAATCCAAAGGGCTGCTAGGCAAGCATAAAGAGGTGATCGCAGGGGAGCACCTGATCACGTTCACGAGCCAACTCGCCTCACTTCTTCTCGCAGGAATGCCCCTTTATGAGAGCCTTGTCTGTTTAGAAGAGCAGTATCGCACAGAAACCTTTCATCCAACTGTCCTAACATTATGCGAGCACATCAAAAAAGGATCTTCCCTATCAGCTGCGATGGCAGGATTCCCTGAAAGCTTCAATAAACTCTATTGCGCACTAGTTGCAGCAGGTGAGTCGGTGGGAGCTCTGGAGACGACCTTGAGGAAATTGGCGACCCTTTTGGCCAAACAGCGTAAACTCAAAAAGCAACTCACTACAGCGATGATCTACCCCATCCTACTAGTTTGCTTTTCTATGCTTGTATGCACGCTGCTCCTCACCTTTGTGATTCCCTCACTTGAGACTCTTTTTGAAGATCGCCCTGTCAACCGCTTTACATCTCTTGTTATGGGCTTCAGCCGGCTACTAACCCACCAGTGGCCCATTTACTTACCTCTTGTAGTCTTAAGTATCACCGGGGGAATCTATCTTTTCATTTCACCTAAAGGAAAGCTTTGGATTCAATTAGCCTCTCTGCGTTTACCTCTGATCAAAACATTAGTGATCCAAACCGCTATGGCCCGCTTTTCTAGGACGATGGGGACCCTTCTACAAGGAGGCGTGACAATCATTACAGCGCTTCAGATTTCGAGAAAAACCATGCGCAACCCCTACTTGGAAGGGGTGATCGAAAATGCTGAAGGAAAAATCATTGAAGGGAGCCTTCTCAGCGTGGAACTTAAAAAATCCCCACTGATCCCCACACTTGTCCCTCGCATGTTGGCAATTGGCGAAGAGGGGGGAAGCGCTGCACTCATGTTCAACAATATTGCCGACTTGTACGAAGATGAGATCGAAAAGACACTCACGCGAGTCACAGCTTTGGCTCAGCCAGTGATCTTAGTCATCATGGGCGGGATTGTCGGATTAATCATGTTAGCTGTGTTGCTTCCGTTAACGGATGTCAACGCGTTTTTATAAGGAGAAAAACTATGAAACAAAAAAAGAAAAAACGAGCTGTTACGCTAATTGAGATCATGATTGTGATCATGCTGATCGGTTTAATTGGAGGAGCACTTGCCTTCAATATGCGCGGTAGCGTGGACAAAGGAAAAATCTTCAAAACAGAACAGAATATCGCTCGCGTCTATGATGCCCTCATGATGGCTTCTGTTTCTGGGGATTTTGATATCGATAATTTTAATGACGAGACAATTTTAGAGGCTTTGAAACAATCCGTGCTCATAAAGGATGCGGATAAGGTTTTACTAGATGGGTGGGGGCAAAGATTAAACATCTTAAAAAATGGCAATGATTTAAGTATTAAGTCGTCCCACATGCCGCAACCGATAGCTAATGCGCCATAAACGTTCCATTACCCTCATGGAGATGATGATTGTCATCTCACTGATTGCTGTGGCGCTAGGCGGAATGTCTTTGCCCATCTCAAAAGCTCTGAAAAGCGAAAAGTTTGCTCGTGGGGTAGATGGAGTGATTGGCAAAATCATGCTTGCCCAAGAGGTGATGCTAGATTTTCACACAGATGTGAGATTGATTTTGGAAAAAGATGAGGAAGGCAAAGGAGTTAATTGCCATATCATAGCCAACATTCCTTTACAACCTCAAATCGAGAAGGGCCTTAACCACCGTCCCCTCATCGCCGGGATTACCGAAATGGCTTTTAATCATGAGCGCGAAAATCGCATTGAATTCAGCTTTGATGGAACCCTCGGGTCAGTTCCGCAAGGGACATTGACCCTTATGGCACCCGGAAAAGAAGAAAAAATTGTCTTGCCGGGCTATCCCAGGCAAATACGCAGAGGAAACCATGTTCAAATTACAAGCAGCACGCCGTACCCGGAAGAGATCGTTTCTGCTCTTTGAGCTCCTCGTCTCAATGGCATTGATCACGCTCTGTCTTTTTCCTCTTGTTAAACCCTTAGCTGCGATGCGCCGTGCCGACAGAAGCTATCTTGAAAATATCCAGCTCGAAAGGGCAGCCCAGAACGCTTTTTGTCTCATCAAAGCAAAGCTGTACGAAAACAAATTCCATAGTTGGAATCAACTCGGCTCTAGTACCTCTGGAGAATTACCCGACCCTTTCCACATAGTCATGAGCAAAGATTTATACCGCACCTATCACTGCAGCTATACGATCAAACGTCCATTCAAAGATAGTAAGAAACCAAAGCTACACAAAGTTGGGAGGGTGATCACCATTGCTATTAACCTCCAAACGGATAGCAAAAAGGATCCTATTGTGTTTAACCGAACCCTGTATCTGGAGAAACAGATATGAGGCTTAAGAAAAAAAGAGCCTTTTCTCTGGTGGAAATACTCATCAGTTTAGGTCTCGTGGCCCTCCTGCTGAGCTCTCTTGCCTTTTGGTACCGCTCCATCACAACTCAAAAAGCAATCTTCAATCATCTTAAAGGACCTTTGATGGAGGAAAGATATGCCCATCAACGCCTCCAACGAGTCCTTCCTTCGGCTCAGAGCCCATTTTTTACATCTGCATCTGAAGGCAGTCTAGTCTTTATTTTTGATCGAGGGACATGCGTAGAGCCCAAACTGTCTGGAAAGGTTCTGGGCAAACTCTACTTTGATCAGGCTAGCCAAAGCCTCTGTTTAGGAATATGGCCCTTCCCTGAAGCTGAAAGACAAGAACGCTCTCCCTCGCAGCATTTTGTCCTCTTGGATGGTGTGCAAGCCTGCCACTTTAAATTCTACTCACCTCCCGATCTCTTTCAGAAGCCGGTCGATCCAGAAACTGTCGGCTTACCGCGTCCTCAAGAAGGATGGCAAGATACATGGCTCAGTGATTACGCAACAATTCCCGCGCTCATTAATGTGGTGATTACCCGCTGTGAGAATAGAGGCATTGATGACCACATTATTGAATATCTATTTGATCTCCCTATTGGCATTCTCTACCCCAAGGATACAGCATGAACTCCTACCTCTGTACCATCACTTTCCTGGCAATCATGGGGCTGCTCACCTCCAGTGAAATGACCCAACATCATGCCTCTTCTTTTGAAAAGCAATGCTACGTCCAATCTCGCAACCTCCTTGCTGCTACTGAAGAAATACGTGATCTGAGCCAGCTAGACGAGCTCCGCATAAGTAAAAACCCTGAGACAGAAAAGAAAGAACCTGAGGAAAAAGACAAATCTGAATTAAAACCTGAGCGATCAAGCCCTAAATATATCAAGGCCTTAGGGGTGAATATGGCACGTCCACCCAATAACTCCCGCCTCAACCTGTATACCCTTCTGCATAAAGAGCCCCATTCCGACCTACCCAAAGAATTTTCGCTCTACCAAGTAACCGCTCGCCTGATGAGGAACCTCTATCACGACGAACCCTTTTTCAAAAATGTACACGATGCCGAATTCCGGATCTTAGAAAAGCTCATCGATAAAAAAGAGCAAACCACTCATTTTACCACCCCAGACCAACTCAGCGAGCTCAACTTAGGGGATGAAACTTTGCAAAAGGTATTTTATCAAATGCTCAAAGGGACAAAAAACACACCTTCACTTCTCCATTACATCACATTTGACAACATCGAGTCGATATCACCAAAGAGAAAAATCAACCTACTATTTGCAGACCCACATATTATCCATGCGATCTTTCCGGAAGGAAACGTAGCCACGCAATTGCTCATACGCCGTGCTCAGGTTTTAGACACAATTGAATACCAAGAAGCAAACAAA
This sequence comes from uncultured Chlamydiales bacterium, assembly GCA_963832835.1. GTDB lineage: Bacteria > Chlamydiota > Chlamydiia > Chlamydiales > JAAKFR01 > CAVPKN01. The sequence continues at coordinate 369,972 of CAWHVD010000001.1, read as the reverse complement.
TCAAAACTTTCACCAGATAGCAGCAAAGGGAGAAGAGATCTTTCCAATGAGCTTAAGTCCGCTCTTGAAGAAATTCTAAAAAATGCAGGTTTCAACGCTAAGAAATACGAATCAAACGTTTTTGACTACGGCCTTGGTAAATCAGGTACCGTCTTGTTCATCGAAGACAGCAAAACCCATTCCATCACCCGCGAAAAATACATCCCTTCTCACCGCACATGAAAAGCAGCCAAAGAACTTTTTGGGATTTTGCTTCCAGTTTGGCGATCTCGAGCGCTAAAATGGGACAAAATCATCCAAAAGCAGAAACACCGCCTGATTTCCCCCTCAATACCTATCTTCGTCTTGGATGGGGAGGGTGATGTGGAAGGTCGTGCCGACGCCAATGGTGGATTCCACATCGATTTTACCTTGATGCTTCTCAATGATGCGCTCGACAATAGATAGGCCAAGGCCAGAGCCTCCCATGCTGCGGGAATGACTTTTGTCAACAGCGTAAAAACGCTCAAAAATGCGATCCAAGTCTTCTTGAGGGATGCCAATCCCTTTGTCGGAGATGTGGAGATAAATATCCGAAGGACCTTTCTCAATCACAACAGTAATTTGAGCAGGCTGCTTAGAATATTTAATAGCATTGTCGAGAAGATTCAAGATCGCCTGATGCATCAGATCGCTGTCAGCCATGAGATAGAAAGGCTCTTCTCCTTTAGTTTCAATCTTGATTTGTGCTTCCGGATGAACTACTAAAATGGTCTGGATGGCCTCTTGCGCGAGATCAAAGAAATCGCACTCTTGTAAACGGGAGCGAGGGAGCTGTTCATCTACAGCTGCTAGGGTCAAGAGATTTTTAACGAGTGTATCCATCCTCTGGCAGTTGCTCACAATCTTTTCAGTGATTTCACGGTACACCTCTCGAGATAGCTCAGGATGGTCATAGAGTGTCTCGGCAAAGCCGCGAATGATGGTGATTGGTGTTTTCAACTCATGAGAAGCGTTGGCAATAAAATCACGCCCAAGTTCGATGATTTTATGCAGCCCTGTTTTGTCTTGGAGCACTAATATGACTCCACCCTCTTTGCCTCGCGGGACTGCGACAGCCTCTAAAAAGCGCTTTTGCTTGCGTTCGGGCTTTAAGACCAGAACCACAGGCTCTTGTTTTTTCAGAGCTTCCCGGATTAGCTCCTCACAAGCAGTGAGGCCAATTAAAGCGAAATTTTTCCCAACGAGTGTTTTGTTGTTCATGTCTAGCAAAACCCCGGCGGCTTTGTTCATGTAAATCACGACTTGCTCTTGATCTACAGCAATCACACCCTCAACCAAAGATTCCAAAATGGCACTTTTTTCATTTTTAGCATGTGTCAGCGAAGCAATCTGATTCTCAATTCTCTGGGTTAATGAATTGAGCGTCTCAGCCAACTGACCGAATTCATCGTCCGGGCGGATGGCATGGCTTAATTGGATCTGCGGAATATGATCCGATTTCCCCAGTTGATAGGGTTTGATAGCCTGGATGATTTGGATCACAGGGCGGGTCAGGTAATGGGTAATAAGCCAAGCTAGTAAGCTAAAAAGAAGCAAAAGTGAAATCCCAACTAGCAGGAAGGTCAGGCCAAGGTCATGGGTTAAAGTGGCAATTTGGCCATAAGGGAAGCTCGATCGGATCACATACTCTTGTCCCTGATAGTTAAACCGAACTGCCATATAGGCCATCTCTTGATTAAAAACTGAGGAAAAACGAACATCATAGCCCGATCCTGTTTTTAACGCTTTGACGACCTCTGGCTGGGTAAGCTGGGTCTTTTCTTCTAAATCGCCACTTATGGTAGTCGAATCATAGAGGCTTCCTTTCTTAGGGTCGAGGAGGCTGACTCTAAAAAAAAGGTGTTTTTCCGATTGCTTCAAGTGCTCTATTAAACCGGCGAGATCAGGTGTGCGTTCAATTTGGGTAATTAGAGCTTGAGTGTGGTACAGGAGGTTACGTTCTTGAATTTTTTCGATCAAACGTGTGACTACCGGATAGAGAAAGGTGATAATCACCAGAAAAATAATGAGGTAGCTGTATAAAATTTTTTTGCGAAAGTTCACGATTCATCCCACTTAAATCCGGTAATTTCATAAATCACGACGGGGTTGGTAAACCCCTTTAAAGCAATAGGGGGCAGAGCCTGTGCATAAAAAGAGGCTTCAATGTGGGGCTCGGCAAGTGTGGCTGCCGAGACAATCAATTGGTTAGCTTTTGCCACATCACATAGACGGGCAGCGAGGTTAACGTGAGCTCCCACAACAGTATAGTTCAAACGATCCTCAGCGCCCATGTTTCCAGCCATTACGATGCCTGTATGGATCCCTATGCCCATTTCTACTAATGGCTCGCCGGCAGCAGCTCGCTCTAGGTTCCATTTTTTTAATATTTCAATGATCAACATCCCTGATGAAATCGCACGCAGAGCATGATCTGGTGGCGTTGTTGGTGCACCGTAGATTGCCATCACCTCGTCTCCCACATATTTATCAATCACTCCTCCCTCACCCTCGATCACCCGGGAAACTTTTGTCATGCATGCGTTGAGCATCTGAATGACTTTTTGAGGGGACATATGAGCTGTTAGCTCAGTAAAACCTCTGATATCACCAAACAGCATGGTAACCATGCGGTCTTCGCCTCCCAAATGAATCTGCGCACGCAAAATCTCTTCGGCTACATCTTTAGAAACCACTTTGTCTAAGACTGCACGAATTTTTTCCCTCTCTTGCAGGCCGGTTACCATATCGGCAAAAGAATGAGTTAAAATGGCAACTTCATCTTTACGTGTGCCCATATCAGGTAAAGTCACTTCTGCGTATCTACCTGCAGCAACAAACTGAGTTGCCCTGGCAAGCTTAGTAATGGGAGAGATGATCGTAAGACCGATACGCCCAATAAACAAGAGCACCAAGATCATCGTACCAATAGCAATCAGCGAAAGTTGTGTGGAGATGCGTTTTGAGAGCTTATTTTGTAGCGCAAGCAGAGTGTTAAAAATGGACTTCTCATCACTGAGTGAGTGGATATCATAAAGAACCAAATTCCCCTCTTCTAAAGAGGAGATCTTGGCAAAATAAAACTCCTGCTGTGCTGCTGTAATGGTCTCCTTTTTCTTACCCAATGCCGTAACCGCAAGAATTTGGTAGATATCTTTTTGGGAAAGTTTGTAGCCATTTTCATTGTAGCCTAGCCATAGTGATTGATTGACTTGAAGAAGGATCATCTTGTTTGAAGCTAAAGCAAGCTGCGCTGCCAAAATGTTTACGGGAACAGCGAGTGTCAAATAGGTCTCTCCAAGAAGTAGAGTATTGCCAACATAGGCTGAGTTATCTTTGGGCACTGTCAAAAGAACAGTTCCCGTCGATAAAGGAGCTTTCCCTTCGCTGGGCTTGTGTTGCGCATAAAAGGAGACATCATCAAACACAAGCTCTGTGGAATAGATTTCTTGCGTCAAGATGACATTTCCCTCTCCATTGGTGTCAATACGCGCCAAGCCCTCGGGCACCAACAAACCTCCTTTTTTGCTTAAGGTTAAACCTTCCACGTAAAAGGGGGTAAGCTCCCGAATCATACCTACCTTGATAGACCATCGGAAAGCGTCATTTTTCTCGCCTAAAGCTTGTGCTATTTTGTTTGACTCAGACAGCTTTTGCTTCACAAGTTCCGGAGTCAGATGGGCGATTTCTTCATAGACCTCTTGAAGCTCGACTTCTTCAATAGCTTTTTCGGGGCTCACCAAGGCATAAAGTGTGTAGCCTTTATCTGATTGCAGCCCTTTAGGCAGAGGAATTCCAATAAAGGTCCTGGATGGATTTTCATCGCCTTCGGAAGCAGTGGAAAGAAAGATGAGTCCATTTTCTTGTGATATTTTTTTTTCGATCGGATAGAGACGTGCCGAGCCCGGTGTTAGGATGGCCGTTTTATTGACACCCGGTGCATGAGCTTGGACAACTCCAATGGATGGGTCATACCCTATGATGCGCGCTAAGCTTTCCCAAACAACTGCATCCCCACCTTTCTCAAACAATCCCAACTGGGTTTGGAATTTGTAGTCTTCATAAAGCATGAAGAGGAGCGCATCGTTATTTTGTTTGATATAGGTCAAAACATCTTTAAGCCAAATTTGTTGACTGCTTTGAAGCTCCTGATTGTTTTTGATTAACAAGGTTCGGATGCTGTCTGTTGCTGTATAAACGTCTTTTCGGATGAACGTGATAGGCAGGATATACATGAGGATGGCCATCGCAAAGAGGAGAATGCCAACCCCAAGAAAAAGTTTAGTGCGCAGTTTCATGCCACCAATCTTAGCATTGAAGTTAAAATATAGGAAGAGTCATAGGAATGGGGCGGCATGTCAGGTTTTCATGTCCATCTTGTGTAATCAATAACGTGTCTTCGAGACGAACACCTCCCAGCCCCGGCACATAGATGCCCGGTTCAATTGTGATGACCATACCCGCCTCTAGCAATCTGTCTGCATCGGCTCCCAAAGTGCTTACGCGAGGGGATTCGTGAATTTCTAGTCCAACACCATGCCCTAGGCTATGTGTAAAATTGGGGCCATATCCAGCCTGCTCAATTACCCCTCGGGCAGCTTTATCGAGATCTCCTATTTTCACACCAGGGCGGCAGATTGCCGTAGCCGCTTCAAAAGCGGCATGGACAATCTGATAAATCTTTTGCATTTCTACGGAGGAGGTTCCAAAACAAACCACACGGGTCATATCGGAATGGTAATGATTGAGCACCACACCAATATCGATCAATACGATATCTCCCTGTTTGAGCGTTCGATCGCTCACTGTGTAGTGAGGTTGAGACGATCCTTCTCCAAAGGCAACGTGAGGGCTAAATCCCAATCTCTCTCCACCGGCGTGCAGCCAATATATTTCCAGAGCCCGAGCTAGTTCTTTTTCAGAAATCCCTTCTTTCAGTTCGCTCAAAACATAGTCCATTCCTTGCGATCCCAGAGCTGCGACCTGCCTAAGTGCATCTTGTTCAGAAGGCTCTTTAATCTCCCTGATTTTCCCGATCGGGTTTTTGAGAGGGACTAAATCGGCACCTAATGCCTTCAAATTTTCAAAATCGGCATAAGAAGTACTCCCTGCATCAAATCCGACACGTAGATTGCGAAATTTCTCCATCCGGTTGGAAAAAGCACTCTTTTTGTCGTAGCCTGAGGTCAACAGTACCGAGCATGGAGCTTTTTTTTGGCACGCCTCAAAATATCTTCCATCTACAAAAAGAGTCGCGGCGTTAGGCTCAATGACAAGGCGCGCCAAAGAAAATTCTAGCCCGGTCAGGTAATAGAGGTTGATCAGATTGTCGATGACAAGTGCTTGCAACCCATTGTTAACAAGATCATTTTGTACTTTCTGGATGCGGTTCATAGGACTCATGTTGTACCCGATTTTTTAAGAGATATTGAGGTAATCATTCGGAGATATTCCCTAAAGCCTTCTACCGGATCTTGTAGATACTTTTCCCAAGCAGAATGGGAATCTGCGTATAAAGCTTTGACCTTTTCTGCATAGCCTTTCTTCTGCGTAGAGAAATCTTCAAGCTTTGCATAAAACCCCTCGGCCCAAACAAGAAGAATCTTTTCTAAAAGAGATTCTCGTGCTGTTCGAACAAATTGCTCAAAACAAGGCTCCGCTCTATGTGGGCGCTCCAAAAAACGGAAAAATTCTTGAGATAATTTGAGATCGGCGCCTTTCAAATCTGCAGTAGGTACGCATATAGGTTGGGCTTCCACAATCTTGACCAAATCGTGACATACATTCTTTAAACAGTCGGTATTCAAGGTATCGTGCCATCTTCGGACGGCTGTTAAAAACACTTTTAAATAACCATGATTGATTCTTTCGATGTCTATTTTTTGCATGCGCATCTTTGAAAGCTTCTTTGTTCGATGCTCTCGCTGTAAAACGAAATCATCTAAAGTACATTTTCCCTTAGAAATAAGAATCATGCGTGCGCTGCCCTGTTGTCCTTGGCGTGCTCCCCTGCACACTCCCTGCTCTTCCACCCTATCATTGTTTGGATAAAATGCGAAGATCACGTGCAATCCACCATTCTGCAAGCTATCTGGATGGAGAATAATATCTGTCCCTCTACCTGCCGTATTTGTCGCCACAGTGATCATACCCGGAGCTCCAGCTCGTGCAATAATGAAATATTCATGTTCTAGCTGACGCTCATTCAATATCTGAAAATTCATTCCCTTGTCTTTCAAAAACAGCGCAAAACGATCACTTTTTTTGATCGACTCAAAAAGGATGAGTGTGGGGCGTTTACGTTGAACCATACCAAGGATGTCGGTTATAATCGCTGAAAAGTATTCCTGTTTGGAATGGAGAATAAGTGTAGGGAGAGCCTCTCGGATATTTTTTTTGTGCGGGGGAACATCAAATGTATCTACTTGATACAAGCTCTCAACTTCTTTTCTTTCAATTTGCGATCCAAGTGTACCTGTCAAGCCATAAATAATGGGGTACTTTGCATAAAAAATAGGATGGGATAAAGAGGCGTGAACCAGGCTCTCAGCATGAATGGGCACATTATGCTTTGCCTCTAAAAATTCATGCACCCCTCCTGCAGCACGCATGCCGAACATCAACCGCCCTGTATGATCTTTATCAGCAAGGACAACCGATTGTTCAGTAATTTTTCCAACCCAAGAATTTCTTTCTATTGGTTTGACAACATATTCTCGATCGACTTTATATTCCATCAAAGCAGAAGTTGCGGAAGAGAGCCAAACAGCTAATTTGGCATCCTCAATCTGATCTAGAAGGTGCTTAAACTTCCCTTCTTGAACTTGACCGAGCTTTTCTCGAAGCAGGGGAACAACAGCTTGTCCACCAAAAATCACAAAAAAGTTCTCTTTGATAAAGTTGAGGATAGGCTCATAGACCCATCCATACTTTCCCTCCGAGGGTATCGAAATGCGCGCCGAATTGAGTGCTGTATCAATAAAAAGATTGTCCACTTCATCAACAATCACAACATTGCCGGATCTACCACCTTCCCTCAGTCGCTTTTCCCGAACATAATCCCACATTTCTGCAAATTCAAAATCTGAATTGGTTCCAAAAATAATCTGCCCATTGAAATTCTCTTCGGTGGGATCATTCGTGCAGATGTGTGACGTTGGGATACCAAAAAGTTGATAAAACTCACGGTATTTCTTCCGGTCTCTTTTTGCCAGATAGCGGGAGGAGGAAATGATGTCTACAGTATCTCCTAAGCTGGCATGGTAGAAAGCCAACATGGTAACAACCGTCGATTTACCCTCTCCAGCTCGTACCTGAGCAATGCGCCCCTTGAATGTGCGAGGGTAGTTAAGGAGCCCTAAAAGAGCCAAGACCTGAGTGTTGAAAGGGTAGATTTTGAACTTGAGTCGAATGGCCTCCCTTGCAATAGCAATCAAGGTCATTTTCTCACTTTCTGGAAGGGTATTTTTTAATCGAATGGCACGTACTTCATTCGCTAATTCAGAAATGTCACATTTACGCAGCTTTTTGCAGAGTGCATCAACTTGAGCAAATTGGTGGGCAAGCTTATCGAGCTCTTCTGTATTCAATATAGAGACTAATCCTTCACCCGGTGAGGCAAATGCTTGCAGAACTTCTTCAATATCTTTTTCAGGATATTTTTTGAGCTCGATCTCTTGTTTAATATCCTCAAGTTTGTCTAACAGCTCTACCAAGTTCGTCTTTTGTTGATAAAATGCAAGCAGATCGGCATGTAGATCCGCATCATCTCCAATTTCAACAATCCACTGGAGCATGCGAACGATTCCCTGTACATCAGGTGGCTCGGAAGCAAAGCTTGGGGGATTAGAAACGAGCATAAAGGTTGTTTCGCCCAGGGTCTCTTTGACTGCTTTATACCAAAGAGCCAGAGTCTTTTCACCCCCTCCATGCAAAGATGTAGGGTGATGAATGTTAATTGCTTGCACAATCTGTAAAAGATGGGCCTGATCCGATTCAGAGAAGGCATTTCCACTTTTCAACTCTTTAACAAAATCAACATAAGCATGCGTTGATAGATGTGAAGATGGAATTGGACTGTTTCCCATGGCACATATGCACTTGGCAAATGCACGGTTCACAGAGAGGTTTATTGTTGTAGGACCTGGCAAATCACTTTCTGTTAAATGAACTGCGCACAAGTTGCGATGCACCACAGGACTGTTGAACAGAAAGTAGAGTTGAGCGGCAGGAGATTTAGAAATATTCAGCGCTTTAATGCATCGGATTATCCAATCTTTACCCCCCTGATCGTAATGAGGAATTTTTTCGATCAAACCAGGAAAAGCTCCTCCTTCGATTCTTTGTGCGAAATCGAAAAAGAGTTCAAGGATCTGGTTCAATTCATCCTTTGTATAATATTGGATTTTGTAAGTGCTTGCTAACTGGATAAAGACTTGAATCAAAGAACGATCCATTAGGAAAATCGCTGTGATCTGCCGATAAATCTCTTTATCTTGAAGCATAGCATCATCAAATCGGCTCAACACCTCCTTACCAAATACTTTTCTCAGATCTTTTGATTGCGCCAATACCACAATCTGATTCCATGAAAAACCTATCGAGACATCAGAAGTATCCATGGGTTTGTCGAAAACACTTGCTGTTGTCATCGCTTTTCCTCTTAGATTATAAGATTGTACAATCGCTTGGCGAAACCGACTTAATGTATTGAATAACTGCCTGTGCTTTTGCAGCTTCCGCAGCCAACGCAAGCTCTTTAAGATCATTACATTCAGGAAATAGCGTATAAAATGTTTTTACTGTAAAAACACAGTTAGCTCGTGCTGCTAAAAGGCAAACCTGCTTAATCGAGTATCCCAAATTAAGATAGTGAAAGCATTGAACATCCTTTATTTGTCCTTGAGGTGCCACCAGAGGGGAAGAATTCACAGGTATCTTCTCTTGGATAGCAATAAATATTTGCTTCCGCACCTGTGGGCTCAGTATTGCTTGCGATTGTAGTAGGGCAGAGATAGATTGAGGACATAGGATAGAAAATAAAATGGTTTCTGCTTTCTTATTCTGAACATTAACCATTGCACCTGCATTCAAAAGATAATTCGTTATACCAAGATGTCCGTTCTTTGCTGCCAAGTGCAGGGGAGTGTGACCTTCCTCGTCTTGACATTCTAATTCGGCACAAAACCAATGCAGAAGAATCGGAACAATGGCATTAGCCCCATGAGCGGCTGCTTTTACAAACATGTGCTTTTCGAAAACTGGGTGCCCCTGATGGATACATTTGAAAAATGCACCTACCTTATCACCAGCGATTGCACGGCTCATTTCCGTCGAGATATCTTCCAAGAGTCTATGAGAGTTATACGAATAAATCAGATTGAAAATCTTACGTCTGGACTCAAAATCCATCTGTTCATTTTTCTTTTCTTGGACAAGCACCTCCAATAAGGAACATCCGTTAGATAGCGCAAGTGGATTGGCCTTATTGGCTAGCAAGAATGCTGTTATTTGAATACTTCTCTCTACAGCAAAGCACAACGGCGTCTTTTTCCCCTCTTGTGCACAAATTTCTAAATTAGCTCCGGAGGTGGTGAGGAATTGGACAGTTTCAAGATTATTTTCTTGGACAGCTAAATGGAGGGCCGTCAAACCTTGATGATCCTGATAATTGATGTCGATTATTTTAGATCCAAACCAGTCAAGCAGGATGGATAAAATCTTAATATTGACAACAGAGTTGTGCAGCAAAGAAAAGTATTCATTCTGAAGGGGATGCCCCGAGCTGATGGCATCCATAAATGCAGCTATGTTTCCCTCTCTGATCGCTTCAAGTATTTCCGTAGAAGATGCAGTTCTGGAAATTTTGGGAAGGTATCTGGCAACTAAGCTAAATACACGACGAGCATAGTCAATATTTGGCAGTTGCATGATCAAATACAACAAGGAATTTCCCAACCTGTCCTTGACCGTAACATCTGCTTTCGCATCTAGAAAAAATTGAACGAGAGCGCAATCTTTTTGGGTTACTATTGCCAGTTGCAAGGGTGTTAAACCAGAACCATCTTGTACTTCTAAATTGGCTCCTTGGCTCATGAGTTGACAAATCATAGAGAGATTTCCCTCAAACGTTGCCTTATGAAGCGGTGTTTGTCCATTTACATCTTGTTCATCGATGTCACCTGTTTGACAAAGAAGCGACAGATGAGCTTCATCATTCAATGCTACAGCCGTATGGATGAGGGTCTCTTTTGACAAACTACGTTTTGCCCCTTCAACTCGATATTTTTTTACTAAAAGGTGGCCCTCTGCGTTTGCTAGTAAATTTTCAACAAGGTGCCCTCCCGCCGTCTTGGCATTCAAGTCAGCTCCAAAAGCAAACAAGAGGTGTAGTAAAGGGTAATTTGACTGCTTTGCGACAATGTGGATAGGCCTCATCCCTCGCAAGTCCATTTTTTCGATAGAACTACCTAGCTCAATTAAAAGAGCAGCTAATTCAACTGCCCCGTTTTCACAAGCCTGGTGCAAATAGGGTTTTCTCTCTGCCACTTCTCCATTTAAATCAACCTCATCTAATTCTTGGATGAAATAACGCACCAAGGACAGATGTTTGCGCTCAACTGCCACATCGAGCGGAGTCTGTTGATTAAGATCCGCTATTTGAAGCATGCCACCTTGCTGCACGATGAAAATGGCACATTGATGAGCACCATATAGAGCAGCATAATGGAGGGGTGTTCTTCCCCTTGTATCGAGCTGCTCATGTATAGAGCCGCCACCTCGATAGAATTCTTTAAAGGTTTGAACAGAGTCCATGACAAGGGCCATTTGGATGGCCTCAGCACGTTGCTCATGATTTTCGATCACACGATATTCCCGAAAGAGGCGAAGGGCATGTTTATTTTCACTCTGAGCAGCATATGCTAAAGGTGCTAAGCCCCCTTCATTTTGAAATTCCACATTACATCCATTTTGAATGAGCTTGCGTATCATGGGCACATTGCCTTTTTGGCAAGCTAAATGCAGAGGTGTCGTTTTTTGGAGCGCGAAGTTTTCCTTCTCTCTTGGGGATTTTTTCTTTCTCTGAGTGGGAGTGAGCAAAGAAATGCCCTGGTTGATCAAAAAGTCGATCATTTCGGTTTTATCTGATTGAGCTGCATAGTGCGCAACTCCTCTTCCTTGGTGGTCTAGCACCTCCAAGTTGGCTCCACCACTATGTAGGAGTCGCATGAGTAAAAGATTACCGGTTAAAGCTGCCACATGAACGGGAGCCAGTCCACTGCGATCGCATTGATCCACATCGGCTCCCTCAATCATGAGCAGTTTGGCCATGTTCTCTTGTTTTTGGGAAATTGCAAGCAGAAGCGATGTACTTCTTAGGATTGAACAATATTGATTAATCCAGGCTCCATGTTTTAAAAGCAGCCTGACTATTTCTATATGATCCACACTCACTGCTACAGACAATGGCGTCAATAATTGGGCAGTGGCATGATTAGGGTTAGCGCCCTTTTTCAAAAAAACTTCTGCATTCTCTAATTTCTTATTTGCAATCGCCATAAGTAAGGGAGTCATACCCGAGAGATCTTCAACATCGACACTTCTATTCACTGTACTCAACCAATTCTCTAGCTGATAGTGTGTTACGCTCCCTGCATAAAAATGCAGCGGGGCTTTTCCCTTGTTGTCCGGCTCAAATAAGTCAATTGGCTTGTGCCCCCAGCCCTTCCCATGCATTGCGAGGATGTGGTTGATGGTTTTTCCTTTTGGGCACTTGATAGAGTACTCAACTGGAAGCTTATTGAAAGCTTGTAAGATTTTTTCCTTAAATTGTTCAGGAGTAATCTCATGTATCAAATGCAAAAGAGGAACCCTATGTACTTTACCTTGAATAAAAAAAGCCATAGCTTGATTGATGGGCAGGCTTGTGATGAGACCCATGAAATCAGAAACATCTCCCTTTTGAAGAGCTTGTACAATCAATTCCTTCCGATTATTGATGATCTCTTCCTTACCCTCTAAAATGTACTGGATGTGAGAAAAATGTAGGCTCTTTGCTACATCTAAGGGGGTCTTCCCATCGTGACGCTGGATATCGGGTTTAAAAGCGGAGCGTAGAAGAATGCTGACACATTCCTCATGCCCTCCTTCCACCGCTAAGTGGAGCGCGCTTTCGCCTTGCGCGCTTACCTGCAGTCCATTTGACTTTGCAAGAAGAGGGATAAGAAAATGGGCTCTTCCCATCTTGGCTGCTAACAGAAGAGGTGTTAATCCCGAAGAACATTGTTGGAAAAGAGCGGCCCCATGCATGCAAAGCGCTCCATAAGCAGGGAAATTATCTTCAAGGATCGTCCCAAATACAGCTGTTTGCTGCGAACTTTGTTCTGGGTCATTAACTTTGAATCCCCTGTTTACTAAACGGTCAATCAGTTTTGCAGATCCCTTTTTTGCAGCATATCTGAGCATATCTTCGGGCAGAGTGATCTCGTGCTTTTGATCGAGGAAATAGTTGATTGCATCTTTCCGCTCATAGTCTAAAGCATAAAAGATAGCTGTTTTCCCCTGATTATCTGAGATATCAAAACGAGCCCCTCGAGAACGCAGGAAAACAAGCATCTCCACATCGTCATTTTTTGCTGCAAGGTGTGCAGCCGTCCTTTTCTGTCCGTCTAGGAAAAGATTGGGATCAAGGATTTTGTGAATGATCACATCTGCCGATTCCGTATGTCCCCCAACAACTGCCGCTGCAAGAAGGTGCATCCCCTTGTACTGATTTTCCAAGGGCAAATGTTGACTCATCATGGCATTCATGAGTATACCAAGAGAGCGGCAGGAGTTATTTTCTGCTGCAATAGCTGCGATGGATCTATCATCTTGGGTGAGTTGTATCAGATCCTGAGATGTCCTAACCACGCTTTTGATCACATCGATATGATCGTATTGAGCGGCATAGTGAACTAAGCCCCAGCCATTGGAGTCATAGGGGACATCGGACACTTTCACGCCTTGCAAAGCCATCAAATAGCTCACAAGCTGGTTATGTCCGTATTTTTGGGCCACCAGACAGATTTTGTGCAACTCGTGGTGAGAAAGATTTGACCTAGCAAGGATTTCAGATATAAGACTTGGATCTATTTTTGCCCTACAGAGCATGATCAAAAACTCAGGCGTGCCAGGAACAGTAACACCCTCCCTTAGCAAAAGTTCAATCACACCATATTGCTTTCTTGCAAAAGCCGCGTGTAATGGGGAATCCCCTCTAAGATCCGGAAGGGATAAAACGGCTTTTGTACTGTCTGATTGTGCACAAAAATGGATGATTTGTTCAGCACAGAGCGTATCTCCACTGATAATCGCACACATCAAGGGTGTTGCCCCATCCCACCCTGCGGCAATAGGGTTGGCCCCATGTGCGTGCAGCAAACATACAATTTTTGGGCGGCCCTCCGCAGCAAGATGAAGCGCCGTACGTTCCGATTTGAGTTTTGCATTCGGATCTGCACCGGCTACAAGCAGCCTGCGGCATATTTTAAAATGCCCTTCCTTCACAGCTACATGGAGGGGGGTATAGGTATCTCGTCGTTGCGCACAAAAATTGGCTCCTCTCTTGAGCAGCGCATCGACAACTGAAAGCATGTTATTCTCGGCGGCAACAAAAAGAGGGGTGCTCTTATCCTCAACAGCTACCTCAACAACTGTTGTCGGATGCGCAATCAACCTTAAAGCGATTGTTTCATGCCCATTGTAGACGGCCGAAAAAAGAGGAGACATCCCATAAGTTGTTTGGGTATTGGGGTTAGCTTCTAGCTTGAGGAGCAGATCCACAGCCTCGATTTGCCCATATTGTACAGCAAGGTGAAGAGGTGTAACTCCAGATTTACTGGCCTGATTCATATACTTTGGCGCGCATTTATATAAGTAAAGCATCTGATCCAACCTTCCCGCCTTTGCTGCATAGTGCAACGGAAGGTATCCATCCGGATCAGCTGTCGCTACAGAATGACCTTTTTCCACCAATGCTTGTAGAAATTTGGAGGACTCTGCTGCTGCCGCATGGTGAATCGCATGAATGCCTTGAAGGTCAGCAACTGTGCTTTTAAAGCGGCCTATCGATTGGAAGAAAAATGCTTCATCGTTAAATAGGATTGAGTTTATCAATGCCCTTTCTTCTTCTAAACGCTCCGTATCTTGCTCTGATTGAAAGAAAGAAAGCCACTGATAGTCTTTGTCACGTGCAGCAGGAAAGTCTGTTATCTGTAATTTAAACGCATGCCCTTTTGTAGCTTCCTGCATGATCACAGACACGAGCTCTTCATCGCTTGCGACCACCAGTCGAGACACCATCTGAGCAATTAAAGAGAGCTCTTTAGGCTTGGTTAATACCGGAAGGTTTTTGAGATCCAAACCACACCCGCCGACAATCCGTTTGTTTTCCTCTTTTTCTCCCTCAGGCTGCTGTGAGTAAAACTCAACGACCGTTTTTGACTCGGTATAAGGAACGGTAGTACTGCTAAATAAACCCACCATTAGGGAGCATCCTTCTATACTTGCAATTTGATTTTGTATTGATTTAAGGGCTTCTTCCGCTGGACCTAATTCTTCTCGCGCAGATTTTAAAGCATTTTTGATTTCTCTTTCAGATTTGTTATATTCATACCCATCATTTATTTTTCTTAAGGCACTTTTACAATTTTCCTTATTGCGCTTTATAGTATAAATGTTTGCATATACCTTTTGCTCCACATCCCTTAACTCTGCAAGTTTTGTCTCCGCACCATTTAAACTTGCCCGAAGCAAAAGCTCTACATCCCCATCTTGAATATCAGATTCCTTAAGATCTCCTTTTGCAATCTCCCTATACCTTTTTTCCTTTTCCTCAGTCAGTTGCTGATTCTTAAGCGCTTGCAAACCCATCTTCTGACTCTTAAGAAATTGAATAATAAAAGTACGATGATCCTCAATAAACCCCCTATCCTGAGACAAGGAGAATGTTTTTATGGAGGCTTGCAGATGTTCCCTAAAGCATTCCAAAACAGAATCCACAACCGCCTTAGCAGGCTCTTTTGGGCTATTTGAATCAAAAAAGTAACGTTCCAGCCTTTGTCTTTCCATCAAACGCATATTTTTAAAAATGATCCCAAAGTTAACCTCCACCTTTTCGGCTCTCGTTTTGCGGACCGGAAGGTGAGGAAAAAGGGGGACACAACCTAAAGAAACGTCCCGCGCTTTTCTCGAAAAAACAGGAATCTTCTGCGCTTTTTTCAAACTCTTGAGGTAGTAGCAGAAAAAATTAATGACCTTGAGCTGTTCAAATAGCTCGCTAAACAGGGGAAGCCTCGACATCAACCTGCAGATTTGATCTTTCATGAACTCATAAGCCTGTACTAAGCGGAGATAACCGGGTGGCTCACAGCCATGCTCATAACGGTATTTTTGCAAAGCTTCTTCATAGGATGGGTCGGGTTCAATCGTATAGAACACATCAAAGTCTCCATCCAGCTCAAACACATTTCCAGCTTTTTTAATGCTATTTTGTTTAGCAATGATACGGAATGAAGATCTAAAGCCGGAATAATCGGAAAAGATAGCCGGATCCGGTTTTCCCATAAATTCACCAAAAACATGACTAACATCCCCTACGCCTAGCTTTTTAGCCAATTTTTCAAGGCCCTCTCTTCCCTCACCCGCAGCTTTTTCAAAGACCCCCATACCTCTTTTATGACTATCTATGACTTCTCTAACAGATAAGTACTCACAACCATCCCCTAGATGTTTTTTGCAGTAATTGTGAATGTCAATGCATTTCTGTTTTAAGAATTGTTCGTTCTGAGTGGGATTTTTTTGCCATTCCATGAGGAACATTTCATCAAAAAATCCCCCATTCAAGAAGCCCTTCATGTAGTAATCCAATAAACTGATCACCTTTCCTACAAGAGTATGCTCATATACTGGATGAATCACTGGATACATGTTGGTATCAGAATTAAAGTGCAGGCTAAAGAAAGGAGTTGTTTCGTGAACATAGATTCCCAAAGCAAGCTCTCTTAAAAGTTGCTGCAACTCTGCTTGGCTAAAGGGCATCTTCCCATCCATAGATGGAATATAGAAATAATGCTCTGTTTCCTCCAATGCCTCTGCTGTCTCAAACAATCCCTCAATAATCCCCACATCATTGCCCACACCCCCAATGCTTCCTCCCGATCCCCCTCTAGCCGGAATAGAACTTTTGGGGTGTGATCCGTTGGCATCATCCTGCAAATGGCAGAGCAGCACGCGTTCTCTATAAGGCTGAATATCCTTTAGCACAAAGGAATAGGAATCCCTAAGCACTCTTACTGTCTCTTTTACAAGAGCGGTTGTCTCAGCTCTTTGGCTAAAGGTAAGGTCTTGTCTTCGAAGTAACCGGCCTAAGTCCTTAATTAAATTTCTGCAACCTCTCTGTCCCTCCAGGACCTTATTCCAATGTACAAAAGGTCTTACTTTGGAAAAGTTAAACATAACAACTTCGCCATCCAGCTCTCTTTTTGAAGCATTCAAATCAACTGGAGACACATTTTCCTTGTTGATGTTAGCTATTTTATTTTTGATACGCGTGATCTCTTTTGGAACATAATGTGGATCTGTTCCGGCAGCCCTCAAATAAGGAAATACATAAATCCCCCCTATATGAGACGAATATCCAAGATGCCATTGTTGAAGAACTGCGCTCTCTAGTCGTTGTAAAAGGATTGGATCCTCTTCATTGGGATTACAGGGATTTCGAATTTTTCTGCCTGAGAAAAACCGTACATTTCCCTCGGTGTCGGTAATAGTTCCTCTAAGGACCTCTTTGTACTTCCAAAGTTGAAGAGTTCTACCCTTTAAATCTCTGTTTGGAAGTGTTACAGGTATACATTGGATTGCGGCCAAAATTTTCCATAAAGAATCTGCAGTGTATTTAGGAGAAATATTAACCATCGAGCGTTCACTTAATGATAAATACTCTTCTTTCCTTGTTACGGTAGCCATAATTTCCTTCTCCTCACTTGCATACTGCTAGCCTTTGTTTTGCATCTTTAATTATCGAAGGGTCTATCTCTTTAGCATAATAAACCTGGATAATATTCCTCCCCATTGCTTCCCCCAAAGCCAGATACGCCGTCTCGTGTATGAGCTCATCTTCAGTGTCATCTTCTACAATTCGAATGAGTGTTTCTAGTAAATCCTTATCTTCGTGATTAGTCAAATACCATCCTGTTATAGATACTGCATTCCTTCGAATATCCTCCCGTTCATCCCAATCAACTCCTTTTAAAAACAGCTTCAACTCCTTAATGTATTCATCGATGAGTCCCCAGCGACTAGTAAGGACCACAAAAGCTATTTCTGATATATCCGGATAAAATGGCTGATATAAAAAACTTTCAACAAGATCTCTGTATTCTATGGCCTGAGCTTCTCCTAGTATTGCAATCAATGTGTGGAGATCAGGACCTGTTTTATATCGGCTTGCTTTAATTCTATTGGCAACATAACCGATCTCTTCTTGAGTCAACTTACCCACTTTTGCCTCATGAAGTAGCTCATCTGTCGATCTCAGGGAAATTTCTGAAGAAACCCTACTTCCCTTAGTCATAGGTGGCAATGTATATTTCAAGTCTCCCCTCATTGCTTTCGGCAGGGCAAAATAGGCTTGCTCGCGAAGGGAATCTTTTTCATTTGGATCTTCAATGATTTTAATTAGGGTGTCACACAAGTCTTGGTCTTCATCTTGCGTCAAATAACTTTCTGCAGCAAAGATCGCACTCTTTCGAATATTTCCCTGCTTATCCCAGTCAATCCCTTTTAGAAAAAATTTAAGCTCATGGATATAATCTTTAGTAAATCCCCAATCTCTCGTGAGGATTACAAAGGCTGCTTCTGCTACCTCTGGATCAGAGGCAGCATATAAAAAACTTTCAATAAGTTTTCTATGATCTATAGCCCCTGCTTCTCCAAGAGCTACGAGCCATAAATAAAGATCGGGATCTTTCCGATTCCGGAGAACTCGAATTTTATTGGCAACGTAATCGATCTCTTCTTTGGTAAGGTTACCAGCTTGTGCATCAGAAAACAATTCACCTATCGATTTCATATAATATACCTTAAAAAATCGTATCTGTTCACGGGGGTGAAGGAGGCACAGTTTTTTTTGGCCGTAAAACGGCCAAAAAAAACTGTGCCTCCTTCACCCCCGTGAACAGATACTCATAAATTCCCTTATTGATAGATTTTTATACTTTCATTCCAAAGCTTCCAAATTTCAACGTCTGTACCACATATTACTTGGAATGAAGAACTTATTTTTTCGATGGCATTTTTAGTTATCTGCGAGGAATCGCCCAGATAAATTTGACGGAGCTTCGGAAGGTTTTTTAAGTGGAACAACCCCTGATCCGTAAAATGCTTGCACTGATTTAAATTAAGCATCTCAAGATGAGGAAAAGAAAATGAGGCTAACCCCTCATCAGAAATTTGAGTCCCCCTTAGACCAAGATATTTGAGTTTTTTGAGATGCGAGAGGAGTTTAAGCCCCTGATTACCCACTCTTGCAAACGCAAATTCGAGTCCTTCCAAATTGACAAGAGATGCAAGGTCAGGCATTCCCTCATCTGTAATAAATTCCGGCCGAGTTAAATTGAGAAAGCGAAGATGTTGAAAATTAGAGAAAATCTTTACATCCTCATCATATATGCGCTCGACGTATGCAAGATCGAGGTATACTAACTCTTTTAATTTGCAAAGTTCTTGAAGGCAAGTAAAGTCCAAATCTCGGTAAAATTTTATTGCAAGATGTGTGAGTTGGGTAATGGAACTAATCGATTCAAGCCATGACCCCAGCCTCTCTAGGGCTGCAGTTTCATTAATAAACAATTTTTTTAGATTTGGAAAAAGGACTAAATATTTTAAGGCTTCATCACCTGGAAGATCCATTGTTAGGGATTCTAAATTAGGGCAATGTGCTGCAAGTAGTTGGATGCCACTGTCAGTGATGAATTCCCTTTCTAGAACTACTTCAAAAATAGTCGGGTCTTTAATTGCTTTTAAAATTGCTTCATTCATAACTTTCTACTTTTAAAAAGGAGTGTTCAAATTTTAAGGACCTCTTAATCTGGTAAATCCTATCAAACCCAGCGGCTCTCAAGCAAGGAAAAGACATGAATTAGAAAAAAGTTTCATGAATATAGATTTCCTCATTCATGGCAATAATCTTTCTAGTTGTTCGGGATCTAAAAGATAATGAATGAGTTTTCCGGCCGGCGTGTAGTCAGGATTGTGGCACCGAAATAGTTTTTTGACAAGGCTTGCTCCCGCTCCTATGCTCAGTGATCCTCGTTTCAAACACTTTCCGAGCTGCTGGGGAATGCGGCCCTCTTCGAGATAGATCTGAATCCATTCGGGAATTTCTTGGGGCTCTAAAACAGCCGGTATGGCATCAACCAGGAATGTGTCGCCCCCAAAATGGCGGATACTCACTCCAATCTCATTGAGGGTGGTAAGATGCGAGGCAAGAAGAGCTAGATCTTTCCCTTTCATTTTTAATTGTATCGGCATTAACAAGGTTTGCACCTCCTGCTTTGCCTTTTCTACATGCAACTGATCAAATACAATCCGCTCCATCGCTCTTAAACCGTCTACCACCCGAATCCCCCGTGCCTCTTCGACAAAAAAGTACTGCTTCACTTTGCCCACAATCGAAAAGGTAGGCTCTTCAAATAATAAACGCTCTTGAGGAGGAGCAGGGCGATAGACTACGGACGGCTCGTGCAAAACATTCCTGAGCTCTTGCATTGGGAATGTTGGGAACAACGGAACTTCATTCAGGGGCAGATGGCTGACAGACTCTTCTGCTGGTCGGTTTTCTAAGGCGCTATTAATCGATTGGAGGATGAAGGGTCTAAGCCTTTCTTCTTCGCGTAGCCTCACTTCCCGTTTTTGCGGATGCACATTCACATCGACCAGACTGGGCGGGAGCGTCAAATAAAGGACAAAGAGTGGATATCTGTGGTTGCTTAAGCGTGTTCCATAACTTTCTAACACTTGCTGTGCCACCCAAGGGGAGAGCACTGCGCGGTGATTAATAAACAGATACTGGCCTGAACGGTTAGGGCGGTTCTGTGAGGGGCGGCCGATCCGTCCCGATAACTTAAGCTCACCTTGTTGATGTTCCACGGGGACTGAATTGTCGCTCCACTCTTGCCCTAAAAGGGACGCAATTCTTTGGTTAAAGTCCTCCTCCCTTGGACAACTCAAGGGTGTCTGTTCATCGCAGGACCAAGAAAATCCAATAGCAGGGAAGCTCAACGCAAACTTGGTCAACACTTTATGTATTTCGGCTGTATCCCAGCTCAAGCTCTTTTGGAATTTTTTACGTACCGGAGTGTTAAAGAAAAGAGATTTCACCTCGATGGTAGTCCCTTTCTGACGAGGAAGGGGTTGAAGCCCCCCCATTTTTCCTCCCTCAATGCTTAAGAGAGTGCCACCTGCTCCTTGCGAACTATGCACAGAAAACTTACTGACTGCTGCAATGGAAGGTAGAGCTTCTCCCCGGAACCCCAAAGTGGACAAACTCTCCAAATCAACTGCCTTAGAGAGTTTAGATGTCGCATGCCGTTCCACTGCTAACAGTAGGTCGTCGGGGCTCATCCCACAGCCGTCATCTACGACCTTGATCAAACCGCGTCCACCCGCTTTCGTTTCGACGGAGATTTCTGAAGCCCCTGAATCTAAGGCGTTTTCAATAAGCTCTTTTACAACAGAAGCGGGGTTTTCAATCACCTCGCCCGCGGCGATCTGATTGATTGTAGCATCGTCCAAAAGACGTATAGTTCTAGATATCATGTTAAATTATTATTTGATAGAATGTGAATATTAACAAAAATCATACGTTTTGAGAGGGGAAGATGCAAGAAAAGGTTCATTCGGCGCCACCACCGGTTATCAAGATGGTAGAAGGAAAAGCACCTCCTAATAGCTGGGTTACTGAAAATATTGTACAGTATCTTCAAGATCGCACTCAATCTTCCTTCCTGAAAGATGTATTAACCTATGCTCAATCGCTGCAAGCTCAGCAATTATCCCAAACAAGACCCAAGGTTATCTCTTTAAAAGAAAGCTTCGCGAGTATTTCAGATAACGGTTCTGCTGAAGATAGCGCCCATGCGAGCCTGTTTAACACCACTCAAGGTCTTGTGAAAACCCAGATGGAGACTTTAGAAAAATTGATCCTACTGATGAGTCAAGCCGATCCAAAGCTTGCATCACAAACAAAAGGGATGCTGGAGGAATTGCAAAAAACCGCCCAATCCTTTCCTCAGCTCTCACCTGGGCAAATGCAAAGCTTGAATACGATTCTGCAACAACTTAATAAGTTCGCCTCCAACTTACCCCCTAACAGCCAAAGAGGCTTTTGGAATACGCAAGTCATCATGCTCCAATCGCTTATGGGAGATAACAAAGGGAACATACAAGACTACCAGGATGAAATTAAAGAGCTTCAAGCAAAAATTCAGGCACTTGGAGAAGTGATTGACCAATTGAAAGAGATGAAAAAGGCCCTTACGGCAACACCTCCTAGCCCCAAGCAATTTCAAGGGTTAATCGAAAACCTGCAATCGCTCGCCAACCGCTATGGAGAGCTAAATCCTGCGCAACAACAATCTCTTGGCTCTTTATTTAAACAACTCGAACAATTCAAAACAGGCTCGGGCGAGCCCCTCACTCAAGTCATTGCGGATACGCTGATCCACAGTAAGCTTTCTGCTTTTCTGAAAGCAAACCCCCAGGCCACTCCTGAGCAGATTGCAGCCCATCTCAAAGCCTTCCTTAAAGAAAGCAACTTGCAAAGTTCCAACCTCCCGTTTATGCAAAATTTAGGGGATTCGATCGAAGATGTACTGGGTAAAAAGGGTTTTCCCGAAACTAAAGGGTATTCAGGCGAATCATTTGCTACCCAGGAAAATGGAAGCATCAGCCCCAATGAAGAGTTTCAAAGTGCAATTCTCGCAGCTTATTCCCCCGGTGGACCTAGCATTGCAGCCTTAGAAAAAGCGGTAGGGGGGCTCACACAATCAGCAACCCAAGAGATTGATACCAACCAGAACAAAGTCCAGGGCTTTACAGATACAGTCAAGGCCTTATCCGGCATCCAAGAACATTTAGGTAAAAGCGCCGCCTGGGCCGTTGGCCAATCCTATGCGGCAGGCGAGGCGCCGGGGCTAGGAGCCCAGGCAACAGAGGCTAGTAAAGGAGTTGGAGCATCTGCCGGCTCATTACCTAACCAGTTTGCCAATGCCATCTTACATCACTATATGCCAGGCCAACAGGCTTACTTAGAGCAGCTTGCTATGCTCTTATTTTTAGATAACATGGGAGCCCAGTTTGGTAACTCACTGCTCAACACGATCAATGATTTCAACGGTGCTGCCACCAACTATGATTTTAGCAACTCTTTACACAAACAAGGAACCGGTTTTTCTGGCAGCGTATCTCAAGCTAAACAGCAGCTGAGCAATGAAAAAGCTCAGGTAAGTAAAGACATCAACAGCGCAAAAAAAGCTTATAACCAGGCCCAAAGTGACATCAATAAGATCAATGAAAAAATGAAAGGCCCCCCTCCACCAACGGCCTCTCAATTAAAAATCTTGCAAGCACAGAAAGCTTCTCTAGAAAAAATGCAAGGAGACCTTAAAGCTAGTCTTGTTCAATTGAATCAACTCAAAACAGCTCTTAGCAATATTACCATTGGGGATCCAACACCACCCCAAACGAAATCAAAAAACTTCAATGTTTATGGTGCTGCCGGTCCAGGTTCCTTCCCGCCCGAGGGCTGGCAATCTGCAATTGGCAATGGCGAACGGGTGGTCATCAATGGAGATCCCACGGTTAAGCCCCCGGCCTCGCAAGGCGGGCTTGTCAACATCGCTTCGGAAGTAACGACTTTCCAACAAACCTATTCGGACCAGGGACAAAACCAACAGATGATTCTACAGATGCGGATGACCGAGATCCAGCAGGAGTGGACTGTGGTTTCAACAGCCTTGCAGCTTTTGAACCAAATGTACATGACTGCCGCCCAGGGCATTTACAAATAGGTCCTATTCAACTCCTGTTCTCTTTGATCATTGAAAAAGCTTTGCCGAGGCCCGCGCAAAAAAAACCAAAAATCTTAATGCAACTATAACATTTTTTATGTATACTTATTTCAGTTTAATATCTAAAGGACCACGATGTCAGATACTTCAATTACAAATTCATCTCTGAGCCCTCCCCAATCGCAGCGGGTGTCCAACGAGCCGGTTCAATGGAAAAAACTAGGCTTCGCAATATGTATCATTCTGGGAATAGGGGGCCTAGCCACCATAGGAACTGGCCTGTGCAGCTATTTCCATGTCGGGGCATTGACCCATCTCAGCCAGATAGATGTAATTATCTTGTTAGCTTCTGGGGGAGGAGGGGGAATTGTAGCTCTTTTACTAAGCCACTGTTTTAACGTTTCGCAAAAAACACGACTTGAAAGTGATAAAAATATCAAACCCCAAAACCATCAAACTCAATCTCTCCAAGTCCCACCCCATAACCTCCCCAAAGAAAGGAAGGGAAAAGTTGAATGCGACATAAGAAAAGACTTAGTAGAGAAGATCAAATCTAAAATTGATGATTTTCCGGATGCAAATTATTATTTTTGGTTTTGGGCAGCTCCGCGAAAAGAGTCCACAGAGCGATTTGAAAAATTTGTTCAGACCTACAAAGACTCAGATTTAGCGACAATTTTAGTTGTCTTACGATTTTGGCCAGTAATAAACCAGATAGTAGCTAATCCGTATTATGGATGTCGGTCTGTTGAATTCGCTTTTCAAGATATATTTGATCCAATGAACGTCGAAAATGGAAATGAACAAGCAATGCAAAAAGTAAAAGACATGATTGCTAGTTTTGAAGAAGAAAGATTGAGTGATTAAAAAAATTCGTTTTGATAAAGGCGCACTTGCTCGGCTGCGGTCTCTTTGAGGGTCGTGTCGCGATCTCGGAGAGGATCGAGATAGAGGTTTGTAAAGAGATCTATGAGCTGTGAGGGGACAAGGCCCACGTTTATGGCCTCTGTAAACAAAACAACGCGCTCGCGCATTCTTTGCACGGCATTCAGTGAAATAAAGCATCTCTTTCTTAATTTTAGCCCGAGGGCATCAAAGGGAAAGTAGTTGAGCAGCTCAACAATTGAGGGAAGCAGAGGTTGCTTCCCCTGCTCAAAATACCTCCAATACCAAAAGGAAAACTCATCACCCCGATCGGGGAAACAAAGCCCATGATCGATGGCCGCTATCTTTTCATCTCCAAAGAGGATATTATTAATATGCCGATCGGTATTCCCTAAAATCACATCTAGGACGATGAGAAGTTGAAATTCATCAAGAGGAATCGCGGCTCTCTCTTCCATGCTCAAATGATCTACAGGTACAAATCCATCCACAAATTCTTGGAAAGAGCCTATTTTTGTTTTAGGAGTCCTTCTGGAGCTGAGCCGATCTTCTCTGGCATTAAAGAAACTGGTGTGGGTAAACTGGGCATAATACGTTTTGGGAACAATACCAAATCCAAAAAACTCATCTACCACAAAGGCCCCTACCTCATGGTGAGCTGATTCTCCTACTCGACAGCCTATACGTATCCTGCGCAGACCCAAAGCTCCCTGAAAATGGGGACCCACAGGATTATGGGGAGCAAAAACCTCTTCATCAAAGGGCTTAAAAAGACCCAGAACGTGTCTATCGGGTCCTCGCATCCAGTAAGAACCTGAAACCCCTTGGGTAATCAAAATCGGATGGAGCCCTTTTACAAGAGCAATTTTCGCCTCTTTAATGATCTCGGGCTCTTCTTGCTTTTTGACTGCCCGGTGCATCGTCTCAATCACTTGAGCTTGAAGTAGAGAATTGCGCTCAAAAACGTGCATGTGCAGACGGATATTAGATTGATCCCACAGCTTTCCATTTACCTTCTTTACATAATCAAGATGGCGCTCCAAAAAAGAGAGCTTCTGTTTTAAAAATCGTAATAACACGCTTTTTGTAAAGGGGTTATTCAACTCTAAGGTAACGGTCAGGTAAGTATAAAAGACGGCTTTTTCAACGCGACTTTGTAACGCACCACACAAAAGGGTGTTCCACAGGGAAAAAAGCCAGAACTGTAGGCCCGGAGGCACAATAACTAGCCTTCCCTGACGAGTCGTGGATAACCCCTCGTACGCCTTTAATCGGGCTAATGTACGCAAATTATGGCTGACATGGAGGGGGTTAAATTGCCTGGGCTGATAGCTGTGCAATAAAAAGAGAATAAAAAAGATTGCTTCATCAACATGTAATTGATCATAAATCCATTGAAGAGCCCATTTAATACAAATAGAGCAATACTTCCAGGCTATATTTAGGTAAAAAGAACCTTTTGTTAATATAACCCAACAACGCCTGCGGATATTTTTAAATAATCTATTTTCCATTAATCATTAGTATATACTTTCTGTTATTTACTATCATTTGTTAAGAAATGTTAAAAATCTAAACTAAATCTTTAAATATCAATTGATTATTAAATTTTTATTTGTTATACTACTTAAATAAATTAATTTCCAAGGAGCCAGAATGTCTAATCATAAAAAACCTAAAGATCTTAACCTTATGGATAAAGAAGAGGCTGAAAATATCGCTCGCAAGGTCTTAAGCAAAATGGAAGAAAATCCTGGCATGACCTTGAGGGAAGCGACTGGCATCTCAGACCAAGTGTTAGAAGAGATCTACCACCTAGCCTACACCTATTATAATCAAGGAAAGTACGAAGAAGGGGCCGCTTTATTTCAATTCTTATCTGGCTCCTCTCCTAACACCTATAAATATATACTGGGTCTAGCAGCTTGTTTTCACCAATGTAAATCCTATGAGCAAGCAGCACTGGGTTTTTATATTGCGCTTACCATCGAACCTAGCAACCCTGTACCAGCTTATTATGTGACAGACTGCTTCCTGAAACAAGGTCTTCATGAAGAAGCTCTTGAGTTTGCCCAGGTCACCGTCACGATTTGCGAGGATAAACCAGAATACGCAGAGCTTTCACAGCGATGCACCCTAATTGCAGAATCCTTAAAAGGTAAGAAATAAATTGAATTCTTATAGGAATTTTGATATAATGTTTAGAAATCACAATAAAAATAAACAAAACTTAATAAAACAGGGCATAATATGACAAGTTATCTTCCAGACACCCGCGCTACTGATGTGGGTAATATCCTTTATTCGCCCACCTCCGGGGCCATGGCAACTCATTCAACAAGAGCACAGAAGGGCTTAAGCTCTGTTGACACTGTTGAGACAGCTATCGTAGCAGATGTGAAAAAATGTATTCCCTTGATAGGGCGTCCTACTTTACCACCCTCGAAACCCACCGTTCCTCAGAACGATATGATGTTGATTGCTGCAGCTTTTTGCAAAGCTTACACAGCGATGAAAAATAGTATCATCACAGAGACTCAAGAGTATGCAGGATTGCAAGAGCTCGACCAAACCCAGGTACAGGCGGTCCTCCTTACCACGAGCGCAGCAATTGACAAACTAAAAGTAGCTGAAAAAAAATCGGCAGAAATCCAACGTTTCCAGGAGAAGCTAGCCACTTTCGAAAAGTACTTCGGCAAGAGTGTGTTCTGGATCGGCATATTCATGTTAGTTGCAACTATTGCCAGCGCTCTTGTCACCGGAGGAGCCTCGCTGGCGGCACTACCTGAAGAAGCTGAGGCGATCGCATTAGCCGAAAGCACTGGTGTGGCAGTAGATACAGGTGCTGCCCTTGCAGAAGGTGTATCCGATGCTGCAACGGCCACTGTTGATAGCTCTGCAGATGTAGTCGCAGAGGAGGGAGCTGCAGATGCAGGCGGAGCAAGCTCATTTAACTGGGGCAAGTTTGCTCTCAGAATGGGGATTGCGGGGGCTCTCTCATCACCTATGCTCGTATCAGGGATTTCTAATGCTGTTCTTAATCCCATGTTAAAAGCTTTAGCCTCAGCGCAAAAATTGGTTGGGGAAGCTCTGGATGTAGAGACTCGCAATAATATGTACATGCAGTTCCTCCAACAACTTGTCCAAAGAGAGGGTGGTATCGTCACCGAAGAGGCAAAAGATGCGAGCGAAGTGATCGACACCTACGCTGCGGTCACCAGCTCAGTGAGAGGGATTAGCTACGGATTGGCTAACGCAGTTTAAATAAAATATAATAAAAGAGGTCATAATACTATGGGTACAACCATTTCTAACCAAACGATCGCCAGCGAAACATGGCAGATGATTGAAGAGGCTAATACTGCGCTTTCCCAATCGAAAAATACACAGAAAAAAGGACAAGCACAAATTGCTGTTAGCAACCGTGCCGTCGGCAGTGAAGTAGCGGTCCTAGACTCGATTCTTTCAGCCATTGAAGGCGGAAAACAGGCAACAGCTGCCAATAATCTAGGATCAGCGGGCAAGCCACAGCTCCCCTATCCAGGTTATAACTCGAGTATTTTTGATGGCGCGGGTGAGCAAGAAACAGGTCTTATTTCCATTATCGGTGCAGTGCTTGCGCTCCAAGCTAAGTCCAATTCTAACTTCTGGCAAACCTTATGGAAACAGGCTGGGGACAGCATGCAGATACAAGTCGACTTCGCCCCAATCGTGGGTGATGCGATTAAGGGTCAATACCTGCAGCAGTCAAAGGCTACCATGGCCCAAGCAGACCAAGCCTTTAATGACGCTTTTATCAGCCTCGGGATGTTTGCCTTAACTGCGGTAACAGCTGGTGCTATGGAATACAGCGATGCTCTTGAAGATGTGGGACCTACAGATGATGGTACCGAATTTGAGATGGAGGAGATTTCTCAACCCAAACAGGAGCCTACCGAGTTAGATAACGATGCTGCAGAGGTGACGAACAATTCAGAGACAAATCAATCCCGCCTTGAGAAGGAATTGGGTAATTTTAAAGGGAAGGCTATGCCTGCACTTAAGGCAGCAGTCAGCTTCATGCAAAGAGGTTTGCTAGTGTCTCAGTTGACCGGGATGATTTCCCAATTTGGCACTGGAATGAACGGCTCACAATACATGAAAATCCAGGCTGCAGCTCAAAAACTGGAGGGGGAAAAGGCTGCCGCTTCGCAAGAGGGGCAAATGTACTCCCAGTTTTACAGCCAGGACTTTAGCCGGATGGAAGAATTGAGACAGGGAAGCTCCCAGAACATCGATAACGCCATGAATATCTTGCAACAAGCTGCTAATACCATTACACAGACCACCACCTCAATGTTCCGCGGTTAATTATAAAAACTTAATAAATAAAGGTTATAAAAAACATGAGTACTTCTGTAGACAATCAAACAAGGCAGATGACCGATCATTATAGCACAGCGCAGGCTACCAAACGTGGACAGGCAGAAATTGCCCAGTCGCACCGCGTAGTGGGCAAGCCGGCCATCGATACAGACGTAGTTGTCCCCGCCGCTTCTGCCTGCAAACAAGCGCTGAACTTAGCACGATTAAGCACGGATGGGCAACCCAGTCTTCCTAGACCAAGCGGAGCTTCGAAAATTTATCAAGGAGCTAGCCAAGGCGATGAGAGCCTTCTCGCTTTGATGGGAGCCATCTTGCTACTTCAAGGCAAGAAAGACTCTAATTTTTGGAGCGATATGTGGAAAATGGCAACTATGAGCATGCGGATGCAAACAGAGCTAGCTCCGCTTGCCGGGAAGGCAGTTCAAGCTCAGTTCACAGCTCAATCGATTGCTACCTTAACCGACTCTGAACTCAAGAGTGCAAATGGAATGACTATTGGAATGGGCGCTGGGGGCTCCTTAGCTAAGGAAGCGTATACGGCATACACAGAGCCTAAGTCAGCATCAAAAGATCCTGCGATCGAATATGGCGAGGAAAACCCGGATGAGGCCAACTCTCTTTCTACTAGGGAAAACCAAACTCTTGAAAAAAATGATTCATGGGATTTTGGGAAAGCTTGGGAATGCACTAAAAGTAAAGCTGCATTAGCAGGAAAATGGGCTTACGATACTGTAGATGGTGCATCGGATGCGGCAAAAAAAGCTTCTGGGTTCACTAAGATTATAGTCGATGTTACTGATGCCAAATTCCACGACCAGCAACAATCTTTCCAGGGTATTCAAAGAATGGCAGCCTCCACAGGACAATCCATCCAAGTCTTTTCCGGCTTTTTCGGACAGAATTTCAGCAAGATGGAAGAGTTTAGACAAGGGTGCGGCCAGAACCTGACATCTGCCATGAATCTCTTACAACAAGCGACGAACTCCATCTCCCAGTCTGCCACCTCGATGTTCCGCGGATAACAACTACCCCCTCTCCACGCACAAAAACTTCTCCATACCTGGAGAGGTTTTTGTGTCTTTTTGATACTATACATCCTATGCAGCGTCATACGAACGGAACAGTTGCCTGGCTCACATTCAATCTTTTCACAGAATATCCTGGGTTGGTTCACGGCATTTTTCTTCGGCATGGTGGAGTGAGCTTGGCTGATTTTGCTTCCCTCAATTTTGGACGCTGTCAAGGAGAGCTTACCGAAAATATCGCTGAAAACAGACGTCGAGCTTTAGCTGCCCTAAACGTAAATGAGTACTGCAGCCTTTGGCAAAAACACGGTATACGCATCGTTCCGGCCGCCCCTGACCAAAAAGAAGAGGGTCCACAAGAAGAGGGTGACGGGCTCACAACAAACAAACCTGGTCTGAGCCTATCGATTCTTCATGCTGATTGCCAGGCAGCTATCTTCTACGATCCCATCCACCATGCTCTTTCCACCATCCACTGCGGCTGGAGAGGGAACGTCCAGAATATCTACCACGAAACCGTTGCAACCATGCGCACACTTTATGGTTCTAATCCAGAGGATCTATTAGTGGGTATTTCTCCCAGCCTTGGCCCAACTGCCTCCGAATTTATCCATTACCTGACCGAACTCCCACCTTCTTTTCACTCATTTCAGATCAAGCCCTCCTATTTTGATTTGTGGGCCATTTCCCGATGGCAGCTTGCCGAATGTGGTATACTGCCCCATCACGTTGAAATTGCCGAAATCTGCACGTTTTCCAACCCTCAAGATTATTTCTCCTACAGACGAGTCAAAGCTAGCGGACGTCACGCCACCATAGCCTGCCTCAAACCATAAAAGTAATACACGCCATTTTTGAACGATCCTTTCTCGCTTAGGCGCAAAAACATAGGCTTCGAAACGATCATCCAAATCTGTCATGTTACCCAGTACCACTTCATGGCTTTATTTTCTGGAAATGGTATAACCCCCTACTTAAAAGCTTAAAGTTGAGTGACCTCAATTTTTAGATACGTCCACTGAAATGGAGAGCCTTGGTCGAGTGTTTTGAGTTTTTGCGCTGCCGTATTTGCTTTACGGATAGTCGCTGCCTTCGGTGTGATCAGTTCTCCCTCAATTGTATAGCGAGATTTGTAGATAGCAGCATCGGTGACCTTTATTTTCCCAATGTTGCACGCAGAACATAAAGAGCGATGCAGAACATCCTCCCATTGAAAAGTGCCTTGTGTGCCACGCAGCCTCCAAATAGGTTGATTCAAAGCAGTGCATGCAGAATTCATACATTCTCCTAAAACATAAAAACCGGGAGAACTCATAGAGATAGGATGATCGATTGTCCGTAGCTTAAATCCACTTGACCAGCAGGCAAGATAGTCTTTCACAAACATCAGTTTGCTGGTACGCTGGCATTTTTCATACTCTTTAATATCCGTTGCCTTGGCTCGATTGGGCACCCACCTTGTTTGACCTCGACCTTTATAATTAGACACCTGCTCATAGTCTTCATTACCTTCGCCTAAGATACCTACTACTTCACCATTATCTATTCGACAAAGCGGGCTTCCAGAATTTCCCCCAAATGCATCTACTTTACATTCAAAATAAGTTAAAGGCGTATTATTCATAATGGTAGCGCAATCCGTAAATTTCATAGGAAGGCCATTGGGGTAACCCAACATATATAACTCCACACTGTTCTGCACTTGCCTATGACTGATTGTAAGCGGCTTTCTTCCCTCAACTTTCCGATCTAATTTTACAAGCGCCCAATCTTCCCAAGACTGGCCCCTTAAATAGGCGTGGTCCAAAACCTTTTTGATGGTATAGACCTGACTCTTTTCAAAAGCCTCCTTACAGTGATCACTATCTTCCATATAGTAATCAAAAACTATATAGGCATCTGTCATTCTCACATGATCTACTTGGTCAGGTGCATTTTCTTGGGTAATATTGTGAGCGACTGTCAAAAGGGTATTCTCAGTGACTAAAAAACCTGTGCCAAACCCCAGCACCTTCTCCTTACCAAATGGCTCGTTCTCTCCAAGAGGATGTTTATATTTCCCTTGAATCCAAGAGCTTAAATTTTTTACTTCAGGATTTATAGCAAATCCGGTGAATAAGGAATTTTCACTTAAGTGTTTTTTAGAAACAAAACAGGCAACACTTGCTGCCTGGGATTTGATCCTGACTTCGTTTGCGCCAGTCACCGCGTAGATATTGTGCCGACTATCCTCACCATCATACAGGACTTTATTGCATGCCATTGAATATAAAGCCTTATCTTTAAAATTCTTCAAGATACCATAAATTCAACTTTACATTTAACTCAACTCATTTAAAATCCTCAGTTCTTGCCTACACTAAAAACGGAGTCAGAGTGGATCCTGGTAGCGTGCGTACTTTAACCACCCATGAGGGGTGTATCGAAGTTTATTACCACTTTCGCGGTTCAAAAATTCAAGTCGATGCGATTGCTCTACAAGTCCAAGCGGTCTTCTGCCGTTTTCCTCTATCAGAAGTTTTCCTCAATTCTCAACCCGCCAAGTACATCAAAGGTTTCCAAGCACAGCTGGTACACGAAAATCTTTCCTTAAGCGCAAAGGTAGAGGGAGGGAAGCTCCAGCTTGTATTGAAATCCCTCGAGAACTTTATTCTACCGATTACTTACGAAAACGACTCTTATCCCTTTCCGGCAAGCCCACTGCTTAAGATAAAGGGACTGCGTGTCCTCATTGAAAACCAAATCAAACGGTCCGATTTCACAATATTCAATATTGAAATAGGAAGTTCGCTAAGAGATGGAGGTACTCTAGAGCAAAGTGAAATCACCCAAGATTCTTTGTTATTCATCCTCCTTGACGATAATCCATTGGAGCGTATACATGAGGAAAATCTAGACCATTCATCTCTTGAAAATGCTATGGGAGTGGCTTCTCTTACGTTCGTCAATTTTAGAGATGAAATGAATGTCTTTTTTGATTGTCGAGCTCCTCAGTGGCGGACTGTTATCCCAGGTCTGAACCTTGAAGGAAAATGTCTGAACTCCAAATGTACTGCCTTCGGCAACTGGGTTTGTGATCCTCTAGGAGTCGGTGCTTTTTCTATGCATATGGTGCGTGCCAAAGCCAAATGTCCTGTAAAAGATTGTGGAAAAAAACTAGAAGGGGTCACGAGTTGTATCTTTTGGAACTGCCACTACACTATTACCGGCCTGGAAGTGGGCAAAGAAAAAGAGGAGATACTAAACGGAAATGCTCCTAAAGATAACGCTCTTTCCTTTAAAAAAATCACCGAGAATCACCAAAGCAACCTGACGCAATGGGAATATCTAACGATCACTACAACCGCCATTCCTTCAGCCCAAGGTTTTCTTCCTGACTACTGCACCCTTCTTTAGAGTGAATCGTCGATGAGTATTCAACGTTATTATAAGTTTAAGGAAGAGGACACAATAGCTTCTCTAGAGCTATTTTACGACAAATCCGCTAAAAGAAAATTACGTTACATCAAAGATCAAGATAATAATCATATTCAAATTTCGCAGATTTGGATCAATAACATCCCTGCACTCCACATCAGAAGATTCCACTCCTCAATACCGCACAACGAAAAAGGCGACTATGAAAAAAAGGGGAACCACCACTACCTTGATTTTAAAGGAGACTGGAGTTGGTTATCTGGGAAAGATTGGCGCAGCATCGATATTTTATATATATGGAAAAATGAGGAAAAAGTGCTAAAGGACCTGCCCTCTTGCTTGAAGGCTTCCGGAATTACAAAGTATTTAGAAGAATGTATTGGCAAGCCGGGAAATCAGTTTTTACTTTATTTCGAAGGGAGACCTCTAAGAGAGGGCATGTCTATTGGTGAATTGGCAGAGGTCAATATAGGAAGTAAATATGCTATTGATGTATTCGTTCCCTCTGATCTTAAGAAGGGGCTCTCGACACAACAAAAGGCGACAGGCGGAAGCTCCCGCACGATTCCTGCGTTTGAAAGCTATATCGAACAAATGAGGAAAAAAATTGGAATTGTCTGTCAAATTGAGATCCCTATCCCTTCTCTAACAAAGAAAAGTGCTTATGGAACAGGTTTTTTGATTGGCCCTTCCCTTATCATGACAAATGAACATGTGATCCATGGCTACTTAGTAGAGAGTAAATTAAACTCTGCAAAAGCAAAATTTCTTTATCACCACGACCAAGCAGAGATTGTTGTCGACATTGCGTCAGAGGTTATTTGCTCAAGCATAAGCCCGGGGGAGAACCGCCACGTACGTTCTACCGCCTTAGATTATGCAATCCTCCGTCTTGAAACCAGAGGGCTCACAGCCAGCCAATTATTGACTTTATACAATCTGGGTCGGATCGGCAAAAAATTTTATCAAAAAGCACTCGATGCATTTAACACTAGACAATCCAGCATCGATGCTTGGCGTGCAAATCCAAAAAAGTATCCCGATTTTCGTGAAACGCTGCCAAAACAAGATAAGCAACGACGCAAGAGAGCTAACATTATTCAGCACCCCCTTAAGGAAAAAATTTCACAACCCAAACGGATTGCCTTTCGAGATAACCGAGCTCATGCGGTTTCCATTACCCTACATTACCTCAGCAAAACAGCAGATGGAAGCTCTGGTGCTCCTGTGATCAACGATTCTGGCGATTGGATTGGCATGCACTATTCTTCATGTTTTGAGTTTAACAAGGAATTATTCAAATATGTATACAAGCTATGTGAGAAACTCGGCTACCAATTTAATCAGGATAAAACAACCTTCGAAGCTTTATGCTTCGTCAATGTGGATAAAGAGCTCTATATCCAGCGAAGTCCAGAGTCTCAGGGGCAATATTCAGAAACTTTTGATGGACCAAGGTTTACACTCGTTGAGCTCATTTCTCGAAATCAACCGATCAAAACAACTTTGGCCATAGCCTCTTGCGTACACACATTTTTGCGAGAACAAGGAGTGCGCATTGTAGAGGACCATACCTTCTGTAATACTGCGATTGCTGTAGAAGCGATCCTTAAAGATTTAGAAAAAAATCAAAAGGATAAAATGGACAAAGCCATCCAAAAAACCCAGCAAGAATGGGAAACATTACTAGAAAAAATTAAAA
This sequence comes from uncultured Chlamydiales bacterium, assembly GCA_963832835.1. Lineage (GTDB taxonomy): Bacteria > Chlamydiota > Chlamydiia > Chlamydiales > JAAKFR01 > CAVPKN01. The sequence continues at coordinate 335,446 of CAWHVD010000001.1, read as the reverse complement.
CGGAAGAAGAAGCTGCCAAAAAAACTCAGCAAGAGCGGAATCAATGGAGTACCCGTCTGGCCTTATGTTGGACAAGAAATCGGAACTATTGTTTTGTTGGCATAGCCAGTTTAGCAGCAGTGAGTATCGCAGCAGCGATTTACCGATACCAGGCTAGAAAATAGGCGGGCAAATTTAGGCGAGTTGTTTCTCGGTAGCAGCTCTTTTCTTTTTGACGATGTAGCCCAAGCGGAGTTCTTCAGCATAGACGAGCCACAAACCGAGGGAAATAATCCCTACCGACACAAAGAAATGCCAGGTAACGGTTTCGTGTAGAACGAGCCACCCGAAAAAGGCGGCAAATAGAGGTGTAGTAAGCCCCGCAAAAGAGAGGAATGTTGCAGTAAAGCGCTTCAAAAGGGCGCCGTAAAGATTGTAGCAAAACAAGTTCGAGATCACGATCATCAAGACCACCCCTTGGAAGAATCCAGGGTAGTTAGAAATAGGCACCGGACTCCAATCTTCTACAAAAAAAGAATGGACCAGCGCAAATAGACCTCCTATCATCATCGAAGAACCATTAGCCATTAAAGGAGACATTTCATCTTCTTTACCTAACTTACGCAGCAAAATCCACCCGTAGACAGATGTAACTGTTGCACCGATAAGAGCAATTTCTGCCCAAGAGAGGAAACTGAAACCACCTATAAGCTCTTCAGCACTCGAGTGAGTGAGCAACACCGGAATAAACCCGATAAAGCCGATAACTAAGCCAAGGAGTTTTCTAGAAGTAATCTTTTCTTTGAACTGGAAGTACGAGAATAGGGCAGCGAGAAAAGGAGATAGGCTATAAATAAAACAGGCTTTAGCCGCCGTGAGGTACTGAAGACCCCAAAATTCAAAAACGTTGGTCAGATAGACCGCCATTAAGGCAAACAAGGAGAGAGGGAAGAGGTGGTGCTTTTTGATGCGCAAATCTTTTCTTTGAAACAGGGCCAAAAAAGCTAAAATAATCAGCCCACCAATGAACATCCGCGTTCCTGTTAGAAAGATGGGGGGGCTAAAGGCAAGAGTTGTCTTACCGATGGTAAAACATGTGGACCAAACGAAGAAGCAGACAAATACCAATACCAACGGCATAGAAGATCCTTTGTAATCCCTTATTTTAATAGATGGCCTCTTTTAAGGCAAAGCGAACCGGTAGACTAAATTGATCGTGACTATTCACGAGCCAGCAGAATCATTAAGGCAGGCCCAGTTTGCCAAGGACAAGGTACCTCAAAGAAGCTCCAGTTGAGCTTTTTTGATGGGTTGTCCGAGAGCTGACGCAGTCAGCCGAGGGGGAGCGGATAGTCACCCCAGAGAGGCTTTCAACCGAAAAGATGGATTACCTGAATAGTTACAAATTACTGTGCGGCTTTAATTAAAATATTGAATGCAGAGTCTTCTTTGAGGCGCCCATAGACATCCTCAAAACGGATAATGTCATCCTCTCCTAGATACTCACCCACTTGCACCTCGATGATTTCAAGGGGGACAATACCGGGATTTTCGACGCGGTGGATCGCAGATTTGGGGACAAAAATGCTTTCGCCCTCATGCACGATTGTCTCTTGATCACCGATAGTTACTTTTGCCGTGCCGCTCACCACCACCCAGTGTTCGCTGCGGTGATAGTGCATCTGGAGACTGAGTTTTTGTTTGGGCTGTACACAAATCCGCTTAATTTTATGCCGTTTGCCTTCTTGCAAAACAGTGTAGGCACCCCAGGGACGGTGGCCTGTAAGATGTTCATGGACCTCTTTCTTTCCTAGATTTTTGAGCTTTTCCACCATCTCTTTCACTTTTTGAGAATCTTCTTTGCGGGCAATTAAAACAGCGTCATCGGTTTCGATGACAAGAAGATGATCGAGGCCAATGGTAGAGACCATACGGTTTTCAGCATAAATCAAAGAATCGGTGGTGTCGCAAGCTAGGACATTTCCATAGGTTGCATTGCCACTTTCATCCTTGGGAAGGATCTCATACACATTTTCCCAAGAACCAATATCAGACCAGCAGAGATCCAGTAGGACCATTGCTACTGTGTCTGATTTTTCCATGATTGCATAGTCGAGGGAAATGTCAGGCATATCTGCAAAGTTATTTTCAACTAGGCTGGGCATATGAAGTCTAGCTTCTCTATAAAAAGAGCCGGCTGAGAAGGTAAACATACCTGCATTCCAAAAATAATCGCCACTCAGGACATAGTTTTGGGCTGTTTTTAAATCAGGCTTTTCTACAAATTGCTCCACACGTTCTCCTTGGGCCTTCAGATAGCCATAACCGGTCTCCGGTCTTGTAGGGCGAACTCCAAAAGTCACCAAAAAATCTTCCTGTGCAAGCTTTAGACTCCGTTCTATCGCTTTTGCATAAAGATGTTGTGGAGTGATCAGATGATCGGAAGGTGTGATTAAAAATATCTCATCATTGGCCGGTTGCAACACCTCAAAAGCAAAAGCGACAGCAGGAGCTGTATTTTTGCTGGCCGGCTCTAGGAGAATGTTTTCCTTCAAACGGGGTAAGATCTCTTGCACTTGATTGACGACATCGTGATAGTACAGAGCGCTCGTTAATATATAGAGATGCTCTTCACCAAAGATCTCTAGGTTACGTCTCACAGTCCTTTGCAAAAAGGATTCATCGGAGCCGATACGCAAAAACTGCTTAGGATAATGGCTACGGGAAAGGGGCCATAGTCTGGTTCCACTTCCTCCCGCTAAAATAAGACATGTCATATACCCACCTGTTTCAAAAATTCCTCACGAAAACGCTCCTCAGAAAATCTCTCTGCGTTTTGCCGGCATCTTATTGGGGAAATGGGCGATTTGTTTTCAAAAATCTCCACCGTCTCCCGTATGGAATCGGGTGTTTGTTCCATGAAAAACAGAGCCGTCTGTCCGCAGGTTTCTCTCACCCCTCCCTTACCATATGCAATCACAGCTGTACCACAGGCTTGTGCTTCTAGGGGAGCTATCCCGAAGTCTTCCAAAGCTGCATACACAAATCCGCGTGCTTTGCCCAAATAATCGGCCATTTTTTCATGAGGTACATGCCCAGTAAAAGTGACATTCGCAGGGGCCCTTCTTTTGAGCCCTTTTTCTTCGGGGCCCGTACCAATCACCACAAGCCTTCGACCCGGCATGGAACGAAAGGCTTCCACAATCAGATCCACTCGTTTGTAATTGACTAAACGGGAAGCTGTGACATAAAAATCTTGCTTTTGTTGCTGCAAAGGAAAGGCATCGACAGCCACCGGAGGGTAGATGACTTGAGCGGTGCGCCGGTAACATTTTTCAATCCGTTCGGCTATAAAACGGGAGTTAGCAATAAAGGTATCGACTCGGTTTGAAGAGATAGCATCCCAAATCCGTAAATGATGCAGGGCATACCTAGCCAAGGGTTTTTTTTGACGTTTCAGGTATGTATGATGCAAATCCCAGGCATACCGCAAAGGGGAATGGCAATAGCATATATGTCGTTGACCAGGAGCGGTTAAGACGCCCTTAGCCACTGCGTGGCTAGAAGAGATCACCAAGTCGTATCCGCTCAAATCGAGCTGCTCGATGGCCAGAGGCATCAAGGGAAGATAGAGACGATAGAGATGTTTTGCAAATGGGAGGTTTTGGATAAAGGTTGTCTGAGCTCTTTTATCCAGTAAATACTTGCGCAAATCTTTAGGAAAAAAATCGAGAACGCTAAATAGATCTGCCTTAGGGAAAATATTGAGGATCTGTTCCAATACCCTTTCTGCCCCAGCATACACTATAAGCCAATCATGAATGACTGCAACACGCATGGATTACCCCCTCCATGAGATTGTTTTGGGATTTTCTTTTTTCGAATAACTCTCTGCCTTTTCGGGATAATTCTTCTTGCCTGAGCGGATCTCTTAGGACTCGCCCCATGCCTGCGGCTATGGATTCAATGGAAAATGGATCTACATATTCTACGGCATCTTGGCATACCTCAGGAATCGAAGCTGCCCTCGCAGCCACTACGGGACATCCATAGGCCATAGCCTCTAAAGGAGGATATCCAAACCCCTCATATGTCGATGGAAAAACGAACATCTTGGCTGCCGCATACAATTCTTTAAGTCTCTGGTCAGAGACATGCCCTGTAAAGTGGACATTCTGCTTTAAAAAGGGACTTTTTTCCACTGTTTTAAAAAGTTTTTTATCAAAGGTGAGTAGTCCTTCCTTATCTCCAACGACGATTAAGGGCTCGGTCGGACGGAGCTGATCGTACGCTTGTACCAATCGTACTAAATTTTTGTGGGGTTTGAGATTGCCTACAAAAAGGATGTAATTTTGTAGGGTTTTGGACCTTTCCCGTTTAGTAAAGTGATCCAATCCAGGATGAATGACTAGGATGTCTTTTTTTGGCTTACATGTGGCATAGCGGAGAATCTCCTCTTTGGAAAACTTCGATACCGTTGTCACCTGATCAGACAAACAAAATGCTGCGTTGTATATCATCTTTGCATACATTTTCTGCATAAAACTTAAGCTGGAGAAATGGGCTAAATGATAAACATCGTGTACAGTCACTAGCCGTTTTTTAGCTCGTATAGGGAAAAGGGGTACGTTAAAGTGAGGCGACCAAAAGAGATCGCATGATGGAATGGCGCTTCTATAGAGGAGCTGCTCACGTATTGTGTAGATAGGAGTATCCATTTCGATGAGACGGCAAGCCAGGGATTCTAACTCCTTCTTGTCCTTTTTCAAACAAATCAAAGAAAGTTGGTAGCGTCCAGACTCCATTAAATTGCGTAGGGCTGTTTTTAGAAATGTGCCAATCCCTGCGGCATTGTAGAGACGAGCATCAATGCACACATGCGGCATCAGCACTCACCTTGAGTTCTTGCTGGGCTAGGAGGTAATCTTCTCGCGCCATTTCAACAACAAGCTCTCCAAATGCAATCTTGGGTTTCCAGCCCAGCACCCTATATGCTTTGGAGGGATCGCCAAGCAACGCTTCCACCTCTGCAGGCCGAAAGTACCGAGGATCGATCTTCACAAGTGACATACCCACCTTAAGCCTTGGACTAGGTTTATAGATGCCTTTAGAAGAAATTTCAGCGATCACTCCTTGTTCTTGAAGTCCTATTCCTTCCCAGCGCAGTTTGATCCCTAATTCTTGAGCCGCCAGTGTGACAAATTCACGTACGGAATGGTGCTTGCCCGTCGCGATCACAAAATCATCGGGTGTGCCTTGCTGTAAAATAGACCACTCCATTTCTACAGAATCGCGGGCATGTCCCCAATCTCGCAAAGCATTGAGATTCCCCAGATAAAGGCAATCCTGGGTACCCGCCATGATTTTACCAAGAGCCCTTGTGATTTTACGGGTCACAAATGTTTCTGCGCGCAAAGGAGATTCATGATTAAATAATATGCCATTACACGCAAAAATCTGGTAGGATTCCCGATAATTGACGGTAATCCAATAGGCGTACAGCTTAGAAACGGCATAGGGGGAGCGAGGATAAAAAGGAGTCGTTTCTCTCTGTGGAACTTCTTGGACCTTTCCAAACAATTCTGAGGTGGATGCCTGATAAAAGCGTGTGTGCCGCTCTAAACCCAAAATCCGGATGGCCTCCAAAATCCGCAACGTTCCCAGACCATTGACATTAGCTGCATATTCAGGATTTTCAAAAGAAACGGCAACATCGCTTTGGGCTGCCAAATTATAAATCTCATGAGGTTGAACCGAGTTGATCAAGTAGAAGAGACTGCCCGCGTCGGTCAACTCACCATAATGAAGCTTCACATCGAGATTGCGTAGGCGCGTTGTATTATCCACCGATGAACGCCTTTGTATGCCGTGCACTTCATAGCCTTTCTCTAGCAGAAATTCAGCCAAATAGGCGCCATCTTGACCAGTAATCCCCGAAATCAAAGCTTTCTTTGTACTCATCAACCTCCCCCCACCTCTTGTTTTAACAAGCGGGGAGTGTGAATCTTTGTCCTTTTCTTTTCAACACCCCTATTGTAATATCCCCTCTCAAGTTATAGGGAAAAACATGTCTACTATTTCAGTTAAATTTAAAGATAAACTTATTGAGTTGCCCGCAGGGAGCTCTGCCGAAGATCTTGCAAAAAAACTGAACCTCACTGGGCCCGACCAGGCCCTTGCGGCGCGCATCAACGGCACGACAGTGGACCTTTTCCATCCTCTTCAAGATGGCGACGATGTCTTCCTGTGGAGTTTTGCCGACAAAGAGGGAAAAGAGGTCTATTGGCACAGTTCTGCCCACATCCTTGCACAAGCCATCCTCCGTTTGTGGCCAAATGCTAAGCTCACCATTGGCCCTCCGATTGAAAATGGATTTTATTACGATTTTGCCGACCTGCACATTTCTGATGAGGATTTCGAGAAGATCGAGTCGGAAATGGAAAAAGTCATCGCTTCAGGCTACAAAACCGAAAGAGAGATCCTAGGTAGTAAAGAAGAGGCTCTTAAAAAATTTGGCTCCAATAAATACAAAGCCGAGCTGATCGAAGGCTTTACAGATGGACAAATCACCGCTTATAAACAAGGAGAATTTGCCGATCTGTGCCGAGGACCGCATATTCCCTATCTGGGCAAGATCAAAGCCGTGAAGATCCTAAAAACTGCCGGAGCATACTGGCGCGGGGATTCGACTCGGGAAATGTTGACTCGGATTTATGCCATCACTTTTCCAGATAAAAAGATGCTGCGTGAATACTTGTACCGGCTCGAGGAGGCAAAAAAACGGGACCATAAGGTCATTGGTCCGAAACTCGACCTTTTCTCCTTGAAAGAAGAGGCTCCCGGCATGCCCTTCATTCATCCCAAAGGGATGCTGATGTGGAATGCACTTCTAGCCTACTGGCGCCGTTGCCATGAAAAAGCAGCATATGTCGAAATCAAAACCCCCGTCATGATGTCCAAAGAGTTATGGGAACGTTCCGGCCACTGGGACAATTATCGGCAGAATATGTACATCTCTGCAATCGAGGAAAGGGAATTTGCTATCAAACCCATGAACTGTCCGGGCTGTATGCTCTATTATAAAAGTCATGGGCACAGCTATAGGGAGTTTCCGCTGCGCATTGCCGAAATCGGCCATGTGCATCGTCATGAGGCCAGTGGAGCGATTTCCGGTTTAATGCGAGTACGCAGTTTTCACCAAGATGATGCTCATATCTTTATGGAGCCTCATCAGATAGAAGAGGAGATCTTGCGCGTTCTCCACTTAGTGAATGAAATCTATACCACTTTTGGCCTCACCTACCATCTTGAGCTCTCTACACGGCCCGAAAAAGATACCATCGGGACAGATGAACAATGGCTGCATGCTACCACAGCTTTACAGCGTGCTTTGGAAAGAAGCGGGCACAGGTTCGAAATTCGCGAAGGGGAAGGGGCATTTTATGGGCCTAAAATTGACGTTCATATCCGAGATGCACTTGGAAGGACGTGGCAATGCGGCACGATTCAACTCGATATGATCCTACCTGAGCGTTTTGATCTCGAGTATGTTGACAAAGAAGGTACAAGGCCCCGTCCAGTGATGATCCACCGAGTGATCTATGGTTCCATTGAACGCTTTCTTGGTATACTCATCGAACATTTCGCCGGTAAATTCCCTCTATGGCTTAGCCCAAGACAGGTGCGTGTGATTCCTGTGGCAGACAGGCATGTGGAATATGCCCGCCAAATCTGCGCCCAATTAGCAGAAGCTGGCTTCCATTGCGAGGTAGATGCAAGCAACGAGTCTGTCGGCAAAAAAATACGTCTCGCCCAAATCGAGCAAGTCAATTATATGCTGACAGTGGGTGACCAAGAAGTAGAACATAGAACCATTGCTCTGCGAACACGTGATAACGTAGTACACGGCGAAATGCAGTTTGAAGCATTCTTAGGGAAAATAGTAGAAGAGCGGCACAAATACGCTCTGCAATCATCTTTTGGAGGTACTACAGCATGAAAACTGTTGCCATCACGAGCTTCAAAGGGGGCACTGCAAAAACCTCGATCGTACTCCATATTGGAGCTGCTCTTAGTAAATTCCACAAAAAGAAAATTTTACTGATCGATTTTGATGCCCAGGCAAACTTGACTGCCGGTTTAGGATTTGACCCTGATGAACACGAGAGCTTAGCCTCTGTCCTCCAAGGGAATAAAACCCTTCAAGAGGTGATCCTGAAGACGGATATTAAAGGGCTCGATCTGCTGCCGGCTGATACATGGTTGGAACGAGTAGAAGTGACCGGCACGCTAGCTGGCGACCGGTACTCGCACGAGAGACTGAAAAACATACTGAAAGATCTTGAATACGATTATGTGTTCATCGATACCCCTCCCTCTTTATGCTGGCTTACCGAATCGGCGTTGATCGCAGCGCAGTATACCTTAATTGCAGCGACTCCTGAATTTTATAGTGTCAAAGGGCTTGAGAGACTTTCGCAGTTTATCGAAAGTATTTCTGAACGCCATCCTTTGAATGTATTGGGCGTGGCTCTTTCCTTTTGGAATGCACGCGGGAAAAATAATCCGGCCTTTATGGATCTGATCGAAAAAACGTTTCCACAAAAACTACTCAATACCAAAATCCGCAGAGACATTAACGTTTCTGAGGCTGCTATTTTTGGGAAACCCGTTTTTGATTCTGCTCCTACCTGCAGAGCTGCAGAAGACTTTTTATCTCTTACAAAAGAAATCCTTCAATGCCTACAGCCCTTGGAGAAAAGTATGATACGTCCTAAAAAAGGGAACGCACCTTCTAGAAAACGAGAATTAATCGGTGTGTAGAGCCCATTGCAAAACTCCTGTTCCTAGGAAAATCGATGATTGTGGTGACAATTTTCAAGGTCAGCTTGGCTGGCCGGGCCGCACAGACGAGAACATACCCGGTAGGGTAGGCGAGGAGGCGCGGCGAAAATTGCCGCCACAAGCGCGGTTTTACGAGGAGCAGGAGTTTTGTAATGGGCTCTGTAAAGCAGGTTTACAATGGCCAAATTAAGCACCATTTTGCAAGAACGTTTTCGGACAAAAGAAAAGCCGAAGATGGGAGAGCTTGCTACAAAGACCTCCGAAGGGCAACTCACTGTATTTTCAGGCCTTTTTGGAAATCCGAGTTTAGGCGAAAAAGAAAAAGAGGCACTCGCAGAGCTGCTGCAAAAATACTCGCTAGATCCCTCCCAAGATCTTTCTAACGACCTCTCGTATTTACTTGCGATCACTTCAGAGGTCAAAGCCATCAATAACCAAGCGGCTATTTTGCATGGAGAGAGGATTAAGAGGGCGCAAGAAATCCTTAAAAAATACCGAGACGGAGCTTTCACGGCTTGGCTGATAGCCACCTACGGAAACCGCCAGACGCCCTACAATTTCCTTCAGTATTACGAATTTTACCATCAGGTCCCTTCAACCCTCCGCTCACAGATCGATGCGATGCCTCGTCAGGCAATCTATACTTTAGCTAGTAGAGAAGGGCAGTTCGAGCAAAAAGAAGAGATCGTCCGCAATTACAAAGGGGAATCTAAGCAACAGGTGATTACCCTCATTCGCGCCGTATTTCCCCTCAAAGAAAACGACAAACGAAGAGAGGATATCGCTGATGGCAGCATCAAACAACTCCAACGTATTGCTACAGCACTTTCTCAACCAGATGTGTCACTTTCACTTAAGCAAAAAAAGACACTTTTAAAACTATTAGAAACTATTAAATTCCAGATACAAGGTACATAAAAAATGGCAGAACAAACCCGTAATAAAATCGTTCTCGATGACCGCATGGTTATGCTTTTTGAAGGCAACATGAAGCGTATTTTCGCGATGAAAATTTCCAGATCAACCTATCGTGAGCTTCAAAATGTCATCTTAAGCTGCACGAACCAGAACAAAGAGATAGCCAACTTTCTCTTTGAAACCTTATTGACAGGTCAGATCAAAGGGGAGATTGGAAATGAAAAGCACCTCGAGATCCTCGAAGAAGTGATTAAAGACTTCACCATCCCTGCAAGACTCTCCAAAGAGGTGCACGAAAGGGGCGAGTTTGTCAACATCATTACATCCGATATGATCACACAAGAAGAGCAATTTGCTTTTCTAAACCGCGTGCGCCGTATCGATGGTGAAGAGTTTGTTTTTCTCTCGGATACACAAAATACGGTCCATTTGGCTACCCACTTTATCGGTAGACTCTATGAGCTGATGAACAACTCAAAAGGCAAAGCGGAGTTAGACAAATATAAAAAAGAGCTGTCCATACTGGCAGAGCGCTTAAAACAGATCAGTTTATGATTGGCGGCTGGGAAATCATCGTCATCTTATTTGTGATCTTGATCCTGTTTGGGGGTAAAAAGCTTCCCGAATTCGCCCGCAATCTGGGTAAAGGATTGCACGAATTCAAAAAAGCTTCTCAAGGACTTACAGAAGAGACGCAAGAAGAGGACGCAAAAGATCCTGAGAATAAAGCATGAATTCCTTGTGACTATTCACGAGCCAGCAGAATCCTTAGGGCAGCCCCAGTTTGTCAAGGACAAGGTACCTCAAAGAAGCTCCAGTGGAGCTTTTTTGATGGGCCAGCCGAGAGCTGACGCAGTCAGCCGAGGGGGAGTGGATAGTAACCACAGAGGCTTTTAACCAAAAAGATGGATTACCCGAATAGTTACAATTCCTTCTGGGATCATGTAGAAGAGCTACGGCGCACTCTGATCCGGGTCGGGTGCGCCGTCTTGCTGGGAACTCTTACAGCTTTTTGCTTCCATAGGCGACTCTTTGCAACACTTCTTGCCCCACTCAAAGTAGAAACACTCTATCTTTTTGGTCCCTTAGAGGGTTTTACGTTGGCTCTTAAAATTGCTTTTTGGGGAGGCGTGACCCTTTCCTCTCCTCTTTGGCTCTATTTTCTGCTCCGTTTTTTCTTGCCCGCGCTGGGTAGACAGGAGAAAAAGTTGATTCTACCCTTCTTAATTCTCTCTTGCCTATGTGTTCTGGGAGGCGTTTTCTTTGCCTACACAATCACCCTCCCTTGTGTCTCCTCTTATTTCCTGCAATTTAACGCAGGTATTGGGGAAAACCTATGGGGTTTACAAGAAACTGTCCATTTGGCCCTTGGTCTGATTCTAGCCCACGCCCTTGTTTTTGAACTGTATGTGGTGCTTTTGTTTCTGATTCATTTTGGGCTGATTTCTCATGTATTTTTAAAAAAAGGACGCAAGGGGGTGATTGTGGGGATCTTCATTCTGGCAGCCATTTTGACTCCTCCTGATGTGCTCTCCCAGCTCCTTTTGGCCTTTCCAATGCTTCTTTTGTTTGAATCGGCCCTCTTTTTTGCCCGTATTAAAAGCAAAGGCCAATCGGGGCTACGTATTTAAATTATTCCTAACACCATTTCCAGAAAATAAAGCCATGAAGTGGCACTGGGTAACATGACAGATTTGGACGATCGTTTCGAAGCCTAGGTAATCCATCTTTTTGGTTAAAAGCCTCTCTGTGGTGACTATCCACTCCCCCTCGGCTGACTGCGTCAGCTCTCGGCTGGCCCATCAAAAAAGCTTCCACTGGAGCTTCTTTGAGGTACCTTGTCCTTGACAAACTGGGGCTGCCCTAAGGATTCTGCTGGGTCGTGAATAGTCACAAAAAATTAATCTTTAATACAAAATTAATAAACAATACTGTATAATGGTTATTACATTAAGGAAAAAGTATGTCTGTTGAGGTTCTAGCTTCTCGATCTTTTGGTGATTGGTACATGGACTCGTCTATACTTGGTCATGCCCCTCTTGCCCCCTCTGTCTTCGTAGGAAAGGCCTTTCAATGGATTGCCTCACCTTTAGAGGATCATGGATGCGAGGCTGCGATTGAGGTAGTTTCCCGTGCGTTGGCTCTACTTGTTTTACCCGTGATTGCAGTGCTTGCCTTACTTCTCATTCCCATCGGATTGATCACCAAATCGATCGGAGGATGCTGTACTTATCGAGAGCCGCCCGCCATTCCTTCAGTAGATCCAAAAATTAAACCTAAAATTGCTGTAAAAAAATTAGCTGTCTCTGGCTTTACACATATTCCAAACTCGAGACCAACTCAACGACCTCCTGCTCCTATATCTATTCCCACAACCTACTCCGAACAGACTCTTGACTTAATAGCTCCAGTAAATGAAGTTCTAATCCGTATAAACGACCTGCTAGACAAGGTCAGCATTAGGAAAATCGATATAAAGGCGGTTAACATAGCCAAGCGAAGCCTAGAAAGTGAAAACATACGCCAGCTGAGAGACACTACCCCTCTAGAAAATGCTGAAAAAAACGATCCTATTGTTTCTGTTAGAGATAGAATTAATATTGCAGACGCCCGGATCAGATCCCTAGAATTTATCTTCCACTACCATTCAAAGACCATAGAACATGATGGAGAAATTATAGTTGCAGATAACGGAGATTGCCTTTTCGAGGCCTCGGGATGGCTTTCTCAAATCAATGGATCTCTTATCGTAAGCATCGAAGAAGAGCGTGCGTTAAGCACTGCAAAAGAACGCTTAGAAACGATGCAATGGATTAAAAGCGAGTATCCATCTAATGAAGAGCTGCAACGCCGATTGGTAAGTTCGATGGCCGAACACTATCAAGCGAAATTAGAAAAACTAGAAACAGAGCAAAGCGAAAAACGAGATCTGTTGGTCAGTGGATTCATTCAAGATCCACAGCAACAAGGTGAAGCAAAGAAGCGAATAGAGGTGCTCACCCAGGAAATGGATCATTTATTTATGATTATGGTCCAGATTAGCGCAGCATTTGGAAGAGCGCATTCTACAGAAATTAATTTTCCAGCTGTTGCCGGACTAGTTGAAGGGTACATCGAAGAGATGTCGCAAGCAGGAGAACATGGAGGAGCTGCAGAACTATTTGCCTTGAGCTGTCGCCACAAAGTGTGCATCCACGTGTATCACAAAAATGGCATAGTCGGTAAGGAGCCTTATGAAATCATCAATGATGGCTTCACTGGAAAGCCTCCACGAGGCTTTACGCATACCCGTAATCACTACAACCCTTATTTTCCAACAGGATAAGGAATCAGACGGGCTTTTTTGATTCGAAAGGATAAGTAGTTCCGGCTGCTTGCTGTAGGGGCTTCCAATATCCTCTGTCTAGCCACCCGTGCGAGCCATTCCAGTAGGTAATAAAACCCCAAATCCCCCCCACAATCAAGATGATGTAGGTGATATAGAGAAACAGGGGGACTTTCTTTTCCTCGGATACAGGAATCTCCTCGTCAGTCATCGCTCATCCTCAAAAAGGGTGTATTTGGGCGCTTCATCCATATCAAGACGCTTTTTTTTCCATAAATAGATAAACGTCATGCACGCTGAACCAAAAAAGGCAAAAAGCAAGCTGTAGTGGAGCACGAAGCCGTATATTCCCACGCTATCTAGCATTATTTCCTTCCTTCGATAATGTCGAGGGTTTGGATAGGATCTTTCCCCTGCCACCACGCTTCAGAGGGAGGCGTAATCCGTGTCCCCTTTGTCATCAGGTAGTGGAAAATCGCTTCGAATTTATAATTTGGGATGCCGTAGGGATTCGGAGCTGTGCCTGTAGGGTCATTATCGAAAAAGTGTCTAAATGCGGGCATGATGCTACCGAGGCTCTCTGATTTTGGCGACCAGAAATGGGACATGTGCCAATCGCGATTGGGACGTTTAATCCCCACGCGCGAGAGATCGGGCCCGATGCGGCGTGTGCCGGGGAAAGTGACACGTTGGTAAATGTACTCGCTCGCTGTAGAGGGAGGTGCAGGATAATCGGGGGAACCGTTCATCACAGTATCTTGGACAAGAGTGCGTGTCTGGTCGGTATGGCAATACCAACACCCTTCGATGCGGTAGATATCTTCGCCCAGAGCAATCAGTTCCTTGCGAGAGATAAACTTGAGTTTCCCCCTCTTGAGCTCTTGTAGATCTTGGATAGACTCTCCATCTTTATGGTAGAGCCAATAGGGGGTTCCCAAATGATTTGTCTCCGCCACCCGGTATTCTTCCGGATTATTGACAAAGATCACCCCCTTAGATGTGTAGTAGGGGGGATTTTGGCCTAGAATCTTGAATTTTTGGTCTACCCAATTCTCGATGACCCCATCGGTTTCGTTCACCGCAAAGGCCTCCTTTTTTACAGGGTCGTACATTTCCCAAATGTCGAAATAGGGAGCGGTTTCTTGCTCGGGGTGCTCTTTTTTCCAATCGGTTTGAAATTGGATCTGAGCCGTTTTAGCTACCTCTGTATCAGTGGGGCGACGCAGCAAGAAGATGTGCGTTGTCAATTTGACCTCAGGGTCTGCAAAACGGGTCACATACGATTCTAAGTCGACAGGGGCAAGGATGCGAACGAGTGCGCTTTCGCGATACGCCATGAGGGTAAAGCCCTCTTTGAGATGATACACATACTGCAAGCCCCAGCGTGCAGGGCTTGCAGTGCTAAAGTAGACGTTCGGATCAGACACCTCATGCATCTGCACCTGGTAGGCACTAGATGCTTGTTGCCAGCTAGGGTCGATATATCCGGGTGCAATTAAGGTCACACCCACTGCCGTCGAAAAGAGGACGACAACCCCTACTACCATCCAAAACGCCGACCACTCTATTTTAGAGCTCCATCCACTCATGATTGTACTTCAAGAGCTTCTGATTGTGGTAAAATAATGGTGTTCATCACATTGAGAGCGAAGACCAGACACCCGGCAAAAATCAAAATGCCGCCCATCATCCGCGCAAACCACCACCACCACATAGCAGACACAGTGGTTAAAAAAGGCACTCTGCTGATATTTTCGTGGAATTGGGCGTAGGAGTCACCTGTGGCCCAATTAGCCCACATGAGTCCTTGCTGAAACCCACCGACCCACAATGCCACAAACATCACCACAGAACCTGAGAGGGCAAGCGTGAAATGCCAATCGGCTAGTTTCTCAGACCAAAGAGGTTTACCTGTAATCTTAGGGATAGCGTAGTAAATCCCTCCAAAGGCAAAGAAGGTGAAGGTGCCTAAAAGGGACATATGGGCATGTCCAATGATCCAATCGGTTTTGGAAATCACTTCGTTGACATTACGTAGAGCTTGGAGCGATCCCTGCAGACAAACAATCAGATAAAATACCACGCCCATTGTCAAAAAACGGAGCGGAGCGCTCTTACTATACATCTCCCATTGCGTCTTAATCGTGCCTAGCAGATTCGTGACAACTGTCCAAACCGGCACGATCAGCCACAGCGAGAATATAATACTCGTTGTTTGGAGCCATTGCGATTCGGGCCCATGGAGCATGTGGTGGGCCCCAATCCAAGCATACACAAAAGCGACCGACCAAAATCCAATCATCGAAAGGCGATGACTATGAATCGGGGCTCCAGATATTTTAGGGACAAAATAGTAGGCAATTGCAAGGCCCATGGGAGTAAAGATGAGTCCCACAAGATTATGTACATAAAAAAAACTGGTATTGACGCGTGAAATTCCTTGAGGAACCCACTCCACGGCAAAGTTTCCCACAATAAAAGTAAACGTCGTCCAAACAAGTGTGCCCATCACATACCAAAGCGAGACATACATTTGCTGGTGACGCCGCTGTGTGATCGTCATAAATATGTTCGTGGCAAATAAAACCCAGGCCACTGCAACAAGGAGCTTGATAGGCAAAAAACCTTTCATCAAAGTTTTGGGAAGCTCTGCATATTCCCAGCCAAAATTCGTCCCCAAGGGAAGTGAAAAAACCCCTAAAATCAAGGCTGGCCACCAGATACAACTGGTAACTGTCGCCAATTTCACGCTCCACAGCGGCCTGCCGCACAAGCGGGGAACAAAGTAGTACATCAGACCAAGATTTGCCGACAAAAGCCACAGAAGCGTGACAGCAGTCACATGAACAGGACGCACTCTTCCAAAATGGATATACTCCCCGGCAAAAGCATCGGGCTTTAAAAAGCCGTTATACGAAATAAAAACTCCAATAAACAACCCGACAATCAAAAATAGCACTGCAGGATAGAGCATCTGCTTGACGGGCCTGTCATCGTATTGAATGGATATCTTTTGCATACGTAAACAAAATTTTTCTTTAGCTGAATACTGTATCCCGACTCTAAAATACACGCAACGAATTTGGAAGCTGGCAGAAAGGGGTTTTGCCTCTGAGAGCAAATATCTCGAGGCTTTTGGCTCAAAAATGTACAGAGTCGATCTTAATACAACTTTTAAAGAAACTCAGGCTACTATAAATTGATTGAAAAAACCAAATAAGAGGGGTTTTATGGCAGTTTCAACGGTCTCTAATGCATCATGGGCAAGCTTTTTTCAAACAGCAGGAAAAATCGGTGCTATCGGAGGAGCGGTTACTTCTGCTACGTGTGCCATTTTAGGCAAAGATTATACATATCCCTGCGCCATTACTGCCCTGGGCGCGTGTGCTTGGTTTAGTGTTTGGCTTAATCAATCTGCTCCACAAGAAGCGCAGAACCCTAAAACTGAGAAAAAAACTGTAAAAGAGCACTTTAAAGATCATGCTGATGAATTTATCGATACAATGGGTGATGCATTTAAAGAACACCTAAAGGGCTCAACAGATAATTTTGTTGAATGGAGCATAGGTGCAGGGAAAGTGGCATCGATCACCTATCTACCATCAGGCGCGGGAACAGCAGCTGGGGCTTCACTAGATATGACAAGCGGCAGCATGAAAGGTTTGTCAACTAAAAGTTTTGAAGCTTCTGTGGATTCTACAAAGGGTTTAGTAAAAAGATCTGTAGCTAGCTCCTTCAATAGCTCTTCTGAGGGTAACAAGCATAGTTAAAGGAGCTTAATTCTATGGCCGCAACCCTTAGAGAGTATACACAGGTTTTAGCTCGCTATCAACCGCAAGCAGCATTTTTTTATTCACAGGTGGCAGGAGTTGGGACAGTGGGGGGAGCTGTCTCTCTTACTGTCAGTGCTTTTTTTGGGTATGATTGTCTGTATCCTGCAACTATTACCGGGTTTTGTTTTTGTGCCTGGGCCGGAGCGGCACTTTCTCGAACTCCTCAACAAGAAGTTTGGAATCAAAAGTTTAAAGGCAAATTTTTAAGCTCTTTACCTCGAACTGTAAGGCAATACTTGGATAGTACTTCCAAATGGGTGGAGTTTAGGCGTTGGCCCCCTGTTAGCAACGATCATATCCCTCCTGCAGGCCTTTTCAGTGCTGTGAAAAGAATTTTTAGCCCTTCTAATGAGTTTGTAGCAGTCCGTGCATTTACAAATGGAAATAGTTTGAAATATGTGGCGATTAATTTACAAACACAAGCTAAAATATCGGGCAAGATTCAAATTGATGTTTCTATAAAAAAGACAATGAAGCTTCTAAAGAATTGCTTTGTGGCTTTGGAAGATGACGGCTCACCTGTTTTTTCTCTATCCTATCACACGTTGTCAAGTACCGATGGGTCGGGAGCGATCTGTGCAGACCTACTACTGAGACAAAAGGATTCCATCTGGAATATTTACGATAAAAAAACTCAGAGAGTTACTTTCATAAAGGAAGGCTCTTTAAGTTATAGATGCTCACCTGCTACGATCGCATTTTTCAAAAATAAAAACATAGCTTCAGTAACGGATCAAATCCTCTATGCCAGGGAATTGATTCTCTATAAAAAACCTTGCTCAAGCGCATTTTATCTTGAACCTATCCATCAATCCAGTGGCTTCAATACAGATATATTGGTGAGTAAATTCATGTGGGCAGTGACACTGATCCGGTATCTAGGACCATCAGGTAATCATGCAGAACTTATCATCGAAGGGATTAATGATGGTTTTTTCCCAAAAGAGATAGTTCCTATTGGAAAGTACTTCTTATATCTCGCTGATCTTCTTGGAGCCAAGAAGATCATGAAGGAGGGATTGGAAACCGAAGTCAGAGCGATAAGAACGAGTCTTAAAAGTAAATTCAATTTGAAATACGAAGCGAGATCAAGCACTTGGAAATGCACTAGTAATTCAGTAAAAGATATGATCCATGCAATTGAGGAGGAGAAAGGCGACCCACCCCCTGGATTTGCCATTTATGGACGCCATTCGATATTCGCATCTAAAAAGGTTGTGGAAGACAGTTGTATCACATGGGCGTTAAGTAGGCTGAAGTTAATAAACATTGTTTTAGATGCAAATACCGAATGGCATCCCATTTTTTACACAAATACTTCTCGTTTTACACCTCTCAAGCCTGAACAAAAAGACCCTCAGTTTGATACTTTATTATTAGGTTTAATAGTAGATGAATCTAAACTAATTTAAATACTCAACCCCGATACAAGAGAACATACAAGTATTTTTGTAAAAAAAGTTGTGCGTAAAAGTATGTCTACGCCTTTACGTGGAATGATCAGGAAAATATGCGGAAGTCTTGTTATTTTTGCCTATATCTAGGATAAAACAATTTCATGCACACAGGAATGGAAGGTTGGTTCTCATGAAAGATACTTTAGGGACATTGAAGCCACTCAAGGCTAAGGATTGTTACTACTACTCACTGAAAGCTTTGGAAGAAACTTCTAAAATCAACATGAGTCGTCTTCCGGTGTCTATCCGCATCATGCTGGAGTCGCTGCTGCGCAACTGTGATGGCATTCGTGTCAAAGAAGCAGATGTGCTGCGCCTAGCTAATTGGTCTGCAAAAGCCAGAGGAGAGGTTCCTTTTATTGTCTCAAGGGTGCTACTACAAGATTTTACAGGCGTTCCCCTCATTGTGGATCTGGCAGCCATGCGCGATGCAACACAAGCGCTAGGAATGGATCCTACAGTGATTGAACCCGATGTTCCCGTTGACCTTGTTGTGGATCATTCTGTTCAGGTGGACCGTGCAGGAACAGAAGATGCTTTCCTATTCAATTTGAAGATCGAGTTCGAGCGCAATCGGGAGCGGTATGCTTTTCTCAAATGGGGGGAGGATGCGTTTAAAACCTTTAGAGTCATTCCTCCCGGTATCGGGATAGTCCATCAGGTGAACCTCGAATACCTCGCAACGATTGTCGCTGAAAAAGAGATAGAGAACAAAAAACTCTATTTTTTCGATACACTCGTTGGCACCGATTCCCATACGACGATGATCAATGGTCTAGGTATTGTAGGATGGGGCGTTGGTGGGATTGAGGCCCAGGCTGCCATGTTGGGTCAACCCGTCACGTTGCAAATGCCAGAAGTGATTGGCGTCCACATGTCAGGGCAGCTAGCAGAGGGAGTAACAGCTACTGATTTGGCACTCCATGTGACACAGATGTTGAGGAAAGAGGGCGTTGTGAATAAGTTTGTCGAATTTTTCGGCAGTGGTGTCACCACACTAACTGTTGCTGATAGGGCAACCATTGCGAATATGGCTCCCGAATATGGAGCGACTATGGGATTTTTTCCCATCGATGAAAAAACTCTCGAATACCTCAAAATGACAGGGAGAGGGCAAGAGAAGCTTGAGCTCATCCAAGAATATTTGGAAGCCCAAGGGCTATTTGGTATCCCTAAAAAAGGTACTATCGATTTCACTAAGGTTCTGGATTTGTCTTTAAATGATGTCGTGCCTTGTGTGTCAGGTCCTAAAAGACCTCAGGATCGCCTCTCCTTAAGCGCATTGAAACCCAAATTTCTAGAATTGCTACAAGCACAGGTCTCGGAGGGCGGCTACGGTATACGCTCTTCTCCTAAAATCTTTGTGCATTCAGAAGGTCAGTTCTCAGCGAATATCGAACACGATTCTGGAGGGACAGAGAAAGAGCCCTCGCCTCGAGCTCCCTGGAGTGAAGATGAAATGGTTTCCAATCGTCCCTTTACCATCCCATATGTGGAACCAGGTTACGCAAAAGAACATTCCGTGGATGGTTTTTTAGCTCATGGAAGCGTCGTCATTGCTGCGATTACCAGCTGTACAAACACAAGTAACCCTTATGTTTTGATGGGTGCAGGTTTAATCGCCAAGAAAGCGGTAGAAAAAGGGCTTAAAGTGAATCCACTTGTTAAAACAAGCCTCGCCCCTGGTTCTCGGGTTGTGACCGAGTACTTAAAAAAATCGGGCCTACAGAAATACCTAGATATTCTGGGCTTTCAGCTTGTCGGATACGGCTGTACGACCTGTATTGGTAATAGCGGGCCTTTAGACGAAAAGATCGAAACCATCATCAAAGATAACGATCTGGTTGTAGCAAGCGTTTTAAGTGGTAATCGCAATTTTGAAGCCCGTATCCACAGTGCTGTTAAAGCCAATTTCCTCATGTCACCTCCTCTTGTTGTCGCACTCGCACTAGCCGGAAGAATTGATATCGATCTAGAAAAAGAGCCTCTTGGTAAAGATACAGAGGGGGAATCTGTTTTCCTGCGCGACATTTGGCCCACTTCTGCTGAAATTGCAGAGCTTATTTCTGAAAATGTGCGTCCGCATCTATTTCAAGAGCGCTATGCACACATTCTTGCAGATAACCCTTTGTGGGAAGAGATAAAAACCTCAACAGGCGCCCAATATCAATGGGATCCCGCAAGCACTTATGTACAACAGCCTCCCTATTTTGCAGGCTTTACACTTAAGCTTGAAAAGCAAAACCCCCTTGCTGAAATGCGCTGTTTGGCCCTTTTTGGAGACTCTGTCACAACAGATCATATCTCACCGGCTGGCGCTTTCAAGGAAAATAGTTCGGCAGGTCAATATCTGGTATCTTTAGGTGTGGCACCTGCGGATTTTAATAGTTATGGAAGCCGCAGAGGGAACCATCATGTCATGATGCGTGGCACTTTTGCCAATGTCCGCATCAAAAACCAAATGGCTGACGGTAAAGAGGGCGGGTTTACAAAACTCATGCCCGAAGGAACTCTAATGCCCATATTCGAAGCATCCCAAATCTACGTACAAAGGCAAACGCCCCTGATCGTTTTTGCCGGCCATGATTATGGGATGGGTAGCTCGCGCGATTGGGCAGCTAAGGGGAGTCTCTTGCTAGGGGTGAAAGCGGTTGTTGCACAAAGCTTCGAGCGCATTCATAGAAGCAACCTGATTGGGATGGGTATTCTCCCTCTCCAGTTTACAGAGGATCAGAGCCACGAGAGCTTACTCATCACAGGCGATGAGACCTTCTCTCTCATCGGGCTTGAAAACAGCCTAAAACCTGGGCAAACCGTTCTTCTCGAAATAAAACGCCCCTCAGGAGCGGTGGATCAAGCCGAACTGATCGTGCGCATTGATATCCCCATCGAGCTGGATTATTACCAAAACGGCGGGATCATGCCCTACGTTCTCCGCCAAATCCTCAACCAAAAATAGAACGGAGGAAGCTGCTATGGAGATCTTTTCTCGTAGTACTGCTTACTATTGACTACATATACCATAGTATGAAACTCAAAAAACACGCCCAGGACTCATTCTTTCTAACGATTTATCCAATAAACACTCCCAGCGTGTCATTATTGGACCTATCACTAGCTCCATTGACAAACTTTATCGCTTTGAAGCTAAGTTGAGATTGCCTAAAGGTTTCAACAAGGTGATGCTCGACCAAATCCGTTCAGTGGACAAGAAGAGATTAGGAGAAAAAATCTGCTCCATTACGTCTGCTGAAATGCTTGAAGTGGAAAAAGCTTTAAAGCTTACATTAGCTCTTTCGTAGAATTCATCACATCTCCATAGAAAGTTTTTTGCATAATGCGCAGCTGAGCAGCGGCAGCTAGTTGGGTGACTAGCTTCGTTCTGAGGTTGGTGCAAACCGTTTGCTGCTCCACGAGTTTTTGGATGGTTTGTCTGATTTCCGTTGAGGAGATTTTGCTTCTTTGTACGTTGATTTGATGCTGATAGCTGGCGATGAGCGCGTCTAAGGCACGCAGCAAATCATCAGAATGAGAGGATTTCTCTGAGTAGATTAATTTTCCGTTCTCGATCGTGTACGTTAGGGGCTGCTGCTCTACGAGTTTAAAGAACAGCCTGATTGTTTCTTCAGGAAGCTCCGCACCAATCACTTGATTGCCAAGGCTTGCATAGATCTCCCTTTCATCTTTGAGGGACCGGATTATGTGTTGGTAGGTTTCATCGTGTGCTTGGGCATTTGCATAGGCTTTTTTGAGCTTTACGGTTTGTGCATACAGAGACCCAATGGTTTCTTCTGAGCTCGTGAGATTGCAAAGAGCCTCTTGCGAGCTTTGTAATTGGGTACGTAAGGCTTCAAGCTGTTGATAATGTGGAGCGCGAGCTTGTTCAATGGTTTGTATGGAAACATCAAATTGATTGTACAGAATCTCTTCTAACTCGCCACGCAGGAGAGTGGCTCGCGTAAACTCACGGATGAACATGACAAGTTGCATTCTTTGCTGCGCAGTGGTTTGATCTCCCCAAGGGGTCATGGCAGTGCCAGGGACTCCATATTTGATCGAACGAAGCAGACGCAAATCATCCTTGGTACGGATCCAGGGCAAGTGGGTAAACATACGAGGCTTGGCCTCAACCATCGACGTGGCACGCAGGCCCGATCCTGTCCCTTCATTTCCATGACAAGTAGCGCAGTTGACCATAAAAAAATCTTTGGCCTCGGCAAGATTACTTGGGGTATAGTACTTCTCCCGGATATAGAAGAGCTCCTTGTCAGGGCCTGGGATAGTGTTAGGTTTTTCTAAGAAATAGTCATGGACGCGCTCTTGGGTATTGGATGCTTGGGTAGGAGCTGGCTGTAACAGCCTCTTTTCCTTCTCCATTTCGATAACCACATCAGTTGGCATGTAATGCCATTTTTCACAATCCACTTCCGTAGCCGTTCGGGAATCGTAGGGTACGCCTTGATAGAGCCAGTCTACCAGTTGCATAATCTGTGGCTGGCTGAGCACAGCAGTGCCCATATCTGACACAGTCTCTCCCCATGGAGGCATCGGCGATCCTTGGACACCATGGGTGATGGATTCAATAGCTCGCTCTTTAGTCAGGTTTTGCAAAAATACAGGATTACGCAGGTTTTTAGGGATGGGATAGATCCATTCGGAAATGATCCCGTTTCCTTGTCTTTGCGTCCCGTGGCAAGAACTACACAGCCACTCATAGGCAAGAGAGGGATTAAATCCCTGCGTCCGCCAGATTTCTTGCAGGGAATCTCTATTTTTCTTGCCCAGCTGATGGAGCATGGAGTTCAGCATATAGAATTTGGAATCATCGAAGGGCATGACAGGCATGATCGATTTGGCGGTATAGGCGGAGGGATTATGGAAGTGACCGAGAAGCCATTCATTATTACGGTAGATCCCAGACCAGTTGAGGTGGGGAGCGATATCACGTCCTAGTCCATACTCTTGGATATAAGCCAAAAGCACCCGATGCAATCTTTTTTGATCAGGCCCCTTAATTGCTCTGTCTGCAAACTTGAAATGCGTATAAAACCCTTCAACAAGACCTGGGAATTTATGGATGATCTCTTCAACAACACCATTGCGACTTTCATCAACTAGAATACGCTGATCGATCTGGGCGGCTTGTGCCTTCACAGTTTTTGCTAAAGAGGATCCAGAAATCTGCTCTGGGAAATGTTTATAAAACCATTCTTTGTCTTTTTCCGGTTCTTTGAAATAGGTATTTGTCTCAAATCCCTGCAATTTATGACAGGCAGCGCACCCTTCGCTTGCAAATACGAGCTGTCCGGCACGTACATTGTCAATCTGAGTAGGGGCTACAGGAAGCTCCCAGGGCATTTTGGCACCTTTTTCCCATTGATCTAGCTCTATACGGTAATCCATCTCGGAAACGGCTTGGGTATTGCCCTTTTGAGCCATCAGAAAGGTTACCAAATCGATCAGTTCATCATGATCGAGCCTAAAATTCGGCATCGTGGAAGAAGGGAGATCGGATTGAGGCCAGACAATCGATTCTTTAACATACCAAGGGTAACTATTTCCTTCTTTTGTCAATTCGGGGCCTACACTGGCTCGAGAATAGCCGGCTATACGATGGCACGCATAACAGGCTTGTGACACGAACAATTCTTTGCCCCTCTGATAGCCAGCAATCAACTTGTCTACGTCTTTTTTTTCGACTTGGTTTTTTTCTTCTGGCTGAGCTACAGACTGATGGCACTGCACACAATTGGCTACCATCAAAGGGCCAGCTAATAGGGGGGTAGTTTGGAAAATCAGCTCATGGCCGGGCTTGCTATTGTACATTCTGGAAAAGGAAGGATCATTTTGGGGGTCAACCTCTGTAAATTGTGGCTTGGGAGTCGAATAAAACGGCTCATAATCGCCATCATAAACAGGCCCATGTGCCCTTTTGGCTACAAGGGCCCTACCATTACCACTGTGACAAGAGGTGCAACCATACTCTGCCATAGGGTGGTGCTCAAAGGGACGCGTCTCTCCTGGCATCAATGGGTGCATCTGGATGACTTTTTCTACATCTACCCTTTTGCCCTCAATCTCGACTGTTTTCAGTCGGGCTAGCTTATCGGCTTCCGCATTTTTATCATGTGCACGCAGCTCATTGATGCACTGATCTAAACGGGTCCACACATAATCAGGATTAGGTTCTAGGGTAAAATGACCTTCCGCATCGCTCGCAATGCGCGTAGGAGAAAAATGGGGCAGATCGACAGCCACATGACAGGAGATGCAACGATCGATCAGTTCTAAAGATCCTGTAGGATTCGGCACCAGGATCTGTTTAATCCCTTTAGAAAAGGGGGCCGGTGGTTCATGAGTATAGGTAGAGCGGAATTTTTCGAGTCCTTCGTAGGCATACTGATATTTTTTGTACTCAGGAAACACCTCGTGATACACAAAAGCTGCTATCCCCAAAGCTACTAGGAGGGCAAAGCCAATCAACGCATATTGATAAAAATTTTGGTATTTCATACCGCTAATGTCTCGCGAAATTTTCTGTCCAGGGCCATATCCAAGCCCAATTAGGCCCTCTAAAAAAGACCCCAATAATTACGAGTACCCCCTGAAATGTCATAAAAGCCGTATAGAGAAAAATGGCAAGATATCTACTACGATGAAACCATACACCTTCTCCATAAGGGTTACGGTCAAGATAAGGAATCAAAGCCAGGCCAATCACAATGAGCGTTGGAATCGCCACACCTCCCCAAAAGGCATTGTAGGCAACCATTTCTTGCAAACCCAAAAAATACCAGGGAGCTTTTGCAGGATTTGTCGGTTTGGAAGGATCAGCGATCTCCTCTAGGGGCGCATCGATAAAAATGGAGAGTAAAAGTACCAAAGCAGTTGTGCCTAAAAAAACGACTAGTTCTGCCCGCAGTAAGTGCGGCCATGTAAAAATGTAATTTTCAGGTCCACGATCTACAGTCGGGCACGATCCGCGTACCAGCTCCATCAGCCCATAAGTGCGGCGCACACCGGGAGCAAATGATTCTTTCGTATCTGAGCGCTGAACAACCCTAAAAGGATCTGAGCGCTGCTTTTCAGGAGCACGCGCAAGACCGCCATCCTTACGAATCCTCCAAAAATGCACACCTAGCAACATACCACCCAATAAAGGAAGAACCATCACATGGAGCACATAGAACCGGATAAGAGCATCTTGACCTACAGTTGTGGACCCCAGTAACATGAGTTTATTGATGTTGTACTGCATACCTGGAATGCTCGGTACATAGCCTGCAATCTCAGAGCCGACAGTGATCGCCCAGAAAGCAAGCTGATCCCAGGGAAGTAGATACCCTGTGAAGGAGAGCAAAAGAGTCACCACCATGAGCAGCACGCCGATAACCCAGTTAAATTTTCGCTCTCCTTTGTAGGCCCCCATATAAAAAACACGGCTCATATGCAAAAAGACAAACAGTACCATCAGTTGTGCGCTCCACCGATGCATATTGCGCCACATCATGGCAAAAGGGGTGGTGTCAAGCCAATCGACCAAAATGGTATAAGCCCTATCTACAGCAGGGATATAAAAGAACATCAAAACAACACCGGTGATCACCAGAAGAAAAAATAGAGAGGCCGTGATCGTTCCTAGACCTAAAGTATGGAAGGGGTCCACAGAACTTTTGTGGCATTTAACAGGGTGGATGTGGAGAAAAAAGTTTCTAAAGATGATTTCCGATCGATCTACATCATTATTGGGATAATTGTGCTTGAAAATCGAGCGAATAAAGTTGGAAGGAAGATTTTCTATTAGCTCCCAATAACTCTGTTTCTTTTTTCCTTTAAATACAGCCATAGGATTTACACAGTGGGTGAATACCACGCCTCGTTAGGGATGGAGATGATTTGACTTTTATCAACCAGAAGCTCACCTGAAGCTCCTTTGTAAATGCGGTAATAAACAAGAGGTGAGGGAGCCGGCCCGCCCGTATTGCGTCCATTCACATCATAGGTGGAGCCATGGCAGGGGCATTTAAAGCCAATTTCGGCAGCATTGACTGTGCATCCTAAATGGGTACAAATGGCTGTCATGCAGCGTACACGCCCTCTAGACACCTCCAAAAAGGCTTTTTGTGCCGGAATATAAACCCTACCCTCTGATGCAAGTACATCAACGGGTCTTCCAATAGGAAAAACACTGGGCGGGATTTTCAAAGCATTGGGATAGAGATAGCCCAGCATGGCAGCGCCTAGTATTCCTCCCATACCTGTAACTGCTCCCCAACCGATCAGCGCCAGGAAACGGCGACGCGACATTTTAGAGCTTTTCCCCTCTTCCGACACCTTCAAACTATTTCGGAATTTCGGCATCTTCTTCCTCTCTGAACATTTGATATTTAGGATCTTCGGGATCCTCAAATTGCCCTTTTTTTAAATAATAGATAAACACCATCAACCCTCCAAGACCTCCTATCAAAGCAAGCATTAAAAACCAGAAAATCTCCATCTACATTACCCGATCCATTTGTAACCATACTTCATGTGATCCATGGTCACTGCCCCTGTAGGGCATTTTTCGGCACATAGCCCACATCGGATACATAAATCTTCATCTTTCAGCATCGCCGTGCCCATTTCATCCAAATCCTCATGGGCCATCAAAGTTGAATCGACCCCGTAGTAATGATCGACAGCTTTACGTAAATTTCCCTGCCCTAAATCGAGGTTGAGCATGGACAGGGGGACTTGTTTTAGGCAATTGGTTGGACAAACATCGACACAACCATTGCATTTGATGCACAACGAACCATCAAATACGGGAGAGATATGGCATTGCAAACACCTATTAGCTTGGGAGCTTGCCTCATCTGGCGTGTAGTTGTTTTCAACCATATTCAGATTGCGTCTGCGCAATGTTGCGTGTTGGCTGCTTGGTATTGCCCAACGGGTACGCAAATAGGTTTTGTCTCTTTGCGCAGGAACTGTCATGAATATCCCTACAAACTCTTGGTAGGGGCGTGTACCGCGTAAGTCGGAATCGATAGCCCTTGCAGCATCCTGCCCATGCCGTACTGCCGTAATAAAGAGTGCAGGCCCAAAAGCGGCATCGCCACCGGCATATAATCCTTTCACCGATGTCCTACCGGTTCCTCTTTCGGTTTTAATAATTCCCCGATCTAGAGTGAGCTCCCCTTTTTTATCCCAGCCATCAAACACGCTCATATCCATGGCCTGCCCGATTGCAAGAGAGATCGTATCGCAGGGAATCACATAATCGGTATCGGGAATAAAGTCGGGAGCAAATTTTCCGTCCGCATCAAAAAGGGTGTGAACGCGTTGTACCCTGACCCCTATGATTTTACCTTGAGCATTACGCTCGGCACAGACAGGGCCTACTCGGTTGATGAGACGTATCCCCTCTTCCATGCCATCTTCGATCTCAAATTCATCTGCAGTCTGTTCGTTGCGCGCCTCCAAACAGACCATCGTGACCGATTCAGCCCCATTACGTACCGAAGATCTAGCTACATCGAAGGCAACATTTCCGCCACCCACGACTACCACATGTTTGCCAATCTTCCATTTATCATGGGCACACAGCACGCGTAAATATTCGACCCCCCGGATGATATCGGGTCCTTCAAAGCTAGGGATGGGCAGGTCGCGCGATTTCCACAGGCCATTGCCTATAAAAATGGCATCGTACTGTTGCTGAAGGGTTGTTAGGGTAATATCCCGCCCGATTTTCGTATTGTAGTGGATTTGGGCGCCCAAATGTTCGATCGCAGCACATTCGTTGACAGGTATTTCGTTTTTCAGACGGTAGATGGGTACGCCATATACCAGCATCCCACCGGGAAGTGGCATTTGCTCATAGACATCGACTGCGTACCCGAGCCTGAGCAGATCGTGGGCACACGTCAATGAGGCCACACCTGCTCCAATGCACGCTACCTTCAAGCCATTGGGCTGAGGTTGCGTTGAGCCTCGAGCATAGCTATATTCGAGCGATTTGATGTGCGCCTCTTTGCCCATCCCAAACCATTCGTCTAAATACCTTTTTTGAGCCCTAATCGTCAATGTTTTGTCAACACGATCCCTACGGCAAGTAAGCTCGCAAGGTGCACCGCAGATCATGCCACAGACCGATGCGAAGGGGTTGGGACCTCGAGCAATTTTGTAGCCTTCTAGGAGGTTCCCGGCATGGATCTCGAGCATATACCCCCTTCCATCTGTATTGACCGGGCATCCGTCCCGGCAATCGATTTGGCGGATAAAGTAATCGAGGTCAGGGATCACGACATCGTAGACTTCTCGGTAGATGTTTTTCAGGCTCTCTTCGTGCATATGGGGAGAGACCATACCACAGAGCACTTGTCATTTCAAATTTGAAATCGAACACAGTGACTCAACACAGTGCCAATACGTGGGTTTATTTTTGATAAATGGTATAAGGGTGATGCTCCGCATCTCTGTTTCTTTGTGTCTCTGCGTTGAATCTACCCCCCCAAGCGGATTTCCATGTTGGCGTAGGTGTGCATGAGGTCACGGTATTTGGCAGCGTCTTCAAAACGGCGCTCTTTTGCAGCCTGTTTCATAAGCCTTTCGTACTCTTTAATTTTCAGCTCAAGGTCTTTTTGTGTGAGATATTCATGCTGCTTTTCGTGAGCCGTTAGGACAGGTTCATTTAAGCCTTCTTTGGGGCTTCCCATCTCGATACCCAATTCCCGTTTAATGGTTTTTGGGGTTATTCCATGTTTGGTGTTGTAGGCGATCTGGATGGCACGCCTTTTTTCGGTAATTACTATGGTATTTTTAATCGCATCTGTTTGGGAATCAGCATACATAATCACTCTTCCTTCGCTATTACGAGCGGCCCTACCACATGTTTGAACAAGGGCTGTTTCACTACGCAAAAAACCTGCTTTATCAGCATCCAAGATAGCTACTAAAGAGACCTCTGGTAAATCAAGACCTTCTCTCAGCAGGTTAATCCCGACAAGAACGTCGAACGTTCCTTGGCGGAGCTCTCGCAAGATCTGCACCCTTTCTAGAGTATCGATATCCGAGTGTAGATATTTTGCCTTCACATCCAGATCGAGCAAGTATTGGGTCAGATCTTCGGAAAGGCGCTTGGTAAGCGTTGTAACAAGAACCCGCCCCCCCTTTTCGATGTGGGTGCGTATTTCTTCGAGTACATCATCAACCTGACCTGTTGCCGGGCGCACCTCTATTTGTGGATCTAAAAGCCCTGTGGGACGGATGATTTGCTCGACCATTTCCCCTTCGCTTTCTGCAAGTTCCCATTTCCCTGGCGTTGCAGAAACAAAGACTACTTGGTTCATGCGTTGATAGGTCTCCTCAAAGCGTAGCGGACGATTATCGTAGGCTGATGGGAGGCGGAATCCGAAATCGACCAAGGCCTGTTTACGAGCCTTGTCTCCATTGTACATGGCATGGAGTTGGGGGATGGTCTGGTGAGATTCATCGATGACAAACAAGAAATCGGGTGGAAAATAATCCATGAGAGTGGGTGGAGCTTCTCCTGGCGCTCTACCGGAAAAATGACGCGAGTAGTTTTCAATGCCTTTGCAGAAACCAACCTCTTTGATCATTTCTAGATCATACAGAGTTCTTTGATGAATGCGTTCCCGTTCGATAAGTTTATTCTCTTGCTCAAAGGTAGCGAGCCTTTGCTGCAGCTCATCTTTGATGGAAACAAGAGCTGAGACGCGTACCTCTTCAGGAGTGACATGGTGAGAGCCGGGATAGAGGGTGAAACTCTCCAGCCTTTCTTTGACCTTCCCGGTAAGGGGATCGATTGTGCTGATCCGTTCTATTTCATCACCAAAAAATTCGATCCTGTAGGCGAGATCTTGCTCATAGGCCGGGTACACCTCTAATACATCACCCCTCACGCGGAAAATCCCACGAAAAAAATCGTAATCGTTACGCTTGTAGTGCATCTCAACAAGGTGCAGGAGCATCGCATCGCGCCTAAGGTTCTCGCGCAATTTGAAGGTAAGGACCATTTTGGCATAGTGCTCGGGCATCCCGAGGCCATAAATGCACGATACAGACGAGACAATAATCACATCGCTTCTCTCTATAAGAGAACGTGTAGCCGACAGCCGCATCTTGTCTATTTCATCGTTAATCGCGAGATCTTTTTCGATATAGGTGTCGGTGCGTGCAATGTAAGCTTCAGGTTGATAATAGTCATAATAGGAAACGAAATACTCAACAGCATTTTCGGGGAAAAAATTCTTAAATTCCTGAAAAAGTTGTGCTGCAAGCGTTTTATTATGAGCAAGTATCAGCGTGGGCTTCTGTACCCTTTGAATCACATTGGCCATGGTAAAGGTTTTACCCGACCCTGTGATTCCCAGGAGTACCTGCGCCTTTTTACCCGCAAGAATTCCCTCGCTGAGCTTTTCGATTGCCTGAGGCTGATCTCCGCAGGGTTTGAAGTCGGTCTTGAGCTTAAACTCCATAGTCACGTGCTATACGGGATATTTTATTCCAACTACCCACTAGACCCATTGCGGCGCGCAGTTCTTTGATTGTTTCCCCGGCAATGGCGCGCATTTTGAGGGTTCCTTCGTAAATAACCTTTTCTATGTAACCCTTATCCTTTTCGAACATTTTCCTTCTTTCCCGGAAGGGTTCTAAGAAGCGATTGATCTCTTCGACCAGGCGCATTTTGATTTCCAAATCACCGATAGCCCCTTCTCGGTATCTTTTTTTGAAATCTTCGACTTCATCTTTGTTCGGATTAAAGGTGTCATGAAAAATAAAGAGGGGATTTCCTTCAACAGTCCCTGCAACATGGGCATGAACACGATTTGTATCAGTGAACATGCCTCGCACTCTTTTCTCAACAGCCTTTGCATCATCGGAAAGGTAAATGACATTTCCGGCCGATTTGCTCATCTTCCGTTTGCCATCGGTACCAATCAAAGTAGGTGTATCACTGAGCAATACTTCCGGAAGAGGGAAGACATCCCCATAATACTGATTGAATCGACGTGCGATGTCACGCGACAGTTCGATATGAGCTGCATTATCCTTGCCTACAGGAACAAGGTGAGCCTTTGGCAATAAAACGTCTGCCGTTTGCAACACAGGATAACCCAAAAGTCCAAACGGCATGCTCTCTTCGGGAATATTGGCATTACGGGCCATCTCCTTCAAGCTCGGTAAGCCCGAGAGGCGATTCACAGAAACAAACATCTCAAAAATGAGGTTCATCTCGTACACTTCAGGAACGGCCGATTGTAAATAGATCGTTGATTTAGCAGGGTCAATCCCACAGCTAAGCCAATCGAGAACCACCTCTGTGATATGCCCTCGCATCTCTAAAATGTCTTCTCGTCGCGGCTTTGTGGTAAGGGTGTGCAAATCGGCTAAAATAAAATAACATTCGTATTCGTCTTGAAGCGCCACTCGGTTTTTGATTGAACCGACCCAATGTCCCAGATGCAGTTTTCCTGTGGGACGATCTCCTGTCAGTATTCTTTTTTTCCCGTTCATGCAAAAACCTCGATACTTAGTAATAGTAAAGAAACAAGAATGGTGCCCACGAGAACCATTTTTCCGCCAGGTACCTGAAAATGGGCCTTTTCAAAATCTCGTCCTTGCCTAGGCCCATATCTTTCTACCCAAGCCATTAAAGCAGGGAGAAGGGCCAATAAAATAACAACCAGAATACCCGCATATTCCAGTGCCATAATAAAACCTTGGGGAAAGAAAAGGGCGAATAGAAGGGGAGGAACAAATGTCATCACAACGAGGAAAAACTTTCCTCTATGTGTCTTTTTGATCTTCAAGCCATCGGCTAAAAAATCGGTAAGGCTCAGTGAAACACCCAATAAAGAGGTGATGATCGCAAAAAAGGCAAACGCCCTAACAGCAGCTCCAATCCAAGGATTGCCCAAGAGAGTTTTTAAAAAGAAAGTGATTTGCAGCCCCTGGTCGGCCGCTTCAGACAAGCTGTTTTCTCCATAAACTGGCACTACACCCATTACAAGAAATTGCCACAGCACATACACCATAAATGGGATTAAGCTCCCAATGAAAATGGACCATTTTAAGAGTTTTGCATCATGCTCAAGATAAGTTGTCAGTGTTGGGATGATCACGTGAAAACCGAAGCTTGTTACCACAACCGAAATGGATGGGAGTAAAAATGCCCAATCGACATAAGTCAACATATGAGGAGTAATCTTGCAACAACCCACTCCTGTTAAGGTGATATAAGAAACCACGAGCCCGGTCATCATAAAGCGGTTAAAAAGGTCAACCACCGTAGTCCCTAAATACACAAAACTACCAAACAAGACAACGATCACTATAGGCCATACCCAAGCTGGTATACTCAAGGAGAACATCCCTTGAAAGAAATCGCTTAATATCTGACTGCATCCCAATAGATAAGCCGCTGTCAGCGCGTAGAGAAGCAATAAATAGGCGATCCAGGAGATCATCTCCCCAGGGCGGCCCAATGTTTTGTGCATCATCGAAATGAGGTTGCTCTCCCCTTTCATCCGGAGATTCACTTCCAGAAAATAGAATGCTGTCAGCATCATGAACAGCCAAACAGTAGTCATGATCACAACCGAAGGGATAAAACCCGCAAGACCTGTTGTCACAGGAAGAGCCAACATCCCTGCGCCAATGGTCGTTCCGGAGACAAGCAAGATTGCACCCACCATCCGATTCATCTTGGATGTCATGGGATGACCTCAGCATGGGGTGGGATTAAGGAAAATCCCAACTCCTGGGCTAGCTCAAGGGAAAAAATCGCCACTGCGACGCATATCACGACTATAAGAGCGCTGCGCCCCCAAGGGAACATAGGAATTGTTTTAGCATTACGCCTGTAACGGAGTGCCCACACCATCAACACTGGCATCACACCAAATAGGATCACTGCTGCAAAGCCCCCTGCCATATTCAAAGCGGTAATAAATACTCCGGGATAAAAGAAAGCAAAAGCGAAGGGGGGCACCAAAGTTAAAAAAATGAGGGTCAACCGACCTAATCCGATTTTCGGAACCTTCAATCCATCCGATAGAAAATCGACAAGAGAGAGGGACTGAGCCAAAAAGGAAGTGATGATTGCAAAAAGGGCAAACGCTTGGGCAATTGTATTGATCCAGGATCTGCCTACAACGGCCCTTAGGGCCTCTGTAGCCACTTCTCCTTGATCAAGCGCATTTAAAAATCCTTCACGCCCCTGAACAGGGATAATTCCAAGCATCACAACTTCCCACAAGATATACACTAGAAGTGGAACTAAGCTACCGATTAGAACCGTCATACGGAGTCTTGCTACATCGCCTTTTAAATACATTGCCAAAGAGGGTATCATATTGTGGAAGCCAAAAGAGATGACCAATACAGGCAGAGCGGCAAATGTGTAGCGCCATTGCTGAACCTCTAGGTACGCTTTATTAATGTGCTGACTTCCCAAAAGCACCAAAATGCAATAAGCAGCAATCAATCCCGCCATCAAAATCCTGTTCAGATAATCGACAGGCTTAGTTCCCGCATAAAGCACTACGGCGAATACCCCAGTAAATAGGATGCTGCCCCATACTGTCGGCAAAGTCCAACCGAAAAGATCGGCAACAATAGTCTGTAGGATCGATCCACTGGCAGAGATGTAGGCAATGCTAAGTGAATAAAACAAGAAGATAAATAGAAGCCAACATAGCATCTTGCCCGTTTTTCCCAGCGTCCTTTCAGCAATCGAGATCAGGCTCAAGTCATGCCCGATGGCCAGGTTAGCTTCCAGAAGAAGTAGACTCGTGCTAGTCATAAACAGCCATGCAATCAATAGCATCGCTACCGCAGGCCCAAAGCCGCCCACTCCTGTAATGACAGGCAGAGCCAGCATCCCCGCTCCAATGCAGCTTCCGGCAATGAGGAGGATTCCCCCTAAAACACTTCCATACTTCGGATTCATTGCGAAAAGCCTACCAGGAACACGTAATTTTCTCCATCATCGCGTGTCCCTCAGCAACAAAATTTATTTGATTTAAAAGTAGTCGGAAGGGACGGCTTTGCATTATCCTAAAAACGGCAGTTGGAGACGGCAAATTGACGCAATCTTTTGATCCAGAATCGCTTCCATTAGGGGACCCCTTCACCATTTGGGAATGTGCGCCCCCTATTAAAAGTGATTCTAAATCAAAATGTTGCATCACTTTACCATCTCGTGCCGTTTTTAGGATTATGACAAAAAAAGAGGAAGATCCCTTGCGAGATCTTCCTCTTGAAAGTAACTTTTTACTAACTAGTTAGTAAAAAGCAACTGCTAGCGGATACATCCTTCGAAGATTACCAGCAGCAATTGAATAGATCACCAAATCGGTAGTTCAGCAAAATACGTCCAACGTAGGCCGAATCACTTTGTCCAAACGCGAAACGATTACCACTATCTGCAGTGAATGTTCTGTTATGATTGCTGAATTGGAGAAAAAGAAACTCAGCTCCTAAACTCCAATTGCATCCAAGCATATATTCAACGCCAGCGCCCCCGGCCCAGCCCCAACGGGTATGCTGATCGCGAAAGCGGCCTGTTTCCTCCCCTCCTTCCCTGTGAAAACGCGTGTCATGGCGGGTAACGGCAGCTCCACCTGTAACATAGACAAGCGCGTCACAAACTGTCACACCAAAACGAGCACGTATGGTCGTGAACCAGTTATTGCGACTTCTTTGAAAATTGTTATCAGTTGTAACATTTGGAGCGTCTGCGATTCTCTGGTTAGTATCTACCCAGTTCCAGTCTACAACCAGGCCAGCTAACTTGCTGTTGCACTGCCAGTCATATCCAAGCTGAACACCTGCTGTGAAGGAAGTGTCGATAGAGGACCAACCTGCGTTGTCTGTAAAAAAACCATCCAGATCATTGCGGTGAGCAGTATGGCTAAATATGCCTAGGTTGCCCCCTACATAGAACCCGTTGAAGTCCGAAGACGAACAGCAGGGATCGCATTGCGGAGGGCAGCAGTTGTAATTGTTATAATTAGCAGCAAGCGGTGTTGTTAATCCACCAACGACTGCGACACATACAAAAAGAAATTTCTTCATATCATCATCTCCTAAGATGCATTTGCTAAATTTGAAATATAACAAAGCTTCTTTTTATTGCATAAAAAAATCTCACATCGAGAGCAAGACTTGTATGTGCCTCATCATTTTTCATTTTTTTGAGAAGGGAATGGCCTGGAAACAAGGTACGAATTTTCTGGAAATGGTATAATCCATCTTTTCGGTTAAACCTAAAAACGACAGTTCGAGATGGTAAAGTGATGCAAGATTTTGCTTTAGAATCACTTTTAATAGGGGGTGCACATTCCCAAATGGTGAAGGGGCCCCCTAGTGGAAGCGATTCTGGAGCAAAATCTTGCATCACTTTACCATCTCGAACTGCCGTTTTTAGGTTAAAAGCCTCCCCGTGATGATTACTCACTTCCAGCTTAGCAAACTGGGCCGGCCTTAAGCATTCTGCTTGCTCGTGAATAGCCACAAAAAAAAGAGGAAGGTCCCTCGCGAGATCTTCCTCTTAAACAAATGACTTATCACTAATTACTTAGCACAGATCAATTGCTAGCAGATGCATCTTTTGAAGATTACCAGCAGCAATTGAATAAATCACCAAATCGGTAGTTCAGCAAGATACGACCTACGTAAGCGGAATCGCTATGTCCGAACGTAAAGTCTCCTCGTGTTGCTGAGGTGAACGTTTTGTTATGGTTGCTAAACTGGAGGAAAAGAAACTCAGCTCCTAAACTCCAATTGCATCCAAGCAGATACTCAACACCAGCACCTCCGGCCCAGCCCCATCGTGTGTGATGGTGGTGGAAATGATCGGTGCCTTCATTATATCTGGATTCAAAACGTGTTACAGCAGCTCCACCTGTAACATAGACAAGCGCGTCACAAACTGTCACACCAAAACGAGCACGTATTGTTGTGAACCAATCGTTTTCGTGTCTATGGAAATCGTTAGTAGTACTTCCACCATTTGGGTCGTCTGCGATTCTGTGGTTAGTATCTACCCAGTTCCAATCAATAACAAGACCAGCTAGCTTGCTGTTGCATTGCCAGTCATATCCAAGCTGAACACCAGCAGTGAAGGAAGTGTCAATTGAGGACCAACCTGAGTTGTCTGTAAAAAAACCATCCAGATCATTGCGGTGAGCAGTATGGCTAAATATGCCTAGGTTGCCCCCTACATAGAACCCGTTGAAGTCCGAAGACGAACAGCAAGGATCGCATTGCGAAGGGCAGCAGTTGTAATTCTGATTAGCGGCGAGTGGTGTTGTTAATCCACCAATTGCAGCTACACATACAAAAAGAAATTTTTTCATCATCATCATCTCCTAAGATGCATTTCTAATTCGCAATATAGCAAAGCTTCTTTTTATTGCATAAAAAAATCTTGTGTCGCAAGCAAACATCGTGTAGCTCATTTCCTTACATGCTGTGTGTGTGTGTGAAGACACGCACTCTTTGTTACCTAAAGGATATGAAAAGTGGTAATAAAACGTGTAGGTTGCTGAAAGGTCGTTTGAATGGAATCTAACGTAGCGTTGCCAGGATCAGCTTGAACGGAAGCCAAAAAGGCCTCGAGAGCATCTTCAGAACCTTGTGCAAAGACCTCTACTGCACCACTTGAAAGATTTTGGACAGTGCCCGTAAGATGGAATTTTTCTGCATGATCCACAATTGTCCAGCGAAAACCGACTCCTTGCACGTGACCGCGAAAAAGTGCGTGCAGCTCTAGCATGGCTGAAACGCGCGTATGTGTTGTTCGATTTCTGCAAGCGTTGTTGCATGGCTTGCCAAACCGCGCAGCTCTTTTGCATGAGGACCATTTTTTAAATACCAGCAGCAAACTTTACGCATATCGATGAGAGCCCCTCGTTCTGATTTATTTTGGGTCGAGTAAATAAAATGATCAAGAAGGGCTTGTTTATGTTCTTCGGGAGAACGTGGATGAGGCTTTTCACCATTCATTGCTTTGCGGATATCATCGACAATCCAAGGCTGACCCATGGTGCCGCGGGAAACTAAAACTCCATCACAGCCGGTATGCGCAAACATTTTGAGAGCAGCCTCGGGACTAAATACATCGCCGTTACCAATCACTTGAATGGTCGTGGCTGCTTCTACGCTCGCTTTGACATAATCCCAATTGGCCGGACCGGTATACCCCTGCTGCCTTGTTCTTCCGTGAACAAAGATAGCTTGGGCACCAGCCTTCTCGGCAATTTGGGTGATAAGAGGAGCGTTGATGCTTTGATGATCCCAACCAGCTCTAATCTTTACGGTGACAGGGATATTTACTACCGCTACCATGTTGGCGATCATGTCTCCAATTTTCTCAGGTGTCTTGAGCATCCCCGATCCACTACCGTCTTTAGTAATTTTATCGACGGGGCATCCACAATTGAAATCGACCACATCAAAACCAAGATCTTCGATGATTTTAGCACATGGTGCTGCAAGCGCTGGATCGCTTCCACAGATTTGCCCTCCGATAGGTCGCATTTCGTCTGAATATTCAAGCATTTTATACGTGCCTGGTATCTGCCGCATTAAAGCTTCCATTTTGACCATTTCGCAGAACATCAGATCGGGACGGTAACGAGCTGACATTTTA
This sequence comes from uncultured Chlamydiales bacterium, assembly GCA_963832835.1. Taxonomy (GTDB): domain Bacteria; phylum Chlamydiota; class Chlamydiia; order Chlamydiales; family JAAKFR01; genus CAVPKN01. The sequence goes on along the minus strand of CAWHVD010000001.1, from coordinate 297,424 downwards.
CGGAAGGGAAAGTCGGAACATCCGGCTAAAGGAGCATAAACAATTTTGAAAGAGGGTGTTTTTTTCATTTGATTATCGTTGAAAGGATCCATTGAATGATCTGGAGAGAAATAAAGGCAAACATAGGACTGATATCCATCATCCCAAGAGGAGGGATGATTTTACGAAATAAATTGAGATAAGGATCAGTATAATAGGCGATGAATTGCATAAGACGACTTTGGGCAAAAGAGGGAAACCAAGAGCCAAAAACCCGTACAAGAAGCATCAGTGTGTAAGTGGTGAACAAAACGTTCAATATATAGAGAATCATACGCAACTATTGGGGTAATCCATTTTTTCGGTTAAAAGCCTCTGTGTAGAGAATATCCGCTCTACTGTCTCGTGAATTGTCATAATCACACTTTGTAAAGAAAATGTTTGAAACGATATCTATTATATAGGGGGGCTTTTTCTTTTGCCAGGAACATTTTGTTTCATTATAATTTACAGAGCCAATTGCAAAACTAATGAACCTTATAAATTCGCCCTTTTAGCGGCAATTTTCACCGGGTCCCCTCGCCTACCCCTTACCGGGTATGTTCTCATCGGGCGTGGCCAAGCTGGCCCTGAAAGTTGCCACCAAAATCATCTATTTTCTAAGGTTCGGTAGTTTTATAACTGGTTCTCTACTCAAAAACATCTGGTTTAAATGTTTATTTCTGATTCTCAGTATATTGGTTTTGATACAGGAAAGGGCTTCTTACGTATCGCTAAGGTGTGTAAAACTCGTCAAGGATGGGATGTTCCTCTTCTCAAGGAACTTTCCTCGGATGACAATGTCAATCTGCTTTACAAGCACCTGAAGGAAGGGGTATCTGTTTCGGTTGTTCAAACACGCGATATTTTATTCCGCTGTTGCGAAATTCCTCTCAAAAAACCGAAAGATATTTTTGCAGCCCTCGATTTTCACGTAGAACCCCTCCTTCCCTATCCGGTAGACAAAGCCATAATACAAGCGCAGATTACAGCTCAACAGGACCGCTCCACTTCTCTCACCATCCATGCTGTGCGTAAAGATCATCTACAGCATCATTTAGACTACCTAAAGAAAAATTCCATTGAACCTGAGATTGTCACGACAAAAGCGCATGCTTTTGCAGCCCTTTCCTCTTTATTGCCACAAACGGGATCCCCCTTGCTGATCGTGCATGAAAGTGAAGAGGAAATTACCATTGTGCTGATTGAAAAGGGACAGATTATCGCCACTCGAGCAATGGAAAATAAAAAAGATGTAGAGCCTGAAATCCAAAAAGCTTTCTTAACATTGACAAGCGCCCACAAATCTAAAAATTTCGACTCCATATACTTTTTTGGCAAAGACCCTGACATCCGAGAAGCACTCCAAATTGCCAGCGGAAAAATCGCCCTTGCGCCAACAAGCCCCTTCCTCAGCCTTACACAAGATGAGTTGATCCAATATGGGCTCTCAATAGGCTGTGCATTGGCGCATAAATCGGTTAATTTTAGACAAAAAGAATTTACTTACCCACATCCTTTCCGCCGCTTCAAAAAACCACTGGCAGTCTTTTTCTCCCTTTCTTTGCTCCTTACTTTGTCTCTATGCGCGTTTGCGGAAGTATCTCTTGCTCGTAAAAAACAAGCTCTGTCACATGCATACACCGCTTTATTAGAAGTGGAAGGGAAGAGTCTGGAAACAAGCTTGCGCACCCCCGAAGCTTATCTCTCCTCTCTTAAATTGTTAGAAAAAGAGGTGAATGCTCGGCCATCAACTTTTCCCTTACTGCCCCAGGTTCCCAAAGTGAAGGAAGCGTTGAGTTGGTTGGCGTCAGTTCAAGGGACAAAGGGTATCGTGATTGAATCGCTGCATTATCAAATGGTGAAACGGCCCGATTTTTCCAACCGCCTTGAAAAATATAAGATACGCGTCGATCTCGAGCTAAGCGCTCCTGACGCCCATGCCGCCCGCTTTCTTCAGGAAGCTTTGAAAAATCCCAATCAGCTTGTCGATACAACCGAAGAAGTACAGTGGCTTCCTGTAAAGGGAAAATACAAAGCCACCTTTTATCTGAAGGATAAAACGAAATATGATTAAATTTTTAAAAAAGCTGTCACTCAACCTCCCTTTTAATAGGGCTCTGATTTATTTAGTCGTAATCGGTTTTCTCCCCCTGGTGTTTATGGTTTTTCATTACACCCAGAAAAAGCGGGAATGGGATGCCGTCTCTGAACAAATCAATGCCATCCACCATTTATCGGAAAGCAAGGCACGTAAACAATACTTCAACACGATTGTGCGCAATGCTTATTCTGAGTCCGATCCTCTGTATTTGGAAAACCAGTTGGAGCCATTGTCTTTTCTAAAAAAGGAGAGAGAAACCCTTCAGCAGCTCCTACAAAGCCCTACATTTACTGGAAATGAGGCGGCCGAAAAACGGTATGCTCAGCTGACCTCGCATGCCAACCGATTGGAATTTCTACAAGGCAGTCCTCAGGCGACTGAGGGGATTCAAGAAACCGTTTGTTGGTTGAGCCATCCTGTTGAAATAGACTCACACGACCTCAAAGAGATTTTAAATCGCCTTGAAGGTAAACGCAAAGGTAAACCCCAGCTTCTGATCACCGATTTCAAGTGTCATAAAAAAACCCTTTTGAGTGGCAATGAGGTATTCGAGCTGAACATTAAATTATTCAAGCGAGAGTTCCACTCATGAATAGAGCCAATTGCCTCTTGAGCATATGTGTAATCGCCCTCTCCGGTTGCGGATTTTCTCCCGATCAGATTCCGCCTGACAAGATTACCAGCATCAATATCATCGACCGCAACGGCATGTCTGAAACGATCAATGCCAAAGAACGCTTAAATGCTTTTGAAAATACCGATTTCCTATCGCCACAACCTTATCAAAAAGTAATGCGTGTTTATGGCAAACAACCGAACGGTGATGTCCGCTCCTGCATTACTAGCTACCATCCCAATGGCCAGGTGAAGCAGCTTCTCTTATCAGTGAACAACCGTGCTTACGGCACCTATAGCGAGTGGTATCCTAACGGAAAACTGAAAGTGGAAGCAAAGGTCATAGGGGGAATTGCAGATATTAATACCCAAGCCGAGCAAAGCTGGCTTTTTGATAGCAAAAATTGCGCGTGGGATGAAGATGGCCATCTGATCGCCTCCATTCAGTATGAGAAGGGTGATTTGCAGGGCGAGTCAATTTATTACCACCCAAATGGACAGATTTGGAAAACATGCCCTTACAGCAAAAATGTGCTGCATGGCAGCGTACGGATTTTTCTCGAGGATGGTTCACTTTTCCAAACCTTATCCTACAAGGAAGGGGTGAAAGACGGTATTTGTACTCGCTATTGGGAAGGGTCTTCTATTGCGTTTCAAGAAAACTATGAAAAAGGGTTATTGATGGAAGCCCGCTACTACGATGGGCATGGGTCTACAACTGCGACTATTCAAGGAGGGAAGGGATTTCGTGCTATTTTTGGAAAAAAACAGCTACAAGAATTGCAAGAATTCAAGGGTGGAATTCAAGATGGAAGCGTCAAAATATTTGATGAAAAACACAATTTAATCTCTGTTTGTATGATGAAAAACGGTGAAAAAATGGGTGAGGAGATCAACTATTTTCCAGGTTCTAAACAGCCCAAATTACTCCTCACATGGCATGAGGGGGTGCTGCAAGGGCCCATGAAAACCTGGTATTCAAATGGACAAATCGAGAGCCAGCGCGAGATGACAAGTAACCAGAAGCACGGACTTTTGTCGGCATGGTATCGAAGCGGCTCTCTCATGCTGGTCGAAGAATATGATAATGACATCCTTGTAAAGGGCGAATATTATCGCATAGGCGAAAAAGCTCCCACTTCCCAGATTGAACGAGGAAAAGGAATCGCCACCTTATTCAATCCTGAAGGGAATTTTTTTCGTAAAGTAGCTTATCAGGATGGTAGACCCCTTGAATAAAAAAATGCTTCGGCCTGTATTAAAGCAGATACGTGTCTCGCTTCCGCACTTTCGACGCGAAGAGGCCAGCATCGCTTTATTAGACCAGTTGCTTCCCACTCTAACCCATGCCAGGTACATCCTCTCGTTTGTCAGCTTCGCGCATGAAATCGATACTTCCTTAATCAACCTTTACTTAGCTCGCACAGGCCGCTTGGTACTTCCCAAAATTGCTGGCGAGACCCTCAATACCTTTCGCGTATCTAATCCCCACAGCCATCTCATAGCGGGCTCTTTTGGCATCCCGGAACCCAATCACAGGTTATGCCCAGAAATAGATGTTAAGCTCCTAGACATTATCCTTGTTCCTGCACTCGGTTTTGATCCGCATAACCACCGCTTGGGTTACGGCCGAGGTTTTTATGACCGCTTCCTTAATCAAATCCCCGATAAACAAACAATTGGCATTGGCTTTAAAGAGCAGCTGATTCCCCATATTCCTTCTCAAGCTCACGATGTGCCTCTCGAGAAAGTTTCCTTGTTTTGAATGGTCTGATGGCCGAAAATGACCGCAAAAGACGTCACAACAGGAGACAACAAAATGACACAACACCCCTCTGCCGATCGCAAAAAAGCATTGGAAGCTGCTGTAGCTCTCATCGAAAAACAGTTTGGTGAAGGCTCTATCATGAGCCTTGGTAAACACTCGAGTACTCACGAAATTTCTACCATCTCAACAGGCGCCCTTTCTCTAGATATCGCCTTGGGGGTTGGCGGCGTTCCCCGTGGAAGAATCATCGAAATCTATGGCCCTGAATCTTCAGGTAAATCGACTTTGGCTACCCACATTGTAGCAAGTGCTCAAAAAAAGGGTGGGCTTGCCGCATACATCGATGCTGAGCATGCTCTTGATCCCGCCTACGCTTCCAGAATCGGCGTCAATATCAACGAACTACTCATTTCCCAACCTGACTGTGGAGAAGATGCCCTCAACATCGCCGAGATGTTGGCACGTTCCAATGCCGTCGATGTGATTGTGATCGACTCAGTAGCGGCCCTCGTGCCCAAAACTGAACTAGAAGGTGAGATCGGTGATACCCATGTGGGACTACAAGCCCGGATGATGTCGCAAGCGCTGCGTAAACTCACAGCAACTCTGTCCCGATCCAACACCTGTGCCATCTTTATTAACCAAATCCGTGAAAAAATCGGCGTGATGTTCGGTAACCCCGAAACGACAACGGGTGGTCGGGCGTTAAAATTCTATTCTTCCATCCGTCTCGACATCCGTCGTATCGGAGGCATTAAAGGCAGCGGTGAAACCGATGATATAGGTAACCGTGTCAAAGTGAAGGTTGCTAAAAACAAACTAGCGCCTCCTTTTAAAATCGCCGAATTCGATATCATTTTCAACGAGGGGATCTCTTACGTGGGAACTGTACTCGATCTTGCTGTCGAAAAAGGTATCGTGGACAAGAAAGGGGCTTGGTTTAGCTATCAAGAAACCCGACTAGGGCAAGGACGTGATGCCAGTCGTGAAGAGCTTAAGAAAAACCCTAAGCTCTGCGATGAAATCGAGAAGAAAGTAAAAGCATGTTACGGCTTGATTCCCCCTCAAGCAGTTGCCAAAGAAGCTGCCCAAAAAGCTCAAGAAAAAGCCGGCGCACCAGCAGCCTAAACAAAAAAGCCTCTCCCGTAAAAGGTAGAGGCTTTCATTTTGCAGGACACATACTCCCCATTATCCTAGATTCGGCAGTTCGAGTCGGTAAAGAAGTGCAAGATTTTGAGTTACACCATTTCCAGAAAATAAAGCCATGAAGTGGGGGTTCGAGGCTCAATGGAACCATAAAAGCACTTAAGCATCTTGATTTGGATTTCGTAATGGTCTTAATTCTCCCCTGGAAATGATTCGGAAATAGTAAAGGAGTATCTTCAAAGCATATTGATGTGATCATGAATCAGCGGGAGAAAGGCGGGTTACATCATCATCCAAAACCTGGTGTCCTTCTTGTTTTAGCTAGCTCAATATTGCGTCCATATAGATGGTCTTCCAAAGAATAAATATGTTAACAACAAGTCCAAGAGTTCCAAGTTGAATGGGTATACTATCAGATCTATCGTAAGCCAAAATGTACAAAGTCGAGTTAAGCCTGCAAAATTTTCTGTACATCAAATCAAATTGATGTACAATGTTACCAAAAGAATGAGGAAATTATAATGACCTGTTGTATACATTCCTTACACAATCATGCGCCCTACAAGGAAGATAGCGAAGAAGGGCTTTTTGCAACAATTGGAAAACGTGTTGTATTAAGTATCATTGCAAGCGCATTGTTAGCTGTAGCAACCTATTATTCCACTATTGCATTCAATACATTGAATCTATCACCAGACACACTTATTAAGTTTGCTCTTTTTGAAGCTTGTCAGGGTGGGGTAATACTGAATATACTCGGAATATCCCTCGTTGCTTTATCTTTGGTAGGAAAAAATGACCCCGCAAAGCCCTCAGAACAGTCGTAGAGTTGTTATTAATTTCCATTTCCCTGGTTGTTAAACCTTCGCCTTTAGCAGCTCCTCCCACTGAAATAACAGATTTGTGATTTTGGCCGGTTTGAAGATCGAGCGAGAATATTGGGACACAAAACTTCCGTCGGATAGATCCTAGGTCTTTGAAAGATAACGGATAATAGGGTAACGCTAAAAAACAACAGGGATACTCATTTTGTTAAGAGCTGTCCAAAATTTTTTCTTTGGCCATGATCAAATAAAATCTTTCCCAATCGTAGAGTCGGGAGAAACGGAAAAACGCCCTCATGGTTTCCCATAAATTCCGATAAGTGCCTGCAACTTGCTTGCACTTGCGGAATAGATCACAGCAAATCTCTTGAATTTGATCTATGAGAAATGCCAGCATCATCAGCATGCAAAAGACTGTAGACAAGTACTTTTTGCCATGACCATAATTATGGTCAAAATTGTATCCCAAGTTCTTTAGCGTATTAAATGTTTCATTTTCGACCTTCCATCTTGCCCTCCCCGCTTTAGCTATTTGTAAAACATTGACTGCCGATAGGGTAATGTCAGTTACCCAAGAGAAGGTAACTTCCTTACCCTTTGAATTCGTGTACCTATATTCAAGCACATTCACTTTCAAACCTGGGCTCGACTTGTTAATGAAGCAAATACATTCTTAAATGCGGGCCGGATCGCGTTGGGATCTACTTCATCTAGACGCATTCTCAGATAGGTATCACTGGGCGGATTTTCAACGTGATAAAGATCACGTAGATTGTGCTCGATCGCTATATCTCTGCGTTTTCTATCATAATCGAGTAAGGAGGGGCATTTTAATCCAAAGATGGCTAGCCCTGACATGAGATGGTTAGCCAGGGGGCAAAGCCTGTTCTTTTGAACTCGCGAGGATCTGGAATTTTGGAAAAGTGGTCATACACTGTCTTGATCAGACCCGGTATGCCGAGGTGTTTTCTAAATGATGATGACATGTCTCGAACTCTTGGACGTTAAAAATTGTCCAAAAGTTTACGAAACTAAAATTTAATTCTCCTCTAGAAAATGCTCAGCGGGAACTGCTGGGCAAGGTTTACTAAGCATTGCCCGAACCTCGTGATCAAAACCAGTAATGGCGTGTTAGAGACGGGTTTCGACCATTGTTCCAAGAGCTAAGAGCTCTGGAGTTTCGATTTGAAGGGTTTTGAGGGCTGAGTAGTAATTGTGCAGCTCTTCGCGGAGCAAAAGCATGGCTTTGTCCACTCCTACAACCGCAGGGTAATTCATGCCCTCTCCATCTTGTTCGAGATCTAAGAGGTCATCGCTAATTTGAAAAGCCCGGCCAAAAGAGCGGGCCGCTTGTTTGACCTCTTCAAGAAGAGAGGGATTACCCCCTCCAAAGAGCCAGCCAAAAACAAAGGAGATCTCAAAAAGGGTCCCTGTTTTTTTATCGATCACATCTAAAACAAAACTCTCGCTCAATGTCTGTGGATAAAGATCATCATACTGCCCACCTGCTGCCCCCAAAATGCCTGTATTCAACGAAGCATTTTCAATGGCAAGCATCCCCATTTCGGCACTTCCCACAAGTTCTGCAGCCTGGCGTATCTTATCATACCCAGCGGCAATGAGTGCGTAGGTAGCCAGAACCGCTGTAGATTCGTTGAACGCCTTATGCAGGGCAGGGTGATTACGTCTTTCATCATCATCATCCATACAGGGCAAATCATCGGCTATTAGTGATGCTGTATGAAAATATTCGATCGCTAAAGCCGCATCTGTAACATCCGCATTGTGACCAAGTGCTCCTGAGACTAGATAGACTATTGCCGGACGGAATCGTTTGCCCCCGTTTTTTAAGGCATATTCAATAGCGTCACGTAAAACAGATGGAGGACCAAAGTGCTGTATATTGTCAGCAATGGCTTTTTCGACCGGCTCTCTATAATAATTCAGGGGATTAATAATCATAGGGATATAAGAATATTTGTTGGAGATTTGACGACAGAATGGGATGGCACAACGCCATGCGCTGTGGTGCAAGGAGCCAGGCGGCTCCGTTTGCCCATCAATGTTCCAGGATTTGTCACAGAATTGCATCCCGTTTGGGAAAAGTCGCCCATAATGGCCCCCAGTTTTCTTAGCTCGCTGTCGATGTGCGTTTCGTTAAAATGAATCTTAATCGCTTGGTTGTCAAAGCGGAGATTTGCGCACTTCGTTCCGGCACCCAAATTGACATGATTTCCCAGAATCGAATCCCCCACATAAGCAAAGTGGCCCGCTTGGGCACTATTGAGGAAAATACTATTTTTCACTTCGGTTGTATGACCTATGACACATGCATTTCCGGCAATCAAATTTCCCCTGATGTAGGCACCATGCCGTATTGAGCAGTTTTCACCAATGATGCAAGGACCTTTGATATAGGCTCCCGGCTCTACAACGGTCCCCTTGCCAATCGAGATCAATTCGGGATTGACGAGATAAGCGCCCTCTTCAATAACTCCCAAAATTTGGCCGAGAGACAAGGATAGTAAATATTCTTTGATACGCTTTAAGCAAGCCCATACAGGCTCTCCCTTCCTAAAAAGGGCGGCATGCTCAAATTCTGAAAGATCAAAATATTCTTCGGAAAAAAAAGAGTCCATGGTTATCAGTTATACAAGGAATCCCCAATTGCTGAAAAGGAATAAACTAGATCTATAACTTTATTCTTCTTCATAAGGCTATGTGGAAAAGTTTATAAGCAGCCCCTTACAGGAGACATTAAGCTCTGATCATAATCTGTTGATAGGAGATCAATAAAACCGTACCTATAAACCGACGAAAACTTATCAACACCTTTGCGAACAGCCATCAACAGACTTATCAACAACTTTTCGTTATAGGAAAGAAAGGATCTGGGTGACAGGATTCGAACCTGCGACCCCTAGCACCCCATGCTAGTGCGCTAGCCAAGCTGCGCTACACCCAGAAATAAGTTTTAGATAGAGGTGAGCCCTTCGAACTGGAACTCACTTTTTTGGAATTCTTCAACGCCTATACGGGCGCACTCTTCAATAATTTTTTCTAAGGGATCGCCGGCATGCACTTCGGCTGCGTCGATATCCACTACAATGGATGCACTGAAAGTCGTTCCATTGCGGACTCCTTTCACTTTAAAGTTGGCGTAGATGCCTTCTTTTTTCTTCGATATGTTCTTGAATCGAACAAGGTTGTTGTGGGCTAAATCTTTCATAGAGGAGACATCATAGAGGGTGGAAGCCCTTCTCGTCAATCTTGATTGTGACTGAGCCCATTCCCGCTGTGCTTTGCCCAGTGCGAATGGAAAATGTTCATAACTTGTAATGCATTTCCAGAAAATAAAGCCATGAAGTGGCATTGGGTAACATGACAGATTTGGATGATCGTTTCGAATCCTATGTTTTTGCACCTAAGCGAGAAAGGATCGTTCAAAAATGGCGTGTTATACAGCGCCCATTTGTAACTTTATTTTCTGGAAATGGTATAACCTCGACTTTGTACATGTTTGGGGGGTCACAATTCTGCCTAATCCTAAGCTTTTGATCAGCAAACTTCCCTCTTCAAGCTCTTTTGCTGTTCCGGGTTGGAAGCCACAAGCCATGCTTCCAGTCACTGATCTCTGGCTCTCAAAAATTTATGTCTATAAAGTAGTCGTGCGTCAATAATACAGCTGAATGGCTTGGGTAAGTTGCTCTGTTAATATTAAGAGGCGCTCCTCCCTTAGAGTTCTTTTACAAAGAGTGCAGACTTCTTGTATTGTTGTGATTTGGGAGAGGGAAGCCCCCTTTGCGTGGGCAATTAGAGCATTTAATAGTCCTTCAATGAGGGTGTAGTTTTTTTTGGAATCTTCAAGCCAAATCTTCAAAGCTTTTTGGTAGAACCTCAGAGATTTGTCAAAGTCCCCCATGTTTTCATATGTAACGCCGATATTATTGTAACTTGTTGCTACCGAAGAATGGTTTTCATCTAGGACTTTTAATTTAATATTCAAAGCTTTAAAATCAAACTTGAGGGCATTATCTAAGTCTCCAAGGAGCTTATAAAGTGCACTAATATTATTAAAGCTTGTTGCTACTAAAGGGTGGTTTTCACCCAGAACCTGGAGCCTAATATTCAAACCATTTTGATAAAACTCGAGAGCTTTGTCAAAGTTTCCTAAATATTGATACGTTGTACTGATAGCAATAAAGGTTGTGACTAGGTGGGGATGGTTTTTATGTAGTACCTGAAGTCTAATTTTCAAAGCATCACAGTAAGAAGAGAGTGCCTTCTCGTAGTCCTGCAGAGCACGATAGGCATCGCCTAAATAATGATAGCTTTTAGCTATATCAGGATGATTTTCTTCCAGCAATTGAAGTCTTATTTTTAATGTCTCTTGGTGATGTTTGAGGCCTCCTTGCACATCCCCACGCCCTTGGTAGATATTACCGAGGATGCTACCGAGAAGGAGGGTGCTTTGAGTTACCTCGGAATGTTCCTCGTTCAGCATCCCGCGCTTTATTTCCAAAGCTATTTGGTAAAGCGGAAAAGCTCTTTCATAATCTCCCATGTTCTCGTAGACACTACCTATAGTTTCGTAGCATTGAGCCACAGAAAGATGATTTTCGCCCAACAATTCCAGTCTAATTTTCAAAGTTTTTTGAGTAAATTCAAGGGCTTGTTCGTAATCTCCTAGGCCATTGAAAATATCGCCCATATTTTTGTAACATTGGGCCACAGAAAGATGATTTTCGCCCAACAATTCCAGTCTAATTTTCAAAGTTTTTTGAGTAAATTCAAGGGCTTGGTGGTAGTCTTTGAGGCAAAAGTAGACGCTCCCGATGTTATGATAATTATGTGCTATATCGAGATGGTTCTCACCTAGTACTGGGAGCCTACTTTTCAAGGCCTTTTGGAAAAACTCGAGTGCCTTATCGTATTCTCCGCGAAGGGTATAGACGCCAGCCACATTATTGTAGACTTTAGCTATGTGGGGGTGGTTTTCTGGTAGGGTTGGGAGCCAAATTCTCAAAGAGTCCTGATGATAAAAGAGGGCTTTCTCGTACTCTCCAAGATGATTATAGACACTACCCATATTATTGTGGACTGCAGCTACACAGGAGTGGTTTTCTCCCAGGTTACGAAGCCAAATTTTCAATGCTTTTTGGAAAAACTCAAGGGCTTTGTCGCTCTCTTTAATATTTTGGTAAGTCATGCCGATAGCGTTATAGCTCAAGCCCACGTCGGGATGATTTTCATCGAGGACCTGGAGTCTAATCTTCAACGCCTTTAAGAGATAATCAAGGGCTTTATTGTAATCCCCGAGCTCGTCATAGATGGCGCCGATATTACTGTAGCTACAGGCTACGTCGGGATGGTTCTCCCCATGTTTTTCCTGAGCAATTGAGAGAGCTTTCAGAAATCTTGGCAAGGCCTCCTTAGCTTTCCCCATTGTAGCTTCCATGAGTCCCAAATAGAGCTGTGCATGTATATCATTAGGGTTAAGAGAAACCGCTTGCTGGTAGGCTTCATGTGCTTTTGCATATTGCAACGTCTTCTCGAATGTGACGGCCCTTACATTGGGGCTATCATCAAAAAAAGTGCTTTTATTTAGTATCTCTTTATTTCCAGATTGATAAAATTCACTTGCGGCTTTATGGAATGGTAGTAATACCATGTAGATTTGCCCCAGGGATTTAATATTCTGTTCATTGAAGTAGTACAAAGAGGGATCTTGAGGCCTGCCTTCTTCTGCATGACAGAGAAATTCTTTTTCATCTTTGTAAAAGAGATGTGCCTGCAGACGCAGAGAAAGAACTTGTTTGATTGCCATATCAAGATAAAAATAGCTTTCATGAGAAATGATATTGGATATTGCTAATTCTGAAATTCTCCCAAAAGTATTCTTCTCCTTTAAGTTATATAAAAGAGAGAGGCAACCCAAAATTTCTTGGAAAGGTCTGTATAATTCTTTTTTAATACCGAAGGCGTTTTCCTTCTCCTTTTCCTTCGATAAGTTAGGGGAAAATTCGATGAGATGCCCAGCTAGCAGGCGCATGGCAAGCTCCTCGCTATTTTTCCTTTGCATTCCCGCTTGTTTTTCTTTGAGTTGCTGTATTTTTTTCTTCTCCTTATTGTAACTAGCTTCTAACTTTTTATCTCCGGAAACGAGGCAGATGGTGCTCATTGCGTTGGGGAGAATGATATTTCTTTCCATCCACTTGACCGATTGAAATTGAGCCAGCTGTTTAGGGGTGCCAATGAGCTCATAAACGCCAGGTACCCCCAAAGGAGTATTTCCGGCACTATCCATGCAAAAACCATCGGGAGTAGGGCTATCGTGCCCTCCGCCAAAGACGGGAAATTTTGTCTCTCCCAGGTTAATGATTTTTAATTCCAAAATTCTAGAGAGAGTTCGAAAATATTCTAAGGCTTTGGGGGTCTCTTTTTTGATGAGAAAGGCAAACTCGATGTCGGAATAAGGGCACATCTCTGCGCGAGACATGGAGCCCATCCCAATACAGGCCCATTTTACGGGAGGTGGCCCTAGAAGCTCTAGCACTTCATTAATGAGCGTACTCAACACGTGCTTAAAGCCTTCAGAGAGTTTTTTTAATATGTCATGTATAGGCTCAGCGTTTTGGTGGGATTGTGCAGCATCTTTTCTGATTTCCATTAATCGAGATCGAACTTCCTTAATGGCATTTTTTCTGATCAGACCTTCCACTCCTTGACTTTTCAAAAAAAGCTTTTCAATTTCTTCTAGCCTCCTCATAAGGTAGTTTTCAAATAAGGAGTTCTTGTTATCTAGAAGAGCAAGTGCACAATTCAAGATTTTTGCCCCCACAAGAAAGTTTTCCTTTTCGATGTAGAGGTCACTCAACTTTTGGAGATAAAGAATCTGCTCTTCGACGAGGTTTTGTTTTTTTGCTTCAAGAAGACATTTGGAATAAAAGCCCTCTATATCTGCTGAGGGAGGTTTACCTACTTGAAGCCTTGTTTTTGTGCCCAAGAAGAAATGGATAAAATCATCTTGCCCAAATCGAACGGCAAGATCAAAGGGAAGATGGTTATTTGCGTTAAGGGCTTCTGTCAAATCAGCCCTGTTTAAAAGAATCTGTGCGCTTTTGATGTGCCCATGTTTAGCAGCCCAATGCAAGGGCGTGTAATTGTAGTTATTTTTTGTGTTTAAGATGGCTCCATGTGCGATAAGGAGGTTGATGATGTTAGGCTTTGGAGTACCCCAAACAGCTTTTTGAAGAGGGGTTTTCCCATCATGATCGCGCGCTTCGATGAGATTTTTGCATGCCGGCTTATCCAAAAGTTCTTTGAGAACGTGCATGTGGCCGTAAAAAGCAGCAGCATGGAGAAGTGTTTCCTTCTCTTCATTCACAACGGTAATATCCGCATTTTGATGGATCAATAGTTTCATTGTGCCATGATTACCCTGCACTACAGCACAAAAAAGAGGGGTTCTTTTTGAGAGGTCGCGGGCGTCAACTTTAGCTCCATGCTGCAAAAGACAAAGAACATTCTTCTCCTGTCCTGCATCTGCAGCAAGATGTAAAAGGGTCTGCTGAGAGGAATTCATGGTGTTGGGGTCAATGCCCTGTTCTAGAACGAAAGCGAGGCTCTTAGGACAGTTTTTTTGGGCGATTTGCTGAATAAGCGGCACATTTTCCATTAGCTTTTTAGTGAAAATTTTAAGGATAGGGATCTCTTCATGAAATGCAGCCACATGTAGAGGGGTGAGTTGGTTTTTATCAGTTTGTTCGATGAAAGAGAGATTTTGTTCGTGAAGCCACTGTACGGCCTCAAGATGGCCACGTGCTGCAGCTATATGCATGGGAGATTGGCCATCAGGTCGACATATTTTTAAGATTAGTGGATTTTGTTGGTAAAGCCATCGCATGACGACAACTCGATTGAACTCAGCGCAGGCGTAGAACAGTGTTTGCCCTTCACTATCGATTTGGGATAAAAGGGAGGGATCTTGCTTAAAGAAAGAATGCATTTGGATAAGATTTCCAGCCTGGCAAGCAGCATAACAAGACGAGAATGGGGAAGACAGGTTGGGAGGCTGAGGGGAGCTATAGGGCGTATTGTTCCGCGGTGGAAGCCTAGGAATATTGATAGACATATGGTTCCTTTATATTTTTACCATTTTTGATGGTGTTCCATTTTGTACCGCCCTTATTTTTTTGACGTGAGTACTCCCTCGCCTGAAGGCGAAGGCTTCTAGGGATTACTCCCAGGTCATCTAGTCCGAGTGTCAAAAATTTTGTGACGCATTGAAATCCTTGCTTGCTCTATAGCCACAAAGCCGGCAGCCCCCTTTTCCTTATATCTACGAAAAAAAACTTGGTAGGCTTTATCCCAAACAGTCTACGACGTTTTGTAAAACCTGTGAAGGGACATTTTCAAGAGAGGACCTTTCTGCTTTGAGCTCCGGCAAAAACATCAGCTGCCGGTACTTTGTCAAAGAGATCTCTAGCTCTTCGTGTGCTAATACATTTCCAGAAAATAAAGCCATGAAGTGGCACTGGGTAACAGGACAGATTTGGATGATCGTTTCGAAGCCTATGTTTTTGCACATAAGCGAGAAAGGATCGTTCAAAAATGGCGTGTTATACAGTGCCACTTCATGGCTTTATTTTCTGGAAATGGTATAACTTCCTTTGAGCTAATAACTCATTGTAGAGCCAGCGGTTCCCGCTAGAAATGTACAAAGTCGAGATGGCCTGAACGGGGACTGTTGATTCATTTCAACTAAAAAGCCATAATCTCTGCCATGACAATGCCTCCTCCTCAATTAGAAGAAAGCTGGAAAGATGCTCTGCAAGAAGAGTGGTCTAAAAAATATTTAGAGGAGCTAGCTCAATTTCTAGCCACAGAAAGAGCTCAGGGTGCCGTCTACCCCCCCAAACAGGATGTTTTTAATGCGTTCAATAGTACGCCATTTAAGCAAGTCAAAGTAGTTATTGTGGGACAAGATCCCTACCATGGGCCTGATCAGGCTCATGGTTTAAGTTTTAGTGTACCTGCAGGCATCCCTCAACCTCCTTCTTTAAAAAATATCTTTAAAGAACTCCAAGAAGATCTAGGAATGAGTCCTCCCAATCATGGTAATCTAGCCAGCTGGGCAAAACAGGGTGTTTTAATGCTAAACGCCATTTTAACTGTACGAGCACATACTCCAAAATCCCATTATGGCAAAGGTTGGGAGCAGTTTACGGATGCTGTGATTAACCGCTTAGCCGATCGGGAAGATCCCGTCATATTTGTTCTCTGGGGAAAAACTGCCCAAGAAAAATGTCGTCATATCCTGGAGTCAACTCGGAAACGACATTTTGTTTTAATGGCACCCCATCCCTCGCCCTATTCGGTCCATTCGGGCTTTTTTGGCTGTAAGCACTTTTCAAAAATCAATGAAGTGCTTACAAAACAGGGAAAAGAACCTATCAATTGGACGCTCTCATGACCGATATTTCTAGCATTTCCGGTTCCCAAAGGCTCACTTCTCAGCCTAAGGTTTCTTTAGAGTCTGCGCAGCAGGCTCCTATGGCAGGCGCTACTGGCGAGAGTCAAGAAATGGAGAAGTTGGCATTCGAGATGGAACAAATCCATCACGCCTTTGCTCTAATCAAAGAGATCCGTGTATCGCTCGAATCCGCATTGCAAGACCTTACTCCTGATTGAGTGTCTCTAATGTGCGTTTGAGCTTTTCGAGAGCTTTGGCTCGATGGGAGACTTGATTTTTGCGCTCTTCGGCAAGCTCGCCAAATGTTTGATTATAATCGTGTTTTAAGAAAAGAGAGTCGTAGCCGAACCCATAACCTCCATGCTCTTCTGTGGTGATGACGCCTTCACAGATACCTGTTACGGTCTTGTAGATCTCACTGGGGGATGCTAAAGCAATGCAGCATTCGAAATAAGCCGCTCTACTCAAATCTTCCAAATGGCTCATCTCTTTAAGCAGCTTTTGGCGATTCTCTTTGTCAGAAGCCTTAGGACCTGCATAACGGGCGGAATGGACACCAGGGGTCCCCCCAAGAGCAGGTACAACTAAACCAGAATCATCTGCAATGGTCCACTTATTAAGTGTTTGGGCACAGTGCAAGGCTTTTAGAGTCGCATTTTCTTCAAATGTTTTACCGGTCTCTTCTGGCTGAACATATGCAGGAAAGTCGAGTAAAGAATAAAGATCAAATTGTTCGAACGATTTCAAAAGGGCACGGATTTCTCGAATTTTATGCCCGTTTGTTGTCGCTAAAACAATGTCCATATTAACCTAGATAACTTTCAATTTTTTGGATGGTGTATGTTTCTCCTAAAACGTTAAGAGAATCTCCTTTTTTACTGCCCATCATGCTCTGAGCTAATTTGGACTGGAATGAAAGAATATTTTTTTCAGGATCAGCTTCCCAAGGACCTAAAATGGTATAGGTGACCATTTTTCCATTGGCATCAAGCAGATGGACGATTGTCCCGACTCCTACTTCATTTGCTTGAATATCATTTTTGGTCAGCACACGTGCTTGATTGAGTTGTTTGGACAAGGAACGCAATTCGGATTGGAGACGTGAGCGCCTCTCAAGAGCATACTTATACTCGGCATTCTCTCTAAGATCTCCAAGAGCACGTGCGGCTTCGATTTCACGAGCATTGTCGACAGTTTCAACTGAGCCCAAGTGTTGAATCCGCTCTTGAAGCTTGACATATCCTTCTTGGGTTGCCCAGATAATCTCTATTTTCTCTTCCTCCCACTCTTTTTTCTTTTTTGCTAAAGAGGGTTGGACTACTTCGGCCAAGCTATGCAAGATCTGCAGATCTTGGCGGGTCATCGTTTGACATTTGCTGGCTAGGAGGAGAAATTCTTGCAGATAGGGCACCGAGGCCTCTTTTATGAGCATGCGCACAGTTTCATAACGCTTGGCCATGAGCTGTGCCTGAATCTTTTTCACTAAGTCACGCATATCTGGTTTGTCTTCAACAAAGTGAAGGAGGATCATCAACCCTTCTAGGAACTGTAGCTTTCCTTCCTGGTCGTTAAATGGAACATCTTCGCCAGCCACAAGTTTCTGGAAATACCAAAAAAAGGCCTCGGGGTAGATGGTCATTTTATGGAGCAACTCTCGAATTTTATCGTGTAGCAGTTCTTTAGAGGAGCTATCGTTTTGCAGTTCTTTGAAGATATAATCTCGGATAGGACTTTGAGAGACGGCAAACAACAAATGTAAGAAAAGGGGAATCCAGTCGGGACGGTGTTCTCTAATGACAGACAAGGTTCGTTTTTTGAGCGCAATGATTTCAATGAGTTGCAAAACTGACTCGAGGTTCTGCATGGGCTTGATCAAGTGAATGGCAGCTTCTGGAAACTCTTCAGGAAAAATATCTTCCAGAAGGAAGGAAATCTGAATTTTTCGCGCCATGCTCATATCAGGAAGCTTTTCATCTGTGGCAAGCCCATCTAATAGTTCCGATTTGAGTTGAGCCTTTAAATCAGGATTCTTCAGCACCTCTGGAAAATCGCGTAGATAACTATAAATCAAAACAATACGTGCATCTATCGCCTGTTTTTCTTTTAATGCTTCTACGAATCTGGAATCATGGGTCACTTCTTCTGTGTGTAAAACAAAAGGATCCTTCGCAGTTAGTGGCGATTGAATCATGGTGTCTTTTTTTATTTTAGCACGTGCGGCCTGCCACCATTTGGACCATTCCTTTTCAGGAATCACAAGTTCTGAGAGCTCTTCTTTAATTTCTAGCGCAGTTTTTGGACCTAAGTCTTTTAAAAGTAAACGGATCAGAGCTGCTGGGTCGGCTCTGCCTTCTTGTTCCAAAACATCAGGGTTACCGAAGCGGCGCGCAAGGAAGTGGGTGGAGGGAAGGGGGACTAGGTTTTTAAACGCGTTGTCGAAGGAAAGGTCTTTTACGGCGGCAGTTCCCTCGAATTCCAAGAGAACATGTTCTCGGAGGATCGAGATTTCCATGACCTCTCCGACACCCCATCCTCCAGTATGGAACACAAATTTTCCTTTGTCCATATGAGTGAGCAACTCGTAATTAGAAATGGCGCCCTGAAAGCTATTGCGTGCAAGCAGGCCGACAATTCGGATTTTTTGATTAAACGTTTTCTGAGTTCCATAACGTTTCTTCAAGAAATCGACGGCGATATCGCCTAGTAACGAGGAATTTTCTGTTTGTAGATCTAAGATCAAACGTAAGATCTCGTCACCCACTCTCTGTCCTTC
Source organism: uncultured Chlamydiales bacterium (assembly GCA_963832835.1). Lineage (GTDB taxonomy): Bacteria > Chlamydiota > Chlamydiia > Chlamydiales > JAAKFR01 > CAVPKN01. Next base: position 278,701 of record CAWHVD010000001.1, on the reverse strand, counting down.
CAATTTTTTCCAAAGAGGAAGAATGGTTTCTGCAAATTGACCAAATGTAGGAGCAAATGGGGAGTCGATAATGAGCTTAAGGACTTGTGCCAACTCTGGACCATCCACCTCTTCTGCCATAGAGTACTCTTCCCAGAGCCTCAGAAATTGAGCTAACTTTTCGCCCTGAAGAAGCAGTTGAAATTCATCCAAATAACTCATTTTATTATCCTAATGTAATCTTTATGGAAGAATATACCTCCCTACTCAAAAAAGATCAATAAAAACTTGATAAATCGATTACAATTTAAATTTTAGCGTGTAAAATGAAGAGAAGAATACTATAGGGGAAAAACATGGCAAGTAAAAGCGAAGAAGATATCCAGATTGCACTTGAAGCAGTTTTAAAATTATATGATATTAAATTAGAACAACAGCCGCAAGAAAATGGCCCCAATGATTATTCGGAAATCATTAGTAAAACGCAGGATCGTATTGATGATCTGAATGAAAAAGCAGAAGAGATTTTCAAGCGCACCGGCATGACGCGTGAACAATTAGATGCTTATTCGGCTAACCCCAATAATTTCACACAAGAGCAATGGGAAGCCCTTCAAAAAGTCAAAGAGGCATGCGAGACATACAAACGAGAAGCGCGCAGTAAAATCCAAGATCCCCAATTTGAACAAAAAGTTCAAACTGTTCAGCGTCAAAAACAGCCCCAACGCTTTGCGAAAAAGAAGCACTGGATTCCTCTCTAAAAAAATCTATGTCTTGATCTTTACGTAAAGTTAATCTAAGATTTCCTTTTTTAACCTTCAGAAAAGGAACCAAAAATGACATTTTTACTGGCTCATGTCTGTGTAAACACATGTAATGCTCCTAAAATCCCTGAAAGCCGCAAAGCGTGTGCCTTTGTATCATTGCTAGGCACGGACCTTCTGCTCACTATTACAAGCCTTGTCGTAGGCATTTTAGGCCTTACAGCAGTGTTGAATCTTCCTGTGGCAGCATCCGGTACATTTGTGGCAATAGGCATCGCAATCCCTGTGATCTATGCAGCACTGTTCATCATAGAATGTTGTAACTAGGTGCGAGCCGTTGATAAAATTCTGACGCAAGGCTATATTCTTGACGCATGAAGATTATAGTTAAAAAGGGACTCGATATCCCCTTAGCGGGGAAGCCGGAAGGCTCCCCACAACATATCCAGTTGTCAAAGCAAATCTCGCTTAACCTCAGTGCATTTGAGGACCTTCGCTTTCGCTTGCTTGTAAAAGCCGGTGATAGTGTCCAAATAGGCCAACCTCTTGTAGAAAACAAAGGCTCGCCCGGACAAATGTTTGTATCCCCGGCAGGCGGGGTAGTGAGCGAGATCAGACGTGGGCACAAAAGACAGCTTTTAGACATCATCATTCAAGTGGGCTCTCAAGAAACGTATTGGGAACATGGCTCTCTTGATCCCGATTCTGCAACACGAGAAGAGATTGTAGATCTTTTGATGCGAGGGGGCCTCTTTCCTCATATCCGCCAAAGGCCCTTTAACTTAGTTCCACGTCCCGATCAGGTACCTCGAGATATCTTTGTGACCGCCCTCGAGACCCGTCCCTTTGAGCCCTCGCAGGAAATGCAGATAGAGGGAAACGAAATCTATTTTCAGGCAGGCCTAAAAACACTAGCAAAACTCACTCCAGGTAATGTCCATCTTGTTTATAGGGAAAATACAGAGTGTAGCGCATTTCTGCTGGCTGAAGGTGTGGAGAGACACACTGTAATCGGTCCGCATCCTGCAGGATCCTCTTCAGTCCACATTCACCATATTGCCCCTATCCGCCGCCCCGATGATTATGTGTGGGCATTGACGGCTCTAGATGTTGTGGTGATCGGCAAAATGATTGTGGAGGGGCGCTACCAAACTGACAGAATTATCAGCATCGCGGGTGAGGGGATTGTTGAGAGCAAAAGAGGTTTTTTTAAGGCAAGAGCCGGCTCTTCCATTAAGGAGTTAATGGCAGACCGAACAACCCATCAACCCTTGCAGCTCATAGCTGGCGATCCTCTCACTGGCAAGCCCGCTGAAATGGAGGATTTTCTAGGCATCAAAGGTACTTGCTTTTCAGCCATTCCAGAAAATACAACCCGCGAAGCCTTTCATTTCTTGCGTCTGGGCTCCCACAAATATTCAGCAACCCGCACCTACCTTTCAGGACACCTTTCACCTCCTGAAGGCGGCTATCACTTCACTACTAACCAACATGGTGAAGAAAGAGCTTTTATCGACCCGGCTGTTTACGATCAAGTGATGCCCATGCACATTCCCACTGTCTTTTTGATCAAAGCGATCCTTTCAGAAGATTTCGAACTAGCCGATCAGCTGGGTCTTCTGGAAGTGGTTCCCGCTGATTTTGCTCTTGCCACATTTATCTGTCCTTCCAAAATCGAAATGATCGATATCGTCAGGCAAGGCCTCCACCGTTACGCCCAAGAGATGGGTCAGTCATAATAGTCAGAAGAATCTTCATCTGTACTGCATTCGAAATACCAATCTCCTAACGGAACTTCGTTGCCCACACCATCTGTTTTAACGCTGTATTCTTTTTCCTCAGGGTTTTTTAATTCTTGTGCATTAGTGGGCTCTTTGAGGTTAACTTTCTGGAATACGAATTCTCGTCGTTTTCCCCCATCATGTTTGTGTTGATCGGTTTTAACGTGTTGATATCCGGCATATCTTTCAGGTCCAAAAATCCGCTTACGAATCAGGCGGTATCCTGCCTTTGTAGAGGCTAGAACAATGGGGTTTTCCTTTTGCCGGGTCTCCCAGTATCCCTCTTCTTGCATGAGTGTGACATGGATGCGGTCTCCTGCCATTTGCAGCACAGAACTGGCCTGAAAAAAAGCAGGGATAGCTCCTTTGAAAACAGATCTATCTCCTCTAGCTTCACCAAAGGGACAGTTCCAGTGAATCCTCTCAAAGCGTTTTCCTTTAAAGGTTTGATCAATTTTAAGGGCATCAATACCCAGTAGCACCTTCACGCCCATTCTAGTTAAGGTTTCGACACGTTTTGCTATCTTTTTTTTAGCTACTGGTTCCGGCTGCTTTAACTCCGTTGCGGTGATAGCCTGGGGCAAATGGGGGTGTGTAGCTTGATGTTTTTGAATTAAAGCCTCTGTGTATGAAAAATCTCCCTCTCCCACAAATAACCTTGTTTTGCAAGGTCTATTAGGATTGGCAAGATCTGTATTAGGCCCCTTAATAGCACAAAGGTCCAAATGGACCCTCTTGGCATACTTACTAGAGGGATCGAGATAAACCAGAAAGATGTTGCAAGGGTCTTGAGAATCGGGATGGATGTGCCGTGCTTTTTCATAAAAACGGCGTGCCAGATAGAGTTTGGAATTTTTGGCTGAGGCTTCTAAACCCGCCAAGAAGACTTGATAACAAGCCTCGCTATTTTCTTGTGATTTATAGAGATCTGCCAGCTTATGATAGAGATCGAAACGGTAGGGGTTGTGCTTGATCTCGAGCTGTGCCTGTTCAATTTGATAGTCGACATCTTGTTGTATTTTTGTAGAATCGATAACCGGTTGGATGATTTTAAAAGTACAATCCCCAAGTTTAATAGCAACCGATCCATCGACAAGCTCATGGATAACAGTCGGATTTTCAGCTCCATTCCCTGTCATAACTTGGCTTGAGAATAGGATGTCCCCCTTTTTTGTCGCGATGTGAATTCCAGAAGGTGTCGTAGCTGTTCCAAACATCACAGAACCGTCAGACAAGGGGCATATAGATGTAACGCCCCAACTCCCCTTTTGTGCACTTGACAGAACTTTTTTTTGCTCGAGAGAAAAGAACGTTATGGTTGGGTAACGATCCCCCTTATAAGCATAGGCCACCGTTTCAGAATCGATTTGAGAAATAGCTGAATTGTTTTGCGTCCATAAACGATACTCCTCAAGATCAGTGTTTTTTCGAGTTTGAGTATTCAGCACTACCGCATGAGGCTGTTTAACAAGCCTTACCAGAACACTCTCCTCTGAGATTCTAATAATTTCACAAATGGAGCGATCGGAATCAAGAGCGAAAATAGTCTTTTTTTTACCCCATATGAATACCTCCTTCCCTTTCCAATACAAAAACTTGCCATTGCCTAAAACGACATAACCTTCCCAATCCACCGCATGCGCCTCTTTTTTTTGGATATCAACAACAGATTTCGATCGCTCTTTCCCGACCTTCCCTCCCAAATAATAATGTGAGTCATCGAGAGGGAGTAGGCCGGTGATTTCGAAATCAGCCGAAACCGGCAAAGAAATGGGTTTTTTAAAACCTAAGCTTTCAAACCAAATTTGCTTTTTGCAATCCAGCACGATTAAGGACTTATCGATAGCTTCCACTAAAGCAGTAATCGCATAGGGAATGCTAACATGGGAAGTTTCTCCGGTAACCCAGTTCCATGTTGTGAGCGTATTATAAAACGCGTAGCTCAACATTCCGTTAGAGCGCCAACAGGTAATAGCATTCTGGGGAACATCTAGCCTGGCGCGCTCAATCCACGTCTTCTTCTCCGGTGAGAGGGGAACAAATTGGAAAGCAGGAGGTTCAGGGCGATAAATCGGTTGAAAATGCAAGTTCCGCATAAGGTCTTTCAGTTTGCTTTCAGTTTGTACGGGATTGCCCCAGCTATCGAGCACATAAAGATTTCGATCATCACCTAAAATACGGGCGTGAACGCCCTGAAAGGTAAATCGTGTGGGGGTTGTTTCAGGAAAAGGATTCATGTTTTTTATCAACTTTAAATTCGATTTGAATGAGAGTAAAGCAACATGGGTAAATTGTCACTATTCAGGTAATCCATCTTTTCGGTCAAAAGCCTCCCTGTGGTGACTATCCACTCCCAGCTTGGCAAAGTGGGCCTGCCTTAAGGATTCTGCTGGCTCATGAATAGTCACGGTAAATTTTCAACAATTGCCTTTGTAACCGCTGAGCTGGTATGACATTCAACCTGAATGTTTAAATGGTTGTGTTGTTTAGCTCTGTTGGGTCCGGGAATGCTCCTTGGGGAACAATCGATGGAAGAGATGCTCTCTTCCCTGGAAATTGCTTCCTATTGGGATAGGAAGGTCTATGAGCGCTTTCCAGTCACATTTAACCATCTTCTTTCTGGAGGCTATTTCGCTACACACTCAGCGCGGATGAGTGAGGAGGGCGAGATTGGTTTTGGGGTTTCCCATGTCCCTCCCTACCTCAATTGGAATGCCAGAGTGCAGCCCTTTCATCATTTAGAGCTGAGTGCCAATTATCGGGTCTTTCATGGATACAAGGATCCTGCTATCGGATCCCACGGGTTTGGCGATTATGCAGACCGGGGAGCGAATTTTAAATATGCTCTTATTTTGCCAGAACAGAGCTGCTACCGCTACCCAGGTATTGCAGTAGGCATTGACGACTTTATGGGAACAAAGAAATTTACGAACTATTATGCTGTGGGCACACAGGTCTTCCGGAATCAGGGATTAGAGTTTAGCTTGGGATGGGGGGCGGGAACCTATACCAAAGGCCCTTCACGGGGTTTTTTTGGCGGAATCAACTGGTTTCCATGGTCTGAATATCAAAACAAATGGACACGCGGGATTTGTCTTACAGCTGAATTAGATCCCACTAACTACCGAAAAGATCCTCATCCGCGTCGCCCTTTATCCCACTCTCCTTTTAATGTGGGGGTTAAATACAATTTTTGCGATCTCATAGCACTATCAGCTAGCTACATTCGGGGTGATGCTTTTGCCGCTGCCGGTTCTATTCACTACAATTGGGGAAAAACGGAAGGTTTTTTGCCCAAAATCCAGGACCCTCTTCCCTATTCAGCTCCGATAGATCGACAGCCGCTTGGCTGCCACCGCCCTGCCGAGGCGATGATCCAAGAGCTGTATTATTCATTTAATGATCAGGGCTTCCAGTTGACAGAAGCATGGTTAGAGGACTGCGGTGAGGGCACTCAAAACCTCTGGATCTCTTTATTTAATTGCTGCTACCGGCAAGAGCACACCGCCCGCATGCGCTTGCAACACTTACTAGCAGCCTTGACCCCATCTAATGTGAATCATGTGATTGTTACATTGGAATCGTATGGACTGCCCTGTCAGAGCTATGTTTACAAAAGAGAGTGGCTCACAGACTATGTCAATCAATGCATCGGCCCCTATGAATTTGATATTATTTCTCCACGGGAAGAGGCTCGTACTGCCCCTCCAACAGCACACCTGATTTTTAAAAGAAAGAGTGAGTTGTGGCGCTGTAAACTGAGCCCTCGATTAGAAACCTTTCTGGGCAATGCCAAGGGAAAATTCAAGTATGATGCCGGTTTGAAAGGGTCCATCGATGGTTTTCTACCTTATAACTGGTATTACGAGGTGCAGGCCAGCTATACGCTTCTTTCTTCTGTGAACAACTTGACCGATTTCGATTTCTTCCACCCCTCACAACTTCCCAATGTGGCAACCGATTACATCCGCTACCGTCAAGAAGGCTCTTTCAAATGTGATAAGCTTTATGCACAGAAAAGTTGGAACTGTGGGCGGGGTTTTTATACCAGAGCAGCACTTGGGTATTTTCAAGTCAATTATGCGGGACTCGCTGGGGAGTGTTTGTGGTATCCTGCTCGTTCCTGGATAGCTATCGGCGCAGAAGGGGCTGTGGTGAAGAAACGAGCCTATTCCGGGCTAGGCTTTCAATCGACTTTGCGTCACTTTGAGGGCAAAGTACCCGTGTATCAACACTATACCAGCTTGCAGCAATGCTTTCTCAATATCTATCTCGATTTTCCTGCGCACCAATTCTTTACCAAATTGAGCATAGGGCAGTTTCTAGCACGCGACAAAGGGGGGCGCCTGGAAGCGACCCGTTATTTTGATAATGGGCTGAGGTTGACAGGATGGATCACACTCACAGATGCCTTCGATGTGATGCATGGAGAGAAATATTACGACCGTGGTATTGCTATAGAGATTCCCTTTGATTTTTTCTACAAAAGGAGTAGCCGTAGAGTGTGGAACTATGCAATGGCAGCTTGGCTACGCGACGCAGGATACGCCACAATGACTGGAAGGACCCTTTTCGAAACGATTAATCGAGAGCGTAGGTGGTGATAAGCTCCGCAGCTTTTGGAGCCGCATAGGTGAAAATCATTTCAGCTCCTGCTCTTTTAATAGAAAGTAGACTCTCTAAAAGTACTTTGTCTCCATCGATCCATCCATTTTGAGCCGCCGCCATGATCATTGCATATTCCCCCGTGACCTGATAGGCCGAGATAGGTAGATGGGTCGCAGCCTTAAGCCGTGTGATGATATCGAGGTAAGGCAATGCCGGTTTGACCATCAGAACATCAGCCCCCTCCTCTTCATCCAAAGCTCCTTCCCTCAAGGCTTCACGCCAGTTAGCTGGATTCATCTGATAGGTTTTCTTATCCCCTTGTTGCAAACGCGAGTCTAATGCATCACGAAAAGGCCCGTAGAATGCCGAAGCATATTTTGCTGTATAGGCATGGATACTCACTTGCGAAAACCCCGCATGATCTAACGCAGAACGAATAGCCCTCACCCTGCCATCCATCATATCGCTCGGGGCCACCATATCAATACCAGCTTCCGCTTGAACGAGGGCCATATTCACCAGAATATCGACCGTCTCGTCATTCATGACCATTCCTGTCTCATCCACAAGTCCGTCATGGCCATGAGAACTATAGGGATCTAACGCTATATCGGCGATGAGACAAAGATCGGGAAATTCATTTTTGATAGCGCGGATTGCTTTTTGAAGGATTCCATCTGAATTGACCGACTCGGTGCCCATTTGATTTTTCATCTCTTTGGGTATCACAGGAAAAAGAGCAACGGCCGCAATCCCCAGCTCAACAGCACGCTCTATTTCTTTAAGAAGGAGGTCAATACTGAGTCGGTAAATACCCGGCAAGCTTCTAATAGTTTCCCTCACCCCCTCTCCCTGAACTACGAATTGTGGGTAAATCAAATCCGAGGGGTGAAGACGCGTTTCTTGCATCATACCGCGAATGGCACTCGATTTACGGTTGCGTCTGGGGCGCTGAAGGAATGGCTGTATGGCAGTTGTTAGCATGGTCACTTATCTCCTAGGCTGAGAATGATATATCTATAATATCTTATTACTCTTCTTCATCAGAGGGTGTGGAAAAGTAGATAAACTACCTTTTTACCACTAGCAGAGTCTGTGCACGGTCTGTGCATAGACTGTTTAAAAAAACCAGTTTATCAACAAAAAATAAAATGTCGACAAAGTACTTACAGTGCATGAACATCTATCGACTGGGTTATCAACCGGTTTTCCCACAAGAGGTTATTGAGCAACAAGAGCGATTCCCTGAACAGCTGCTCTTTTTACTTGATAGTTCAAAGGAACTTATGGCACCCTCGGTGGCCCATCTTAATGGTAGGCTTTGTATGCAAGACTATGAAGAATTTTCGGAAACGCAGCTCAGTGTGCTTAAAAGGTATGTCACCAATACTTCTAGCAATATTTTTGCCTTATGCAATTTGCCGGAGGTGATCAAGGGGGCGCTTTTTTCTCGCTATTCTCGCTCTACACTTGGACTGCGCTCTTTGTTGCTAAAAGAGTTCATTCAGGGAGAAGAAACCGCCTTTGGTGAGATTGTAGGACACGATCCGGCAAACACAGACAAGCAACTGCTGGCCCTCCAAAAAGCCCAAAATTTTTATGACAGGATCTTAGACGGATATGGCGATGATTCGATTGGAGAGCTGGGTGGCGCCCATGTTGCCATTGAAAATGTCTCCATGTTAGCGGCTAAAATGATTGAGGATAGCCGCATTGGCGGCTCTCCCCTTGAAAAATCGACTCGTTATATCTATTTCGATCAGAAGGTAAATGGCCAATATCTTTATTATCGAGAGCCTATCTTAATGACCTCGGCCTTCAAAGAGGCTTATCTCAAAACCTGCGATATGCTCTTTGAGACCTATTCCAAACTCATTCCACCGTTGACTGAGATCATGGAGAAAAAGTTCCCTAAAGAACAGGAGAAATCCAAAGCGGCTTATTCGGCAGCACTGCGTGCAAAGGTTTTGGATTGCTTAAGAGGGCTTTTACCAGCCGGAACGCTGACGAATATGGGAGTGTTTGGCAACGGAAGGTTTTGGGAAAGCTTGATCAATAAGATGGAATGCCAAAACTTAGTAGAAATGCAAGAGATTGGTGGGCAACTTTTCGATGAGCTCCACAAGGTGATCCCTTCGTTTGTACGTAGAGCGGAACGTCACCACCGGCATCATGAGTCCTATGCTTTGTTTATGGAATCTATGGGGCAGCAGATTAAGAGCATTGCTGAGCACCATAAGCTCCCCAAGCAAGAATCTACACCCAGCGCTCGCCTCATTTATCACGATCCTGACGGCGCCTATAAGGTTGCTGCGGCCCTCCTGTATCCGTATGAAGCTGGCAGTCTAGAAGAGCTCCAGAATTATTGCCGCACTCTTCCTGAAGAAGAGATTGCTAAGATTTTTGATGCTGCCAGCTCCACTCGTGAAAACAGAAGGCATAAATCTCCAAGAGCTTTGGAGCACGCTCAGTTTACCTTTGAGATTGTGGCCGATTTTGGCATTTACCGCGATCTGCACCGCCATCGGATGCTCACCCAACAGCGTCAGAATTTGACGACCGATTACGGATATTGGACTCCCGAAGAAATCCTCGATACCCCTATGGAAAAACCGTATCGGGATGCGATGGAGGAGGCCAGTGCTGTTTACCAAAGAATAGCAGAAGATTTGCCTGAAGAGGCCCAATATGTCGTGCCAATGGCCTATCACGTCCGTTGGTATTTCCATGTCAATCTACGTGCCCTTCAATGGCTTTGTGAGCTCCGCTCGCAGCCTGCAGGACATCCAGGTTACCGTCTGATAGCACAACAGATGGCATCACAGGTAAGCCACGTACTTCCACAATTTGAGAGCTTCTTTAAGTTTGTCGATTATGAAGGGTACGATCTGGGACGTCTTGATCAGGAACTTCGCAAAGCCGAAAAACCTCATCTTCAGCAATAATACCATTTCCAGAAAATAAAGCCTTGAAGTGGCACTGGGTAACATGACAGATTTGGATGATCCTTTCTCGCTCATGTTTAAAAACAAGAAATCGAGGTCATATCTCCTCTGCGTTGCGGCTTCTCGGTGCCTCTGTGCTTAAAATCACCTAAAAGGCGTACTTCAGGCCTAGATAGAAAGTACCTATCCAATTGTTCTTAAAGTCGTATTTTCCAATTGGTTGACTTGTCCCCCGAGCTATAAATGTACGTGAATTATCCGAACGCACTCTACCAATGTAATTGGCATTAAATCCAAGATCCAAGATCCAGCAATGGCAAAAATACTTCATGACTCCAACCCCCACGCGAGCACCGAAATTGGTATGTGTGTAAGAATGTATTTTTGCAAAAAAAGACTCCTCGCCAGATGCAAATTCCCTGATATCATCCATGCGGTTAACGGCTACTCCCACCCCACCAGTAATATAGGGGTCAATCCAAGGTAAAAGACAATAAACAGCATTTAAATGCATATACGTATTGAGTAGTATGAGATGAGAATGAAGATGTGCCTTAAATAAGTCGGTCTGATCCGGATTAGGAAAAAAAGTATTGCAATTGTAATGATTGGGATGTAGATAGGTATAGGAAAGGTCGGTACGTAGTAAGCAATTCCAGCGATAGCCCAAGCTGGCCCCCACATTGTAACCGGAATCAGCCCTCGGACCTTCAGCTATACCAGTAAAGAACCCTCCTACACCGCGGCTTTTATTAGCATGTCCTAATCCTGTACTCCAACCTCCCTCTATGCCTACATAGAAATGGGAGCAACAGGTTGGTAGAGGACTCTCATGATAGGTAATAGGTGGGGTGTACTCTTGACAGGGGTGACAGCAGTTGGCGATTTCACCTGATTCATGGGGATGTATGAATGTGCAGGAGGTATCATGAAGGGTCCCTTCTGCTTCCGCGATCAGAGTGATAATGGAAAGACCGAAAGCTATTAAAGCAGCGCAAAACTTGTGCATAGATATTCCTGGATGAAACATGTGCTTTGTTTTGGTTTTACCTAGGGTAAAAATTATAAACAATTATTTTAACTTTTAAGAAAGATTATGACCAAGTATGGATGCGAGTTTAAACATGTTGATGGATTGCGGTGAGCCGAAGACTTTAGATAAGAGTTCGTCGGGGACGATTTGCCGCTTATCCTTCGGATCTTGAAGGTTATTTGCTTTTATATAGTCCCAGATTTTTTTTGTGGCCTCTCCACGTGTTACAGGATCCTCTCCAATAACGGCGGCAAGCGCAGTTGAAGGAGTGAATTTACCTCGTCCTTTTCCTCCGGTACTTTTTTTAGCTCCTTTGGCGGCTGTTTTTTTCTGATAAGCAGTTTTAGGATGATCGATGTATTTATCGCTGAGCTGTTCCAGCTCGTTTACGATCACATCGCAATCGGGAAAAGTAGTACAAGAGTAAAAGATTTTGCCAAAACGGGATTTGCGCGGGACAATCTTTCCAGTGCAACCAATGGCTGGACAGGGGGGGGCATTTTCCGTGGAAACAGGCGCTTCCCCAAGCTTGGTAATGTTGATAATTCCTTTGCAGGTGGGGTAATTTGTACATCCCAAAAAGGGACCAAAACGACCATGACGCAATTTCATGGGATTGCCACAATTGGGGCATTTCTGATCCCAATCAAAATCTGCAGCATATTCCGACTTATTAAAGGTGAGCTCTTCGTTGGAGGCTGTGTAATCGCAATCGGGATAGCGAGAACACCCATAAAAATAGCGAGATTTGGACCAAATTTTTTGTAATTTGGCCTGTCCACATCTGGGGCAGTCGATGTCGGTCATGACCTTAGGAACAAAAGCTTCTTTTTCAGCGATATCAATTGTAGGGATGAATTGTTCCCAGAAATCCTTGATGACCTGCTTCCATTCTTTTTTATTATCCGCAACAAGCTCGAGGGTATCTTCCATTTCGGCGGTAAAGCCCACGTTCATGATCTGTTTGAAGTTGGCTTCTAAAAATTGAGCGATCACACAGCCAAGCTCTGTCGGTTTTAGACGTTGGTTCTCTTTGACAGTGTAATCACGGCTTTGGATTTTGTTCATGATGGAAGCGTAAGTAGAAGGGCGTCCGATGCCTGATTTTTCAAGTTCTTTAACTAAAGAGGCTTCTGTGAACCGGGGCGGAGGTCTGGTAAATGACTGTTCAGAAGTGACCTCAATGAGATGCAACACCATGCCAGGGGCAAGAGACGGGAGGGCCGCCTCTTCACCTTCTTTTTCCTCGTCTTCCTTCTCTTCGTACAGGGCCAGGAAACCCTTGAATTTCATGGTCGAGCCTGTAGCGCGCATCATGATATTTTGACCAGTCTCAATGTCGGCCGAAACGGTGTCATAGACAGCGGGGTTCATTTGTGAGGCAATAAAACGCTTCCAAATGAGCTCATAGAGAGCAAATTGTTCGCGTGAGAGGTATTTTTTCATCTTTTCGGGCGTATGATTCAAGCTCGTTGGACGGATGGCTTCGTGTGCATCTTGGGCCGCTTTTTTGGTCGGAAAAATCCGGGGTGAGTCAGGAAGATAGGCTGGCCCAAAATTTTGTTTGATGAAACCTCTCACCTCTTCAATGGCTTCTGGAGCTATGCGCACCGAATCGGTACGCATGTAGGTGATCAAGCCCTCGGCTCCTTCAGAATCAATCTCTACCCCTTCGTACAGAGTTTGTGCGACATTCATCGTTTTGGAGGATGAAAAACGATAGTGCCTGCTCGCTTCTTGTTGAAGTGTCGAAGTAATAAAAGGAGGTTCGGGATTCCTTTTCTTCTCCTTTTTCTCAACCTTGGCCACTTTGTATGTGGCTTTTTCTAATCGTTCGACGACACCAGCGGCCGTTTTTTGATCGGGAATCAAAAAGGCATCTTTATTGTCTTGAGCCTCTTTTTCCCATTTGCGACCGTCAACGGAAAAAAGGCGTGAGGGGAATTTTTTTGAAGGATCCCCATCTTGAAGGATGGCTCCAATGTTCCAGTATTCAACCGGCTTAAATGCCTCGATCTCCTTTTCCCTATCTACAACAAGCTTTAATGCGACCGATTGGACTCTGCCTGCTGAGACACCCGTACGTTTTTGAATCCTCCGGGCGAGAATCGGCGAGATCTTATAGCCAACAATTCTGTCGAGAAGGCGGCGTGCTTGCTGGGCATTCACGAGTGCTTGGTTGATTTCTTCAGGATGGGCCAAAGCGTCTAGAACAGCATCTTTTGTGATCGAGTTAAACGCGGTGCGCTTAATTTTAGTTTTAGGAGGCAAAAGGCTGGCAATATGCCATGCAATCGCCTCTCCTTCTCTGTCAGGGTCGGGAGAAAGGTAGACAACATCACACTCTTTTGCGGCAGCCCGCAACTTGGCTATGACCTCTTTTTTATCTGGAAGCACTTCATATTGGGGTTCGAAGTCGTTTTCCACGTCGATTCCAAAACCTTTTTGAGGAAGATCTCGGACATGACCTAAAGATGAGGCGAAGACAAAATCTTTCCCTAAAAATTTTTTAAGGGTTTTGATCTTTGCGGGTGATTCAACGATGATGAGTGATTTTACCATGTAACTTTCTTATAGATTTTACCAGGAAATTCCTTCACAACTTTTTTCAAGATGAGACGCGTCAGGAAAACATTCAATTGCATTATGGGCAATTGTGTCAATAAAACAAGTTCTTCGATGGATTTTTCTTGTCCTGGCATCTGATCTAAAAATAACTTCTCTTCTCGGGATAACAGGGGAAGTTGTAGATCTTTAACTAACTGGTTTTTAATAATATTAAGAACTTTTAACAAATCATCCCCTTTTGTTGCAAGCTGTGCTTTGTTTTCACGAATTAAGGCGTGGTTTCCTTCAAAGGTAGGCCAATCGATGCGGCCAGGGAGTGCAAAAAGAGGACAACCCTGTTTTTCAGCCAATCGCATTGTGAGCATGCCTCCCCCCTCCAAGGGAGATTCCACCAAGCATACAGCATGGGACATCCCGCTGATGATCCTGTTTCTCCTTGGAAACAACCCTTTAGCTGGATGCGTGTCCATAGGGTATTCGGAAATGATTGCGCCCGCATTAGAAATCTTTTCAGATAATGCTTGATTTTCCTGAGGATAAATATGCCCCAAACCTGATCCAATCACAGCAATTGTCTTGCCGTTTCCTTCCAGAGCTCCAAGGTGAGCTGATGTGTCTATTCCTCTAGCAAGACCACTTATTATCCATGCCCCTGCTCCTGCCAGCTCTTTAGCAAGCTTCTGCGCAGCCTGTTTACCATAAAGAGAGGCATTACGAGTTCCGATGAGGGCTAAGCAGGGATCTTCAGAAGGAAGAGAGCCTTTCACATAAAGAAGGAGAGGATAATCGGATATAGTAAGGAGTTTTTTTGGATATGTAGCTTGGCTGTAGCTGACAAGCTTCACCCCTGCCTTTTCGGCTTCTTCCAGGTCTTGTTCACATTTATGATCAACTACCCATTTACCAAAAAGAACTCCCAGCTTTCTATCTAAACCGGTTTCTATTACCCCTTCAGCAGAACCGTATTGACCTATGAGCTGACAGATCCGTGCTCTTCCGAGCCCCTTGGCATGCAAAAGTTGGTTTAAATAAAAAAGTTCTTTAGGATTTTTGCAAGGAGCTCTACTATTCATGAAGTTTGTGCCTTAAAAATTTAGTAATTATTCAGGTAATCCATCTTTTCGGTTAAAAGCCCTTCTATGGTGACTATCACTCCCTTCTTAGCACACTGGGCCTGACTTAAGAAATTCTGCTGGCGCGTGAATAGTCTCAAAATTTAAAGTTTCTTAATGTTAAAATGTAATCATGATTTAAGTCATAAATTATTTTGTGACTATTCACGAGCCAGCAGAATCCTTAGGGCAGACCCAGTTTGTCAAGGTGGGAGTGGATAGTCACCATAGAAGGGCTTTTAACCAAAAAGATGGATTACTTGAATAGTTACATTATTTTGAGCGTAAGAGATGGCACATGAATTAGCCCCAATCCACTTTGAGTATCAAGGCAATGTCCATTGCTTTTGTACGCAACCAATATCCAAAGATCCGAAAATTGTGCAAAATCTGCACACGCTTTTCGCTAGAGAGAGGGGTACACATCTGCGCGCCAATGATGAAGGTCTCCTTGTTGAAGTAAGTTGGAAGGATTGGCTCTCCTTTACATGGAACAGGCAAGAAGAGCATCAAAAGCTGAAGGAAGTGATCGGTCAAACTCTGGCCTCTCTCAACACTTTTGTTTCACGTCAATCCAATCGCCAGGTTTACAATTTGGCTATTCAATATCTTTTCGATAAAAATGGAGAGAAAGGCATTGGTAGATTAAGTAAGGCGCTTTATAATCCTCTGTGGGTAAAAAGCCATAACGCGCTCTCTTTGGCTCTACTTCCTGAGCATACGATCCGTATTCGGCTTGGAAATAGATTCACTGACTATACAGCTGCTGAAATTGATACAAGTCCCGAGCAATCTCTCATTTCTATTGAGTTTGAAGACAAAATATCTGAGGAAAACCTATGGAAGCTACTTATGCGCAAACCGGGCCAGAAATATCAGATGGGCTCCAATGAAGGGCGTAGCAAAGAAAAGATTAATCAAGAGCTGCAAGCGACTGTGACCGATGTGATTACTAGGCTCAACACTTATTTAGAGCGTCAACATACAATGACTCGAGTCCATCAGCTAGCGATTCAGATGATTTTTTCGCAGACAGGTCCTTTGTGCCGCCTGAACAAAGATGTTTTTAACCGCGGAGCCATTGCGGAGGGTTCCTGCATTGAAAAGATTCTCTCGCCTGATTTAGTACGTCAAAGAAATAATTTAGCCACAACGCTACAGAATTTGCGCGATACACGTGGAGACAAGACTCTTAAAAGTAATGTAGAAGTTGCTTTCATGGACCTGGTCTATGAAGAGCTGCTATTTGTGAAGAAATTGGGGGTAGATTTAGAACCCAATGGGGATGGGGGGTCGGGAGGAGCACGCTATGCTCACGACCGCTTTGGACGGAAAATGTTGGTCGTAAAGCCTGGAGATGAAGGGCCCCATGGCGTCAACAATCCTCAGTGGTATGCACGTTTTAAAAGATGGTTGGTCTCACCTAAGGCCTGTTTGGAAGGAAACTCAGAGCCCTTGGCAGAATTGGACTCATGGGCTTGTGACAGGCATTTTGATATCTGGTCTGTTCCTCCCACTAGCATGCGCTATGTTGAAAGTGCAGACTTTGTAGGACAATCTGTTAAACAGTGTTCCTTACAAATGTTTGTGGAAGGATGTAATACTTTAGGAGAATATGTTGATGTCTCACCTAGCTTGCATGGGATGTCGAGGCCCTTTTTACGCTGGTATTGCGGAAGTAAACAACAAACAGGCTTTTTTTCCTCATTCGAACCACGCACAGAAAGAGCAAACGAGCTTTTGTCCAAGCTACCACAACACTCCTTGGAAAGGGTTGCTCTCCATAATTTTTTAATAGAAGATGTGGATTGTCACTTTGAGAATATTCTTGTGAAACAGGCTGAGCCCACACTAGAAAATACGGTTCTTAGTCGCGTATTTTGTGGGGATAAAACCGTTTCGGATGCAGAGATCCAAAACTGCGTAAACAACCTATTCACACAAAAAGGAAACCAGGCCCTTCTCGATCAACTTCTTTTTTCTGAACCGGTAATGGTAAATGGCAAACAAAAAAAAATAACACTTGTGAAGCACGATGGAGGATCGAGTAATCCTCATAACCATTCCAGTGCATGGGATTATCTCTCGATTCGGTTTAGATATCTTTTTGAGGCTCTTCCCCATTTTGAACAACCTTATTCCGATGCGGCCAAGCCTTTATTTGCTAATAAACAGAAAAATTTGGAGGCATTTTTGCATGAAAAATCTGTAAGCGAATTACGTAACATTTTGGGTAGGGTGGATACCCCAGAAGGGCAAAAACATGTTTTTGATATCTTTTGGAAGCAAGAGAAATACCAAAAGAGAATGGTTAAATTTATTTTCGAAAAAGATCCGACAAAGGCTTACCACCATCGTTTGCATCTGATTGGAGCCCTAGTAGAGTCTGCAGGAACGACCAAAGAAGAGGGGCCTGCCTATCAGTTTTATTTCAACTACCACTTGCAGCGCATCCATGGAAATATACAGACGCGCCTCGATAGTTATAAGGTTATGCTAAACCATTTGCAAAAAACTAATGAGCCGATGCGTACCCTATTTAACGGCGTCCGTAGTTATGAAGATTTTGTCAGAGAACTCCCCCCTATCCCTGCAGAAAAATGAAAGTGAAAAAATGAAATCATTAGAAGTTTTGTTAGAGCTCAACCGAAGAGGGTTAGTACCTGGCCCAGAAGAATCTGAAGTGGCCTTTTTTGCACGTTGCAAGCACGCCCTTCCTGCATCTTCGCCTCCCTTTTCTTCTTTGTCAGAGCAACTTTTCGACGTGGTTCCCGATTGGATTGAGATCTGTTACAAGAAGAAGGGACTGCGTTTTTGGGAGGGGGGATGCACATGGATAGAGGGAAATTTGATTACTCTACAGCTCCATCCGGCTCTTTTGAAAAAAAAGAAACATTGGGGTTATGAGCACAAAGAAATCATTTCCCATGAGTTTGTCCATGCGGTTCGAGGGGCCTTTGAGGAGCCTATTTTCGAGGAGATTTTAGCCTATCACACCTCTTCTTCCCCTATAAGGCGCTTTTGGGGGCCTCTACTGCGCACATCCAATGAATCGCTGGGAGCTGTCCTGACACTCTTAGCATGTATGATAGCCTCTTTCTTTGAACCTCTCGGATGGATAGCTTGGGGCAGTACTATTGGTTTGTTAGGATTGGCAACCGTCCGTCTTGTCAAAGCGCAGCGCATTTTTAAACGCACACTCGGTAATTTAGCAAGACAAGTGGGGAAAAAGAGGGCTATGGCCGTCATGCTCCGCTTAACAGACAGAGAGGTGATCCGTTTCTCGAAAATGGGCACTGCTGAGATTGCCGCCTACAGTGTTAAAATGGCCAAAACTCAAATCCGCTGGCAACAAATTAGGGCTGCATATTTTTGATTTTCTCTTTCAAGATTTGGATCTCCTGTAATAACTTTTCGTTTCCAGTTTTCTCAAATTCTTGATGCAAAGCGTAGATTTGATCTTCAATTTTCTCGATTTTCTGCTCAAATGACGATTCTGGCGCGACTGCCAACCAACTATAGCCACCCGGTCTGTATTCCATACTTCACCTCCGATAACTCTTTATCGGCATAAGTGTACAAATGCTTTAGAGGTATTTTTTTAAAATATCAATGGATGCGGCGTTGAGTGGTGTTGCCGATGCCGATCTCTTGCCGATATTTGGCAACGGTTCGACGAGCGCAAGGGATCCCTTTCTCCTTGATCATCGTCGAGAGAACTTCATCCGATAAGGGGGCGCTTTTATCTTCCCCGGCAAGAAGTTGGGTCAGGATTTCTTTAACAGTTTCAGATGAGATGTTTTCCCCAGATTCTGTGAGGTAAGCATGTGTGAAGAAAGAGCGTAGCGGTAAAATCCCTCGAGGGCTATTCACATATTTGTTGGCAACTGCACGCGCCACTGTCGACTCATGCAATTCGAGCCTTTCGGCAAACTCTTTCATGGTTCTCGGAATGAGCTGACCCTTTGTGCTGGAGAAAAATGAGAATTGATCTTTGATCAATTCTTGGGCAATCCTATGGAGAGTCTGATGTCTTTCGTGCAAATTACGTAAAAGCCATCTTCCTGAAGCGATTTTTTCTTGGATGTAGTTGCGCGTTTCCCGTGGAAGGGAGTGGTCCTGAAGCATCTGTAGATAGCTTTTATTAAGCCGAATACTCGGAATATGCTCGTCATTGATCTCAATTGAGAACTTTCCGTCTGCATACACGATGGTGAGGTCAGGGGTGAGATGGTGGATAGGCTGTTTGTAATGCCCCTCTGCCTGATTTGTCCCGGGATGAAGATCGAGATGAGCGATTTCTTGAACAATGGTATTACGGATTTCTTGGACAGACCGGCTGAGTGACTTTGCTATCGCAGGAATCCTGTTGTGCATCACATCATCATAATGATTTTCGACGATACGGAAAGCAAGGCTTTTATCTTTGCCCATCCCTCTCAGTTGGATCAGGAGGGCTTCTTTGAGGTTTTGTGCACCAACGCCAGGAGGATCAAATGTTTGGATCTCTTTTAGGATCGGTATCAATCGGTCGGTCGTCGTACATGCTAGAGCGGCAATTTCTTCAAGGGGAATAGACAGAATTCCATCATGATCGAGATTGCCAATGATTGCTGTAGCATACTCTCTATCACCCTGGCAAAAAAAGGTCTCGTTAGCCTGGTTCATGAGATGATCGTAAAGAGAGTTCTCATGGGCGAGTGTATTTTCTATAAATGCTTTGAGATCCTCCCCTTCTCGGGTTCCCTGGGAAGAGGGAGGGACGCGTGCATCTTGCTCAAGGGCTCTCAAAATTTCAAATTCCTCTTCCGCCAGCGAGCTTTCATCTTCGGAAAATTCTAGAAGAGGATTTTGGGTCAATTCTTCTTCGATGACACTCCCAATTTCCAGAACCGGAAGTTGGAGAAGATGAAGAGCTTGCTGCATTTGGGGAGATAGGATCAAACGTTGGATTTGTTTCACATTTTGTGTGGCAACTAGCTCATGAGCTCCTTTCACGCGATTCTACCTTGTTCTTTCGATATATTCCTTGGGTATCTCCCTTAAAAAGCGGCTGGGGCGCATCGTACGATGTGTTCCCCAGAGAAAACGGCTTTCGGCAGCGGTGAGATACAGCCTCTCTTTGGCTCTTGTCATCCCTACATAACACAACCGTCGTTCTTCTTCTAGAGCCTCGTGACTATCTCTTGAATTTGCATGAGGAAACAGATCCTCTTCCATTCCTACTAAGAAGACTGAGTCGAATTCTAACCCTTTGCCATTGTGGATTGTCATGAGGCTCACCCTCTCTTGACTATAGTTTGCCTCGTCTAACGAACTTTTTAAGGAGAGCTCTTCTAAAAAGGAGCCGAGTGAGGCGGAATCATTGAAAATTTCCCATTCGTGTGCTTTTGTGACAAGTTCGTCAAGGTTGGCTTTACGGTCTGCATACGTTTCTTTTTCACCCTGCAGGACCTCAAGATAGCGGCTAGCTCTCACCGTTTCGGTAACGAGTCTTTGTAGTGATCGCTCCTGTTGTACGGAGCGCAAATGTTCGATGAGCTCGATATACTCTTTAAGGCCCTCTTTTTGTTTCGCACTCAATCGTAAAGCCGTATCTTTGCAATACTGTAGAATAGGTAAGCCAGCCTCGAATGCTCCGTTACGGATTTTTTCGATTGTAGTAAGCCCTATTCCCCTTTTGGGTAAATTGATGGTCCGCTCAAACGAGATAAAGTCCCGATCTGAGCTCACCATGCGCAAGATAGCCAGCACATCCTTGATCTCTTTGCGGTGGTAAAAAGAGATGCCTCCGACAATCACATACGGAATACGCCGTCGCAGCAGAAAATCCTCAAAAATACGTGACTGAAAGTTTGTTCGGTAAAAAACAGCCATTTCATTGAGAGAGATATGGTGGAATGTATGCAGCCGTTCGATTTCGCGTACCACAAAACCGGCCTCTTCACGATCACTGCTCCCTACAAAAAGAGAGATTTTTTCACCCTCTCCTCTGTCACTCCATAAATTTTTCTCATAACGGGACTCGTTGTTACGGACTAGGTGGTTCGCAGCATCGAGAATATTTTTCCGACTCCGGTAATTTTGCTCAAGCCGGACAATTTGTGAGCCCGGATAATCTTTTTCAAAATTCAAGATGTTTTGGATATTAGCTCCTCGCCACGAATAGATCGACTGGTCGGGGTCTCCGACGACAAAAATGTTGCGCAACGAGCCCACAATCAAACGGGCCATCAAGTATTGAGCATGGTTGGTATCCTGGTATTCGTCGATCAGCAGGTAGGGCCATTTGTTTTGGTAAAACTCGAGCGCCTCAGGATGCTCCTTCAATAAACGGACAGACATAAACAAAAGATCGTCGAAGTCGACGGCATTGGCCTCTTTGAGGCGGTGTTGATACAGTTGATAAACTTGTTTAAATTCAGTCTGAATGATTTCAGCAACATCGCCCAAAGCAACATCCGAAGGACCCTGTAACTGGTTTTTGGCATTTGAAATGGCCGTTCTATAGATCTTAAAGTCACCATCTTTTTTGACCTGCAGCGCATCTAAGCAACCCTTCAACAATTTATTGGAGTCCTCCTCGTCATAAATGAGGAATTGAGAACCATAGCCGAGTAAATGGATTGATTCTCGCAGGATCCGCACGCCTAGACTATGGAAGGTACAGATCGTAGGCGAGCCCTCCAAAAAGCGATTGGCAAGGAGGTGGTGAATTCTCTCTTTCATTTCCCCTGCGGCCTTGTTGGTAAACGTTACCGCCAAGATCTGCCCAGGATGAATGCCTTGCTCGATCAAATAGGCTATCCGCATCGACACAACCCGAGTCTTGCCCGACCCGGCACCTGCCAAGACTAAGAGAGGGCCATTGATGTGTTTGGCCGCTTTTCTTTGCACATCATTGAGTTTTTCTAATAGATCCATGGCAGAAGGATAAGGGATGCACGTACATTGCCGCAATGTCGGCAGTTTAGTCGACTCAAGGCAAGCTTTTTTTAAGAAACCTGAGTTCGATTTTGAAGTTTTTGATTTAGAGATAATTATATCATTTATCCACCATGATCATCAACAACATTTGAAAGCGGCATTAGCGCAATGCCATTGTCCACAAGTGGAGAGGCCCGCCCCCAACATGAAAGTACCTCCAGCAAAAACACCACACATTACACCGATACTAGAAGTTATTGTTCCTGAAACAATTAAAGCGGCTATAATCAATAGAGCAATACCACCTATAATATCAAAAATGGGCGATATGTTATGACAATCCTTACGGCCATAAGAAGGAGGAGAGCAAAAACAACTTGTTACTAAACTAGCCATGATTTATTCCTATATTTTAATCCATTTACAAAGAAACAGCGCTAACATATTGTTTTTTAATCTTCAACTAAAATAATTATTTATGTTTTGAATGCTATTTGAATAAAGATACGAACTGCCCTACCCCTTTCTAAGGCCTACATAGCCATAACGGTGGTAGTCGTAGCTGAGGGAGATTTCGCGGAGGTAGTGGAGCAATTCGATGCGGCCATTAGTGAGGACGGGGGATGTTTGGAGGATGATGCCTTTTTCTGCGGCAGCTTGGCTGAGAGTGGGAGACGGGGTGGAGAGGAGGCGAATATGGGAAGGGGTTCTAAGGGTAAGTTGGGTTTCTTCTTCGACAATGACAGTGAGGCCTGAGATGGAAGTGAGTTGTGGAAGGGGAAAGGCCGAAGAAATTTCGAGAGGGGTTTGGCAAATCAGGCAGGCGGCTGCGACTTGCAACAACGAGAGGGCCATCTCTTCTAGATCGAAGCGGACATAGGCTTGAGCGAGGGACACGTGATAGAAATAGTTGTCTTGCCCATAAATGAGAGAGGGGTCAGTAGGTTCTTTTAAAATGTTGGCCCAATAGGCGTAGTTTTCTGCGCTATTTTTCCAATTGCCCTGTTCGTTTTCGGAAAGGGGGAACGTATGCAGGATGGAGATGAGGGGAGCTACGGAAGAGGGTAAAGGGGCCTTTTCATGAGGGAGCTCAAATTGTAGAGGGCCTGCGAATTGATGGACGTAGTTAGGGCCCCCTGCTTTAGCACCAGATCCGAAGCTGCTAGCCTTGCAACCTCCAAAGGGTTGACGGCGGACAATAGCTCCTGTGATCCCTCGATTGATGTAAAGATTGCCGGCGACAATGTGCTTTTTCCAATAGGCGTGCTCCCGCTCGTCCAAAGAATGGAGGCCGCTTGTCAGTCCGTAGGGAGTGCCGTTGGCAAGCCGTACTGCTTCAGGGAGAGATGCGGCGCGCATGACGCTCAAAACAGGGCCGAACAATTCAGTTGTATGGGAGAAGCTTTTCTCTTGCACGCCCCATTTAATTCCTGGACTCCAAAGATGTGGATTGTGAGGATCAGCTTTGGGTTCTAGGAGCCAGGATTCCCCAGGTTCCAAGGTTGTTAAGCCTCTTAAAAGAGGATCTGTTGGGGGACGGATGAGGGGGGTGATTTTGGAGCTGAGGTTCCACGCGGAACCTACTTTCAGGCTACCGGCAGCATCTGCAAGCTGACGTTTGAAATTGGGGTCATCATAAACCTCAGCTTCTAAGATGGCGAGACTACAAGCACTGCATTTTTGTCCTGAATGGCCAAACGCAGAGGAAACGATATCGCGAAGCGCCAGATCTCGATCGCTCATGGCGGTGACGATGAGGGCATTTTTGCCACCCGTTTCAGCGTGCAGATCGATACCGGGGCGCATGGATAAGAATTTTAAAGCTGTTTGGGTGGCTCCCGTGAGGACAACTGCTGAGACTTGAGGGTTTTGGACAAGGTAACTGCCCACAGGTTCATCGATACAATTGATAAACTGCAGGCACTCTTTGGAGATGCCCGCATCCCAAAAAATGTGCGCGACATGCCAGCCTACAAGTACAGCTTCAGGCGCCGGTTTAAAAAGAACGCAATTGCCAGCAGTGAGTGCAGCTGCAATACCGCTTACGGGAATGGAGCAGGGAAAATTCCAAGGGGGTGCAACCAATACAGTCCCTTTCGGGGTCCATCTCAGGTCGTGCATGGCAAGTTGTCTTTCCCAATTTTTACGGTAGTATTCGAGAAAATCTACTGCTTCGGATATTTCGGGATCGGCCTCAAGAACCGTTTTTCCTCCATCGGCGATCATGGCACCAATTAAATCATCCCTACGTTCTCTAAAGAGTTGGGCCGCTTTCCCTAGTAGGCGGGAGCATTCTTCAAACGGCAGTGCAGCCCATTGCTTTGCATAGTTTGTGCTGCAAACAAGGGCTTTGTCGATCAAGGGAGCGTCTGCCAAACAATAGGTATAGGCTGCTGAATGAGGGCGCGAGGGATCAATCCCCTTCGCCGTGTGGTTGCTATGGATCTCTTCGCCTGCAATGACGAGCGGGATGGGTGGCTGTGTTTTAATTTCCCAAGCGGCCACAATTTTCTCGATCCACAATCTGTTTTCGGGTAACGAAAAATCGGTATCGGGTTCGTTTTTGAAGGGTTCAGTATCGAGATGTTGCAGAGGGGTATGCTCACGGTGTTGAGATCTTTTTCGAGCTGTGGGAAGTGTGTCGATCAGCTTGCACGAGGCGATAAAGCGGGCCTCTTGTTCTTTCCATGCCTCATTTCCGGGTCGTATTTCAAAAAAGGAGTGTAAGAAATTTTCGGCGCCGCTGTTTTCATCCAGCCTGCGGATCAGATAGGCCATCGCACTATGAAAATCTTTTTCTTTTGCTTCCGGGCAGTAGAGAAGCACAGCCCCAGCAAGCTGCCTTACCACACGCCGCATAGGCGTTGCCATTCCCTCTAGCATCTCAAAAGAAATATAGGATTCAGTCTGATTTTCTGCTCTCAAGATGAAGGCATAAGCGATGTCAAAAAGGTTATGGCTTCCTACACCGATATGAACAGCCTCCGCGTTTTCTTTTTGGCAGGCGTATTCTAGCATTCTTTTGAAGTTGGCATCTGTTTCTACTTTATTTTCAAAAGTGGCCAGCTCCCAACTCCGTACGGAGCTTTCCACTTTCTCCATTGCTAAATTAGCACCTTTGACGAGTCTAATCTTGATCGGAGCTCCACCCTGCTGCTTTCTTTTTTGAGCCCATTGAGTCAGATCGCACAAAATGGGGTAGGTATCGGGCAAGTAGCTTTGCAAAACAATTCCGGCAGATGTGGAAAGCTGGCCCTGCTCACTTAGCACTTTCTTGAAAACGTCAACGGTCAAGTGAAGATCCTTGTATTCTTCCATGTCCAAATTGACAAAGTTTTCGACCGGATTTCTGCCGGGGTTTTGGTAATGCGCAGCGGAATTGTAAAGTAGCCTAAGCCTCTCTTCTAAAATTTTTAAGGTATCCTCATACCCGACCATGCTGATCTGACTAAAAATCGTCGAAATTTTGACTGAGATGTAGTCGATTTGAGGATTTGTCAGGTCTTCTAAATAGACCTTTAAGCGTCGCATCGCTTCATTTTCCCCTAAAATCGCTTCTCCTAAATGATTGATGTTAAGGCGAATGTTGTTGTTGTGGCAGGTGTTGAAATAAGCTAGCTGCTCTTTTGGATCATCCGGCAAGAGGACTTGGTTTGCTTCTTTGCGGATTTGCTTGCGGATCATGCGGACAAATAACTTGGGTAAGGAGTTTCCCAGCCAACTGAAGAGGAGAAATTTTAGTCTGTCAGCTTCTCTAAAAAAATGGGGAATGCCGTGCGTGCGGATCAAGTAAGTCAGTTGGTCTGCAGTCCGGTTCTCTGCTTTACTACGAAAGATTTGGTCGGTCACGGCTGTCAAAAAAGAGCGCCCCTGGGGATCACTCATCATGCGCGCCATCCACTGCTCATGTTTTTTTTCGGCGCTCGTTTTTTCCTTGAGCGTCGCTTCGACGAGCAGTGCAGCCAATGCACCGGTCTTGTCGATTCTTTCCTCACGGGATAATGCTTTTCCGCGTACTGCTCTGAGCAGGTTTGTGGCTTGTTTTAGAGATGTATGCATAGCCTCTTTTTACAGACTCGACATATATTTGCAAAGATCATACCCTCCAGCCGTTATGGGTTTAAGATTTTCTATTGTTCTTCTGTTAATTCCTTTTTATCTTTCTGCAGCTATTCAGGTGGGTGCAGATAGATTGTTTGAAGAAAATAACTTTACCCTTTTAAAGGGAAAGCGAGTGGGTGTTATCACCAATCAATCGGCGATCAATGGCCGTTTGCAGACTACTTTCGACATGCTCAAAGAGCGACAAAAAAAAGAGGGCTATACCCTGGCGTGTGTGTTTGCCCCTGAACACGGCTTTTATGGCAGTGCTTATGCTTATGAAACGGTCAAAGATCAGTCGATTGGGGATATTCCTCTTTATGGATTGTTTGGGGAGCGACGCAGGCCCACTCCCGAAATGTTGGCAGCAATCGATTTACTGATCTACGATGTGCAAGACATTGGTTCACGATCATATACATTCCTTTCTACTCTCTTTTATTGCATGGAGGAGGCGTTCAAAGCCAAAATTCCCTTAATCGTGTTGGATCGGCCCAATCCTATGGGGGGAATGGTTGTGGATGGCCCAATGGTTGAGGAGCATTGGAGATCTTTTCTAGGATACGTCAAAATTCCCTATTGCCACGGCATGACAATCGGAGAGCTCGCGCATTACTTTAATGAAGAATACAAAATTGGCTGCGCCCTTACTGTGATCCCCATGAAAGGGTGGAAGCGGGGCATGTGTTTTTCAGATACGGGCCTTTCTTGGGTGCCGACAAGCCCCCAAATCCCTGAGCCCGATACCCCGTTTTTTTATCCTACGACAGGGCTTATCGGCCATTGTTCCATGACAAATATCGGTATTGGCTACACCCTTCCTTTCAAGCTGGTGGGTGCGCCTTGGATTTCTGCCGAAAAGTTAGCCTCGGCGTTGAACGCGCACAAATTGCCCGGAGTTTTTTTTCAGGCCTATTACTACCGTCCCTTCTTTGGAAAATTCAAGCTGGAAAATTGCCAAGGAGTACGTATTGTAATCACTGATCACAACAAATTTCTCCCTGTCACCACTCAATTCACCATTATGGGGGCTATCAAAAATCTATACCCTAAGCAATTTCATGAATCGATTACCCGGATGCAAGGAAATATCAGCTCTAAAGATGTGTTCAATAAATTGAATGGTGGTGAGAGCGTTTTGCACATCTTGAATCAAGAAAAATTTATCATATGGAAGCTTCGCGACCTCTGCTCTGAGGCGCGCACTACCTTTCAGCCTCTGCGCGCCAAGTATTTATTATATAATTGACTCAGTTAGCACTCTTGGTGGTTTTTTGCTAAATTTTACCCTTACGCCTTGACAGGAATCGGTTATCCTGTATAAAATTCCGCACTTAACAGTTGTTATAACCTGGAGTTATGAAGATGGAAAAGATTAAACCATTAAACAATCGCGTCTTAGTGAAACGTTTTAAAGCGCAAACCTCCAAAGGGGGAATCATCCTGCCCGATACGGCACAGGAAAAACCCAAAGAAGGTGAAGTGATTGCCATTGGGCCAGGGGCGCGCGATGAAGACGGGACAGTACATCCTTTGACTGTAAAAGTTGGGGATCGAGTCCTTTTCACCTCATATGCAGGCACTGAAATCAAAGATAAAGAGTCTGATGCTGAATATCTCATTATGGCTGAAGAAGATATTTTAGGCGTACTCGCGTAACCAAATGAACTTGCGCTAAGCTGCAATCCCAGCCCTTCAGGGCCGAGTGAGGCGAGCTATGCAAATACGTATCGAAATCTTTACAAGGCGAAGAATCCCGAAGCCATGTATGGCCGGGGTCTTCAATAGAAGGTGGTTTTAAATTATGTCGAAAATGTTCAAATTCAATCAGGACGCTTTAAAAGCGATTCAAGCAGGTATCCAAAAGCTCTCTAAAGCGGTGATTGTGACGCTTGGGCCCAAAGGACGCAATGTCGTGATTAAGAAAAGCTATGGCGCACCTCTTTCTACCAAAGACGGAGTAACAGTGGCCAAAGAGATCACCCTGCAAGATAAATTTGAGAATATGGGGGCGCAGCTCGTTAAAGAAGTGGCCTCCAAAACCTCCGATGTTGCTGGGGATGGAACTACAACAGCCATTGTGCTCGCTGAAGCTATCTACACACTGGGAATGAAAAACGTTTCTGCCGGGGCAAACCCGATGAGCCTAAAGCGCGGGATAGATAAAGCAGTTGAAGCCATCTCCCAAGAACTCAGCCGGGTTGCCTCCAAGGTCAAAACACAAGAAGAAATGAAACAGATCGCCACGATCTCAGCAAACAATGATGAAGACATTGGCAAAATTATCGCGGAAGCGATGGAGAAAGTAGGCAAAGACGGAATCATTACTGTCGATGAAGCAAAAGGGATCGACACAGTCTTGGATGTCGTCGAGGGCATGCAGTTTGATAAGGGCTATCTCTCTCCTTACTTTATCTCTAACCCCGAGGATATGAGCGTAGAGCTTTCTAATGCGTGGGTGCTCCTTGTCGACAAAAAAGTTTCCTTAGCTAAAGAACTCATTCCTTTACTTGAAAAAGTGATGGCGCAAGGCCCATCTCCCCTGCTCATTATTGCAGAGGATATGGACAGCGAAGCTTTGGCGACGCTCGTTGTCAATAAAATCAAGGGCGGCCTTCCTGTGTGTGCCGTCAAAGCGCCAGGCTTTGGCGACCGACGCAAAGCGATGTTAGAAGATATCGCATGTCTCACCGGAGCCACTGTTGTGTCCGAAGAGATCGGCCTTTCCCTAGAAGATGTGGGAATGGAAGTTCTTGGAAAAGCTAAGCAGATCAAAGTCACCAAAGAAAATACCACCATCATTGATGGCGCAGGTACAGCTCAGCGCGTAAAAGGGCGTGAAGCGCAGATTCGCGGTGAAATCGCCAATTCTACCTCTGATTATGACCGTGAGAAGCTCGAAGAGCGCCTTGCAAAGCTCGTCGGTGGTGTTGCCGTGATCAAAGTCGGAGCGGCAACAGAGACTGAAATGAAAGAGAAGAAAGCACGCGTAGAAGATGCTTTGCATGCAACACGCGCTGCTGCGCAAGAAGGGATTGTTCCCGGAGGTGGTGTGGCCCTTCTTAAAGCCATCAAATGTCTCGATAAACTCAAATTGCATGGTGATGAGGCGATCGGCGCTAAAATTGTGCGCGAAGCGGCTTTTGCTCCTGCTGCTGCTATTGCAACCAACTGTGGTAAACAAGGGAATTTGATTGCCGAGAAGATCTATGAGAAAGACGACCCTAATTGGGGCTACAACGGTTTAACCGATGAATTCATGGATCTTGTTAAAGCCGGCGTCATTGACCCAGCGCTTGTTACCAAATCAGCATTGCGTTACGCATCATCGGTTGCTGGATTACTCCTCACCTCTGCTGCAATGATCACCGATAGACCCAAGCCCAAAGAGGCCCAAGCTCAAATGCCAGGTGGCATGGGAGGTATGGGTGGAATGGGAGGTATGGGAGGTATGGGTGGCATGGGCATGGGTGGCATGGATATGATGTAAGGATCAGGGAAAAGGATGAAGGATGAAAATCCTTGTGACTATTCACGAGCCGCCAGAGTACTCTAGGAAAGGTATACTTTGTCAAGGACAAGGTACCTCAAAGAAGCTCCAGTGGAGCTTTTTTGATGGGTTGTCCGAGAGCTGACGCAGTCAGCCGAGGGGGAGTGGATAGTCACCACAGGGAGGCTATTTACCGATAAGCCGGACTACTTGAGTAGTTACAACTCCTTCATCCTCATTCACAAGGAATTTTTTTTTATGCCTACATACGACTATACATGTGAAGCTTGCGGCCATCAGGTCGAGATCTCTCAAAAAATCACTGCAGACGCCCTCAAGACTTGCCCAGAATGCAAGCAGGAAAGCCTGAAAAGAGGGGTCGGCGGTGGTCTAGCTACTTTCCGTTTTGTTGGAGATGGCTTTTACATCAACGATTACAAAAAAGAATGCGCCAACAAGTCCGGTGGCTGTTGCCCCTGTGACAAATCCACCTCTCAAACTAGTTGAGAAAGAAAGGTGGATGCAGGGACTATGGTGGGTTTGTGATAAGAGAAACAGTCTTTATTCACATGTTTCATCCCGAAATTGAGCTGGAAAGCATGTGGGGCTCCGGTTTGTTCTTGGAAATGGTATAACCAACGACTGATGGTGGGGATTGATACTTTCACCATATTGGCTAGGGTGCTTTGGGTGATATATTGACCTACAGTTTCTTGAAGTAGCTCGGCAAGCATTTCTAGCTGGGCCAATTCTTGAATCTGACTTAAGTCTCTAATATCTTCCTGAAGCATCAAGGTTTGTGTCATCCTTTGCCAGTTCGAAGAAAATCTGCGGGCTGCCTTTAAATATGGTTCAGGAAAGCCTCCAAAATGATCGAAAATGATGATCGGTTTTCGCTTACTCATTTTGAGTAAGCCCGCTTGCTCTGCAATCAAAGCTGAACCTGAAATGATCAACCTACGGCTTTCATCATTGTCCCAGTTGAAATAAAAGTAGGGTCCGGACTCTTTGCCTACTTCTAGGCTGATAGTCGTCTTGCCAACTTGACGTGGACCTGCGAGAAAAACCATCTGACGCATATCTTTAAAGTGGTCTTGGACGAGTTGATAGTAGAGTCTTTTCATACGACCAGTTTTAACATACGTATTAAAACGGTCAAGACCAAATTAACATGCTCGTTAATTTGGTCAGATTTTGCTGCTCTCGATGCAGGCATGCTAGGCTATGACGCATTATTCAACCATAGACAAGCATGAATCAGATCTTCAAACGAATTCATGGGCCACCTCCCTGTCGCAGCCCTACAGGCTGCAGATAAATTTTTTGTCCTTTAAACCCAGGGCGTTGCCCTGGGCTAGCACTGTCCCAGCCTTTCAGGCTGAGATATAGACCTTCCTTCAGCCTGAAAGGCTGAAACTGCACAAGCCCAGGGCAACGCCCTGGGTATTCATAATCAGTTTATTGCAGCCTACAGGGCTGCGACAAGCTGATAGAATTTTATACCAAATATCACAACTTATTTGTGATATTTGGTATAAGCACAATCTTTTGAGCCATAATTTCCCTCTTTTCGGTTAAAGCTCTCAGCTGCGGACTTTCACCTGGGCAAACTGGGCCTGCCTTAAGGATTCTACTGGCTCCGTGCACAGTCACGATTTTCTACTCTCGATACGGATACACCAGATGGCTCCTATCATGACTAAAATGACCCCTATATAAGAATAGATGTCGGGGGATTTATGCCAAAACACCCAATCGAATACTCCTGATAGAATGACAGCAAAGTAGATCAATGGGCTAATTTTGGATGCGGATGCATATTGATACCCGAGGGTTAAAAAATACTGGTAGATGGCTGCAAAAATGCCCACTCCTAAAAGTATAAGCCACAAAGCCGAATGATGGCTTTGCCACCCCCATAATAAGGGGATGGCGCTGAGCAGTGTGGAAATAGCGAAATAATAAAAAAGGATCCGGTAGAGGGGCTCGAATTTCCCCAGCTCCCGGATGCCGGCCATGCTAATGGACATAAAAAAACCAGAGGCTAAAGCCAGCAAAGAGGCCGGCCTTAAAATGGCTGTGCCGGGATGCAGAATAAAGATGACACCGAGAAATCCGATTACGAGGCCGGGGATGAGCATTTTGGAGATTTTTTCCCCGCGCCAAATCCAGAGGATAAGTGGCAAAAATAGAGGCATGGTGTTATTAAGAAGCATGGCCTCTGTAAGTAAAATATATCGAATCGAGTAGAAAAAACAATACATGTTGAGCAGGCCCGCAAGTCCTCTTATGATGTGAGTGGGCAATACCTGTGTCTTTAAAGTTTTGGGTTTGGGCAAGAAAATCCAGGGGAGAATGACAAGCAGGCAGATGAGATTGCGCGCGAAGACAAGCTGCTGATCGGGTATCTTTCCTCCCCATTTGACTAGGGCTCCCATGCAAGCATAGGCAGTCGCAGCTAAAAGAATTAGCCCTCCTCCAATAAGAATACTGTCCTTGTTTTTCATACCTATTTGTATAGCAAATTTTGAATTCCCAAAAAACTTGATCGAACAAGACGCTTGCTATATACTCAATCCATCTCGTGCACTGGTAGCTCAGCTGGATAGAGTACCCGGCTACGAACCGGGTGGTCAGAGGTTCGAATCCTCTCCAGTGCACTTTTTTTTACTTGGGGAGGTGAATGTGGGTGTTTTAGTAGGTAAAAAAGCTCCGGAGTTCAATCTGAAAGCTGTGGTAAAAGGTCGTATTGAGGATCAATACTCACTTTCTTCTTTGCGCGGCAAATATGTTGTGCTGTTTTTCTATCCTTTAGACTTCACTTTTGTCTGTCCAACAGAGCTCCATGCCTTCCAAGAACGTTTAGTGGATTTTGAAAGTCGTGGAGCGCAAGTAGTGGGATGTTCGGTCGATAGCTGTTTTTCGCATGCAGCCTGGCTCAATACTCCTCGCAGCAAGGGAGGTATCCAAGGTGTTGAGTACCCTCTTCTGTCTGATATGAACAAGAAAGTCGCCGGAGACTATGATGTCTTGAAAGAGGATGAAGGGATTGCTTACCGCGGTCTTTTCCTAATCGACAAGCAAGGCTTTGTACGTCATCAAATTGTCAATGACCTGCCACTCGGACGTTCTGTTGACGAAGCCCTACGCATGATCGATGCCCTCTCTTTTTTTGAGAACAATGGTGAAGTGTGTCCAGCTAACTGGCAGAAGGGAGGAAAGGCGATGAAAGCTACTTCCGAGGGTCTTACTGAGTACTTCAAGCATTAGATTGCTAATAGGTCAGATAGTCATAGAGATCGTGTTCGGTTAAGACCAAAAAGCTGCGGTGGATGTTGCACACAGGATGTGTCGCTTCGAGGATTTGCGCGTTGCCAACACCCGGTAGGCAAATCGCCGAGATACTTGGAAATAGGTCTTTGTTTTCTAAGAAATTAAATCCCTTTAAATAGTCTTGAGTGCTGAAGCCCTCTTCATGCACCCGAAAGTAAACGACCCCCCGTTGAAAAAGTAGGGCCTGAATTGCAAAGTCTAAACCTCTGCAATCTACTGAGGGTGGTTCTCCCAGAAAAGAGCAGAGTTGTTCTAAGCTTTTGCAATAATAGGCGGTTTGGAATTCACCTCTTCCCGCCTCTCCAAATAATGCTATTGTAAAATCCATTACCCATTTCTCGTGAAATACCTTATTGTTTATTCTAACACATAAAAATTATTAATAATAAAATTTATTAGAGATAGTAGTTGTTCTTAGTAATCCTAAAAACGGCAGTTCGAGATGGTAAAGTGATGCAAGATTTTGATTTAGAATCACTTTTAATAGGGGGCGCACATTCCCAAATGGTGAAGGGGCCCCCTAATGGAAGCGATTCTGGATCAAAATCTTGCATCACTTTACCATCTCGAACTGCCGTTTTTAGGATTATAGGACTTATAAACAACAGGATACGTGTTTGCTTGTGTTCGCAATTGGATATGAGCTGTTTAGAGCGAGTTATGCAACTCCCTCTTAGATCTCTATCTCACACGGCCTAGGGTGCGGCAACGGTTAGAGTCTCTGTAAAGCGCTTGACTTCCCAGCTCGGCCTCGATAGCGAGCAGTCTGTTATATTTGCAGATTCTGTCTGTTCTTGAAAGAGAGCCCGTCTTGATTTGGCCTGCACTTGCAGCTACGCTTAAGTCAGCTATGGTTGTATCCTCGGTCTCTCCTGATCGGTGAGACAGGATGCTGGTATAGCCATGCGCCCCGGCAAGGCGGATACAGGCCATGGTTTCAGTTAAGGTCCCTATCTGGTTGAGTTTGATCAAAACGGAGTTGGCCACTCCCATCTCGAGTCCCTTTTGGAGAAACTGTGTGTTTGTAACAAATAAATCATCTCCTACAATTTGCACTTTTTTTCCGAGCGCATCGGTAAGCTGTTTCCAGCCATCCCAATCATTTTCGGCCATACCGTCCTCAATGGAGTCGATCGGATAATTCTGGCATAGAGTGGTGAGCAGCGCGATCTGAGCTGCGGAGCTACGCCCATTGTAGGTGCCATTTTTGTAAAATTCACTAGCTGCACAGTCGATGGCTAAAGAGATATCCTGTTGGGGACGCAAAGCCGCCTTTTCGATGGCAGCTAAGATGAGTTCGAGGGCTTCTTCGTTCGAAGCAAGTTGTGGAGCAAACCCTCCTTCGTCGCCGACAGCCGTGATGTGGCCCTTTTCTTTGAGAAGCTTTTTTAGAGCATGAAAGATTTCGACTCCCCACTGCAGCGCCTGAGAAAAACTGGAGGCACCGATAGGACGGATCAGGAATTCTTGGAACTCCAGGCCATTATCGGCATGGACTCCTCCGTTGATTACATTCATCATGGGGCAGGGCAGTAGACGTGAGAAGGGGGTCCCTAGATAGCGATAGAGGGGCATGCCTAAAGAGAGAGCGGCGGCTTTAGCAATGCTAAGAGAAGCTGCCAAGATAGCATTGGCTCCCAAGTGACTTTTATTTTCGGTTCCATCAAGTTGTAAAAGTTTATGGTCGAGTTCAAATTGGTTACAGACGTTTTTTCCGATCAAAGCTTGGGCTATCGGTCCTTTGATATTCTCAATAGCTTTCTGCACCCCTTTACCTAGATAGCGCCGGCTATCGCCATCTCTGAGCTCCAAAGCTTCATGGCTTCCTGTCGAGGCGCCAGAGGGTACACAAGCAGTACCGGTGACATTTTGATCTGTAGTAATCCAAGCCTGTATAGTTGGATTTCCTCTTGAATCGAGAATTTCTAATGCGTCTACAGCTACAATTTTTGAGTTGAACATCATGCTCTCCGCTTTTATGGTGAGAATATGAGGAAAGGTATTTAGAGACAATGGATGAACGAGAATTGATCCAAAAAAGTATTGAAGGTGATGAGGAAGCTTTTACTGAGCTTATGACAGTCCATAAGGGAATGGTTTTCCGCCATTGTCTAAGTATTGTGCATGATCAGGAGATTGCTGAGGATCTTACCCAGGAGACTTTTGTTCACGCTTATCAACATCTAAAAGCATTCCGCATGGAAGCCCGTTTTTCTACATGGCTCTGGCGTATTTCCCATAATCTCTCTCTCAATCATTTAAAAAGGCAGCATGGTGTGGAACAAGAGTTTCGCGAGGAGCTTCTCCCTCCACAGGTTTTGGTCCCAGAAGAGGTGGATGAGCAGAGAATGCTTAAAATCCATGAAGCAATGAAATTACTCTCGCCTAAACACCGCATCATCTTTGAGATGTACGATCTCCAGCATATTCCTCAAAAACAAATTGCCGCAGAACTGGGCATCTCGTATGGCACAGTCCGCTCACGCATCCACTATGCCCGTCAAAAAATCAGGAAGCTTCTTGAAGAAGCTTGAGGTATGAGTCGAAGCGGATGGGAGAAATGCGTCCTTCTTCGAGGGCTTCTTCAAGGGCGCAGCCCGGCTCGTGTGAATGGGTACAATTAGGGTATTTGCACAGGTGTCCGATTAGATCGATTTCAGGAAAATAGGCGTTTAAATCCTCTTTTTGCAGGTCCCACACCCCAAAACTGCGAATGCCGGGAGTATCGATGCACCAACCACCAAACAAGAGGGGGATTAAATGGGCGCTTGTTGTGGTGTGGGATCCTTTTTTGGTTTTTTCAACCATATCACCTACACTCAAATCGAGGCCTGTGACTGCGTTAATCAAAGAGGATTTTCCTACTCCTGATTGACCCGAAAACACCGAAGCTTTGCCTTGCATGTGGTTTTTTAGCACTTCAATCCCTTCCCCCGTAGAGGCACTGACAGGGATCACTGGAATGTTTAGGGAGCGGTAGGTGCTAACAAATTGCTCAAAGAGTATGGACTCTTCTCTCCTATCTTGGAGTAAATCGATTTTATTGATCACGATCACAGGCTCCATATTCCCTTTGTAGGTTGCAATGATGTAGCGATCGACAAGAGGAGGTTTCAACTGC
Source organism: uncultured Chlamydiales bacterium (assembly GCA_963832835.1). Lineage (GTDB taxonomy): Bacteria > Chlamydiota > Chlamydiia > Chlamydiales > JAAKFR01 > CAVPKN01. Next base: position 242,939 of record CAWHVD010000001.1, on the reverse strand, counting down.
GGGCTGACCACTGATACGGAAATGAGGACTTGATCGATATTGGCAGCAATGAGTTGTTGTTGTCTTCTCCTTAAGTGTTCTTGGCGTGATAACACCGAGTGTCTCTCTTCGATATGAGCGATCGATCCTTTTTGCGCTCCTTCTTTCTCAAAAAGAACAAAATCCCCCACAGTTACGAGGTTTTTAGACTGAGACCATTTTTGCTTGAGTTGGCCTCTCAAAGAACAAAGACATATTTCCTCCCCATGTTGGACTGTAATGCCATCAGCCGAGATACCAAGGACTCTGCCACGCGTTAAGTCTTTTTTGGCTAATCGTTTTTGGGTTTCTTCTACAAGGTGTCTTTCCCGCTTTTCCAGATCTGTCTTTTTATATTGGGATCGATCTTTTTTGGAAGTGATCTTACGGGTTGCTTTTAGCTCTTTTTTGGAGTGAAGCTCATCGTCGTCGTATTTTTGATTCATGGCAGGCTCTTTAACATGTACATTAAAATGGCTCCGGCCACTGCAACATTCAGCGATTCCATTTCCCCTTGCATAGGGATAGTTATTTTTTGTCCAAAACTGATCGCTTTGCCCTGGACTCCTTGCGCTTCATTGCTCAGTAGTAAGAGGGCATGGGAGGTGGGCTGGACTGTGCTTAAGGATTCCCCTTCCATATCAGCAATGTAGGTTTTTAAATTACCCTCTTTACATAGCCGCTCGAGCTCTTCCCAGGTCCCCGTTTGCCAAGGGAGGTGGAAAGGAGCTGCCCTAGATGCCCGGATCGTTTTTTCATGGAAAAGATCGACGCAAGTAGGAAGAAAAAAAACACCAGCCCACCCGAGGGCTAGGGCCGTGCGGATTAACGTTCCCAAATTGCCAGGGTCCCGAATCGCATCTAGAGCCAATAGAGGAGCTTTACCAGTGAGATTTTGTGGCCCTGGCAAGGGAAATTCAGCGGCAATGGGTTCGGGAGAAGGTAGTCCAGTAATTTTTTTCATCACAGCAGGGGTCACCAGATAGACCTCGCCTGTTGCAGAGATAGGACACGCTTCTGTAACAAACCACTTTTTAGGTTTCAAGTGGGCGGCGACTTCGCTCACCAGTTTCTTACCTGTGATGAGTACAGAGCCTTGCTGGTCGCGGTATTTTTTCTCTTCTCGCAATTTAACAAGATGTTTCACGAGCGGATTGTGAAGACTTGCGATCCTGCTTATCTTGTTTAAGTTCAACTAGTAGTCGTCCTGTAATACATTTTCATAAAAATTGAAATTTTCACACGCGCTTTCGCATGGTTGAAATGTCAATTTTTGAGTAGATTGAGCTTTATGATTCCATTCCATAAATCGATTGGCTTTCGTCTGCTGACAATAGCCTTTATTCTACTGGCTATTCCTCTTTTAGTGGATTCTTTTATCCTGGTTCGAGAACGTTATAACCGTACGATCGCTGATGCTAAATCCTATCTTGTCGAAATTGCTAACTTTCGAGAAATTCCCCTCTCTCAACTTCATCCTCTGAGTCGGCATTTGATTGAGCTTTTAGTGCACGACCTAAAACTGGAGACTCATTTTCCTGAGCAACGTAATTCTGAGCTCGATAGAAAACTGAAGAGTTTAGCTCAAGTCGGTGAATTTTATGGAATTTTCTTGCTAAAGATCACACCGGAAGGCCGGTATATTGTAGTTGCTTCCGGGCTTCCAGAGTATCTAGGCACAGATTACACAAATTTTTTTAAGTCGAGCAATCTCTACTCTCATACTTCTTTAGAAAAAGGGTTTGCCAGTGATATTTTGTTTGATGATACAACGCTACATCCTTACTTCATTGCCTCCCATACTATTTATTCGTTGCAAGAAGAGCGGTTTGTGGGAGTGTTGGCTGTGGTAGATGACATTACTCTTAAAATCAGCGACCTGTTGCAACCAGAAACTCAGCGTTATCCCGTCAATTTTGCACTTTTGCTCCCCTCCACGATTGTGTTTGCTTCGAGCGATCCTTCACTCAAATTACAATACTTTCTTCCTTTGAAAGAGAGCTATAGTGCGCTGTTTCAGGAGGCAGCACCAGAGGCAGCGAGGCAGCTACTGTCGAAGCCTATTCCCATCAAAAGCGATATTGGCTTTCCTTTCTTTGAGTTCATGTGGAAGGGCAAAGCACAAATCGGCTATGTCAGGAGATTGGCTCAAGCCAATTACGCCCTTTTAGCTTATGCCGCTAAAAATGATGTGTTCCGTGCGCCTCTGATCGAATTTTTTAACGTTTATACGCTCTATGGAGTCATTTTGATTCTAGGTGGCGCTTTAGCTACACTTGCGACTTTGCGGATGGCAAAGCCGATTCAAGATTTGAGCCTTGTAATGCAGAAAATTCAGAGGGGTGAGCTAAATCTGCGTTATCAAAGAGATGCGCTCGGCTTTGAGATCAACCTGTTGGGTGATATTTTCAACGAGATGGTCGATGCAGTATTAGAGCAAAAACATGTAGCCGAGGATGAGCGAGTTAAAAGGGAAGTGTTTGCGCGCGAGCTGCGACTAGGACGGGAAGTTCAGCACCGTCTTTTGCCTCAGCGTATGCCTAAATATCCTGGAGTAGATGTCGCTGAAATTTATATTCCGGCCATTGAGGTTGCGGGCGACTTTTACGATGTGTTTGTCAAGGGTCAAGGGGACCTTTCTAAACTTGCGCTTGCTGTAGCAGATGCATCTGGAAAGGGTGTGCAGGCTGGTTTTTATTCATTAAGCGTCCGAAATATGCTACGTACTTATACGCATGCCTACGATGATATTGCAAAGGCCATGGGTGCCACAAACGACTTGCTTTGTAAAGACACGGGCGACACAGGTATGTTTGTAACTGTCCTTGCAGGACTCTATGATCATCGTAGCCATCAATTGAGTTACTACTCTTGTGGACATAACCCGGGGTATCTCAGAAGGGCGGATGGGACCTTGGAAATGTTGCAATTGTCTGGGATTGCCATGGGAGTCCTGCTATCACAAGGAGTAAAAGCCCATGAAATTCAGCTCAATATAGGAGATACCGTGGTATTTTATACAGATGGCATCACTGAAGCGCAGAATGCAGAATTCCAATTTTTCGGAAGCAACAGGTTAGAAAACTGTATCCGCGAAGAGGGTGGGGGGAGCGCTGCGGAGCTTACCGAAGAGATTATAAATCGTGTATCGCAGTTTGTTGGTAGTGCTCCTCAGTTTGATGATATCACCTTGTTGGCGATGAAGATCGTGTAACTATAACCTAAGTGTTGGGATGATTAAAAAAAGCTTTGCTCTCCGTGTTTTGGCTATCAACTTTCTTCTGCTCGCCCTTCCTTTGCTCATCGATTCTTTTGTGTTTTTTCAAAATTCATATTACGAAGCAATCAGAGCAGCAAAAAAAGAATTGAAAGAAGTGTCTAACTTGCGCACGTTTAGCTTAATTGCTTCTGAGCCTGTTAAACAGGTGCTCTTGAGCGAACTGGGGTATGTGATAGACATCAGTGGTAAAATGGCCGCCAAAGATTTTGATCATTTGACCCATGAGCTGGTTGAGATTGCTCAGCTGTGGAGAGAATACCAGATCTATGTGTTGGAGCTAAGTCAGAATGGGTATTACAAGATTGTTGCATCGAGCAGTCGGGATCTAGTAAATACTTTTTTTGAAGCTTATCATCCCCTTGAAACAGTGCTCAAGACAGGTTCTGGTACTTTTGTACGCTATCTATACTCGGATGAGGCGCAAAGCTATGTCTCGAATCTTTTCGTGGCCCAGGCCATCGAATCAAAAGAGACAGGGAAGCCCATTGGCATACTTATGGTCAGCTCAAAGGTCGAGAGTTTATTAACGAGCCTTTTGGCACCGAGCCACCAATTGCGCAATGCCAAATTTGCGATTCTGAATTCTGATGGCATTGTATTTAAATCCACAGATCCTCATTTAATGGGGCAATATTTTAAACCGATCTCGGACAAAAGACGTAGGCAAATCATCTCTTCACGGCAATTGGGTAATTTGGAGCTGCCGGATGTAACCTTGCCAGTCATCCAAGGCAAAGATCCCCCTTTTTTCGAATTCATTTTCGATGACCAAGTGCAGATCGCTTATCAGGCATTTATTCCAGAAATGAAGCTTTCCTTAGTAGGCTATTCACCAAAGGAAGAATTCTTTGGTTCGGCTGTACGTCATTTTCTTTTTATCTATGTGACATATGGATTGATATTGCTAGGCGGTGGAGCTGTGACTTATTGGCTTTCGCTTTGGATTTCACGACCTCTCAGGCAATTGATTCATGTCATGGGAGAGGTGCGTCAAGGCAACTTAGGCGTGCGTTTCCAAGAAGCTCCTTGGGGATTTGAGATCAATATTTTAGGCAGCATGTTCAACAACACGATCGATACCCTCTTGCTCAATATTCAACGGGCAGAGGACGAGAGAGTGAAAAAGGAGACCTATCAGCGTGAAGTTGCGATTTGTAGAGAAGTGCAGCGGAGCTTGTTTTCCTCGCCTTTGCCAGATATCAAAGCCTCTATGGCAGCGGGTGGTTATTTACCGGCCACTGACGTAGGCGGGGATTTTTACTATTTCTTTTCCAAAGCGACACAATCAGGAGAAAACGTACTGGCTCTTTCTATGGCAGACATTGACGGTCGCGGAATTTCACCTTGTCTATATTCTTTGTCAGCTAGAAGCTTGTTTCGTGCCTTTTCGACTCTCTACGATGATGTGGGTACAGTATTGAGTCTTACAAATGATGACTTTATTCGTGATGTGGGAGATGCTGGTGTGTCCTTGGATCTTTTCTTGGGTTTCTACCATCCTGACTCTCGGATTCTCTCGTATTGCTCGTGCGGCTCAACCCCGGGTATGGTCAAGAGAAATGATGGCCAAATTGAACCTTTGAACCTAACAGGAGAGGCTTTGGGGTTGCAAGAATCTCATCAATACAAGTCCGAAACGCTCCAGCTTTATTCAGGTGATACCCTTATTTTATACACGAGCGGTTTGCTCAAAGCTGAAAGCAGCACGCAGAAACATTTTTCTGAAATGCAGCTTAAGGATATCCTACAATCCAAAAAATGGAATACTGCCCAAGACATGGTGGATAAGGTCAAAGCAGTTGTTCAAGAATTCACTGCCGGTACCCCCCAGGAAGAAGAGGCCATTATTGTCGCACTCAAAATCGATTAAATCAGCATTTTTGCAGGAAGTATTCTGTACCCAAGCCCGCGCGGTTAGTTATCCCGATCCCCTACAGGCCTTGCTTTGCGATGAATACGTTGACATATGCAAAGATTTCGATATTTCACAGATTCAAGAGAGCTGGTCGTGGCGCAATGTGCATGTGGGCAGGGAACTTGCGAGGCAACTGATCGATGAGAAAGGATCGCTCAATAGAAGGACACTCTTTCAAGCCATTCAATTGTTAGAGGAGAAACTCTATTCTTTAGGTCCAGGGCGTCATCATGATGGACAACGGCAAAAACATCTGCTGAAAATACTCAAATTGTTCTACGACAATCCTAGCTATGTGCAAAGTTTAAAAAAGATCAGTCGGTCCATAGGTCACAGAGGAGCTGATAACCTAATTAAAGAGACGCTTTTATTACCCGAGGGGACGCAGATTAGTGATGCACATGCTCGCCTTGCAGCTTTTGCAGCTCTTTTAACTGTGTTGCGACAGAATGTGGGATCTTGTTTTGCAACTGCACCTGCGATTCTGATTCAACAAGATTTGCCCTTGGCATTTCTTGCAGATATCGCAGAGCTTTTTGGGACAGGGAGGTTGACGCGGGTCAAAGAAGGGGTTGAATATACCGTGCCTTTGAGCCCTAGTTGGGGTATGGGGGAATTACTCAAACCTTGTTCCTGGTCCTCTCTAGGAGATAAACCAATAGAAGCTTTAGCCCTTTCTCCAGGACTACACGCAGCATTTGAGGCAGCAGGGCTTATCGAGAAAAATCAAGGGGGGGCTGAAAAAAATAAAAAATGCCTCGAGTTGCTCTTAAAAACGGATTTTGTAAAAGAAATTCCTCAGAGTTCTTTTGCCGTTTTTTCCGGAGACCGATTGATTCAGGAAGTTTTGCTACAAACTTTTGGAGTATCACAGCAAGACGTGACAGATTTTAGTTTGCGAAGGGTTCAAGGACCTTTAGCTGAATTGCTCGTTCAATCGCCTCAAGGGAGCAAAACTCTGTCATGTAGCAAGTACATCAAAGCGTATGAAGCTGCAAAAGGGGCGTTCAAGGGCCTTACGGATAATGCCCTTCTAAAAGCATGGGAGTTTACTTTGGCATCGCTTTCAGAATCAAAGGCCGATTTTGCCAAATGGAACCTCTATGTAAGCTTGGGTGTAGATCCGGAAGATCCGCATGGTATCGGTCAAAGTCTTTACAGTGCCATCCAAGAGAAGATCAATCAAATCAACGAAGAGATGGCCACCTATCAATCCCGTTATGATCATCTGTTTGCGCAGGCCAAATATCTCGAGGGTAGAATGCGGAGCGCCTCTGAAAGTGAAATGGGTTGGGTGCGGTCCGAATACCAGATCCGCAAACACGAGTTGAACCGAGTTATTGTTGAACGAGACAGCGCATATGATCAAGGAAAAAGACTTCAAAGTATTTATCCTAAATTGATTGCATTTTATGGCGAAAAGATACGGGACTATTTCCAAGAGGTATACGATGCCCAAATGCACGATGTAGTGGCAAGTCCTTATGATGACAGTCCTGCGGGTTTTCGGTTGATGTACAAATACGGAAGGTCACAGACCTCGCTGTGGACGATGATTCACACGGCAGCTGAGTATATTCAGCATTTGGCATCGTTTTTTGTTTCGACAGAGATTGACATGAGTCAGTTGCCTGAATGTGAGGGACTTCAAAAAGAGATCGCCGACTTAGTCACGGTAGCCATCAATACCATCAAACGTCCCGAATTTTTGGAAAGTTCCTTGTTCCGTTTGGCTAGAGCCTATCATGAACCGTTGGTCCCCCATCCCATGGAACATCTTGAGCAAGTGAAACGGAAGCCCTGGTCCTATATTTCCGGTGGGACCATGAGCACCCTTGTGAAATATTATTGGAGAGCTTTGAATGAACCGCGTGAGGCTAAAAGATGGGTAGAGAGCGAAAACGAATACCTCGCATTTTTGATAGATACCCTCAAAGAACTCCCTTTAAGTGTGCAGCGCCTTTACCAAGAGAATTCCGATCGAGGAATGTTAAGCTTTTCTCCGACTCATGCCTTTATTTGCAAACCCGGTTGGCCCCTCTTTCGCAAGGCTTGGGAAAGTGATATTTACACCTACACCTGGATCAAGGAACAATGGATAGTGCCCCAGCACTATTTTTTAAAAGATTGCCTACTTGATGCGCGCATGATGGATGCAGTCATCGGGCAGCTCTTATTGTTTATTCCAGTCGGTTATCGCGCAGTAGTGCAGCACACTTTAAAAAGTTTCCCGTTTGCGATGACTCCACCCGAATTTCGCTCGCATGTGATCCAAGCGCTTTCTTACGAAAAATGGCTCCGTGAGGGAAATCGCCTTGCTATGATTGGCGAGGAGTTAGACAGCATTCTGTATCGTTTTCTACCACTCTTCCCCGAGCACCAGCTCAGGGAGCGTCTCAGTACGCTGTTCGAGGCTATCGATGAAATCGACGATCGTCTGCGAGAAGAGGTAATGCAGCTCATCGAGAAGGCTGAAGAGAGTGTAGGCAAATACCGCATCCTATCTGCCCAAGATCTTAAGGAGATCGCGCAAGGACTTTTGATCTTAGCCCTTAAAGATACGCGCGCGTCAGTATTCTATTACCATAAGATTGTGGAGGCCATGCAGCATACAGGCCTTTGCTATCCCCGACCTTTTCTTTTTGCGGATACCAACTGGGTTAACAACGTATTTGGTTTTACCCTGAATCCCGGAACTGCCACGCTTGAGCTGTGGCGTTTTGATGCCTGTGGTGCACAAGAGGGCCGCCCCATGACAGTTTGGAAACGGTACCTCAATGGTATGGACCGTCAAGACTGGGGTCTTTATATCCAACCACATCAATACGGCGCTTGAATTTATAAACGACACTATATATAACTACTTACGATTTTGTATATTATATTTTTTTTACGGTAAAATTCATGAGCCCAAAGTTTTTCTTCCTATGCGCCCTGTTGAGTTCTGCGCTTGTTTTTGCAGCTGAAGAGAGTCCTGTTGGACCCCTAACCTCTACAGAGGACGAAGAAAGGTTAATTGCCGCTTTGGAGGAAGATGAAAAAACGTTTGCCGATCTCTTTGAAGAAGAAAATGTGATTGCTGCTGTCGATAATTTAGGTCCAAGCGCAGCCGGTTTTCTGTCGGAGGGGAATTTTGGACCTGAAGATGATGATGTTGTAGACCCCCGCGTCCTACGCGACTTTGTGGAGAGCCGTGGTCTGATCCAATGCCGTCAAAAAGAGGGAACACTCACCATCGCTGGGGATTTGAGAGCCCGCTGGGTTGCAGCCGGCGAGCAGATTAATGGGGCTAGCCAGCGTGGAAGGGGCACTAAAACGGCGATCAACCGCTTTAAAAGCGAAGTTAACTTGATGCTCGACTATGTCACCGTTAGATCTTGGGCATCAACCAAATTGAAGTGGGTCAATTTTGATGGAAAAGATGGAGGGACGGCTACAAAAATCGAGATGGAACGAGCCTTTATCGGCTACGACATCTTCGAGGAAGGCAAAGAAGACTTCTATATCGAAATTGGACGTAGCAATTTGGACTTCATTTTTGAATCGCGTATTGAATTTGGTAGCGTCTTTGATGGTCTCCATATTTTCTATACTCGCTGCATTCCCGAAATTGGGCAGTTTACGATCCATGGCGGTCCGTTTATCGTCGATAGCTTCACCAACCACTATGCTTGGGTTGTAGAAACATTTGTGACCAAATGGAGAGGCACTGGCATCAGCATGAAATATAGCCTCATCGATTGGCACCGAGGTGCACCCACTACGAACTATGGTAATGCAACCAATCCGATCACCAAAGTAGCCCCAGGAACGATTAAAGTAAGGGATAATCCCCGCTACCGTTTCATCGTTTCTCAGATGCTTTTAGGATATGAAAGAAAAATCGATTTCCTGGGATGTAAAACACTTTTTCTCTACGGAGCTGTTTTGGCTAACCACGACGCAAAACGCGTTGTTCAGACGAATTTTAAGAAACTCAATGGCGCCTGGTATGCCGGCTTTACTTTAGGTAAACTCTGCAAGGCATGCGACTGGTCGGTCGATATTAACTACCAAAGCGTCCAAGCCCAAGCTGTACCTGAATTCGATTTGACAGGTATAGGTCACGGTAACGCTGCCAATGGTCTTCTTTCAGACGCCATTCTTTTTGGAACCCTGCCAGGTACTCTCCGGCTCTTCACGAACTACAAAGGGTGGGAAGCGAACCTCCTGTATGCCATGACAGACAGCTTGTCGCTAAGAGCCAAGGCGCAATATGCTACACCCCGCAATAAGAGCTTGGGTGGCGATTTCCGCTACAAAGCCTTCGAGATGTCGGTCATCTACGCCTTCTAAGCTAGTTTGTCTCAGCCTTTCGAGGCTGACAGGAAATAGCCCAGGGCAACGCTCTGGGTCTTTACAGTCAAATTCTTTCAGCCTGTAGGGCTGCGACAAGTCTAAATGAAAGTATTTTTTTGTTTTCTTAAAAGAGATCTTTCTCTAAAGTTGTATATTTAAATTTTAAGATTGCGTGAGGTGAAGATGAAAACTTTCTATCAATATTTCGCAGTGGTAGCCTTAATGTTGGGGGCGTCTTTTCAATGTTTTGCTGTTCATGATCTTACAATTGCCTATGACCAGGCTCAGGCTTCAGATAATTATTATGTGCAGCCAGGTGGCGTGTATATAGCTCCAAACGGCATCTATGCGTCGATTGATGGAAATCTTATCCAAATTTACACGCTATGCTCTGATACAAGAGGAGTTTTTGTTCCTTACGAAGAAATAATCGCTGGGGATCTTGAATATTGTCCATTTTGCCAAAGTTGGTACAATCCAAAAGATGACCACAATTGTCCAGGGCCGCGCGATTGATTGCATTTAACGGCCTTGTTGAAATACAAATGGGGCCTTCCTTATGAGATGTCTATTCTTATTGTTCAGCTTATGTTCAACGCTTTTGATCAAAGCGGATATTGTCGCTATTCCTCATCAAGATCTAAAAAAAATAAAGTTTTTATTCGAATATTTGATTGATCACCATGATTATGCCTATACAATCTTCGGATCCAAGCCAATGTCTTTGGCCGATTTTTGCTTAGAAGCACCTAGAGATCTTTCATTTTATAAATGGATAGGATCTAGGATTTTGATGCTCAAAAGAAGAGCAGTCTTGAAAGCATGGTACAAATACCGAGACGAATTTGATTTTAAGGACTTTATCTTTCTCGATGAAGAAAATGACTGGATTAATTGTCTCGCTCTGATCTTAATCAACAAGAACAATATGCTTCGTACATTACAGGAACACTCGTCTATCTTTAAGGAAGAACTTGGAAAGGATTTTACACCTGAATCATTCTTAGAAAAACTTGAAAAGAGAGAAGTTTCCATTGCAAAATCGATAAATAAGAGCCAAAAATTGATGGGTATTATGTTGGGCTACGGGGTAAGAAATGCCACTCTCTTTCAACAGAGGTTTGATATCATGAAAGCCATGTGGAAAATAGAGAAAGACCATCTTCCAGAAGATGAAATACTCACAAAAAAATTAGCAACTGTTGAAGAACAATGTGGCGATTTTAGTGAATTAGACGTTGATCCCATCCTCCCCCCTCTTTATTTTCTAGCAGACGTCTCTCACGTTGAGACAATCACACTCAAAGAAAGGTATGAAGCAGATCGTCGGAAAATAGAAGCCGACATGAAACAACCCAACTTTATGGATAAGGTCTTGAAAAGGTTGATAGATTATCCTGAACAGAGGCTCTGTAATCAGAATTAAAGATATATCGGGCTACTGGGGAGTGCCGAAAGAGATTTTGATGGGGTGGTGGCGCAGGCTCAGTAGTTGTTCGATTGGACCTTGGGCAGGATCCGGGCGTTGTTTGGAGATGTGGAGCGGAAGTATGGGAACTTGAGTCTCTTTGAGTACTTCCCGTAGCTGAGCCTCCCATTCTTCTAGTGTTTGCTCACCATCATCGGCAGGTAGCATCAGGCAAACAGAGTTTCCTGATGCGAGCTCTGCTTTGACGGCTTTTAGCAAGACAGCACCGATTGGATGAAAATGTTTTTGATCGAGTGGAATGAGTCGTAACCAACGGAAAAAAGTAGAGCGTGCTTGTTGGCAATCATCCACAGGAACAATGTAGCGAATCAGTCGTGGCAGGGCTGCCATCACAATGATGGTGTCGAGCCATGATCTGCGCGGAGCAACCAAAAGGGCAGGCTGTTTGAGCTGAATACGATTTTTACCCCAAACTCGTATATGAAGGAAGAAGCGGGCTCCTGTACCAATAATTAGGCGAAGCAATTGGTCCGCAAAAATCAACAATAAGACAAGGCTCATTGTACCTGTAAGCAACCCCATAACCAAAAAACCTTGTGCAGCTGAGAGGCCAAATCCGTTCCCTAATAGGGCTAAAAGCCCTGAGGCTAGGATCACCCCAATGAAGCTCATAAAATTTGCAGTGGCTACATTTTGCCCTCGGTCTTCATCGGGACTTGCCAACTGGATAAAAGTGTCAATGGGGACAACATAAAATCCTCCAAAGGCTCCTACCAAGATCAGCAGAGGCACCACAACATAAAAGTGGAATTCAAAGAAATAGAGCCCTAAAAAACACAGCGTTACCCCCATTGCGGCTAGTGGGACAAATCCAAGCTCAACCTGTTTGCCCGAAAATTGGCCTGCCAAAAATGAGCCTATCCCAATTCCGATTGCAGTGAACAAAAAGAGGTATCCTCCATAGACAGCTGAAAGATGCAGGGATTGAAGGGCAAAGGGGATAATATTGAGTTGGGTGTAGGCTCCCATAAATAGAAAATAGGCGCCAAAGACGATTGTGGTGACAAGGTATCGTTTTTGTTTCGCGTTTCTAAGAGTTTTTATAATGGTACTAATGAACCGGGCTGAGAGTTGTTTGCTGGCAGCTTGAGGGTGCGTTTTTTCAATATTTAAGCTGGCGAGCAACCCCATGATTGCCACGACCACACAAAAACTGACAGATAGGGTAAAATTCTTGTGGCTGATCTCTGTAATAAAGGAGGCTAGAAATGTCCCAAAAATGATCGCTAAATAGGTTGTAGCAGTGATCACTCCGTTATAATGTGAAATTTTAGTTTTAGGGACGATCTCCGGGATGATTCCGTATTTGCAAGGTGAGAAGAGGGTGCTTTGGGCTGCCATCAGAAATAGGACGGCATAACCTCCCACAATCGAATGAAACGCAAATGCGACAACTCCCAAGCATGTTGTGAGAATCTCGGTCAGGCGGGTAACATAGATGATCGTGCGTTTGCTAAACCGGTCTGCCAAAGTACCGGATACAGAAGCAAAGAGGAGAAAAGGAATCACAAAAATGGCGCCTGCTAAAGACAAGATCGTATTGCTATGCTCCCCGCCTCTCAGAGAAATCAGAAAGAAGATGAGTAATAGTTTATAGAGATTGTCATTGAGGGCGGTTAAAAACTGCGTGATGTTGAGGGCGGCAAATGAGGACAGGAATTTGGGCATAAAATCAGTGGCTTTGAGCAACTCCGTAGAAGTTTTATTTGAGCATCTCAAAGCCAATCTTTTTTCGGAAGCAGTTGGTGTATTTTCTGAAAAAATCCTCATTACGCCCAGTGGCGGAATGCAGCAGTGGATCCAGACTCAGCTCGCCTCTTCGCTTGGTGTGGCATCGGGTCTATCCCCAGTTTTTTTAGACAAAGGGGTGGCAAGAGTTAGAGGATATGTTTTTGAGTCTTCTACGCATAAGTTACTTCCATCTCATTTAGAACTATTTTTAGAGGTTGAAGCGTGTATAACAGAGGCCCTGATAGAGCCAGACCCTGTATGGGCCCCCCTTGTGAAGTATGTGCAAGGCAAAGAGCGGCGAAAAACGGCTCTGACTCTCTATTTAACCCAGCTTTTTGAGAGATACGGTACTTGTGGAGGAAAAGCTGCCCTGGATTGGGAGCAGAAACCCTCCAATTGGCAAGAGGCCCTTTGGGCAAAAGTTTTCTCCCGCTGGGACTATCCCCAAAGGGCGTTTCAGGATTTGAAGGTTAAAGAAAACATACCATCGGATATGAGCGTTCATCTTTTTGCGTTCAGCTACATCAGTCCCCTATATTTTCACTTTTTTTGCCAGACACCGAGACAAGTACCCGTTTACCTCTATCAGCTCTCGCCTTGCCAAGAGTTTTGGAGCGATCTGCCCTCCGACCACCCTTCACTTTTGGGCTCGATGGGTAAAATGGGCCGTGCGATGGCCAGGTTGATCGAAGAAAGTGGTGTTTATACCGAAGAAAATTACCTCGTTTTTGGAGGAGAGACGCAACTGAAGAGACTACAGCGCGATTTACTGCAGTTACAAGCTACAGAAATGTGTTTAGATGATCCTTCTATCCAGGTGCATAATGTTTCCACAAGAAGGGAGGAGATTGCTACGCTCCATAACTATTTGTTAGAGCTCGCGGATCAGGGAGGCGTTTTGCCTGCGGATATCGTTGTGATGGCGCCCAATATTGCTCTTTATGCCCCCTACATCCAAGCCATTTTTGGAAAGCATTTGGACTACCAAATTGCCGATATGCCCAGCCCGAAAGGATCTCCAGCTATTGAGGGATTGTTTTTACTTCTGGATCTAGAAAAAAAGAGGTGGAGCGCTCCTGCCCTTTTGGAGCTTTTCGAGCATCCGTTATTTCGAAAAAAATGGAATTTTACAGATGAAGATCTGGCCCAAATCAGGGAGTGGGTGCGCAAAACGGGCATCAGATGGGGCGTGGATGGATTTCACCGTGCCCATCTTCTAGGCCAAGTGAGTGGAGAACCTGTTGCTTTTGAAGGTGCTGCCACCTGGATGGAAGGGTTAGGGCATTTGATAGAAGAGCTGGCGATGCCTTATGATCCTCAACGCATTGACTTTTCGCAGGCAGAAACGTTAGGGAAAACCGTTCAACTCATTACTTCTCTTTACCAAGATACAAGGGAGCTTGAAAATGAAAAAACGCTTATCGATTGGGCGCAATTTTTCAAAAAACTGGTTCAGACTTATTTTCTTTGTAATGACAACAGTGAGCCTCTTTTTGCCATGTTTGAAGAGATCGAAAAAGCGTACACACGTTTTCCAGACACCCTTTACCGCTATCTGTTTGTCCATGCCTTGCTCCAAGAATGTGTAGGAGCAAAGAGTGCTACAATCAATCGCAACCAACTCCAGGCTGTCCGGTTCTGTTCTATGTTACCCATGCGAGCGATCCCTGCGAAGGTCATCTGTCTTCTGGGGATGGACCACGATGCCTTTCCCCGCAGGGAACAACTGCAGGCGCTTGATTTGTTAGGAAAGCACCCTCAATGTGGCTACAGCCCCAGCCGAGTCGATTTTGATCGCTCTCTATTTTTAGAAGCTCTGCTTTCAGCCAGGGAAAAGATATACATCAGCTATTTGGGGCAAGATCTCTATGATCTTTCCGAATGCCCTCCATCGAGTGTGGTAGCCCATCTTTTACCTTTGATTTCCAAAAATCAGGTTGTTAAGCATTCTACGCCTGTACTTGATGGGGCCACGATTGTGGCACCTTCTATTCGGGTGAATCATCAGTTAACGCTTCCACAGGGTGAATATGAAATCCCATTATCCGAGTGGACGAGGTTCTCCCGTTCCTTTTTGGGTCATTACTTGCAAGCTCAAGGTTTTAGGGTCTATGAGGAAAAAATGATTCAAGATGAAGAGACTTTTCTTCTCACACCGTTGCGTAGAGCGCTGCTTCGGCAAAAAGCTTTAAGCAGACCTCTTGAAAATGTGTATGCGCAAGTGAAGCGGGAGGGGGATTTTCCTCTGGGCTCTTTTGGTAAGCTGGCAAGATTGCAGTTGGATGAAGAGATTGCAGCTCTTCCTAAACACACATTGAATCAGCTCGTAATTGATTCTTTCTTATTTCCTATAAACACTTCTCTTACAGTGACTTTTACTGGTGCGCTAGAAGGGGTATTTAGTGAGGGAATGTGTGTTCAGGGAAAAAAAGATTTTAGAACTGCTGCCAAAGCCTGGCCTCTTTTTGTGCTTCTGAATGCCTACGACTCTTCCAAATCCCAACTGCATTTTGCAGCTTCAGATGAAGTGAAAAGCTCTTTTTTTGAAGATCCCACGCTCCATTTAAAAAATCTAGTGGAGCTTTTTTTGTATGCGAGGGCCCATCCCCTTCTTTTAGCAGTGGAATGGATCGAACCGATCTTACAACAAGATCCGAAGAAACTTGGTGAGGCTGAGCATTACGATCCCGTTTTGCGGTGGTATTTACGCGGCAAAGGTAAGATCGATGCTGCCCATTGGATCGAGACATACTATCCAATGGTTAACAAGGTATATGGAGCGATGTCCCATGCGTGGTTTTGATGTTTTAGATCCTCATCTCGATGTGAAAAGAAGCTATTTTCTAGAGGCATCAGCGGGCACCGGCAAAACATTCACTATTGAAAATCTGGTTGTCCGCCTCATTCAGGAAGGAATCGGCGTGGATAAAATCCTGATCGTGACATTTACCCGAGCGGCTACTTTAGAGCTAAAGTTGAGAATCCGAAAACGTTTAGAAGAAAATGGCATGCACACAGCGCTTGCAATGTGGGATGAAGCTAAAATTTTTACAATCCATGGCTTTTGTTTCCATACATTAAAAGAACACGCCTTTGAAACGGGTTTTTCTTTAACGCAGACAGAAGAGAGCGCCGCTCCTGAAAGCCAGAAGCGGATCCTAAAAGATTTTTTACGTACCGGTCTGCCGCCCGAGGAAATTCACCCGAGGCAACTGGAAAAGGCGCTAAAAAAAGGCCGTCGTGGAGTTGAGGGTTTGCTGCAATCTCTATCTCAAAAAACTGACTTGGTGGGAAGAAGTTATAGCACTATCCAAGAAGAGATACTTGAGGTGTTGGCGCGCTGCCACAAAAGACCGGGTGCCGAGGAATTATTAGAGCTTGCCCCTTCGTTTAAAGGTTTTTGTGATAGGAAAGGGAACGTACATGTAGAGCACAGGGAAGGTTTTTACAGAGCAGCGCGTATCTTGAAGGGAGATGTGGAGGATTTGGTTGATCTGCCCCTGCTCAAAATGATTCCTGCGAATCTCAAGCAGAAACACAGCTATCCCAAGAGCCTTGAGGAGTTACACGAACACCTTTTTCCTCTTTTACAAGAAGCTTCTGATACCCATCTAATTTTAGGACGTTTGGCTCAAAGAGCCTCGCATTTCCTCGAAAAAATCTGCTCTTGCGAAGATCTCTTTTTTTACGACGATCTCATCTTGAAAATGCAACAAAATATCCACAACCTCTCCTTTTCTGCAGCAGTGCGCTCTGAGTACGATGCTGTTTTAATTGACGAATTCCAAGATACTGACCCAGTGCAGTGGGAGATCTTCTCGACCCTGTTTTTGAACCACCTGCCCCTCTATTTGGTTGGGGATCCCAAACAATCGATCTACCGATTCCGCGGAGCTGATCTTTACACGTATCTAAAAGCAAAAGAGGCGCTTGGAGAAAAAGCCTATGCCACCTTGACACACAATTTCCGCTCACAACCCTCTTTGGTCAGTGCGCTCAATACGCTATTTGAAAAAGCAGGAGATCTCATCCACCTCCCAAAAACAGGTCAATCTATTTCTATTCTGCCCATCACAGCGGCACTTGCTCAAACGGCAGAAGGGAAAATTGTTTTTTGCGCTGCAGCAGATGAAGAGGCCCTTTTTGGGTTTATGTCGGCAGAAATCGAAAGGCTGAAACAAGCAGAAGGCATTCCTTACAGGGAATGTGCCGTTCTTGTAAAAGATCGCTATCAGGCCCAGCGATTCTGTGCACGCTTTGGGCTGCCTTTTGCGACCAGAAAAAGTGAGAGCCTATTAGAATCGGCCGCACTTCCCGTTTTAGAAGATCTGCTACTAGCCACTTTTAATCCTCGTGAACGCTCCCTTGTGATTAAAGCATTGGGAGGCCCGTTATTTGGATATTCCATAGAAGAGCTTGGAAAGGCCATAGAAAGCTGCGTAGAGCCTCTTCATCGTTACCATGACATACTGATATCAGCGGGCATCCTTTCCTTTTTTCAGACGGTAGCCGAAGAGTTGACATTTCCTAATAAAGACCTCTATCTAGATATGTGGCAGCTGGTGGAAATCATTGCCGAGAACACCACGAGCGTAGAAGAGTACCTTCCTTTTCTTCAAAAACTGAAGTCAGAAGATCCTGATGCCGACATCTTGAAAGCACGCATGAAATGCACCGAGGATGCCGTTCAGGTGATGACTCTTCATGTGAGTAAAGGGTTGGAATTTGAAGTGGTGTTCCCCATTGGTTTGATGCTGCAGAGCAATATGGGAGAAGATGAGGATTTGAGTGAAAAAATGCGTCAGCTTTATGTGGCCTTCACGCGTGCAAAAAGGTATCTCTATCTTCCTGTGACGGGGAAAGACAAGACTCCAATGCATTTCTTTCTCAATAAGGTTTTGCAAGAAGAGTCTTTGGAAACCTTTGTGAAATGTAATCCTCATTTTTCACTGGTGAGCTGTAATGCTGAAGCGCTAAAGCTACCACAGCCAGTTGGTACACACACGTCTAGGGCGCCTACGCTTAAGCTTCCTTCTAAAACATACTCTTTTACCTTTCCTCCTTGCAGGGTCCATTCCTATTCCTCCTTAACTGCGCACACATTGCCCCCAGAGTCGCATGTATCTATAGCTTCAGACCAAATGCCTGCCGGTCCCGAAATTGGGTTGATACTCCACAACGTCTTTGAAAACCTCGATTTTTCAAAGAGTGGTGAAAAACTGCGTGCCTACCTAGAACATATTTTGAAAGGATCTATTCTTGCCCCTTGGCTAGAAACTGTAGAACAAATCGTTTGCAATACCCTTCATGCCCAGTTGCCATCTCCTATGGGTTCTTTTTGTCTTGCCGATGTTAATGCGAGTAAAATGACCCGGGAAATGGAATTTTTATACCCCTCAACTACGCCTGAGGGTTATCTAAAAGGATTTATAGATCTTTTTTTCGAACATCAGGGTTACTATTACTGCCTCGATTGGAAATCGAATTACCTGGTCGATTACACAGCCGGGTCTCTGCAAGAGGCGATTGCTCAACACAGCTACGCGTTGCAGGCGTCCATATACCAATCAGCAGTCCATAAATATTTGAAAATCTTTGATGAAGAGCAGAAGTTTGCAGGAAGTTTCTATCTCTTTTTACGAGGACTGCGGGCTCATACAGACTCGGGTATTCATTTTTTTAAAAAGGATTTGGGATAGTGAAGATTCACCAAAAAGATGCACCAGCGCAGCAGTTACGAGGTGTGAGCTCTGATATAACCGAATCTGCGGATGGACATAGCCCGATCGATTTTCTTTTTGCGCACAAAATATTTCCGGATGCACCGAAGCCGGCCACACTTTTTTTAGCCCATCTTCTCAAAACAGCTCGAGAAGGTCACCTGTGTGTAGCACTCTGTCCACAACTTGGGCCTCTTTTACTCGAAGGAGCAGGGGCGCTCCCTCCCTATCTTTTTGAAGAGATGCTTACTCTGCAAGAAAACCGCATTTACCTGAGAAGGAATTGGGAGTGTGAATCGCGCTTTCTATGCAACCTCAAGCGTATCCGCAGCTCTCCACCGTCCAGAGAAATCATTTTACCTAACCTCTCAGAACAAGGATTGAATGCAGAACAACAAATGGCAGTGCAAAGAGCCATCGTTCAAAGCCTGACGCTCATTTCGGGAGGGCCCGGGACAGGTAAAACCTTTACCGCTGCTGTCTTAATCCGGTTATTCTTGGAAAGCGGGATCAAAAAAATTGCCGTAGCAGCGCCCACAGGAAAAGCGACAGCGAACTTAAGAAATGCACTTGGCCATGACGGTGAGAAGTGCGTGATTAAGACTTTGCATGCTCTACTAAAATCCTCTGCAAAACCAACCTCTGTCTATGCGGATCTCATTCTTGTGGATGAAGGCTCGATGGTAGATGCCCACTTAATGGCCTCCTTGTTTCAAGCCGTGCGCTCAGGAGCTCGATTGGTGATGCTTGGAGACCGCAATCAACTCCCACCTGTGGAATCGGGTCATTTTTTTGCAGATCTCGCATGTGATTCTCAACTTACAGTCGAGCTTAAAACCTGTTTGCGAGCTGAATTGCAAGAGATCATTGACCTTGCAGAGGCTGTGAAAAAAGGTGAGGCAATCCCCGCAGCGCCTCTTCCCGGTGTCAAAGAGCTGATCCAACAATTGATGGAAAGACCGCAGCAGCTTCTGACTCCGTTGCGTAAGGGGCCTTATGGCTCCGATCAGTTGAATCAGCTTCTATATCAGGAGCATCAAAAAAGGGGAGCACGCAACATTCCCATTCTGATTACAGTGAATGATCCTCACTTAAGCCTCTATAATGGAGATGTAGGCGTGTTAAAACAAGATGAGCAGTGCGCTACATTTGCTGACGGAAGAAGCATTCCGCAATACCTGCTCCCCCACTATGAATATGCCTATGCTCTTTCTGTACACAAAAGCCAGGGAAGCGAGTACGACCGGGTCTTGATCGTGTTGCCTCAAGGTTCCGAGGTTTTTGGTCGGGAAATGCTCTATACCGCCCTCACAAGAGCTAAGAAGGGTGTAACCCTTCTTGCACATCCTGGAGTGCTTGAAACAATTGTTAAAACCCACTCAAACCGCCTCTCCGGTATTGAACCCGGTGGCCTCAGTGTCAACTACTCCTAGCGGGGTCCTACGACTGCAGAAGATAGCCTTATTATTTGTGACATGACCTTTAGCTCGTAATCTTTTTCTCAGCCAAAGGACAATACCATTTCCAGAAAATAAAGTCACAAATTGGCACTGTATAACACGCCATTTTTGAACGATTCTTTCTCGCTTAGGTGCAAAAACATAGGATTCGAAACGATCATCCAAATCTGTCATGTTACCCAGTGCCACTTCATGGCTTTATTTTCTGAAAATGGTATAACAGAGATGACTCAAAAAATCTTGATATCCCATTTCTCTCGTCATTTTAAGAGGGGTTCATTAAAGTACTTAGCAAATCCTTGAGGTACATATGATTCCATCGAACTTAATTCCCCAAACTCCATGGCTTGTGAGCCCTGAGGTTTCCGCGCGTCTACAAGCAGTGAACCCTCGCTTTAAAGCCGCTGTCCTTAAGCCTACCGACCCTGAATCTCAATTTGTTTTAGCTCAATTTATGGCCGACAAGCCTCCCGGTTTTAGCATTACCAAGATCACCTATGTGTATAACAGCTCTTTGCAGATGGGCTTTTTAGCACACCTGAGCAATATAGAACATGAGGCCAAGCAGTTTTTGCCCGCATCCCTATCTGCAGAACGCAAAGAGGTGGTTGAGAACTGGAAAGATCTCACCGCTCCCTATTCCCCCTTACAAC
This sequence comes from uncultured Chlamydiales bacterium, assembly GCA_963832835.1. Taxonomy (GTDB): domain Bacteria; phylum Chlamydiota; class Chlamydiia; order Chlamydiales; family JAAKFR01; genus CAVPKN01. Next base: position 222,335 of record CAWHVD010000001.1, on the reverse strand, counting down.
TGACAATAGATCAGGAAGAGCAAATCCTCCATCATGCCAAAGCTCTTCCTCTTTGGCATGGCACCTCTTTGCAAAAATCCCAATTGATTTGCGCGTCTGGCTTTACCTACTTTGGCAAACATACATACTTTTCTGGCCATGGCTCAGGTAGTACCGACATTGGCTATTTTGGAAGCGGGATCTACTTTACCGAGAGTGCTCAGTACGCCTCGATGTACAGCAAGGGAGCTCTTCTTCTTTCCTGGGTCTCGATGCGAGAGCCCTATCCTGTTATCAGCGATAAAGCCTATCCCCAAAAATGTAGTGATATGCAGATGCTGGAGGGTAAGGGCGCCTATCAAAACTACGACGCCCACTTTGTACCCGTCGCTTCTATCCTCCCCGATGATCCCCATTGCATGGTCTATTACCCTTGTGTTCACAAGCAGCCGCCGGCATGGCATGAGATTGTCGTATTCCAAAAGGCTCAAGCCCTACCTAACTTTATCGTAGAGATTGGCGTAGACCTGCTTCCCTCTTTGAGCCCCAACTATACGTTTGAGGGTCTTTATGCCTCCTGCCAAGCAGGAGATCTACCCCAAGTCCAGAGCTGGATTCTGGAAGATAAAAAGCGTCTTTTACAAGAGGATGCTCAAGGGGAAAACTGTTTCTTTGCGGCCATCTTAGGCGGCCAGCTTCCTGTTTTAAACTGGCTTTTAGCTCAAGACCCTACAGTGCTTAAAAAAGAGAGAAAAAATGGCTGGACTCCCATGCATATGGCCGCCACGCAAGGTGACGCACCCACTGTCTCTTGGCTCCACAGGCAAGACCCCACAATGATTCATAGTGGTACACCCACCCCTTTGCACTGTGCTGCCTTTTCCGAGCAAATCCCCGTGCTCAAACTCTTCTTGGAAGAAATCAAACAAGATACTTTTCTGATCGAAGAGATACTGAAAAGACCGAGTCCTCTCAGCCTGCAGTTTTTACTGGAAAATGGACTTGATCCTGATCAGGCCAACCGGTTTAAGCAAACGCTTCTGCATCTCGCTGCACAAGCTGGGCAAGTGGACCACATCGAACTCTTGCTCGATATGGGAGCTAAAATCAATGCCCAAGACTTGTCCAAAAAAACACCCCTTTACCTGGCTGTAGCGCAAGGTCACATTTCTGCCGTTAAGTGTTTATTGTACAACAAAGCAGATCCTAGCCTTGTCGGCATAGAGAGAGATACCCTCCTCCATGTCGCAGCCTTCTACGGATACACGCCCATTGTAGCCATGCTTCTCAAATATTCTCTTATCAACTGTGCCGATGATGATGGAAAACAACCCATCCATAAGGCTGTGTGGGGTCATGACAAACCGGATGTGGTAGAGCTCCTGCTTAATGCAGGAGCTGATCCTAATGCCTCGAATGCTTTTGGATATACTCCTTTGCATTGGGCTGCTAAACATGGTCATGTTGCAAGTGCCCAATTGTTGTTAAAAGCAGGAGCCTTGCCTGACTTGGCTAATCAGAATCACGATCTTCCCTTTGATCTGGCCGTGCGTTGGGGACAAGATGCCTTTGTCCGCTCCTTGTTAGGAGGTAAACCTAAGGAGCCAGATCAGCTACCCAAAGATACCGAGGGGTATTACTACACCCAGCTTCTGCAAGCTAAAAAAGATGACAATCACCAAGAGCAGATCTTTTATCTAGAAAAGCTCAGTGAGCTCTACTTGGAAAAACAGAACTGGGTACAAGCCGCTAAAATCCTCAATGGAGCGTTGGCAATCCTTGACAAACATCCCCATCCTCACCTTAGAGCCTACCTTCTGGCCAAATTAGAGCGTCTTGAAGCTCTGTTTTTAGCGAGTCATAAAATCAAAATACCCTCTGCGCATAGAGGGGTCGTAGAAAATTATAGAAAGCGTCTGTGGAATCTGCGTGCCGTATCCATTAAAGACCTCCAAGGAAAAAAGTCTATACGTGACATCGTAAAAACTCTCACTGCTGGCTACAAAAGCATCTTAAATACCCTCATCTTAGATTGCCAATACCTCTTAGGCCCTCCACCGGTCAAGTGGGCGTGCATAGGGATGGGATCGATGGCACGCGATGAGATGTGTCCCTATTCCGATCTGGAATTTGCCTTTCTCATCGAAAAAAAGAGCGATGAAAATCTGCGCTACTTCCGGACTCTCACTCAATTTCTAGAGCTGAAAATCATCAATTTTGGGGAGACACGCTTTCCTATCTTTGGTAAATTGTTTGGAGAGAGCTCATCGAAAGCCAGTCTCACGCCCGATGGGTTTTCTATGGACATAGGAGGTAATACCCCCTTAGGCAAACCAGGCTTTTTTGAGCTTATAGATACCCCGTTTAACCTCTCTCAATTTCAATGTACCAGATGGATGGATGCCGATATCATCGTTACCAATGCTCTATCCACTGTGTGCTGTGTTTCGGGAGATAACGCTCTTGTGAAAGCCTATCACAAAGCAAAAACTACTCAGCACAAAGCCCAAGAGGGTAAATTCCTTGCAAAAGGAGCTCCATTTTGTGAAAAGCTTGCACTGCAACTTATCGAAGGACACCTAAACGAATTTAAACCCAACCTCTCTTTTGAAAAACAAGAAACCAATGCCTTTGGCATCAAAAAAGAGCTCTACCGTCCCCTACAATCACTCCTGGGAAGCCTCACCCTTTTCTGTGGACTTAAGCCCCAATCTACTTTTGAGATGATCGATCAGCTTGCTAAAAAGAAACTCCTCTCCTCTAAAGGAGCCCAAAACCTCACCCAAGCCCTCTCTCAGGTCCTCAACCTCCGCTTTGAGGCGCACATCTTTTACCAAAATGAAGAGGAGTTCCTTTTGCATATCGAACAAGGGCAGCCCCAAGACCCCCATTACCTCTATCTCGATGAAAGACGCCTTGCCTCCCTGCACGAGATCTACAAGGTGCTAATTCCGCTTCACAACTGCACCGAGCAGTTTTTTCGTACTAAGAATCCCAAGTCCTTTAGCAAATCGCCCTTCTACGATAAAAGCCCTCAGATCCAAGGAGAGGCTTTTGCGAAAAACCTGCAATATGGCAAAGCTCAAGAAGCCCTCCAACAGGCTGTTTCTCTCAATCCCAATGATCTCGATGCGCAGTTGAATCTCGGCAACATAGAACAGAAAATGGCGCAGTACCAACAAGCGCTAGAGCGTAATTTGAAGGCTCTTGCATTAGCTCAGGAAAAGTATGGCGAAAACCATCCTGATGTGGCCAGAAGCTACAACAATATCGGAAGTGTCTATAACAAGCTCGGGGAGTTTGCACAAGCCCTCGAGTTTCTCCAAAAGGCTTTGAAGATTTGGCTACATGTCCTGGGCAAAAACCATCCTGATGTGGCCACAAGCTACAACAATATCGGCATTGTCTATGACAACCTCGGAGAGTTGGCCCAAGCCCTCGAGTTTTACCAAAAGGCTTTGAATATTAGGATACATGTCCTCGGCGAAAACCATCCTGATGTGGCCACAAGCTACAATAATATCGGCAGTGTCTATAACAGCCTCGGGGAGAATGAAAAAGCCCTCGAGTTTTACCAAAAGGCTTTGAAGATTGAGCTACAGGTCCCCGGCGAAAACCATCCTGATGTGGCCAGAAGCTACAACAATATCGGAAGTGTCTATAACAAGCTCGGGGAGTTTGCACAAGCCCTCGAGTTTTACCAAAAGGCTTTGAAGATTTGGCTACAGGTCCTCGGCGAAAACCATCCTGATGTGGCCAGAAGCTACAACAATATCGGCATTGTCTATAACAATATCGGGGTTGTCTATCAAAACCTTGGGGAGTTGGCACAAGCCCTCGAGTTTTACCAAAAGGCTTTGAAGGTTTTCCTTCTAACATATGGTAAAGGTCACCCTCATATTGAAGTAGTATTGAAAAGCTTGGTTGTCTGTGCGTCTCAGGTGCCGCCTTCTCAAGTCAAAGCTTTACAGGAGGTTTCTGTCCTTTGCATCAAGGTGTTGGGGAATCAGCACCCGAAGACTCAAGAGTTGGTTCAATTGATTGCCAGAAAAACCTAGAGGGCACTAATCTCTTGAGTAGACAGATCGGTAACTGCCTGGACTTGTTGGATACTCGTGCCTTGGGATAACGGGTTTTGAGCTATTTGAATGGCAGCATGTTTAGCACCCTCAGCTTTGCCTTTATCCCACCCTTCGGAAAAACCTTTGGTTTCGTATTTTTTAAGGGTGTTAGCCTCTATCCTAAGCCACTTGAGATGCCCTTCATAGGCTTCCCTTTCCTCATCGCCGAAGCTCATGACATTTAGTACATCCAGCGCCTTTTTTAGGATCGGGTTGTCCATTGTTGAGGGGAGATGCTCCTTGTTCAGTAAATCATGACGCGTCAAAAAAGCAACCCACATATCTAGAGAGTTTTTGACTTTAGCAATCAGATCTTCCTCCTCTTCCGGGCCATTGTTTGAAAACTTCTTCAACTCGATGGTATGGAGTTCCAAATCTTTGAAATACAGGAATCCGGTCTCTTTTTCTTTGATATGAAAAACGTTATGGTATTTATCTACCTCTGGAATCGAGGTAAAGTTCAAAATATGAATACCTATAGCTTTAGAAAGACGGCCATAATCCTCTGCAACTCTTAGCTGTTCAGTGTAGAGCTTTGCCCAGTAATAGAGCGCCCTTTTGTCATAGTCGGCCTCATCGCTGATCTGGATTTCGATATTGAATCTTTTACCTCTAGTCCCTTTTGCCTTAATGTCCAAAATAGAGCTTTTGTCATCCTTGAAGCTTTTGGGGTTGTAGGGATTGAGAAGAGTGACTTCCTCGACCTGATCCTCTTGTGCTACAATAGCATTAATAAGAGAGATCAATAGGTCTTTATTTTCTTGTGACTATTCACGAGCCAGCAGAATCCTTAAGTAAGGCCCAGTTTGCCAAGGTGGGAGTGGACAGTCACCACAGAGAGGCTATCAACCAAAAAGATGGAGTACCTGAACAGTTACATTTTCTTCTACGCCAAATATTTTCTTAAACGCGATATCCACTCGGGGACTTATTTGTGACATGACCTTTAGCTCGTAATCTTTTTCTCAGCTCAGAGGATAACAGAGATGACTCAAAAAATCTAGATATCCCATTTCCCTCGCCATTTTAAGGGAGCTGCATTAAAGTGTTTAGCTTATATCAAACATATCAAGGCCTTTGGTTCCAAAAATGTACAAAGTCGAGCTTAGAAAAAGCCTTGAAGCTCTTTAATTTGTAATGGATATTCCTGTCGCACTAAACCTGTCGCCGGAAGGACGACTCTATTTCAGTCGGGGTGAACAGACAAGCGAACAACTGCCGCCAGACGAGTATGCACAAATTCAGGGAATGTTTGCTAAAGGTCCGATTTGGGCGCTCCTCCATTTGGGGTTGCTCGATTTCAAAATACAGTTTCCCCCCAGCTTTTTATTTTGGCAGACCTTTTCCCGTCAATTTGTCATGCGCCTGTGTAAACTGCAGAGTATCGAAACTCAAGATGAGATAGTGATTGCTGAACCGGGGGGAGATGAGCTGCAAGAACTAGTAGATCAGGCACCTTTCATGCAGGGGGGAGAGTACCTTTCAAAAGAAATGCTGAGCACTTTTTGGCGGCAGATGGGGAGAATCCTCAATCAGGAATTGCGTCTTTTTTCTGGTTCCATTCAGGAATATTTAGCTCAATACAGCTCTCGTTGGAATCAAGTAGGGCGAGTCTGCTTTCATTTAGCGGAGAACAAAAAAAATGAAAAAAGACCATTTGCCTTTTTAGCTACCTATACGACTTTTAGCCCTCATAATACGCTTCCGCAGCATTTGCCTCTGAAACGGGCATTACAAGAGTCTGCAACAGATAAGAATTCGCTTCTCTCTTTGCTTATCCCAGTGCAAAAAGCAGCAGCTTTAAGCCCTTTTATTAAGGGGCTAGTGGATGCCGGAACGATTTTTGAGGCTCAGGCTTGGACTGCTCATGAAGCCCACCAATTTCTACAAAACATCCCCTCCATGGAAACCGGGGGTATTACCGTGCGTGTACCAAACTGGTGGAGTGCCAAAAAAACTCCGAAAGTGAAAGTTGAGCTCCATTTAGGGGCGAGACCTAACTCTGTGCTGGGTTTAAGCAGCCTTCTAGAGTTCGATATTCAGTTAGCGCTGGGGAATGGCGAGCAGCTTACGCGGGAGGAATGGTTAAATCTACAGCAAGAAGACGGGAATTTTGTTAAAATCAAGGGGCAGTGGGTTGAAGTGGACAAGGAGAAGCTCAATGCACTTCTTACAGATTGGGATGCTCTAAGACAGAGTGCTCATGGAGGGCTCTCCATGGCAGAAGGGTTGCGTTTGCTGTCGGGGATGAATCCGAGCGCTTTAACTAGTGGTAGATTAGATGAATCCTCTGTTGATTGGTTTCAAGTGTCGGCAGGAGGTTGGCTAAGGGGGGTTTTAGAACAGTTGAGGGATCCACAAAACCAGGAAAAAGAAGTGGAGAAGACCTTAAAAAGGAGCTTATGTGCAACCCTTCGTCCCTATCAGCAAAAAGGGGTGCAATGGCTTTGGATGCTGTATCAATTGCGCTTAGGAGGCTGCCTTGCAGACGACATGGGTCTTGGAAAAACCATTCAGATCCTCTCTCTTCTGCTGATCATCAAAGAAATGCGCCCCTCAAAAAAACCTCATCTACTGGTGGTACCTGCCTCTTTATTAGGCAATTGGGAGTCAGAGGCGTCACGTTTTGCTCCCTCGTTAAGAATTGTAGTTGCACACAGCTCAACCTCTTTGGAAACAGTGGAGGGGGTGGATTTGGTTCTCACCACCTATGGTTTTGTTCACCGTACAGAATGGCTAAAAAAAACAAAGTGGGATCTTGTCATTTTGGATGAAGCGCAGTCGATCAAAAATCCAAGCGCAAAACAGACTCTTGCTATAAAAGAATTGATCAGCGAGATGCGCCTGGCTCTTACCGGCACGCCGGTTGAAAATCGTCTTAGTGATTTATGGTCTCTCTTCGATTTTACCTCCCCTGGCCTTTTGGGGTCAGCTAAGGCGTTTGGCGCGTATGCCAAACAAGCAAACAAGGAGGGTGCGGCAGCAGAACGTGCCCGTTTTATGGCCGCTTTGCGCAAATTAACGCAGCCCTACCTTCTAAGAAGGTTAAAAAGTGACAAAAGCATCATTTCTGATCTTCCTGACAAAACAGAAATCAAGAGATATTGCCATCTCAGCAAAGAACAAATTAGCCTTTATACTCAAGCGATCGAAGAGCTTGCAAAGCAATTGGAGCTTGCTCAAGGGATAGAGAGGCGAGGAATTGTCCTCGCATCTTTGATGCGCCTCAAACAAATTTGCAACCATCCTACACAGTGGCTGGGTTTCGGAGAATTCACTGAAAAGGCTAGCGGTAAATGGATCCGCATGCGGGAAATTTGCGAAGAAATTTCACAAAAACAGGAAAGGGTGCTAATTTTTACGCAGTTTAAAGAAATGATCGGGCCTCTTTTTGCGTTTTTAACAGGCTTGTTTAAAAGAGAGGGCTTGGTGTTGCATGGAGATATCGCAGTGTCGAAACGAGCCTCTTTAGTGGAAGCATTTCAACAAGATGAGGGGCCGCCTTTCTTCATTCTATCGCTCAGGGCAGGGGGAACGGGGTTGACGCTGACCCGGGCATCGCATGTCATTCACTTCGATCGTTGGTGGAACCCTGCTGTCGAAAATCAAGCCACGGATCGGGCTTACAGGATTGGGCAAAAACATCCTGTTTTGGTGCATCAATTTATTTGCCAGGGTACAATTGAAGAGAAAATCGATGCTCTGATTGAATCAAAGAAAAATCTATCAAAAGATTTGCTCGAGGGAGGTGGGGAAATGTCGCTTACTGAGTTGTCAAATGAACAGGTGTTGGAAATAGTCTCCCTTGATATCCAGCGTGCAATGAGTGAGGAATAGGATGGGATATTGGCCAGCATATGTACCGGTAGCTAAAAGAAGGGCGCAGGCCGCAAAACATGTGAAAGCAGCGAAAAAGAAGGGGAATCAACTCAATCCAATTGTTGTGGAAGGTAGAAAGATTGCCCATACGTTTTGGGGTAAAGCCTGGTGCGACAATTTGGAGAATTATAGCGATTATGAAAACCGGTTGTCTCGTGGGCGTACCTATGTGCGCAATGGTTCTGTAATCGATCTGCAAATTTCCAAAGGCAAGGTTCACGCCCTGGTAGTGGGCTCTTCTATTTACAAGGTCACAATTGAAATTCAGGCAATGCAGATTCTGAAATGGAATAGCCTTGTAAAAACATGTGCTGGAAAAATTGATTCTTTGGTAGAACTTCTCCAAGGGAAATTGTCTAAAGGGGTTATGTCGGTGATCATTGACAAAACGAGCGGACTCTTCCCTAACCCTAATGAAATTGTCATGCGATGTAGCTGCCCTGATAACGCAGGGCTATGCAAACACATTGCAGCAGTTTTTTACGGCATAGGAACCTGCCTTGACACTTGGCCTGAGAAGCTCTTTACCCTGCGGCATGTCGATCACCTCGAGCTGCTTGCTGAGGTAAGCATGGGTGGCATCACTGATGCTCAACCCAGTGAGAATGCTGTGAAAACAGAGGATCTTTCGGCTCTTTTTGGTATCGATATTGCCCCCGCCACAGATGGGTAATCATGGGTTTGATACGTGCTTGCAAGAAATATATTTAACCTATTCCTCTTTAAGCCAAGGCTTCTCTGGCGAGCATGCCACCGGCTGCAATCATGTTAATTGCAGCTCCAGTGATGGCCAAAGCGGGATGGCTAGCTCCTAAGCCAAAATCAAAGGGTAACGCGATCAGGTCAATCCCCGATTGAATTCCATCCCACGCTCTTTTTTTGATGAGTTTGACGTCGGTTTCTTTCACCAAATCCCGCGTGACTTGCACCATGTTCATAGCCACAACGGCCCCCCAAAGGCCCATTGAAGCGCCGAACATCCTTTTAGCATGATGGCCAAGATCGATCACCTTTAATCTGTGGAGTGCCTGTATAGGAGAGAGGATACGAGCGGCGAGCACTAGAATATCCATAGTGATATCCATCCAATCGCGCACGACATATTTGACATTAGCGTGAGCTTCCGGTCCTGCTTCGCTTTCTTTCTTCTTTTTTGCGGCCCAAAACATTTTTCCCGAGAAGAGCTTGTGAATAGGGAAGATAACACGTATGGCACTGATCGCAGACCTACCTGCATCGAAACCGCTAGCAAGGGAATTTAACTTCCCAGCTGTGCCCGTATCCCCACGCAGATGAGCAATTTCACGACCCAATCCTGCGGTATGCGCTCCGAATTTGAAAATTCCCTCACCCAGTTTATCGCACCAGGCATCGCCTTGTTGCATGAAGTGGTTCGTGTTTGGAGATAGATAGCTCTCAAAATTGGTTCTACACATAGATTTTCCCTCTAAAAGAAGAGCATTATACTCTGTTGCAGCTTAACCGGCTATGTAATACCAAATGCAAATTATTTGTGATATTTGGTATAAAATGGTGAAAAAGCATAACGAAAAACACCAAAATCAATCTTGAGGACGATTTGGTGCTTTTGAAAGGAGCTTTTAAACGCTGATTTTTTGGAAAGCGCGTGACTTGAGACGGGAAGCTTTATTTGTTTTGTAAACGCCCCGCTTAACACCTTTATCCATGACGCTGTAAAAGGTATTGAGAGCCTCTTGAATGCGAGGTTTATCTTTTGATTTGAGAGCATCTTCAAAAGAGCGCACTGTGGTGCGTACATTTGATTTAAAAGATTTATTAATCAAGCGCATTCTCTCGGACCGGATATCTCTTTTGAGAGCTGTAGGGCGCTTAACTTTCTTCTTTACTTCTTTTTCTTTGGCCATTTGGGTACCTGATTATAGATATGGAGTGGCATAATACCCGACCTGTAATAATTCTGTCTATGCTATATCTAAAATGTGTACAGAAAAGCTATTTGGATCCTTTTTATACTCGTTGTCGCGCTTGTTGCCATCTGGTTTATCATCAGGGCAAGTTATGATTTGTATGACTACCTTCAGCTTAACGTCCGCGCGGAAGTAGCAGTTGATCGGTGGCAAGTCCAAGAGATCAAGTCGGATCAATTTGCCGTGGTGGCCCATTACGTGTATGCTTATCAAGGAAAAAATTATATGGGGCAAGGTCAAGTAGGGGGGATTTATCCCAACCCATGGGCAGCTAACGAGGCGAAAACACGCTTTGCAAAACAAAAATGGTCGGCCTGGCTCGACCCCGGACATCCTGACAAGAGCGTTATAGAGAAATATTTTCCTATAAAACGTACTCTTTCGGCAGCGGTACTCCTGTTGTTGGTCTTTTATTTTTTCATTTTAGCAGTATATATGAGGTTCAAAGAACATGGATAAAACACAGATAGGATCAGAGGTTTGGATTCGTGGAACGGGCGTGGACGGCGCATCGCTTATGGCATGTTTTAATCCTGAAAAGGGTATGAACATGCTCAGCTACCAAAGAGAGGGGCTAGAGGTCATTGATCAAACAACCAAACCCCTATTCGAACAACGGTATGCCGGACTTGGAGCCTTGATTGGCCCACATTTTCACCATCGGAATCCCGATGTGATTCCTCCTATTAAGCATGAAGAGCTTTTCCCTCATATTGCCCATGCTAAGATTAGAGGAAGCCAGGAGCCATTCTCGCACGGTATAGGTCGCTATGCGCCTTGGAAAATAGAGTCCGTCTCGGAGGGTGAGATCCAGGCAGTCTTGACAGGTTCACAAGAATGGAACGGCTCTCTATTGAAAGATTTGGAAGGACAGGATTTTGTCATGCGCTACCGGGCAAAATTTGTGGCCTCAGGATTGGAAATCGACTTATCTGTAAAAAGTGACACCGAGTCTGTCGTAGGATTGCATACTTATTATGCCCTGACGCATGGCAAAGGAACGATCACTTGTCGTGTGCAGGATCATTATGTAGAAAAGTCAGCGTTCAAGCCCATCCCTTCCACGTGGAACTATGGTGTCGATCATACCTTAACCTACCCGCTTGATGCTGACACCGATTTTGGTTTTCATCCCTTCCCCGATCCGATGCATGCGCAAGTAGAGCTCGCTTGCGCCAGTCATAGAGTGCAGGTGATGTACACTTGTGACAATACAGAAAACTCCTTTCAGCTCTGGCATCCTGCCGGCGCTTCTTTTGTATGTATCGAGCCGTTATCTGCTAAAGATCCACGAAAACCTAAGTTAACAGTCAGTCGTCTGAAAATTCTGATTTCGATTCTTGGCTCCTTGTGATATAGATTCCCTATAAAGATCTGTAATTCTAGGTTCATGAACAGCGAAATTGAGTATTCCAGAAAGTCGTTTGTGTCATTGACGCGCAAAACGGTCTACATTTCTCTCATGACATGCCTGCTTGTACCCGTTGGGGTGGTCGCCAGTTTTGGAGCCATGATGGGCGCACGGGGCATTTTTGTGATTGGTTTACTCTCGGCTGTTTTAGGCGCAGGAGGTGGCTGGTTTTTGCTTCAACTCTGGGAGAGGAAAATGCAAAGGTCGGTCTCTTTGCTCGTTCAAACGCGCTTAGGGAGGCTAAACGATTTTCCTGAAGGTTTACCTCTTTCTCAAATCCAAAGATATGAAAACGAGATCCAGCGCCTTGCCGATGAACTTGAGAAGACCCGGACAGGGTACGAACATCAGATCAGTCTCATGCAATCGTCGGTGGCCAAAAGTAAAGAAGAGGTAGGACAGCTTCAATTTGATATGGATAAGAAGCTCGAGCAGATGCGTCTTGCCTATCTCGAATTTGAAGATTTGCGCCAGGAATATCGCTGTCTGGAGGAGGAGGCGAAACAATCTCAATTGGAGGGACAAAAGAAGTTAGAGCATAAAGAATCGCTCATCACCGAATACCAAAAAACGATTGCTGAGCAGAGGATGATCATTGAGAAAAAACATCGCTATATCACCAATCTAGAAGTGAAGGTACGTGACCAGGTCTTTGAGATCAGAAGCCTACTTCAGCTAGAGGCCCCAATCAAACACGGGCCTTTAGATGAGAGATTGGGGGTATCTGAACATGAGCGTTATGCGTCTATGAGCCATACCCCTAGGACTCCTTATGATTTTTCGATTCAGCTTCATCGGTATATTGAAAAGGCAGAGCACCTTACAGGTGTCGATCATTTAGGATACGTGGGAGGGAAATCACCCCGTTTCCTCGATCCCTCTCTAGAGGGCTATGCTGTAGATCGGCGTCGATTATTCGATAGTTTTAAAGACGAAACCGGCGGAGTGGTCTTTATTTACTCCCTAACTGAAAAGAAATTTTTATTTGTGAGCCCTGGCGTGAAAGGATTGACCGGTTGGAGTCAGGAAAAATTCATGAAAGAGTTTCCTCGTCTGGTGGTGCGCGGCTATCTCGAATGGGGCGAGGCGCTAGGAAAAATCAAAGCGATGAAAGAATTTTCTTTGAAACTCTCTATCATAAATCGGGCTAATCAACCCCAGGCAGTAGATTGCTATATGGGATTGATAGGTAAAGGTCCCTTTGCCCACCATGTCATCGGCATTCTAACTTCTAACTAATAAGTGGTTTTTTCGAGGAGGAGATGGTGGAGGGAGCGGAAAAAGCGGCGTAGAAACAGAGTCCAGGAGGGTTTAGATGGAGGCTTCCAGTCAATTTTTTGTTGAAAAAGGTCGCCTTCGAAGGAAAAAGGCCATTGTTTACGCGAATCAGGGAAATGGCTTGGAAGTTGCTTACAGTTGATAGGGAATGTGCGTTTGAAGCGAACGGGAAAGCGGTTGGAGTGCTCTTTGCGCCGCTTAAAATGGAAATGGGCATACTGGTCGTAAAAAAAGCCCTTCCCAAAAGCGTTTATATTGGTAAAGTAGTGAGGAGAAAAGCGGAGGGCCACTTCGGCTCCTGTGACGTGGGAGCGGTTGAACCTACTGTCATGTAAAATCCAGACAACTCGGTAGCCCTCTTTGGCGTAGTCCCGGTTGCGAGCCAGCACTTCTGCGGCTTGGATGGGGGAGACCTGCACTTCGAAGATCAATTTTTGAGCCGGCCACACGAGGTCTGCCACCCTCGCGATTTGAGGGAACCGGTGCTCAAGCAGGGTTTGCTCAGGGAAAAGCATGCTTTGTAGGGCGCACTGAATTTGTAAATGTGCCAAAGATTTGCCCTGCAAAATGCAAGATGTGGCAATAAGATGGTAGAAGTGGGGCTGTCTTGAAAGCCCCCCTCGCATCCGGACCTCTTTGGAGCATTCGGGGCATGTATAGCTGATGCCGCGCTCAGCTGCTCTGGCATGGACAGAACGGGAGTTGTGATCGAGTGCATAGATTTGCATAGCGTACTTATGGACGTTAGAGTATACTAAACTACACGAAATATTTTTTAATTCATTCATGAAGAAAGTAAAAGAGCCCAACGACGAATTCCAGCAAAAGATGGACGAGCTCGTAGCCACTGCTAAAGAGCAGGGGTACATCACGTACGAGGAGATCAACGAAGTTCTCCCGATGAGCTTTGACACCCCCGAACAAATAGATCAAGTTTTGATCTTTTTGTCCGGCATGGACATTCAAGTGCTTAACCAATCTGAAGTTGAGCGTCAAAAAGAAAAGAAAAAAGAAGCAAAAGAGCTTGAAGGGATTGCCAAGAGGGCCGAAGGGACTCCGGACGACCCTGTCAGGATGTATCTGAAAGAGATGGGCTCGGTTCCGCTGCTGACGCGCGAGGAAGAGGTCGAGATCTCTAAACGGATCGAAAAGGCCCAAATCCAAATCGAGAGAATTATCCTGAGGTTCCGCTACTCTGCCAAAGAGGCCATTTCGATTGCGGGCTATTTGATCAGTGGTAAAGACCGCTTCGACAAAATCATCTCCGAAAAGGAAGTTGAGGACAAGGCTAAGTACCTCAAGCTGCTTCCCAAGCTTGCCGATTTGCTCCGTAGCGAAGATCAAGTGCTTGAAAAGCATCTACTCTCTTTGAAGGTGCCCAATATTACCAAGGCACAAGAAGCCCAGATCAATGAAGAGATCGAAAAAGGTCGCATCCGTACTCAGGCTTACTTACACCGCGCCCATTGCCGTCACAATATCATCGAAGATTTTGGTGAAGTGGTCTTCAAAGGGTACGATCGTTTCTTGGCTCTTGAAAAAGAGATCAACGAGCTCAAAGCACGTGCTGAGCGCAATAAATTCGCAGCAGCTAAGCTTGCTGCTGCTAAGCGCAAGCTAGGTAGGCGAGAACTTTCTGCCGGCAGAACACTCGATGAGTTCAAAAAAGATGTCCGGATGTTGCAACGGTGGATGGACAAGAGCCAGGAAGCAAAGCGTGAGATGGTCGAATCTAATCTCCGGCTCGTAATCTCGATCGCAAAAAAATATACCAACCGCGGACTTTCCTTTCTCGATTTGATTCAGGAAGGGAATATGGGTTTGATGAAAGCGGTTGAAAAATTTGAATACCGCCGTGGGTATAAATTCTCTACCTATGCCACCTGGTGGATTCGTCAGGCTGTGACGCGTGCGATTGCCGATCAAGCTAGAACCATCCGGATCCCGGTTCATATGATCGAGACGATCAATAAAGTGCTCCGTGGTGCGAAAAAACTCATGATGGAAACAGGACGCGAGCCTACACCGGAAGAATTAGCCAATGAGCTTGGGCTGACTCCGGAGCGTGTGCGCGAAATTTATAAAATCGCGCAGCATCCGATTTCCCTGCAAGCTGAAGTAGGTGAGGGAGGAGAGAGCCAATTTGGCGATTTCCTCGAAGACACAGGTGTCGAATCACCCGCAGAAGCGACCGGCTACTCCATCTTGAAAGACAAAATGAATGAAGTCTTGACGACGCTCACAGATCGTGAACGCATTGTTTTGATCCAACGCTTTGGTCTTCTCGATGGCAAACCCAAGACCCTTGAAGAGGTGGGAGTCGCATTTAATGTGACGCGTGAAAGGATTCGGCAGATTGAAGCTAAGGCCCTGCGCAAAATGCGCCATCCTATCCGTTCTAAGCAACTCCGAGCTTTTCTTGATCTTCTTGAAAGTGAGTGATCATTAGTAGAAATTCAACGCAAAGAGATAGTAGAACGTATCCTTCTTTGTCTTGAGTTGCCCTGGGTATTGGTAGTTAATGTCTTGCATCCTGAAGGGCTGCGACAAGCCTAATAGGGGCTCAGCTTTAATGCTAAACTCGAGTTTGTGTCTTTGCGGCTTTGCGTTGAATGATCTGACAGGTTGAATGTGTGAATGTCTATTTTGAGAAGATTGCGAAGAAGCTGCAAGGATTCGAGGTGCGTCCGGGACAGCTTCAAATGTTCCAAGATGTCTACACAGCTTATGATGAAGAGCGCACCTACCTGATCGAAGCCGGCACTGGCACCGGAAAAAGCCTTGCCTACCTTATCCCAGCCATCTTGTGGGCTATGGAAAAAGGGGAGCCAACAGTCATTGCGACCCATACTATTGCGCTCCAAGAACAACTGATCCAAAAAGATATTCCCTTTCTCATCGATGCGTTAGGTCTAGAGGTCAAGGCTGTTTTGGCTAAAGGGATGCATAACTACGTCTGCTTGCGCAAACTTCACGATGCTCAAGGAGAAGTACCCGAGTCCCTGCTTACATGGTCTACAACCACGATCGAGGGATCAAAAAGTGAATTGCCCATCGTGCCTTCAAACGATTTATGGGAGCAGGTAGGGGCAGAGTCGGAAAGCTGTACCCATGTCAAATGTCCACACTACAAAGAGTGTTTTTTCTTTAAAGCGCGCAAAGAGATGGCAGATGCTCACCTTATTATCGCAAACCACCACTTACTGTTTGCTGACCTGGCAATCCGTGCCGAGGGTGATAGTTATGAAGGAGCCGCTATCTTGCCGGCTTACAAACGGCTGGTCCTAGATGAAGCGCACCATTGTGAAGATGTGGCGACCCAGTATTTTGCCGAAAGTGCTAGTCGTAGAGGGATTATCCACTATTTAGGACGGCTCTATTCAGACAGAGGGACAGGGAAGCTGGTTACTCTCTATGCAAAGGTGTGTGAAGCCTATCCTGAAGGGAATGTGCTTGCAGAATCGCTTACAATTTTCCTGCCCGCAGAGAAACGGAATATCGTGGACGGCGTCAATAAAGCCTTTGAAGCCCTCTCAGCCTATTTTGCGCGGCACAGGCAAGAAGACAAATGTCGAATCCGTGAGCATCATCTGAGCGATCCATTGTGGATCAGCCAAGTGCAGCCGACAGTGGCTACGGTTTATGAAGAAGCAAAAAGGTTTCTCCAATCCGTTCTGCTCCTGGAGGGGAAACTGAAGCATATGGACAATACTCAATTAGATAGCAAATGCGAAGGCGTTTTGGCCGAACTCAAAGGTGTTTGCACGCGCCTTCAAGGTTTTTTTGAAACGCTTTATACGTTTGTATTTTCTCCCCTCGAGCCCACCATCGTCCGCTGGTTAGAGGGAATGGCCCCCGATCTTCATCTCATTGCGGCTGATTTGGAAATTTCTGCACGCCTTTCGGAGGCCTTGTTTAAGCGTTTACCCTCTATTGTTCTGTGTAGCGCAACCCTTTCTACACATCAGTCCTTCTCTTTTATCCGAGGCAGGCTAGGGATCGAAAAGAGTGAAGAGCGGATTTACCCAAGCCCCTTCAATTATCAAGAACAAACCCTGTTGACAGTTCCTATCGATCTTCCGGATCCGTCCTCTCCTCATTTTACCAAAGCTGCTGCCGAGCATATCTGGGAAGCTGTTGAGATCAGCCGTGGAGGAGTCTTTGTCCTTTTCACCTCCTATGTGATGCTGCGAGAATGTGAGCGCTTACTTGCCGATAGGTTCCACAAGCAACATTACAACCTGTATTGCCAAGGCGACGAGAGTCGGTCAACCCTTCTCAGTAAATTTCGCAAATCCATGAAGGGGGTTCTTTTTGGAACCGATTCGTTTTGGGAAGGAGTGGATGTCGCCGGCGAGGCCCTACGGTGTGTAGTGATTGTAAAACTGCCCTTTAAAGTGCCAAGTGACCCGCTATTTCAGGCCCGGTCAGAAGCCATCTCGAAACAAGGAGGCTCTCCCTTTTTTGACTATTCGCTTCCTCAGGCCATTGTGAAATTTAAACAAGGGTTTGGCCGCTTGATCCGCAGTAAAGAAGATAGAGGTTGTGTGATTTGTCTTGACCCTCGTTTGGCTACCAAAGGATACGGCAAAAAATTTCTTAAGAGTCTTCCGCAGTGCCCGACGCTTCTTGAGTCTTCTTCTGCCGTCTTGGAACGCCTCCGAGCATTCTACAAATCAAAATAGAAATCAAAATAGAGCTTGTTAAAATCTGAATTTTTTAGTAGCCTCTTTGCAGTTTAATCACTTAAGGTAAATTTTTTATGGCTTCCACTTCAGATGTTATTTCATCTTCTCAAATTCAAACCTCAGAACACAAAAATTACCCCCTGAATAGTTTCTCTGGGGAAGAGACATCTCTTAAAGTGAGCGCACTTGTGCTCGCCTTTCTCTGCTTATCAGGAGCTGTTGCCATGGCTATGGGCGGGCAATATGTTCTGCCAGAAATCATCATGGCTCCCATTCCTCAGATAATTATTGAATCTACCCTAGGTCTCGCAGCTATTGGATTGCTCATCGAGGTCATCATATTTAGCGTAAAGACCGAGTCCACTCTAAATAACCAACAGCCTGATCCTAATATTGATAGAGCCAAATTGGCCTTCCTTGATGTGTTATCAGAACAAAATGAACAGGCTCAAGTAACGATTGAGAAACTTCAGGCAACAATCCAGCAATTGGAACAAAGCGGTGCTAAACCAGAAGAACCACGACAAGCTCTACAAGCCCTTGTTCAAAAAATAGATGAAATGGAAAACTCTATTGCTGAGAAAACAGCTGAAGCCGCCACACTCAACACAGAGAAAGTGCAGTTCCTATCCCAGCTAACTAAAGCACAGAAAGATTTGGATGAAGCGAAAGCCACTTTGGATAAAGCGAATGAAGGATTAAAAGCGCACATCAGCTCGTTAGATGCAAGCAATCAGGCGCATATTAAGGAAAAAGAACAACTTAGATCACAACAAGCTGAAGCACAGAAAAGTTTTGATGAAACGAAAGCCACTTTGGATAAAGCGAATGAGGGATTAAAAGCGCACATCAGCTCGTTAGAAGCAAGCAATCAGGCGCATGTTAAGGAAAAAGAACAACTTAGATCACAACAAGCTGAAGCACAGAAAAGTTTTGATGAAACGAAAGCCACTTTGGATAAAGCGAATGAGGGATTAAAAGCGCACATCAGCTCGTTAGAAGCAAGCAATCAGGCGCATGTTAAGGAAAAAGAACAACTTAGATCACAACAAGCTGAAGCACAGAAAAGTTTTGATGAAGCGAAAGCCACTTTGGATAAAACGAATAAGGATTTAGAAGCGCGCATCAGCTCGTTAGAAGCAAGCAATCAGGTGCATATTCAGGAAAAAGAACAAACTGCTCAGGCTCAAATAAAAATTTGCGAACTTCAGGCGCAAGTGGAAGAGCTGAGAAAGGAATGCAAAGCCCGTAATAACGAGCTTGAGGCATACAAAAAAGAAAATAATGGTACAGGCGAAGCAGAACCAAAGCAGGTGGTATATAGCAGAGGTGGAGCATTACATCGAACTCCAACGATGCAGCAAGGAATTGATAAGGCACCAAGTAAGTTCATTAATGACTTGGTAGTCAAGGCGGCAAAATATAAATATGGGAATAATCAATGCGATATAAGAGATCTAAAGCTTAATGTTTCCAAGGAACTTTTAGGCTCAAATGGCGTGCTATATTCCTTACTAAAGGATCAGGTTGATCTATTTATCGAGACTGCCCAAACTGCAAGCAGCCACACCAAGCTAAAAGAGTACTCGGAAGAAGCGAAAAAGTTTTTGGATTCTTTGTGTCGTTCGGGAGTTGAATTAGAAACTTTATTTGCCGATGTACAAGGAGCTACAGCAGATGAGGATAGTAGTGATGATTCCTGGGGTTAAATCACAAGTTAACTTCATAAAAATCACCTGACACTAGGAAGATCAACCCGAAACTCAGGTTAATAGCATAAGCAGCTTTTTTGACAGCTTCGAGGGCTGATGCAACTCTTAGCGAGGCTTGTTGTATTTTGAGATAAGAGGAGACTTTAATCTTAAAAATAGATCTTGATCGGATTTGTATTATTTAATATTTTGCTCGGTATTAAATAATTTAGGGTCTTTGCAGTGTCTAAGCCAATAAGCTCGTTTTCTCAGCCTTTGGGCCCTCAACCTAGCGG
This sequence comes from uncultured Chlamydiales bacterium, assembly GCA_963832835.1. GTDB lineage: Bacteria > Chlamydiota > Chlamydiia > Chlamydiales > JAAKFR01 > CAVPKN01. The sequence continues at coordinate 203,043 of CAWHVD010000001.1, read as the reverse complement.
CGTAAAGCCGTTAGTGTGCTGCAGGTGCAAGGAAACTGCACTTAAAGCGACGCTTGTTGCGCTGGCGCTCTTATGTCTTGGAGGTGGGCTTGTAGTTGGGATGTGGGGGCAACATTTTCTTCCGGAAATGGTTGCTCTTGAGATACCTCGTCTCATTGTAGCTAGCACATTTGGGCTTGTGGGGCTGGGCATCGGTGTTGAGGTGATCGTGGCAAGCGTGAAGTGCGCGTCAGTTCTCGAGGTAGCAGGGGGTAGCATCGAGGTCAAACCACAACTGCTTTCAGGGGCTTCTAAAAGAACTACTGTGCCTCAAATGCGTACACAATCTTTGGAAGAGCCTGGTATCCAAGAAAAATTATACACTTATAGGACAGCAGAGGGCGGAATTTTAGCTGCCATGACATGTCCAAGAATATTGGGTAAATTACGAGAGAAGGTGGAAGATCAGCCTGGGGAGATTACAAGTTTAGTTTTGTTTTCTGAACTTTTTGATGCTTCTGTATCAGATCAATTTTTTTGCTACTGGACCCCTCTGCTGACCTTTCAGCAAAAGCGCCTATTTTGGTTCATGGGGTTAGAGAAAAGTGGTTCAAGAATTGAAGGATTTGATTTTCAAATTCAAGATCGGCCCAAGGCTGTTTTACCGGATTTCTTTACAACGAAGGTTGAGGGACCTATCAGGATATGGGATCGTGATGGATCTTTGCTGTTGGCTTTGCCCTTTTAAGCCGCTTCTTCGGAAGCTTCGGGGAGAAGGTCCGTTGCGGTGGAGAGATCCTTATCAACAGCCACAGTGATGCAGGCATCGGACCAGACATTGAGCGCCGTTTCGATCATGTCAATCAAGGTATAGAACGGTAGGATGAGCCCCATCATGTAAAGCGGGATGTCCATGCCGACTAAAAAGGCGCTGGTGAGGAAAAAGCATCCCATCGGCACGCCGGCGTTGCCTATGGCGGCGCAAGTGGCTAGGAAAATCCAGCCGATGAAGTCCATAGGTCCGAAAGTCACACCATTGACTGTTGAGACAAACAAGACGGTTGTCAGAATAAAGGCGGCACATCCGTTCATGTTGATGACCGAGCAGAGTGGGAAGCTAAAGTTGGAGACTCGAGAGGAAACTCCAAGATTTTGTTCGGCAGAGCGGATGGCGACGGGAAGTGTAGCATTAGAGGATTTGGAGAAAAAGGCAACGGTGAGCGGCCGTACCATTCCCTTGAAAGTGTGCAGGGGTGAGATTTTTTTGAGCTTGAGCATGATAGGTAGGATCACAATGCCTTGAACCAGGTTCGCTCCGACCACGCAGGCCAGGTACAGGATCAGTCGGCTCATGTGAGCATAGTTACTGCTCAGGTCTTTGACCAGCAAGGTCATGAAAGCCCAAATGGCAATGGGCATCAAGGTGATGATAAACGTGGTGAGCTTGATCATCGCAGCAAAGAGGCTGGAAAAAAGCTGGTTGAGAAAGGCTTTTTGTTCGGGAGGAAGAAACAGGATGGAGATGCTCAAGAGAATGGAGACAAACACCACGCCCATCACATTACCCTCAGCAAACGCTTGGAACATGTTGGAGGGGATAATGTTCATCAAGAAACTTAAATACGATTTTTGCTGCACCCCTTCTGTGGTAATCGAAGAGATGCCGGCATCCATAGCATTGCGGGCCGGATCGATTAACAGATAGAGTAGCAAGGCAACCGCTGCTGCGATAAGAGTGGTGCCAAGAGTGTAACAAAAGACTCTGCGCCCCATTGTGCGCATTTCATGCAAATCTTTCATGCCGGTGATAGTGGAGGCAACAGCGAGAAATATAATGGGAACACTGACTAGCTTAAGGAGACGTAAAAAGAGGTCGGACGCCCCACTTGCTATGCTATTTAAGACAGGAACATCAGCCCATCCTGTAAATAGACCAAGCCCCATGGCTGCCAGTAACAAAATATTTCCTAACCAACGCTTGCTGCGTGACTTGCCATGATCTGAACACATAAATAGTATTATAAAGGAAGAGCGATAAAGGATGAAGGTTAAAAAAAAGATACATAAATGAGGGAATTGCAAAACTCCATTTGGGACCAAATTCACCCTTTTGGCGCCAACGCAGTCTCCAGCTAAGGGCTCTAAAGAAATAACTTCCGCATTTTGACTCTGTGAGACAAAGCCCAATCGAAGCGAGCGTAGCTCGTATCCGAGCGAGGAGCACCATTCCCAAATTGGGAAGGGCGACGAGGAGGATCGATTGGGCGAAGTCGTAGCCAGTCAAAATGCGGAAGTTATTTCTTTACGAGCCCTAGGAGGCCCGCAAATATACTATCAGAAAAGAATTCTTGGGGGTTGCGCTGTTTTATACCATTTCCAGAAAATTAAGTCACAAATTGGCACTGTATAACACGCCATTTTTGAACGATCCCCTCTCGCTTAGGTGCAAAAACATAGGCTTCGAAACGATCATCCAAATCTGTCATGTTACCCAGTGCCACTTCATGGCTTTATTTTCTGGAAATGGTATTACTTATTAAGGGCTTTGATGAGTTTAAAGTACTTCCGAGTGATATGAGCTGATCGAAAGGGAAGATTTGGGTGCTGATCACGAAAATAGCTTTTGATGATCTGGATGAATTCCTTTTCGCTCAGAGTCCATCCCTTGTCTTCGATCAGAAGCTCGATGGCATACCATTCGCCAAGACGATCCACTAGTGAAAGGCAAGAGCCGCGCTGCTCTTTTGCATACCACCAGGTTTTATAGAAGGTTTGGCATAGGCGTTGCGTAAAGGGGTCTTCGGTATCTTGGAATAGTTTGTGAAGGAGCATGGCGATACCTCCCTTATGACAACCAAGAGGGTTAAGCGTGTAATATTCTTTTAAGTATTGACGGACATGCTTATAGATCGCTAGTTGCTTAAGGTTGTTGTCCAGCCCGTAAATGAGATCGCCGATTGATAGCCAGTGTTTGCGGAAAAATGCTTCGCCTTCGATATCCCATGGAACACTTTGAGCGGAATTGATAGCTGAATCGAGACAAACGGTGAGTTGGAAAAATGAGTTGTGCTCAGTTGGGGCTCGTAAAGAAATAACTTCCGCATTTGGACTGGTTACGACTCCTCCCCATCGATCCTCCTCGTCGCCCTTCCCGATTTGGGAATGGCGCTCCTCGCTCGGATACGAGCTATGCTCGCTTCGATTGGGCTTTGTCTCACAGAGTCCAAATGCGGAAGTTATTTCTTTACGAGCCCTTAGATGGTCCAAGCGAGAAAATGCTGCATTGAATTCCCCCATCAGAATAGCCAGCGGGTTTTGTGAGGAGAGGGATGAAGGGTCTAGCACGAATTCGGATGTCTTCTTTTTGTGACAGAGGGTTAATAGCGGTTCCAGTTTAGTGAGTAAACAAGGGGAAGGAGTTTTTTCCGCCAGGAGGCAAGTTAAGAAGATGAGCAATTCTTCCTCAGCTGCCTGTTCTTCTTCTTTAATAAAAAAAGGGTCTATAACCAGTGATTGATAACCCTTGAAACTGGGGAGCACTATCATGGATTGATAAAAGCTGATGAGCCATTGAAGCTCTGCAGGTTTTGGTGTCTTTAGGTGGAAAAGATCGCCTGTGTTGGTAAGATACCTGACAAGCTGCTGGGTATTGTACACGGTAGGATTGTGTTCTAAGTTATCCCGAATGAGCTCAAGAATTGAGGGTAGCGGAGATTTCTGGAGCATTTTCTCGCGCATGCAGGGATGTGTTTGTAGGATGTAATTCTGTAGATGGAGAAAGCCCACAGAAAAAAACAACTGCAGGAAGGGGATATCATAATCCTCATAGAGGTTAATACAGCTAAACGCGAGATTGTTCGATAATAGATTTTCCAGTTCCTGCAGCCGTTTCAGAGTAACCCTTTGGGGCCAGTCTGCGGTATCTGAGGGGAGTTCTCCTGGCTGGGTTATTTGAAACACCGTCATGAGGCAGAACCTGCCAGCTGAGGAGTAGAATTGAAGAGCTTCATGCATAAAATGGTGCCATTTTCCGGTGAGCTCCATTTGTTTTTGACATATTTCCTCGGATAAAATGGGCACGTCATGCTCATTTTGAATTGTACGGGATTCTGCACATCTGGTTGTAGTAAGAGGGGGCATAGGCTAGCTAAGATTAATGTATTTAATAAAATATCCATTATTCTTAGTTCTTGGGGTGGTTTTTGTGCAATTTATTTGTTGTAGTTTTTAATTAAAAAATTAGTTCCTGTTCGGGTGGCTCGTGAATAGTTGCAAAAAATTATTAGATTGCCCCCCTTCTTTCGAAGGGTGCAGTGAGTTGTTGCGGGGAAAAAGAGAAAAAATGGAGCGTATTGGAATCGAACCAACGACCTCAACAATGCCATTGTTGCGCTCTACCAATTGAGCTAACGCCCCAAAACAGACGCTGGAGGTTACCACTGTTTTGCTTTTACAGCAACCTGTGATATAGTCGTCGCTCATTAGAAATGAGGATGTATGAGATATTTTAAAAATCTCGAGCAAGAACCCCGCGATGCTATCCTGGGTCTCAATCAAAGTTTTGCCGCGGATCTAAGGTCAGTGAAAGTAAATCTGGGAGCTGGTGTTTACAAGACCGAAGATTTAAAGCCTTATATTTTGAAAACGGTAAAAAAAGCCGAAGCACGTCTTATCGAAAACGAAAATAGTAAGGATTATTTGCCTATCGACGGCTCACCTGAGTTTGTCCGTTTGACCAAAGGGCTGGTTTTTGGTGTAGATGCACCTCTTGATCATATTTATGGAGCGCAAGCTACAGGAGGAACTGGAGCTTTAAGGATCGGTGGGGCCTTCTTAAAACAGGCGGGATTAGAAACGATCTACATTTCGGAGCCTACCTGGGATAACCATCAACGGATCTTTAACCATGCGGGATTAACTGTTCGCACATATCCTTATTATAATAGTCAAACTAATGGGTTTGATTGCGCACAAATGGTAGATGCGATCGACAAAATGGACAAAGGGTCCGTTCTTTTGTTGCAGGCATGTTGCCATAACCCATCAGGTTGCGATCCGACGCTTCCGGAATGGGGGCTCCTTTTCAAAAAAATGCAAGAGAGAGAAATTTTCCCATTTTTTGATTTTGCTTACCAAGGTTTTGGTGAGGGTCTTGATCGGGATGCCCAGGCACTGCGGGCTTTTATGAAGTTGGGTATGGAGTGTCTTGTGGCAGCCTCTTATGCTAAAAATTTTGGATTGTATGCAGAAAGGTGTGGTGTCTTGTTCGCGGCATGCCAAGATCCAGAAGAGGTAGAACGTGTAGGCTCAAAAATAAGGGTTATCATCCGAGGTCTCTACTCGAATCCCCCGTGTCATGGGGCGCGGATTGTGGCAGAAATTTTGGGGGATCAAAAGCTGAGAGAGGAGTGGGAGGCTGAACTCGCAGGTATGCGAGGAAGGATTAGTGAGATGCGCTCAGCTTTGGCGCGAGGCCTTAAGAAGGATTTTCTATCCAAGCAAAAAGGGATGTTCTCTTACACGGGCTTAAGTGCAGTGGAGGTTGAACAACTGATTGCCTCTTATGGGATTTACATGCCCCGGGATGGTAGGATCAATGTGGCCGGCTTAAATGCAGACAATTTGAGTTATGTGATTGATGCGATTTTAAAAATTAGACCAATGACCTATACAACTTAACACCCAATATCATGCGACCTCAGAGCTATAAAAAGTACGTAATCGTGGGGGTAGCTCTTTTTTTGCTGGCATCCCTTCCTACCTTCTTTGTAGAAAAATTGCGTGGTGGAACAATCGGCGTGACCTCTTGGGTTTTTCGCGGTGCGAGCAAACTGCTAGATGCCAAAAACTACGAAAAGGAGCGCTTGGAGGGAGAAAATCATCTGCTGCGCATTGAGGTGGGAAAGCTGCGTGCTCTTTTGGAGCAGCGTGAAAAGATGGCATCGTTACATCAAGAGCTAAAAGTGCCCGGCTTAAGTCCAAGACGGTGCGAAGAGATTGAGTATTTAACTGACATCATATGTCAGGCGGTCCCTGCTCGGGTGATTTACCGCGATCCTGGCAGTCCATCGAGCACTTTATGGGTCAATGTGGGTGAAGAGACGAACCGTGTTGTAGGGCGCCCAGTAATCCAGAAAAATAGCCCCGTCATTCTTGGGCGCTCAGTGGTAGGTGCTGTGGATTATGTGGGTAAAAAGCAATCCAGGATCCGTTTGATCTCCGATGTAGCCTTGACGCCCTCGGTAAGGGCAGCGCGGGGTTATCAGCAAAACATGTTCTTAGCAGAATCAATCGATGTGATTTTGAGGCATTTGAGCGCGAGGAATGACGGAGTCATTTCTAACCAGGAAAAAGCGGGAACAAGAGCGGTATTGGAGGCTGTGAAGGAAAAGATCTCTGTGGATAATTCTTGCTGGTATCTTGCAAAGGGGGTATTGCAAGGTGCTGCAACGCCCTTAGGTCGCAGTGTCAACCATACCTTAAGAGGAGTAGGTTTCAATTACGATTTTCCAGATGTGGAAGGGCCGGCACGCGAGTTGGCTACCGGAAAGGTGATGGATGCTCAAGACATGACCGGGGCCATCCCAATCATCTGTGAAAGCGACATCTTAGTGACAACCGGCATGGATGGAGTCTTCCCTCCAGGTTTGCGTGTTGCGGAAGTGACCAAGATTTCTCCTCTACGTGAAGGAGCTTATACGTATGAGATTGAAGCCATTCCAGTTGTTGGCAACCTAGATACTTTGCAAACCGTTTTTATCATTCCGCCAGTTGGCTACTCAACAGAAGAATCCTGGTAATACCAAACATGATTCTACTTGCATTCACCTGTGCCTTTCGGTAGAAAAACAAGTGTCAACATACTATCTGGGGGCTCATGAAAATCATTACTGCTCAAGAAATGGGTCGTATCGAACGACTTGCTTATGAAAAGGGAGCCTCTGAAGAGCAGTTTATGGAATCGGCTGGAACGGGTGTTGCCGAAGCTATCCAGCACCTTGTTGCAAAGCTCCATTTAAAACCTTACATCACTCTTCTTTGTGGATCGGGTAATAACGCTGGCGATGCCTATGTTGCCGGACGGATATTACAAGAGGGAGGTTTTGATGTGCAGGCCATCGCATTAGCTCCCTTTGATAAAAGCAGCCCTTTATGTCAGCTACAGAGCCGCCGCTTTGCAAGTGGGGGAGGAAAGATCTCCTATGTGAAAGAATTGCCCTCTCTGCCCTTTGGCAATACAGAGCTTTTAATAGATGGTATTTTAGGAACCGGGTTTCACGGAGAGGTAAAGGGGCTATTAAAAGAGGTTATCGAGAAGGTAAATGCTTCTGGGCTACCTGTTCTCTCTATCGATATCCCCTCCGGAATAGATGGGACAACTGGTGCTATTGGGGGTATAGCAGTTCGGGCATTTGAAACGCTTTTTTTGGGTCTGCCAAAAAAAGGGTGTTTTTCACAAGACGTATGGGATCTTGTCGGGAATGTGCGTGTACATAACTTCGGGCTGGATCAAGAATATATCGATGCTGCTGAAGTCTCATACTTTTTGATCGACGATGCCCTGTTGCGCCCTATTTTACCCAACATCTGCCGCACGCGCCATAAATATGAGGCTGGATATGTTGTAGGACTTGGAGGCTCTTTGGGGATGCCCGGGGCGCCTGTCATGTCCAGCTTTGCTGCCTTGCGAGCCGGTGCCGGGATTATCCGTTTATTGCACCCAGCAGGAATGGAGGCAGAGCTAGCTTCTGCCCCTTTTGAGGTGATTCGTCAAGGTTATCCTGAGGGAGATATATCCACCATCTTAGCTGCTATGAGCAGGGCTTCTGCGCTTTTTATCGGCCCTGGAATGGGGACAGGTCCTGCGGCATTAGCCATCTTACAAGGGATTTTGCCTCATTTGCAAAAACCGTGCGTCATCGATGCAGAAGCCTTAACTCTCTTGGCCGAGCATGACATTCCTCTGCCTCCTCAAACTATCATGACACCTCATCATGGTGAGATGAAAAGGCTTTTACATGCCCCCAAAAATCTCCCTTTTAAAGATTTGCTGGACCAAGCCCAAGCGTACGCACAGCGTAAAAATGTTACCCTCGTTTTAAAGGGCGCTCCCACTTTTGTGCTCCATCCCGGAAGTCTCCCCTATGTCTGCGCCCACGGCGATCCAGGAATGGCTACTGCTGGAAGTGGAGATGTGCTGACAGGGGTCATAGCAGGCTTTTTAGCACAAATTCATGACCCCTTAAATAGTGCCCTTCTAGGCGTCCAGTTTCACAGCTTAGCTGGCGAGTATGCCGCTGAGCAATGGACCTCTTACTGCATGACTGCCACTGACATCACCACCGCTCTCCCCCTTGTTTTCAAAAAGTATCAATTTACCCCCTCTTTTTAACCAAAATTGGCTGAATATAACGAATGATCAATACAAAACATCACTATCAAATTGTAGTAATAGGAGCTGGATCAGGTGGCCTTGTTGTCGCCATCGGTGCCGCCAAAGCTGGTAAGAAAGTCTTACTGATTGAAAAGGGTACATATGGTGGAGATTGTACTAACTTTGGATGCATTCCAAGCAAGTCATTAATTGCCTCTGCAGAAGTCGCACATGCGATTGCAAAAGCAAAAGATTTTGGATTAGAGGGAGTCTCTTTTTATACCGACACGAAAAATGTCTTTGAGCGGATAAGAAAAATTGTTACTTCAGTGCGTTCATTAGAGGAACCCCTTGCTCTCAAGGAAAAAGGTGTTGAGACGCTTACTGGAACTGCAAGTTTTCTTGATTCACATCGAGTTCTTGTCACAGAAACGGATGGCATTACCCATGAAATCCATGGTGAGAATATTATCATCGCGACTGGATCATCACCTCTCATTCCAAATATTGAAGGGCTTTCTAAGACCCCCTATTTAACAAACGAGACAATCTTCGACCTTAAAGAAGTGCCTAAACGTCTTTGTATTATTGGAGGAGGTCCTATCGGTTGTGAGATGGCTCAGGCTTTCTCTCGTCTGGGCGCAAAAGTGACTCAAATTCATCGTCATTCTTGTCTAATAAATAAAGAAGAACCTGAAGCTCAGGAGTTAATCGCAAAAACCTTTTTAAATGAAGGAATTGAGCTATGTTTAGCTTGTGAGACAAAATCAGTTCAGTTTTCAAATAATAAATTTATGGTAACCATCCAATCTCAGAAAGAGCAAAAAGAGATATCTTCCGATGCACTGCTTGTAGCAATTGGGAGAAAACCCAACATTGACTTACTCCATCTTGAGACAGCAGGTGTAAATTTTTCTGAAAAAGGTATTGCAGTCGATAAATTTGGAAGAACTTCCCAAAAACATATATGGGCTATTGGTGATGTAGTTAAGGGCGGACCCCGGTTTACTCATGCCGCCGAAAACCAAGCTAGAAAGGTTTTAACTTCTCTTCTTTTGCCTATCAAAATGAAAAGGGAGACCCAAGCGATGCCAAGGGTCACTTTTACTGATCCTGAAGTAGCAAGCTTTGGCTTGCTCGAAACGGAGGCGGAAGAGCTGTATGGCAACAATAAAATTTCCGTCTATCATGTTCCTCTTGCTGAAAATGACCGTGCGATCACTGCCGATAAAACAGATGGCTTTGTAAAGGTCGTTACAAAAAAAATGAGTAGCCAGATTCTGGGTGCCAGTATCGTAGGTTCAAGAGCGGGAGAGATGATCCCAGAGTTATCCCTGGCAGCTAAGGAAAAAATTCCCCTGCGCAAACTGGCATCTTTGATCCACCCTTATCCAATCTATAATTTGGCAATTCGCAAAGCCGCTGATCTCTGGCTGACGCAAACGTTTTTACCTTGGCTGAAAAATCCTTTAAAAGGTGTTTCATGGAAACGCTTGCTGCCTTTTTTGATTATTTTGATGCTCATGATCGCATCCTATTCTTTGGGCATTCATAAGTATTTAACCCTCGATGCATTAAAGCAAAATTATAGCCTCTTGCAAGGTTATGTGGATAGGCATCCGGTCTTATCGCCTATTCTATATATCTTAATATACGCCATATCGACTGCCATTCTTCTCCCGGGGGGAGCCTTTTTAAGCATGGCAGGTGGTTTTCTTTTTCATGTCCCTTGGGGTACGTTTTATGTCTTAGTAGGGGCTACATTGGGAGCCTCTGCACTCTTTTTAGCCGTTCGTGCATTCTGCATTGAAATGTTCAAACACATGGCCGGCCCAGCCATGAAAAAGATGATTAGAGGTTTTCAAAAAAATGCATGGAGTTACTTGCTTTTCTTAAGACTTGTTCCCCTCTTTCCTTTCTGGCTTGTCAATATCGCTGCTGGTTTTTTTGAAGTGGAGTTCTTGACATTTCTATGGACGACTTTTGTCGGCATTATTCCAGGAAGCTATGCTTATACACAAGCTGGAGCAGGAATTGGAGCTGTCTTGGCAGATGAGAAGCCTATTTCATTTTCCTCTATCTTTAATGTCCAAATCATTATTTCTTTGATTGTTATAACAATATTGGCTTTATCTACTTTCTTAATAAAAAAAATCATCTCGAAAAAAGAAAAATAAATGCTTGAAAAGTACCTAAGGCGTTATTACCAATGCTTCTTTGTAAATCCTGTGGCAGCAAGAATGAAGAAATGGTCTTTTTTATCCCCATCTCATCTCACGATCATCGGATGCATACTGGGTATAGCGAGTGCTGTGGCCATTGGCTTTGACAAACCTTGGAGTGGTCTATCTTTACTTTTTCTATCCGGTTACATCGATACGTTAGATGGGACCTTGGCACGCTTTAATGGGCAAACTTCGCATTTTGGATGTGCCTTAGACATTATCAGTGACCGAATTGTCGAATTGGCTGTAGTGATTGGTTTGTACGAAGTGCATTTAGATAAAGCATTCCTTTCACTTCTGATGCTGGGGGCTATGTTGATTTGTGTCACCTCGTTTCTTATCGTCGGCATTTTTTCAGAGAAAACAAGTAGTAAAAGCTTTTATTATAGCCCAGGATTGATTGAAAGGGGAGAAGCTTTCGTGTTCTTTGGATTGATGATTTGTCTGCCAAGCTTTTTCTCATTTCTTGCCATTTTATTCAGTTTCTTGGTCCTTCTGACAGCAGCTCTTCGGCTTTATCAGTTCTATCAACTGCAGTACACATCACAAATATGAGGCTGGATATGTTGTAGGGCTTGGAGGCTCTTTGGGGATGCCCGGAGCGCCTGTCATGTCCAGCTTTGCTGCCTTGCGAGCCGGTGCTGGGACTATTGCTATGTGCTCTGATGTGTGCTGGTGTATGGTAAAGCAACCGAATCCACTGGACATGATTGTTGCTGTCGCTCTAAAATCCGGACAGCGTCCTCGTACGATTCACTGTGTATTTCTATTAAGGGCCCTATCGGATTATCTTGATTGTAATATATTTCATCTTGGAAATTTGCTACAGAAAATAGACCTTTTTCAGGATGTCGACTTATAAAAGATATCCGAAGAAATTTTAAAGGATAAGGGTACTCTGCAACATAATCTTGTATTCCCTCTTCTGCGTTGATATAGCATAGAAATTCTTGCACGGCTTCTATTTCAACTTTTCGAGCAAAATCTACATCAGGCAAATTTTCAATATCAAAAGTTACGCCCAAATAATTTTGTTTTTCTGTACTATGATCGATGCCTTCCCCTATTCCGGCTGCCCAATATCCTTTAGCCTCCATTGAACGTTTAAATTTCCTTAATGAGGAATAGACTCTCTTATCCCTTTCTTTTTTAAATATTTCTGCCGAAGTTAATTTTTTAGAGGGTTCTGGAAATGAACAGCTATTAAACAAACATAAAATTAAAAATAAATAGTTAGTAAGCATAGTTTTTTAATAATTTCTGATAATTTGCAATTTCGTCTTTAAGATAAGGTAAATAAATCGGATTTAAAAATTCATGACACGATTGTCTACAATTTGGCATCTTAGGGACATAAATAATGGTATCTTCACAGGCACGCTTACCATCTCTATCTATGTAGGGAATGCTATCTGAAGGACACACGTAATGATTCACTTGCATGCATAAGTCCTTAGAAATATAAGCAAATGGAGCAAAAGCTGCGACAATGATTCGATTACGTCTATCCTTGGGATAATCCTCCAAAGCATTCCTTACTTGAGCGGTTGATTGACTATGACATCCTTGCCACAAGGGCGCTCCTGTTGTGTCATTGTCAAAGTAACGATTCCACTCCTGATGATACAAATAAACGGGAGGAGTCATCGCATGGCTGTTCAGATTCGCAAAGGCTTCATGGGTATCGATAGGAAGGCCATGGGTCGCGTTATAAACACCCCGTGTATTGTAACCTGTATAGGTAGAGAGGCGGTGGGCTTTTTCTCCTAAGTCATCAAACGTATTACCTACGCCATTGCCAAAAAGGTAGGCTCCTATGGGTGGTTCTGAAAAGTTGAATCCAAAATCATGAAGGCTATATGTGCGGGATTTGTTGCTAAGAGAATTTTCAAAACTGCTGTAATCTTTTGGAAGGCCAACCCCAAAAAGGTTCCCTATAGCTCTGCGAGTGAGCCCTGTGTAATCGTCGTGCGGAGACCACCAGTTGTCGTAACCCATGAGGCCATAAGGGTCGATGCGGATTAGGGGGCAATTACTGAGGTATGCATAGAGATTGGGGCCATCATCAAAGCCTTGGGGGTCTTGAGTGATCCAACGTCCTAACGTAGGAAGATAATACCTGCGCCCAAAGAAGATAAGTCCCCTTTCTTCTTCAATGCGTTTGGAAGAAAAGCGCCAGGGAGATAGTTTGGCAGAAGTTAATTCTTCTCCAAATGCAGTATATCGGTAAGTTTCTACGGGCTGCTCGGTTTTGATATCGATTAAAACAGCTACATTACCGTTGTGATCGTGGATGGGGACATAGGTTTTGCCGTTGAGCTCATAAAGAACAGCGGCTCCAATTTCTGCTCCAAGTCCCTCCCCTAATGCTCTGAGTTGGATGATTTTTCCGTTCTCATCGACTGCACCAATTTCGTTGTCGCCATCCCAAAGATAACGTTCATAATGGCGTTTGCCGTTTGTAAATACTGTTTTGGAAAGGCGTCTATGAAAGGGATCGTAGGTATATGTAATGCGAGTTTTGCCATTTTCAAGGGCAGTTAGGCGTTCGGGTAAGAAAGCCACGTTACCGTGGCTCCCTCCCCTAAGAACCGAACGTGCGAGTTTCCCCGCATTCGGCTCAAGCACTTGTAAGACCCCTTTTATAGAATCCGGCTTTTCAATGATTTCGGTGTCCCATTCCTCTTCTAAACAGCACATGGGACACTTTTCCTTTGTGCCCTTTTCTCAAAATAGGTAGTCCATTCTTCATCATAGGGATTTGCTTTTCCCCTGATAAGAGTGTGGCGCCTAATCTGTGTTGAGGAAGCAAGATATTGTTCTCTGACTTTTCCTTGCTTTGTCTTTGTGGCAAACACCCATTTTTTGCTAACATGGAAGTATCTTTTTGTTATCCATCGTTTGCTTTTGTTGGGATGTTGCTGCCTTGCCCATTTCCACAGCAATATGAAGACATAATGGTCGACCTTTTCGAATACCTTTCTGCTGACGATATATCGATGGTAGTTGCACCAGCCCCTGATGATCGGATTGATCTTCTTAATGAGCTTTGGTGCTTCTCTTCGGTGGCGTTTTATCGTTGCTCTCAACTTCTCCTTTAAGCTTGATTGTGATTTCTTGGAGGGAGTTGTTAGTAACTTTTCCCCATACTTGCGTGTATTTTGACCAAGAAAATCAAACCCTTCGTTGATATGGGTAATTCGGGTCTTCTCTTCGGAGATTTGAAGTCCTCGCTCTGCTAAGAAGTATTTGATGGCCGGTAGGACTTCTTCTTGAAGCAGGTCTTTGCTTTTGCCGGTGACTATGAAGTCATCGGCATATCTGCAAAGATGTACCATCTTGCGATTCTTATGTCCGGGTTTGTCCCCGAATCTCTCCTTTAGCATCTTTTCAAGACCATCAAGGGTTAGGTTGGCAAGCGTTGGTGACGCGATACCTCCCTGAGGAGTACCTCCTTTAGTGGGGAAGAGTCTCTTCCCTTCCATAAACCCTGCTTTCAGCCACTTTTGGAGTATAAACTTGTCCATAGGGACATTTTCTTTAAGCCAATTGTGGTCTATTTCATCGAAACATGATTTTATATCTGCTTCCAAGATCCATTGTGGAGAGCCTTTGCGACGTAGGATATGAAATATATATCCAATAGCGTCTTGTGCGCTCCTTTTAACTCGGAAACCATAGGAATGTTCATCCGCGCGTGTTTCTGCAACTGGATCTAATGCTAATAGGTGACAAGCTTGGCTTGCTCTGTTGAGCATTGATGGTATGCTGATAGGGCGCATTTTTCCATTCTTCTTCGGGATATAGATCCGCCTGAGTGGTAATATCTTAATATCCTGTTCTAAATCATGGACGGCTTGAATCTTCTGCTCCGGAGTTGTCCATATAATGCCATCAACTCCAGGTGTTTTATGTCCTTTATTTGTGGTTACTCGCCTAACTGCATGCAGTCTGGCTGATAGGGATTTGGTCAAAAGCCTTTGTAAGTTTTTGACTTGTCGAAATGCATTATTCTTAAGAGCCTTCACGATACGTGTTTGTAATCTTCGCACAGTTTCTTCTACTTGGGACCAATTGATTGTATCCCAGTAGATTTTCCTGTAAGGATTCGCGTCAACAGTTTGAGCTGTCATCATACACTTTGCCTTTGTGGCTCCATCTTACAAATTTCTCGTGATCAAGCACCTGATGGAAGTCTGCTCGCTTTCGCGCAAGGAATAATCCTTTATCCCTCTCATTACAAAAGGGCGTTAGCTTTCTCCATCATCATTACCCGCATGCCTGTCGTCTTTCCTTGCGGAAAGATTTCCCTCGTAGGAGGTTTACGGGTTTACCACGTTCCGCACAGATTCTATATGGAAGGTTAGGCTCCACCTACTACACCGGCAGTTCTTCATCTGCGGACTCGAACTAGACAATCGAATCTCCTGACTGCGTACCATTTTGGTTAAAGCCTATCAGCACTTTTGGCTTCTTCGACCTAACGATGCTTATAGTGATTTACTTTTGTTAGCCATACTTCCTCTCTAGCTCCTCTTATCCATAGTGCTAGGATAAGGGCTACATTGTCCCGAGAGCTTAGCACCCCTGAATTACTTCAGACGCACCTCCCGGTAGAGTCACAAAGCAGAATTTGTGGTTGTTGTTTTGCAACAACAAGAATCTGTGCGACCTCGTGTCGCACATCTTGGGTATCGTAGGTATAGCGCCATTGGCCATCAGAGGTGAGATTGCCGTCGAGGTCGTATTCATAATTTGTGTTTCCATCGTGAAGAATTTGGCAGAGATTGTTGACTGTGTGGGGAGCGTTATCTTTTTCGAGGCGGTTGTGAATGGAATCGAAGAGGTAGGTATGCCCATCTTCTGAGATGAGTTGGTTGAGCTGGTCGTAGGAGTAACTGCACTTGATACTGCCAAGGGGATCTTCATATTGGTAGTACAAAAGGTTGCCAATGGGGTCGTATGCATTTTTGGGAAAAAGAGAATGATAGAAGGAAGAGCTAAAGATGGCAATACGGGATAGACTATCTCTTGTGATGGTGATGGTACCCATTTTTGCAGGGAGTTCTAATGTGAGTGGGCAGCCTTCTAAATCTCTTGTTTGATAAGTGAATGTATTCCCTTTGTGCGTGACACTGTGGAGGAAGGCTCCATGGTAGGCGTAATCGATTTCTGAGGCATCGGGCAGTGTGAGTTTTGTTCGTCTGCCTTGATGGTCGAAAGTATTGAAAAAGGTAAGCTCCGTGGCAATTATCTCTTGTGAGACGGTCCCAAGGGGATTGTAGGTTCTGGTTGTGGTGGATTTTGTGAAAGTATCATAGACACAAAGGAGGTGGTCATTGCGATCATAGGTGTAATGATAGTCAAAGTCAGAGGAAAAATAGCGAGAGAGTCTGCCAAGGGGGTCGTATTCGTGATGGAATTGGATGCCGCTGGGTTTGATGGTGGTTTTGAGGCGTCCTTTTTCATCGTAAAGATGTTGGGTTTGCTTTTCACCTGCTTCAATGAAGCATTCCAATCTTCCCATGGGTCCATATTCCCATCGATGGATGATGGTTTTGATGAGGTCTGGGCCATTGAAAATATACTGGGTCAGTGCAATCAGATTGCCGTTATAGTCGTAGCTGCTTTCACTTTTTGCGAGAATGTCTCCTTGGGGATTTGTCTTAATGCAGGCGATCTCTCTGCCACGGTTGTCGTGGCTACGGGTGGTTTGGATGTGCTTGGCGTCGGTGGTGATTTTACGATATTGGTCAGCGAAGTGGTAAGCATGCTCTGTTTGGTGGCCAAGGGGGTTGGTTTCTAAGAGGGGTTTTCCAAGTGTATTGTATAGGGTTTCAAAGGCTCCATGCGAGGTGATGCGATGGGTAAGATTTGAGGCTTTGTCATAGGCATAGTTTTCTTGGTATTGAATTGTGTCGGATATAAGCTCTTTGGAGATGAGATGTCCCGCTTTGTCGTGATGTTCGATTTGTTGGAAATACTCACAATCTGTTTGTTCTAAGAGGCCGGAAGCGCCGTAGATAAAATGGGTTTTCTTGGTGTCTGTTGTCTCTGTAGTTTTCCGGCCGCTAAAATCGTATGTGTAGCGGGTTGTGTTCCCTTCACTGTCTGTGTCCGTGAGTTTGCAAAAAGGGGTATGGGTGGCTTGGGTTTTCTTTAGAATCTTATTATCTACTAGGTAAGTTGATTCAATGGGGTGATCGAAAATGTCATAGGTATACAGGATTATGCAGTCGTTTTTATCGGTATGGGATTTGAGGGTGCCTGTAGAGCTATAAGTGAAATGTTCTTTGGAGCCATCGGGATGACAAATAGTGGTAACTTGGCCATATACATTATAGTCTTTTTGCGTGGTGTATCCGATTGGGTCTCTCTCTTTGGTGAGTTGCCCTAACACATTGTACTCTTTTTGTTCGGTGGCTTCATCTGGGTGATGAATGGAGACTATCCTTCCCAATGCATCATAGTTAAAAAGAGTGGAATTTTTACAGGCGTCGATATCTTCGATGAGATGGCCAAGTTTGTCATATTTTTTTTCGAGGATAAGGATGGTGCCGTCTGTTTGCCAATCTGCTATGCGAATGGGCCTATTGGCTTTATCGTAGGTGATTTCTTTGTATTGGCCCGGTTTGGGGCCTGTGATTGTGGTGAGGTTATGGTTGGTGTCATAGCCAAACTCTGTCTTGTTCCCAAGGGGATTGGTAGTGGAGATGAGGCGTTCTTGATCGTCGTAGGTGTTGTAGATGGTGTGGTGATGTGTGTTGTTGGCATCAAAGTGGTCCTCTTGGAGGATTTTTCCAAAGGGTGTGTAGGTAAAGATGGTTTTGTGAAGGAGGATTTCTTGGCCAATGGAGTCGATGGTTTTCTCTTCTACAGTTTCGGGGAGCCCGAAGCAGGGTAGAGTTTTTTTGGGGGTAATAGAGGTGATAGTTCTATAGGTGATGCCTTGGAGGTTGTTGGAGTCGCTTGTGACTCCATCGTCGATGATAGTGTTGATGCAGATGGCGCAGTTGTCGTAAAAATGAAATGTTCTCTTCTTTAATGTATTGTTTTCATAGATGAGCTCTGATGCGCGAAGGTTGGTGTTAGGGAGATAGGCATAGCAGATAAGTTTGTCTTCGCGGTCGGTTTCGGTGAGTTTGAGATTAAAGCCGTCATCCGAGTAGGTTCGTTTTATGGTACGCCATTCTTTGCCATCCCCCACTCTCTGTAAAATAGGGTTTTGGTTTTTGTCATATTGGTATTCTGTGATGTGAAGGGGGTTGCCTGAGCTATCTTCTATGGTTTCCCGGACGAGGTTTCCTGTGTTTGGATCCCATGTGAAGCGATCGATGCGGTAGAGATTATTTCCTTGAAAGGTTTCGATTGAGGTGAGTTTTTTATTGTCGTCATAGCGGTAGTGGTTTTTGTTGTTTTCAGCATCGTAGAAGATGGTGAGTTTATCGTGGTATTCATAGCGGCCGATGGGGCACATCTCTCCATTGGAACCAACAGGGGCGTATTGGGTAGAGACTTTGCCGTCTGAATTATATTCGGTGCTCATCACTCTGCCATCTGGTTTTGCAACTGTGTTGAGTACTGTGTTGTGGGAGGCGTATGAAGTGATGGGTTGGCCGGTTCTTTGGGCAGAAGCTAGTTTGATGGGGGAATTGCCGATCTGTTGGTGTTGCATGAAGGAGGATCTGCTGTCGCTACCGGTGACTTGGATGCCAGCGACCTCGTTGTGTTTGGCTCTGGGGTAATGGAAGTGGATGTAACCAAGGATTTGTGTTTTGTCAGAATTATAGGCTGTGATGGAGCTTAAAAGTCGAGGTAAGGGAAAGTTTTGTTTCTCTTCTTTCCACTGGGTGTAGCCGTAGCAGAGGATGTTGCCGTTGGGGAGTTTTTCTTCACCCACTGGGATATGGTAAGGGGTCCATGTATTGGGCAGAACGCGCCAGTTTTTTTCGGAGCCTCCTGTTAACCAGCTTCCATGTTTTTCCCTATAGTGCACGTAATGGGTCCAGCGATGCATGGGTGAGGCAAATGTACGCTGTCTTCCACTGCCATCGGTGATGGTACCCATGTACTGAAAACGCTTTTTATCTTTGGGATCTCCTTTTCTCCAATAACTAATCTTTGTATTGAGTGGATGGGACGCGCCATCAGAACTTGAGATTGCAAAGCTTTTGGGGATTTGAAAATCAAATGTGTAAGCCTGTGTGTTAGAAGGTTTGAGGGGGCAAACGCTTCCGTCGATGTCCCCTATGGCTGCAAAGAGTTCTTGGCCTCCCCATTCTAGATTGGCAACAAAGAAGGATTCAGGATTGTAGCGCCAAGTGGCGTAACGGGGATCGTAGGGAGAGCTGGAGTTGTAAAATCTGCGCACAGATAAGGGCTGTGATCCAGCCACTACAAGGTCAAGCTCTTCTTCGCAATACTCCCCTGTGATGGGGTTGACTTTGGGACTGATTTTGTAATCCGTAGAAGTCAGAAAGTAATTCTGGCGCTTGTCGAGGGTGTGTTCTTTGGAGGCTTCTAGATCAAAAAAATCGGGATCTTCTTCTGCACAGAGAATGTTCATCAAAAACAGAAGAAATAGAAAAGGCCACCTTCTCTTCATTGCGACTCATCAAAAATTTGAAGGATCAGTTTTATAAAATTTTTATATTTATATAAAGTAAATTATTGGGTCCTGTGGCAGCAAAATAGAAATGTCCCCTTTCGCATTAAAGTATATATTTCTTTACGAGCCCTAAAGCATGGATCAGATCTTCAAACGAATTCATGGGCTACCTCTTTGTCGCAGCCCTACAGGCTGCAGATAAATTTTTTGTCCTTTAAACCCAGGGCGTTGCCCTGGGCTAGCACCGTCCCAGCCTTTCAGGCTGAGATATAGACCTTCCCTCAGTCTGAAAGGCTGAAACTGCACAAGCCCAGGGCAACGCCCTGGGTATTTATAATCAGTTTAATGATTTAATTATGAGCCCATTGCCTTAATTGGGCACGATGCCCCTCTTTTTAGCCAAAATTGGCTAAAATAACCCCCATAAAATATCCAATTTGGTAGAATAATGGGGTGAAACGTTCTATTGAAGATGAGCTAAATCGCTGGAAAACTGAAATTCTCCGTATGCCGCTACTCATCCGAGGGGCTAGACAGGTGGGAAAGAGCTTTATTATAGAAAAATTTGGTAAGGAAAATTTCGTCCAAACCGTCACAGTAAATTTCGAACTGAAACCCTCCCTAAAAGATTGCTTCCGTGATCTAGACCCCCAAAAAATCATACTAGAGCTCGAATTAGCCCTGAATGTTCAAATCCGATCCGGAACAACTTTACTCTTCTTAGATGAAGTGCAATTGTGTCCTGAAGCCATTGCATCACTCAGATATTTTAAGGAATTGATGGGAGAACTTCATGTCATTGCGGCTGGATCGCTACTCGAATTTGCCCTGGTCGACAAACACATCTCATTTCCTGTAGGGCGTGTACAATCCATTTACATGCGACCCCTTTCTTTTTTAGAGTTTCTCAAAGTAATGAATGAGGACCGGCTCATCCAATTCATTTTAGATTTTGAATGGACTACTGAAATTGGACAAGTTGTTCATGAGAGGTTCATGGAGTTGGTAAAGAGCTACTTTTTTATAGGAGGCATGCCCGGTGCAATCGAAAAATATCAAGCAACAGACTCCTTGCAAGCTTGCCAAAACTACTTAATGACCCTCATCGATTTGTATCGAGCAGACATGGCCAAATACGCCACCAAAACACAATATCGTTATTTACAAATTTTATTCGATCGAGCCCCAGAATCTGTTGGACGGCGATTCAAGTATGCTTTCATTGATCCGGATGCCAAATCTCGTGATCTGCAAACGGTCCTCGATCAGCTGACTTGGGCAGGGCTGCTCAATCCCGTCCTAGCCACTTCCGCTGGAGGTATACCGCTTCAATCCCAAGTGAAATCGAAGGTCCAAAAATTACTTTATCTCGACTTAGGGATGCTTCAGACTGCTCTAAAAGTAGATCCTCTATTGTTCTTTCGAGAAGATTTAACCCTTATTCATGCAGGCGCGTTGGCAGAGCAATTTGTAGGGCAAGAATTGATTGCCTACGCAAACCCGCACGACCGGATGCAGCTCCACTTCTGGGAGCGGGAAAAAAAAGGCAGCTCGGCAGAGGTCGACTATATAGTGTCTTTGGGTTCCCACATCATCCCCCTTGAAGTAAAAGCTGGGCCTACAGGTAAGCTGCGATCCATAAACGTTTTCTTAGAAGAGAAAAAATCCCCATTCGGGATTCGGATATGTAGCTCCAAGCCTAAAAAATCCCGCCCCATCAACACCCTACCGTTCTATCTCATCAGCCAGTTACAAAGGCTTTGCAGCAACCTTTGAATGGTTGATTTCACGCAGATACCAGTCGAGGAAGTGGCCTAGGCCGGTTTCCAGAGAGGTTGTCGGTTTGAAGCCTAGTTTGATTTGAGAATCGGTGATGTCGGCGTAGGTAGTGTCTACCTCGCCAGGGCTAGGTCCTTCTAGTACTTTGATGGCTTGTTTACCCAAAAGTTTTTCCAGGGTGGAGACAAAATCGAGCAGGTGAACGGGTTGGTTGTTTCCTAGGTTGAAGATTTCGTATTCGCCCTCGTAGTCCAGAGCAGCGAGAGTGCCCTGCACGATGTCGTCGACGTAGGTGAAGTCGCGTTGCATCATCCCCCGATTGAATAGATGGATGGGCTTGTCAGACAGTATCGCTTGGGTAAAAGTATAATAGGCCATATCGGGTCTTCCCCAAGGGCCGTAGACGGTAAAAAAACGGAGGCCTGTCGAGCGGATTCCGTACAAATGGTGGTAGCTGTAGGCCATTAATTCGTTGGCTTTTTTGGTAGCAGCGTAGAGGTTTGCAGGCTGATCGGTGTTGTCTGAGGTTGAAAAAGGAATTTTGGTATTTCTTCCATAGACAGATGAGGAGGAGGCATAGGTCAGCCTTATGTGGGAACGGCTACGTAAGCTTTCAAGCAGGGAGAGGAAGCCATTGATGTTGCTAGAGAGATAGGCCTCAGGGTGGGTTTTGGCATAACGGACTCCTGCCTGCGCGGCTAGATGAAGGACATGTGTGCAGGAGTGGGTATCGAGGGTATTCTGAAGGGTCTGCTTATCGTTGATATCAGCCTCGATGACATCGATCCCTTGCTCGAGTAGCTGCTTGACGCGTCTTCTTTTGAGCTCAGGTGAATAATAGGGGTTAAAGTTGTCGAGGCCAATCACACTATCGCCCCGCGCTTTAAGCGCCAGGCAGGCGTGGTAGCCGATAAAACCGGCGGCTCCTGTGACTAAAACGGCTTTTCTTTTCATAAACACATAGATATTAAACCGTTAATGCTTCCGAAGCAAACAGTTTTTCGAAGTAGGAAACTGTGCGTCCCAATCCTTCCTCTAGGGAAATGGTAGGCTGCCATCCCAAAATTTCTTTAGCGAGCGTAATGTCAGGCCTCCTTTGCTTAGGATCATCGCTTGGGAGTGGTAGAAAACGGATTTCAGCAGTCGAGCCTGTGAGTTTTAAAATTTTTGTAGCAAGCTCTAGAATGGTGAATTCTCCCGGATTGCCTAAATTGATAGGACCTGTACATGTTTCATCCGATTCCATCAGGCGGATCAAGCCGTCAACCAATTCAGAGACATAGCAAAATGATCGGGTCTGGGTCCCATTGCCATAAATGGTGATCGGGTTGTTTTGCAATGCCTGCACAATGAAATTGGAGACAACGCGCCCATCATGGGGATGCATACGAGAGCCGTAGGTATTAAAAATTCTAGCTACTTTAATTTTAACCCCATACTGCCTGTAATAGTCGAAAAATAGGGTCTCTGCGCACCGCTTGCCTTCATCATAGCATGCGCGGATGCCAATGGGATTGACGTTTCCCCAGTAGTTTTCAGGCTGGGGGTGGATTTGGGGATCTCCGTATACTTCACTTGTAGAAGATTGTAAAATTTTGGCATTCAATTTTTTAGCAAGATCCAGCATATTGATGGCACCGCAAACACTGGTTTTTGTGGTTTGGACCGGATCATTCTGGTAATGGACCGGAGAGGCTGGGCATGCTAAATTATAAATTTCATCGACCTCGACAAAGATAGGGGAGCAGATGTCGTGACTCAAGAGCTCAAAGCGAGGAAGACCAATCAAATGGGCTATATTCTCCTGCTGCCCGGTATAAAAATTATCGAGACAGACAACATTGTGTCCTAGCTTATAGAGTGTTTCACATAAATGTGAACCGACAAACCCAGCGCCGCCTGTAATAAGAATTCTTTTTCCCATAGATTTTACCCGAGCTATCTGTATAATCTAGCAGTTTCTTAAATGCAATTTATTGTCGGTTTTGAATGAAAATTCTCGTTGTTGGAACAGGATATGTGGGATTAGTGACAGGAGCCTGTTTTGCTGAAATGGGGCATAAGGTCATCTGTCTAGATATCGACCGTGAAAAAATCCAGATGCTTAAAGAGGGAATCATTCCTATCTATGAGCCAGGTCTTGAGGAGATTGTAAAACGCAATGCCCTACAAGGGCGGATCGAGTTTACTACCGACTATACTTATGGCGTGAGAGAATCGCTCATCTGCTTCATCGCCGTTGCTACACCTACCGGTGAAGATGGCGCTGCTGATGTCACCTATGTTAAAAGAGCCGCCGAGCAGATCGCTGAACAGATGGATGGTTATAAAATCATCGTCAACAAATCGACTGTTCCTGTGGGCTCAGCCGAAGTGGTTTACGCGGTGATTGCAAAGACGCTGAAAGCGAATGCCAAATCATATGAGTTTGATGTGGTCTCCAATCCCGAGTTCTTGAAAGAGGGAGATGCAGTAGGTGATTTCATGAAGCCCGACAGGATTGTGATCGGCACCGATAATCCCCGCGTCGCTGCCCTCATGGAAGAGCTCTATGCGCCATTTAATATCAACCACGACAGGATCTTGATCATGGACCCAGCTTCTGCTGAAATGACTAAGTATGCCGCTAACGCAATGCTTGCCTCTCGTATTTCGTTTATGAACGAAATGGCAGGGCTGTGCGAAAGAGTGGGTGCCGATATTTCGATGGTTCGTAAAGGAATTGGCTCTGATCAGCGTATTGGCTACTCTTTCTTATATGCGGGAGCAGGTTACGGAGGTTCGTGCTTCCCCAAAGATGTCAAAGCTTTGCAGGCAACAGCGCGCAATCTCGCATACTCTACACCCCTTTTGGATGCTGTTGAAACAGTCAATATCCGCCAAAAAGAGCTTCTGGGGCAAAAAATTGACACTTATTTTGCTCAAAGAGGTAGCGTGCGTCATAAAACCATCGCGATTTGGGGCCTCGCTTTTAAACCGGGTACTGACGATATGCGCGAATCGCCAGCGTTAGTTTTGATACGTCATCTCTTGGAACAAGGGGCTTATGTACGCCTCTATGATCCTGTAGCGATGCCTAAGGCTAAAATGTTATTAAAAAAGTCACCTCAGATTACCTGGTGCAAAAACGAGTTTGAGGCAGCAGAAAAGGTCGATGCGATCGCTCTTTTGACTGAATGGAAACAATTCCGTTTTGTTGATTTTTCACAAATCTGTTCTCAAATGCAGGGCCGGGCCTTTTTTGATGGAAGAAATCAATACCTTCCCCAAGAAATGGCAGCTCATGGGTTTGATTATTTCAGTATCGGTCAACTGCCTGCTCTCGCGGACGAAAAAATCTTAGTGTAGGATATACCCCGCATGGGAATCGCAAAAAGCGCTTACCGCCTGCGGTCTCTCCGCGAATGAAATTTTTGCCATTTCAATTCCCCACTCCCGCTACGGATATGAAATGAGCTGCCTTAATTTAAAGAATTTTTTAACACCTGTTCGGTTCGCAATTAGAACCTACCCAGTCAAGTGTTCGGATCAGAATTAAAATTCGCCATGGACTTATTGGCTTAATTTTTTACCCCGCCCATTGCAAGATTTTAACCATTTCTTGATATAAGCATCAAATTTGCAGACTGTAAATGTAACAGAAACACCCAATTGCTTTTTATGGGTTTGTCTGTTACATTTTTGATATGATAAGATCGAAGTACTCAGATGCGCTCGAGGTACTCTCCAAAAAAGCAGTTTTTTCTTCTGCCGAGGGAAGGGAGGCGGGAATTCCTCCTCGTATGCTTGCCTATTTTTGCGAGAAAGAGCAGATCGAGCGAGTTAGCAAAGGTATGTATAAAATCAAAAATCTTGATTTTGATTCCGAATTCGAATGGGAGGACCTTGCTATAACTGCCCTCAGCATCCCAAATGGCGTTATCTGCCTCATTTCCGCTCTGTGTTATTACGGTTTAACAGATGAAATCATGAGAGAATTTTGGATTGCCATTCCGCACGCCACAACTTCTCCTACCAGAGAAAATGCTCACATCGTTCGGATGCGGAACACATCCTTCGGGCAGACAGTTATTAAAATCGGCAGCCAGAAACTCAAAATTTTCGACCGTGAACGAACTGTTGTTGATTCTTTCCGTTATCTGGACAAAGAAACCGCTTTAAAGGCACTACAGGCTTATTTAAAGACAAGCAAAAGTAGAAAGCCTGACATTAATAAACTTCTAAGATATGCTAAGAAGCTTAGAGTCGATTTAACTCCTTACATTTCGGCATTTATACTATGAAATCTGCAATCGAGCAATCTATCAAAGAGAAAATCAAGGCATTAGCTAAGGAAAGGGAAGTAACATTTGCAGAGCTTTGGAGAAACCTAATCCTAGAGAGATTTTTGGCACGCTTAGCGCGTTCTCCATATAGGGAGAAATTCGTCCTGAAAGGTGGTACTCTCCTAGCAAAATATATCCCTATCGGAAGGGAAACACAAGATCTTGATTTCTTAATCCAAAAGCTATCGAATGCTGAGGG
The DNA here is from genome assembly GCA_963832835.1 of uncultured Chlamydiales bacterium. Lineage (GTDB taxonomy): Bacteria > Chlamydiota > Chlamydiia > Chlamydiales > JAAKFR01 > CAVPKN01. Next base: position 177,554 of record CAWHVD010000001.1, on the reverse strand, counting down.
GTCTTTAAAGACCGTTTTGCAAGCGATTTGTGATATCCAAATCCATGACAGTTTTGCCTTTGAAATATCTAAAATCAAAATCTTAGATCATTCTCAGCTTTCATACACTGGAGCTGAAGTTACGCTAGCAACAAAGTTTGGAGCCACTAGAACGATCATGCGCATGGATTTAGGATTTGGCGACCGCATTGAGCCGATTGAATATCCCATCGATTTGACTGCAACATCAAAAGGCCCGCTCTTCGAAAGCAAAATTTCTTTATACTGCTACCCAAAGGAATTTATTTTTGCAGAAAAATTAGAGACAGTAATTTTCCGAGGAGCGGGCAATACCAGGATGAAAGACTTTCACGATCTCTATTCATTAGTGCGCTTAGAAGCTCTTGACAGTGCCCTTACAAGCCAAGCTGTCCAACTTGTTTTTCGACATAGGAAAACCCCTCTTAAGAACCTACCACTTACATTTGACAACGATGCTTTCGAAATGCTTGAAAAAACCTGGAATGCCTACCATAGAAAAACCAAAGCAAAAAAAAACCCTCCCAAATTCCCTGAATCTATACAGGACCTGATCTTAGTCCTAAACCGATGGCTGCATGAAAATACACCCTTCTAATTCAAGAGAGAGCTCGTGCATTCGGTTATGCTACTTGAGAATTTCTGACATCCTTTTCTGAAGAAGGAGGCTTTAAAAATTCAGTGCCCATGAAATTGAGGGAAGCAGGGCCCCGTTTCGGGGGCGTACCTCAGCTTTGTGAGAAGTTGCAAAAAATCCGCCCTTTTTTACATAATTTCACTTTTGTAGATGAAAGTATCAAATTAAATATTAGTTTTATCAATTCCGAAGGACGTACACTAAGAGATGGTCACGTTGTGATGATATTTATTGGGAGAAATCATGCCATTTATTATGAAGCTTATGATCCAATCACAAACTCAAATGCAGGGCCGGGCCTTTTTTGATGGAAGAAACCAATATCTTCCCCAAGAAATGGCAGTTCATGGGTTTGATTATTTGTGACTATTCACGAGCCAGCAGAATCTTTAAGGCAGGCCCACTTTGCCAAGCTGGGAGTGGATAGTCACCACAGGGAGGCTTTTAACCGAAAAGCTGGATTACCTGAATAGTTACGATTATTTCAGTATCGGTCAACTGCCTGCTCTCGCGGACGAAAAAATCTTAGTGTAGGATATACCCCGCATGGGAATCGCAAAAAGCGCTTACCGCCTGCTTCTCGAAGAGAAAAAAAAGGGTGCCCTTAAAGGGGAAAACCTTCTTCAGCTTGGCAGACAATGTGTCCTGTTCGATTATGCTACTCTCGTTAAATATGCGGACAAACATGGTGTCAGGCTCGTAGAAGTAGAGCCACAGCTCAGTTTCGATAGCAACTACCGCAAGCTGGGGTATATCGATGATATTACCCTTTTTAAAGCATTAGGTTTCAAAACAGTCCAAAGCCTTGACTACTCTGATTTCGAAGGGGCCGATATTACCTGGGATTTAAATCTGCCGCTGCCGGAAAATCACTGGGGTAAATACGACGTTGTCTACGATGGAGGAACCGTTGAACATGTATTCCATTTCCCGCAGGTTCTTGCCAACATTCATCATCTGCTAAAACAGCAGGGTATCGTTATCCATGTTTCCCCTTCAAACAATCACGTAGACCATGGTTTTTACATGTACTCCCCTCAGGTCTACTTTGAATACTATTCTGCCAACCAATACGACATTCTCACTTCACAAGTATTTGCCTACACCCCTAATTATAAGAAATCCTGGTCCATTTACACCTATCAGCCCGGTCTTTTAGAACATTTATCTTATGGCGGTTTCGGTAGTAAGATGCTTGCCATTCATATGATCGCGCAAAAAACCTCAGAATCCACCTGTGGAGCTATTCCGCAGCAGGGGAGCTATGTCAGGGCATGGAATGCCACGCCTAGCTTGGCCCGGATTTCTCACAAATTCTCGAGAAACTCGAACACTCTGTCACCCGATCTTCATCATCAGAATAGCGAGGCCGTGTTGCATGAACACTGTCCTCGCTTTCCTGACGATGAATCTCAGGTAACAGAGCGGCAATTTTCTTCGAAAATTTGTGAGAAATCCGGGTTAGCTGTCAAACAGAAGGTAGATCACATCACCCGCCTTGGCATCTTCCTGAAAAAGCAAATCAGCCGCTGCCTCCCCTTTAGGCTCAAATGCTATTTGAAGAGAAAAATGCTGCGTACCTTCGCTGAATACTAATGAATGGTGTGACTCATGATAGATGCAACAAGGCCTAAGGTGCTTGGCAGAACAAATCTTTTTGCTTGGATGCTCTTTCTATTTTTTGTCACTTTGCATGCAGATCAGCTCAATGTTGTCTTTGGAGGGTACACAGTCCGGCTTAGTAACCTAATAGCTTTTGGACTAATGATCCTCGCCTTGATGAGCGTGCGTGGCCATATCCTGTCTATCAACAAGTGGCTTGCTTTCCCCCTCTTGATGATTACACTAGCGATGACATGTTCTTTGTGTTTGTCTCCTTATAAGGCGCGCTGTAGCTTTTATTTAGGATGGTATGGCTTGACAGTGCTTTGCTACGTGCTGCTTCCGTATTTAATCATGAAATTTTGGGATGCTGAGAAAGTTTTTTCCCTCTACCAAGCTTCCTTTCTGTGCGTGGGATGTTATGCACTGCTTCAGCTGCTGCTTTCGTTTGTGGGTATTTGTGATCCCTTCGCCACACAGTCGCTCACAGGGGATATTGTTAGACCGAATGCTTTTTGCTTTGAACCTTCATTTTATGCCCTCTACATGACTCCCTTCGTGTTTTTCTATAACATGCGCTGGCTTTGTCAGGAGAAAAAATCTTTTTGGGCTATCTTAGGGGTCAATATTCTCTATTTGATCTCAACCTCAACAGCCACTTTTTTTGCGTACGGCGCTTTTTTTCTGCTTCTGCTCATGATTCCAGGAGTTATAAGTCGTCAAAAAATCTTCAAGTTTATTTTAGCTTTTTGTGGCTGTGCTCTGCTCCTGTCTCTTTTCTTTCCGTTTATTGTGAAGCATTTTTTTCTGAAATTTTTCTTCCATGGATTCATGACCCACCACTCATTTTATGAACGCTGGATTGGGATTGAAAACGGGTGGAAGATCTTCTTAGAGCACCCCATCTTTGGGGTAGGTCTGGGGGCATATCCTCCCTACCTGATGGATGCTTACCTCAGAGGCGATACCACCTTTTCCTTTATAGGAATGCATGCTCTCATAGGGGAAGTGGTGAGCCCCGTAAAAATGTTTGAGGCCATGAACGTATTGACAGAGCTTCTGGCAAGTCTTGGCTTGGTGGGTTTGTGCGCATTTGGCTCAATACTCTATGGGTTGCTTGTCCAAGTTAAACGAGTGATGGGATCCGAAAAACAAACAGCATATTGCTGGCTTGTCTCTCTGCTCGTTACCTTGGTTGTCCTCCAGTTTAACCAAGGGATTTTCCGTACCTATATCTGGGTGCATTTGGCATTGGTATATGCCTATTTGGAAAAAATAGTAACAGCTCCGGTAATCGGTCTTGCTGATAAACAGCCTCGCTGTTCCACGGGCATAATTTGTTCTTGACATCAGCTGAAGGTGTCTTTACGCTGCCTTTCAAATTCCAAAGATTTAAATTTCGTGACTATTCACGAGCCAGCAGAATCCTTAGGGCAGGCCCAGTTTGTCAAGGACAAGGTACCTCAAAGAAGCTCCAGTGGAGCTTTTTTGATGGGCCAGCCGAGAGTTGACGCAGTCATCCGAGGGGGAGTGGATAGTCACCACAGAGCCCAGGGAAGGGCATGTCTATGCTAATTAATCTAGATCCCTTCCAACATCCATATGTAACTTGAATAAGTTACTTAGGAGAGGCTTTTAACCAAAAAGATGGATTGCCTAAATAGTTACTAAATTTCAAAGAAGAAGAGTTACCCCATATGATAACAACAGAGCCCTGGCACATCGATCCTAGCGTACACCACACCCTACAAAACAGCCCGCAGAAGACAAGCACCTACACCCTTGTAGCAGGAGGCCCAACAGATTACCAAAAAGTTGCTACCCTTTACCAAAAATCTCCAGTAGCTGGATATCACGTAGGACGCGTAGAGATCATCTACAACCCCGCCTTCGCCCGAGGATTTGAAGGGACAGTCATGACTCTCAATGCCCGAGCCCACAAACCCGCCTTTGCACCCAAGTGGAATGCTGAGCAAGACCAGCCCATCCGGACACGGATAGACCAAGCCCTCAAGACCATCACCATTGAGCACCCCTGCAGCCACCAGAGCGTCCAACTCTTCCCCGCCTTCCACGGCACCAAAGCCCCCCTTTTGGCCAGGCAAAAAGACCAAAGAGACCCACCTCCTCACCCTCATTCCTGCCACGATCGATGGTGCCCCCCTCACACTCAACAAACTTGGAGAGCTCATCCAGAACCCCAAGCAAGGTCACAAAACAACGTATAGGTACTACTATGACGAGCTTAGAAAAGAGCACGGTACCACCCCTGTTAAGCAGGCCCATTGGGTCCTGATACCCCGAGACGTCATCCCCGGGAGCAGAAACAAGAGCTACACCGACCAACAGCAGTTAGTAGCCCAGCATCCTCACTATCAAGTACCCCAAGCCATCAAGGCGGCTGTGTGTATGTTGATGGAGTTTGTGGTCTCTGGGGTTCGTTTATATGGAGACAAACCATGGACCTTTACGCGATGTGAAGAAAGTGTTAAGGGATATCAAATCGTTGTTGGGGGTTTTGTCACCGATGGCCTCCTTGTCAACTTCAGCGACGGGGACTACGACTTCATTGGCGTTGGTCCTTTGCGGAAGTTCTAGGCCATCGGTCCTTGGAACATTGGTGCTTGTATGGCCATTATTTTTTGGAGCTTGGGTCCTTGGCAGCTTGTGGGGCAGGGGAGTGAAGGCATCTGTTTAAGCTGAGGAGGTCTCTGTGATAGAACAGGGGGAGTTTGAGGGGGACGTGTCCCCCTCAAGAGCGCAGTAAAAAGCATGCCGGATCAGCCCCTTACACAATGGGCATTTTTTATCGATCATGGCCAGCTCCGGGATCGTTGGTTGCGATAATGGCTGTTGAGGCTCCGCATTAGACATGCGACGAACGAGCCGTGAAGCGCAAGTCTGAACTGTTACAAATAAATGAGCCAATTGCAAAATTGATTTTGTGACTATTCAGGCAATCCAGCTTTTCGGTTAAAAGCCTCCCTGTGGTGACTATCCACTTCCAGCTTGGCAAAGTGGGCCTGCCTTAAAGATTCTGCTGTCTCGTGAATAGTCACGACATCTAGATTTTTTACGTCATCTCTGTTACTCTTTTGTTTGGAAAATGATTACGAGCTAAAGGTCATGTCGCAAATAAGTCCCCGAGTCGATATCGCGTTTAAGAAAATATTTGGCGTAGAAGAAAACAAAGACCTGTTGATCTCTCTTATTAATTCTATTGTAGCACAAGAGGATCAGATCGAGGAGGTAACCCTCCTCAATCCCTATAACCCCAAGAGCTTCAAAGACGACAAGATCTCTATTTTAGACATTAAGGCAAAAGGGACTAGTGGTAAACGATTCAATATCGAAATCCAGATCAGCGACGAGGCCGACTATGATAAAAGGGCACTCTATTACTGGGCAAAGCTCTATACGGAACAACTAAGAGTCGCTGAGGATTATGGTCTTCTCTCTAAAGCTATCGGCATTCATATTTTGAACTTTACCTCGATTCCGGAAGTGAATAAATACCATAACGTTTTTCACATCAAGGAAAAAGAGACGGGGTTCCTCTATTTCAAAGACTTGGAACTTCATACCATTGAGTTGAAGAAGTTTTCAAGCAATGGCCAGGAAGAGGTGGAAGATCTGATTTCCAAAGTCAAAAACTCTCTAGATATGTGGGTTGCTTTTTTGACACGTCATGATTTACTAAACAAGGATCATCTCCCCCCCACCATGAACAACCCGATCCTAAAAAAAGCGCTGAATGTACTCGATGTCATGAGCTTCGGTGATGAGGAAAGAGAAGCCTATGAAGGGCATCTCAAGTGGCTTCGGATAGAGGCTAACACCCTGAAGAAATACGAAACCAAAGGTTTTTCTGAAGGGTGGGACAAAGGGATAGCCGAGGGTAAAGCTAAGGGCAAAGCTGAAGGGATAGCTGAAGGGATAGCTGAAGGGATAGCTGAAGGGATAGCTGAGGGTAAGGCTGAAGGGATAGCCGAAGGTGCTAAACATGCTGCTGTCCAAATAGCTCAAAACATGTTATCCCGAGGTATGAGTACCCAACAAGTCCAGGCAATTACCGGCCTATCTATTCAAGAGATTGGGTCTCTCTGATTTTTAACGAACTGTTTCAGGAAGGTTACTACCCCTGTAAATTACACATTTGTCCCTTGCATTCATCTCAACCCTTTACTACCTCCCTTCGGGAGCATGTCATTAAAACTTGGAGATAGTCATGAACCCAGTACAAAGCAGCCCATTTGCAGCACCCTCAGTAATTCATCAGCCGCCCGTCCCCCCCTCATTGATTTGCCCTATCACCCAGGATGTCATGACCGACCCTGTGATAGATCCGCATGGTCACAGCTTTGAAAAGGAAGCCATACTCACGTGGCTTAAAACGAGCGCCATCTGTCCACTCAACAACCAACCGATTACCCCAGATATGCTTGTACCGAATCGCGCCCTAAAAGAGATGATTGAGTCGCATCAGGCGCCCCACCCAAGCCATGATACAAAAGATGTACCCCAGCCCTTCCAACAAAAGCAGAATGACGCACTTTCTATACCTCTGCTGAATAGTGCTCAAGATTTAGAACAAAAAGGACAGCTTGCCGATGCACAGCAGCTGTATGTCATGGCACTGCAATTTACCTCTAAAAGCGAAGACTATGCCCATCTGCCCCGTTTGTTTGAAAAGAAAGGAGAAAAACAGCACGCCGTTACGGCCTATATCATTTTAGCTGACCTTCAAATAGAAGAGGGCAAACAAGCAGAGGGCATTATCACCTTAAAAAAATCGTTACAGCTCCTACCCGATCCCGGTGTCAAAGCAAAGCTTGGCCACATACTGAATAATAATGGCGACAAGCAAGAAGGAGCCACTCTATTTCTGGAACTATCTCAAGAGGCCCTGTACAATAAAGATCCAATCAGAGCCCTCTCCCTGTGTCATCAAGCCCTCGAAGCCTTTCCCGGTTGTGCAGAGACATGGAAAACACTTGCATCCCTCCAGCCCGCGGACACAAGGGCCCACGTATTCCTCAAAGGGGCCCACGAGCCCTCGATGCCCCTCAAAGGACGGATAGAGCTCTGTAGAATGGTCACGATCCAAGAACCCGAGCACCTACAAGCCAGAATCCTGTTCTTCGAACTGAACCAGCTAAAAATGAAAGCTAAAATCAAACAGTTAAAGGCTGCTTCTATTCAAGTTAAAGAAAAAGTTGTTGAGACGTTGATTCCCCCTCAAGCCTTTGGCAGAGCCCTCTGGGCCACCCACTTTGGTGACATAGGAATTGAGCCACCCCTACCTCCCGATATCCATACCATCCTCGAGAGCCCCTGCCCCTTTTGGCCAGGCAAAAAGACCAAAGAGACCCACCTCCTCACCCTCATTCCTGCCACGATCGATGGCGCCCCCCTCACCCTCAACAAACTTGAAGAGCTCATCCGGAACCCCAAGCAAGGTCACAAAACAACGTATAGGTACTACGAGGACGAGCTTAAAAATGCGCACGGTACCACCCCTGTCAAGCAGGCCCATTGGGTCCTGATACCCCGAGATGTCATCCCCGGGAGCAGAAACAAGAGCTACACCGACCAACAGAAGCTAGTAGCCCAGCATCCTCACTATCAAGTACCCCAAGCCATCGAGGCGGCTGTGTGTATGTTGATGGAGTTTGTGGTCTCTGGGGTTCGTTTATATGGAGACAAACCATGGACCTGTACACGATGTGAAGAAAGTGTTAAGGGCGATCGGATCACTGTTGGGGGTTTTGGCACCGATGGCCTCGTTGTCAGCGACTACTACGGGGTCTTCAGCGACGATGGCGTTGGTCCTTTGCGGAAGTTCTAGGCCATCGGTCCTTGGAACATTGGGAAAGCGCCGATTAAAACCGGTAGAGAGTAGTGGATGAAAGAGCCATACGCTGAAGATTTAACAGACTACAGTGGCCACGAGTCATGCGCGGATAGTCGTGAGAGTATACGCGAAGCGTTAAAAGGGGAGACCTGAGACGTTTACATTCCTTGGATTTACACATATATGTGGAAAAACAAGGAAGAATGGTGAATTTGCAATTCAGAGGTATACGATCTATTGCTGGCTTGTCTCTATGCTCGTTACCTTGATTGTGCTCCAGTTTAATCAAAGGATTTTCCGTACCTATATCTGGGTTCATTTGGCATTGGTATATGCCTATTTGGAAAAAATAGTAACAGCTCCGGTAATCAGTCTTGAGGATAAACAGCCTCACTGTGGTACCTAAATATTTACGGATTCTCTAATTTATTGGCCTACGATTTTAATAAGCTGTTGAACTTTAGGATGCTGCTTTCCCAAAACCTTGGTGCAAAGGATAGAAACCTCCTGTAATATTTTGACTTGAGAGGGAGTCACCATAGCTGCACAGGCTATCAAGCACTCCAATACTGTTTCAATGTGAGGGTGATCTTTACCAAATGCTAGAAAAAGCTTCAAAGCCATTTGGTAAAACTCGAGAGCTTGGTTATGCTTCTCGAGGATACAATAGATACTGGCGATATTATTGTAGCTTGTGGCTACCTCAGGGTGGTTTTCACCGAGGGTCTGTAGTTTGATCTTCAAAGCCATTTGGAAGAACTCGAGGGCTTTATCATTCTCCCCAACTTTCCAATAAACACTGCCGATCTTGTTATAGATTATGCCCACTTCAGGGTGGTTTTCATCAAGGACCTGTAGCCGAATCTTCAAAGCCATCTGGAAAAACTCGAGGGCTTTGTCGTCCCCCCCGAGGTTCTCACAGACACTGCCCATATTGCTGTAGCTTGTGGCTACATCGGGATGGTTTTCACCGTGGATCTGTAGCCTAATCTTCAAAGCCTCGTTGTAAAGCTGCAAGGATTGGGCATGCTCTCCGAGGTTTTTATAGACACTGCCCATATTGTTGAAGCTTGTGGCCAAATCGGGATGATTTTCATCGAGGACCTTTGCCCGAATCTTCAAAGCCTCGTAGTAAAATTCGTGGGTTTTGTCTTGCTCCCCGAGTGTGCGATAGATATCGCCGATATCATTGTAGTTTGTGGCCACATCGGGATGATTTTCCCCGTGGACCTGTAATTGAACCTTCAAAGCCTTTTGGTAAAACTCGAGGGCTTGTGTCCACTTCCCGAGGTTGTTATAGACACCCCCGATATTGTTGCAGCTTGTGGCCACATCGGGATGATTTTCACTGAGGACCTGTAGCTGAACCTTCAAAGCCATGTGGAAGAACTCGAGGGCTTTATTCTTCTCCCCAAGTTTCCAATAGACACTGCCGATTTTGTTGTAGCTTGTGGCCACATTCGGATGATTTTCACCGTGAACCTGTAGCTGAATCTTCAAAGTCTTTTGGTAAAACTCGAGAGCTTGTGTCCACTCACTGAACATGCGATAGACACCGCCGATATTGTTGTAGCTTGTGGCCAAATCGGGATGATTTTCATCGAGGATCTGTAGCTGAATCTTCAAAGCTTTTTGGAAGAACTCGAGGGCTTGGTCCTTCATCTCGAAGTTGTTATAGAAACCACCGATATTGTTGTAGCTTATGGCAACAGAGGAATGGTTTTCACCATGGACCTGTAGCCTAATCTTCAAAGCCTTTTGGAAAAACTCGAGGGCTTTGTCCTTTTTCCCGAGATTGTCATAGACACCGCCGATATTGTTGTAGTTTGTGGCCACATCGGGATGATTTTCCCCGTGGACCTGTAGCTGAATCTTCAAAGCCTTTTGGTAAAGCTCGAGGGCTTGTGTCAACTCCCCGAGATTTTTATAGACCATGCCAAGATTGCTGTAGCTTATGGCAACAGAGGAATGATTTTCACCGTAGACCTGTAGCTGAATCTTCAAAGCCTTTTGGTAAAACTCGAGGGCTTGTGTCCACTTCCCGAGATTGTCATAGACACCGCCGATATTGTTGTAGCTTATGGCCACATCGGGATGGTTTTCCCCGTGGACCTGTAGCTGAATCTTCAAAGCCTTTTGGTAAAACTCGAGGGCTTGTGTCCACTTCCCGAGATTGTCATAGACACCGCCGATATTGTTGTAGCTTATGGCCACATCGGGATGGTTTTCCCCGTGGACCTGTAGCTGAATCTTCAAAGCCTTTTGGTAAAACTCGAGGGCTTTGTCCCTCTTCCCGAGATTGTCATAGACATTGCCGATATTGTTGTAGCTTAAGCCCACATCGGGATGGTTTTCACCGATGATCTGTAGCTTAATCTTCAAAGCCTTTTGGAGAAACTCGAGGGCTTGTGTCAACTCTCCAAGCTTTGCATAGACGCCGCCGATATTGTTGTAGCTTATGGCCACACCGGGATGGTTTTCCCCGTGGACCTGTAGCTGAATCTTCAAAGCCTTTTGGTAAAACTCGAGAGCTTGTGTCAATTCCCCGAGGTTGTCATAGACACTGCCGATATTGCAGTAGCTTATGGCAACAGAGGAATGGTTTTCACCGTGGACCTGTAGCTCAATCTTCAAAGCCTTTTGGAAAAACTCGAGGGCTTGTGTCCACTTCCCGAGGTTGGCATAGACACCGCCGATATTGTTGTAGCTTGTGGCAACAGCGGGATGGTTTTCGCCATGCTTCTCCTGAGCTAACGCAAGGGCTTTCAAGTTGCGCTTCAATGCTTCTTGATATTGTGCCATTTTCGCTTCGACGTCTCCTAACTGCAGCTGCGTCATGAGATCATTGGGATTCAGAGATACAGCCTGCTGGTGGGCTTCTTGGGCTTTGCCATATTGGAGGCTTTGCTCAAAGGCTTTTCCTTGGATTTGAGGACTTTTGTCGTAAAATAGAGATTTGCTAAATAACTGGGGATTCTTTGCATGCAAAAACTTCTCGGCACAGGTATGGAAGGGGATCAGCACCTTGTAGATTTCGTGGAGGGAGACAAGGCGCGTTTCATCGAGATAGAGGTATTTGGGGTCTTGGGGCTGTCCCTGCTCGACATGCAGGAGAAACTCCCCTTCATTGTTGTAAAAGGTGTGCGCTTCAAAGCGTAGGCTGAGGAGCTGGGAGAGGGCTTGGAGTAAGTTTTTGGCCCCTTCAGAGCAGAGGAATCCCTTTTGAAGCAGCTGCTGAATCATCCCAAAGGTGGAACACGTTGGAAGTCCATAGAACAGGGTAAGACTACCTAAAATGGACTGGAAGGGGCGGTAGAGCTCTTTTTTGATGCCAAAAGCGCCTGTCTCTTGTTTACTTTTGGAAAGATTGGGCTTAAATTCTTGCAGATGGCCTGCCAAAAGCTTCAGGGCGAGTATTTCACGTAAAGGGGTTCCTGTAAAAGAACTGGAGTCTGTTGCACGGCTATGCTGAGCTTGCTTGGCTTGGTTATATTTCATAAAGAGCCTTTTGTCACCGGCCACATAGCACACTGTTGAGAGGGCATTGGTGGCAATGATATCGGCTTCCATCCAATGGACGCTCTGATACTGGGCTAATCCTTCCGGGGTGTCGATGAGCTCATAAAAGCCAGGTTTACCGAGCGGAGTATTTCCACCTGAGTCCATCGAAAAACCGCCAAGTGTTGGGCTAGCTTCAGGGGATTTTTCATCAAAGAGTGTGCCAAAGAGGGGAAAGACCGTCTCCCCTAAGTTGATGACTTTGAGCTCAACAAGCTCTGCAAGGGTACGGAAATAGCCGAGATTTTTTTCGATTTTTTTACTGATGAGAAAGGCAAACTCCAGATCGGAATAGGGACACATCTCATCGCGTGCCATAGAACCCATGCCTACACAAGCCCAATCTACGGGAGCAGGTCCCAATAAAACTCGAGAATCCAAAATGATTGTGCCTAAGAGTTTTTTATAGAAAGCTGTGAGAAACTTTAATCTCTGCTGAATGGATTTCCCCTCACTATTGAAGACGCGGGCATTTTTAAGTTGTAAGCGATATCCGAGCACACTCCCTTTATGGTGATGAGGAACTTTAAACCCTTTGCTCTCTAAAAACAGAGCTTCGATGCGCTCGAGTCTTGCTAGCAGGTATTGTTTCAAAAGGGGGTTATCCCCATTTTTCTCCAGAATAGCAAAAGCTCCATTGAGGATTTTAGCGGCTTGTACCCATTGGTTTTTTTGAATATAGAGGTCGCTGAGCTTTTCTAGATAAAAAATCTGCTCTTGGTAGTTTTCATCTCTTTTGGCCTGCAGAAGCTGTGTGCAGTAATACCCTTCGATGTCTTGAGGTAGTTGCTCCGGCTCCTTAGGTTTAACCCCTAAAAAGAAGCGGACAAACGCATCTTGTCCCCAACGGACTGCCAGATCAAAGGGGAGGTCGTGATTAAGATTGGCGCTATCAGGACGGGCTCCTGCTTTTAACAAAATTTCGGCACTGGCAATATGCCCATGCTTAGCAGCCCAATGCAAGGGGGTGTATTCAAAAGCATTCGAGGCATTAGGATCAGCTCCTGCATTGAGCAGAAGCTCTACCACATCCGGTTTATCATGACCCCACACAGCTTTATGGATAGGTTGTTTCCCATCTTCATCGGCGCAGTGGATAAGAGGATATTTGAGGAGCAGGGCTACAATGGGTGTGTATCCGTAGAAGGCTGCAACGTGGAGGATGGTATCTCCCTCTATGCCGACAATGCTAGGATCTGCTTGGTTAGCAAGCAGGCATTTAACAGCAGAAATGTGACCTTGCGCAACAGCCAAGTAAAGGGGCGTTTTTTTGGACAAGTCTTGGGCATTGATTTGAGCTCCTGTGTCGATTAGCAGCTCGATATGGTCCACCTGCCCGGCTTGTGCAGCTAGGTGTAGAAGCGTTTGCTTAAACCGGTTAGCCAGATCAGGGTCAAGGCCATTTTCTAACAAAAACTGCAGGGTGAGAGGACACGGTCTTTTCAATATCTCTTCGATCAGAAAAGTATCTTTTTTCACTTCTTCCAAGAAGAGTTTGAGCACAGGGATTTGTTCGGAAAATGCAGCACAGTGCAAAGGTGTGGGTTTGCTGCTGAGAATGAGACCGGGATCTTGCCTGTGGAGCCAAGAGACAACAGGGGCATCTCCTTGCATGGCGGCCACATGCATGGGAGTCCAGCCATCTTTTCTCTCTTTTTTAAGCACTGTAGGGTCTTGAGCCAAAAGCCATTTTAAAACAGGAAGCTGGCCGCCTAAGATGGCCGCAAAGAAACAGTTTTCCCCTTGAGCATCCTCTTGTAAAAGACGCTTTTTATCTTCCAGAATCCAGCTCTTGACTTGGGGTAGATCTCCTGCTTGGCAGGAGGCATAAAGACCCTCAAAGGTGTAGTTGGGGCTAAGAGAGGGAAGAAGGTCTACGCCAATCTCTATAATAAAGCTAGGAAGAGTTTGAGCCTTTTGGAATACGACAATCTCATGCCATGCAGGTGGCTGTTTGTGCACACAGGGGTAATAGTCCATGCAATAAGGATTATCCGGAAGAATAGAAGCGACGGGTACAAAGTGGGTATCGTAGTTATGAAAGGCGCCCTTACCCTCTAACATCTGCATATCACTACATTTTTGGGGATAGGCTTTATCGCTGATAACAGGATAGGGCTCTCGCATCGAGACCCAGGAAAGAAGAAGAGCTCCCTTGCTATACATCGAGGCGTATTGAGCGCTCTCTGTAAAGTAGATCCCGCTTCCAAAATAGCCAATATCGGTACTGCCTGAACCATGGCCAGAAAAGTATGTATGTTTTCCAAAGTAGGTAAAGCCCGATTCGCAAATCGACTGAGATTTTGGCAAAGAGGTGCCATGCCAAAGAGGAAGGAGTTTGGCATGATGGAGGGTTTGCTCTTCCTGATCTATTGTCACTTGCAAGGGAGAATAGGGAGAGGTGAGATCTTTCCAGTTCTCAACCACCTCTTTGCGTTCTGCAGATAGGGATGTGGGCACAAACTTTTTGGCCTCATGTTCTATATTGCTCAGGTGTGCTAAAAAGCCCATCTGCAAAGAGCTGTTATACACATAGGTGATCTTAGTAATGCTAAAACCGGGGGGCTTGTCTGCCATAAACTGAGCCAAAACAAATTGAGATTCAGGGTCGGTGGGCAGAAGGACAGCGGCTTTAAAGCGAAGGTTAACCGGTTGTAGGCGCGCGGAAACCTCAGGGCTCACACGCCACGGAGTTTGGGGGATATTCGAAGGAATCATGTGTACCTCAAGGAGTTGCTAATACCATTTGTCAAAAATAAAGCCATGAAGTGGCACTGGGTAACATGCTAGATTTGAAGGATAGTTTCGAAGTCTTTGCTTTTGCACCTAAGCGAGAAAGGATCATTCAAAAATAGCGTGTTATACAGTACCACTTCATGGCTTTATTTTTGACAAATGGTATTAAACAACCCAAATTTGCAGTGATATTTTTGCGGATTGGTATAATGATTGCCATCGCTTCAGGGCTGGTTTCTTCAAACGCGCCTTGTCTTGGCATTCCGGCGGCTCGTGAATAGTTACAAAAAAACAACTGTGGCTGCTACTGTTTTAGGCAATGAACCTTCCGCTATCCATCATACTGCCTAATTACAATCACGCTGAGTTGCTGCCTTGTGCTATCACATCTGTGTTGTCACAAAGTTTTTCAGATTTCGAGCTTGTGATTGTTGACGATGGCTCCACAGATGGGAGTGTGGATGTGATCCATTTCTATATGAAGAGCGATAAAAGGGTACGCTTGTTAAAACATGCATGCAATCGAGGGATTGCTGCGGCCTATGCGACGGCTCTACCTGAGACCAGAGGGACCTATTTGCAACAGTTTAGCGCAACGGATTGTTATGTTTCTGGATTTCTGGACAAATCACTTAAGCTGCTTAAACAGCACCCTCAGATCGGCATTTGTTGCACAGATGTCGGGTTATTTATTGATAATCCCCAGGAATATGTCAGTTTCCCCCTCATCCAAAATGCTCCTGGAGTGCTTATATTTCCTCCCTCAAAGATTCAAAAGGTATTTAAGTATGCTCATCTCTCTATTCCCGGTTTGAGCTCGATTGTAAAAAGAGCTGCGTTTGTCAAATATGGAGGCTACCAGCACAAACTTCATTTTATGAGCGACTGGTTTTTAACCCTTCAGATCGCTTTATTCGAAGGGGCTATTTACATTCCTGAAACATTGACCTTGTTTCGTGAGCCAGGTTATTCTAAGGCCACAAGCTGTAATCCTCATATCCGTAATGAGGCTCTACAGCATCTCATAGACATTTTGTTAAGAGAAGAAAATCGTGAATTATTAAGGAAAATGAGCCCTGCTGCCACACTAGGTCTGCTTTGCAAAGAACGGGTAGCACAGATGTTAAAACATCCTCGATTGTGGAAGTGTTATTCTCATCTAGTGCAAAGATATTGTTATAAGCATGTGCGTCAGTTGCTGAAAAAACCATTGGTCAGTGAAAAATTTCTTTTGGAACATGCTCTTCTTGGGAGCCAATTAGAACATTATTAACTCCTTGAGTCTGTAAGTTCCAAAACAGTTGGTAGCGGCCACCTAGATTTAATAGATCGCGATGCTGGCCACTTTCAATGATCCTCCCTTTTTCAATGACATAGATGAGATCAGCCATTTGAATGGTAGATAGCCTATGGGCTACAACTAGCAATGTTTTTTTACTGCGCAACCGACTTAATGCTTCTTGGACAATCTGTTCGGAGTGGCTGTCTAAATGGCTTGTTGCTTCATCTAATACAAGAATTTCGGGATTTTTCACAAGAGCCTGGGCAAGAGAAATTCTTTGTTTTTCACCCCCCGATAGGCGATATCCTCTGTCCCCAATCACCGTTTGGTATTTTTCGGGTAGATTTTGAATAAATAGATCTGCACCTGCCATTTGCGCGGCCTTGACGATATCGCCATGAGATGCTTCTAAATTCCCAAAGCGGATATTCTCTTCTATTGTTTCATTAAACAAAAAAGCATCTTGAGGGACGACACCAAACAGAGAGCGCCAGTTCGCTAGAGAATAATCATCAATCGATTTGCCATCGATAGAGATTTTGCCCTGAGAGGGTGAGTAGAGTCGCAGCAACAGATCAATAATGGAAGATTTACCAGCGCCTGACATCCCCACAAGTGCAATCACCTTGCGCTTCGGAATGGATAGAGTGATATTTTTCAGAGCATAATTTTTTTTGTGAGGATAAACGAAAGAGACCTGCTCAAAAGAGATCACCTCTTGAAAGGGAATGGGGAAAGAGGAGGACTGTCCATGTGGTTCCATTTTCTTTCTTAAGATAGTAGACAGCCTATTTAATGGACCTGAGTAGTAAGAAAGAGCGCCTTTTGCAATCATCAACTGCTGCAGTCGAGTGCCTAAACGGTAGGTTAACGTTAGGTAAATAAATAATTGTGAAGCATAAGATTGACCACTTTTTTGCAAGATGAGGGTTCCCACAACCAAGGAAAAACCAACTAAAAAAATACCTAAACTTTCATTTAAGGAAGGGATCAATGCATTCCAGTTTTTCATGCTCAAAGTAGCCTTTGAGATAGAAATCAAGATGGTGTCTAGTTTGGAGATTGTCTGCTCTTGTCTCTGAAAAATATGGACGGCCTTTAACCCTTCTAAGCTCTGAGAAGTTTCTTTGCTCAATTGAGCAATATGATCTGCTTGCAGTTGAGAAGCTTTGCAAATTTTATTAAAGAAAAAGCGTTGGAGAGAGGCGACAACAGCAAAGAAAATGACATTATAGCAGGTCAAAGAAATCGAAATGCCCGCCATGATGACAAGATAAGCCCCGATCATAAAGATAGAGATCGTAAGTCGATTATATTCTTCAAAAACCATGGGGATAAAAGAAGGGGGAGCTGTTACATGATGCATCAAATCCCCTTTTTTCCATTGGCTAATCTCAGCATAGCTCATCCGGAAAATCCTTCTGAAAATTTGATTTTGAGCCTCCTTCTGGATGTCGAGAGTCAAAAGAGTTGTCATCCAATGACTGGCGTAGCTTGTAAGGCTTCTGAAAATTTGCAGAACAATGGCGCCCAGCAAACAAGCCAAAAAAGGATTTGATGCACTACTAGGAAGATAGTGGAACCAGATCTTAGTGGTAGTAACTTCTCCTGTCAAAAAAGCAAAGCTGGTCAGCAACATGACAAAAGAAGTGCCTTCTAGCAAAGCTGCGATCAGATTGAGTAGCAAAACACAGGAGGCTAAAAGAGTATTTTTTTTCCTGTTTATCAGGAAGACTTTCCAAATCACTTTCTTTTGATCCAAGCACCGGGCCAGTGGGTGATGTTCTCATTCAATTGGCTTTCATTGAAAAGCCAAGGGGGTGTTTCGAGTTCGAACTCCGGATGTGCGGCCACGAACTCCAGGGCAGCTTCGCAGGGGTTGTCCCAAGACCATTCAGTTTTCCCCCTGGGTACATCGTGCAGATCTTTCATCGAGCCATCGGTGGCAACAAGATAGGATCCTGGGAGAACCAGATCATGATAAGCCTCTAGCTCACATAGGACATGGTGCTTGGTATGATTAGAATCAAAAATGGCTAACACCTTTTCCTGAGGTTGGATGAGGGCTTTCACTTGGGCAACAATTTCGGGTGCGACAGAGCTTCCTTCAATCAGAGTAATGTAAGGAAAGAGTTCGTGGGACTCGATGGCTCTTCGATTGGGAGGGCGGATGTCGATGTCTACGCCGATGACGCGCCCAATGCCAAGCGTTTTACATAACGAAGCAGAATAGATCAGCGATCCTCCATGGGCGATGCCTGTTTCGAGAATCACGTCAGGTTTGAGATGATAGATCACCTCTTGCAGGCGGATCATGTCTTCGGGGATTTGGATAATAGGGCGACCCATCCAAGAAAAAGTATAGGGGTATTTTTGGTTCCAGCCTACTTTGAGCCATTGCTGAGATAAAAGAGCGAAAGCCTCGTCGGAGTAAAGATCGATGTGGCGCAAACCTTGCGCCTCTTCAACAGCCAAAGTTCTCTGTTCTGTATCAATGATATATTTCATTTTTCCACCAGGTAATCGTTTTCTGTATACCCTCTTGGAGGGTGTATTTAGGTTTAAATCCAACCTCGTGAGTGAGTCTTGTTTTGTCGGCAATGAGTGCAGAAGGGTTATCTGGACTCTCCTGAGCCGAAGCGAATGTAAGGCACTTCTCTGCTTGTAGATGATGTGCAATGTGAAGGGCGAGATCACCGACGCGTATCCCTACTCCGGAGCCTATATCAACAATCCCAACAACCGCGCTGTCTACCAAAGCAGCAAAAGCAGCGGCTACATCTTCCACGAATAGAAAATCCCGAACATGTTCTTGCGCCAAGCAGTGAAAAGGTTCTTTATCCAACAGTTTTTGGATCAAAGAAGGGATCAAGCGCTCCTCCTTCTCATGCGGGCCATAAGGAGAGAAGATACGTCCCCATGCAAAACTCACATTTTGTCTACTCAGGAAATTTTCGGCACAGAGGCGTAAGCTCTCCTTACAGGCCCCATAAAGAGTATGCGGGGCCATTTCGGCGCAACTTCCGGCAATCACGACCCGTTTGCCACCATTAAGAGCAAATGCTTCGATCAAATCGAGCGAACTTTTGAGCCAATCGAGATTAGATGGGGCATGCCAATAGACTCCAGGTGTCGTTTCCCAAGCCAAGTGTAGAAGAGTATCTGGTCGAATGGTTTTGATTTGGGCAAGTATAGCCTGAGGGTCACTTAGGGCTCGTAAAGAAATAACTTCCGCATTTGGACTGGTTACGACTTCTCCCAATCGATCCTCCTCGTCGCCCTTCCCGATTTGGGAATGGTGCTTCTTGCTCGGATACGAGCTACACTCGCTTCGATTGGGCTTTGTCTCACAGAGTCCAAATGCGGAAGTTATTTCGTTACGAGCCCTTAAGGCAATGCGTAAGGGATAAACAGCATAGCCTCGTTCTTGTAAAAAGTGGGCTACGTACCTACCAATAAAACCTGAAGAGCCTGTTATGGCAATGCGTTTCACACAATCTCCAGCTTAGGTATGGGGATGACAAATTTTGCGCCCCAACTACGGATATAGTGGCTCTCTTGCATGATTTCGCTTTTCAAATTCCAAGGAAGGATCAACAGATAGTCGGGTCTCATTTCGAGAATTTTAGCGGGAGAAAAAATAGGGATGTGGGTGCCCGGTAGGAATTTCCCCTGTTTGTACGCATTTCTATCTACGGTAAAGGGAAGGGATTTAGAGCTCAGGCCGCAATAATTCAAAAGAGTATTGCCTTTAGCAGGAGCACCATAGGCAGCTATTTTTTTGTTTTCCTTATAGACCTGATTAAAGAAGGTTAAAAGATCTTCCTTTACTTGTTCAGCTTTTTTTCGAAAAGTCAGGTAGGTTGGCAGCTGATCCAAGCCATGTTTACACTCCTCATCCAATACCTTTTGGACAGACGGTAATACTGGCTTGGAATAATCGTGGGCATGTTTCACATAGATACGCAAAGAGCCGCCATGTGTGGGAAGAAGATCGACATCGAAGATCGCTAGATGGTGACGGGCAAAGACTTTTTGGACGGTAAACAAAGAGAAGTAGGAAAAATGTTCGTGGTAGATGGTGTCGAACTGATTCTCTTCGATCAATTTGAGAAGATGAGGAAACTCCATCGTAATAATACCACGCGGCTTCAGGATGAGGGCCATGCCGGCAACAAAATCATTTAGATCCGGAACGTGCGCGAGCACATTATTGCCAATCAGCAGATCGGCTTGTTGATCTAAAGTCTTAGCAAATGAGCATCCAAAAAACTGTGAAATGGTGGGTATGCCCTTGGCAAGAGCAGTTTGAGCTACATTATAAGCTGGCTCAATTCCTAAAACCGGGATGTCCATTTCTTTAAAGTATTGCAGGAGATAGCCGTCGTTACTCGCAAGCTCGATCACCTGTGAAGTAGTTGTAAGGTGCAATCGCTCAGCCGTTTCTCTTGCATACCTTTTGCAGTGCTCCAACCAGGAAGAGGAATAGGAAGAAAAATAGGCATACTCGGAAAAGATCTCTGAAGGAGTATGCAACGTTGGAAGTTGTACGAGAAGGCATTTGGCGCACACACGCACATGAAGGGGATAAAAATGCTCTTCTTGTTGCAATTGTTTTTGGTTCAAATAGGCGTTTGAAAGGGGTGAGGAGCCTAAATCACAGAAAGTATGCTCAAGAGGCTCAGAACAAAAACGGCATTTAACACAGGGCATGGCGGGACTCGAAAGGTATGTAACTTTGATCGCGTTCAGAAATGATTGTGGGTGGCATGGGCCATCTAATGGCAAAAGCTGGATCATCATAGCGGTAGCCGCGCTCAAAGCCCGGTTGGTAACAAGCAGACATCAAATACAGAAGAGAAGAGGTCTCTTCTAAAGTCAAAAACCCGTGCGCAAACCCTTTAGGGATATATAGAGCGCAAAGATCTTTGCAAGAGAGACGCATTCCAAAATGTTTGAGATAGGTTGTGGATTGTGGTCTTAAATCGACGATCACGTCGTAGACGCTTCCTTGTAGGCAGTAAACGATTTTAGCCTCTAAATGGGGCTCTGCTTGATAATGGAGCCCGCGCAGGGTTCCCTTTGCTGTGTTATCTGAAAGATTAACCTGTGCAAAATGGGCATCCGCAATCCCTTGTTCTTGAAAACAGTGACTGCAAAAAAGGCGACAGAAAGCGCCTCGTGAGTCTTCTTTGGGGTCAAGATTAATCACATAAGCATCTTGCAAAGGTGTTTCAACAAAGTTCATAGTTCCAGTTCCGCTGATGGTTTAGATAAGTTTTGTACCACTCAACTGTCTCTTCCAGGCCCTCCTCAAAGGTATAGCGGGGAGACCAGCCCAGACGTTCTTCTGCACGCTTAGAGGTCAGGAATTGGTCTTTGATCTCTGCTTGGGCAAGGTTGAGAATGCGCGGTTCTAGATGTGGGCATCCCATCATTTTTTGTAGCGAGCGGATGATTTCCAACACAGTATGGGGTTTGGAAGGAGCGAAATTAAAACCTTGCCCCATAACTCCATTGACAGCCGCTTTCTGCGCAAGAAGAAGGTAGGCATCCACGACATCTTTGACATAAATGTAGTCACGGATGAAGGTTCCATCACTGCGTACTATTGGAGCTTCATTTTGCAAAAGACTGCGGATGGTACCGGGAATGATCCGGCTCCAGTTCAAGTCTCCTCCGCCAAAAATATTACCACAGCGGGCAATTGTCAGAGGCAAGCCATATGTATGAAAATAACTTTGGGCAATTAAATCGCAGCACGATTTGGAGACATCGTAGGGGAAAGCGCCCATCAAAGGCATATTCTCGGTATAGGGGAGAACAGCGCTTGTACCATAAGCTTTATCGCTGGAGGCGATCACGATTCGTTTGACGGTGGATAACTGGCGCCTGCAGGCCTCTAGAAGGTGGTAGGTGCCTCGTATATTGGCCTCAAAGGTAATAAGAGGGGCCTTGCGGGCTGTTCCCACAATAGTTTGAGCAGCTAAGTGAAAAACTGTGTCGATTTCGTATTCACATAATGCTCTTTCGAGTGTGTCATACGATTCCAAAGCGCCGCTGACAACAGTGACCTGATCGATTAAACCGCTGCGATACAGCTCTGACTGGGGATCCACGTCGCGTACTAAAGCCACAACATGAGCATTTTCTTCTACCAGTTTCCGCGTCAGCCAATGACCGACAAAACCGGTTGCTCCGGTGATAAAGACTCGCTTTTCAGACCAAAATTTCATCATTCTCCTTTGCTTGAGACAGCCAGGGTGCCTTTCCGCTGTCCCATAGTGATTGTAAATAGCGCCATTCGCGCAAGGTGTCCATAGGCTGCCAAAAACCGGAATGTTTGAATCCCATGAGTTCCCCTTCTTGCGCTAACTTCTCAAGCGGAGCCCTCTCCCAGATCGTCTGATCGTCTTCAAGATATTCGAAAACTTCAGGTTCGAGAATGAAAAATCCACCGTTAATCCACCCCTCTTCGATTTGAGGTTTTTCCATAAAGCGCGAGATCCGGTCTCCTTCAAATTTCAATTCTCCAAACCGTGCAGGGGGCCTGACGCTGAGCACAGTTGCAAGCTTGCCATGAGAAAGATGAAAGTCAACTAGTTGCCCTATATCGACATCAGACAAGCCATCGCCATAGGTCATCATAAAGCGCTCTCTTCCGATCCACTGTCTCAGACGTCTCAAACGCCCGCCGGTCTGGGTACTGAGACCCGTATCTACCAGATGGACATTCCAGGGCTGTAAATTCCGTTTATGAATTGTTGTTTCCCCGGTATTTAAGTTAATAGAGAGGTCATTATTCAGGGCATAGAAGTTGAAGAAATACTGTTTTATCACCTCGCTCTTATAACCGAGCGCCAAAACAAACTCGTTGTACCCATACGCTGAATAGAGCTGCATGATGTGCCATAGAATCGGCTTACCCCCGACCTCGACCATAGGCTTGGGACAATCGGCCGTTTTTTCGGAGAGGCGGGTTCCAAACCCTCCTGCCAAGAGAATTGTTTTCATGGAAGGTATCGTATTTACGAAAAGATAAAATTACAAGTGACGAAAGAAAAACCTGAAGCTTCTGCTGGATTGAGAGACACAGCCGGCAGAAAAAATGCAAAATCCTAAAAACGACAGAATCTCAATCAGTATCCCAACCAGTATCCCAGGGTCTTTTGATTAAAAAGACTTGATAGTGAGACAGAAAAATTAACCTATTCATCTTCAACATCCTGCCGCTTGGGATCCTGTATATCCTGTTATTCTTCCGAAAATGAAACAGGATATGCAGGATCCCAAGCGGCAGGATAGAAAGCATTTAATGACTATCAAATCTTTTAATCAAAAAAACACTGATCAGTATCCCTAATTTAATAAAAAATTAACATTCAAACAGTATAATAGTTTTATTAAATTTAAAAAAGGCTTAATTCATGTCAAACCCGTTATCTAATAAATCTTTGCCAGCAAGCATTGCCTCCCAGGAGAACAGGCATTATCCAACCCAAAACTCCAAATGGGCTGCTGTTGCGATGCTAATAGCGACTGTAGTAGCGGCTGCTATTGCCATATACTTTGGAAGTCAGGTTTGGCATTCAGGAGCCAGTTTGATGGATAATATTCATCACCTCATGAGTTCAATTCCGTTCGATGCAACCTTCTTAGCTGGGTGTGCCACAGGCCTTATAGGCCTTGTAGCCTCAGTTTATTGTGTCTGCCAAAATGGTTCGGATGAAGTGAAGACACAGCAGGCGACTCCTTTAGCCACTCAAGCGACAGTAACAACTGTCTTGGAGCCTGTAGTGCAACAGTTCAAAGGTCCTTCGCGTTTGGATACGGAGTATTTGGCGAAAGAAAGTGAGCTACAGAGAGAGATCGCTGAGCTAGGAGAAAAAGTGAGTGCTCTAGAGCAGGATAAGACTCAGGCGCTTGAGAAGCAAAACCGGTCTGAAGCAGAGGTGGAAAGGCTAGAGCGCACTTTCGAGGGTCTGCCTGGAGCAAATGAGCCTGATGCACAAGCAATTATTCGGAAAGCAAAGGAGGCCTCCTCTGAATATTACAAGTGTTTGCAGGTCTGCACTAAGACATTTCTTTCCAGTGAGGAGGCACTCGCGGCCCTTAGTGCTGCTGAAGTTACTTTAGAAGCAGCTGCAATGGAGGTGAGCGCATTAAAAGATCGGTTGGTACAAGGGCTGAAGGAGGCCAAGATCGATTGTGAAGCTGACAAGAAAATTTATACGCAATGCTACCATAAACATAGCGACGCAAAAATGAAACTCGATCATCTGAAAAAGGAACTAGTAGACCATCGAGATTCGATCTGGAAGGCAGAAGCACAACAATTGGCTCTCTTGCCTTCTCAACACAACGCAGTTATAAGGAGACATCCCCAGGTTTGTATCCAGAAAATTAAAAAGCACTTAGCAGAAACAGAGATAGACAAGTTAAAAGCTTATTGGGAGCCACATAGAGAAATACTAAAAGAACTCACCGCAAGGGCGGGGAAGATCTTACGTATATATGGCAGGTCCGAGGGGAGAGCCTCATGCAATCAAAGATTTATTAATGGCAATTTGGCAGCCCTAAAAGATCCAGAAATTACACTAGCCATGTTTGCTTTTTTGCAACACTGCGCAAAAGTCCCGAGCTTGCAGTCGAATCAAGTGCCCACATGGGGGTCTAGTTTTAATCCCTCTAGCATGTTCGAGTTTGGATTCATGTCCCCTACCTGCCTGATGGAATTGGAAGTTTTGCCTCCAAATAGTGCTGAAGGAATTTTTCCGAAATTTGAGGCTTATGTCCAAAGGAAAAAGAATGGTTATGTGGATATCGTAAAAGCTTTAGAAGGAGCTTTAAATGAATTAGAAAAACCAGGGGATGGCAAGGCGTCCATAGAAGCTCTTGGGAGCTCCTATAGCGCTAAGGATTGGTCAAACTATGGGAAGGCTTTTCATAAGCTTGTAGAGCTCATTGGCAACCTCAAACAAACACCAAGAGGAAGGGATGAGCTCCTAGATCATGCTGGGAATTTCGATATAACCACCTTAGAAGGAGAGGCTAGGACGGGGTATAAGGATCTGTTACAAGCAGCCGGGCTGAAAGTAGAGCCGCAAAGCGATCCACTCAAAGTCTATGGAAGTTTTGATGACATTGTCAATACCATAAGCACCTCTGCGCATCTTCTTGACCCAGTTGTCTCGCACGGCTTTGATAGATTGAAACTGCTCGCTTCTTTGTGTCGTGAGGAGCCAATCCTCTGTGCAGATGATGGGCAAGGTTATACAAGTACTGCAATCCTAACAGCTGTAATTGAAAGATTCAAAAAAGGTATCAACGCGGAAAATGCAATCGCAGCAGAACAATTCCATATAAGAATAGTGCTCGCACTCGAAACAGCACTGAAAGTAAGTGGGGAGCCTAGTGAGGGAATTGCAAAATGCATTCTATAAACGGCGCAACCAAAAGGTTGCTCGATTGATGCCTAGCAGATCAAAGCACTGCTTCTCAAGCTCTTTTTTGATCATCGGGAACAGGTATTTCCAGTAGGCGGGGGTTTTAAGTAGGTCGAGATAAATGGCTTTTAGTCCCAACATGCGGCAAATCCCTGATTTGACAAGGGGGGCGTATTGCTGTGGGTTTTTGGTAAAGATGGCTAAAAGGTGGAGCCACATCCTTCTCTTCACGACAAGAGAGGTATTATAACTGTATGCGTGCGGATGCTTGCGTACTTTTATGATTGCCCGGGGAAGATAACCAACTCCTTTTTCTAAAGCTAGGGTATGGTTGTTAACCCAATCACAAGCTGGCCCTAGTCTGGGTTCGTACTTTAAGAAGCTGGTTTTTTTGATAAAGATCGTATGTCCAGAAAGCCAGAAGTCCGTATGGCGCAATAAATGTGCGATCTGTTTTGGATTGAAATAAGAGAAGGTCTGACAGGGTAGAAGGTGATGAGTGTAAGCCAAACTCGATTCTTCGAATTCCGTATAATCAGCAGAAAAAAGAGCAACGTGGGGAAATTGTCGCATTTTCGAAGCTAGTAAATCGAGAATCCCTGGCTCATGCAGGTCATCGGAAGCAAAAAAGTGTAGAAACTCTCCTTTTGCTTGCGATACCGCAAAATTAACAGTCGCGGCAATCCCTTGATTGTGTGTTTGATAGAATACTCGAACCCGAGGATCTTTCGCATATTCACGCAAAACAGCATGCGAATTATCGGTTGAACTGTCATCCACGACGATGATTTCAAACGCATCGCCACTATTGGTGTTGAGTATGGAATCGAGCGCCTCTTTTAGGTATGTGCCATAATTGTAGTTAGGCGTAATGACCGAGATGAGTGTCATGGTTTAAGGTGGCGCCAATAACCCAGGTAGCGGGGATTGAAACGCAGCTTCCAATTCAGTTCTTTGAAAATAAAGGTCAGTAGGCCCGATTTTTGGAAAGGTGCCCGTAGCTCTGGATTCTGGTTTAGGAAATCTAAGAGGTACCAATAGGTGGCTCGTCTTCTTTTTTTATCCCTCTTGACCCGCGCTGTGTAGGTTTGATCGTGTAGGCGCATGGAGATGAGTTTTTCAGGAATATAGCCTACACCTTCAAAAAGAGCGATCTTGTGGAAACAGAACCAATCGGAAATATTTTCGAGTTTTGGGTCTAAATGGCCATATTTTTTCAATGTTTCCTGCTTGACGATACAGGAGAGACCGGGAATCCAGAAGCTTGTTAATTTGAAAAGAAGGACCATTTCTAAAGAGGTAAACAGGCGCGGTGTTGTGCAGCCCTCAAGGGCTTTTTTGGTAGTCATCTCACCCACAGATTGGCCTGCGTTGTCTTGGAAGTATCCCAAATCGGTGCATACTAAGCCCAGGTGGGGATTAGCATGAAACATCTGCATCACTTGGGTGAGGCAATGGGGGTGATAGACATCATCCGCGCTGAAAAAATGGAGGTATTTGCCGCGCGCCTCGTCCCATCCTTTTTGATTCGCTTTAAAAATACCTTGATTCGTAGCATGCTTAAAAGCTCTTACATGGGGAAAGCGGAGCGCATATTCTTGCATGATCTCCCATGTGCCATCTGACGAACCGTCATCGATCAGGATCAATTCATAGTCACGGTAATCTTGTCCGAGGACTGAATCAACAGATGCCTTGAGGTAGTGAGCATAATTGTAACAGGGTATGATAATCGAAAGTTCAGGGGTCATATTTTTATCGAGCGGTATAATCCTAGATTCGGCAGTTGGAGCCGGCAAAGAAGCACAATCTTTTGAGCCATAATCCCTTTCGTTGCGGGCCGCCTTCACCATTTGGGAATGTTCAGCCCCATCGAAAGTGATTCCAACTCAAAATCTCGCACTTCTTTACCGACTCGAACTGCCGAATCTAGGATAATGTAGAAAACGTCTAGTCACTTTGCTCAAAAGAAAATATACCTGAAATAGTTTTCTGGTCAATACACTGGTTTCTGCCTGAGTCAGCAGAAACAATTTCCAGCGGGGTATATAACCACCATATTCCAAAAATTTTTGACGAGCGTGCATTGCATTTTGAGTATGATTAGCGATCAATGAATGCATCCAGATATGACGGTACCCCCCAACACGCATAGAGCATAGCTTTTTGAAACCAATATCTCTGTGAGCTGCAGATCCTGCGAAATATTGCATCACATGATCAACAAGGAGTTCAAATTGGGTTGTGGCAACAGGAGCGGGTTTGGCTGAGGCTCCCCCTTGCCATTGGGTAAAGACAGCGCAGGGTGTGGAGTTGATCACGATGGGCGTAGCTGCTGCGTATCTTAATGTAAATTCCAAATCGAAAGCTTCACCCATCGGCCTGTACAATCCGCCAATTATGTTTAGCCTGTCAGTCCTAAAAAGAATGCCTGTGAGCACAGGGAAGCTTTGTGAATCAATCAGAGGGGATAGCCCCTCGCCGGATGCAAAAAAACCTTCTAAAATCGGGTGTCGAAACTGCGAAGAAGATAATCTGCCATCTACATTATCATACATAGTTCTTCCAGCAGAAAAACCAGCCTCTGGATAACGCTCAAACCCCAAAAGTGTTGTTTCATAAAAACAAGGGAGAAGATAGTCGTCGTCGCACAAAAAGGAAAAAAAAGGTGTGGAGACATGGTCCAGTGCAAGAGCAAAGTTCTCGACAAGGCCAACATTGACCTCACGTCTGAAATAACGAATGCGTGCATCTCTGTTTTGATATTCCTCCACTACAAAAGAGGTTTCATCTTGGGAGGCGTTGTCATGGATATGGAGGATGAAATCCGCGACTGTTTGGGACAGCACGCTCTCGATAGCTCGTCTTAAAAGCTGAGGACGTTGATAGGTTGGAAGAATCGTTGTTATCCGCGGTTGACAAGGTGACATAAGCCAGATCCAGAATCATTAAATTAGGGTTTCAGACAGAGCTTTTTTTTGAAGGATTTCTTGATGCGGTCTTTGATGGGATATTTGCTGTTAATGTACGGCCAGAAGGGGATGTATTTGGGATTAAAAAGGAGTTTCCAAAACAGATCTTGGAAAATGGGCGTGAGAAGGGCAGATTTGCGGATTTGTTCTTTGTAAAATCGATTGTGGGGTTGGCTGAGTTTATGCAGCATATGGCTGTAAGCTGCCATTTTTGTTTTTTTGTTGTGGCGGTAGATATTGCTGAAATTGCAATCGTGAATACGGAAACGTGATAGGGGCTCACGGATAATGGCAAGGGGGTGGTTAAAGGCAATCTCGTTGAGCAAATACCAGTCTGAAAAATAAAAGAGTTTGGGGTCGAAACCCCCATATTGAGTGATTAGACCCGTTTTAAGAATTGCTGCAAGTGCAAAAATTTTGAGGTTCTGCTTGTAAAAAGCATCTACCATGCCCATGGGCTCGAGAAATAAGGTAGAGCCATTGCTTTCATAACCACAGGTTTCCAGTTGTAGCTTTTCCTCATTTCCATAGTGGAACTGGGTGCAACACATGCCCAGTTCGGGGCATTGTTGCAACGTGCTCATGCATTTTTGCAAAAAGCCGGGATAACGAAAATCGTCAGCAGCCAAGTAATGGATATACTTCCCTTTGGCAAGCGCCGTGCCCTCATTTACCCTCTCCAGCATCCCGCCATTTTGTGGATGAAAGATGGCCTTGATTCGGTTGTCTTGTCGCATGTATTCATGAATGATGTCAGGGCTATTGTCCGATGAGCCATCTTCGACAATGAGGAATTCAAAGTCAGTAAAATCCTGAGACAGAATAGACTCGATCGCCTGCCTTAAAAAGCGGCCATAGTTATGGCTCGGCATCATGATGGTTAGAAGAGGATCCGACATTTTTGTACGCCCTTTTAACTTGAAAAGAATGAATCAGGATTCTATACCAGAACGCTAAATTAAGGAGTAGTTTGAGATGCGTATCTTAGTTGTTGGCGGAGCTGGTTATGTGGGCTCAAAGCTTATACCTGCACTCCTAGCTCATGGGTACGCTGTTACGGTACTCGATTTATATCTGTATGGTGATGTGCTTAAAGAGCATCCTCGGCTTAAAGAGCTTAAAGGGGATATGCGCGATCTAACGGTCGTAGAGAGTGCTCTTGAGGGCTGCGACCATGTCATTCATTTGGCCTGCATTTCAAATGACCCTAGCTTTGAGCTGAACCCAGCACTGGGAAAATCGATTAATTTCGACGCTTTTGAGCCACTTGTCCAGCTAGCCAAAAAAAAACAGGTCCGACGTTTTATCTACGCCTCTTCATCTTCGGTATATGGCGTTAAAGAAGAGCCCAATGTCACCGAAGAGATGAGCCTCGAGCCTCTTACAGACTATTCGAAATTTAAAGCTCTGTGCGAACAAGTGCTTTTGAGTTATGCCGATGAACATTTTATTTGCACCATTTTAAGGCCTGCCACCGTATGTGGCTATGCGCCCCGGCAGCGTCTCGATGTGGTGGTGAATATTCTGACCAATCTGGCTTACCACACGAAGAAAATTAAGATCATGGGCGGAGAGCAAATGCGTCCTAACATCCATATAGATGACATGGTGGCCGCTTACCTACACGTGCTGAGCTGTCCGGAAGCTCAAGTACAGAAAGAGATTTTCAATGTGGGGTATCTCAATCATACTGTCCGTGAAATCGGAGAGATCGTGGCAGAGGTCGTAGGAGGATGCACATTAGAGGTTGTACCAACCAATGATAACCGTTCCTACCATGTCTCTTCTGAAAAAATCGCGCGCACACTCAATTTTGTTCCACTGAGAACACTTGAAGATGCCGTGCGTAGTTTGATCGAGGCATTTGAAGCAGACTTGCTTCCAAATTCACTCGACGACAAACGGTACTCTAATATCAAGACCATGAAAGAGGCGGAGTTGAAATGAGAGCACTTGTCACAGGAGGTGCGGGGTTCATTGGCAGTCATCTTGCTGAACTCTTGATTGCTCATGGACATGAAGTAATTGTTGTCGATAATCTCAATTCTGGACGCCTCGCCAATTTATCTCGCGTGCACGACCATCCTGCCTTTTCCTTTCACCCTATCGATATCCGGGAATTTTCAATGCTAGAGCCTTTGTTTGAAGGCGTTGAATGGGTTTTCCATCTTGCTGGGCTTGCCGACATTGTCCCTTCGATTGAAAATCCGAGAGACTATTTTGAAGTCAATGTCGATGGAACTTTCAATGTGCTCGAATGCGCAAAAAGAGCGCGTGTCAAAAGGGTCATTTATGCAGCTTCTTCCTCATGCTATGGAATTCCCGAAATTTATCCAACTCCCGAGACCGCGCCCGCCTCTCCCCAATATCCCTATGCCTTGACCAAATATTTGGGAGAAGAGCTTGTGATGCATTGGGCTAAAGTCTATGAGCTCCCTGCGATCAGTTTACGTCTTTTCAATGTCTATGGACCCAGAGCGCGCACAGGAGGAACCTATGGGGCTGTTTTCGGTGTATTTTTAACGCAAAAACTGCACGCCAGACCCTTCACAGTTGTGGGGGATGGCAAACAGACTCGTGATTTTACTTATGTTACAGATGTGGTGCGGGCTTTTGTACGTGCAGCTGAAAGCTCGCTAGTTGGAGAAATCTTTAATGTGGGTAGCTCAAACCACTACAGTGTGAATCGATTGGTCGAATTATTGGGAGGCCCGGTGGTCTATATTCCTAAAAGGCCGGGGGAACCTGACTGTACCTTCGCCAATATCTCAAAGATCCACAATAGGCTTGGATGGAAAGCAGAGGTCGCTTTTGAAGCGGGTGTCGCCAAACTAGTGACGAGCATCCAGGATTTTCGAGATGCCCCCTTATGGGATCCTGATACCATCGAAAGGGCGACCCAAAGCTGGTTTCAACAATTGGGAGGAGCAAATGTTCAAAAAGCGGCTCGATGAATTGACATGTGTACTAGATAAATGCACTTACACAACTAGTAAGGGAGTGATCAGTGCAAGTGAGGCTCTCGAGATGGCGCATTTTCTACTCTATCAGGTTGCAAAGGTTGAGGGAATTATCTATGTCGTCGGCAATGGTGGGAGCGCGGGGATTGCCTCCCATTTTTGCACCGATTTACTCCGCACCTTAGAAATGTCTGCCGCCACTTTTTCCGATTCCAACATCATCACCTGCTTTGCGAATGATTTTGGTTATGAGAATGTCTATAAACTACCCCTGATGCGCAATCTCCGTTCGCGCGACCTTTTGGTTGCAATCTCTAGTTCTGGCAGTTCCCCTAATATCATCGAAGCTGCAAAAATAGCGCATGAACGAAAAGTGCCTGTGATGAGTTTAACAGGCTTTTCACCTCACAATCCCCTGCGATGTTTGGGCGATTTAAATTTCTGGTTGGACAGCCATGATTATGGACTCGTAGAATCGGGTCATTTTTTTCTATTACATACTATTATAGATGCATGCAAAACAAAATCTGTGACAAAATCCAAGACTTGTGCGCTATCGGCCCTATAGTGGCCGAAGAGCAAAAAAAGGGCCATCGTGTGGTGCATTGCCACGGAGTGTTCGATTTGCTCCATCCAGGCCATGTCCGGCATCTACAGGAAGCTAAAAGTCAGGGGGATAAGTTAGTTGTCTCGATTACTCCCGATCGTCATGTCAATAAAGGGCCAGGCCGTCCTGCGTTCCCTCAAAGCCTTCGACTCGAGCAGCTCGCAGCATTTGTTTATGTTGATTATGTCGTTTTAAATGACACGCCCGATGCAGTGTCCGCCATTCAAAAAATTAAGCCCGATATCTATGTCAAGGGTGCTGAGTATCGTGATCATGAGGCAGATATTACCGGCAAGATTTCAGAGGAGGCTGCAGCTGTCGAAAGTGTCGGTGGAAAGATCTATTATACCAACGATATCGTGTTCAGCTCATCTAAGCTGATTAACAGATTTTTTGATGAAGATGCCGCGCGCATAGCTCCTTTCATCGATGAGCTCAAAAAGAGCTATAGTCTCGAAGAAATTCTGACTAAAATCGATGATTTGAAGAGCCTGAAAGTCTTGGTCATTGGCGATGCCATTATCGATGAATACCAATATGTTGAGCCGCTAGGTCAGGCTGGAAAAGGGGTCCATTTTAGCGCCCGTCTTCTGGAGAAAGAGGTCTATTTAGGCGGCTGTTTGATCATCGCCAATCATCTCTGCTCATTTGTGGGAAATGTCACGCTTTTAACCGGTATAGGAGCCTCTTGTCCACACATGTCTGGCATTAGCGAGAAGCTTGGCTCAAATGTTGACCCGCGCTTTGTTTACTTTGACAATTACCCTACCCTGACCAAGACCCGTTTTGTGCTCAAAGATGGTGAAACCATTACCAAGCTCTTTGAGACCTACACGAGCAATGGCCCTCTTCTCAATGAATGCAATAATGAGCAAGTTCTGAGTTTTCTGAAGGAACATAGTGCTGATTTTGACTTAGTTTTGGTTTGTGATTTCGGAAATGGATTTACCAATCCTGAGATTGTCAGCGCCTTATGCGAGCAACCTCGATTTTTGGCTGTGAACACTCAAACCAATAGCGGTAATCGTGGATACAACGTCGTGACCCATTACTACAGGGCCGATTTTGTTTCTCTCAATGAACCCGAAATGCGACTAGCCGCTCACGACCGTTATAGCCGTTTAGAAGCGGTAACCTCAGACATTGCCGATTTTTTGCAATGCCCGCTGATATCGGTCACGCGTGGAGTCAATGGAGTTTTCCTTTACCAACAAACCGGTGCTACTTGGGTGATTCCAGCCCTTACAACACGATCCGTCGATAGAGTGGGTGCTGGAGATAGTTACTTTTCCTTGGCAGCTGCTTGCGCTGCCAAAGGGTATTCACCTCTAGTTGCAGGGTTTATAGGTTCTGCTGCAGCTGCGATCGCAGTGCAGATTGTCGGCAATAAAGAAGCCATTCATAAGACGGCTATATGTAAATACATCACACGGTTATTCAAATGAAGCAGACTCTTCTTTTGGAAGCTCAAGTACTGCGCATCCGCATGATAGAAGAGGCGATTGCGGAGCGTTATGCGCAGCAAAAAATGCGCTGTCCCGTCCATCTGAGCATTGGGCAAGAGGCTGTTGCCGTTGGAGTCTGTTCCCATTTAAGCGCCAGAGATTATGCAGTGAGCGGCCACAGAGCCCATGCCCATTATCTTGCCAAAGGAGGCGATCTCAAAAAGATGCTCGCCGAAATTTATGGCAAAGCTACAGGGTGTTGCAAGGGTCGCGGAGGGTCGATGCACCTTGTTGATCTCAATGCTGGGTTTTTAGGTTCTACACCTATTGTAGGAGGGAGTATACCTGTAGGAGTGGGAGCTGCATTGGGCATCCGGATGAAGAAAGAGGAGCGGCTTGTCGCCGTCTTCTTAGGTGAGGGGTCGACAGAGGAGGGTGTATTTGTCGAAAGTTTAAATTTTGCCGCCCTCAAAAAACTCCCCGTTCTCTTTGTGTGTGAAAATAACCTCTACTCGGTTTATTCCCCACTAGCGGTGCGCCAACCCAAAGAGAGAAGCATTCCCCTACTTGCTGAGGCCCATGGGATCTTTGCTCTCCAGGCTGATGGGTACTCATTGAATGCCGTTTCAACAGTGACCCAAAAAGCTACCGAGCACATCCGCTCAGGATACGGCCCTGCCCTTATCGAGCTGGCTACCTACCGTTTCCGTGAACACTGTGGTCCCGACATCGATCCCTACCAGCCACAAGATGAAGTGGCCTACTGGAAAAGACGCGATCCTGCACAAGCTATGCATGCCGTGAGCGAGGAGATTAAGCGAGAGATCGAAGAAGCTTTTGCTTTTGCTGAAGCTAGCCCCTTCCCTAACTGGAGCGCTGAGGAGGAGGCTTATGCCTGACATGAAATACAGCGCAGCGATTTTGCAAGCGACAGATCAACTAATGGAGCTTGACCCTAGGGTCTATATCATGGGCCTTGGAGTTCCTGACCCCAAAGGGATCTTTGGTACGACATTAGGTTTAGAGGAGAAATATGGCGCTGAGCGTGTTTTGGATATGCCCACCTCAGAAAATGGCATGACGGGCATTGCCATTGGGTCAGCCCTCGTTGGAATGCGTCCTATCATGACCCATCAGAGGGTCGATTTCTTTCTGCTAGCGTTAGATCAACTCATCAACAACGCAGCTAAGTGGCATTACATGTTTGGGGGACAGATGTCCGTTCCGCTTGTGATCCGTCTCATTATAGGACGCGGTTGGGGACAAGGGCCGCAGCACTCCCAAACTCTTCATAGTTATTTTGCGCATATACCTGGCTTAAAAGTAGTCATGCCCTCCACTCCCTATGATGCAAAGGGGCTCTTGGTATCTGCCGTACAGGACAACAATCCGGTTGTCTACATCGAACACCGCTGGTTGCACAATATCCATGGGCAAGTGCCCTCCGAGATCTATTCAGTACCCTTAGGTAAAGCCAAGATTGTCACGGAAGGAGAGGATGTGACTATCATCGCTTGTTCTCACATGACCATCGAGGCCTTTAAAGCAGCTCAATTTTTGCGCGAAGAGGGCATATCAGCTGAGATCGTCGATCTGCGCTCAATCAAACCTCTCGACAAAGAAACCATCTTGAGCTCGGTGCGTAAAACAGGCAGAGCCATCATCGCTGATCCCGATTGGAAAACCTGTGGGTTTGCATCGGAGATTGCTGCGCTGATCACAGAAGAAGCCTTTGACGCCCTTAAGTCAGCTCCTAAACGGGTGACCTATCCGGACAGTTTAAGCCCCACAAGCTGGGCTTTATCGAACCACTATTACCCCACAGCCAAAGATATCGCGCTTGCAGCTCTTGAGATGTTAGACCGCCCCGTTCAGGCCCGTAAATTGATGGAAGCGATCTTACATGAAAAAATGCTCGCTCCCTTGGATGTTCCCGACAGCTCCTTCACGGGCCCTTTTTGACAAGAAGGGCGAGCATTTTTTCCTTGTGCTATAAGCCCCATCTATGAGATCGTAAAGTGCCTTCTTTCCAGGAAGGCGCTTTAGTATGAAGATTCAGGATATTAAACTTTCAGCAACACTCAGTATTTAAATTTAACATAAAAAAGAGAGCCTTTTCATGGAACAATCGGAGTTACAGTTAGAGCAGCTCCTCCCACTGAAATAACAGGTTTGTGATTTTGGCCGGTTTGAAGATCGAGCGAGAATATTGGAACACAAAACTTCCGTCGGATAGATCCTAGGTCTTTGAAAGATAACGGATAATAGGGTAACTCTAAAAAACAACAGGGATACTCATTTTGTTAAGAGCTGTCCAAAATTTTTTCTTTGGCCATGATCAAATAAAATCTTTCCCAATCGTAGAGTCGGGAGAAACGGAAAAACGCCCTCATGGTTTCCCATAAATTCCGATAAGTGCCTGCAACCTGCTTGCGCTTGCGGAATAGATCACAGCAAATCTCTTGAATTTGATCTATGAGAAATGCCAGCATCATCAGCATGCAAAAGACTGTAGACAAGTACTTTTTGCCATGACCATAATTATGGTCAAAATTGTATCCCAAGTTCTTTAGCGTATTAAATGTTTCATTTTCGACCTTCCATCTTGCCCTCCCCGCTTTAGCTATTTGTAAAACATTGACTGCCGATAGGGTAATGTCAGTTACCCAAGAGAAGGTAACTTCCTTACCCTTTGAATTCGTGTACCTATATTCAAGCACATTCACTTTCAAACTCGAACCGCCGTTTTTAGGATCATCCAAATTTGTCGTGTTACCCAGTGCCACTTCATGGCTTTATTTTCTGGAAATGGTATAAGTTGGAAATCCGCTTCTACCATTTTCCTAAAAGTCTTCCCGGCTTTCTTGCCAAACTTGATGCCATACACCTTGAGATGACCTCTCAAGCTGTTGATAACATGAGTTCGCTCTTCTATGGCTGTCTGTCGAAGATGTAATAGAGAACGAATCTCAACAGCATCATCACTTCTATGCACGCATTCTCGAAAATGTCCTACTCTTAAGGCCTCCGCTATGCCTCTAGCATCATTTTTGTCCGTTTTGTTGATGATTGTCGCAAGGATAGCCGCCATCTTCCGTGACTCCATGACCGCCACGTGATATTCCTTCTTCAAAAGACCCTTTTTTAAATAGTGAGTCAAAAATTCCCACTTTCCAAGCCGATTAGTTCGATCTCAAGGCTGGTGTTTAGCAAAAACTCATGGATTGCTTCGGGGGTAGATTCAACTTCTCCTTCTTGTATCCTCTTTCCTTTCTCATCAAGAATGCAAATCGAAGTACTTTTCAAAGAAACATCTAATCCTACATAATTGCGCATGGCTTACTCCTTTTTTTGAGGCACAAACCTCGTTTATTATTGGAGATCGTAAGATACTCCGTATTTGGAGTAAGCCTTTTTTTAGGCTTATCTACACGATGCTCCTTAAAAGGAAGCGCAATTACATTATGTATTAGGTATTAGGTAATAGATCCAAAAGCACCGCTCCCAGCAGTTCCCACTGAGCATTTTCTAGAGGAGAATTAAATTTTAGTTTCGTAAACTTTTGGACAATTTTTAACGTCCAAGAGTTCGAGACATGTCATCATCATTTAGAAAACACCTCGGCATACCGGGTCTGATCAAGACAGTGTATGACCACTTTTCCAAAATTCCAGATCCTCGCGAGTTCAAAAGAACAGGCTTTGCCCCCCTGGCTAACCATCTCATGTCAGGGCTAGCCATCTTTGGATTAAAATGCCCCTCCTTACTCGATTATGATAGAAAACGCAGAGATATAGCGATCGAGCACAATCTACGTGATCTTTATCATGTTGAAAATCCGCCCAATGATACCTATCTGAGAATGCGTCTAGATGAAGTAGATCCCAACGCGATCCGGCCCGCATTTAAGAATGTATTTGCTTCATTTCAAAGAGGAAAAGGAATCGAAGCATTTGAATATCTTGATGGACATGTGCTGATCTCTGTTGATGGGACAGGACATTTTTCATCTAATCATGTCTCTTGCCCATATTGCTGCCGGAAAAAAGGCAGTGATGGCAAATATTCGTATTACCATCAAATGCTAGGAGCATGCATTGTTCACCCTGATAAAAAAAATGTAGTACCACTATGTCCAGAAGCCATCCTCAATCAAGATGGGGCGGCTAAAAATGATTGCGAGAGAAATGCATGTAAGCGGTTTCTGGCAAATTTTCGCAGGGAGCATCCTCACCTTAGAGCTATTCTTCTGGAAGACGGGCTAAGCTCTAATGCTCCCAATATCCAGATGATCACAGAGCACAATTTACGTTATATTTTGG
Organism: uncultured Chlamydiales bacterium; assembly: GCA_963832835.1. Lineage (GTDB taxonomy): Bacteria > Chlamydiota > Chlamydiia > Chlamydiales > JAAKFR01 > CAVPKN01. Next base: position 140,115 of record CAWHVD010000001.1, on the reverse strand, counting down.
TTGCCAAGCCTGGAGATCATCAGTTTCTCTTCGAACAACTCCACGCAAGGGATGATGCTCTTTACCATGAGATTACGACAGAGGATGGTGGCTATCATCAATTCCAATTTCTTAATAATGTGTTCCTTAACAAGTCGAGCCCAGGTTTGAAAGTGAATGTGCTTGAATATAGGTACACGAATTCAAAGGGTAAGGAAGTTACCTTCTCTTGGGTAACTGACATTACCCTATCGGCAGTCAATGTTTTACAAATAGCTAAAGCGGGGAGGGCAAGATGGAAGGTCGAAAATGAAACATTTAATACGCTAAAGAACTTGGGATACAATTTTGAACATAATTATGGTCATGGCAAAAAATACTTGTCTACAGTCTTTTGCATGCTGATGATGCTGGCATTTCTCATAGATCAAATTCAAGAGATTTGCTGTGATCTATTCCGCAAGTGCAAGCAGGTTGCAGGCACTTATCGGAATTTATGGGAAACCATGAGGGCATTTTTCCGTTTCTCCCGACTCTACGATTGGGAAAGATTTTATTTGATCATGGCCAAAGAAAAAATTTTGGACAGCTCTTAACAAAATGAGTATCCCTGTTGTTTTTTAGCGTTACCCTATTATCCGTTATCTTTCAAAGACCTAGGATCTATCCGACGGAAGTTTTGTGTCCCAATATTCTCGCTCGATCTTCAAACCGGCCAAAATCACAAATCTGTTATTTCAGTGGGAGGGGCTGCACCGCTCCCAACCTTTCTCTGTGTTTTTCAATATCCATCCCATCCTGCCGCCGCAGGCGATCATGCAGCGCGGAAATGCGCATATCCTGTTTAAACTCATCTCGCACTTTTTTTTTCGATTGGTATAATGCCACCATCCAATATAGCTGAGTGGGTGTTTATGAAGAAAGTGGTGGTGATCGGGAGTAATTCTTTTTCAGGTAGTGACTTTGTGGACCTACTGCTCGAAGACGGGAAATATCAAGTGGTTGGAGTAAGCCGCTCTGAAGAAAATAGCCCTCTTTTTCTACCCTATAAGCAGCGGAAAACCAAACATTTTACCTTTTACCAGATCGATCTGAATCGTGATCTAGATAAGTTAGAGCAAGTACTCGACCAGTTTCAGCCGGAGTACATCGTTAATTTTGCTGCCCAAAGCGAAGTGGCGCCGAGTTGGAGATACCCTCACCACTGGTTTCAAACCAATGCAGTCTCTTTGACAATGTTAGCCAATATCTTGAAAGATAAACTCTATCTTAAGAAATACGTCCACATCTCTTCGCCCGAGGTTTATGGAAGTTGTGAGGGTTTTATTACCGAAGGGGCCCCTGTGAATCCCACAACGCCCTATGCTGCTTCCAAAGCAGCAGGAGATCTTTCGCTCTTCACATTTGTGAAAAATTTCCGTTTACCGTTGGTTATGATCCGGGCAACTAATGTTTATGGACCTCACCAACAGCTTTTTAAAATCATTCCGCGTGCCATTATCTACATGAAGCAAAAAAAGAAAATTCCGCTTCATGGAGGTGGCCATGCCATCAAGTCATACATCCATGTGCGCGACATCTCGCGCGCAGAGCTCCTTGCAATGGAAAATGGAAGAGTGGGCGAAATTTACCACTTTTCACCCGATCAGGGCGTATCTGTAAGAGAGGTAGTAGGAACCATCGCTACCAAAATGGGGATTGCTTTTGAAGAAGCGGTCGATGTTGTAGAGGAGCGTTTGGGTCAAGACAAAGCCTATACCATTGATTCCTCAAAAGCCCGTCAAGAATTGAAATGGCAGCCACGTATATCTTTGGTTCAAGGGCTCGAGCAGACCATCTCTTGGGTCGAAGATTTTTATCCAGAGATCGAGAAACAACCCTTGGAATACATTCATAAGGAGTAGACATTTTGGGAAGAGAGATTGATCTTTTAGAGCACTACCCCAAGGCAAAAAGGAACGTACTAGAGCGAGGCGCTTCCAAGACGGAAGAGGATCGAGCGCTTGCGCGGCAGTTTGGGAAAGAGTTTTTTGATGGCGAAAGACGTCATGGATATGGGGGTTTTGTCTACCATCCTCGTTTCTGGCAGCCCGTCATACCCACGCTGCAAAAAACCTATGAGCTTACGGCGTGTTCTTCCATTCTAGATGTGGGATGCGCCAAAGGGTTTATGCTCCATGATTTGCGAGAAATCATTCCGGGTATCCAGGTGCAGGGCATCGATGTTTCAGAATATGCGATCGATGAGGGTAAAGAGGAGGTGAAGCCTTTTCTTCGCGTTGCTGATGCGCGTCAACTTCCTTTTCCGGACAAAAGCTTTGATGTGGTGATTTCCATCAATACGGTGCACAATTTAGGGGGAGATGATCTAGTCCAAGCTTTACTTGAGATAGAGAGGGTGAGTCGAGGGAAAAGCTTTATTACAGTAGATGCCTACCGCACAGATGAGGAAAAGGAGTTAATGTATGCCTGGAACCTTACTGCTAAAACGATTCTTCATGTGGATGAGTGGAAACAACTATTTAACGCCGTAGGCTATACCGGAGACTACTATTGGTTCATGCCGAGCTGATGATCATAGGGAACTCGGGATTTATCGGGAGTCACTTTAGTCGTGTATTTCCAGAAGCCTTGAGTGTGGGGCGCTCCCAGCTCGATTTATGTGATCCTGAGATTACTTTTTCCACAGAAGGAAAGAGCTACGCTGTGATTACGGCTGGGATCGGCAACCCGCAAAAATGTGAGGCCAATCCTGAAATCAGCTACCGTTGTAACGTGACAGGGACACTCGCTCTTGGAAAAGAGTTGTTGAAAAGGGAGATTCTCCCTATCTTTTTCTCAACAGATTACGTTTTTGATGATGGATTAAACATTGCCCCTCTAAACACCTATGGACGTCAAAAAGCAGAGCTAGAAGAGAAGGGAGCACAGTTAGGTGCCCTAGTGGTCCGTTTGAGTAAGGTGTATGGCACCGAAAAGGGAGACGGGACCTTGTTTGACGAGATGGCATCCCGTTTGATAGATGGCAAACAAGTGCACGCTGCACGAGACCAAATCTTCGCCCCTGTGTTTATAGGTGATGTGATACGGCAAGTTGTGGAGTGGGCACAAAGAGGTATGCGGGGTGTAGTGACATGCGCGGGTCCGATGTATGCGACGCGTTTACAAATGGCCCGTCTGATGGCCAAAAAATTAGAGGTAGATCAAGGGCTTGTCACAGAGATATCTCTTGAGGATTTGAAAGATGGGGTGCGCAGGCCAAAGTACCTCGCACTGAAAGGTGATTTTCAAGCGTTAGAATGGCAAGAAGGAATTGAACGGGTAGTACAAGCATATGCGTAATGAAAAAGAGGCGTGGGATTTAACGGCAGAAATGCTCGGTAATTATTCTGTTACATGGTCCGACCATTGGTCATACAATTTTCGAAACGATCCTAAGCGGTTGGCGTTTGTTCTTTCACGCTATAAATTTGCTGCCAAAATGGGAGCGCAAGGACAAGCAGTCCTCGAGCTTGGTTGTGGGGAGGGAATTGGAGCGACCCTTCTAGCAGAGTCGGCGGTTAGTTATACAGGCATCGACTTAGATGACGCTGCCATCATCACAGCTCGCAGAAATTTAACGAATGAAAAATATCAATTTATCTATGACGATTTTATGGGTAAGACATTAGGAAGCTTCCAGACAGTGGTGAGTCTTGATGTTGTCGAGCATATCTATCCGGAGCACGAAGCGATTTATTTTGAGACAATTCTAAAGAATCTGTCGGAAAATGGCATTGCGATTGTAGGGACACCCAATGTGACCGCAGCTCCCTACGCATCAGAGGCCAGTAATCTAGGACATGTGAACCTCTTTTCTCAGGCTCGTTTAAAAGAGACGCTGGAGCGCTATTTTCACAATGTATTCCCCTTTGGGATGAATGATGAGACGATGCACACAGGCTATGCTCCCATGTGTCATTATGTGGTCTGCCTCGCTTGCAATAGGAGAACAACATGGACAAGTTAAAAAGCCACTTTTTAGAGAAGGGGTGGTTCGTAGTCGATCTTCCCAACCCCACACCTATCCTAGAAACGCGTGGCTTTTTGCAAGACGAGCTGACAGGGCTTTTAGGAAAAAAAGTTCCTTTGGAAGAGTACCACTTGCATGTGCAAGATGACGTGTTCCACACAGAACTACAAATTCAAATCACGAAAAGTTTTAGGGAGCGTGCCAGTGGACCGTCTATTCTTGGAGCGCAGCGCTCTTTTTTTACAGAGCTACTCGGGCCCGATCTGTATGTCCAAACAAATCCTTATCTTCGCATCACACGCCCTCTCAAGAGAGGAGATAATATAGGTTACCATCGCGACACTTTTTATGGGGGCTCGCCCTATGAGCTCTCTGTTTTGGTTCCTTTTGTTGATCTTCCTTCAGAATGTAGCCTGCGGGTTCTTTCTGGATCGCATGTCCATTGTGAAGATTACTATCCAACGACCCAGGTAGAAAATCCCGATACTGCTGTGCGTAAGGGGACAGCTAAACACCAATTAGGCTTTTTATATGCACCTAAAATCATGCATCCCTCCATTGAGGAACATATGGAACCTATTGCTTTGAAGGTAGGTCAAGCTTTGGTCTTTAGCCTCTCTACTGTCCATGGAAGCTGTTTGAACACTGGCGCGGTTTCTCGTTGGAGCAGTGACATGCGTGTGATGAATGCTTTGGCGCCCGTAGATTTAAGCGCTCGGCCCGATTATTATAAACCCTTGAGCTACTCTGTTGTGACAGAGTCTGCCAAAAAATATATATGTGCGAATGGAAAAGAAACAAGAGACGATGTCGAACTGGAGCTGTGTCACACAGCTTCTTGAAAGTGAGCAACCCATTGAGCTGGGGCGCTACAACTCCTTTTTGACCCACCGCACTCCAAGACGGATGCTCTATTCCCTGAGTTACTACAAATTTGCGGCCAAAATGATTGGGTCGGGCAAACGAGTTTTGGATGTGGGATGTAACGAGGGTTTTGGGAGCTGGATAATGGCTAAGGAATGCGGCTATTGCAAAGGTATTGATTTTGATACGCAGGCCATCGAAATGGCCAACGGTAACTTTAGTGATCCATCGATCTCGTTTGCTGCTCTTGATTTTTTCAATATGCCTCCTGGTACATATGACGCTGCTGTCAATTTTGATGTGATTGAACACATCTATCCTGAGCATGCTCCTGCGTTTGTACGGATGTTGGCGGGCAATTTAACGGACGCAGGTATCGCGGTGATTGGAACGCCCAGTGCAATCAGCCAGCAGTTTGCCTCTCCAGTTACGCAACGTGGTCATGTGAATATGTACTCACACGATAGGCTCTTTACAGAACTTTCGGTCTATTTCGAGCATGTTTTTTTATTTGCAGCCAATGACGAGGTCATCCATACAGGGTTTATGCCGCTAGCGCACTATTTCATTGCGCTCTGCTGTAAGCCCAAACGAGAGCGGTAAATGAGAGCTCTCAAACGGTGGACTCGCTCGCTCATCAAACGCCTTCCTGGAGGCCGTGATTACCTTCAGCGCAGCATGATTTATAAAAAGTATCTTTTTAAACCAGGGGTGAGCGAGATTTATAAAGGGCTGCATGGTCAAGATAAAACGGCTGATGCCGTTTTTCTGCCTGCATTTGACAAAATCTTCCTGCTTATCAGTGCATTTTACAAAAATGGGCTACGCGGAGATGTCCTCGAGTGTGGCGTGATGCTAGGTTACAGCGCACGGATTTTGGCCAGTTGCATTTCCCGTTTTCAACTAGATGGTGTCAGATTGCACCTTCTGGATTCTTTTGAAGGGTTGCCTGCCATGTCAGAGGAGGACCAAAATTGCTATGAGTGTGTCAACGGTGCGTGGAGTGAGGGAGTTTTATGCGCACCGGCTGGCTTAGACACGATTTTGGAAAAAGAACTCCGTAAAGGATTGGGTGAGAAGCGCGTATTTACCGTTAAAGGGTACTTTGAACAGACCCTAGAGAGGCACATCAGAGAAAAAGAGATTGGAAAAGTGATCCTTGTCAATCTCGATTGTGATTTGTATAGTTCCTCCAAATATGTCCTGCGTACATTATTTGAGTACGATTTGATACAAGATGGCGCTCTTTTGATTTGTGATGACTGGATGACTAGCTTCGGCAATCCCAATCTAGGGCAAAGAAAAGCTGTCCAAGAAATACTTCAAGAATACCCTCAGTGGGAATTTGAACCTTATATGAATTATGGTATTGGGAGTCAGGTCTTTGTGATCCACAACCTCTCGATAGCAAAAGGAATAAAACTTGAAAACACAAGCTGCTGTCCTCACTAAACTGGGTGAGCCCCTAGAAATTTGGGAGCTCGACATTCCCCCTCTGAAAGCTGGCCAAGTGCTTGTTAAGTTAGCCTTTAGCGGCTTATGTCATAGTCAACTGAACGAAATTAAAGGGCTGAAAGGGGAAGATAAATTTATCCCGCATACTTTAGGCCACGAAGGGTCAGGTATTGTCATGGCCATTGGCCCTGAGGTAACTAAGGTGCAGGAGGGTGATCATGTTGTCTTATCCTGGTTGAAAGGGACAGGGAAAGATATCGCAGCCACCCAATACGATAGTGTTTATGGAAAGGTTAATTCGGGTGCGATCAGCACCTTTTTGCATATAGCGGTGATCTCAGAGAATCGCCTCATTCCCATTCCCTTCACAATGCCTCTTAAAGAGGCGGCTCTTCTGGGCTGCGCTCTTCCCACAGGTGCCGGCGTCGTAAAAAACGAGATGGGATTGAAGTGGGGCGAAGGGTTTGCCGTTTTTGGTGCCGGTGGAGTGGGTCTCAGCGCTCTTATGGCGGCAAAACATGCGGGTGCAAACCCCCTTATTGCCGTTGATGTCCAAGAAGCAAAACTACAGGCAGCGACGCGTATGGGTGCAACTCATGTGGTGAATGCGCGAGATACAAATCCAGCAACTGCTATTATGGAAATCACAGCAGGAAAGGGAGTCGATTATGTCTTTGAGTCAGCAGGCAAGCGAGAAGCAATGGAAAATGCTTTCTCTTCACTTAAAGCTCCTGGCCTTTGTGTTCTTGCTGGCAACCTACCCAAGGGACAACAAATCTCGATCGATCCCTTTGATCTCATCCGTGGTAAACGGATTGTAGGCACATGGGGTGGAGGGAGCCAAATTGATGCTGATGTTGCCACTTACGCCGAGCTCTATCTTTCAGGTGCCTATGATCTTGCAAGTCTCATTACCCATGTTGTTCCACTCTCTGAAATCAATACACTTCTATCAGAATTGGACCTCGGCCGTGTTGGTCGGGGCCTCATCGACCTTAGTTTGTAGATTTTTTAAGGAGATTTTATGGCCGTAGGCACTACTGAAACAGCTTTAGTCTTTAGTCGAAATGATGGGTCCTTATACTAATTGAAAAAAATAAAATTACACCTTTGCCCATATTCTTGAAGTCAAGGAAATGACTTGCTCCCGGTCGTTAGTAAATTCATTCCATGCATCTGAACAAGCATCCAACAATTCCTCCTCATCCTTGAAAGTTCGATTCGAAAGATGTGTGCGGCGCAAGTATTTCCACACCTGTTCGCATGGATTCAATTCAGGTGATGCTGCTGGCAAGGGCAGCAATGTTAAGTTGTGAAAATGTGGTAATTTTTGCGTCGTATGCCACCCTGCCTTATCAAGTATGATTACTGCATGCCGTCCGGTGGGAACTTGTGAGGAAATGTGCCGCAAATGGATCTCCATTGTATCCTTGTTTGCATAGGGCAACAATAAACCAACAGCATCGCCTCTTTCAGGACATACGGCACCAAAAAGATATGTGTATTTGAACTGTTGTTGACGTACTGCACGAGGGCGAGTTCCTTTTACTGCCCACAGTCTGCTTAGGCTTCCTTGTTGGCCAAATCTAGCTTCATCCTGAAACCAGATTTCAACATCGTTGAGTTGGATTCCTTTTGGCAAAGAGTTTTCTACTTTTGCGCGAAATTTTTTTTAAACTCTTCTTGTTCCTCTGGATTGGCATCTGGATGCCTTGATCTTGCGCTAACCCAGACAAGTCTTGCCCGTTTCAAATGGTTATATGCACTTTTTAATGAGCACTTTATCCCATACTTATCTTTCATTAACTGCAACACGTCTTTCCCTATAATTACGCCACCGGATCGTCCTTTCTGAAGGTCGAGAACCGCAGAACGAAAAGCTGCGGTTTCACTATCTGGAATAAGCGATTTTTTTCCTCTTCCAGATTTTTCTTTAACACCATCAATGCCATAAGTTTTAAAATTGCGTATCCATGTGTAAACCGTATTACGTGTAACCCGAAGAAGTTCAGCAATTTCACGAGGAGTTTTACCTTCCTTGAAATGACTCAGGGCAAGGAATCTATTCTTTTCTCTAGGATGTTTTGCGGATTTATACAGCTTTATAAAGTCGTGCTTTTCTAGTTCTTCGGGAATAAGAATTGTTGTTTCCATGTTGCTACCTCCATTTTGAGGAGATTGCTTATGCCACAACATCTGTATTTTTTAAAATTTCAATTAGTATTAGCAGACCATTTACGGTTTGCAGAGACATCATTCCCCGAACCTGTGGATATGGACGCGTCTGTAAGTGGCCCATCAATATGTACCCGAGTATTTAGGGTAGTCATGAGAGTAATCTTATTTGTCAGTGTTGTTTCTTTAATTACATGTGCCGCTCAAGGATGCTTGGATCGCTCACCCAGTGGATTGGATGCTAAAATTTGCGATCAGTTATGTCCTGAAAACAGAAAATTAGTTACTTATGTTGGCTTGGTTGTCGGTACATTAGGAGTACTGCTGGGTCACCTTCCGTAAGCGCGTAATAATACCATTTCCAGCAAATAAAGTCACAAATTGGCACTGTATAACACGCCATTTTTGAACGATCCTTTCTCGCTTAGGTGCAAAAACATAGGCTTCGAAACGATCATCCAAATCTGTCATGTTACCCAGTGCCACTTCATGGCTTTATTTTCTAGAAATGGTATTATCCTAAAAATTAAAGCCCAGGGTGTTGCCCCGGGCTAGTGCAGTTTCAACCTTTCATGAATAGCCACAAAAATTACTTTTTAGAGTGGTAAAAATTGCAGATTTTTTCTTTAAAATCGTCCGCAGCTTTCTTATTTTCCATTTTGAGTTTCCACCGCTCATGATTCCCTTCAGAAATAATTTTTGCCAGTTGTGTCATATGCTCATTTTGAGTCGCCAAAATATGCTCTTTAATCTTGTCTTTCAGTACTTCCATCCAAGCTAGGTCTGCAGCTTCGATTAACCACTCAGTTTTTTCGTCGTAAAGGTCATCGCTATGGCAAGAATCTTCTCCTTGCTCATGACAGCAGCAGCAACAATTTTGGTTTGAACGTTCGCTCATTTTTTTCTCCTAAAATTTAGAAAATTACCAAAAGAATGTTATATGACCGAAAATGGTAATTCAAGAAAGATTTTTAAGTTTGGTGGACTTGATAGCCGAGTAGACAGTATCGACAGAGATCTCTTGGATGCAGCTCATCGTTTTGCATCCTTTCAAGCAAGGTGAGCATGGCATGGGGTAGGTCAAGATTGTGTGCTCATTCCCATGTGGTTTCCAGAGGTTGCTAGGATGGATTCCTGTATAGAGCAAAACGGCCGGGGTGCCCACTGCGGAAGCGATATGCCCGGCGCTGGTTTCAGTAGCAATGAGAAGGGCTGCATTTTGAATGGTCGCTGTGAATTGTTGCCAGGAGAGTTGTCCACATAGGTTTTCCGCCTGGGGTAAATGCGCTATCACTCGTTCGATGGCTTGGTTCTCTTCTGCGCCAGTTCCCGTGAAAAGCAGCTGCTTACCCTCTTCTGTTAAACGTTTCGCAAGAGTTTTCCAATATGCTTCAGGCCAGTTTCTGTGGGCATCGCCCGATCCTATGTGGATGATAATATAAGGTTGGGGATTGGGAGGAGAAGTAGGGATAGTGGGGCATATGAGTGAGCGGTCGACTTGAATTGGAAGGAATTCAAGCAAAGAGACAAATGCTTCTACAACAGATCGATTTTTGAGAGGATTCCATGGGAGTGCATGGGTGAGCAGCGGACTACAGCCTGCACTGGCAAAGCCGATGCGGTTAGGGATGCCTGCACTCCAAAGCACTGGTGCCATGTTTGGAAAATGAATGCCACAGTCGATAGCAAGATCATAGTGGGCAATTTCTTTGCGTACTCGATGGCGCATCTTAAAGTACCTGGCTATTTTTACAATCATGAACTCTTTGCGGCGGCTAGTCTTCCAATGATCAATCACATGAAAATGGTCAAGTAAAGGATGTGCCTCTACAAGTGGTCTGCACCAGCTCCCTACTAACATAGCGATGTGGGCTTGCGGCAAGGCTTTTCGCAGTACAGGCAGTAGAGCCGTGGTCAAAATCACATCTCCAATGTGAGCAGTATTGCAGATCAAAATACGTTTAGGAGCTGATAGGGAGGTTTTTTTTTTTGCCATACACCTTTGCAAAAGCCAATCGATGCAGGCAATGAAAAAATAGGCAAGTTTGTTATGAATCGGATATTTCATGTTGGAGCTGCTGCAGAACTTCTTCGGAACAATGGAGGTTTTCATTGATAGCAATTTGTTCTGCTCGTTTTAAGAGCAGTCCCATTTTTTTTCCTGGGCGTACACCTAATTGAGATAAGTGTGCGGAAGTGATCAAAGGCATTTTGGAATGGATACGATGGATGTGGGAAGAGAGGAATTCCTGACGCGTAGTATGTTCTTTAATGAAGGCAATACGCCTGTCCTTCTTCAGTTTTGCAGCTTGCACTCCTAAATAAAGACCTGAAAGGGGGTGGGCATAGAAGTGGACCCACTCGTATAGTTCTGTTAGGGAGGGCACAAACAAACTATGTGCCGATTCGAAAAATTCGACGAGTTTTCTTTCTTGGACAGAAGTTTTTAGATAGAAACAGAGCTCGAGTTTGGCCTCTAGGGATAGATCAGGAAAGAGCTCGAGTAGGTACGCCATTGTAGGAGAGCCTATCGGAAAATGGGGAAAAGGAGCGACTCTCTCAGAGATTTTTTCAAGAGAGGTGTTTTTGAGAGAGGGGAAAATCACTCCTAAAAGGGCCAACTGATGAAGAGTAAGTAGGGCTTGATCGAAATGAGGATCTGCACTCATTTTACACAGCTCTTGCCAGATTCTCTCCATGGATACAGCTGGGAGCAGGGTGGAAGCGCAGGCTTTGATGGCAACAGCTGTTGTCTCTTCAAGATGAAACCCAAGACGCGAGGTAAAACGAACAGCACGGATCATACGCAAACGATCTTCTGTAAAGCGGTCAAGGGGGTTGCCTATTGCTCTCACGATCTTTTTGCGCAAATCCTCTTGTCCTCCCACATAATCGTAGATTACCCTTGCCATGGGATCGTAGAACATCCCGTTGATGGTGAAATCCCGCCTTTGGGCATCTTTCTCAGCGGTGGAAAAGTCGATACTCATCGGATGCCTGCCATCCAGATAGGGATGATCTTTACGGAAAGTGGATACTTCAAACTGCATGTTTTCAATCACAACGATGATAACCCCGAATGCAATCCCTACGGGAATTGTCTTGGGGAAAAGCTGCCCAATCTTCTCGGGAGGAGCACTGGTGGCGATGTCGATATCTGTGGATAGATGCCCGAGCAGGTGGTCCCGTACCCATCCGCCGGCAAAATATGCCGTAAATCCAGCTGCAAACAAGGTTTTACAAATTTCTTCGGCGGCATTATAAGGAGACATACTTTAGATATGATGCATGATTTGTATGGATTATTCAACACTCCTGCCACAGATAAAGAGTTTGCATGCGCAATTGCCCAAAAAGCGGATACTTTCGATTTTGATTCAAACGCTTTTTAGATCGGACTTTTCGCGGAATAAAAACAGAAAATCATTAGCATACAGATACTTAAATGTGTTATTGTGGGAATACATTGCGGAGGTGCTTTCCCCCGCAATGCTGCAAATTCCAGAGCCTACCATGATGAGTAATGGGGTTAGCTCTGGTATCCAATGGAAGAAACGGCATGTCACTCAAGAGTTGGCCTTAGCGATTCTTGATTTTCATGCCATTACAAGCGAGATCAACATTCAATCTCTCAAAACTATTTTAGCAATAGGGGCCAATCAATGGCAGCTCGCGTACGTGTTTTTACAACAAATTCCTGGGCTCAAATACATTATCTCCGATACGCCTGGAGCCCTTTTTGAAACGCAGCAGCAATTTGAAAGGGTATTCCCTGAAAAAAAAATCTTTCCCTACCGACCTTTCAAAAATTATGAAAGCATTTATCAAGAATTTAAAGAGTCCTCTATCTGTTTTTTAGAGCCTGCCCAGCTCTCTCTTCTGCCCGAAAGATCTGTCGATTTAGGGTTAACAATCGATGTGCTCGACAAGCTGAGCAGGCAAGAGACGAATGCCTATTTTGACCAGTTGGCATCGTTGATCAAGGGATATTTCTACTTTAAGGAACAGAAAGTCTCGGCGATTAAAGAGGCCGATTACCGTGTTCCCTATGACTGGGAAGAGGTGTTTTGGAGAACATGTCCTATCTACCCAAGCTTTTTTGAGGCACTTTTTTTTCAGGCGACACCATGACCTTGTTTATCAGCGTCCAAAATTTGGAAAAAACCTTTGGTGAGAGAACTCTTTTTCAAGAGTTGGCCTTGAGTGTGTTTCAAAAAGATCAGATTGGTTTAATTGGTCCTAATGGATCGGGTAAGTCGACCTTATTGAAAATTCTAGCGGGGATGGAAAAAGCCGATGGCGGCACCATTTCCTATAAAAGGGGGCTCAAAATTGGCTATGTCCCTCAAACGTGTGCTTTTCCTCCCAAAAAACTCGCTGCAATTCTTATTGAAGCGCTGGTAGATGAAAAGCATCTTCCCGACTACGAAAAGGCTCGGCTTGCCGACATGTGGCTGACCAAATTAGAGTTCCAAGAAAAAGATGTGGAGGCTACTGCCCTTTCGGGAGGATGGAAAAAACGACTGGCATTTGCTGTTGCCTTAATTACCTCACCCGACCTCTTGTTGTTGGATGAGCCGACTAACCATCTCGATCTAGAAGGGATATTGTGGCTCGAGAAATTTCTACTGCGTGAGGTCACCACATTTCTGCTAGTCAGTCACGACCGGTATTTTCTACAGAACGTGGTGGGCAGAGTCGTTGAAATCGATCCCACATATCCTAAGGGTACTTTTTCGATCGAAGGTTCCTATCAAAATTTTCTCGAGAAGAAGGGGGCATTTTTAGAGGGGCAACTCCAGCAGGAACGAGCGCTCGCTTCTAAAGCACGCAAAGAGACCGAATGGCTTCGCTCCTCGCCGAAGGCTCGCACCACAAAAGCCCAATCGCGCATTGACCACGCAGAAGAAGTGCTCAGTGATCTTGCTCAGATCCAAAAACGGAACCAAAAAAAATTCGCATCGATCACATTTGATGCCTCTGAAAGGGAAACCCGCCAACTCTTAATCGCACATAACATTGCCAAGAATGCCGGAGAAAAGATTCTTTTCAGCAACCTCGATTTTGTCCTTTCCCCCGGTACCAGAATTGGACTGATGGGGCCCAATGGCTCTGGAAAAACGACTTTGCTCCGGTTGCTCGCAGGCGAAATGACAGCCGACCAAGGGACCTTGAAGAAAGCCGATGCGCTTCAGGTTGTCTATTTTGATCAACACCGCACTCTTCTCCCTGACGACATGAGTTTACGTGATGCCCTTGCTCCAACAGGGGACTTTGTGATTTTTCGTGGTCAAAGGGTACATGTGAACGGTTGGTGCAAAAGGTTTCTGTTTTCCCCTACCTTGCTCGATATGCCGTTGGGGAAACTTTCAGGTGGTGAAAGAGCGCGTATCTCAATTGCTCATCTCATGCTCCAACCGGCAGATCTTTTGCTCCTCGATGAGCCTACGAACGATCTTGATGTGGCAACCCTAGAAACCCTCGAAGAGAGCCTGCTCGATTTTCCAGGAGCGCTTGTTTTGATCACGCACGACCGTTGCATGCTCGATCGTGTCTGCACAAAACTACTTGCCCTAGGTGATCCGAACCAAACCAGTTTTTATGCCGACTTTGCCCAATGGGAAAAAGCGATGCGTAAAGTCCAAGCTCCTACAGAAAAGAAAATCAAAGCCCCACAGGCTGCTCCCAAGCTCTCTTCATCCGAGAGAAATGAGCTGCGGCAAATCGAAACGAAGATCACACAATTTGAGAAAGAGATTCAAGCGCTGAACCATCTTCTTGAGGATGCTGCCTTAGCGCAAAATCCAACCCGACTAGAAGAGGTCTGCCGTGCGGTTGGATTGGCTGAGAACCAGGTTGAACAACTCTATCTCCGCTGGGAAGAGCTCGAAAAGAAACAGGGGGCATAGTAATAAGTCCGGTTTTTATTAGTGGGTTGCTCCTTCCAAATCTCAAGGAATTTGAGTCTATAAGGCTACAGCCGGCAATTGGAAAATGGGTGATCTCTTTAGCTCAAGCTTAAATGCGCTCTTATACCATTGCCAGAAAATAAAGTCACAAATTGGCACTGTATAACACGCCATTTTTGAACGATCCATTCTCGCTTAGGTGCAAAAACATAGGCTTCGAAACGATCATCCTAAAAACGGCAGTTGGAGACGGCAAATTGATGCAATCTTTTGATCCAGAATCGCTTCCATTAGGGGGCCCCTTCACCATTTGGGAATGTATTAAATACTTAAGAAATCGTGACTATTCACGAGCCAGCAGAATCCTTAGGGCAGCCCCAGTTTGTCAAGGTGGGAGTGGATAGTCACCACAGAGAGGCTTTTAACCAAAAAGATGGATTACCTGAATAGTTACAAGAAATCAATGCAAAGAAGGGCATTTTCCCTTCTTAGCGTCTTTGCGTTGAATTGGCTAGGAAGAATTTAGGCGATTTTTTCGGAAGAAGATGCGCGGCGGACGATGTGGGGCAATTGATTGTTTGAGACCGACTCGTCAGAGATATGCACTTCGGCAATCGTATCGTCAGAGGGTACATCAAACATCAAATCCCGCAGCAAGTTTTCTAAGATCATCCTTAGAGCACGTGCACCGGTCCCCGCTTCTTTTGCCTTTTTAGCTGCAGCAAAGAGGGCTTCGGTGGTGAACTCGAGTTTTACCCCCTCTTCGGCAAACATGTGGGTATATTGTTTGATGATGGCATTTTTCGGCTCAGACAAAATTTTGACAAGATCTTCGACCATCAGTTCGTTGCAATTGACGATGCAATTGAAACGGCCCACAAATTCGGGAATCATCCCAAAAGAGATGAGGTCTTCAGGCTCAACTTGGTTAAGAAGCTTGTTTTGATCGTGCGGGTCAATACTGACTCCTGTTTTGATATCGGAAAACCCAATTTTGCTTTTCCCAAGCCGTTTACCGATGATTTTATCAAGATGTGCAAACGCACCACCGACGATGAATAAGATATTTTCGGTGTTCACTTTGATGTATTCTTGATGCGGGTGTTTTCTGCCCCCTTTGGGCGGCACATTGGCTATGGTGCCCTCGACAATCTTTAATAGGGCCTGCTGAACACCTTCACCAGAAACGTCGCGAGTAATAGAGACATTCGATGTCGTGCGCCCAATTTTGTCGATCTCATCAATGTAGATGATGCCTTGTTCAGCGCGTGCTACATCATAGTCAGCAGCCTGAAGGAGCCTCAAGACGATGTTTTCTACATCCTCGCCGACATAACCTGCTTCAGTGAGAGTTGTTGCATCGGCGATCGTAAAAGGGACATCCAGAATCTGGGCAAGTGTTTTAGCAATGAGCGTCTTTCCCGAACCGGTTGGGCCGAGCAAAAGGACATTGGATTTGCCGTAATTGACCTCTTTGTTTTGGGAAAGGGCACGGACTCGCTTATAGTGGTTGTAAACGGCCACGGCCACGGTACGTTTTGCTGACTCTTGGCCGATGATGTATTCATCTAAACGGGCTTTAAGCTCTGCCGGTTTGAGCAGTTTGAGTTCTCCTGTGGAGGGCTTTTTCTCCAAGATGCTCATGCAAAGCCGGATGCAATTGTCGCAAATGTATACGTTTGGTCCCGAGATGAGCTTTTCTACATCATCTTCAGTCCGGCCGCAGAATGAACAGGCAGCAGCCTCTTTAGTATTGAAACTTTTTTTTGTCATCTAACTTTCTATTTTTGTTACTTTTTTGGAGACCACAACCTCGTCTATTAATCCATAGGCGATTGCCTGCTCTGGGCTCATAAAGAAGTCTCGTTCTGAATCTTCCAAAATTTTCTCAACTGTTTGACCCGTGCACTCAGCTAAAATATGAGCAAGAGCATCTTTTAAACGGAGAATTTCTTCGGCCTGCAGCTGGATGTCGGCGGAAGTCCCCATGATGCCGCCAGAGGGTTGGTGGATCATGATACGACTATTGGGTAGAGCTTTACGCTTACCCTTGGTGCCTGCTGCGAGAAGTAGAGCTCCCATAGATGCTGCTTGGCCAATGCAATAGGTGCTGACATCGCAACCAAGAAAGCGTATGGTATCATAAATCGCAAGGCCCGCTGTGATATAGCCGCCAGGAGAATTAATGAAGATTTGGATGTCCTTTTTGGGATCATCAGACATCAGAAACAGCAGTTGGGCTATGACTGTATTAGCCATATGCTCATCGATGGCTGCGCCAATGAGCACGATCCGATCTTTGAGCAAGCGGGAATAAATATCCATGGCACGCTCGCCACGGCCAGTATCTTCAATCACATAAGGAACTAGCGTCATGTCAGAAACCTCATCCAAACTTTGCAAAAACGGGAGTGTAGTCGTAGCCTATCTACAGGTCAAGAAGATTATACCCAGCTTTTCAGTTAATTTAGGCATTCTCAGAAAGTGCAACTTGGGATAGCGCATATTCTTTTGCTTTACGCTGCATCATTGAAGAGGCAATACGCGACACAATTTCTCTAGTTTGTGTCTCGTTTTGATCGCGTCCATAAAGATAGGGATTTTGACTCATTTGCCGGACCAGTTCGTCATTCAGCTCGGCATTAGAGAGGGAAATGCTTCCCTGCTTGATCAACTGTTTATTGAGGAAGTAAAGGCGCAATGCAACATCGATCTCATGCGCTACTTCTCTTTCAACTGCGCTCTCTTGAGATTTGATCTCTTCGTCAGATAGGTTTGCCTCTTTCAAGTTTTGGATCTTGCGTGCAATACGTTCGGTACGCTCTGCCTCGACAAATGAGGCTGGGAGGTCAAAGTGATACGTTTCTAAAAGAGCTTGATCCAGTGCATCGGTCTGCTTTTCCAATTGTTCCTGATCAGCCTCTTTTTCGAGATTGCGACGGATCTTGGCTTGTAAATCCTCTAGAGAATCGGCTCCAGCTTTTTGAGCGAGTGCATCATCTATAGGGGGGGGCAGGATTTTTTTGATAGCGAGCAAAGTAACGCGTAGTTTAGAGGGTTTAAAGTTTTGCTTTGTACTCTCAGAGGCCTCTGGGTCCACTTCGCTGATCCCCTCAGCATTCTCGCCTATTTTCATTCCCAGTAAGATTTCTTTCAGCCAGGGAGTGAGCCGTTTGTCAGCTACTTCAAAGCGGCGGTCTGTGACGATGGTTTGAGGAGGGTCTTGTTCGAGGGAATCGATGGTCACATCTACAAAATCACCCTCTTGAACGGGACGGTCAGTGATATCTTCCCAGTCGGCATGCGCTCGCCTTAGCTCTTCAACAATCTCACTTATTTTATCGGTGTCGATGGGTGGTTTTGCAATTGAGGGCAGCTTGATTGTTGAAAAATCAATAGTGGGGATTTTGGGATAGTGTTCGTAAGCAATGCTGACGACAGCACCTTCTTCTTGAGAGCACTTTTCGATTTTGGGTTTGTCGACGCTATCGCGGCCCATCGGATAAATTGCGGTCAACTCAAGTGCGGCACGGTAAGCCTCATTGACAAGGATTTCTTTCCACTCTTGTTCCACCGATGAGCTGTGACGCGAAATGACAGTGCGCTGCGGAGCATGTCCTTTGCGGAAGCCGGGAATGGAGATCTGTTTGTTGACCTGTTTGACCGCTTTTTGATAGGTTTTTTGGGTCATTTTAGGTTTAACATGGACCTTCACGTTGAGGCGGCAACCCGATTCCTCAGTAGCCTCTGCTAAGAATCCTTCGTTTTCGAAAGTTTGAACTTTTTGATTCACATAAACCTTTAGATGAAATGGATAGCGGGTGATGAGGTTCGAACTCACGACCCTCACGTTGGCAACGTGATGCTCTACCACTGAGCTACACCCGCATTATTTTAGGCTCCTCTTTTAGAACTTCATGGAAGTTCGAAAGCATAGGCTCTTAAGGTGAGCTTAGGCCCTTAGCGGGTGATGAGGTTCGAACTCACGACTTTCAGCTTGGGAAGCTGACGCTCTACCGCTGAGCTACACCCGCAAAAGAGGAGTACGAAATTCTATGAGTCTTGGGTGATTTTCCGCAAGGTAGAAATGTATTCGGCAGCTTCTTGAGCCGAGAATCGCAGGTTATGGTCAGGGTGGAGCATTTTCCAAATCAAGTAATCTACGGAGGCTTGATTGATAGGTTCATCAGGATAGTTACTTAGAAGATCTTGGTGGTATTGATTGTTCTTTTCAATACTGAGGGTGAATGGGCAATAACATTGGTTATTAGGGGTGACTGGCTGTATTGCTTCCTGACACTCGATGGTTTTTTGATAGGCTGAGGATTGGGGTTTTAATTTCTTCGCAAGGATGTTTCCCAGGGTCCACACGTCGGCCTTACCTGAAATAGGTACGAGTGCTGCTTCCTTTTTGTCTCGCTGTCCTTCTTTGAGCCTGCCAATACACCGGACAATTTCGGGTGCCAGTAAGTGAAAGGCCATCGCTAAAGGAAGGTGGTGGCTTTCATCACGTGTTTGAACAGGCATCATTTTACCAAAACCCTCCACTGTATTAAGAGAATCGATAGGGCGGCTGCTGCCAAAATCGGCTAAACGTCCCCGTTCTTTAGCGTCGATAAATAAATTGCCCTCGTGGCAGTCGAGGTGTAGATAACCTGCTTCATGAAGAGCTGCTAGCCCCCTTAGATATCCCTCAAAAAATGTTAAGATTTGTGCTTGAGTCAATCCATCGGCCGCTTTTAAGGTTTTTGGGCACATTTCCAAGATTAGGGATCGCTTTTGCTCAGTATCCTTCACGACTGCTAGGCAATGTACGACATGAGGGCAAGCTTTTAAGGCTTCATAAATCGCGAGTTCATCATTGGCGGGAGGGTTGCGCTCAACTGTTCGAACTTGGTCGGGAAAATTCTCTTGAAGGCTTCTAACTAAATAGGCTGTTTTTTGAACGCCTCTACCTAATTTTTTACCTGTTTTTGCGTAGTAAGGACCATCCGGAGTGATGCGTTTTAGGGTAAGGCGAGTCTCCTTAGCGCCTAATTCTCTACTAGGATTCAAAGTATCAGTTTGTGGGTAATAATAAAGTTTTTCTTCAGTTCTTTCTTCTAAATTAGGGATCTTCTGCCTGAGTGTTGTAATTGCTTGATCAACATCCAGCTTGGGTCTAGGGGGCACCAATCTCCAGATAGAGATCCCTAACCCTAAGGTTCCTATAGAGATCATTAGGATAGACTGGTCCATGGGGATTTTCGTAAAAAAGCCCCACGGAAGGTGATGGATGTGAGCAGGTAAAGCGATAGATCCGATAATAGGCAGAATAATACCCGCGATTAAAAGGGCTCCTACAACCCAAGGCTCAAGGCACCGACACAATTGGGCCTCTATTCGGTCGGCCTCTGTTTTGTAAGAAATGGAGCTCATAAATTATTAATTTTTAAATCATGTTTTATTATATCGTATACAATATCTTGCCAAATCCCCTTATACTTAGAAAGAAGTCCATGCGGATTGATGGAAAAGGGTAGTCATCGACTGAGAAGCAGGGAGATGTGTCGGTCCGGTTGAATGCAAGGTCCCGAGATGACCTGTAACGGCCAGTCCAATTAATACACCAGCGATTACTGTAAGGGCAAGAACAGTAACTATGCAAGGTCCCATCGCCGACTTTTCTTGTTTTGTTAGCTTGCCGAAATCCCCGCCTTCGTCATTTAAGCGTGGTACTCCGTGTGCATCAAAACTCAAACCGCTTGAACTCATTATAATCTCCTTATTTGGTTTTTATTATTATTTTCTACTATAATAGCACATTAATCTGTTAATTTCAATTAAAAATTATAATGTTATTTTAAGAGTTATGAGGTGGTCTGGATGATATGCGCTCTAAGATGTTCCCTATATTTGACTCCCAAAGCGGTAATAATGGACGAGCCTAATATCGGAAGCGCAATATAGAGAAGGCCTTGGCCAATAGTGAGATGGGCCTTCATTTCAAAGAATTTCATGAGGTTCCCGGTAACTACAAGTGAGGCAATAAGGCCCGCTAATACCCCAAAAGCTACGACGCTAACGAATGTGCCGATCACCACTTTTTCTTCCCAAGGCTCAAAACCCAGAAAAATAGAATTTGAGGCAGTCATGTTCTCTAATGCCATATTGTGCTCCTTTTAAAAAAACATTGTATATAATTAGATTTAATTTAGTATTAAGATTTAAAAAATAATAAAAAAATCTGAGCCCAGCAGCTTAGCTGTTCTTGTTTTCAGGATTACGAAAATGGGACAGGTACACTTTTTCATTGCGTTGGAGAGGGTAAATCAGTACAACTTAGAGCTTGTATATACGACGGGGATCGGAATTAAAAGCATGCTCAATTTCCGGAAGCTAAGACAGGATTTTTCTTCTAACATCTTGAAAGAAGGGAAGGAACTTTATGACAAAAACTCGGTTGTCAACGCTAAGATTTTACTTTTTGATGCCAAACATTTGAAGGTCAGTTCCCGCGTTAAAGGGGCTTTTGAGAATGTCTATGAGAGCGAAATTGAAATCGACAGGTGTGAGTCTATGGCAATCGATTCCAACTGTGACTGTACATACACATACGATTGCCAGCATATTGCAGCGGTGCTCTACTTTTTGGAAGAAAATCTCAATGAGATTGTAGTCGACTATTCCAAACAGGCAAGTCTCGAAGCGCATGACGCTGAAATCCAACAAGAGCTGCGGGAAACATTTGAAGTGGCAGCTTCGAAAGAAGATAAGCGCCGTGACCTTCAATTTCAGAAAGAGGTGCTGCGCGAATACCAAAGTTCGGCAATGCAATTAGGGGGATCGCCCTTTTTTTTACCTCCTGAGGTGATTGAAGAGGATAAAGCCGAGTTGGCTTTGATTTTTTCCAATCATGCTCATGTGGATGCCCACACTAATCCAGAAATCCAAATTGCTATACGTCTTCCTGCACGTTCAAAACCACTTTTGATCCCCAATGTCAAAGCCTTTCTAGAAGCAATTCGTTACTCAGAGCCGATCAGTTTGAGTGGAAAAAGATATTTCTTTACTCCTTATTCTTTTGACCCTGTCGCTCGCGAATTACTTAATATGGTGATTCAAAATGCCCGCTATCTGGGCTTAGGTGAAGAAAAATATCTCCGTGTAGCTGGCCTCGAACGTGAAGCGCTAGGTGCTATCTTGGCCCGTGCCTACGATTTGGCCATTGGCAACGATCCCCAAGTTGTTCCCAGAGCAGGACGCGAGGCTACAGCTTTGCCCTGTCTGTATTGCGGAAATCTGGAAGAACCCCTTTGTTTATCGGCCTATCCTGCCCAGATCAAAGTGGCTCTGGAATATCTGGAGGCTCCAGGCCCTACTTTACTTTTAAGACCATCTGTACGCTTAGATGAGGAATCGATTGGCTTGGAACATGCCTGGCTGTTTGAGTCGGCAAAACCAGGATTGATCCACCAAAACGTGTATTATCGGTTTCAGCCTAAAGTGAAACGGGCGCATTTAAAAGCTCTGCCCATGATGCGAGATATTACCATCCCTGAGCCGCTATTTGGCACTTTTATTGAAAACGCCCTGCCCGTGCTGCGCCAATATGCCGAGGTCGCTAATCCTGGCATGATCGAACGTTTTGTCACGCTTCCCTTTGTGGAAGAGCTGAAAGGACGATGCGAAATCAATTACTTGAATGGGGAATTGGAAGCTCGGCTCTTTTTTATCTATGGTAAGAATGAGACCCCTGCAGCGCTGAACCAGTTGAGCTTCGACATGATTTTCAAGTTTGTTGGTAACGAAGGAACTTTGGCTCGCAATCTTGTAGAAGAGCGAAAGCTCATCGATATGATTTTTGCAGATTTCCTCTTCGATGAGAAAGAGGGGTGTTTTCGTGTCAAAAGCGAGAAAAAAATCGTCGAATTTATGACAGAGACGGTTCCCCGCCACCAACACAGAATTTCCTTCGATTGCCCTCAAAATCTGTCTGAACAGTTTATTTACGATGAATCGAGCTTTGAGCTCTCTTTGTCAGAAAGTGAGCGGATTGATACCTACAATGTCGAGCTGAAAGTAGACGGTTATTTAAAAGGTACTTCCCTGGATCTGCTTTGGGATTGTTTGGCTTCTAAAAAGAGGTATCTAGAGCTGCAGAGCACAGGTAAAGGCAAGAAATCCCTCGCACGTATTTTGGTACTTGATCTCGAAAAAATTTCTCCCATTATCCAGATTTTTGATGAGATGGGCCTCTCTAGGCTTGATAACTACGTCGAAGAAAAGCCTTTGTGGAGTTTGACCACTATCCAGCCTAGTCTTTTTACCTCGCTCCCAGTCAAATTTACGATGAGCCGTCGTCTCAAACAAATCCAGCAGCAGCTTCTAGGAGAGACCGAAGTTTCTGCACAGGAAGTTCCCCAGGAGATCCAGGCCACCCTGCGCGCTTATCAATTAGAAGGTGTACATTGGCTTGAAAGACTACGTAAAATGCACCTAGGAGGCATTTTGGCGGATGATATGGGTCTTGGGAAGACTCTACAGGCCATTATCGCTATTACACAAAATCACAAAGAAATGGGTAATGCCCCCTCCCTGATTGTTTGTCCCACCTCGCTTGTATATAACTGGAAGGCTGAGTTTCACAAATTTAACCCAGCCCTACGCACTGTAGTCATCGATAGCACGCCCGACAAAAGAAAAAAAACACTTAAGACAATCCGTGATTTTGACATTGTCATTACTTCATACAATTTATTGCAAAAAGACATCGAGGTTTATAAAGAGATCACCTTCAACTATGCCATCCTTGATGAAGCGCAACATATCAAGAATAGAGGAACACGCAACGCAAAATCTGTCAAAATGATCCTGGCCTCGCATAAGTTGATTCTGACAGGTACGCCTATCGAGAACTCTCTGGATGAGCTCTGGAGCCTGTTTGACTTTTTAATGCCTGGGCTCCTCAGTAGCTATGACCGTTTTGTCGAAAAGTATATACGCAAGTTGACGCCCATCAGTGGAGGGGAGAGCAATATTGAGACGCTCAAAAGGAAAGTCTCCCCCTTTATCTTGCGCCGCATGAAAGAAGATGTTCTCAAAGACCTACCTCCTGTCACCGAAATTGTCTATCATTGCCATCTTACAGACAGACAAAAAGAACTTTATCATTCCTACGCAGCCTCTGCTAAAGAAGAGCTTTCCCGTCTGGTCAAAAAAGAGGGCTTCGACAAGATTCAGATTCATGTGCTTGCCACCCTGACAAGGCTCAAACAGATTTGCTGCCATCCAGCTATTTTTGCCAAAGATGTCGCAGAGGCAGGCGATTCAGCTAAATACGATATGCTCATGGAGCTGCTACCCTCCCTAATCGAGGGAAAGCATAAGACCGTGATCTTCAGCCAGTACACGAAAATGCTGACGATCTTGCGTGAAGATCTCAAGCAAATGGGGATCTCGTTTGCTTATCTCGACGGTTCCAGCAAGAATCGCTTAGAGATCGTCAATCAGTTTAATGAAGATCCCAAAATTTTAGTTTTCCTAGTCTCGTTGAAAGCTGGCGGCTCGGGCCTGAATTTGACAAGCGCCGATACGGTGATCCATTACGACATGTGGTGGAACCCCGCAGTTGAAAATCAAGCTACTGACCGTGTACATCGTCTTGGACAAAAAAGATCAGTTTCGTCATATAAGCTCATTACGTTAAATACGATAGAAGAAAAGATTTTAAGCTTACAAAACAGAAAAAAAGGCCTTGTCAAAAAAGTGATCAGTTCGGATGACGAGGCAATTTCTAAGTTGACGTGGGAAGAAGTCCTCGAATTATTACAGACTTAAGGTGTTAAGGTATCCATTATGTTAAAAAATAGGAGTGAACGTAGCTATAAAGCCCTCCTGGAATCCATTAGTAAAAGAACATTTCAGAAATGCGATAAATTTTTCAATTTTTTTTCCAGTGATATCGGCATAGATTTGGGTACTGCCAACACACTGGTCTATGTCAGAGGCAAAGGGATAGTTCTCAGTGAACCTTCCGTTGTAGCCGTCGATTCGCAAACCAATGAAGTATTGGCTGTAGGCCATAAAGCCAAAGCCATGTTGGGCAAAACTCCCCGCAAAATCCATGCGGTACGGCCCATGAAAGATGGGGTAATCGCTGATTTTGAAATTGCCGAGGGGATGCTCAAGGCACTCATCAAACGGGTTACCCCCGCTAGAAGCTTATTCAGACCGAAGATTTTAATTGCTGTCCCTTCAGGTATTACAGGTGTTGAAAAGCGAGCGGTAGAGGATTCAGCTTTGCATGCAGGTGCGAAGGAAGTGATCTTGATCGAAGAGCCCATGGCGGCTGCTATTGGCGTTGATCTGCCTGTACATGAACCTGCAGCTAGCATGATCATCGATATCGGAGGCGGTACAACAGAGATTGCAATTATTTCGCTTGGTGGGATTGTCGAATCGAGAAGTCTAAGGATCGCAGGGGATGAATTTGATGAATGCATCATCAATTACATGCGCCGCACCTACAATTTAATGATCGGCCCAAGGACTGCTGAGGAGATTAAAATTTCAATTGGTTCGGCCTTCCCTCTGGGTGAGAAAGAACTAGAGATGGAAGTGCGTGGACGAGACCAAGTGGCGGGCCTTCCCATTACAAAACGGATTAACTCAGTCGAAATCCGTGAATGCCTTGCAGAGCCTATTCAACAGATCATCGAATGCGTACACTTAACCCTCGAAAAATGTCCCCCAGAGCTCTCTGCTGACCTGGTCGACAGAGGAATGGTGTTAGCAGGTGGAGGAGCGCTCATTAAGGGTCTCGATAGGGCTTTGACAAAAGCCACAGGGCTTCCGGTGATTATCCCGTCCCATCCTTTGTTGGCAGTTTGCCTGGGAACTGGTAAAGCCCTAGAACATCACATCGACAAATATAAGAAACGAAAGGCCATGTTATAATGATTGAAAATCTGCAAAACCCCAAGCTGCAGGAATGGATCCATCAAATCGTAGAATTGACGACGCCCAGCAGCGTGCATATATGTGATGGCAGCTTGGATGAGTACCAGTTGTTATGTTCCCAGATGATAAAACAAGGTACCCTGATTCGTCTCAATGACCAGAAACGTCCTCATAGTTTTTTGGCCCGCTCGAATCCTAAAGATGTAGCCCGTGTTGAGCACAAAACGTTCATTTGTTCATTGAAGCAAGAAGATGCAGGTCCTACCAACAACTGGCGTGCTCCCGATGAGATGATGGCAGATTTGAAAAGCGTTTTCACAGGATGCATGAGAGGAAGGACTCTGTATGTGATCCCTTTTAGCATGGGTCCTTTGGGTTCCGATATTGCCCATATAGGCGTGGAGATTACCGACTCCCCCTATGTAGTATGCAATATGCGCATCATGACGCGCATGGGAACAGACGTCCTCGATGTGCTTGGGCGTGAGGGTGAGTTTATCCCTTGTGTACATAGTCTGGGAGCTCCTCTTCATGTCGGAGAAAAAGATGTACCTTGGCCCTGTAATCCTGAAAAAACAGTCATCGCCCATTTTCCTGAAACGCACAGTATTTGGTCATTTGGTAGTGGATATGGGGGTAATGCGCTTTTGGGTAAGAAATGTTTTGCACTACGCATCGCATCTGTTATGGCGCGTGAAGATGGGTGGCTGGCAGAGCATATGCTCATTGTGGGAGTCACCAATCCGCAAGGGAAGAAAAAATATTTTGCTGCAGCCTTTCCCAGCGCATGCGGAAAAACGAATTTAGCGATGCTCCGCTCAGCCCTTCCTGAGTGGAAAGTGGAATGTGTAGGCGACGATATTGCTTGGATGAAGTTTGGTAAAGAGGGCGAGCTTCGTGCCATCAATCCTGAGGCGGGCTTTTTCGGCGTCGCACCGGGCACATCCATGGAGTCAAATCCTAATGCCCTTCTGAGCTGTGCTCAAAATGCGATTTTTACCAATGTAGCCTTAACAGCAGATGGTGATGTATGGTGGGAAGGGCTCTCTAAGCCACCCCCGAAGGGTCTCAACGATTGGCTTGGTGAGCCTTGGACTCCAGCTAGTGGCCATCCTGCTGCCCATCCCAACTCCCGTTTTACAGTACCTGCTTCACAATGCCCAGTGATTGATCCGGCGTGGGAAGATCCAGAAGGAGTGCCTATTTCCGCAATCATCTTTGGTGGCCGAAGAAGTTCGGTTGTGCCTCTTGTCTTTGAGGCATTTGATTGGACGCATGGTACTTTTATGGGATGTAGTGTTTCTTCTGAGACGACAGCCGCTGCGACAGGTGACGTGGGAAAATTGCGGCACGATCCATTTGCGATGCTCCCTTTTTGCGGTTACAATATGGGCGATTATTTTAGACATTGGCTAACATGTGGCCAAAGTGGAGAGGGCCAGAGCCAAAAGAGCAAGAGTCTGCCCCGTATTTTTACAGTGAACTGGTTTCGCAAATCTCAAGATGGCACATTTCTCTGGCCTGGTTACAGAGAAAATATGCGTGTATTAAAGTGGATATTTGAGCGATCCGAAGGAGCCGACAATGCAGAGTCTACACCCATCGGACTAGTCCCTAAAAAAGAGTCTTTAGATCTGAATGGAGTTGAGATTCCCCAGCAGACAATACAAGCCCTTTTTAACATCGACGTTCATGAATGGCTGCAGGAGGTGGCTAGTATGCGTAGTTACTTGTCTCAATTTGGAAGTAAGTTACCTCAGAAGATCAAAGATCAACTAGATGCGTTAGAAAATAGGTTAAATGCCAAAGCATGAATGCAGTGTTTCAAATAGTTGTACTTGGATGTTCGGGAGGGCCTCGTGAGAATAATATTTCGGGATACCTGATCTCTCCATTGAACTCGCAGCAATGGATTGTCCTGGATGCTGGTTCCCTTTTGGGAGGAATTGACAGAGCGCTTGCAAAAGGAAATTTGAAAAATGTCACCTTCTCAGACCCCAAAATTACCCCAGCTTGTGAAATGCTGATTAAGCATGTAAAAGCTTATCTAATCTCCCATGCCCATCTGGATCACATCTCAGGGCTTGTATTAAACTCACAGGCAGATTCAAAAAAATGCATTTTGGGCATCGATTCGACAATCAATAATCTCAGAGATCACATCTTCAATGGCAAGATCTGGCCCAATTATGGCAACGAAGGGGCTGAGCCGATATTAAATCTATATCAGTATGTCCGTCTTCCTCTTCATGAACAACAACAAATTCCTAACACAGAAATGACAGTTGAAGCTCACCTATTAAGCCACCCCGATGGGTACCCTTCAAGCGCCTTTCTGATAGAACACAAGGGGAGATATCTTCTCTATTTTGGAGATACCTCCTCTGATTTTCATGAGGTAGACAAACATCTTGAGCGCATTTGGCATCGAATAGCCCCCCTACTCAAAAATGGGTCATTACATGGTATTTTGCTTGAATGCTCATTTCCTCATGAAGATGCTGGGCAGGTAATCTACGGACATCTCGATACGCACCTGGTGATACGCGAACTCCATCATCTTGCTGAAATTGCAGGCACCTCTTTGCAAGGACTGAATGTGCTGATTACGCACCGCAAAGAGTGCCTCAAAAAAGGAGGAGATGCTCACCTCAAAATCCAGCAAGAGCTCACAGCCCTCAATGATTTGGGCGTTGCCTTTCATTTCCCTGAGCAAGGTGACCGTTTCACATTTTAAACAATTATACTGAACTGCGTTGACAACGTTTCATTCCATTGCCTATTTTGCCCAATGTGAGAGCTCCGGTCATTTTTACCATTTTCATCGATCTGTGCAAAAAGCTTTGGAGCCCGTTTTAAAAGATGTTTACGTCTATGTGCCTGCCAACGCACATTTTGAAAATCTTCCGAAAGGATGGAAAAAATGGTTTAGTCCATTTTACAATCGAAGCAGCCGTCGGAAGTTTTGGAAAGATTGTATACGCCTTTTTCGAGGGCCTGCTACAGGTCCTCGTATTTTCTTTATCGAATTCTTTGGGCGCAGAGATTTTTTTCTCTATAGCCTAGCAGCTTTATTGTTTGCGGGCAAAAAAGATGTATTATGGATTCTCTACCGAGACGATTTAAGCATCCGTCGCAAAAAAGATCTGAAGATTATCCGTTTTTTTTCTAAAGTATTAAATTGGAAATTTCAAAAAAGATTTATCCCTCTTACAGACAGCGAGCTTTTGGCCGACATCTACGCTCAGTGGTTTGGCAAGCGTCCGGTGATTTTCCCCGTTCTCTATGCGCAGTATCAACCTGTTGCAATCCCTTCCAAGCAAAAATGGGTTTGCACATGGCTCGGAAGCCCACGTTCGGAAAAAGGGGCAGCAGAAATCTCCCGTTTGGTACAAATTCAGGACCCAGCATCTGAGCGCATCGAGCTCGACATTTCAGGAGCCACTTATTTTCCTGCTGTCAAAAACCAAATCTCTATCCACCTAAGAAAGGCATTTTTATCGGAAGAAGAATACCACGCCTCTCTTTCTCGAAGCGACATTGCGCTTCTACCCTACGATCCACAGAAATATAAACTCCGAACCTCAGGAGTCTTTGTTGAGTCTATCCTAGCAGGCAAAATTCCTGTGGTAAGAGATGGGAGCTGGCTTGCTCATGAATTAAAAAGATTCGATTTGCATGAACTCATTCTCGATTGGGATCACCCCCAGTTCTTTACCCATTTATTGACGGTTGTGGGAAATCCTAACCTACTTCCTAAGCTAATGCGCATGCAACAAGCCTACCTAGCTTTCCACGGAGAACACAACTTTGCGTCTCTTCTCCAAAACTTGGTGAAAAGATAAAGGATGAAGGGGGGGCTAGACCTTTTTCATCCTTCTTCGTAAGAACTCAGAAAGTAGAGGTAATACCATTTCCAGAAAATAAAGCCATGAAGTGGCGCTGGGTAACATGACAGATTTGGATGATCATTTCAAAGCCTATGTTTTTGCACCTAAGCTAGAAAGGATCGTTCAAAAATGGCGTGTAATACAGTGCCAATTTGTGACTTTATTTTCTGGAAATGGTATTAAATCCGGGTTGTGTTAAATATCACCGAAACGTTTTGGTGAAAGATGGATGTCGAATTTCAAACTCTCAACAAGAGAATTATCAGTTGCAAGCGCTGTCCACGTCTTGTTGCAAACCGCGAATGCGTTCCTATTCGCTCCTCTTTGTGTTCAGGGGTTGCTTGGCGCAAGCCAGTACCCGGTTTTGGAGATACAAAAGCCTGGCTTCTTATTTTGGGATTAGCCCCCTCATCAGAAGGGGCTAATCGGACAGGACAGTGTTTTACGGGGGATGAATCGGGTCGATTTTTGTTCAAAGTTCTTCATCAGGCGGGAATGGCCAGCCAACCTATGTCGGAAGCAATGGGAGATGGTCTGCGGCTTAATGGTTGTTACATTACCGCGGCAGTGAAGTGTGTTCCTCCACAACACCGGCCGACCGCTGAGGAATTTTTAAATTGCAGCTCTTATTTGGAAAATGAGTTTTTTTTGTTGAAGCATTTACGCGCTGTACTTGCCCTCGGTCAGTTGGCATTCGATGCTTACCAGAAATTTCTCATGAAAAAAGGTGTATTGGAAAAAAGAGCCAGTTTTGCACATGGCAGCAAGCAGACCATTCCCGGTTGGCCGGCACTTTATGGCTGCTACCACCCTAGTCCCCAAAATACCTATACAGGCAAGCTCACCTTTCCCATGATGGTGCAGCTTTTAAAACAGATCCAAAGTGAGCTCGCATGAGAAAATGGCTGATTCTTTTTTTGTTGGTTATGCGTGGAATTTACGGCCAAGATCCCCCTGAGGGTCCAAGCGGGTTCAATGCAAAAACGCTAACGATAGGGCATGAGTGCATGGTCGCCTCGGCTAATCCTCACGCAACCCAGGCTGGGTTTGAAACCTTATTAAAAGGAGGCAATGCTGTAGATGCTGCGATCGTGGTGCAGCTTGTTTTGAATGTTGTGGAGCCGCAGTCTTCAGGTATTGGTGGGGGTGCTTTTTTACTTTATTACGATCAATTAGCAGAAACAGTAAAGGCATACGACGGGCGTGAGACAGCGCCTCTTGGAGTCACTGAAAAATGGTTTCTAGGTCCTGATGGCCGTCCTATACCACGGACGCAAGCGATGGTGGGAGGAAGGGCAGTGGGAGTACCTGGCGTTTTGAAAATGCTAGAACAGATCCATCAAGAATATGGTGTTTTACCCTGGAAAGAGCTTTTTACGCATGCCATAACGCTTGCAGAACAAGGCTTTAAAATCTCACCCCGTTTGCACAAATTGAGTGTGGGGACACCTTTTTGTCGAGTTAAAGGAGCTAGATTAAAAAATCTAGAATTGGCGGCTACTTTTCGCCTGTTAGCTGATGAAGGATCGGGTCCTTTTTATCATGGCGTGATCGCAAAGGAGATTGTAGATGCAGTTCAACAGCACGGCGGTGTATTGACTCTTGCAGATTTGGCAGATTACCGCGTGCAGGTACGTGAGCCTTTGCTTACCTCTTTTGGTGATTATCTCATTTATGGCTTTCCCCCACCCTCTTCCGGGGGTATCGCCGTCGCTCAGATTCTCGCTATTTTAAAAGAGTTTGTCCTGGCTGGACAGTCACTTGGCTCCCCCTCTTTTATCGATTTATTCAGTAGAGCCAGCCGCATGGCATGTGCTGACCGAGATTATTATGTGGCAGATCCAGATTTCTTCCCTACTCCTGTCGATCGCCTGCTCGATCCTGATTATCTTGTAAAGAGGGCAGAAGCTGTGAGTAGGCAAGAGAAAGCAGTCGCTGGTCACTATCCTGGAACATCGCTAAGCTGCTGCCCACCTATGATTGTCTCTTCTGATATCGAGCTCCCTTCCACCACACAGATCTGTGTGATCGATAGGCAGGGCAACTGCGTTTCCATGACCTCCAGTATCGAAAATGCTTTTGGTTCTACCGTGATGGCAGGTGGTTTTTTGCTCAACAACGAGCTTACTGATTTTTCACTGATCCCTGAAAAGGACGATAAGAAAGCAGCTAACCGGATAGAGCCCGGTAAACGGCCCATGAGCAGCATGTCGCCCACGTTGGTATTCACAAAAACAGATAGAAACAAGCAACTCTACTTGACACTAGGGTCGGCAGGGGGAGCTCGTATCATCGATTATGTTGCAAAGGCCTTGTGTGGTGTGTTGATCTTCGATCTAAATATTCAAGAGGCGATCTCCTTTCCCAATTTCGCCTCTCTAGATCATCCTATTGATCTTGAGGCAGACACCTTTCTCACTGGCCTGGCACCTGAATTAGAAGCACTGGGAAATGGTATCCGCATCATCCCTTTGACAAGTGGCTCACAAGGAATTCAATGCGTAGATGGAAAGTTTATAGGAGGAGCCGACCCTCGTCGTGAAGGTGAGGCTGTAGGCCAATAGATCTTTTCAATAAAAATAGATCTGGATCGGGAGCAGAACGTACACAACGCTCTGCTCCTAAAAAAAGTTCGCTATCACTCTAGTCTGATCAGTTACTTTCTTCTTCACTCATTGGTGTCGAATCAGATTCTGAATGATCCGTGCAAGCATGAACGAATACTTTTTTGATGAAGTTAAGAATGCCTCCCTTCGTACATGCCGTTAGTGCAGCCCAGATTAAGGTGGTACCTCCACTTAAGCCAATAAGAGTATATGACGCAGCAGGAGGCATACCGTGAATAATAGAAAGAGCCCCTAATATCCCAACCACAAGCGCACTAATCGAAATGAGTGCATCGCTTAGGCTAGAAGCTAGTAAAACTTTTGCCACTGTGTTTAACGCCTCCCCCTCTTTAATCTTAGCTTTTTCCATTCCGCAACACGTTGCGACTGAGAAACCAGTAATAAACATGATAGACCTCCATTTTTGGTTCACATACCATTTTACACAGAAAAGTTAAGAAAGGATTAAAGTGAGGTTTTTTTTTATTATTTTTTATTTTTTTTTAAAAGTTGAGCATAGGCTTGTGCTCGAGCTGGCCAGGAGAAGCGACCCTGATATGCCGAAATTTCTTCTTGCAACTGAGTGCGGATAGGTTCCTTTTGGAGGCTGCGGATGCAGGCGGCAAGGGCGGTTGGTCTGTTGGGTTCATAAAGCAGCACGCCAGAGGGAAAATGCTCGCGCACGATGGGAAGGTCAGGGGCAATGATCGGCCTGCCCCAATGGGCATATTCGAACAATTTGGTGTGGGCGACGTAAGGCATCCTACCTGTGTTTTCAAAAGGGGCGACAAAAGCGTGGACATCTTGAAGCGCTGAGGGGATTTCATAAGGGGGAGTGAAGCCTAAAAAAGTGACGGCTCCCTCCACACCCATCTCTCGAGCCGATTTGCGTAATTTGGTAATATCAGTTGAGTTTCCGCCCAAAACTTTTAAGTGAACATTTTCTGTTTGAGAGAGGGCTTTCAACAAGGTGGGCAACCCTTGGCCTGCGTAGAGTTGTCCTACATAGGCGAGTTGAAGGGTAGCTACAGGGTGGGGTGGGGGCAGTGGTTCTGCAAGGACTGCGAGTGGCACTACTTCGATTCTATTAGCAAGAGAATAAGGAGGGGCTTTTAGAATCTGTTTTAGAGATTCTGTGGTCACGGTGATGAGGTCGGTCGCTGCTAGCATATCTCTCTCGGCTTGTACAAGGGGAGATTGAGATCTGTTGGGATAGTAGGCAAGCTCATGAACCTCGTAGACGTACTGGACTCCCGGGATTTTACGTTTAAGGTGATAAGCTGCTTGGCCTCTTACGCTACAAATGACAACATCGGGGCGAGCACGCTGAATGTAGCGCTGGCATAAGAAGAAAAAGGGAAGATTCCAACTCAGTCCAAGGGGATTATTTTTGCGTACAATAAAAAGCGGCTGGATGTGGAAATGTTCGTTTTTTGGAACGTGATAGTGGGAAAAAAGATCCTGATTCGATCCCTGTCCGACAAGTAGGGTGATGTCGCAGTTTGCATGGGCTGCTAGTGCGCCGCACTCATGGAACACGAAGACATCATGAGCCTTTCTTTTCGGAAGTATCTCGTTATAAGGATAAATAATACGCATTTGTCAAAATTGATATTATCTGTTACAGAGAGCATACACTATTATTAAAAGACATGAAAGAGCTTTTCAAGCAACAAGCAGTGATTTGGCGTCAGATGAAGAGGTTGCACAGAGGTGCGTGCCTGGCGATTCTGCTTGGGCTTGCGTTGGCGCTCTGTTTTGTACTATTTAAAACTTCTTCAACCCATTGGGTTCCTCTTTTTCCGGGCAAGACATTTTCGGCAACTGAAACAGAAGCCATCGAGGCTTATCTGATGGATACAGCCATTCCTTACCGCATTGATGAGCATAAGGGTGTTCTTGTAGCATCAGATAAAGCTGCAGAGGCAAAATCTGGTCTAGGTAGCGTGCAAAAAGAAGTAGGTGCTAATAAAGGTTATGAGCTTTTCGATACCAATACGTGGATCAAGGGTGAAAAAGAACTACAGGTACTCGAAATGCGTGCCCTTAAAGGGCAACTGGAAAGAGATCTGCGCGCATTTGAGAATATCAAAAGCGCGAGTGTGATTCTAGATATACCTCCTCAAAAAAGTTTCAATGCCTCTAAATTCCAAACCAAAGCCTCAGTGATTTTGACATTGATGCCCAAAGAGCATTTGTCTGCTTCCCAACTGAAAGCGATCACTAACCACCTTGCGGGTGCAGTCAGGGGGCTGGAGCCCCATATGATTGCCATCTCTGATACGACGGGGAAACTTTACAAAGCCATCGATCCTAAAGGGGATGAGGACCCATTGCATGATGCGAGTTTGCTTTTTGAAGAACGTGTTGAAAAAAAGGTCTCTGCACTACTCTCCTGTCTTGTGGGTGCAGATCGTTTCTATTGCACAGTCCAGGCAGTACTAGACAAAACAACGGATACAGTGGTCTTTTTGTCTATCAATGCAGTGATTGATGCCAATAAGGAAGAAGTTCACGGGGCTACTCTTCGTGGAGAAATTGAAAGGCAGCTTGCCTCTGTGGCAAAAGGGTATGGAATCATGGACCTGCCCACTGTCGATTTGATTCCATTTAAGAAGTATAACAAAGTGATCCAAGAAGAAAAGGTAGCTGGAAATAAGGTGGGATTGGTTTTCATGTTCCTCTTTGCTGGAGCTGTTTTGGTGGCCTTGCTACCCTTTTTGCGTAAGCTGAAAAAAAATAAGAATGAGGAAGAAGAGGCTCTTTTCAAACTCATGACGCGCATGGATATGAAAAAATTGGCTGAATCAATTGGGAGTGAAGATCCACAAACAATTGCCTTGATGCTTTCCTACTTAGAGCCGCAAAGAGCAGAACAGATGATTGCTTCATTGAACGCTGAGCTGCAAGATGAGGTGCTGTTTCATCTCTCCGAAATCGAAAGGGGGGGAGCCAAGTGATTATTAGGGGGGAAAATGTCACCGATATTGCCACTCTGAGTTCAGCAAGACAGCTCCATTTTATTCATGCAGATCGGGACTCTTCTTCATTTGTCGAAGATGCATGCAAACAAGCTTTTCACAAAGGGGAAAAACAAGGTGAGAAATTAGGCTATGAGAGGGCCCTTGTAGAGGTGAAATCCCTGCTTCACGTATTGCAGACCCTGTCGCGGAAACTTTTGGAGCACAAACATCATCTACTTGAGCAATTGAAGCCGGAAGTGGTTGAATTTGCCATTTCTGTGTGTGAACGGATTATCCGTAAAGAATTGAGCCAACCCGAAGCGCTGGTAAAGTTAATCAACTCACTGATCTCGTATGCCGCCTCTATGATCCACAACGATTCTGTTCAACTCATCCTCTCGCCGGATGATCTTGTGATGCTAGAGAGCTTTCTTGCAAGCATTCATTATGACAAACGAGAAATTGGAGGAGTGAGTTTCCGTGCCGATCCTCTGATGCAGCGGGGAGATTGCCGCCTCGAAACTCGGGCCGCTCTGCTCAACTACACGATTTCCCGCCAGCTCACAGATTTGCAATCCAAAGTGTTGCAGGGATGATTAGGCACGGATGATCAAATTTTTTGACAAAGAGATCTGTAGAAGCAAAGAGTGGCAGGGACCGCGCTTGAGTGGCAGGGTAACTCATGTCATCGGCCTTTTGATTGAGTCTAGTGGCCCAGAAGCCTCTGTAGGTGAGATATGCTACGTATATGGAAAGCGTGCCCAACCTATTGCTTGCCAAGTTGTGGGATTTAAAGATCGTAAGGTTCTTTTGATGTCTTTGGGCGATATGGACGCACTTGCCCCTGGCTCCGAAGTATTTCCTACCGGTGAAATACACCGTGTTCCCGTTGGAGAATCCTTGTGCGGGCGCATTTTAGATGGTCTAGGTCGTCCTATCGATGGCAAGGGTGAGATTTACGCAGAAAAGTTTTATCCCGTTATGGCTGCCCCTCCCCCACCTTTGTCCCGCCGTCCGATTGTGCAACCGCTGGAGACCAAGATCAAAGTGATCGATTCCTTGTGTACTTTAGGCAGAGGTCAACGCATGGGCATTTTCTCAAGTCCAGGTGTGGGTAAATCGACATTGATGGGAATGATTGCCCGTTCAGCTCGCGCTGATATCAATGTCATTGCTTTGATTGGAGAGAGAGGGCGGGAGGTGCGCGAATTTATCGACAGAGAGCTGGGGCCCGAAGGGCTGGCTCGCTCGGTGGTGGTTGTAGCGACCTCCGACCAGGCAGCTCTTTTAAGGAGCAAAGGTGCCAATGTGGCGACAGCGATTGCGGAGTATTTCCGCGACCTGGGTAAAGATGTGATCTTGATGATGGATTCCATTACTCGTTATGCCATGGCACTTAGGGAAATAGGACTTGCCATTGGTGAGCCACCTACAACCCGTGGCTATACCCCTTCGGTTTTTGCTCATCTGCCGAAACTACTAGAACGGGCAGGAAGCAGTGGCTGCGGCTCCATTACGGGCATCTATACCATATTGTGTGATGAAGATGAAGCCCACGACCCAATCCCGGACCATATGCGTTCTTTGTTAGATGGACATTTGCATTTGTCACGACATTTAGCAGCAGCTGGCCATTTTCCTCCAATCGATGTCTTACGAAGTTTGTCACGCGTGATGCCTCAAATTACAACGCCTGCTCAACAATCCATGGCTGGGAAGATACGTGCTCTTTTGCACGCTTACGCGGATGCGGAGGAGCTGATTCACTTAGGAGCCTACACCTCCGGATCTAACCCGTCGGTTGATGAAGCGATTAGTAAAATCGCTGCAGTGAGAAATTTTTTAAAGCAAGATGCTTCGGTCTCTATTGATTTTGAAAACACGATGAAACAGTGTGAGTCATTTTTAAACTCAGGTTAATATGAAAAAATTTATTTTTCGTTTAGAGACTTTATTGAGAATTCGCAAGGCTCGAGAGGGGACCTTGAAACGAGATTTGGAATATGCGCAGCAAAAATGGCGTCAGAGTAAAAGCCACGAAACGACGCTGCAGACGCAAATTGGAGCTTTAATTGATGAAATGCACAAAAGACGCCTTGAGGGGAACTTTGATTTGCAAGATACCTATTCTCAAATTTTAGATCACCTGAGTGCTTCTTTGAACACAGCCCAGCAGAACCTGGCAGTCCAACAAAAGAGTGTCGAAGCGCAGCAGGAGTGCCTGAAACTGGCAATGCACGAGAGAAAAATTATCGAAAAGATCAAAGAAAAGCACTATAGTGATTGGCGCACAAGCGAGATCCAAACGGAGGAAGCTTTGCTCGATGAAATCGGCTGCCACAAACAGGTACATCTTGGATGAGCAAGACTGCTACAACAAGCTCCGTAGCATAGGACAAGAACATCTTTTAGCTCACCTGCCGAGTTTATCACCCACTCAAAAACAGAGCCTGCACAGCCAGATCGCCTCCCTTGACGTTGATCTTTTTCATAGAATGCGCGCGATTGCCAAAGGGCATGTGATGCAGACGATCAGTCCATTTACTTCCTATAGTTATTCAGGTGACAAGCAAAGGCAGGAATTGGGCATGCAGCTTGTCAGGGAGGGGAAAATAGCCCTTGTTGTCTTAGCGGGAGGACAGGGCTCGCGACTTCGTTACCGCGGTCCTAAAGGCTGTTATCCAGTGAGTTTGATCAAACATAAATCTCTTTTTCAACTCATGGCTGAAAAAGTACAGGCCGCGAGCATACAAGCTGGCAGAGCTCTGCAGGTTGCCATCATGACCTCCCCATTAAATCATCTTGAAACGGAGATCTTTTTTGCACAGCATGCATTTTTTGGTCTAAGACCCTCTCAAGTGACATTTTTTGATCAAAGCATGTGGCCTTTGCTTGACGAGGCGGGGAATCTTTTTTTAGAAGGCCCCGCACAAATAGCCTTTGGCCCTAATGGCAATGGCGCTATTTTTAAGCGCCTTGTAGAAGTGGGTATTTGGGAGAAATGGCGCCAAGGTGGAATCCAGATTGTAAATGTAGTTCCCATCGATAACCCTCTAGCAGACCCTTTCGATTTTGAGCTTTTTGCAGCCCACGCAAAAAAGGCTTGTGATGTGTCTGTCAAGGCGACGTTGCGGCGTGATGCGCGTGAACATGTAGGCGTTTTGGCGCAAGTCAACGGTAAGACAACGGTGGTGGAGTACACCGAGATGGCAGCTGTTGACAAAGAAGCAGTAGATAATGACGGAAAACTCAAATTTGGGATTGCTAACTTAAGTCTCTTAAGTTTTTCGATGGCGTTTATCCAGAAAATGGGAAGCCAAATATTGCCCTTACATCGAGCTAAAAAACAAGTGGTAGCGTTCGATCCGGAGGGTCAAGTTGTGGCAACAGATGGACCGAATGCATGGAAATTTGAACAGTTCATCTTCGATGTCCTACCCTATGCTGGGAATATTCAAGCAATCGTTTATCCGCGGGAGGCAACTTTTGCTCCCTTGAAAAATTTAAAAGGAGAAGATAGCATTGCGAGTGTACAGGCCGCGCTCTTAGCCTTTGATAGGCAAAGATATGAACAGGTAACTGGCGTGAAGCCCCCACAGGAGGCGCGTTTTGAACTTGCGCCCCTATTTTATTATCCTACAGCAGAAATGCTGAAGAAATGGAAAGGCAGGCCCTTTCCCAAAGAGGAATATATTGATGAATAAGCAGGACGGAAAAAAAATCGGATATTTGGGAGTTGGTGCTTGGGGATATTGTTTAGCATCCCTTTTAGCTCATCGAGGGCACCATGTAACTGCCTGGAGCGTCCAAGAAGAGACTGTCCGCTATTTACAAGAGCATAAAGAGCATCCTAAAATGAAAGGATTCCCTGTTCCCAAACGTCTGACATTCACGCACGATATGGAAGAGGCTCTTGTAGATAAAGATCTTGTTGTAGAAGGTGTCACCTCAGCTGGAGTTAGGCAGGTTTTCCAGTCGGTCAAGCAAGTTCATATCCCTAACTGTCCGATGGTTTTGACCTCAAAAGGGATTGAACAAAATACGGGCCTGCTACTCACCGATGTTGTGGTGGAAGTTTTAGGAGAAGAGCACAGAAGTAAAATAGGAGTATTGAGCGGACCTTCAATTGCCGTTGAAGTGTTGAAAGGGTTGCCCACTTCTGTGGTATGCAGCGGGTTTGATCCCCTTGTCATAGCACTCATCCATGAAGTGTTTTCTACACCCACTTTCCGCGTGTATCCCAATGCCGATGTCAATGGTGTCGAGCTAGGTGGCGCCTTAAAAAACATCATTGCGATCGCTTGCGGTCTTTCTGATGGACTTGGATTTGGAGACAATTCCAAAGCGGCCTTAATGACCCGAGGTTTGCATGAAATCCGTAAGTTAGCTGTAGTCAAAGGATGTAAGCCAGAAACGCTCAATGGGTTGGCAGGTATGGGTGATTTATGCGTTACATGTCTTTCTAAATTCAGCCGAAACTACCAATTCGGCCATCTCTTGGCAGAAGGCTTAAGTCCGGAAGCTGCGAAAAAGAAAATTGGGATGGTGGTCGAAGGGACCTACACATGTCTTTCGGCTATCCAGCTAGCAAAAAAGGCGAATCTTGAGCTGCCGATTACTGAGGCTGTTTACAAAATTCTCTTTGAGCACCTCAGTCCTCTGGATGCGGTGAAACTATTACTCCAGCGCTCCACCAAAGAGGAATATCTATAAGATAGCAGGTAATAAGATTTTTATATAGAGATTTGTCTTGGCTTGTTATATGTCGGGAATGCGATTTTATAGCACAGCAGGGCAAGTTAAGGGAGTGACCTTCAAGG
Source organism: uncultured Chlamydiales bacterium (assembly GCA_963832835.1). GTDB lineage: Bacteria > Chlamydiota > Chlamydiia > Chlamydiales > JAAKFR01 > CAVPKN01. Next base: position 100,501 of record CAWHVD010000001.1, on the reverse strand, counting down.
AGGCTGTCTTACAAGGGTTGGCTCCGGATGGTGGGCTTTATCTCCCCGAATCTCTGCCTCAATTTTCAATAGATCAGTTCAAGCACAAAGCGGACCTCTCCTTTCTAGAGCTGAGTATTGAACTGGCACGCGTATTATTTGAAGGGGTATTTACGAAAGAAGAGGTCTCACAACTCTGCGAAGAGGCGTTTAACTTTCCGCTTCCCTTGGTGAGTTTTCCGGATAAAATCCATGCGTTAGAGCTCTTTCATGGCCCTACTTTGTCGTTCAAAGATGTGGGGTGTCGCTTCCTTGGGGCTCTTTTCAAAAAATGGAGTCACGATCATCAACAGAGAATTGTTCTGGTAGCAACCTCGGGTGATACCGGTAGCGCCGTCGGCATGGCGCTCAGAGGTATTCCGGGTGTGCGGGTCATTATCCTATACCCCAAAGGACGTGTCACACCCTCGCAAGAGCAGCAGATCACCACGATCGGCCGCAACGTGAAAGCGGTGCAGGTGGATGGGAGTTTTGAGGATTGTCAGAATTTGCTCCGGCAGGCCATCTTAGACCCTGAGTTGCAAATAGAGGCAAACATCACCACAGCAAATTCTCAAAATATTGCCCGTATTCTAGCTCAAGCTCTGTATTATTTTTATGCCTATAGTCAGCTGCTGCCCGAAACAGAGGAGGTTGTGTTTTCGGTTCCTTGCGGAAATTTTGGCCATCTAGTTTCAGGAATGCTCGCTAAACGCATGGGATTGCCTGTTTCTCGCTTTTTAGGTGCCACCAATGCGAACAATGAGGTTCCTCTTTTTTTGCACAGTGGTGTGTTCCGTCCTCATGATGCGTATCCGACAATTGCTGTTTCGATGGATGTAGGTAATCCTAGTAATTTTCCTCGAATGCTAAAGCTCTATGGTGGTTCTTTGGAAAAGCTCCGTGCTGATGTCTTAGGTGTTGATTTTACAGATCAACAAATCATGGAGGCGATCCAAGAGATGTTTGTAGCATATGGCTATCTTTTGGACCCGCATAGCGCTACCTCCTATTTGGCTCTAAGAGAATACATGAAACTCGAAAAGAGGCAGCATGCTGGAGTGTTTTTTGCCACAGCCCATCCTGCTAAGTTTCTGGACAGTCTCGCGCCTTTGGTGTCAACTCCCATCCATGTCCCCGAGCGTCTTCAGGCGGCCCTTTCCAAACCCAAAAACTATCTCGCCATCCCTCCCTCATTTAAAGCTCTCAAGGAGCTTTTCTACGTAAAGATCTAAACTTGAGCTAAACTGTAAATAGTATAAAATCCTTTATTTTAGTTGCTCCTTAAGATTATTAATTTTAAGATTTCTAAGTAAAAAACAAGTAGGCGTTTATTATGCTTCCCGCAGTTTCCTTATCACGTGTGCCACAATCTGTAGAGCACAAACCACAATATGTTGCACGCTTACACAATGAGATACTTCCCGGCATTTTTCAGCTTGCTGTAAGTCAATATCAGGACATTTTAACTTTGTCACAGGTATGCAGGCAGTGGAGAAATATGATGGCGTATGCTGTCGGGGATAACTGCTTCTGGAAAAATATTTTTTGCGGTGCGGGCTTGCCCTTCCCAAGCTCCACCGAGCGAGCACATCTCGCGTTTGCGTATGCAACTTCTCAACTGTTACTCAATAGGGTAAGAGCTCGCCTTATTCCCCATGTGCAAGAGCTCAAGGCAGCGGTCAATTTTGCTGATTATAGGGAGACTGCATTTTTAGAAGATACTCATGCAGTCTTATATAATGAGTTTGAAATATGCATTTGCAATTTAAACAATGTGGATGAGGTCCAAAAGATCACGACGTCTTCAAAAATTCGTTCGGTGTGCGCTGCGCAAGGCATGATCTATTATAGTTTGGACACAAAGGCAATTTTTGCCTATTCGTTGAAAGATGGCGCACATGCCCCTTTTTATGATCAAGGGCCTCAGATCGTTGAACAATCACCAAACAATTTCGGCAGTGCGTTTAGCAGGCTTTTGGCAAATGACAAATGGCTTATCTGCATTTCTGGCCAGTTCATAAAATTGTTGAATAGAGGGACTGGCGAGCTCGTACGGACGCGTAATATGGGACGCGGGATGCAATATTTTCAGATCGATTGTGATAAATTATACTGGTGTGAATTAGACATAGGACAGAAAGGCAGTACTCTCCATTGGTGGGATTTGAATACAGGCCTCTCATTCAAATATACCTTAAAGCCAGGAAAACACGCGATTTGCAGTCTTCATGTACAGAGAAATCGATGTTCTTATCTTCAAAAAATTTCTACCAAAGATGATGAATACAACCAGTTTGCGGAATTAAGCGACAAGAGTCTTCAAGCTAGCTTTGATGACATATTAAACATGGACAACATTGTTCCTATGAATCCTTTTGCCGGTGTAGGTCAATCTCTTATCAAGGATGATAGGGGATGTGCAAGCAACGACGTGGATATGAGCCATAGTGCCAACGATGTATTCGCATCGGAAAACATGTCCCTTATGGAGCTTTTAAACCCATACAGCAAATCTTCTATAGTAGAATCTTACGACAAATATCTTGAAAAGAGCTTTGCAAGCGACGTGGATCTTTACGATTGCGATGATGGTGTATTAGACAAGGACGCTATTATTACTGTGAATCTTATCACCGGAGAAAGAAAATCTCATTTCATAAAAACTCGAGGGCTTAATGAAAGCCCTCATCTATGCACTGTCAATAGTCTGGCGATTTTTACCCGAGACTCCTTTGATCCGGAACAAATTTACGACGACGATATGGCCCTCACAGGACCAAATATTGTTGAATTTATAGATCTTAGAAACGGAAAAACTGTGCATTCTGTTCAAAAGCATTCGATTCATGGCTCGATGTGCCGTTGGTCTCTTACTGCTTTTCAAGAGAAAATCCTCTATTTAACGGAAGACAATCGAATTGTGAAAATCACATTTCCACAACCAGCATGTGACCAAAGCAGTAACCGTAATGGGTTCTCAGAAAATGTAGATGAGCAAGATAATAAGCGTAGAAAGTTGTCTTAACAGAAAGAGGGAGTTGCATAACTCGCTTTGAGGGCCAAATTTGATGATTTTGGTGCCGGTTTGGTTGCTTGAAAATCGACATATCCTTTTGGCCATAGGCGATTTGCAGGAAATCAAATCCGGCGCCAAAAGGGCGAATTTGGCCCCAAATGGAGTTATGCAACTCCCTCGAAAGGAAGCTCTTTATTTTTTGAGCCATTGTTCGGGGATGTAGGTGCGTCCTTCGATAGCAGCAATCCTTTTAGCCAGAGGTGGGTGGGTGGCAAAAATCGAGGACCAGAAAGAGTGGTTGTCGAAATAGAGGTGGGCGTAAGCCATGCCGCTGGGGGGCATATCGTTGAGATGTTGGTATTGCCCAATTTTACGCAGGGCGTTTGCAATGCCATTAGGATTGCGCGTAAACTGGACAGCGCAGGCATCTGCCAGGTATTCCCGTTGGCGTGATACCATAGAACGGAGGATGGCTCCTGCAAACCATGTAAGAGCTCCTGCGACCATCAGGATGAGCGCTGCGAGTGCAACAGGGTTTCCACCACGGCCGCCGCCTCCATCACTACTACGGCTACGCCCAAAGAACATGGAGCTCTGTAGTAGTCTAAAGCCAATATACAAAACGATCATGAAGCCCATCACCATAGCTGCAAGACGCATGCTGATTTTCATGTCAGCGTTGTAGATATGGCCAAATTCGTGGCCAATTACCCCCTGAAGTTCATCGCGATTGAGCAGCCTCATAGCCCCTCGTGTCACGGTAATGGCTGCATTATTAGGGCGCATACCGGCAGCAAAGGCGTTAATCTCTTTAGACTCGATAATATAAACAGGTGGGACTGGCTGGCCGCTTGCGACAGCCATTTCTTCCACGATGTGTAGAAGCTGTATCTCTTCATTAGTGGCAGTCTCAGGTAAAACCCGCTGCCCTCCTAGCGATTCGGCAACAAAGCTGCCGCCTCCGCTGCTATAGTTCAGGTAATAAAAACCAGCGACCAACAGGGTGATGCCTAAAAAAGCAAAGCCCAAATAGGGCATAGGAGGAGTGTAACCCTCCGCTGCCAATGCCCGAACGACATATTCGATCAATACGGCGATCCCGATCGTTAGGGTAAAAAAGACAAAAAGATATAGAGAAGTGCGCCCGCGTGCTTTTCTTTGAGCTTCCCAGAAATTCAAAATTGTACCTTTACTGCTTTTTTCGCTTCGGGCTCTTCTGTCGCAAACATGTCAGCTGGATGATGACCAAACATTTGGGCAAAAATGTTGGTGGGGAACACTTGTTGCTGGGTGTTATAGAGCATCACGGCGTCGTTATAAGACTGCCTGGAGAAGGCCACTTTATTTTCTGTGGAAGCTAGCTCTTCTTGCAGACGCTGCATGTTTTCGGTAGCCCGTAGTTGGGGGTAGTTTTCGGATAATGCAAAGATGCCTCCTAAAGCTCCTTTTAAGGTTGTTTCTGCACCGATCAATCCTTGTAAAGAGGCTCCTTCACCGGTAGGCCCGCCTTGTTTTTCCAGTAAATCACGGGCAGCCATAGCATGGCTACGCGCTTCAATGACTTTCTGCAAAGTGGCCTGTTCATAACCCATGTAGCCTTTGACTGTCTCGACTAGATTGGGAATCAGGTCGTAGCGGCGCTGGAGTTGGACATCAATCTGACTCCATGCATTTTTGACTTGGTTGCGCGAGCTTACCAGGCGGTTGTACATGCCAGCCAGCCAGGCTCCAAGAATAACAATAATTGCTAAGATGATTAGGATTGTCCAAACCATGATAATACCGTCCATTGTTTAAACCAAAATGGGATCTGGGATAGGGCCTCTTCCAAAATATCCCCACCCGCCTCTTCGAGCGCAGAGCAGGCTCCTTGAATCGTATTCTCCTCTGTGAATAGCGAGAGGGTCACCTTTTGCGCGCGCGAGATCTGCTTCCATGCTACAACGTTCTGAGAGGTGCGGTAAAGCACAAAATGATGCTCTCCATAATTCATTGAAGGAAAGGGATTTGAGTTATAGTATTCGGGTGGATGCTCGAGCATTGCTTCACGGAGTGACAGCAAATCGCCCTCCAGCGAAAATAGGTGGATATGAGGCTGCAAAACCAGAGTTTTAGAAAGCATTTCTTCGGGAGAAAGAGAAGTGAGCTCAGCAAGTGGCAATGAGCCGACCCAGAACGCGTAGTTAGCAGCCCAATCGATCTGAGCCGCATGCGTAACTAGGTAACGGTCTTCAGCTTGATAATGCAACTCGAGCCATTGGGGGAATGTTTCTCCTAAACGGCATAGTGCCCAATGGGATGGTGGGTGGGCGGTTAAGTAAGGCACAGCCAGCTCTTGATCAAACGAGTCTACGCTGAACAAACGGGTGACTGTAGGGAAATTCTGTTGCAGACATTTGAGAAGCCGCCACCAATATTGCTGATGGTAAATTTGAATTCTTTGCAAGGGGCTGAGCGCTCTACTGGGAGCAATAAAGCGAGAGGCTTCTTGCAGGCTATCTGTTTCCCAAGGAGAAATTTTTGGAAGTAAATGATCGGGCCTTAAGGGCTGTGCGATCATCTCCCCAAACCATTTGAAGGTCTCAAACATTGTCATACGAGTGCCAATTGGGTTTGAAATGCTTTTGCCCTGAGGGCCTCTTTGCAGGTCTCTTCAAAACTCACAAAATTGTCATCCCACTCCAAAAGGGTCGAAACACCTCCTGTCATGGGCCACACTTTAGCATAGAGATCCCACACCTCATTGCGAACGGGATGATCATGGGTATCGAGTACATAATCACCCTGATCGCTATGACCTGCAATGTGGATTTGAAGAACTCTATCTAGTGGAAGGGCCTTCACATAATTGCTCGGATCAAATCCATGGTTACGGCTCGATACATAAATATTATTCACATCGAGCATCATGAAAATATCGGCTTTTTCAACGATAGCGGTATAAAATTCCCACTCAGGCATTTCATCGGCATTATAGGCCAGATAGGAAGAGAGATTTTCCAGCGCGAAAGGGATTTCGAGAAAATCCTGAATGATGCGTGCGCGCTCGGCGACATAATCGATCATTTCCTCTGTGTAGGGTAGGGGGAGCAAATCATGAAAATGGGCTCCGGGCAAGCGACCCCAGCATAAATGATCAGAAAGCCAGGGTGTTTTGGTACGACGTGTGAGAGCCTTAAGTCGATGCAAATAATCCCAGTCAAGGGGCTCGGGGCTTCCAATAGCAAGATTGACCCCATGTTGTACGACAGGGTATTTTTCTAGGATTTGATCGAGGTACTCTAGAGGTTTCCCCCCGTCGATCATGTAATTTTCGCTGATGATCTCGAACCAGTCGATCAAAGGTTTTTGGGAGAAGATCTCCTGATAGTGGACAGGCCTGAGACCTACCCCGATTCCTAATTTTGGTATGTGAGCGTTATGCATAAAAAAGGTGTGTATTCTGAAAATACACACCTTAAATTTTTTTTAAGAGCTTTTCAAGTCTTAAAAGCGAGGAGGTGCCGAGTTATCGCCATACTGATTGGGCTGTGAAGAGCTGGGAGCTGAAGGGCTCGAGCTGCCCCCCATTCCGCCATTGGTATTTTGGCGTTGATCCATTTGATTTTTGTATTGCACTTCAACGGCTTTGCTAGCATCCTTTACAGGATTCCCACCCTGGCCTTTGCAACTGTTTTGACCCGCGCACTTATGGTCGACAGTCCCGCATCCACCCATTCCAGCGCATTTGTTTTGTCCTTTACAGCTCTGATGTGCCATCTCAACGGCCATCATCTTGTGCTGAGCATCAAGCTCCATGAATTTTTTCTGCGCATCAGACGACAGAGAATTGTAATAGGACTGCATATCGGGGCTCATTTGTTCATCTGCAGAGGCCTTGTTCCTGTCCGGGCCATTTTTTTGTTGGCATCCACCTACCATTAGTCCAGCGCTGATTCCAATCATCGCTAGCTTTGCAAGATCATTTTTTTTCACGGTTGACTCCTTCCTGTACCGAGTTAAATTCAAAAAAGTTCTTTAATTCGGGATTCTAGGAATTTGTCTAATATTAGGAAAGAGGGAATTCTTAGATTTCACCTGCTAACGAAAGGTTGAGAATTGTCTCATCGGTAAGTCGCTGTGCTTCCTGAACATTCCATACCTCCTGCTCTCGCCTTGCTTGATCGGCATCTTTGGATGTATCCAATTCGACATCAATATCTGGGGCTATTGTCCCTAATTTGCGTGCGATTTCTCTCATTAGGGATTCAACTTGTGCTTTTCGAACCAAGTCCTCTTCTTTGGCTCCTATTTTGCCAACAAAAAATTGATGATCTGAGAAGAAACCGGTGTGCATCAACACAAAGTCTTTGTTCATCAGAGTTTTGAATAAAGGGAAATGTGCCCAGGCGCAATCGTCGGGTTCAGGAAGCGCATCATTAAACTTTGTAAGGGCAAGAATTTTTCGATCAATCTTATCTGAAAAACAGGTAATAACCTGCATTTGTTTCCATAAGTTCAATTGTCCTTCTAAATAGGTGAACCTTTTATGAATGTCTTCAGGGTCGATTTTTTCCTCATTATACTTATTAAATTGGTCTACTTGCTGTTTAATATAGTTCTTGATGTCATTCAGGTGGCGTAGTTCGAGTCCCCCATCATCCTCTCCTTCGAAAAGAATTCCTAATTCGGACGTAAGGGAAGACTCAAATGCCATTTTATGAAGTTTTCTTATTGCTTCAGGCTGCAGGTCTTGTTCTGCGTTGGTACATCCTTGGAAAAAATCCTCACATTGAATTTTAGGTTTATTGGCGGGCAAAAGGGTATTATAGGCTTCGATTTGTGCACTGACAAATGCCTGTGCTTGGGAGATGATATCAAGAGGGGGAGCCCCTTTTCTAGTAAATGTTTTCTCTTGGTTATCGATGACTAATTTACATTTACCTTTTAGCAAGTTGCAATACAGCTCCTGCATCTTTTTGACAAACTGTTGTTGTGGCATCAAAGGCCGTGTGGATGCAGGAAAGCTTGCCTGCACGTGCTCTAATACTGCGCATTGCTTAGGAGGTAGACATAAGCATGATTGAGCGCGGCTGTTTTTTAGATCGATCAATGGTTGCCATGTGAGGGAAGGTTGAGCAGGGGATTCGATGCAGCTCTCTAGCTTAGGGATGGGAGCTGGGTCTACTGCTTCAGGTTGAGGAGCAAGTGCATCTGGTCTGGTACTAGGCTCCAAAGGTATTTCGGGGGGGCTATTTGGGGGTTGTTGATTCGGATTGGATCCAGGTACTTGGACCGGTACCGGAGGCTCCTCGGGCGTTTCACGGCAGGCGCATGTGATAATATAGGCAATAATGGACGTTGCTGTAAGGGCGCCTCCGCCAAAGGCTAGCCCTTGGGAAACATGCGTTCCAATGCCTGCGAAAATATCAATCTTATAGAGCCCCAAGACTCCTACAAGGACAGAGCCTAATGCTACAATAAGGGCGACTGCAAAAGTCAGATTTTGAAACGTTTTTTTTGAAGGCGGGCTAAAACAGGATTGAGTTTCAGGAGGCTGAATGGGTGGAATATTTGCCATGTTAATCCCTTAAATAATAAATTGTAATAATTATGCAACATTATTATTTAATAATCAACACATTATTATTTAATAATCAAAAAATGTGGGGTTTTTGTAAGTATTCAGGTAATCCAGCTTTTCGGGTAAAAGCCTCTCTGTGGTGACTATCCACTCCCCCTCGGCTGACTGCGTCAGCTCTTGGACAACCCATCAAAAAAGCTCCACTGGAGCTTCTTTGAGGTACCTTGTCCTTGACAAACTGGGGCTGCCCTAAGGATTCTGCTGGCTCGTGAATAGTCACGGGTTTTTTCCTGTAAAAGCGGCTCTTTCATGGGGGGTCATTTCTCGGTATTGACCCGGAAGGAGGCTGCCTAAAAGAAGAGGGCCGATTCGTAAACGGGTGAGCTCCCTCACTGTGAGCCCTGCGGCGGCAAGAATAGTGCGCACCTCGTGCTTTTTTCCTTCGGCAACCACGATTTTGACAGTGCCCCTTCGCACTTTTTTGACAGCGACCGGTTTGACAAAATGTCTCTCAATTTGAACACCAGCAGAAAGGGTTTGAAGGTGCTCAAAGGTGATTTCCTGATCGACTTTAGCTAAATATTCTTTAGCATGGTTAAAAGAAGGATGGATCAATTGATTGGCAAACGTGCCGTCATTGGTCACTACAATCAAGCCGGTGGTTTCTTGGTCGAGCCTGCCTGCCGTAAAGAGGCGGTGCGGCAGGTGGGAAAATAGATCAAGAACCCGTTTGGCTCCTCCCTGCTTCTCAACGGAAGTGCAGATATAACCTATCGGCTTGTTGAGCAGGAAGTAAACTTTTTTTTCTTCAGGCTGAACTTTTTTACCGGCTGCGACAATTTGATCTTCTTCAGGATCGACAAGGAACTGCGGCAGGGTGATGATTTCCCCATTTACGCTTACCTTTCCGGTAAAAATCAGCTCTTCACAAGCTCTTCTTGATGCGATTCCGGCAGCGGCGAGTGTTTTACTTAGTCTCTTTTTCATAATTGGGATACATTTTAAATGGGATTTATTTATTTTGTCGATATAATTAACCATATGAACCGTTTGATTTTATTGAGACATGGGCAGTCGGAGTGGAATAAAAAAAATATATTTACCGGCTGGATTGATATTCCTCTCAGTCAAGAGGGGGTAGAAGAGGCCTTAGAGGCGGGACGGACCATTCAAGATTGCCCTATCGATTGCATCTATACCTCGACATTGATTCGTGGGATTATGACCGCGATGCTAGCGATGAATGTCCATCAATCGGGCAAGGTTCCTGAAATCCTCCATCCGGAAGAAGGGGATTTTCAAGATTGGTACCGTTGCTGGGATGATCAAACAAAGGCAGACCTTATTCCTGTGAAATGCGCCTGGCAGCTCAATGAACGGATGTATGGAAGGCTGCAGGGAAAGAACAAACAGCAGATGCGCGAAGAGTTTGGTGACGCCCAAGTCCAAATCTGGAGACGTAGCTTTGCAGTAGCACCTCCAGATGGAGAAAGCTTAAAAATGACTGCCGAAAGGACCATTCCCTACTTTGAATCCGAAATCTTGCCTCTGTTACAAATGGGGAAAAATGTTTTAATTGTGGCACACGGGAATTCTTTGCGCTCGATTGTCATGAAACTCGATGGACTTTCAGAAGAAGAGGTGCTTCGGCTAGAAATCCCCACAGGTAAACCATTAATTTATGCATATCCATTTTAACCACCATCTAGGGCAGCGCTTTTCACCTCTACAAGAAAGAGCCATCAAAGAGGCCTTTCTCACCCTATATGCTTTTGTGGGGGCAAAAAAAAACGACCACTGCATTTTCACCTCATCTGGTGCGGAAGGGGTGAACCACGCTGTGTTTGCAGCTTATCTCGATATCACACGTAAAACAGGCAAAAATCACTTTTTATGCAGCGCTCTAGATGAAGCACCTGCCATTATGGCCATGAGTCGTTTGCAAGATGCTGGCTGCGTGTTTCAAATGGTTCCTGCAGATCAGGATGGCAGGGTGCTTAAGCGAGCTGTAGCAGAAATGCTCACGCCACGTACAGCGATGCTGTCCATGAGCTTTGCAAGCGGTTTGACAGGTGTTTTGCAGCCTGTTTCAGAAATTGCCGAGCTATGCCATGAAAGAGGGGTGCTCTTCCATGTAGAGGCCACCCATGTTCTGGGTAAGGGCGATTTTTCTTTTGAGGAGAGTGGAGCGGACATTTTCACCTTTAGCGGAATGCCTCAAGGTACAGGAGGGCTTTTTTTTCGAGAAAATATTGAAATAAGCCCTTTGATTTTAGGCGGTGGTGAGCAGGGTGGGATGCGTGGTGGTTCCTTTAGTTTTTCTGGCCTTGTCGAGCTGGCTAAATGGGCTAAAGAGGAGAGCGCCCATAGCGATCATTACGGCATGGAAATTGCACGCCTCAAAACCCTTTTTGAAGAATTGATGATCTTAAATGTTCCCTCTGCCAAGATCCTATTTAACCATGTTCAACGTGTACCCCACATCACAAGTTTCCTGTTTCCGGGAGTCGCTAGCGATTCCCTTTGTTATTTGCTCAGCCAAAAAGGTGTCCATGCCACCTTTGGAGGCAATGGATTTCAGCACTTTTCTCACGTTTTGAAAGCTTGCGGAGTGCCGGATCTCGATTCTCATTGTGCTCTTAGTTTCGGTTTTTCACACCATACATCTGAAGAAGAAATCACCACAGGGGTTGAGAAGATAGCTGAGGCTGTACATGAACTGCAAAAATGCTCAGGAGGTGTTTTGCATGAGCTATGATGATTTGATCGCGCTATCCGTATGGGACCGTTTTAGCAAGAAAATGAACGAGAAGATTAAGGCTCCTCGCAGTGTAGGGATGTTTACTAGCGAAGATGCCGAGGCTCGAGGAATGCGCTGTATACAGGGGCGCGCGGGTTTTGCTGCAGAGGGAAATGCCTTGGCCTTTTATTGGCTCATTGACAAGGAAGATGGGGTTATCGTAGATGCAAAATTTCAAGCCTTTGGACAAGCAGCTTTAATTGCTGCAGCAGAGGGAGCTTGTGAGCTTGTTGTGGGTAAAAACTATGACCAAGCCAAAAGAATCGGCGCGGATCTGATCGACAAAAAACTACGCGACAAAGCAGATGTACCAGCTTTCCCTGAAGAGACTATTTTACATCTCAACCTTGCCCTGGAGGCGATCGATGATGCAGTCGATCGTTGTGACGGAATACCACTTGGCTCTGCCTATGTCTCTCCAGTGCCCCGAACCGAAGGTGATGGGGGATATCCAGGATGGAGCGCACTCTCACATGCCCAGAAGCTTGCTATTATCGAACAGGTTTTAGACGAAGATGTGCGTCCCTATGTTGAGCTCGACGAAGGTGGTATTGAAGTACAAGAGCTCATCAATGATAAGGAGATCATCATTGCTTACCAAGGCTCATGTACTAGCTGTTTTTCCTCGATCGGTGCGACGCTCTCCACTATCCAACAGATTGTCCAAACAAAAATCCACCCCGACCTTGTCGTCGTTCCCAACATGGATACCCTCCAGCTGTAGCAACTTTCTTTTAGCCCGGATTTCTCACACTTTTTCGGAGAAAATCGAACCTCTGGAGGTTGAGATTGCTCTTCCGATAGGCGTGGACAATGTTCGAGCAACATGGCCTCGTCTGTCGGAAGAGCAAGATCGGCCTTCAGAGTGTTCGAGTTTCCCGAGAAAGTGTGAGAAATCCGGGTTAGTGTCCTAAACTAATACCTCCAGAAAATAAAGTCACGAATTGGCACTGTATAACACGCCATTTTTGAACGATCCTTTCTCGCTTAGGTGCAAAAACATAGGCTTCGAAACGATCATCCAAATCTGTCATGTTACCCAGTACCACTTCATGGCTTTATTTTCTGGAAATGGTATTAACGAAGATTAAATAAAAAATAGAGAGCTCAATTTGGATGCATAAGCCGCTCCTGGAAGCGGGAAGCAAAGGGAGCAAAGCCTTGTGTGCCATAGAGGTCAAGATCTGCAGAAAACCATTCTGCTAAGGTGCAGAGCAATGGAGGGATCTCTTGGGGGACTCCTGTTTCGCAAAATAGTGAAGTAGCCGGTTGGTCGATTAAGATAAGGGATTCGGAAGGCATGTTCACATTCAAGCCTATGCCTATTACAACGCCTTGATCGCCTACGGCTTCACATAAGATCCCTGCGATCTTTTTTCGGTTTACCAAAAGATCATTGGGCCATTTGATCTGGCTCGTAATTCCTTGTTCTTGAAGAATTTGGGATGTAATGAGCGCTAGTAGATGGGTGATCTCGATAGGATCTGGTGTGGGCGCAAAAAAGACAAAGGTGGCATAGAGATTTTCGCCTGCAGGAGAGATCCATCGCTTGCCGTAGCGCCCTCTGCCTTGGGTTTGGGTATCAGCAGAGATGACGGTGAGAGCTTCTCGAGAGAGGGTATTTAGATGTGTTTTTGCCCAGTCATTGGTAGAGGGAAGCGACTCGAAATGGCGGTAGATAATTTCCATACAGGAGAGTATACTCCGGCTCATTATAATGTGGAACCACCGCACTCTTTACAGAATTGATTGGCGTATTCTTCCGGTGATTTTTGCGCTGATGGCCATCAGTTTGCTCGTCATCTCTGCAACCGACCCTGCCTGCCATCAAGGGCATCAAACCGGTTTTTTTACGCCGAAGGTTCAAAGTCAGCTCCAGCGTTTCTTTGTGGGGTGGGGGGTATTTATCCTCTTTGCAGGCATTGACTACAATAAACTCCGCGAGTGGTCTTGGATTTTATATATCCTGACGGTGATCAGCCTTTTGGGGTTGTTTTTCTTTCCTGCAATTCAAGGGGTGCATCGGTGGTACCGCCTTCCTTTTGTGCAGGCCAGCTTTCAGCCCTCTGAATATGCTAAGCTGGTTGTCGTCATTACCCTCAGTTGGTTTATGGAAAGAAACCGGCAACAGGCGAGCTCATGGCACACAGCTTTTTTAGGGTGCGTGATTGTCGGGATTCCTTTTTTACTGATCTTGAAGCAGCCCGATCTTGGCACAGCTCTTGTTCTGTGCCCTATGACCCTGGTGATGTTCTACCTGGGCAACATCCATCCCGGGATGGTTAAGTTGATGACGGCTTTTGGTCTTGCGGTGCTCATCTTCATCCTGTGTATTTTTATGGGGATTTTGTCATATGAGAAAATGCAACCCTATGCTACGAAATTTTTAAAGGAATACCAATATGAGCGCTTAGACCCGCATAACCACCATCAATGGGCATCAACGACAGCAATTGGTGTAGGAGGCATTACAGGTAGTGGGTGGAGGCGGAGTGAATTTACAGGCAGGGGATGGCTTCCCTATGGTTACACCGACTCAGTCTTTCCGGCATTCGGAGAAGAATTTGGGCTGCTCGGCTTACTCCTGATTCTTGTGCTATTTTACTCCTTGATCTACTTTGGATTTCAGGTTACGGCGGTAGCAAAAGACCATTTTGGGAGGATGCTGTCGGCGGGAGTGACCGTATATATTGCCATGCATATCATTGTGAACATAGGGATGATGTGTGGTTTTTTGCCCGTCACCGGGGTGCCGCTCATTCTCGTTTCATTTGGGGGCTCTTCAGTTTTTGTCACAATGGCAGCTCTTGGAATCTTACAAAGTATTTATTCGCGTAGGTTTATGTTTTGATGCAGGCACACCGTTTTATTTTTTCTCCAGGGATTTGGGAAGGCACAGGAGTCATCACCTTCAGCATGGCAGAAGATGTGCTCGAATTTTCGATGAGATGGACTATTCTGCCTATCGAGGACCACAAGATTTATTTTCATCAAGAAATTGATATTAAGACCATTCCTGAGAAGATGAGTAACAATTTCACTTTGTGGCAGATCTCTCCGACAACATTTGAGATCCAACTCGAGAACAACATCGTTAACAAAGTAACAGGTTCAGGATTGATTACCCCCCAATCGATAGCTTGGGAGTTTAGACGCAAAGACCAAGAATTTGAGGGTTTCGAGATCTATGAGATCCAGCCCGACGGTTCCTATAAGATGCGTGCTGAATTTACCGCCGGAGGTGGCATGCGAACTCAGGTCATCGGTCAGATCACTCCAAATTAAATAGGGCTAGGGGTAGGGGGAGTGCGGGGATATCCCCGCAGGGATCCATCTCCTTTCTTTGAGTCAGCAGTAAACTGTTTTTGTACTTGGAAAGCTGTTTTAAATCTTTCGCATGCAATTGTTTGGTCCATTTTATTTCCACAGGCCAAAATTTCTTATCACGAATATAGGCAATATCGACCTCACCCTCGTTGCCTTTAATGAAATATGTGGGAAACCAGCGGCGGTAGTGTGTGACAGCGCATCCTTCTACCCATCCCGAAACTTGAACAGGGTTATGCAATTGGGCTAAGATTTGGGTTTGATAAGGGTCTCTCTCGGGATAAATCCAAGCATGAAGGGCGTGATAAATGAAGGGGTCGGCGAAGTAGACCTTACGCGCTTTTTTAGGGGCGCCTGTCAATTCATCTTCCACAAGAGCTTGTTGTACAAACACGGCATCTAACTCTTCCATGAGGGCGATATAGTCATAGACGGTCTTTGGATGGTCAATGGCCTGATCTTTGGCAAGGGAGTTCCAGGTGATCTGTGTGTTGTACCTTTTGAGGATGGCTAAAATGATTTCGCGTAGATAATGTTCTTGTTTTCCTCGCTTTAACATATCACCCCGAATCCAATCGGAGTATGTTGTTAAAGTTGATGGGGAAATGACTTTATTTTCAGCCAAATCATTCATCGCTGTCAAAAAACCGCCATGGATGAGATAGGCTTCAAACTCTTGATAGAGCGTCTCTAAAGAAAATTGATCATCAGGGCCAAGGTTTTGTTTGAGAAATACAGTTTCCCGAAAAGAGAGAGGATAGAGGTGAAAATCGCGTGCTGCTTTGCCACGTCTTCCAGGAAAACGCATCCGAGCTTCTTTGATAAAGCCCATATCCGAGCCTGTTAAAAACAATTCTGTCTGTTCTAACATGCCGGCATCGGCTGCATACTTGATCCCTTTGTCCCAATCCTTAATGTAGTTGACCTCATCGAGGATCACATATTTCATCTTTCCTTGAGGCATGCTATCGATTTGACTTTGTAGAAGATGGATCAAGGTGAAATGGTCTGGGATTAACTCACCTGAAAGAAAAGCGATGGAGCTTGGGTTAATTTGTTTTTTGAGTAAATCGAGCATCCATTGCTTCAACAACGTCGTTTTACCGATTTGCCTTCCTCCGGAAAGTGTGTAGATACCAGGAGTATCGACAGGGAATTGCTTGATTAGACTCGAGTGAAAGATATAGGGCTGTTTTTGCACATAGCGCAGCTGCGGATCACGATCTTCAAATTCTTTAGGATCTATAAGATGTGTATTGTGGTGGAAGAATCTGGGGTCCATGTTCATTGCCTGTTGACTAAGTTTAGTCAATCATGACTGACTAAATTTAGTCAAGTGCTTGTAACTACCAATTTGGTAGATATTGGTAGCAAATTGGTGATATCAATAGATTAATGTAGGGTCGTGCAGGAGCAGGGGAAGGATGTCGGTGAGGGAGGGGAACCAGTCCATACCACGTTGGTAGACAAGGCGGGCGGCAATGTGTGAGGCAATGATGGCCTTTTTGTGGTTCTCGGGAATTTTGCTTAGAAGGCGATCGGGATATTTTTCTCTGAGGGTCTGGGGGCAATAATGTAAAAAACATTGGATGAGAAGGTCTTGAGGATTGTCGGAAAGTTGAAGGGTATTGAAATGATCCAAGAGTTGGTCGGTAAAATAGTTGATCCTCTTGGAAATTTCTTCAGATAGGTCTGTCAGCTTCTTGCCAGAAGCGCGGTGTTCATCAAGGAGCAGCAGTGCTTCGTCGAGCGAGCACTGTTTGACACGATCGAGAATTTCTTCGACTAATACCGGTTTATTTTCTAAAAATTCTGCATCGCTTAAAGCTAGGCTACATAAGATTTCGAAAGAAGAGCAGATCACTCCCCCTTTGTTAGCAGAGCTGTCTTTGACGATCAAAACGCCGGCCACTTCTAGATGGTGGCGTGCAAAAGGAGAAAAGTAGAGATTGGCCCCTTCGATAACCGCTTGTGCGGTAGGCTCTCCCGACTTATCGAAAAAGTCTTTGTAATTGGACTCCCTTAAGGTCCGTGGCCTGCCGCCGCATGGGATAAAAATATCGGCGGTTGTCTGATGGACATTATTGCGATACAGTGTATTCATCTCGTTTCCCGAGAGCCATTCAGCAACCACATGTCCATTGCGATTGTGCCAGCATAAAGTTTGTTGGGCATATTGTGAGGGCTCTCTTCTGCTTTCACGGTCGAGTAAAAAACCGCCGATGTGGAGTTTTTCGGGAGGATAAAAACGGATCGAATGCGCTTCTTGAAAGAGCTTTGCACAAACTGCCAAATCGAGGCCATCGGGGTCATAAATGGTTCCTGAAACATCGGTGAGGGCAATTAATTTTGCGGTTTGAGGATAGAGTCGGTAAAGATTCATGATCTGGTTGCCGGCAACATCCCCGTCAGGTCCCCCTGTCATTTTCACTGTAAAGGTCTGGGTAGTGGGGTCGATCTTTAGGTAGCGGAGGACCTCTTCCATGAAGATATTAACGCCAAGTGATGTGACGCCGTACTCTTTGTGGTTGATACCGAGCATTGGCTTGCCGCTCATAAAGGCTCCGCCGGGTTTATAATGCACTTTTTTGCTCTCCGCAGCGATCCACTCGATCATCGGGTCATAGAGATTTTCATCAGGTCCCAGATAGATGTACTCAGGTTTTTTCCAATAATCGACAATACTAGCTTCTATCAAGGTACCATCGGGTTCGCAATTCACTAGGAAGAGCAAGTTTTTAATAAAGGAACGTTGGGTTTGGTAGAGATATTCGAGCTCTTGTTCGAAGGTGAAGTGGCTGATTTTTTGTTCGATCTCTTCTTTGGTTAAGCCTGCACCTTGCATTTCACGCGCTAAAATATCTGCTTCGGCAGATAAGCGTTCATAGGGTTTGAGAAAAATGATCCCTTTAGCGCCTCCTTCAGGGATATCTTTATTTTTTTTATGCTGAGTATAGGCGAGGTTATAACACTCGTTAAAAACGGTATTTCTTTCCGCCAGCATCCGTTCTTTGCGTTTGGGATAAATAGTCCTCAGCCCCCCTCTAGAGAGATCTCTGAAACGGATATGAAATGCGATAAAATGCATTCCTTTGATGAAGAAAATCCCATAGGGCAGATCCGGAAATATTTTTTTTCTATCAAAAGGAGCGTGATCGAGGTACTGGGGATCAAGGCGGAAAGCGAGTGCCGTTTTGTTTTTTCTGTAGAAATTAGTCTTGAGGGTATGCTGAATAAAGTTCATCCCTTGCAGCAAAATATTCTTGCGCCTCATGTCTATGTACTCGTGTCCGGTATCGAGCCTGCCTACAAGCTGGATGAATTCGTCGCGGAGGGTACGAAATTGGTTGAGATCAGCTTGATGAGGGTGAAATTTGTGTTCGAATGCATCACACATCTTGATTGTCAGCTCGGGGTGTCGGCAGAGGGCTTCTTCTATGTTTTCCAGATTATAAAGATTGGGATCGTCATGCACGAGGACCTGGTGGATAAAGTTAACGCTTGTCCTCAAAAAATTCCCTAGATTGCCAGTCAACAATCCGGGCTGGACAAATGTCTCATCAATGTTATCGAGTGATCCGAAATATTTGAGCGTCACCATTTCTTGCAAGAAATCGGCAATATCCGCAGCTTCCCAAGCCGACCTCCCATCCGCTCCGTGAAGTCCAAAAGAGAGCATGAAAATACTATTGGTCTTGTAGGGATTGATGTAAGCCGCATGGACCCGCCTCATCACCAGTCCATGGCGGTACACAACACGTGCCAATCGATACAAGAAATTGTGCTTGGGGACATTTTTCCAGGCGAGGATGATGTGCATAGAGGGAGCACCGCTCTCTTCCCATTTCTCATCGGGCTGCTGTTGGTACTGGCACAGGTCATTTTGCATTGCCTTCTCGAACATTTCCAGACCTAAGATTTGCCTGTTTAGGGGCATCCTGCGTAAAAACCGCGAATCCATCTGATCTATCAGCGAGCGGATCTTTTCTCTGGTCCAATCGGGATGACGTATGCTCAAGAAGCTGATCAATTCTGCCTTGGCGTCGTTGCTGAGGGGGTCCACGACTTGCTCACCGGCTTCCGTGAAGTGAAGCGTAGCCACACGCAAATAACCTAAGTTTTTGAAGGGCAATGGTTCTCTAGAAATGTAGGTGGTGTAGTTTTTGATCCCGAAGGAGGGGTAATTGCTTAAGATCTGGACATCAGCTTCGGGGTGATCGATGCACAGGGAGATTGCCCCATTTTTCAAATGGATCGCCGCAAAAAAATCCTGCTCCTGAAAGCCCATTAAGCTTTGGACGATGAGCGTGATCCATTCTGTGCTCACCTCTTTAAAAAAGATCCCGGGCATGCTCTTTTCGAGCCATAGATAGAACTTCTCAAACTGAGCTGTCTGCTTTGCTATTGCCTTTTTGAGGGGTTCGGTTGGCATCGTGTTTTCCTCTTTTTAAGAGTCGTAGGGCATTCAAACCTACGATCACCGTCCCTCCCTCATGCAAAATCACTGCCAACCAAAGGGGAATCCACCCTAAAAGTGCGGGCATTGTTGCGAAAATAATTGCACCTGAGGCAATTACAATATTTTGTTTGACGATGCGAGTCACTTGGCGGGCTTTTTTGACAAGCCAGGTCAATAATTCGATATTATCTTGGAGTAAAACGATGTCAGAAGCATCGATAGCAGTAGAGCTTCCTACTTTTCCCATGGAGATTCCTACGGAGGCTCGAGCGAGAGCCGGAGCATCATTGATGCCATCGCCTACCATCGCCAAATCCGTATTTTGGGTAATGAAGGCGAGTTTATCTTCGGGACGCAAATCGGCGTAAAACTCACTGATCCCTGCAAGTCTTGCAATGGGCTCTGCACTGGCTGCATGATCACCGGTCAACATCACTAGCCGCATCCCCTCCTCTTGGCTTAAAGTCCATAGCGTCTCCTTGATCTTTGAGCGCAAAGTATCTTTGAACCGGAAGATGGTGACGCTTTGCCCATAAAGCAAGAGAGTGAAGAGCTCTCCATCTGCCCGGATGGATTGAATCGTCTGCTGCAGCTCTTGAGAAAAAGCGGGAGGGGTTTTTGGAACGATCCAATCTGCGCTGCCGATAAACGCTTCCCCATTTGCGAAGGTGCCTTTTAGCCCATATCCGGAAACTTGGGCAAAATGGTCCATGGGTAATAATTGAATCCCTTGCTTTTGCCCATAGTTGACAAAAGCTTGTGCGATCGGATGCATGGCAGAACGCTCTAATGTATAGGCCATTTCTAGAGCGTGAGGATTTTTGCCATACATGTGCATGCCCAAATACTCGAGATCACCTGTTGTGAGTGTCCCGGTCTTGTCAAAGGCGATGGTGCGGCATTGGGCTAGTGCATCAAGGATCATGCCCCCTTTCAAGAGGATTCCTTGTTTTGCGCAGGCACTCACAGCGCTTAGATAGGCTATAGGGATAGCGATAATCAATGCACAAGGAGAGGCTGCGATCAGAAAAGCGAGAGCCCGGTAAATAGAACCCTCAGTGCCCAAGTAGGGGATCGCAAATAAAAGGGGAAGGGCCAGAGCAAAAAAACAGGAAAGAGAAATAATTGAGATTGCGTAGACGTTGCTTAACTTGTCAAACCATTGTTGGAGGCGAGGTTTAGCTTCTTGGGCTTGTGTAATGAGTTGGATGATGCGTGCAAGTGTAGAGTCACTACTGGTATGGGTTACACATAGCGTGAGCGCTCCTTCTAAATTACGCGCGCCGGCCGGTACCTCATCGCCTACCCTCCTGTTTTGGGGGAGGTTTTCCCCTGTCAAATGGACCAAATTCACCGATGATGCTCCTAGGGTGACTGTTCCATCCAGAGGAACAACCTGGCCAGCCTTTACATGGATGGAGGTTCCAACATAGATATCGCGCACCGAGCGTTCAATTAAAGAACCGTCTTGTTGGACTACGTATGCTTTTTGTGGCGAGAGTTTTTTGAGAGAAGCTAGGGCTCCCTTTGCCTTAGCGCGTACCGATTCTTCCATGGCGCCAGAAAAAGAGAAAAGAACTAGAAGCAGAGCCCCTTCTCGACCACTGCCGATTAAAACCGACAGAAAAGCGGCGAGCGTCATGAGTACATCAATATTGATTTCGAGATTGAAAATATCTTCTACAGAAGAGATCAAGGCCGGAATGCCCGCAAAAAAGAAACATAAAAGCAAAAAGAAGTTCGACAGAGAGCTTTTCCCCTCTACAAACGAGAAAATAAAAGCGCATAAAAGGAAGCCGGCGGCTAACAAAGAAGCTTTTAAATGGAGATTGATGCCCCAGCTGCGCGAATTAGGGATCAGGAAGGGACTGACACTTTCCTCCAGACCGGAATCGAAAAACTCATCGAATAACTCGATACCGCCCGAGGCAGATGGGAATAATTGTTTCATAAAAATGTCAGGAATAGAAAGTAAGCAACCCCAAATGCTAAAGCCCCTAGGCTCAAGTTCCAGATTATGGCGGGCAACACTCTATTTTTCTCGTAGGCGGCAGATAGGGCAGTTGCTGCCATCAGTATGCTGATCACGGCGATTATCACGCCATATGTGGGTAATGCAAAAAACAAAACGCCGCTCACTCCAAGAGCTATAAAACAGCCCACTGCGGCTCCTAGTGTTTGCTGAAGTGGATGCTCGTAGGCTTGGAGGGTTAAACCCATCTCTTCTTCTAGCATCACCTTGAGCAATCGATCTTGATCAGCCATGAGGACATCGACAACATCATCTAAAAGTTTTCCTTCAAATCCTTTGGCGCCATAAAGAGCGACAAGTTCCTCTCTCTCTTGAGGCCGATGGTGCTCGATTTCATATTTTTCTTGTTCAATCAAGCGGTGCAGTCTCTCGAGTCGGATCCAGCCTAACCAGCCGCTTCTTCCTGTTTTCCAAGCCAACCATCCCATTCCGAAAGCCACAAAAGAAACAAATGCCGATGCAAAGGGGATGCGTAAAAAGGAGAGGAAGAGCCAAAGCAAAAGCATGACGATGGCAGTCTCCTTACTGGCATCGATAGCATTAGACAGGTGACCCGACATTTCGGTACCATGGGTCTCTGCGACACAGGCCATTCCCTCGACTCTTTTTTCTAACACGTGCGCAAGCGCATCTTGGTTTTCAAAATGTTTCGACATAGGCATAAATATTACCCGTTCCCATTTCCCTTTGCAACCCTAACAGATCTCAATCAGCACCTCACGCAGGTGCGGGAGGTGCTGCCGTCCAAATAGCTCAAAACATGTTATCCCAAGGCATGAGTATCCAACAAGTCCAGGCAATTACCGGCCTATCTGCTCAGGAGATTGAGTCTCTCTAGTTTTTTCGGGCAATCAATTGGATCAACTGTTGAGTCAGCGGGTGCTGATTCCCCAAAATCTTGATGCAAAGGACAGAAACCTCTCGTAAAGTTTTAACTCGAGAAGGTGATGCCTTAGACGCACAGGTAATCAGGCTTTTCAATACCGTTTCAATATTAGGGTGACTTTTACCGTAGGCCAGAAGTAAAATCTTCAAAGCCTTTTGGAAGAACTCGAGGGCTTTGCCGTTCTCCCCAAGGTTGTAATAGACCATGCCGATATTGTTGTAGCTTGCGGCCACATCGGGATGGTTTTCACCCGGGACCTGTAGCCTAATCTTCAAAGCCTTTTGGTGAAACTCGAGGGCTTTGCCGTTCTTTCCAAGGTTTTTATAGTCCATGCCGATATTGTTGTAGCTTGCGGCCACATCGGGATGGTTTTCACCCAGGACCTGTAGCCTAATCTTCAAAGCCTTTTGGAAGAACTTGAGGGCTTTGCCGTTCTCCCCAAGGTTGTCATAGACGCTGCCGATATTGTTGTAGCTTGCGGCCACAGAGGGATGGTTTTCGCCCAGGACCTGTAGCCAAATCTTCAAGGCCTTGTGGTGAAACTCAAGGGCTTTGCCGTTCTCCCCAAGATTGTCATAGACGCTGCCGATATTGTTGTAGCTTGTGGCCACAGAGGGATGGTTTTCGCCGAAGACCTGTATCCTAATCTTCAAAGCCTTTTGGTGAAACTCGAGGGCTTTGCCATTCTCCCCAAGGTTTTGATAGACGCTGCCGATATTGTTGTAGCTTGTGGCCACAGAGGGATGGTTTTCGCCCAGGACCTGTAGCCAAATCTTCAAGGCCTTTTGGTGAAACTCGAGGGCTTTGCCATTCTCCCCAAGGTTTTGATAGACTCTGCCGATATTGTTGTAGCTTGTGGCCACATCGGGATGGTTTTCGCCGAAGACCTGTATCCTAATCTTCAAAGCCTTTTGGTGAAACTCGAGGGCTTTGCCATTCTCCCCAAGGTTTTGATAGACACTGCCGATATGGTTGTAGCTTGTGGCCACATCGGGATGGTTTTCGCCGAAGACCTGTATCCTAATCTTCAAAGCCTTTTGGTGAAACTCGAGGGCTTTGCCGTTCTCCCCAAGGTTGTCATAGACGCTGCCGATATTGTTGTAGCTTGTGGCCACATCGGGATGGTTTTCGCCGAAGACCTGTATCCTAATCTTCAAAGCCATTTGGTGAAACTCGAGGGCTTTGCCGTTCTCCCCAAGGTTGTAATAGACCATGCCGATATTGTTGTAGCTTGTGGCCACAGCAGGGTGCTTTTCGCCCAGGACCTGTAGCTCAATCTTCAAACACTTTTGGTAAAACTCGAGGGCTTTGCCGTTCTCCCCGAGGTTGTCATAGACACTGCCGATATTGTTGTAGCTTGTGGCCACATCGGGATGGTTTTCGCCCAGGACCTGTAGCTGAATCTTCAAACACTTTTGGAAAAACTCGAGGGCTTGTGCCAACTCTTCGAGGTTTTTATAGACCATGCCGATATTGTTGTAGCTTGTGGCCACAGAGGGATGGTTTTCGCCGAAGACCTGTATCCTAATCTTCAAAGCCATTTGGTGAAACTCGAGGGCTTTGCCGTTCTCCCCAAGGTTGTAATAGACACCACCGATATTGTTGTAGCTTGTGGCCACAGCAGGATGGTTTTCGCCGTGCTTTTCCTGAGCTAATGCAAGGGCCTTCAAGTTACGCTTAAGCGCTTCTTGGTACTGCGCCATTTTCTGTTCTATGCTTCCGAGATTCAACTGCGCATCGAGATCATTGGGATTCAGAGAGACGGCTTGTTGGTGGGCTTCTTGGGCCTGGCCATATTGGAGGTTTTTCTCAAAATCAGCTCCTTGGATTTGAGGACTTTTGTCGTAGAACAGGGATTTGCTAAAGGACTTAGAATTCTTGGTACGCAAAAACTTCTCGGCACAGGTATGGAAGGGGATCAGCACCTTGTAGATCTCGTGGAGAGAGGCAAGGCGTTTTTCATCGAGATACAGGTATTGGGGATCTTGGGGCTCTCCCTGCTCAATATGCAGAAGGAATTCCCCTTCATTGTTGTAAAAGGTGTGCGCTTCAAAGCGCAGGCTAAGGAGCTGAGAAAGGGCTTGGGTTAAATTTTTGGCTCCTTCTGGGCAGAGGAATCCCTTTTTGAGGAGCTGCTGAATCATCTCAAAGGAGGAATACACTGGAAGTCCACAGAACAGGGCAAGACTACCTAACACAGATTGGAAGGGGCGGTAGAGCTCTTTTTTGATGCCAAAAGCGTTAGTCTCTTGTTTGCCTTTGGAAAGATCGGGCTTAAATTCTTGCAGATGACCTGCCAGGAGCTTCAGGGCAAGTGTTTCGCGTAAGCGAGTTCCTGTAAAAGAAAAGAAGCCATCTGTTGTACTATGCAGCTCTTGCTTAGCCTGATTGTAACTCACAAAAAGTCTTTTGTCCCCGGCCACATAGCAAACGCTTGAGAGGGCATTGGTGACAATGATATCCGCTTCCATCCAATGAAGGCTCTGGTACTGGGCTAGCCCTTCTGGTGTATCGATGAGCTCATAAAAGCCTGGTTTGCCGAGCGGGGTATTGCCTCCTGAGTCCATCGAAAAACCACCAGGTGTAGGGCTTGCCTCAGGGGATTTTTCATCAAAGAGTTTGCCAAAGAGGGGAAAGACCGTCTCCCCTAAGTTGATGCTTTTGAGCTCAACAAGTTCTGCAAGAGTACGGAAATAACCCAGATTTTCTGCGCTCTTTTTTCCGATGAGAAAGGCAAACTCCAGATCGGAATAGGGGCACATCTCATTGCGTGCCATAGAGCCCATCCCCACACACGCCCACTCTACGGGAGTAGGCCCCAATAGTTCTTGAGCATCAAGAATGAGAGTGCCTAAAAGCTTTTTATAGGAAGCTGTGAGAAACGGGAGGATGCCTTGAATGGGCTTTTTCTCTGCAAATTCTTTGAAGTAGAGGGCTCGGACATTCTTCAACCATTCTCGGTAGTTGAGCACACTCCCTTTATGTTGATGAGGAACTTTAAACCCTTTGCTTTCTAAAAACAGAGCCTCGATGCGCTCGAGTCGTGCGAGAAGATATTGTCTTAGATGAGGAGTATCCCCATGTCTCTCAAGGATTGCAAAAGCTCCATTGAGGATTTTAGCGGCTTGTACCCATTGCTTTTTTTGGATATAGAGGTCACTGAGCTTTTCTAGATAAAAGATTTGCTCTTGGTAATTTTCATCTCTTTTGGCCTGTAGAAGCTGGTTACAATAATACCCTTCGATGTCTTGGGGTAGTTGCTCCGGCTCCATGGCCTTCACACCGGTCTTTACCCCTAAAAAGAAGCGAACAAAGGCATCTTGTCCCCAACGCACGGCCAGATCAAAGGGAAGATCGTGATTCTGATTAGCCAAGTCAGGCAAGGCTCCTGCTTTTAACAACAATTGGGCGCTTGCAACATGACCATGTTTAGCAGCCCAATGCAAAGGAGTATATCCAAAAGCATTCGAGGCATTAGGATCAGCTCCTGCATTAAGCAGGAGCTCTACCACATCCGGTTTGTCATGACCCCACACAGCCTTATGGATGGGTTGTTTTCCATCATCATCGGCACAGTGGATAAGAGAATATTTGAGAAGCATGGCTACAATGGGCGTGTATCCGTAGAAGGCTGCGACATGGAGGAGGGTATCTCCCTCTATGCCGACAAGGCTAGGATCTGCTTTGTTGTACAATAAACACTTAACGGCAGAAATGTGACCTTGCGCTACAGCCAGGTAAAGGGGTGTTTTTTTGGACAAGTCTTGGGCATTGATTTTAGCTCCCGTATCGAGCAACAGTTCGATGTGCTCCACCTGCCCAGCTTGTGCAGCTAGGTGTAGAAGCGTTTGCTTAAACCGGTTGGCCTGATCAGGATCAAGTCCATTTTCCAGTAAAAACTGCAGGGTGAGAGGACACGGTCTTTTCAGTATCTCTTCGATCAGAAAAGTATCTTTTTTAACGTCTTCTAAGAAGAGTTTGAGCACAGGGATTTGTTCAGAAAAGGCAGCACACTGCAAAGGCGTGGGTTTACCGCTATGAATCATTGTAGGATCTTGCCTGTGGAGCCAAGAGACAGTGGGTGCGTCACCTTGCGTGGCGGCCATATGCATGGGAGTCCAGCCATTTTTTCTCTCTTTTTTAAGCACTGTAGGGTCTTGAGCTAAAAGCCATTTTAAAACAGGAAGCTGGCCACCTAAGATCGCTGCAAAGAAACAGTTTTCCCCTTGAGCATCCTCTTGTAAAAGACGCTTTTTATCTTCCAGAATCCAGCTCTTGACTTGGAACAGATCTCCTGCTTGGCAAGAAGCATAAAGACCCGCAAACGTATAGCTGGGGCTAAGGGCTCGTAAAGAAATAACTTCCACATTTGGACTGGCTACGACTTCGCCCAATCGATCCTCCTCGTCGCCCTTCCCGATTTGGGAATGGTGCTCCTCGCTCGGATACGAGCTATGCTCGCTTCGATTGGGCTTTGTCTCGCAGAGTCCAAATGCGGAAGTTATTTCTTTATGAGCCCTAAGAGAGGGAAGAAGGTCTACGCCAATCTCTACGATAAAGCTAGGTAGGGCTTGAGCCTTTTGGAATACGACAATCTCATGCCATGCCGGTGGCTGCTTGTGAACACAAGGGTAATAGACCATGCAATTGGGATCATCGGGGAGGATAGAGGCGACGGGTATGAAGTGGGCATCGTAGTTTTGAAAGGCGCCCTTACCCTCTAGCATCTGCATATCACTACATTTTTGGGGGTAGGCTTTATCGCTGATCACAGGATAGGGCTCTCGCATCGAGACCCAGGAAAGAAGAAGAGCTCCCTTGCTGTACATCGAGGCGTATTGAGCGCTCTCTGTAAAGTAGATCCCGCTTCCAAAATAGCCAATGTCGGTACTACCCGAGCCATGACCGGAAAAATAAGTATGTTTACCAAAGTAGGTAAAGCCCGACTCGCAAATCGACTGAGATTTTGGCACAGAGGTGCCATGCCAGGTGGGAACGACTTTGGCATGATGGAGGATTTGCTCTTCCTGATCTATTGTCAGTTGCAAGGGGGAATAGGATGAGGTGAGATCTTTCCAGTTCTCAACCACCTCTTTGCGTTCTGCAGATAGGGATGCGGGCAAAAACTGCTTGGCCTCATGTTCTATATTGCTCAGGTGTGCTAAAAAGCCCATCTGCAAAGAGCTGTTATAAACATAGGTGATCTTGGTAATGCTAAAACCGGGAGGCTTGTCGGCCATAAATTGAGCTAAAACAAATTGAGATTCAGGGTCTGTAGGCAGAAGGACAGCGGCTTTAAAGCGTGGGCTCACAACTTGTAGACGCGCGGAAACCTCAGGGCTCACACGCCACGGAGTTTGGGGGGTATTCGATGGAATCATAGGTACCTTAACGATTTGCTAAGTACTTTATTGAGTTTCCTTAAAAAGAGCTAGGGGTATCGTAAGTGTTCAGTTTCCCCCTCGCAAGCTCGGGCGAGACTGAATATTAAATTGGTCACGGGTGTTTCTTGCATGTGCATACAGCAAACTTTCAAGAGATTCAAAAATGGGATCCAGTTCATTGTCCTTGACAAACTGGGGCTGCCCTAATAAGGATTCTGCTGGCTCGTGAATAGTCACAATCTTTTTAATCAAAAACCCCCTGGGTTGTTAGAGGCTTTGTTTGATAGCTTCGTTTAATTTCCGAAGAGCCACAAAATACATGGAATAATCTACGGTTTGACTCTCTAGCAATGTAGCGAGCATTTTTTGCCATCCGAGCAGGCTTTGAGCGTTTTTGGCTATCCAATTTTCAATCGTTTGATCCACGTTTTCATTTGCGCCGTTCGCTTTTAACAGGTTGGACGTCAAGGCTTTTTGTAAATAATCCAATTCATCTCGTAAAGCCAATCGTGCAAGTGCATCCCATGTCACTTCTTGTTTTTTATAGACGAGCCGATCTCTAAACCACACTAGACTAAAGTGCCTGCCAACCGCAAAGTACATTTTAGCCATTTTTGTTAGATCTAGATTGTTGGCAGTTGCTCCCTCGGTGATATTTAGGGTAGTGTATGCGACTCTGACAAAGGCAATATCCTCGGCTAAATCAGTAGATAAACTTAATTCCGAAAATTGTTTTTTAAGGTCATCCGAGAAGGATTTTGTCATGCCCGTCATGAGGTCTAAAATCAAAGTTTTTAACTTTTGAATAGACGCAGAGTAATGTTCTATAATTTGTCTAATATCGCCTTTCAGTCTCTTTTCTTGTAAAAACCAACGCGTAGTAAGATTAATTAAATTGCGCATATAGACATGCCATTGACGTATCGTTTTTACATCAATCTTATTGCCTATTCCTTCAATATTTTTTTCTACCTCTTGGGACCTAAAGATTGTGGATGCAACAATATACGCACGCACAATATCAGCCACCGAAGAGCCCCTTTCAACTTGTAGGTGATAAACAAAAAGCAGATTCATTTCATTCACCACACGGTTACTCAAAAGTGTGGCTATGATCTCTCTGCGAAGAATATGATTATGTTCGCTCTCAAGATAGCGCTCATTAATCGTTTTAGGGAAAGTTTCTGTAATCATTTCGGCAAAGAAGGGTTCATCTACCAGATCGGATTTTAATAACTCTTCTTTAATGTAAATTTTGGTGTTGGCCAGCAGAACAGCCAATTCGGGAGTAGTCAGCCCCACCCCTGCTGCTGCGCGTTCCTTCATGATCTTATCGTCAGGTAAAAACTCCACTTTCCGGTTTAAATAGCCCAGTTGATCCAGCTCTTTCATATACCTTTGATAAAGCACAGAGTTTTCAACAGAAAATGCCTTTAGATAGCTCAAGATCCAAGCTTGCTGATAATTATCCCTAAGAACTAAAGCAGCTACATCTTGGGTTAATGAGGCGAGGACTTGGTTACGCTCGTCTTCGGTGAGTCTCCCTTTTGCTACTTCTCTATTGAGTAGAATTTTTAAGTTGACTTCATGGTCTGAGCAATCGACTCCTGCAGAATTATCAATGAAATCGGTATAGATTAATCCATCATTTAAAGCATATTCAGAGCGTCCACGTTGTGTAAGACCTAAATTTCCTCCCTCTGCAACTACCTTGCAACGCAGCTCATTGCCATTGATTCGGATAGCATCATTGGATTTATCCCCGACATCAATATGACTTTCTGATGTCGATTTGACATAGGTGCCAATTCCTCCATTCCATAGAAGATCTACCGGGGCTTTCAAGATGCCACGTATTAAATCTTGGGGCATCAATGCATCATTTTGGATGCCCAGGACTTTCTTCACCTGCTCTGAAATAGGAATTGACTTTGCAGAACGCTTGTAAACCCCGCCTCCAGTGGAGATAAGTGATGGATTATAATCCTCCCATGAGGAAACAGGTAAATTAAACAAGCGGACTCGCTCAGCATAAGATGTTTCGGGATTTGGCTCTGGATCCAGAAAAATATGGCGGTGATCAAAAGCGGCTACCAGTTTTAGATGTTTGGAATAGATCAGCCCATTTCCAAAAACATCACCGCTCATATCCCCAATTCCCACTACAGTGATATCTTGTACTTGGCTATCAATACCAAGCTCCAGAAAATGACGTTTAGCAGACTCCCATGCACCGCGTGCCGTGATCCCCATTTTCTTATGATCATAACCCGTTTTTCCTCCCGAAGCAAAGGCATCACCCAGCCAGAAGCCATATTCTAATGAGATACTATTCGCTAGATCGGAAAAGGTGGCTGTTCCCTTATCGGCGGCCACTACCAAATAAGGATCGTCTCCATCCAAACAAACGACATCCTTGGGATGCACGGTTTTGTCTTCTTTGATATTGTCAGTCAATTCGAGAAGAGCACGAATAAAAAGCTGGTAACATGCCACGCCTTCTTTTTGGATCTGCTCGCGTGTCGCCCCCTTGGGTACCGCTTTCAGAATGAACCCGCCCTTGGCTCCTGAGGGGACAATCACACTGTTTTTCACCTTTTGCGCTTTCATTAAACCTAAAATCTCGTACCTGAAATCATCGTGGCGGTCTGACCAGCGGAGCCCCCCTCTAGCTACTTTATTGGCACGCAAATGAATTCCCTCAAAGCGTGGGGAATAGACATAAATCTCAAATAGTGGGACGGGTAGCACTAATTTGGGAATTGCAGAGGAAAGAAACTTAAAAGAAAGGTAGGACGCAGCGCAGCCATTCTCATCGACTTGGAAGTAATTGGTGCGCATAGTCGCTTTGATGAGTGAGATGATATGACGAATGATGAGATCATCATCCAAGCTACTTACAAGGTCTAAATCCTTGAGTATGGATTCTTCAAGAGATGTATCTATAGGTTGGGATTGCGTTTTTGGATCATGGATTGCTTTGAAAAGAGCGATGATGTTTTTGGTGATCCCGGCATTATTGACCAGCGCTGTTTCTATTGAGCTTTGTCTATAGATAAAATTGGTTTGTTGTAAATATTTACAATAGGCCCGTAAAATGACGATTTCTTCCCAAGATAGTTCTATTGATAGAATAAGTTCATTCAGTTTGTCACTGGTAAAACTGCTGTTACAAATCGCTATAAAAGCTCTATGGAGGAGCTCTCTAAGGTTTTCAAGGGCTGTGGGGTTGTATTCCGAAGAAATGTCGAAATCACTAATCCATAAAGTTTCTGCACCCAATTGGACACGATACGTACGATCTTTCGCAACCTGAAAGCCAAAATGTCCTAAAATGGGGAGCATGGTGGACAGTGGAATGGTTGTGTCTTTTTTGTAGATCCTCAAATGTTGGGAGCTTGCCTGATTGTCCTGGGCATTTGTTGGTAAATAATAGTGCAGCTCCAAGAAATTCGTTGGGGAAAGTTTCTCTATGTAGCCCAAGTCTTGTGCAATTAATTCTAAAGAGCATTCACCGTAGTAACTCGATTCAAAAGAATTGGCATATTTTTGATGCAGCAATTTGGCTGTGGCCTCATCATAATGCTGTTCTAGGATGCTCTCTAGTTTTTTTTCATCTTCTACTGTATGCATATGTTCCAAAATCCTGGCTTAATGATGACAAATAATCTTTTGGCTCAAGGTATCGTTAGCCTCAAAAGCATTCAAGATTTTTATTGTCAAAAGGGACCGCATGATGGAAATGAGTAGGAAAAAAAATTTGAAACCTAGCACTTTGCAAATTTTCTTCAACTGAATGGTGAGTTAGAATAGCACTTACCCAATTAAATTGTTGACTATATGGCAAGTGCTCATAAACTGAGGTAACACTGATCTTTTCCAGTTTTTTCTGGCCTAGTGCGTAAAATTTGCGTAACCCAATGCTTGGCTTCTGCACATGAGAAAAAAACTTAGTTTTCTCTATTCAATTCTCTTAATGCTTCTTCATAGGATTCATGTTCTTTGGACTTAAATGATGGGATATCCAACTTTAGTTCACTGTCATAAGTGGAGACGAGAGTATCATATTCGAGTTCTCCGCGTGAAATTCCCACGATTCCAAGATTTGGATCGTCAAGATCTCTTCCAGAAGCATCGATAAGAAAAAGAGTGATCCCAATATCCTTTATCGTCAGAGAATGGTTTTTTAAATAAGAGCACAACTCAGAATCAGAATTGATATCTGCTAAAAAATCATGCACAGCATCGATTAATATTTTTCGAATTTCATCTTTCGATAACGGCCCACAAATTTGAAATTCAAGCTCTAGAAATTGTATATCCCCTCCCGGCATTGCAACTGAGATCCCAAAAGGACGCATATGATATTTTTTAGCAAGCGCTTTTGAATTACGTGCCATAACGGCATTTACTGCTTTTTCATCCGGTGGTATTTCGTATTTCATAGATTTTCCAAAAAAAGAACATAGAATCATTAAGCTGATTATTAAATAAATAAATTTAACTTTTTTTCTCACTTCAACTACCTTGTAAGATTTTATTTAATCCCTTTGTTAAAGCCCGGCGGTAGCTTAAACTCTGGAATTCATGATCAAAACGGGAAGCATCGGGATGAGAAAT
This sequence comes from uncultured Chlamydiales bacterium, assembly GCA_963832835.1. Classification (GTDB taxonomy): domain Bacteria; phylum Chlamydiota; class Chlamydiia; order Chlamydiales; family JAAKFR01; genus CAVPKN01. The sequence continues at coordinate 68,393 of CAWHVD010000001.1, read as the reverse complement.
CAGTTCAATGATAGTTTCCTGCTCTCTTTCTGCTCCGCTCTTATCAATTCGAGGAACAAAATCTCGCGCAATCGATGCATTGCGAAAATTGATCACTTGAGCGCATGTTTTCTGATAAATGTAAGCACCAGGTGCAATAGCAATAACGACAATACGCTCTCTCAATTCTGGCGGGAAATCTAAAAGGGCGTTTCTGACATGGATTGCTCCCTGGCTGTGGCAAACCATCAAAAACTTGGCATCGGCTGAACTTTTTTCAAAGTAGCTATTCCACATTTTGTGGAGGAGTCGCACGGGATCGGTAGCAATGTAATTGAGTCCCATCCGACATTCTTTAAGATCCGCGCATGTACCATGGGTGGCGTTATACACCGCATGAACGTTATAACCACCTGCTAGCTTGGAAAGATACTGTGCATTATCTTTAGCAGCTTCAAAGTCGTTCCAAACTCCGTTAATGAAGCCTATTCCAATATTTTCTGATTCTTTCAGTCCAAGATCATAAATCTGTGAAGGTTCATACTGTGGATACATCTGCTCAAAATCATCACAGTAAGTGATTTTTGGTAAGTTTGATCCACTTGTCTTACCGATATCCCCACCCCTTTTACAGGTACGGTGGCGTTCGCAAAAACAATGATTTTCAACCTCTCCGTAAAATTCTTCTTCGTTGGCTTGTGATTCAAGGCCAAATGGATCTCTGTAAGTAAGCGGGTTATTGTGACAATACGCATAGAGATTAGGCCCATCGATAAAACCGGCTGGGTCTTTGCTAATCCATCGGCTAATGGATGGATCGTAATAGCGAAAACCAAAATAGATCAATCCCGTCTCTTCATCGATGGGTTTTTCAGCATAGCGCCAGTGGTTGCCTATTCCCGAAGAAGAAATTGGCTTTTGAGAGGCGTTGTAAATCGTTTCGTAACCGAATGCAGAATAGGTGTAACTCTCAACGACATCTCGAGATGCATGATCAAGAAGGGCAATGACATTACCAGCTATATCGTGCAGTACAGCATATGTTTGATCATCAATTTCTATTGCAATGCTTTTTAGGGAAATTTGGTTACCAGATAAGCCGGGCACACGAAGCTTTTTGATGGCGCCTTTCTCGTTAAGAGTTCCTAGCTCGTGATGGCCAAGGTAAAAGCTGCGTGTTGTGGATAGAGTCTTTTTGTTTTTTTCTTTGGAATCGTATGTTTTCTTGACGATTCGTCTGCCAAAAGGGTCATAGGAATAAGTGTGATATGTTTGATCAGATTTTTCGACAGCAAGAAGTTGTGACAGAATATTGCTTTCAAACTTGATATCTTCTCCATCGAGCGTTTTTCTTAAGAGATTTCCTTGTGGATCGTAGGCATACTCTGCCTTGGCTTTTGCAATCAGTTGGTTGAGGCTGTTGTAAAGAAGTGCGTCTTTGTTCTCTTGTAAACGATTATCTATGGAGTCGTAGGAATAGGTTTTTTGAACCCCATTTTTCTCTGAAGTGAGTTGCGAAAGAGAATTGTAAGTGTAAGAGCTATTTTCAGTGGGAAAATCACCTTTTCTTTGAATGGCCAGGAGATTGCCTAAAGCGTCATAGCCACTGGCTGGAACAGTTTCAGTATAACAATCTGTCTCTATCAGAATTTTACGGCCATTAAGATCATAATGAGTTCGCCTGTCGTCGCAATAGCCAATGAGGATTTCCTCTAAAAGCCTGCCCGATTCATCATATACGGTATAGGCATGGCTGTAGAGCTCTTCTCCGCAAGAGGAGAGGCGTTTGACTTCTCTTCCAAAGACGCCGTCATACGTATAAGCAATGCTAGAATTATCGGGAAGAGCGATGGATTTAAGCCTGCCTTTGCGATCGTATTGAAATTTGAGAGCATACTTTCCTTCTCCATCTTTGACAGTTTCTTGGAGAATTTGATTGAAGATGTTGTATGTTCTCTCAACAGATTTATTACCTAGAGATGAGGCCGATATAATGTTTCCTCGTCTATCATAAGAGTAGCTATTCACAAGAAGGGGATCATTTTTTCCTTCCTGGTGTTGAATTTTTGAGAGCCAGCCTTGTTTAGTGTAACTGTAGGTTAAAGGAGCGGAAGCACCCGGCAAAGTTTTGGCTACTAATTTTCCAAGCGTGTTATAAGAATAAGTAGTCCTTTTCTCATCAAGAGAGTCTTCTGCTTCGATAAGCTCTTCAATGCGCCCCGTTGGACCATAGACCCATCGAGTTTTTTGGATACCTAGTAGGTTCCCATCAGCAATGACGGCATTCTCTTCTAAAGATGTATTGCCGACGCCATCATAAAAGATGCTTTGAGAAGAAAGGAGCATTCCATTGGCATCTTTTTTGACAATCCATATGGTTCTGCCGAGGGCATCAAAATCAAGTTGAGTTTGTACTCCTTCGGGGTTGATAAGGGTTTTCGTAAGGTAGTCTTTTCCATAATCGATAAGAACCTTGGTTTCGTTGCCTGAAGCATCCCAAAATGATATAGGCTCTCCAAATGGGTCATAGGATGTTTTGCTAACGGTCTGTGGTTTGTTGTTTGAAAATGCATGCTCTTGCACACAGCGTCCAGCAGAATCATAAGCAAATCCCTTACGGAGCAGAATACTGCCAGCTGCATCCTCTATTCTCTTTTCAATGATATTACCCAAAAGATCATACTCAAAAAACTCTGCAGAGTAATCTGAAGGGCCGAAATCAAACCACACTTTCCTTATGCTTTCCCTGCCTAGTGAATCGTATTCAATTTCTGTTTTTCTCGATTGTGGATGATTTTTACTCCCATCGTAAGGATATTGGACAATGGCTATCACCCTACCTACAGGGTCATAATAATAGACTGTTAAGTTATCGTTACCTAGATATCTTGTTCTTAAACTAAAAAGCCTGAAACCACTATAGTTGTATTCACGACCTGTAATAAAAGGTTCTTCAGATTTTTCTCGCATAAAAGAAACTTCTTCATAGGATACTCTCCCGAGATAATCATATTCGTAAACGGTGATGATTTGATCGCGTGTCAAAGAACGGTGAAGGCTTCCTTCGGTATCATATTTGAACATTTCCGTAGAGCCATCTGGGTAATGGATTTTAGCAGGATTACCTCGCAAGTTATATGTTTTGTAAGTTGTGTATCCTTTGGGATCTGTTATCGAAAGGACATTTCCAAAAATATCATAAGTGTAAGAGAACGTCGGTTGAATAGTCTTTTTATGTTCATCTAATACAGTAGGATAGACGACTTTAGTTAAATGTCCAAAAGCATCATATTCGAAATAGGTTGTTTGGTTAAATTGATCAGTAGAGGAGATTTTTCTCCCTAAGATGTCATAATTATCCTGAAATATTTTTTGAAGAGTACCAGCAGACTCGGCGATTTGGAGCAGATTGTTTTTGTAATCGTAGCGTTTCTCAATGATCTTATTCTCGTGAGGAATGGAAACCGAAATCTGGTTGCCTATTCCGTCATATGAATAAGATATGATTTTTCCCTCAGGATCTGTTTCAGAGGTTACTTGGCCAATATGATTATAAGTTTTGCTTACCGTAAAAGCATGCGCTCCATGGGAATCATGTGTGGTACAAGATAGCAGCTGCCCTTGTGTTGAATAGGTATTGACGAGTTTTTTAACGAGAATCTCGTTTTTTGTCTTTAGATCAACGGCTTTTTCTTCAATGACTTCTGGAAGCCCCACCCCTGGTAGAGTTTGTTTAGGATGGATTTCTGTGATATGTCTTTCGCTTCTAACAAAACATGATTCTCCCCAACCTCTTCCAGAATAACCAGATATGTATACTTCATCTTCTTTAAGTGAGCCATCATCTTCTATAATTCTTACGCAAACATTGTCAGTATTATAGTAACGAAATTCTCGCTTTCGAATAGTGTTGCCTTCATAAATGAGTTTTTTAATAAGAAGATTACTGTTTTTGTCATAGCTATAAGTTGTCTTATTTCCCTTGGCATCACCTAAACAGGTGAGAAGGTTAAATCCATCTCCTGAATAGCCGAAAGTTTTGATATGGCATTCTTCATTATCAGCGTTAATAATCTGTCCATCAACATCTACCTGTAAAGAAACCTCCTGTTTGCCGGTTAAATTCCCGTATAACTTCTCTTCTAAAATATTGCCCCACCCATCGTATTTGAAACAACGATAAGAATTCACTCTGCCTGTTGCATCTGAAATCGTGCGAGCTAGGAGAAAAGTGAGATCTTGCTTAGTTTTGCCATAATATTTTTTGTCAGTGCGATAAAGTTTTCCATCTTGGCTATAGCGCTCAATGGCAACAAGCTGGAAACATTCATCATAGCGATAGCGAGTTTTAATGCCGGCTGCGTTTGTAACATCGGTAAATCTATCTCCATAAGTGAATTGGTATGCAATTTCTGATTTGCCAGAAAGAGCGGATGGACCTTTGAGCGTTTTAACCTGTCCTGTATCGTCATATTCTATTTCTAAAAATCTCCCTTCAGGTAGCCATTTTTTGGTAAGCAAGCAATTTGATCCTTTGATTGCATAGTCATAAGAAATAGGGATGCCGTAATTACCTTTGACCTCTTTTAGAGCGAAAATGGATTGTCTTCCAATTGTTAGTCGTTCAAATTCATAGGTTATTTTTTTCTCATCACTCGTAGTGACTGTAGTGCGACAACCTTTTGGATTAAAATCATAGCTCAATCGAATCCATGAGTATGTTTTTTTCTGAGAAGCATCTTTCATTTCAACAGAAATAATGTGCCCCTCCTCATCGTAAAAGAATGAAATTACATTCCCGCTGGGAAGCGTTTCGGATATGAGAAGAAAATATTGGGGCTGTGTTACTTTTGATGTCAAACTCAGAGCGATCTCTTCTCCAAAAATCTCACTTGGCGTTGACTTAACTTTCTGATAGATGCGTTTTGTGCCATCTCCCAAAGTGAGCTCGCAAGTGTCTTGTTTGAAGTGCATGCGATTATTGAGGTGGTTTGTTTGGCCGCTCATTTCTCCGCTGTAGCTGTTGACCATACCGGCAGTATCTTTGAGTACTTCAATTTTAAGGGGATCTTTGGTATCTCCACCAATTTTTCTCCACCCACTATAAGAGAAAATGCCCCCCGATCGGTCTCCGGTAAATGCGCAGGTCCATTCAAATCGATCTTGACCTACTTTACATTCTTTATTTTGCAGATCTCTGCCAACCACTAGAAGAGTTTGTGGGAAAATACGCCATCCACCGAAGTCCTTTCCTGTCATGTAGTTTTTTGTATTGAAATAACGCTGAAGAATAAGTGGATTAGGCCCAGCCACTTCAATGTCCAGCGTAGTTTCACAATAGTCGCCAGTAATGACATTTACACAATGATCAATGAAGGCATCAGGATCTGATTCCGTTGAGGAAAGTAAAGCTGCTGCAATAGAACCAGCATGAAGAGGGACTAAATTAAAAAAAATAAAAAGGGAGACTGCAATTGATCGCCAAAGCATCTAAAAATCTCTTGACAGCATTTTTAAGATCCCACGTTAGCAAAAAATTTCAAAAACTGATAGAAAATTCAAACGTCTTAAGTTCATCATCAATCGTAACTATTCACCACCCCCATATGTTCCAAAATCCTGGCTTAATGATGACAAATAATCTTTTGGCCCACGTTATCGTTAGTCTCAAAAGGATTCAAGATTTTGATTGTCAAAAGGGGCCGCATGATGGAAATGAGTAGGCCGGGCCGAATACCTGACTACCTGACTAATTACTAATTTTTATTAAATTAACATTAATACAATTGTAAAAAAATCAACAAAATGTCATACTATTTATATGAATATAAACCCTGTAATACTACATGATCCTTATGCAAACTATCCCCAGCACATCCAAATGCTGTGCCCGGTGGCGGCTCTTGGCTTGGGTCTAATTGCCATAGGGGCTATTGCTCTAGCGGCCCTGAGGGGAGGTGATGTCGGTATATTTCACCCTCTCTCTTCGGTAGGCCTACAAGGGGCGTGGGGGTGGGGTTTGGTGGCTTCTGGAGGGGTTCTCGTAGTGGCTTCCATTACTTTGATGATCAACAAGGCTCGTTCAATCTCATTAGTGCGACAAATGGCTCGTGATATGAAAAAGCATGCTCATAATTGGGGCCCCATTTTTGATCATATGAGTGCGCAGGGATTTTTCATTACGGGAGCGAAAGGGAAGCCCAAAGGGTCTTGTTGCACGTGGGTCGATCCTAAAGACCCAGCCACTCAATTCATTTGTGTAGTGGAGGGAACTGAGAGAAGGGTTGAAGTTTATTACGGAAATTCTACAGAGGATGTCGCGACGCGTGTAATGGACAGATTGGCAGTTTTGTCTGACAGGAGGGTGCAGCTAACCTCCACGCCTCCTATGTATCGTGGCATTAATATGGAGACAGTCAAAAAAACATGGTCTTCTGATCCTACAGACGAGGATATGGAACATTTCGACCAATGCCAGGAAGAGATTCTAGATAGCTTCCTTGGATTTCATGAGAAAAGCCCAGATAACTCAACATTCCAGGAACATAAGATCAACTATAATGGGTATGTATTTACTGTGAAGGCCAAAGGCGAGCAACGTTCCCTTTACGTCCAAAAGCCCAATCCCTCTAAGGACTCGTAAAGAAATAATTCTTTACGAGTCCTAAGCTACCCGCTTAGTGTGCTTTCCCACGACATTCTGCTGGATCGTGGATAGGCACAGTCAATTAAAACCCTTCAGGCAGTCCATCATCTTGGTTGATGATTTCCCTGTGGTGCCTATCCACTCCCACCTTGACAAAGTGTGCTTTCCCACGACATTCTGCTGGATCGTGGATAGGCACGATAAATTCACCTGTAACTTATCACCGCTATTTGTTAGTATAGCTCATCATTTACCATTTATTATTATAGATTAACCTTATGATGAAAACAGCTTTTATTCGAAACATAGCCATTATCGCCCACATTGACCATGGGAAAACCACGATGCTCGATGCTCTTTTGAAGCAGTCGAACTTGTTTCGAGACAACGAAGCAGTTCCTGACAGAATGATGGATAGCTACGACCAGGAAAAAGAGCGCGGCATCACTATCTTTGCCAAGCACACGAGTGTGCCTTATGGAGATTATACCATTAACTTTATCGACACTCCGGGCCACTCTGACTTTTCCGGAGAGGTCGAAAGAGTCCTGGGTATGGTCAGCTCGGTGCTTCTTTTAATTGATGCACAAGATGGGCCCATGCCCCAAACGCGATTTGTCCTTTCTAAGGCCCTGAAGATGGGTATTTGCCCCATCGTAGTGATCAATAAAATTGATCGTCCGCATGCCAATCCCGACGCGGCTCTTAATGCTACTTTCGACCTCTTTGTTGAGCTGGGTGCGACGGATAAACAACTCGATTTCAAGCACTGCTACAGTAGCGCCCTTGCCGGTTATGCTTTGGCTCATATTGGCGATGAACCCAAAGATATGTCTCCTTTGTTTGATTTGATTATATCAGCCGTCAACCCACCTGATAATGATGTGAACGATCCCTTTTTGATGCAGGCGATGACAATTGGCTACGATGCCTATGTTGGCCGCCAGGCTACAGGCCGCATTTTGGGTGGCAAAGTGGCAAAAGGGCAGAAAGTGATCTGGATCAATGCCCAAAACGAGGAAGTGCCTGCAACGATTACTCGGGTCGAAGGGTACCGGGGGGTCAAAAAAATCGAGGTCCCTGAAGCCATTGCCGGGGATATTGCTAGTTTGTCGGGCGTGCCTGACATCATGCTGGGAGATACTTTATGCGATCCAAACCACATTGTGAGGCTCCCTCCCATTCAGATCGATGAACCGACCATGTCTGTCAATATCATGATCAACTCGGGCCCTTTTGCAGGCCGAGATGGGAAAAACGTCACCTTTAACAAAATCAAAGAGCGACTGCTGAAAGAAAAGAAATCCAACATCTCCCTACGCATCGAAGAGTCGACTACCGCCCAGGAGGCGATTACTGTGTATGGTCGCGGCGAGTTGCAGCTTTCTGTATTGATTGAGGCGATGAGGCGTGAAGGAATCGAAATGACCGTTTCCAAGCCCCAGGTCATTTTGAAAGAGATCGATGGGCAGAAGTGTGAGCCTTTCGAAAAGGTTTACATCGAAACACCCGAAGAGTTTTCAGGTACGATCATCGAAGAGCTTTCTAAGCGAAAAGGAGAGATGCAAAACCTCGAAACCGATGAGCACAAGATCACCCACATGGAGTTTTTGATTCCGACGCGTGGGATTATGGGATACCGCAATGACTTTTTAACCATTACCCGGGGTCTAGGTATCCTCACTTCTCTTTTCGACTCTTTTCAACCTTGGAAAGGTGAAATTCCAAAGCGTTCCAAAGGAGTGCTCATCTCAATCAACCAAGGCAAAGCAACTGCTTATTCCATCGGTTCCATCCAAAAACGGGGTGTGCTATTTGTTTCTCCCGGTGATGAAGTCTACGAGGGAATGGTCGTGGGTGAAAACAGTCGAGATAATGACCTTGTTGTCAATGTCACTAAACCTAAGCAGCTCACAAACGTTCGCGCTTCTGGCTCTGACGAAAATGTGATGATTACGCCTGCTAAAAAAATGACATTAGAAGAGGCAATTGTGTATATAGAAGATGATGAGCTCATCGAGGTCACACCTTCTTTTATTCGTCTGCGTAAAAGAAACCTCAAAGAGGGCGATCGTAAAAGATAAGCTAGAGGATACATGTTCACAGAAAAGGTGACGCTGGCTGGAGGGTGCTTTTGGTGCAGTGAAAGTGCTTTTCTGGGGGTAGAGGGAATTATTTCTACCCAGGTTGGTTATACTGGAGGCCTTCCTGAGCACCCGACCTATGAACAAGTGTGTACGGGTACCACAGGTCATTTCGAGGCCATACAGGTCGTTTTTGATCCCGAAAAAATCACTTTTCTTCAAGTGCTCGCTATTTTTTGGCGTAGCATAGACCCCCTCGATGTAGGTGGCCAATTTGCTGACCGCGGCTCTCAATACCATACAGCTATTTTTTATGCTGATGCGCGCCAAAAACAATTAGCTGAAAGATCCAAAGCTTCGATGCAAACTCTATTTGAGAGGCCCATTGCAACGCAGATCCTGCCCCTTAAGCCCTTTTTTCCTGCAGAAGAATACCACCAGGCCTACTGTACTAAACGACCTGCCCATTACCAGTCTTATGCCAGCTCTCACCTGGCACCTTTACATCAACTCTGGAAAGATAATCAGCCTCATTACTCAGACCTAGAACTTCAAGACTATCTGACCCCAGTTCAATACCGTGTAACACAGCAAGAGGCAACCGAGCCTCCTTTTGAAAATGCTTACTGGGATCAAAAAGAAGAGGGGATCTACGTCGATGTGGTTTCGGGAGTACCCCTCTTTGTATCTAGTGACAAATTTGATTCCGGGTGTGGTTGGCCCAGCTTTATGCGTCCCATCGAACCTCAGTCCATCGAAGAGATCGACGACTACAAACTCGGTGTGCTGCGCACCGAAGTGAGGTCCAAAAACAGTGATTCCCACCTAGGGCACGTCTTCCCCGATGGCCCTGCCCCCACTGGCTTGCGCTACTGCATCAACTCTGCCGCCCTGCGCTTTATCCCTAAAGACAAAATGGCCTCAGAGGGCTACGGTGATTATTTGCCGCTATTGCGCTCCTTTTAACCTAAAAAAGGCAGTTCGAGATGGTAAAGTGATGCAAGATTTTGATTTAGAATCACTTTTAATAGGGGGCGCACATTCCCAAATGGTGAAGGGGCCCCCTAATGGAAGCGATTCTGGATCAAAAGATTGTGTCAATTTGCCGTCTCCAACTGCCTTTTTTAGGTTTAAGGATAGCGCTCAATGGGAAGGTTTCAAGAGATGAGTACCGAGTCTCTCAGCAAGCACAGCCGGAAGGTTGATAGAACCATCAGCATTTTGATTGTTCTCTAGCAAGGCGACCATGAGGCGTGAGGTGGCAAGCCCTGAACCGTTGAGTGTGTGTACAAGCTCGGGTTTGCCCCCTTTAGATCTAAAGCGCGTTTGAGAGCGACGTGATTGGTAGTCGGTGCAATTAGAAATAGAAGAGACTTCATAGTAGCGGTTTTGTCCCGGCAGCCATACTTCGATATCCACTGTTTTGGCTGCTGTAAAGGACATATCACCTGTAACCAGTTTGGCAAGGCGATAGTGAAGGCCGAGACCCTGCAGGATCTCTTCGGCCACATGGAGCATCTCTTCAAAAACCTGTACACTTTGGTCGGGGCGTGTAAAGCAAAACATCTCGACTTTGTTGAACTGATGCACCCGAATCAGCCCCCTCTCCTGTGCTCCTGCGGCGCCCGCTTCTTTGCGGAAGCAAGGTGTGTATGCGGCGTATTTAATGGGGAGTTGTTCTTCTTCTAGAATTTCATCATAGTGCAGTCCATTGAGAATTACTTCAGAGGTCGGAATGAGATAGAGAGTATTATCTCCATCAGGAATTTCATAAAATTGACCTTGAAATTTGGGTATTTGCCCCGATCCAAACATCATCGGAGGACGTACGAGGATGGGAGGAAGCCAGAATTCAAAGCCATTGAGTTGCTGGATGTCGATCATGTAGTTCAGAAGAGCCCACTCTAAACGAGCTCCCATGCCTCGGTATGCAGGCCAGCCGGTCCCGGAGGTTTTAGCCGTACGATGGAACTCAAAAAAATGGTGCTTTTCATTAAGCTCAAGATGATTTTTAAAAGGAAAAGAGAAGGTGGGTTTTTCGCCGACTGTCTTGAGAATGACATTATCTGCTACATCTTGTGAGACTTTGACGTCTTCCATGGGGAGGTTGGGGATATGAGAAAGGGCATCGACGAAGGCTGCTTCTATGTGAGTAAGCTCATGATCGAGGGCGCTGATTGTATCGCCAATGGCCCGTACTTGCCCCATCAGTTCTTCTGCAGGTTGGCCCGCTCTTTTCAGGTCGCCGACTTGCTTGGAAAGATCGTTTCTTTCGGACTTCAGCTTTTCAACCTCGGTTTTGATATGACGCACTTTTTCGTCGAGCTCTAAAGCAATCGAGAGATCTACGTTAGGCTCTTTGGTGCGAAGTTTAGCCTCGAGATTTTCCCGGTCTTTGCGAATTAATTTGATATCGAGCATATTATCCTTTTTCTTTGAGTTTGGATTATATGCAAGAAAGCCAAGAGCAACAACTGTTTTTTATGCGGTGGGCGATCCAACTTGCCGAGAAAGGGCGTCTCTCTGCGCCACCCAATCCTTGGGTGGGATGTGTGATCGTCAAAGATGGGCAAATGCTCGGTGAGGGCTACCATGAATCAGCCGGCAAACCTCATGCCGAAGTGATCGCTTTGGAAAAAGCGGGAGTCCTTGCAAGAGGAGCTACTGTTTTTGTGAGTTTAGAACCTTGCGCCCATCAGGGAAGAACCCCCCCATGCGTAGAAGCGCTGATTGCAGCAGGAGTTCGGCGGGTAGTGGTCGCTTTGCTTGATCCCGATCCCCGTGTTTCCGGAAAAGGAGTGGAGGTTTTGCGAGCTTCAGGAATCGAGGTGCTGGTGGGGGTGGGGAAAGAGGATGCAGCACGTTCTCTAAGGCCCTATTTGCATCAGAGAAGTACGCAAAGAGCATACTGCGTTATCAAATCAGCCATGAGCATTGATGGAAAGACAGCCGCCGCCGATGGAAGCTCGCGCTGGATTACAGGAGAAGAGGCTCGCGCGGATGTTCATCTTTTGCGTGCGCAGTCCCAAGCGATCATCATAGGCTCCCAAACAGCCCTTCAGGACCGTCCTCGGCTCGATGTGCGCGGTACGCGAGTGGCTCAACAACCGATACGTGTGTTAATCGACTCCAAAGGGATTGTCCCTCCAGATGGTCCTCTTGCCGATCTTTCTATAGCCCCTACCTGGGTGTTCACCTCTTCTTCCCAACACAAGCAGAAATGGGAAGCCTGTGGAGCCCAAGTCTTTCAAAAAAATACAACCTGGAATCTCAAGGATATACTTGAGGAATTAGGCAATCAAGGAGTCATGCAAGCCCTAGTTGAAGGCGGCAGTGGCCTGCATAGTGCTTTTTTAAAAGCCCACTTGGTGGATCAAGTGGTGATTTACATGGGCAATTGCCTGCTCGGTGATGAAGGTAAGCCCCTTCTTTCGGGGCTGGATATCCAAGGTATTGACCAAGCTCCCCGATGGATGCTCCAAGATGTGCGCCGCTTCGACAACGATGTGCGTCTCGATTTTTCTCCGAATGGTCTTCAGGATTAGGGAGTGCAGCAGAACATGACTGAGACTGATTTGCAAAAAAAATTAAATATTTAAGCATGCACACGAGTATTTCAGTAAAGAATTCGTGATATTTGGTATTAGTCCCCTGTTGAGAAATTCGGCTGATTCGCGTATGATGGCTCTGACCTGAGTTTTGGGTTAATCTTGCTCATACTCAGGCATTTTTCTGGCGTATCTTATGCTTTTTTGCTCGGCAATAGCGCCTTTGGCTATGGCCTTCGCAAAAAATCTTAAGCTAAGCTCATAAAAATCATCTGATTATGAGCAGGATTAATCCAAAACTCAGGTCTCTATGGAAAATCCACTTTCAGAGATAGAAGCGGCAATTGTAGCACTAGCGGCAGGCGATTTTGTGATCGTCGTTGACGATCCCGACAGGGAAAACGAGGGCGATCTCATCATCGCGGCTGAAAAAATGACCGTGGAGAAGATGGCCTTTCTTCTGCGACATAGCAGTGGGGTCGTTTGTGCGCCCATGGAAGCCGATAGGCTCGAGGCCCTTCATCTCCCTCAGATGGTCAGTCAAAATACAGAGAATCAAAGAACAGCTTTTTCGGTCTCTGTCGATGCTAGAGACGATACGACAACCGGCATTTCGGCAGCGGATCGAACAACTACCCTTTTGAAATTGGCACATCCGGGTAGCTTGGCAGAGAATTTTCGCCGTCCCGGTCACATTTTCCCCCTAATGGCTAGGTCAGGGGGTGTTCTGAAAAGGGCAGGTCACACTGAAGCGACGATCGATCTTTTGGCGCTGGCAGGTCTAGAGCCTGTGGGTGTATTATGCGAGATTGTGAATCCTGATTATTCCATGGCTCGCCTTCCTGAATTGATTGATTTTTCAAAAAAACACGAAATTCCTATCATTTCGATTGCCGATTTGATCCGCTTTCGGCGTAAAAAAGAGAAATTGGTCAAATGCATCTCTAAAGCCCGTTTACCCACTCCGTTTGGAGAGTTTGTTGCCCATGCCTATGAATCGACAATTGATGGGGTCGAACATTTGGCGCTGGTCAAAGGAGAAGTAGCGGGAGAAAAAAACATTCTAGTACGCGTTCACTCCGAGTGTTTGACAGGAGATATTTTTGGCTCTGCTCGATGTGACTGTGGCAATCAGCTCCAGAGTGCAATGGAGGCAATTGAGCTTGCCGGTTCAGGTGTTATTGTCTATTTACGGGGGCAGGAAGGAAGGGGGATTGGTCTAGGGCATAAGCTGAGCGCCTACAATCTTCAAGATGATGGGTTGGATACGGTTGAAGCGAACCTGCAGCTTGGTCTACCTGTTGATTCCCGCGAATATGGCATCGGAGCGCAAATCTTAGCCGATCTGGGCCTTTCCACCATTCGTCTTTTGACGAATAATCCTGCCAAATATGGCGGCTTGGCAGGATATGGTTTGAAGATTATTGAGCGTGTTCCTTTGCCTCCACTAGCAACAAAAGAAAACCTGAATTATCTCAAGACAAAACAACAAAAACTAGGACACCAATTTACGTTATGAGAAACTTTGAAGGGCATTTTGGAGCAGCAGGCCACAAGTATGGCGTCGTCGTTTCCCGTTTTAACCAAACGATCACGCAGTTGCTGCTTGAAGGAGTAGTAGATTGTTTGAAGCGACATGGTGTTGCTGATGATGATATTGCTGTGGCATGGGTTCCCGGCGCTTTTGAGATTCCAGCAGTAGCTCATAAGATGGCAGCTTCCAAAAAATATGATGGGATTATTTGTGTGGGCGCTGTGATCCGCGGTGAGACGGCCCATTTCGATTTTGTGGCAGGTCAAACGGCCTCCGGCATTATGCAGACAGGAATGGCCCATGGCATACCCGTGATTTTTTCGGTGTTGACGACCGAAACCAAAGAGCAGGCAGAAGTGCGAGCGGGCACGAAAGGAGTCAATATCGGCTTTAGTTATGCATTAGGGGCCATCGAAATGGTTAATCTTTATAAATCTCTGGCTCTATAAATCTCCGGCATAGATGAAGCTTAAAAAGCTGACAATTATCGGTTTTAAATCATTTGCAGATCGTGTTGTTCTCAATTTCGACTGTGAGATCATAGGGATTGTAGGGCCCAACGGCTGCGGCAAGTCTAATATCGTGGATGCATTCCGCTGGGTGATGGGAGAGCAATCGGCAAAATCGCTGCGCGGCGATAAGATGCATGATGTCCTCTTTGCAGGAACTGACAATAGGAAGGGATTGAACTATGCAGAAGTTTCTGTTTGGCTGACCGATATCAATGGCGCATTGCCTCTTCCCTACAGCGAGATTACCATCACACGTCGTTTGCATCGCAGCGGGGAATCGGAATATTTCATCAACAAAGAGCCGGCGCGTTTAAAAGATATACAGAGCCTATTTTTAGGCTCAGGGATAGGTAAAAATGCTTTTTCCATTTTTGAGCAAGGAAAACTAGACCAGATCATCAATCTAAATCCAATAGAGAGGCGAGTTATCTTCGATGATGCGGCAGGCACTTCACGCTTCTTGCAAAGAAAAAAAGAGACGGTGCGAAAACTCGTTACTGTCACAGAAAACTATGCCCGTGTTCATGATGTGCATGTTGAGATTGAAAAGCAGACCCGCCAGCTTAAAAAACAGGCAAGCCAAGCAAAAAGCTTTCAAGAAAATAAACTGAGACTCGAAGAGCTAGAAAAAGCAATCCTTTTAGTGCGCTGGCAAACCCTGAATCAGCAATCTGTAGGCTTAGAGAGTCAGCTCACGGGTTTGAAAAAAGAAATGGACGTACACGAGCTAGAAATCACTCAGCTTGATGCCGAGCTTGATCGCGCAAGAGGCAATGTCCTAGAAGAAGAGCTGTATGCTAAGCAGGTGCATAAAGAGCTCAATCTATGTGAGACAAAAACACGTGTGTTAGAGGCGGAGATCAATCAGCAAAAACACCGTTTATTCGAAATCAAAAAAAGGGAAGAGAGTGTCGGTCAACATTTAGCGGATGTTGTTAAAGAGCGACAAAATTTTCACACAGAGAGAGGTCACAAAGCCTCGATGTTAACCTCAGCGGCCCTCGAAAAAGAGCAGAAAAAAGCGGAACATGATCTGAAAAAAGAGGCCTATAGTGCTGTCGATAAAGAGATGGCGATTGTGCGAGAGGGCATTAAAAAGCTTCAGGCAGAACACCTCATGTTGATGCAAGAAGAGGGACGTCTCCACTCGAAACTACAAGAAAAAACGTTCCGCTACGAAGCACGTCTTGCCCGTTTGCAAATTTTAAATGCCCTAGAAAAGACGCACGAGGGGGCAAGTGGTGCCCTGAACCAGCAAATTTCTATGCAAAAAGGTAAGCTCGAAGCTCTCTCTGCTCAAATTGACGCCTGTAAACTGGAATTAGTACATGTTGAAAATGAACTATTTGCTATGCGTACAGAGCTTACGGGCGTCCAACAAGAAGAGCAGGTGCTTGCAAGGCAAATTACTGAAACAGAAAGCCATCAAAAAACATTGAAGCGGTTGCAAGAGGATATGGAGGGATTTTCTCCTGCAGCCAAAGCTTTGCTCAAAGAGGCAAAAAATGAAAAAAGCCCACTTGCTGGCAAAGTGGAGCCGTTATTCGAGTATTTGATACCGCAAAAAGGGTATGAAGAGCTGTTAGCTTCTGCCATGCGCCCTTATGCAGAAACGCTTGTAGTTGCGTCTGATGAGGATTTACAGGTACTTTTAGATTTTGCTAAAAAGAAAAAAATCGTCGAT
Source organism: uncultured Chlamydiales bacterium (assembly GCA_963832835.1). GTDB lineage: Bacteria > Chlamydiota > Chlamydiia > Chlamydiales > JAAKFR01 > CAVPKN01. The sequence continues at coordinate 52,406 of CAWHVD010000001.1, read as the reverse complement.
TTTTCAGTGGCGGTTAAATCACATTTTACATCTACCGGTGAGGTGTCCAAACCAGGCATTTTGGCTGCCCATATGGAAAAAAGTCCTGTTGCGTATCATTTTACACAAAACTATACCCTGGCTGAGGAGGGGAATTTTTATGATGCGCTAGGTGTTTTTTTTCATCCGGGATCGGGGAAAAAATTAAGCAATCCCTTCCAAAGACAAGCGGAGTTGAAAACACTTGGTGAAACTGCTCTTGAGCTGCGTGTACGATGGGGTGAGCATCGCCAACAGCAAGATACCCTGCTTGAGCGGATGAAAAAGAGTGAAGAAGCTCGCACTGATAGTAGCGAGATCCACCGCAAAAAGGAAATGGATCTGATCCAGGAAAATTTCAAGCTCCAACAGGCTTTGGCAGACTTAGAAAAACTTAAAAGAGAGATCGTTTCCGTCAGTAAGGAAAAAGAAGATCTTGGAAAGCTGCAGGATGAAGAGCTAGAGATCTCTAATCTCAAAACAGCGAGTGCGCACTTTAAGCAGGAGCTTGCTTCTTTAGCATCATCCTTGCAGGCTCAAGAAGCGCTTCATGACTCTTGTCAAAACACGCTCAAAGTAAATGCTCAGCTCGTGCAAGCAGCGGATGTCCTTTTTCAGAAATCGCAGCTTGAGTGGCAGCAGTTGCATCAACAGATCCAGATTTTAGAGGTGAAGCAGCAAAAGAGCGAAGTTGACGAGAAGAAGTTGACTCAAGAGATTGAGCACATGCGTAAAACAGTTGAATCCCTGCTTCTGACAATTAAAACCCAAGAAACAGAGCTCGAAGAATCTACTCGCTCCCTTAAAAGGCTCCAAGGGGAAGTGCTGGAACGTGAAAATGTTTTAACTGTTGCTAAAAACAGCGCTGAAGTTTCTGATAAGACTTTGGGGGCAAAACGGAAAGGAGCGAGTTCGATTGCCAAAAAGTGTCACGAGGTTGAGATTGCCCTTGCACAGGAGTCATCCGAGAGAAGGAATGTTGAGGGCGAGCTCATTGAAAGGCATGGGTTTGCACAAGGGGGCTGGAGGGAGCTTGCCGCCCCCCTTAAAATCCCCTTAGAAGAAGCGATGCAAGAGATCCAACACTTGCGCTCTGCGCTGGAATCGACTGGACCTGTCAACATGACGGCAATTGAAGAGTTTCAGCAAACACAAGAGCGTTTTGATTATCTTGATAAGCAATTAAAAGATTTGCAGGAATCGAAAACAGACCTAGAAGAAATTATCACGACCCTAGATCAAGAGAGCAGAAAGATATTTAAGCAAACGTTCCAGAAGATCCGAGAGAACTTTCAGAAGAATTTTGCGATTTTATTCACCGGCGGGAGTGCAGATCTTACTTTTACAGAGAGCTCAGACATTTTAGAGGCAGGCATCGAAATTGTCGCCAAGCCACCTGGGAAGCAGATGCGCTCGATCTCCCTTCTTTCGGGTGGGGAAAAGTGTTTGACGGCATTGGCCTTGCTCTTTTCAGTCTTTGAGGTCCGCCCTGCGCCCTTTTGCATTTTGGATGAGGTGGACGCGCCTTTGGATGATAGCAACATCGAACGATTTACCAACGTTCTGAAACAATTTATTGACAAGACTCAGTTCATTATCGTAACCCATAATAAAAAAACCATGTCGATTGCAGATCTTTTAATTGGAGTCTCAATGGAAGAAAAAGGTGTGTCTAAGCTAATCTCTCTTGCTTTTGAACAAACAAATCGCACAGTAGCTTTGCTATAAAATTGAGTAAAGGTGAGTAATCAATGAAAATTGGCGTTCCTAAAGAGATAAAAAATCATGAGTATCGGGTAGGGTTGGCACCCGGGCTTGTTAGCTTGCTCGGCCAAGCGGGGCATGAAGTCATTATACAGAGCCATGCCGGCCAAAGAATCGGCTTTACTGATGAGATGTATGAACATGCCGGTGCTAAGATTGTAGCAACAGCTGCTCAGGTGTACCATGAAGCTGAAATGATCGTGAAAGTTAAAGAGCCGCAAGCCAGCGAGTTCTCTTTATTGAGACGTGGACAAATCCTTTTCTGTTACCTTCACCTGGCTCCCGATCCCGAGCAGCTTAAACACCTGATCGAACGTAAGGTTGTGGGCATCGCCTTCGAAACTGTCACAGATAATGAGGGCAAGCTTCCGTTATTGACACCTATGAGTGAAGTGGCCGGTCGGATTGCTATCCAAGCAGGGGCGACAGCACTCCAGATGGCTTATGGGGGTAAAGGATTATTGCTGGGCGGCGTTCCAGGTGTACCCCCTGCGAAAGTCGTTGTGCTTGGTGGCGGTGTGGTCGGAACACAGGTGGCCCGGATGGCGATGGGTTTTGGCGCAGATGTGGCGATTGTGGAAAAAAGACTTTCCCGTTTGCGGGAGCTCGATGAGCATTATGGCCCTCTTTTGAAAACGATCTATTCGACCCCCGTTTCGATCGAAGAGGCAGTTGTGAGCGCAGATCTCGTTGTCGGTGCGGTCTTGAGTCCTGGCAAGAAAGCTCCCAAACTGATAACTGAAGCCATGATCCGCCGTATGACTCCGGGAAGTGTTTTTGTTGATGTCGCCATTGACCAAGGAGGGTGTTCTGAAACATCGCGCCCAACCACCCATTCCGATCCCATCTATATCGTACATAATGTAGTGCACTATTGTGTAGCCAACATGCCAGGGGCTTGCGCGCGCACCTCTACTCAGGCGTTGAATAATGCGATAGCGCCTTATGTTTTAGATTTGGCAGATAAAGGATACCAACGCGCATTGAGAGAAGATGCTGGCTTGAAAAACGGTCTTAATGTTTGCTTAGGCCAGGTTACAAACGAGGGCGTAGCACTTGACTGCGGTTATGAATACCATGAGCCAGACAGGTTCCTCTAGCCGCTATACTGTCGGCATCGATCTAGGAACAACTAATAGCGCCGTTGCCTATTTTGATGCTGCCAAACCGCAGCAGCCTGTTCAACAATTTTATATCCATCAACAGGGAAAGCACGGTCATGACGAAGCGCTTCCTTTGCTTCCCTCTTTTTTGTATTTAGAGGGAGAAGGCATCCCTGTGGTGGGAACATGGGCAAAAATTCAGGGTGCAGAGCTGCCCACGCGCTTGATCCAGTCCGCAAAAAGTTGGCTGTCTAATCCTGCAGCAGATCGCAAAGAAAAAATACTCCCCTTTGAGTCTTCAGACAATCAACGTCGCCTTTCGGCTCTAGAAGCCTCCACTTTCTTTTTAGAGCACATAAAACACATGTGGAATCGCCACATGGCTAAAAGTGACCCCTCACTTGAGCTCGAAGAACAAACAGTTGTCTTGACAGTGCCTGCCTCGTTTGATGAAGTGGCACGCGCCTTGACCTTCGAAGCCGCGCAGCTAGCGGGTCTCAAACAGGTGACGCTTCTCGAAGAGCCACAAGCGGCCTTTTATAGCTGGTTGATGGAGCACGACATTTCCCTATTCAAACTCGGGCAGTCCATTTTAGTGTGTGATGTGGGGGGAGGAACCACCGATTTTAGTTGGATTGATGTTTTAGAAAGGGGCGAGCTTAGACGCATGGCTGTAGGCAAACACCTGCTGCTGGGTGGTGATAATATGGATGCAGCGCTCTGTCATCTTTTAGAAAAACGGTCTGGGCTCGAGCTAGATATCACACAACATTTATCCCTGTTGCATCAAGTTAGAAGTGGCAAAGAGATCTTACTAGGACCTCAACCTCCTCAAACCTACTCAATTTTCATTCCTGGAAAAGGCTCCCAAGTGGTCGGTGGAGGGATTTCTCTTCCATTAGAAAGAGAAGAGTTAAAGCATACTTTGCTGGAAGGATTTTTTGGACTCCAGCCCTACCTGGAAGCCATTCAGCTACAAAAAGGGAGCGGGATCCGACAGATGGGACTCCCGTATGAATCAGATCCCTCCATTACCAAGCACCTAGCTCATTTCTTGTACAAAAGTGGGTGTGGGCGTAAACCCGATTACGTCCTCTTCAACGGAGGCGCTTTCAAACCCGAGTTGTTTCAAGATAGGATTATTGATGCACTCAATCTGTGGTTTGGAACTGAAAAAAAAGTATTCATCCTTGAATCGAGTAGCCTAGATCTTGCTGTAGCACGTGGAGCTGCCTATTTTGCTCATGGAAAAACCCGCATTACAGGGGGATCGCCCCGTAGCTATTACTTAGAGATTGAAACCCAAGGTGAGCTTCGAGCATTAACCCTGCTGCCCCGAGGAACTCCTGAGGGCACGCGCTTAATTTCTGAGCACCTATTTTCTTTGATTCCAAACCAAGCCGTTGCTTTTAGGCTTTATCATTCACATACCCGCCTACATGATCAGCCGGGTGATCTCGTGCCCATTGAACTAGAAGAGATGAGCCCGCTGCCACCTATCCATACACTGTGTAAATTTGGAAAAAAAGAACAGACGGATCCCATTCCTGTACGGCTTGAAATCTATCTTACTGCGATCGGGACCCTCGAATTGTGGCTCCAAGCGCAAAATACTTCCCACAGATGGAAGCTCGAATTTCAGCTCCGTGCGGAAAAGCGACTTGCAGATGAGACGTCGGATGTTGCCGAATTAGAATCTGCGCAAGAAGAGCTTGTCAGTGCATTTGCAGTAGGCCTTCAAAAAAAACTCGATACGCTCATGCCTAAGTTGGAAAAACTTTTGGAAAAAGAGCGCAAGACATGGCCTCCAAGCTTACTCAGAGGACTTTTTGATGTACTCATGGAACAAGCAGACAAAAGGCTGTTAGCAGCGCAGTATGAAAGTAAATTCTGGAACCTAGCTGGTTTCTTTCTAAGACCCGGTTTTGGCTATCCCCTCGATGATCACCGGGTCAAACAGCTGTGGAGGTTTATTTTGGCAGACCTCAAGCGACAACCACCCGAAGAGGTGCAGATTCAACAATGGATTTGCTATAGACGTATCGCTGCAGGCTTAAGCAAAGGACAGCAGATTCAACTGTTCAACGAACTGCTGCCTCAAAAAATCAAACAGGGTAGCTACCCTTATGCAGAACATCTACGTGCTTTAGCCTCCTTTGAACTGGTCGACATTTCTGCGAAAACCAAACTCGGAAACCACCTTCTCAAACGAATCCTGGCAGGCGAGGGTGCGCCGTGCGATTACTGGGCTCTAGGAAGACTTGGTGCACGCCAGCTCTTCCATGGCACAGCCGCTAATGTTATTCCCGTCTCCACCTGTGCACAATGGGTTCATGCCCTTCTCGAATCTCCCGCTGCCCAAAATACCCATCTTCCCTTCACCCTCGCCATATTGGCTCGTAAAACGAACCTGCGCCAGCTCGATCTTCCTCAATCTTTAATCGACAGCCTCGCCCCCCTTTTGCAATCTCAACATCTCGACGAGCTGCTTCAGCACGAACGTGCCCTCACCCTCGCCGAAAATGAGCGGTTCTTCGGCGACTCCCTTCCCTCCGGCCTCTTGTTACAAAAAACATAAAAAAACTGCCACAAGGAACATAGAACTCACAGAGAGGTTTATCGCAGCCCTTCAGGCTGCATGGTGTGTTATACCATTTCCAGAAAATAAAGCCATGAAGTGGTACTGGGTAACATGACAGATTTTGGATGATCGTTTCGAAGCCTATGTTTTTGCACCTAAGCGAGAAAGGATCGTTCAAAAATGGCGTGTTATACAGTGCCAATTTGTGACTTTATTTTCTGGAAATGGTATTATACCATTTCGGAAAAATAAAGCTTAATTTAGAATCCTTAGTTTTTACAAAAACCAGGGATTCGATATGGGCAAAAAACACGATGAACTCTCAAAACTCAGCGGAGTAGACTTTTTCCAACTGGCCGTCAAGGAGCCTCATCCTAGAACACGCATTAGACTTTTGGCTTTGGGTAATCTCCAGGCAGGGAAAACCAAAGTAGAGATTGCGGACATGTTTCAAATCAGTTTGACCTCGTTGCGTAAGTGGTTGATACGCTTCATAGAAGCAGGATTAGTGGGTTTGAAGGAAGGACAACGTTCTGGGAGAAAGAAGAAACTGCCTTCAGAAAAGGAAGAAGAATTTCGTCAAGCAGTCGAGGCCTTACAAGAAACACGACAAGGAGGAAGGATTCGAGGTGAAGATATTCAAATCTTGCTGAAAAAACAATTTGATGTCGAATACGCGGCAAAAAGCGTGTACGATGTTCTTGCACGCTGTCAATTATCATGGATCTCTTCGAGGTCAAAGCATCCGAAATCCAATCTTGCTATACAAGAAGATTTTAAAAAAAATTCCAAGAAAAAATAGCTGAGGTGTTGCCTGAAGGAGTTTTATCCGAGAACGTTGAAATATGGTTTCAAGACGAAGCTAGAGTTTGACAGCGTGGCACAGTAACACGGATCTGGGCACGACGGGGAAGTCGCCCACGAGTTGTTAGGCAGCAACAGTTTGAGCATGCTTATATTTTTGGGGCTGTATGTGCAAAAAAAGATGAAGCGGTGGGTCTGGTTCTGCCGACAATAGGTACGTTTTGTATGCAGAAGCATTTGTATGAGATTGCAAAACATATTGATCCTGGCAATCACGGTGTAGTGGTTTTTGATCAGGCGGCATGGCATACAACAAGTAGGCTACAAGTACCTAGGGATTTGTCTCTGCTCCCACTACCACCGGCTTCTCCTGAATTAAACCCAACAGAGCAAGTCTGGCAAGTTTTGAGAGATAGATATTTAGGAAATCGATGCTTTGAATCATAAGAACAAATTCTTGATTCTTGTTGTGAAGCATGGAATTCGTTTACTGCCAGATCGTGGGGGCAGTACGCCAGTTATGTACAAGAGAGTGTGCTAACATAATGACCTCCATTACCAAGGACCCCGAAGAGAACCATGGAGAGCTCTTTGACTACTTTTGCTAAGAACTTGCTGAACGAGAAAAAAATGTGTTGACCAGAAGCGCAATTAGAGAACCATTTCCAGAAAATAAAGTTATGAAGTGGTACTGGGTAACATGACAGATTTGGATGATCATTTCGAAGCCTACGTTTTTGCACCTAAGCGAGAAAGGATCGTTCAAAAATGACGTGTTCTACAGTGCCAATTTGTGACTTTATTTTCTGGAAATGGTATAACATGCCAGCAATTCCCACTGGAGGTATTTCTGTTTGAGAAGCAATGGGTTGGGAAATGCCGTTTCGTAAACTTTTTTCATTATTTTCTTTGGCAATCAAATACTTAACGTCATTTTCAGTGGGAACCGCTGATAACATGCCATCTTTGAACAGTCCCTTCTCGCCCATATTTAAAAATATGAGCTTCGAAACGATTGTCCAAATCTGTTTCGCCATCCAGTCTAAATTTGTAGTGTTATTTCTACGTATTTGTATAAATTATATTTGACAAATGGTGTTAATAATAAATTAATATTATTATGCAGCACTATGAGAGATTTGTATAAAGGATATTTTAATTGAGCAACTCTATCCAACCGGAAGAACCTGTAAGAGGTCCCATAATAAAAGGCGTTGAGTTGTCGTCTAACCGAAAAACATGCATCTTAATAGGTTTAGTTCTAAACGTGATTGGCGCACTAGCCATAGTTGCCCTTGCCCTAACTCAGGCCGGAGTTCTTAAGATAGTTTTAGCTAAATGCCATATTCTATTAGCTGAGAAACAGATGATCTCGATCTTAGTTACTGCACCATTTAACATCTTTACCTGAAAGGTTCCAGGTGGAAGGCAGTCTCGATCTTAGAGACACCGATTTAACATCCTGGATCACCACTTTAGGGTCAGCATAAATGTTGTGCATTAAAAAAATAGGATGGGCAAGATCGCCTTCGGTGGTAGTTGCTATGCTGAATTCTAGCCTTGAGGGATGTTCCCATGCCCCCACGCCCGAGCTATGTATGCGAGAAGTCTAATGAAGGCCTATTTAATGAGGATTCTCTTTTTCGGCTAGGCTGCTGAGGCGTTGATAGATTCCAAGGCCGATAAGAAGGAAGACAGCGGCTAAAAAAAGCGTGCTGGGATAAATGAGTAGACGCATGTCCAATGAGCTTGCTTTCAAGACGTTCAAAAGAGCGTCCAAGCTGACAGCGATGACAATAATGACCACAATTCTGGTTAGGCTATGGCGTGTATCAGAGGGCGTACGGTGCTGTCTCTTAAAAGCCTGCTCCTCGATCAAATAATGACCCACATCAAAGATAGCTACTGCCATGATAAGAAAGCCCACAAATCCTAAAAGTTCCTGAAGCACATTGCATTCCGAACATGTCAGAGCTCTGTTTATAAATTGCCATGCACTAATCCCCACAATGGCCAAGGCGATCACCATAAATACTGCTCCCATGACCAGGAAGATCAAATTGACAAAATATCGTATTAGCTTGAGTGTTTGCATGGCATTGGGAGGGGTTGTTTTCTGCTTTCTACGTTGTTCGGGAATTGGAGTCAAGTAATACCATTTCCAGAAAATAAAGTCACAAATTGGCACTGTATAACACGTCATTTTTGAACGATCCTTTCTCGCTTAGGTGCAAAAACATAGGCTTCGAAACGATCATCCAAATCTGTCATGTTACCCAGTACCACTTCATGGCTTTATTTTCTGGAAATGGTATAAACGCCCTTCTCAAGAGTATTTGCCTCTATTTTCTGAGCTTTGTAAATTTTCTCTTTAAAATTAATCTTAATTTAACATTATAGTTGTATAATGATATGAACGATTTATTTTATGTAGGAGATAGTTTAATTGAGCACATCCAGCACATCCACGCGATTAGACACTATTCAGGGTCCTTTTAAAAAATGGGATGAACTGCCATTTAACCAAAAAATATGCATCCTAACAGGTTTAGCTCTGAGCATAATTGGCGCGTTAGCCCTTGTTACCTTGGCCCTCACGCAGACCGGAGTACTTAAGACGGTTTTAGGTAAATACCATATCCTATTAACCGAGAAACAGATTTTTACGATCACAATTAGTACAGCCATTGGTGGTAGCGCTGCCCTGCTGGTCGGCATTCCTTGCCTTGTTATCCCCAGTTGTAAATCGAGCGCTAGCAGCGCCACTTTAATTCAATCAGGACAATCAGTAAAGCAATGTAACCTATCCCACCTATCCCAATCCACTAACCTTCCAACAAGCTACACGCCCGATGAATTTCGAGAGTTGCTGATCGAGGGTTCTATATTTCCTCCCACTCCAATCATTGTAAAGGGCAATCTCTGGTTTTACGACAGATCCGTTATAAAATCTTTACCTGAGAATCTTAGGGTGCAAGGCGATCTCGATCTTAGCGGCTCTAGTTTACCGTCCCTTCCTAAGGGGCTCCAAGTGGAAGGCATGCTCGATTGCTCCTATTGCGAGAGTTTAAAGTCTTTCGATGCAGATCTCAAAGTAGAAGGCGATTTCATTCTTCTTGCCTGCACCAGTTTATCGTCTTTGCCTCAAGGCCTCCATGTGGGAGGCAATCTCGCGCTTTGTCACTGCACCAGTTTACCCTCTTCTTTACCTCAGGGCCTCCACGTGGGAGGCTGTCTCGCTCTTGATAACACTAGTCTATCTTTGTCTGAAAGCATCGAGGTCCAGCTGGGTGGCGACCTCTCTCTTTGTGACTGCACCAATGTAAGCTCTTTACCATGCTGGGTCACTGCCCTAGGACTACGTTCTGATGGGACAGAGAGAACGGTTCAGTTGGTGAATACCGGATTTTCTCAAGCTGAGCTGAAGGAGCTCCACGAGAGGAGAATCCCTGGTATGAGGTTTCAATGGTGATAACTTCATTAGATTTTAAACCTGAGTTCGATTTTGAAATTCTTGCTATAGAGTATGTGGTTGTTAAAAAATCTTGTCAGGGGAGATAACGGATTAGGGCAGTGTAGACCTCATCAGAGGTGATGCCGGTCATGCAGCGGAAGTCAATGGGGCAGGTGCGGCGGTAGCAAGGTGAGCACGCGACGTGTTTATGGATGATCTCACCATGGCCAAAGGGACCGGTAGCAATCTCATTGGTAGAGCCAAAGAGAGCCACAAGGGGTGTTTTGAGAGCGGCGGCTATATGCATCGGACCGCTGTCATTGGTGAGAAAGACGGTGCACTGCTCAACCAGCGCGAGAAGTTCTCGGAGGGAGGTAGCGGTGGCGAGATCAATGACGTTGGAAGGCATTCCTTTACAGATTCCGTGGACAAGGTCAGCTCCCGCAGGGTCAGCAAAGCAAACCACATAGGTGTTGGGACGGGCAGCAAGATGGGCAATGACCTCACGAAATCTTTCGGGAAGCCAGCATTTAGCAGATCCATAAGCTGCTCCGGGATTGATGCCTACGACAGAAGCTCCCTCGGGTATACGATGTTGCTTGAAAATCGCTTTAGCTGCACTTCTTTCGCTATCTGCCACGTAGAGTCGAGGAGGGGTGCTCGAAGGAGAGATGCCTAAAGGTTCCAATAGCCGCTTATAGGTGCAAACGAGATGTTCTTGACCACGCTCGGCAGGAAAGGGGATAGCATGTGTCAGTAAGAAACTACGCCAATCAGAGGCGAATCCCACTCGAGTTTTAACGCCTCCCCTCCAGAACCACCACGCGGATGAAAAGGAATTGGGTAGGAGAATCCCCAGATCATATTTCCCTTGGCGTAAACGGGCAATCAAATTTCTTCTTTGTTGCCGGTACAAAAATTCGTTTGGCTTTGAGAATGAAAAAATTTCATTCACATGAGGATTGCCCCTAAGTAGAGTAGCAACTCCTGCCTGGCACATAGCAGTGATCGTTGCTTGAGGCCACCGGCTGCGCAGATCAGCGATAACCGGTGTGGCCATGACAGCATCACCGAGCCAATTAGGCATGCGGACAATGATATTTTGAAACTCTTCAGACATGATTAAAGATTGTAAGGACATTTTCCTTTATTCGCATTTGATTTATATACTGAACAACAAGGGGTCGGTTTTGGGATCAAATACCTATACTGAAGATGAACTCAAAAAGGTTTTAAAAAATCTTTTTTCTGAAAAAAAAAGAGTCAGGGATTTGGAAAAGCAACTTGAAGAAAAGGGGTTGCAAAAACGTTTTCAGGCTAAGCTTGCAGATGTCCATAAACACTCTTTGGCAGATGAATATACAAGGCTCAAAGCGGTCTACCTTGAGAAAGAGGTTGAAAATGACGACCTTAAGTCACAGATCGCCAGGGTACGCCCTACTCTTAAAAAACTGATGATCGAGTTGAAAAGCACCACCTCTGAAATCGAAATTTTGAAATCTCAACAGTGCACTGGTGAAAATGAAGAGCTCAAACAGGCTCTGGAGGAGGCAAACCATGCTGTGGAGTCTTTGCAAGAGAGTAATCAAGCCCTGTTACTAAAGCTCTCTGAGCATGAGAAAGAAGTAGAGGTGCTCAACAGTGTGCAGTGCCATACTCATAAGCTTGAAGAAGAGTGTGAGGGCTTACGTGAGGCATCCAGAATAGATGCAGACAATCAGCAAGCTCTTGAAAAGCAGATCAGAGCCCTTGATCAGGACTTGTGTACGGCGCGAGATGCTTTAACCCAGGCCCAGGAAAAGGCCCAGGCCCATGAGACGACGCACATGCAGCATTTTGAGCTTGAGAGGGGGCGCCTGGTCGAACGTTTAGCAGAGACTGTGGCTCAGATGCAAAAACAGGCTGAGATGTTGACACAGCAGCGTGAGGAGATAGCCCTTCTTCACAATCAAATAAAAGGGCAAGAGGAGTTACAAGCAGAGATTGTCCAATTGCGCGCAGAGCTCGAATCTGCACAGATACAATTGCAGGAAAGTGATTTTGTGGCCTTGCGGGCCGAGTATGAGTCCCAAATGCAAGAAGCTCTCAGGAGTTTCTCTCAAAAAGAAATGGTGCACGAAGAGAGTTTGGAGCGCTGTTATGTAAAAATGCGTGAAATGGCCCAAAGGCATGCCGAAATGGTTGAAGAGCGGGAGATGCTTTATAAAAAGGGGGAGGACCACAATAAATTTCTCGCAAAATTTGAAAAAGAGCAAAATGTGCTCCAGATTTCTTTAAAAAATATCAAAGGGCAATACGAAGAGATGGAGACTGAGCTGATCCAATCAGGACAGCTTCTTGCTAAGAAGGTGAAGGAGACTACACTTTTAGGAGATCTGGCAGAAAGTCAACAAAACCAAATCATGGAATTACAGGCTCTGAACGAAAAACTAGTGAACAGTAGCGCGCAAGTCACCGAAAATCTGACAAAAGAATGGCAAAGCAAATGTCTTACCTTGCAAACTGAGCTGGAGGAGCAGAAAGGACAATTGATAGAATTGCAAAATCTGCGTAAAACATATGAGCAAATGGCCTCCACCTTTTCCAATTTAAAAACCATTTTAGGAAATACCCTTGAGCCTCTCCAACCTCAAAGTCCGCAAGATCCTGGGAATTGACCCTGGGACTCTTGTCACGGGTTATGGGATCATAGAAATCGATGAGAGAAGGTGCTTCAAAGCCCTTGATTATGGGTGTGTGCGCCCACCTGCTTCTTTGCCCTTGACTATCCGTTACAAAATCATCTTTCAAGCCATTGAAGAGCTGCTCGACAGATTTGCTCCTGAGGCAATTGCTGTTGAGACCCAATATATCCACAAAAATCCCCAAAGTGGTCTTAAGCTGGGTATGGCGCGCGGTGTTGCAGTGTTAGCTGCCGCTTTGCGTGAAATTCCTGTTTTTGAATATGCTCCTAGCCGTGCCAAAAGGGCTGTTGTGGGAAAAGGGAATGCCAGTAAAATCCAGGTTCAGGCTATGATCCAACGGCTTTTAGATTTGCCCAGCCAGGCTATCCCAGAGGATGCCTCAGATGCTTTAGCACTTGCCATCTGTCATGGCCAGGCCTTCTCTTTAGGAACCAGAATATAGGATATTTTCATGTACGATTATTTTAATGGAACGCTGACCGAGAAAAATGGGCACTATGCCGTTGTGGAAACTGGTGGTATTGGATATAAATTGTACATCCCCTCGTCAGTCTATGCTAAGTTGCCTTCAGCAGGGCAGCAAACCTTATTATATGCAGCCTGGGTTGTGCGCGAGATGTCTCAAACGCTGTACGGATTTGTTTCAAAAGAAGAGAGAGATCTCTTTGAGCTATTGCTCACAGTTTCAGGCATAGGTCCAAAAAGTGCCTTAGGATTAGTGGGACATTTCGACCCGTTGTCACTTCAAGAGATGGTTAGAAAGGGAAATGCGGCCGCTTTGGCAAAAGCTCCCGGGATTGGTAAAAAAACAGCTGAAAAATTGATTGTCGATCTTAAAACTAAACTCAAAATCTCTATTCTTCCTCAAACCTCTTCTTCTTCTTCCTACACACAAGATGCTCTGAATGCCCTTCTCCGGCTAGGTTATTCGCATATGAGTGCAGAGAATGCCATTCAAAAAGCCCTCGATGAGCTATCCGGAGAGGCAGAAGACATCTCTTCTTTGATTACTGCAGCTCTCAAATATCAAAGAACATAATCCTCAAAAGTACTTTAATGTAGGATCAAGTGTAAAATTACTCTTGCTTTAAAGTCTTTTGTAGTAAAAAATTTGCTCTTTAACGCAAGGAGAGCAATATGGCTAGTATTCCTGAAATTGTCCGCTTTCTAGATTCCTATCAAGGTATGAATGATGTTCAAAGAACAGATCCTAAAACGATGGAAGAGGTTGAAAAGATCAAAGGGCTTATTGAGGCATGCTTACAAACGCATGTGTTTGCAGCTCTAAACCAAGCTATTACCCTAGCAGAGGCCTGTCAAGATGACCAATGGATCAAGCTGGTTGCCCAAAAGGCAGTGCCGGTAGCTCTAGAAATGGATGCAGAAGATAGAGATGATCTCCAACCAATTTTTGAGCGCTATTTAGGGCATAAGATCTAACTGAACTTTGGTGTCACTTTGGAAGTTTTTTCGATGGCTTTGGCTCTTTTTTGGTCATGTCGATGAGCTGTAAACGCAGCTCTTCTTCCGTAGGGGCTTTTCGCTCTGTGCCGTCCATGACTCCAAAAAGCCATTTGTCCAGTAGCTTAACATTACAGGGTCCCAAATCTTCCCATCCCTCTAATTGACCTTGGGCTTCCCACAACCGCGTCTGAACTTTGGCTAATGCTGGGGGTTCATTTAAGAAGGCCGTTTTCTTGATTCGCTGGATGTGAAGCCTAAATCCCTTTTGCCGATCGGCGGGCTCAGTGAGATTTTCCATAATAGATACGCAAGCTTTGAGACAGGAAAAATCTTCACGATGAGAGATTTGCTCAAAAGTCAGTGTATAAAAGCTAACGCTGTAGGGTAATTTGGTAAGAAGGGCTTTGCGCAAAGCTAGCAGATCTTTTAGTGTTTCGACATAATCATTTATTTCGGTGTCTGTGATCTCTTTCTTTAGCCCATATGCTTCTTCGATTAAATGGATCTTATTCTCTAGGGCGTTATAGTTTTTAACTTGCTGCAGTCGCATGGACAAATTGAGGTTAGCTAGCTTTAGTATTCCTAAAAGCTCTCTGTATGCTAGGCTCATAGCCATCTTGAAATCGAGTATTCCTTCGGCCACATCATCGCTGAGCGCATCCTCACGCGGTTTAAATTTTTTTTCTATAGATTGATCGAAATCATTTGCTGCCGAGGGTCCCTCCAGGGTGCTGCTTAGTTGTTTGGCATAGGCAGTCTCATTAAAAGAGTTGTGGAGATCATGTGTTGAGATACGGCTACGGACAAAATCTGTTTTCTCTTTAGCTGTAGACAAACGGGTAAAATTTTCTTTTTCAGGAGTGTTAAGTCCCATACGATTTTTAAGATAGCGTTCCCGATTAGGTGTAAGCATCTTATCTCCCTTGATATCAGATAAGACGCGAGGCATTTTGTCATCACGGAGCGCAGAGGTCATAGCCCAATGAGCGCATTCACAGCTGCCACAGTGGGATTGGCCTGCCTGTAGATCCGTAGAGGCGCGCATGGTTCTGCAACCTAGCAGATCTGTTGCGGCAAAGCGGATAAAGAGTGCAGTCGCCCTTCTTTGAGCTTTGTCATATGCCATGTCTGAATCATGCGAACAAGTGTGGGGTAGTTGCAGTCGGGTCGCTGCATGGGCAACCGGTATGATGCGTCTGCTCGAGCGTTTAAAAGGTGTGTCTTCTAAAACTTGGCGTTGTTGGTTTGTTGAATCTCGGAGTAATCTATCAATGGCCATAAAATATAGTAGGTAAAAGTTAATTTTGTATTATAACGACATGCATTTTAGAGGTTTAGGTATTTAAATTAAACTAAAAAAAATATTTGTCGAAAATAAAGCCATGAAGTGGCACTGGGTAACATGACAGATTTGGACGATCGTTTCGAAGCCTATGTTTTTGCACCTAAGCGAGAAAGGATCGTTCAAAAATGGCGTGTTATACAGTGCCAATTCGTGACTTTATTTTCTGGAAACGGTATTATTTAATAGTTTGACTTTAAGTTTGATTTTAATATTGCTAGAAAATGCTTCTTTTAGTAAAATTTTAGATTCTCGAAATTTTTTTTACAGGATCATGACAAATGGCTAAAGAACAAACTCTCTCTATTTTAAAACCCGATTCTGTCCGCAAAAATCAGATCGGCCAAATTCTATCTCGATTTGAAAAGGCTGGATTGAAAGTCATTGCTGCTAAAATGATGCATTTGACCAAAGCGCAAGGCGAGGAATTTTATGCTGTTCACAGCGCGCGCCCCTTCTTCAATGATTTAGTAGCTTTTATCAGCTCAGGTCCAGTGCTGGTTTCGGTTTTAGAGGGAGAAAACGCGATTGCACTGAACCGTGATATAATGGGAGCTACAAACCCTGCAAATGCAGCCCCAGGAACAATCCGTGCCGATTTTGCAGAATCGATTGATCAGAATGCTGTGCATGGTTCTGATGGACCTGAAACGGCGAAAGTTGAGATTGAGTTCTTCTTTAAACCAGATGAGGTTTTTTCAGGTCGATGAATCAACGCAAAGGTGCCATATCCCGTGCGGCACGTTTTGTGCGCGACGGAATCAAAAAGAGTGGAACAATCCTTGCCGGCAAAATCTTTGGCCGGCGCAGTTTCACTCTTTTTGGAGTGCCTTCCGGATTAACTAGCGCTGAGAGAAATGGCGATGTCACTTTTTTCTATCAGCCTGTCACCATGCCCATGCAACCTCCTAAAACAATTGAGCCCGAGCTTTTTTGGAACTATAGACAGATTTTGGAGGGGATACCACAACTTCCGGCGGAAGGGATTCTCTTTGTGCCGAAAGGGATTGCGACAAGCAAAGGGGGCAATCTTTCAAGTCAAGGAAAGCTCATCACGACATTTTTACAGCCGATCGATTGTAAGTCGCCGCATCAGCATGATTTGCTTCGCTTCAGCACCAAAAAATTTTTTCCCTCTTTATACACGTCTAAGAACCCTGTGGTGACCCTCGCTGCTGGGAGACAGGAGGCCTTTTACCACTGGGTATATGAAGTGCTGCCCCGCTTGCATCTGGTAGAAAAAGGGGGCTACGCGCAGGAATGTTTGTACGTGGAAGCTGCCACTGCGTTTCAAAAGCAGAGCTTGGAATTAATGGGTGTTAAGCCCTCCCAGATCATCAATGCTCATACATATAGCGCGCTGCAAGCCCCGCAATTGATCGTTCCATCTATCTCGGAGATACCCACGCATTGGGGATGCGAGTATTTACGCCAGAAAATAGTGCCGCAGCTCTGCAAAAAACCTCCATTAAGACTCTATGTGTCGCGCAGCGATGCTTTGCGTAGAAGAATTTTGAATGAGAGCGAAGTGTTTGCTGTTTTAAAACGATATGGTTTTGAGAAAGTCGAGCTCAGCGCGCTCACCTTTAAAGAGCAGGCAGAATTCTTTTTGGCAGCCGAGGCCGTTGTAGGGCCACATGGAGCAGGTTTTTCACATCTCGTGTTTTGCCAGCCCAAAACTCCCTTTTTGGAAATTTTTGATCCTGCCTATTTTAACCCTTGTTACTGGTATGTCAGCGATCGGGTAGGGCTTGAGTACTACTATCAATTTGGAGAAGGGCCGCGCTTTCCAGATGGGTTTCAAACCCATCTAGACCCTGACATTACTGTGAATCTAGGCCAATTGGAAGCCTCCTTGAAGCTCATGGGTCTATGATCCTCCTTATCGATAATTTCGATTCTTTTACCTACAACATTGTTCAGGCCTATCAACAACTGGGCTGTGAGGTGAGGGTTGTGCGTAATCATGTTATCTCGCCAGATCAAATCTTGGAAATGCACCCCCGTTTATTGGTCATAGGGCCAGGACCTGGTAGCCCAAAAACAGCAGGTATTTCATTAGACTGCGTTCATCTCGCACAGAAGGGTATTCCTATTTTGGGGATTTGTTTAGGCCATCAAGCCATTGGAGAGGCCTATGGGGCTCAAATCGTACGAGCCTCTCATGCAATTCACGGTAAGAGCTCCCCTGTTTTTCACAAACAGTTGGGAGTATTCAAAGGCCTCTGCCAAGGTTTCAAAGCCGTCCGATACCACTCTCTTGTCATCGATCCTGCAACAGTGCCCGAAGAGCTAGAAGTCACAGCTTGGACAGCAGAAGGAGAGGTGATGGGGATTCGCCATTGCTCTCTTCCTATCGAAGGGGTTCAATTCCATCCAGAGTCGGTGGCTTCCCAAGTAGGAAAAAAGTTCTTTATCAATTCCTTGTAAATATTCCATTAATCATAGAAGCTACCCTCAAATTTAAAATTTAGAGGTAGAGCATGTTTCGGATAGATCGTTTAGCTAGTCATTCGGATTTTTTAGTACGCAGAACTTTCAGAGGAGTCCCTAATAAACCTATACCCTTAAGAATCCAGGGACCTATTGCCCGTTTTTTTTCTCTTCCCCCGGTGGGCCCAAAAGCTCGTTCTCTACAAAGGGTTGAAAATACCAGCCTCCCCCTCTTGCCTTTTTTGGCTGCATTTGGCTTTTTGGGTTTTGTTTCGGGTCAAGATGAAGATGGACAACTGAAAAGCCTGGCGCATGCGCTTGGTCTTGAACTTCCGGAAGAAGACACACCAGAGGACTTGTTTCTTTTAAAAGAAGCTTGTTTTAAAGCGACTTATGAAAAATATAAGCAAGGAGGGGATATTGCCGCTCTGCCTTTACTCAATACAATAACCAATAGCGCAGGGCAAACTCTTTTAGGTTATGCCATCCTAACTAAAGATATAGATACAGCTCGTAGACTTATTGACGGTGGCGTAGCTGTGCAAACCAAAGATTATGCAGGAAATACTCCTCTTCATTTAGCTGTTGAAACAGGCCTTGTCGATCTTCTTCCTGTTTTCGCCCTCCTTCCTTCTTTCACAAGCATGTTAAATACTACCAACGAAGCGGGAAAAACACCTTCTCATGTAGCCATCCAGTATGATAGAGCGGAGGTTCTTCAAGGGCTTTTAAATCAAAAAGCCTCCCTAACCCCTTATAAAGATCTGCCTCCACTTGCCTTGGCAGTTGTTTATGAAGCCCAAAATGTATTTCCATTACTGATTCCAAGAGGAGATCTCAGTGTCTGTATGGATGGCAAGACCCTTGTGCACCTTGCTATCGAAGAGCAAAGCAGCAGTATGATTTCTGTTCTTTTGCAAAAAGCTGGCCACCTAATCGAAAAAAAAGACAGTCAGGGGAGAACACCTGTAGCTCTTGCAGTATCTTTAGGAGATGAGCAAGCACTGCGTATCTTACATCAGGCCGGAGCCCATATTGCTGCAGATTACTTGCAACCGGCAATTGAGGGGGATCACCTCAATTGCTTTATCTACCTATTCGATATCTTAAAAGATGTAGATGTGTCAGCTCTTAAGGCTGATGCGGTAAACAGCAAGATTATATTGAAATTTATCGAAACGAAAATCGAGGGTAAGAAATGGAGTCCCATAGAACAGCCCCCGGAAGCCCTTGTGATCAAAGGTGGAGGGCCCAAAGGGACCGCATTTATTGGAGCATTAGAGGAGCTTGAAAAGAACGGTGCTCTTACAGAGCTCAAATATTTGGTGGGGACCTCATCAGGCGCTATTGTGAGCTCTCTTTTAGCTGTTGGCTGTCAATCCAAAGATATTAAGAAAATTTTGGAAAATAACCCAATAAACACTCTCTTAGATCCTCCAGAGGCCCTTCAAAAAGACATGGAACATCTCATTAAACACATTCCGGAAATCACAAAAGTGATGCAAGAAGGGTTATCTAACCATAAATGGGATGCCGGCTTGCAGGCCCTCAAAACCACTTGGCACCTTTTGTGGCATCGCCAAGAACGTAAAGCCCTAAACGAACAATGGAATAAGGGAGGGCTTTGTTCAGGTAGCCATTTTTTTAAGCTCATCAACCATGAGCTCAAAAATCAATTTGAAATCATAACAGGCGAAAAACTTGAAACACCCTATCTTACCTACGGTAAGCTCTACGAGTCTATTGAAACAGGCAAGTACCCCTCCCTAAAGCATCTCTTTGTGGTCGCTACGCGCATTGGACCAAATCCCGAAAATGTCACTTTCAGTTCATGGGACCCCCAGTATAAAAACGTTGTCATTGGTTCGACAGTGCGCGCTTCCATGTCGATCCCCATCGTTTTTGAACCCACATCCATCTATGAGCTCATCGACGGTAAGCTCAAAGAAGCTCCTTTTGGAAAATTTGTGGATGGAGGGCTTTTAGACAATTACCCCATCGATAAACTCGACAAAAAAGGGTTCAAGCACGGCCGTGTACCGGATAGCCACAAAGACGACCCATGGGTCAATCCCCGTACATGGGGACTCAATTTGTATTCTCCGGAAGAAGCCAATCCTACACTAAAAGCTGCCAGCACGAGCGCTAAATCTGTCATAGCGGATCTGTGTAATCTCTTTAGTAATGCAGAAACCATCCTCAAACAAAATGCACCCCAAAATAATCAACGCACCATCGACATTAACAACCAAGGTGTCTCACTAGTTGACTTTACCATCAACCCAGAAAGAGATCGAAAACTCATAGAATCAGGACGAGATGCCGCCTGTACATTTCTGGCACAAGCCAAACTCACTCGCTTGGGTAATTCGCCTCTCTACTATAACTTTTCAAATATTCAGGAGAAAAAAAAATCCGGGAGATTCAACCTCTTTGCTCCCCATCCCGCATTCGTAAACAGAGAAGATCTTTGTAAAATGATAGAAATCTATTTAGGCCGCAACATGTGTGTCTTAACAGGTCCTCCTGGACAAGGAAAATCAGTGCTTGCCAATGTCTATGCCCACACACATGCTGAAAAATATTCGCTGATCTTTTGGATCGATAGCGAAACAGAAGCATCTGAAACAAGCAGCTACCATGAACTTGCCACCATCTTAAAGATTCCCACTAAAGTGCGTAATGTTCCGAGTCTTTCTGATCTCAAACAAAAGGTCTATGCAGCACTCGAAAAAGAAGAAAAACCCTTCCTTCTGATTCTCGATAATGTAGAAGCTCTCCCCAACTACTCTCCTAAAAAAGGGCATCTTCTTGTCACCTCTCAAAAAACTTTGGTGGCCACCCCCCTTGCTGTTCCAGCCTTTACTCTAAAAGAAGCATGTCAGCTCCTGGAGAGTACCACAGGGCAAACATGCAACTCTAAGATGCAAAAGCAGTTGATCGATCAACAGCTCTATTTTTCGCCTCTCTTAGTCAGAATGGCAGCACACTACATTGCCTCTACTCCCGATATGACCCTAGAGGCATATTCAAAAAGCCTAGACATAACAAAATTGTCCTCGGCTCAAGAGTCTGAATACAAAAAAAGTTTAAAAGCTGCCTATACATTAACTAAACAACGTCTGGCAAAGGCCGAACCACGTGCCATCGAAGTCTTAAATCAGATCTCTTTTTTGGCTCCAGACCATATTCCTGTTGGTCTTATCGACAGCTACCTAGAGCTGACTAACAGCGAATTTGCCTCCCGTCAATACCAAAGAGACATGATCTTAAAATCATTAGAACAATATAGCCTGGTGAAGTGGGATAAAATGGCGGGGACCTTTTCACTTCATCGCCAAACCCAAGAGATCATCAGACTGGAAGAAACATCCGCCGCCACCATGATACGCCTTCTCAATGACTACCCGCCAGTTTCACAATACAACCCCATGACCCGTAATACAACAGACCCTTTCAGAAAAGTTTTACCTCACTGTGTCTCTCTTTTCTACGCACCTACCACCGATCCACAATCTAGAGCGCAGCTGGGGCTCACGCTGACGCGTTATTACATTGAGTCGGCTCGTGCACTTGAGCAAGCAGAACAATGCCTGCAGCAGGTCCAGCGCACGATCCCTTACGAGGCTGTGCAGGGGAGGGTGCATTTTTACCGGGGGATGATCCATTTCAAGCGAAAAAACTACCCTCTGGCTGAAGAGGCTTTTCAGGAAGCACAAACCAGCTTCGAACAAGATGTCAACACAAGTCATTACAAGCGGATTGAGCAGCTTGGTCTCAAGTGCAACAGAGAATATCAGATCGCAATTGCAAAATGTTATTTGGCCCAGTCTCTCAAAAATCAGAAGGCCCACCTGACCCGAGCCTACACACTCCTTGAAGAGTGCAAAGGCACCATGATAAAACAATTGGGCGAAGACCATTTTGATGTAGGGCGGATTGTAAGAGAGCAAGCAGAAGTGTGCTTATTTCAACATGACTACTCCCAAGCTCGGAGGCTCATTCAAGAGTCTTTAAATAGCCAACGCCGCATTTATGGCGACGCATTCATGTTAAAGCAACCAGTTGCGGGCACCTTCACTACTCAAGGAGACATTTACCTGCAAGTAGGGGAAAACAAAGCTGCTATCAATGCCTATGGAAGTGCCCTCCAAGTGAACCAAAATATTTATGGCAACAACCACATCTACGTAGCGAAGGCCTACGAAAAGCTTGCTGTGGCCTATCGATCCGTCGACAGCGCCATGGCTGATCACATGCAAGCACAGGCCCAGGGCATTTACGCTACACTCAGGGCAGGAGGACAACCATGATTTCAGCAACATGCATTTTAGGGCAGTACCCCATAACACCCACTTTTTCTAATTCGGAGTGTATGGCGAGTGTAGAGGCAAATTCATGATACCCACACACCTAAAAGCCCCCCTTTCCGATCCCCAAACACCTTGGCGCCTAAGCCCTGAGGTCTCCCAACGTCTACAACCCACCAATCCCCGCTTTAAAGGGACCCTCCTTTTGCCTACTGACCCTGAATCACAATTTATTCTGGCTCAATTTATGGCCGATAAGCCCCCCGGATTCACCATCTCCCGGATCACTTGTGTATATAACAGGTCTTTGCAGAAGGGCTTTATCGCTCATCTGAGCAATGTTGAAGGGGACGCAAAAAAGTGTTTGCCCGCATGGGATAAAGAGCCCCTATCCGCACAAAGAGGGAGAGTCATTGAAGATTGGAAAGATCTTACCCGGCCCTATGCTCCTTTAAAGGTGACGATTGATCAGGAGCAGGAAACTTTACATCATGCCAAAGTTCTCCCTCTATGGCATGGAACCTCTTTGCCAAAATCTCAATCAATCTGCGAAACCGGTTTCACCTACTTTGGCAAGCATGCCTACTTCTCGGGTGGGGCAGGAGCTGGTAGTACCGATATCGGCTATTTTGGCAGTGGGGTCTATTTCACGCAGAGCGCTCAATATGCCTCTATGTACAGCCAAGGTGTGCTCCTTCTTTCGTGGGTCTCTATGCGAGAGCCTTATCCTGTTGTCAGCGATAAACCCCATCCCCAGAAATGCACAGATATGCTGACCCTTGAGGGTAAAGGGGCACACCAAAACTATGATGCCCATTTCGTCCCTGTTGCCTCTACCAGGCCTAGTAATCCTAGGTGGATGGACTACTACCCTTGCTTTGAAAACCAAAAACCTACTTGGCATGAGATTGTGGTTTTCCAAAAAGCTCAAGCTCTTCCTAGTTTTATCGTTGAAATCGAACCAGACCTTCTTAAATCCCCAGCCCTCCACTATACCTTCGCATCGTGTTACGCTGCCTGTCAAGCGGGAGATATAGCCCATGTTAAGAGCTGGATTCAAGAAGATAAAAAAAGGCTCTATGAAGAGGATATGCAGGGAGAAAATTGCCTCTTTGCAGCTGTTTTAGGCAATCAGGAGAAGCTACTTATATGGCTCTCTTCCCAAGACCCCACCCTCCTTAAAAAATGTAGAAAAGATGGCTTAAACCTCATGCATATAGCAGCCGCAAAGGGTCACGCCGCAATGGTTGTTTGGCTACATAAAAACGAGCCTATGCTGCTTAGCAGTAACTCCTTCACTCCACTCCATAGTGCTGCTTTTTGCGAACAAATCCAGGTGCTTAAACTCTTTATAGAAGATGTCAAAAAAAATACCGTCCTTATCGAAGAGATCGTCCAGAGACCTTGCCCACAAACACTGCAGTTTTTATTGGATAAGGGATGTGATCACAACCAAACAAACAAATTCAAACAAACGCTTCTTCATCTTGCAGCCTATAAGGGGCAAGTGACAAATATTGAGATCTTACTTAAGAAAGGGGCTGCCCTAAATGCTCAAGATCTTTCTAAGAAGACACCTCTATATCTTGCAGTGGTGCAAGGGCATCTCTCCGCAGCCATATGTCTATTGGAAAAAGGTGCTGATCCTACCCTAAGAGGTATCGAGGGAGATACCATCCTCCACGTAGCAGCGTTTTATGGATACACTCCCCTTGTCAAAATACTCTTAAAGCATTCCCTTCTCCATAGTGTTGACGAGGATGGGAAACAACCCATCCATAAAGCCGTTTGGGGACATGACAAGCCCGATGTGGTGCAACTTCTTCTGGAACGTGGAGCCCATCCCAATGCCAAGAATACCTATGACTTTACCCCTCTTCACTGGGCAGCCAAACATGGACATATTGCCAGTGCCCAGCTTCTCGTTAAAGCAGGAGCTTCCTGGGATAGTCTCAATAAAAACAACGATACCCCCTTAGATCTGGCTATCAAGTGGGGGCAAAACCAGGTCCTCCATATACTCTTAGGAACGCAAAAAACACTTCCGGAAGAACCTATCTCACAAGATACCGAAGGGTATTATTATAAACGTCTGGTTACTGCTAAAACAAGTGGCCTTGTCGAAGAACAGATCGTCCACCTGATCAAACTGGGGCTCCTCTATGTCGATAAAAAAGATCTTCTGAGTGCAGCCAAAATCTTGAATGGAGCTTTCCATTTAGTCGTTACCCATAAGCCAGGCTCCCCCCTTCAAAACTTACTCCTTAAACAACTCTCTTCAATCGAAGAAGATTTTTTTGCCCAGCACCAAATACCTGGCTATAAGGGGACCGCATCAAGAATCCTCAAGTACCGCACCCAGCTCTTTTCCATCCGCAGACAAGCCCAACTCATGCTGGATGTGCAAGAACCCCTAGAGAAAGTCCAGACCCTACTTACTGAGGGATTGAAGGAGATTTTATGTGCGCACATCCAGGACATCCAAAAAATGCTCGGCAAGCCACCCGTAAAATGGGCTTGTATCGGGATGGGATCGATGGCAAGAGGAGAGATGTGCCCCAATTCCGATATAGAATTTGCCTTTATCCTGGAAAAAGAGACTCCTAAAGCTCTCGATTACTTCCGTAAGCTCTCCCACATCCTCTCTCTCCAAATCCTCAACTTAGGAGAGACCAAATTCCCTATCTTTGAGCGCGTAGACCAAGCCCACCCGAGTCCCACACCCAATGGATTTTCCCTCGACAGCGCAGGTAATAGCCCCCTTGGTGTCCCTGGCATCTATGAGCTCATCGGAAGCCCGAAACAACTCGCGAGTTTTCAGGCTCTCAAGTGGATCGATAGGAACATCATCTTACCCAACGCCCTCAGCGCAGTATGCTCTGTTGCAGGAAACGAAAAACTGATCACTGCCTACAGAGAAGCAGTCAAGAAGGAAATGAATCGCAAAGAAAAAACAGAACCGCTACGTCATACCCTAGCTTTCCGTCTCTTAGCTGGGCATCTACAAGAATTTTATCCCGACCTCTCCCAAGAAAAAGAAGAGGCCCAAGCCTTTGGCATCAAAAAAGAGCTCTACCGCCCTTTTCAAGAGATTATAGGCTGTTTGTCCCTCTTTTTTGAACTCAAAGAGAGAAGTACTCTCGCACGCCTCAATGAGCTTGTCAAACTAGAAGTGCTTTCAGCTAAAGGTGCGGAGAATCTTAAAAAAGCTATCTGCAAAGTCCTCGAATTTAGAGTACGGGCCCATCTTTTTTACAAAGATGAGATGGAATATCTTTTTCATCTCGAAGAGGGAGCAACCCCAGATAAAAGCCAACTCTATCTTGAGGGGGAATCTTTAAAAGCTTTGGAAGAGATTTACAAAACGCTGATCCCTTTTCACGCAAGTGCCGGGGAGTTTTACCATACACGCAGTAAACAAGCCTTTAGGGACTCCCTATTCTACGATGATAGCCCATCAGTGCAGGGAGCAGCCTTTGAAAAAACACTTCAGTACATCAAAGCCCAAGAGGCCTGCCAACAAGCAGTTTCGCTTAACCCCAATGATATAGGTGCCCAGTTGTGCTTGGGAAACATAGAACAGAAAATGGGAAAAAGTAAGGAGGCCCTGCCAAGAAACTTGAAAGCACTGGCAATCGCTCAACAAAAATACGGCGAAAACCATCCCGATGTGGTCAGAAGCTACCACCATTTAGGCATGGTCTATAACGACCTTGGGGAGTCGAGACAAGCCCTCGAGTTTTACCAAAAGGCTTTGAAGATTCAGCTCCAGGTCCTCGGCAAAAAACACCCTGCAGTGGCCACAAGCTACAACAATATAGGCATGGTCTATGAGAGCCTCAAGGAGTCGAGACAAGCCCTCGAATTTCACCGAAAGTGTTTGAAGATTCAGCTCCAGGTTTTCGGCGAAAACCATCCCGATGTGGCCAGAAGCTACAACAATATAGGCATGGTCTATAACAGCCTCAAGGAGTCGACACAAGCCCTCGAATTTCACCGAAAGTGTTTGAAGATTCAGCTCCAGGTTTTCGGTGAAAACCATCCCGATGTGGCCACAAGCTACTACAATATAGGCATGGTCTACAACAGCCTGGAGGATTACAACAAAGCCCTCGAGTTTTACCAAAAGGCTTTGAAGATTCATCTCCAGGTTTTCGGCGAAAACCATCCCGATGTGGCCAGAAGCTACAACAATATAGGCATGGTCTATAAGAGCCTGGGGGATTATAACAAAGCCCTCGAGTTTTACCAAAAGGCTTTGAAGATTCAGCTCCAGGTCCTCGACGAAAACCATCCCGATGTGGCCACAAGCTACCACAATATAGGCAGTGTCTATAACAGCCTCGGGCAGTCGACACAAGCCCTCGAGTTTCTCCACAAGGCTTTGAAGATTCAAATCCATGTTTTCGGCGAAAACCATCCTGCTGTGGCCGCAAGCTACAACAATATAGGCATGGTCTATAATAGCCTCAAGGAGTCGACACAAGCCCTCGAGTTTCTCCACAAGGCTTTGAAGATTCAGCTCCAGGTCCTCGACGAAAACCATCCCGATGTGGCCACAAGCCACCACAATATAGGCATGGTCTATAACAGCCTCAAGGAGTCGACACAAGCCCTCGAGTTTCTCCACAAGGCTTTGAAGATTCAGCTCCAGGCCCTCGACGAAAACCATCCTGCTGTGGCCGATAGCTATAACTACATAGGCATGGTCTATAACAGCCTCGGGCAGTCGACACAAGCCCTTGAGTTTCTCCACAAGGCTCTGAAGATTCAGCTCCAGGTCCTCGGCGAAAACCACCCTGCTGTGGCCGCAAGCTACAACAATATAGGCATGGTCTATAGCAACCTCGGGCAGTCGACACAAGTCCTTGAGTTTCTCCATAAGGCTTTGAAGATTCAGCTCCAGGTCCTCGGCGAAGACCACCCTGCTGTGGCCGCAAGCTACAACAATATAAGCATGGTCTATAACAGCCTCGGGCAGTCGACACAAGCCCTTGAGTTTCTCCAAAAGGCTTTGAAGACTCAGCTCCAGGTTTTCGGCGAAAACCACCCAGGTGTGGCCGATAGCTACAATAATATAGGCAGTGTCTATAACAGCCTCGGGCAGTCGACACAAGCCCTTGTGTTTCTCCACAAGGCTTTGAAGATTCAGCTCCAGGTTTTCGGCGAAAACCACCCTGCTGTCGCTGCAAGCTACAACAATATAGGCAGTGTCTATATCAGCCTCGGGCAGTCGACACAAGCCCTTGTGTTTTTCCATAAGGCTTTGAAGATTCAGCTCCAGGTTTTAGGCGAAAACCACCCTGCTGTGTCCGAAAGCTATGGGGCTATCGGAGTTTGTTTGGATACGCAGGGAATGTACCAAGAGGCATTAGAGTCTCATAAAAAGGCACTAGCAATCAGATTACAGATTTCCAAAACTGAGGAAGATCCGGCAGTGACTTCATGTTATTTGGAAATGAGTGCTGCTTTAAATGGGCTTGGAGAATATCAAAAATCTTTGGAATTTAGTTTAAAAGCTTTAAAAATAAGATTGAAAATTTATAATAACGAAGAGAATGCACGAGTTGCTAATTGTTACTATTGTATTGCTAATACATTTAATGGATTGAAAGACTATAAAAAATCTCTGGAATACCATCAAAAGGGTTTAGTCATAAGGTTGAAAGTCTCTGATGAGGGGAGTGTTGATGTAGCTGAGAGCTATGAGGGTCTCGGTATTACCCTAAAGAACCAGGGTAAAGATCGGGAAGCACTAGATTATTTCCAAAAATCTTTAGCTATTTATCAAAAAAAATACAATCGGAATCACCCTAAAGTAGTTGCCTTACAAAACTATAATGGTGAGGGTATTGCAAAACTAAGTCGGCCAACAGCTCCTCCCAATGAAATGACAGGTTTGTGATTTCATCAATAAGGTGAAACCCGGGCCTTAAGGCCCGGGTATTCCTTATTTTTACTAAAGGATAATGCTAAACCTAAAATTTCACGTTTGGAGGCTCAGCATGTTTCGGATAGGTACTTTAGGCAGCCAGTCGGATTTTTTAATACGCAGGACTCTCAGAGCCCCAGAAACCAATACCCTTAAGAATCCAGAGACCTATTGCCCGTTTTTTTCTCTTTCCCCCAGAGGCTTAGAAGGTCGTTCTATACAAATGGTGGAAAAGCTTGCTGTGGCCTATCGACCCGTCGACAGCGCCATGGCTGATCACATGCAAGCACAGGCCCAGGATATTTACACAACACTCAAGGCAGGAAAACAACCATGATTTCAGCAACATGCATTTTAGGGCAGTACCCGATAACACCCACCTTTTCTAATCCGGAGTGTATGGCGAGTGTAACGGTTCAGGAGCACACGTACACTTTTTCAGCTAAACAGATTAAGTGGGGCTCCTGTGGCGGCGAGCCTATTCCGCCTGATGTAGCGAAACTCGATCCGGCTCAGCTTATCTTTTTTGTC
The DNA here is from genome assembly GCA_963832835.1 of uncultured Chlamydiales bacterium. Classification (GTDB taxonomy): domain Bacteria; phylum Chlamydiota; class Chlamydiia; order Chlamydiales; family JAAKFR01; genus CAVPKN01. The sequence goes on along the minus strand of CAWHVD010000001.1, from coordinate 23,986 downwards.
TTTTCTCCGGCAAAAAATACACCTCCCACCCATCTGTGTGTTTTTAAATCTGTTTCTAAGGCTGTTGATGGCCAAATCGCCCTCACGCAAAAAACTTTTTATCGAGCTCAACTGATTCAAGAAAATGACAAAGCAGCTGTCAAATATCAGAAAGCTCTTAAAAGAGGTGAGGTGGTAAATCGGCTACTTGCTCAAGACCATGCACCCCTTCTGCAAGTCAAAAGAGAGTACTTTCTGAAGCAGGTAGCACTGGGAAGAGACCTCTACTTGACAGACAATCAGGATAAAAAAGCATTTGATGATATCATCAAATCCACACAATACTTCGTCACTGTGGAAATGTTTAATGCCCTATTAGAACGAATACGGTCTGAGCTGAACAATCCTTATATGTCTTCTTCTATACAACTTGCCCGAGCCACGCTACATGAAGTGTTAAGCCATTCCTTGCTTGCGGCAGAGGCTTACATCCAATTGTTGGATCCCTATAATATTAATGAGAAGTGTGTTGAAAAAATTCAAGATTTAGTGAATGCGGAATACAAGAGCAAAAACCCGCAATTCTTTGATTTTTTAGAAAATCTCGATCGAAACTTGCTAGTCAAATTACAGGTGCATGGAGAATTTTTCCAAAGGCTCCTCCTGACAAAGGACGCCTCGCGCATGCTTTTCGAAGCATGTCTAGCAGAAATTCAAAGACAATCGAAGAGAAAAAAAGATACAGAATGCTTCATCTGCTTTGCTTTAGAGTCTAAGGTTGAAGATTGGCTAACCAGCATCTTTGTTCCTGATCTTACCAAAATAGGGCTCAAGCCTGTGTATGGACCCTTCGGTCTTTCTCATAATATGGATCTCAATTCCTTTCAAAGTAAAGGAAGAACTACCGAGTTAGCGCTCGTTGTATGTACTCCTCGCCTCCATGCTAGATGTGCCGAAGATGTAGGATCCATCACAGGATGCGCTCAAGAGGTCCGGATTATTCAGGAGAGGTATAACGATCCGGATAAAAAGGGGACTCTTTTTACCACGCTCTTGCATGGTAAAAGGAGGGATTGTATCCCGACTCCCATCTTGGAGCCTATTTTTGCAGCAAAATTAGAAGTGCTAAGTGACGAGCGTGAGGAAGATTTGTACGATTATTATTCTAAGGGACTGCGGCTGATGACCTCGCTTGCGGGTCTCGAAAGCCGGGTTGCAGACGATTTAAAAAGAGAACTCTATGCAACGTTATCCGACATGATTTTCGGAAACACAATGGATGTTCAAGAGATCCAAGTTTGGAGACAAGAAAGGTACCCAAGAAAATACAATTTACTAAAACGGTAGGTATGCAAAATGGACCCGTTACCTTTTTGGACGCACCAATATAACGATTTTGAGGCGTCTCTATATCACAATAAGGGTTTGGTTGTTGCAAAGCTTAAAACCCCCGATGGCAGCACATTTACGGTTGAAAAAGTTGTTTTTGGTGTCCTGAAAGATCAATCCCTCGTTGACCTTGTGGAGCGCATTAAACAAGATGTGCGGGCTTTTACGCTTTTTCCATACCCCAGTCTAGAGCAGTGCCAAGATTCCAGTCTAGAGCAGGACAAAGAAGTATGGGTATTTGATGCAGGATTTGGTGGTGCCTACCATCTTAGGAAGGCAAAAAATGCCTATCGGAAGAGACCTTCTTTCAAAAACAATGCGAAAATCCTCACCAACTTGAAAAATGCTTTGCGAGTCCCTTTTGTAGGCTGTAGAGAAGATATAGAAAAATTGGTTACAGAGTATCAGCAAAAACTGATGCGAGAAAAGGCCAAAGAATATGCATGCAAATATCTTTCTAGCACAGAAGAACAGGAACCCTGTTTAAAGATTTTACAGGGAGAATGCCCATTAGAGGAACTTGTGAAATGGGCACAGGGGAGGGAAATTCAAAAATCCCCTCATGCCCAGCTCATCGAAGCGATTGCACATGAGTTTTTGGGCAAACCTTATTTAGCTGCAGAAAGCTATAGAAAGTTAGCACAGGCCGAGAATTCCCACCCGGCCGCTTGCATCAAAAAAGCGTGCTCGTTTTTTAAAGCAACAGATCCGATTCTCAACTATGCTCATTTTTTAGAAAGAATCGATAGGAAGCTTTTACAAAATCACCAGGAACTCGAGTCCATCCTTCTTCAAAAGGATGCCATCCGGATGACCTTTGAAAAGGCCCTCGTTATTTTTTCCCAGCAAGCCCCTAAACCCGTATGTTTTATCTGTTGCAATCCTGAAGAGGAGGATGTTTCTTTGTGGGTTCATCATGTATTAGCATGTGATCTTCAGAAAATCGGTGTGCAACCAATTTATACTGCACAGAATCTGAGACATGTAGATGACTATTGCAGTTTTCAAGTGCAGATTAGCTCGGCTGATCACATCATGATCGTCTGTACACCTCAATTAAAAAAGAAATGCACTCTGCCTAGTAAATTAGGTATAGCACAAGAAATTCGTCTAGCAAGCCAAAGATATCATATGCCTCATCTCCAGGGGACAATTTCTCTTCTTTACCTGGACGGGAACAGGGATTCAGCTTGTCCAGACCCTTTTTTTGCGCCAATTTTTGCGGGCCAGTATGCAACATCTGATCTCCCTTTAGAGCAACCGGCTTTCAATTACTATGAGATGGCTTTTGAGTTGTTTGCTCCCTTGAAAGGGATACCTAACCGAGAGGCCTTGGGGATAAAAGAGTGTTTTATAGATGCTATCAAAGATATTATTAACGGTAAGGATGTTAAAAGTGAAGTAGATGAGTGGAGAAAAGGTAGATGGAAAAAAACAGAGCTTGGCAGCCTTCAGGACATCCAAGAGCGCAACACAACTGTTCCTATCGAAGCGATCTACCCCTCTGTGACAAGCCAAAAGAACCTACCTAATATGCCTAAAGAGAACCTTATTCACATGAAGGTGAGTAATGTACCTACAGGCCTTCCCTTTTTTACTGGAAGGAAAAAGGAACTGGATAGTTTAAAGGAGATCTTCATCTCCCATCCCCCTGCGTCATCCGACAACATCGTCCGTCTCATTTATGGGCTTCCTGGTATGGGCAAAACGGAATTGACGCGCGCTTTTGCTAGAGAGCACCAGCAAAATTTTTCCATCATCTGGTTTGTTAACAGTGCAACAGCTGAGGAGAAGAATCAAAGTTATCGAGAACTGGCAGAAAAGCTTAATATCTCTATCCTTGACAAGGAATCTCCCCAGCAAATCAAAAGAAAAGTCCATGCGTGTTTACAAAATCATACCTATGACAAACCCTGGCTTCTTGTCTTTGATAATGTTGAAAAAGAGATCTCTGTGCCTCAAGGCGGATACGTTTTGATGACCTCTCGTGAGAGCAATGTTTGGAGAAATTCGTGTGAGTGGATCTCCCTGGGGGAATTTGCACAGGAAGATAGCTTGAAGATTCTTAAGGACATTACAAGACAAGAATCATCTTTGATGGCTGAGTTGGCAACAGAGCTAGGGCATTTCCCTTTAGCTCTGAACCAAGCAGCACATTACATCGGCAGTGAAGGCAGTATTGAAACATATCTGGAGCTTTTCAGGAAAAACCCTGTGTGTGCAAGAATGGATGCGGACATGCGGTACAACCGCACTCTGCAAAATGTATGGGATATCACACTGAAAAAGTTAGAAAATGAGAACCCGGAAGCCTCTGCATGGTTAAAGATATGTGCACATTTAAACCCAGATGACATCCCTCAAGAGTGGTTTAACGTTTGGCTAGAGAAGCAACCTAATGCGAAGAGCTGGGATAAGATGGAGATTATCAAAAAGCTTCTAGCTTTCTCTTTGATCAGGTCTCATCAGGGTAAAAAATACTCCATGCACCGGCTGATGCAGCTCGTCGTACGCACAGCGACGGATACTGAATATCGTTTTAAACAGGCATATGAGCTTGTTAGCAGTCAGTATCCGATACGGCGGAATGTTCAAGGCTATAAGTGCGATGAGAAATGGCTGGCTCAAGCTATTTCTATTGCAGAGTCTCCATTGGTTGGGTTGATTGATAGGCTAGTACTTGCTGACATGTTAGATCGTATAGGACTGAAATTAACAAGCTTAGGAAATCACGTCGAGGCCTTGGTACAGCACCAGCAAGCGCTTGAAATCCGAAAAGGGGTACTGCCACCAACCCATCCCGATTTAGCGAAGAGCCACAGCAATGTGGGCGCCGCTTTAAGCAACTTAGGAGAGCATGAAGCCGCCTTGACACGCCACGAGCAAGCGCTTGAAATCCGAAAAAAGGCACTGCCACCTAAGCCGCGCGATATAGCGATGAGCCATAACAATATTGGAGCCACTTTAAGCAACTTAGGAGAGCACGGCAAAGCCTTGGTACAGCACCGGCAAGCGCTTGAAATCCGAATAAAGGAACGGCTACCAACCCATATAGCGATGAGCTATAACAATATGGGATCCACTTTAAGCGACTTAGGACGGCACGAAGAGGCCTTGGTACACCACCGGGAAGCACTTAAAATCCGAGAAGTGGCACTGCCTCCTAATCACCCTGATATAGCCAATAGCCATGACAACGTGAGAGCCGCTTTAAGCAACATAGGATGACACGAAGAAGCTGCGCAGTACAAGGATGCTTACATCTTGAAATCAGAGCCTAAGTAGGCGTAGCGGGCTTGTGGGTTGTGGATGAGCTCTTCTACGGTTCCGGATAGGAATACTTTGCCGGCGCAGATGAGGTAACAAGAGAGCTCTACGTAACGTTATCAGACATGATTTTCGGAAACACAATGGATGTTCAAGAGATCCAAGCTTGGAGACAAGAAAGGTACCCAAGAAAATACAATTTACTAAATCGGTAGGTATGCAAAATGGATCCGTCACCTCTTTGGACGCACCAATATAACGATTTTGAGGCGTCTCTATATCACAATAAGGGTTTGGTTGTTGCAAAGCTTAAAACCCCCGATGGCAGCCCACATACGGTTGAAAGAGTTGTTTTTGGTGTTTTGGAAGATCGGTCAGCGTTAGATCTCATCCAGTGCTGCGCTCAAAAGGCCCTCAAAAACAACATCGCTATTTTCCCTTACCCCAGCCTTAATAACCCTGAAGAGGTTTGGGTATTTGAGACCAAACCTGGCGCCGCATATCATCTGTGGGAAGCAAAGAAGATTCATCGCAAAGAAATCTCTGCAGAAAACTACCAAAAAATCCTCACATATTTAAAAGCCGCTTTAAAAATCCAGGGTAGCAATCAAGAACTAGAAAAAGCCATTCTAGATATCAAGCAAAAGCTTTTTCTTCTCCAAGCTGAAAGCTGTGCAACCGTCTATCTTTGTGAAGCAGAAAAAGTGCTATTTCTAAAGATGAAAGAAGGCATACCTGCCTTTGAGCACCTTTTAGAATGGATACATGCATGGAAGGGTGAAAAACAACCCCATATTTATCTGATGCGAGCGGTAGTTTATGAGTTTCTCTTGGACCGGCCCCTCCTAGCCGCTGACAGCTATGCCAGCCTTGCGCAAGTAAGTGAGGATACAAAAGCTCTAGCATGCATGGGAAAGGCCTGTTCATTTTTTAAAAGAACAGACCCAGTGCTTAACTACGCCCATTTTTTGGAAAAAATCGACAGAAAATTTTTGGTCAAATTTGTAGAAAAATACACAGAATTCAACCACATCCTTCTTGAAAAGGATGCCATCCGGATGACCTTTGAAAGGGCTTTAGTACTTTTTAATAAGCCGTCACTTACCCCTAAATGTTTTATCTGCTGCAGCCCTCAAGACGAGGAAGTAGTCTCGTGGGTGCACCATGCCTTGGCATTTGATCTTCAAAAAATCGGAGTAACCCCGATCTATGCTGCGCAAGATCTTTCTCATATCAGCGATTACAAAAGTTTTCAGGAAAAGATCAGCTCAGCTGATAAAGTAATTGTCATCTGCACGCCTGAGCTTAAAGCGAAATGCATGTCTGACCCTCCAATGGGAGTAGCTGAGGAAATCCGCCTTGTAAGAGAGAGGTATGGTAAGTCCGAGCTAGCTGGTGGCATTTCACTTCTATACCTGCAGGGGAACCGCCAAACTTCTTGCCCAAGCCCCTTTCTGGAACCCATTTTCGCAGGTCAGTATGCAACATCTGATCATCCCATAGAAAAACGTGCCTTCAATTACTATGAGATGGCTTTTGAGTTGTTTGCTCCCTTGAAAGGGATACCTAACCGAGAGGCCTTGGAATTCAAGGATGAATTTAAAGGGGCTCTTAAAGACATTTGTAGAGGCCAAATAGATAAGGTAGAGGTGGAAGGATGGAGAAAGTGTAGGTGGAAAAAAAGACAGTTGGGGTCCATCCGGGATCTCCAAAAAATTTACCGAAGTATCGAAGAAACCCAGCCCCATTTTTTGATGCAAGAGGAGCTGATAACAAAATATCTGTCAGAAAAATACATTTCGCTTCTATTTGATCAAAAAGAAATCCTAGTTGCACAAAAAAAAATGCTAGTGGAAGATCTTGACATACGTCTTGCAGCCCTGGATGGTGCAAACAAGGATAAAACAAAAGAAAAGGTGGAAATAGCAGAAGGTTCCTCAAATTTGGTAGCCTCTTTAACCTTGAGCTCTAAAAAAACGTTGCAAATCAAGCAATTATTCGATGAGGAAAAATTGCAGGGGGATATCAAGCATGTCGTAATCCAGGGGGTTGCAGGCATAGGCAAAAGTACTTTGTGCCACCATATCGCTTATCGATGGGCACAGGGAGCTCTTTTCCCACAATTTGATTACCTCCTTTGGCTTCCCTTGAGCCGGCTCAATCCAGAAATATATGCACAAACAACTGAGTGGCATGAATACATAGCGCGAGAATGTGGGTTAAATAGTGCGCAAGTCCGTACCTTTTTTGCCGATCCCGAAAATCGGAAAAAAACCTTGATTTTACTCGACGGCTACGATGAATTATCGGCGCATGCCACAAATCACCATAGGTGTTTTTACCCTTTGCCGCCGAAAAACCCGGCCATTCATGGCCGGGATGTAAGGCGGCGCGTTAGAGCGGAGTGTTTTGCTGTTCAATATACTGATTAATGATGGAAATAGGGGCACCACCACAAGAGCTAGCAAAATAACTTGGCGACCAGAGAGCATTCCCCCAGAGACACTTTCTAATCATAGGGTATTTTTTTTTCCTAATCATTCTTGAAGAGACTCCTTTCAAGGAGTTGACAAGCCTTGTAACAGAGATTTTCGGAGGATAATTGACCAATAAATGGACATGATCTTTCTCTCCATCAAATTCCACTAAAACCGCTCCAAAGTCCTTGCATACACTTTGAAAAATTTCCCGTAAATCCGAGAGAATGGCTTTGGTAAACACATGTCTGCGATATTTTGTGACGAAGACCAAATGAACATGAAGGACAAAAACACAGGTTCTTCCTCTTCTCAAATCTGTTGACATCAAGATAGGCCAAATATAAAATTCCAACTATGATCGTCAAAAGAGCTTTCAAATTCAAGCTAAAACCGACAGAACTCCAGAAGACAGACTGTCTCAGATTTGCCGGAGCCAGACGATTCATATTCAACCGAGGATTAGATCAAAGGCAAAAGGCTTTTGAAGGCACGGGAAAAAGCCCCTCATATTTTGATCAGAATAAAGAACTAACCTTGCTGAAAGAGGCTGCCGAAACCTCTTGGTTGAAGGAGATTCACAGCCAAGTTCTCCAGCAAGGACTCAAAGATCTCGACAGAGCTTTTCAGAATTTTTTTCGAAGAGTTAAACGAGGAGAAAAACCGGGTCATCCCCGATTTAAGAAAAAAGGTATAGCTGAAAGTTTCCGATTTCCTCAGGGTGTTAAAATAGAAGGATCCAAGGTTTTTTTACCCAAGATAGGTTGGGTGAAATTTCGTAAATCAAGAGAGATTCATGGAACAATCAACGAAACTACCATTGTACAAGAAGGAGAAGATTGGTTTGTCTGTTTCTCGTGTGAATGGGAAAAAGTATCACCCAAGGTGGCCCCAGTTAATGAGGAGCATGCAATTGGCATCGATGTAGGCTTAACCCATTTTGCAACAACAGCCGTAAGCCAAGAAAACATTCAGAATAAGATCGAAAACCCGAGATTTCTGAAAATAAGGCTAGATCATCTCCGTTACCTATCACGACAGCTTTCAAAGAAAGAAAAAAGAAGCAAAAATAGTCTTAAAGCAAGACTCAAGCTTTCGAAGTTACACGCACGTATCAAGAACCTAAGAAATAATTTTGTGCAGCAGCTCTCAACGGAGATGATCAAAACCCACGACATCTTCTGCATTGAGAGTTTAGATATCTCTAGCCTACTGAGGGAGGGGACGCGTGGACTTTCTCGCTCCATTTCAGATGCAGGGTGGGGCTCCTTTCTGCACTGCCTCAGATACAAGGCGGTAGAATGGGGTAAGCGCCTAGTAGAGGCAGGCAAGTATTTTCCGAGCAGTCAAATCTGTGCATCTTGTGGATCTCAACAAGAGATGCCGTTGTCTGTTCGGGAGTACCATTGCTTAAGTTGTGGATTAAAGAGCGACCGCGACTACAATAGTGCCATTGTTCTAAAGGCCGCTGGAATGTCGGTCTTAAAAGCCTGTGGAGCTGCCCTCATTGGAGGGAGCGTTGAAGCAGGAATCTCTCGCCTTTAGGCGAGAGAGGTTCAAGATCTCATGAAGAAGCCGGAGAAGCACAAGGAAATGTTAGCTTTACAAGCGTGGCTTACACCAGAACAGGTGCCCTCACAGTATATTTTGAATCTGGTAGATATGCTGGATAATCCTACTCTTCATGCCGTGCAAACAGAAACGCTCAAGGTTCTAATCAAGCTTGGTGAATCTCAACAAGTCTGGCCTCCCGAAGCCTTGATTCGATTGGCAAAAATGGTGAGCAATCAATCTCCTAATTGTCGATTACAAGAGGAGCTGGCACAGCTTTTAGTGATATTGGCAGAATCGCGAGTACAGATATGGCCAGAGGAAGCGCGAGTTTCCTTGCAAGATTTTGGGGGTCCTTCTTCAAATGTTCAAAAACTAATTAAAAAGTTCTTGTGCACAATAGGTGGGAAATCTTGTTCAATCGAAATACAGCGTCGTCCAAATGTAGCCGGCAAAGTGGATGCTTCTCGACATCTGATGGATGACGAATTGATTGAATCGGGTCATGAGAACCCAGAGATTTTAATGAAGTTATTAGATTCCCTTGATCACAGTGTGCGTAGCAGGGCCGTTGAGCATTTAAGTGAAATTGCAAAGTCGGAGAAAACATTACCTTTGGAGGCTGTTGAGGGATTGTTAAAGATTGCCTGTGATTCACAAACGGGTACTCTAATTCGTGTACAGGCGATGCCTCCAGAGGCCCTTGAAGGGATCCTAAGCATAGTGAGTAACTCCAAGCTCGATTTAAATACACGTGGTAATGCCTGGAATAATCTAAAGAAAATAGGACTGCAGAATCTCTGTTTTTCCGACCATGGGAAGGAAATTTGTTATCTGAGCTTTAGGCCATGTGTGCTTGCAGAATATCGCGATAGTGTAGTTGACGAGAACTGGGTGTTTATACTTGAGGAAGAACCTAAGGCACCGCCTCAATCCGGTCGATGGCAAACTTGTTCCATACAATGAGCTTGACTCGATGGTTTGATAACAAAAAGCCGTTTTAAAATCTCAGGCAAATCGAATGAATAACCAAAATGAGGTGTATTCGTATCCATTGCTGGAGGAATAGGGGACTGGCTGGCCCCAAAATGGAATTTTTGCAATTTCTTCCTTTATGTAAATGTAAAAATTTTATAAAACAGATGACCCCAAGCATTTTCGGTATTGTAACATGAAGAAATGGTGGTCTGTTTTAGCGCTCTTGCTTTGGATTGGAGTGCTCTTCGGAGCCGAAGCTGATTCAGATATTTTTGATTTTGACGCATCCAAAGAGCATGTGCTCGATAAGCGCCAAAACTACTTTCTCACCTCAACCAATTATAGAATCCCCCTTAAAGTTAATCCTATTACGGGAGAGTATTGCGAAGAAGAGCTAGACCTTTTTGTGTCAGGTTCAGAACCTATATCTATACGCCGGTTCTACAATTCTAGCGCGCCTTATGATCCTCGCTATGCTACTTGGCGCTACAATCCCGAATCCTTTTTTGTCGCCAATCTTGAATGGGCAGGGCAAGAGATATTTGCTAGTATCGGTGATAGAGATGGAAGCGTATGTTCCCTAAAACGATCCACTACCGTTCCCTATGCCTTTGACTTTGAGCTTCCCAAAAGTTTTGCTATATCCGGTGTATCCGGCCAATCTCACCCTCTCAATACAAAGATCAACTATTATCGATTCGGCGACCCTAAGGACAAACACCGCTTCCAGTATATAGGCACCATCACCGATGGCAGCGGAAGAGAGCGCTCATTTTCTTCTAAGATGCACCGTTGGACTGGAAAAGTGCATTGGACAGAGAAAAAAAGAGGCTTTGGCTGGGGATCTGATACAAACTGGACCATTCAACCCAACACTTGGACTCCTTACCATATCCCTATTGTTGAAGAAAGACTGCCCAATGGTAACATCATTTGCTACACTTACACTCAATGGAAAGAAGAGAAACAAAACTTCCCCCTTCCGCAATTGCTAGCCTCCATAACCGCTTATAATGCTGATAAGTCTAAAGTATTAGGCTACATCAATTTTCACTACCCCAGAACAAAACACGATGAAGTTACCGGCATTCAAGTCACAGGAAGCGATGGCCGTTCAGCCTTCATGCAACATACCGGAAAATCTCCAATCAAGCTTGCATCGGCCCAAAGACCCGGTCAGCCACCCATCTCTTACGGCTCCCATAACACCACTCTCAATACCCTCATTAAGCCAGACGGAAGAGCGCTGACCACCGAATATAACCCCGAAGGCAAAGTCTCTGCCCAATATGCACCCGTCGGCCCAAATGGAGAAATGGCCCCTATTTGCCGTTGTGAGTACCAAGATCAACTCACCATTTTTTATGACTCCGAAAATAACAAAACCCACTACCGGTATGACACTAACAAAAAAATTACCTCCATTGAGCTCTATCAAGGCAATACCCTATACCGCGTCGACCGCTTCACATGGGATGCAGCGACTGGTAATCTCATCTGTAAAAGCATAGAAAACAGCTCTGGCATCCCACTTCAGAGTACAGAATACCAATACGACAAAAACCAAAATCCCATTATGGAAAAAGTGAGGGACGGCAAAGAGTGGTACGTGATCAGCCGTACCTTTTCTGATGATGGATTCAACCTCAAGCTCTCTGAAAGCGATCGCGATGACAAACGCACTTGTTATAGCTATCTACCCGGTACCAATCTTTTAACCTCCACCCTCATTTACGAGGGTCCCACTATCTGTCAACGCACCTTCCACACCTATGATGATTGCGCCATTTGCATTAAAACCATCGTTGACGACGGCTCAAGTCTGGACCCTGACGAGCTTCAAAATGTCACTTATAGAAAAATCACCCAGATAACCCCCAAGCAAACGCTGCCTTGCTTTGGCCTACCGGAAATCGTTCAAGAAAAAACCATCGATGCTTCAGGCCAAGAAATCCTCCTCAGAAAAAGCATCTACACCTATACCCCCTCTGGTAAAATCTCTCGAGAAGAGCACTACGATTGCAATAACATTTATCGCTACTGCATTCTTAACGATTATGATTCAAAAGAGCGGCTGATTGCCACAACAGATCCTTTAGGCAACCGCACAACATTTGCTTATGATGATAACCACAACCTCACCTCCATTGCAGGCCCTAGATGCGATCAATACAAAGAAATCACCTATGACAAAGCCAACCGTCCCACACGTATTGCTGACCGGCAAACAGATGGATCTGTCCTCATTACAGAAAAACAATACGATAAGCTAGGACAAATCACCGCTGAAATAGATGCCTGCTCAAACATCACCCGCTTTGAACATGATGCTTTGGGTAGGGTCATAGCTGTCATTCATCCCGATAGAGGGGTAGAGAAGAGGGAATATAACGTTCTGGGTCACGTAACTAAAGAAATCAATCCCTTAGGCCACGAAACTTACAAAACATACAACTTTAAGGGACAACCCCTTTCCATTCATTATCCAAACGGATCAGAAGAACATTTTACCTACTTTGCACATGGACCCATTTCCAGCAACATCGATCAAAATGGTGCCCAAACACTCTATACACTAAACATTTTTGATCACCCCATTAAAACATCAACCTATAGCTCCTCTGGCCAACTTCTCAAAACAACAACAGCACATTATACTCCCTTCCATAAACTCTCAGAAACAGATGGCAAGGGAGTCACTACATTTTACTCCTATGATTTTGCAGGAAGAAAAATTGCTGAACAAAAAGACTATAAGAAACGTTTTTTTGCATATGATTCACTGGGTGCACTTGAGCTCACTCAAGAAGGAGAGATTACCTGGATAGAAAAACATGACTTTTTAGGACAAATCATCGAGAAAAGAACAGAAAAAAATGGCGCGCTCCAATTTCACGAAAAATATGCATATGACCAAGCAGGCAATCGCATCCAGACAATCAACTCCCAAGGCATTCATGAAATAGAATATAATACCTATGGCAAACCCCTCACCTCCAAAGACCCCCTAGGCCACACAACCCATTTTAACTACTCCTACCAAACCACACTCACAGAAACCACCACCAATGCCCACCATATCCAAACGCTTCAAATCCAAGACTCAAAAGGAAGAAATACCGGGCTACTAAAGAAAAATATCCGGGCACAGACCATCCAACAATCCCAAAACACTTTTGATCTAAATAATCAACGCACAGAGCTGACCCATACGATTTTTAACGGTACTGTCCCCATTCAAACGATCATCCACCATTGGGATTACGGCCCCATGGGACGCGTAGAGCGTTTAATAGAAGCCGGCATCAAACAAACACAGTATCTCTATGATAGCAAAGGCCGGCTTCAAACCATCATCAAACCCAATGGAGATCATTTAAATCATGAATATGATGACTGGGGAAGGCTTGCCCGCTACTTTTCCCGTGATTATGACTATCATTACACCTATGACCTCAATGATTGTGTTCTTTCCATCTATGACACTACTACCCAGAAAAAAACAACACGCACGTATGACTCTCTGAACAACATCCTCCAAGAAGATTTAGCAAACGATTTAAGCCTGTTTAATTCTTATGATAACCAAAGCAGGAGAATCCTTTTAATCCTTCCGGATTCCACCACCATTGCCTACAGCTACGATGGCGTTTTTCTTCACCAGGTGCTGCGTAAAGAAATCGGGTATACCTACGCAGAAAGAAACCTGGAAGGGCAGCTTCTCAAAACAATTCTTCCACAAGATTTGGGAGAAATCACCATACAAAGAGATCCTTTGGGCCGTCTGAAACAGTGCACCTCTCCCTTTTATGCATCACAATTGAGCTATGATGCGCTCGGCAACCTCACCCAAAACAAGTTTCAAGACTCCTTAGGCAAACAAAAATACACCTACCAATTTGATGACCTGGATCAGCTCATCTGTGAAGAAGAGCATACCTATCATTTTGATTCTCTTTATAACAGACTCAAAAAAGATACTCTTGACCATGAAGTCAACACCCTTTGCCAAATCACCCATGATGGCCAAACACCCTATCTTTTTGACGCCAACGGCAACCTCCTTTCAGATGGGATCAGAAAGTTTACTTACGACAGCCAAGATAGACTCATCGCCATTGATGAAAAAAACACCCGTATCGAGTATGAATATGACCCTTTCCACCGCCGCCTCTCCAAAAAGGTATTTATCCATGGCAAACAAACAAAATATGACCGCTATCTCTGGGATGGTGACAATGAAATAGGAGTGATTGCTCAAAACGGTATCCTCCAAGAACTCCGTATTTTAGGAGAAGGGATGGGTGCTGAAATAGGAGCTGCAGTACTCTACGAACTGAAGGGAAAAACCTATGTCCCCCTTCATGACCATCAAGGCTCAGTTATCACCCTCATAGACCTCAACACAAAAAAACCTGTAGAATGCTACCGCTATACTGCCTATGGAGAAGAGCTCACAGATAATCAACTCTCTCCCTGGCGTTTTTCATCTAAGCGCATAGAAGATACAGGCCTTATCTTTTTTGGCAGAAGATATTACAACCCAGAATTAGGCCGATGGATCACTCAGGATCCAGAAGGGTTTGAAAACGGTCCTAATCTCTATGCTTATGTCAATAATTGCCCCCTTACCCATTTTGATCTCTACGGACTCAAAATGTTCGACATGTTTAGGCCCGATTTTCAAGGAAACCTTGAAAAACCCTTTTGGAACAAAAGCTGCGCCTATGATCTTAGCATCCTAAAAAGACCCGAGCTGCCTAATAACGGCCATATCTTTTTTGCCAATGGAATGTTCAATACACTGGGAGAAGCAAGCAGAAGCGCTCTATACGTTTCTGATCTCAGTGGCGGATATAACGTAAAAGGGCTCTATAACGCTACCCACGGACCGCTTGTAGATCCAGCAGAGGCTTATTGGGGTTTAAGAGGGGTCAGAACCAATCCAGTTGAGATGATCAAAAATGAATGGAAAGAAAAATTAGCGGCATTATCTCCGGATCAATTTGCTCTCCACCTGTGCCACAGCCAAGCAGTTATCCTCACCAAATTAGCACTGCAAGATTCACCCGATGAGATCAGAAAGCGGATCCGAGTAGTTGCGTTTGCTCCCGCAGATTATATCTCAAGAGATATTTGTCATAGTGTACGACATTATGAAGCATCATTCTCGAGAGATCCTATCCCTTGGATTAACTATCGAGACAGATGGAAAAATCGCGATACCATAAAAGTATTGCCTTCTCATCCCAATGCACCTTGGCATGATCACTCAATTTTAAGTCCAACATTTGAAGAAGCTCTAACAAGAGAACTTCAAAACTACCGCAAAATAATAGAAAAAGAATGAACTCAAAATTTATAATTTCCATCTGTTTTTTTTGTTTGCTTTTTGGATGCAGTGATCCAAGAAGTGAAATAGATAAAGTATCTGACCGTATGCTTTGCCAACTAGCAAAGCATATGGAGAAAAAGGGCCTTAATGCCATAGGAGCTGGAGGGGGTTGTACAATCGATAAAAAAATTAATGACATTAGCATGACGTTTAAGTATCCAAAAGTCATGAGCATGAATGAAGCTAGGGAGTTAATCGTGGAGTGTATCCGGACACTACTGAACCTTATGAATGACAATCCTGATAACAAGAAGTATTTTGAATATTTCCCGGTCCAAGACAAAATTATCCTGATCTCTATTTTAGGTGAGCGATGCCCAACAGATCTTAATTGCATAGAAGCAGTTAGCATTATAAAAGGGACAATTTATTATGACATCAACCACCCTCTGCCACAACTTGGCGAAAGCTACTTAACCTTAAAAGAAGAATCGTTTGAAGAAGCACAGGATTTACTAGAATCGGAAGAAAATTATTAGACTTCAATCTAGGGAACTCTTTTTACCATGCTCTTGCATGGTAAACGGAGGGATTTTATCCCGACACCTCTATTAGA
This sequence comes from uncultured Chlamydiales bacterium, assembly GCA_963832835.1. Classification (GTDB taxonomy): domain Bacteria; phylum Chlamydiota; class Chlamydiia; order Chlamydiales; family JAAKFR01; genus CAVPKN01. The sequence continues at coordinate 8,394 of CAWHVD010000001.1, read as the reverse complement.
GCCCATTTTTGCAGCAAAATTAGAAGTGCTAAGTGCCGAGCGTGAGGAAAATTTGTATGACTATTATTCTAAGGGGCTGAGGCTGATGACCTCGCTTGCAGGTCTTGAAAGCCATGTGGCAGACACGTTAAAAAGAGAGCTCTACGTAACGTTATCAGACATGATTTTCGGAAACACAATGGATGTTCAAGAGATCCAAGCTTGGAGACAAGAAAGGTACCCAAGAAAATACAATTTACTAAATCGGTAGGTATGCAAAATGGATCCGTCACCTCTTTGGACGCACCAATATAACGATTTTGAGGCGTCTCTATATCACAATAAGGGTTTGGTTGTTGCAAAGCTTAAAACCCCCGATGGCAGCCCACGTATGGTTGAAAGAGTTGTTTTTGGTGTTTTGGGAGATCGGTCAGCGTTAGATCTCATCCAGTGCTGCGCTCAAAAGGCCCTCAAAAACAACATCGCTATTTTCCCTTACCCCAGCCTTAATAACCCTGAAGAGGTTTGGGTATTTGAGACCAAACCTGGCGCCGCATATCATCTGTGGAAAGCAAAGGAGATTCGTTGTAATGGAATCTCTGCAGAAAACTACCAAACAATCCTCAAATATTTAAAAGCCGCTTTAAAAATCCAGGGTAGCAATCAAGAACTAGAAAAAGCCATTCTAGATACCAAGCAAAAGCTTTTTCTTCTCCAAGCTGAAAGCTGTGCAACCGCCTATCTTTGTGAAGCAGAAAAAGTGCTATTTCTAAACATGAAAGAAGGCATACCTGCCTTTGATCAGCTTTTAGAATGGATACATACGTGGAAGGGTGAAAAACAACCCCATGTCTATCTGATGCGAGTGGTAGTTTATGAGTTTCTTTTGGACCAGCCCCTCCTAGCCGCTGACAGCTATGCCAGCCTTGCGCAAGTAAGTGAGGATACAAAAGCTCTAGCATGCATGGGAAAGGCCTGTTCATTTTTTAAAAGAACAGACCCAGTGCTTAACTACGCCCATTTTTTGGAAAAAATCGACAGAAAATTTTTGGTCAAATTTGTAGAAAAATACACAGAATTCAACCACATCCTTCTTGAAAAGGATGCCATCCGGATGACCTTTGAAAGGGCTTTAGTACTTTTTAATAAGCCGTCACCTACCCCTAAATGTTTTATCTGCTGCAGCCCTCAAGACGAGGAAGTAGTCTCGTGGGTGCACCATGCCTTGGCATTTGATCTTCAAAAAATCGGAGTAACCCCGATCTATGCTGCGCAAGATCTTTCTCATATCGGCGATTACAAAAGTTTTCAGGAAAAGATCAGCTCAGCTAATAAGGTGGTTGTCATTTGCACGCCTGAGCTTAAAGCGAAATGCATGTCTGACCCTCCAATGGGAGTAGCCGAAGAAATCCGCCTTGTAATAGGGAGGTATGAGAAGTCAGAACTAGCTGGTGGCATTTCACTTCTATATCTGCAGGGGAACCGCCAAACTTCTTGCCCAAGCCCCTTTCTGGAACCCATTTTCGCAGGTCAGCATGCAACGGCAGACCAACCCATAGAAAAAACAATCTTTAATTATTACGATAGAGCCTTTGAGTTTTTTGCTCCCCTGACAGGGTTATCTAACCTAAAAGCCTTAGAGATAAAAGAGTGTTTTATAGACGCCATCAAAGACATTCTTAACGGTAAGATCAGTCAGGATGATGTAGATAAGTGGAGAAAAGATAGATGGGAAAAAAAAGAGCTTGGTAGTCTTCAGGACCTCCAAAGGATCTACAGCAGACTCGAAAACACTCAACCCCACCTACTGATTCAACAGGATCTCCGTGACCATTACGCCTCGAACACGCATCTTACTCTTCTGGTTTCCCAAAAAAAAATTCCTATTAAGCAGCTCTACACTCGTCTAGCGATCATCGGTGAAGCAGAGAAAAAAAAGACAAAAAAAGAAACCGAAGAAACAAAACCGGGCCACTCTCTAGAGCTCGAAGATCGAAGACCGCTGACCCACGAATCCATCTTTGAGCCCAAAAAAGCCATTCTCCTTGAGGAACTATTTAAGCATGATCAGTTAAAAGGAGCCACAAAACGGATCTTGATCCAAGGATCAGCAGGGATTGGTAAAAGCACCTTGTGTCATCATATAGCCTACCGTTGGGCTCAAAAAACACTCTTTACAGAATTTGAGTATCTGCTTTGGCTTCCTCTGCGCCGTCTAAATCCTAACTTTTATTCCAACACTGGTACTGATTGGGCTGATTACGTAGCTAAGGAATGTGGATTGGAAAGCGCACAAGTACGTAAGCTGTTCAGCAATGAAGAAACTCAGAAAAAGACACTTGTCTTACTGGATGGTTATGACGAATTGTCTGGAGATGCGACAAATAATCAGGGATGTTTCTATCCTGTTTTGCAAGCACTCAAAGCTTTTCCGAACATTATCATCACCTCGAGGCCTAGAGAGATAAGGGATTTCAAAGACAAAGAGCCTGTGATTTTAGAGATTTTAGGCTTTGATTCGAAAGGCATTGAAGAATATGTCGAGCATTTTTTCTCGAAGGATCAGCAGGTACAGGCACAGAACTTACGTACTCAACTTCAACAACCCCTCGTTAGAAGCCTGGCGCACATCCCCATTAATTTAGAGATTTTTTGCTCACTTATTGCCGCTAACGAACCTCTTTTTAATGCATCGGAATCTCCCACTCTGACAGGAATCTACATCAAGCTCACCGATTGGTTATTTAAATGGTTTAGAATCGAGCGCAATAAAAAAGACCCGAATGATGTCATAAGTGAGCCTGATACCGACTCTGCATTTGATGTCAGTCATCTGACTGAAGTGATGGAGCAAATAGCATGGGAGGCGATGGATCAAAACACTCTCTATCCCACTCTTACAAGCATCACAAAAATCTATCGAGCAATGGAGCGAGTACGAAACGTTGCAATTGGTATAGAATCTATTCAAAATGTAGGCCCCTTGCGCATTGAGGATAATCAGGGCGTTTTTATCCATCTGACCTTTCAAGAGTATTTTGCAGCGGCCCATCTTGCTCGCCTTTACCAAAATAATCAACAGGAAGCCGGAAAACTTTTAGCAAAGATCAAATTCGAGCCTCGCTATAGGCTTGTGCTCTGGATGACAGCTGGAAGTCTCTCCCAAAAAGAAAAGTTAAAACATTTACAGGCCTTTTTTAAGGATCTTTACTCAGAACCTCGCGATCTCGCTGAAAGCTACGAATTATCGCTCTTTGCTCAATGCTTTGAAGAGTGTTTGATAGATCATCTTCCTGCAATTTCATACGATAAAACATTCTTACCGTCTGTCGTGGCCTATATGAACAAAGCCCCTTTCCAAGAGATGAATTTCCAATTGCTCAACCGCAATACCAACCTGATATGGCATTCTTTGATAATAGACACTCTTCTAAAAATGATGGCCCACACACAGAAGCAAAGGGACGTATTGGTATTGTTGATATATCTTGCGCAAGAAAAATTGCCTCCAAAAATTGTGGATGTTGTCCAAGATATGTTGAGCAATACTTCTTCAGATGGAGGCACTCGAGCCTATCAGGCTGCGTTTCTGTGCAAGCTGATAGAATCGAGGCAAGAACTACCTCAGAAAGGTTTTAACGCTTTAGTCCATATGGTAAAGACTTCTTCTTTTTCTATTAAAGAGCGTATTCCCGAAATGATTTTCGAGACTTTAGGTAAGATAACTGGAGGAGAACAAGCATGGTCTGCACAAGTGCCAGGCACCTTAATAGGTATCATCCGTTATCTATCTGTAGACAGTAAAGTTAATAGCTTGGCTATAAATGCTTTAGGTAGGATTGCAGGAGCAGGGCAAAAATTATCAGCAACAGCATTTAAAGCCTTGATAGAGATAATTGGAGATGCCTCTTTAAGAGAAGATACTAGATGGGGGGTTATTGATAATTTAAGCCGGCTTGTGAAGTATGGTGAAGTATCCTCTGCCGAAGCTTCTTTCATAATTTTGCGAGAAATCGCAAATGGTAATTATGCAGATTTCAAGATTCATTACTTGGCCCATTTGGAACTACGGGACCTTATAAATTGGAGGAAAAGATTGTCTGCAGAGTCCCTTGAATCTCTATTGAGTATGGTGCACCCTAGGTCTCCAGAGGATACGCGGAGGCTAGCTCTTTTTGATTGTCTAAGGAACAAGGATGTGGAAAAGATGTTCTGGATCCCTCCTTCTGACATACAGATTAATGGTGAGGTTATAGAGACATTAAGTACGGGGGGGGCTAGGAAATGGTGGGGTGTGTTGTCAGAGCCTAAGCCGGCAAGCTGTTACGATATCCTAAAAGAAGCTGTCAAAAATCTATACAAAAGCGCATTGGATGCACAAGAAACACCAGACATACTGCTAAATTTAGAGACAGTAGCATGTGACCTATCACTGGAGATGCATAATCCAAGAAGTGCCATTGAGGCTCTTGGTAAGATCGCAGAATCGGGGCAGGCATTGCCTCCCTCAGCTCTCTTGTCTCTAGTGAAGATGGCAGGTGATGCGGCTCTTGATGAGGATGTTCGAGGAAGAGCAATGTGGGCTCTGAAAAAAATTAGATCGTCACAACTTATTCAGCATTTAGATTCAGTGAAAGAAGTTTGCTATCTTACGCATAGAGCATGGGTAGTATCGGAGCATCAAGTCAGCATTAGCGATAGTAAGGGCTTATCAAAAAGAACTACCCAATCTTTAGTTGACATGAGGTGACGGTTTTCGTGGTAATCTTTTCAAGAGTCTGTTTTTTATACCATTTCCAGAAAATAAAGTCATGAAGTGGTACTGGGTGACATGACAGATTTGGATGATTAATTCGAAGTCTATGTTTTTGCACCTAAGAGAGAAAGGATCGTTCAAAAATGGCGTGTTATACAGTGCCAATTTGTGACTTTATTTTCTGGAAATGGTATTACATCTTGAAGTCAGAACCTAGGTAGGCGTCGCGAGCGAGGGGGTTGTGGATGAGCTCTTCTACGGTTCCAGATAGGAATACTTTGCCGGCGCAGATGAGGTAACTTCTGTCGACAATTGAGAAGATCTCACGGGCGTTGTGATCGGTGATGAGCACGCTGATGTTCTTTTTGGCAAGAATACGGATGATGGTTTTGACATCGCCGATTGCGATCGGATCGATGTTGGCAAAGGGTTCATCGAGGAGTAAAAAGGAGGGGTTGGTGACAAGGGCGCGGGTAATTTCTAAGCGGCGTCTTTCTCCTCCTGAAAGAGCGGAGGCTTTTTTGGTGGCCAGGTGCTCAAGATGGAGCTCTTGCAGGAGTGTGGAAAGGCGTTGTTTTCTCTCAGATTTGCTAAGAGGTAGGGTTTCTAGAATGCAGAGGATATTTTCCTCAACGGTTAAGCTCCTGAAAACGGAGGGTTCTTGGGCAAGATAGCCCATGCCCATTCGGGCGCGTTCGTCAATCGGTCTTTTAGTGATATCCTGCCCCTTAAAAATCAGTTTCCCCTTATCGGGACGTATGAGGCCCATCGTCATGTAAAAAGCAGTCGTTTTACCCGCTCCGTTGGGACCCAGAAGGCCTACTACTTCTCCCTCTTTGATTTCAAAAGAAAGACCGTCGACAACCTTTCTGCCGCCATAGGATTTTTCAAAATTTTCTACACTTAAAATGGATGTCATTTGACCTGAAAACGGGTTTTGATTTTATCTAATTCATCGGGTCCAAACACAAAACGTACATCCCCAATCCCTTGTACGCTTTCTTTTTTGGTAACCAGATCCCTCTTTGCCTGCACACTGCGTGCTGAAAGCTGAATGTCGCGCAGCATATCGAAAAAAAGGACCCGATTCTGCTTTCCTTCTAAGATCATCTCCTGACTGGGAGGAAAATAGTACACAATATCTGCTAAGGCATATTGAGAAGCAGGTTTTTCAGCAGATCCTCTATTCACCAGCCGCACATTGTCGTATAAAGTGACTTTGGTGGCCTCTAAAGAGCCGTTGATCTCTTGGTAATCGATTCGGGCACGATCGGCATAGACTTCCCCCAAAGTGTCGGAGTAGATCACTTGTGGCTGCCCTTCAATCATGGCAGACATGGTGGTGTAATCGAGGAAAAGAGTCTCGCATTTGAGTGCTCCTCCCTCTGAGAGATTGAGCTGCACGTTACGTTTAAGCTCAATCCATGGGAAATCAATTTTGGTGCGGTGCTCGGGGTCTTTTTTTAAGATGGCGAGATCTGCTATTACTCTTCCCATGGTGTTCTCAACTGCCACATGTCCAGTTAAAGTGATTAACTCGCCGTTATAACGTGCCTCATCTGATTCGACTATAGTCTCGTACGCTAATAAAGGGGATGCGATGCACAGAAAGATCAGGAGGGTGGTTCTCATAGCGTATGTTCCTTAGTATTGAGTGTGGCTCGCAGCTGATGGGCAGTAAAGTCGAGCTTTTCACCTTTTAAGATAAACTCGACACTACTGGCTGTTGCAGACATGATAGGGTTACCCTGCAGAAGAGTTTCGGGAGGAGTATGACCCTCTAACTGGTATTTCCACAGTTTGACGTTTTCTGCAACGAAGAGATGGGAATGATAATGGTAGCAAGCGCTCTCGCCTTCCATGTAGCGAACTTTTTGCATCGGCTTACCTGCTTCATAGTAGAGCTCTTCTTGCATGATACATATTACATTTCCAAGCTGTTCGGTCACTTCGACCTGATTATTTTTCTGGATGAAAAAAAGTTCCGATTCCGGGCTTTCAATGCGGATATGTAGGGGGCTATCGTCTTGATACCAGATCCGTTTGCGCACTTCGGTGCGCTTTTGCTGTGAACAAGAGGATAGGGCCTCATTTTGTAAGGGATTGCTGCTTTGAAGAAGCGCTGTGTATGCGTCATAATCCTTCTGTCTACATGGATAAATGAGTAGGCCAAGGCCGAGTACTGTGCTTAGGCCAAAGAGCAGCAAGAAGCTTTTAAACATATCTGTGTAGCCTCGTAAATCCTCATCCACTCTTCTAGCAGACGAGGAAGATCGGAAAAAGGGATTTGGCAGGCAGCATCGCTTTTGGCCTCAGTCGGATTGTGATGAGCTTCGGCATAAATGCCCTGACACCCAGCAGCAAGGCTTGCCCTGGCAAGTATTGGGATAAACTCTCTTTGGCCTCCTGAAATACCGCCCTGTCCTGAGGGGAGTTGTACCGAATGGGTCGCATCAAAAAAGACGGGATAGCCCAGTTGCTGCATGATCGGGATTGCCCGCATGTCGCTCACGAGGTTGTTATAGCCAAAGCATGTGCCTCGATCGGTTAGAATGATTTTTTTGTTACCTGTCGAGGTGATTTTATCGATAGCATAACGGATATCCCAAGGGGCCATAAACTGTCCTTTCTTGACGTTGATCACAGCACCTGTTTTGCCTGCCGCGACGAGTAGGTCGGTTTGGCGACTTAAGAAAGCAGGGATTTGAATCACATCACACACTTGGCCGGCTTCTCGGGCCTCTTCAGGGCTGTGGACGTCTGTAAATACCGGTACTCCAAAGGTCTGTTTAACTTTTTCTAAGATTTTTAGTCCTTCCTCGATGCCGGGTCCACGGAAAGAATCGACAGAGGTGCGGTTTGCCTTATCATAGCTTGATTTAAATATGAAATTTACAGGTTTATCCGCAAAGAGTTGTGTTAAGAATGCAGCACTATGTAAAACATGATCTTCACTTTCCATGACACAGGGACCACAAACAACAGTTAAACGGGTCTCTTCGCCTACAAAAAAATCTCTAACGGGAACTTTATGCATCTAATAACCTTTCGTTCATGAGGGATACTTTTTCTTGATGGGGATTACAAAATCCTTCCATAATTTCTTTAATCTGCAGCCCTGTTGGGGCAGTATCTGTGACATCTGCCAGAGGCGTGAGGACAAATAAACGTTCACTCCAACGGGGATGGGGTAGTATTAAATCGTTGAAAACACACGATTGCTCCCCATAAAAAAGGAGGTCGATGTCAATCAACCGTGGGCTCTCTTTGGATTTTGATTTTTTCCCCATCTCTAGTTCTAAGTTTTGAAGGGTTTGCCATAAATTTTCTAGGCCCAAGCTGGTCTGGAAGCGGCAAACGGCGTTGATATAATCGGGCTGAGGGATCCGGCTTACAGGAGAGGTTCTATAGAGCTTAGAAGAGGTCAGCTCCTCAATTCCCTGCACACCTTTTAACCTTTCTACTATTTGCTGCATGGTTCTTAAGGTGCCTGCTAGATTTCCTCCCAGAGCAATATAAGCATCTATCATAGCAAAGAGGATAAAGGATGCTGGATAAAGGATAAAGGATGAAAAGGAGGAAAGGGATGAAAAAAAGAATAGATCTTAAGGGGTTTAAAGAGAGCTAGATAAAGGCAAGGAGAGGTTAACTTTTATCCT